>NZ_CP151994.1:0-3957500 GCF_038593415.1 Lysinibacillus sp. FSL W7-1291
TTGGAACATTTAGAAGAACTATGGAATAATGTCCTGGCTCAAGTTGAACAAAAAATTTCTAAACCAAGCTTCGAAACGTGGCTAAAGTCTACAAAACTACTATCTTATAATGGTAGTGGTTCCACTGTGACAATAGCTGCGCCTAATTCGTTTGCTCGAGACTGGCTTGAGAATCATTATATTCATTTGATTACAGGTATATTAACGGAGCTTACAGGCGAAGACTTGCTTATTAAATTTGTTGTTCAAAAAAACCAGGATTCGGACGATTTCGATTTGCCGGCGCCGATTATCCAAGCGAAAAATAACGATCACCATGATATTTCACCAGGTATGTTAAATCCGAAATATACTTTTGATACGTTTGTTATTGGCTCTGGTAACCGCTTTGCACACGCTGCCTCGTTAGCTGTCGCTGAAGCCCCTGCAAAGGCATATAATCCTTTCTTTATTTATGGGGGAGTTGGGCTAGGTAAAACACACTTAATGCATGCGATTGGCCATTATGTTTTAGAACATAATCCAAATGCAAAAGTAGTCTACTTATCATCCGAGAAATTTACAAATGAATTTATTAACTCTATTCGTGATAACAAAGCACTTGATTTTCGCAATAAGTACCGCAACGTGGATGTACTGCTAATTGATGATATTCAATTCCTTGCTGGAAAAGAATCAACTCAAGAAGAATTTTTCCACACTTTTAATACTTTACATGAAGAATCAAAACAAATTGTTATATCCAGTGACCGTCCTCCTAAGGAAATTCCAACATTGGAAGATCGTCTACGTTCACGCTTTGAGTGGGGGTTAATAACTGATATTGCGCCGCCTGATTTGGAAACTCGTATAGCTATCTTGCGCAAAAAAGCAAAAGCAGATGGTCTAGAGGTACCAAATGAAGTAATGCTTTATATTGCGAACCAGATTGACTCCAATATTAGGGAGCTTGAAGGTGCGCTTATTCGCGTCGTCGCCTATTCTTCACTGGTGAACAAAGATATTACGGCAACATTAGCAGCTGAGGCATTAAAAGATATAATCCCAAATTCAAAGCCGCGAGCAGTGACAATACTAGATATTCAAAATGCAGTAGGGGAACATTTTAATATACGTTTAGAAGATTTCTCTGCCAAAAAACGTACAAAATTAATTGCTTTCCCACGTCAAATCGCTATGTATTTATCACGCGAATTAACAGATTTTTCGCTGCCGAAAATCGGCGAAGAATTTGGTGGTCGCGACCATACGACTGTCATCCATGCACACGAAAAAATATCTTCTATGTTGAAAGATGACGTTCAACTACAACAAGATGTTAAACAAATTCGTAGTATGTTAGGTAAGTAATTACTGTGGACAAACCAACTATTTAAACACAAACTTATACACAGTCTATCTACATGTGGATAGACTGATTTTATTCATAAAAATACACTTATCCACAAATCCACAGGGCCTATTACTATATCTTTTTATTTTATATAAATAAATAATATAAATATGTGAGGGAAATAGAATGAAATTTGATATTTTACGTGACCGTTTATTAGAGGGTTTAAATGATGTCATGAAAGCAGTAAGTTCAAAAACAACTATTCCGATTTTAACGGGGATTAAAATTGATGTAACAGAGGAAGGTATCCGCTTAACAGGTAGTGATGCTGATATTACAATTCAAACATTTATTCCAGTAGAGGAAGATGGACAACAAATTATTCACATTACTGAAACAGGATCTATTGTTGTACAAGCACGTATGTTTAATGAAATTGTACGTAAATTACCAACAAACGATGTTGAAATCCAAGTAACACCAGGTTTCCAAACGCATATTCGTTCAGGTAAATCTGAGTTCCATCTAATTGGCTCTGATGCAGCAGAGTACCCATTATTACCAGAATTAACGGAAGATCAAAAATTTACTATTCCGGCTGATCTTTTAAAAACAATTATCCGTGAAACAGTATTTGCTGTTGCCACTTCTGAAAGTAGACCAGTGTTGACAGGTGTAAACTGGCAGATCAAAAACGAAACTTTAATCTGTGTTGCAACAGATAGTCATCGATTAGCAAGACGTAAAGTGCAATTGGAAAATTTACCAGAAGTTGAACATAGCGTAGTTATTCCAGGGAAAAGTTTAAATGAATTAAATAAAGTACTAGAAGATTCAACAAATCTAGTGCAAATTGTTATTACAAGCCAGCAAGTATTATTTAAAACTGGTGATGTATTATTCTTCTCTCGTTTACTGGAAGGCAATTACCCAGATACAACGCGTTTAATCCCTGAAGAATATCAAACAAATGTAACGATTAACGGTAAAGCTTTATTACAAGCTATCGATCGTGCGTCACTTGTTGCACGAGGAGATCGTAACAATGTTGTACGTTTTGAAATATTAGATAACCAAGCAGTTGAAGTTTCTTCTAATTCTCCTGAGATCGGTAAAGTGCAAGAAGAAATTCCTGTTGAATCATTAGAAGGAGAAAGCTTGAAAATTTCCTTCAGTGCAAAATATATGATGGAAGCTTTAAAAGCAATTGATGGCCAAGATGTAGTTATTCAATTTACAGGAGCGATGAGACCATTTATTTTACGCTCCGTTCACGATGATGCTATTTTACAATTGATTTTACCTGTACGAACTTATTAAAAATTTCATAACTGCTAAGATAGTCGCTATTGTGACTATCTTTTTTTACTTATGGCGTAATTTTAGGTATGATAGAGAGATAGACAGTCTGTATTCGGAGGGAAACACACTATGCAGGACATTAAAATTGATGAGGAGTTCATCACGTTAGGGCAGCTTTTAAAAATCACTGATGCCATTAGTTCAGGTGGCATGGCCAAGTGGTTTTTACAAGAAAATGCTGTATATGTAAATGGAGAAGTAGACGATCGTCGAGGTCGAAAATTACGTGACGGAGACGTTATAAATATTCCCGGATGTGGTCGCTTCCAAATCGTAGGACCAGCTGGACAATAAATTATGTATATTGAGCAAATAAAACTTACAAATTATCGTAACTATGATGCCTTAGCTTTAAACTTTTCTCCAAAAATTAATGTTTTTATTGGTGAAAATGCTCAAGGAAAAACAAATGTTATGGAGTCCATCTATGTTTTAGCAATGGCTAAATCCCATCGAACAACGAACGATAAAGAATTGATACGTTGGGATTCAGACTATGGTAAAATAGAAGGGGCCGTTAAAAAAAGGCATGGTATTTTACCAATCGAACTTACGATTACAAAGAAAGGTAAAAAGGGCAAGATAAATCATATAGAGCAAAGTCGCCTCAGTCATTATATTGGTCAAATGAACGTTGTTATGTTTGCGCCAGAAGACTTGAACGTTGTAAAGGGGAGTCCTCAAATACGCCGACGTTTTATTGATATGGAGATTGGGCAAATTTCGCCTGTCTATTTACATGATTTATTGACCTTTCAAAAAGTTTTAAAACAACGTAATCATTTCTTAAAGATGAATCAAGGCAAGTCCATGTCAAATGATGTGATGTATGAGGTCTACAATGAACAATATATTCATGCAGCTACCCAAATTATTCGTAAAAGATTTCAATTTATGGATTTATTGCAGGAGTGGGCAGAACCTATACACGCAGGCATATCACAAGGTAAGGAAACACTGGTTATAAAATATCGTACGGTAGCTGGTATTGAAAAAGAACACTCTACCAGTGAAATTGAAAATACTTTACATCAAAAATTGATTGAAGCGAGAGAACGTGAATTTGACAGGGGTGTGACACTTGTTGGCCCACACCGTGATGATTTGCAGTTTTTAGTAAATGGCTATGATGTTCAAACTTATGGCTCTCAAGGACAACAACGTACAACTGCATTGTCTTTAAAGCTTGCTGAAATTGAATTAATTAAACAAGAAACAAAAGAAACACCCATACTACTTTTAGATGATGTTTTGTCGGAACTCGATGATTATCGTCAATCGCATTTATTAAATACCATTCAAGGTGAAGTCCAAACCTTTGTAACAACTACAAGTGTGGATGGAATTCATCATGAAACGATGGAACAGGCTCAACTGTTCCACGTGAAACAAGGTGCGATTGAAAAAAGTTAGCCAGGGTAGTTTTTTAGATTACAAAAGAATGGTAATAGTCAGCTCGGTTGACTGTTCATTCATTTACACACAATGATGTTATGAAGGAGTAGATGAAAGCCGTGGCTATAGAGAACGAAGGTTTACAAAACCAAGCTTATGAAGCCGATCAGATACAGGTACTAGAAGGTTTAGAGGCAGTACGTAAAAGACCAGGGATGTATATCGGTTCAACAAGTTCTAAAGGGCTTCACCATTTAGTATGGGAAATTGTTGATAATAGTATCGATGAAGCTCTTGCAGGATTTTGTACAGATATACAAGTAACAATTGAAAAAGAGAACTGGATTCGCGTAGAAGATAACGGTCGAGGTATTCCAGTTAGCATTCAAGAAAAAATGGGTAAGCCAGCTGTTGAAGTTATTATGACAGTTTTACATGCTGGTGGTAAATTTGGCGGTGGAGGCTATAAAGTTTCTGGTGGTCTTCATGGAGTTGGGGCATCAGTGGTGAATGCACTTTCTGTTGAAACAATTGTTCAGGTTCATCGTGAAGGTCATATTCATGAAATTAAGTTTGAACGTGGGAAAACTGTTCAAGAATTAATGGTGATCGGTGAAACAAACCACAATGGTACAACAACGCGATTTAAAGCTGATCCAGAAATTTTTAAAGAAACGACTGTTTATGAATATGATATTTTAGCTCATCGTATTAGAGAATTGGCTTATTTAAATCGTGGTATTAAGATTACGATTGCTGATGAACGAGAAGAAGAGGTTCGTTCAACTACATATCACTATGAAGGTGGTATTCGATCTTATGTTGAGCATTTAAACCAATCTAAAGAGCCAATCCATGATCCAATTGATGTTCTTGGAGAGAAGGATGGCATCTCAGTGGAAATTGCTATGCAATACAATGCTGGATTCTCCTCTAATATTTTTTCATTTGCTAATAATATTAATACGTATGAAGGCGGTACACATGAGTCTGGTTTTAAAACAGCCCTTACACGTGTTATTAACGACTATGCTCGAAAAAATGGATTGCTTAAAGAATCTGATGCCAATCTTACAGGCGAGGATGTACGTGAAGGGTTAACAGCTATTGTTTCTGTTAAACATCCAGATCCACAATTTGAAGGACAAACGAAAACAAAGCTAGGGAATTCAGAAGTAAGTCAAATTACTAATTCATTATTCTCAGATGGCTTTGAACGTTTTATGTTAGAAAATCCAACTGTTGCTCGTAAGGTAGTAGAAAAAGGTTTAATGGCTGCCCGTGCACGTGTAGCAGCGAAAAAGGCACGTGAATTTACTCGTCGTAAAAATGCACTTGAAGTATCAAGCTTACCGGGTAAATTAGCTGACTGTTCTTCTACTATCCCCGCTGATTGTGAAATTTATATTGTTGAGGGTGATTCAGCCGGCGGTTCGGCTAAATCTGGACGTGACCGTCACTTCCAAGCGATTTTGCCTTTACGTGGTAAGATTCTTAACGTTGAGAAAGCTCGACTAGATAAAATTTTATCGAATGCGGAAATTCGTGCAATGATTACAGCATTCGGCACAGGTATTGGTGAAGAGTTTAATTTAGAAAAAGCTCGTTATCATAAAATCATTATCATGACAGATGCCGATGTCGATGGAGCACATATTCGTACATTACTTTTAACATTCTTCTTCCGTTTCCTTCGACCACTTATAGAAGCAGGCTATATTTATATTGCACAGCCACCACTTTATCAAGTGAAACAAGGTAAGCATATTGAGTACTGCTACGATGAAGAAACATTAAAAGAAATTATAGAACGACTACCAAAAATGCCAAAACCAAATGTGCAGCGTTATAAAGGTCTTGGTGAAATGAACGCTGAGCAACTTTGGGAAACAACAATGGATCCAGAGTACCGCACATTATTACAAGTAGAATTAGATGATGCAATTAAAGCTAACCAAGCATTTGAGCGTTTAATGGGCGATGAAGTTGAACCTCGTCGTCAATTTATCGAGGAAAATGCCGTATACGCTAATTTAGATATCTAATTTTTCTTGAGAGGAGGTCTACACTTTGTCAGAACAAGAACGCTCCGGTGTTAAAGGAGTTAATATCACAGAAGAAATTGAAACATCCTTTCTTGATTATGCAATGAGTGTAATTGTATCGCGTGCATTACCTGATGTACGTGATGGATTAAAACCAGTTCATCGTCGTATTTTATATGGGATGCAGGAATTAGGTAACACCGCAGATAAAGCTTACAAAAAATCAGCACGTATTGTTGGGGATGTAATGGGTAAGTACCATCCACATGGTGACTCATCCATTTATGATGCAATGGTACGTATGGCGCAAGATTTTAGTTATCGTTATATGCTTGTTGATGGTCACGGAAACTTTGGCTCTGTTGATGGTGATGGAGCAGCAGCCATGCGTTATACAGAATCACGTATGTCTAAAATAGCTATGGAAATGCTTCGTGATATCAATAAAGATACAATTGACTACACTGATAACTATGATGGATCAGAAAAAGAACCAATTGTTTTACCAAGTCGCTATCCAAACCTTTTAGTGAACGGTGCTGCGGGAATTGCCGTTGGTATGGCAACGAATATTCCTCCTCACCAGTTAGGAGAAACAATTGATGCTGTTATAGCACTTTCTGAAAATCCAGCCATTACTACTGAGGAGTTAATGGATATTATTCCAGGTCCTGATTTCCCTACTGGAGGATTGATTTTAGGGCGTAGTGGTATTCGCAGAGCTTATGAAACTGGACGTGGTTCCATCATTATTCGCGCGAAGGTGGAAATTGAGCAAAAGTCAAATGGTAAGGAGACCATTCTTATTCATGAATTACCTTACCAAGTGAATAAGGCTAAGCTTATTGAAAAAATCGCAGAGCTTGTACGTGATAAAAAAATAGATGGTATTACAAATTTACGTGATGAATCTGACCGTCGTGGTATGCGAGTAGTCATTGAAGTTCGTAAAGATGCCAACGCTAATGTAGTTTTAAATAATTTATATAAACAAACAGCTATGCAATCAAGCTTTGGTATCAATATGCTGTCATTAGTAAATGGTCAACCAAAAGTATTGGGCTTAAAAGAAATGCTTTACCATTATTTAGAGCACCAAAAGGTAATTATTCGTCGTCGTACAGAATTCGAACTTCGAAAGGCTGAAGATCGTGCTCATATTTTAGAAGGCTTACGAATTGCACTCGATCATATTGATGAAATAATTGCCATCATTCGTGGTTCACGTAGCGGCGAAGAAGCAAAGCCGCAATTAATGGAGCGTTTTAGCTTATCAGAGCGCCAGGCTCAAGCTATTTTAGATATGCGTTTAGTTCGCTTAAGTGGATTAGAACGTGAAAAAATTGAAGCAGAATACCAAGAGCTTCAAATTCTTATTGCGGATTTAAAAGCAATTTTAGCGGATGAAGAAAAAATTGTGGATATTATTCGTACTGAAATTTTAGAGGTGAAAGAACGTTTTAATGATATACGCCGTACTGAGATTACATCTGGTGGTCTAGAAATGATTGAGGATGAGGACTTAATTCCTGTTGAAAACTCAGTTGTTACTTTAACACATAATGGCTATATCAAGCGTTTAGCTGCGAATACATATCGTAGTCAAAAGCGTGGTGGTCGTGGTGTACAAGGAATGGGGACAAACGAAGATGATTTTGTAGAGCATCTAATGAATACCTCTACCCATGATACAATTTTATTCTTTACGTCAAAAGGTAAAGTATTTAGAGCAAAAGGATATGAAATTCCAGAGTTCGGTCGTACCGCTAAAGGATTACCAATTGTAAACCTACTCAACATAGATAAAGGTGAAAAAGTAACAGCCATGATTCGCGTTGGATCGTTTGATGAAGATGCTTACTTTATCTTTACGACGAAAACAGGTATTACGAAACGTACACCTGTCTCACAATTTGCTAACATTCGAACAAATGGTTTAATAGCTATTAGCTTACGAGAAGATGATGATCTTATTTCTGTACGTCTAACAGATGGAGATAAGCAAGTGATTATTGGTACACGCGATGGTATGCTCGTTCGTTTCCAAGAAGATGACATTCGTTCTATGGGTCGTACAGCTGGTGGAGTGCGAGGCATTAAGCTACGTGATGGTGACGAAGTAGTAGGCATGGAGATTGTTGAACCAGGGCAAGAAATTTTAGTAGTTACTGAAAAAGGTTACGGTAAACGTACTTCTGAAGATGAATATCGTTTACAAAGTCGCGGTGGTGTAGGTCTGAAAACCATCCAGATTACAGATAAAAATGGACCTATGGTAGCTGTGAAAACAGTTGATGGTTCTGAAGATCTCATGCTTATTACAATCAACGGTATGTTGATCCGTATGGATATCAATGATATTTCATTAATTGGACGTAGTACGCAAGGAGTTCGTTTAATTCGATTAGGAGACGACGAATTAGTTGCGACTGTAGCTAAAGTTGAAAAAGCTGAAGAGTCTCCAGAAGACGAAGAAGATGAAATAGAGGAATAATTTCAACCGATGACGACAGAATTACATGTCGTTCATCGGTTTTTTTTACGTAAATAATGAAAAATAAGTAATTATTTAGAATTCCATGATAAAATGAAGATACCTTATTTGAAGCAAGAAACAGTGGAGAGGTGTTCATTTCGTGGAAACTATATATGTTCCGATTTCAGAGTTAGGCGTTGGTAAAGTAATTTCTGAAGATATTTTTGCTAATACACAGTATCCAATCATTTTTAAAGATACGATGATTTCCTACGTACATTTGCAAGTATTTCATGCGTTTAATATTTTCAACGTCCCCGTTTATAAAAATGAAAACGATACTCGAGTAGAGAAGAAAGAAAATGATGTTGAGGTTGTGATAGAAGAAATACCGACTTTTAGAAAAGTCTATAATAATTCTGTTGAACAATTCAAAAAAGAATTTAAAAATTGGGAAGCCGGAGCAAAAGTAGATATTGCCAAGGCAAGGACAATTATTTTACCTCTAGTAGAGATGGTCCTAGATGATCGTACAATTATATTTGATTTAAATGAGTATTCAAATGCGAAAGACTACTTGTATCACCATTGTGTTGCAACTGGTTTGATTTCCGCAGTGATTGCTCAAAAGCTTGGTTATGATAGAGGGATTACCATTCAAGTTGCAATAGGTGGTTTATTAGCTGATTGTGGTATGGCTAAAGTACACCCACGTATTAGAGATAAGAAGACACCTTTAACAGAGCAAGAGTATGATGAAATTTATAAACATCCAATTTATAGCTATAATATGGTAAAAGATTTAACAATTTTAAAGGAGACAATGAAAGAGGCAATTTTCCAACACCATGAACGTTTAAATGGAAGCGGCTATCCGAAAGGTGAAAAGATCGCTAATATCTCAATTTTTGCTCAAATTATAGCTGTGGCAGATGTCTTTCATGCTATGACATGTGAACGAGTATATAGATCAAAACAATCTTCATTTAAAGTTATAGAAATGATTAATGAATCTGAGTTTGGGAAGTTCGATATTAAAGTAGTACGTGCTTTAATCGATATTGTTGCAGATCTTCCTATAGGTACGATTGTTGAACTGTCTAATTTGGAACGTGGTGAAGTAATGTTTGTAAATAAATTTGCACCAACACGTCCACTCATTAAATTAATCCATTCAGGAGAAATTTTCGATTTAGGAAAAAATCGTAGTTTTTATATTTCACGAATTATAACAAGTCTTTAAAAATATTAGGGCAAACCATATATTATGGCTTGCCATTTTTTGACCCTTAATGCCATTAGTAAAGTATGTGTCCATGTTGAGTATAGTTTGCATCTTCTTTACTAAGTGTCTGGATAGTATATTTTTATAAAATAACAAACAATATTAATCCATTAGGTAGTAGTCTTATTTGCTATGATGGTGTTTAAACGCATTTAATTATATTGCATTTAAATATTTTCGGAGAAAGTGTTGACATAGTTTTAGAATCTTGATATTATAAATGAGTCGCCAAGAGGTGACAGTGAAATAATGAACATGAACCTTGAAAACTGAACAAGCAAAACGTAATCAATAAAGTTTTCAGTAACTAACTTCGGTTAGTGAACAAAACAAAATTTTGGACATCAAAATGATGCCAGCAAAACAATTTGAGCTATTCAAATTTCTTTTATGGAGAGTTTGATCCTGGCTCAGGACGAACGCTGGCGGCGTGCCTAATACATGCAAGTCGAGCGAACAGAGAAGGAGCTTGCTCCTTTGACGTTAGCGGCGGACGGGTGAGTAACACGTGGGCAACCTACCTTATAGTTTGGGATAACTCCGGGAAACCGGGGCTAATACCGAATAATCTGTTTCACCTCATGGTGAAACACTGAAAGACGGTTTCGGCTGTCGCTATAGGATGGGCCCGCGGCGCATTAGCTAGTTGGTGAGGTAACGGCTCACCAAGGCGACGATGCGTAGCCGACCTGAGAGGGTGATCGGCCACACTGGGACTGAGACACGGCCCAGACTCCTACGGGAGGCAGCAGTAGGGAATCTTCCACAATGGGCGAAAGCCTGATGGAGCAACGCCGCGTGAGTGAAGAAGGATTTCGGTTCGTAAAACTCTGTTGTAAGGGAAGAACAAGTACAGTAGTAACTGGCTGTACCTTGACGGTACCTTATTAGAAAGCCACGGCTAACTACGTGCCAGCAGCCGCGGTAATACGTAGGTGGCAAGCGTTGTCCGGAATTATTGGGCGTAAAGCGCGCGCAGGTGGTTTCTTAAGTCTGATGTGAAAGCCCACGGCTCAACCGTGGAGGGTCATTGGAAACTGGGAGACTTGAGTGCAGAAGAGGATAGTGGAATTCCAAGTGTAGCGGTGAAATGCGTAGAGATTTGGAGGAACACCAGTGGCGAAGGCGACTATCTGGTCTGTAACTGACACTGAGGCGCGAAAGCGTGGGGAGCAAACAGGATTAGATACCCTGGTAGTCCACGCCGTAAACGATGAGTGCTAAGTGTTAGGGGGTTTCCGCCCCTTAGTGCTGCAGCTAACGCATTAAGCACTCCGCCTGGGGAGTACGGTCGCAAGACTGAAACTCAAAGGAATTGACGGGGGCCCGCACAAGCGGTGGAGCATGTGGTTTAATTCGAAGCAACGCGAAGAACCTTACCAGGTCTTGACATCCCGTTGACCACTGTAGAGATATAGTTTCCCCTTCGGGGGCAACGGTGACAGGTGGTGCATGGTTGTCGTCAGCTCGTGTCGTGAGATGTTGGGTTAAGTCCCGCAACGAGCGCAACCCTTGATCTTAGTTGCCATCATTTAGTTGGGCACTCTAAGGTGACTGCCGGTGACAAACCGGAGGAAGGTGGGGATGACGTCAAATCATCATGCCCCTTATGACCTGGGCTACACACGTGCTACAATGGACGATACAAACGGTTGCCAACTCGCGAGAGGGAGCTAATCCGATAAAGTCGTTCTCAGTTCGGATTGTAGGCTGCAACTCGCCTACATGAAGCCGGAATCGCTAGTAATCGCGGATCAGCATGCCGCGGTGAATACGTTCCCGGGCCTTGTACACACCGCCCGTCACACCACGAGAGTTTGTAACACCCGAAGTCGGTGAGGTAACCTTTTGGAGCCAGCCGCCGAAGGTGGGATAGATGATTGGGGTGAAGTCGTAACAAGGTAGCCGTATCGGAAGGTGCGGCTGGATCACCTCCTTTCTAAGGATTATTTCGGAATACAAACCTAGGGTTTGTAAGATTACGTTTTGCGTTCAGTTTTGAAGGTTTATTAAATAATATAAAACTTCCAAGAGGGCCTATAGCTCAGCTGGTTAGAGCGCACGCCTGATAAGCGTGAGGTCGATGGTTCGAGTCCATTTAGGCCCACCATATATACCTCTTGGGGCCTTAGCTCAGCTGGGAGAGCGCCTGCCTTGCACGCAGGAGGTCAGCGGTTCGATCCCGCTAGGCTCCACCAATCTTTGTTCTTTGAAAACTGGATAAAACGACATTGAAATTGTAACAAACACATTTATTTTTTAAGTTTTTTTATAGGCTTAATAACATTAGAAGGTTTCAAGACACGAGCAGTTCTAGGAAGCAATCGAGTGAATGAAGGAGCGTACTTGAGTACGTGACTGATTGAACGAGTGAAGCTGACAACGAAATGTGATGTGTATTGAAAGCCGTTAGGTTAAGTTATTAAGGGCGCACGGCGAATGCCTTGGCACTAGGAGCCGAAGAAGGACGGCACTAACACCGATATGCTTCGGGGAGCTGTAAGTGAGCTTTGATCCGGAGATTTCCGAATGGGGGAACCCACTACGTTTAATCGCGTAGTATCTTGACGTGAATACATAGCGTCTTGAAGGCAGACCCAGGGAACTGAAACATCTAAGTACCTGGAGGAAGAGAAAGAAAAATCGATTCCCTGAGTAGCGGCGAGCGAAACGGGAAGAGCCCAAACCAAGAGGCTTGCCTCTTGGGGTTGTAGGACACTCAATACGGAGTTACAAAAGAGCGAGTTAGATGAAGCGACTTGGAAAGGTCCGCCAGAGCAGGTAAAAGCCCTGTAGTCGAAAGTTCGTTCTCTCCTGAGTGGATCCTGAGTACGGCGGAACACGTGAAATTCCGTCGGAATCCGGGAGGACCATCTCCCAAGGCTAAATACTACCTAGTGACCGATAGTGAACCAGTACCGTGAGGGAAAGGTGAAAAGCACCCCGGAAGGGGAGTGAAAGAGATCCTGAAACCGTGTGCCTACAAGTAGTTAGAGCCCGTTAATGGGTGATAGCGTGCCTTTTGTAGAATGAACCGGCGAGTTACGATTACGTGCGAGGTTAAGCTTTAGAAGGCGGAGCCGCAGCGAAAGCGAGTCTGAATAGGGCGAAATAGTACGTGGTCGTAGACCCGAAACCAGGTGATCTACCCATGTCCAGGGTGAAGGTAAGGTAACACTTACTGGAGGCCCGAACCCACGCACGTTGAAAAGTGCGGGGATGAGGTGTGGGTAGCGGAGAAATTCCAATCGAACTTGGAGATAGCTGGTTCTCTCCGAAATAGCTTTAGGGCTAGCCTCGTGATGAGAATACTGGAGGTAGAGCACTGTTTGGACTAGGGGGCCATCCCGGTTTACCGAATTCAGACAAACTCCGAATGCCAGATATTTATACACGGGAGTCAGACTGCGAGTGATAAGATCCGTAGTCAAAAGGGAAACAGCCCAGACCACCAGCTAAGGTCCCAAAGTAATCGTTAAGTGGAAAAGGATGTGGCGTTGCACAGACAACCAGGATGTTGGCTTAGAAGCAGCCATCATTTAAAGAGTGCGTAATAGCTCACTGGTCGAGTGACGCTGCGCCGAAAATGTATCGGGGCTAAACGATTCACCGAAGCTGTGGATTGACATCTACGATGTCAGTGGTAGGAGAGCGTTCTAAGTGCGTTGAAGTCAGACCGGAAGGACTGGTGGAGCGCTTAGAAGTGAGAATGCCGGTATGAGTAGCGAAAGACGGGTGAGAATCCCGTCCACCGTATGACTAAGGTTTCCTGAGGAAGGCTCGTCCGCTCAGGGTTAGTCGGGACCTAAGCCGAGGCCGATAGGCGTAGGCGATGGACAACAGGTTGATATTCCTGTACCACCTCCTCACCGTTTGAGAAATGGGGGGACGCAGTAGGATAGGGTAAGCGCGCTGTTGGTTATGCGCGTCCAAGCAGTAAGGCGTGTGTGTAGGCAAATCCGCACACTGTAACGTTGAGCTGTGATGGCGAGTCCGTATGGACGAAGTTCCTGATTTCACACTGCCAAGAAAAGCCTCTATCGAGGTGAGAGGTGCCCGTACCGCAAACCGACACAGGTAGTCGAGGAGAGAATCCTAAGGTGTGCGAGAGAACTCTCGTTAAGGAACTCGGCAAAATGACCCCGTAACTTCGGGAGAAGGGGTGCTCTTGAGCGTGCAAGCGCATGAGAGCCGCAGTGAATAGGCCCAGGCGACTGTTTAGCAAAAACACAGGTCTCTGCAAAACCGTAAGGTGACGTATAGGGGCTGACGCCTGCCCGGTGCTGGAAGGTTAAGAGGAGTGGTTAGCGCAAGCGAAGCTGCGAATTGAAGCCCCAGTAAACGGCGGCCGTAACTATAACGGTCCTAAGGTAGCGAAATTCCTTGTCGGGTAAGTTCCGACCCGCACGAAAGGCGTAACGATCTGGGCACTGTCTCAACGAGAGACTCGGTGAAATTATAGTACCTGTGAAGATGCAGGTTACCCGCGACAGGACGGAAAGACCCCGTGGAGCTTTACTGTAGCCTGATATTGAATTTTGGTACAACTTGTACAGGATAGGTAGGAGCCAGAGATCTCGGAGCGCCAGCTTCGAAGGAGGCGTCGGTGGGATACTACCCTGGTTGTATTGAAATTCTAACCCATGCCCCTTAGCGGGGCAGGAGACAGTGTCAGGCGGACAGTTTGACTGGGGCGGTCGCCTCCTAAAAGGTAACGGAGGCGCCCAAAGGTTCCCTCAGAATGGTTGGAAATCATTCGTAGAGTGTAAAGGCACAAGGGAGCTTGACTGCGAGACCTACAAGTCGAGCAGGGTCGAAAGACGGGCTTAGTGATCCGGTGGTTCCGCATGGAAGGGCCATCGCTCAACGGATAAAAGCTACCCCGGGGATAACAGGCTTATCTCCCCCAAGAGTCCACATCGACGGGGAGGTTTGGCACCTCGATGTCGGCTCATCGCATCCTGGGGCTGTAGTCGGTCCCAAGGGTTGGGCTGTTCGCCCATTAAAGCGGTACGCGAGCTGGGTTCAGAACGTCGTGAGACAGTTCGGTCCCTATCCGTCGTGGGCGTAGGAAATTTGAGAGGAGCTGTCCTTAGTACGAGAGGACCGGGATGGACACACCGCTGGTGTACCAGTTGTCTTGCCAAAGGCATCGCTGGGTAGCTATGTGTGGACGGGATAAGTGCTGAAAGCATCTAAGCATGAAGCCCCCCTCAAGATGAGATTTCCCATTACGCAAGTAAGTAAGATCCCTCAAAGACGATGAGGTAGATAGGTTCGAGGTGGAAGTGTGGTGACACATGGAGCTGACGAATACTAATCGATCGAGGACTTAACCAAAAACGTTTGAACCATTCAATGAACCGTTTATCCAGTTTTGAAAGAATAATTTCTTTTATGAAGGGTTTCAAAATACGAGTAGTTCGAGGAAGCAATGGAGAGAGGAAAGGAGCGTACTCAAGTACGTGACTGACTGAAGGACAGAAGCTGACGAAGAAATGCGATGTATATTGAAAGCCGACCATAGTCTAGTGATGATGGCAAAGAGGTCACACCCGTTCCCATACCGAACACGGAAGTTAAGCTCTTTAGCGCCGATGGTAGTTGGGGGCTTCCCCCTGTGAGAGTAGGACGTCGCTAGGCAATAGAAACAGTCAGCTGTGTGCTGGCTGTTTTTTTATTTTTGTATCTTTTGAAAACCCCTTGCTATGCGAGGGGTTCTAAAGAGCTTCTAGCTATGGACAAGAAAAAATCCCCAATCGTATAATGAATTCTGGTCTGGTCAACCGACTTCGTACGAAAGGGGATCCAAATAGATAACAAGAGTTTAGCACACACAACATGGAATTGTAAGTATCACATTGTCTTTGCGCCAAAATATAGAAGGCAGATTATTTGTGTACAAATTAAAGTTAATATAGGGAGAATCCTTTGCTAGTTAGGTGAAAGAAAAGGAGCAGAAATTATCGAAGCAACAGCCTGCCCTGATTATATTCATATGTTGGTGAGTAATTCTCCAAAATTAAGTGTTTCATATGGGTTATTTGAAAGGGAAAGGTAGTTTAATGAAATTTGATTGACAGGCGAATCTGAAATACAAATATATTAACAGGGAGTTTTGATGTCGTGGATATTATGTAGATACAGTAGGAAGAAACAAAAAACATTCAGAAATATATAGTCAATGACAACAGTATTCTTGAGGATCAAATGATCATGAAGGGTTGTTCGTGCATAAAAATCTTGACTAATTTAAATTTATTTTCAGCTATATGTATGGAATGTCCTGTGCGCTTCCTTTCTCTACTATGACATAATAAGACCAATTATATTTTTGCATAAATCGTTACACTATTTTTTTGTTGGTAGATTTCCGAAAAATGTAGTGATTTCACCTTAACCATAACGAAATGTATGGCCTGCCCTTACCTTACCTGACTGTTTCGCCTCTTTCTCCTCTACGAATGTTTCAATAGCATTTTAACTGTGTGTGTTTTATATTCAGTTCCTCTAGTACTTGTTTTACTGGTATACAAGCAACTTCATTTCATTTGCCCTCATTTTACTTCAAATGGGTAACTTACTCTTAATAGCCATAGAAAAAACGTCTCTCTTAATTAATAGGTCAGTATGTACTAATTACCTTCCTTTTGTGAAACCCCTTTTATTCCGTATATTAGAAAAAATCCAATTCGATCATAAACAAAAGTTGTTAACCATGTTTTAGGTTTCGACAATAAAGTATAAATTTTAGTTCTAATCATCATTACCCTCTCTTATACTGTAAAGATTACATCAAAAAGGAGAGGAAATTTTGTGGATTGATGGCGTTTTTTCTGGTGGTGGTTTGAAGGGATTTGCCCTGGTTGGGGCATATCAAGTACTAGAAGCTGAACATTTTCGTTTTAAACGTGTAGCTGGTACAAGTGCAGGTGCAATTTTAGCTGCGTTTATTGCTGCAGGATATAGCGGTAAAGAGATCGAAGCTATGCTAGAAGAATTGGATGTACCTTCATTACTGGATCCTAGAAGAACAATATTACCTTTCCCTTTTATGAAATGGATAAATGTTTATAATCATTTAGGTCTTTATAAAGGAAAGGCATTAGAAAAATGGTTTTTTCAAAAATTAGCTGCAAAAGGTGTATATACTTTTGGAGATTTGCCTAAAGATTCACTAAAATTAGTAGCTTCAGATTTGACCAATGGTAGAATGATTGTTTTACCAGATGATCTACACAAATATCAGATTGATGCGAAGAACTTTTCAGTTGCTTGTGCACTACGTATGAGTTGTGGTATACCATTTTTCTTTGAACCAGTTACCTTAAAAACTGGCAAAGGAGAATCAGTAATCGTGGATGGTGGGGTTTTAAGTAATTTCCCATTATGGATATTTGATGATAAAGAAGGTCGAAAAGTACGACCAATTTTGGGTTTGAAGCTAAGCAGAAGGAGAGAAGAACAATGTCCGCAAGAAATTAAAAATGGCCTAAACTTATTTGAAGCATTATTTTCAACTATGAAAGACGCACATGATGAGAGGTATATATCAAGGCGACATGAAAGAGATATTATCTTTATTCCTGTAGAAGATTATAGTGCAACTCAATTTGATTTAAATGAGGAGACAAAAGAAACTCTTTTAGAAATAGGAAGAAATCGTACAATTCAATTTTTACGGAATTGGCCAAGGTTGAAATTTTAGTTCGTTTAAAATTATTTATATAAAACTATTGACCAATAATAAATGAGGTGTTATTATATAAAAGTTGCTGTTGAGATAAGCAACTACTAAAATATAAAAATAAAATAACTGTTGACATTAAATATTAAACATGTTATTATATAAAAGTTAGCTCTTAACAAAGAGAAAACATAAAATGAACCTTGAAAACTGAACAAGCAAAACGTAATCAATAAAGTTTTTAGTAACTAACCTTGGTTAGTGAACAAAACAAAATTTTGGACATCAAAATGATGCCAGCAAAACAATTTGAGCTATTCAAATTTCTTTTATGGAGAGTTTGATCCTGGCTCAGGACGAACGCTGGCGGCGTGCCTAATACATGCAAGTCGAGCGAACAGAGAAGGAGCTTGCTCCTTCGACGTTAGCGGCGGACGGGTGAGTAACACGTGGGCAACCTACCTTATAGTTTGGGATAACTCCGGGAAACCGGGGCTAATACCGAATAATCTGTTTCACCTCATGGTGAAACACTGAAAGACGGTTTCGGCTGTCGCTATAGGATGGGCCCGCGGCGCATTAGCTAGTTGGTGAGGTAACGGCTCACCAAGGCGACGATGCGTAGCCGACCTGAGAGGGTGATCGGCCACACTGGGACTGAGACACGGCCCAGACTCCTACGGGAGGCAGCAGTAGGGAATCTTCCACAATGGGCGAAAGCCTGATGGAGCAACGCCGCGTGAGTGAAGAAGGATTTCGGTTCGTAAAACTCTGTTGTAAGGGAAGAACAAGTACAGTAGTAACTGGCTGTACCTTGACGGTACCTTATTAGAAAGCCACGGCTAACTACGTGCCAGCAGCCGCGGTAATACGTAGGTGGCAAGCGTTGTCCGGAATTATTGGGCGTAAAGCGCGCGCAGGTGGTTTCTTAAGTCTGATGTGAAAGCCCACGGCTCAACCGTGGAGGGTCATTGGAAACTGGGAGACTTGAGTGCAGAAGAGGATAGTGGAATTCCAAGTGTAGCGGTGAAATGCGTAGAGATTTGGAGGAACACCAGTGGCGAAGGCGACTATCTGGTCTGTAACTGACACTGAGGCGCGAAAGCGTGGGGAGCAAACAGGATTAGATACCCTGGTAGTCCACGCCGTAAACGATGAGTGCTAAGTGTTAGGGGGTTTCCGCCCCTTAGTGCTGCAGCTAACGCATTAAGCACTCCGCCTGGGGAGTACGGTCGCAAGACTGAAACTCAAAGGAATTGACGGGGGCCCGCACAAGCGGTGGAGCATGTGGTTTAATTCGAAGCAACGCGAAGAACCTTACCAGGTCTTGACATCCCGTTGACCACTGTAGAGATATAGTTTCCCCTTCGGGGGCAACGGTGACAGGTGGTGCATGGTTGTCGTCAGCTCGTGTCGTGAGATGTTGGGTTAAGTCCCGCAACGAGCGCAACCCTTGATCTTAGTTGCCATCATTTAGTTGGGCACTCTAAGGTGACTGCCGGTGACAAACCGGAGGAAGGTGGGGATGACGTCAAATCATCATGCCCCTTATGACCTGGGCTACACACGTGCTACAATGGACGATACAAACGGTTGCCAACTCGCGAGAGGGAGCTAATCCGATAAAGTCGTTCTCAGTTCGGATTGTAGGCTGCAACTCGCCTACATGAAGCCGGAATCGCTAGTAATCGCGGATCAGCATGCCGCGGTGAATACGTTCCCGGGCCTTGTACACACCGCCCGTCACACCACGAGAGTTTGTAACACCCGAAGTCGGTGAGGTAACCTTTTGGAGCCAGCCGCCGAAGGTGGGATAGATGATTGGGGTGAAGTCGTAACAAGGTAGCCGTATCGGAAGGTGCGGCTGGATCACCTCCTTTCTAAGGATTATTTCGGAATACAAACCTAGGGTTTGTAAGATTACGTTTTGCGTTCAGTTTTGAAGGTTTATTAAATAATATAAAACTTCCAAGAGGGCCTATAGCTCAGCTGGTTAGAGCGCACGCCTGATAAGCGTGAGGTCGATGGTTCGAGTCCATTTAGGCCCACCATATATACCTCTTGGGGCCTTAGCTCAGCTGGGAGAGCGCCTGCCTTGCACGCAGGAGGTCAGCGGTTCGATCCCGCTAGGCTCCACCAATCTTTGTTCTTTGAAAACTGGATAAAACGACATTGAAATTGTAACAAACACATTTATTTTTTAAGTTTTTTTATAGGCTTAATAACATTAGAAGGTTTCAAGACACGAGCAGTTCTAGGAAGCAATCGAGTGAATGAAGGAGCGTACTTGAGTACGTGACTGATTGAACGAGTGAAGCTGACAACGAAATGTGATGTGTATTGAAAGCCGTTAGGTTAAGTTATTAAGGGCGCACGGCGAATGCCTTGGCACTAGGAGCCGAAGAAGGACGGCACTAACACCGATATGCTTCGGGGAGCTGTAAGTGAGCTTTGATCCGGAGATTTCCGAATGGGGGAACCCACTACGTTTAATCGCGTAGTATCTTGACGTGAATACATAGCGTCTTGAAGGCAGACCCAGGGAACTGAAACATCTAAGTACCTGGAGGAAGAGAAAGAAAAATCGATTCCCTGAGTAGCGGCGAGCGAAACGGGAAGAGCCCAAACCAAGAGGCTTGCCTCTTGGGGTTGTAGGACACTCAATACGGAGTTACAAAAGAGCGAGTTAGATGAAGCGACTTGGAAAGGTCCGCCAGAGCAGGTAAAAGCCCTGTAGTCGAAAGTTCGTTCTCTCCTGAGTGGATCCTGAGTACGGCGGAACACGTGAAATTCCGTCGGAATCCGGGAGGACCATCTCCCAAGGCTAAATACTACCTAGTGACCGATAGTGAACCAGTACCGTGAGGGAAAGGTGAAAAGCACCCCGGAAGGGGAGTGAAAGAGATCCTGAAACCGTGTGCCTACAAGTAGTTAGAGCCCGTTAATGGGTGATAGCGTGCCTTTTGTAGAATGAACCGGCGAGTTACGATTACGTGCGAGGTTAAGCTTTAGAAGGCGGAGCCGCAGCGAAAGCGAGTCTGAATAGGGCGAAATAGTACGTGGTCGTAGACCCGAAACCAGGTGATCTACCCATGTCCAGGGTGAAGGTAAGGTAACACTTACTGGAGGCCCGAACCCACGCACGTTGAAAAGTGCGGGGATGAGGTGTGGGTAGCGGAGAAATTCCAATCGAACTTGGAGATAGCTGGTTCTCTCCGAAATAGCTTTAGGGCTAGCCTCGTGATGAGAATACTGGAGGTAGAGCACTGTTTGGACTAGGGGGCCATCCCGGTTTACCGAATTCAGACAAACTCCGAATGCCAGATATTTATACACGGGAGTCAGACTGCGAGTGATAAGATCCGTAGTCAAAAGGGAAACAGCCCAGACCACCAGCTAAGGTCCCAAAGTAATCGTTAAGTGGAAAAGGATGTGGCGTTGCACAGACAACCAGGATGTTGGCTTAGAAGCAGCCATCATTTAAAGAGTGCGTAATAGCTCACTGGTCGAGTGACGCTGCGCCGAAAATGTATCGGGGCTAAACGATTCACCGAAGCTGTGGATTGACATCTACGATGTCAGTGGTAGGAGAGCGTTCTAAGTGCGTTGAAGTCAGACCGGAAGGACTGGTGGAGCGCTTAGAAGTGAGAATGCCGGTATGAGTAGCGAAAGACGGGTGAGAATCCCGTCCACCGTATGACTAAGGTTTCCTGAGGAAGGCTCGTCCGCTCAGGGTTAGTCGGGACCTAAGCCGAGGCCGATAGGCGTAGGCGATGGACAACAGGTTGATATTCCTGTACCACCTCCTCACCGTTTGAGAAATGGGGGGACGCAGTAGGATAGGGTAAGCGCGCTGTTGGTTATGCGCGTCCAAGCAGTAAGGCGTGTGTGTAGGCAAATCCGCACACTGTAACGTTGAGCTGTGATGGCGAGTCCGTATGGACGAAGTTCCTGATTTCACACTGCCAAGAAAAGCCTCTATCGAGGTGAGAGGTGCCCGTACCGCAAACCGACACAGGTAGTCGAGGAGAGAATCCTAAGGTGTGCGAGAGAACTCTCGTTAAGGAACTCGGCAAAATGACCCCGTAACTTCGGGAGAAGGGGTGCTCTTGAGCGTGCAAGCGCATGAGAGCCGCAGTGAATAGGCCCAGGCGACTGTTTAGCAAAAACACAGGTCTCTGCAAAACCGTAAGGTGACGTATAGGGGCTGACGCCTGCCCGGTGCTGGAAGGTTAAGAGGAGTGGTTAGCGCAAGCGAAGCTGCGAATTGAAGCCCCAGTAAACGGCGGCCGTAACTATAACGGTCCTAAGGTAGCGAAATTCCTTGTCGGGTAAGTTCCGACCCGCACGAAAGGCGTAACGATCTGGGCACTGTCTCAACGAGAGACTCGGTGAAATTATAGTACCTGTGAAGATGCAGGTTACCCGCGACAGGACGGAAAGACCCCGTGGAGCTTTACTGTAGCCTGATATTGAATTTTGGTACAACTTGTACAGGATAGGTAGGAGCCAGAGATCTCGGAGCGCCAGCTTCGAAGGAGGCGTCGGTGGGATACTACCCTGGTTGTATTGAAATTCTAACCCATGCCCCTTAGCGGGGCAGGAGACAGTGTCAGGCGGACAGTTTGACTGGGGCGGTCGCCTCCTAAAAGGTAACGGAGGCGCCCAAAGGTTCCCTCAGAATGGTTGGAAATCATTCGTAGAGTGTAAAGGCACAAGGGAGCTTGACTGCGAGACCTACAAGTCGAGCAGGGTCGAAAGACGGGCTTAGTGATCCGGTGGTTCCGCATGGAAGGGCCATCGCTCAACGGATAAAAGCTACCCCGGGGATAACAGGCTTATCTCCCCCAAGAGTCCACATCGACGGGGAGGTTTGGCACCTCGATGTCGGCTCATCGCATCCTGGGGCTGTAGTCGGTCCCAAGGGTTGGGCTGTTCGCCCATTAAAGCGGTACGCGAGCTGGGTTCAGAACGTCGTGAGACAGTTCGGTCCCTATCCGTCGTGGGCGTAGGAAATTTGAGAGGAGCTGTCCTTAGTACGAGAGGACCGGGATGGACACACCGCTGGTGTACCAGTTGTCTTGCCAAAGGCATCGCTGGGTAGCTATGTGTGGACGGGATAAGTGCTGAAAGCATCTAAGCATGAAGCCCCCCTCAAGATGAGATTTCCCATTACGCAAGTAAGTAAGATCCCTCAAAGACGATGAGGTAGATAGGTTCGAGGTGGAAGTGTGGTGACACATGGAGCTGACGAATACTAATCGATCGAGGACTTAACCAAAACGTTTGAAACATTCAATGAACCGTTTATCCAGTTTTGAAAGAACAAAACTTTCAATAAAAAAAGAGCTTCAAGACACAAGTAGAACAAGGAAGCAAACGAGTGATTGAAGGAGCGTACTTCTGTACGTGACTGATTGAACGAGAGCAGCTGACGCAGTAATACGCCGTGTATTGAAGGTCGACCATAGTCTAGTGATGATGGCAAAGAGGTCACACCCGTTCCCATACCGAACACGGAAGTTAAGCTCTTTAGCGCCGATGGTAGTTGGGGGCTTCCCCCTGTGAGAGTAGGACATCGCTAGGCAAAAAAAACAGTCAGCTGTGTGCTGGCTGTTTTTTTATTTCCTAATGAAATTCTTTAATAATTTAAAGGATTTTCTACAAAAAACAATTACTTTCTAAGAAATATTATGAAAAAATTAAATATATCTAACTCATTCTATATTTTTACTGTAGCTATTTATTTGGATTTTTAATTAAAATTTGCTATCATTAAAAATCTGAATTGTCTTTCTTTTATAAGTTTCTTGACAGTAGCAGTCCACGTTGTTAATCTTACAATTAATATTCTTTTAACTATAGGAGGAAGTTACGAAAATGTGGGAGACTAAATTTGCCAAAGAAGGTTTAACTTTTGATGATGTATTATTAGTACCAGCTCATTCCGAAGTATTACCGAAAGATGTTGATCTATCTGTTCAATTAACACCAAAGATTAAATTAAACATTCCAATGGTCAGTGCAGGTATGGATACAGTTACAGAGTCTAAAATGGCGATTGCTATGGCACGTCAAGGCGGTATCGGTATTATTCATAAAAACATGGGGATCGATGAGCAAGCTGAACAAGTAGAAAAAGTAAAACGTTCTGAAAATGGTGTTATTACAAACCCATTCTTCTTAACTCCGACACATCAAGTTTTCGATGCTGAGCATCTAATGGGTAAATACCGAATCTCTGGTGTACCTATTGTTGATAGTATGGAAAATCAAAAGCTAGTAGGGATTATTACAAACCGTGATTTACGTTTTATCTCTGATTACTCTTTAAAAATTGAAGATGTAATGACAAAAGAAGATTTGATTACAGCACCTGTAGGAACGACTTTAGAGGATGCTGAAAAAATTCTTCAACAATATAAAATCGAAAAACTTCCAATTGTAGATGAAGAAGGTAGATTAACTGGTCTTATTACAATTAAAGATATCGAGAAAGTAATTGAGTTCCCAAATGCTGCTAAAGATACACATGGTCGTTTACTAGTAGGAGCAGCAGTCGGTGTATCAAAAGATACAATGGTGCGTATTGAGAAACTTGTAGAAGCACAAGTTGACATTGTAGTAATCGATACAGCCCATGGGCATTCAGAAGGCGTTTTACAAACAATCCGTTCAATCCGAGAAACCTACCCAGAGTTAGAGATCATTGCTGGTAACGTAGCAACAGGAGAAGGTGCACGTGCATTATTTGAAGCTGGTGCAGATGTTGTTAAAGTAGGTATTGGTCCAGGTTCTATTTGTACTACACGTGTTGTAGCTGGTGTGGGTGTACCACAAATTACAGCAGTATATGATTGTGCTACAGTAGCTCGTGAGCTTGGTAAAACAATTATTGCTGATGGTGGTATTAAATACTCTGGTGATATCGTAAAAGCTCTAGCAGCTGGAGGTAATGTTGTAATGCTTGGTTCACTTCTTGCAGGTACATCTGAATCTCCTGGAGAAACAGAAATCTTCCAAGGACGTCGTTTCAAAGTTTACCGTGGTATGGGTTCTATCGGAGCAATGGAAAAAGGTTCTAAAGATCGTTACTTCCAAGAGGATGCGAAAAAATTAGTACCTGAGGGTATTGAGGGTCGCCTTCCATATAAGGGACCATTAGCTGATACAATTTACCAACTGATTGGTGGTATTCGCGCTGGTATGGGTTATTGTGGAGCACCACATCTTGAGCACCTACGAGATAATGCACAATTTGTTAGAATGACAGGTGCTGGTCTACGTGAATCACATCCACATGATGTACAGATTACAAAAGAATCACCAAACTATTCCATGTAATAAATTACTTGCAACTTTTATGCTTTCGCATCGTCTACAAAGATGGCGCGAGAGCATTTTTTTATGGTAGAGAGTCAACACGGTTGTTGTTATCTATGATAAAATGTCGAGGACAAGATTATTTTTTTGGAGGGCTTTAAAGGTGAAAAAGAAAATGAACACCGTATTACGTTTACTCCTAATCCCTGTTTTATTATTTAGTATTTTTGCGGGTATTCCTGCAAAGGCAAATGCGGAAACAGATTTGGGATTAACAGTGGATGCTGCGATTTTAATTGACGCAGATTCAGGGAAAATTTTATATGAACAAAACGCAGATACTTCACTAGGTATTGCAAGTATGACGAAAATGATGACTGAATACCTGTTACTGGACGCGATTGATGCAGGGACAGTTAAGTGGGAACAGGAATATCAAGTAACAGATTATACGTATCGTATGTCTCAAAATCGTGCATTAAGTAATGTACCTTTACGTAGAGATGGCTCTTACACGATTCGTGAGTTATACGAAGCCATGGCCATTTATTCGGCAAATGCGGCAACCGTAGCTATTGCCGAAACGATTGCGGGTTCTGAGACTGAATTTTTAAAGTTAATGAATAAAAAAGCAGAGGAACTTGGCTTAGAGGGCTATAAATTTGTCAATTCTACGGGTCTTAATAACGCTGATTTATTTGGTATGCATCCATCAGGTACAGGTCCAGAAGACGAAAATGTGATGCCTGCTAAATCTGTAGCTAAATTGGCGTATCATCTATTAAAAGACCACCCGAAGGTTTTAGAAACATCTCAAATTACAAAGAAAACGTTCCGTGAAGGCACAGATGATGCCATTGAAATGTCTAACTGGAACTTTATGTTACCTGGATTAGTGTATGAATATCAAGGGGTAGATGGATTAAAAACAGGTACAACAAACTTTGCAGGTCACTGCTTCACAGGTACTGCAGAGCGCAATGGTACTCGTTTGATTGCAGTGGTTATGAAAGCTGTTGATGCAAATGGACAAGGATCATATGCAGCTCGCTTTGATGCCACAGCAAAATTATTTAATTATGGTTTTTCACAATTCTCTAAACAAGAAATTTTACCAGCGAACTATACATTCAAAGATCAAAAAACGGTAAAAGTGACAAAAGGTAAAGAAGACAAAGTAGCGATTGCAGTAAAAGAACCAATTTCATTTATGATTAAGTCTTCTGATAAAGATTTATATAAACCTACATTGGTTTTAGATAAAAAGAGTTTAGAGGCAGATGTTAAGAAAGACACTGTTGTAGGAAAGGTCGTTATTGAGCGCACAGAAGGCACTGATTACGGCTTTATCGATGGCAAGGATATTTCATCCGATGTTGTCACAACAGAGGCTGTAGAGCGTGCTAGCGGTATTTCATTGTTCTTCCAAGGTATAGGTAACTTCTTCGGCAATTTATGGGGAGGCATTACAGACTTTGTTGGGGGACTATTTTAATCTATAGTTAATGAGCACATGAATGTTATAAAGCATTCATGTGCTTTTTCACATTTTAGCATAGTCCTGCATAAGCTAATAGGCGAAAGGATGTGGCTAAATGTGTGGAATTACAGGATGGGCTAGTTTTCAAAGGGATTTAAGAACAAGTGACACAATTTTAAAATCGATGACACAAACATTAAATAAAAGAGGGCCGGATGATGAAAATATTTGGTGTAGTGAGCATATTGCATTTGGCCATCGACGATTGGCAGTTATCGATTTAATTGGCGGCAAACAGCCAATGAAAAAAATACATGATGGTGTAAACTATGTCATTACATACAATGGCGAACTTTATAATACGGAAGAGTTACGTAAAGAACTTCTAAAAAGAGGACATAGCTTTACAACACATTCAGATACGGAAGTGTTATTAACTGCCTATATTGAATGGAAAGAAAAATGTGTAGATTTTTTAAATGGCATTTTTGCCTTCGGTGTTTGGGATGAGCAAACACAATCACTATTTTTATGCCGAGATCGATTAGGTGTAAAACCTTTGTATTATACAGAGCAACAAGGCGGTGTGCTTTTTGCATCTGAAGTGAAGGCCTTGTTGGCACATCCCATGGTTCAAGCAAGTGTAAATGTGGAAGGATTGGCAAGTATGATGGCTGTAGGGCCCTCTAGAGCACCAGGCAAGACACTTTTTCAAAATATCGAGGAATTAAGACCGGGATATGCTATGCGGTTTTCCAGAGAAGGCTTGAAAAAGTGGCCATATTGGCAGCTACAAAGCCAAAGGCATGAAGAAACATTAGAGGAAACTACTGAGCATGTTCGTTTTTTATTGACGGATGCGATTGAACGTCAGCTTATTTCAGATGTACCTATTTGTACATTTCTTTCAGGTGGACTTGATTCAAGTATCATTACCGGCATTGCAGCAAATAGATTTCAACAACAAAATCATAAATTGCATACATTTTCTATCGATTACGAAGATAATGAACGTTTCTTTAATCCACATGCTTTCCAAACATCAACGGATACGTATTGGATTCAAAAAATGACGGATACTTTCCAGACAACACATCATGCAGAGGAAATCACGCAACAGCAGTTAATTGATTTATTAGTAGAGTCAGTGATCGTCCGGGATTCTCCTGGAATGGCAGATGTCGACTCATCGTTATTATGGTTTTGTCGAGAAATAAAAAAAGATTTTACTGTAGCATTATCAGGAGAGTGTGCAGATGAAATTTTTGGTGGATACCCATGGTTTCAAGAAAAAACTTCAGGTTTTCCTTGGATTCGTTCATTGTCTGAAAGAGGTGGATTACTTCAAGAGAAGTGGGATAAAAAATTAAAAATTGAGTCCTATGCACATCAACTCTACACACAAACAATGGCTGAAGTACCGTTGTTAGATGGAGAAAGTCTGGCAGAAGCAAGACATCGAGAAATGTTTTATTTAAATATGCTCTGGTTCATGCAAACATTGTTAGAAAGAAAAGATCGTATGAGCATGGGGGCAAGTTTAGAGGTGCGTGTTCCTTTTGCAGATCATAGGCTTGTGGAATATGCTTGGAATATTCCGTGGGAAATGAAGAATTTGGATGGAATAGAAAAAGGATTACTTCGAAAATCGATGGCACACTTATTACCTGATGAAGTGTTGTATCGTAAAAAGAATCCTTATCCTAAAACGTACCACCCTGTTTATACAGCAGGTGTTCAAAAATGGTTGAGAGAAATCCTTCACGATAAAAATTCAATTTTACATGAACTATTTGAACGACAAAAGCTTGCAGAGTTAATTGAATCGGGAGGTAGCTCTTTTAAAATTCCATGGTATGGGCAATTAATGGCAGGGCCTCAGCTTTTAGCATATTTAGGGCAAATTCATACATGGTTTGAACACTATCAGATTCAATTGATTGAAACGTAAAAGAAAATGACCTATCTACTAACTAGTAGACGGGTCATTTTTTTCTATTTCCCAACAATCCATCAGCTGTTCAATGGATTGTTCAATTGTTTGAACAGGTATTCCACCAAAGCCAAGTAAAAATTGAGCATGTGAAGATTCATAATGGTCTAGTCTATAAGCAGATAACGGATAAATACCAATCTCCGCTTGAGAAGCAAGTTGCTGTAATTGTTTTTCTGATAAAATGTGCTGTACTTCTAATAAAATATGCATTCCAGCTTGTTCACCAGTTATTTTAATCGCTGAAGAATATTTTTCTAAAAAGGAGGTTAGCTTATCATGTTTTTTTCGATAAACTTTACGCATTCGATTAAGGTGCTTTGCAAAATGCCCGTCTCGCATAAAATTTGCCACGATATGCTGATCGAAGCGAGGTACAGTAGACGAATAATAATTAAAGACATCGTTATATGTGGCAAGTAGTTTAGGTGGAAGTACAAAATAAGCTACTCGCAAGGATGGCATTAATGACTTTGTAAAAGTACTCATGTAAATCACTGTATCATTTCGATCTAAGGCATGTAGTGCAGGAATGGGTTTTCCAGCATAACGAAATTCCGAGTCATAATCATCTTCAATAATATAACGTGAGGAGCTCTGAGCAGCCCAGTTTAAAGCTTGTGCCCGTCTAGTGGCAGATAATACCGCACCGGTAGGAAATTGGTGTGAGGGTGTAATATAAACGACATTAGCGCTCGTTTTTTCAAGCTCATGAATAATAATTCCCTCTTCATCCACTGCAATCGGATAGACTTTTCGTTTATGCTGCGAAAACATACGATGCACGGCTGGGTACCCTGGGTTTTCTAAGGCAAAGCAGGTATCGTCGTTAAAAAGACGTAGGATCATAGGCAGAAGCTGTTCAGTACCAGAGCCAATTACGATTTGCTCTGGATGACAGACAACACCGCGTGATTGATATAGATAATTTGCAATCTCAGTACGTAAAGAAAGTTCACCTTGAGGTTCACCTGTTAATAATAATTCTTTTGAGGTATCGTCAAAAAGCTCTTTCGCATACTTTCTCCATGTTTGAAACGGAAAGGCATCGATATCAATAGAACCAGGATTAAAATCAATTTTATATGTTTTTTTCTTAGGATGCTCATTGACGGAGGTTACATTGTCTTGCTGAATGTAGGGTAGTTCATCTATTTCTTCAACAAAGTAGCCAATCCGTGATTTAGACATAATATAACCTTCAGCTAATAGCTGTGCATAAGCAATTTCAATTGTTGTTTGAGAGATATTTAAAAAATCGGATAATTTTCTTTTTGACGGTAATTTTTCTCCTACCATTATTTTCTTGGAAATAATAGCATCCTTAATACCGTTATAAAGCTGATCATAAAGCGGTTTATCACTATCTCTTTCAAGCTGAAATAAAAGCATATCCATGTTGTATAACCTCCTGACCTTATGATTATTTTAAAAACTGGATATTTTTATATGGTCAATTTCTATTATACTAAACTTCATCATAAAGGTGGAGGTTAGAAAATGAAACAAACAGGTACAGAGTTAGTAAAACGTGGAATGGCAGAAATGCAAAAGGGCGGCGTTATTATGGACGTCATTAATGCAGAGCAAGCAAAAATAGCAGAAGCAGCAGGCGCTGTAGCCGTTATGGCATTAGAAAGGGTACCTTCAGATATTCGTAAGGCAGGTGGCGTTGCACGTATGGCTGATCCTCGTATTGTGGAGGAAGTAATGGCGGCTGTAACCATTCCTGTTATGGCAAAGGCACGTATAGGACATATCGTTGAAGCACGCGTTTTAGAGGCAATGGGGGTTGATTATATTGATGAAAGTGAAGTTTTAACACCAGCAGATGAAGAATACCATTTATTAAAAAGTGATTACACAGTACCGTTTGTGTGCGGCTGTCGTGATTTAGGTGAAGCAGCCCGTCGTATCGGAGAAGGCGCGTCAATGCTACGAACAAAAGGTGAACCAGGAACAGGGAATATAGTGGAGGCAGTTCGACATATTCGCAAAGTAAATGCTCAGGTACGTAAAGTAGTGGGTATGACAGAAGATGAATTAATGACGGAGGCAAAATTACTGGGGGCTCCTTTCGAATTATTAAGAGAAATTAAACGTCTTGGTCGTTTACCAGTAGTAAATTTTGCGGCAGGTGGTGTTGCTACGCCAGCCGATGCTGCATTAATGATGGAGCTTGGAGCTGATGGCGTTTTCGTGGGCTCTGGTATTTTCAAATCCGAAAATCCAGAAAAATTTGCACGTGCTATTGTGGAGGCGACTACCCACTATAAAGACTATAAGCTAATTGCTGAAATATCTAAAGAGCTCGGTGTACCAATGAAGGGTATTGATGTTGCACAGCTTGGGCAAAACGAGCGTATGCAAGAGCGAGGCTGGTAAAATGAAACGAATTGGTGTTTTAGCATTACAAGGAGCAGTCCGTGAGCATGTCCAAATGTTAGAAGGGCTTGATTGTGAAGCGATTTTAGTAAAACAGAAGAAGGATTTAGTGAATCTCGATGGACTTGTACTACCTGGTGGGGAAAGTACGACAATGCGAAAATTGCTGGACCGTTTTGACCTACTAGAGCCAATCCGTGAACTTGCACAGCAAGGTTTACCGGTATTTGGCACATGTGCAGGATTAATTTTATTAGCCAATCAATTAGTGGATGACGAACCGCATTTAGCAGTTATGGATGTGACGGTAGCAAGAAATTCATTTGGACGTCAGATAGATAGCTTCGAAGTTCAACTGGATATTCCTAAAATAGGTGCACGTATTCCAGCAGTTTTTATTCGTGCACCTCATATTGAAGCGGTAGGTAAAGATGTTGATGTTCTCGCTCAGCATGACGGAAAAATAATTTTGGCGCAAGATGGTCATTTATTAGGTTGTTCGTTTCATCCTGAATTAACAGCAGATAAGCGAATTCTTGAATATTTTGTCTCCTCTATGGTATGACTTGCAAAATTTGTTTTCATATAGTACAGTATGGTTAAAATTTAAATAATTGAACACGATGATGGGAAGTAGTAGCAAGCACGTTTTTTTTAGAGAGTCAGCGGTTGGTGGAAGCTGATAAAAGCACTTGTGAATCCGTCCTGGAGTTGCACAGTCGAAGTGATTGAAGTAGACTGTAGCCGGCTGAAATGCCGTTATAAAATAAGTGGATTAGGCATACGCCTAGTCAATTAGGGTGGCAACGCGGGTAGCTCTCGTCCCTTTCCAGGGATGAGGGCTTTTTTGTGTTTATTTTGATGCAACAATTTCCCATCATTAAAGAAACTATTGGAGGTATGAATATGTTAGATATTAAACGTGTACGCGATAATTTCGCGGAAATTAAAGAAATGCTATTAACACGTAATGAAGATTTAGGTAACTTAGATGACTTTGAAGGCTTAGATGCAAAGCGTCGTGAATTAATTGCTAAAACGGAAGAATTAAAAGCAGAACGTAATAAAGTATCTGAACAAATTTCACTTATGAAGCGCAATAAGGAAAACGCAGATGAAGTCATTGCTCGTATGCGTCAGGTAGGCGATGAAATTAAAGAATTAGACAATCAATTAAATGATGTAGAAGAGCGCTTTAAAGATATGATGATGCGTTTACCAAACATTCCTCATGAATCTGTCCCAGTAGGTACAACAGAGGACGACAATGTTGAGGAATATACTTGGGGCGAAATTCCAGCATTTGATTTTGATATTAAAGCACACTGGGATCTAGCGACAGATTTGAAAATTGTGGATTTTGAACGTGGAGCAAAAGTAACAGGTAGCCGTTTCTTATTCTACCGTGGTCTTGGAGCTCGTTTAGAACGTGCATTAATGACGTTCATGATGGATTTACATGCAGAAGAGCATGGCTATGAGGAAATGCTACCACCTGTCATTGTAAATCGTGATAGCTTAACAGGTACTGGACAGCTTCCAAAATTCGAGGAAGATGTATTCAAATTAGAAGAAACGGATTATTTCATGATTCCAACAGCAGAGGTTCCAGTAACGAACTTCTATCGTGATGAAATATTACCAGTTGAGGCTTTACCACAAGGCTTTGCTGCGTACAGTGCATGCTTCCGCTCAGAGGCAGGTTCTGCAGGACGTGATACACGTGGTTTAATCCGTCAACACCAATTCAATAAAGTAGAACTAGTTCGTTTTGTAAAACCAGAGGAATCATACGAACAATTAGAGCTATTAACATGTCATGCTGAAAAAGTACTGCAATTATTAGGATTACCATATCGTAAACTAAAAATGTGTACAGCCGATTTAGGCTTTACTGCAGCAAAGAAATATGATTTAGAAGTGTGGATTCCAGCACAAAACATGTACCGTGAAATTTCTTCTTGTTCTAACTTTGAGGATTTCCAAGCACGACGTGCAAATATCCGCTTCCGTCGTGAGCCAAATGCAAAACCAGAGTATGTTCACACATTAAATGGTTCAGGTCTTGCCATTGGTCGTACAGTTGCGGCTATCCTGGAAAACTATCAACAAGCTGATGGAAGCGTAGTGATTCCTGAAGTTTTAAGACCTTATATGGGTGGTAAAGACGTAATCGCACCAAAATAAAAAACAAATAAAAGCTATTTTAGACCATCCTTTAGGGGAGAATCTAAAATGGCTTTTTTGCTTTTCCAAAATTGAAATCTCTCATGAAAGGTTTTGCAATTTTTTATGATCTAGCAAATTTAAATATATTATTAGAAATTGGCTTAACACCTGAAACAAGTACCGTTTTTGAAGTTATGCAACCAGGGAAACCCGTTTTAACCTATGGGCAACAGCTTACAACATTAGATGGTTTTAGTTATTTATCGCTAAACTTATCCCATTATGGAGCAATGGAAAGCTATGGAGGCAATTGAATTCTCAGAGCATTTTTATGAAAGTAAGCAATTAAAATGCTTAAATAATTTCCTGGGACATAATCTATCTCGAGATAATCATACGGCCTATCGTCTAGAGGATTTCATTACGATAAACACTGAAATGAAGTCTCAACTTGAAAAGGCCAGTCTGAGCGCAAAGAAAAATGCTCCGATTTTATTAACAGGGGAAACTAGAACAGAGAAAGATTTTATAGCACAAGTTCTTCATAATGAAAGTGGATGCTATACTAAGTAAATGAAGAAAGAAAAGGACAGTTACAGGAAGCTAATGGTGGAACGTTACTCATTGACCACCAGATGTATCTTTACAAGCAAAGTTATATCGAAGGTGAATGTGTTTTCAGACGATTAACTATTTAACCTTAATGTTCATTACCTATGAAGATGCTGTTGCTGCTACGACACAGTTCATATATATTGCTATTACTCTGAGGATAAAAAAGAAGGTGTCTCATTAGGAGGCACCTTCTTTAATTGATAGTCTCATTTTTCGAAGCTATACGTGCTTTTTTCTCAGCTTTTTTACGCTCTCGTAAAGCTTTAAAAAAATGGGTTAAGATTTGTCCACATTCATCTGCCAAGATTCCTTCAGATACTTCACATTCATGGTTAAAGCGTGCATCGTTTAATAAACGATAGAGTGAATCTACACAGCCTGCTTTGATATCTCTTGCACCATAGACAACACGTGGTACACGAGATTGCAAAATTGCACCTGCGCACATTGGGCAAGGTTCAAGCGTAACATAGAGTGTTGTTTTTTCGAGACGCCAGCTGCCGATTTTTTTACAAGCCTCTTGAATAACCATTAGCTCAGCATGTGTTGTTGCATTTTGTGTTGTTTCTCGTAAATTATGAGCTTTTGCAATAATTTCCCCATTATAAACAAGTACAGCACCTATAGGCACTTCCCCAAGTATAGCTGCTTTTTTGGCTTCTTCTAATGCTTGTTTCATAAATTGACGATCTGTTTCAAAAATATCCACTAAAAATCTCTCCTTATAAAGTAGTTTATCCTGCTTAATTGGTAATTGCTACTTTTAACTTTCTTTCAGCGGGTGTCAAGGAATCAGAAAGGAACGCTTTGTGTAAGCACAAAGCTAAATCTGAATGCAACTAGGCTTCGGTATAGTTGATTATTGACATTCCTAAAATAACCCTATATATTTATACATGAACACATGCTCATATATAAATATTTAAGAATGGGGTAAACTTTTATGGATGAAACATTAAAAAGTTCAAAAACACAAAAAATTGCAATTCAGCATTTAGATGAAGAGACATTATTTGTAGTATCTCAAACCTTTAAGGCATTGAGTGATCCGACTCGAATTCGCATTTTAAACTTACTATGTACAGATGAACATTCAGTCAACGACATTGCTGAAATTTTAGATTTAGGCCAATCGACTGTTTCTCATCAATTACGTTTTTTAAAAAATTTACGCTTAGTGAAATTTCGAAGAGAGGGAACAACCTTGTATTATTCTAAGGATGACGATCACATTATGAATTTATTGAAGCAAGCTATTGAGCATGCGACACATAATTAAATGAAATGGAGGAATATAAATGGGACATCAACACGATCACGGTCATGATCATACACATGGTGCAAATAAAAAGGTGTTATTACTGTCGTTTATTATTATTACAGGCTATATGATAGTAGAGGCAATTGGTGGTTTTTTAACGAATAGCTTAGCTCTTTTATCAGACGCAGGTCATATGTTAAGTGACTCTATCTCTTTAGGTATTGCGATGTTAGCCTTTATGTTTGGAGAAAAGGCGGCTAGCTATAGTAAAACGTATGGTTATAAACGATTTGAAATTTTAGCTGCTGTATTAAATGGTATTACATTAATAGGGATAGCATTATTTATTTTCTATGAAGCGTTTAAACGCTTTGCCAATCCGCCTGAAGTAGCTACTTCAGGAATGCTTATTATTAGTACGATTGGTTTGTTCATTAATATTTTAGTGGCATGGATTATGCTGCGTGGCAGTGACACAAAAGATAATTTAAATATGCGTGGCGCTTTTTTACATGTACTTAGCGATATGCTAGGGTCTGTAGGGGCAATTGTTGCGGCTTTATTAATTATGTTTTTTGGCTGGGGCTGGGCAGATCCACTTGCGAGCGTAATTGTTGCTTTATTAGTAGTAAGAAGTGGCTACTATGTCACAAAGGCTTCAATCCATGTCTTAATGGAAGGAACACCTTCAAATGTAGATGTTCAGGAAATTATTCAACTAATAGAACAGACGGATGGAATAAAAAGTATCCATGATCTACACATCTGGACAATTACTAGTGGAACGAATGCATTGTCCTGTCATGCGGTTGTCAATGAACAGTTAAAAATAGCTGATGGTGAGCATATTCTACGAAAAATTGAACATAATCTTGAGCATAAGGGTATTAAGCATGTAACCATTCAATTAGAAACGGCATCACATCAACATGAAAATACAATTTTATGCCAATTAAAAAATGATCATGAGCATCATCATGAATAAAAAAATTTTTATCGCTTGCATACCCTTCTTGGGTATAGTATTATGAAGTTGAGATAGGAGGGGTAGAATGGAAGACACAGTAAAAGATGATGTTTGTCATACAGAGGGAGCTACGTCTTGTCGAAAAAGTCATCACCCTGAGCGTGTGAAAAAGGATTTAACAACGCGCTTAAATCGTATTGAAGGCCAAATTCGCGGCATTAAAGGAATGATTGATAAAGACGTTTACTGTGATGATATTATTACGCAACTATCTGCTACACAGTCAGCATTGAATAGTGTGGCAAAAATATTATTAGAAGGTCACTTAAAGGGTTGTGTTGTAGATCGTTTATCAGAGGGCGATGAAGCGGTTTTAGATGAGTTAGTAGTAACGATTCAAAAGTTAATGAAAAAATAAATATAAACCATATTAAAAGGAGAGATTTTATTATGCAAAACGTAACGTTAAATGTACAAGGAATGTCATGTGGTCATTGTGTAAGTGCAGTTGAAAAAAATGTTGGTGCTTTAGCTGGTGTTGAACAAGTAAAAGTTAATTTAGCAGATGGTTTAGTTGATGTTGCATTTGATGATGCACAGGTATCCATTGATCAAATTAAAGAGACAATTGATGATCAAGGCTATGATGTAAAATAGTAGTTGCAGAGTGCTCCTGTAGCACTCTCTTATTTTCAAAATTATATACCCCCTGTTGGTATAAGGAGAGGTGAAAGGTAAATGAGTTCTGATATAAAAGAAGCGAATTTGCAAATTACAGGCATGACATGTGCAGCCTGTGCCACTCGTATAGAAAAAGGCTTAAATAAAATGGATGGGGTAGAACAAGCGACGGTTAATTTAGCGCTAGAAAAATCATCTATTAAGTATGACTCAAAAAAGCTAACTGAAGAAGATTTTGAAAAGAAAATAGAAGCACTAGGTTATGGTGTTGTTAAACAAAAGACTGAGCTTGATATTACGGGTATGACATGTGCAGCTTGTGCGACTCGCATTGAAAAAGGGTTAAATAAGCTAAGTGGTATTTCTTCTGCCAATGTTAACCTAGCACTGGAAAAAGCGGTGATTGAGTTTAATCCATCAGAAGTGTCCATGGCAGATATCATTGCAAAGGTAGAGAAGTTAGGCTATGGTGCTCATCAAAAGGCAGATGAGCAGGAAACAGTGGATTACCGTGAAAAAGCCATTAAACAGCAACAACGGAAATTTATTTTTTCGGCTATTCTTTCTTTACCATTGCTTTGGACGATGGTCGGCCATTTTTCCTTTACGTCATTTTTATATGTGCCAGAATTCCTTATGAATCCATGGGTCCAAATGCTATTGGCTACTCCTGTGCAATTTATTATCGGTAAGCAATTTTATGTAGGTGCCTATAAAGCATTACGCAATGGCAGTGCAAATATGGATGTACTTGTGGTCATGGGGACATCAGCAGCTTATTTCTATAGTGTCTATCAAGCAATTGTGACGATAGGATCACATCATGGTCCACATCTTTATTTTGAAACGAGTGCAGTTTTAATTACATTAATTTTATTAGGTAAATTATTTGAAGCAAAAGCAAAAGGACGCTCATCTGAAGCCATAAAAAAACTAATGGGACTTCAAGCCAAAACCGCTATTGTTGTACGTGATGGTGTAGAAAAAGAGATTCCTTTAGAAGAAGTGATCATTGGCGATGTAATGTTAGTGAAACCAGGGGAAAAGATTCCAGTTGATGGCGAGGTAATTGAGGGAATAACAGCCGTTGACGAATCAATGTTAACAGGGGAAAGTCTACCAGTTGATAAAAAACAAGGCGATCCATTATTTGGTTCTACGATTAATAAAAATGGTTTTATTAAAATGATAGCGACAAAGGTTGGTCGTGATACAGCATTAGCGCAAATCATAAAAGTGGTAGAAGATGCTCAAGGATCAAAAGCACCGATTCAACGTTTGGCAGATCGAATTTCAGGAATTTTTGTACCAATCGTTGTTGGCATTGCAATTGTCACATTTTTAATTTGGATTATATGGGTTCGACCTGGTGAATTTACACCTGCTTTAGAGGTTTTAATTGCAGTACTTGTCATTGCTTGTCCATGTGCTCTTGGATTAGCAACGCCAACGTCAATAATGGCAGGCTCAGGACGTGCAGCTGAATTTGGTATTTTATTTAAAGGTGGAGAACATTTAGAACAAACACAAAGTATTGATACAGTAGTTGTAGATAAAACTGGTACAGTGACACATGGTAAACCTGAGCTTACAGATGTTTTATTAGCATCAGAGCAGGATGAAGTACGCTTTTTATCTTTAATTGGGGCAGCTGAGAAACAATCAGAGCACCCTCTAGCAGAAGCCATTGTACACGGTATAGAAGATCGTGGTATCGCTTTAGGTGAAGTTCAATTCTTCGAAGCAATACCTGGTTATGGTGTGCAGGCAACTGTCTCAGGTCAAGGTATTGTCATTGGTACACGTAAATTAATGCAACAATATGGAATTTATATTGATGATATATTACCAACCATGGAGCAACTAGAACGCAACGGCAAAACAGCGATGCTTGCTGCCATTAATGGTCGATATGCAGGCTTAGTAGCGGTCGCTGATACAGTGAAAGATACATCAAAAGAGGCTATTCATCGTTTACAGGATATGGGCATTACGGTCATTATGATGACTGGTGATAATGAACGGACTGCTCAAGCCATAGGAACAGAGGTAGGCGTAAATCATGTAATTGCTGAAGTATTACCTGAAGGCAAAGCAGATGAAGTGAAAAAGCTTCAAGCTCAAGGGAAAAAAGTAGCGATGGTAGGTGACGGTATTAATGATGCACCTGCACTGGCAACCGCAAATATTGGTATGGCAATCGGTACAGGAACAGACGTTGCGATGGAAGCGGCAGACATTACGCTAATTCGTGGTGACTTAAATAGTATCGCAGATGCCATTCTAATGAGTCGAAAAACAATGCGTAATATTAAACAAAATCTATTTTGGGCATTTGCCTATAATACATTAGGTATTCCTATTGCTGCAATCGGTCTACTTGCTCCGTGGGTGGCAGGGGCGGCAATGGCTTTCAGTTCGGTATCGGTAGTATTGAATGCACTACGATTACAGCGAGTGAAATTATAAGAATTGTAAGGGCATTGGGAAGTATATTCTCGATGTCTTTTTTCTATGAATTAGAGAAAAATCGCGCAGAGAAATTTACTAGAACAATCAATAGGTTGATTCTGTTTTTCATTTTCCTACTATGATAGAATGAAAAGTACTGATTTATTTAATGAATGAGGTGCCAAAGTAGGGCACAACGTGATAATCCATCGAACAAAAAGGAGGAACTTCTGGTGACGGTTCCATTTGTTACGGTAGAAGGTCCGATTGGTGTTGGTAAAACCTCTTTATCAAAAGAGATAGCAGCGACATTTAATTACCATCTATTAAAAGAAATTGTAGACGAAAACCCTTTTTTAAATAAGTTTTATGAAAACATTGAGGAGTGGAGTTTCCAAACGGAAATGTTCTTCCTTTGTAATCGCTATAAGCAATTAACGGATATTAAAAAATTTCGATTAGCGCATGCCAAACCGGTTGTAGCAGACTATCATATTTTTAAAAATTTAATATTTGCGAAACGTACATTGGCGCCAACTGAGTACGACAAGTACGAGGAAATCTATAGAATTTTAACGAAGGATATGCCTGTTCCAAATGTAGTGGTTTATTTACATGCCAGCGTTGAAACATTAATGAAGCGTATCGCCATGCGTGGTCGAGAATTTGAAAAGATGATTTCACGAGATTACATGGAGCAGCTTGTGGCTGATTATCATTCCTTTATCCAGCATTTTGAGAACATGCATCCTGAAATTCCGGTTATTCGATTTAATGGAGATCAGCTTGATTTTGTAAAAAATCCAAATGATTTAGAACATGTTTTAAAAATAATTAAAGATACGTTACAACAAAGGAGTTTGCAATAATGAATTTAAGAGAGAAGTATGATATTCCACCACAAACAGTCATCACTATTGCAGGAACTGTTGGTGTAGGAAAATCAACGATGACAAAGGCGTTGGCAGAGGCACTAAACTTTCGTACATCATTCGAGAAAGTAGATACGAATCCATACCTTGATAAATTTTATGATGACTTTGAAAAATGGAGCTTTCATTTACAGGTTTACTTTTTAGCAGAGCGATTTAAAGAACAGAAGCGTATTTTTGAATATGGCGGAGGATTTGTACAAGATCGATCCATTTACGAAGATACTGGGATTTTTGCTAAGATGCACTATGATAAAGGAACAATGAGTCCGACAGATTATGAAACATATACAAATTTGTTTGATGCGATGGTGATGACACCCTATTTCCCGCATCCAGATTTGCTTGTCTATCTTGAAGGACCAATTGATGCAGTTATTGGTCGTATTCAAGAGCGTGGACGTGCCATGGAGCAACAGACACCGAATGATTATTGGGTAGAAATGCATGAACGCTACGAAAACTGGATTAATAACTTTAATTCCTGTCCAGTTCTTCGTTTAGATATTAACGATTATGATTTATTAAAAAATCCTGATGCCATTGAATCAATTGTGAGCCGCATCAGTCATATGCTAAAACAAACAAGCCATTTACGAAAGTAAAAGTAAATGACCAAAAAACGTGGGACAATATATAGCTGATTGTTGCACGTTTTTTGAATAGGAGGGATTACTATAAGAATTGCAGTGTATTGCGGATCTGGTTTAGGTAAAAATCCTATTTATGCTGAGAAGGCGGCGGAGCTAGGTACAGCACTAGCTAACAGCGGTCATGGTGTGGTCTATGGTGGTTCTAAAACAGGGTTAATGGGGAAGGTAGCCGATGCTGTTTTAGCAGCGGGTGGAGAAGTAATTGGTGTGATGCCCACTCATTTACAGAAGAGAGAATTGGCACATGCCTCATTAACAGAGATTCATTTTGTAGACTCTATGCATATTCGTAAGGCTAAAATGGCAGAGTTAGCCGATGCCTTTATTGCTCTTCCTGGTGGCGCAGGAACTTTAGATGAATATTTTGAGGTATTTACTTGGGCACAGATTGGACTGCATGAAAAACCTGTCATTTTATATAATGTAAATGGATTCTATAATGCAATTTTGAAGCATTTTAAAATAATGTTAGAGGAAGACTTTATACGTGCAGAACAAAAGGCGCTCTTTCATGTGGCAACGACTTCGAAAGGTGTTTTACGTTTATTAAAAAAACATGGGTGAGCATTCCCATGTTTTTTATGTAAGATAAAAGTTAAATAATTATATTTTAAGTAAAAAAATAGAAATAAATGAGGTGTTGTATATGCACAGTGTAGATGCTCAAGTAACCGATGATTTAGTAGTACAAGCCATTGAACGTAATATAGCAATTATCCGCTTTAATATGGACAGAAGAGTAGCATACGTCAATGAGCTATTTGCTCAAACATTAGGTTATACCGTACAGGAGATGTTAGGAAAGCACCATAAAGAACTTTGCTTGCCTGATTTTACGAATAGTAGCGAGTACGATAAATTTTGGCGTAATCTAACAGCTGGAAATAGCTATCAGGATAAAGTTGAGCGAATCGATGCTAACGGTCAAAGAATTTGGTTGGAAGCGACATATATGCCTGTTTTCGCAAATAATACAAGAAAAGTAATAGGTGTTTCTAAAATAGCTGCTAATATTACTGAACGTCAAAATGAGATAATGAGCGTAGCCGACAAATTAAAGAGTATGTCTAAAGAGCTTTATCAGCGTTCAGAGGCTGGTATTCAAAATAGCCAGGACCTACTGGAAACCATTCAAGTAGTGTCACAGGAATCAAATGAAAATGTAAGTAATCTTGCACAGCTTCAAAAACAAGCGGATTCTATAAAAGGCATTGTCAAAACGATTCAAGAGATTGCCTCACAAACTAATTTATTGGCTTTAAATGCGGCCATTGAAGCAGCTAGAGCTGGCGAATATGGTAGAGGTTTTGATGTAGTAGCCAAAGAGGTTCGAAAGCTTTCTGTAAGAGTTGAGCAATCCATTTCAGAAGTGAAAGATAATGTTGAAGGGATTGAACGAGAAATTAGTCAGGTGACAGACAGTATTACAAGGATAGCTGAAAAAGCGGATAAAACGAATGAACAAATTACCGTCACTACAAATGATTTTAGTGAAATTGCATCTGCTGCTGAAGCATTAGATGAACAATCCAAGCAGTTTATCGAAATCATTTAATCTTAAACATGGCACTATCCTTTAAATGGATGATGCCATTTTAATATCAATACACATATTTCATAAAAAATAATGGTGAAATACTGTTGTCATTTTTTCCACTTGTTTTCGATATATATTGAAATAGTCTATATTTTTTATTTACAATAATAGTGTAAGGCTTTCATCAATCATAATAGGGGTGTTATGTATGACAAAAGTGGAAGTAAGCTTTCAGCATCTACCAACTACAGCTATATCAGATGCGACAGGTGGGCATACCAATTTGCGTAGTGATATCAAGCCGTTAGCAGATCATTTTAAAATTGCAGGGCGAGCTGTGACTGTACGTTTACCAGATGGTGAAAACGGGGCAGTATTGGAAGCAATTAGAGCAGCGAATGAAGGGGATATTTTAGTAATTGATGCAAAAGGAAATACGAATAGAGCGGTAGCTGGAGATTTTGTGATTTCCTTAGCAAAGGGCATTGGTGTACAAGGTTTTGTTGTAGATGGCGTAATCCGTGATATTGAAGCAATTCGGGAGCTAAATTTCCCTATATTCTCGTTAGGTACTACCGTAGCTGCAGGCAATAAAAATGGTGGTGGTCAAGTAAATGTGCCCATTGCCATAGGGGGAGTAACAGTTCTCCCTGGTGATTATATAATTGGGGATGTAGACGGTGTGATTGTTGTGCCACAGCAAGAGGCTGAAAAAATTGTAGCAGCAGCAGAAGCCAAACTCGAAAAAGATGAAAAGCGTGCACAGGAAGCACATGTCAATGGAAAAGAATCCATTATAGCTTATTTAGATAAAATATTAGCAAAATAAAAAAACCCTCACGATGCCATCCAACATCGTGAGGATTTTTTTAACTTACGCTAGATTTTCATTATCATTAAAGTAATTTTTCATCTTTTCGCGATCGAAACGACCTTCCCATTTTGCCATTACTAATGACGCTAATGAGTTACCAATTACGTTAACAACTGTACGTCCCATATCAAGAATACGGTCAATACCAGCGATAAATGCTAGTCCTTCAAGTGGAATACCGACAGTACCTAAAGTTGCTAGAAGTACTACGAATGATACTCCTGGAACACCTGCAATCCCTTTAGATGTAACCATTAGTACAAGCATTAACGTAATTTGTTCACCAATGCTTAGGTGAATACCGTACATTTGAGCAATAAATAATGCTGCAATGGCTTGGTAGAGTGTTGATCCATCTAAGTTAAAGGAGTAACCAGTTGGTATAACAAAGGAAACAATATCCTTTGGCGCACCTAATTTCTCCATTTTCATCATAACACGTGGTAATACAGCTTCAGAACTTGCTGTAGAGAACGCTAAAATTAGTTCATCTTTTAATACTTTAATTAAATAGAAGATGCTAATTCCTGCGAATTTTGCCACAAGGCCAAGAACGACAAAGATAAAGAATAGCATTGTTGCATATACAAGAATGGCCAATTTGGCAAGTGGAACCAGGGAGGCAAACCCATATTTGGAAACGGTTACACCAATTAAACCAAATACCCCAAGTGGAGCGAATTTCATTACGAGGTTTGTTACCCAGAACATAGCATCTGCTACCCCTTGGAAGAAGTCTAAGACTGGTTTTCCTCGATCACCAACTGCAGCAACCCCTAAACCAAAAAGAACTGAGAAGAAGATAATCGCAAGCATATCACCTTCAGCCATTGACTGAATGATATTTGTTGGGACAATGCCTACAATGATATCAAATGGCCCCTCATGCTGTACTTCTTCAGTTGTTGATACATACTTTGAAATATCACCTTGAGATAGTTCATTCATATTTATACCTGCACCAGGTTGGAAAATGTTCGCAGAAAGTAATCCAACTACGATGGCAACAGTTGTAATAATTTCAAAGTAAATAATAGATTTCCCGCCTAATCGTCCAAGTTGCTTCATATCTCCAGTACCAGCAACACCAACGATTAAAGTCGAAATTATAATCGGTACAACAATCATCTTAATTAGATGTAAAAATATATCCCCTAATGGTTGTAAATATGTCTCAATTTTGGGGTTTCCGTAAAAGATACCACCAATAATGATCCCTAAAATCAAACCGATTAAAATTTGAGCGGCTAAACTGATTTTAAATTTCTTTTTCAAATCCTTTGTACCTCCCCTAGTATTAAATTTTCAGGACACGCCTTACTTTAATAATACAGAGGACTTACGGAATCCGACAAAATCCGAGAAAATTAATTTACTTTTGTTAAAATGTCTGAATATAAAACTTGAATAAACTTCTTAATATTAACCTTTGCTTTACGATTATCGTGGTCTTCAATTTGTGTCATGAGCTGGCGAATCTCTTTAAAATCAAAGTAGCGTGGGGCATAGTACTCGAATTCAGAGTTTGTATAATCAACAACCCCTAAATTAGCAAGATTAATCATTGCAGCTAATATTGTTCGGCGCACACGCTGTTCAATGGCTTTACTTTCCTTTAATATGTCATCGGGTGTAGCCTTTGTCACAGCTGCAATTTCTTCATACAGCTCTTTTAATGGAGGAAGAGGTGCAATCTTATGCTGATGAGCAAGTAATGTTTCTATAATGGCAATTATATCCTCACTACCAATTTCACCGACAATGCCCATATCATTTAAAATAGATTGAATATGATCTCGTGATGTTGCTTTATGAGCCTTTTGTTCAGTTAATTCAATGTTTGTAAGTGATTGACGTATAACTAACAGTGAATTTTTAAGTCGAAATTGTTCAGTTGTTTTTTTCAAAACATTTTCTACTTCGATACGGTTGATTGGTTTATGAATGAAGAAATCAATTCCTTGTTCATAGGCCTCACCAACCATTTCCTTATTCACAACTTGTGAAATCATAATAAATTGTCCCTCAAAACGATTTTGCATAAGTTGCTCAACTGTTGCTATACCATCGAGCTTGGGCATCAGTAAATCAATTAACACAAATTCTGGCTGCGTCATTAAAATCTGTGGTATGGCATCCTCACCATTACGTGCCTCACCAATAACTGTACCTAGCCCGCTATCTTCAATAATTTGTTTTAACATAACACGACTTGCACGATCATCGTCTACAATAAAATACCTCATTTAAGTCTCTCCCGTTTGAATAGTTTGCGTAGGAATTATGATTTTAAACGTTGTATATTGATCGTCTGAATCAACGGTTATTGAGCCTTTTAATTTTTCTACTAATTCAGCAACGTGTGAAAGCCCAATGCCAGTTGCCGCTACACCATCAATATTGAACTTGGTTGTGTATCCAGGTTCAAAGATAACAGAAATATCTGCTTGTGAAATTCCTTGCCCATTATCACATACTGTTATTACAGTATTATCTTCTTGGCGCCCAATAGCAATAGAAATGATACCTTGTTCTTCAATAGCCTCAACAGCATTGGCAGATAAGTTATTTAAAAGAGCAAGGAGTGCAATATGTTCCTTTGTTTGAAAATCGAAGTCTATACATGTATTAAATTGTATATCCTTACCAAGTAATTCAGCGTATTTCCTATTGCCTTCTTCAATATAATGCAATAATTCAGATAATACGAAAGGGCCGAAGCTTCTTTCGCCCACAATCTTCGAAATACCAGCATATATACGTTGAGAATCTTTCTTCACTTCATGGATTTCCTGGGCAATATGAAGTGCCTGTAAACTTTCAGCTCGATAACCTAGCACTTTTAACTGTCGATATAATTCATAACCGCTGGCTGTAATAGTTTCAATATGGTTCATTGATTTTTTTAAGTATAGGGTCTCAACATAGAGGTCAGATCCGATATTGAGCATTTCTTGTACTCGTTTTTTTTGCTCAGCAATCAAAATGGAGCTATAAATACCTACTACAAAAAAACTGCGTAATATAGCTACGGCTAATAGGATCAGGAGGTCATGAAGAAATAAAAAAGTATAATTTTGGACAAAAAATCGAAAAATTTGTTCTGCTAAATTACTAATGACCTCACTAAAGGCGACGAGTAAACCAAGTTTTAAAGGTTTTTCTCTATATTGTTGAATATCTAAAATTTGTAGGCACACTGCAAACAATACATAAAATAACGCGGCTGGTAAATGGTTAAATAGACTCTCAGAAATTGGAACGTTGTGTAACGTGGAATTAATAACACGAAAAATTGTTGTCACTATACTTGTTGCAATACCGGCTAAAATAATCGGTGTAGGTTTAAGTAGTGTGCATAAAAAGAAGATGATTGTACCTAAACCAAAACGGAATGTTGTATTAGCAAATGGCATAATTTTAATTTCACTACCAATTGCGGTCAGGACAGCAATAATGAAAATCCAAGTAAGGGAAGCACGTGTCATAGATAATTTCGATTGCAATATTACAACCTCCCATCATTCATATAATAAAAAATACCACAACCGAGGCGGAAGTGGTATCTAACAAGTAATACATACAATTTTGGCAAAAAAAAACGGCTACAATTGTAGTCGGAAATTTTAAAAATGGAGGAGGTAGAGGGATTCGAACCCCCGCGCGGTGTTACCCGCCTGTCGGTTTTCAAGACCGATCCCTTCAGCCAGACTTGGGTATACCTCCATGTTATATTGCTCTGCTGTCTTATCGACAAAAATAAATTTATCATAACTAGAAACACTCGTCAATATTTTTTTGAAAAAAATTTAAGTAGTTTATTCAGGGCTTGGAAATAAATAATTTGTGCATTAAGTTGCAATTTATACAAACTGTCAGTATACTAGTTATTGCCGTGCTAGGTGGGAAGGTAGCGGTGTCCTGTAACTCGCAATCCGCTCTAGCGAGACTGAATTCCTTTTTCGAGGCTGTCCGTATTGTTTGGTCTGCCTTTTGCACGTAGTGTTGACGATTGGGTCCTGCGCAATGGATACCCATGAACCATGTCAGGTCCGGAAGGAAGCAGCATTAAGTGGTCTTATCCATGTGCCGCGGGGTTGCCTAATCCGAGCTAACGACAAGAGTAACGCTTATGTGCGGCTGTCAAGGAAAGGTGCACGGCATTAACTTGCCAATTCAAAGCATCCGTCTACTATAAGGCGGGTGCTTTTTTATTTTTAAATTTAGTAACTTCATTTTCTATATAAGAAGGCAAATGCTATAATATAACTATTCAATTAAATGGAGAAGGAGAGAGGAAATCAGTGACGTATCAAGCATTTTATCGTGTGTATCGACCGCAATCTTTTCGAGAAATGTCTGGCCAAGCACATGTCAAAAGAACGCTACAAAATGCTCTCCTAGCAAATAAAACAACGCATGCTTACTTATTTTCTGGGCCGCGTGGTACAGGGAAAACAAGTACAGCCAAAATCTTTGCGAAGGCTTTAAATTGTGAACATGCACCATCGAAAGAACCGTGTAATGAATGCGCTACATGCATAAGTATTACGGATGGCTCCCATCCTGATGTCATTGAATTTGACGCGGCTTCGAATTCACGTGTTGAAGAGATTAGGGATATTATAGAAAAGGTTCGCTTTGCTCCTGCAAGCAGTAGATATAAGGTGTACATCATAGACGAAGTGCATATGCTTTCTACAAGTGCCTTTAACGCTCTTTTAAAAACTTTGGAAGAGCCACCTCCTCATGCTGTATTTATTTTAGCAACAACAGAGCCTCACAAATTGCCTGCAACGATTATTTCTCGTTGTCAGCGCTTTGATTTTAAGCGACTTTCTACCAATGATATTATTGAACGTATGAAGGTTGTCCTAGAAGATATTGATTTACCATATGAAGAACAAGGTTTAAAGGTGATCGCACAATCAGCCGCAGGAGGAATGCGTGATGCTTTAAGTTTGCTAGACCAAGTTGTGTCATTTAGTGGCGAAAAATTAAAGCTTGAGGACACATTATTAGTTACAGGTTCAATTAGTCAGGATGTTTTTTATGACTTAGCTGAAGCATTGAAAGTAAAAGATGTTGCTCAAATGCTAGCTCTTTTAGAGCAACTTATAGCTGATGGCAAGGATCCCTTGCGCCTTTCAGAAGATTTAATTACTTTTTTCCGTGATTTACTATTACTTCAAATAAGTGATAATTTAGCTGAACTTTTAGAGTTAGTGTCCCCTGAGGAGCGTGTATTTACTTTAGCACACGAATTTGCTCCAGATATGCTTTATGGCTATATTGATATACTCGCAAAAATACAGCAGGAGATGCGTTTCTCTCACCATACGAAAATTTACTTAGAAACAGCATTGCTTAAAATGGCACAATTTTCGGGAGGGTTAGCGCATCAAACAGTGGCTATGAACGAAACTGTACAAAGCTCAGAACTCACGCAAAAGGTGGTAGCGCTTGAGCAGATGGTTCAACAATTATCCTTGCAACTGCAAACAGGAACTCCTGTGCAAACGACGTCAGCGCAAAAAGAGCAAAGACCTCGTGCTAAAAACCCGAATGGCTATAAAGCACCCACTGGTCGTATTCAGGAAGTGTTGAAAGATGCTACAAAGCAAGATGTGCAACGTATCAAGTCAGTTTGGGCACAAGCATTAAATCAAATGCAAAAATCTCAATCGGCTCTTTTAGCAGAGGCTGAACCTGTTGCGGCATCTTCGAGTGCTTTTGTGTTAAAATTCAAGTATGATATTCATTGTCAGATGGTTGCCGATAACCAATCTTTAAAGGCTCACTTTACACAATTAATTGCTGGGCAAACTGGTACAATGTACGAGATGCTATGTATACCAGAAGAATCTTGGTTGAAAATGCGTGAAGAGTTTATCCGTGATCACAGTCTACAGCAAAAGAAATCACAGGCTGTCTCAGAGCATGGAGAAGAATTATTAGAGCCACCACCGGCAGAAATGCCAGATGAACCATTTATCGATGATGCCCAACCTCTTGCTTCACAAGATCCACTTGTGACAGAGGCTGAAAAGCTCTTTGGTAAAGATTTTGTTGAAATTATTGAAGATTAAATTTTTAGGAGGAAGACATTTATGCGTGGAATGGGAAATATGCAAGGTATGATGAAAAAGATGCAAAAAATGCAAAAGGAAATGATGGAGGCTCAAGAGGCTTTAAATGCTGAGCAATTTGAAGGTGTTGCAGGCGGCGGCATGGTAAAAGTAACAGTTTCTGGTCAGCGTGAAGTAGTGTCAGTAAATCTAGATGAAGCTGTAGTAGACCCAGAAGACATCGAAATGTTACAAGACCTAATTGTTATTGCAACAAATGAAGCGTTGAAAAAGGTAGAAGAAAAAACAAACTCAACGATGGGTAAATTCACTCAAGGCTTAAACCTTCCATTCTAGGAGGTAATCATATGTACTACCCAGAACCAATATCTAAATTGATCGATAGTTTTATGAAATTGCCAGGTATCGGGCCGAAAACCGCGGCTCGTCTGGCGTTTTTTGTGTTATCTATGAAAGAAGACGATGTATTATCTTTCTCTAAAGCATTGATTGATGCTAAACGAAACCTGAGTTACTGTTCTGTCTGTGGCAATATAACAGATGTAGACCCATGTCACATTTGTGCAGACAAGCAGCGAGATCATTCTATTATTTGTGTTGTGCAAGATACAAAGGATGTTATTGCAATGGAAAAAATGCGTGACTACAACGGCATGTATCATGTACTTCAAGGTGCAATTTCTCCAATGGATGGTATCGGTCCAGAGGATATTAATGTTGCTTCCTTGTTAGTGCGTTTGCAAGATGAAAGTGTACAAGAGCTTATTTTAGCTACGAATTCAACAATTGAAGGTGAGGCAACAGCTATGTACATATCTCGCCTTGTCAAACCTTCAGGGATTCGTACGACTCGTATTGCGCATGGATTGCCAGTAGGGGGAGATTTAGAATACGCAGATGAGGTTACGCTATCTAAGGCAATGGAAGGCCGACGCGAATTATGAGTGAGGGATTAATATGTTCTTCCGTAGTAAAGGAAAGTTAAAAAAAGAATTCGATGATAGGCTTGTGAATCTTATAAAAGAAACAAAAGAGGATTTACAGCAGGCGAAGATAATAGAAGAATTAATGGATGACTATGATCTCGGAGTAATTGCTCAACGCAAAACAGCAGAAAGTATTCATTTCTATTTATTTAAGGAAGCTAGAATTCGCAAGGTATTAATAAAATAGTTCTTATTTAAATATTCATAGAAGCGATACAGGAAACATAAACTTTCATAATTATTTAATTGAGGGGGCAACCATATTGTCTTGGTTAGTAATTATGAGTATTAGTATTCCTGTAGGGCTTCTTTTTCTTTATGTAATAATAAGACATGCTAAACTAGGTAAGATTTTAGAAGGGTTATCGGTGTTTTGGTTTAGATTTGCATTTGCTTTTCTATTATTATTTATAATCCATTTAGGTATTGGTTATATAGGATATAATGTACCCATCAATCTATTTTCAGTCTTAACTATTGCCGTCTTAGGTATTCCGGGTGTATTAGGAATAACAGCTTTAATATTTTTTTTATAAAAAGCTTGCAATATGAAAAGAATATGATATAGTTATAAAAGTCGCTAATATAACTGATTGAAACGAAAATAAATTAAAAATTTATGTTGACACATTATATGCGACATGATATTATATAAGAGTTGCTGCTAAAACAGCAGTTAACGAAATGAACCTTGAAAACTGAACAAGCAAAACGTAATCAATAAAGTTTTCAGTAACTAACTTCTGTTAGTGAACGAAACAAAATTTTGGACATCAAAATTGATGCCAGCAAAACAATTTGAGCTATTCAAATTTCTTTTATGGAGAGTTTGATCCTGGCTCAGGACGAACGCTGGCGGCGTGCCTAATACATGCAAGTCGAGCGAACAGAGAAGGAGCTTGCTCCTTTGACGTTAGCGGCGGACGGGTGAGTAACACGTGGGCAACCTACCTTATAGTTTGGGATAACTCCGGGAAACCGGGGCTAATACCGAATAATCTGTTTCACCTCATGGTGAAACACTGAAAGACGGTTTCGGCTGTCGCTATAGGATGGGCCCGCGGCGCATTAGCTAGTTGGTGAGGTAACGGCTCACCAAGGCGACGATGCGTAGCCGACCTGAGAGGGTGATCGGCCACACTGGGACTGAGACACGGCCCAGACTCCTACGGGAGGCAGCAGTAGGGAATCTTCCACAATGGGCGAAAGCCTGATGGAGCAACGCCGCGTGAGTGAAGAAGGATTTCGGTTCGTAAAACTCTGTTGTAAGGGAAGAACAAGTACAGTAGTAACTGGCTGTACCTTGACGGTACCTTATTAGAAAGCCACGGCTAACTACGTGCCAGCAGCCGCGGTAATACGTAGGTGGCAAGCGTTGTCCGGAATTATTGGGCGTAAAGCGCGCGCAGGTGGTTTCTTAAGTCTGATGTGAAAGCCCACGGCTCAACCGTGGAGGGTCATTGGAAACTGGGAGACTTGAGTGCAGAAGAGGATAGTGGAATTCCAAGTGTAGCGGTGAAATGCGTAGAGATTTGGAGGAACACCAGTGGCGAAGGCGACTATCTGGTCTGTAACTGACACTGAGGCGCGAAAGCGTGGGGAGCAAACAGGATTAGATACCCTGGTAGTCCACGCCGTAAACGATGAGTGCTAAGTGTTAGGGGGTTTCCGCCCCTTAGTGCTGCAGCTAACGCATTAAGCACTCCGCCTGGGGAGTACGGTCGCAAGACTGAAACTCAAAGGAATTGACGGGGGCCCGCACAAGCGGTGGAGCATGTGGTTTAATTCGAAGCAACGCGAAGAACCTTACCAGGTCTTGACATCCCGTTGACCACTGTAGAGATATAGTTTCCCCTTCGGGGGCAACGGTGACAGGTGGTGCATGGTTGTCGTCAGCTCGTGTCGTGAGATGTTGGGTTAAGTCCCGCAACGAGCGCAACCCTTGATCTTAGTTGCCATCATTTAGTTGGGCACTCTAAGGTGACTGCCGGTGACAAACCGGAGGAAGGTGGGGATGACGTCAAATCATCATGCCCCTTATGACCTGGGCTACACACGTGCTACAATGGACGATACAAACGGTTGCCAACTCGCGAGAGGGAGCTAATCCGATAAAGTCGTTCTCAGTTCGGATTGTAGGCTGCAACTCGCCTACATGAAGCCGGAATCGCTAGTAATCGCGGATCAGCATGCCGCGGTGAATACGTTCCCGGGCCTTGTACACACCGCCCGTCACACCACGAGAGTTTGTAACACCCGAAGTCGGTGAGGTAACCTTTTGGAGCCAGCCGCCGAAGGTGGGATAGATGATTGGGGTGAAGTCGTAACAAGGTAGCCGTATCGGAAGGTGCGGCTGGATCACCTCCTTTCTAAGGATTATTTCGGAATACAAACCTAGGGTTTGTAAGATTACGTTTTGCGTTCAGTTTTGAAGGTTCATTCTTCTTGAATGAAAAGCTTCAAAACTTGTTCTTTGAAAACTGGATAAAACGACATTGAAATTGTAACAAACACATTTATTTTTTAAGTTTTTTTATAGGCTTAATAACTTGGTTAAGTTATTAAGGGCGCACGGCGAATGCCTTGGCACTAGGAGCCGAAGAAGGACGGCACTAACACCGATATGCTTCGGGGAGCTGTAAGTGAGCTTTGATCCGGAGATTTCCGAATGGGGGAACCCACTACGTTTAATCGCGTAGTATCTTGACGTGAATACATAGCGTCTTGAAGGCAGACCCAGGGAACTGAAACATCTAAGTACCTGGAGGAAGAGAAAGAAAAATCGATTCCCTGAGTAGCGGCGAGCGAAACGGGAAGAGCCCAAACCAAGAGGCTTGCCTCTTGGGGTTGTAGGACACTCAATACGGAGTTACAAAAGAGCGAGTTAGATGAAGCGACTTGGAAAGGTCCGCCAGAGCAGGTAAAAGCCCTGTAGTCGAAAGTTCGTTCTCTCCTGAGTGGATCCTGAGTACGGCGGAACACGTGAAATTCCGTCGGAATCCGGGAGGACCATCTCCCAAGGCTAAATACTACCTAGTGACCGATAGTGAACCAGTACCGTGAGGGAAAGGTGAAAAGCACCCCGGAAGGGGAGTGAAAGAGATCCTGAAACCGTGTGCCTACAAGTAGTTAGAGCCCGTTAATGGGTGATAGCGTGCCTTTTGTAGAATGAACCGGCGAGTTACGATTACGTGCGAGGTTAAGCTTTAGAAGGCGGAGCCGCAGCGAAAGCGAGTCTGAATAGGGCGAAATAGTACGTGGTCGTAGACCCGAAACCAGGTGATCTACCCATGTCCAGGGTGAAGGTAAGGTAACACTTACTGGAGGCCCGAACCCACGCACGTTGAAAAGTGCGGGGATGAGGTGTGGGTAGCGGAGAAATTCCAATCGAACTTGGAGATAGCTGGTTCTCTCCGAAATAGCTTTAGGGCTAGCCTCGTGATGAGAATACTGGAGGTAGAGCACTGTTTGGACTAGGGGGCCATCCCGGTTTACCGAATTCAGACAAACTCCGAATGCCAGATATTTATACACGGGAGTCAGACTGCGAGTGATAAGATCCGTAGTCAAAAGGGAAACAGCCCAGACCACCAGCTAAGGTCCCAAAGTAATCGTTAAGTGGAAAAGGATGTGGCGTTGCACAGACAACCAGGATGTTGGCTTAGAAGCAGCCATCATTTAAAGAGTGCGTAATAGCTCACTGGTCGAGTGACGCTGCGCCGAAAATGTATCGGGGCTAAACGATTCACCGAAGCTGTGGATTGACATCTACGATGTCAGTGGTAGGAGAGCGTTCTAAGTGCGTTGAAGTCAGACCGGAAGGACTGGTGGAGCGCTTAGAAGTGAGAATGCCGGTATGAGTAGCGAAAGACGGGTGAGAATCCCGTCCACCGTATGACTAAGGTTTCCTGAGGAAGGCTCGTCCGCTCAGGGTTAGTCGGGACCTAAGCCGAGGCCGATAGGCGTAGGCGATGGACAACAGGTTGATATTCCTGTACCACCTCCTCACCGTTTGAGAAATGGGGGGACGCAGTAGGATAGGGTAAGCGCGCTGTTGGTTATGCGCGTCCAAGCAGTAAGGCGTGTGTGTAGGCAAATCCGCACACTGTAACGTTGAGCTGTGATGGCGAGTCCGTATGGACGAAGTTCCTGATTTCACACTGCCAAGAAAAGCCTCTATCGAGGTGAGAGGTGCCCGTACCGCAAACCGACACAGGTAGTCGAGGAGAGAATCCTAAGGTGTGCGAGAGAACTCTCGTTAAGGAACTCGGCAAAATGACCCCGTAACTTCGGGAGAAGGGGTGCTCTTGAGCGTGCAAGCGCATGAGAGCCGCAGTGAATAGGCCCAGGCGACTGTTTAGCAAAAACACAGGTCTCTGCAAAACCGTAAGGTGACGTATAGGGGCTGACGCCTGCCCGGTGCTGGAAGGTTAAGAGGAGTGGTTAGCGCAAGCGAAGCTGCGAATTGAAGCCCCAGTAAACGGCGGCCGTAACTATAACGGTCCTAAGGTAGCGAAATTCCTTGTCGGGTAAGTTCCGACCCGCACGAAAGGCGTAACGATCTGGGCACTGTCTCAACGAGAGACTCGGTGAAATTATAGTACCTGTGAAGATGCAGGTTACCCGCGACAGGACGGAAAGACCCCGTGGAGCTTTACTGTAGCCTGATATTGAATTTTGGTACAACTTGTACAGGATAGGTAGGAGCCAGAGATCTCGGAGCGCCAGCTTCGAAGGAGGCGTCGGTGGGATACTACCCTGGTTGTATTGAAATTCTAACCCATGCCCCTTAGCGGGGCAGGAGACAGTGTCAGGCGGACAGTTTGACTGGGGCGGTCGCCTCCTAAAAGGTAACGGAGGCGCCCAAAGGTTCCCTCAGAATGGTTGGAAATCATTCGTAGAGTGTAAAGGCACAAGGGAGCTTGACTGCGAGACCTACAAGTCGAGCAGGGTCGAAAGACGGGCTTAGTGATCCGGTGGTTCCGCATGGAAGGGCCATCGCTCAACGGATAAAAGCTACCCCGGGGATAACAGGCTTATCTCCCCCAAGAGTCCACATCGACGGGGAGGTTTGGCACCTCGATGTCGGCTCATCGCATCCTGGGGCTGTAGTCGGTCCCAAGGGTTGGGCTGTTCGCCCATTAAAGCGGTACGCGAGCTGGGTTCAGAACGTCGTGAGACAGTTCGGTCCCTATCCGTCGTGGGCGTAGGAAATTTGAGAGGAGCTGTCCTTAGTACGAGAGGACCGGGATGGACACACCGCTGGTGTACCAGTTGTCTTGCCAAAGGCATCGCTGGGTAGCTATGTGTGGACGGGATAAGTGCTGAAAGCATCTAAGCATGAAGCCCCCCTCAAGATGAGATTTCCCATTACGCAAGTAAGTAAGATCCCTCAAAGACGATGAGGTAGATAGGTTCGAGGTGGAAGTGTGGTGACACATGGAGCTGACGAATACTAATCGATCGAGGACTTAACCAAAAACGTTTGAACCATTCAATGAACCGTTTATCCAGTTTTGAAAGAATAATTTCTTTTATGAAGGGTTTCAAAATACGAGTAGTTCGAGGAAGCAATGGAGAGAGGAAAGGAGCGTACTCAAGTACGTGACTGACTGAAGGACAGAAGCTGACGAAGAAATGCGATGTATATTGAAAGCCGACCATAGTCTAGTGATGATGGCAAAGAGGTCACACCCGTTCCCATACCGAACACGGAAGTTAAGCTCTTTAGCGCCGATGGTAGTTGGGGGCTTCCCCCTGTGAGAGTAGGACGTCGCTAGGCAACAAAGTAACCACTGAGAAATCAGTGGTTTTTTTTATTTATTTAGAGACCTATAAAATGTTAAAGTTTAATGGAGTGATTAAAACACACAAAGGGGTGCAATGTAATGGCAACTGGACAATATAGTAAGAATATCAGTATGCAGAAAGAAAAGTTAGAGGAATTTATTCAAAATAAAGAACAATGGGCTGTTTTAATACCAGGTTACTTACACCACGAATTACTGAATGAAAATGATATGATTTGGGTCTTTCAAGGAGATTTTGGCATTATTCAAAAAGCTGTTAAAGTGGAGCTGAAGGTGAAAAAATCAGATGCTCATCAGATACTTTTTGATTTGGAGGGCTTATCCGATCCGATAAATGGCGATGGTTCATTTGAAATAAAACAAAATCAAGATCAATCATTGCAACTTACTGGTAAGTTAACAATGAAGGCTAGCGGCTTTTTAGCAGGAATGATGAATCCAGTTTTAGATAATTTTGTCCCAAGACTAGTGGAGCAATTAGTAAAGGAAATGGCCGTTAAAGTGGTAAAAGAATAGTTTTGTGGAAAAGGGTGGGAGAACCGATTATTGCAGATAACGGCAATAATCGGTTTTTATATGGAATGAGCAAATGTTTTTTTACTAAATGTTCTCTCTTCGATAATGAGGTAAAGAATGTCTGCTTTTTAGTGGCTATTCAAATATCTATTCAAATAGAATGCCGGCGTGACTAAATTATGTTGTCACATAGCCTCTAAACGATGATTCCTTTGGAGTAAACTCAAAGTAATCTAGATGCAATGGAAACAGAGATAATAAGACGTTTTGTTGAAAAATTTTAGTTCAACAGATAAATATGGAGAACCTTGTTGAGGGATAGCTTTTTTATCTCGTTATAATTTCGTATAATTAAATAAGAATCTAACGAAAATGGGTGTTTGTTTTGCAAAAGAAAAAGCCAATTATAGAGGGATTAGAACGTTTTAGACAACAACAAAATATTTCTTTTCATGTCCCAGGTCATAAGCATGGCGAACTGTCCCATCTTCCGCAAGCATTTAAAGATGTTATGCGTTATGATGTAACTGAATTAACAGGTTTAGATGATTTGCATTACCCTGAGGAAATGATATTAGAAGCAGAAAATTTACTAGCAGATACATATGGAGCAATGAAGAGTTTCTTTCTAGTGGGCGGTTCTACTGTTGGGAATTTAGCGATGATTTATGCTACATGCGATAAAGGCGATACCATTATTGTCCAACGTAATGCCCATAAATCAATTTTCCACGCCATTGAACTTGTGGGGGCTAAGCCTATTTTTGTCTCACCAATCTGGGATGAGCGAACGTTAACGGCAACGCATGTCACTTATAAAGATCTTAAAGAAGCAGTGAAAAATTATCCAGAGGCGAAAGCGGTCGTTTTAACATATCCTACTTATTATGGGATGACATCGAATGAAATACAGCAACAAATTGCTTATTGTCATGAAAAAGAAATCCCTGTCTTAGTGGATGAGGCACATGGCGCTCATTTTAATGCGTGTACATTATTTCAACCATCCGCTTTGTCATTAGGAGCAGATGTCGTTGTACAATCAGCACATAAGACATTACCTGCAATGACGATGGCATCCTTTATGCATGTTAAGTCGAAATTAGTTGATGCTGACAAAATACATCACTATCTACGAATGCTGCAATCTAGTAGCCCATCCTATGTATTATTAGCCTCATTAGATGATGCTCGCTATTATGTACAGACATATATGGAGAGTGATGGGGCATATATAATAGAAAAAAAGAATCAATGGATTGAAGCATTACGATCAATTGGTTCCTTAGAGGTAATTGAAGTAGATGACCCACTTAAGGTATTGTTACGTGTCAATGGTTATAGTGGTTTTCAATTACAGGAGGTACTGGAGGCCAAGCATGTCTATGGAGAGCTAGCTGATGCGAATCAAGTATTATTTGTGTTACCTTTGCTGAAGCAAGGACATCCTTACCCATTTGCTGAAATAAGAGTCCGCATAAAAGAAGCTATAACAATGCTATTAAACACAACTAAAACGGATAGCATAGCTGCTTCTCAAACGGCCTATCATTTTGTACCTATTACTGAACCTATTTATACCTTTAATGAAATTGCATCATTAAGTAAAGAATGGTTACCATATATGCGTACAATGGGAAGGGTTTCAGCAAGTATGATTATTCCTTATCCGCCTGGTATTCCATTACTTGTTCCAGGAGAAAGAATAACCGTAGCAAAATTAAGTCAACTGGAAGAGCTATTAGCAGCAGGAGCGACATTCCAAGGAAATCATCGATTAGCAGAAAAAATGATTCAGGTCATTAGATAGTTGGAGGCAATAACAGCATGAAAAGCAATATATTTATTACATTCGAAGGCCCAGAGGGAGCAGGGAAAACAACAATCATTCAAATGATAGCTGAGCGACTAGCAGAAAAAAATATTGACGTTCTAGCAACAAGAGAACCAGGCGGCATCGAAATTGCAGAAAAGATAAGAACCATTATTTTAAATCCTGCACATACAGCTATGGACGAGCGAACAGAAGCATTGTTATATGCTGCAGCAAGAAGTCAGCATTATTTTGAAAAAGTACAACCAGCTTTAGATGCTGGTCAGTTGGTAATATGTGATCGTTTTATCGACTCATCTTTAGCTTATCAAGGTTATGCAAGAGGAATAGGTGTTGATGAGGTACTTTCTATTAACGAATTTGCTATCGGTAAGAAATTACCTGACGTAACTATATTATTTGATCTTCCACCAGAGGTTGGATTAGCACGTATTCATGCAACTGACAAGAGAGAAGTAAATCGTTTAGATGTTGAAAGTTTGCCGTTTCATCAGAAGGTACGTGAAGGATATTTACAACTAGTCGATCGGTACCCAGAACGTATACGTGTAGTGAATGCAGACCAACATATTGAGCATGTTGTTGAAGATGTATGGTTATTATTATTGGAAGCAATGCACTAAAAGCATGAAGTTGTCCACAACATTGTGATATAATGATACTATCCATTATTTTATCTAATTCAGCAGATACCTACTGAATTACGAGCAAGCTTGATAAAATATGGACGTAATTATGCCGAGGTGTAATTAATTTCACATGGATAATAGTCGAAGTATTAATGTTTATAAATGCTTAGGAATAGTATGAAAACCTATTTAGGTGAATTTTATAAAAGGGGTGAGTGCGAATGAAGTTAGTCGTAGCTGTAGTGCAAGATCAGGATAGCAGTCGCTTATCAAATGCTTTAACGAAAAATCAGTTTCGCGCAACTAAATTAGCGAGCACAGGAGGATTTTTACGTTCAGGAAATACGACATTTCTTATAGGAACTGAAGATTCTCTCATACCCAAACTTTTAGATATTATTCGGGATAATTGTCGAGCACGGGAGCAAATGGTTGCGCCAGTTTCTCCATTAGGAGGAAATGCCGATTCCTATATACCTTACCCTGTGGAGGTAGAGGTAGGAGGAGCTACTGTATTTGTTTTACCAATTGAACAATTCCATCATTTTTAATAAGTAGCCTCCATTCGTAAGAGGTCACTGATATTAGGCTTATCATATGAGCCTGATATTTATCCCAATGCAGGGAGAAATTGATAAAGATAGTGGGGCGAAACCAGCTTGAAGATTAATCAAGATATACGTGTCGGGTTAAATACAAATCGCAATGAGCCACTACAAAATAATAATCAAAATAACCGATTTGGAGATATGGTCGTTAAGCAAGGTAACAAGCTGCAAACAGAGCAACTAACACGTTTATTAGGAGATATTTCGAGTGCTGGTGATCGTGTTGCAAGATCACGTAATTTACGGGAACTTGCTAAGTTTAAAATGCTTGTAAAACGATTTCTACAAGAGACAGTAGAACATGGAATGGATTTAAAACAATCACATACATGGAATCGTTTTGGCGAAGGCAGACGATTAAAAATCATTGAAACTATTGATACACGTCTTGTCGAACTTGCCCAAGATCTCTTAGATGAGGAAAAAGAAGCGATAGACCTCCTTGATAAAATCGGTGAGATTAAAGGCTTACTAATTAATTTATATATGTAAAACCCGTGTCTCATTCTCATTTAGGCGCGGGCTTTTTTCAAATTTTGATTTGGCAGCTTGCCATTAAACTAGGAAGCACTGTAATGTTTCTTTTCAAAAAGTGAGAATTGGAGACAGTTACGCTTTTTGTTGTAGATACAGGAAGGAATTAAAATGTATGGCCAAGAATGTTGAAGAGCTATTCACGCTACAGCCAGTCGTAATGAAGCAACTTCAAACGATTTTTGACAAAAATAGATTAGCACATGCATATATTTTTGATGGCGAAAAAGGGACAGGCAAGGCAGATATTATGACCTTTTTTGTCAAATTAATGCTATGTGAGCAACCAAGTGGAAATGTTCCATGTGAAACATGTCGAAATTGCAGACGTGTGGATTCGGGAAATCACCCAAATATTCATCAAATTTATCCAGATGGTCAATTTATAAAAATTGATCAAATGCGAGAACTTATTGGCGAGATGAAAATGATGGGTGTAGAAGAAGGGCGTAAAATCTATGTGCTTCATCATGCAGACCGTCTGAATACAGCATCAGCCAATATGATACTTAAATTTTTAGAGGAGCCGGATGGAGAAGTAACTGCCATATTATTAACAGAGCAAATGCAGTCAATACTTCCAACAATCCGTTCTCGTTGCCAACATATCAAATTTCAAAAAATGCCACGTCATGTTTTGTTGAAGCACTTACAGGACAATAATATTTCGGATTCGATGGCTTCAACAGTAAGCATGATGACAAACGAGCTCGAAATGGCTATATTTTTGGCAAATGATGAGCAGTTTGCACTCGCTCGAAAAACAGTGTTAAAATTAGTGGAGGCCATTCGGCAAAATGTACACGAGGCAATGCTTATTGCACATGAAGAGTGGTTACCACATTTTAAAGAAAAAGGCGAGATGGAGCAAGCATTGGATTTACTACTATTTGCTTACCGTGATATAGTGTCAATAAAAGCTAATCCCGAGGCAGCTTGTACTTATCCAGACATGTTACCACTATTTAAAGAAGTTGCGTTACATTCCACTTATGAGCGACTATCAAGTCAGATGGAATCTATTTTACAAGCGCGCGCCTCTTTACAACGTAACATGAATAGGACGTTATTGATTGAGCAGTTAATGCTAAATCTGCAGGAGGGATATACATTTGTATAATGTAGTAGGAGTCCGCTTTAAAAAGGCGGGTAAAATATATTATTTTGATCCGGCATCATTTCTACTAGAAGATAGTCAATATGTTATTGTAGAGACAGCTCGCGGGGTAGAGTATGGAAAAGTAGTTGTCCCTCAAAAAGTAGTAGGTGATAATGATGTTGTATTACCACTAAAACAAGTACTTAGACCAGCAGATGATCGTGATCGTATACAAGTAGAGGAAAATGCAGCTGAGTCGAAACGTGCATTTGAACTCGCTAGTACTAAAATTATAGAGCATAATTTAGAAATGAAACTTGTAGATGTTGAATATACATTTGATCGTAATAAAATTATTTTTTATTTTACAGCTGAAGGACGTGTTGACTTCAGGGATCTTGTAAAAGATTTAGCTTCGGTTTTTAGAACACGTATCGAACTTCGCCAAATTGGTGTGCGTGATGAAGCAAAATTATTAGGTGGTATCGGCCCATGTGGAAGAATGCTTTGTTGCTCCACATTTTTAGGTGATTTTGAGCCAGTTTCTATTAAAATGGCTAAAGATCAAAACTTATCTTTAAATCCTTCAAAAATATCAGGTCTTTGCGGACGTTTAATGTGCTGCTTAAAGTATGAAAATGATGAATATGAAGAGGCAAAAGAGGGCATGCCAGATATAGGTGAGGTAGCGATGACACCAGATGGTCGCGGGAAAGTTGTAGGGTTAAATGTGCTGGAAAGACTTATTCAAGTATATTTACATGAGCAGGAACGCACAGTTGAGTATACACTAGAAGAACTGCTAGCATGCGAAAAAAATCTTATTTAAGATAGAGAATTTAACGAGGTGGCTTGGGTGAAGGACCGTAATTTCTTGGATACCGTTATGGAGTTCGAACAACAGCTCGAAGCAATGCAGGAGCAATTTGGTGCATTGAAACAATTTGTAGCGTTAATGATGGAAGAGCATAAGGCGCTTGAAACAGAAAATCATCATCTTCGTACACGTCTGGAAGAACTACTTTCTAATACAAACTCCGTACAAGCTGCTGAAGTAAAGAAAGAGAGTCCTCTAGATATAGGTGAAGGTTATGATAACCTAGCTCGCTTATACCAGGAAGGCTTCCACGTTTGTCATGTTCATTTTGGAAGTTCACGTAAAGGTGAAGATTGTCTGTTTTGTCTATCATTTTTAAATAAACAAAATGTGTAATAGAAGGCTGATTCCCACTACGGTGGTATCAGTCTTTTGTTTTGTAGCGTAGGAGGAATAAGCATGGAAAAATGGTTAAAGGATGATGAGCGATTAGACTATTTATTGGCGGAGAATTTGCGTATTATTCAAAGTCCCTCCGTCTTTTCGTTTTCGTTAGACGCAGTGTTGCTTTCAAAGTTTGTCAATATTCCCTATCATAAGGGAAAAATTGTTGATTTATGCTCAGGAAATGGCGTAATTCCTCTCTTTTTAAGTGCACGTACAAAAGGGGAAATTACGGGAGTTGAGATTCAGCCCCGTTTATTTGATATGGCAGAGAGAAGCATCCATTACAATCAACTGGAAAACCAAATTCAAATGATTCTTGGTGATGTAAAAGAAATACCAAAACACTTAGGCATAGAACAGTATGATGTTGTTACCTGCAATCCTCCCTATTTTTTAGCACATGAAGCAAGTGATAAAAATCTCAGTGAACATCATGCCATTGCACGACATGAATTATATTTAACATTAGAAGAAGCCATCCAATCTGCAAGTAAATTATTAAAGCAAGGTGGCAAGGCGGCATTTGTCCATCGTCCAGGTCGATTATTAGATATTGTTACAGCTATGCGAGCAAATCGCTTAGAGCCCAAACGGATGCAACTCATTTATCCGAAAGAAGGCAAAGAAGCCAATACATTATTAATAGAAGGAATAAAAGATGGAAAACCAGATTTAAAAATCTTGCCACCCTTGTATGTCTATGATGGCAATAACGAATATACAGCAGAAGTGAGAGACATTCTTTATGGAAAAGAGCAGTAATCACTACTTTTATGTGCTAGAGTGTGCGGATCAAACCCTTTATGCAGGGTATACAAATAATATAGAAAAGCGTGTTGCTGTACATAACGCTGGTAAAGGGGCAAAATATACAAGAGCTAGAGGCCCAGTGAAATGTATTTATAAAGAAATGTTTGAGACAAAGCAAGAAGCAATGCGTGCTGAATATGCTTTTAAGCAATTAACAAGAATGCAGAAAATAAACTATATAAGGAGGGGTGAATCGTGAAATCACAAAAAAGTACAATACACGATCTGACAGGTTGTTTATATCTGGTAGGAACGCCTATTGGAAATCTAGAGGATATGAGTGTACGTGCACTTCGCATTTTAAAAGAAGCCGATATTATTGCGGCAGAAGATACTAGAAATACAAAGAAGCTATGTAATTACTTTGATATCGAAACACCATTAATCAGTTACCATGAACATAATTTAGCAGTAGGTGGCGAAAAATTATTATCTATGCTTCACGAAGGGAAAACAATTGCATTAGTAAGTGATGCAGGTTTACCTTGTATTTCTGATCCAGGTGCGGACATAGTTGAAAAAGCAATTGCTCAAAACTTTCCAGTTGTACCAGTGCCAGGTCCCAATGCTGCGATTTCAGCATTAATTGCCTCTGGATTAACACCACAGCCATTTTTCTTTTATGGGTTTTTGAATCGTGGAAAAAAAGATCGACGCCAGCAGTTAGAGCAATTAAAAAGACGTCAAGAAACTATCTTATTATATGAGGCACCTCATCGCTTAAAAGATACATTAAAGGATATGGAAGCAATACTCGGAAACCGTCGCGTTGTCCTCGCGCGTGAGCTGACAAAGAAATTTGAAGAATTTTTACGCGGCACATTGGCTGAAGCTGTAGAATGGTCGCAAACCCAGGAGATTCGTGGAGAGTTTTGTATTGTTCTTGAAGGCAATAGCTCTGCCGAAGAGGAAGATGAACATGCAAAAGCCTATTGGGAGACAATGTCCATTATTGAACATGTTGATTTCATCATGGATCAATCGAATATAACATCAAAAGAAGCCATTAAGGAAGTAGCCAAGTTGAGACAAGTAGCTAAAAGAGATGTTTATAATGAATATCATAGTCAATAATAGTAAAGAGTTACCTTACTAAGGTAGCTCTTTATTTGATTTTAAATTGATAATAACTGTAAATAATAGTACCCTTAAATAGAAAGGTCTGACATGGACATTATAAGGGGTTTAGAAATTGGGTATAGTAAATTATATAAATAGAAACACCTAAATCATTGTATTTGATTTAGGTGAGCAATCAATTATTTTTTTAAATTAGATTGGATTTCTTTTACTAACATTTCAGCGCCTTCTGGACTTAAAATTAATTTGCCTCCAACTAGACGGAAGTTATCATCGGAAACTTCACCAGTAACAGCACATGTCATATTAGGCATATATTTTTTTAAGATGATTTTATCGTCATCCACATAGATTTCTAAAGCGTCCTTTTCAGCAATACCTAGCGTACGGCGTAACTCGATAGGAATTACTACACGACCTAACTCATCGACTTTACGAACAATCCCTGTTGATTTCATAATAGATTTCCTCCTAATTATTAAAAGTTATATTGGTATTTCGTCAAATTTCGACATAATTTCCTTGTCTGATAGTTATCATACCAAGTAATGCCATAAACGTCAATTAATTAATACACTAATATTATGCTTTCTAAAAAATTTTTTTGAGAAGAATGCAGTTATTTTATTCATTTTAAAAGGTTTTTAATAAATATTTTCAACAATAGTAAAAAAGATTCTTATTTAAGTCATTTAATGGATTCAATATATTATTCGACAATTTTCGCATATGATAAACTTTCATTGAAACGAATTTGGTACTTCGTTAGAATAGAAAGTATATTGTAAAACAATGGAGGCAGTTCTTGTGAGTGAAAAACAAAAAACATTCTATATAACAACACCCATTTACTATCCAAGTGGGAAATTTCATATTGGTACGGCATATACAACCGTTGCATCTGATACTATTGCACGCTATAAACGTTTACGTGGTTATGATGTTCGTTTTTTAACAGGAATGGACGAACATGGGCAAAAAATACAAGAAAAAGCAGCTGAAGCGGGGAAACACCCTCAAGATTATGTAAATGAAATTGCAGATGCTGCGAAAAAGCTTTGGTCTTTAATGGATATTTCTTATGATGATTTTATACAGACGACGCAAGAGCGACATACGAAAGCTGTCGAAAAGATTTTCCAAAAGTTTTTAGATAATGGTGATATTTATAAAGGCGAATATGAAGGCTGGTATTGTACACCATGTGAGTCATTCTTTACAGAAACTCAATTAGTTGATGGGAACTGTCCAGACTGTGGTCGACCAGTACACAAAGTAAAAGAAGAATCGTACTTCTTTAATATGAAGAAATACGCAGATCGTTTATTAACTTATTATGAAGAAAACCTAGAATTCATTGAGCCAGAATCACGAAAAAATGAAATGATTAATAACTTCATTAAACCAGGGCTAGAAGATTTATCAGTATCAAGAACGTCCTTCGATTGGGGGATTAAAGTACCTGGGGATCCAAAGCATGTCATTTATGTATGGGTGGATGCATTAACGAATTATATTACAGCTCTAGGGTACCTGTCTGACGATGAAACACTATTCAACAAGTACTGGCCAGCAGACGTACATGTAGTAGGGAAAGATATTGTGCGCTTCCATACAATTTATTGGCCAATTTTCTTAATGGCGTTAGATTTACCATTACCGAAAAAAGTATTTGCACATGGTTTTATTATGATGAAAGACGGTAAAATGTCTAAATCAAAAGGCAATGTCATTTATCCAGAAATGTTAATCGAACGTTATGGCCTAGATGCGACACGTTACTTCCTTTTACGTGAATTACCATTCGGCTCTGATGGTGTATTTTCGCCAGAATCATTTATTGAACGTACAAACTTTGATTTGGCGAACGATTTAGGAAATTTACTAAATCGAACTATTTCAATGATTAATAAATATTTTGATGGTATTATTCCTACAGAAAATCTTCAATCGACAGAATTTGATGCAGCATTAAAAGAGCAAGCTGAGTCGGTGCGTATTAAATATGAAGAAAGTATGGAAAAAATGCAATTTAGTGTTGTTCTTGCTGACTTATGGACACTGGTGTCGCGTACTAATAAATATATAGATGAGACACAGCCTTGGGTGTTAGCAAAAGAAGAGTCAGATAAGCCAAAATTAGGAGCCGTTATGCGAAATTTGGCAGAGAGCTTACACCAAATTGCTGTCATGTTACAACCATTTATGACAACAACACCGAAACGTATGATCGATCAGTTAGGTTTAGATGACAAATTCTTAGCATGGGATACAATTGAAACATTCGGCAATACTATTCCAACAAACATTAAAGTGGTAGAAAAAGGGATACCAATTTTCCCACGCTTGGAAAATGAAGTTGAAATTGCTTATATTCGTGAGGAAATGCGTGGCTCTGTGAAAACACCACAAGAAGAAGAGACTAAAAAGACTCCAGAGACTGACGAAAACCCAGAAATTCCTGAAATTACCATTGATGATTTTATGAAAATTGATTTGCGTGTGGCGACTGTTACGGCATGTGAAACTGTTCCAAAAGCAGATAAATTATTAAAGCTTCAAGTGGATCTTGGATATGAGCAACGCCAAGTAGTTTCAGGTATTGCAAAATTCTATACACCTGATGAATTAATCGGTCAAAAAGTGATTGTCGTAGCAAACTTGAAGCCAGTTAAACTACGTGGTGAATTATCACAAGGAATGATTCTAGCTGGTGAAAAAGATGGAATTTTAAAATTAGCATCAGTTGATCCAAAACTAGAAAATGGTGCAAAAGTAAAGTAACAATCTAAGAAAGGCCTGCTGAATACATATTATTCAGCAGGCTTTTCAAATCTGTTAGAGAAATTAGGTTATTGTTATTTTGAAATAATTTATATGGTGTGAAAAATGTGATTTTATGGGTATATAGAATTATTGCAAGTATTGTCGATTAAGTGGAATGTCACAATACCGAATGGTTTGTAACAAAATTGTAATGCTTACGAAAAATATGAAATAATAAATTTTAATAAAATCGATGTTAGGAGAATGAAGATGTTTATTGATACACATGTACATTTGAATGCAGATCAGTATGAGGAAGACCTTCAAGAGGTAATTGATAGAGCCCTTGAAGCTAGAGTAGAGAAAATGGTTGTTATTGGTTTTGACCGTAAAACCATTAATAGAACAATGCAATTAATAGAGCAATATGATTTTGTTTATGGTGTCATTGGCTGGCATCCAGTAGACGCTATTGATTGTACGCAACAAGATTTAGATTGGATTGAGGAATTAGCTGCACATCCAAAAATAGTTGGCATTGGTGAAACAGGTTTGGACTATTATTGGGATAAGTCACCAAAAGAAGTTCAACAAGCACTTTTCCGCAAACAAATTCAATTAGCGCAAAAGTTAGGTTTGCCAATCATTATTCATAACAGGGATGCAACAGGGGATGTTGTACAAATTTTGCGTGAAGAAAACGCAGCATCCGTAGGGGGTGTTATGCACTGCTTTAGTGGGAGTGTAGAAACAGCACGTGAATGTATAGCTATGAATTTTATGATTAGTCTTGGTGGACCAGTGACATTCAAAAATGCACGTCTGCCAAAGGAAGTGGCTACGGAAATACCTCTAGAGCACTTGATGATTGAAACAGATGCACCATATTTGGCGCCACATCCACATCGAGGTAAGCGTAATGAACCAAGCTTTGTGCCCTTAGTTGCGGAGGAAATTGCGCGATTGAAGGGGTTAACAATTGAGGAAATTGCACAAGCAACTACCGCCAATGCGAAAATTTTTTTTGGGATTGACAATTAACTAGCTTAGATGCCTCCAATACAGGGTTTGTGGTTGGCAAAAACATAGAAGTCAATTTTCAGAGAAATACTTTCGGGTTGACAGTGCCAAAACTAGTCCGTATAATCCAACCTTGTATTAAGGAGGCGTTTTTTCATGTCAAATAATTCCATGAAAAACTTGTTCTTAGGATCATTGAGGAGTAAGCAAGCAGTGATAAGAATTATTTCACTTGTCCTGTTTGTATCTGTAATCTCTTTCGTACTTTATCAAGGTACGAAAAAAGCCGTAACGCTTGAAGCAAACGGAGAAACAATCGAAGTTTCAACACATGCCAAAACTGTAGAACAATTATTACAAGATCGAAATATAGATGTAGCAGCGCATGATAAAATATCACCCTCTCTGAACACCAAAATTGTTAATGGATTAGCAATTCAATGGGAACAGGCAAAAGAAGTAACTATTTCAGTTGATGGAAATCAGTCAAAAGTTTGGACAACTGAAACACTAGTGAAAGACATTTTGAAGGAAGCAAATATTGAAGTATCTGAACACGACTCTTTAGCACAAGGTCTAGATACTGAACTAGGAGCAGAGAACAAAATCGATATTCAAAAAGCGTTTCAAGTAGCGCTTGTCGATGGCGTAAACAAAAGACAAGTATGGTCCACTTCGACTACGGTCGCTAACTTTTTAAAACAACAAGGAATTCAGTTAAATGAATTCGATCGTGTCGAAAATAACCTGGAGGACGTTATTACTCCACAGAGTAAAATCGCAGTAGTTCGCGTAGAAAAGGTTATCGATGTAGTGGAAGACTCTTTAGATTTCGCAGTTGAAAAGAAGCAGGATGCTTCATTGCAAAAGGGGAAACAAAAGGTAGTGGCAACGGGCGAGAAGGGCTCAATTTCTCGTACGTATGAAGTTGTCAAAGAAAATGGCAAGGTTGTAGCTAAAAACCTACAAGCAGAGGCAGTTTTAAAAGAGCCAAAAAAACAAGTCGTTGCAGTTGGCACAAAAACAGTCGTTGCAAGTGCAGCAACTGTGTCACGTGGTTCAGCAGAGCCAGCTAGTGGTAAAGAATTCTATGTAACGGCAACAGCTTATACACCATATTGCAACGGTTGTACTGGTACATCAGCAACTGGTATAAACTTGCGTTCAAATTCTGGTATGAAGGTAATCGCAGTTGACCCTTCTGTTATTAAATTAGGCTCAAAAGTATGGGTTGAAGGCTATGGTACAGCTATCGCTGGAGATACTGGTGGCTCAATTAAGGGTAATAAGATCGATATACTTGTACAAACAGATGCTCAGGCACGTAACTGGGGACGTAAGAAAGTGCGTATTAAAGTATTAAATTAAAAAAATTGTAAAATTAATCAAAATGTTATTTCACTAATGGAGCTTTCCTGTTTTGACTGGCAGGGAGGCTTTTTTTTGTTTTAACAACTGTTTAAACAGTAAGTACAACAAACGCCCCTTGAAAGAAGGCGTTGGAATGCTAATTATTAGCAATGTTTGACGGTACGTTCGCTAGAAGGCTCGTTCAAACCCTGTATTTCTGTACAAACGGTATCTTGCAGTTGTAAAATGGTCAGAAGATAAGGTAGATAGAAAAGAGGAGTCTTTTTGCAAATAAAAGAAATCATTGTCGTTGAAGGAAAAGATGATACGACAGCTATTAAGCGTGCCGTACAAGCAGATACTATAGAAACAAATGGATCTGCTATCTCTGAAGAAACATTGAAGCGAATCCAACATGCTCAAGAAAAGCGTGGTGTTATTGTATTTACGGATCCTGACTACCCAGGACGTCGAATACGTGCCATTATTGAAGAGCGTGTTCAAGGAGTGAAACATGCCTTTTTACCAAAAGCCAAAACAATTGCGAAGAATGGTAAAGGCTTGGGGATTGAGCATGCAGCTGACGATGATATACGTGAAGCATTACGACATGTCTATACCCCTAAACAAGATGTGCCAAACGAAGATGATATTACACTGGAAGATTTAATGACAGCGCGTTTGATTGGCTATCCACAATCAAAACAGCGACGTGATCGACTGGGAGAAATTTTAAATATCGGTGCTACAAACGGTAAACAGCTTCATAAAAGGTTAAAAATGTTTCAGATTACAGAACAGCAATTTGGTGCGGCGGTCGCACAGTTAGATCAGGAGGAAAATGATGCATAAGGATATTGCAACACCAATTCGTACACAGGAAATTTTAAAAAAGTATGGATTTTCATTTAAAAAAAGCTTAGGACAAAACTTTTTAATTGATCCTAATATTTTACGAAATATTGTAAGTCACGCAAATTTAACAGAAAATAGTGGCGCAATTGAAGTTGGTCCTGGTATTGGTGCCCTAACAGAGCATTTGGCGAGAAGTGCCAAAAAGGTTGTTTCCTTTGAAATTGATCAACGTTTATTACCTGTGCTAGAAGACACACTTAGTCCATATAATAATGTGTCTATTATCCACTCTGACATTCTTAAGGCAGATGTTGCAAAGATTATTGCGGAGGAAATGCCAGGTATTGAAGATATTATGGTCGTTGCCAATCTACCGTATTATGTTACTACCCCAATCTTAATGAAATTGCTAAATGACCGATTACCAATCCGAGGTTTTGTTGTCATGATGCAAAAAGAGGTGGCTGATCGTATAACGGCTAAGCCTGGAACGAAGGAATATGGTTCATTATCTATTGCGATTCAGTATTATGTTAAGGCTGATATTGCTATGACTGTACCAAAAACAGTGTTTATGCCACAACCAAATGTCGATTCAGCGGTTATTCGGCTCATCAAGCATGACGAGCCACCAGTAAAAGTAATAGATGAGGATTTTTTATTTGTTGTGACTCGAGCATCTTTTGTTCAAAGAAGAAAAACAATCTACAATAATCTGCAAGCTGGTTTACCAAATGGGAAGGCACAAAAGGAACAAATTTTACAGGCATTAGAGGCAGCTACAATTGAGCCAACTCGTCGAGGAGAAACACTTACTATTCAAGAGTTTGGAAAATTAGCCGATGCACTATATCCTGTGTTTGCAAAGTAAGAATTTTTGTTAACATTTTTTCGTGGATGTAAAAAAATATATGCTTTTTATAAAAAATAAGTTGACAAGATTTATAACGGGCTGATAAAATATTATATTTTGTTGACATTTTTGGGCGATTCGCTTATACTAGTTAGTAGTGAGGTGTAAGCGAAAATGCCAAAAACTTTAGCGGACATTAAAAAGTCGTTGGATTGTCATTTGGGTAAACGTTTGCAATTAAAAGCAAATGGTGGTCGCAAGAAAACGGTTGAGTGTGCAGGGATATTACGTGAGACATATCGCGCTATCTTTGTAGTAGAGCTCGATCAAGAAGACAATACGTGCAAGCGCGTATCGTATAGCTACACAGATATTTTAACTGAAGCAGTAGAGATTACATTTTTAGACGAAGCAAAAGCTGCTGTCGCAAAATAGTTTCTAGTACTTATTTCTATATTTTAGAAACACTCATGTATGTTAAAAACTACATGAGTGTTTTGCGTTTTCACGGGCATACTAAATTCGTCAGTTGTTAAAGGAGGAGTTTATATGCCTAGAAAAGGTATCATGTCACCTCGATTAAAAGAAGAGATCGCAAAAGAGCTTGGATTTTATGATGTTGTGCAAAAGGAAGGCTGGGGCGGCATAAAAGCTCGAGATGCTGGTAATATGGTCAAACGTGCCATAGAAATGGCTGAACGGGCAAGTAATGAGCAAGAGCATAAGTAGGCTATTTTTATTAAAGTAGTCATCTTATAAAGTTTCATTCAGCAAGGATGAAAATCCTTACTGACACAACAAATACAACTGACGAGAGAGAGCCGTTACTCCGAACAGGGTAAACGGTTCTTTTTTTCCATTTTCGCATTCTCATTATGGTAAAATAAAATGAATAATCTTGCGCGAAAAAAAGAACTGTTTATACGTGTAGCTATAAGGGAGGAAGAAAGATGCTTTATGTAAAGGCGCCTGCAAAAATCAATTTAACATTAGATGTACTTTATAAAAGGCCAGATAATTTTCACGAAGTAGAGATGGTTATGACAACTGTCGATTTAGCTGATCGTATCAGTCTTGAATCTCGAGAAGACGGTGTTATTCAAATTATTTCAACAGATAATTTTGTACCAAATGATCATCGTAATTTTGCGTATCAGGCAGCGCGTCTCATTAAAGATACATACGGCATTAGGCAAGGTGTATCCATTACTATTGAAAAGGAAATACCCATTGCGGCTGGACTTGCAGGTGGCAGTAGTGATGCAGCAGCTACATTAAAGGGACTAAATGAGCTTTGGGATTTAGGGTTATCGATAGATGAATTAGCGGAGCTGGGTGCTAAAATTGGCTCGGATGTTTCGTTTTGTGTCTATGGTGGCACAGCACTCGCTACAGGCCGTGGAGAAAAAATAGCTGAATTACCAGCCCCTCCAAACTGTTGGGTTGTATTAGCAAAGCCTAAAATTGGCGTGTCAACGGCTGAGGTATATGGGGGTCTTAAGGTTGAAGGGTTGAAACATCCAAATACCAAGCAAATGATACAAGCGATAGAAACAAAAGATTATGAGCTATTATGTTCTTCATTAGGAAATGTTTTGGAAACTGTAACATTTAACTTACATCCAGAAGTTGTGATGTTAAAAGAACAAATGAAACGCTTTGGTGCAGATGCTACGTTAATGAGTGGAAGCGGCCCGACTGTGTTTGGACTAGTTGATAGTGAAGCTCGTGTTAGTCGCATTTATAATGGTTTACGTGGTTTTTGTGAGGAAGTTTATGCAGTGCGAATTTTAGGTGAGCGGAATACGCTTGCTTAGAAACGCAAATTTGTGTTAATTTTACCTATAAATATTCGTGTTTAGGAGAGGGTCGCATGAAATGGAAGCGTAGTGAACGACTAGTTGATATGACGTACTACTTACTAGAACATCCACATCAGCTGATCCCGCTAACTTATTTTTCAGAACTATATCAATCTGCGAAGTCATCCATTAGTGAGGATTTAACGATTGTAAAGGAAACATTCGAAGAAAAAGGAATCGGGTTATTGATGACAGTGCCAGGTGCTGCTGGAGGAGTAAAGTATATTCCGAAGATGTCCGAGGCAGAAGTACGTTTAGTCATTCAGGATTTAAAGGCAGAGCTTGAACATTCAGATCGATTGTTACCAGGCGGTTACTTATTTATGACAGATTTGCTAGGAAACCCAGATTTAATAAATCGTGTAGGGAAGGTCTTTGCTTCTGCCTTTGCAGATCAACAAATTGATGTCATAATGACTGTAGCAACTAAGGGGATATCCATTGCCCATGCCATTGCAAGACATTTAAATGTACCAGTAGTAGTTGTGAGAAGAGACAGTAAAGTAACTGAGGGCTCTACAGTTAGCATTAACTATGTGTCTGGTTCTTCCAGAAGAATTCAGACAATGGTATTATCAAAAAGAAGCATGAAGAGTGGACAACGTGTGTTAATTACTGACGACTTTATGAAGGTCGGTGGTACTATGAACGGCATGAAAAATCTATTAGAGGAATTTGACTGTCAGCTAGCAGGCATCGCGGTGCTTGTGGAGGCTGAGCATGCCGACGAAACTTTAGTAGATGATTATTATTCACTTGTAAAGCTTCATGAAGTGAACGAAAAAGATCGTACAATTGCATTAAGTGAAGGTAACTATTTTTCTAAAAGGGGACATGACAAATGAAAGTAGTAGCAACAACAAATGCGCCAGCAGCCATCGGACCATATTCACAGGGGATTATTGTTAACGGTATGTTTTATAGCTCTGGTCAAATTCCATTAACAGCTACAGGTGAATTAGTGGAAGGCGATATTACTGCTCAAACAAATCAAGTGTTCGCTAATTTAAAAGCAGTTTTAGCGGAAGCTGGAACTTCTTTAGATCATGTTGTAAAAACAACGGTCTTTATGAAGGATATGAACGACTTTGTCGCAATGAATGAGGTTTATGCAGGCCATTTTGGTGACCATAAACCAGCACGTTCAGCTGTAGAGGTAGCTCGTCTTCCGAAAGATGTAAAAGTAGAAATCGAAGTTATCGCAATCGTAAAATAAAATAATTCGTTAAGTTCCCTAAAGAGAAACGCTCTTCTTTTTAGGGAATTTTTTTAAGCTGACAAACAATTGTCAAAAATTCCGTATATAAGAAAAAATATTATTCTAATAAGTATTCAAATTTTTTAGAAAATTTGATAGACTATTAAAAGGAAAATATTCGGTAATTGAGGATATGATATTTTCATGAAGGCATCTAAGAAGAGAGGTGGTGAGAAAATGGAAGTTACTGATGTGAGATTACGTCGAGTACAGACGGATGGTCGCATGCGTGCGATTGCTTCCATTACACTTGACAATGAGTTTGTTGTTCATGATATTCGTGTAATTGATGGAAATACTGGTTTATTCGTAGCTATGCCAAGTAAACGAACACCGGATGGGGAGTTTAGAGATATTGCCCATCCAATTAATTCTGACACTCGAAATAAAATTCAAGAGATCATTTTAAACGCCTATCATAACTCTAGCGAAATAGAGGAAACGGGCAAAGAGGAAGAATTAGAGGGTATTGGTGTGTAATAAAAAGGGAATAAATACCTATTAAAGGATTTGCTACAAATTAATGTGTAGAAAATGAGGAAGAACTCTTCTAGTAGGAAGGGTTCTTTTTATTTTGATAAAAAGAGAATATGAGTAATTTTAGGATATACTTCATGACAATCGAGCATAAGGTGCAATGGATTTTGTAATTCATCTTTTTGTCAACTCTACATGCCTTGAAAATAGATGAATTTTGCTATATAGTCATAAGAGAAAATGAGCGTATTGGAGGACTTACAGATGAGCAATATTTTTGCTGTCATTTTGGCTGCAGGTCAAGGTACACGTATGAAGTCCAAATTATATAAAGTGCTCCATCCAGTATGTGGGAAACCAATGGTGCAACATGTGGTGGATCATATTCAAACGTTAGATGTAAATCGCATTGTAACGGTTGTTGGACATGGTGCAGAGAAAGTGCAACAACAGCTTGGAGATAAAAGCGAGTATGTTCTGCAGGCCGAACAGCTAGGTACAGCTCATGCTGTTCAACAAGCTGAGGCTATTTTAGGTAACGAAGAAGGAACTACATTAGTTGTATGTGGGGATACACCACTAATTCGTCCTGAAACAATGCAGGCTTTATTCGAACATCACCAAGCAAAGAATGCTAAAGCAACTATTTTAACAGCGATTGCGGAAAATCCAACTGGCTATGGTCGTATTTTACGTGGCGATAACGGACAGGTTGAGCAAATTGTTGAGCAAAAGGACGCTTCAGCAGAACAGCAATTAGTAAAAGAAATAAACACGGGCACATACTGCTTTGATAACAAATTGTTATTTGAAACATTGAAGCTTGTGAAAAATGACAATGCACAAGGTGAATATTATTTACCGGATGTCATTGAAATTTTACAAAAGCAAGGTGATATTGTTGAAGCTTATGTCACTGATGATTTTGAAGAAACATTAGGTGTCAATGATCGTGTAGCTTTGTCACAAGCTGAGACATTAATGCGTACGAGAATCAATGAAAAACATATGCGTAATGGTGTCACAATTATACATCCTGAAACAACGCATATTAGCGCAGACGCAGTTATTGGGCGCGATACGGTTATTCAACCAGGCTCAATGATTGAAGGTGCCACTGTTATCGGTGAAGATTGCATAATTGGACCAAATACTCAAATTGTAGATAGTCGTATTGGTGACCGCACAACTGTACATTCTTCTGTTGTACGTGAAAGCGCTATTGCGGATGATACAGCTATTGGGCCATTTGCTCATATTCGACCACTTTCAGACATCGGTAGCCATGTGAAAATTGGTAACTTTGTAGAAGTGAAGAAAAGCAAGCTAGATAATGACACGAAAGTATCACATTTAAGCTATATTGGTGATGCAGAAATAGGCAGTAACGTCAATATTGGCTGTGGTTCCATTACAGTAAATTATGATGGAAAAAACAAGTTCAAAACAATTATTGAAGATGATGTATTTGTAGGATGTAATACTAACTTAGTAGCACCAGTGAAAGTTGGAAAAGGTTCATTTATTGCAGCAGGTTCTACAATTACTAAAGAAGTTCCTGAAGACGCACTAGCAATAGCTCGTGCACGACAAGAAAACAAACCGAATTATGTAAGCAAATTAAATTCAAAATAATTATCAACTAAACAGGAGGCCATCATGCCGTATCATTATGCAAACTCACAATTAAAAATATTTTCACTTAATTCCAATAATCCATTAGCTCAAGAAATTGCGCAGGAAATGGGCGTTGAATTAGGTAAATCTTCTGTTAAGCACTTCAGCGATGGAGAAGTTCAAATTAGCATTGAAGAAAGTATTCGTGGTTGTGATGTGTTTATCGTGCAGTCTACTTCTGCACCAGTAAACGAACATTTAATGGAGCTTTTAATTATGGTAGATGCAGTTAAACGTGCGTCTGCTCGTACAGTAAACGTTGTAATGCCTTATTATGGTTATGCACGCCAAGACCGTAAAGCAAAGGCGCGTGAGCCAATTACAGCTAAATTAGTGGCTAACCTACTTGAGACTGCTGGTGCAACACGTGTTATCGTATTAGATTTACACGCACCTCAAATCCAAGGTTTCTTCGATATCTTAATTGACCACTTAATGGCGGTACCATTACTATCTGATTACTTCAAATCTAAAGGTATTCCAGATGATGAAATCGTGATTGTTTCACCAGACCATGGTGGGGTAACACGTGCTCGTAAAATGGCTGAACGATTAAAAGCACCGATTGCAATTATTGACAAACGTCGTCCGAAACCAAATGTTGCGGAAGTTATGAACATTGTTGGTAATGTTGATGGTAAAGTGGCAATCTTGATTGATGATATTATTGATACAGCAGGTACAATTACAATTGGTGCCGATGCTTTACGTGCTGCTGGCGCTAAAGAAGTTTATGCTTGCTGCTCACACCCTGTATTATCTGGCCCAGCGATTGAACGTATTGAAAACTCTTCTATTAAAGAATTAGTTGTGACAAATACAATTCAGTTGCCAGCAGAGAAAAAATCGCCTAAAATTACGGAGCTTTCTGTAGCTAAATTAATGGCTGATGCTATTTCTCGTGTTTATGAAAACAAATCTGTAAGTACTCTATTTGATTAATAAATATGGCGAGTTAAAGACAAATCTACCTTTTTGGGTGGATTTGTCTTTTTTATATTCATTTTTGTGAAGATGACGTAATAGATGAGTGCTTTTGGTGTGAATCATCTCACAAAGGGGTATAATAGATAATGTGTCTTAATAATATTTACTCTAAGTTAAAAAATAGAGCTAAATATTATCATAGCCTTCAACAAATACATTGTTGATAAGGCGTAAATAATTTTCTTGGAAGGGGAATAAAGAGGTATGAGTACAGTATTAAGTGTTACAAGGCGCGAAACTGGGCATCGTTCGACATTAACCCAACTTAGAAAAGGGGGAGCCATTCCTGCAGTTATTTACGGCTATAAGTTAGATTCAACCCCAATTTCTATTGCTGCAAAAGATTTTAAAAAATCCATTCAAAAAAATGGGCAAAATAGTGTGTTTTCACTAGAGTTAGAGGGGAAAAAAGTGAATGCTGTTGTGTCAGAGGTACAGCAATGTTCATTGAAAGATGAAGTAAATCATGTCGACTTTTTAGCTATTAATATGGCTGAAGAGTTAGAAGCTGATGTTCCGATTAAATTACTTGGTCAGTCAGTTGGAGTAAGTGAGGGCGGTATTTTAATGCAGCCTAACTTAGAATTGAAAGTGAAAGTAAAACCTGCGGCGTTACCTGAATCAATTGATGTTGATATTTCAGCATTGAAAATCGGGGAAACCCTAACGGTAGCAGATATTCGTGAAAAAATACCTGTTGAAATCATCAGTGAAGATGACTATATATTAGTAACCGTTGTGGCGCCTCCTTCTGTAGGGGAAGAGACTACAGAAAGTGTGGAAGAGCAAGTATAAAAGTAAATAATAGGTAAGGCTAATAAGGAGGCTACGGCTTTCTTATTAGCCTTTTTTTATGTCAGTAGGATTGTACAAAATGCTTTCTAGGTGTGCTATATGGTAAAATAATGACTATTAGATTGGAAAGAAGAGAGAGGTACTTATGAAAATTATCGTTGGATTAGGAAATCCAGGTAAACCTTATGAACATACAAGACATAATATTGGCTTTGATGTTATTGATGCATTAGCAGAAAAATGGGGGACACCTTTAACAAACTCGAAATTTAATGGGATGTATACAACTGTACATCGACCTGAGGGAAAGGTTCTACTTGTTAAACCTTTAACATATATGAATTTATCAGGGGAATGTGTCGGTCCCCTTATGGATTATTTTGATATTGATGTAGAAGATTTGATTGTTATTTATGATGACTTAGATTTAGAAACAGGTAAATTACGTCTGCGACAAAAAGGAAGTGCAGGTGGTCATAACGGCATTAAATCCTTAATTCAGCATCTTGGTACTCAGGAATTTAATCGTATCCGAGTAGGGATTAGCCGCCCACCAGCTGGTATGAAGGTAGCAGACTATGTATTAGCAAGATTTTCAAAGGACGATCAAGGTCTTATTGAAGAAGCCATTGAAAATTCTGTAAATGCTGTTGAAGCATCCCTTTCAAAGCCATTTCTTGATGTGATGAATCACTTTAACGCTAGCAAATAGATGGAATGCCACTAATAAATTTCCGTTAAAGTCTTTGGATAATTGGACTGGTTTAAGGTGAATGACTACAGACCTTTTACTATCATGACAGCTGATGTTTGTAGTGATTAGTCTTCACTACAAGCAAAAATCAATTCTCTAATTTTCAAGTTATTGCAATGCGGATGACATTGGAAAGTGCATAATCCGTTTTATAAATGTCTATACTTTAAGTAGAAAGCTGCTTAAAGGAGGATGATTTGGAGATGTCAGTTCGCTACCGATGTCGGCATTGTGAAGTAGAAATAGGGACACTACCATTTGATGCAGATGATACAATTCGAAAATTGCATATTTTTGAATTGGGAGAAGCAGATGATTATGTTGAGAAAGATCAACATGGACAAACGACTGTGCACTGTATTTGTGAGCAATGTGAGGATTCGCTGAAACAATATCCAGATTATCACGCACTCAATAAATGGATTCAATAATTGGAAGGATGCTTTGACGCACTTCATGTGTGTTCAAGGCTTTTTCCATTTTATAAAATAGCTGATAAGAAAGATAAATAAAATAGTACTAGAATAATAGCATTGAAAATTTAGAATTTTATGCTGAAAGGAGCTTTTGACTGTGGAGGTTTTACGACAGCTTGTGTCGCAGGATAAACATATTACATCATTTTTACAGGAGATTCAGAGCGGTCAAACTGCATCACAGCTTATTACTGGTTTAACAGGAAGCGCACGCCCCGTAATGGTCGATGCGTTATTTGAGCATGTGAAGAAGCCAATCTACATTGTTTCTCCTAATCTACTGCAGGCACAAAAGATGGTTGATGAGCTTGCTGGATTATTAGGTGAAGAGCATGTTCATTATTATCCAGCGGATGAATTCATTGCAGCAGACCTTTCTGTTGCTTCACCAGAACTACGTGCGGAGCGAATTGCAACACTCGATTGCTTAGCTAGAGGTGAGAAGGCTGTCTACGTCATACCAGTGGCAGGTTTACGGAAAATAATGCAGCCTAAGGAACATTGGCTACAATATTTTTTACAAACAGCTGTAGGCGATGAGATTGAAATAGATACTTGGTTACAAACATTAGTTGAAATGGGCTATGTGCGTAATTCAATGGTAACGACACCTGGAGAATTTGCGTTGCGTGGAGGCATACTAGATATTTATCCACCTTATTTGGAAGCACCTATTCGAATTGAATTATTTGATACTGAGGTTGATTCCATACGAACATTTTCAGCAGATGATCAACGTTCGATTGATAAATTACAAAAGATTCGTATTCTTCCTGCTTCAGAGGTCATTCTAACTAAGTTAGAAAGGCAGGCATTAGCAGGCCGTTTAGAAGCGGCATTGGCTGCAAGCCTAAAGAAGGTAAAAAAGCAGGAGACAAAAGAACTTCTGTATCAATATATTCAATATGATATTGAATTGTTACAGCAAGGGAATTTACCCGACTACGTAAATAAATACGGCTCATTATTATACGATAAAACAGCTTATTTAGGAGATTATTTTGCACAAGATGGTATTGTGCTCTTTGACGAGCTTGGACGCATTCAGGAAGTGATGGATGCATGGGAACGTGAAGAGGATGAATGGTTTTTATCTTTAATTGAAGAAGGAAAAATGGTTCATGATGTCAAACCTGCCTTTACATTAAAAGAAATACAAGCAATGTTGTCACAACAGAAGCTATCATTTTCATTATTTTCAAGAACATTTGCTGGAATAACGTTTAATAAGACAACTAATTTCTCTTGTAAGCCAATGCAGCAATTTCACGGACAAATGTCATTGCTTCAAACTGAAGTCGAACGCTGGTTACTTGGTAAATTTACCGTACTGATTGTTGCAAGAGATAAAGAACGTGTTAAACGAGTTCAGCACATGCTTGGAGAATACGATATTCATACGGCTATTGGTGAACCAACAGAACCTGGTATTTATATAGTAGATGGTGGCTTGTCGAGTGGCTTTGAATTGCCACTGCAACGTCTAGCAATTGTGACAGAAGACGAGCTTTTTAAACAGCAGGCAAAGAAAAAAGCACGTACACAAAAAATGACTAATGCTGAACGTATTAAAAGCTATACGGAAATTAAACCAGGTGATTATGTTGTACATGTTCATCATGGGATTGGTAAATATATTGGTGTAGAAACATTAGAGGTCAATGGTACACATAAGGATTATTTGCATATTCGCTATCGTGCAGACGATAAACTATACGTACCTGTAGAACAAATAGACTTAATCCAAAAATATGTGGCGTCAGAGGATCGTGAACCGAAGCTACATAAATTAGGTGGCGCTGAATGGAAAAAGGCTAAAGCGAAGGTATCTTCTGCTGTACAGGATATTGCCGACGATTTAATTAAGCTATATGCGAAGCGTGAAGCTGAGAAGGGGCATGCTTTTACACCTGATAATGATGACCAGCGTAATTTCGAGTCATTGTTCCCTTATGAGGAAACAGAGGATCAGCTACGTTCTATTGTAGAAGTGAAACGAGATATGGAGCGAGAACGCCCTATGGACCGTTTAGTGTGCGGTGATGTAGGCTATGGTAAAACCGAGGTAGCCATTCGTGCAGCATTTAAAGCTATTCAAGATGGTAAACAGGTTGCATTCCTCGTTCCTACAACGATTTTAGCCCAGCAGCATTATGAAACCATCCGTGAGCGCTTTCAGGATTTTGCCATTAATGTTGGCCTGTTATCTCGTTTCCGAACGAAAAAGGAGCAGTCTGCCACATTAAAAGGCTTAAAAGAGGGGCGCGTTGATATAGTTATAGGAACACATCGAATTTTATCTAAAGATTTAATTTTCCAAGATCTTGGTTTGTTAATTGTTGACGAAGAACAACGCTTTGGTGTGACACATAAGGAAAAAATTAAACAGCTAAAGACAAATGTTGATGTTTTAACTTTAACGGCAACTCCAATCCCGAGGACACTTCACATGTCAATGGTAGGAGTCCGAGATTTATCTGTTATTGAAACGCCTCCTGCTAACCGATTCCCGGTTCAAACGTATGTGATGGAGCACAGTGGCGCATTAGTGCGAGAAGCTATTGAGCGGGAAATGGCGCGTGGCGGACAAGTGTTTTATTTATATAACCGAGTAGAAGATATGGCTCGAAAGGTTGAGGAGATTCAAGTGCTTGTCCCTGAAGCACGTATAGGCTTTGCGCATGGAAAAATGACAGAGTCAGAGCTGGAATCTGTGATTTTATCCTTTTTAGAGGGTGACTATGATGTGCTTGTTACAACAACCATTATTGAGACAGGCGTCGATATACCAAATGTGAATACATTAATTGTTCATGATGCTGATCGCATGGGCTTAGCGCAGCTCTATCAATTACGTGGACGTGTTGGTCGCTCTAACAGGGTAGCCTATGCGTACTTTATGTACCAACGTGACAAAGTATTGACAGATGTAGCAGAACAACGATTGCAGGCAATTAAAGAATTCACTGAGCTAGGCTCCGGCTTTAAAATTGCTATGCGTGATTTATCTATTCGGGGAGCAGGTAACTTACTTGGTGCGCAGCAGCATGGCTTTATCGATTCAGTCGGCTTTGATTTATACTCACAAATGCTTCAGGATGCCATTGCTGAACGTCAAACAGGTGTGAAAAAAGAAGAAAAGCCAGATATAGAAATATTGCTAAGTGTTGATGCTTATATCCCTGATGCCTATATTCCAGATGGGTATCAAAAAATCCAAATGTATAAACGTATTAAGGCAATGGATCAGGTGGAGGAGTACGAAGAAATCATGGAGGAATTGGAGGATCGATTTGGCGATCTTCCAATAGAAACAGAGCGTCTACTACGAATAGCAAGAATGAAGGTTTGGGGCTTAGGTGCTGGAGTAGTATCTGTAAAGGAAAAGCAAAAAATTATTACTATCCTATTATCCGAACAGGGGACAGCCAATGTCGATGGCAGTAAGATTATTGAAGCGTCAATGAAGTTTGAGCGTGCTGTTGGCTTTGGTATGGATGGCATGCAGTTGAAATTAACAATCGATGAGCGTAAGAGCGGAAAATATCAACCCTTTGATATTTTGGAAGAGCTAATGCAAATTATCGATAAGGCAAAAAAATAGCAAAAGGCTAATCTTATCTTTTTATGGAAGAGATAAGATAGCCTTTTTATTTTTCCAGTTTTTTTATGAATTGATTATAGAAATTTGTTCCTTGGGTAATCTAATAAGGAGTTGATTGATGTAAGTAATACAGTTTTTTGAAAAAATTTGATGGTTGTGAAATCCTTTTTCTTCAGTTTTTGCATAGATTGTTTAAAAAAAAACCATACTATAGTTGAATAAAAATTTCATTGTAGCGAAAGCGAGGCATTAGAATGAAGGCAACAGGAATTGTTCGTCGTATTGATGATTTAGGGCGTGTGGTTATTCCGAAAGAAATTCGTAGGACGCTACGTATTCGTGAAGGCGACCCGCTTGAAATTTATACGGACCGTGAAGGTGAAGTCATATTAAAAAAATATTCGCCCATCAATGATTTGGGTGAATTTGCAAGAGAATATGTTGAAACACTTTATGAAACATTAGGAACACCAGCATTTGTCACTGACCGCGATGAGGTAATCGCAGTTGCAGGGATTGGTAAAAAGGAATATATTAACCGTCGCATTACATCCTTTGCGGAGAGCTTCATGGAAGAGCGCTCAACAAAAATAGAAAAAATGGAGACAACGATTGAAATTGTCCCTGGGCAATATGAGCAAGTGAAATCGTATTGTGCGACACCTATTATGGTGAACGGTGATCCGATAGGTTGCATTATTGCCTTATCTAAAGTGCATTTTGTCGGTGAAGTAGAGGTAAAAGTAGTGGAAACAGCTGCAAACTTCTTAGCTAAACAAATGAATAGTTGATGCATGGAAAAGTTATTGCGATGACCTTTAAGGCTGAACAATAACTTTTTTTGCGTACATAAAGATTGGTCAATATAGGAACAGTATAGCTCCTTAGCGCGTCAAACTTTTGAGATATGCTATACTATTGGCATTGTTAAGAAGGAAAGAGGGCAATTTATGTCGCAACGTTTTGGCATGAAAAGCTACATGAAGGGTGCCGCCTTATTGACAATAGCGGCTCTTATTGTAAAGGTTCTTAGTGCAATTTATCGTGTACCTTTTCAAAATCTAGTTGGAGATGAAGGCTTTTATATCTATCAACAGGTATATCCAGTTATATCGATTTTCGTTGTTTGGACATCTAGTGGCTTTGCTATAGCCATTTCTAAAATGCTTGCAGATAATGATTGCATTGTTGATACAATAGAACGTAATGAAAGACGAAGCACTATTATGCGTGTGGTTTTCCGGTATTTGACGGTGTTATCGCTACTGTTTTTTGCTGTTTTATTTGGAGGAGCTGAAAAAATTGCCCAATTGATGGGAGATGCTCAATTAGCACCATTGATTCGCTCAGGCTCATTTGTAGTATTGGTTATGCCAGCATTGGCTATTTTAAAAGGTGGCTTCCAATCTAGAGGCATTATGGAGCCGATTGCTTATGCCCAAGTCCTCGAACAAGCGGTAAGAGTTACTGTTATTTTAGCAGGAACATTTATCATTATGACGACTACTAAATCCCTTTATGGTGCAGGTGAAATGGCTGTTATTGGTACTGTAATTGGTGAAATTACGGCCTTGTTATTACTTGCCTATATCTCATATAAACGTTTTGGGCTAAAGCTAACTAAACTACAACTACATCCTATTTCAAGTTTGCACATTGTTAAAGAGGTGACATGGCTAAGCTTAAGTGTCAGTATGAGCGGTCTTCTACTACTTGGATATCAGCTTGTCGATTCGTTTACGATATATTCAGCATTAATTGATAATGGCATGAATCCTACAATGGCGAAGGAAACAAAAGGTATTTATGATCGTGGACAACCTTTAGTTCAACTAGGTGTTGTCATTGCATCCTCATTGTCGCTTGCTATTGTTCCGCTTGTTGCTCATTTATCTAAAAAACAAGAGGGGCGCAGTGCAGTTCCATTTATACAATTAACGTACAAAGCGTCCATACTATTCGGCTGGTCTGCAGCCTTGGGTTTAATGCTAGTTATGCCGTATTTAAATGAAATGCTTTTCAAAACGAATACTTTATCCGAAGTATTAATCATCTATGTATTCCAAATTGTACCATTATCGATTATTCTTACATTTACAGCGATCTTACAAGGCTATGGAAAATTAAAAAAGCCAGCTCTATTTTTAATGCTAGGTTTTCTGCTAAAAATGATACTGAATGTACGATTAATCGGTTGGTTAGGTGTATTAGGAGCGGCTATCGTAAATGATATAGGATTATTATTAACAGCGATTTTACTAATTATTTATTTAAAAACATTGACTGGCATTCAGCTAGCATCTGTCGATTTTTATAAAAAAGTTGGGACAGCATCTTTCAGTATGGCAGTCGTTGTACTTGTCTGGTTACAGTTTGTATCGGCAATCTTAAGCCATTCACTGTCTTCACGTATGGTAGCTATGGTGACGGGTTTAACAGCTGTATCCATAGGGGCATTTGTTATGCTGACTGTCATTGCGAAGAAACGAGTATTAATGGAGAAAGAGTGGTATTTATTGCCGTTTGGACGTAGAATGGCTGTTTACCAACTTTGGCTCAATTCAAAGAAGTAGGTGTGAATATTGAAAACTTTAACAATTATTGGCTTAGGTGCAGGGGATTTTAATCAGCTGCAAATGGGTGTTTATAGAAAATTAAAGGCTGCTAAAAAATTATATGTACGTACGATAGATCACCCAGTATTAGAGGAATTAGCAGCAGAGGGTGTGAAATTCGAAAGCTTTGATAAAGTATATGAAAAACATGATGCATTCCAGCCTGTCTATGCGGAAATAGCAAATGCACTTATTGAAGCTGCTGCTGTTGAGGATATTATGTATGCTGTGCCAGGCCATCCATTAGTTGCAGAACAGACAGTGCAACTGCTTATTGCAGCAGCGGATGAAGGCAAAATTAAGTTAGTTATTGAGGGTGGTCAGAGTTTCTTAGATCCTATTTTTGGTGCATTAAAAATTGATCCAATAGAAGGTTTTCAATTGCTTGATGGTACCAGTTTTTCAATGCATGACATCAACATGCGTCAACATATTTTGATCGCGCAAGTATACGATACATTTAGTGCCTCGGAAGTAAAGCTAACGTTGATGGAGAAATATGATGACGAGTACCCTGTGACGGTTGTGACGGCTGCAGGGTCTGCACAAGAACAGATTGTTACGGTACCTCTCTATGAACTCGATCAAAGTGTAGAAGTTAATAATTTAACAACAGTCTATGTACCACCTGTCAAATCGCAAGAAGAGGCATTAAAAGATTGGACAACATTCCGTCAGATTATTGCAACGCTAAGAGGTCCGAATGGCTGTCCTTGGGATCAAAAACAAACACATGAGTCGTTAAAAAAATACTTACTTGAAGAAGCACATGAATATTTGGCTGCTATAGATGCTGAGGACGATTTTGCAATGATCGAGGAACTTGGTGATGTGCTATTACAAGTATTTTTACATGCACAAATTGGAGAAGATGAAGGTTACTTTACGCTTGAAGATGTGTTAGCTTCCATTAGTGAAAAAATGATTCGCCGCCACCCACATGTTTTTGGTGATGTTGCAGTGGAAGATGCGGACGATGTTGTGGCCAATTGGGAGGCTATTAAGGCTGAAGAAAAGGGTACTAGCGATAAACCACTATTAGACGAGGAGTATAGAGCCTCTTCTGCATTACAAACAGCATATAATTACCAAAAAAGAGCTGCAAAAGTGGGCTTTGACTGGCCAGATGTGGATGGGGCATGGGATAAATTTGTTGAGGAGTGGCAGGAATTTCGCCAGGAAGTAACGAAAGGCTCTAATGCATCCCGTTTGGATGAATTTGGTGACGTGTTGTTTACACTAGTAAATTTAGCGCGTTTCTACAAACTGTCACCAGAAGAGGCTATGCTACATGCAAATGAAAAATTTGCACGACGTTTCGGTTATGTAGAGGAACAGGTAAAGATCAGTGGAAAGTCTTTTTCCGATTTTACATTAGAGCAATTAGATGCATTTTGGAATGAAGCAAAGCGACTAGAAAAGGAGTAAAAAGATGAGACTAGATAAATTTTTAAAAGTATCCCGTTTAATAAAACGCCGCACTTTAGCGAAAGAGGTGGCAGATCAAGGTCGTATCACAATCAATGATAAGGTAGCGAAAGCTAGTAGTACAGTAAAAGCAGGAGATGAGCTAGCTATTCGTTTTGGTCAAAAAATAGTGACTGCACGTGTAGAAGAATTACGTGATACGGTGAAAAAAGAAGATGCCGCAAAAATGTTTACCATTTTGAAGGAAGAAAGACTAGAAAAGGTTGAACCTGAATTTATTGATGATGAGGATTAAAGTTAAATTTATTTTTTAAACCTCCTAATGTTGTCCCACCTTTCTTTTGTGGATGAAAGTATTACACAACTTAAATAAAGTTGTCATGCTTTGAAGGTTGTCCGCATAAAGTGAACAGAAGCTAGGACGACTAAAGGAGGAAAAAAATGACGCTACATCAAGAAAGTAATCGTTACACAATTCCATCTGGAGAGCATATTTTAACGATTCGTAATCGTAAAAGAATGGACATGACTTCTGTAAAATCAATTGAACGCTTTGATCAGGAAGAGTTTTTCATTAAGACGTCCCAAGGGCACTTGTTAATTCGCGGAGAAGAACTGCATATCGTTCATTTAGATGTTGATAAAGGATTATTGACGCTTGAAGGAACTGTAAAAACCTTACAGTACGACGAGGAGGAAAGTGGCTTCTCGAAAGGTTTCCTTCATAAGTTATTTGGATGATTGTTAGTGAACAATTATATCAATTAATTGTCATGGTTTTGAGCGGTATAGCAGTTGGTTTCATTATTGATAGTGTAAGGCTCGTAGTTTTTTCAACTCCAAAAAGGTCAAGCCTTCGAAAGTGGATGATGATTGTTGAATTAATAACATGGATTCTACTTGGGGGAGCGACATACTATTTATTATTTTGGCTAAAAGACGGCGCTTGGCGGGCTTATGACCCGCTAGCGCAAATAGCCGGAATTTTTTTGTATCAATCGTTATTTCAAAATTTTTTACGTTTCATTGCTAGAATTGTGGTGAATATAACTTGGAGACCCTTCTGGTTCATTGTACGCTTCATAGTCGCTGTTATTCGACAAATTTTGCAGCTATTCATAAATATAGTAATGTTTGTTATAAGACCTTTTGTCAAAATTTATTCCTATTTGTCCTACACTTTTTTTAAAAAATTACGATATTTGAAGTATAATAGAAAGCAACAATAATTTTCGGAGGTGCGGGCATGACTAGACGTCATTCATCAGATGATGAACAACAAAATTTCACGAAGCTTGATAATGACTATGTCCGTAACACGGATAGAGCTATAAATCGCAAACAGCAGGCTCGTAAACGTAAATTGCGTCGTATTGTCTTTTTTGCGATTGTACCAGTCATTATTATCGCTCTTCTCTTAAATGTGCTATCACATCAAAATGAAACTTTAGCAGCAAAAGAGAAATTAAAGAAAGAAGCGAATCAGCATCTCACTGAATTGAAAGAAGAACAAGATACATTAAATCTTAAAATCAAACAATTACAGGATGATGAATATATCGCAAAGCTATTAAGAAAAGAGTATTACTTATCTGATGAAGGTGAGATTATTTTTATCATTCCAGATAAGGAAGATAAAAAAGACGACTGAAAAGCTGTGTATTGTTGACACTCTTTTATTGTTATATATAATGAAAAGAGAAGCTTAATGCAATAAAAGGTTTGATTAAATTGATTACATGGCTCAAATGAGTCGCTTAATTTTTAAGGAGGAGCATTTTTTTTATGTCAATTGAAGTAGGCAGCAAGGTACAAGGTAAAGTAACAGGAATCACAAATTTTGGAGCATTCGTTGAGCTGCCAGATGGCAAAACAGGCTTAGTTCACATTAGTGAAGTTGCTGACAATTATGTAAAAGATATCAATGAGCATCTAAAAGTTGGAGATGAAGTTGAAGTAAAAGTGATGAATGTTGAAGCGGACGGGAAGATCGGTCTTTCAATCCGTAAAGCAAAGCCTCAAGCTGAGAGACCAGAACGTCCAGCACGTCCACGTCGTGATAATCGTTCTAATGATCGTAACGAACGCCACCAGCCAAAAGAAAATTTTGAGCAAAAAATGGCACGCTTCTTAAAAGATAGTGATGAACGTCTAGCAACACTTAAACGTGCTACAGAATCAAAACGCGGAGGTCGCGGAGCTAGAAGAGGGTAGTTTGCTGACTGTTTTAATCGTAGAAAAAGTGTATGAAATAGAGTTGGGATTAGCTTTTTAATAAAGCTAATCCCTTTTTTTCATTTACCTACAAAGTAGAAGAAGGTCTCTTTTTCTTTTTTGTGGGGTTTATTGTTTTTTCATCGGCAGAAGCTATGGATGTTTTCTCCACTGGATGAGTAACCATTTTGACAAGTAAGAAAACACCATATACACTCACGGCAAGTCCACAAAGTAATAGGATTATTTGAACAAAAAAAGGTAAATTAATAAGAATTGAAATAAGAATAATCATCGAGCCACTTCCGCAAATTAACGCGGCTTTTGTTAATGCACTCAAGGGAATTTAACCTCCTAAAAAACACTCTTTTCTTTAGTATGCCATATTTTTATACGCAGTCACATAGCTATAAATGAACAGACGGATAGATGGGAATAGTGACAAAATAGATTACAATAAAAATAGGCGCCTCAGAATTTAGTTCTGAGGCGCCTATTTGAAATGACCCGTACGGGATTCGAACCCGTGTTACCGCCGTGAAAGGGCGGTGTCTTAACCACTTGACCAACGGGCCTACTATGGTGGCGGCCGAGGGGATTGAACCCCCGACCTTACGGGTATGAACCGTACGCTCTAGCCAGCTGAGCTAGGCCGCCAATTACTATATGGAGCGGAAGACGAGGTTCGAACTCGCGACCCCCACCTTGGCAAGGTGGTGTTCTACCACTGAACTACTTCCGCACAGTCGTTTAAGCAACAAGTTAAATAATACAAGCCAAACGTGCTAGTGTCAAGTAGGTTTTTTAAAAAAATATATTTCGTAAAAACTAGCATAGAAGAGTATTTTAGCGGATTTTTTGTTCTTACGTAGAAATGTATCGTGGTAACAGTTGAATAAAGTGATTGATAGCTCATAGAATGCCCTCGCACTAAGCTTTAAGATGAATAGCAAGTCATTACAATTTTGTTTTTATAAGTGGATTTTTCAACGTTTTTCATGAATGTTAGGCTGTTGCGAAAGAAATTGTTGCCAATTCTCGTATTTATGAATAGCTATTAGTCGAAATATTTATATTTTTTTCTGTCAACGTCAGACAATCTTTCCGCACATAATTTTTTATAATAACCAAAAGTGCGGAAAGGGGATAATTAAATGACAAGTATTGAATGGTATAATACAACGAATGTAGATGACCAAAAGATCGGTATGAAAAAGAAGCAGATCCTAATAGGTTCTCTCTTTTTTTTAACCGCCTTTTTCTTAGCTCAATCTGTTGTATTTGAAGCAGCTGTACCGTTCTCAGTTCCTTTTTGGGCCATTATTCGAACAAAGTATAGGGAGTATGCCAAATTCGTTTTATTCGGTAGTTTAGCAGGTTGTTTTTTCCTTGGTTTTGGACAAGTCTTCATTCTAGCGTTACAAATTGTTATGTATGAATGTATCATGCGTTTCCGTTACTGGCAGTTGCCCCAAAGTATTGCGGTGTCTTTAGCTGTATTACTGGTACAAATAATGTGGCAAGGGGTGATGTATCAAGGCTTACCACCAGTGCTTGTACAATTTTATGTAGGCTGTGAGGCAGCTCTAGCTCTTATTATGACGCTGTTTATGCAAGTGCTATTTGTTAACTCGTATGAATGGTTTACGAGTCATTGGACATATGAGAAGCTAGGCTCTGGATTAGTCGTGTTTGCTGCCATGCTTACTGGGATGCAAGCAGTTGTGATTAGCTATTTCTCACTCCCCATTTTTTTATTGCAGCTTTTTATCTGTTTTGGTGCATTGGTTGGCAGTGTCCCATTAGCAACAGTAATCGGAGCAGTGCTGGGAACTCTTATCGGTATTGCTAAGCTTTCATTTACCGGGATGCTTTCAGTTGCGACCTTAACGGGGCTGTGTGCAGGAATGGGAGCTAAAGGTGGTAGATTTGGTGTTGCGATCGGTAGTATTTTGCCAAGTGTCTTTTTTTTATTTTATGACGCCACACTGCCTTTAGATAGCGTGTATTTTACCTCCATTGCCATCGGGAGCATTCTTTTTCTAACGATCCCAAAGAAATATTCAGATAGGGTGAGGGACAAGCTTTTCCCACAACGTGAGGAGATTTTACTGGCACGACAGAATTGGTTAACCGAACATGTAACGTATAAATTAGAGCATTTTCAGCATTTTGTACAATTCATGAAGGAGCTTGTATTTGATCGCTTTATGACGGCTCCAGTTGAAGCTGCGAAGGAAGTATCTCCAATGAACACTTGTTTAAGCTGTTTCCGCTATGAACATTGCTGGGGTGCTAAAAATAACGGTATGGACAAGCTTGTGACAGACTGGTTTCATATGAAAGGAGTAGGCAAGGAATCAGCTATTCATCGTGTAGAAGAACAAATACGGTATAAATGCGTAAAATCGACGAAGATTTTCGAGGAATTAGATACAGAGCTTTATAGGGAACGCATTAATGGGCAGTACTTTCATGGTAAAAAAATGATTGCCCTGCAACTTCGTGATATGAGTAACCATTTAAACCAGTTAATCGCTGAGATGAAGGAGGATACAATTTCGTTTGTTAGTGTAGAAAAGGAAATTGCTGAACGCTTAAAGGATGCCAATATTGAATGTTTTCAACTAGATGTGCTTAGCAATAAGCCAGGTGCAAGAAAGATTGTTTGTGCTTTAGCACCAGCACGTGTCAACTGGGAGGAAGATACAACATTAGCTGAACGCATGATTCTGCCAATTCTTTATGAGATTTTCGATGAACCTTTTGAAATAGAAAAAGTAATAGCCTGTGAAATACCGTTTCGTCATGTTCAAATATGCTTTAGATCAGCTATTAGCTTTGAAGTAGAGTATGATATATATAGCATGTCGAAAGATGCAACACTATATTCTGGAGACTCTCATGCCCTCTTCCAATTGCATCCAGGACTATTTGCCATTTTGCTGTCTGATGGTATGGGGCAAAATAAAGAAGCACAACATGAAAGTAGAAAATTGATCCACTTGATGCGAGAGTGTCTTAATTACAATATGAATCCGGAAACGGCGATGCATACATTGCATTATGTTATGTCATTAAAGCAACAGGATGATATGTATGCAACACTTGATTTTGCACTTGTTGATTTACAGCATGGTGATTTGTGGTCGTGGAAGGCTGGAGGTATGTCGACCTATATTTTACGTGGAAAAGAGGTGCTGAAAGTTGAAAGTAATGCAGCACCTGTAGGATTTTTATCTATTTCAACAGTAGAAGCTGAAAAAAGAAAACTGAAGGCAGGAGACGTTATTTTAATGCACTCAGATGGCCTGTTTTCAAGTGTAGATGATTGGGATGAGCAAGAGGAAACATTTTTAGCTTTTGCACAGCAGGTTGCCAGTACAAATAAAACCATTCAAGAAAAGCTAACAACGATCATGCAATCATTCCAAGGGTATTTCGAAATAGAAGATGACTGTACAGTATTAATGTTAGAGGTGACGCATGTTGTACCGACATGGGCTGTCTTTAGACCAGCTCAGTATTCTATGAGTAATTCATCTTAAAATAACAACGAAAAGGGGAGGAGAAGCGTTTGTCATTTGAATTAAAGGTCAAAACATTTATTGAAGAAGAGCAATTATTACAGCAAGGCGATCATCTTCTCATCGCCGTTTCGGGTGGGGTAGACTCTATGGCGTTACTCCATTACTTTATCCAAACACAGGCGCAGTGGAACATTCAGGTGGAAGCAGTACATGTCGATCATATGTTGAGAGGGCAAAACTCTGCTGCAGATAGAGCATTTGTCCAAAAGTATTGTGACGACAATGGTGTTTACTTACATGCTACAGATATTCCAATACCTGCAATTATGGCACAGGAAAATGGTAATACACAGTTAATTTGTCGTAGGGAGAGGTATCGATATTTCAAAGAAATCTTGAGAAAAACAAATGCCAATAAGCTTGTAACTGCACATCATGCGGATGACCAACTGGAGTCAGTATTAATGGCCCTTACAAAAAATGCAACAATGAACAGTATGCAAGGCATACGTCCTCAACGATGTTTTGAAGGCAAATCATTAATTCGTCCGTTTTTAACGGTTACAAAGTCTGAAATAAGGGAATATTTACTTAGAAAAGGTTTGGATTATCGAGAAGATGCTAGCAATTCCAAAGACACCTATGTACGCAATCGCTTTAGACATCATGTGGTGCCTTTACTGGAGGCAGAAAATCCGAGAGTGACTGAGCAGGTGGCCCATTTCACAAAGCAATTGCAAGAAGACGATACCTTTTTAATGACATTAGCCCAAGATGTATTTTCTCAAACCATCATAAGAAGTAACGAAAATACATATAGCATGGAAATTGAGGCTTTTCAATTGGTACCACTTGCTTTACAAAGGAGGCTCATTTTAATACTATTAAACTATCTTTACAAAGATTCAAATACGATACAAAGTTATGCTTTATTGACTTCAATTTTAAAGCTTTGTGATACAACAGCAGGGTATGCTGAAATTCACTTGCCTGAAGATTTTCTAGCAGTTCGCCTTTACGGGAAATTAACGATTCAGAAGAATAAGCCATTAGAAGGCCAAACATCTCCTGAGAAACAAATGATTACGGCTGCTGATGGATGGACAACACTGACAAATGGTGAACGCTTATGCGTAGTCAATTTGCATGATTTATCGTCTGAATTGCTGACGGATACTGCACAGCTTTTTTATTTTAACGCTAGCAAACTCCAACTACCGCTCTATATTCGAGCACGCAAGGACGGAGACAGAATGCTGTTAAAAGGAATGGATCAGCCAAAACGCTTATCTCGCCTTTTTATAGATGAAAAGATTCCTTTAAATGAGCGAAATAGCTGGCCGTTACTGATTTCTCAATCTGATGAGGTGGTAGCGGTAATTGGTGTGCGTATGGGAATATTTTTTTCAACCACTCCGCAACCAAACGATGATACAGTGCTCATCGTAGACTAAGGTCTTTGTAAAATATTTCACCGTAATTGGTTGAAAATTTTTTGATACATCACGAGGAGGAATCGATATGTTACAAAACGACATCGAAAAAATTATGATTACAGAAGAACAACTGCAAGAAAGAATTGCACATTTAGGTGCACAATTAACAGAGGAATACAAAGATGCATTCCCATTAGCTGTTGGTGTGCTTAAAGGAGCAATGCCATTTATGACAGACCTAATGAAACGCTTCGATTCTTTCATCGAATTGGATTTTATGGATGTTTCTAGTTATGGTAATGCTACTGTGTCATCGGGTGAAGTGAAAATTTTAAAAGATTTAAACACAAGCGTTGAGGGACGTGACGTATTAATTATCGAGGATATTATCGATAGTGGTTTAACGTTAAGCTATTTAGTAGATTTATTTAAATACCGCAAAGCAAAGTCCATCAAAATTGTTACATTATTAGATAAACCATCAGGCCGTAAAGTGGACTTATCTGCTGACTATGTTGGTTTTGAAGTGCCGGATGGCTTTGTTGTAGGGTATGGCTTAGATTACGCAGAAAAATATCGTAATTTACCTTATATTGGTATACTGAAGCCTGAAGTTTATTCTTTCTAAGTTACAAAAACCAGCTATAAATGCAAAGGCCTCCAGCGCAAGTCATGTATTTTTCGTTATGTTTAACATAATTCAAAATCTTGACACAATGTTCAGCTATATCGAGTCCAAGGAACAGGTACAATTACGCTGGGACATATAAAGATGGCCTAAAACTGTTTTGATAACGGCAAAAGTGAACGAAACATTTTTTAAGTAGGGCTTTTCGTTGTATGATGAAATCATGATATGTTAAGATTTTACTTATAATTTTTCTGTTTGTAATGAGGAGGCTGGAGATGAATCGAATATTTCGATATACCATATTTTATTTACTGATTTTCCTAGTGATTATCGGTATTTTTGGTACTTTCAATAGTGGAAATTCACCAACGAAAGAGTTATCTTATCATGAGTTTCAACAAGCTCTAGATAAGAAAGAAATAACAAGTGCTACAATTCAACCTGATAAATCAGTTTACATCGTTGAAGGTACACTGAAAGGTTATGAGAAGGGTCAAAGCTTTACAGTGAATATCCCTCGTGAAAACCAATCTTTAATGGACCGTATCGATGAGGCTGCTAAGGATAAAGATAGTAATATTAGTTTTTTAGCAGCACCAGAAACAAGTGGATGGATTCAATTCTTTACAGGAATTATTCCTTTCATCATCATCATTTTCTTATTCTTCTTCCTAATGAGCCAATCTCAGGGTGGCGGTAATAAAGTGATGAGCTTTGGTAAAAGTAAAGCTAAACTTTATGATGACCAAAAGAAAAAAGTTCGTTTTACAGATGTAGCAGGTGCTGATGAAGAGAAAGCAGAGCTTGTAGAGGTTGTAGATTTTTTAAAAGACCATCGCAAGTTCACTGAAATCGGTGCACGCATTCCAAAAGGTATCTTACTTGTCGGTCCTCCAGGTACAGGTAAAACATTACTTGCACGTGCAGTGGCAGGCGAAGCAGGCGTTCCTTTCTTCTCAATTTCAGGTTCTGACTTCGTAGAAATGTTTGTCGGCGTCGGTGCATCACGTGTTCGAGATTTATTTGAAAACGCGAAGAAAAACGCACCATGTATCATCTTTATCGATGAGATTGATGCGGTTGGTCGTCAACGTGGCGCTGGTCTTGGCGGTGGTCATGACGAACGTGAACAAACACTGAACCAATTATTGGTTGAAATGGATGGTTTCGGAGCAAATGAAGGTATTATTATCATTGCTGCAACAAACCGCCCAGATATTTTAGATAAAGCGTTATTACGTCCAGGTCGATTTGACCGCCAAATTACTGTAGGTCATCCTGATGTAAAAGGGCGCGAAGCAATTCTTAAAGTACATGCACGTAATAAACCTTTAGCAGATACAGTTGATTTAGCTGCAGTTGCTCAACGTACTCCAGGTTTCTCCGGTGCAGATTTAGAAAACTTACTAAACGAAGCAGCACTTGTAGCAGCTCGTAAAAGTAAACGTACGATTAGTATGGCGGATATCGATGAAGCCTCTGACCGAGTAATTGCGGGTCCAGCTAAAGCAAGTCGAGTATACTCAGCCAAAGAGAAAAAACTGGTATCCTTCCATGAGGCTGGTCACGTAGTAGTAGGTCTTGAGCTTGATGAAGCGGATACAGTGCACAAAGTAACAATTGTTCCTCGTGGTCAAGCGGGTGGATATGCGATTATGTTACCGAAGGAAGAACGTTTCTTTACAACAAAGCAAGAGCTCTTAGATCGTATTGCAGGCCTTCTTGGTGGTCGTGTAGCTGAAGAAATTGTTCTTGGTGAAGTTTCTACTGGGGCACATAACGATTTCCAAAAAGTTACAAGCATTGCTCGTGCTATGGTTACCGAATACGGAATGAGTGAAAACCTTGGTGCTATGCAATTTGGTTCAAGTCAGGGTGGCAATGTATTCCTTGGTCGCGACTTTAATTCAGATCAAAATTATTCTGACTCAGTAGCCTATGAAATTGATAAAGAAATGCAAAAAATTATTGATACACAATATGAGCGTACAAAACGCATCCTAACGGAGAAACGTGATTTGCTTGATTTAATTGCCAATACTTTAATGGAGAAAGAAACATTAAATGCACAGGAAATCGAACATTTACGTGATCATGGTATTTTACCAGAGCCAGAGGTCGTAGAAAGTATTGAGGAGAGCACTCCGAAAATTGAAGCGAAGCCAACATTAGATACTATTGGTGAACCAACTGTTGAAAAAGAGCTACTTAGCAAAGAGCCTAACCCAACAACTTTAAATCTGGCAAAAGAAAGTAAAGAACCAAATGATGCTCCTAAAGGTATCGATGAGAAACGTGATTAAAGTAGAAAAGACTGTTTACTAAAATTAGGTAAACAGTCTTTTTCTTTGCCTTTTCTTGCTAATAAGCATTAGGATATATTTATGTAAGACAGTTACATATAACTCTGCTCTTAGGGTGGAGAGAAGATGTAATGTTAGTGAAAACAGATTGGAGTGTTTAACGTGGGAAATGTAACATTGAATAATGGACTTAAGATGCCTTTGGTTGGTTATGGTGTTTTTCGAGTACCTGAAGGAGATGACCTAGCAGAAGCCGTAAAAACAGCTATTGCTAAAGGTTATCGTAGCATTGATACAGCACAAGTATATCGCAATGAAGAAAGTGTTGGTCGTGGAATACAAGCCGCAATTGAAGAAGGTTTAGTAACTCGTGAAGAACTATTTATCACATCCAAAGTTTGGAACGATGGTCTTTCCTATGAAAAAACACTTGCCGCATATGATAGCAGTTTAGAGAAAATGGGATTAGACTATTTAGATTTGTATTTAGTGCACTGGCCAGGAATTGATCAAAATTATATTGAGGTTTACAAAGCACTAGAAAAAATTTATCAAGATGGTCGAGTACGCTCAATTGGTGTTAGTAATTTCCATGTGCATCATTTAGAAAGCCTTTTGAAGGAAACGACTGTTATTCCTGTTATTAATCAAATTGAATTTCACCCACATTTAACACAAGAGGAAGTACGTGCCTATTGTGAGGATAAGGGTATACAGGTGGAGGCGTGGTCTCCATTGATGAATGGCTCTCTACTTGAAGAAGCGTTGATTCAAGAATTAGCCTCTAAATACAGCAAGACACCTGCACAGATTGTGTTACGCTATGATGTACAGCATCATGTTGTCACAATTCCAAAGACGATGACACCGGCACGTATGTCTGAAAACCTTGATGTTTTTGACTTTGCGTTATCTGAGCAAGAAATGACACAGTTGGATGCATTGAATGATGGTCTACGTTGTGGTCCAGATCCAGAAAAATTTAATTTTAAATGATTTTCAAAGGGGCTGCCTAGTTTAGGGAGCTCCTTTTTAAAGAAGCTTTCATCGTTATAGATGAACATCCACTGAAAAAATAAAGTAAGCATTCCGCTCACGCCTTTAGAGGAAGGAGATGAATGCTGAATCAAGGTAAAAAGTATGGTATCATTTTCTAAAGTATTTTATCTTCATTTCAATTAGATTGTAGCTGTCATGTTAGGTTTATGAAAGGTGCAATGATGATAGGGGAGGTGTCAGCCTTGATTTTAGTTTTAGATGCAGGGAATTCTAATATTGTATTAGGTGTCTATGATGACAACGAACAATTAGCTTTCCATTGGCGTATGGTGACGGACCTTCATAAAACAGAGGATGAATATGCTATGCAAGTTCTTTCATTTTTTAATCATGCAGGCATTTCATTTGAACAAATTACAGGTATTATTATATCCTCAGTTGTGCCACCAATTATGTTTTCATTAGACGCGATGTGTCAGAAATATTTTCGAAGAAAGCCTTTGGTAGTTGGCCCGGGTGTGAAAACGGGTTTAAATATTAAATACGAAAATCCGCGTGAGGTTGGGTCAGATCGCATTGTGAATGCCATAGCAGCTCTAGATTTATATAAAGCCCCTTGTATCATAGTTGATTTTGGTACAGCGACAACCTATTGTTATTTGAATGAGAAGGGCGATTACATGGGTGGTGCTATCGCGCCGGGTATAACGATTTCTACAGAGGCTCTTTATACACAGGCTGCAAGATTGCCGCGTATTGAAATAGTACGGCCTTCACATATTGTCGGGAAAACGACCGTTTCTGCCATGCAGGCAGGTATTTTTTATGGCTTTGTAGGACAAGTAGAGGGCATTGTTAACCGGATGAAAGCACAAAGTAAAGAGGAGCCATTAGTTATTGCTACAGGTGGGCTAGCAAATTTAATCGCAGGGGAGACACAAATCATTGATGTTGTGGATCCGTTTTTAACTTTGAAGGGTTTATATAAGCTATATAAACGTAACCAATAGGAAATGAGGGACATTCCATTTATGAATGATTATTTAGTAAGAGGGTTAGGATTTAATGGGCAAGTTCGTGTGTTTGCAGCTCGTACAACTGCTACAGTAGGTGAAGCGCAACGTCGTCATGATACTTGGCCAGTTGTGTCAGCAGCTTTAGGTCGTTCAATGACAGCAGCTGTCATGATGGGAGCTATGTTAAAAGGTGAAGAGAAAATCACGATTAAAATTGAGGGTGACGGTCCAATTGGCCCTATGGTAATTGATAGTAATGCACATGGGGAAGTACGCGGATTTGTTACAAACCCCCATGTTCACTTTGATTTAAATGAGCAAGGGAAGTTAGATGTTCGAGCAGGCGTTGGTACAGAAGGATTTCTTACAATTGTTAAAGATCTTGGATTGAGAGATATGTTCTCTGGACAAACACCAATTGTTTCGGGTGAAATCGCTGAAGACTTTACTTATTATTTCGCAACATCTGAGCAAGTACCATCATCAGTTGGATTAGGTGTATTAGTCAATCCAGACAACACTATTCTTGCAGCAGGCGGATTTATTCTTCAATTAATGCCGGGCTGTGAGGAAGAAACAATCAATGAAATTGAACAACATCTTGCTACAATAGAGCCTGTTTCAAAAATGATTGAAAAAGGCTTTACACCAGAGCAAATTTTAGAAGCTGTTTTAGGAAATGGACATCTACAAATTTTAGATTCCATGCCAGTTGAATTTAAATGTCAATGTACAAAAGAGCGGTTTGGTGCAGCAATTTTAGGTTTAGGAGCAGCGGAAATTAGAGAAATGATTGAAGAGGATGGCGGAGCGGAAGCAGAGTGTCACTTCTGCCTAGAGACATACAGTTTTTCTAAGGATGATCTAGAAGGGTTTATTGATGAGCTCAACGCGTAATCGACGACCTTCAACCACTGTAACACCAAACCAAACGCCTTTACTGCAACGTCGTTTAAAGACAAAGCCTGCTTTAGCTGTCATAGCGATTCTGTTATTAGGAAATATTTTATGGTTCATCAGCTGGTTAATCCCAAACAAAGGTCAGGAAATTGGTAGCGACGAACAAGTCGCTGCCATTGATGGGGATGTGATCACGCGCCAAGAGTGGATGATTGCCATGGAAGAACGATATGGTAAAGAAACACTACAAAATTTAGTAAATGAATCGGTAATGGAAAAGGCAGCAAAAACATATAAAATTAAAGTTACCGATAAAGAAATAGATCTTGAACTTGCGTTAATGCGTTCTGCTCAAGATAAGTTTGATACAGCCATGCAAAATCTATCAGTAGAGCAACTACGCCAAAAAATTCGTTCACAGCTTATATTGGATAAAGTACTCACGAAGGACGTAGTGATAGAGGAAGAAAGTGTTGAAAAGTATTATGAGGAAAATCAGGGGTTATATAATACAAAAACAAGCTATCGTACGAATTTTATTGAAGTCGATTCAAAAAAAGCTGCTGATGAGGCACTAGGTGAATTGAAAAATGGTTCTGATTTTACAGTGCTGGCACGAGAAATATCTGTTGATAGTGCTTCAGCCAGTCTAGGAGGAGATATTGGTTTCCTCACAGAGAATCAGGAGAATGTGGACCCTACCATTATTAATACTGTGAAATCTCTTAAGGCAAATGAGGTAAGTAAAGCCTTTAAGTTAGATAATGGTCATTATGGAATTGTTCAAGTGCAAGAGGTATTAGAAGGACAATCCTTTACATATGACGATGTGAAAGAACATATTGAGCGTGAATTGGCTTTAGAGCAATTGACGCAATCTGTTACACCGGAAGCATTTTGGTCTGAATTTAATGCTACTTGGTATTATGGAGAGTCTAAAAAAGAAAAATAATACATGAAAAGAGTCTGCAGGTTTTGCGGGGTAAAATGAGTCTGATCAAACTTGCAGGCATTCGTAGTGACATACCCAATGGATGCAGATTCTTTTTTTGTAGACAGATGATAAGGCTTTTCCGTTTTAAGTAATGATAAATATTCTGAAAATATAAGTTTTATTTATTGACAATCGAATGGAAAAATTGATAAAATACAAAATAAGTAAAACCTATAAAAATAGTAGGGATTGGGAGTGGATTAGTAAATGAGTAGATTAGCGAATTCAGTGGCTGAATTAGTTGGTAAAACACCAATTGTAAAATTAAATCATGCAACAAATGAAAATGAAGGCACTGTGTATGTAAAATTAGAATATTTTAATCCAGGAAGCTCAGTAAAAGACCGTCTAGCTCTAGCAATGATTGAAGCTGCAGAAAAAGACGGGACATTAAAGCCGGGTGGTACAATCATTGAGCCGACTTCTGGTAATACAGGTATCGGTCTTGCGATGATTGCTGCTGCTAAAGGATACAAAGCGATTTTAGTTATGCCAGAAACAATGAGTTTAGAGCGTCGTAACTTATTACGAGCTTATGGTGCAGAGCTTGTGTTAACACCTGGTCCAGCAGGCATGAAGGGTGCAATTGCTAAAGCAGAAGAACTATCTGCTGAGCATGGCTACTTCCTCCCACAACAATTTACAAATCCAGCGAACGCTGTTATTCACCGTCTGACAACAGGTCCTGAAATTGTAGAAGCATTTGATGGCCTAACACTTGATGCATTTGTAGCTGGCGTTGGTACAGGTGGTACCATTACAGGTGCAGGTGCTGTATTAAAAGAAAAGTATCCAAACATTGAAATCATTGCTGTTGAACCAAAAGATTCACCGGTTCTTTCTGGTGGTCAACCAGGGCCACATAAAATTCAAGGTATTGGAGCTGGATTTGTACCAGAAGTACTAGATACAGATGTTTATTCTGCTGTATTCCCTGTTGAAAATGAGGTTGCTTTTGAAGTAGCACGTAAAGTAGCACGTGAAGAAGGTATCCTATGTGGTATTTCATCTGGTGCTGCCATCTATGCTGCGATTGAAGCGGCAAAACGTTTAGGTAAAGGTTCGAATGTTCTTGCCATTGTACCTTCTAACGGAGAGCGTTACCTTTCAACACCTTTATACCAATTTGAAGACTAAATAAAGATTTTTATGTAAGGGCTCCTTTTTAAAAGGAGTCCTTTTTAGTGCATAAAAACGGACACTATTAAAATTATAAAAATATTCGCTTCTATGTAATATTCAAGTTAAGATGGAATCACACCACATGTTTAAAGGGGAAAATAACTTGAAAACAATACTTACAAAAACATTAACAATGGATGCAGATTCATTTTTTTATAGCTATAAGAAGCAAACAGAGACACAGCAAGCGCATGTGTTTTTAGAGAGTGGACGCGGAGGGCATTTTACGATAGCTGCTTGGAATCCGTTAGCTACTGCACAATCAGTAGAGGAGGGGCTTTTAGTAAACTGGAGAAATGATAGACAAGAAATTTTACAAGGTGAATCTCTAGCTTTACTGGAAGAGCTTGTAGCGGAATATCGAATTTCTTATAATGTGGACCTTCCTGTTTTTCAAGGAGGGGCTATTGGATTTGTTGCATATGATTATGCACGTAAAATTGAAGTACTTCCTAATATGGCAAAGGATGACTTGCAAATACCAGATATCTATTTTTATATTTTTGATAGTTGGGCAGTACATGATGTGAAAACGAATACAGTTACTCTTATGAAGCTAGAAGATAGTGACGTTAACTTGGAAGAATGGGCTAACAACTGGCAGGTTGCAGCACAGTCTGGTTTAGAGGCGCGTAAATTTGAAAAAACAAATGCTGTAGAAGTTGCTAATGATGAGCATGAATTGCTTGTCTCATTTGCAGGAACTGATTTTGAAGCAGCTGTAAAGAAAATTCAAACCTATATAGCACAGGGTGATGTGTTTCAGGTAAACTTATCTGTTCGTCAGTCCAAGAACTTAAATGCGACTGCGATGGATGTCTACGAGGCTTTACGAGCGTTTAATCCGTCGCCATACATGGCTTATATTGAGGCACCTGATTTTGCTGTAGTTTCTGGGTCACCCGAGTTATTAGTAAAACGTCATGGCAATGAATTATCGACAAGACCCATTGCAGGTACTCGACCAAGAGGGAAATCCGAAGCGGAAGATTTAGCATTGGCACAAGAGTTGATTGATAATGAGAAAGAACGTGCTGAGCATGTGATGTTAGTGGATTTAGAGCGCAATGATTTAGGACGAGTATCAGCCTATGGAACAGTGGAAGTGGACGAATTTATGGTCATTGAGCGCTATTCACATGTCATGCACATTGTTTCAAATGTACGAGGAGAAATAGCGGAAGATAAAACGAATGCAGATGTTATCCGTGCAATGTTCCCAGGTGGGACGATTACAGGTGCGCCAAAGATCCGCACCATGGAAATTATTGAAGAACTGGAGCCTGTACGACGAGGTTTATACACTGGTTCTATCGGTTGGCTCGGCTATACAGGTGATATGGAGTTTAATATTGTGATCCGTACAGCATTTATAAAAGATGGGGTTGCACATATTCAAGCTGGAGCAGGTATTGTCATTGACTCTGTGCCAGAAAGGGAGTATCAGGAATCCTTAAATAAGGCGAAGGCAATGTGGCAGGCAAAGGCAATGGCAGAGGAGCGAGCAAAATGATTTTAATGATTGATAATTATGATTCATTTATCTACAACATCGTACAATATTTAGGTGAATTTGGTCATGAGATAGTAGTGAAACGAAATGATGATATAACAGTAAAGGAGATTGAGCAACTTGCACCTGATATGATTGTTATTTCTCCAGGACCATGTAGTCCAAATGAGGCAGGTGAAAGCCTGAACATTATTAAATATTTCGCGGGAAATATTCCGATTTTAGGGGTCTGCCTGGGTCATCAGGCACTTGCACAGGTGTTTGGTGGCAATGTCATACGAGCTGAGCATCTTATGCATGGTAAGACATCACCTGTGCTACATGCTGAAGTGGGTTTGCATAAAGGTATGCCAAATCCCTTCCAGGCCACACGTTACCACTCTCTTATTGTAGAAAAAGAGACGTTACCAGCATGTCTAGAAGTAACCGCTTGGACAGAAGAGGGAGAAATTATGGGGCTTCGTCACACGGAATATTCGATAGAGGGTGTACAATATCATCCAGAATCTATTATGACAGAGCAAGGCAAAAAACTATTGCGTCAATTTATAGAGAAGTATGTAGAAGGAGTGGAATAGATGCAGTGCTGGATGAATGGAAACTATATGGCCGCACAGGATTTGCGGATTTCTCCATTTGATCATGGCTTTTTATATGGATTGGGCTTTTTTGAAACATTCCGCACATATAGAGGTCAGGTATTTCGCTGGGAAGAGCATATGGATAGATTACAGCTTGCTTTATCTCAGTATCACATTCATTTAACCTATCCTGAAAAATTTTTACTTGAAGTTGTGCAACAGTTAAACAAGCTGGCTGGCGGTCAGGATGGCTACTTCCGTTTAAATGTATCAGCTGGAGAACATCATATTGGATTACAGCCAACAGAATATAAACAACCCAATGTCATTATCTTTCGAAAAGAACTTCAGAATACAAAACGTGGGACGGAGAAAATTGCGCAATGGCTTTCAACGCCACGCAATACACCTGAACAAGGATTGCGAGTTAAATCACATCATTATGGTAACAACGTGCTTGGCCGCTTTGAAATGCTATCACTGGCACAACAAGAAGGGTTCTTTTTAACAGAACAGGGCTATGTGGCTGAAGGTGTGACATCAAACGTTTTTTGGGTAAATAATGATATACTATATACGCCTTCCTTAGAGACAGGTATTTTACCGGGTATTATTCGAGCGTGGGTTATAGAGAAGGCCTCTGCACTCGATTTAGAAGTTAAAGAAGGTTTTTATACAAAAGAAGACTTACTACAAAGTACGGAATGCTTCATTACCAATTCAGTACAAGAGCTTGTGCCGATTAGTAGCTTAGAGAATGTGCAATTTTTAGGTAATAATGGGCCGATTTATTCGTGTTTACATGAGGCATTTGTTCAAGAAGTGGAGCAAGGATAGAGGGAGCGTTTACATGCTAGAAAAATATAAGAAACCATTAACGCTTAATGGTATTACATTAGACTATACAAAAGAAACATTTGTTATGGGGATTCTCAATGTTACACCAGATTCCTTCTCAGATGGTGGAAAATACAACAATGTAGAAGCTGCTGTTGCTCAAGCGAAAAAAATGGTGGCTGAAGGGGCTAAAATAATTGATGTAGGTGGGGAATCTACACGCCCTGGGTATGAACGAATTTCAGATGAAGATGAAATTGCCCGCATTGTGCCCGTTATTCAAGCATTAGCGAAAGAAGTAAGGGCCGTTATTTCCGTTGATACGTATAAAGCAAATGTAGCCCGTGCTGCTATTGAAGCAGGGGCACATATGATTAATGATATTTGGGGTGCGAAGGCTGAGCCAGAAATTGCTCAGGTTGCTGCGGATTTACATGTGCCTATTATTTTAATGCATAATCGCGAAAATATGGATTATGGTGTTGATTTTTGGGCGACAGCAAAAATGGACTTAGAGAAAAGTATTGCCATCGCTCAGCAAGCGGGGGTTCCTGAACATCATATCATCTTAGATCCAGGTATCGGCTTTGCTAAAAATACTGGCCAAAATATAGTTATGATGCAACACTTAAAGGATTTAGTAGCTATGGGTTACCCTGTATTATTAGCAACGTCACGTAAATCAATGATTGGCAATGTCTTAAAACTACCTGTTGAAGAGCGTCTTGAAGGGACAAGTGCGACAGTGGTTTATGGAATTGAAAAGGGCTGTCATATGATACGTGTTCATGATGTAAAGGAAATGACGCGTGCTACGTATATGGCTGATGTCTTAGTGGGAAAACGTTTGTTTAAGGAGGAAGCGTGATGGATTACATTCATTTAAAGGACATGCAGTTTTATGGCTACCATGGTGTATTAGCAGCAGAAACAACTCTAGGTCAACGCTTTCGAGCAAATGTTTCCCTTGCTGTAGATATGACCAAGGCTGGAGAAACAGATGATCTCTCTTATACAGTGAACTATGCAGAGGTCTATGCATTATGCCGTGATATTGTGGAGGGGGAACCGTTTAAGCTAATTGAGGCTCTGGTCGTGAGAGTAGCGGATGCAATATTAACAACCTACCCTGATAAAGTAAAAGGAGTTCGTGTAGAACTAATTAAACCAGACCCACCAATTCATGGCTATTACAAAGAGGTGTCTGTTGAGGTAACGAGAGGTGATTTCTGATGAAGGATGTCTATTTATCTATCGGAACGAATATGGGAGAGAGATATGAAAATCTTCAGCATGCAGTTGCCCTTTTAAAGGAAACGGAAGGTATTAAACTTGTTCGTGTATCGTCCGTTTATGAAACTGCTGCAGTGGGTTATACAGATCAGGCAGATTTTTTAAATATTGCTGTTCATCTAAAAACAGATGTTTCTTCTGCTGATATGTTGAAGATCTGCCAATCCATAGAACAGGAATTAGGGCGTGTTCGAGAATTTCGCTGGGGCCCACGAATCATTGACCTTGACATTTTACTTTACAATCAAGAGAATATTGAAACGGAGAGTTTAACAGTTCCCCATCCAAGAATGTACGAAAGAGCATTCGTCTTAGTACCATTAGTAGAGATTGCAGCATCACCCTTTGATGTACAGCTACAACAAGCGCACGATCTGTTGCAGCAAATGGATTGCGAAAATGAAGGTATCACCCTATGGAGTCCGTTTGAAGAGTTTTCAACGGTGCATTAAGTAATAGTATGTGGATGAAAGATTAATGCATAGCATTAACAATAGATAGCAAATAATAGGTAAAAGCTTTTAGAGGAGGAAGACAACGTTGAGTCTTACAACAGAGAAGCCGTTTCAAATTGGCGATATCGTCATGGACAATCGAGTGGTTTTAGCGCCAATGGCTGGGATCTGTAACTCTGCTTTCCGATTAACGGTTAAAGAGTTCGGAGCAGGTCTCGTGTATGCTGAAATGATTAGTGATAAGGGTATTGTCCAAAAAAACGAAAAAACATTAGGGATGCTTTATATCGATGAACGTGAAAATCCTCTGTCATTGCAAATTTTTGGTGGAGATAAAGCAACTTTAGTGGAAGCGGCGAAATATGTGGATGAAAATACAACTGCTGATATTATTGATATCAACATGGGGTGCCCTGTTAATAAAATCATTAAATGTGAAGCAGGAGCCCGCTTGTTACTTGATCCAAATAAAGTATATGAAATGGTAGCGGCTGTTGTGGATGCTGTCAAAAAACCAGTCAGCGTAAAAATGCGTATTGGCTGGGATGACGAGCATATTTTTGCAGTGGAAAATGCACAAGCTGTTGAGCGTGCAGGTGCAGCAGCGGTGGCGGTTCATGGTCGTACACGTGTACAAATGTATGAAGGTAAAGCGAATTGGGATTTCATTCGTCAAGTGAAGGAGAATGTAAACATTCCTGTGCTTGGTAATGGTGACGTGGAAACACCACAAGATGCTAAACGTATGCTTGAAACTACAGGAGTAGATGCAGTCATGATTGGACGTGCTGCATTAGGTAATCCATGGATGATTTACCGCACGGTTCAATACCTAGAAACAGGTGAGTTAAAGGAAGAACCAAGTGTTCGAGAAAAAATGGATGTATGTCTCCTACACTTTGAACGTCTTCTCCAATTAAAAGGAGAAGGAATTGCGGTGCGTGAAATGCGTAAACATGCGTCATGGTATTTAAAAGGAATTCGTGGTAATGGGAAAGCACGTAATGCTATTAACCAAACAGAAACGGCGGCAGACCTTCGTGCGCTATTAAATGGCCTTGTGCAGGAATATGAAGAGAGCGAATTTAATTTAGTCGGTCCAGAAGCTAAGGAATTAATTGTATAGTGATATGTATAGGGCGTCTCGGTATTTTTAAAAGAGGCGCCTTTGTGTTGCTAACTTTAATTTTTAGAATTATTAATCATCTTTTGTTGGATTGAAAATAAATTGAAACAGATGATTACAGCACTAAAATTGTGTACAATAGAAATATTATGGACGTAAACACGGACAATTTACTTAAGGAGTGAAACAAGTGTCAAATAATATAGAAGAATTAAATGATCAACTTTTGGTGAGACGCCAAAAAATGACGACAATACTAGAAAACGGACAAGACCCTTTCGGAAGTCGTTTTGAGCGTACACATTTATCAACAGAAGTGCGTGAGCAATTTGCAGACCAAACAAAAGAGCAGCTAGAAGAAAACCTTCAAGAGGTTGTTATTGCGGGTCGTATTATGACGAAACGTGGTAAAGGAAAAGCTGGCTTTGCCCATATTCAAGATTTAGGTGGCCAAATTCAAATTTATGTTCGTCAAGATCATGTAGGCGAGGAAGCATATGAATTATTTAAGCAAGCAGACTTAGGAGATATTGTTGGAGTGCGTGGAAACGTATTCCGTACACAAGTTGGAGAGCTTTCAGTAAAAGCGGAGGGCTTCACGTTCCTTACAAAAGCACTTCGTCCTATGCCAGAGAAATTCCACGGCCTACAGGATGTTGAGCAACGTTATCGCCAACGTTACTTAGATTTAATGACAAATGAAGATAGTAAAAAAACATTTATAACTCGTTCTAAAATCATCCGTGCAATCCGTAATTATCTAGATAACTCTGGATATTTAGAAGTAGAAACACCAATGCTTCATACGATTGCTGGTGGTGCAGCTGCTCGTCCATTTATTACGCACCACAATGCACTAGATATGGAACTATATATGCGAATCGCAATCGAATTGCATTTAAAACGTTTAATAGTTGGTGGTTTAGAGAAAGTTTATGAAATCGGTCGTGTATTCCGTAACGAAGGAATCTCTACACGTCATAACCCTGAATTTACAATGATTGAGCTATATGAAGCATATGCTGATTATCAAGATATCATGTCACTAACTGAAAACCTTATTGCACATGTTGCGCAAGAAGTTCTTGGTACAACGACAGTTCAATATGGAGAAGATGAAATCAACCTTGCAGTAGGTTGGAAACGAGTACACATGGTAGACGCTGTAAAAGAGGCAACAGGTGTAGACTTCTGGCAGCCAATGACAAAAGAACAAGCGCAAGCACTTGCAAAAGAGCACGGAGTAGAAGTGAAAGATGTTCATGAAGTGGGTCATATCATTAATGAATTCTTTGAACAAAAAGTAGAAGAGACTCTTGTACAGCCAACATTTGTATATGGTCATCCAGTAGAAATTTCACCTCTTGCGAAGAAGAATCCAGAGGACGAGCGTTTCACAGATCGTTTTGAGCTATTTATTGTTCGTCGTGAGCATGCAAATGCCTTCACAGAATTAAATGATCCAATCGACCAACGCCAACGCTTTGAAGCGCAATTAGCAGAAAAAGCAGCTGGTAACGATGAAGCACATGAAATGGACAACGATTTCATTGAAGCGTTGGAATACGGTATGCCTCCAACAGGTGGACTAGGTATTGGTATTGACCGTTTAATCATGCTTCTTACAAATTCACCATCAATTCGTGATGTATTATTATTCCCAACAATGCGTCATATTACAAAATAGTTAAATTGTAATGAAGTCTTTTCGTGAAGCAATAAAAGAATAGTAATGAATGAAGAGGAGAATTCACAATATAGGTGAGTTCTCCTCTTTTTAAGCTATAAAAAAATTAAGTTGTTTAAACGAGGATTAAATTTAGGTTATACTTTTATAGTTCTATGTTTTTCAAATTCAAAAAGTATAAAAAGAAGTATTTTTATTGGGGGCTTATAATGAATTACAAAATTATTAACAAACAAGTATTTGAACAGGCACAACTACGTTCGGTTTCTGATGTGCCATTTACTGAAGAAGAACTTGAGAATGGTATGAAATTAGTGGTTGCTAAAAAAGATGAGAACCTTACTTTATATTTAGTAGAAATAGATGGCCACAAGAAATTCGACGTTCGTTGGGATGATTCTTCTGAAGTTTTCAGTGGCTGGTATTCTGCGTGGGACAATTTCTTATGGTGCTTAAATATTGTGGATCCTCAAGCGGATGACCTTAAATAGGGACATAAATAGCAGTAAGCAGGCGCTAAAGTGCAGTAGAAGCACTTTAGCGCCTGCTTATTTGTTAGGAAATGAAAAACTAAATAGAGCTTTATAGTGACTTATATAGGAAACGTTGTTATGGCGGTTATAAAATTAAAAGTAGGTTTGTGCGAAAGGTTGCTTAGATTCAAACTATCCAGAAGGCAACGGGATTTATTCATAGTAGCGTTATAGCATGAAATTATATTGCTATGTTGATTACAATTTACAAGACTTTGATTTATAAATCTGAAGGAGTAATGTTTACAAACAAATACCACTGAGATTTCCTTTCCTAAACAAATGGTATCTTGAGAATAAATAAGTATTTTTATTTTAAAACATTGAGATTTAAAAGAAAGAGATGTATAGTAAAACAAATAATTAAGTAAGCAAAGAGAATATCTCAATTTGGTATTCTCGTAAATGCACAAAAATGCTTATAAATTTGTGTTTTTTTAATTCAATAGATTTTATTTAAAAAACACTTGCCAAGTCTATCATAACGTGATAAATTATTACTTGTCGTTAAGACGACGTAAGAACTAACATCAAACTTCAAAAACAATTTGAATAAAAAGATGTTGACTTGGTAAAGTGGTTATGATAAGATTTAAAAGTTGTCTCTTCTGGGAATGAAAGTTTTCTTGAAAAAAGATGTTGACAAAGAGAAATGATGTTGTTATAATATAAAAGTTGCTGTCGAAAGATGGTTGACGAAATGAACCTTGAAAACTGAACAAGCAAAACGTAATCAATAAAGTTTTCAGTAACTAACTTCGGTTAGTGAACAAAACAAAATTTTGGACATCAAAATGATGCCAGCAAAACAATTTGAGCTATTCAAATTTCTTTTATGGAGAGTTTGATCCTGGCTCAGGACGAACGCTGGCGGCGTGCCTAATACATGCAAGTCGAGCGAACAGAGAAGGAGCTTGCTCCTTCGACGTTAGCGGCGGACGGGTGAGTAACACGTGGGCAACCTACCTTATAGTTTGGGATAACTCGGGAAAGCCGGGGCTAATACCGAATAATCTGTTTCACCTCATGGTGAAACACTGAAAGACGGTTTCGGCTGTCGCTATAGGATGGGCCCGCGGCGCATTAGCTAGTTGGTGAGGTAACGGCTCACCAAGGCGACGATGCGTAGCCGACCTGAGAGGGTGATCGGCCACACTGGGACTGAGACACGGCCCAGACTCCTACGGGAGGCAGCAGTAGGGAATCTTCCACAATGGGCGAAAGCCTGATGGAGCAACGCCGCGTGAGTGAAGAAGGATTTCGGTTCGTAAAACTCTGTTGTAAGGGAAGAACAAGTACAGTAGTAACTGGCTGTACCTTGACGGTACCTTATTAGAAAGCCACGGCTAACTACGTGCCAGCAGCCGCGGTAATACGTAGGTGGCAAGCGTTGTCCGGAATTATTGGGCGTAAAGCGCGCGCAGGTGGTTTCTTAAGTCTGATGTGAAAGCCCACGGCTCAACCGTGGAGGGTCATTGGAAACTGGGAGACTTGAGTGCAGAAGAGGATAGTGGAATTCCAAGTGTAGCGGTGAAATGCGTAGAGATTTGGAGGAACACCAGTGGCGAAGGCGACTATCTGGTCTGTAACTGACACTGAGGCGCGAAAGCGTGGGGAGCAAACAGGATTAGATACCCTGGTAGTCCACGCCGTAAACGATGAGTGCTAAGTGTTAGGGGGTTTCCGCCCCTTAGTGCTGCAGCTAACGCATTAAGCACTCCGCCTGGGGAGTACGGTCGCAAGACTGAAACTCAAAGGAATTGACGGGGGCCCGCACAAGCGGTGGAGCATGTGGTTTAATTCGAAGCAACGCGAAGAACCTTACCAGGTCTTGACATCCCGTTGACCACTGTAGAGATATAGTTTCCCCTTCGGGGGCAACGGTGACAGGTGGTGCATGGTTGTCGTCAGCTCGTGTCGTGAGATGTTGGGTTAAGTCCCGCAACGAGCGCAACCCTTGATCTTAGTTGCCATCATTTAGTTGGGCACTCTAAGGTGACTGCTTAGGTGACAAACCGGAGGAAGGTGGGGATGACGTCAAATCATCATGCCCCTTATGACCTGGGCTACACACGTGCTACAATGGACGATACAAACGGTTGCCAACTCGCGAGAGGGAGCTAATCCGATAAAGTCGTTCTCAGTTCGGATTGTAGGCTGCAACTCGCCTACATGAAGCGGAATCGCTAGTAATCGCGGATCAGCATGCCGCGGTGAATACGTTCCGGGCCTTGTACACACCGCCCGTCACACCACGAGAGTTTGTAACACCCGAAGTCGGTGAGGTAACCTTTTGGAGCCAGCCGCCGAAGGTGGGATAGATGATTGGGGTGAAGTCGTAACAAGGTAGCCGTATCGGAAGGTGCGGCTGGATCACCTCCTTTCTAAGGATTATTTCGGAATACAAACCTAGGGTTTGTAAGATTACGTTTTGCGTTCAGTTTTGAAGGTTCATTCTTCTTGAATGAAAAGCTTCAAAACTTGTTCTTTGAAAACTGGATAAAACGACATTGAAATTGTAACAAACACATTTATTTTTTAAGTTTTTTTATAGGCTTAATAACTTGGTTAAGTTATTAAGGGCGCACGGCGAATGCCTTGGCACTAGGAGCCGAAGAAGGACGGCACTAACACCGATATGCTTCGGGGAGCTGTAAGTGAGCTTTGATCCGGAGATTTCCGAATGGGGGAACCCACTACGTTTAATGGCGTAGTATCTTGACGTGAATACATAGCGTCTTGAAGGCAGACCCAGGGAACTGAAACATCTAAGTACCTGGAGGAAGAGAAAGAAAAATCGATTCCCTGAGTAGCGGCGAGCGAAACGGGAAGAGCCCAAACCAAGAGGCTTGCCTCTTGGGGTTGTAGGACACTCAATACGGAGTTACAAAAGAGCGAGTTAGATGAAGCGACTTGGAAAGGTCCGCCAGAGCAGGTAAAAGCCCTGTAGTCGAAAGTTCGTTCTCTCCTGAGTGGATCCTGAGTACGGCGGAACACGTGAAATTCCGTCGGAATCTGGGAGGACCATCTCCCAAGGCTAAATACTACCTAGTGACCGATAGTGAACCAGTACCGTGAGGGAAAGGTGAAAAGCACCCGGAAGGGGAGTGAAAGAGATCCTGAAACCGTGTGCCTACAAGTAGTTAGAGCCCGTTAATGGGTGATAGCGTGCCTTTTGTAGAATGAACCTACGAGTTACGATTACGTGCGAGGTTAAGCTTTAGAAGGCGGAGCCGCAGCGAAAGCGAGTCTGAATAGGGCGAAATAGTACGTGGTCGTAGACCCGAAACCAGGTGATCTACCCATGTCCAGGGTGAAGGTAAGGTAACACTTACTGGAGGCCCGAACCCACGCACGTTGAAAAGTGCGGGGATGAGGTGTGGGTAGCGGAGAAATTCCAATCGAACTTGGAGATAGCTGGTTCTCTCCGAAATAGCTTTAGGGCTAGCCTCGTGATGAGAATACTGGAGGTAGAGCACTGTTTGGACTAGGGGGCCATCGGTTTACCGAATTCAGACAAACTCCGAATGCCAGATATTTATACACGGGAGTCAGACTGCGAGTGATAAGATCCGTAGTCAAAAGGGAAACAGCCCAGACCACCAGCTAAGGTCCCAAAGTAATCGTTAAGTGGAAAAGGATGTGGCGTTGCACAGACAACCAGGATGTTGGCTTAGAAGCAGCCATCATTTAAAGAGTGCGTAATAGCTCACTGGTCGAGTGACGCTGCGCCGAAAATGTATCGGGGCTAAACGATTCACCGAAGCTGTGGATTGACATCTACGATGTCAGTGGTAGGAGAGCGTTCTAAGTGCGTTGAAGTCAGACCGGAAGGACTGGTGGAGCGCTTAGAAGTGAGAATGCCGGTATGAGTAGCGAAAGACGGGTGAGAATCCCGTCCACCGTATGACTAAGGTTTCCTGAGGAAGGCTCGTCCGCTCAGGGTTAGTCGGGACCTAAGCCGAGGCCGATAGGCGTAGGCGATGGACAACAGGTTGATATTCCTGTACCACCTCCTCACCGTTTGAGAAATGGGGGGACGCAGTAGGATAGGGTAAGCGCGCTGTTGGTTATGCGCGTCCAAGCAGTAAGGCGTGTGTGTAGGCAAATCCGCACACTGTAACGTTGAGCTGTGATGGCGAGTCCGTATGGACGAAGTTCCTGATTTCACACTGCCAAGAAAAGCCTCTATCGAGGTGAGAGGTGCCCGTACCGCAAACCGACACAGGTAGTCGAGGAGAGAATCCTAAGGTGTGCGAGAGAACTCTCGTTAAGGAACTCGGCAAAATGACCCCGTAACTTCGGGAGAAGGGGTGCTCTTGAGCGTGCAAGCGCATGAGAGCCGCAGTGAATAGGCCCAGGCGACTGTTTAGCAAAAACACAGGTCTCTGCAAAACCGTAAGGTGACGTATAGGGGCTGACGCCTGCCCGTGCTGGAAGGTTAAGAGGAGTGGTTAGCGCAAGCGAAGCTGCGAATTGAAGCCCCAGTAAACGGCGGCCGTAACTATAACGGTCCTAAGGTAGCGAAATTCCTTGTCGGGTAAGTTCCGACCCGCACGAAAGGCGTAACGATCTGGGCACTGTCTCAACGAGAGACTCGGTGAAATTATAGTACCTGTGAAGATGCAGGTTACCCGCGACAGGACGGAAAGACCCCGTGGAGCTTTACTGTAGCCTGATATTGAATTTTGGTACAACTTGTACAGGATAGGTAGGAGCCAGAGATCTCGGAGCGCCAGCTTCGAAGGAGGCGTCGGTGGGATACTACCCTGGTTGTATTGAAATTCTAACCCATGCCCCTTAGCGGGGCAGGAGACAGTGTCAGGCGGACAGTTTGACTGGGGCGGTCGCCTCCTAAAAGGTAACGGAGGCGCCCAAAGGTTCCCTCAGAATGGTTGGAAATCATTCGTAGAGTGTAAAGGCACAAGGGAGCTTGACTGCGAGACCTACAAGTCGAGCAGGGTCGAAAGACGGGCTTAGTGATCCGGTGGTTCCGCATGGAAGGGCCATCGCTCAACGGATAAAAGCTACCCGGGGATAACAGGCTTATCTCCCCCAAGAGTCCACATCGACGGGGAGGTTTGGCACCTCGATGTCGGCTCATCGCATCCTGGGGCTGTAGTCGGTCCCAAGGGTTGGGCTGTTCGCCCATTAAAGCGGTACGCGAGCTGGGTTCAGAACGTCGTGAGACAGTTCGGTCCCTATCCGTCGTGGGCGTAGGAAATTTGAGAGGAGCTGTCCTTAGTACGAGAGGACCTTGGGATGGACACACCGCTGGTGTACCAGTTGTCTTGCCAAAGGCATCGCTGGGTAGCTATGTGTGGACGGGATAAGTGCTGAAAGCATCTAAGCATGAAGCCCCCCTCAAGATGAGATTTCCCATTACGCAAGTAAGTAAGATCCCTCAAAGACGATGAGGTAGATAGGTTCGAGGTGGAAGTGTGGTGACACATGGAGCTGACGAATACTAATCGATCGAGGACTTAACCAAAATGTTTGAACCATTCAATGAACCGTTTATCCAGTTTTGAAAGAACAAGAAAGTTTAAAAAAGCTTGCATTTATAACGAAATAAGTTATAATAAATCTTGTCTTTTAAAAGTCTAGTGATGATGGCAAAGAGGTCACACCCGTTCCCATACCGAACACGGAAGTTAAGCTCTTTAGCGCCGATGGTAGTTGGGGGCTTCCCCCTGTGAGAGTAGGACATCGCTAGGCATATTACCCAGGAGGATTAGCTCAGCTGGGAGAGCATCTGCCTTACAAGCAGAGGGTCGGCGGTTCGAGCCCGTCATCCTCCACCATATGCCGGTTTAGCTCAGCAGGTAGAGCAACTGACTTGTAATCAGTAGGTCGTGGGTTCGATTCCTATAGCTAAGCACCATTTTTTAGAGCCATTAGCTCAGTTGGTAGAGCATCTGACTTTTAATCAGAGGGTCGAAGGTTCGAGTCCTTCATGGCTCACCATTTTTAAATAATAATAAGCGGGTGTGGCGGAATTGGCAGACGCACTAGACTTAGGATCTAGCGCCGCAAGGCGTGGGGGTTCGACTCCCTTCACCCGCACCATTATTTCATTGCCAGATAAAAAAACTTATGCACATGCGGAAGTAGTTCAGTGGTAGAACACCACCTTGCCAAGGTGGGGGTCGCGAGTTCGAACCTCGTCTTCCGCTCCAAATGTCTTATGGGGTGGCGGAACTGGCAGACGCACAGGACTTAAAATCCTGCGGTAGGTGACTACCGTACCGGTTCGATTCCATCCTCGGCACCATTTTTAATGCGCCCGTAGCTCAATTGGATAGAGCGTCTGACTACGGATCAGAAGGTTATGGGTTCGACTCCTGTCGGGCGCGCCAAAAAAGAACGGGAAGTAGCTCAGCTTGGTAGAGCACTTGGTTTGGGACCAAGGGGTCGCAGGTTCGAATCCTGTCTTCCCGACCATTTCCTAAAAATATATGGGGCCTTAGCTCAGCTGGGAGAGCGCCTGCCTTGCACGCAGGAGGTCAGCGGTTCGATCCCGCTAGGCTCCACCAATTCGATTTATTAAATGAACCTTGAAAACTGAACAAGCAAAACGTAATCAATAAAGTTTTCAGTAACTAACTTCTGTTAGTGAACGAAACAAAATTTTGGACATCAAAATTGATGCCAGCAAAACAATTTGAGCTATTCAAATTTCTTTTATGGAGAGTTTGATCCTGGCTCAGGACGAACGCTGGCGGCGTGCCTAATACATGCAAGTCGAGCGAACAGAGAAGGAGCTTGCTCCTTTGACGTTAGCGGCGGACGGGTGAGTAACACGTGGGCAACCTACCTTATAGTTTGGGATAACTCCGGGAAATGGGGCTAATACCGAATAATCTGTTTCACCTCATGGTGAAACACTGAAAGACGGTTTCGGCTGTCGCTATAGGATGGGCCCGCGGCGCATTAGCTAGTTGGTGAGGTAACGGCTCACCAAGGCGACGATGCGTAGCCGACCTGAGAGGGTGATCGGCCACACTGGGACTGAGACACGGCCCAGACTCCTACGGGAGGCAGCAGTAGGGAATCTTCCACAATGGGCGAAAGCCTGATGGAGCAACGCCGCGTGAGTGAAGAAGGATTTCGGTTCGTAAAACTCTGTTGTAAGGGAAGAACAAGTACAGTAGTAACTGGCTGTACCTTGACGGTACCTTATTAGAAAGCCACGGCTAACTACGTGCCAGCAGCCGCGGTAATACGTAGGTGGCAAGCGTTGTCCGTAATTATTGGGCGTAAAGCGCGCGCAGGTGGTTTCTTAAGTCTGATGTGAAAGCCCACGGCTCAACCGTGGAGGGTCATTGGAAACTGGGAGACTTGAGTGCAGAAGAGGATAGTGGAATTCCAAGTGTAGCGGTGAAATGCGTAGAGATTTGGAGGAACACCAGTGGCGAAGGCGACTATCTGGTCTGTAACTGACACTGAGGCGCGAAAGCGTGGGGAGCAAACAGGATTAGATACCCTGGTAGTCCACGCCGTAAACGATGAGTGCTAAGTGTTAGGGGGTTTCCGCCCCTTAGTGCTGCAGCTAACGCATTAAGCACTCCGCCTGGGGAGTACGGTCGCAAGACTGAAACTCAAAGGAATTGACGGGGGCCCGCACAAGCGGTGGAGCATGTGGTTTAATTCGAAGCAACGCGAAGAACCTTACCAGGTCTTGACATCCCGTTGACCACTGTAGAGATATAGTTTCCCCTTCGGGGGCAACGGTGACAGGTGGTGCATGGTTGTCGTCAGCTCGTGTCGTGAGATGTTGGGTTAAGTCCCGCAACGAGCGCAACCCTTGATCTTAGTTGCCATCATTTAGTTGGGCACTCTAAGGTGACTGGTGACAAACCGGAGGAAGGTGGGGATGACGTCAAATCATCATGCCCCTTATGACCTGGGCTACACACGTGCTACAATGGACGATACAAACGGTTGCCAACTCGCGAGAGGGAGCTAATCCGATAAAGTCGTTCTCAGTTCGGATTGTAGGCTGCAACTCGCCTACATGAAGCTTTAATCGCTAGTAATCGCGGATCAGCATGCCGCGGTGAATACGTTCCAAGCCTTGTACACACCGCCCGTCACACCACGAGAGTTTGTAACACCCGAAGTCGGTGAGGTAACCTTTTGGAGCCAGCCGCCGAAGGTGGGATAGATGATTGGGGTGAAGTCGTAACAAGGTAGCCGTATCGGAAGGTGCGGCTGGATCACCTCCTTTCTAAGGATTATTTCGGAATACAAACCTAGGGTTTGTAAGATTACGTTTTGCGTTCAGTTTTGAAGGTTTATTAAATAATATAAAACTTCCAAGAGGGCCTATAGCTCAGCTGGTTAGAGCGCACGCCTGATAAGCGTGAGGTCGATGGTTCGAGTCCATTTAGGCCCACCATATATACCTCTTGGGGCCTTAGCTCAGCTGGGAGAGCGCCTGCCTTGCACGCAGGAGGTCAGCGGTTCGATCCCGCTAGGCTCCACCAATCTTTGTTCTTTGAAAACTGGATAAAACGACATTGAAATTGTAACAAACACATTTATTTTTTAAGTTTTTTTATAGGCTTAATAACATTAGAAGGTTTCAAGACACGAGCAGTTCTAGGAAGCAATCGAGTGAATGAAGGAGCGTACTTGAGTACGTGACTGATTGAACGAGTGAAGCTGACAACGAAATGTGATGTGTATTGAAAGCCGTTAGGTTAAGTTATTAAGGGCGCACGGCGAATGCCTTGGCACTAGGAGCCGAAGAAGGACGGCACTAACACCGATATGCTTCGGGGAGCTGTAAGTGAGCTTTGATCCGGAGATTTCCGAATGGGGGAACCCACTACGTTTAATCGCGTAGTATCTTGACGTGAATACATAGCGTCTTGAAGGCAGACCCAGGGAACTGAAACATCTAAGTACCTGGAGGAAGAGAAAGAAAAATCGATTCCCTGAGTAGCGGCGAGCGAAACGGGAAGAGCCCAAACCAAGAGGCTTGCCTCTTGGGGTTGTAGGACACTCAATACGGAGTTACAAAAGAGCGAGTTAGATGAAGCGACTTGGAAAGGTCCGCCAGAGCAGGTAAAAGCCCTGTAGTCGAAAGTTCGTTCTCTCCTGAGTGGATCCTGAGTACGGCGGAACACGTGAAATTCCGTCGGAATCTGGGAGGACCATCTCCCAAGGCTAAATACTACCTAGTGACCGATAGTGAACCAGTACCGTGAGGGAAAGGTGAAAAGCACCCGGAAGGGGAGTGAAAGAGATCCTGAAACCGTGTGCCTACAAGTAGTTAGAGCCCGTTAATGGGTGATAGCGTGCCTTTTGTAGAATGAACCGGCGAGTTACGATTACGTGCGAGGTTAAGCTTTAGAAGGCGGAGCCGCAGCGAAAGCGAGTCTGAATAGGGCGAAATAGTACGTGGTCGTAGACCCGAAACCAGGTGATCTACCCATGTCCAGGGTGAAGGTAAGGTAACACTTACTGGAGGCCCGAACCCACGCACGTTGAAAAGTGCGGGGATGAGGTGTGGGTAGCGGAGAAATTCCAATCGAACTTGGAGATAGCTGGTTCTCTCCGAAATAGCTTTAGGGCTAGCCTCGTGATGAGAATACTGGAGGTAGAGCACTGTTTGGACTAGGGGGCCATCCCGGTTTACCGAATTCAGACAAACTCCGAATGCCAGATATTTATACACGGGAGTCAGACTGCGAGTGATAAGATCCGTAGTCAAAAGGGAAACAGCCCAGACCACCAGCTAAGGTCCCAAAGTAATCGTTAAGTGGAAAAGGATGTGGCGTTGCACAGACAACCAGGATGTTGGCTTAGAAGCAGCCATCATTTAAAGAGTGCGTAATAGCTCACTGGTCGAGTGACGCTGCGCCGAAAATGTATCGGGGCTAAACGATTCACCGAAGCTGTGGATTGACATCTACGATGTCAGTGGTAGGAGAGCGTTCTAAGTGCGTTGAAGTCAGACCGGAAGGACTGGTGGAGCGCTTAGAAGTGAGAATCTTAGATGAGTAGCGAAAGACGGGTGAGAATCCCGTCCACCGTATGACTAAGGTTTCCTGAGGAAGGCTCGTCCGCTCAGGGTTAGTCGGGACCTAAGCCGAGGCCGATAGGCGTAGGCGATGGACAACAGGTTGATATTCCTGTACCACCTCCTCACCGTTTGAGAAATGGGGGGACGCAGTAGGATAGGGTAAGCGCGCTGTTGGTTATGCGCGTCCAAGCAGTAAGGCGTGTGTGTAGGCAAATCCGCACACTGTAACGTTGAGCTGTGATGGCGAGTCCGTATGGACGAAGTTCCTGATTTCACACTGCCAAGAAAAGCCTCTATCGAGGTGAGAGGTGCCCGTACCGCAAACCGACACAGGTAGTCGAGGAGAGAATCCTAAGGTGTGCGAGAGAACTCTCGTTAAGGAACTCGGCAAAATGACCCCGTAACTTCGGGAGAAGGGGTGCTCTTGAGCGTGCAAGCGCATGAGAGCCGCAGTGAATAGGCCCAGGCGACTGTTTAGCAAAAACACAGGTCTCTGCAAAACCGTAAGGTGACGTATAGGGGCTGACGCCTGCCGGTGCTGGAAGGTTAAGAGGAGTGGTTAGCGCAAGCGAAGCTGCGAATTGAAGCCCCAGTAAACGGCGGCCGTAACTATAACGGTCCTAAGGTAGCGAAATTCCTTGTCGGGTAAGTTCCGACCCGCACGAAAGGCGTAACGATCTGGGCACTGTCTCAACGAGAGACTCGGTGAAATTATAGTACCTGTGAAGATGCAGGTTACCCGCGACAGGACGGAAAGACCCCGTGGAGCTTTACTGTAGCCTGATATTGAATTTTGGTACAACTTGTACAGGATAGGTAGGAGCCAGAGATCTCGGAGCGCCAGCTTCGAAGGAGGCGTCGGTGGGATACTACCCTGGTTGTATTGAAATTCTAACCCATGCCCCTTAGCGGGGCAGGAGACAGTGTCAGGCGGACAGTTTGACTGGGGCGGTCGCCTCCTAAAAGGTAACGGAGGCGCCCAAAGGTTCCCTCAGAATGGTTGGAAATCATTCGTAGAGTGTAAAGGCACAAGGGAGCTTGACTGCGAGACCTACAAGTCGAGCAGGGTCGAAAGACGGGCTTAGTGATCCGGTGGTTCCGCATGGAAGGGCCATCGCTCAACGGATAAAAGCTACCCTTGGGATAACAGGCTTATCTCCCCCAAGAGTCCACATCGACGGGGAGGTTTGGCACCTCGATGTCGGCTCATCGCATCCTGGGGCTGTAGTCGGTCCCAAGGGTTGGGCTGTTCGCCCATTAAAGCGGTACGCGAGCTGGGTTCAGAACGTCGTGAGACAGTTCGGTCCCTATCCGTCGTGGGCGTAGGAAATTTGAGAGGAGCTGTCCTTAGTACGAGAGGACCGGGATGGACACACCGCTGGTGTACCAGTTGTCTTGCCAAAGGCATCGCTGGGTAGCTATGTGTGGACGGGATAAGTGCTGAAAGCATCTAAGCATGAAGCCCCCCTCAAGATGAGATTTCCCATTACGCAAGTAAGTAAGATCCCTCAAAGACGATGAGGTAGATAGGTTCGAGGTGGAAGTGTGGTGACACATGGAGCTGACGAATACTAATCGATCGAGGACTTAACCAAAACGTTTGAAACATTCAATGAACCGTTTATCCAGTTTTGAAAGAATAATTTCTTTTATGAAGGGTTTCAAGATACGAGTAGTTCGAGGAAGCAATGGAGAGAGGGAAGGAGCGTACTCAAGTACGTGACTGACTGAACGACAGAAGCTGATGAAGAAATGCGATGTATATTGAAAGCCGACTATAGTCTAGTGATGATGGCAAAGAGGTCACACCCGTTCCCATACCGAACACGGAAGTTAAGCTCTTTAGCGCCGATGGTAGTTGGGGGCTTCCCCCTGTGAGAGTAGGACGTCGCTAGGCAATTGTGAAAGACCAGAGAATAATTTCTCTGGTCTTTTTTGATTCTTCTAGTTAGATTTTTCGAGCTCATTAGAAAAATTCCTCTTCAAAATCTGTGACATCCGCTTGATGATTTAGCTTGATTCATCGCATGTGAACATCTGCTAAAAATAGCAACAAAATAAGCAATGATTATCCCCTATAGAGGAGTGATTCTTTGCTTTCGTTACAAAAATAATTGAAAAGACAGTCTTCGCACTTAAAATTCAAGAGCACTTCGAAGATTATTGATATAGGATTGACTTACTGGCAATTCACTTCCATCGGTTAATGTAATAATAAAATTTGATGTTAGATCTCGGGCCATTTTTTTTATGAAATGTATATTTACAATATAGGATCTATGAATACGAATAAAGTATGATGGCAACCTTAATTGCAGCTCTTTTAGTGTAATCCCCGTTTTAAACTGTTCTTTATCTACATAAAACCAAGTTTTTTTCTGCAGACTTTCTATATGAGATATTTTACTTATTGCTACTGGATTCCACTCCTCCTCTTGTTTCCCCGTTAAAAATTGGAATGGCTCTGCTTTTTTCATAGTGAATGTGGATGGTAAGATAACAACTAATGCAGCTGGCTTATCTTGAATGGATATGGGATAGCCAATGCCATAATAGGGCGTATTGAATAAAGAATTATCTAATATGGCATCTGTTTTTTTGTGAGTGCGTAACACTTGCTCTGCAATACTCCCAGGCATTACTTGTTGACCTATCTTTAACTGAATATCTTGATGACCTGAGTGAAAATAAATATAAGAATGTTCAACAGCAATTGCAATGGATGAATTCGCTGGAACCCAGTCCTGCAACATTAAAATATACTGTTGTGAAATATCATTTCCAAAAGATTTTAACTCATTGTTCATTGTGAATATCCCCCTTGTTTGTAAACAGTCTTCCAAATTTTATCGCTCAAAAAAGTAGTTTCATCCCGAAAAAATGGTCTTTTATCCAAAAATAATGAAAATTCAAACACTCTGTTATATATTAATTTACAACAAATAAACCTGTTATGGAACAGTTAATTAAAAGTTTTTTAACAGAGTATATTGTACACAAAGGGGAAGGTGGAATTTCAATATGTCAACTCGTCAAGAAAGAATCGAAGCTTTAGAAAAACAATGGGCTGAAAACCCACGCTGGGCTGGTATTGAACGCACATATTCAGCTGAAGAGGTTGTTAAATTACAGGGCACTGTGATAATTGAACAAACATTGGCGCAAAAAGGTGCTACTCGACTTTGGAATTCGTTACGTGAAGAACCATTCATTAATGCATTGGGGGCATTAACAGGTAATCAGGCGGTACAACAAGTAAAGGCTGGATTAAAGGCTATCTATCTATCAGGCTGGCAAGTGGCTGCGGATGCAAATCTTTCTGGTCAAATGTATCCTGACCAATCGTTATATCCTGCTAACTCTGTACCAGCAGTAGTAAAAAGAATCAACCAAGCACTTCAACGTGCCGATCAAATTGATCATGCTGAAGGACGTGTCGATCAATTTGACTGGTTTGCACCAATCGTAGCAGATGCTGAAGCAGGTTTTGGTGGTCCTCTAAACGTATTTGAGCTTGTAAAAGGCATGATTGAAGCTGGTGCAGCTGGTGTGCACTTAGAAGATCAATTAGCTTCAGAAAAGAAATGTGGACATCTAGGCGGTAAAGTTTTACTGCCAACGCAAAACGCTGTTCGTAACTTAGTGGCTGCTCGTTTAGCAACAGACGTTATGGGCGTAGATACAATTTTAATTGCGCGTACAGATGCCGATGCTGCGGATATGGTTACTTCAGATATTGATCCACGTGATGCGGAGTTCATAACTGGTGAACGTACACCTGAAGGTTTCTTCCGTACAAAAGCAGGTATTAAACAAGCAATTGCTCGTGGTTTAGCTTACGCACCATATGCAGACTTAATTTGGTGTGAAACTTCTAAACCATCACTAGAAGAAGCTCGTGAATTTGCTGAGGCCATTCATGCAGAGTTCCCTGGTAAAATGCTTGCATACAACTGTTCACCATCATTCAACTGGAAAGCAAACCTTTCAGAAGAGGAAATTGCAGAGTATCAACGTGAGCTTGGTAAGCTAGGTTATAAATTCCAGTTTGTAACATTAGCAGGTTTCCATGCACTAAACCACTCTATGTTTGAGCTTGCACACGATTATAAAGATAATGGTATGGCTGCATATTCTAAGCTGCAACAAGCTGAGTTTGCTTCAGAATCAAAAGGCTATACAGCTACACGCCACCAACGTGAGGTAGGTACTGGATACTTTGATGAAATTTCTCAAGTTATCTCTGGAGGTACTTCTTCTACAACGGCAATGGCAGGTTCAACTGAAACTGAACAGTTTGTATAAGTCTTGATTGAATTACGTGTTTTCCTAAATTCATAATCATAGAGTAGTCTCCTCCGCTCCTCCTAAGGCGGAGGATGACGAAACTAAAATAGCAAAGGTGGGTAAACAACTAATGGAACAGGCAACGACAGGTAAGCTTAAAATTGTTGGAGAACAAAACGAGCAAACGAAGGAAGTTTTAACACCTGAAGCTCTTGAGTTTGTTCTTGCCTTGCATAAAAATTTTGATGCTCGTCGTAAGGAGCTGTTGAACGCTCGCCAGGAAAGACAAAATCGTCTTGATGCAGGAGAGAAACTGGATTTCTTACCAGAGACTAAAGGTATTCGTGAAGGTGATTGGACAATTGCACCACTTCCAAAGGACTTGCAAGATCGCCGTGTCGAGATTACAGGTCCTGTTGATCGAAAAATGGTGATTAATGCTTTAAACTCTGGTGCAAAAATGTTTATGGCTTGCTTTGAGGATGCATCCTCTCCAACGTGGGAAAATATGATTGGTGGTCAAATTAATATGCGTGATGCTATTAATAAGACGATTGAGTTTACGCAAGCCTCCAATGGTAAAACGTATACATTAAATACTGAAACAGCAGTGCTGTTAGTTCGACCGCGAGGCTTACATCTGCTTGAGAAGCATGTGCTTGTTGATGGAGAGCCGATCTCAGGGAGTTTCTTTGATTTTGGGTTATATCTATTCCATAATGCGAAAAATGCACTAGCACAAGGTACTGGGCCATACTTCTATTTACCGAAGCTTGAAAGTCATTTAGAGGCTCGTCTCTGGAATGATATCTTTGTGTTTGCCCAAGATTATATTGGCATCCCACAAGGGACTATAAAAGCTACTGTTTTGATTGAAACGATTTTAGCAGCGTTTGAGATGGATGAAATTTTATATGAGCTACGTGAACATTCAGCTGGTCTGAATTGTGGCCGTTGGGATTATATTTTCAGTTATATTAAACGTCTTCGCAATCAAGCTGACGTTATTTTACCAGATCGTGGCCAAGTAACGATGACTGTACCTTTCATGAAGGCTTATACGTCTTTATGTATACAGACATGTCATAAGCGAAATGCACCAGCAATGGGCGGTATGGCTGCACAAATTCCTGTTAAAAATGATGATGAGGCGAATGCGGTGGCATTTGCAAAGGTTGCAGAAGATAAACGTCGTGAGGCAACAGAGGGACATGATGGTACTTGGGTAGCACATCCAGGTATGGTGGCAACTGCAATGGAGCAATTTGATGCTATTATGACAACTCCTAACCAAATTCATAAAAAACGCGAAGATGTACATGTAAAGGCAGAAGATTTAGTAGCTGTACCAGAAGGGACAATTACGCTTGAAGGTCTTCGTATTAACTGCAGTGTTGGTGTACAGTATATTGCTTCATGGCTTCGTGGTAACGGTGCTGCACCTATAAATAACTTGATGGAGGATGCTGCAACAGCAGAAATCTCTCGAACACAAGTATGGCAATGGATTCGTCATCCTAAAGGTATTTTAGATGATGGACGTGGCATTACGTTAGCGTTTGTCTTAGAGATATTGGAAGAAGAGCTTGTGAAAATTAAAGAGGCTGTTGGGGAACAAGCCTATAACAGTGGTCGCTATGAAGAAGCTGCTGAACTGTTTAAATCTTTAATTGAGCAAGATGAGTTCGCGGAATTCTTGACACTTCCAGGGTATGAAAAATTAGCATAAGATAAAATCTACTATTAACATATTCAACTTTCCTAATTCTACTAACATAACGTGACGGGGTCTGTTCCCCCGTTAAATGAAAGAGATAAGCATGATCGAATTAAAAGGGGTCTAAATAAAAGTTAAGAGGTTTTAAGGGGGAAAAGATGTCTTATTAGCTTAGATGGGGAGCTGTAGGGCATCTTTTTTGAAAAAAATCCGCGTAGCTGCTGCAGCAGTTTACGCGGATTTTTTTCCGTCTTAATTTACAATGGCTAGTACGAAGCCGTCATACCCCTTCACACCAACTGTTTGTATAGCTGTTGCTTCAATTCTAGGTTCCTCTTTTAGTAAATCTATAAATTGCTGTACGCCTCTGACACGTTCATCTTCACTAATTTCATCAGTTACCGCACCATTACGAACTACATTATCCGCGATGATGATGGCGCCTGGATGAGCTAGTTTTAACGCCCACTTCAAGTAAGCGGGGTTATTAGGCTTATCGGCATCAATAAAAATAAAGTCAAATAAATGGCCTGCTTTTTTCAAGTTTGGTAATGAATCTAAGGCGTTTCCTAAAATGATCTCAACCTGTTCCTTATAGCCAGCCCTCTCTATATTTTGTTGAGCGACTAAGGCATACTCTTCATTAATTTCTAAAGTCACTACTTTCCCTTCTTTAGGAAGAGCCTGGGCTAAGCAAATACTGCTATAGCCACCAAGTGTGCCAATTTCTAAAATAGTTGCTGCTCCTTTTATTTTAGCTAGTAAATATAATAGTTTCCCTTGAGTAGGGGATACATCTATCTCTGGAATACCTGCTTCTTTATTAGCCTGTAGTACAGCATCAAGGTGTTCGTTTTCTGGTAGAAGCTTATCCATAAAATAGTCATCTACATTTTTCCAAACATTTAACTCTGTCATCATACAGTCCTCATTTCCCTATATTTTAAAGTGCAAGCTTGCCAATAAAGTGTATGATAGAATAAATCATAATAAAAATATATTATTATTATTTATACATAACTTTATATTATGAATAGGGGTGAAATCATCAACAGTCATAGCTTAAAATTATTTTATCAGGTTGCTACTACAGGTAGCTTCACTAAAGCTGCAGAGATCTTGTGTATTAGCCAACCTGCCGTTTCAAGTCAAATGAAGCGATTTGAACATGAACTAGGAGTCCAATTATTTAAGCAACAAGGGCGTGGTGTAGTACTAACAGAAGTTGGTGAAGCTCTAGCAGAGAAAGCTCAAAATTTTATTGCTCTTGAACAGCATATTGAAACATTTATCGAAAATTACCGTTTGGCGAAAGCAGGGAATTTACATATTGTGGCTACCTATCTGCCTGCCAATTTTTTAATTCCAAAATGGGCAGCTACTTTCAAGGCTGCAAATGAACAGGTGGATTTAATGATTACAACAACCAATACGAAGGACGCTTTTGAACAACTAATAAACTATAAGGCGGATATTGCGATATATGGTGGAGGAATGTCTGAAAGGCCGAAAGAAATCGAGTGGGATGAATTATATGAGGATGAGTTATGGTTTGTTGTGTCTCCAAATCATCGCTTTGCACATCAATCCATTACATTGGTTGAAATGTTTCAGGAGCCTTTTATTATGAGGGAAGAAGGGAGCTCGATGAGAGAGCATCTGTTTTCGTTATGTCAAACATACCAAGTGAAACCACCGAAAATTGCCCTCCAATTTAATGGCATCAATGAAACAATTCGCTCGGTCATGGCAGGCTATGGTGCAAACTTTATTTCTTCCCTCGCAGTTCGAGAGTATGTAGAGAGTGGCCAATTGGCAAGGGTTTATGTAAAGGATATACATGCTATTAAACATAAAATCGCTATTTGTACGAGAAATAACGAGAAACAAAATATGCTTGTGCAAAAATTTATTGAAACAATTAGAAATTCCCCAATTTAATAAGCTTGTATCTCATGCATTATTGCAGTAAATTTGTTATACTAGTTATATAACAAATTTGGAGCTGATAAACATGTTTATTCAAATAGAGCCACAATCAGACGTACCGATCTATGAGCAGGTGACACGTCAAATTATTGAAGGTATTGCAAGAGGCGAAATAAAACCAGGCGATACCCTACCATCTGTGCGAGGGTTAGCTGCTGATTTAGGTGTGAATATGCATACTGTTAATAAGAGCTATCATGAATTAGAGGCGAAAGGAATTATTGTTATTCGACCGAAATCAGGAGCTATTATTAGTTCAACTGAGGAGAGAGCTTTGTCACCTGAGCAGCTACGACAAATCGAAAAGAATTTAAAGCCTGTTGTAGCAGAAGGAATGGTGCTCGGCGCAACAGTAGAACAAATTGAGTACATGATGAAAAAGGTATTCGCTGATTTGCAAATTCCAGCAGAGGGAGTGTAGCAAGATGCTACTGGGTGTTTTTACAACAATCTACATCATGACATTAGCTATGCAAATGGTGGTTCCTTATATTGTAAGAGAGACTATTGTTTTTGGGGTTACTGTACCTGATCAGCATATTAAGCATCTCGCATTAGCTAAGCTGAAAAAACAGTATGTTCAATTGGTAGGAGGCTCAGGCATAGTATTTCTAATCATTATGTTGATGTGCTACAATCGTCTAGCTTCTTCTGAATCCACTCAAAGTATCGTTTTACTAAGCTGTTTGTTTAGTATGCTTACCGTAAGTATGGTGCTGTACTGGATAAATCATCACAAGGTATCAACGTTGAAAAGGCAGGAGCAGTGGGGCGTAAATATTAAACAAGTACGAGCGGTTGATTTAACTGCTCGAAGCCGTGATGCAATGATTCCTTGGACATTTTTTGCTGTACCTATAGGGATAGCGGTGTTTTTAATCATTTACACATTGCTCCATTACGACCTAATGCCAAATGATATAGCCGTACATTGGGGACCAAGTGGAGAAGCAGATGCTTGGAGAAACAAGACTTATTTTACGGCTATTTCGCTGCCGCTTGTTATGCTAATGATGCAATGTATGATGTGGGGAATTACCGATTCTATTAAACGTTCTGCTATTAAATTAGCTGTAAACCGCAAAGCTGAATCGTTGGAAGATCAGCTAAAGACTCGAAAATACATGAGTTGGCAAATATTGCTGATGAGCTATGCCTTAACCATTCTATTAACGGTTTTACAACTAAGCAATATTTATCCTTCCATGATTGTTGGCTATAAGCTATTACCAGTATTTATTTTATTTCTAGCTGTTGTGTTAGGTTCACTATTTATTTATATTTTGAAAAAGCGTAAACATAGAGTGCGTTATGAAGATAATGTTGATTCACAGGTAATGGATGTAGATGAAGATCGTTATTGGAAAGGCGGCTTAATTTATATGAATCGACAGGACCCTTCCGTTTTTGTAGAGAAACGTTTTGGAGTAGGTTGGACCATGAACCTTGCAAATCCAAGAGGTTATATTGTTATTGGTTTGCCTTTTCTTTTATTACTGTTGATTTCCATATTCTCGTTATAAAATAATAGTAATTTGTGATGAAAAATTCGTTCCATATGAGCGAGTTTTTTTCTTATTGATTGGAGGTAGGCAGATGCAAATTCTTGTTGTCGATGACGATGCTCATATTTTACAGCTAGTTACTATTTATCTCACAAGGGAAGGCTATCAGGTACTATGTGCAGAAAATGCACAGCAGGCATTAGCCTTACTAGAAGGGAATCTGCCTGATTTAGCTGTTGTCGATGTGATGATGCCGGGGATGGATGGTTTTACATTAACCGAGACTTTAACGCAAGATTATGACATTCCTGTTTTATTATTAACAGCGAAAGGCGAGCTTGAGGATAAAGAGCGTGGCTTTTTAGCAGGATCAGACGATTATGTTGTAAAGCCTTTTGAGCCAAAGGAATTATTGTTTCGTATAGCAGCTATTTTACGGAGATTGGATAAGAAAAATCAAGTAACTTTCCAAGTAGGCAAATTAGTGATTGATCGTCGAAGCTTTGAAGTTGTCATAGGAGAGGATACACTTATATTACCTTTAAAGGAATTTGAACTACTTGCTTTATTGGCATCACGCCCTCACCAAGTATTTACGCGAAGCTATATTATGGAGCAAGTATGGGGCTATGACTATGAAGGAGACGAACAGACGTTGAATACTCATGTGAAGCGAATTCGTGAAAGATTAAATCGCTATGACACGGCTGTTGAAATCACAACCGTAAGAGGTGTTGGCTATAAGCTAGAGGAGACAACATGAAAACTTTATACAGTAAATTTGTTGTGACGACGATGCTAGTGATGATTGGTAGCCTATGTATTGGTTTTTTAGCAACGAATACGTATTATCATCAAGTGGTAAAAGAAAAGAATGATGCAAAAAACGTAAACATAGCAAAGGATATCGTTCATTATATTGAAACAGCGAAGCCAGAGGATTTAAATAATTATTTGAAGACACTGGGTGAAATTGGCTATCAAATATATGTAACATCAGGCGAGGAAGGGTATTTTTTTGGTGGAGACTATCGTGATAAAACATTGTCAGCATCTGTTGTTGACCGCGTTTTACAAGGAGAAACCTATCATGGTATGCGAGACTTCCCTAAAGAAACCTTTGTGACAGGATTTTTCGCTAATGAATTGATTAATACAGTTGGTGTGCCATTTACGTATGAAAACAAGCCATATGCATTATTTATAAGACCTGATATTCGCTTATTATTTTCGGAAGTGCATACGATACTTGCAGGGTTAATGTTGGTTATGACAGTACTGAGTTTACTAGCAATGCTATTGTTTGCTAAAGCATTAATTCGTCCGATTACAAAGCTAACGGCGGCAACTCAACAGCTTGCGCATGAAAAGTTTGATACGGTGTTAGATATTGATAGTGCAGATGAAATTGGTCAATTAGCTGTAAGCTTTAATAGGATGACCGAGAAATTACAAGAAAATGATCGTATACGAAAGGAATTTATTAGTAATGTATCGCATGATTTTCAGTCGCCTTTGTTAAATATTCAAGGCTATGTTGACCTCCTGAAAAATCCGCTGCTGACTGAGCAGGAAAGACAGGAGTATGCAGCGATCATCGAGTTGGAAACAAAGCGCTTATCTACATTAACCAAGCAATTATTATTATTAACATCTCTCGACCAATCGACAAGAATCGTAAAACGTGAGCCGTACCGATTAGACGAACAATTGAGGGAGACTGTGCGAAAATATCGCTGGCAAATAGAAGAGGCACAGCTTCAAATAGCCTACAAGCTAGAGCCAATTAGTTATGCTGGTGATGCAGGACTTTTACAAAATGTGTGGGATAATTTGCTGACGAATGCTATTAAATATAATGTAGAGGGTGGACAAATACATCTACAATTACAGAAAAAATCTACTTCACTTGAAATCCTTGTGGAGGACAATGGGATGGGGATGACGACAGATCAATTAGCCAAAGTATATGACCGCTTTTATCGCGCAGATGCTTCCAGGACAAAGCAAGGAACAGGTCTAGGACTAGCAATTGTCAAACAGATTGTAGAGCTACACGGAGGTACTATTCAGATGGAAAGTACGATGCATGTCGGTACAAAGGTTTATATTCATTTACCAGTCTTGTCATAAGGAGTTCATGTAAAGTTCATGTTCACACGTTAAACTGCTACTTAGTTGAAACAAGCTTAGGGGGAGTTTTCGTATGGAACAGAAGTGGAGTATACGTCTTATTCGATTAGCGGCTATTTTTGCTTTCATCGGTACGTATTTAGGTTCACATATGTCAGGATCAGGTAGTTATGAATATAGACCAATCCATGCACATATTTTACTTGTCGGCTGGCTAAGTATGTTTGCATGGGGCATTTTTTATCGAGCCTTCAAAGTGAAATCACAAAAATTAGTAGCCGTTCACGGTTGGACAGCTATTCTTGGTGTTTTGGGTTTAACAGTTGGCATGTGGTTTTACAATATAAATCCATTTAATTTTGGTAGTACATTTACATTAATCTTCTTTATTGTAGGTGGAACTACGCTATTAATCAGCTTTGCCTTATTTATTATAGTAACATTCATGATTCATCAACAAGACTATATAAAAAGTTAATCCATTACGCATTTCTAGCGCGCAGATAAACAATGTATCCAAAATTTTTCGATTTTGCCTGTAAAAATCTGTTGAGAAAAAATATTCATCTCCCACTATAGAAAAAGGAGATGAATGCCGAAACAAGAGAAAAACCTACCGTATCACAATTCATGATACGGTAGGTTTTAAACTGTCTATTTAATATTTTCAAGCGATTTTTTCAGCCATTTTTCAGCCTCTTGATAATCTTGTGCAACCCCATGCCCTTTTTTGTAGAGCATACCAAGCTGAAATTGAGCCTTTTGATGTCCTTGATTAGCAGCCAATCGATAAAGCTGGGCAGCCTTTGCAAAATCTTTCGGTACACCCTGTCCATGAATGTGCATTTGAGCTAGTTGATATTGTGCCTTTATATGCCCTTGTGACGTTGCTTGTTCAATCCATTTAGCTGCCTCCGTGTAATCCTGTTTAACACCTTTCCCTTTATCAAATAAATTACCAAGTTGATATTGAGCACCTGCATGGCCCTGAATAGCAGCTAGTCGATAACATCTGCGTGCTTCTTCAAGATCCATAGCAACCCCTAATCCCTGCTCATATAGTAAGCCTAATTGATACTCCGCTTGAATATGTGACTGATCCGTTGCGGCTCGCCACCATTTTACAGCCTCTGTATAGTTTATAGGTACATCAACCCCTGATGTCAGTAATAGACCAAGTTCATACTGAGCATCAGCATAGCCTTTGTTAGCAGCAACTTTAAAGTATGACATAGCTTTAGCAGGCTGTTTTTGCTGATAGACATAAAGCCGACCTAGCTCGAAGCCGGCGCTAATATGCCCATTGTCAGCTGCTCGTAGAAGCCATTTTTCTGCTGAAACAAGATCCTGTTCTTTTTCATACAGTAAGCCGAGACAGTACTGTGCATTTAAATGTCCTTTATATGCTGCTAGCTTGAACCATTTTAAGGCTTCTAGATGATCCTTCGTCATTCCTTGTCCCGTATTGTAGAGCATAGCCAATTGAAACTCTGCGTTCACATGGTCTTGTAAAGCAGCCATATGAAACCATCTCGCCGCTTCTTCAAGGTTTTGAACAATACCACGACCTTTAAGGTACATATAGCCGAGATTATACTGTGCACTGGCATCGCCCGCTAAGGCAGCCATTTCGAAATAAGCGATGGCCTCTGCGTAGCTTTGCTCGACACCTGTGCCATTATGATAAAGGAAGCCTAAATTGTTTTGAGCACTTGTATTGCCTTGGTTGGCTGCTAAAGTATACCATTTAGCCGCTTCATGAAAGTTTTGCGAAAGGCCTAGACCTTGATTATAAAGGACACCTAAATTATATTGCGCATCTGCATTTCCGAGATCTGCCGCAATTTGATAATGGTGCGCGGCTTCCTTATAATCTTGTCCAACCCCATGCCCTAAATGAAAGAGTACGCCTAGACTATAGTGGGCATTTGCGTCATTTTGTGCGGCAGCTCGTTCATACCATACTTTCGCAAGTTTATAGTCCCTTTTCACCCCTCGCCCGTGATTGTAAAGAGTTCCTAAATTATATTGTGCACTGGCATCACCGTTTTGCGCTGCCCTTTCAAACCATTTGGCTGCATGTGTATAAGCCTCTGGCGATTGATTGTGCTGGAGTATGTTCTTATCCAATATGGTTGGAAGCTCTGTAGTGTGAGGAGTTAGACTTGCTGACTTGAAACTACGATCATAGCGTTTCATAAACCATTCCACAATATCGCTAAGATAATCCAAAACAATTTTTGCCGCTTTGGCTTCCACAATGTCGTTACTATTATGACTTGTCATTTTATGAACTAAATTCATTAATAAATAAATCCGACGAGGGTGAATTTGCGCTACAAAACTTCGATTATTTAATAGTGTACGGATATTTTTCGTTTTAGGTTCAGTATGCATTTCCAGCCGATAAATCTCATAAAGAATTTCTTCCAATACAAAAAGAGATTTTTGTAAAGATGTAGCTGGGTTTGAAATAGCGAGCAAACTTGCATCCTGTAGGTTTTTTGCTAATTTTGTGAAGGACAGCTGCGTTAATTTCTGACATTGTTCTTCAAGAATTTCGTAATGCATAACAATCACCCTCACCTCTTTCATCAATGATGCCTCGGCATCATTGCGTCTAATTTTCTTCGAGCCAGTTGAAAGCCCCTCTTCTAAATCTCTTTGTACATATATCGGAGAAAAATCTATATTATTGATAAGTTTTAATGGGATTCATCAGTTGAATTGTTGCTGTGACATGATACTATTTGATATAAGGGAAATTCGTAGCTACGGAGAGCCCGTCAGCCTATAGGTGGGGGATCGAAATGAAAAATATTGCAGCTATTATTCCAGCATATAATCCACAACAATCACTCATTACCTATGTACATCAATTATTAGCAACGACCATTACACAAATTGTCATTGTCAATGATGGGAGTGATCAAAGATATAAAGATATTTTTGAAGATTTAAATAAAATTGATCGTTGTCAAGTATTGCAGCATGATCGCAATATTGGAAAAGGTGGTGCATTGAAGACAGCCTTTGCATTTATCCGAGAGCAAAAAGGAAAGTGTCATGGTGTCCTTACAGTGGGGGCACATGGGCAGCATGCACTGCAAGATGTTAAGCTTGTCTTAACGATGACAAAGGTGTTTTCAGAAGGTATTGTGCTAGGGGTACGTAATTTCCATTCTGCCGATAGTTCATTTCTTTCTTATTGGGGAAATCGTGCAACAAGCCTATTTTTTGAGTTACTGTATCATCGAAAATTAATGGATACACAAACGGGTTTGCGATATATATCGATAAATGAGTTGCCTTGGCTGATGAAGGTGAAAGGCGAACGCTATGATTATGATACAAATATGCTAGTTGCGGCACTGAAAAGAAAGTGTCCAATTTTTGAGGTAGAGATTGGGCAATTACGTTTAAAGAAAAATACAATTATCCAGTACGATGAAATAACCAATGCAAGCACTATAATCACAAGAATGCTGATGAATTATTTAAAACCAAGGAATGGCTAGGTTTAAATTTGAAATAATGAGCTAGGATAAAGAATAACGATTACTCATGAGGACGTAGCGAGTATAGAAAGAAGGAGCAATGTTTATGGAATATTCAGATCAAGTGAAAAATCGTGTGAAACGGATGGAAGGCCAGCTACGTGGTATTTTGAAGATGATGGAGGAAGGTAAGGACTGTAAGGCAGTCATTACACAGCTATCGGCTGTACGCTCTGCTGTAGATCGTACAGTTGGTGTTATTGTCAGTACAAACTTATTAGAATGTGTCCAAAATGCTGAAGGTGATGACGAAAAAATGAATGAAGCCATTCAGGAAGCCGTTAATTTGGTTGTGAAAAGTAGATAATTACCTCGATTTTCGGAACAAAAAATAGTAGCTGAATCTAAATAAAACTCACTATAAATGGGGTGAGTTTTATTTTTTTGCAAAAAAATAGTTATATTCGAGAATTATATTTGGTTTTTAGGTATTTTATATCATGTAAGTGTTGATATATTTTTAGATGAAAGTCTTAGTTAGTGAACTTGTATGATAGCTTAGTAGGTACTTTCTTTGTTATGCTAAATAGTAACAAAAGATTCAAAGGGAAGGTGATTAGTGATGAAAAAATGGTTGTTATGTGGAGCAACTTTATTGATGTTAAGCCCAACTGCTGCCTATGCAAAACAAACAGAAATTACTTCCCAAATTTATCCTGTGGTAGCTAACTCAACAGTAGTTACTTGGGATCAATTGACAAAAGAGCTTGCTAAGCAAATGCGAAATTTCGAGACGGAAATAAAATTTACGTATACAGGCCCGATGGGTGATTTCAAAAAAGAAATGATGGATGCATTTGAAAAGGCTAAACAACAAGCTGTTTATGCAAGTGGACATTTCGAAAGTATGACGGTTTCTGCAGATTCTCTCGGAAATGTAACGTATAAAGTGAAGTATCTGACGAATCAAACACAAGAAGTAGCTGTACAAAAAAAGATTAATCAAATACTGAAAAATATTATCAAACCTTCTATGACAGAGTTCCAAAAAGTAAAGGCTATTAACGATTATATTGTATCGAATACGATGTATGGAACAAAAACAAAGGCAAGCCCACATAGTGCCTATGCTTTATTTTTTGAAGGACAAGCTGTGTGTCAAGGTTATGCATTAGCTGCACAAGCCTTGTTAGAGCAATCTGGGATAGAGACAAAATATGTTATAGGTTTTGTGAATGGGAACGAGGCACATGCTTGGAATTTAGTAAAGGTAGATGGAAAATGGTATCATTTAGATACAACATGGAATGATCCTTTGCCAAATCGTGTTGGTGCTGCTTCATATGACTATTTTTTAGTGACGGACAGTCAGCTTAACAAAGATCACACTTGGGTTAAAGCCGATTATCCTACTGCTACAAGCACAAAATATAGTTATATGCACAATGTTCATTTTGCGTATCAGTTAAATAATGCTGTTTATTTTAGCAATACGGCAGATAACGATAAACTGTATAAGCTGGATATGACTAGTGGGAAAAAGACAAAAGTATTAGATAAACGTGCATTGTATATTACTGGAACTAATGATTATCTATACTATAGTGATTACAGTAACGGTGGGTATTTGACAAAGCTGAATTTGAAAACATTAAAAGCTGAAGTGCTAGTTAAGCAGCCAGTAACGAATTTAAAGATCAATGACAATGATTTGCTGTATACTATGAATACTAAAGAATATAAACTTAAAATTAATTAAGTCAACAAACAAATATTAACAAGCACAATTGGACCCTTAAGTGAGTTCTTTGTGCTTTTTTTGTATATAATGAAAAGAAGACGGTTGGAGGTGAGGAATTTGTGGAAGAAATTAGCTATTATTGCCATTATTATTATTTTTATTGATCCCATTTATATGGCTGGTAAGGCAGTCGTTCAGCAGGTGCTGGATTGGACAAATAATGACGAAATAGAAACAATGCTTCTTTCAACAAAGGAGAAAATCGTAGATGTTACTGCTAGACTTTCAGACGATGCCTCCATAGAAACAGCCATACCTATAGAAGATATACATGAAGCGGAGGTAGCACCTAAAGCGCCGCCAATTCAGAAACCAGAAACGAAGCTAGTCGTGACAAATGCCAAAGAGATGGCTGATGCCATGTATGCATATTATAGTAGTTTTTCACCGAAGTTTGAAATTCAATATAAAGGTAATACACAACGAATTGAACAAATTGTGGAAGAGGCCTACAACAATGCTATTGAACGAGATGATTATGTTTATGGTCATGTTAGTAAGCATTCAATTCGTTATGAATATGGGCGAAATAAGGCAACTATTTTTGGAGAGCAGAGCTATTTAATGACGCCAGAACAGGCTGCTTTTGTCGAGATGAATGTCCAAGAAATCATCAGCAAAATCAGTAAAGACTCTATGACAGAAGTAGAAAAGGTACGAGCAGTCAATGACTATATTGTCGCTAATACTGCCTATACAGATCAAACAAATTCTAGTCCACATAGTGCCTATACCGTACTTGCGGAGCATGGGGGAGTATGTCAGGGCTATGCTTTACTAGCTCACTCGATGCTTCAAAAACTGGGAATTGAAACAAAATATATCGTGGGCTATGTCGGTCAAGAGGGACATGCGTGGAATTTGGTCAAGCTGGATGGACAGTGGTATCACCTTGATACGACATGGAATGATCCAGTACCAGATCGCAAAGGTGCCATTCGTTACCAATACTTTTTAGTAGATGATCGTACAATGGCGAAAGATCACACGTGGATTGCTGAGGATTATCCAAAGGCAACAAGCACAATGTATAGTTATTATCATGATATAGACTTCCCAGCACAGGCTGGCGATCAATTATATTTTAGTAATATCTCTGATGACAATAAGTTGTATGTGCTTGATATAAAGACAGGTAAAATAAAGCGTGTCACAAATACTCGTGCACAATACATCGTTTACTCGGATGGGTGGCTATACTTTAGTAATTACTCTCGGGGGGCGTATTTAACAAAAATTCGTCCAGACGGTAGTGGAGAACAGGTACTAAATAGGGAAGATACAAAGGATATATTTGTGAAGGATGGCTTCCTCTATTTCACAACGAATGAATTGAAGAGAATGGCTCTCTAATTTAACATAAAAAAGGTGATGTCAACGGCACAAACAGCCATGTTGAAAGGCGGGGGGTAATTTCCGTTCTGCCAGCGTTCTTCCCAGGGGGCAGTTCACTAAATCCATGTGGCAAAGGTGTGTTTTCCTTCTCTTTTATACTAGCCGTAGCGATCAAAATATTTGTATAATTAGAGAAAGGATAGGCTCTTATTTTCAATGTGGAGAAGTGATTAGTTACACACCTCTCAATAAATAAGTAGTGAACGCCTTCACTTTACTTAGGAATTTTTTCTAAAAAGATAATCTTTTGTGAGGTGGAGCGGAAGGCTACTCGATTCCCGCGAGACTGGCGAGCCTCTAAACACGAAGCGGCTCGGCGCTAGCCCACGGGAAAGCAAGTAGCCTGCAACGGAAATCCATCTTCATCTTTCACAAAATAGATGGTTTTGTTTTTTTACACTATGAAAAGGGCAATGACTTATAAATAGTCATATGCCCTTTTTGTACGTTCAATCAAATAAGTAATAGGCTGATGCTGACAAAGTTTAATATCAATTTGTGGATATAGTAAGGTGATTTCCTCCGTAAAAGTCTTTAAAATGAGTGGATTATGCTTGATGGCACCACCATTACAATAAAGTGTAAATGGTCCATTCTGATAGCCCATTTTTTTCAATACAGCGCTTGCTAGAAGAACTAATTCGTAGGCAGCCTGTAGTGATATTTGCATGGCGCAAGCATCTTCTTGCTCGACTGCCTTTGCTACAAATGAGCTCATCTTGGCCAGCTGTGCATTCGTATAGGATGGATGGAATAACCATTCCGCAAGCTCTGTTACATCCTGTATATTTAAAAAATGATAGACGGCTTCTTTTAAGATTGTTGGTTCACCACGACCATCCTCCATTTTAAATACAGCTCTTACTACTTCCTGCCCTAGCCAATATCCACTTCCCTCATCACCAGCTCGATGTCCCCAACCTCCTGCACGTACAATTCGTTGCCCGTCATAGGCATAGGCGATGGCTCCTGTTCCGGCAATGAGTAATGCACCAGCCTGTCCAGCAGTCACACCAAGTAGTGTAGCTTCCGCATCATTTTCAATAATTAGCGTCTTGATTTGTAGCTGTGTGGCCTTTAGGGCATTTTGAACAATGGCCGTTACTGTGGCATGATCCTTAGGAGAATCAATGCCAGCTAACGCAAAGGTAGCTACAGCAATTTGAGAATGGGGGTACTTTTGCAAAAATGTTTGTACATTTGCTAAAAGTCCTTGTAATCTTGCTGTAGCTGATTCGACACCAATGGCTTGATAATTCGAGCCTTGCATTGTTGTAGAATAGTGAATGTCACCAGATTCAGCATGAACGACCGCACATGCTGTTTTTGTTGCTCCACCGTCAATAATCAATAACCAATCCTTCATTGATTCCATTCCTCAAGAAAGGCTGTTAATTCCTTTTCCGCTTGTATAATAGAATTTTCCTTTAAGCGGACCCATTCATAAAGGTTTTGAGCATTCATTTTTGAACGTTCGAGCGCTGCTTTCATTGTGGCTGGAGCTGGGCCACCTAGCAATGTTCGCACACCAACAAAAGATTCTGGCTTTAATGTTTTATAAAAGTCTTCTTCTGAAATAGCTAATTCCTTTCCCGTAATCAATTTAGATTGTGTATTGGCAAGGCCCCATGTAAGGCTTGCTAGTGATTCTTCGCCATGGGCAAGTAGAACTTTAATACATTTGCTAACAATACTATGTGCTTGGCGGAATGAAATCCCCTCTGAACGCACTAATGTATCTGCAAGCTCTGTAACATTGGCAAAGCTATTCTCTGCACGGTTTCTTAATTTCTTTTTATTAACATCCATTGTGACAACAAGAGAACCAAATAACTTGTAAATACCATTTAAACGGTCAATGGCACGCCATAAATAGGGCTGCATATCATCTTCAGTGTCGACGATATCTCCGAACGGTGTATTATGTACCATTTGTAATACTGTACTTGCATCTCCAACAACCGCAGATAGTAATGAACGTGTATGCTCTACGGAAACAGGGTTACGTTTTTGAGGCATTATGGAACTTATCTGGACATATGGACTTGCGAGTGTGAATGCATTAAATTCCTGGGTAGCCCATAATAAAAAATCTTGAGATGTACGGCCGAGATTGAGTGCAGCCAGCTGTACAATACTTGCCGCTTCAGCAATATAATCTGCGCCTGCAACAGCATCCCACGCATTTTCGATAATATCATCAAATGCCAGTAGATCACGCATCCGTTCTCTACTAATATTAAAGCCTGTCGTTGTTAAGGCAGCCGCCCCCATACTACTGCGATTGACAGTTTTATAGACATGCTGCATCCGCTCAAAATCACGCTCAAGCTGGTCAATAACAGCTTTTAAATAATGGGCAAAGGTTGTGGGCTGAGCCTGCTGTGTATGCGTGTAGCCAATCATGATGGTATCTATATGTTCCTCTGCAGCCGCGATTAAGTCATCACGTAATGTTAGTAACTCGTTCATTAATAATAATAGTTTTTTCCTTAAGGTCATACGATAGATGGCGATCCCCATATCATTCCTACTTCTGCCAATGTGAAGATTTCCTGCAACATCACCAGCAAGCTCAATTAGTTTATTTTCAATGCGGAAAAATAAATCCTCATATTGGGGACTGTAATCCTCTAAACGATAATAATTTAAATCTATTTTTTTTAGAGCTATCCCAATTTGTTTCGCTTCATCTTTTTTTACGAGTCCTTGTTCTTCTAACATTTTTAAATGAGCAATATTAATTTGTAGCATGATTGTTAAAAAATTTTTCTTCGCCTCATCATAAGCTGGCTGTAAGACAATTTTCCGATAGATGTTAGAAGGGAATATCATCCCATCTTCCCGCTGCGTTTTGTTGCGAAAATCTTCAAACATTGTAATGGCCCCCTAATAGATTGGCAGCTAGATGGCTGTACCAGCACTGCCTTTTGATAGTTTTTCAGAAATAATAAGAACAACTAAAATTAAGCAAATTTGTAAGACACCATAAGCACAGGCGGTCCCAAATTTAAATGCATATAATTTTTGGAATATCGCTACAGACAATGGAATAGTGGATGTACTGTATATTAGAATGGATGCAACAAACTCACCAAAGCTTTGCACGAGAGCTAAGAGTGTCCCTGCTAAAATTCCGGTGAATGTTAACGGTACGACAATCCGTCTAAATGTATACCACCAATTGGCGCCTAAGCCACGTGAAGCCTCTTCAATCGATTGATCTAGTTGTACAAGAGAGGCGGAAGTAGATCGAAAAACAAGTGGTAAATGTCGAATAAAATACGCTAATGGCAAAATCCAAAATGTACCGATCAATACTTGATTGAAACTAAAAATACTTTCTGTACTAAAGGCAGCGATTAAATTAACCGCTACAACAGTACCAGGTAAAGCCCAAGGTACCATAATCAAAATATCGAGCAATGTTTTCCCTTTAAAGTTTAACCGAACCATAGCATAAGCAGCAGCGACACCAAAAATGATATTGCCGATTGTTGCTATGACACCCATTTGAATGGAATTCCAAATAGGCCGCCATGTACGCTCATCAGTAAAAAGAGCAATATAATGATCGATCGTATAGTCGGTCGGGAGAATTTGCGTTTTCCAAGCACCATCAACAGAAAAAGATATCAATATCAAAACTAATATCGGCAATATTAATATGAATGTCCCAACAAAGGATGCGATTGTTGCCATAACTTTAATTTTTTTAGAGGATACCTCGGAACGATGAACACTGATACCCTTACTGAGATTTTGATAATTTCGCTGATTCTGATACCAACGCATGATGATTAAAAAGGTAATAGATACAAAGGATAAAATCATCGACTGTGTTGCAGCCATCTCAAGATTGCCATTTGTACGTGATAAATATATTTGCATCGTCATGGTGCGCTCTACACCAAACATTAAAGGTGCTGTATAGGAAGCCATTGAGATCATAAACACTAATAAGGACGAGGCGACAATGGAAGGTGTCAGCATTGGTAGAATAACCTTTGTCCATACGCGAATACGCCCTGCACCTAGACTGGTTGCAGCCTCTTCTAAAGCAGGATCGAGCCCCTTAATAGCAGCTGAAGCTGTTAAGTAGAAGTACGTATACATCGTGAAGGTATGAACGACGATAACTCCCCAAATGCCTTTCAATGCAAACGGTACATGGTCTAATCCGAATAGATGCTGAAAGATTCGAGGGAAAATACCGCTATCGCCATATAAAAATGAAAAAGAAAGTACACCCACTAGAGGAGGAAGTGCCATAGGAACTAATACTAAAATAGACAGTGTACGCCTTCCTGGGAAATTATAGCGCTCCAGTAAAAAGGCCATCGTAACCCCAACGACTGCACAGCAAATAACACTGATGATCGAAATATAAATACTGGTCCATAAAGCCTCTAAGTTTGCTGGGCTCGCCAGATCAAAAAATTTTTTATAGTGAAAGAAAGCCTCATCACCAGCAAAGCTTTGGATAAATGTTTGATAGAAGGGGTAAACCACATAGGCGAACAATACTAAAAATAATGGCGATATTAAAATATAAACAAACCAATTGGATTGAAAAATTCGTGTCCACGCGCTTTCCTGAGAGGCATTGACAGACTGTTTTCCCATATTGGCTTCCTCCTATTCCCCTAATAAGTACAGTGAATCATGAGCCATATTGATTGTAATGTCTTCACCGATTTTCTTTATTTGGTCATAAGAATTAATAATCATTACTTTAAGTGAAAATGCCGTAAAATCTACAATGTAATTGACGCTAATACCTGTAAATTCAACAAATGTAATTTTTCCTGTTAACGTATTATCACCAGTACCTAGTTGAATAGACTCCGGTCGAATAGAAATAAACACTTTGTCTCCAATCATATGCGTTAAAGAGGGGGAGCTTTGTTGCTTTCGCCCAGTCAAAAGATGTCCATTTAAGGTTCTCACTTGTACATTTTCACCATTAATGGCTTGTATAGTGCCTTCGATTAAATTGGTTTCACCAATAAAGTTAGCTACAAAACGATCTTCAGGCTGATGATAAATTTCTTGAGGAGTCCCAATTTGCTTGATCAAACCATTCTCCATGACCATGATTCGATCCGACATAGCCATTGCCTCCATCTGATCATGGGTAACGTAAATTGTTGTAACGCCAAGCTCAGATTGAATTCGTTTGATTTCAATACGTGTTTCCTCACGCAATTTAGCATCTAGATTGGATAGAGGTTCATCCAGTAATAAAATATCTGGCTCAATTACAAGCGCTCTAGCCAAAGCAACCCGTTGTTGTTGTCCACCAGATAGTTCATTTATTTTTCTGTTACCATAAGCTGCTAGATGTACTTGTCCTCTAATGCGGTCAACCTTGTATTGAATTTCGGTCTTTGAAAATTTCCGCACTTGTAAACCAAAGGCAATATTTTCATCAACCGTCATATGAGGAAAAAGAGCATAATTTTGAAATACCATACCGATATTGCGTTTATTGGGCTGAAGTCGAGTGACATCTCGATTGTCAAAAAGAATTTTACCTTTAGAAGGGTAATAAAAGCCTGCAATCATCCTTAAAGTGGTTGTTTTGCCACAGCCGCTAGGACCGAGAAAAGTAAAAAATTCCCCTGCTTTTATTTCAAGATTTATATCATTCACGCCATACACTTGACCAAATTGCTTTGAGACATTTTCAATTTTGACACTTCTCAATCATAAACTCCTCTCTAACAAAGAATGCAGATGATACAGGAAGGTAAAAATTCGCAGTATAAGTCGAATTTTTACCTATTTTATTATTTGCCGCGCCCTTTTACATTGTTATCCCAATATTCCATCCATTCAGCTTCTTTGTCAGACATTAGCTGCCAATCAATATCGAACGTTTTTAAATCTAATTCCTGATACCATTCTGGCATGGAAGCCTTATCGATATCAGAACGTGTAGGAATTTGATAATAATCGTTCGCCAATTGTGTCACCATTTCTTTTTCAAATAAGAACTCTACAAATAGTTTTGCATTGTCTAAGTTTTTCGCATTGTTTACAACGGCTACACCATCTACTAAAATAGGTGCACCACTTTTTGGATAAATATAATCAAAAGGATAATCAGTCGTATATTTCTTTAATAAAATATCTTGCAAATTCCATAAAGAAACACTACCTTCTTGTCGTGTTAGCTTTAAATATAAGGCATTAGGATCTTGTGTATACTCCTTTGTATTAGCATCTAATTGTAATAACCATTCATAGCCTTTATCAGGTGAATCGTCTCCCTGTCGTACAATCATAGAGGAATAAATTGTGCGCATTGTACCTGACGCAAGCACACCTCTAATTAGAATTTGATCCTTCCATTTAGGATCTAATAGGTCATCCCAGTCCTGAGGCCCTGTTTCTTTTGTCAGTAAATCACTATTAATCATAATGACCTCTGGTAGCAACATCTCACCAAACCAACGTCCATCTGCATCTTTGTGTGAGGCATCAATGGCACCGATAAAGCTAGGCTGCCAAGCATGCAATAAGTCTTCATTTGCTCCAACAATGAGAGCGGATTGCGTTCCACCCCACCAAAAATCTGCTTGAGGATTGGCCTTTTCACCGCGGAGGCGCTCTAAAATTTGCTGTGCCCCCATCGTTAAAAACTCGACCTCAATGTCTGGGTATTTTTCATTAAACTGATCGATCACATTTTGCACCATTTCTTCATCACGACCTGTGTAAATGACAAGCTTTCCTGAAGGTGTCGTTGCTGCCACTTCTGTTTTATCACCATCAGATGTTTTGTCTTTATTTGCTGCACCATCTGTAGAATTTTGCTGATTATTGCCGTTACAAGCAGCTAAAGCTAAAAACATCAACACAAGGAAAAAACCAAGAATGCGGGTTTTTTTCATCATCTTCTCCTTTCATAAAGTAAGGTACTTGCATATTGCAGTATAATACGAAAGGATAAGATTAATGTTAGAATTATTAAAAAATTACATTTGCCTTCATCATAGCTAAGTACTTAACAGTAAGCAATGCGATTTCAGCAAAATTCAAAAAAACTCCTTAAAAAGGAATCATTCCATTTTTAAGGAGTTTTTTGTCGATTTATGAATGGGCTTCTAATAAGCTGTCTTTTTGTTGCCGTTGTGCAATAATGGTTGGCAGCATCATACCAGCAATAACGAGAATAATCCCTACGATTTGTACAGCGGTTAAAGGTTCATGCAGAACAATAACCGAAACTGTAACGGCAACTGGTAATTCGATGGCACTTAAAATGGAAGCTAGCGCGCCACCGACTTTAGGAATAGCGATTGAAAATAAGTAAATTGGTAAAATGATACCGAAAAGACCTAGTGCTAGTCCAAATTTCCATAAGCCTTGCATGAATAATTGGCCATTCCAAATAACCTCAGGGCTAAGGAAAATACTAATCATAATAAGGGCTACGAAGGAAACGATTAATACCCGAGAAGTCGTAGTAACTCCCTCGACAGGCCGCGAATTGAATTGAATGAAGCAAGCAAAGGTAAAGGCTGCTGCAAAGCCAAATAGCCACCCTTGGATAGGGATGCCACTTAAATCTACATTTAATACACCAGCAGCTAAAATAGTTCCTGCAAATAAGATAATGATCGAAATTACTTCAGGACGACTGGGTAATCTTTTGTGTAGGGCACAATCAATTAGCAGACCAATCCATGTAAATTGGAATAGCATGACTACCGCAAGAGAAGCGGGTAGATATTTTAAAGATTCTCCATACACTATTCCTGTCGTCCCAGTAAAAATTCCAGCACAAATTAAAATAAGTAAGCCCTTTTTGGATGGACTCGGTAATTTTCTGTCTGTAAAAATAAAAATGGCTACAACGAGTAAAAAGCCGATTATATACTGACTTGATACTGCCTCTGATGTTGTAAAGCCATGCTGCATAGCTACTTTGACAATCGTTGACAATATACCGTAGCTACTAGAAGCAATGACAATCAAAAGAGGGTAAATAAAATTTGTTTTCATATATAAATATTTCACTTCCTAAAACTGTTTCACCATGTGATGGAATGGCTCATCGATTATGGACCATGGCTCTGTAATAACAAAGCCCAAACGCTCATAAAGTCGGCGAGCATCTTCTTTTTGGGTTTCAACATTTAATGATAATTTTGTATAGCCGCGCTGCTTTGTTAGCTCTTCGGCAAATTGTAATAGCAATGTTCCAATTCCTTTACCTCGTGCTTCTGGTGCTACGCAAACAGTATCGATATATGCCTCATCTTCATGTGCTTCTTGATCAATGACAATGGATGTAGCGTTTTTTGCTTCTAGCCATTTAACAAGGTTAGCATCCATGTGAACGGCTTGTGCACCGTGATAATAAACGAGAATCCCTAATATTTGCTCTCCTTCAGTAGCGACAAAGGTATTTAAATAAGAATGTCGATTGTCGTCACGTTGAAAAAGAATTGTCAGTTCTTGTATAACAGCTTCAGCTGATTTCTCGCCAGTTAAGCGATTAGCAATTTCACCAATTGCATCGATAATAAGAGGCACAACGGCATGGGCATCATGTGGTTGCGCTTGTCGAATTGTAATACTCATCTTGATAATCCCTACCTTTCTATAGGCAAGTATAACAAAGATAGAGATTGACTCAAATTTTATAGCCCACTAACAAAAGTAAAACCCATTAGCTTAATCCAGCAGGTGTTCAACAAGACACTAAATTAAAACAATGGCTCTAGCTGATATCAAAGATTTTGAAAAGAGGCTTGTATGATGCAGATCAGTCAACCGTTGTCACAGGATAGACAGACAGTTATAGATTCACTTCTACTCGTCAGCTCGAAAATATTTGGACGCAATGACGCCCCGGCGTCATTGATAGAATGACAATTTTCGTGTTAATCTATAATGACTAGACATTTTGGAGGACAATCATGACAAAGCAAGAGAAGGATTTTATATTAGTCTATGGAGATGCTTTTATTGACTATATTGCTGATGATGTAACAAACACATCATTTACTAAATATATGGGTGGTGCAACGGTAAATGTTGCAGCTGGTATTAGCCGAATTGGGGCACCGTCGGCATTAATTACTATTACAGGGGATGACGAAGGCTCTCAATTTGTGCGAGATGGGCTTGCCCAAGAGGGTGTACAACTGGATTATGCCGTATTTAATCCAGCAAAGCGAGTAAGTGGCGTATATGTGCATCTTACAGAAGCGTGTGAGCGGATTTTTAAAGATTATGTTGATGAAACACCCGATTTACAAGTGGAACCATCACAGCTAAATGAAGCAGCTTTTAAACATGCTTCGGCTTTAACAGTATGTTCAGGTACTATGTTCCATCCAACAGCACTTGCCACAACGCGAGCAGCTGTAGAAATGGCAAAGGATAAGGGTGCAATTATTGCAATGGATGCCAATATTCGACCGCTACGTTGGAGCAGTGAGGAAATTTGTCGAGAGACGATTACATCATTTTTTGAGGATGTTGATATTTTAAAGGTTACGGATGATGAATTATTCTTCCTGACAGAGACAACTACCTTAGAAGAGGGCATTGCACATCTCAATAGCTATTTAGTGCCTATTATCTTAATCACAGTAGGAGAAAATGGTACTTATGCTGTACTTAATGGTGAGGTTCTCCATGTGCCGACGGAGAAGGTAGTACCTGTAGATACGACAGGTGCGGGCGATGCATTTATGGCAGGCGTACTACGTGATGTCCATTATAATGGCTTACCTACAACGCAAGAAGAACTCGTGCGCTGTACAAGCTTCGGCAATAAATTAGGAGCTTTTGCTGCCACAAAAGCAGGTGCATTAACTGCCCTACCATATTATGAGGACATTAAGCATTTACTAAAATAAACATGCGGGATGTGGAGAATATGGAAAAGAACTACGATGCTTTAGTAGAAGATCGACTATTCTTTGGTGGCGCAAAAGACGCTGAGACTGCATTTGCACAAGAATCCGTAAATATTGTGATAGATGTTCGTGTTCAAGGGCTTTCCACACAAGAGCAGCAAACAGTTCCTTATTCTTATAAACATTTGCCAATTGCAGATGAAGAGATTGAGGTAGCATCATCTATTCAACAAGTAGCGAAAGAAATTGCATCAGCCTTCGAGGACGGGCAAAAAGTATATATTCACTGTGGAAGTGGTGGCGGACGTGCAGGTGTTGCCGCCGCAGCCGCATTAATGGAGCTGGGAATGGTTAATTCATTAGAGGAAGCAGAAGCAGCAGTTAAAAAAGCTCGTCCACAAGTATCCATTCGCCCAAAAATGGAAGATGCATTGCAACAACTATATAAATAAAAAAAGATGTACCTATTAGGGTGCATCTTTTTTATTAAATTTTATTTTGTTCTATACATATTAGAACAAAGTTGTTATAGTTAATATATAACAAATGATGAGGTGATCTGTATGATGGAGGAATTAGCAAAGGTTCCATGGGCGGTTATCGCACCGCTCATCATCGTTCAAATTATATTAATGATTGTAGCGCTTATTGATCTGCGTAAAATCCATGCCACAAATGGTCCTAAAATTTTATGGGTATTTATCATTCTATTTGCCAATCTATTAGGGTCCATTGCGTACTTTATAGTAGGGAGAAAGCAGTCATGACAACATTACTTCAAGTTACAGGCTTGACCAAGCAATTTGCAGAGCACACAGTTGTAGATAATATTCATTTCGTGTTAGAAGAAAAGACTTCAACAGCTTTAATTGGACCAAATGGAGCTGGCAAGACAACAACTTTATCTATGTTAACAGGGCTCTTAAAACCGACTGCTGGAAGTGTAAGGATGTTAAATGGAGATTTACGTGCGAATATAGGGTTTTTACCTCAATATCCGCAGTTTCATCCTTGGCTAAGTGCATTAGAGTTTACAGAAATGGCTGCTAGGTTGAATGGTGTAGCAGCCAAAAAAGCTAAATTAGAAGCACAAAAAACATTAGAGTTCGTAGGGTTGGGGGATGCGCTACATAAAAAAATAGCGACTTTTTCTGGGGGAATGAAGCAACGTCTTGGTATTTCCCAGGCAATTGTGCATAAGCCTAAATTACTGCTATTAGATGAACCAGTTTCAGCGTTAGATCCCGTTGGACGCAGAGAAGTGCTCGATTTATTAAAAGGTTTACAACAAGAGACAACCATTTTATATTCAACGCATATTTTAAATGATGCGGAAGAAATGACAGACCAGCTATTATTTTTGCAAAATGGAAAACTAGTGGAGCAGGGTACATTACGTGAGGTACGGCAACGTTTTGATGAGCAAAACTATGTAATTGAATTTGGCAGTGAAGAAGAGGCGAAGCTTTTTGCGGATCCATCCTATACTATAATCGGTTGTTATGTGTATATTGAGGTTGTGAATGAGGAGCCAACGATGAAGGAGCTGCTACAACGTTTAAGTGCATGTCCTTATACCATCCGAAAAGTGGAGCGACAAACAGCATCTCTGGAAGAAATTTTCATGAAGGTGGCGAAAAAAGCATGAGTGGATTCAAAGTACTTCTGCAAAAGGAATATAGAGAAGCATGGCGGAGCTGGAAATTTTTATGGATACCTCTCGTGTTTGCTTTGCTTGGAATGAGTGATCCACTAACAAACTATTATATGATGGATATATTAAATGCTGTTGGGAATGTACCTGAGGGCTTTGAAATGCTAATGCCAGAATTAGTGCCAGTTGATTTACTCCAAGCTTCTATTGGACAGTTTCAAACAATAGGCTTACTGGTGATGATGGCTTCATTTGTAGGGGCTATTAGTAAAGAACGAGCAAGTGGCATGGCTACCCTCTTATATGCACGGCCCATTTCATATGGCGCCTACTTTATGAGTAAGTTTATTGTTATAGGCACAGTTTGTTTTGTAAGTATTTTAGCTGGCTTTGCTGCAAGTGTATATTACACAAGCATATTATATGGAACTTTGGACATTGGAGCACTACTAATTAGTTTTTGTACGTACTATATTTGGCTGTTATTTGTAATAGCTGTTTCATTACTGATGAGTGCTAGTTTTAAAACGGTTATAGCTACTACATGTGCATTTACGGTGATCTTTGTAGGGCAAATCGTAGATATGATAGTGGGAATCTTTTGGACAATATCTCCTTGGAAACTAGCGAGCTATGGAATTTTGCTAGTACGAGGAGCAATGGACATGTCAGACTATTGGTGGAGCCTAATAATGACTGTGGCATTAACAATTATCTGTATTAGCATTGGGATCGCGATGATGAAAAGAAATGCGTCTATGGCAAAAATCTAAAAAAGATAAAACGGTAAAAACCAGTTTACGATGAGTTTTTACCGTTTTTTATTTTTAAATCATCCCACCATTTATAAGCAGTATCAGCCCGACAAAGAACATAATCCAAGAAAGAGCAGAACTTATACTTTGATCAAAAAGTGTTTGAATTTTTCTTAACGGTTGATTCATAAATCCACAGAATAAAAGATGTAAAACAAGTAGAATGATTCCTGGTGTAATCATCCCAAGTTAATGAGATCTATTTCGGCAGCTACAAAAATTTGCTGTCGGAAAGCTTGCTTTTTATCTCGTTATGGATTCGAAAGCTGGATGAATTTCTGGATAAGGGACTCTGTTAGCCCTCCCTCAATAGCCGCAGCGTTCTTTAATCCAAGTATGGCACTCTCCATCTGTTGTCATTTCTTTTGTTCCTCCGCTATAAAAGTTAACTTGTTTGCCACGCCCATGAATTATTTAGTAGAGTTTGAATTTCTTTTAATTTGAATCCTGATGCCTTTAAAAATACGATTTGTTGGGGCATTTTCACCGTAAATCCTCTGTCCATCCTCCGTCTTTGCTGTTGGAAGTAACAGTCCAATCTCCTCACAGTAAGCCAGTTTGCTTGGAAACATGGTGAATCGTCAGCAGAATAACTAATACCCCTCTCTGTTACAGCCAGTATATAAAATAACATTACGTCACTTTCAAGGGGGAATTGTTAATTCATTTCTATATTTAAAAACTACATTCTTGGAATCTCTATAACTTAGGAATATAATGGGTGTGTAACTCGAAATTTGTCAAATAACTCGGAAAATATATAGATGAATAGAGAAAGAAGGTACAAGAAAAGTGGGGACTGAAAACTCCGATCGTTTCCTGACAGCGTTTAATCGAATAGATCATAGATTACGAGATATTGTAGGAGCCAAGGATTTTATGGCTTTTTATAGACTGATTGATCAAGCAAAGAAAAAGGATGTCTTGGTGAAGAAATATGAGGATGATTTACGCTCATATGCCGACTTACGTAATGCTATTGTGCATCACCGTACTTCCTTACATTATGTCATTGCAGAACCACATACCGATGTTGTAGAAAGAATTGAATACATAGATGCTACCCTTGCTAAGCCAACGCTTGTGGGACAAATGTTCCGTAAAAGAGTACTGGTTTTTCAGGAAAACGATTCATTGAAACATGTACTAAAAGTGATACGCCAACGCAAATTTACGCAGTTCCCAGTTTATTATAATAAGCAATTTAAAGGGCTTATCACGACAGTAGGAATTACCAATTGGCTTGCTTCAAAAATGGGTGGTGACCATCTACCAAAAAGGATTCCTACGTTGCATGATATTTTAATGCATGAGAAAAATAGAGTAAATTACAAATTTGTCAGCAGATCTTTAACGATCTATGAGGCTGAGGAGATTTTTAAACAAGGGGTCGAAAGGGGAAGGCGCTTCGAGGCCTTACTAATAACAGAGCATGGCGAACCACATCAAAAATTACTAGGTATCATTACACCATTAGATATAGTAAAGATCGACTAACAAAGAGACGAGACAAACAATTACGGGCTTGAATGTCTCGATTTGTCTTTTAGGCTAATGTATAAGGATCCATTTGTTTGGACTTGAGCAAAATAAACTTCTTCTACTGATTGCACATTTTGTTTTTTTAATTTTTTCAATACCCAATCTTCTGTTAGCTCAAGCTCAACTATATTTTCTGTAATAAGTTGACCATCCGAAATGACTTCTGTAGGCAGATAAGTAGGTGGTGATACATCCGCTTTCACATCTTGCTTCGTAGCCACTTGCTCAGAAGTTTTTTGTAAAACACTGAGTTTACCATTTGTTTCTAACATAGCATATTCAACATCCTGTACAGAAAAAATGGCTTGTTCACGTAGCATCATTGTTAGCTCATCTAAATGAAGACGATTTTTTTGTAGAGCTGATTCTAATATAAGCCCCTTTTGAATAACGATGGTAGGTTTATCATCGATGAGAACACGAGCCTTTTTAGATTTAATGGTAATGACGGTCATCAAATAGGTTAAAGCACTCCACCAAACGAGGGATATCATACCATCTAAAAAAGGTGTTTCTTCCTGTGAGGCTATTTCTGAAGCAATCGAACCAAATGTAATACCTGTAATATAGTGGAAGAATGTTAACTGGCCCAATTGTTTTTTCCCAAGTATACGTGCCAGAATGAGTAATGCAAAAAACGAAAGTGTTGTTCGAAGAATCATTTCCCAAAAGTGAGCATGAATAAAGCTTTCCATGCATATATCAACTCCTTTTACAGCTGTCGAACTATAGCTTGTGCAAAATGGTCGATAGTATGCGACAATCCTGTATAAACAAAATATGAGCGAGGTGGCAACATGAATAAACAATTAAATTTAACAAATCCAATCTATCCAATTATGGTTGCAATCGGTGTTGCTCACCTTATCAATGATACGATGCAAGCTGTTATCCCAGCGATGTTTCCGATTTTTAAGAGTGAATTAGGTTTGACCTTTACACAAATTGGTATGATTTCTTTTGTTTTAAACATATTTGCTTCTGCATTACAGCCTGCTGTAGGCTTTATCAGTGATAAAAAACCAATGCCCTATGCTTTACCAATAGGTATGATTAGTTCTTTTATAGGTATCGCCATTATCGCGTTTACAACACAGTATTGGATTATTATTATTGCGGTATTATTTATCGGCTTTGGTTCAGCTATATTTCACCCTGAGGGATCGCGAGTTTCATTTATGGCAGCTGGTTCTAAAAGAGGACTTGCTCAGTCTATCTATCAAGTAGGAGGAAATTCAGGACAAGCTCTTGCACCGTTAATTAGTGCGTACATCTTTGATATTTTCGGGCAGCGTGGTGCTGCAATCGTATTAGTCGTTGCAACGTTCGGTATCATTTTATTGAGTAAAATAGCTACATGGTATAAAAAACAATTGGAGCAAGAGCGTATAGCGAAGAAAAAACGTGTACTAATCTCAACATTGCCTCCTTTAACAAAGAAACAAGTAGGAATTGCGTTAACATTATTATTTACAATTATTTTTGCACGATCATTTTATACAACAAATATAACAAGCTTTTATGTGTTTTATTTGATGGATCACTATGATGTCAGCCTGCGACTAGGACAAATATTAATATTCACCTTCATGGCATTCGGGGTAGTAGGTACATTTTTCGGAGGCTCTTTATCAGATCGTATTGGTAGAAAGAATGTCATTATTCTTTCTGTGGTAGTGCCAATGCCATTTTGTTTAGCATTGCCCTATGTACCATTATGGGCCGCTATGATATTTTTAGTCATTATCGGTACATTGATCATGATTAGCTTCTCCGTAACGGTAGTCTATGCTCAAGAGCTAGTACCAACAAAAATTGGTACAATGGCTGGCTTAACAACGGGCTTTGCCTTTGGTATGGGAGCAATAGGTGCGATGGTTATCGGCATTTTAATGGATCATAAAGGGATTGATTTTACTATGATGGTCGTTTCCTTATTACCGTTATTATTGTTGATTGCCTTCTTTTTACCGAAGGATAAACCAGCATCCACTGCAGTTTAAAAAACGCGTCCTCTTTAAGAGGTACGCGTCTTTTTATTGTCTTAATGGAGCTAAAAATTCTGCTGGCAACTTCTCTTGATCGATCACGTAGCCCTCTGAAATATGAACTTCATGCATTTTATCATTGTAAGTAAATTTAAAGATGCCATTGTCAAAGTCCGTGCCAATTTCCTTGAAAAATATACCTTCGATGGATACATATTTAGGGCAAGTAAATGCTACTTTAAAGTGATCCTGCTCTTTAATTAAGTAAGCACGTACTCCTTTTTCATATGTTTCATTTGCATCATCGTCTGTTGGACGTTGAACAGCCACAATATGAAAGTCTACAAAAGGAACTTCTTTTAACAGTACGTTTAGGAAAGAACCTTTAGTGATTTCCTCCCAACGACTTTGTGCGCTTTGCCCTACGATAATTTGTGAAATACCATAACTCTTTGCGACTTCTGCAATAACTTTTTGAATGGGGCGTTTTTCATTATCTTGCAAAATGAATTTTTCAACCTCAAGTTCATCTGATAGCTTCTTCCATTGCTCTATATAACTAGATTTTTCTGCGTCAAATGCATCAAGGGGTTGCGAATCGACTGAAAGAATATAGAGTGGACAATCTAGCATTGTGGCCATCTTATGACCACGACGTATTAAACGTTCGCCATTTAAGCCGTAGTAAACACAAACTAATATACTTTCATCCAAACGCCCTTTTACATGCTTCATAAAAAATGTACACCTCTTATCTGTTGGTATTTTGTTAATTTCACTGTTGTATCGAAAAAATTATCCTAAAACAGCTAAAATTGATGCTGTTACAGTGCATTATGCTCATTTATATTGTATACTTAAAAACGTATAAAAGTTAACGGAAATATATTGGAAAACCCTTGAAGGATTAAGCTTAAATCAATAATTTAAAATTATTTAATTTATGCATTATGTGCATCTGAGCAAAATTGCTTTCATATGCCACACTATTATGCAGTGTGTTAAATAGATAGTCAAGTGTCTTCATTGTACTGATATAACCTAAGTTACAACTGTATAAATTATCTGATTTTCCACAAGTTATTTAGGCTTGCATCGGGTTAGAAGTGACTAAATAACTAACATAACCATTTTTGATAAACGACAAGGCACTTTTTCACACCCCACCACATTCCATTTAAAAAATTTCAAGAATAGATCTGATATGTTACTTAGCTTGAACAAATTTCTAGAGTCTTAGCACTTACCATTCCAATCACCACAAAAATTTGCTAGATGATTTTGATAGTAGGAGGTTTTCATTTGGTTACTGTTCTCATCGCAATACTTTTGCCAATTGTTTGTGCTGCACTAATCCCATTGCTTTATAGGCGACTAAGGCGTGTCACACATCTTGGCTGGTTTGTTTTATCTGTTCCACTTATCTTGTTTCTTTTACTCGCGCGCTATATTCCTCAACTTGCCGAGGGTAAAACATTTATCCATACATATGAGTGGATTCCCTCTTTTAATATAAATTTCACAACTTACCTTGATGGACTCAGTATGATTTTTGGTTTACTGATTACAGGAGTAGGTAGTTTAGTCATTTTATATTCTATTTTTTATTTATCAACGAAAGAATCTCTTCATCATTTTTACTGCTATTTATTACTATTCATGGGCGCTATGCTTGGCGTTGTTTTTTCAGATAACCTAATGGTATTATACACATTTTGGGAACTAACAAGTGTGTCATCATTCCTATTAATTGCTTTTTGGCACCATAGAAAAGCATCTCGCGCAGGAGCTAAAAAGGCGATGATGATTACAGTCTTTGGTGGTCTATCGATGCTTGCAGGCTTCTTAATGCTTTACGTGGCCTCTCAAACATTTAGTATTCGTGAAATTGTAGCTAATGTAGAAGTAATACGTGATCATTCTCTGTTTACGCCAGCGCTAATTTTAATTTTACTAGGAGCTTTTACAAAGTCTGCTCAATTTCCATTCCATATTTGGTTACCAGATGCTATGGAAGCACCAACACCTGTTAGTGCTTACTTACACTCAGCGACAATGGTTAAGGCAGGAATTTATTTAGTTGCCCGTTTTTCACCAGTCTTTGGAGGAGAAGCCATTTGGTTCTGGCTAGTCAGTGTCGTTGGTCTAATTACACTATTCTGGGGTTCCTTTAATGCTGTTCGTCAAACGGATTTAAAAGCTTTATTAGCTTTTTCAACAGTGAGTCAGCTGGGCTTAATTATGAGTCTATTAGGCCTTGGATCTGTTGGTCATTATTATGGCTATGCAGAGAATTCTATTCTCTATACACAAGCAAGCTTTGCGGCGTTATTTCACCTTGTGAATCACTCGACATTTAAGGGAGCCTTATTCATGATGGTTGGAATTGTCGATCATGAAGTGGGAACTCGCGATATTCGCCGTTTAGGTGGCCTAATGTCTTTAATGCCTATAACATTTACAATCGCAGTTATCGGTAGCTTCTCGATGGCAGGATTACCGCCATTTAATGGTTTCTTAAGTAAGGAAATGTTTTTTGCTGCGGTATTGGCTATTCGAGATGTAGAGGCATTCTCAATTGCTGATGTAGGGCTGTTTTTCCCATTAGTAGCATGGGTGGCAAGTGTCTTTACATTTGTTTACAGTTTGATATTAATTAGCCGTACATTTTTGGGTAAACTACAGCCAGAGAAGATGGATAGAAAACCACATGAAGCTCCGTTTGGCATGTTAATTTCACCAATAATCTTATGCTTGTTGGTAATAGGTATCTTTTTCTTCCCAAATGTGCTAGGTCACTATATTTTAGAGCCTGCTATGGCAAGTATTTATCCTACATTCCCAACAACAAGTGAATTAACACCACATGTCCATGCGTGGCATGGCATCAATGCGGAATTAATAATGACGCTAGGTGTCATTATTATTGGGATAATCTTATTCAAAACATTAAAAAGCTGGAAGCCACTTTATCGCCTATTTTCACAAAAGTATACGTTTAATACGTATTACAATCGAATAATTGAGATGAGTGAAAGCGGCTCTAAGAAGCTCACTAGTAAATATATGACAGGTAATTTAACACATTATTTTGTCTATATATATGTATTTTTCGTTGCACTTATTGCTGGTTATTTTATTTGGTCAGACGCAATGACCTTTCATTTTGACATGGACTCTGCTGTTGAATACTATGAGCTAATTCTTGTATTTGTCATGATTTTTGCAGCTGTTTGGATGATTTTTGCAAAAGGTCGTGTGACAGCTATGTTGTTAAATGGTGTATTAGGTTATTCCATTGCCTTCTTCTTTGTCATTTTCCGTGCACCAGATCTAGCTTTAACACAATTGGTTGTTGAATCGGTAACAACGGCTTTATTCCTGTTGTGCTTTAAATATTTACCAGATCTAATGCCGGAAGCTCCTCGCAAAAGGGTTCAATGGTCAAAAGCGATGATCTCCATTTTTGTTGGGGCAACCGTAACAATGGTTGGATTGGCAGTCGTACACTACGATCGCTTTGAACCAGTGTCCACTTACTTCAATGATTCCTATGAATTAGCTGGGGGTTCCAATATTGTCAATACAATTCTAGGGGATTTCCGTGCCTTTGATACGATGTTAGAGGTTGTTGTTCTTCTGATTGCTGGCTTAGGGGTCTATATGTTGACAAAGCTTAAGCCACGAAAGGAGGAAGCAGATCGTGAAAATTAATGATGTGATATTAAGGACGGTCACAAAGACAGTCGTGTTCATTATTTTAACACTTGGCGTGTATTTGTTCTTTGCTGGACATCACGCGCCAGGTGGTGGCTTTATAGGTGGCCTCGTGTTAGCTTCTGGCATTGTTTTATTATACCTAGCCTATGATATTGAGACTGTGCATAAAGGAATGCCATTTGACTTTAAAAAGGTTGCAGCATTAGGCGTATTGCTTGCAACTGGAACTGCAATAGGTTCGTTGTTTTTCGATGTGCCGTTTTTAACACAGGCCTATACGTATATTGATGTGCCGATATTTGGGAAAATGGGTTTTTCAACCGTAACCATTTTTGAAGCGGGTGTAGCTTTAACAGTGGTGGGTGTTGTCGTGACAATTATTTTAAGTATAAGTGAGGATGAGTAGCCAATGGAGTCTTTAATACTTGTTTTAGTAGGTATATTAGTAGCTGTTGCAACGTACTTAATCCTCTCGAAACAGTTATTGCGTGTTATATTAGGCACTGCTGTTTTATCACATGCTGCCCACTTACTGATTCTGACAATGGGAGGTCTTAAAAAAGGAGCTGTACCATTATTAGGGGAATCAGAGGGCCCTTATACAGATGCGTTACCACAAGCGTTAATTTTAACAGCTATTGTGATTAGCTTTGCTGTTACTGCATTTGTTTTAGTTTTAGGCTATCGTGCGTACAAGACAAATGGTTCAGGGAATTTTGATGAATTGAGAGGTACGCCGGATGAGTAATATAATTGTCTTACCATTAATTGTACCGGTAATTACAGCTATTTTACTGGTTTTTTTAAAAGAGCATGTGATGTTACAACGTATCATCAGCTTATTGACATTAAGCTTTATTGTTATTATTAGCATTATTTTATTGTTAGAGATTCAACATCAAGGTATATTGCGAATTGATTTTAGTGGCTGGGCTCCGCCATTTGGTATTTCATTTGTGGCAGATTCATTTGCAACATTATTAGTGTTAGTTGCTAATCTTGTGGCCGTTATTTGTATACTATATGCAATTTTTACGATGGAGTTAAGGTATGAAAAAATGTATTTTTATCCATTTACCTTACTCATGGTAGCGGGCGTTAACGGCTCATTTTTGACGGGCGATATTTTTAACTTATTTGTATGTTTTGAAGTAATGCTGCTTGCTTCCTATGCACTTATTAGCTTAGGTGGCGAGAAAATTCAACTGCGTGAAGCATTGAAATACGTGCTCATCAATATTGTGGCCTCTTGGATTTTCTTAGTGGCGTTAGCTTTCCTATATGGCACAGTTGGTACATTAAACATGGCCCATATATCTGTTCGTGTGATGGAGGCAGGGACTAATCCCCTTATTACAACAGTGGCGCTTATTTTCTTAATTGTCTTCAGCTTGAAGGCTGGACTTTTATTATTCTTCTGGTTGCCAGGCTCCTATAGTGTACCACCAACTGCTATTGCTGCTTTATTCGCTGCTTTATTAACAAAGGTAGGGATTTATGCACTTGTACGTACTTTTACATTGCTTTTCCCTAACAATACGGAAGTCACACACATGGCACTCGGCATAATGGCTGGAGTCACGATTATAGCAGGCTGTATCGGCGCTCTTTCAGGACGAGATGTCAGAACGATTGCCTCCTACAATGTGCTGATTGGTGTTGGCTTTATAGTAGCTGGTCTAGCGATTGGTACAGAATCAGCCTTGCAAGGCGTTGTCTACTATTTAATGCATGATATGGTAGCCAAGGCTATGCTGTTTTTAGCAATTGGTATGATGATTTATGTCACTGGGGAAACGGTAATAGATAAAATGAGTGGACTTATACGAAATTATCCTTTTTTTGGATGGTTATTCTTTGTAGCTATGTGTTCTTTAGCTGGTATACCGCCATTAAGCGGTTTTCTAGGAAAAGTTTTAATTGGACAAGGTGCGATAGAAGGTGGCAATTTTGTTCTATTAGGTCTAGGATTTTTCTCTAGTTTAATTGTTTTGTATTCACTGCTACGAATATTTCTTTCTTCCTTTTTTGGAGAAACCATCATTAGTATAGAGGATGAAAAACCTTTACCAAAACGTATTCTGCTACCATTAACACTATTGGCTGCATGTACACTCGGTTTAGGTATTGGGGCTGAAAAATTGGCACCTTTTGTAACAGATGCAGCGGAAACACTTTATACACCATCTATTTATATTGATGCTGTTTTAGATGGTGATTTATGGCAAGGTGAGGTGAATAAATAATGGCGATGCAGTTTATCTTAAATTTATTTATCGCAACACTTTGGTTACTTTTACAGGATGAAGTGACACCACATTTTTCGACATTTTTAATGGGCTTTATTGTAGGTATGGGTATTTTATATGCGATGCATCGCTTTTATGGCACCCAATTTTATTTGCGACGTGTCTTTTCAATCTTAAAATTATTATGGCTGTTTAATTGGGAGCTATTTTTATCAAGTTATAGCGTTATAAGACAAATAACTACTCCAAGGCTTAACATTACACCTGGTATTTTCACGTATAAAACGGTACTTAAGGGCGATTGGGAGATTACAGCTCTTGCCTTACTGCTAACGTTAACACCTGGCTCTGTAGTGATGGAAGTATCAGAAGAGGGCGATGTCTTTTATATCCATGCCATGGACATTGAGCAGTCTAAGGATGCTGTCATACGCTCAATTGGGAAATTTGAACAAGCAATAATGGAGGTGACACGCTAATGATTACCAATGTTCTACTGCTAGCGCTTGCTTTTTTTAGTATTTCCATTGCGCTGTCGCTGTATAGAGTCATCCGTGGTCCATCAATGCCTGATCGAGCCATAGCTCTCGATACAATTGGTGTAAATCTTTTATCGGCCATTGCGATTGTTTCGATTATTTTAAAGACGAAGGCATATTTGGAGGCCATTCTTATTTTAGGTATTTTAGCGTTTATTGGTACAATTGCCTTTACCAAATATATTGAAAGAGGTGTGATTGTTGAACGTAAATCAAATGATTGAATGGGCGGCCGTCATCCTTATTTTGATAGGTTCAATAGTGAGCGTTATTAGCGCATTTGGCATGATTCGCTTACCAGATGTGTATACACGATCACATGCTGCTACGAAAAGCTCTACATTATCAGTGTTAACTTGTTTATTAGGTACGTTTATCTATTTTTGGGTGCATGATGGTTTTGTCAGTGTACGCCTCATTTTAGGTATTCTTTTCGTCTTTGTAACAGCACCAGTTGCTGGACATTTAATCTGCCGCGCAGCTTATCGTTCGCATGTTCCATTAGCAGAAGGCTCTGGGGAGGACGAGCTAAAGACAAAGTTGTTTCCTGAGGAAAAATAAATTGGAGGACCTCCATTACATTGGGGGTCTTTTTTTATTTATTTTTAATTCAATATTTATGGGATAATTGTTGTGCTTTCGGAAAATAGTATAGTAAAGAGCAATTGAAATATAAATAAATTGACTTATCTGAAAATTATGTATATAATAATTCGCTAAAATATTTTTAGTTTATCTTGATTATTATTTCAAAAGAGTATATCTTAATTAGCAGATAGATTTTTTATTCTTAAGTATGAATAAATATCCAATCAACTATTTTCGAGAAATGAATTCTCATACACAATAAATTATAAATAAAAGGAGATCAATGATTATGAAGAACAAGTTATTCATGGTAATGCTTGTACTTGTTATAGGTGTACTTGCAGCATGCGGCACTAAAGATAATAATGCAAGCGATACAGGATCTAATACTGATACAGGGAACAAGCAAGTATTAAAGGTTGGTACTTCAGCTGACTATGCTCCATTTGAATATGTTGATGCAGCTAAAGGTGAAGAAATTATTGGATTTGATATTGATTTAATCAAATTAGTTGGAGAAAAAATAGGCGTTGACATGCAAGTGCAAGATATGGACTTCAACAGTTTAGTACCAGCATTACAAGCAGGGAAAATTGATGTAGTTATTTCGGGTATGACACCAAACCCAGATCGTGAAAAAGTGGTTGATTTCTCTGATCAATACAATGAAACAGAGCAAGTAATCATTGTTAAAAAGGATAGCGGCATTAAAAAAGAAGCTGACTTGGCTGGAAAAAAGATTGGTGTACAAACAGCATCTATTCAAGAAAATTTAGGTAATGATATTGCAAAAAAAGTAGATGTAGCAGTAGAAGGACGTACACGTATCCCTGAGATTATTCAAGATATGATGTCTAAACGCTTAGACGCAGGTATTTTAGAGGGTGGCGTTGCGAAAGGTTATTTAAAAACAAATGACCAATTAGAAGCCTTTCCTGTAGAAGAACAACCGGAAGATTTCAAAGCGATCGCAGTTCCAAAGGGCAGCGATTTGAAAGATAAAATTAACAAAGCACTAAAAGAATTAGCAGAAGAAGGAAAAATTCAAGAGTTAGAAGAAAAATGGTTAGAAAAAGTTGAATAATTAAAGCGTGCGATAGCTCTTATTTGGGCTATCGCTTGTGCTTTTCTTCTCCCCTATAGAGGGGAGAGTTTTCTATGCTCGACGTTTCACCTTCTGTACAAAAAACAATAGCTGTATCAAGATGAAAAAGAAAGGAGGGAGCGCTGTGAATTTAGATTTTACGGCGATTGTTCCCTCTATTCCTTATATTTTAAAAGGGATAGGTGTTACACTTCAAATTGCAATCGGTGCATCCATCATCGGTTTTATCGTAGGTATACTACTGGCATTATGTAAAATTGGTAAGGTCAATGTTTTACGTTGGTTTGCTGATTTCTATACGTCGATTTTCCGTGGTACACCACTTGTATTACAATTATTGATTATTTATTATGCAGTACCACAATTACTGGATATTCAAATTGAACCAATTCCTACAGCGATTATTGCATTTGGTTTAAACTCTGGTGCTTATATTTCAGAAATTATCCGTGCTGGTATTAATGCAGTGGATAAAGGGCAAATGGAAGCTGCACAAGCACTTGGAATTCCATATGCAAAAATGATGAAGGATATTATTATTCCACAAGCAGTAAAAAATATTTTACCATCTTTAGTTAATGAATTTATTACATTAAATAAAGAAACAGCCGTTGTGACGGTAATCAGTGCATTAGATATTATGCGTCGTGCCTATATTGTAGGAGGTTCAACATACCGTTATCTTGAGCCATTACTTTTTGCGGGAGTAATTTATTACCTTATGACGCTTGTTTTAACGTTCCTTGGTAAACGAATCGAGAAAGGAATGAGAAAAAGTGATTAAAATTGAAGATTTACACAAATCATATGGGCAAAATGAAGTACTAAAGGGTATTTCTACAGAAATCAAAGAACAAGAAGTAATCGCCATTATTGGACCATCAGGATCTGGTAAATCGACATTCCTTCGTTGCTTAAACTTATTAGAAATCCCCACGAGTGGAAAGGTAACAATTGCAGGGGATGTCCTTACGGATAAAGGGACAAATATTATGAAAATACGTGCAGAAGTAGGAATGGTATTTCAGCATTTCCATCTCTTCCCTCATAAAACAGTACTAGAAAATTTAACATATGCCCCAATCAATGTGAAGGGGTTAGATAAAACAGCTGCTATCAACAAAGCAGAAGAACTACTGAAGAAAGTAGGACTGTTTGAGAAGCGCCAGGAATATCCAAACCGATTATCTGGGGGACAAAAGCAACGTGTTGCCATTGCGCGAGCACTTGCGATGGACCCTAAAGTTATATTATTCGATGAGCCTACATCAGCACTTGATCCTGAAATGGTAAAAGAGGTATTAGCAGTTATGAAAAGCCTCGCAGATTCAGGTATGACCATGTTGATTGTGACACATGAGATGGGCTTTGCTCGTGAGGTTGCTGATCGTATTCTTTTCCTTGATGGTGGTAAGCTCATTGAGGATGCTCCACCAGAATTGTTTTTTACAGCACCATCAACACAGCGTGCAAAGGATTTTTTGGAAAAAGTTTTATAAATAATCAGAGGCATTTAGCTCTCCCGTATAGGCGAGTGCTAAATGCTTTTTTTATTGGGAAGAAAATGTGAATTGAGCTTGTAATGTTTCTAGTGTAAACAGTTCCTCAATATGATAAGTTCCAAAAGGATGCTTGTTGTTCAGGAGTTCTTTAGCAATCGCCGTTGCAACTTTTGCTGTCACGAGAGATTCATCACGGTCAAGAAAGTCTAATGTAAAGACTGCTTCTTTATGATGTTTTTTCCCAATGGCTTCTACGTGAATGCCACATACCTCTGAGCCAATTTTTATTTTTTGAATGAGAGAAGCGAGTGTTGTTTGTATTTTGTTGAATTTTAACAATTTTGCAATTCGGCTTTTTTGCAAAAAGGATACGAACCAATTGAGTGACTCTACATCAAAGCCCAATCTTGTCATGATTGGAATAGTAGGGAAATGCTTTGCTAATGTATGTTGGTCTGAGAAGTTGAATTGGTACACACTACGTTTGCCAAGCTCTTTAAACGGAACTTTTCTCCTATTAGTAAAATTAGTGGTTTTTTTATTTTTATAACTATAAAACGGAATGTTTAGTTGGTGTAATATCCAGAGAATAGCCGCGTTTCCATGTGTATCGCCTGCTCCTAGTAGGATAGAAATATGGAGTTTCTCGATGGAGGCTAATTGCTGTGCAGCATGCATAGCCATTAAATTAGTCAATCCAGGTGCCATACCAACACTAAAAACGGCTGTTGCATTATTCTGTTTAGCTATTGGATGGAGTTCCTCTAATTTTTTTAGGAAGGCATAGCTTGCCGTAATATCGATATACATAATCCCTTCCTTCAAGCAGAGAAGTGCAAATGCAGTATCTTTTTGCTCTAGACACATAATGACAAGTGCTACATTGGCTAATTGCTGAGCGTTTACGGTCTTGGACACATCCATTTGGATAGGCTTAGCAAGATGATGGTGTTGTGCGCAAAATTGTTTTGCCTTTTCAAAGCTTCGACCTGCAATCCATATTTTGTTTGGATAGCTTGTGAGTAGCATAGTTGCCATTTTACTACCGACTTCACCATAGCCTCCGACAATTAAAATATTTTCTCTGCTCATTTATTTACCTCTTCCTTCGTGGCTACTAATGCATCGACTAAATATGATTTAAAATAGGGAACAATCTTTGTGAAGCCAACCTCATGTAGTAAGTCAATCAATAATTCAAGTTTAATTGGATAAATAGTTGAGCCAAAGGACTGCTCAAAACGTAACCAATCTTCTTCGGAAATATCATTTTGGTACATGGAATTTCGCCAATACTTGAGCTGCTGTTGGCATATTGTGTCTGTCATATCAGCATTAATAGAAGAAATGAATAAGACGCCCCCATTCTGTAGGCTTGTTGCCAATTTTTGCAGTAGTGCCCTTTTTTGTTCGAGATCCTTTATAAAATGTAAAACCAAATGGCAGGTAGTAACATCATATGGATGGTGGAATCTGAGGGAAAGTACATCATCCTCATACCAATCAATATGAAGGTCTTGATCAAGCTGCTGTATGCGCTGATCAGCAGCCTGTCGCATGATTGTTGAAGTATCAACGGCTGTAAAATGTGAGGAAGGGAAGGCTTCTCCTAGAGTAAGAAGTTCCTGACCTCCGCCAGCACCTACTACTAAAGTGTTATCAATGACAGGGTGACCACGAAGTATATCTGTCATCATGTTATAGATGAGGTCATAGCCTATAATTTTTTGTCGAATGGTATTTTGATAAGTAGATACAATGGGACTGTGCCAATCATGTAGTGGATTTTTCATTTTTATACCTCCGTGTTGTACAATATAATTAATAATTATTCTCAATTATAAATACTTATGGAGAATGTGCTATCCCATAATTCTGGGGGGAGGAGTTTTATGAGAAATTGTCATGATTGGCAAAGGATATCAGAGAGATGTATAAAAAATAGTCAAAATTCATTTCAATATCGACAAATGATGGTAGAAGAATTACGGAAATTCATTGATTTTGATGCCTATTGCTGTTCAGTGACAGATACGCAAACCCTTTTTTCGATCGGTGCTGTAACAGAGCAATCGATTGAGGATGTTCATCAAAAAATAATGACTTTTGAATATGCATTTGAAGATGTGAATAACTATAGAAAGCTAGTGGAAAGTGGCCAATGTATAGGACGATTAAGTGATGCAAGTAGTCAGAGCTTGCGTTATAGGGAGATATTAGTGCCCAATGGCTTTAGCGACGAAATTCGAGCTGCATTAATGTTTCAGGGGCAATGTTATGGCTTTTTAACCCTTTTTAAAAAGATGAAAAATGCACAGTCCATCTTTCAAGATGATGAGCTAGAACAAATAAAAATACTCATGCCAGTGATGGGAGAGGCATTAAAGGCGTTCTACCATTCGATTATTGAAGAGCAGCTGTCAACAGAAGCAGGAGAGAGTGGCATCGTTATTTTAGATAAGGATTATCATATTTTATCTATGAGTACGAAGGCTTCTCAAATACTAGCACTTTTAAGAAGTAATGAGGGCTTGTCGGATGGGCAATTACCCAAGCCCATACAGGCATCCTGCGCTAAGTTACAGGCTGAAGACAATACACCTATTTCCTTACTAGTGCCTATCCATGACAAAGGATATATTACAATCCAAGCGTCTTTTCTTATGACAACCGATTTACAGCAGCAAATAGCCATTTTATTAAATGAGGCGTCTCCTAAAGAGATGTTGGCTTTTTTACTAACTGCTTATCAACTCACACCTAGAGAAAAAGAGGTAGTAGTGGAAATGATGAGGGGCATACCAACAAAGGTGATTGCATATAATCTTGGCATTTCTAGCTACACTGTACAAGATCATTTAAAGCTAATCTTTCAAAAAGTAGGTGTGGGAGACCGTAATGAATTAGTCTGGAAGATATTCTCTCGCTTTCAAATAAATGAATAGGAAACAATAAAAATCTGCACCTTTTGCAGATTTTTGTTGTTTTGATAAGGTGAAAAGTTTCAATTTGATTGAATTGAACTAAATAATGAAGTGAAGGTTAAGAAAAATTAACCTAAAAAATGGAATTATTTTATAGAGAATAGATGGAACCTATACTATAATTAAAGCTGTAAGAAAGTCTCATAAAAATACAATAATCGACATCATGGGATACAGATAGTAAAAAATTACATGTAAATTATTCTGAAAATTCAATTAACAGGAGGATCAAACAATGACATGGACTTTCTATCTAAATGTCACGAATGACACAGATCGAGATTTAGAGCTGGTAGAATCACAGTTGCATTGGGGTTATTGGAATACAGGTGGTGAAGAGGATAAAGAACCTCAATCTATTAAAGCGGGGGAAACGATTCAAGCTGTTGGCGCCAAATCAGCTTTTGGACCAAATGGTTATGAATTTTCTTGTTCCTGGAAAGATAAAAATAATGAATATCAAGCACCGTATGGAGTAATAAGCCTTTATGTAAATGTTCCCTATAATGATCCTAATGAAGCTAGATGTCGAGCAAATGGATATTTTGAAGTAGCGGAGTGGAAAGATATTACACATGATGGTCATAACTTTGTTCGAAATATACGAATTTCTAACAAATTGGATAAATGGAGACAAAAAGAAATAAGTAACAATTTGTTTACGGAATGGTCCAAAATCAAAACATTGAAAGAAATTGAGGATGTTAGAGATATAGATCTGAATCAATATATTCCGAGTGGTGTTCATTTTGAAAAAATGTCATTATTCCGAACGTCTCTCTTCAATATTTCTAAAATATTATGGGACGGGGTAAATGATTTAGAATTTGATAGTCTTTATTTAAAGCAGCGTGAAGTGCAACAGTATTTTTCTGTAGAGGTGACTTGTTTAAGAGCGGATGCTACTAAGATTGAAACTGTTACTAAAAAGGGGAAAATTACAGTTAAAGATGAGTATGGATTATCTACTGCTAGTAAGGTGGTAGAGGAGAAGGTTAGCACTATTGAAACAGCGTTTAAATTTACTGAAAAGATCTCCGTATCTGAAGAAAAAGTAGTGAAGGCGAGCGTAACGCAGGAACTACAGGCGGAATTAAAGGCAAAATTTAATATATTAAATGCTGTTACAAAAGAGCAACAGCAAACTGAAAAAAAATCAAAGGAAAGAGTTTTTGAAGCCCCAAGCGATAAGGATATGGACGTTGTGCCATGGATTTTTAGTAAAATGATTCTTCTTTATCGAACGGACAATAATAATGTCACAACGCTCATTGGCGCATCTGAATGGGATTATGCAGTATTACATCGTACACATGTATATGATGTGATGGATAACGCGAAGAAAAAAGTGACGACAGGAGGAGAGTACTAAAATGGCGACTTGGACATTTTCATTAATGATTACAAATGCAACAGACCGTGAGCTTGAAGTTTTTCAATCACAGTTGGAATGGGGAATCTGGAATACCAATGATGAGGAGGACAAGCAGCCAGTTAGTATTCCACCAAATACAACATTGCAGGCATTAGGAGTAAAAGCTTCAACGGGTCCGAATGGTTATGAATGCTCTTGTTCATGGCGAGATAAAGTCCCATCAGGCGAAAAATCCTATGGCACAATCTCGCTAGTCCTAGACGTACCTCAAAAAAGTAAAAATCGAGCTGAATGCTTAACTGAACATCAATTGCATGTAGATAGCTGGGAAGACTTACCTGAAAAAGGACATAACTTTGTAAGATCTATCATTGTGACTAATAAGTATGTTTAAAAGAAAGTGGAACAAATGTGATGAAAATCGAGCTTAAATCTATTACAAAGGAAGATGAAGCATTTCTTTTCGAAATCTATGCATCTACAAGAAATCAAGAAATAGATTCATGGGGATGGTCAGCTGAACAAAAGAAGCTTTTTTTAGAAATGCAATGGCGCGCACAGCAAGCTTCCTATCATCAGCAATTTCCAGGGGCAAGTCATTCTATCATTGCTGTAGGTGAACAATACGTAGGGAGATTACTAACGGAAGAATTATCAGATTATCATCATCTTATTGATATTTCAATTTTACCAAGTTACCAAGGTAAAGGGATAGGTACATTTTTAATTACTCAACTTCAACAGAAGGCAAGAGAAGAGAATAAGCCAGTTATATTGCAAGTTTTTCATACAAATCCTGCGAAAAATCTTTATGAGAGATTAGGATTTCAAATATCGTCAGCAGATGAAATATATTTGAAAATGACATGGCAGTAAGAAAGAAATCTTTCAATTTCAAAAAGTTCAAGATTATGTACCTATCATTTTCTAAATATTTCGCATCGAAGTAGATATGAAAGTAGAGTCTATTCAAGAAGCACATAAAGATGTGTTAGCGAGTATTGCTTAATGCGTTTTTATAGCACTCATTGAAATTACAATAAGGGAGGGTTTGCATAATGTCAGATCAATATATAGGAGAAATTCGCATGTTTAGCGGTAAATATGCCCCAGTAGGGTGGGAACTATGCAATGGTCAATTATTAACTATTACAGGTAATGAGGCACTTTTTTCATTAATAGGTGTCAAATACGGGGGAGACGGTGCAACGAATTTTGCTTTACCTGATTTACGTGGAAGATTACCGATTCATAATTGTTCTCAGTATCCATGGGCAAGTAAAGGTGGAGTGGAGACAGTTATGTTAACCGAGGAACATCTACCTGCACATACTCATGGCGTTTATGCCAATAATATAGCAAATGAAGCAACAGAAAATTCACCAGCTAATAATACATGGGGTGTATCAAACCTCACCAACTATCAAACAAATGTTTCCAGTAATATTGTACAAATGAATAACAAGTTAGTTTCTAATGTAGGTGGAACTCAATCTCATAGTAACATTATGCCATCATTTGTTATTAATTTTATTATTGCAACGAATGGTCTTTATCCCGATTTTCAATAAAAAGGAGTGAGTATAATGGCAGAGCCATTTTTAGGAGAAATACGTCTTTTTAGTTTCAATAAAATACCGAATGGGTGGCTTCCTTGTAATGGTCAACTTTTACCGGTAGCTACAAATACTGCACTTTTTTCATTGTTAGGATTTACATATGGAGGGGATGGTAAGACAATTTTTGCGATTCCCAATTTACAGGGGAAGGTACCATTACATTCAGGTAATCAGATTGCCTATGGATCAATAGGAGGAGAAGCAACACATACATTGACAGTTAACGAGATACCTGCTCATACACATCAAATAACAGCAGATTCATCAACAACAGATAAGCCCTCCCCCAAAGATAATACATGGGGTGCAGTTAATGGAAAGAATATTTATGCTAAAAAAGATAATACAGCCATGAATGAAGCTGCTTTGTCAATGACAGGGCAGAATAAAGGACATAATAATATGCAACCCTATTTAAGCGTATCTTTTTGTATCGCAACAATGGGCATCTTTCCAAGTAGAGTATAAGGAGGAATTAGAGAATGGATCCGTATTTAGGTGAAATTAGAATTTTCGCAGGAAACTATGCTCCGAGGGACTGGGCATTATGTGATGGCAGTCTATTATCTATTGCTCAATATAATGCTCTATATTCCATTATCGGCATAACTTATGGTGGAGATGGCAAGACAACATTTAAATTACCTGATTTAAGGGGACATGCCCCTATGCATTATGGCGATGGTCCTAATTTAACGCCAAGGACATTTGCACAATCAATAGGATCGAGCACAGTAACACTTAATGAAATGCAAATGCCTATTCATACACATAGCGCACAGGGTTCCTCTGTAGTAGCAGGTGGAATTGACAACCCCACTAATGCCATTTGGGGAAGTGAGTCAGCACTTTCGGCAAAGCCATATGTTAATGTGAAAAATCCAGTTGCAATGAAAGTGGACATAGTAAAGCCACAAGGAGGAAATCAGCCACATAATAATATGCAGCCTTTTGTAGCAATGAATTTTATTATTTGTTTAGAAGGAATATATCCTCAGAAGCCCTAACAAGGAGGAGTGAGAATGGATTTAGTATCTTTTATAAAAACAGCAGTATATAAAATATTAATAATTTTAACCATTTTGGCAATGGTTTTCTCAACCTTAGGAATACAACCTGCAAGTGCTAGTTCTACAGTACCGCCGTTACTTCCTGTAGCACAGTTGAATGCACTAAACGATAGTAATGGCAACTTCGAAAAATATATTAACGAAGAGATTTATTTAGATGTTTCAAAGACTACTGATAATAAAACACGTGTAGCTGCTGTGAAATTTAATAATATTAATACAACTAAAAGCATCATTTCGGCAAACCTTATTTTAAATGTTACAAATGATAATGATAATATTAATGATATGCCAGTTTCCGATTTAGTAATAAGAGTTGGATCAAGTAACTGGAACGATGGTAGTTTTCCAAATAATTTAGATATACCTTCTGAAAAAGTATCGGTTTTGAAGGATACGTCAGGCGAGCCAATTAATGTATCAATTGATGTAAAAGAGTTACTGAAAAATCCCTCTGCAATTGATACACAACAGATTACATTTTTACTGAGCAGCGACGCTAAAAATATGGTAATTGTAAAATCAGAAAATCCAATTGCACCCGAATTGGGCCCATACTTAGAGATTACGTATGGTGATGTGCAAAATAGTGCACCTACCGACATAACATTAAGTTCGACTTCAGTAATAGAAAGTCAACCATCAGGAACCAAAGTAGGGACATTAAGTGCCGCTGACCCTGATGCAGTTTCCTCTTTTACGTATAGTCTAGTAGGAGGATCCGGGTCAACAGATAATAGTAGTTTTAGCATAGTAGGAAATGAACTACGAACGAATAGTTCATTTGATTATCAAGCAAAGAACAGCTATAGTGTTCGAATTCAGGTAACGGATAATGGAGGATTAACCTTTGAAAAAATATTCACCATTTCGGTGACAAAATTAAATGAGCGTCCAACTGATATTGTGCTGAGCTCGCTGACAGTAGCAGAAAATCAGCCAGTAGGAACGGTTGTTGGTACATTTAGCGCAACTGATCCAAATGTTGGAGAAACGTTTACTTACAGTTTAGTGGCTGGCACAGGAGCTACAGATAACAGTAGCTTTACCGTCGATGGGAATCAGCTAAAAACAGCAGGAATATTTGATTATGAAGCAAAGAATAATTACAGTGTGCGGATTCAAGTATCCGATAGTGCCAATAATTTATATGAAAAATCATTCACTATAAATATTTCAGATGTCAATGAAGCTCCAACAGATATTTCATTAAGCCCAACATCAGTAGAAGAAAATCAACCATCAGGAACCAAAGTGGGTACATTAAGTGCCACTGATCCTGATGCAGGTTCCTCTTTTACGTATAGTTTAGTAGGTGGTGCTGGGTCAACAGATAATAGTGGCTTTAGTATAGCTGGGGATAAACTACAAACGAATAGTCCATTTGATTATGAAACAAAAAATAACTACAGTGTACGGATTAGGGTGACAGATCAAGGCGACTTATCTTTTGAAAAAGTGTTTACTATTTCGGTGACAGATGTCAATGAAGTTCCGATTCCCACACTGGTATCAACCGTACCAGTTAACAAGATGACAAATGCTTCTATTAATCCTACGCTAACGCTAAATTTTAGCAAGAGTGTGAGTGGTATTGCAGGAAAACATCTTCGTATCTATGATCAAGATAATAATTTAATAGAAACAATAGAAGCCACTGCAACAAATGTGACAGTGAATGGCAGTAACGTGTCAATTCAATTAACAAATAATTTAATAAAAGCAACAACTTATTATGTATTGATGGATGATGGAACTTTCGTTGATACATCCAATCAAGGTGTAGCTGGCATAACAGCAAAAAATATATGGAGTTTTACCACTTTACCTCCTAGTAATAATGCCTATTTAAGTAATTTAGTTATTTCACCAGGCAGTTTAAGTCCAAATTTTACAGATAGTATATTGGATTATCAGATCAACGTGGCTCATAATGTTGAAAATATTGGTATAATGCCGACAACTGCAAATAGTAGCGCAACTCTTACAGTAAATGGTTCCGCCATTGCAAGTGGGCTATTGAACACAATACCTCTAAATGTAGGCAGTAACACAATTACCATTGTTGTGACTGCTGAAAACGGAGTAGCAACCAAAACATATACCCTTACGGTGATAAGAGCATTACCTACTCTCGAACAAGTAGACAATGTTGCTTTAAGCCCTAGTGGTATTGCAACATGGACAGATTTAACAGGCGAATCTTGCTATGCTGTGCAGCTCTTAAAAGATGGCTCTCCGATTGGTAGTATCGTTGACATATCAGCAGATACAACAACGCATAATTTCTTACCAGCAATGCGTGCAGCTGGAGTGGGGACATATACAGTAACCGTAACTGCCAAGGGAGACGGGCTAGTATATTTAGATGGAGTTCCGTCAAGCCATTCCAATACACAAACGGTTATTAAGCTAGCAAGCATTACAAATGGCTTGAGCTGGGATGGAAATATTGCAAAATGGCAGACTATTCCTAATGCGTTGAGCTATGATGTGCTTCTGTATAAGGAAGGAACGGCAGTTGGAACAGCAGCGAATGTATTAGCTGGAAATATCAATGAAGGTGTTGATTTTACTACCGCGTTCCAAACAAATAGCATAGGAAGCTATACTTTTACTGTTCAGCCAAAAGGTGATGAATTACTAATTTTAGATGGGGATCAAGGGGTATCATCATCAGCAAAAATTATAACACCTTTAACTTATACGGTTTTATACAATGGTAATGGTAGTACGGGTGGAACTGCACCCCAAGATAATGCAACATATAGTCAAAATGACAATATTATTGTAGCTGCAAATGGTGGGTACCTCGTTAAAATAGGGCACTCTTTTATAGGCTGGAATACAAAGGCGGATGGGACAGGGACTTCTTATTTGCCGAATGAGACGTTTAAAATGGCTAAAGAGAATGTCACACTTTTTGCACAATGGACAATTAATCATTATACTGTGAGCTTTGATGTAGCGGGAGGAAGTGTCGTTTCAAATCAGGTGGTGGCACATAGAGGAAAAGCAAGTCAGCCGACGCAAGTGCCAACGAAAGCTGGCTATACATTTGGTGGCTGGTATACGAGTAGTGCCTACACAACACCATATACTTTTGATAATGTAATTACAGCGAACACAGTGATCTATGCTAAATGGATTAGTAATAATACAGGTGGTGGCAATACTGATCCATCACCAAATCTTGAGCCAGGTTCAGCAATACCTTCAACCAAAGTAGAGGAAATTGTAATAGATGTTGAGTCTGGTGATGGAAACCTAGTTTCTAAAACAACAATAAAACGAACAAAAAATGTAGACAACACTATGAAGGATGAAGTGACATTAACAGCAGAGAGCGCAACAGAGACGATTAAAAAATTAAAGGAACAAGGAAATGATACAGCAAGGGTCATCATTCCAGACCAGAAGGATCAAGTAAATCAAGTTCATGTTTCCATACCAAATAATGTAGTGACACTTCTAAAAACTGGTGCAGTTCATCTTGAAATTGTCACAGATAACGTTAGAATTGAAGTGCCTAAAACTTCATTGGAAATATTTAATGATGACCTCTATTTCCGACTTGTTCCTATAAAAGAGCTAGATAAACAACTAGAAATCAAAGAACGAGCCAAAAGGGAAATCGTTGTTCAGCAATTGGTCGAAAGTGCAGTTGTTGAGTTGCTTGGTCGCCCGATGACAATTGAAACAAATATGCAAAACCGTCTTGTTATTTTAACATTGCCGTTGCCTACAGATTTAACAGATGAACAACTAGCTCATTTGGCAATCTTTATCGAGCATAGTGATGGCTCAAAAGAGGTTGTACGTGGGAAGGTTGTAGAATATCAAAAAGGAATAGCAGGCTTACAGTTTGAGGTAAATAAGTTCTCTACTTTCTCTATTCTCTATGTACCAGAAAAGGAAGATGTAAAGGAACCAACTACTGACGCTGTTACACATACACCTTATATTCAAGGCTATCCGGATGGTACCTTCCGTCCGAATGCCCCTGTTACAAGAGCACAAATGGCAAGTATGTTTGCTCGTCAATTAACAGGTAATGCAATTCCCCAAGCGAGGGCGACATATACAGATACAATACAACATGATGCAAAAGATGCAATAGAATTTGCGAAGGATGCAGGTTTATTTAAAGGCATTACTGAGACAAACTTCCATCCAGACGGCTTTATTACACGAGCACAAATGGCGACAGTAGCAGTTCGGTGGATGGAAAGGCATTGCGCAGACAGTCCAAATGTAGAATTTTGTAAATCTACCTCACAAGGTATGATTTTCAAAGATGTGAGCGTCAATCATTGGGCTGTTAAAGCAATTAATGCTGTCAATGGATTGGGCATTATGAACGGTATGACGGTGGATATATTTAATCCAGATGGTTATTTATCACGTGCTGAAGCGGTCAAAGTATTAAATGACTTGTTTGAGCGTCAAGTAACAACAGAGCTTCAAACGCCAATATTTAAAGATGTTCTGAGTAATCATTGGGCATTTAATGAGATTCAAGAAGCGGCAAAAAAATGAATGAAAAACACGACGAGTTTATTCCAATCGTCGTGTTTTTTGACTTTATTCAAAAAGGAACTGATAACCAGATCCTCTCACAGTAACAATTTTTGCTCGATGACCCGAGGCGAACTCCAGCTTTTTTCGTAAATTACTAATATGCACTTTCAATGCCTGTGTTTGTCCAATACTTTCCTCAGCCCAAATCAGCTTGTACAATTCAGTTGGATGGAAAATTTGCGCGGGGCGTTGTGCTAGAAAAAATAAAATTTGAAATTCCTTTGTTGATAATGTTAATGCTATATCTTCAATATAGACTCTTCTTGAATGAACATGAAAGTGAAAATTATCGATGATGCTAATATCCTCATCTTTCCTATCTAGTAATTGTATTTGCTTCCTTCGTAAAGCGATTCTTTCAATGGTTTTCAGTAAACGCATTTTTTCAATCGGTTTTAAAATATAGTCTACTGCTTGAACTGCAAACGCCTCAATAGCATAATGCTCGTAGGCAGTTATAAAGATAATATCCATTGATTGCGCTAATTCTTCTACTTTACTGGCAACCTCAATGCCATTCATATCAGCCATTTCAATATCTAAAAAAAGAATATCTGGCTTCAACCTAGGAATATGGTCTATAGCCTCTAGAGGACTTGTAAACTTGCCAATAATCTCAACTGTCTCATTGTCCTTTAACATAGCCTCTAATAAGTGGATTGCTAAGATTTCATCGTCCACAATAATCGATTTTAACATTCTTTCATCTCTTTTCATCCGGGATTAGTGGGAAATTTATTTGTACAGTTGTTCCTTCATCGACAACACTATCGATACGGAAGGTGGCATTCTCATATTTTTTTATACGTTTGGCAATATTTCGAATCCCAACGCTCTGATGAACTGAAGGTTCTTCTGATAAAATTTTGTCTAACATTTCTTGTGTCATGCCAATACCATTATCTCTAATCTGGATATTTATCATTTGCTGTTCTTTTGCTATTTTCATTGTCACTCGACCATTGTTTCGTTTGTTTTTTAAACCGTGAAAAAGAGCATTTTCAACTAAAGGCTGTAGTAGTAGAGGAGGAATCAATATATTGAATGGTTCCTCCATCTGAATTTCCCAATCGAGCTGCTCTGGATATCTCATTCGATGAATATTGACATAGGCCTGTATAAGCTGGAGTTCCTGATCTAAGGCAATTAAGCTATTAGTATTTTCGAATGAGAAGCTGCTTCTTAAAAATGCTGCAAAATCGGTAATCATTGTCCGTGCTTTATCTAAATCTAAATAACTGAGCGATAAAATCGAATTTAACACATTGTAAATAAAGTGAGGTTTAATCTGTGCTTGTAAAAAAGCTGTCTCCATTTTAATAGCTGTTTCAGCAGATTCTTTTAACAAAATAAGATTTCGAACTCTTGTCTTTAGTTCAGCCGTATCTAGTGGTTTATGTAGAAAATCATTCGCTCCGGATTGGAAAGCAGCAATCAAATCCTCGGGACGAATGGCGGCTGTAAGCATTAGTATTGGTAGCTCCGCAGAAGAATAGCTTTTTCTAATTTGCTGGCAAACCTCATAGCCAGACAACTTAGGCATCATAATATCTAAAATTAATAAATCGATAGCTGGATGCAGTGTTAATTGTTCAAAGACTTGCTGGCTATCGTCTACAGCAATGATAGAGTAATTTTCCTTTTCTAGAATATCGATTAATACTTTTAGGTTAATATGGTCATCATCAGCAATTAGAATTTTTTTCCCTACTTTATTTCCCGCAAAATGAGGAAAGGTTACTGGAGAATATTCTTTAGTTAGTATAATTTTATTCCTATGTTCCTTGTCTTGCTGCTCTTTCTTTATTGCTTCAATAGGTAGCTTAACGTAGAAAGTTGTTCCTTGACCTACAACTGAATGAACAGTAATTTCTCCACCATGCAACTGCACAAGTTCTTTTGTCACATTTAGGCCTAGACCTGCACCTCTACTTGCATCCTCTAACTGCCGAAATGGTTCAAAGATTGACTCTAAATGTTCTGGCGCAATACCCCGCCCGGTGTCACTTACTTCAATAACAAGGAATCTATGTTCTTCGTAGCATGAAATTTCAACTTTTCCTTGCTTGGTGTATTTAACAGCATTTTCAATTAGATTATAAAGAATTTGACGTAGCCTATCTTCGTCAGCTAATAGAAACTTACCTCGTTCAATATAATTATAAATTTTTACGTCTTTATTGCCGATGTACGACAATATTTCAACGATGACATGGGTTACAGAATATAGATCAACATTAGTAAGACGTAGTTTTAGTTCACCTTCTTTTATCTTTGAAAAATCTAATATATCATTAACAAGATGTGATAACTTTTCTGTGATATTAAAGATGAGCGATATTTTTTCTTTTTGTTCCATCGTTAATGTGGTGCTTTCCTGAGGCTCTAGCATGGACTGAGAAATAGCAATTACACCATGTAAGGGCGTACGAAATTCATGAGAAGTTTTTGCGAGAAACTCATCTTTTAATTTATCTACTCGCATTAAAGCACTTGTTATTCGTCCTTTCTCTAAATAAGAGTCAGTAAAACGATGGGAAATATAAAGAGAAAGCATCGTTAAACAAATAAAAGGAAGTAAAGGTGGTAATGAATAGATTTCTAGATTAGTATTCAGATTTAAAGTAGCTACGACCATATAGATGAGAATAGCCATCGAACTAAGCGATAAATAAATAGCTCCTACTGATCGTTTAAAGATAGCAATGATTTGAATATAAAGGATATAAAAGATATTCATAAAAATATAAATAGAGTACACAAATTGTAAGTATGAGCTAATGGATATGGGGAGCATAACCGTAGCTAATAATAAAACGCCAATTATACAAAGTATTTTTACAATTTTTTCATAAGCAAATTGTTGAAGGGCATAGTAAAAATACAACAGCATGAAGATACCTGTACCGATACTCGAAATAATTTGAATTCTTATCAGGAACTCATAGGTAACAGGGAGTAACGACATTAAAATTTTTTCACCATGGGAGACGCTATATAAACCGACCATGAAACAAAATAAGGAAAAATAAAGCTGTTCGATATCGAGTCTCGCATAGAGATAAGAACCAGCAAAATAAATAAACATTGTAAAAAAAGCAGCAATCGTTATCAAATCGTAAAAAAGAGAGCTTTCTCTTAATTTTCCAATACTTTCTTGATCTCCAATGAAAATGGAACCAATAATTCCTCCACCTGATGCATAATCAAAATTAGCCACATGTATAAGCAGCTCTAACTCGTTTTTATTAGGTTGAAAGTAAGCAACATAGGGTACATTCTTTTGTACATATATTGACTCTTCAGCAGGTACACCGCTTTGTCCAATACGCTTTTCATCAATATAAATGGCATTGGACATACGAATATTCCCTGTTTTGATACCTAAAATATCATCGGGATTATTGATTAAAATTTTTAATCGATAAGTACCACTGCCGAAAGTGGTGAAATTTTCTTTATCGAGCGTATACTTTGACCATTGTGACGGGACTTCTACTAAATAGGAATGATGGTTATCGAAATCGGAATAATTCAACAATTTATCGGGGACGAAATCCCATTCTCCATCTAAACTTACTGTATTGTGGTGCAAATCGTATTGTTTTAGGTCTATTACGCCAGCAACAGCTTTAGGAGCGTCGGTTCTTTCATGTTTGAGTAACTGTGACGCCACACCAATAATCACTACACTAATAATGACCATAGAAATAAGTATTAGCTTTCTCATTATGGTTCTCTCAATCTTGTTATATTTAAAGGAAATAATATGTAATTATACCTACAGTATAGCATGTGAAAGTAAACTAAGAATAGTTAAAATGTGAGTGAATGCCTATTGTGACGAGTCCATTTTAGATGGATTTTGTGCATTTTATTTATTTATAGTGCATATGCTTACAATCACTCTGTTTTTTGCTTATAATAAGGAAGTCAGAGTTTTCTCTGAACAAAGTAGCCGCAAAGTGAGCGATTGCGATTGAAAAAATTATTATATAGTGTATGCTTTGTTGTGTTTATAGTCATTTTTTTGTACGTAAACAATCACTGGCTAGTCGTAAGTAAGCATGTGTTCGAATCAGAAAAAGTGCCTGCCAGCTTTGAAGGGCTACGCATTGTACAGGTATCGGATTTACATGATGCCCTCTTTGGTGACAATCAGCAAAGACTGATTGCAAAGGTTAAGGATACAAATCCTGACTATATCTTTATCACAGGTGATGTGATAGATAGCAATCGCTACGATTTAAAGCAAAGTCTACAGGCAGTAAAAGGACTAGTTGAAATAGCGGATGTTTATTATGTACTGGGCAACCATGAAGTAGCGACGAATAAGGTTGATGAAATTTATGAGGCGCTGTCATCGTTAGGGGTACATATACTGGCCAATGAATCGACCGTACTAGAGCGCGACGGGGAGCGCTTGGCGATTGTTGGAATTGAGGATCCGTTAATGGGTAGATCCACGGCAGACATGCTAGACATAGCAACAGCTTATTTACCAAACGATATGTTTAAGCTGTTACTGGCACATCGACCTGAGGTGTTTAATACGTATGTAAAGTATCACATGGATTTAGTATTTTCGGGACATGCGCATGGTGGGCAAGTTCGTATTCCTGGACTTGGTGGACTTGTTGCGCCAGGACAGGGGCTGTTTCCAAAATATACAGCTGGTGTCTACGAAGCAGGATCGACTGAAATGGTGGTTAGTCGTGGGCTAGGAAATAGCTCAGTACCATATCGCATTTTTAATCTTCCGGAAATTATTGTGATGGAATTAAAGAAAAAATAAGCACTGCGTTAAAGTTTACGCAGTGCTTTCAATTTGTTTACGTTCTGTACGTCTCACAAGATAGATACTAATTTCATACAAAATAATCATAGGTATTAATACGAGTAGCTGACTGATAAAATCGGGTGGCGTGATAACAGCAGAGCCTACGCCCATTGCGATATAAGACCAGCCTCGTATTTTTTTCATGGATTCAGCAGTTAGTACACCAATGGCTGATAAAAAGAGAGCAACAATGGGTAACTCGAATAATAAACCGAGCGGTACGGTGGTCATGATTAAAAAATGCAGATATTCACTAGCTGATACCATAACATCGAAATTGGTAGCTCCGAGACTTACTAAGAAGGTATAGCTAAGTGGATTGACAACAAAGTAGCCAAAAGCTATTCCTATTAAAAAAAGAACTAGCATAATCGGTGCATAGAGACCTAAAAATCGACTTTCCTCTTCCTTTAAGCCAGGCTTTACAAAGCTCCACAGAAAATGAACGAGAAAAGGCATTGCAAGACCAAATGCTAAAGTAGTAGAAATAGTCATATAAAATTTAACAACCTCAAGCGGCCCTAAAATAACGAGAGAATGACCTCGAGTTATGAATGGAAACCAAATATTTATAGTCGAAAAGACTACAATAAAAAATAAAATGAAAATTGTTAGCCCTTTTATAATTTGCTTACGCAACTCAGAAAGATGTTCCAATAATGAGGTAACAGGTATCAGAGGTTCATCTGCTACATGATCTTCTTCAATTGCTACTACAGGTATTTCAGCTAAAGCCTCCACGGGTGATGGAAGCTCAACTTGTGGTTTATCAAGGGGGCTTAAATATTTTCTTTTTCCGTCTTCATATGGATCCATAGGAACCCCTCCTACGAAGCATCAGATTTTTTTTCGACCTTTTTCTCGGAATCGTCCTCATCATCTATAAGCCCTTTAGTGGACTTTTTAAATTCTGCAAACGTTTTGCCAACTGCTCCGCCGATTTCTGGCAATTTCTTCGGACCAAATACAATTAATACAATGACCAAAATAATGATTAAGCCAGGTACTCCAATTGCTCCAAGACCTCCCATAAGCCTTGCCTCCTTTAAATTTAAGTTTTTTACACTAAAGAACCGCCTGATTGACTATATTTAATAACTCCCTCTGCACAGCGATAAGCAAGTGCTCCTAATGTACCTGTTGGATTGTAGCCGCTATTGTGTGCAAAATTGCCTGCACTTACCGCGAACAGATTATCAACATCCCAATGCTGTAGGTAATTATTCACGACACCTTGCTCTGGCGTTGAACTCATGACTGTCCCACCTGTGTTATGCGTTGTTTGGTAAGGTACGATATTGTAGTCGGTAATTTCAGCGTTAGGAACAATTGTTTTTGCACCCATCTCTTTCATAATGTCAGCTGCTCTTGCGGAAATATATTTATGAAGTGCACGATCCTGCTCAGTAAAATTGTACGTTAATTGTATTAATGGCAAGCCATAAGCATCTTTATAGGTAGGGTCCAGTGATAAATAGTTTTGCTTATGTGGCATAGATGCTCCTTGCGCACCAATACCGAATGAGCGTGTATAGTAATAAATAGACTGCTTTTTAAATTCAGGTCCCCAAGTAGGCGTATCTGGTGGTGTTGGATTGGAACCGATTGGTCGAGTACCTGTCTGTGTAAGAGCAATATTTCCTCCGTGAATAAAATCTAAATCACTATGGTCAAAATTATCCCCATTGAAGTCGTCTATACACATGCCTAATGAACCTGCGCCCATAAATGTATTGTATTGTTCATCGAAGAACCCCGCAGCACCGGGTAAGATTTGATAGCAATAGTTTCTGCCAAGTGTGCCTTTACCAGTAGTAGGATCATATCGTTCACCGATGTCTGAGACCATTAACAGCTTGGCATTATTAAAGACATAGCTAGTCAATACAACCGCATTAGCAGGCTGAATAAATTCTTCTCCCGACACAGTATCGATATATCTTACACCAGTAGCCTTATTGCCCTGCTTTAAAATTTCGACAACATTGGAATTGAAGCGTAAATCAAAGTTTCCTGTCTTTAAAGCGGTAGGGACGACTGTAATTTCTGCAGAAGATTTTGCGCCATATTCACAGCCAAACCGTTCACAGAAACCACAATATTGACAAGCATTGATCGTTTCACCATCAGGATTTTTATAAACCTCGGATACGTTGGCAGATGGCACCATATAGGGTGTTAGCTTTAAGCTTTGTGCCGCTTTTTCAAATTGCGTAAGCATAGGTGTTTTTTTCATAGGTGGTGTAGGATAGGGATTTGAACGCTTGCCGCTAAATGGATTTTTATCATCACCTGAAATACCTGCTGTTTTTTCAAATTTATCGAAATAGGGCTCCAGTTGATCGTATGTTAAACCCCAATCCTGTATTAGATAATCTGGTCCAAGCTTGTTTGGTCCATAACGTTTATCTGTTAATGTTTTTATTTGAAAATCATAGGGTAAAAATCGATAGGTCATACCATTCCAGTGCGTTCCTGATCCTCCAAGACCCTCTCCAAGTAGGAAGGAGCCAAGCTGTCGCATTGGCAATGCCTTCATATTGCGATCATTTCGAAAGCTTACCGTTTCTTTAGATAGATTTTGCATCAAATCATATCGAATGGCATAACGGTATTCATCGTGAACATTTAAATAATCTTCGGTACCGCGCTTTTGACCACGCTCTAAACCGACCACCTTTAAGCCGGCTTTTGCACATTCAGCAGCAACGATACCGCCTGTCCAACCTACGCCAACTGTTACAACGTCTACACTAGGTAATGTTTTAGCCATTTTCTAACCCCCCTTAATGATTGCCTAATGGATTAGGCTCAATTTTTTGGAATTTCGCATCTTCTATTTGTGTAATATAAGCCATTTGGTGGCCAGGGAAGCCTTTCATGCGCCAGCCATCCATATTACGATTTCCGCCATACATAGGGTCAGAATAGGCACCCTCTAATGTAGCCGCACGCAGCAGTGTAAAGAAGAATGCGGATGTCACCCCAACCATTTCTATGTCACCCTTTTGAAAGGCTGTTAAAATTTCATCCATCTGTTTACCTTCTAAATCATTAAAGCTCTTTTGATAACGCTTTTGAGCTTCGTCCTCTAATTTTTGAATGCCCTGCCTGAAAATTTCTGCTCGTGTTAAACGACTTTGATAGCCTTGTGTAGGGGCACCTACGTCAAATGGAGCTTGCATATATTCTTTAGAGTTACTCCCATAATTTCCTGCCAGTTGATGATCGATAAAATAGGGAACATCTAAGCCTATAGCGCCGGGCCCTAAATCATCTTCTGGGAAGATACGCTCTGTAGCCTTTGATAAGATACTAAAATCTTTTTCATTTCTAAAAAACATCTTAGCCTTAGGCGAACCAGTAGCCTCATTCGTTTCATGCCCATCATGCTCCAGAGTGGAAGTCCCTTTACCTTGGATGTTGTAGCCTACTAGCCCTCCTATTAATCCACCACCGACTAATGTACCAGCAGCAATACCTGTTGTTTTCAAAAAGTCTCGACGAGAAACATTGTTTTTGTCTGAACTCATAGAAATCCTCCCCTCAAAATGTTTTAAACCGATCCTATTGTTAATAATCAGCAAAAATTGTGAATTATAATCAATTTTTATTGGAAAATGTTTTAATTTCATCCAATGTAGCGAGTATTCTGTCTTTCTATAGCAAACTATATCTATGAATTAAAAAATTTGTAGAAAATTGTTAGCACTATATAGATAGTGAAAATGGTATTATTATACATTTATTAATCATATTGGAAAACTTTTGTTGACTTCTACTTTTTGTGACTTTACTCTGAAGTTATGCATAAATATTCGAATAATATAGCTAAAAACGGAAGAAGTGAGAAAAAGGGATATGTGGATAAAAGGTATTGGTGGTAAATTAATTATTGCAATTATTGCTCTTGTTTTTGTAACTTGCGGCACACTTGGACTATCTACTTGGATCAATAGTACGAATGCAATGAATGAGCAAGTGGAATCCAATTTAGTATCTAGAGCAGAGGATGTTTCACAATACATAGAAGAACACTTCCAACTAACACTGGTAGAGGTAGAAGCAATCGCAGAGCAAGAGGCAGTTCGTAGTATGGACTTTGAAAAACAAAAACAATATTTGTCAAAACGCCTTGCTAATAATAAGAACTACTTAGGTTTTGGCATTATAAAAGCTGATGGGGTAGCCCATTATCTAGATGATACAACTGCTGAATTAGGCGATCGTGATTATGTAAAAGAAGGTTTTACTGGCAAGTCTGTCATGTCTGAAATAACGATTAGCCGTGTAACCGGCGAGCCAGTTATTTTAATTGTTTCACCAATTACTACAGCTACAGGTGAAAAAGCACTATTATTGGCTCGTATTGATGGTTATTATTTATCTAATATTGTCGAGGACATTAAGGTTGGAGACAGTGGCTATGCATTTATGCTGGATGCTCAAGGAACGATTATTGGACATAATAATCATTCCTATGTGAAGGAGCAAAATAATCCAATCGAAGAAGCGGAAGAAACAGGTGTTATGACGGGCAGGGCATTAGCTGCAAAAGAAATGATTACCAATGAAAGTGGCTATTTTTCGTTCGAAACAGAGGATGCTGGTACGAACTTAATGGGCTACCATACCCTTGATAATGGTTGGAAAATGGGGGTTATTGCATTAGAAAATGAGATGTTCTCAGGACTTTCTAAGCTTAAGACGAACTTTATTGTCACGACCATCATTGTTTCGATACTAGGACTATTCATCTCATTTGCTATTTCACGTTCGGTCAGTAGACCACTTCGTCATGTGCTTCGTATTAGTGAAGGCTTATCAGAAGGTGACTTTACACAGGAGATCCCTGAGAAGTATTTAAAGCGTATTGATGAGATGGGGACAATGGCGCGTGCATTAGATCGCATGATTGATAATATGCGAGAAATGGTAGCGAAAGTGAGTCAGGAAGCAACTGCAGTGAATGAAGCCTCGTGTGATTTAATGGGAGATGTCACTGCTGTGACAAAGCATTCTAAGCAAATAGCTAGTGCAATCAGTGAAGTAGACAGGGGGGCACAGAGTCAAACCGTGATGGCAGAAGAAAGTGCCTCTGCAATGGAACAAATGGCTATGGGTATACAAAATGTTGCCGAAGTAGCCTCAGCTATTGCCTGCAATACAGATTTTATTTCCCAGAAAATTAGTGAGAGCAATGAAGCTGTCCAGCAATCTATGCGCCGTATGAATGAAATTCAGGAGGGGACAACAGCTGAGCTAACAATTATTCACAAGCTAGAAAGAGAGTCAGAGGAAATTAGTTTAATTTCTAAAATGATTACAGATATTTCTGATCAAACAAATTTATTAGCATTGAATGCCTCCATCGAAGCAGCTCGTGCAGGAGAGGCAGGTAAAGGATTTGCTGTTGTAGCGGATGAAGTTCGCAAGCTTTCGGAGCAGACAGCAGAGTCAGCTACCAAAATTAATGTATTAATTGAAAGCGTTCAATCCTACACATTAGAGGTAGTAAAGGCGGCAGAATCGGGCGAAGTTCATGTTGAACGCGGATTAGCTTCTATTGAGGCAGTTGGTGAACGTTTTGAGGAAATGGTTCGAGCGGTAGGTGAGATAGCAGGTCAAATTGAAGAAATGAACGCTTCAGCTGAACAAATGTCTGCAAATACAGAGGAAGTTTCAGCATCTATGGAAGAAATGGCAGCAACCGCACATGCAGCAAGTGATTATGTGCATGAGGTAACAGATGTAACAACAGAACAGTTGAATACAGTAGAAACGATGAACGGGCAAACTGAAAAACTATCAGAAATGGCGAAACGGTTATATGGAGCCATTCAAAAATTTAAGTATTAAAAAGGAGGAGCTGTCTCATAATGACGGCTCCTTTTTCATAGTAGAATTAAGCTTTTTCCATAGCTAGCAGTAGTTCTTCTTTGGAAATCATACAATCGCCACCGCCTTGGACCATTTGGTCACTTCCGCCGCCCTTACCATTAATAAGAGGTAATGCCTTCGCGGCAATATCTTTCATGCTTTTGGTAACATTTTTACCTTTTGCTGCAACAAATTGTAGTTTGCCTTCATTTTCAGAAACTAGTAAGGTCATAGCATCTGACTGGTCAGAGACAATCAGACGAGCGATTTTTTGTAGCTCCTGCATTGTTCGTTGATGAAAAGCAGCCGTTACTACACCTTCACTATTAGCCACCAGTGCCTTTGCTTCGTAAGTTAGTAACTCCTCTTTCGCAGTAGCAAGTGCTTTCTCCGTAGTTTTTTGGACAGATAGAACTTTTGTAAGTGCTGTAGCAGCCTCAATCTCTGGAACACTTAATTGTCGAGCAACATCTGCTAATACTTTTTTCCGCATGGCAAGCTCGGCTAAAACACGTTGTCCACAGACAAAAGAAACGCGCACATTGCCTTTCATTTTTTCAGTGCTTAGTATTTTAATAGCACTGACCTGCCCTGTGGATGTTGGATGAGTGCCACCACAGCCGTTATAATCAAAATCAGGGATAATGACTAGTCGAATGTCCCCCGTCACAGCAACTTCTTTCCGAAGATTATAGTTAACAAGCTCATTTTCTGTAATCCATGTTGTTTGAATTGGACGATTTTCTAAAATGATGTCATTGGCTCTTGCTTCCGCCGCTGCAAGCTGCTGTTCAGTCAGCGTATCTACAGCAATATCAATTGTGACCTGCTCACTACCTAGGTGAAAGCTTACAGTCTGTGCATTAAAAAGCTCTATAAATGCCGCTGTTAAAATATGCTGTCCAGCATGCTGCTGCATATGATCGAACCGTCTTGACCAATTGATTTTGCCACGTACTACACCGTCTAAAGTTGATGGATCTCCTTGAATATAGTGACGAATTTCATCATCCACTTTTTCAACATCTATGACATCTACATTATTCAAAGTGCCTGTATCGTGAGGCTGTCCGCCACCAGTTGGATAGAATGCGGTATTGGATAGGACAACATAATGACGACCAGCTTCATCCATTCCTTTGCTTACAAGAGTAGCATTAAACTCGTGCAACATAACGTCTTGATAATATAATAGCTCTTTCATGAAAAAGCCTCCTTTTTATGTAGGGATTCTTAATTCTAAAACAGTTCCATTTTATTCTGGCATAATTACTTACACGTGTATACGGCTTTTCTAGTTGACCCATGCTGAAATTGATTTAATATAAAAAGGAACAGTTAAAGAAAAAGGAGCTAGAACAATGGAAATTACACAATTCACAATGGAAGAAATTTTAGACCCTACAAATATTATTGAGGGTAAGCGCTATGAATTTATTTTGGATGTAGAAATTGATGAAGAGGACGAATTATATCACGAAGCTGGCATTGAAATTCGTGTCCTCATCGGTGAAAAGGGCGAATCGCCATTTATTTTAAATTACTTCATTCTAGAAAAGGCTGAAGGTGAATACTTAGATTTTGCTTTAGAGGATGATGAACTAGAGGAAATTCTGACATTCTGTAAAGAAGAAATTGCTAAATTATAATAAATGGGAGCAGGTAGAGCGTATATTCTTTACCTGTTTTTTATTTTGTTGTAGTAGCTGCCACAGGACATGATATCTTTAGATTAACTACTCCTCGTACGTATCAGCCATATTTGATTGAATTAAGGATTATGTAAGCTTACTGAAATAAATATGTTGTATTGGAGAACTAAACTTAGTTTTAGTGTTCATAAAAACGGGCATTTTAAAGAGAGAGGTGCTTATATGTCAACTTACACAGATTCCATTTTAATAGCGTTTTTTATAACGATTATTTTATCATTTGTACTTTTTATTCCATGGCTTATTTATACGTATCGTAAATATGGATATTTATCTATGTCCAAAACCATTATTATGTTCTCATTTATTTTTTATTTTTTATCCGCACTATGTTTAGTATTACTGCCATTTCCATCTACAAGAGATACATGCTCACTCCAATCCGCAGACACTGTTCATACTAATTTGCGACTTTTTCAATTTGTTGAGGATATTTTAAAGGACAGCGGGGTTGTAGTAACAAATCCCTCTACATGGCTTGCTATGACGAAACAGCAGGCATTTTTCCAAGCATTCTTTAATTTCTTGCTACTGATGCCGTTTGGCGTTTACTTGCGATATTTTCTTAAAGAAAGAAGGTACTGGAAACGTGCATTTTTAATTAGCTTTTTGCTAACATTGTTTTATGAGGTCACACAAAGAACAGGTATTTACGGCATCTTTAATTGTGCCTACCGCATCTTTGATGTGGATGATTTATTACTGAACAGTGTAGGCGCGTTACTAGGATTCTTTTTAGCACCAATCATATGGGCACTATTTCCTTCGCATGAAGAGGTTGAGGCAAAAGCTGCTGAAATGGAAAAAATGGATATTGTTAAGCCCATCTCTATTTTGCTGGCACTCGTCATTGATTTATGTATCGCACAAATGATATGGATTATGGTTGGCGGTCTGACAGGGTATAGTGGTACATTCGAGTTCTTGGTGAACATGGTCTTGTACATGATCCTCTTTGGCGTGATCCCAAGTATGATGAATGGCGCAACGCTAGGTATGAAGATTATGCGTTTTACAATGGTCAACAAGAATGGCAAAAGTATTGTAAAGCAATCGTGGCGTCGCTGTATTGCTATTGTCGCTACGGCTAGTCTATTCGAAGCCATTTCAACGTTTGGTAGTATTCAATTAAATATGGATTCATCATTTTATGTTCTGCAAATTGTCATTTCTCTACTAGCCACAACAGCAGGTTTTGCACTTACAATGATTATAGCCATCCATATAATACGTGTCATCGTAAGTGGAGGAAAAAGACGTTTGTATATCGATCAATATGCAGATTTAATGGCAACAAGGAAAAAATAAGGGGGCTTGTAGAATGAAATACGTCATCATTGGGGGAGATGCTGCAGGTATGTCTGCAGCAATGGAAATCTATCGTAATGTGCCAGGGGCAGAAATAACTACTTTAGAACGTGGTTTTATTTATTCATATGGGCAATGTGGATTGCCTTATGTTGTAGATGGACGTATTTCATCAACCAAACGTTTAATTGCACGAGATGTCGAGACTTTTAGAGATAAGTATGGCATTGATGCAAGAGTTGGCTATGAGGTAGAAAATGTAGATATAGAGAAGAAATTTATTACGGGGACACAGGCGAGTGGTGAAGCATTTGAGATTCCCTATGATAAGCTTCTTATTGCTACGGGAGCTAGTCCAGTAGTACCTGTGCAAGAGGGGATTGAATTAGAAGGTATCCACACGGTAAAAACGATTCCTCAGTTGGAGGATTTACTGGCTGATTTAACGCCAGATATTGAACAGGTAACCATCATAGGTGGTGGCTATATTGGATTAGAAATGGCTGAAACGCTACACGCCTGCGGGAAAAAAGTAAGGCTAGTTCAACGAGGAAGCCATGTAGCACGAATTTTAGATGAAGAGCTTGCCCAACATGTTCATGAGGAAGCAAAAAAGAACGATGTGGAACTCTTATTAAATACAAGTGTGGAAGCATTTGAAGGGAGTAAACGGGTCGAGCGTGTCGTCACAGATAACAGTATTTTAGAAACAGATTTAGTGATTGTCGCTTCAGGCATTCAACCAAATACGCAGTTTTTAAAGAATACTGGAATAGCACTTGCGAAAAATGGAGCAATTATTGTGAATCGCCATTTAGAGACTTCTATTGAAAATATTTATGCAGCAGGAGATTGTGCAACCCATTTTAATATTGTGAAGGAGCGTTTAGATTACGTACCTTTAGGAACGACTGCTAATAAGCAAGGTCGTTTAGCAGGCCTTAATATGTCAGGCAAGTTTGCGCCGTTTAGAGGAATCGTGGGAACTTCTATCTTAAAGTTTTTCAATTTAACCATTGCTACGACAGGCATCAATGAGCGTAAGGCGAAAGAGCTTGGCTTTGACTATGAGGCATTTAAACTATCTGCACGTCATATTGCTGGCTATTATCCAGGTGCACAACGTATGTATATTAAGGTGGTTGTTCGCAAGCGGGACCAGCTGCTATTAGGCGCACAAATCGTAGGTCCAGCAGGAGTTGATAAGCGTATCGATGTATTTGCTACGGCATTGTATAGTAAAATGACATTACCTGATTTACTAGATTTAGATTTAGCCTATGCACCACCGTTCAATGGTGTTTGGGACCCATTACAGCAGGTGGCACGAATGAATGGACGTTTATAATAGGAGGTAGAAAGATGAGCATTTATGATATTAACGTAACTTTAGAAGATGGTACTGTCTATAGCCTCGAACGTTATAAGGGAAAGCCTTTGCTAATTGTCAATACAGCCTCCAAATGTGGCTTTACACCGCAATTTGAAGAATTAGAAGGTCTTTATGAAAAATATCAGGAGGAAGGTCTTGTGGTACTTGGTTTCCCTTCAAATCAATTTAAACAAGAGCTAGCGACTGCTGAAGAAGCTGCATCACAGTGTCGTCTGACATATGGAGTGACTTTCCCGATGCATGAGATAGTTAAGGTAAATGGAAAAGAAGCACATCCTATTTTCGATTATCTAACTTCTCACTCCAAAGGATTTTTAGGCAGTAGCGTGAAGTGGAATTTTACAAAATTCCTTGTAAATCGCAATGGTGAGGTTGTAGGGCGCTACGCCTCAGCAGATAAGCCAAGTAGCTTTGAGGACGATATTCAAAAGGTTTTAGAACAATAGATTAAAATGGTTCATGCACAGTTATTTGTGTATGAATCTTTTTTTATGTCAATCAATTTTAAAAGTTGGGGAATACAAAAGGGAATGGCTTCGATAAAACGTATGAATTAATCGAAAACTAGCGATTGATTTAAGGTTGCTGTAAGCTTGCGACAAATTTGTTGTAAGTTTGAGGTCGTATACTAAAGTCAGAAAGAAGAGGTGAGCGTATATGACGCCATTATTAAAGGTACAAAACGTTGGAAAAACTTACGGCAAAGGCGCAAATACTTTTACAGCGCTATCGAATATAGCATTTGAAGTAGAAAAAGGAGAGTTTGTTGGTGTAATGGGTCCTTCTGGAGCCGGGAAATCTACCCTTTTAAATGTATTAGCAACGATTGATACGCCAACGACTGGTGAAATAATTATTGGGAATACTAATTTAGCACGTATGAAGGATGCCGAATTAGCGGATTTTCGTCGCGATAATTTAGGATTTATTTTTCAAGATTATAATTTACTCGATTCTTTGACAGTGCGAGAAAATATTGTTTTACCACTAGCTATTGCGAAGATGCCAACAAAGGCTATCAACGCAAGGGTTGAGCGGATTGCTGCATTATTTGGTATAAGTGACTTGCTTGATAAATATCCTTATCAAATTTCAGGAGGACAAAAGCAGCGTACTGCGTCGTCACGAGCATTAGTGACAGAGCCAAAGCTAATCTTTGCGGATGAGCCTACAGGTGCACTTGATTCAAAATCTGCAACAGATTTACTAGAAAGCTTAAGCGATCTAAACCAATCTCAAGCCGCAACGATTATGATGGTTACCCATGATGCTTTTGCAGCTAGCTTCTGCCAGCGGATACTATTTATTCAAGATGGACAGCTTTCTAAGGAAATTCAACGTGGGACTCTAACAAGGAAGCAATTTTTCCAAGAGATCTTGCAGGTGCTGTCTAGCATCGGGGGTGGAGTAAATGACGTTATTTAGTTTAGCGCGCAAAAATATTCAACGCAATTTGTCGAATTACTTTTTATATATTGCCTCGATGGTATTTAGTATCGTTATTTACTTTACATTTGTGACGCTCAAATATAATGATGATCTTTCGGCCTTAAAACAATCATCACAACAAATAAAGGGATTGATGAGTGCATCGTCAGTAGTGCTATTATTCTTTATTGTCATCTTTATGGCCTATTCCAATTCATTTTTTATGAAGAAGCGGAAAAAGGAAGTAGCCCTCTATTCATTGCTAGGTGTGCGTAAGCAAAAAATTGGCTTAATGCTCTTTTTTGAGAATTTAGTTATAGGACTTGTTTCTCTAATACTTGGTATCATTCTAGGGTTCTTTATGTCACAAGGGCTGTTAATGATCTTAGTACGCTTAATGGGCTATGAAGTGGTTGGTAGTCTGACATTTTCGATGGAGGCATTAATTAATACGACTGGCATATTTACACTACTGTTTTTATTCACATCATTGCAAGGCTATCGTGTTATTTATCAATTTAAGCTAATTGATTTATTTCACGCTGACAAACAGGGTGAGCAAATTCCACGTGCCTCTTTAGTAGCTGCTTTACTCGGTACTGCGCTAATTGCATTTGGATATTATACAGCTGCCTCTGATATGTTTACGAGTGAAATATGGAAATTCTTCACTATGTTAGGTACGCCATTAATGGTCATAGGTGTAACGATTGCAGGAACATATCTTTTATTCCATAGTGTGAGTGTTTTTGTGTTAACAGCATTAAAAAAAGCCACATCATGGTCATGGAAAGGCTTAAATTTAATCGGTGTTTCTCAGTTATTATATCGTATTCGAGCTAATGCTAAATCGCTGTCGATCATTGCAATTTTAAGTGCAACAACGATTACAGCAGGTGGCGGTGTCTTCGGCATGTATTACAATGCAGAAGCAAGTGTGCGTCAGATGCTGCCAAATACATTTATGTGGAAAGGCGAGACAGTAGAATTTTCTCAAGAAGATGTCTTATATAATGAAGCAGTGGCTGTGAAAAATTTACGTGTTGATAATGAATTCTCGTTTTTCGAATATACATTATTGAAGGAATCTGATTATAATCGTTTAGCGAAATTACAAGGTAAGGATGAAGAACTGCACATTGCAGATGGCTCTACAGTTTTACTTGATGCAGCCTATGATGAACGATTTTCACATGATTTTACGGGTGAGGACTTTAAGCTACAAAACGGAGATTCCTTCCATGTAGAGAAAATGTACAAGGAAAGCGTGCTAAACTTTATAGCAGCGGGAACAGTACTCGTTGTGAATGATCAGGAATTTGCGACTACAAATGCCGAAGAGCTCATCATGCAGGTTGTTGGATTGGACAATGATTTGAAACAACAGAACGTTTCACAAGATATTTATAAACAATTACCTACTGAACAACAAGAAACTTTCTCTAGTGTTCCACAAAGCTATGAGGATGGTTTAGCAACAGTTGGTGCACTATTGTTTGTGGGAAGCTTCTTAGGTCTCGTTTTCCTAGCGGCAACAGGCAGTATTATCTATTTCAAAATTTTAACGGAAGCTGAGGAAGATCAGGCGAAATACGCTATATTAAATAAAATTGGTGTGAATAGTAAGCAAATTTTAAAGACAGTTGCAGGACAGGTGGCTGTGATCTTTAGTGCTCCACTTATCGTCGGCATTGTGCATAGTGCTTTTGCGTTACTAGCATTTTCACAGCTATTTGGTATGAATATTACAAAGCCAGTTATGTTGTGGATTGTTGCATATTCAGCTATTTACTTTATTTATTATATCTTTACCGTGCGTTCGTTCTATAAAATAGTGAGACAGGGGAATTAAATATGAAAAAAGTATTTTTCGGAATAGGTGCATTGTTCATCTTATTCGTGGCAGGATTGGTTGTATTGATGACTGTAGACTTTAATCGGTTAAATAAAGACACATACTATGTCCATATTACAGCTGAGGGAGAAGTAGAGGAGTATAAGGTTGATAGCGGTGAAATCTTTAAAATGTACTGGTACGAGCTACCTGCTTACAATAAAAATGGCGAAGAAAAAACATTAAAGTTTTCAGCCCACAAAAATTTACGCCAGGATGCTTATTTAAAGCTTTACGTGAAAAAGGAAACGGAAGTCTCTTCATTTGATGAAGTAAAATTCCACGAGTTACCTGCAAAGGTGCAAGATCAAATGAAATAGCAAAAAGGTGATGTCAATAGCAGAAAAAGAATCTTTAGCAAGGTGAGAGGTTGATTTCCGTTCCGCCAGCGCCCTTTCCAGGGGGCGTCCGATGAGCCGCTTCACTCACTTACGCTCGTTCCAGGGTCTCATCTGTGACGCTAAATCCCCTAGGAGTGACGCTGGCTCCACTCCAATCAACCATTCTGCAAAGTGTCTTTACTTTTTTCATAGGAGTATAGCGATCAAATAGCCCATTATCTGTATTCTTAGAGGGGATAAGCTCTTATTTTCAATATGGAGAAGTGATGCGTGACAACACCTCTCCATAAAGAGAAGTGAACACCTTCACTTTATTTAAAAACCTTTGCTAAAAAGGTAACACTTTTGTGGATTAGAGTGGAGGGTTACTTGACTCCCGTGGGATAGCGAGACAGGCGAGCCTCTAAACGGAGCGGTAGCGGAGGAAGCGGCTCGGCGCTCGCCCACAGGAAAGCAAGTAGCCTGCAGCGGAAATCCATTTTCACCTTTCACAAAAATGCTATGGATAGTTTTGTTTTTCAACACTCTGAGGGGTGTCTCAAAAGTTATTTGAGACACCCCTTTTCTGCACGAAAGCGAAGTGTTACGAAGCGCCAGTGCCAAAAGTATGTTTGAAATTTATCGTTTTTCAAAGAATGCTGCTAGTTAAATTTTGGGTTTTCGTTTATTAGGTATTCCTTTTTAAATAAATGTTAACGCTTGTACCTTTCCCTTCTTCAGAGCTGATACTTACGGTTCCTCCATGGGCCTCGATAATATCTCTAGCAATAGCTGTACCTAAACCAGTGCCAGTTGTTTTTTCCGTATTTGTACCTCGGTAATAGCGTTCAAAAATATGTTCCAGATCCTCTGCTGCGATCCCTCTACCATTATCGGAAATCGTAATAGAATCTTCATCAACTGACACAAGTACGGAAACATCAGGAGCATTATGAAGGATGGCATTGTGTAAAAAGTTCATAATAGCTCTGCGCATAAAGTGCTCGTCAATTTGATGCAGACTGTCCTCGGTGGCTGTCTCAAACTCAAGATTAGCAAGCTCATATTGTGGTGTATTCAATGTATCGATTACAATTTCACGAATAAATGGCACCATATTCACTTTTTTTAATGTGAGAGGAAGCCGTTGATGTCTTAAACGCATTGTTAAATTTAAATCATCTAATAGATCTTGCATATGCAATGATTGTTTTTCTATAATTTTTGCGTACTCTGTTTGCTCACTAGGTGGCAATTTTTCATCATTCAATAGCTCTGCGTAGCCACGAATAGAGGCAAGTGGTGTTTTCATATCGTGTGAAACATTACTAATCCATTCCTCACGCATAACTTCTAGTCTCTTTCTCTCTTGTTCATGGGCAGCTAGTTCTAGTGATACTTCATTTAGATTTTCAAAAACAGGCTTGTAAACTCCTCCAGGCGCTTTGTCGGACGAATGTTTATGATCTTTTAAATGGTGAATTCGTTCAATCATCGCATAAAGAGGCTTCGTTAATGTGCGCCCAAAAAGCCAGCCTACCAATGTTGCTACTAACAAGTCCGCAATAACGATGAACAAGCCGAATTTCCCGATAAACTGTAAGATTGATGTGCCAGAAAAATGCATAACATATCTTGTAACACCACTACCTTGAATGCCAATTAAATAACTAAAATCATCCTTATTGCCAATATAAACCGTAGTATTAGAATCAAATTCTTTATATTTATATACCTGAATTAAGTCGATGGGTGTATAGTGCGAGAGTGCTTTTTCTGGTACAAAATGGGCGTCAATAACTTGACCATTTACATCAAGTAATTGAATCCAAGCATTTCGCAGATGCAAATGTTCAAGCCCATCTGCACTTATTGAGGGAACCCCATTTTTAATTTCGATATATTTTTGGAATTCGCGTACAAAGTTTTCTTCTTTAGTTGCAGAAGCACCATCAGAATCAGTAGCTAACCGATAAGTGAGCAGACCTACTAGAATGGCAGTATTGACAAAAATAACGATGATGACAATAGAAAGTACAGAAAGGAGGAAACGCGCTGTTAATCTCCACTTCATTCTTGTGCCTCTTTTGGTACGACGAATTTATAACCAAGTCCTTTAACAGTGGTGATATACAGAGGTTTTGAGGCATCCTGCTCGATTTTTTCACGCAAACGACGGATATGCACCATGACTGTATTATCTGAACCGAAAAAGTCCTCTCCCCAGACACGTTCGAACAGCGTTTCTTTACTTAAAATTCGATTAGGATTGTGCATAAAGCACGCCATTAAACCAATTTCCTTTGCCGTTAACTCCAATAAAACGCCATCTTTATGAACTTCAGTTTCATCGGTATTCAGCTGGAATGGTCCATGCTGTAGTGCTTTCTTGGTAAGGCTCGGAGCAGTATCTTGAGTTTGGTAGCCAGCTCTTCGTAATTGGGCCTTTACACGATAGGCAACCTCTTTAGGGCTAAAAGGCTTAGTAATGTAATCGTCTCCACCAATGGCTAGCCCTAAAATTTTATCAATTTCCTCGTTTTTAGCAGACATGAAAAGTACAGGCACATGTGAGACTTCACGGATACGTCTACATAAATCGTAGCCCTCACCATCTGGAAGCATGACATCTAGCAGTACAATATCTGGTTTTGTTAGTTGAAAGCTTGTCCAAGCATCATGAATGGAGCCAGCCGTATAAATTTGTTTGTAGCCCTCTTTTTGTAAGCTTACTTTTAACAGATTAGCTAAATCAGCCTCATCATCCACTACTAATATAGTTGGTTCTTGCACTTATTCACACGACCTTTCGATTTGGAAGAATCCTTTTCTGACAATCATTATAAATGAAATATACATGAAAGAGGAAATGAAGTATTGATTATATGAAAATTTGCATACAGTAGGGGAATGTGTTATGAAACTTTTACAGTTTCTAAAGCGTAAAAGGAGTATGACGATTTAGGAGGAATGACGGTGTTCAAAAAAATAGCAGCAGATGCACTTGGACTTTCAGATATTGGAGTAGTTGTGCCACAAGTGGATTATGATAAAACAGATGCAGATGATTTTATCTTACATGAAATTGACGAAAAAATATATTTTTTAATTAAAACGAAGGCAGATGAGTACTGCTTTACGAATCGTGCCATGATTCATGTAGATGGCGAGAGTGCCATGAGTAAAAAAAGATTATTGCGACGCTATGACTATTCTATGTATGCCATTACAGATGTTTTTCTAGAAACAGCAGGAACAATTGACCTTGATGTCGAAATTAAGTTTACAATTGGTAATTCTCCACTATCCATCGACATCCATAAACGCTTTATTGATGACATTAAAGACCTCTATAAAGCACTACATGCTATTAGCTATGAGCAAAAACACAATGCCTATAAGCTAGAGGTAGCAGAAAAAAGCTTAAACATTGCTTCTTCATCACTTGGACGGATGGGCAATGATAACATTTCCCCATCTACGTCATTCGAGGAAATCACACGCTTTGCGAGTACTTGGATGATCGATCATAAAGATAAGTACAAAAAAGAAGATTTCTCACATATTTTTGATTTATACATAAACAATTGATAAAAATAGCTCTCTGCAAATGTGGAGAGCGTTTTTAACATATAACACTTACATAAAAATTAGAACCAGGAGTGTGACGAAAAATGACAAACGAATTGCATGTGCTTGAAAAGGAAGGATTAGAAAATGATGACTTTATACAGCAACCGCAAGCCGCTGAGACATTGTTCGTAAATGAGTTCATTGATGGTATTTTAGATCCTTCACAGAAGATGTTAGGGCCCATTAAAGACGGTGGAACGATCATTGCCAATACAGCACCTGGATGCTGGGGACCAATGCTTACACCTACTATTCGTGGGGGACACGAAGTAACAAAGCCTGTTTTTGTAGAAGGCGCTGAGGTGGGTGACGCCATCGTCATAAAAATTAAATCTATTCAGGTCACATCTCTGGCAACCTCGTCAGGTTACGATGAGGCGATTATAGATCGATTCATTGGCGACCCGTTCGTTTCTGTCAAATGCCCAGGTTGTGGCAAGTTACATCCAAGCACAATTGTCAAAGGGATAGGTCCACAAGCGATTCGCTGTTCAACCTGTGATACAGAAACGGCACCATTTAAAATGATAAACGGCTATACAATGGCCCTTGATCAAAAAGGCCAAATAGGTGTCACTGTTGGAAGAGAGGGGGCTCGCCGTATCGCCCTTGATGCTAAAAATTACATGAGAACACCTGAAAATTCTTTACAAAATCCAGTTGTTGCATTAGCACCAAGCGACCTAGTAGGTATAATGGCGAGAATGCGACCTTTTTTAGGACAGCTTGGTACAACCCCTTCAAAAGCAATGCCGGATTCTCATAATGCTGGTGATTTTGGTTCGTTCTTAATTGGAGCACCGCATGAATATGCCTTTACACAAGATGAATTGGATTTACATCGTACCGATGGTCATATGGATATAAGTAGAGTACGCGAAGGGGCAACGATTATTTGTCCTGTAAAGGTTCCAGGTGGCGGTGTCTATATTGGGGATATGCATGCTATGCAGGGAGATGGGGAGGTTGCAGGGCATACAACAGATGTAGCTGGTATTGTACAGCTACAAGTTAGTGTCTTGAAAAAAGTAGCATTGGAAGGCCCAGTGTTATTACCAAACGAAGAAGATTTACCTTATACAGCAAAGCCCTTTACGAAGGAAGAAAAGCGCCGTGCACGAGAGCTAGCAGAGGAGTTCGGTGTGAAACAGGTAGAGGAAGCATTCCCTGTATCTATGATTGGTTCTGGAAAAACGCTAAATGAGGCTACGGATAATGCAGTCCAGAGAGCCGCAAAGTTATTTGAGATGAGCGAGCCAGAAGTATTAAATAGAGCGACGATAACAGGTTCCATTGAAATTGGACGTCATCCAGGAGTTGTCACAGCAACCTTCCAAGTACCTAAAACGATATTGAAAAAGGTACGAATTTATAAGACAGTGAAAAAGCAATATGATTAATAGGTGAATTCATTCTAAAGCAAACTGTTAAAGGTTTGCTTTTTTGTATGGGTTATGGGGTGGCAAAGTAAGAATTTGTCTGAAATATGAAGTTTAGATTGAATTCTAATGTTGTGTTGATATAATAGGTAAAGTTTAAAAATGATTAGCCTAACCGAATTTAAATAGAACGTAGCATAGAAAAGTTGGTGTCGAATGACAGAGTTTTTTGGTGTGGAAAATAAAATAGAGAAAAAGAATAGTATAAAACCTTTTATATTAAAAATGAGAGGAGGGGGACATGCCCCCTCTCGAACAAATTTTGCTGATGCCATCACGGGAGCAATAGGCGGCTTAATATGTATTTTTGTTTTGCTATGGCTAACAAATTTTACAGAGGCACCTTGGCTAATGGCTTCACTTGGTGGTAGCTGTGTACTTGTATTTGTCGTCTGGAATGCACCGTTATCTCAGCCTCGAAATATTATTGGCGGCCATTTCATTTCCGCCTTTATTGGTTTGGCTATGTATGCACTATTAGGCTCGAGTATGCTGTCTATTAGTTTAGGCGTAGGGCTAACAATATTTTTTATGGCCTTCCTGGGCATTATCCATCCGCCGGCAGGTGCCAATCCTATAATTATTATTTTAGGAGGCTATGGTTGGAGTTATTTAGTAACACCTGTGTTAATTGGAGCTGTCATTATTGTATTTTTCGGATTGTTGATAAATAATTTACGTGAAAAAAGAAAATATCCACTATTTTGGTGATGGAGATTTCCATCTATGAAGTGTATTCACTTGATAGGTGGTTCTTTTTTGTTTGAGAACATTTTAGCTAGGCATATCACTAATTTTTTAGCATATTTTACTTAAGATTTGTTATATTGAAGAAAGAGTGTTAAAAACATGTATTTGAATGATAGGGGAAGATCTTTGTTGGTCGAATTTGATGGGAGGCTCCAATTTTATGCTGTTGGACTGTGATGAGCAATTATTCATGGCTTATAAACAAAAAAGTGAAAAGGGTGCTGAAAATTTACTAGCAACATGGCTGGAGGCAGAGTCAAATCTGCAGGAAGATCCAAAAATACTTGGTACTTCGCTTTCATCAAAGCTATTTTTAGTAAATGAAGAAACGGCTAAGAATATTGCCTTTTCCACAGCTCGTAAATATTGGGGTCGTGTATCAACAGAAATGCAAATGTATTTTGACAAATATGGCTTAGATGCAAAATTTGTGAATGAACGGCTCAATGCTTTTTTTTATACACAAAAAGGAAAAGAAACTTTTTTTGAGCAACTCTTTGCGCAACACACAATAGACTTAGAACGACTAATTTGGCTAGTTTTTGGGAAACGAATGCAAATAGCAATGCCAGTTAATGAACTACAAACAATTATTTTATATAAATTTCAAGATGAATATTTAGTGCATATGATGTATAAAGAGCATGCATCTTTTTGGCATTGGCTTTTTACAAAAAAGGTTTATTCACTGCTTATCCACAGACCCTTAGAGCAATTCACATTTCTTTATGAAATAATGGGACATTTTGAGCAATCTATGAAAGAAAATTGTGAACATGTGGATAACTTTGTGAATAACTATAAAACGATACTGGATAAGTGTATAACTCATGTGGATAAGCACAATGCTAGCTGTTTGGCAAAAAAACAGTTACGTCTTTATCAAATTGTTGTACACTACCGATTGGCTGAGGGAGATAATAACTGTGTGAAGGCACTTATTACGTCCTTTGAGGCGGATTGGCGCTATTCAATGTATGCATTAACGGAGAAGGAAAAAGTGTTAATAGCCTATCTACTATTTCATATAGCACATCAGGAGAAGGATAATGAATTAGTTATTCAATATGGGGAATATTTATTAGAGGATGAGCGACTTAATAATTATGCAATCGAGATAATGCTTGAATATAAAGAGTTACTACCAAATCGTAAGCCGACTCCTCCTGCAATTATTAAAAACTATGAACTAAATTTTTTAGAGAATTTGTATGCTATATTGCTGGATCATTACGTAAGAATGGGACGTTATCAAGAGGGGTTAGTCCTTTTAAAAGAGCATGTACTAGCATCCAATAAAAAAATACATGCAGCATTAGTGGAGGGGAGTTGTAGCAATGAACAATTGATTGCAATTGAGGCATATGTTCAGCAGGATATTGCATTACACGTTAATAATTCATTACAGCATATTGGGTTATCTGTGGAAGAATGGCGTCAACATTATCGCCAATCAGAGGCTCCTTATTATTTTGTAGCTCAAAGTGCCTCTCTCCATCTATTAAATATTTTAAAGATTTTATTTGTAACAGAGCACTATGAGCTTTTTGAGAAATTAATGGAAATCTACAAAAAGTATTTATTGATTGACGATCATTTTGAAAAGCTACGAGTATTTATAAGTGCATATGTATAAAAGTAGGGCTGTCCAAAAAGTTGATCTTCGGCAACTTTCTGGTACAGCCCTGTTCCATATGCAAATAATGTTAGAATGAGTTTTAGAAGTTTTCTTTCTGTGCCTTCGCTGTCTCAAAAGAAGCTTTTATTTCACTTAAAAGATCACTATCTTTTAATAAGCGATAGCCAGCTGAAGCAAGTGCTTTTGCTCCTTTTATTAAAGCTGCATCACCTTCAGGGGATTTAGCAGCTTCTCTAAATTCATTTGTATGCCCAATTAGATCGTCTGGGCCAATTTTTATATATGGATGTGCTGTTGGAACCTCGTAGCTAATATTCCCAGCATCTGTTGAACCTTTGCCTTGTCCTCGAATTGTCCAAACCTTTTCTCCTAAAGCCTCTAACTCCTCTTGTAAAATATTATCTAGTACAGGATTTAGCACAAAATCCTTTACTTCATTTTGGAATCGTTCAATTTTTACCGTTGCCCCGGTTGCTAGTGCAGCACCTTCAGCAATTGCACGTACCTTTACTGATACCTCCTCTGTTTTTTTCCATGAATCCGCACGAATGAAGAATCTTGCTGCTGCATATTCAGGAATAATGTTTGGTGCATCCCCACCATGTGTAATAATTCCATGAATTCGAACATCTGTAGGAAGCTGCTGGCGTAGAGCATTAATCCCAACAAAAAGCTGGATCACTGCATCTAATGCATTAATTCCTTCCTCAGGAGCCCCTGATGCATGTGCGGCTTTCCCGTAAAAATGAAAATCAAGTGGATCAACGGCAAGTGTTTCGCTTGTTAGAGATGTTTTTCCTGCTGGATGAATCATTAAAGCGACATCTACTTCCTTTAAATAGCCATGTGCTACAAAGCTTCCCTTTGCACTGCCGTTTGGACCACCCTCTTCAGCAGGTGTTCCTAAGACGACGACACTTCCACCGGTTTCATCTAATGTTTTAGAAAGAGCAATTCCGGCTGCGACACTCGTTGTTCCGATAATATTATGACCACAGGCATGCCCTAAACCTGGAAGAGCGTCATATTCAGCAAGAAAGGCAATTGTTGAACCAGGTTTTCCACTGTCTTTCACTGCATAAAAGGAGGTTTCATGTCCAGCAACGGCTGTGTCTACTTTAAATCCTGCATTCTTCAAGATTTCTACATGCTTTTGACTTGCGAAAAACTCCTGATTCCCTATCTCTGGATTGGCATGGATTTCCTGGCTAGTTTCAATATACAATGCTTGATTTGTTTCAATGGATTCCTGGATTAGTTCAATTCCCGATAAAGTTTTGCTCATATTTATCTCCCCCTATAGTCCTTTGCTTTGTTTTATTAACTCATCTTTTGATAAATCAACAACAATAGATCCTCCATTTGTTTCTGCCTCGACTGCCTTCATTACGTCTTCCTCATGATACAGCTCGACAATTCTCTGATATGTTTTATTATCTTGATCATCTGCTCGTGCAGCAAAAATGTTCACATAAGGTAAGGCGTTTGGATCGTTGGCATCTTCAAGATAAATGGGGTCCTTTACGGGATCAAACCCAGCTTGTCCAGCAACTCCATTATTAATAACGGATGCAACTACATCTGGTAATACACGTGGTGTTTGTTGAGCTACAATCGGTAAAATGTCTAAATCTTTCGGGTTGTCGACGATTTTACTTGGGTCACCGAAGAGACCAAAATCATCTGCCAATTTAATTAAGCCAGCTGATTCTAATAATCTTAATGCACGAGCCTGGTTGGAAGGGTCATCAGGGATAGCAATTTTGTCACCTTTTTTAATTTCGTTAACATCCTTCACTTTCTCTGAATATATTCCCATTGGAGCAATAACAGTAGCACCAATTGGAACTAAATCGACATTATTTTCTTTAGTAAATTGTGTTAGAAACGCGATATGCTGAAAGGAATTAATATCAATTTCTTTATTTGCTAATGCCTGATTCGGCAATGTATAGTCAGAGAACTCAACAAGCTCAATTTCAATCCCTTCCTTTTTAGCTTTCTCTTTTAAAATCGGCCATACTTCACCATCTGTTCCAGTTACACCAATCTTTACCTTTTCTTCTTTTTTAGCATTATCTGTAGCTGAATCAGACCCACAGGCAGCCAATGCTAATACGGCTGTTAAAACTAATAAAATACTAAACCACTTTTTCATTATTAATCTCCTCTTTCGTTGTTTTATTCAAATGAAAAATGTCCTTCTTACCGTCGCATAATTTTTCTTGATAGCTTATTCCCAATCCACTGCGCAATTTGTACAAGAATAATAAGAATAATAACGGTCACAAGCATGACACTTCCATCAAAGCGTTGATAACCATATGTCATAGCAATATGACCTAAACCGCCTCCGCCAACTGTACCAGCCATTGCAGAGAAATCTATTAAACCGACTGTCACAAACGTTAAGCCTAAAATTAACGGTCCAAGTGCCTCTGGAATTAATACAGTAAAAATAATTTGTAGAGGACTTGCTCCCATTGCCTTTGCGGCTTCAATTACCCCAGGGTCAATGCTAACTAAGTTATTCTCTACTACTCTCGCAATACCAAATGATGAGGCAATCGTCATCGGAAAGATTGCTGCCCACGTACCAATCGTTGTTCCAACAACCATTCTTGTTAATGGGCTAATGGCCACTAGAAAAATAATAAATGGAACTGGGCGAATAATATTAATTAAAAAATTTAACAATTGAAACACGAATTTGTTCTCTAAAATATTTCCTTTTCGTGTCACATATAGTAGTAAACCTATTGTTATACCAAGAATAGAACCGAAGATAAGGGTTATAATAACCATTAAAATCGTTTCACCCGTAGATTCAAAAATACGGGGCCAAAAAGTCGTCCAATCAACCTTCATTGAATTTTACCTCCTCAACAGTTACAATGTCTTGTAATTCAGTAAGAACACTAGGTATTTTATCGCTATGTCCCTCAAATGAGACGAGCAAGTTCCCATAGAACTTCTCCTGAATTTCTCGGACAGAGCCATAGACGATATTAACGTCCACATCAAATTTTCTTGTTACGCGAGAAAGGATAGGATCGCTAGCAATATCACCTTTAAAAATAACACGGTATAAATTTTTGCCGCCTTTTTTTCTCCATTCCTCTAATAGAGATGCAGATGGTCGATCTTGCTGAACCGATTGAATAAACCGTTGAGTCGTTAAATGCTGTGGATTTGTAAAAATATCAAAAACTGAATTAGATTCAATTACTGCTCCATTTTCCATGACTGCTACTCTGTCACATATTTGTTGGATGACATTCATCTCATGTGTGATTAGCAAAATAGTGATTCCTAAATCCTTGTTTACTTTTTTGAGAAGGCGGAGAATTTCCCCAGTTGTATCTGGATCGAGCGCTGAGGTTGCTTCATCACAAATTAATATATCAGGGGAGGTAGCAAGCGCCCTCGCAATGCCAACCCGCTGTTTTTGGCCTCCAGATAATTGCTCAGGGTAATCGTTCGCTTTTTCTGTAAGACCAACAAAACTAAGAAGTTCTGCAACTCTTTCATTAATTTCTTTTTTAGGCACTCCCGCCAGCTTAAGTGGATAGGCTACATTTCCAGCTACCGTTCTTGAGGAGAATAAGTTGAAATTTTGAAAAATCATGCCGATTCTTCTTCTCAGCTTTCTTACCTCTTTTGGTGTGAGCGAATTAATATCAACACCTTGTACTTGAACAGTGCCATGGGTTGGACTTTCTAATAGATTCACAAGTCGCAATAATGTGCTCTTTCCTGCACCACTAAATCCAATAATTCCAAAAATCTCTCCCTGCTGAATTGAAAGAGATACATCTTTCACTGCATTCACTTCACGATCACCAAATTTAAAGGTTTTCGCTACATTCTGAAATTCAATCATTTACTTGCTCAACTCCCTATTTAAAAATAAAGAACAAAAAGGACCTTCCTTTTGTTCTTATCGATTAAGAAAAAAGGAAGGTCCCCACTATTGAAGAAACTACTTCCTTCTCATCTTTCAAATGTAAGTACATTTGCAGGAATTGGCACGGTATTATGTTAATAACCCGCTGCCGAGACTTCATTGGGCCTGTCCCTCAGTCTCTCTGGATAAGAAGAAATTATCGTATTTAATTGTCTGTTAAGATTTAAACAATACTATAATGCTTGATGAATTATATGTCAACATTTCTTTTAAAAAGTTTTATTAGAAAAATAAATCCATTTACTGTTATAACAGCAGGAGTACATTGGTAGCTGCGTTTTTTCTAGTGAAATAATTTATGCTTATGTTACTGAGGATGTCAATGAGCAGGCAGCCATAAAAAGGTTCAATTTGAAAATTGCCTACTTCCAAATTGAACCTTTCCGTTATTCTAAAACGCCCTTTTCTCGTAAACTAGCAATTTGTTCATCATTATAGCCAAGTGCAGTTAATACTTCTTCATTATGCTCTCCAAGCTTGGCACCGACATACTTGTACTCAGGCTCAGTGCCATCAAATTTAAAGGCAGAAGCAATTTGCTGTTGCATGGTGCCATCGCTTTTTGGAATATCGACGATCATGCCGCGAGCCTTCAACTGTGGATGCTCACATGCTTCTGGAAAAGTGAGTACAGGCTCTACACAACCTTCAAAATCCTCGTTAAATACCTCAAGCCATTCCTCATATGTCTTTGATAGAAAGGCATCATGAACAGCCTCTTTAAAGCGTATTTGCGTATAGTAAGAATCATTAAAGGTATTATCAATCAACTCAGGAATGTCGAGTGCTTCACAGAGCAGTTTACGAAATTGAGGTTCTAAGCTACCGACAGAGAAGAAGCGTCCATCTTTTGTTTTGTAAAAATCATAGTAACTGCCTCCGTTTAAAATTTCTTGCTCTGGCTGTGGTACACGACCACCCCCAATAAACGCAGCACCATACATAGCATTCAGCGAAAAGACAGCATCTGTCATACTAATATCTATGAATTGTCCTTCGCCTGTTTTTTCACGATGAAGGGCAGCAGCCAGTACCCCAATTGCGGCATGCATTGTCCCTCCAGCTATATCAGCTAGTTGAACTCCCATGGAGACAGGCTTTTTATCCTTATGGCGTGAATAATCGAGTAAGCCTGCTAAAGATAAATAGTTATTATCGTGTCCAGGTCGATTGCTATAAGGTCCAGTTTGTCCGTAACCAGTAATCGCACAATAGATAACCTTTGGATTTATTTCCTTTAGAGCTTCATAGCCAATGCCAAGGCGTTGCATGACACCAGGCCGAAAACCTTCGATAATAACGTCATACTCTTGCACCAGTGATTTTACAATGTCTATAGCCTCTGGTGATTTAAGATTTAATGTAATTGATTTTTTAGATCGATTTAAATGTTGATGAATGTAAGCCTCATGATCTTCATCATAGGGAGGCATAATTCGTGTTAAATCAACGCGCTTTGAAGATTCAACATGGATGACATCTGCTCCTAAATCAGCAAAAATCATTGTCGCCATTGGCCCTGGTAGTAATGCAGAAAAATCGAGAATTTTTAACCCTTGTAAAATGCCCAAATCTTCCAACCCCTTTTTGTGTAGGCTACACGACCATCCCATTGATGGAAGCGTAGCGCTTTTCTCATAATCCCCATTGTGTGAAAAGCGTAACGTTCGATTCTGTATTAATACAGTTTATTTTATTTTAAAGAGTATTATAACAGAATAGACCTTAACTTGCCTATGCTATTTTTCATTATAAAATAAACATTTCAACTTTCATATGTCAGAATAACAATAAAAGTAAAAAAATTTAGAATTTAGATTTTTTATCAAATTTCAGACAATAGTTGTCAGTTGTTAGAATATTTAATTTAAGAAAATAAATTGTAGAATTTTGTTTACTAGCTAGCTATATGATACGACCCTTTTTATTGATACAATCCTAGTGGTGTATTGGATTCTTCTTACGCAATTTGGAAATGATACTATTACCCCATTTATTAATAAAGTATCTCTCAAAAAATACATATAAAATTAACGTAAATAGGAGAGAAGAAATGAAATCACATCAATTAAAACTAAAGCATTTAATTATGGGAGTTGCGATGGCAGCATTCTTTTTCACGAGCCTTGGTAGTGTTTGGGGCGGATACAGAATGAATATTGACTCGATAAAGGAAAATACACTAGAAACGAATAGGGTTTATGCTCAAAAATTGGCATCTACTGCGGATTCTTATCTACATGAATCTTTCCAAATATTAGGTTATAGTGCAACTCAGATACAAGCAAAGATGGACGATGCGCAAGCATTGAATCAGGAAACAGAACGTTTGAGATTGCAAAATCAAATGTTTAATTCTGTAGTAATAACAAATGCAGAAGGATTGGTTTTATCCGTCTCTCCACCATCTATTGAAATAAAGGGAGAAATTTTAACATCAATCGGTGCTAAAGAGGCGTTATCCAAAAGGACACCACTTATCTCTAAACCATATGAGGCGATGACAGGACGTCTCATCATTTTTATTTCTCATCCTATTTTTTCCGACTCCAATGAGTATTTAGGAATGATAGCAGGGACTATTTATTTAAAGGAACCAAATGCCTTTAAAACTTTACTGGGAGAGCATTATAGTAAGGACGGCTCTTACGTATATGTAGTTGATTCAGATGGGCGTGTTATCTATCATCAAGACCCAAGTCGGATTAATGATGTGGTAACGAAAAATAAAGTCGTTCAATCGGTGATATCAGGAAAGAGTGGTGCTCAACTTGTTGAGAACACAGAAAGAGTGAAAATGCTTGCTGGCTATAGTACAGTCCCATCAACAGGATGGGGCGTTGTCGCCCAGAAACCTTTAGACGTAGCACTAGCCCCTTCCTTTGATCGTGTGCAGGAAGTCATTATTAAATCTGTACCCCTTATGATTCTATCTATTATCATTGTACTTTGGGCGGCAGCACGCATTGCCAACCCTTTGCAGCAACTAGCAAATTTAACGGAGGAAAGTTTAGATAAGAAAAATGTAGAAGGTTTAAAATCTGTAAGTGGATGGTACTTTGAAGCTTATTCTTTGAAGAATGCCTTGGTTCGGAGTTTATCATTTTTACATGGACAGGTCTCGTTTTTCAAGGATCAATCTACTGTTGATCCACTGACGGGAGTTACGAATCGACGTACAATGGATTCGATGCTTGCCGAATGGTTAACGAACAATGTACCACATGCAATTATTTTACTAGATTTAGATCACTTTAAAAGTGTGAACGACACATATGGTCATGCAGTAGGCGATAAAGTTTTGCAATTTTTAGCCAGTCATATGGAAGCTGTGGCTCGTGAAGGAGATGTATGCTGTCGATATGGTGGCGAGGAATTTGTCATACTGCTACCAAATACGGCAGCAGAAGAGGCAGCACAAGTGGCTGAACAACTACGAGAAATTTTGGCAACAACAGAAAGTCCATGTGGCAGACCCATAACATTATCTGCAGGAATAGCTGCCTATCCAGCAATGGCAGATTCAACAGAGGAACTAATTAAAGCAGCTGACGATGCACTATACCTTGCGAAACAAGAGGGACGCAATCAAGTAAAGGTTGCGGAAATATAAATGCAGTAAAAAATGAAACAAAGGGGCTTACAATTTTGAATTTCGGGGTAATTGATTAATGCAAACATCATTTGGGCAAGCTACTTGTAAGTCATCCGCCATATGACTTCCTAAACCATGTTCAAATGATATGTAACTCGGGTCACATCTCTTGATCGACTTGACAAGACGTAAGGTTATCCCCCTTTCCCTTATGACACCCCAAGGACGACTAGATGTATGCCTATATATCGTGAAAAGCCAAGCGAGCACCGATGCTCCTTGGCTTTTTTGTTGTGTGGATGAAGGGAATTTATTTTGTTATTAGTGAGGGTCAAACGTGGCCACAATGGTTTGAAGAGGAGAGAAGTGGTGATATCACATGGAAGAGCTCGTCAAAGTGTAGAGCCCGTTCTAAAAGTGGGAAAAGATGCTCATTAAGAAGGGCTATCATTCCAAAAGAAATAGAAAGGTGAGTCAAAATGGCGAATCACTCAGTTAGCAAACTGAAAAATTAATCACCATTTCAGAAATAGAAAGGTCATTTGATTAATCAAGAAATTTACCTGACTAATTTAGATTTATCTATGAAGGTTCGTTAGCTACGAGCCGATATAAAGAGTATGAGGAAATGATATTTGTACGTATCAAAATACATAAGCGAAAGGAAGAGTGGGATGGATAAATCTAAAATCCAAAAAGTAAATAAAGCCTTGATAGCAACAGTATTTGCTACAAGTGGGATTGCTGTTGTAGTACCTCCACCACAAAAAGCGGCAGCGGCTACTTCTCCCTTTACAGACATCGACCAATACTCAGTTCATTATAACGATATATTAAAATTATATTCTCAGGGTGTGATTAACGGGTTTGCCGATAAAACCTTCCGTCCGGATGTCAATGTAACACGTGGACAAGCAGCAAAAATGATTGCAACGGCATTAAAATTGGATACGAGAAATGTCCAAAATCCTTATTATAAGGATGTACCGAAGGGTAGCGAATTTTATAAATTTGTCGCAGCATTGCAAAACGCGGGCATTATGTCTGGGTATTCTAATGGCACATTTATGCCAAACGAAGTGATGACTCGTGGCGAATTAGCAAAAATATTAGTATTAGCATTCCATTTGGAGGTATCTCCTAGTTACAACAATATTTTTAAAGATGTAGATAGCCAATCAAGCAATGCTATCTATATTCAAACACTTATCGATTTAAATATTACTGAAGGCACAACACCTGTGACATTCTCTCCGTTTGATGCTGTAAATCGTGGACAGTTTGCTTCTTTTGTGGTTCGTTCACAAGAGAAAAAGAACAATGAAACATCTTTCAAAATTATAGATGTAGATGATGATGCCGTTTATATAAATGGTGAAGCCTATGCAGTTCCAGAAAGCCTTTCACATATTTTTAATGACGATAATGCACCTGTCTTAAAGGGTGCTTATATTGAGGGTGATCTTTCTGGTAAGAAGGTTCGATCCATCTCTAAACTAACATTAAATGCAAGCGGAACAAGCTCAAGATTCCTTGATTTTGATGGTGATTATGGTTCATTAGGTGCAACCATTGTAGTTAATGGCAACTATATTGAATTTTCGAATCTGAAGATGACAGGTACTATGTTCGTCAATGAAACAGTTCGACCACCATTGCATTTAGGTGCTACTAACAATCAACCATTATCCATTGGGCGTGTGGCGAGCAATAATATTTCTTTTATCAACTGGTCGAATCCAGATAATACTAAAGGCGATGGTCCATCTAATAACAATTCAACAAACGATCTTCAAAATTGGACGAACCAAAATCCTGATAAAGATAAGCCATTTGTCAACTGGTCAAAAGAAAAACAAGAAATGAAAAATGTTGAAAAGCATCTTGAATTTTATAACAGCACTGTTTCGAGACTAGTAGTATCACAAACAGGGACAAAAATCGAATCCAATATGAAACTACCACGTGTAGACATCATCGGAAGTGTTCGCGAATTTGAAATTCAAGGCTATATTGGAACATTAAATCTGGATACCGAAACAAAGTTAACGATCTATGGAGATGGCAATATTGATTGGATAAACTACAACAGTTATACAGATTTAGAGCTGTATATAGATGGCCGTATCGGTACTCTATATGTTGATAATTCATACGGCAAGGTTGACATCGGGGACTATACGTATATCGACAAAGTCATTTTACCTAAAGATGAATCTCCAAATAATATCTTTGATGATTTCCTAGATGATAAAGACAATATCGGAAATATCACAGATCCAGATGGCAAACCAATCGATAAAGACGAAAACGAGAATCAGAATCCAGATGATAAAACAAAGCCTATTGTAAGTATTACAAATGTCAAAGTGCTCAATGGCAGTGAGATTCAAGCAGATTTCACATCTGATGAGGTAGGTACGTACTACTATATTGTGCGTGAAAAGGGAGCAGAGGCACCTAATAAACGTGAAATGGTAAACCATCTTTCAATTGAAAACGTTGCATACGGAAGTAGTGCGGCAATCAAAGGCACAAACTCAATAAAAGTTTCAAATCTAGGTGAGAAAAAAGAATATGTCATCTACATCATGGTTGTAGACGGCTCGAAAAATGCATCTGATATTGTCTCTCAAGCATTCCAAATGAAAGATGCAACTCCACCAGTAGTTAAATCTCTACAAGTTACGCCTTTACATGGAGGAACACGTGCTGAATTCAAGTTTGCAGCAAGTGAACCTGGAGATTATTACTATTATGTACGTAAGAAAACAACAGCAGCTGACCCGACGACGGCAGATATCGTCGCAAACCCAACAGGTAAAGGGAAAGCAAAAGCTGGAGAACTTGGAATAACAGGAATTTTAACAGAATTAGATGCTGAAACCGAATATCAACTTTATGTTGTCATGAAGGATGATTCAGGCAACTTCTCGGTAGATCCTATACCTAAAGAGGCGGTTAAAGAGTTTAAAACTGGTGAGCTTGATAATATCCCACCATATGTTGTAGGTGGACAACTTGTATTACTAGATGAGATTAAAAATGAATTTTATCTAACCGTGAGTGAGGATTTAGATCCTATTTCTGCTGAAAAAATAGAGAACTATGATCTTTCAGGTACAGGGATAGTCAATCAAGGTGCACAGCAACCGATACATCCTACAAAGGTTGTCTATAATAAAGCTCAGAAAAGATTAATTTTCACCATTCCATCACTAACAGGCTTTGTAAACGGGGATAATCTAGTTGTTACAATATCACCGAATGTTAAAGATTTGGCTGATATCGAATTTGAAAATATCAATAACATTCCAAATAATACTGTTCCGCGAAACACAGCCGAATACATTCATAACGATATTGAATTACCAGTCCTCACAATTATAGGAGAACCAGTAATTAATAATACAAAGGACCAAACACTTCTTGAGTTTAATGCTTCAAAAGCAGGAACGTATCATTATCTAATTATGGAGTCAGATATAACTCTTACACGTGATGACCGCTTACGTTTAATTGAAGCTGTCCAATTAAATGAAACAAAATTTAAGGTTGGAACAGAAGAAATCGATATTGTTGGGAGCGGAGGTAATAAACCTGCTCAACTAGGAAAACAAAAGGTAGTAATCCCATTACCAACAGCAAATTTAAATCCGTTTAAGAGCTACTCTATCTATATGGTATTGCGCGATCGTTCAGGAAATGTTTCAGATATTGAGACTAGACATGTAATCGATGACCAAACACCACCGAAAATTGAAAATACATCGATAAAGATAGCTCAAGGAGATAAGAATGCTACCTTCAAATTTATGTCAGATGAAGATGGTACGTATCACTATATTCTTAGAAAAGCTGGCGATGCAACAGTTCCAGTACCTTCAAGTGCTGAGGAGGTTATTGAAAGAGGAAGAGCTAGCAATATGCGAAAGGGTACTAATGAAATTAATTTTACCTCTTTAGAACCCCATCAAAATTATGAGCTTTATGTTGCGGTAAAAGATAGATATAAAAATGCAACAATGCTTCAAGTAGGTACTGAGTCAAAAGTATATACTTTTGATGAACAGCAAAATAAAACAATTACTTTGACACCAGGCGAAACTGACAAAGGTGTAATGGCATATAAATTCTTCTCAGATGGTACACCACCAAAGGTAGAGGATCCGATCGTTAAACAGCTTGATGGAAAAACATTAGAAGTGACTTTTTCTGAGGCTATTGAATTAAAAGACTCAGATTTCCAATTAGTGAATCCTGAAACAGGCACTGCAATTACTCCTACTTATGCTTCATGGAAGTGGCAGGATAAGGTAGATGAAATTGATGAATGGAAGCCACGTAAAATGATACTAACATTTGCAAATGAAGTTACACAAAGCTTTGATATGACAATCAATGCTACCGCGAAGGATAAAGGCGGATGGGCATTCAGTAAATTAAAAGCAGAATACAAATATCCAACAAAAGTGAATACAATTACTTCAGCAACGTTAGTACCTGATATACAGTACCCAGGTGACTTAAATATTTCTAAGCAGGTTCGAGTTATTGCTAACTTAGATGCAGATATAACATGGAATCAGCATTACTATTATGCAGTTCTTTCAAAAAACCAGGGTGACTTAACAATAGCTAATATTAAAGATATTATCGAAAGAGCTGATAGCAGTAATTACACAGACATTCCTGGCGGAGGAATAATATCTTATGGTAAGGGACAAATAACAAAACCTTCAGATGCAAGTTCTGAAAAAACATTTACGGCTATTCAAACAAGCACTGATCCAAATTCTACAAACATATTCCAAAAGGATCAAAAAATATATTTATTTACGAAGGATAAATACGGAAATATAGTTTATGCGAAGGAATCTACATCTCCAACAGCTCCAAACTATGTCTTAATCCAACCTAGAACTCAATAGAATATAAGAACACTAGCTATCAATTCTAATAGCTAGTGTTTTTTATTTACTTAAACACGTTATTTTAAAAGTGGATGATAATCAATATCATTTATAATACATAGTGAAGGAGGGTGAAAGTCGACATGAATATAGAAGAACATCTACTACTCTGGAATTACGCTTCTATCAAGGTATTAGACGTTCGTCATAGAGTAATGAGGATAGGGGATACATTACAGCCTTATAAATTGCCAACAAGTGTACTTATAGTAATCACGCGTGGAACAGCGCAAGTGCATTTGGATCAAACTAATTATCACGTGATTCAGTTTCAAATGATACATAGCGGTAAAGGGGCAGCTTTAGAAATTAATCAAATAACTAATGAACTAGAGTGCTACCTTATTTTTTATAAAGGTTCTGTTCCTTATCCTGTTGGTCAAAGGATTCTTCAGCTGTTTGAGAAAAGAAATGCATTTCAAATCCAGTTTAGCTTGGTACCGAAATATCCGGTAACTATTTATGAAAAAGTGCAGCTTATGTACGAAAGCTGGCAACAATCACGGTGGCTGGAACGTTTGCAAGTTAAAACATTATTCTATCAAATTATATTAAGTATATATCAAGAGTTATGTAGCCAAGAGAGCTATGTAAAAGAAACAGATTTAGTAAGTCAAATAAAGAGGTATGTGGATGAGCATTATGCAGATTCGATAAAGCTAGAGTCTCTTGCAGAGCATTTAAATTACAGTGTATCACATATATCGGCAGTATTTAAAAGAGAGACCAACTATAGCTTTATCGAATATGTCATGCATACAAGAATGAAAAAGGCTGTAGCTCTATTAAAATCAACAAACGTGTCTTTAAAGGATATTGCGACAAGTGTTGGCTATACAGATGTTCATTATTTTAATCGTATTTTTAAAAGACATCTAGGAATATCACCAGGGAAATATAGAAAACGAGTAATGGAACAAGGCATACTAGAAGATACTCCACAAATCATCATGGAATCCTCTATTGAAGGGGAAATGTTTCAACGATATATTGTTAATGATAATCATTATCAATATAAAAAAGGAGAAAATATTCCAATGTCTCAGAAACATAAAACAAACTTTGCAGCGATAGTATTGCTTTGTCTAACACTACTATTGGGTGCTTGTTCGAATGGCACAAACCCACAGTCCAAGACACAAGGACAGACTACCGAAGTAACACAAGCAACCATCGTTTATAAGGCGGCGAATAGAGAAGTGGAGATTCCCAAAAATCCGAAACGTATTGTAGTTGTAGCAGACAGTTATGCGGGTTATTTATTGGCATTGGGCATTAAACCTATTGGTATGTCTGATTTTGCGTTAAGTAATCCTTATTTTGAAGGTAAAATAGATGGCATTGAAAGTATTGGTGACAACAAATCGATTGAAAAAATCTTGGAATTGAAACCAGATTTAATTATTGCTTTTGATGGCATGGAAGGCTTTGAAAACTTTGAAAAGATTGCGCCAACTGTTGGCATTAAGTATGGCGCCATGAGTTACCGTGAACAATTAGTAGAGTTTGGTAAGATGCTTAATAGAGAAAAAGAAGCCGCTCAATGGATAAATAATTGGGATGAAAAAATTGCCGACAACAAGTCAACTATCCAAGAGGTTGTTGGAGATCAGACCGTTTCTCTAATGGGTGGTACTGACAAAGAGGTTTACATATATGGTGATCATTATTCTAGAGGTGGAGAAATTATTTATGGGGAGTTCCAGCTAAATGCGCCAGCCTTGGTTCAAAAAGAAGCACTTGAGTCGAAAGAATGGGGAGTTGCATTTTCCATTGAACGTTTGCTGGATTATGCAGGAGATTTTATTTTTGTAGAAGATACAGCACTTGCATTTCTAAAGGAAAGTATTTTATGGAATGAGCTACCTGCGGTGAAAAATAACAAGGTCACTATATTAGATAGTGATGCTTCCTACTTTAATGATCCCGTTTCATTAGAGAAGCAGCTTGATATTGTAGTAGAAGCCTTTAACAAAATGGATAAAAATAAATAACATGAATATTTTCGGAAGCCAAACTACCATCAATGTAGTTTGGCTTTCATTTGAGAATCATTTTCAATTATAATGATAGTAGTAAAAAAGATAGGTAGGAGGAATTATGTGCATTATGAATGTTGATGACCATATATACCTGTGGGATCATGCTGCTATCAAAGTGCTAGATGTTCGGCATCAGATTATGAGGATGGGAGAAACATTACAGTCTTATAAAATGCCAGCTAATGGCTTTATTTTTGTTTCTCGAGGAAGGGCGCAAGTTCAGCTCAATCAAATCGAGTATATTATTCAGCAGTTTCAAGTCATACATGGTAGCAAAGGGACTATTTTAGATATTTTTCTAACGGAGGATGAGTTGGCGTATTATTTGATTTTTTATAAAGCGACCATGCCTAATCCTATGCGCCCGGAAGTATTACGCCTAATGGATAAAAGTAATCCATTTCAACTGCAATATAGCTATATACCCAGTTACCCGATTGCTATTTTTCACAAAGTTAAATTGATGGAGCAGGAGTGGAGGAAGTCTGGTGGAATAGATCGCTTTCATGTGAAATCATTATTCTATCAATTTGTTCATAATCTGCTACAGCAACTACATAGCCAAGGTATAGATATGATGAAGCCCGACCTTGTAGGACAGGTAATGAAATATTTACAAGAGCATTATGCACAGGCTTTGACACTAGAATCTATTGCAGCCAATTTGAATTATAGCGTTCCTTATTTAGCGTCCATTTTTAAAAAGAAAACGGGTTATAGTGTAATTGACTATTTGATTCAGATTCGCCTTGATATAGCGGCAAATTTATTAGTAGAAACGGATGCCACATTGAAGGAAATTGCCGAAAATGTGGGCTATAAGGACCCTTATTATTTGAGCCGTCTTTTTAAAAAGCATAGGGGTGTTACGCCATTACGCTTTAGAAAACAAGAAAGAAAAAATGCTATACATCGTCCTCAAAATAGCATTGAATCGTCCATTGTTTGGAGACCAATATGGCGATATATTGATAGTGATAATCATTATCAATATAAGCGAGAGGAAGTTATACATATGCATAGAGGTTCAAGAGCTTCATTCACAGCAATGGCACTACTTTGTATTACGTTACTATTATCAGCATGTACGGGAGGTACTGTTAATCTAAACAATGAAACTACTGGACAAAATCAGACTGTAGTAGAAAGTCAGTCAGCTAGCTCTTCTGAGACAAGGGTTTACAAAGACCTTCAAGGGACAGAAGTAGACATTCCTACAAATCCAGAACGAATTGTCCTTCAGGGTAATGCAATTGGTGATTTAATAGCATTAGGTATAGAGCCTGTTGGGGTAGATCGTCGTTTCATCGAGAGCGGTGTTTTAGAAGATAACGGGAAAATTAGTTCAACAGATATAGGCTTTCCAACAAATTTAGAGAAGGTACTGACGTTAAAGCCCGATTTGATTATGCTGTCATATATTATGGATAATGAGGTCGAAGAAGCTTCTAAAATTGCACCAACCGTTGTTTTCGATGGTATGCAGCCATTAAAGGATCGATTCCCAGTCGTTGCTGATATTGTTGGTAAAAAGGAAGAGGGAGAGCAGCTACTGAGGAAATATAATGAAGATGCCGATGCAATGTGGGAACAGCTTCGCGCAGATGGTAAGGTGACTGAAGGAGAAACGGCTGTCGTATTCCAATTTTTTTGGAATAAAAAAATGTTCGTGATGAAAACAGGCGGAGTAGCAGGCTTGCTGTATCAAGACAAAGGATATACTATGGACGAAAAGGTACAGGCATTACAGCCAAATAGTGGGCCATATATTGAAATTACTAAAGAAACACTGCATGAGACACTTGTGGGTGATCAATTATTTGTATTAATTTCTGGAGATAAAGAGGCACAAAAGGCATTTGATGAATTAACACAAGAGCCATTGTGGAACTCCTTACCTGCCGTGAAGAACAATAAAGTTCACTTTATTGAGGATAAATGGAATTATGATGATATGACAACAAGTAACATGCTGTTAGAGGAATTTCCAAATATACTGAAAAAATAAGTAAACTAGAAAGGCTCGGGGAAATTCTTAGCCTTTTTTGTGTTTGCTAAATAAAGGCAGACGTTATCAAATCATCATCCAGCAGGGGCAATAGATAGTAAAGAGGACTATCAAAACTGTTAGAGAAATAGCTGGCTTTTCTAAAGAATTAAATACGATAAACTATGAAAGTCAAGCAATTATAGTTATCTATATTTGCTTGACTTGTTGTTGAAAAAAGGTAATGTCAACGGCATAATAAGCAATTTGGTAAGGCGAGGGGTTGATTTCCGTTCCGCCAGCGTCCTTTCCAGGGGGCGTCCGATGAGCCGCTTCACTCACTGCGTTCGCTACAGGGTCTCCTCTGTGACGCTAAATCCCCTAGGAGTGACGCTGGCTCCACTCCAATCAACCATTCTGCAAAAGTGTCTTTTCCTGAACAAAATAGCTATTAAAAGTGATGTGTGACAACACCCCTCCATAAAAGAGTAATGAATACCTTCCCTTTTTTGCTAAAAAGTGAACATTTTTATTTTATGGATTGGAGTGGAAGGCTACTTGACTCCCGTGGGATAGCGAGACAGGCGAGCCCCTGCACGGAGCGGTAGCGGAGGAAGCGGCTCGGCGCTCGCCCACAGGAAAGCAAGTAGCCTGCAACGGAAATCCTTTTTCACCTTTCAGATAAATTCTATGGATGGTTTTGTTTTTCAACACTAAGTCAAGCAATTATAGTTATCTATATTTGCTTGACTTTTAATGATAACTATTATCAATTATAATGACTCTATAATGATTGTTTCAATTATATTAAGGTGGATGCAAAATGTATAGATTAATGGACACAGCAATAATTGAATGGAAAGAAAAGGTTAATACATATTCACTTCATACAAAATTTCCAACCTTATTAGCTTGCGATGTTGCTACCAAAATTTCCTTAGATGGAAAATGGTTATGTTTAGATAAAAATGAAATGATATATCTTAGTGCGGGGAAAATAGCAAAGTTAGAAAAAGCAAATCACCAAGTTGTTCATTTATACATTGTATCTTTTCAAATGTACAGTCTTACTGAAGAAAATGCTGATTTATTGCTTTATCGTGTCGATCATAAACAATTGCCTGCCCATGGCTCAATTGCTAGTGTAGAAACATTATCGTATCGTGCTGTTACTCTTCTTCAAGAACTTGTAGGTGAGTTAGACTTAGGTGAACAGCATTTTCATAGTAGACAAAATTTTTTGTTGGAGGAAATATTACATTTATTTATCCAAGCTTTAAAGCCGTATAAAGAGAAAGTAGATTTGATTATGCGAGAAGCTCTAGCATATATCAATCGCCATTATGATCAAAATCTAAATCGATCACAATTAGCAGAGCTTATGGGTTTTAATCCAAGTTATTTTTCAAGATTGTTTCAACAACAAATAGGGCGTAGTTTCTCGAACCATTTGATGAGAGTGAGAATAGACAAAGCCAAAATGTATCTTCTTTCAACGGATGCCACATTGAACGAGATTGCGAGAAAAGTTGGCTATACAGATGGACTCTATTTAAGCCGAAAGTTTAAACAAATTGTTGGTGTATCGCCAAGTGAGTATCGGTATAGACCAAAGCCGAGACGTATTGTAGCATTCCAATATAGTGGTGATTTACTTGCTTTAGGCATACAGCCAATTGCTGCTCCTTTTACACCATGGGAAGTATCACCGCTTATACATCGTGAGCTTAGTGGTACGATTGATCTGGAGCAAGATAGAACTCATCAACTGGAGAAAATGGACATCGACCTAATCATTGTGCCTGAATATTTATATTATTGTCCAGGCAAGTTAGAAAAATTGGAGCAACTTGCACCCATTTTGGTTTTGCCATGGAATCAATTAGATCGACTTGAAGAAGTTAAGCTTATAGGGAAAATTCTTGGATGTGAGGCAGAGGCAACGATGTGGGTTGAGCATTATCAATCCATTACACATACAGCAGCTGCTAAGCTCGAATTCATTATACAACCTCACGAAACAGTAGGTTTATATGAGGTATGGGAGGATCATACAATATGTATTTGGAATACCACTGCAAGAGCTACCTATAATTTATATAATGGCTTAAAGTTAACTCCTCCTCCACGTATTCAGCAAGAGGTGCTCGAAGTAAATAGTCATCTTTTTATAGAGGAAAATATATTATCTAACTACGCTGCTAACCACATGTTTGTTGTCCTCACAGAAGATTATTATCAAGATTTTCCAAATAAGTTATTAAAGCATAAAGCTTGGAAGCAGCTATTAGAAGATCCAACAAGGAACATTTATCCGATTAAGCTGAATGATTTTTGGTGCAATGATGGATTAACGCTAGAAAAACAACTTAGTATTATGCTAGAAAAGCTATATAATCATTAATAATGAAGCCAATGTCACTTTTGTCCATATGCAAGTTCTCACATTTTGAAATAGACGATTGAAGAAGAGACCATTACGATAAGGATATTGATTGAGAAAGATTATCATTATCGATAGGAGTGGAAAAAATGGTCAAGGCTAGGCAAAGAATTTGGATAGGGTTAATGATGCTACTGTTGATTTTAATTGTTTTAGGTGGCTGTAGCAAAGCGACAGAAAGCCCTCAGTCAGAGTCAAAAAGTAATTCAGAAACAGATACAAAAATTATTAAAACAGTTGATGGTAATGTTGAAATACCTGCCAATCCTCAACGAATCGTTACGCAAGGGTATTTAGCAAATTTTTTAGTTTTTGATGTTAAACCAGTCGGTGCACCATATTGGGAAATGGAAAGCCCTTATACTATGGAATTAAGTGAAGGGATCACAGATATTGGTCAAATTGATGGAGGCTCGGTTGAAAAAATTTTATCACTTAAACCAGATTTAATAGTCACGGTTGGAGGAGATGAAAAATTAAATGAGCAATTCCGTAAGATTGCCCCAACATTGGTCATCCCTTATGGTACATATCATGAAGTTCATGACGAAATGAGAGCTTTTGGGGAGATTTTAGGAAAAGAGAAGGAAGCCGAAGAATGGCTAAAAGAATTTGATAAAAAAGTAGCGAAGGCAAAGGACTCTATTAAAGGGTTAATTAGAGAAGGAACGACTTTTTCTCTTATGGGTCCGTTTGGAAAGGATTTTTATGTCTATGGTGATGGTGTAAATCGTGGTGGACAAGCAATTTATCAGCAGCTAGGTTTAACACCACCAAAATTAGTACGCAAGGATTTAATTGAGCCAAAAATTAATGCACTGAGTATTTCACAGGAAAAGATTGCAGATTATGCAGGTGACTATATCTTTTTAGACATTTCAGGAGAAGCGGAATTTGATGAGAATGACCCTGTATGGTCAACGATTGATGCAGTTAAAAATAATAAAGTATTCTACTTAAATCCCGAACGTTTCTGGCCATATGATCCAATTGCAGTGGAATCACAGGTTGAAGAAATTGCTAAAATGTTAAAGAACCATTTAGAGCAAGAGAAGTAAATGCTACAAAAAAGCCCAAGTGGATAAATTACCACTTGGGTCTTCTACTAGGAATCCAAAAAACGGGGAAGACGACTAAGCATACAAGGGAGGACGCTCACATGGTCCTCCTCATCAAATTTCACATAATCAGTAAGAATGTTTTTGTCGCTTAAACGCTTCATTTGTTCAGCTGCTTGATCAGCTCCTTCAAGCATATCTGGCAGCTCGTTAGCGCCGATTGTAAGTAAGAGATTAATAGTATGCTGACTGTTCCAAGTTTCAGCAAATTTGTCTATTTCTTTTAGTACGGCATTGTTAGCCCACCAAACAGAGGGGCTTCCGACTACTACATGACTAAATAAATTTGGTCTCGCACATAGAGCATACAGTGTGAAAAGACCGCCTAATGAATGACCAACAACCGCTTGTTTCTTCTTATTGACTGGCCACTCCTTTGCGATAGCAGGCATTAGCTCATGCTCAATAAAGTCTAGGAATTCATTGGCTTTGCCATTAGGAGGCCAAGGCGATCCATCTGGACGTGGTGGTAGCTGAGCTTCACTAACAGGTAGTGTAAAATCATTGCAACGTCGTTCCATATCAAAGGGTTCCTTTGAGGGATAGCCAATCCCAATAACAAGAATTGGCTCATAGCCTTTTGGTTTACGTGTTTGTAATTTTACTGCCTCAGCGAGCGTTGGAAAAAGAGCGTCCCCATCTAAGGCATATATAACAGTATAGCCATCTGCTGGTGGTGCTTCTGTTGGGGCAGCAATTAAAATTCGATAGTCAAGCTGTTGACGAGATGTCATGGCAACTTCAAAGTAGTTATCTGATGTATAAGGTTTCTTTGTCATTGTTGTCATGGCGCTAAAAACTCCAATACATCCTCTATCACTTTTCCTTGTGCATGAATACCACCATTTAGCCAATAATCCTCGGATGTTTCAAATACTTGATTATGTTTGAAGGCAGCTGTACTTTGCCAAATTTTACTGTCCTTCAACTCATTTATAAATTCATCTCCAAGATTGCCATCATTGATTAGGAAAATATAATCGGCATCAAGTTCAGGTAGAATTTCTAATGATACTTCAAAGGCACCATTTTTCACGTAGCTGCTTTGTTCAAATCCTAATTCATGTGTTAAGACATACCCACTGAAATACTCATCAGTCATGAAAAACATTCCTTTTGCATTAAAGCGAATTAACGCAACCTTTTTACCTTCTGTGATGGAGGCTAGCTTTGTTTTTGCTGCATCCACCTTTTCTTGATAGCCTTGTAAAGCTTGCTCAGCCTTGTCTGGTTCATCAAGTAATTGCCCTAAAATTTTAATAGAGCCTTCTAAATCGCTTGCAGCATTATTAAATACATAGGTTGGAGCAATTTTGGCATATTTTTCGTATGTGCCATTTTCCACATAAAATGAATTGTGCAAAATAATTAAATCTGGTTTATTAGCCATAATTGATTCGGCTGAAGGGGGACCACTTGCAAAGCTAATTTCAGGTACGCCTTGTAGCTGATCTTGTAAATAGAGCTGTGGTTTAACACCATTCGACCATTGCATAATAGGCTTGATGCCAAAAGCTAATAACGAATCCTCCATAACAGGTGCAAATATTTTTGTAGGCTTAGCAGGTAGTGTCACATCATTGCCAACCTCATCTTTTATTGTTAATGGATAAACACTTTGCTCCTTCGTATTTTCTGAGTCAGCCTGTTCTTCTTTATTACTTGATTGGTCATTGCATGCCGAAAGTATGCCAATAGCAAGCAATAACATCGCTAATATATAGGCAGATTTTAAAATCGTTTGACAGTGATTACGACAATTTTGTTTCATTGTTCATCAAAGTCTCCTTCCATTGATAATCATTCTCAAATGGAATTATAAATCACTGTCTGATAGGATACCATGGACGGAAACAGGAAAAGGGTTTGGATTTTTTCCGGTTAACATCAGCAACATTTCATCTAGCATTCGGTTTATAGCAATAGCAGAGTATTCGAACCAAGGATTTGATGGCAAAACATATACATGTCCATTTTTTACGGCTTGGAGCTCTTTCCAATGATCGAGGTATTGTAAAGTGAGCCAATAATTCCGAGTGGGCGAATCTGGGCAAATGATAAATAGTAGACGGTCTGGATCTATATCTACTAGCTGTTCAAGTGTAATAGGTTCGTTACATGTTTGTTGTTGCGCATCAACAAGACGAAGCTGCAAATCCGTAAAGAGCACATCCTGAATGCCTTTATTACAATATAAAAATAATTGGTCGCCACATAAACGGAGAACAGCAAAAGTATCCTCCCCAGTCACTCCTTTGATATCTTGTTTAGCCTGTAATACCTTTTGTTCATATGTTTGAATGAAATGCTCACCCACGCTTTGTTTTTTGACAGCAACAGCTATCTCTCTTAACTGTGTTCGCCAGTCCTTAGCTTGTATATAGACATTTTTAATACCCATTGTTTGAAGCCAATCAAGCATGGAGAGGGAGGGCTCCTCTTGGAAAATGTGAATGTCTGGCTTAGCAGAGGCTAATTTTCTAAAGTTGTCTTCGGACTCTGCATCAAAAATATTGACATGCACTTGAATTTTGTCTTGGTAATGGTTGTAATAATAAGGACTCCATTTAGCATTCAATGGAGCTGCAACAGGTATGATGCCAAGTGCTAATAAATTCCCGGTAGCTGAAACAGAAAAAGTAGAGATTCGCTGACGAGCTATTTTATTAAAAGCAGAAGGTGAAACCCCCACTTCCTTTTTAAACTTCCGACTAAAATAAAATTCATCACTGTATCCAACTTTTCTAGCGATTTCACGAAGCAATAGATCTGTATCACGCAATAGCTGCTTAGCATGTCCAATACGCAGCTCCGTTAAATAATCAGTGGCACTTTGACCGAATGCCTTTTTAAATGCCTCACCAAAGTAGCTAGAACTTAGACCAGAAATGAGTGCCAGATGCTCCATCGTGAGTGGTTGATGATGGTTTTTAGCAATATAATCTCGAATATCCTTTAATGAAATTTGAGTTGTCATTCTATCTGTTATGCTTTCCGTTTTCATGTAACATGTCACCCCTTGTATATAATTATGGGAATTACTTTGCAGTAACCAATAACTTTGGTAATGCACCGAGTAACTTCTCCCTTGTAAAGGCATCACTATAATTCCACTTTGTTGCATCCACTAAATAAACGTGGTTATTTTGTACGGCAGTGAGGCTTTTCCAAATATCACTTTGCATCAATTCCATCGTTGCCTTTTGCGATTCTGGTTTATCAGATAAAAGCATAAAAATTCGATCACCAGCGTATTGAGGCAAGTGGTCTATCGGTATTTCCTTATACCCCATGCTTGCTTGAAGTAATTTTTTTACTTGCGGGTGAGGCTGAAATCCATCTGGATGAAAAAGGGCAGGGGATAGACCTGTACAGCCCATGACATAAAGGCGTTTACCATGATCAAAGGTCAAAACTGATGCCGTTTCACCAGGCTCTACAACGGTTTGTAGCTGCTGCCACATAGTTTGTTCTTGGATTTTAAAACGTGTTAGCCAATTTTCTGCACATTGTTGTTGGCTTAGCCATTGTCCTAATAGACGGATGCGTTCTTCTAATGAATCCCAAGAATTTAGGGTAATAGTTGGAGCAATTGACGATAATGCCTGATATTGCCGTTCATCGTTATTTGTAAAAATGATTAAATCTGGATTAAGCTTTGAAGATTTTTCTAGATTGATTGGAAATGCTACATCTTGAATGTACGGAACATGGTTTTTATAAAAAGATTTACTAATAGAGTTTTTGTCACCACCTATTGGCTGTACATCAAAAATCAACATATCGCCAAATGTCTCTCCATGATAAATAATACGATGAGGAGAGGAAGGGATGACTACCTCATGTCCAGTCCAATCTTTTACAATTGTTCTTTGCTTATACTGCCGTGCAAACTGCTTTGGGGGAATCCCAATCACTTGTCGGAAGCGGCGATTAAAATAATATTCATCATCAAATCCAACTTGCTGTGCAATATCCTTTAATGGCTCATTTGTTTGTAGCAATAATTCCTTTGCATTGGTAAGACGTAAATCTGTAATATAATCTAACGGTTTTTTCCCTGTTAAAGTTTGAAAGATTGCGCTATATTGCCATTGAGCGATATGAGCTAGCTCTGACAGCTTTTTCACGGTTAAAGGCTGTTGATAGTAGCTATGTATATAGTTAATTGTTTCTTCAACCGACTTTGTCATTGTTAATTGGTAATTCACATGAAGCTGATGTTCAAATAATAAATTTAATAGTTCATACAAGATTCCGTGTTGTTTAAGATAATCTGATTTAGGCTTTAAATGATATAGATCTTCGGTAAGACGAATAAAGCGCGTATTTGGGTAAACGGTATACTCCACTTCATCAGAAAAAAGGGCTCCTAAATATGGAGAAGGGTACTCATGTTTTAGCTGAAAAGCTGTAAAAGTTATTTTATAGAAATGGAATTGCTTCGTTAGATCCGATAAATCTATCATAGAATGAGGTTGTATAAGAAAAATCTTCCCTTTCGTCACCAAATAGGGAATATCATCAATCGTTAATGTGCCACAGCCATCCATAAAAAGTATCATCGTATGGTGAGAAGTTGAGATAAATGGATAGCTCTGTGAAATATAGTCGATATCTTCTAAATGAAATAGTAAATTATTGTTAAAAGAAGATGAAATATTGTCTTCCATCTGTTCACTTCCTTGCTAAATGAAAATGATTATCAATTAACTATATTGTATAAAAAGTAAAGAGACATTTCAACAAAGATGAAATGTCTCTTGCTATTTATTTTTTTAGCATAGTAGGTATTTGTGTTAACAGCCATTCTCTAGTTGAGGCATCGCTATCACTTTTTTGAATATCAATTGTGTAAACATGTCCATTTTTCACAGCAGGTAGGTTCTTCCAGATCGGGCTTTCCATCATTTCTTTTGTCGATTGTTTCGCCTCATCATCTACTGGTGTTAGGATGAAAATTCGATCACCAGCATATTCAGGGAGAAGTTCTGTGGAGATTTCAGCAAAGCCTGTTCCATCATCAAGTATTTTTTGTATTTTGTCACCAGGCTTAAGAACGTTTGAATCGTATAAAACTTGAGAAAGTCCAGCACGTGCCATTACAAATAATCGGTCTCCTGGATAATAGGTTAAAACCGATGCCGTTTCATCTGGTTTAACGCTACCATCAGCTACAAGTGAGTTCCACATTTTATCTGCTTTTTCTGTATAGTCATCTATCCATTGTGCTGCTTCATCTTTTTTATTAAGTATATCGCCTAGCTCTGTCAAACGTTGGTCCAAAGGCGCGAAAGTATCAAGCACTATGGTTGGAGCGATTTTAGAAAGCTGTGAATATGTCTTATCATCAGAAGTACCAATAATGATAAGGTCTGGTTTTAATGACAATGTTTTCTCAACATTTATAGGAAAACCAACGTCCTCTACATCTTTTACACGATCTTCCCAAGCATAATTTGTAATCCAGGAGAAGCCTGCACCAACTGTGTTGATATTCAATGCAAGCAAATCACCGTATCCTTCTCCATGATAAACCACTCTCTGTGGATTTACTGGAATTTCAACCTCATGATCTAGATAATCCTTATACAAACGAGTTGTTGCTTCAGTTGCTGTTGTCCCCTTTTTATTTGTTTCTTCATTGCTTGAACCACAAGCAGCCATAAATATCCCCATCAGTAGTAATAGGCTACAAATGAGCATATGTCGATTTAATTTTTTCATGTCTATTCCTCCATAAATGATAATCATTATCGATATAGATTAGCATAATTTAGTCATTGTCCAAGGACAATGGACAAACAAAAGATGGGTCATTGAGGTTTATCCAAAAAGCGAATGTCTTCTCTTTTAAATGGCAGAAAATAAAATCCGTTTAACCGTATAAGCATCCTTCCATAGGTGGAAAATGGGCCTTTCATTGAACTAAGATGCATGTAATGAAAGGAGTATACAAATGAAAAAATTTTGGGTGTTTGTCTTAACAGGTATGCTATTAATTGTTACAACGACAGGATTTGCACGTATGGCCTATGGCATTATTTTACCGTTTATGCAGGAGGGGTTAAGCCTTACGACCTCTCAGTCTGGTTACTTAGGTACAATGCTGTTTTTAGGCTATTTACTAACTGTTGGACTTTCAGGAGTACTCACAATACGCATTGGTGCAAAAAATGTTCTGTTAGTTGGAGGAGTCTGTGTTGTTTTAGGATTGATGGGTCTAGTTTTCGTCACTAGCTTCTGGGAGGCTGCTATCACACTGTTTTTTGCAGGCGCTGGTAGTGCACTTGTGTATACACCACTACTATCTATAGCCATTAGCCTATACCCTAAGAAACGAGGGACTGTCATGGGACTGTTAATGAGTGGAGCTGGAATTGGGATGCTTTTATCAGGCTTACTCGTCCCTTTTATGCTGCAACAATTTCCTACGTTAGGATGGCGAGGGGCGTGGTTAGTATTTGCGATTTTGACACTGATCGTCATGTTGTTAGCGTTCTGGACGATAAAGCAACCAAATCCTGTTAAGAAGGATACAATACAGGAAAAAACAACAGCATGGCGCAATAAGCAGCTATATATCATTGCAGGTATTTATTTTGCTGTTGGTCTAGTCTATCTTATTCCTAATCTATACCAAACAAGCTATATGAAAAGCCTTGGGCTATCCAATGGACTAGCAGGTTCCATTTATGCCATTGCGGGAATCGTGTCGATTGGAGGCGCTCCATTCTGGGGAATGTTAGCAGATAAAATGGGTATTAAAAAGGCATTAACAGCGGCTTTACTACTATCGGTTGTCGGCGATTTACTACCAATAATGTTTGAAAATATTGGAGGGTTTATATTATCCTCTATTATTTGGGGTTCATCACTCGGTGGTGTTCTTGTCTTGATTCAGATGAAGGCAAGCCAGCAAGTGCCACCTCCATATATTGCATCTGCCATCGGATTTATTTCCATTTTTTATGCAGTTGGTCAAATGATGGGGCCTGGTTTAGCAGGTTGGTTAATTGAGCATGTTGGAGGATTTCCAGTTGCTTATGGCTTTGGAGCGATAGTTTTCTTTATATGTATCCTGCTAGCATTTACAATGACTACTGCAACAACAGAAGAATTCTAAATTTCATAGCGGAAAAGATGTACCTTTGCTATACTTTGGTTAATTATTGATAATCATTCTCAATAAAATACTGAGGGATGGTGAACGCTATGAATATCGACTTTCATCAAAATTTTACTCAATTTTTTCATGCATTAGAGATACTAAAACCACAGGAAAATGCAACACAATATATGACATTCCAATCATCGATAAAGGAAGGGGCAATACATCGTTTTATGCCTCGTGCAGATTTAGAGGTGGTTGTATCGGATTATTCATTTCATCAAGAACATCGAATGTATATCTCTACAGCGAAGCCAATGGTGGAAGTTAGCTACTGCTTGCAAGGGACACGTGGCGTTCATATTTCTAATTGTGAATATGAAGTAACGCCAGGAACATGTACTTTGCAATTAATGGAGCAAGTAGAGGCAAATTTTTTATTTAATAAAGATGAGTCTTATCAGATGGTTGGCATCGGTATTCCCGTAACAACTTTTAATCATTACATGGAAAAAATCAATGGCAATGGCGGTGCTACCAAGTTTTCTAAGGTTCTTCAAGGATATCCCTATCGTTTGTTTCAAGAGAAGATAGATTCGCTTGATTTGTTTATGGTAAAACAGCTGCTAGAAGGGATAGCAGCTAATCGGATGACTAATTTGGAGTTAGAAAGCATGGCTTTACAGCTTTTAACGAGAACATTTCAAACCTTTTTCTCTCATCCTACTAATTCAATGGAATTTTCACAGGACGATAGAGCTAAACTATCTCAAGCAAAAGCCATCATGGCAGGAAATATAGTGAATCCTCCTTCACTCATGGAGCTGTCTCGTTTAATTGGCTTAAATGATTATAAGTTGAAAAAAGGATTTAAAGAAATGTATGGCACAACAGTATTTGGCTACTTACGTGAGCAAAGATTAGAAAAGGCTTGTTATTTACTACAAAATGGAGCAATGAATGTAATGGAAGTGGCAAATGCTGTCGGGTATTCGAATCCAAGTCATTTTGCTGAGGTTTTTAAGGAGAGGTATGGGCTGAGTCCTCGAGAATTTGTAAAATATAGTTCACACTAAAACCCCTCCAGCGTTATGTTGACGCTGGAGGGGTTTTCTTACTTAGCAATGCTATCTACGACATTTTGAATGATTTGCCGATTAGCAATAGCCCCTGAATATAACCAACTTGAATTTTGGTCAAATTCATAAACATGGCCATTTTTAATAGCAGGTATATTTGCTAAGAGTGGATCACTTAATAATTCAGTGCTGCCTGTATGATCACTGTTAATAACAAAAAGATAGTCAGCATCTATTTGTATAAATTTTTCTAAAGAAACCTGTGACCAATCACCAGCAGCAGAGGCTGATACCTCTTTTACTAAGGTTGGTGTTTGTAGTCCGAGATCCTCATAAAGAACAACACCGCTAGAAGCTGTGTCACTTACCATATAAATTGTATTTTTAATATTCCAGATGACAGTGGCAGAAGGGCTTCCAACTTTGTTGTGAATATCTTCTTTAGCTTCTTTAGCAAATTGATCATAATCTGCAAGGACTTTTTTTGCTGTATCTGTTTGACCAAAAATTTCGCCCATTGTTAAGAGCTTATTGCGCCAATTATTATCCTCTGCTCCCATGACATAAGTAGGCGCAATTTTGCTATATTGCTCGTATTTTTCACCTTCAGCAATTTCAGGTGAACCAATTACAATTAAATCCGGATTAAAGCTTGTAACAGCTTCGTAAGGAAGATCAAATTCAATTGTTGGGATGTCTTTTAATGAATCTTGAAGATAGCCTTGGATAGAGGTACCTCCTTTGACTGACCATTGTGCAACTGGCTTTATGCCCAATGCTACAAGGTGATCTTCTAAATAGGGTGCAATGACATGCTGAGGATTTTTGGGAATGGTCACTGCATGACCGATGGCATCTGTTAAAACCCGATTAGTGCTCTTTTCATTGGTTGTATCGGATGAGGAAGATGGTTGATTTCCACATGCAGCTAATAGGATGGAAATAATAAAAATGCCTATTAACAAGACATTTTGTTTTATATATTTTGTCAAAACGATAAGCCTCCTAATTCAATTGATTTCTATCATGCTATTTCATTATAATGAAAATGATAATCAATATCAATTTGATGTTTAGGAGATAAAACGAAATGAACAAAGATCGTCAGTTACTGTCCCATATTTTTTATCAACCTATTCAAATAGTGACATTACAAGAAATGTTAAATGACAAAGCAGCACATTTCACACATCCTATTATTGTCATCATTTATGAGGGACAAGTAGAGTGCACCCACCAAGGTAAGAAGATTCAGCTTAGTTCAAATTCTGTTATGCTGTTGAACGATACTGACGATTTTCATCTACTTGAAACAGGTGAAAGTAGCGGAATCGTCATTCAATACTGTGCATATGGCTCTAAAACGGATCATTTATTACAAGATGCTATTTTAATTGAACATGGCTCCTATCGGCTCATGAATCTAGCTAAAGAAATAGAAAAGGAAGCGGACGCCCAAGGTAACAATCCGTTTCACTTACAAAAATTATTTGGTGAAATGCTTGAAGTGTTATACAACCATTTACGTGATAATACACAACAACAACTATGGATTGATAAGGTACTTCATTATATCAACCTACATTTTCGTGAAGAATTAACAAGGGAGCAGCTGGCTGAAAATGCACAAGTAAGTCCTGAGCATTTTTCACGTACCTTCCACAAGCATACTGGTCATACATATAGTGAATATTTAACGTTGCTAAGAATACGAGAATCCCAGAAAAAGCTGTTGTTAGCGATGCCGAAATTAGATGATCTTGCCCAGGAGGTTGGCTACCGTGAGGGTACTTATTTAAGTCGGAAATTTAAAGAATTAGTGGGTATGTCACCGACAGTTTATTATCAAAAATCGAAGCGTGTCATTGCGCTTAATACCAATCATACAGCCTGCTTACTTGCTCTGGGCATTACGCCAGTGTTGGGGGTGTATTCTCCATTTCTGGAGGGCATCGAGCCAGTACCCTCTTTGCAGAGGCTTAAAGGCTATGAGTATGCTATTACGTCAAATTATCAGGAGATAACCGCAGCATGTCCAGATGTCATTGTTAACTACAGTGGTGGCAAGGAGAAACAAGCATTACTGTCAGTAGCCCCTGTATTCGAGCTACCATGTAGACAATTGAGTTGGCGAGAGCAATTTGGGCTGATTGCCGATATTGTTGATAGGCGAGAAGTGTGTAAGAGCTGGCTTCAGCAATATGATGAACAAATAGCGCATTGTAACTATATTCTTGATCAACAAATTGGGTCAAGAAGGGGTACCGCTATTGTTTGGGAAATAGGTAGTCATCAAGCATATTGTTTAAATAGTAGTCATGGGAGAGGAAGTCATATATTATATGAGGATTTAGGCTTTAGTCGACCAGATGCGATAGTCACGAAAAACATTGAACAAACAGGCTACTTAACAGTAGATATTGAAGATATTGTATACTTTCCAGCTGATTATATATTCGTTACGGCTCTTCCTACAACAGATTTTGGAAAGGAGTGTCTCTTAACAGTATTGCAGTCAGAAAAATGGCGGTCACTTACGGCAGTGCAAAAGAAGCAGATGTACTTTATGAATCAATATGAATTATTTTATGGCTATGACCCATTATCTACAGTGGCTCAATTACAAAAATTAATGGAAGTACTAACATCATAAAAGTACAAGGGAACAAATCACTTCCATGCATAGACAGTTATTTTACTTTCTTCTACAATTATTGAGAATGATTATCAACTAATGTGTATGGAGGAAAAAAATGCTTAGACAAAATAGAAAATTCATAGCACCACTGTTTCTTCTATTACTTCTTTTGTTAACGGCTTGTGGGGAAAATGAAAAAAACACTAGTTCAACTACAGAACAAGATACAAAAGAAGCAGAGACAAAAACGGTCCAGACGACAAATGGCGAAATTGTTATTCCGACTAATCCACAGCGTATCGTAGCAGAGGAATATATTGCTAGTTTGCTTGTATTGGACGTGAAGCCAGTGGGAGCTCCTGGGTTGGCTCTTGAAAACTATTATTTAAAGGATGGATTAAAGGATGTAGAAGAAATCGGTGATTATGGAAAACCATCGATTGAAAAAGTTATATCACTCAAACCAGATTTAATTATTACGGGCAATGGGGAAAATTACGATGCTTTAAGTAAAATTGCACCGACAGTTGTCATCCCTTATGGTGAATTAAAGAATGCACATGAAGAGCTTACATATTTTGGTGAATTGCTTGACAAAGAGCAGGAAGCGAAGGATTGGCTCGCACAATACGATCAAAAGATTGCCGATGCAAAAGCACTGGTAGATGCGATTATTCCAGAGGATGCAAGCTTTTCTATTATTGAAGATGCAGGCAAATCTTATTATGCTTATGGCGATAACTTTGGACGTGGTGGACAGCCAGTTTATCAGTCGCTTGGTCGTAAGCCACCCGCTAAAGTAGCAGACGAAATTATGGAAAAGCAGTGGGTTGAAATTTCAAAAGAGGTGCTAGCAGATTATACAGGAGACTACATCATTTTAACTGCAGATGGTCGCACAGTTGAAGATTTTAAAAATGATCCAATATGGGGTAGCCTACCAGCTGTAAAAAACGATCATCTTTATGTTTGGCCTGAGGAACGTTCGTGGTACTATGACCCTACAGCAGTGTTGGCTCAGGTTGAGGAATTAACCAAATGGCTAACGACTAAAAAATAACAGGGTGAGTTGTGCAGATAATTTATTAGTACGATGGTTTATAGCAAGTAAAAAAAGGAAGCAACTTTAGCAATAAAGGTGCTTCTTTTTTGTTGTTTCATTTTAATATATTATTGAGAATGTTTATCATTTATAATATTCACATGAGGTACCATTCTATGCTTTGACTAGAAAGGTGTGAAAACAAACAGTGAACATAGATGATCATATCCTTTTGTGGAAAGCGGCTTCCATTCAATTGTTTGATATTCGTTATACAAGGATGCAAAGTGATGAACAGCTTAGCTCCTATCGTGTACCAGCTAGCGGTTTTTTGTACGCAATAAAGGGAAAGGCTAAAGTATTATTAGACAGTAAAGCCTATAAGATAGAAAATTTTTATATAGTGCATGTTGGTAAAGGGAGTTGCCTGCATATTAGTGCTGTAGAAGATAGTTTGGAGTACTATTTAATTCTCTACAAAGCGACGTTACCTCCTCCCCATAGAAAAAATTTGCTAGCGTTGTGGGAACGTGAAAAACCTTTTCAGCTTCAATATGTTTTTCAAATTTCTAATGCGCTCACATTACAGGAAAAAATCGAAACTATGCACCGAGAGTGGCTCAAACAGGGCAATCTAGCCCATTTTCATGTCAAAGTCCTTTTTTATCAATTCATTTATGAACTTTTGCAGCAATTACATCAACAGCAGGTCATTGTTCAACAGCCGGACCTTGTGGAGCAAATTCAAAATTATATAGAAGAATATTACAATCAACCGATTACACGAGAATCGCTTGCTCAAATGTTGAATTATAGTGTGCCCTATATAGCTAAGCAATTTAAGCAGAAGACGGGTAGAAGTATTATTGATTATCTTATCCAGATAAGAATACAAAAAGCACAGCAGTTATTATTACATACCACTTCGAGCTTGCAGGAGATTGCGTCGAGTGTTGGCTATGAAGATGTCTCTTATTTTATCCGTATCTTTAAAAAGTACAGTGGGCAAACCCCAATGCAATTTAAACAACAGCCAGATAAGCATAAATCGTATCGTCCTATGTATCGGCTTTCTTTGTCTAATGATAAAAAGTGGATACGACATTATATTGATAATGATAATTATTATCAATATAAAGCAAAAGGAGATTTATCGATGAATAAAAAAGCAAAGTCCTCTATGATGGCGACTCTATTGCTATGCTTCACTTTATTGCTTAGTGCATGCTCTGGTACTGCTATCACAGCTTCTAATAATGGAGAAACAAAAGCACCAGCTAATGAGTCAACGGAAGTACAGTCGACAACCAAAATTGTATCCACTGTGAAGGGGGATGTCGAGATTCCTGTTGACCCAGAACGTATCGTAACCGATTATTACCCAGGTTTTTTATTAACTATGGGCATTAAACCAGTTGGAACACAGGAGCTTTATATGAAAAGCCCTTACCTGAAGGAGCATAATGAAGGAATTACTTATTTTGAAGAATCCCTTGAAGCAGTAGTTGATTTGAAGCCCGACCTTATCATTACTGGGGATGATAAGAAATACGAAGCATATGCTAAAATAGCGCCTACAGTTTTAATACCCTTTAATTTAGAAATGGATGCAACATTGGAGGAGTTTAGTAAAATTTTAGATAAAGAAGAAGAAGTGAAGGCTTGGTTAGATGACTATAGTCAAAGGGTAGCAAAAGCGAGACAAACGGTTCAAGATATCATTGGTAAGGATCAAACCGTGACGATTTTTGCTGGTGGAGCAAAAAATAACATAACATTATATGGTAATGGTTATACAGGGCGATCATTTTATGATGGGCTTGGGCTAACTCCACCCGCAAAAGTAGTAGAGGAAATTGATCCTGAAAAGCCGTGGCTGGAATTATCACCTGAATTACTTCCAGATTATGCGGGTGATTATATTTTTGTGGCTGTTGATAAAGCGACAGAAACATATGATTATAAAAACGAACCAGTTTGGAAAACGCTAGATGCTGTGCAAGATGATCAAATTTTTGAAATTGATGGCTGGAGTTTCTGGTTTTCAGATCCTATTTCAATCCTAGGACAAATTGAAGAAGTGACAGAAATGCTAGTACAGCATGCAAAAGCAAAATAAATGGGATTCCATAAAATCACTCAAGCATTGGATGTTTGAGTGATTTTTCTATGTTTCATGCATGATTGTAGAAAAATGTATTGAGAACGATTATCAATTATAATAAACTGGGAGATAGTGATAATTGGAAGGAATGATGTAGGATGCTGCCAAAAGAGGAGTTTTTTTTTCTTTGGAATCATGCAACGATTAAAGTACTCGATATACGATATGAACTATTTAAACCTGAAGAGATTGGGAAATTATATAAATTGCCTGCTAATATGTTTCTTTTTGCCACAGGTGGAGGTGCAGAAATCCAGATCGATTTAACAAACTATACACTAGAGGGCTTTCATCTTATTCACGGTGGAAAAGGCTCCACTTTGCAAATCGTGGCAACAGACAAAGGGTTTGAATACTACATGGTATTTTATCGAGCTTCCATTCCTTTAACCCTTAATAAAATGATAGCAAGAGCCATGCAAAGCAATAATCCTTTCAACTATCAATACAGTCTTATACCTAACTCACCTATTACTATGTTTAAAAAAATACATTATATGTATATAGAATGGGGAAATGCTAATAATCTCAGCAAATTTACCATTAAATCGCTATTCTATCAATTATTAAATGAGATTTTCAAGCAGTTAGAACAAGACAGTATCGACATTCAAAAGCTGAATGTCTCTAGTCAAATTAAAGCCTATCTAGAAGAAAATTATGCACAGCCATTGACTTTAGAATCAATTGCGAAGGCATTACGCTATAGTCCATCCCATTTATCCATTCAATTCAAGCAACAAATAGGTTGTAGTCCGATTGAGTATTTAATTCAGCTCCGTATTGAAAAAGCTTCTATTTTGCTTGAGCAGACAAATGCTAGCTTGCGCGATATCGCAATGGGTGTCGGCTATAACGATGTTTATTATTTTAGTAGACTATTCAAAAAGAGAGTAGGCGTTTCCCCCATAAAATTTCGTCAAAGGGAACAGTTGAATCGTCTAGTAAAAGATAGTCCTTCAATGTCTGAAAGATACTCCATTGTCGATTGGAGCTTCCAAGATTATATTGAGAATGGTTATCAATATAATGAAAGGAAGTATGAACCAATGAATAAAAGAGGATTATCAGCTATTGCAACACTCTTTCTATGTCTGACACTTTTATTAAGTGCTTGCAGTAGTGGAGCAACAACAAATACTGGAAGCGGGGAAAAACAGGTCTCTACGGCACAAGCAGTCAGCGAATCACAAACAAAAATTGTATCCACTATGAAAGGAGATGTAGAAATACCTGTAAATCCTGAGCGAGTAGTGGTGATGTATTATACAGGTGATGTACTAGCTTTTGATGTGACACCAGTGGGCTCCTCTAAAATACAAGAGGGAGCAGCATTTGAGGAAGAATTAAAAACAGTTGAAAGTTTAGGTGAGTGGTTCGAACCAAATGTGGAGGCAGTAATCCAATTAAAACCTGACGTCATCATTATCCCAAGTAAGGATGAGCTGTATGAGCAAATGCAAAAAATTGCACCTACTGTCATGATCGATTTCTCTACATCACTGGATGACCGTTTAACGAAGATTGGTGAAGTATTAGGGAAAGAGAAAGAAGCAAAAGAGCTTTTAGCTAATTTCTATACAAAAGTAGAGAACAGTCAAGAGAAGCTGAAAGAGGCAGGTATTTTAGATAAAACAGTTAGTATTATGGAAGGCGGCAAAGGACAAATGTCCGTAGTGACAAGCTATACCTATGGACGTGGTTCCCAAGCTATTTATGAGTATTTAGGTTTGAAAGCACCTGATATTATTCAAAAGAAAATTGATGACAAAAACAACACGGATGAGGCAATCAATGTTTCTTTAGAAGTACTAACAGATTATGCAGGTGATTTTGTGTTCCGTTCATCCTACGAAGGAATGGTGGATTTAACAGATCACCCAGTTTGGTCTAATATCCCAGCCGTTAAAGAAGGAAGGCTGATTGAAATGGATTTTGGTTTTTGTTACTATAACGACATTTATTCATTAACAAAGCAGCTAGATTTCATCGTGGACAACCTAGTAGCTACGACAAAATAGTATAAACATTAGAGAGTGCCCCATAAATATCATTTATGGGGCTTTTGTCTACAGTCTGGAACAACTAACTTGAATTTAGTTGTTTCTTCTTTCAGAAGCGTCATGCTTATTTTCTTATAATTTGGAATGTGCCAGACGTAGTTGCTTGAACAATATGGCGATTTCCATCAACATAGAAGTTAGTATGCAACTTCTCACCTAAATCGTTCCTTTGAATAATGGAAGCATTTTTAGGCAAATTGTTAATAATTAATTCGATGTTTTCCTCGAATTCTATAGGTTTATTATTGAGTGTCATCTTGAATGTAATGTTATTTAATTTTCTTTTAAGCTGAATTTCTATGACACCAGTAGTATCCTTATCCACTAAAGTTGAGAGAGAAGGAATAATTAATGTCATATTGGATTTGGTAGTTAAGATAAATCTTTCTGTGTGAACTCCTGGGTCAGTGACATTTATTTTTGCACTATAATCATTTCTATTTCTAGACATAGCCGTTGTTTTACCAGGCAATGCGGCGATATTGGAAAAATTAGGCTTTGTATTTTCAACTGATTGTGTTGGAAGTTTATATTTACCATTCACAAAATCAATTAAAATAGACACATTTGGAACTATTTGTTGCTGCACGGGTGTTAGCGCCTCAAACGCAGTTTTAACCTTTTGTACATCCTTAATTGTAGATGTTTTAGGTGATAGAGCAGCAATGGCATTTTCTACATCTTTGGCAGCAGCTTTATCCTTTACGACAAGTCGTTCAGCCTCCAATAATAGTTGCTCTGTACCATACGGTAAATAAGCATTTGTAAATTTTCGTAATGCATTATATTCAGCACGTGCTGCCTCAACTTCTTGATGGAAGCTTAAGCGTGAAGAATTTAATAATTGTATTTTCGTTACTACTTTGTCAATTGTCGTATTTGGACTTATATATGATGATAGTATTCTCTGTGTTTCAGCATTAACAAATGTTTTCTGTGCAGCGTTTAAAGAATTGAACCACTCCCTTGTAGCCAAAACATTTTCATAATAATTAACTGCGGTAGGTTCAACAGAAGCTAGTTTTTCTTCAATTTGTGAAGCGAGTTTACGATATAAAATTCTAGTATGTTGATGATTGGAAAGTACGTCATAATTAGTAACATACTGTTTTTCTGTTTCAGTCAAGTTGTTATAAGCTTTGAGAGCCGATTCCAATCTTGTTTGGAATGAGGAATATCGATCATCAATGATTGATATGAGCTGAATAACATTCCAGACATTAGAATTGTAGTAGTAGTTATTATTGTATGTGTAGGCTATTTTTGATGGCTCTGTAACTTCAGCTGCTGATGCTGGTGCACTGTAAAGAAGTGAAGGGATAGCAACTAAAGACAGCAAAGCCAATCTTTTTTTGTTTTTCATACTAAGAGAAGCCTCCTATTTTATTTTTCATGGTAGATGCAGTGGGAATCTATCCAAGATTTGGTGTTAAATCAATTTTATCATAGCCTAGGATCTTTTTATGCATTTTTTAGATGATTAGGTAGATTGGTTATAAAATTTATGTGAGCATCATATAACTTCAGTACCTATAGAGGAAGTTATATTTGTAAAGATAATAGAAATTTAATGGGAAAAACAGGAGATGTTGAGTAGAGAGCATGGTGAGTCAATTGGTTACAATTGATCCCGAAGGTTAAAAATGCATCACTAGGTACTGTTCAAAAGAAGAAAATGAACAATTCATCAAAGTATTATGTTGTAACAGGTACATAAGAAAATCGACAAATCGCTGAAAATATTCATGATGTGATGAAGTATTAATTTGGGTGGTATGTAGACATTGAACAGATTAACAGTAGATAGAGAGCCAAGAAGGGAACGGTTACAAGCAAACTAAGCAGAAAAGAAAATTAAGCAGCTGAACAGTCAAAAGTTACGAATGTGATACATGAAAAATACAAGGATGTTCAGGATTTGTTCAGTACCATGTAGTAAGCTATTTTATGTAATCTTGTCAATGTCTTAAACTGTAAGCAAACCAAGAAAGACTAGGCTTCTTTTGTAAGCCTAGTCTTTTTTGTTCGTGCAATGGATAGGATTTCTGGAAGAGATGAATAGAGCTCATAAAGTGACGGATTCAGCTTCCAAACTGGCGGTTAGAACGACATCATTCGCCTTTAAGTTTTTGGAATGGAGAAGGAGATGGTTGTGCCTTGATCAATGACACTGTTTATCGTTAATTCCACGCCAAATAATTGCTTTAGACGTTGTTCCGTATTGACAAGACCTACGCTTGTTTTCTTTTCAGGTATCCTATGTTCAAAGCCAACACCGTTATCAGAAATGGCTATTGTAAAAAGCTTCTCCATCTCTTTGATGCAGATGGTCACAGTACCACCCTCTCGACGAGGTAAAATACCATGCTGGATAGCATTTTCGACCAAAGTTTGTAACGACAGTGGAGGAACAAACAGACTCATCTGATTAGGAATATTCCACACAACTCGTATCCTGTCACCAAAGCGAATTTGTTCAATTGCAATATAGGCGCGTACAAGCTTTAATTCATAGTCGATAGGCACGACTAAATCGACATTTTGGAAATCGAAACTCATTTGTAGGTAATCACTAAAGGCCAGTAGTAATTCCTCCATTTTTTCATCATCTACTCCATTTAAAGAAATAATAGAATTCAGTGTATTGAAGAAAAAGTGAGGTTGAATTTGTGCTTGGAGCCATGCAGCTTCAATGCGAAGACGTTCCTCACTAGATTGCTTCATCTGAATGAGTGCTTGAACACGTGATTTAAGCTCCATGTATTCCATTGGTTTCCTAATGTAGTCATTTGCTCCACTTAAAAAGGCGAGTCGAATATCTTCACTTTGCTGTCGAGCTGTTAAAAATAATATGGGCAGCTCTGAAATTGAGAATTTTTCACGAATGTACTTTGCCAATTCATAGCCAGACATATGCGGCATCATAATGTCGGAAATAACTAAATCAAAGCTACTCTCTTGTAGTTTTCTAAGAGCTTCGGTCCCACTTAAAGCTGTTTCAATTTCAAAGGGTTCAGTCGAAAATGCATTCACGAGAACTTGTAAGTTTACAGCATCATCATCCACGACAAGAATTCTTGCCTGACTGGTCACCAAAGTAGTTTCTTCAGTGGAAGCGGCAAAGCTTTCTTTCATTTGCGATAAATCATTTAACAATGACGTAAATTTTAATAATGTTGTATCCATTTCAGTAGTGGAGTCACTGTATTCCACTGTTTGTGTCTTTGCTATGGGTAAGGAGAACGTAAAGGATGAGCCTTCCCCAAGAGTGGAAGTCAACGATATTGTCCCACCGTGCAAAGATATAAGCTCTTGGCAAATACTTAAGCCTAATCCGAGGCCCCCACTTACCGACGTCATTGTTGAATCAACTTGCTCATAAGGGTCGAATATTCTTTCTTGCATATCCTTTTCAATGCCAATTCCTGTATCTGTAACGGAAATATATAATTTTTTACCAACCACTTCGGCATCAATCGTAATGGAGCCCTGCTCTGTAAATTTAATGGCATTATGAATTAGGTTGGAAAAAATTTGAATTAATCGTGTCTCATCTGCTAACACAAAAGGTGAATTAGTAGGTATCCGTATGATAAGCTCAATTGGTTTTCCTTTCAGCATAAAACGAAACATATTGCTAACCCCACTTGCGAGATTATAAGCATTCAAAGGTTTGGGCTGCAGTCGAAGCGTTTTTTCTTTTAGCTTTACTAGATCTAATAAATCATCTAGCATATGGGTCATGTGATTGCCGATTCTTACCAATAGTTTTAAATCACTTTGATCTTCTTTAGTTTCCTGTTTTGCTAACAAAGTTTGGGCGATGCTCATCATGCCGTGCAAAGGGTTTCGCAGCTCATGAGAGGTATTTGCTAGAAAATCATCCTTTGTACTTATTTCTTTTTGTAATTTCACAGAAAGCTTTTCAGTTTGTAAGGTTGATTGAAAATAGCGTGTAAACCAAAATGCGGATAATGCCGTTATACCAATTAATAAATCAAAAGGATAATGACTATAAGGTAGTGTAGCATTTTGTCTTATAGAGAAAAATAATGAATTAGTGACTACTGCTGTCCCTGTTAATAATAAAAATATTACGCCTTTTTGACCTTTTATCACGATAGACAATGTGAAAATCGTTATAATAATAGGCGAGACGATGAAAAGTATTATGAATATCATTTTTGTTTTAAAAATGTATTCTATCGGGGTTACTACAATAAATAATAAATAGGTAGCACACAGCAAAGGAACAATCGTTAATATTTTAGGCTTAGCGTATTCCTTCATCAATTCACGTAGGAACAAAACGAAAAACATCATATTGTTAATATAAGAAAAATAAAATAATTTGTTTGCCCAAATCCAATTGATAGGTATGTAGCTAAATAAAATTTTATTGCTAGAAACGAGTACGGTTACACAGGTTGAAACAATAATCAAGGCAAAATAAAGAAGAGATTTATCCCGAATACCGATAATCCAAAGTAGAATCGTAAATAATAGATAAAAAATAAAGACTAAGCAAACCGCCATTTGAGTTGTAATGGAAAAGGTTTTTGATTGTTCCATAGAGTGCAAATCGCCAAAAATAATTTCTTTTTGAAACCCGCCTTGTACATATGGGTTTGTTTGAACACCTTGGATAATAATTTCGCTTTCATTAGTATTAAGCGTAAAATAATGGGTTACAGGTCTGCCAATAGGAGCCGTTTGAGTATAATCCGCTGTAAGATTCCCTAGTCCACCAATGAATTGACCATCTATGTAAAGCTCATAGGGAGCTAAACCTTCAGGAATCGTAATGCCATACATCTGAGGTGCAGTGTGTTCTTTGAGAATTTTTAAACGATAAGAACCATAATGAACCTCATCATTATGTTGAAAATACTGATCCCAAGATTCTGGTTGATTTGTATAAACTTTATGTTGTTCCACTGATTGGGTATTTTCTGAAGCGAGAAGGATATTAGGGTAGAATTCCCATTCCTTTTGTAGCTTAATTATAAAATTATGGCTTGTATCAATATTTCTTAAATTAACAGTCCCTTGGATAGCATCGATCCCTGTTGAAATATTTGTGAAATTCATCCAAGTGAAGCGTATCAAAGTTAGAAAACAAAAGAATAACCCGGCAATTAGAAAAATAGTAAAATTTTTGGAAAGTATTTTCTTTTTCATCATAAATAATAGATTTCAACAAATAGAGTTATTTCTCCTTCAAAAGTAATGGTTGTTCTATCAATTCTTTTAATAATTATACGATAATAAGTAAAGGAATAGTTTTTTAGGAGGGGTCAATGTGAGAATCGTGCTAGTAGATGATGAAATTTTACCATTAACGAGACTGAAAACCTTACTTGAAAAAAGTAATGTCCCGGAAATTGAAATAGTAGGAGAATACACCGATTCTCTAAAAGCAATTGAAGAGATCCAAACGCTACAGCCAAATGCTGTATTTTTAGATATCGTGATGCCTGATTTGGATGGTTTAGCATTAGGGGAAAAAATTCAAGAGTTATTGCCCGATGTAGAAATCGTTTTTACAACAGGGTTTGATCAATACGCAATAGATGCATTTAATCTACATGCTATTGATTACTTATTAAAGCCTGTACAAAATGTTCGTTTAGAAAAGACCTTAGAACGTCTAGAACACATAAATAATAAACATAAAAAAGTTCCGCCTAAACATACAATTATTAAGCTTTTTGGCGGTCTTAATGTTGTTACACCAGATGGTCATACACAGCTCATGAAATGGCGTACATCTAAAGCCAAAGAGCTATTTGCCTTCATGCTAAATCACCGTGATGAAATGATTTATCGTGATACGATTTTAGAATTATTTTGGCCGGAGTCTGATATCGATAAAGCATCTAAACAGCTTTATACAGCTATCTATACAATCCGTCAAACATTAAAAAATTATGGAATGGATGGTGTGCAAATTTCAAGCCCTTTGCTGAATTCTGGCTATAAGCTCTTAGTTGAAAATGTTGTAGTGGATGTAGAACAGTGGCTGTCCTGTTTAAAATCATTACCCCCATTACAAGAGACATCAGTTGATGAACATGAAAAAGTATTCCAAATGTATACAGGTGATTATTTAGGAGATTGCGATTATCTATGGGCGGAAAGTGAGCGAGAGCGCTTAAGGAGATTGTGGTTACACCATGCTCATCAGCTAAGCGAGTTTTACATAAAAAATGAGAACTACATGGCTGCAGTAAAGGTACAGGAAAAAGTCCAGGCACTTTTTTCTGATGCAGAGGAAAACTACTTCACTTTAATGAAGCTATACGATCTTCTAAATAATACAGCTGCTGTTGAGGAGCAATACTGGTTATTAAAAAAAATGCTTCAGGAGCATTTGGCAGTGGAACCAAGCGAGGAAATTGAGAGTTGGTATGAAAGCTGGAAACAAGCAAATGCTATGCCTCATGCTCAAACCTTTAGTTAAACTACATGATTTTGTTATGAAAGGCTCTGTCATAGACAGAGCTTTTTGTTTTTAATAGTTCATAAGACCCTTATTAAAAAATGTATATTGGTTGTAGATTTGTCCATATTTCTCTCTATAACTCTGTAAAATTCTACTTTATTCGCTAAATATTTTATTGTGATACAACCTTTCATCCTTTATCATTATTATAAAAGTGGGGTGTTAGTTATGAAAAAATCTAAAGGTATTGCATTAAAACTATCTTCCCTAATTATAGGATTATTTCTAGTTTTATTTTTATCCTATACAGTGACAACGGGAATTATTATAAAAAATCAAAGTGTGGAAGACTCAGAATATGCAACTGTGCAGGCTGCTGAATCTTCGGCTGCTATTATGAGTGAGCGTTTCAAGAAAGCAAATACGGCATTGCAAACAACAAAGCAAATCATTGAAAGCATGCAGAAGAATAATGCTTTATCTTCCAAGGGTGTCTTAGACATTATGGAAAATAATCTAGCTAACAATGATGATTTACTTGGTGTTGGAGCAATCTTTGAGCAGGGTTCTATTATGTTAGATGCAAATGCAGAGGCTACTTTAGTCGATTCCAAAAAACGTTTTGGACCATACCTAAGCAAAGATGATAATAAGATCAGCACCACTTTAATTGAAGGGGTCGATGATAAAAGTGTTTCTGAATGGTACTGGGTGCCAAAAGAAGACGGACGCGCAGTTTTAACGGAGCCGTATGATTACAATGTAAATGGAAAGAACGTATTAATGACAACCATTTCAGTGCCGTTAGTCAATGCTTCTGGATCGTTTTTTGGTGTATTGACGGCGGATGTATCGATAGATTTTTTAAATGGATTAACAGAATCTGTTGCACCAGAGGGTGGTTATGCGGGCATTATTACGAATAAGGGTGTACTGACAGCCAACAGTTTTGGTGAAGAGCTAGATGGGCGCAATATGCAAGAGGACCCAGCTTGGACAAGTATTAGTAAGACCATGGAAAATGATGAGCTTACAAGTATGTACGTTGATTCTAACCAGTTTAAGGAAAAGGCATTTAATGTATTTGCCCCAATGATTTTAGAGGATATTGACGAGACGTGGACTGTTCAAATTGTATTGCCTGAATCAAAAATTCTAGAGACATACAACCACGTCTTTGTATTTACAATTATTTCTTCTATTATTATGGTTGTTTTGATGACAGTTGCAAGTGTGCTATTCATTTACAAACAGTTAAAGCCACTCCAATTTTTGCGTGCATCCATTGAAACAGCTGCAGAAGGGGATTTAACACAAAGAGTAGAGGAGAAATATATTAAGTCTGATGAGATTGGTGCAGTTGCACTGGCTTATAATAATATGCTGGATAAAACCAATAGTGCAATACAAACAGTGCTAAATTCTACGACATTATTGAACCAATCTTCTAATCAAGTGCATGAGGTCTTTAATGAAATAGTAGCTTCAAGTCAAGAGGTTTCAGTAGCAATCAATGAAATTGCACAAGGTGCATCGAAGCAATCAGAGGATACTGAAGAAACCAATTATCGAATGATGGATCTATCTGATCAGATTGATGCCATTACGTCACTATCCAATGAGATGGATGAGCTATCTCATAAAACAAGTGCAACGACAGAAAAGGGATTGCATGAGGTTAATAGTTTACGTGAACATAATATAGAAACAAATGAGATGAATGGGCGTATTCAACAGCAAATGGAATCATTAGCTTCTAACATTGCCAATATTAATCAAATCATCGCTTCTATTCAAAGCATTACAGAGCAAACGAATCTGTTAGCTTTAAATGCAAGTATTGAGGCAGCTCGTGCTGGCGAACATGGAAAAGGGTTTGCGGTAGTAGCAGAGGAAGTAAGAAAGCTAGCAGAGCAATCTAAAAATGAAACAGAAATTATTAAGAGTACGGTAGAAAGTATTCTCGAAAATTCCCAACAGACAGTAGCTGTTATTGCTTCGAATGCAGATTTAATGCATTCTCAAAATGAGTCCGTACAAAGCACACAAATGGCCTTTAAAGATAGCAGTGACTTGTCACGTTCAATTGCAGCTTCCATTAGTGAACTAATGAGTAAGTTATCTAGTATGTTAGAGCATAAAAATCAAGCAATTATGGCTATTCAAAGTATATCTGCTATTTCAGAGGAAACAGCTGCCTCTGCTGAACAAGTAAGTGCTTCTGCAATGGATCAACAAGGAGAGTTACTAAAAGTAGCAGAGTCTATTCAAAATATGAATGATATATCAAATGAACTGCAAGAAGTCGTAAATCGATTTAAGCTAGCGTAAAGAAAAAGGCTGCCTAAAATATATAGGCAGTCTTTCTTAATGGTGAAGGGAAGAGACATTGACCTGTTAGCCATTCAGCACTACTATAATGAAGGGAAGGGGGTCATCAATATGATGTATCTCGGAATGATTTTCTTTCAAATTGTTGCACCTATTTTAGTGTTGCTTGTACTTGGCGCTATACTACAAAAGAAATTTCGTTTTAACTTAAAAGCATTGTCTCAGCTTATTACATATTGCTTTATGCCAGCCGCTGTTTTTGTGAATTTATATGAAACACGTGTAGAGCTGTCTGTTCTGGGAGAAGTCGGGTTATTTATTGTGCTTTTTATTGGGAGTCAAATGATACTCAGTCATTTTTTAGCGAAAGGGCTTGGTTTGGCCAAAACGGAGGCAGCCGTCTTTAAAAATAGTGTTGTGCTCATTAACTCTGGAAATTATGGTATTCCAGTGGCCCAAATGATTTTTGTAACACAACCTATTGGTGTAGCCATTCAGGTCATGCTCGTTATATTTCAAAATATGACAACTTATACATATGGTTTGTACAATTTAATTTCCTCTACGAAATCGGGTATGACAATCATCAAAGATTTCTTTAAAATGCCCATTATTCATGCGCTAATTATTGGTGTCGCTATGAACTATTTTAATATTGGTATACCGCAGTTTATCAAAATACCTGTAGAGCATGTCGCAGATGGATTTATTGCTGTAGCCTTAATTACATTAGGCGCACAATTATCACAGCTTGAAATCAAATCTATGTTTAATAAAACTGTTTTTGTTAGCTGTTTTACAAGATTAGTTATCGGACCAGCTGTAGCATTGGTCATTATTTATGTATTGGGGTTAGATGGAGTTGTCGCACAATCTCTGTTTATAGCCAGTGCCTTCCCAACATCTCGCAATAGCTCTAGTCTAGCATTAGAATACGATGTGGAATCAGCTACAGCTGCGCAAACTGTTTTATTTTCAACCATTGTGAGCTGTCTAACAGTAACGATCGTGATTTATCTTGCGGAAGTATTATTTACTTAGTTGGATGAAAATTTTAAAATATTGAATGGAAAACTTCCATCTCTTAGAAATATCTGCTACACTAGCATCAAACTAAATAGTATTAACTAGGGGAGTCTGATGAGTCAGGCTGAGAGGGAAACGCTTAGAAGTTTCTTGACCCTTTGGACCTGATCTGGCTCATACCAGCGTGGGAAAGTTAAGAAGCTATTGCATCGTATGTCGTGTGCAATTACTAGACCTTTACATTCATGGCCGGATCCAAAAAAATATTTTGGATTCGGCCTTTCTTTATTTGTTGGAGTGAGCTAGATTTTCGGTCCTTGTATCAAATTACATTTAAGGGAGAGAAGTAGCTCATGTCAGTAGTTAGTGAAAAGAACATTACGATTATGTCTAGCTTTGAAGGAAGCAAAAAAGTGTATGTGGAAGGATCACGTCCAGATATTTTAGTACCTATGCGTGAAATCGCATTAAGCCCAACGACTGGTAGCTTTGGGGATGAAAAAAATGCCCCTATTCGAGTATATGATACGAGTGGTCCATACACAGATCCGAATTATCACATTGATATTACAAAGGGTCTGCCTACTTTGCGACGTGCATGGATAGAAGAAAGAGGAGATGTTGAGGAATATGAGGGGCGTACGATTAAACCTGAGGATAACGGTTTTCGTCGTGTTGATGATCCGCGCATTAAAGAAAATGTTTTCCCTGAATTGGAGCGGAAGCCTTTACGTGCAAAAAGGGGTAAAAATGTAACACAGCTTCACTATGCACGAAATGGAATGATAACGCCGGAAATGGAGTTTGTGGCGATACGTGAAAACATGGATCCTGAATTTGTTCGTTCAGAAATTGCAGCAGGTCGGGCTATTATGCCTTCTAATATTAATCACCCTGAGGCAGAGCCGATGATTATTGGTCGTAACTTCCATGTGAAAATCAATGCAAACATTGGAAATTCCGCGGTGTCGTCGTCAATAGCAGAAGAAGTTGAGAAAATGACATGGGCTACACGCTGGGGTGCCGATAATATTATGGATCTCTCGACTGGTAAACATATTCATACAACGAGAGAATGGATTATTCGAAATGCTGCAGTGCCAGTGGGAACGGTGCCCATTTATCAGGCTTTAGAAAAAGTAAATGGCATAGCCGAGGATTTAACGTGGGAAGTTTATCGTGATACGCTCATTGAGCAAGCAGAGCAGGGGGTTGATTATTTCACGATACATGCGGGTGTTCTTTTACGCTATGTACCTCTTACAGCAAATCGTGTAACAGGCATTGTGTCACGTGGTGGTTCAATTATGGCACAGTGGTGTTTATTTCATCATCAAGAGAATTTCCTTTATACACATTTTGAGGAAATCTGTGAAATTATGAAGACATATGATGTTGCTTTTTCTTTAGGAGATGGCTTACGCCCAGGTTCCATTGCAGATGCCAATGATGAGGCCCAATTTGCAGAGCTTGAAACGCTGGGTGAATTAACACAAATCGCTTGGAAGCATGATGTTCAGGTGATGGTAGAGGGGCCAGGTCATGTACCGATGCATTTGATAAAGGAGAATATGGACAAGCAATTAGAAGTTTGTAAGGAAGCGCCTTTCTATACATTGGGCCCATTAACAACAGATATTGCGCCAGGATATGACCATATTACCTCAGCTATTGGTGCAGCGATGATTGGCTGGTTTGGTACAGCGATGCTCTGCTATGTGACACCGAAGGAGCATCTTGGCTTACCTAATCGTGAGGATGTTCGAGTAGGAGTTATTACTTATAAGATTGCTGCCCATGCAGCTGATTTAGCGAAAGGACACCCAGGTGCACAACAACGGGATGATGCATTGTCAAAAGCACGCTTTGAATTCCGCTGGCGTGATCAATTCAATCTATCATTAGATCCAGAACGTGCGGTTGAATATCATGACGAAACGCTTCCAGCAGAGGGGGCGAAAACAGCGCACTTTTGCTCAATGTGTGGCCCTAAATTCTGTAGTATGAGAATCTCACAGGATATTCGTAATTATGCTAAAGAAAAAGATTTAAATACGACTGAAGCTATTCATCAAGGTATGCAGGAAAAGGCAGAGGAGTTTAAAAAAGCGGGGAGTCAGATTTATCAATAATGAAGGAAGGCTTATATCAAAGTATAGACATAAGCCTTTCATGTTGTTGAAAAAAGATGATGTCAACGGCAGAAAAAGCAAATTTGCAAGGTGAGAGGTTGATTTCCGTTCCGCCAGCGCCCTTTCCAGGGGGCGTCCGATGAGCCACTTCACTCACTTACGCTCGCTCCACTCCAATCAACCATTCTGCAAAGTGTCTTTACTTTTTTTCATAGTAGTATAGCGATCAAATAGCCCATTATCTGTATTCTTAGAGGGGATAGGCTCTTATTTTCAATATGGAGAAGTGATGAATGACAATCATCCTCCATAAAATAAGTAGCAAAAACCTTCACTTTATTTGAAAACCTTTGCTAAAAAGGTACCATTTTTGTGGGTTGGAGTGGAAGACTACTTGACTCCTGTGGGATAGCGAGACAGGCGAGCCCCTGCACGGAGCGGTAGCGGAGGAAGCGGCTCGGCGCTCGCCCACAGGAAAGCAAGTAGCCTGCAACGGAAATCCATTTCTCCCTTTCAATTGACTGTTTTGTTTTTCAACACTAAGGAAGGCTTATGTCAAAGTATAGACATAAGCCTTTTCTAATCATAAAAAAGCTCCATGTGAATGACAGATTCACATGGAGTAAAAGTTGAATTTGGATATCAATAATAAGTGGACTATTAAACGTTAGTTGGTTGTTTTACATATGGGTTTGTAAGGTCCATACCTTCTAACGAAAGACCCATCGCTTTTGCGACACCCTCACCATATGCTGGGTCAGCTAAATAGCAGTGAAGGATGTGACGGCGTTTGATGAATTCTTCAACAGAAGCCATATCATTCGCTGTATTTTCAAATAGACGTTGTTGCTCTTCTGTAGTCATTAAACGGAACAGTTTACCTGGTTGCTCAAAGTAATTGTTATCATCTTCACGGAAGTCGTGAATACCTGCATGACCATCAATGCGTAATTCAGGCTCTTTATGGTCTAGATTATGCTCCCATTCACCATAGCTATTTGGTTCATAGCCTAATGTAGAACCGAGGTTGCCGTCAAAGCGCATTGCACCATCACGATGGAAAGTACGGAATGGACATTTCGGTGCGTTAACTGGCAGCATATAGTGGTTTACACCTAGGCGATAGCGTTGTGCATCTGCGTATGCAAAGATACGACCTTGTAACATTTTATCTGGTGAGAAGCTAATACCAGGAATAATGTTAGATGGTGCGAATGCAGCTTGTTCAACTTCTGCAAAGTAGTTGTCCGGATTTTTATTTAACTCGAACTCACCGACAGGAATTAATGGGAAGTCTTTTTTATACCATACTTTTGTTAAGTCAAATGGGTTGTATGGAAGCTCACGAGCTTGCTCCTCTGTCATAACCTGAATATACATTTTCCATTTAGGGAAATCGCCTTTTTCAATAGCTTCATATAGATCACGTTGTGAAGATTCACGATCTTGACCGATAACTTCAGTAGCTTCAGCACCTGTTAAGTTTTTAATACCTTGCTCTGTACGGAAATGGAATTTAACCCATACACGCTCATTTTCAGCATTGATAAAGCTATACGTATGAGAACCAAATCCATGCATATTGCGGTAACCAGCTGGAATACCACGGTCAGACATTACAATTGTCACTTGGTGAAGTGCTTCAGGTAATAGAGTCCAGAAATCCCAGTTGGAGTTAGCGTTTTTCATATTTGTACGTGGATCACGTTTAACGACATGGTTTAAATCTGTAAAGTGTAATGGGTCGCGGAAGAAGAATACAGGTGTATTGTTCCCTACTAGATCCCAGTTTCCTTCTTCTGTATAGAATTTAAGGGCAAAGCCACGAATATCGCGCTCAGCATCTGCAGCACCACGCTCACCAGCAACTGTTGAGAAACGTGCGAACATTTCTGTTTTCTTGCCAATCTCTGAGAAAATTTTCGCTTTTGTATATTGAGTAATATCATGCGTTACAGTAAAAGTACCAAATGCACCTGAGCCTTTAGCGTGCATACGACGTTCAGGAATTACTTCACGGTTAAAATTTGCTAATTTTTCAACTAACCATACATCTTGAAGTAAAAGAGGACCACGTGGACCTGCTGACATAGAGTCATGGTTACTTACTACTGGAGCGCCACCTGCTGTTGTAAAACGACGGCTACGATCATTTGCGTTTGTCATATTAGTTTACCTCCTGAAAAAAATATAAGTCAAACTCTTCATCTATAACTATAACAAATATAAAATAGAATTGCTAGTACATTATAATTATTATCGTTAAAGAATTTTTATATTTAAAGATAAACTATAAATATATGCGAAGGAAAGGCGTTTTATACATAGTTTTCACCAGAAATTTCACTTTTCTAATCTCCTTTTAAAAAATATTAGGTATGAAAATGACATGAATTTTAAGATAATGACTACATTGTAAAAACCTTTATTGAAAATAAAATGGACTAATTGAAAATTATTTCAATCAATTATCTTTTAGTTTTTTCGATATCGATTAGGCGTTATGCCGATTTGTTGTTTAAATATTTTAATGAAATAATTAGGATCATCAAAACCGTTTAAATGGGCAATTTCACTAATGGAAAAATCCGTTTCTAGCAGCATGTTAGTAGCATGATGAATTCTTATTTGCTGTAAATAGCGTTTAAATGGTAAGCCTTGCTTCTTTGAGAAAATGGTACTTAAATAATTTGGGCTGATTCCGAGCTTATGGGCGACGAAGGGCAGGGACAAGGAGCTATCATTAAATTGTTGATCAATTATTTCTAAAGCTAGTTCAACATAATCGGCTCGTTTCTCCATTCGAGCTTCCCGCGCTAATTCAATTAATGTTTGTGTGAAAGAAATAATGCCATTGAGAATTGTATAAAATATAGGATGTTCAATGATTAAGTGAAATAGCTGACGATAGCTTTGCTCGATAACTGCTTTTTCGTGTAATTTATATTTCAACATAAAGCGTCGAATTTGTGCTAGAACACTTGTTAAATGAATACGTAGATCATCTTGCTCATAATATATTCCCTCATTAGATAGCTGGTATAAAAATGTTTTAACGGCTTCAAGGTTTCCGTCTTCCAAACTACTGATTAACAATTGCTGCTCTTCTGGTGTTAATAAGGGATCAAAGGGCTGTGTTTCAATTTGTTTGCTTGCATAAAAAATATGACCAAAGCCTTCGTAAAAGCTTTGATGTAGTGCGCGCTTTGTTAATGTATACATGTTTTTGATGGTTGTCGGTGGCCCATCATAAATGCCAATATTTAAAGAACTATTACTAATTAACCGCCATTCCATCATAAGTGCACGGACATCCTTTTCTACCATCTTTATGTCACTTGTTTGAAAAAGGCATACAATTGTATTGGACAGAGGGTAGGTTTTCATATGGAAGTGGATAGGTGTTTGTTGTAGCCAATTGTAAAGCTTATTAAAAGTTTCGATATGTTCTGGCTCCATCATTGTGAAATGTATGGTCGTCTCAATTGAACTAGATTTGTTATCTAAAAATAATTGATCATAAAAGGAATCATTTGTAGTCTCCTGTGCATATTCCGTGACCTGTGGTGTGCGAAGAGAAATGGTTGTGAGCTTTTGTTTTAATAATTCTAAATCAATGGGTTTTACAAAGAGATGGGCCACTTGTAAATCTATTGCCTTCAATGCATTTTTAAATAAAGGTTCTGTCGTCATTGCAAGAATGGCACCAGATAGCTTTTGTAAATCCCGATAAAGAGCCGTTAAGCGATTATTAGGAAATAGATCGATATTTAACAGAATGGCGTCCGGTTCAAATAATCGAATTCTTTGGGGCACCTCTGAAATACTTGTGCACATTTCAATGAAGACGTCTCCAGGGAAATAGGTATGTAAAAACCACTTTATGCCTGCCAAGTCGGTAGGATCACGATCAATTAATAATAGCTTCATTACATCAACTCCTATAAAATATTCCAGTTTCATATAAAAATACGATTATATTATTAAAAATAACATAGGAATCTGAAAAAAATCTTCTTTTCTCTTTTAAAATTCTCTATATTCTGAAAAAAGTAGTGAGTACAATGTAAATAGAGTAATAAATCATCAGCAGAAACCACTTGTACAATGAAAACGCTTAAATGGAATTTAATGCTGAAGTTTTTAATATTACGACCAATAAATGAGGAGTTTTTATTTACATAATTAGATAGGGAATAGGAGGATGTCATGTGAAATCGATCATCGAGCTTGATGGCAATACATTAACAAGACAACAAATTGAGGAAATCGTTAAGGGGCAAGCAACAGTTGCACTTTCTGTTAATAGTTTACAACGTATTCGTTTAAGTAGAGAGCGTATCGAGAAACGCTTAGCTGAAGGACAAACGATTTATGGAGTGAATACAGGCTTTGGGCAACTCAGCAATATAAAAATTGAGCAAGAGGATATTGAGCTATTGCAGCTGAATTTATTACGATCTGATGCAACGGGTGTTGGTGAACCGTTCCCTACTGATGTTGTACGTGCAATGATGGTGTTACGTGCCAATGCTTTAGCTAGAGGATTTTCTGGCATTCGTGAGGAAACCGTACAGCTGTTATTGGAGTTTATTAATAAAGGAGTGCATCCGATTGTTCCGTCACAAGGTTCGGTGGGAGCAAGCGGCGATTTGGCGCCATTATCGCATTTGGCATTAGTGCTAGTGGGAGAAGGTAAGGCGGAGTTTAACGGAGAAGTTATGAGTGGAAGCGAGGCGCTACAACGAGCGGAGTTAACACCAGTTCGACTTCAAGCTAAAGAGGGGCTGGCACTTGTTAATGGTACGCAAGCTATGACAGGAATTGGTGTATTAACAGTCAATGAAGCTGAACGAATTGGACTTGCGGCGGATATGGCGGCAAGCTTGACGCTAGAAGCTTTAAAGGGCATTACGTCAGCATTTGATCCAGCGCTATTAGCAGTAAGGCCACATCCAGAATTAGAACTGGTGGGGGGACGTATTCGTAAGTGGCTTGATGGTAGTAAACGTGTCACAAAGCAAGGCGAAATTCGCATGCAGGATGCTTACTCGCTACGCTGTATTCCGCAAGTACACGGTGCTTCTTGGCAGTCCTTTTTCTACGCGGAGAATCGTGTTCAAACTGAAATGAACGCGACTACAGATAATCCGATTGTTTTAGAAAGTGGTGAGGTACTATCGGGTGGTCATTTCCATGGTCAGCCAATTGCCTTGGCAATGGACTTTTTGAAGATTGGTGTAAGTGAATGGGCTAATATTTCAGAACGTCGTACAGAACGTATGGTAAATCCACATCTTAACGAAGGATTACCGCCGTTCTTGGCAACAAACCCTGGGATTGAATGTGGACTAATGATTGCACAATATACAGCAGCTTCTATTGTCTCAGAAAATAAAGTATTAGCTCATCCTTCTAGTGTGGATTCTATTCCTACATCAGGTAACCAAGAGGACCATGTAAGTATGGGAACAACATCGGCCCGTCAAGTACGTCAGATTGTTCACAATGCGGCTCGCGTTATCGCAATAGAATTAATTTGTGCTTCTCAGGCAATCCATTTAGATAAGGCGGAAGAGCAATTATCTCCAACAACACGTAAATTCTTAGAGAAAGTGCGTGAATTCTGTCCACCTTTATTAGCGGATCAACCAATTGGTGACGAAATTGAAGCATTGGCGAAATACTTACTAGCAAGTAATGATCTAGTAAATGAGTATGTGTAAATAGGGTTGAATGAAATAGCAAAGGCTGAGGCAAGACTCGTTAATCCGAGTCACCTCTGCTTTGGATATAATTATATGCTTTTAAGTCTGAATATTCAGTCTTTATTTTAGTATCTACACTTTCAAACTAATAGTATTTTTATGAAAAGGAGCGTGTTTTTATGGTATTCAAAACAGATATTCGTGCACCACGTGGAAGTGAACTAACATGTAAGGGATGGACACAGGAAGCGGCAATGCGTATGTTAATGAACAATCTAGACCCAGAGGTGGCTGAGAACCCAGATGAGCTGATTGTGTACGGTGGTATTGGAAAGGCTGCTCGTAACTGGGAAAGCTATGAACAAATTATTGCTTCTTTAAAAGAATTAGAGAATGATGAAACACTGCTGATTCAATCAGGGAAGCCAGTAGCTGTATTCCGTACGCATGAGCATTCTCCCCGTGTATTAATTGCCAATTCAAACCTAGTACCTGCATGGGCAAATTGGGATCATTTCTATGAATTAGAGGACAGAGATTTAATGATGTATGGGCAAATGACTGCGGGTAGCTGGATTTATATTGGTGCTCAGGGCATTTTACAGGGAACTTATTTATCATTCGTAGAAGCAGGGAAGAAGGTATTTGGCACTGCGGATTTACGTGGTAAATTCATCCTAACAGGTGGTATGGGCGGTATGAGTGGTGCACAGCCGTTAGCTGGGAAAATGGCAGGCGCTGTAATCTTAGTCGTTGAAGTGGATCGTGCCCGCATTGAACGTAAAATAAAAGAAGGATACTGTGATTACATCGTGGAGACTGTGGATGAAGCCATTGCATTAGTCGATAAATTACGTAATCAGAAAGAGCCAGCTTCTATTGGTCTTGTAGGGAATTGTGCAGATGTCAATCGTGAGCTGTTAAATCGAGGGATTATTCCGGATTTTGTGACGGATCAAACATCTGCACATGACCCGATTAATGGCTATGTACCAAATGGCATGACATTTGAAGAAGCATTAGCACTTCGGAAATCGGACGTTAAAACGTATGAGCACAAAGCGAAAGAAACAATGGCAGAGCATGTTCGTACAATGCTAGCGTTTCAAGATGCAGGTGCAGAAGTATTTGATTATGGAAATAATATTCGTGCCTATGCCAAAGAGATGGGTGTAACGAATGCCTTCGATTTCCCGGGCTTTGTACCAGCCTATATTCGTCCACTATTCTGTGAAGGAAAGGGACCATTCCGTTGGGCGGCTCTTTCAGGAAACCCTGAGGATATTTATAAAACAGATGCACTTGCGAAAGAGATGTTCGCTGAAGACGAAGGTCTAGTCAATTGGATTGATATGGCGCAAAAAATGGTTAAATGGCAGGGGTTACCAGCTCGTATTTGCTGGTTAGGCTATGGTGATCGTCATCGCTTTGCATTAAAGGTAAACGAAATGGTTGCGAATGGTGAATTGTCAGCACCGATTGTCTTTGGGCGTGATCATTTAGATTCAGGTTCAGTCGCATCACCAAATCGTGAAACAGAAGGGATGATGGATGGTTCGGATGCAGTATCGGATTGGCCAATTTTAAATGCGCTTGTAAATACTGCTAGTGGTGCGAGCTGGGTGAGTGTGCATCATGGCGGTGGTGTAGGAATGGGATATTCACAGCATGCAGGTCAAGTACTAGTTGCGGATGGATCGGCGCTTGCTGCTGAAAAAATCGCACGAGTATTGATTTCGGACCCTGGCATGGGTGTTGCCCGTCATGCTGATGCAGGCTATGAGATTGCGATTAATACGGCAAAAAACAAAGGTGTCCATATACCAATGTTAAAGGGTGATGTGAAGTGACCATTCTAATTAGAAATGCCAATGAAGTAATTACTTTGAGAAGTAATGCACAAGGACCGCGTACGAAAGAACAAATGCAGGAAATTGCGGTAGTAGAAAATGGCTGTGTACTAATTGAAGAAGATCGTATTGTAGCTGTTGGAGCTTTTGAACAACTGGAAGTAGATTTCCCTGATTTAGTAAGGAAAGCAGACATTATTGATGCTACTGGTAAGATTGTGATGCCAGGTTTAGTGGATTGTCATACCCATTTAGTGCATGGTGGAACACGTGAACAAGAATTTAATATGAGACTTAATGGTTCTACCTATATGGAAATTATGAACGCAGGTGGCGGTATTCATGCTACAACAAAGCGTACACGAGAAACCAGCTTTGAAGAATTATATGAAAAGACGATGCAGCATTTAGATGTATTTTTAAAGCATGGTGTGACAACTGTTGAAGCAAAATCAGGTTATGGATTGGATTGGGATACGGAAAAGAAGCAGCTAGAGGTAGCGAAACAATTACAAGCTACACATGACGTTGATATTGTTAGTACGTTTATGGGTGCGCATGCAGTACCACGCGACTATAAGGAACGTGAGGATGAATTTGTTGATGTTGTAATCCATGACATGTTGCCCAAGGTGGCAGAGCTAAAACTGGCAGAATTTAATGATGTATTTTGTGAAAAGGGTGTCTTTACACCAGAGCAATCTCAGCGCATTTTAGAGGCTGGCAAAGCTCTTGGCTTAACACCGAAAATACATGCTGATGAAATCGAGCCTTATCAAGGAGCGGAGCTTGCTGCCGAGGTGGGAGCTATTTCGGCAGAGCATTTGCTGGTTGCTTCTGATAAAGGAATTCTAAAAATGGCTGAAGCGGGCACAATTGCTGTATTACTGCCAGGAACTGCATTCTTTTTACGTGCACCATATGCAAGAGGACGTCTAATGATTGATGAAGGGGTGCCTGTAGCAATATCAACAGATTTTAACCCGGGATCATCACCGACAATGAGTTTACCATTTATTATGAATTTAGCCTGTATGCATATGGGAATGACATTGGAGGAAGTGTTAACTGCGACAACGATTAATGCAGCTTATGCATTAAATCGAGGCAAACAAATAGGTTCCTTGGAAGCGAATAAAAAAGCGGATGTACTTATTTTAGATGTTGCCAACTATAAGCAGTTACAATATTTCTATGGTATGAACCATACACATACAGTTATCAAAAATGGGCAAGTTGTTGTACAAAACGGCATTCTGTTGAATAATCGATAAAAAATGGGCATAAATAAGGCTGAGGAAGCTTTATTTATGCTTTTTTAAAATTGAGTTGCAATTACCTTGAAGGAAGATTATAATACAATTAAATAGTAATTATTGAATTACAAATTACTTAACCTTGTAATCAATTAAAGGGGTTATACAATGACAAAATTCCGTACTGAGGAAGAAGTGCTTGAGCATTATGATTCTTCAAAATATCAAACACCTGATGGATATACCGCAGATATTGCCATTTTTACAATTACGTCAGAGAAAACAGAAGAAAAGGCGCCGCCCAACATGACGCTTAAGATTATGCTAATTAAGCGTGCGGCTAAGGATGCTGATGGAAATCCGAATATTGAAGGAGGGAAATGGGCACTCCCAGGAGGATTTGTAGATGCCGATCAAAAAGAAACAGCCTATATCGCAGCTAAACGAGAATTAAAAGAAGAAACCAATGTTGAAGGTTTGCATGTTCAACACTTTGGTGTTTATGATCAAATCGATCGAGATCCTCGTGGTTGGATGATCTCAAATGCATTTTACGCAATTGTTCCTGAGACATATATTGAACAACGTCAAGCAAATGATGATGCGGCTGAGGTAGAACTGTTTGATATAGAAAGTGTATTTACACTTCAACTAGCCTTCGATCATAGAAAAATTATTACAGATGCGTTGAATTTTATTAAAAGAGATATGATTCAAACAACCGTTGCTAAAAATTTTTTACCACAAGCATTCACTTTGTCAGAATTACAGCGAGTACTTTTAACAGTTGGGGAAGATCCTCGAATTTCTAATGATTCGGTGTTCTTTACAAAAGCACCCAAATTACCTTTTATCGAAAAAATATTAGATGAGGAAGGCAAACCGAAGAAAACCAAACGAAATTCATTCAGACCTTCGCAACTATATAGATTTAATAATTTTGAAATGGTGGAGTCCATTTATCATTAGGAAAGATCCGTCTTTCCTGATTGTTTTAAATGTAGTAATTTGTAATTTAGCTATTACTAATTAAAAACGGAGTGATGAGATGATGAAAAAGCGAGCATTAATTAATATTGATTATACAGTTGATTTTGTTGCATCTGATGGAGCCTTAACTTGTGGAGAGCCTGGCCAGCTGCTTGAGCAAGCAAATGTAGGCTTAACGAAGGAATTTATATTGAATGGTGAGTTTACGGTGTTTGCCATCGATGTTCATGAACGAGGAGATGTTTATCATCCAGAAACAAAGCTATTTCCACCACATAATATTCGAAATACAAAAGGCAGAGATTTATTTGGCGCTTTAAAACCGTTGTACGAAGCACATAAAGAGCAGGATCATGTCTATTACATTGATAAAACGCGCTACTCAGCTTTTGCAGGGACAGATTTAGAGCTGAAACTACGTGAAAGAGGCATTACTGAGCTTCACTTAATCGGCGTTTGTACAGATATCTGTGTTCTTCATACAGCAGTCGATGCTTATAATAAAGGGTTCGAAGTCGTCGTTCATAAGAATGCTGTCGCCTCCTTTAATCAAACAGGCCATGAGTGGGCGTTAGGACATTTCGAGCATACACTTGGCGCCACTGTGATTTGACATGAATGGAGGGAAAAACATGAAATATGCTGACGATAGTTTTATGTTACACACAGATCTATATCAAATTAATATGGTTCAAACTTACTGGCAAGATGGGGCTCATCAACGCAAAGCTGTTTTTGAGCTATATTTTAGAAACCTTCCATTTGGCAATGGGTATGCGGTATTTGCAGGCTTAAAAAAAGCTATCGAGTTTATTAATAACTTCGGTTTCTCTCAAAGTGATATTCAATATTTACGAGAAGAAGGAAAATATCCAGAGGAATTTCTTCAATATTTACAGGAGCTTAAGTTTACTGGATCGATTAAGGCGATGAGGGAAGGAGAACTAGTCTTTGCGAATGAGCCTATCCTACGAATTGAAGCCCCATTGGCAGAAGCCCAATTAATTGAAACCCCTTTGTTAAATATTGTGAACTATCAAACGTTGATTGCGACAAAGGCTTCACGCATTAAACAAGTGACAGGTGAGGATGTCGTGATGGAGTTTGGTACTCGACGTGCACATGAATTTGATGCAGCTATTTGGGGAACTCGTGCTGCCTATATAGGTGGATTCTCTTCAACAAGTAATGTAAGAGCAGGAAAATTATTCGGTATCCCCGTGTCAGGAACGCATGCCCATGCAATGATTCAAACCTATCGGGATGAGTACACTGCATTTAAAAAATATGCAGCGGCACATAAAGATTGTGTATTTTTAGTAGATACCTATGATACGTTACGTTCGGGCGTTCCTAATGCGATTCGTGTAGCAAAGGAGCTAGGAGATCACATTAATTTTATTGGTATTCGTTTAGACAGTGGTGATCTAGCATATCTTTCAAAACAGGCAAGAAAAATGCTAGATGCTGCAGGATTTACAGAAGCAAAAATTATGGCTTCGAATGATTTGGACGAATATACAATTATGCATTTAAAGTCGCAAGGTGCACAAATTGACGCTTGGGGAATCGGAACGAAGCTTATTACAGCCTATGATCAGGCAGCTCTTGGCGGGGTATATAAATTAGTTTCAATTGAAAACGAAAGTGGAGATATGGTAGATACCATTAAAATTTCAGCAAATCCTGAAAAAGTGACTACACCAGGGCGTAAACGTGTTTACCGTATTATTAATATGGATAATGGTCATGCTGAAGGAGACTATATTGCATTAGAGGGAGAAAACATAGAGCAAGAAGAAAGATTGAAAATGTTCCACCCTGTTCATACGTATATTAGTAAATTTGTAACGAATTTTTTTGCAAAAGATTTACATGAAAGCATCGTAGAAAACGGAAAAGTAGTTTATGAGGAACCTACAATTCAAGAAACACAAGCATATGTGAAAGAAAATTTACATTTACTGTGGTGTGAATATAAACGAACAATGAATCCCGAAGAGTATCCTGTCGATTTAAGTCAAGCATGTTGGGACAATAAAATGGCAAGCATACAGGACATAAAAGAAAAAATTTCACAAGATAGGAGGTAGTTACAATGGCGAGAATAGGTATTTATGGTTCATCCTTTGATCCTATTACCAATGTTCATCTTTGGACAGCAAGCACAGTCGCACACCGCTGTAAATTAGATAGAGTCATTTTTTTACCTTGTTCAAACAAACGTAAAGATAAAACGATAAAAACAGCAGATACTCATCGTTGGAATATGCTACAGCTGGCCATTGCTAAGGATGATCGTTTTATTGCAGATTCCTATGAGATGGACCAAGAAGGCTGGAACATCTATACTTATGACACGATGAAATACTTTAGAGAAAAACATCCAGAGGATGAATTGCATTTTATCATGGGCGCTGATTTATTAGTGGATATCGGCGCGGGATTGTGGAAAAAAGGTGACGCATTAGTTGCGGAGAATAAATTTATTGTAATGGCTAGACATGGCATCGATATGCTATCAACGATTAGTCGTTCTCCCATTTTAAGAAATAATGATGATGGTAGATTCCATCTGATAGATAAAGGGCTAGCGATGGAAATTAGCTCTACTTATATTCGTGAGGAATTTGCGATGGGGGGAGAGCCGAGATACCTCTTGCCTACTGCTTGTTACGACTATATTAAAGAGCATCATCTTTATCAAAAATAGTGGAATTATTTTTTTAAGTGTGGTTGGATGCCGCACTTTTTTTAATTTTGAAAAGATGGTGAATTTCATCATATGTAGCTCTAGGTAAGCTATAATAAAAATAGCAATGGAATACACCCTTTTTGCTGACGATAATTACAATGATTAATGTTAGAAAGGAATTCATGGATGTGCAGCTTACATTAACATTTCTTATTTTAGGAGCAACAATTTTTGCATTTGTGACCAATAAAATACGAGCAGATCTTGTAGCGATTGTGTCACTTCTAGCATTTGTCATTGCGGATATTCTAACGCCAACGGAGGCATTAGCTGGTTTTTCAAACTCTGTCGTTTTAATGATTGCAGGGCTATTTGTCGTGGGCGCTGGAATATTACGCACAGGTCTAGCAGGAATGGCAGGGCAACTCTTACTTAAATGGTCGGGCAATAGTGAGCTGAAATTATTTGTGCTACTGCTTATTATTGTAGGATCTGTTGGTGCCTTTATGAGCAATACTGGTACCGTAGCATTAATGATGCCAATCGTTGTAAGTATAGCGATTAGTATGAAAGTTAGTCCGTCTAAGTTTCTACTCCCACTCTCATATGTAGCAAGTCTTTCTGGTCTGATGACACTGATTGCGTCACCAACCAATTTAATTGTCAGTCAGTTATTGGTTGATCGAGGCTATAATAAACTGGGCTTTTTTGAAGTGACCCCTATTGGTATTGTTGGGATGATTGCTGGAATTACTTATTTAGTGCTTGTACGTAATATTCTATTACCAAAGGATCAAAACCGTACACAAACAAATGAAGGCTATAAACTTTCACCAAAAAAAATTATTAAGCAATATGATTTAAATAATCGTCTATTTAAAATCGCTGTTCCTGAAGACTCACCAATTATTGAGACATCTTTAGCAGAGCTAAAACTGCCAGCTAAGTACACGCTCTGTATGATGAAAATTCATCGTAAATCACAGGAGGGTATCAATTTACTGCCGATGACATATCAGGAAATGGCAGGTCCAACTAGTGTCATTCATGCCAAGGACGAGCTGTATGTTCAAGGAGAAGTAGAGGATATTCGTCGTTTTGTTGAGGATTATCATCTTGAGATGCAAGGGTTAGTGGAAGGAGAAGCTGATGAATTGGTATCGAAACATCTCGGTATTGCAGAGGTGTTGCTGACACCTAATTCGAGCTTTATTAATGAAACCGTTAGCTCTCTTGGATTCAGGGAAAAATATAATTTAAATATCATTGGCATTAATCGCAGAGGTGGTTATAAGCTTCAGGATATGGTTTCTCATAAATTGAAATTTGGAGATGCCATATTAGTACAGGGAGCATGGGATGAAATTCTCTTGTTAGCAAGAGAGACCCAGGATGTCGTGGTTGTCGGTCAGCCTAAAGAACACGCGAGTGTGGCAGCCGCTACAGGTAAAGCTGGTATTGCCGGTTTAATTATGCTGTTGATGATTATTTTAATGGCATTCGAAGTTTTCCCAGCTGTAATCTCAGTAATGATTGGTGCTGTGTTGATGATTTTAACAGGCTGTTTACGAAACATGGAAGATGCCTATAGCAATATGAATTTTGAAAGTATTGTGCTAGTGGCTGCAATGTTGCCAATGGCAACGGCGTTAGAAAAAACTGGAGGCATGACCATTTTATCGGATGGTATTATTAATGCCTTGGGTGATTTTGGACCATATGGCGTGCTCATTGGTGTTTATATTTTAACAGCTATATTTGGTCAATTTATAAGTAATACGGCAACTGCTGTATTGTTCGCGCCCATTGCAATGAGTGCAGCCATTGCTATGGAAGTTAGTCCTACAACATTTATGATTGCAGTAGCAGTTGCGGCAAGTATGGCATTTGCTACGCCGATTGCTTCCCCTACGAATGCGCTAGTAATGACGGCGGGGGGCTATAAATTTATGGATTTTGTAAGAATAGGGGTACCATTACAAATTGTTATGTTTATCGTTATGATGATTGCCATCCCATTCTTTTTCCCGTTTTAAAAACTCGGTTTCTATACCGAGTTTTTTATTTTATATAAAGATCTATTATTTTTTATCGAAAAGTATGATAAAATTCTTTTTTAGATAGCGGTATAACATGGCACTCACTTGTGAAAATTGAATTTTAGGTTGTCATTATTTTTACGAGTATATATAGGAAGTTTTTCATTACCAAGAAAAAAGTTAAATTTTTTTCATGAAAAGTGTTGACCTTTTAAAAATAAGAGTGTAGTATTATACAAGTCGCCACGGTGACACGCTAAAACAAAGCAAAACATGAACCTTGAAAACTGAACAAGCAAAACGTAATCAATAAAGTTTTCAGTAACTAACTTCGGTTAGTGAACGAAACAAAATTTTGGACATCAAAATGATGCCAGCAAAACAATTTGAGCTATTCAAATTTCTTTTATGGAGAGTTTGATCCTGGCTCAGGACGAACGCTGGCGGCGTGCCTAATACATGCAAGTCGAGCGAACAGAGAAGGAGCTTGCTCCTTCGACGTTAGCGGCGGACGGGTGAGTAACACGTGGGCAACCTACCTTATAGTTTGGGATAACTCCGGAAAGGGCTAATACCGAATAATCTGTTTCACCTCATGGTGAAACACTAAAAGACGGTTTCGGCTGTCGCTATAGGATGGGCCCGCGGCGCATTAGCTAGTTGGTGAGGTAACGGCTCACCAAGGCGACGATGCGTAGCCGACCTGAGAGGGTGATCGGCCACACTGGGACTGAGACACGGCCCAGACTCCTACGGGAGGCAGCAGTAGGGAATCTTCCACAATGGGCGAAAGCCTGATGGAGCAACGCCGCGTGAGTGAAGAAGGATTTCGGTTCGTAAAACTCTGTTGTAAGGGAAGAACAAGTACAGTAGTAACTGGCTGTACCTTGACGGTACCTTATTAGAAAGCCACGGCTAACTACGTGCCAGCAGCCGCGGTAATACGTAGGTGGCAAGCGTTGTCCGTAATTATTGGGCGTAAAGCGCGCGCAGGTGGTTTCTTAAGTCTGATGTGAAAGCCCACGGCTCAACCGTGGAGGGTCATTGGAAACTGGGAGACTTGAGTGCAGAAGAGGATAGTGGAATTCCAAGTGTAGCGGTGAAATGCGTAGAGATTTGGAGGAACACCAGTGGCGAAGGCGACTATCTGGTCTGTAACTGACACTGAGGCGCGAAAGCGTGGGGAGCAAACAGGATTAGATACCCTGGTAGTCCACGCCGTAAACGATGAGTGCTAAGTGTTAGGGGGTTTCCGCCCCTTAGTGCTGCAGCTAACGCATTAAGCACTCCGCCTGGGGAGTACGGTCGCAAGACTGAAACTCAAAGGAATTGACGGGGGCCCGCACAAGCGGTGGAGCATGTGGTTTAATTCGAAGCAACGCGAAGAACCTTACCAGGTCTTGACATCCCGTTGACCACTGTAGAGATATAGTTTCCCCTTCGGGGGCAACGGTGACAGGTGGTGCATGGTTGTCGTCAGCTCGTGTCGTGAGATGTTGGGTTAAGTCCCGCAACGAGCGCAACCCTTGATCTTAGTTGCCATCATTTAGTTGGGCACTCTAAGGTGACTGCCGGTGACAAACGGAGGAAGGTGGGGATGACGTCAAATCATCATGCCCCTTATGACCTGGGCTACACACGTGCTACAATGGACGATACAAACGGTTGCCAACTCGCGAGAGGGAGCTAATCCGATAAAGTCGTTCTCAGTTCGGATTGTAGGCTGCAACTCGCCTACATGAAGCCAATCGCTAGTAATCGCGGATCAGCATGCCGCGGTGAATACGTTCGGGCCTTGTACACACCGCCCGTCACACCACGAGAGTTTGTAACACCCGAAGTCGGTGAGGTAACCTTTTGGAGCCAGCCGCCGAAGGTGGGATAGATGATTGGGGTGAAGTCGTAACAAGGTAGCCGTATCGGAAGGTGCGGCTGGATCACCTCCTTTCTAAGGATTATTTCGGAATACAAACCTAGGGTTTGTAAGATTACGTTTTGCGTTCAGTTTTGAAGGTTCATTCTTCTTGAATGAAAAGCTTCAAAACTTGTTCTTTGAAAACTGGATAAAACGACATTGAAATTGTAACAAACACATTTATTTTTTAAGTTTTTTTATAGGCTTAATAACTTGGTTAAGTTATTAAGGGCGCACGGCGAAATGCCTTGGCACTAGGAGCCGAAGAAGGACGGCACTAACACCGATATGCTTCGGGGAGCTGTAAGTGAGCTTTGATCCGGAGATTTCCGAATGGGGGAACCCACTACGTTTAATGGCGTAGTATCTTGACGTGAATACATAGCGTCTTGAAGGCAGACCCAGGGAACTGAAACATCTAAGTACCTGGAGGAAGAGAAAGAAAAATCGATTCCCTGAGTAGCGGCGAGCGAAACGGGAAGAGCCCAAACCAAGAGGCTTGCCTCTTGGGGTTGTAGGACACTCAATACGGAGTTACAAAAGAGCGAGTTAGATGAAGCGACTTGGAAAGGTCCGCCAGAGCAGGTAAAAGCCCTGTAGTCGAAAGTTCGTTCTCTCCTGAGTGGATCCTGAGTACGGCGGAACACGTGAAATTCCGTCGGAATCTGGGAGGACCATCTCCCAAGGCTAAATACTACCTAGTGACCGATAGTGAACCAGTACCGTGAGGGAAAGGTGAAAAGCACCCCAAGGGGAGTGAAAGAGATCCTGAAACCGTGTGCCTACAAGTAGTTAGAGCCCGTTAATGGGTGATAGCGTGCCTTTTGTAGAATGAACCTACGAGTTACGATTACGTGCGAGGTTAAGCTTTAGAAGGCGGAGCCGCAGCGAAAGCGAGTCTGAATAGGGCGAAATAGTACGTGGTCGTAGACCCGAAACCAGGTGATCTACCCATGTCCAGGGTGAAGGTAAGGTAACACTTACTGGAGGCCCGAACCCACGCACGTTGAAAAGTGCGGGGATGAGGTGTGGGTAGCGGAGAAATTCCAATCGAACTTGGAGATAGCTGGTTCTCTCCGAAATAGCTTTAGGGCTAGCCTCGTGATGAGAATACTGGAGGTAGAGCACTGTTTGGACTAGGGGGCCATCCGGTTTACCGAATTCAGACAAACTCCGAATGCCAGATATTTATACACGGGAGTCAGACTGCGAGTGATAAGATCCGTAGTCAAAAGGGAAACAGCCCAGACCACCAGCTAAGGTCCCAAAGTAATCGTTAAGTGGAAAAGGATGTGGCGTTGCACAGACAACCAGGATGTTGGCTTAGAAGCAGCCATCATTTAAAGAGTGCGTAATAGCTCACTGGTCGAGTGACGCTGCGCCGAAAATGTATCGGGGCTAAACGATTCACCGAAGCTGTGGATTGACATCTACGATGTCAGTGGTAGGAGAGCGTTCTAAGTGCGTTGAAGTCAGGCCGGAAGGACTGGTGGAGCGCTTAGAAGTGAGAATGCGGTATGAGTAGCGAAAGACGGGTGAGAATCCCGTCCACCGTATGACTAAGGTTTCCTGAGGAAGGCTCGTCCGCTCAGGGTTAGTCGGGACCTAAGCCGAGGCCGATAGGCGTAGGCGATGGACAACAGGTTGATATTCCTGTACCACCTCCTCACCGTTTGAGAAATGGGGGGACGCAGTAGGATAGGGTAAGCGCGCTGTTGGTTATGCGCGTCCAAGCAGTAAGGCGTGTGTGTAGGCAAATCCGCACACTGTAACGTTGAGCTGTGATGGCGAGTCCGTATGGACGAAGTTCCTGATTTCACACTGCCAAGAAAAGCCTCTATCGAGGTGAGAGGTGCCCGTACCGCAAACCGACACAGGTAGTCGAGGAGAGAATCCTAAGGTGTGCGAGAGAACTCTCGTTAAGGAACTCGGCAAAATGACCCCGTAACTTCGGGAGAAGGGGTGCTCTTGAGCGTGCAAGCGCATGAGAGCCGCAGTGAATAGGCCCAGGCGACTGTTTAGCAAAAACACAGGTCTCTGCAAAACCGTAAGGTGACGTATAGGGGCTGACGCCTGCCGGTGCTGGAAGGTTAAGAGGAGTGGTTAGCGCAAGCGAAGCTGCGAATTGAAGCCCCAGTAAACGGCGGCCGTAACTATAACGGTCCTAAGGTAGCGAAATTCCTTGTCGGGTAAGTTCCGACCCGCACGAAAGGCGTAACGATCTGGGCACTGTCTCAACGAGAGACTCGGTGAAATTATAGTACCTGTGAAGATGCAGGTTACCCGCGACAGGACGGAAAGACCCCGTGGAGCTTTACTGTAGCCTGATATTGAATTTTGGTACAACTTGTACAGGATAGGTAGGAGCCAGAGATCTCGGAGCGCCAGCTTCGAAGGAGGCGTCGGTGGGATACTACCCTGGTTGTATTGAAATTCTAACCCATGCCCCTTAGCGGGGCAGGAGACAGTGTCAGGCGGACAGTTTGACTGGGGCGGTCGCCTCCTAAAAGGTAACGGAGGCGCCCAAAGGTTCCCTCAGAATGGTTGGAAATCATTCGTAGAGTGTAAAGGCACAAGGGAGCTTGACTGCGAGACCTACAAGTCGAGCAGGGTCGAAAGACGGGCTTAGTGATCCGGTGGTTCCGCATGGAAGGGCCATCGCTCAACGGATAAAAGCTACCCAGGGATAACAGGCTTATCTCCCCCAAGAGTCCACATCGACGGGGAGGTTTGGCACCTCGATGTCGGCTCATCGCATCCTGGGGCTGTAGTCGGTCCCAAGGGTTGGGCTGTTCGCCCATTAAAGCGGTACGCGAGCTGGGTTCAGAACGTCGTGAGACAGTTCGGTCCCTATCCGTCGTGGGCGTAGGAAATTTGAGAGGAGCTGTCCTTAGTACGAGAGGAATGGGATGGACACACCGCTGGTGTACCAGTTGTCTTGCCAAAGGCATCGCTGGGTAGCTATGTGTGGACGGGATAAGTGCTGAAAGCATCTAAGCATGAAGCCCCCCTCAAGATGAGATTTCCCATTACGCAAGTAAGTAAGATCCCTCAAAGACGATGAGGTAGATAGGTTCGAGGTGGAAGTGTGGTGACATATGGAGCTGACGAATACTAATCGATCGAGGACTTAACCAAAACGTTTGAAACATTCAATGAACCGTTTATCCAGTTTTGAAAGAACAACTCTTTCAACTGAATAAGTGAAGTGATGATGGCAAAGAGGCCACACCCGTTCCCATACCGAACACGGAAGTTAAGCTCTTTAGCGCCGATGGTAGTTGGGGGCTTCCCCCTGTGAGAGTAGGACATCGCTTCGCTTATTTTTCGTGGAGGATTAGCTCAGCTGGGAGAGCATCTGCCTTACAAGCAGAGGGTCGGCGGTTCGAGCCCGTCATCCTCCACCATTATTTTTAAAACAGTATAGTATTATCGCGGGGTGGAGCAGTGGTAGCTCGTCGGGCTCATAACCCGAAGGTCGTTGGTTCAAATCCAGCCCCCGCAACCAAATGGTCCCGTGGTGTAGCGGTTAACATGCCTGCCTGTCACGCAGGAGATCGCCGGTTCGATCGGTCGGGACCGCCATTTTTTTTTGGTGTAGCTCAGTTGGTAGAGCAACTGACTTGTAATCAGTAGGTCGTGGGTTCGACTCCTATCGTAAGCACCATTCCCTTGGAGGGGTAGCGAAGTGGCTAAACGCGGCGGACTGTAAATCCGCTCCTTAGGGTTCGGCGGTTCGAATCCGTCCCCCTCCACCATTTTAGGGGCATAGTTCAACGGTAGAATAGAGGTCTCCAAAACCTTTGGTGTGGGTTCGATTCCTACTGCCCCTGCCAGGTATTGAGGTACTCGTTCATATACAGCTGTTATAATTTATATAGTGGCGATTGTGGCGAAGTGGTTAACGCATCGGATTGTGGTTCCGACATTCGTGGGTTCGATTCCCATCAGTCGCCCCATTTTCAAATTGGGGTATAGCCAAGCGGTAAGGCAACGGATTTTGATTCCGTCATGCCTAGGTTCGAATCCTAGTACCCCAGCCATTTTTCTTTTTTACGAGCCATTAGCTCAGTTGGTAGAGCATCTGACTTTTAATCAGAGGGTCGAAGGTTCGAGTCCTTCATGGCTCATCGTTTTTTAATGAATATTGCGCCCGTAGCTCAATTGGATAGAGCGTCTGACTACGGATCAGAAGGTTATGGGTTCGACTCCTGTCGGGCGCGCCAATAAATTTATGTTTTCGGAATGTAGCTCAGCTTGGTAGAGCACTTGGTTTGGGACCAAGGGGTCGTAGGTTCGAATCCTGTCATTCCGACCATTTTTTATGATAAATGGGGCCTTAGCTCAGCTGGGAGAGCGCCTGCCTTGCACGCAGGAGGTCAGCGGTTCGATCCCGCTAGGCTCCACCAGTTCAATATTTTTGGAGGTATACCCAAGTCTGGCTGAAGGGATCGGTCTTGAAAACCGACAGGCGGGTAACACCGCGCGGGGGTTCGAATCCCTCTACCTCCTCCATTTTGGGTCAGTAGCTCAGTTGGTAGAGCATTAGATTGAAGCTCTAAGTGTCGGCGGTTCGATTCCGTCCTGACCCACCATTATTTGCGGGTGTAGTTTAATGGTAAAACCTCAGCCTTCCAAGCTGATGTCGTGAGTTCGATTCTCATCACCCGCTCCAAAATGGGCCTATAGCTCAGCTGGTTAGAGCGCACGCCTGATAAGCGTGAGGTCGATGGTTCGAGTCCATTTAGGCCCATCATTATTCCGAAGTAGCTCAGTTGGTAGTAGCACCTGACTGTTAATCAGGTTGTCGCAGGTTCGAGTCCTGCCTTCGGAGCCACGGCCCGTTGGTCAAGTGGTTAAGACACCGCCCTTTCACGGCGGTAACACGGGTTCGAATCCCGTACGGGTCATCAAGCATGTAGCACAAATATTGTGTTACATGCTTTTTCTTTTATCAATAAATGATACATTAGTAAAGAGTGAAAGCTACGAATCCGCTATCAATGGTTCAGTAGCTTTTTTACATGACTAATATTTTGTTTCTCCTTTCTATAAGATGTCGCCCACCTCTTTTCCTTCTTCATTCACAATATCTTCTAATCATGATTCGATTCATTATAAATTTGAACAAACTATTTCATATATGCAATATGTATGTTTTTTTATAGCTATTTTCGTGGTGCTTGTCGTTTTGTTCCTCTAATATGAGGATAAGTGGAGGAATCGAAATGAATATACAGGAGATCCAGCAATTTTTAAGTTTATATCAGACAGAACAAGATGAATCAGAGCGTTGGTTAGCGAATAGATTACAACAGATTAAGAATGCAGGTGAGTACGACCCAACAACAGAGGAGCTAGCTTTTGGTGCACGGGTGGCGTGGCGTAATAGTAACAAATGTATTGGTCGTCTGTTTTGGCAATCATTGCATGTAGTAGATGCACGTGCCGTTTTAGATGAACAGGATATTTTTCAAAAACTACTGGAGCATATCGATTATGCAACAAATAGTGGAAAAATCCGTCCAACAATAACAGTATTTGCTTCGAACAGAGTGCGTATATGGAATCATCAGCTAATTCGTTATGCAGGCTATGAAACGGAAGCTGGCGTTATTGGTGATGCACATTCTATTGTTTTTACTAAAGTATGTGAATCGTTAGGTTGGAAAAGTGAGAGGACACCATTCGATGTGTTACCTCTTGTTATACAAGTAGATGAGCGAGCTCCGCAGCTGTTTACAATTCCTGTAGAATATATTTTAGAGGTGCCAATTCGTCATCCAGAGTCAGTGGATGTAGAGAAATTAGGAATGAAATGGTATGCTGTACCCATTATTTCAAGTATGCGTTTTCAAATGGCAGGCATTGATTTTCAAGCCGCACCCTTTAATGGCTGGTATATGGGGACAGAAATCGGTGCACGTAATTTAGCAGATCATGACCGTTATAATATGCTACCAGCTATTGCGGGGGTTTTTAATCTTGATACAACCAAGCAAGCTTCACTTTGGCGTGATCGTGCATTAGTGGAGCTTAATATTGCTGTCCTTCATTCTTTCAAAGAACAAGGCGTGAGCATTGTCGATCATCATACAGCTGCTCAGCAGTTTAAATTGTTTGAAGAAGCAGAGGAATCAGCAGGACGAGACGTTACAGGCAACTGGACATGGCTAATCCCACCACTTTCGCCCGCAACGACTCATATTTTCCATAAGCCGTATGTCAATATTTATCATACACCCAATTATTTTTATCAAAAACCATGCTATTAACTGATTGTGGAGAGGACGAAACGCTATGTTGAATGAGCAAATTCCGAGTATCCCGTGGTTACAATTGACGACACCTTATGGAAGAGGAACGGCTATCCCTCAGCTGATTGAACAGGAGCAATATATAGAGCTAGCTGAGTTAGTGGAGCATCAAGGTACACTATGGCAGGTCACACCATGGGCTTTGCTTGTCCTTCTAAAAAAGCTTGCTAGCAAAAATACGGGGGATGTCTCTGTACAAGAAGTAGAGCTTTATTTAGCTGTGGCACATGCAATTTCTGAAGATTATCTAGACCCATCCTATTCAGTTCAAACTATGCAGGAGCTGTTAGATGTCAAATATTTATGGATGGATCACGAAGAGAATGATGAGCTGGAATGGGAGGAGGAAACGCCAAAGGGTTATGAGCAGAAAGCTTTTGTAAGCTATTATTATTTTAGTTATATACTCTTACAAGAGGCTGTTCCTATTTTTGCAGCAGTTATAGCTCACAACAAAGAAACAGCGGACCGTCTTACTGAACTGCTAACCTTACTACAGCAATTGGACAAATAAAACGTCTATACCTATATAGAAGTAAAGCAGATGGGAAATATGAGCAGTTATCCCATCTGCTTTATTTTAATGGACATATTCGTCTTTAGAAGCTCTCATTGAGCAAAAGAAAAGAATGGTCGCCACAGCTACAAAGAGCCAACCAGCAATATTCCAGCCACCAAATAAATCATGTAAGTAGCCAAAAAGAATAGGGCCAATGGCGGCAAATAAATAACCTAATGATTGTGCAAAGCCTGATAAATCTGCTGCTTCAAATGCCGTGCGTGTACGAAGTGTAAAGAACATCATCGCTAAGGCAAATGAAGAACCTCCTGCTAAACCTAAAAGAATCATCCACAGTACCCCAAGACTTGTCCACTCCATGACAACTCCAGTAAAGCCTATTAAATAGAAGAATGTAAACATCACTACAAGAGGTCTTTGAGAAGCCATTTTACTTGCAATGATAGGCACAGCCAATGCCATTGGTACTTGTGAAAATTGCATGATAGAAAACATCCAACCAGCTTTGTCAGGAGCCAATCCCTGGGCGATGTAGATTTCGGGAATCCAAGCAGCAGTCGTATAAAATAATAAAGACTGTAATCCCATTGCACCTGTGACAGCCCAAGTAACAGGTGACTTCCATAAGGGTGTACTCGTCATTTTAGAGGTAGTGGCTGGCTCAGGTTTATTTGATTTCAATTGAGGTATCCAAATTAAAATCGTTACGACCACTAGTACAAGTGCAATGGACAGCGCTCCTTGCCAGCCAAATGATGAATTGGCTATAGGATAGCTAATACCTGCGCCAAGCCCAGCCGTTAAGTTCATCGACATAGTGAAAAATGCCATTAATAAACCAACATGGTATGGAAATTTTAATTTTAATAATCCTGGAATCAGCACATTTCCAAATGATATGGCTATGCCGATGAGTACAGTACCAAATACAAGTAACCCCGTTGTACCAAGGGAACGTAGAACAATCCCCAAGGCTAATAAAATAGTGGATAAAAATAGTGTTAGCTCAAGCCCTAGTTTGCGTGCTACAACGGGCGCAAATGGTGAGATGGTAGCAAAAGCGAGCAATGGAATCGTTGTTAGAAAGCCTGCAAGTACATTAGAAATACCAAGATCGTCACGGATAAATGATATAATAGGGCCAACAACAGTTAGTGGCATTCTTAATGTAGAGGCTATAAAGATAACTCCGAAGACTAAAAGTAAGGTTGTTCCCCTCCAGCTAATTTTTTTACTCGGAAAACTAGCGGAATGATCATTTGTAGTCAAAATAAATCCCCCTGTTCGTAACCGTTCTAATTGAACTACTATAACACTTTAACAAACTAATAAAAATAGTAGAAGATTCACAAAATACAGAACATTTATTGTTATATTGAAATGTCAAAGGTCTTATGCTAATATAATAAGCATCATAAATTTAATAATTATATGCCTCATGTTTGTATTGAGGTAGAGGTCGCGATATTTATAAGTATGCTAATGGAAATGACAAGCATTGATGAGATTAGCTGAAAGGGAATATTGCCGAAGTGTGAGGGGACTTGAAAACCTCATGCTGGGGCTGTCTCCGAAAGGAACAGAACTGTCACGTTTGCACAACGTGTTGAGCTATCATTTAGGAAAAACTGAGGATTAACTTAGCCATCACAGTGTATATGTGATGGCATTTTTTTGCCTCGTAAATAGGAAGGAAGCTATATCGTGAGTGAAATAAAAGTAAATCAGCTCGGACATAAAGCGCCAAAGCTGAAAAAAGAATTGAAAAGCCGTCATATCACAATGATTTCTTTAGGCGGTACAATTGGTACGGGACTATTTTTAGCCAGTGGTGGTGCCATTGCACAAGCTGGACCTGGTGGTGCATTGCTTGCCTACGCCCTAATCGGTATTATGGTGTACTTTTTAATGACAAGCTTAGGGGAAATGGCTGCCTATATGCCATCATCCGGTTCATTTAGTACGTATGCAACAAAATTTGTAGATCCAGCACTAGGCTTTGCATTAGGCTGGAACTATTGGTATAACTGGGCAATCACTATTGCAGCAGAAATTGCGGCAGTATCCTTAATTATGAAATATTGGTTCCCTGATAGTTCATCAGCCCTTTGGACAGTATTATTTATTGCTGTTGTACTGTCATTTAATTTACTTTCTGTAAAGAGCTATGGAGAAAGTGAATATTGGTTTGCGATGATTAAAGTAGTGACAGTCATTGTTTTTATTATTATCAGTTTATTAATGATTTTTGGTATTTTAGGTGGACAGGCACCTGTAGGCTTTACTAATTTCTTTATTAGTGATGGACCATTTCACGGTGGCTTCCTAGCTACATTTGGAATTTTCCTAGCAGCCGGATTTTCATTCCAAGGAACAGAGTTACTTGGGATTACAGCAGGTGAAACAGACGATCCAGGAAAAAATATTCCAAAGGCTGTTAAATCCGTATTCTGGCGTATTCTTTTGTTTTATATTTTAGCAATTGGTGCAATCGGAATGTTGATTCCATTTACAGATGAACGCTTATTATCAGAAGATATCGCAGTATCACCGTTTACATTAGTGTTTGACCGCTTAGGTATTGCCTTTGCAGCTTCGTTAATGAATGCCATTATTTTAACGGCTATGCTGTCAGCTGGAAATTCAGGGCTTTATGCATCATCACGTATGCTATGGCAATTAGCAGTGGATGGACATGCGCCTAAGTTCTTCACAAAGCTAAGTCGTCGAGGAATACCAATTTATGCGTTGATGGCAACATTAGCTGTAGGTTGCTTAGCTTTTTTAGCGTCTTTCTTTGGTGATGGCGTTGTTTATATTTGGCTGTTAAACGCCTCTGGTATGTCTGGTTTTATTGCATGGCTCGGCATTGCCTTTAGTCATTATCGCTTCCGTCGTGCATTTGAGGCACAGGGCCTAGATCCAAAGCTATTACCTTATAGAGCAAAATTGTACCCGTTTGGACCACTATTTGCCTTTACTGTTTGTATGATTGTGGTCATTGGGCAAAATTACACGGCCTTTACGGGAGACCAAATTGATTGGTATGGGATATTAGTTTCTTATGTTGGAATCCCACTATTTTTACTGTTATGGTTTGGCTACAAAATCAAGCACAAAACAAAAATGCTTTCACTTCAAGAATGTGATTTAAAAGTGGAAGATTAAATAGTAGGGCTGTTCTGTAAACTAATGAATGATTGGTTTATGGGACAGCTTTTTATGTCTTAATCGTCGTTAAAAATATCAAAAATAATATCATATATAGAGTAATATTAGTATTTACTAACTAGCCATTCGAAAGTCGATGTCTAATCAAATAAAAAACAGGTACCCATTCTTGAACTGCCCCGTAATAGTTAGAAATCAAACTTTTACGGGGCAGTTCATCTCGAGTACCTGATTTTTATTATCCAAATATTGTTTCCCACAGTAAGTAAATATTCAATGTCACAACGATAACAACAACAAACCAACCTAAAAACGTTGTAATACGGTGATTGACTAAACTGCCCATGATGTTTCGTTTGCTTGTAAACATCACAAGAGGGACAAGAGCAAATGCAAATACCGAAAGATAAAACGACCTGACTTAGAACGAGCGCATAGGTTGCATTCACGCCTGATGCAATAATGACTAGAGGCGGCACCATAGTAATCGCTCTACGTAAATAAAGTGGTATTTTTCTTTGAATGAATCCTTGCATGACTACATCACCTGCTAACGTCCCGACAGAGGAGCTAGCTAGCCCGGCAATAAGTAAACCAAGACCAAATGAAATAGCAGCCATGGGGCCGAGCGCATCTTTTAAGCCATTGTAGGCAACATCTAAATCTTCTACAACCACGCCTTGTGTGTGGAAGACTGCTGCAGCAATGATCAGCATGCTCATATTAATCGCTCCGGCAATAATCATAGCGATGATAATATCGATAAATTCAAAACGGAAAATACGTTTTTTTTCATTTTCATTCCGACCAACAATACGATTTTGCGTTAACGATGAATGTAAGTAAATAGCATGAGGCATGACAGTTGCTCCTAAAATACCTGTTGCTAATAATAGTGAATCTACACCTTCAAACTGTGGCGTGAACATGCCAATCGCTACATCGCCCCATTCTGGCTGTGCTAAAAATGTTTGGAAGGCAAATGCTAAGACAACAATTAACACCATGCCCGAAATACCGGCTTCAAAGGCTCTAAATCCTCTTCTTTGAAGTTCTAAAATAGCAAATGAACCAACTGCCGTAATTAATGCTGCGGGCAGCATAGGGATATTGAAGAGCAAGTAAAGCCCTAATGCTGCACCAATAAATTCAGCGAGATCTGTAGCAATGATGACCAATTCAGCCTGTATCCATAAAAAGATGGATGTTTTTTTAGAAAAATGCTCGCGTGCTACTTCAGGCAAGTTTTTACCTGTCGCAATTCCAAGCTTGGCAGATAAGGATTGAATTAACACGGCCATTAAATTAGAAAAGGCTATAACCCAAAGTAGCAGGTAGCCATATTGAGAGCCTGCTGTAATATTTGTAGCAAAATTACCAGGATCGATATAGGCGACGGCTGCAATAAATGCAGGTCCTAAAAATGGTAAAAAGCGTCGCCAACCTTTTATATCTCCATCTAAAACCGCCTCGGCAGACGATTTTGTGACTCGTTTGTAAACCATATTGTTCCCTCGTTTCAAAAAGTATCATTAACGAAATAAAGTTTCCTATAGGAAAATAAGATATTAGTATTCTAACGCTAGGAATCAAAAAAGTGAAGTGGTTTGCTTTAAGTTTCTATAAGTATGTGCCATTCTCATCATTTTCTAATTAGACTTTCACCACCAGCATCGTTTACGATGAAAAGAAAAGATGAAGGACGGATTCGACATGACCAATCGAATTTTAATTATAGAAGATGAAGAAAATATTGCGAGAGTGCTACAGCTTGAGCTTCAATTTGAAGGCTTTGAGGCGGAAATGGCTCATACAGGGACAGATGGTTTGCTTCGTTACCGTGAACAGCCATGGGATTTGATCCTACTTGATGTCATGCTGCCTGAGATGAGTGGCATTGATGTGCTAAAGCGGATTCGTGCAACGGAATCCCAGACACCTGTTATTATGCTTACTGCCAAAAGTGAGGTGGAGGATAAAGTAAAAGGATTGGATTTAGGAGCCAATGATTATGTGACAAAGCCGTTTGAAATTGAAGAATTGCTGGCGCGTATTCGCAATGCTTTACGATTTTCACAAAAGGCTAGTCCAAAACAAGTTGCCCTTGCATTTGGACACTTATCGATAAACGAGCAAACAAGAGAGGTCGTATATTTTAATAAAGATATTCAACTGACACCTCGTGAATATGATTTATTGTTCTATTTACTAAAGCATCCTAAACAAGTACTGACTAGGGAACAGCTACTAGAGGCTGTATGGGGCTATGACTATTATGGGGATACAAATGTTGTGGATGTCTATATTCGCTATGTACGACAAAAGCTTGAAGCTGCTAATGCAACGCCTATTATCCAAACAGTTCGTGGAGTTGGCTATGTGTTGAAGGAACATCGTGATGAGACTTAAAACAAAAATTCATCTACTTACAACATTGCTGATGCTAGTAATATTAGTGGCCACAAACAGTGGAATTTATTTATTGTATGAGAAATCTGCCTATGATACGGAATATCATCAGCTTCAAACACGTGCCAATGATTTAAGCTCCACATTCAGTCAGTTAAATGCTCAAACTAACCTACAGCAAGTATTAAGAGCCTATATGCCGACAGATGGTGCCGTCTACATTTATGATGGAGAGCGTTTAAAAACAAAGGTTCAGGCTACCCTTGACATGCCAGAAGGCCCTTCCATTACCTATACAATGCCTGCTATTTGGATAGACGGAACGGTTGTGGATATCACATTACAGCAATCCATGGAAGAAGTAGAACGGACATTAAGTTTGCTAAAGGTTATATTGATTATTGTATCTGTTATTGCAACGATTCCTATTTTCTTAGCAAGCCTAGTACTTGGGCGACTTATTTTATTACCGCTAGAACGTTTAAATGAGACTATGCGAAAAAGTGCATCGACAGGAAAATATGAAAAAATGGATATACCAGTAAAAGGTGGGGATGAGTTAACAAACATTAACCGTACTTTTAATATGATGATGGAAAAGCTTGAACAGCATTATCGAAAGCAAGAAGAATTTGTATCGAATGCTTCCCATGAATTGAAGACACCCATTACGGTTATTGAAAGCTATGCAAAATTACTGCTCAGAAGAGGTTTTGACAATCGGGAAGTTGCACAGGAATCATTACTAGCTATTGCCAATGAATCATCACGCATGCATGAAATGGTGCTGCAATTGCTAGAACTAGCTAAAAATAATGAGCATCTGGACATTCATTTTGAACAGCTAGAGCTCGCGCCGTTCTTGAATAAAGTGGCTTCCCAAATGCAGCATGCGTATCATCGAGCATTTATAGTTGATGTGAAGAAGCCAAGTTTTGTTTATAGTGATGAAAAAATATTAAAGCAACTACTCTTTATTTTGCTGGATAACGCTAGGAAATATAGTGAGGAGGAAGTGCATATTCTCGCAACAGAAACAGCTAATCATGTATGCATTACCATCCAAGATTTTGGTATTGGTATTCCAGCGGAGCATATTCCACATTTGTTTGAGCGATTTTATCGTGTAACAGGAGATCGTAACCGTAAGACAGGTGGTTCTGGGCTAGGACTTGCCATAGCGCATGGGCTTGCAGAACAATTGGGGATAATGATGGATGTAAAAAGTACAATTGGAGAAGGGTCAAGCTTTACCTTATGTATACCAAAGGAGGGACAACAATGAGAAAGTGGCTGTTGATAATTGTTGTGATTGTCCTTCTCGGTAGCGGAACGTTTTGGTTTATTCAAACGCGTTATTTTCAAGTCGAGCCTCTTAGCGAAGCGGAGGCCATTCGCCATGTTGAAACAATCTATAAAGGTCATGTTACTCAGGTGAAGAAACAAGGAAAAACCTATGAAATGCTCTTTACGCGAGATCATATCAAGTATGGAGCTGTGCTCGATGCTACGACACAACAGGTGACTGATTTAAAAATAAAAGAAGGACAAAGTAAATTACTGTTAACAGAAAAGCAAATCAGGCAGATGGTTAAACAGGAATATGGAGATGTAGAAAGTGTTATGTTAACAGATTCCATTTATACAGTGCGAGTTGAAAAAGATAGCAAGCAAAAAGATATCACACTTGATGGCTATTCCGGTGAAGTATTATCGGAGAAAATGGTGGAGCCACAAGAACAATCTGTAGAAGGGCCTATTATTACTGAGCAGCAAGCCGTTCAAATAGCACTGGAGCAATTGAAGGGAGAGGTGGATTCAGTCGATTTTGAAGAAACCTCAGAGGGTGGTTACTATTTAGTTGAAATTGAAACACAGGATGACGAAGCCACTTTTCAAATTCATGCCGTTTCAGGAAAGGTTCTGTCTGTTACATGGGATGACGAACAATAAATCACTTCTCATGAAATTCTAATGTTCCTCTTATAGTTCTATCATCTTCGCTTGCTAAGCTAAGAATAGATAAAACAAAGGAGAGATGAATATGAAAAAAATAATTATGATTCCAGCATTGGTAGTTACTCTTGGGGTTGGAGCAGCAATTGGCTCGACAACTTTATTATCAGGAAATGCGCAAGAAAATAAGGTATTAACAATACAGCAGATTGAGAAGAAAGCATTAGCAATAGTTGATGGGACTGTTGCGGATATCGAATTTGATCAAAATCAATTCCGCTCTATTTACGAAGTAGAGGTGCATACCGAGACAGCGGAATATGATTTAAAATTTGATGCTTATACGGGAAAATTACTGAAGCAGAAAAAAGAGCGTCGAGATGACGATGATTGGGATAATTACATTTCTGTTAGCACGCCAACAGCGAAAATTATTACAAAAGAACAGGCTATCGAAACAGCCTTAACGAAAGCAAATGGTACCGTGACAAAAATTAAGCTGGATGATGGCTTATATGAAATAGAATTGAAAGATGGTCAGTATGAATATGAAGTAGATGTGGATGCAATGACAGGGAACATTGTTGATTTTGAACAAGATATGGAAGACTAAAAGAGCGAGCTGTCTTAAAAGTAGAGCATACTTTTAAGACAGTTTTTTGTTGTAGCGAGAGTATTGGCAGCAATGACGAGTATTAACATATGCTCGAAAAAAGTCTATGTTTTTCACTCGTGAAAATGAAAAATTTTCTTCTTTACTTTTTCAATCAGCAGGCGTAATATGACATCATTATAAAAGTTTCAAATTTCTAAATCGCTGAAGCAACTAAACGCGGGGGAACCAATTTTGATGTATGGCATAAGCCATTCTTGGGGTGAATCTCTTCCATTTGGAGGGGTAGGGCTACTCAGGCCCGAATCCGACAGCTAACCTCGTAAGCGTTAAGAGCAGAAAAGTGGAGCTTGGCAGACGGATGAACGTCTACAAGTCTTATTTAGTGATGACTTGTAGACGTTTTTTGATGTTATTTAGAGAGGCGAAACACATTCTATGAAACTAGAAGGTGTTTATCAATGAAATCCTCATTCAAACGTTATGTAATCGGCAAACCATTAAGATCCGATGAGTTAGGGGAACAAAAGCTTAGTAAAGCAAAGGCATTGGCAATCTTATCGTCCGATGCTTTGTCTTCAGTAGCCTATGGACCAGAACAAATTTTAATTGTTCTTATGACAGTGGGCACACTTGCCCTTTGGTATTCTTTACCGATTGCCGTTGGAGTGGTCGTTCTGCTTGTGGCACTGATTTTATCTTATCGTCAGGTTATTTTTGCTTATCCACATGGTGGTGGCGCTTATGTAGTATCGCGAGAAAATTTAGGAGTGAATGCAGGTCTTGTAGCTGGAGGCTCTTTGCTTGTTGATTATATTTTAACAGTAGCAGTTAGTGTTTCAGCAGGTACAGATGCTATTACATCGGCATTTCCAAGCCTTCATCCATACAATGTACCCATTGCTATCGTTTTTGTGATTTTCTTAACAATTTTAAACCTACGAGGTGTAACAGAGTCAGCCTCTATCTTGGCATACCCAGTCTATCTATTTGTAGGCGTTATGCTCTTGTTAATTGGGATTGGGCTCTATCAGGTTACAACTGGTCAGGTGCCAGCAGAGCTGCATCCAAAGGTTGGTACACCAGTGGCAGGGATTAGCTTATTTATTTTATTAAAGGCATTTGCCTCAGGTAGCTCAGCGTTAACCGGGGTAGAAGCTATTTCTAATGCTATTCCTAATTTTAGAAATCCTGCTCCTAATAATGCAGCAAAAACACTTTTAGCGATGGGCGCCATTTTAGCTGTTTTATTTATTGGTATTGTAAGTTTAGCTTATTTTTATGGGATTGCCCCAACGGCAGAGGCAACAGTAGTTTCCCAACTGGCAGAAGCTAGTGTTGGTCGGAATTTCCTTTATTATATTGTACAGGGGACTACGGCAATGATTTTAGTACTTGCCGCAAACACAGGGTATTCAGCCTTTCCATTGCTTGCTGTGAATTTATCGAAGGATGGTTTTATCCCAAGAATATTCCAAATTCGTGGAGATCGTCTTGGTTATTCAAATGGCATCATGATGCTAGGTGTTGCGGCCATTGTCTTAATTATTCTTTTTGATGGAGCCACAGAGCATTTAATTCCGCTATATGCTGTTGGGGTATTTATTCCGTTTACATTAGCGCAAACGGGAATGATGCGAAAATGGTGGCGCGAAAAACCTAAAGGTTGGGTAGCAAAATTTTCTATCAATACAATTGGAGCAGCGATCTCTTTCATTGTAGCTATGATGTTCTTTGTGACAAAAATGCCCCAAGTATGGCCAGTGTTCGTCTTTTTACCAATCATTATTTTTGTATTTCATCGGATTAAGCACCATTATCAAGCCGTTGGAGAACAATTGAGATTGAATCAGGAGGAGCTGACTACTATTGAGGGAAATGTGTTCATTGTGCCAGTCGCTGGTATAACAAAGGTAGTTGAAAACTCTCTTCATTATGCTAAATCACTTAAGGTGGATAAAGTGATCGCCTTTTATGTAGCTTTCGATCAAGCAGAAGCAAAAGCTTTTGAAGAGAAGTGGAACGCATGGCAACCTGATGTACGGTTAGTGACTTACTATTCACCATATCGTAGCATTACACAGCCATTGATGAAATTTATTGATAAAGTAGAGCACCATTGTACTAAAACAAATCATAAAGTGACGGTTGTGATTCCTCAATTTCTACCGAAAAAAGGGTGGCATCATATGCTACACAACCAATCGAGTCTACTCATTCGTACGACACTGTTATTTCACAGAAATGTCGTCATTATGACAGTCCCTTTTCATTTATCAAAATAATGCTAGCAAGCTAGAAAATAGTCTGTTATAATCAGTACGTTGATTGAAAACACGAACGTTTGCAATTGAAAAGTTGCGAAATACCATTAAATTCCGAAAAATCAAACTTTATTTCGTAAAAGTTATAGGTTCTTGCCGAATAAAGTGATAAATTGGATATTCTGATAGTTTCATACAAATCCACTCATATAATAGCGAGAATAGGGCTCGCAAGTTTCTACCGATTTACCGTAAATAAATCGACTATGGGTAGCAATGCTTTTAGAGAACTTCAATTATAATGATGTTTTCTATTCGTTTCGACGTTTTTACGCTGAATGCTTTGCTCCACTCGTAGCTGAATGGAAACAAGGTATTTAGCGTTTTTTATTACTCTGAAAGAAAGAAGGATATAAAAGAAATGAAGTTATTACAAGACAAAATTATGCAAGAGGGTAAAGTATTATCTTCATCCGTATTAAAAGTTGATTCATTTTTAAACCATCAAATTGATCCAATATTAATGAAGGAAATTGGGCATGAATTCGCAAACCGTTTCTCTGATCAAGTGATTACAAAGATTTTAACAATAGAATCTTCAGGTATTGCACCATCTGTTATGTTAGGGTTAGAAATTGGCGCGCCTGTCGTGTTTGCTCGTAAACGCAAATCGTTAACACTTTCAGATAACCTTTATTCATCAAAGGTACATTCGTTTACAAAAAATGAAACAAATGAGATCTCTGTATCACGTAATTTCTTAAATGAGGACGATAATATTTTAATTGTTGATGATTTCTTAGCAAATGGTGAAGCTGTCAAAGGCTTACTAGATATTGCTGCACAAGCTGGTGCGCATGTTGTGGGTGTGGGCATCGTTATTGAAAAGGGCTTCCAAGATGGTGGAAAATTATTGCGTGAGCAGGGAGTTCGCGTTGAGTCATTAGCGATTGTAGACTCTCTTGAAGATGGCAATGTAACATTTGCTACGGAGGCTCGCTCGTAATGAATACCTTTAAATCAACTGCGCTAGCGATTCAACATTTACTTGCGATGTATGCTGGAGCCATTTTAGTGCCACTGATTATTGGTGGAGCAATTGGCTTTGATTCAACACAAATGACGTATTTAGTAGCAATTGATATTATGATGTGCGGGATTGCAACACTTTTACAGGTATATTCAGGTAAATTCATCGGGATTGGCTTACCTGTAGTACTTGGCTGTACATTCACAGCAGTAAGTCCAATTATTGCGATCGGCACCAATCCAGAGCAAGGTATTACAGATATTTATGGTTCTATTATTGCCTCTGGTGTAATTGTAATGATTATTGCGGGCTTCTTCGGCAAGCTTGTGAAATTCTTCCCTCCAGTAGTAACTGGATCCGTTGTTTCGATTATCGGTATTTCCTTATTACCAGTAGCTTTAAACAATATGGCAGGTGGACAAGGTGCTGAGGATTTTGCTTCTGCTTCTAATGTGGCATTAGCGTTTATTACATTAATCATTATTTTAATCGTGTATCGTTTTTCTACAGGTTTTGTTCGTGCGATTTCTATTCTGATTGGATTAGTAGTAGGTACCGTTTTAGGTGCATTCATGGACAAAGTGGATTTCACGCCAGTAGCGGATGCTAATGTATTTCACATGGTACAACCTTTCTACTTTGGCATGCCAACATTTGATGTAACGGCAATTATCACCATGACACTTGTAGCAATGGTATCTTTAGTAGAGTCATCTGGTGTCTATTTTGCACTAAGTGATATTTGTAATAAAAAATTAGATTCAAAGGATTTAGCTCGCGGCTATCGTTCAGAAGGTCTAGCTTCAGTAATCGGTGGTATTTTCAATGCCTTTCCTTACACAACATTCTCACAAAACGTGGGACTTACGCGTATGTCAGGCGTTAAGGACCGTAAAGTCATTTACATCACTGGTGGATTATTAGTAGCACTTGGCTTCCTACCGAAAATCGCAGCGTTAACAACGATTATTCCAACATCCGTACTAGGTGCAGCGATGCTTGCGATGTTCGGAATGGTGATTACACAAGGTATGGGGATGCTTGTACCAGTTATGAATGAGTCAGCTGAGAATGCGATGATTGCTGCGATTGCAGTAAGCTTAGGGGTCGGTGTATCAGTCGTTCCTGGCATTTTTGATGCACTACCAGAAAAAGTGTCTATTTTAACATCCAACGGTATCGTCTGTGGTTCTGTCACAGCGATTATCCTTAATATTTTATTCAATATGATTGGGCCTAAGCATAAGCAAGACCCGATGCATGGTGAAGTATAAAGGGAAAATTAAATAACTTTCATCTAAATACCCCACATGTTTTGATGAAAAGAACGTTGTAAAGTCGCCTATCTTTTGGCTATTAATTTAGTTGAAAGTAGGTGGCTTTTTTGTATGCGTAAAAGATTATTCTTTAGAAGAACAAGCTAAATTGAAATTCAGGTTATTAAGTTTTTTCTTATTTTTATTCTGCCAAAAAGGAGAAAGAAGTTAGAAAAGTATACTTCATAACTTATGATGAGCACTATATATTTTTTGTTCAATGGTTAGAGCTCTTGAATATAAAATAACTAAAGAAATGAAATAGTAGTCGCAAAATTGACATCAGACGTATTCGGAAGAAATTTAACTTTTTGTAATTGGATTAATTTGATATATGAATTAATTGTGAAAATTGGGAAAAAAGTAATATTTACCATTTATGTAAAATTGATTATAATAATATTTGTGATACATATTATGAAAATGGAGGTATTAATTTACATGTTAAAAAAACTTATATTAGGTGCAACAACAGTAGGATTGTCTTTAGGGATTGCTGCCAATGCAAATGCAGAAGAACCTATTGAAACTAATTTACCACATCAAGGGAATACAGTGATTAGCATAGATCTTCCTATTACTACTTTTAGTAATCAAATATATGAAAGAGTTTTTGAGCTGTATCCTAAAAGCCAGTATCAGATGGCAGCAGATACTCCTAAAACAAAATTTGTGTATAAACAACTAAATAATGGAAATAAATACGGAGGAACACTAAGCAAAGAAACCACAACCATTGAACACGGTGGCGTAAATGGTGACTATTGGAAAGTCTGGTATTCTGGTATGCTATCAAGATATCTTGATTAGTTTTTAGTAAGAGGCTGGGACAAAACTAGCTGATATTCAAGATAAAAGGGAAATCGATGTTGTTCGATTTCCCTTTTTACTTATTTGACTAAGTTTTTTGATTTTCTTTACCTCATTTCTTGATTAATGGCAATATATTTCCGAACTGCCATTAATGCTAAACGTATTTCGTTTTCAACCTTCGATTTTCCTCGTATTAAAAACCGAATGGAACTCAAATTAGCCTTTAAGAATCCAAAAACTGGGTCCGCATCGACTTTGCGTTTTCGATAGATGGCACTCGTTTTCTCTTCCGAAAGCTTGACTCTAACATATTCTTTTTGCTGTTTCCATTTTTCATTCACCATGATTTTCTAATTGGTGCCTTCCTTTGCTTTTGTACAAGATGAACGGAATGAACATCCTAAACAGTCTTCTCATGAACGTACGTTGAAAGCATGTACAATATTCCGTACAGATGGATATTCCAATTCTAGACGTTTCTGATGTTGGGTTATGTCCCAGTCTCTTTTTGATCGTATTCATAATATTGTGAGTGACCTGAAGTAATAACATCCTATTTTCGAAAATTAAGCTATAAAAATGTGACATTTCATGCTAATGGATTATGGAGCTGGCGAGAGTCGAGATTTTCACCCTCCATTTCCTATCATTTCTGAACATTGTTTTTTACAATTAAATAAAAAATCCTTTTAGCAGTCTAGTACTTACTTCAAGATAATATGGAAATACGCTAAATTTATTTTTATTGATACTTGTATCAATAGCACTACTTTCCCTTGTTTACATATAATCATCATTATTAATTATTTTACTCACTTTAAAATGATTTTTTCTTTCGAATCTGTTTCATACCATTGGTCAAACAAGAACCACTTTCCAAAAATATATAAATTTGTGTCTAAGTGCGATTAACATATCTCATAAGCAATACTTAGGTAGTATTATATCGCGCAATTAGTTTAGAAGAGCACTTTTAAAGCAATGCCATCTGCAATGTTTAAAATTAGGTTATAAGGGGAATTTAAAAATGAGGATGGTTTTTAATAGAATGTAATTCTCTCTTTCAACATACACTTATATATAACTACTCTGAGAAAGGTCTAGTACAAATGCAAAGTATCGTTTTAATATTAATTCTTCAATTAGTTTATGTACCTTTTTTAACATTGCGAACAATATTTTTGGTAAAGAATATCACGTTCCTTGCTGCGATATTTGGTATGCTGGAGATGTTAGTGTATGTATTTGGCCTTTCACTCGTTTTTAGTGGGAAGCAAAGCATGTTATCTATGGTTGTCTATGCAGTTGGATTTGGATTAGGTATATTTTTAGGAGCAAAAATAGAACGTAAGCTAGCGATAGGCTATGTTTATACAACCATTAATACGCAAAATAAGAATGAAGAGCTTGTGAAATTTCTTCGTAACGAAGGGTTTGCAGTCACGATTTATATCGGAGAAGGGCGAGATAGTAATCGCTATAAATATGAAATTTTAACGAAGAGAAATCGTGAAGGGGAGCTCTTTCAAATAGTAGAGCAATTTGAGCCGAATGCCTTTATTATCTCGTATGAGCCTAAATCATTTAAGGGCGGCTTTTTGCTTGCTCGTATGAAGGCTAAGCAAAAATAATTTAATAAGGAAGGACCTCTGCTAAATGCCGAGGTCCCTTTTTTAGGATGTTAATTAAATTTTGTTTCTACCCAGTCTTTAAATAAACTAAAGTCTGTGTAGACAATTTCCTTGTAGCTCATGGCTTGTAAAATTGTATGCTCTATAAATACATCACGCTCTTTGCCGATCGCTTTTAAAATCTCCTCCTCACTGTGATAGGTAAAAACATGAGAATAATCGATATCAGCTCGTGCATGTATTTTAGCAGCAATTTTCCCCATAAGTGATGTTGTAGTAAAGTAATCCTCTACATCCTTATAGTTTTTAGGCTTAATCTTCTTTTTATAAGGAGAACGTTCACGAATATAAAATTCCTGTCCATTCATCGTGATAAAGGCTAAATGTGGGTCCTCTAAATGGTGCATAGCTTTTTGAGTTCCGACTACACGTGCTCCCTGATGCTCATAATGAGCCCAAAATAGTTCCTGATAAGGGAGGAAGTAGGCAGGAATTGCTGTACGTACCTCTTTCATTTCTAACACTAAATCCTCGACTCCTGACGCACCTTTTTCGTCTTCCACTAAAATATAGTAACGTTTTAAACCGATAGAAGCTGTACCAGAGCCATACTTATAAGCTATGTCCCTAATTTTATATGTAGATAGTGCGTTTGAAATGGCGCTGTATTCTTCACTAGTAACAGGTTGAATTTCTTCATTCCATAAGAAGGCACGCTGACCATCCTCATTTACATACGAAATATCCTGTAAAAAATGAGATCGCTGGCGTTTATCAAGCTTTTTCAATAATCTCTTTGCTGGTCCCTTTGTATTGTCCTTTGTGAACATCAAGGTTAAAGGATTATCCTGCTTACGCTGGAATCGTTTTAGCTGATCTATGTAGCTACGGAGAAAATACTGAATAGCCGTTTCCTGAGTTGTCTTATGTAAGCCTTGTTCTTCTAAATAGAGCGCAATACTGACGCTCATGCGAATAATATCGTATAAATAAGAGCCGACATAGCCCTCATCGAAATCATTAACATCAAAAACAATCTCGCCTGCCTCATTTTGAAAAGCACCGAAGTTATCCATATGCATATCACCTTGAATCCAAGTTGGTTTTCTATCAGGAGTATGGAAGATTGAGGCGGATTTTGTCATATCAAAATAAAATAGATAGGCACTTCCACGGAAAAAGCGAAATGGGCTTTCAAGCATTTTACGGTATTTTTCCAAGCGCTGTCCCTCTGTTAAACTCATTCGTTGAACATCAAATTCTTCAAAGATTGTTTCTAAGTGTTCTTGTCTTAAAAAAGTTCTAGTATGTTTAACTTGTTCCAATAAAGCATGCTCCATACAATAATCCCCTTTGTTAAATCAAAATTTACCTGTATATACGAAAAATAATTGAATAGGTTTCGAAGAAATTTAGCAAATGTTCTCGATAAAAATGGTTATACATCTAAGGGTATTTCATAACATGTTCGATAACCTATTTTCATACTATAAGACATGCTTAATCACGGAGGGGGGTTATATGTATTTCTTTACAAAAGGTCTTGTCATTATAGTAGGAAGTATTTCATTGTCGTTAGGAATTAATTTATTTTTAACGCCATATGAAATTTTAGATGGGGGAGTAGTAGGGTTAGCGCTTATATTACATTATCTATATAAGCTCAAAATCGGTTTAATGATCATTATTATTAGTATTCCTATTTTTATTATTGCTTGGTTTAAATATAGAGCCTATTTTTACAATAGTATACACGGCTTAATAGCATCTTCCGTAATTATTGATTTGTTAAAGCCTGTGCGAAATCTTGTCCAAATGGATGCGCTTTACAGTGCAATTTTGGGAGGTATACTTGTTGGCTTCGGCATTGGTCTGATGCTGCGTTTTCAGACAAGCACAGGGGGGACAGACTTAATCGCTCAATTTATCTGTGACAAGACAGGTATTAATGTTGGAATATTAATATTTTTTATTGACTCCATTGTTATTGTTATAGGAGGCTTCCTACTATCCACATCGACCTTCCTATTATCCATTATTACCGTATTGGTAGTAGGCATTACGACAAGCGTTATTACTAGTCGAAGTCGAGTATCAGGAACGTAAAAATAGTCCCAGTATAAAACTGAAACTATTTTGGCGTCTGATTATCAAGTGTTTTCATTAGCTTCTTTTTAGGATGTGCTGGTTTGATCTCTGCAATGAGTATAGCTAGTAAAATAAGTACTGCACCTACGACCATGCGACTTGTTAAGATTTCATGCAAAAAGATGACGGATAACACCATACCGAAAAAGGATTCAGTCGATAGGATAATCGCAGCTTTAGTAGCAGTTGTATATTGATTGGCTACATTTTGGAAGAGGTAAGCAATTGTCGTAGAAAAAATACCTAGGTAAATAATCGAATAGATTGCTTCTTTTTCGAGTGATGTCGGGATATCCCCTTGGCTAATGACGACTAGAACACCTATAAAGGATGCCGTCAGAAATTGAATAATGGTAAGAGCAATGGCATCTTCTTTTTGAACAAAAAGATTAGTATAAAAGATATCAAAGGCAAAAGCAACGGCACATGCTAGAGAAAGTGCATCCCCAACATTCATTGTTAATGAGCCTTGTAGTGATAAAAAGCCGATTCCTGCAATCGCAATTAGAGAACCAATGATTTCATAGCCGTCAATGCGGCGTTTATAAACCGCATAGGCTATTAAAGGAACAATAATAACATTCACTGCGGTTAAAAAGGCATTTTTAGACGGTGTTGTATATTGGAGTCCAACGGTTTGAAGGGCGAATGCTATATACAGAATTGTACCTAATAAAGCTCCCTTCCAAATAACAGATTTCGAAGCTTTTTTTAATCGAGAACCAAATAAAACCAATAATATAATGGAAGCTAATAAAAATCTACCAGCCATCACTTGATAAGCTGTTAAATATTCTAAGGCAATAGCCGTTATAACAAATCCACTACCCCACACGATTGCAGTAATCAATAGCATGCCATCAGCTATGTAAGTTTTCATGTTTTCTTCCTCCTGACTTCAATAGAATAGCATAGGAGTGAGGAAAAGAATTTGATTTTATTTCTAAATATTCAGGCGTTTTTTTGTACTTATTCCAAAGCGATTACTCAAAACCTATCTTGCTATGTAATAAGTACAATTTAACGGCTGCAGCTAAGTGTTCATAAAAAACATAATCATTATCTGTCGGTGCTACTAAATGACGTATTTTAGCCATACGATAGCGAATTGTATTTGGATGACAAAATTGTGCTACGGCAACTTCCTTAATATTTCCTTTTTTTACGATATAGGTTATGGCAGTTTCCATTAAATCGGGATCAGCCTTATCATCAAGTAAAGGAGCTAAAAAAGAAGTAACATAATCCATTGCAAATATTGGATCTTTACGATACAACTCAATTAATAAACGATCCGATGCCAGATGCTTATAATGAAGGCTAGGCAGCATGTCAATCTCAGCTAATATACTAGCAAAGAAGGCTTCGCGTAAAGCAATAGGGAAGCCAGTTTGAGTATCGTAGCTACTACTATAGCCAAAAGTGATCTTTTCCGTTGGGATGGCATATAATGCTAACCATTCATGTAACACCTTGTCAAATTGAAACAGCTGGGATGGATGTGTCATGATGATAAAAAGGCTCTGCTTATAAGAACAAATCAGACCTGATTTAAGTAGTGGCTCTAACGAAAAAATAGCTTGCATCCAGTTATGGTGAGATGTGTCACTTGCTCGTAAAGTTGCTACAAATACATATTTTTCAAAGGGTCTATTGAGCTGCTGTAAAATGGATTTGATTTGCTCTTGTGTAATATCTTCCTCCATTAATCTCCGTAAGATCGTTTCTAAAAAGAATGAATAATCCTGTGTTTTAGCGTAGGCCATTGTTTCTAAAATAATCTTCTCAAAAAACTCATCTCCACCAAATCTTAAAATAGGAAAATCTTGTTCCTCTGCATAAGTCAAAACCTCTTCAGGTAAATCTCTGAAAATAACAGGCTTATAAGCTAAGGCACTCGCCCCGAGCTCCACTAGATTTTTTACTGCATTTAATAAATACTCAGGCTTTTGTTTGGCAAATAATAAACTACTTAATACAACGCTGTTGGGCGTGAAAATTGTATCTCGCACATGGTGTATGTCTGGTGAAAATTCAAAGTCTAAAATCTCTACATTTTGAACAGCTTTATGCAAACCGTTGTGGCCAGCGACAACAGTGAAATTCTTTGTAATGGGTAATTGTAAAAAATTTTCTACATTCATAAACGGACCATTGCCTTTCTTGTAGTAAGGTACTAACTTCTATTATAAATTTACTTGTTCATAAAAAACCATTTGTATTCATGCAAATGGATATCCACCACAAAAAAATCTACTCATTCAGCGGTAAACCGTGAAGTGAGCAGATTTCAGTACTTATCGTTTAAATGTTAGCAAAAATATTAGGCTTTCTATTTCTCAGTGGATTCGTTTGCTCAACGGCATACCCTACATTTAAAATGCGTCCTTCTTTAAAGGCAGGGCCAATAATTTGTAGCCCTATTGGTAAATTCCCTTTAAAGCCACAAGGAACGGAAAGGGCAGGTAAGCCAGTTAAGTTGCTAGGGCCTGTAAAGCGAATAATATTATCAATTAAATCCACTTTTTGACCATTTAACTCTGCGAAATCATCACCAATTGTATTAGCCACAACAGGTAGAGTAGGGGTAATAAGCACATCTACCTTATTAAAAATCTCTGTAAACTCCTGTTTGATTTGACGACGTACCTGTTGTGCCTGTAAGTAATCGACTGCAGAAGGCAATTCACCGAGCTCAAAGAGTAGGCGTATATCGTCACCAAAATCTTGTGGTCTCTCTTGTAAATCGGAATGGTGTATAGCTGCCGCCTCCGAAAGGGACGTCACAAGCTCTGCCCATTCTGCATATTGTAATGAAGGAATTCGCACTACTTCCACTTTCGCACCTTGATCTACTAAGTTTTGAATACTTGCTCGAACAGCTTTTTCAATATCAGCATCCACATTTTTAAAGAAGTATTCTTCATTGATACCAATCACTAAATCCTTGATATTGCCAGAAAGCTGCTGCACGTAGTTATCTGTTGGAACGTCAATGCAAGTAGGGTCTCGATGATCAAAGCCAGAAATGACTTCAAGCAAGCCTGCTGCATCCTTTACTGTCTTTGTCATTGGGCCAATATGGTCTAAACTCCAAGCGAGTGGGTAACAGCCATATTTACTTACACGACCGTGTGTAGGTTTTAAACCAACAATGCCACAAGCAGAGGATGGAATTCGAATGGAACCAGCTGTATCCGTTCCTAATGAAGCAACACTGGCCCCTGCTGCAACAGCCGCCCCAGAGCCGCCGCTAGAACCGCCAGGGATTTTATCTAAATCCCATGGGTTGCGAACAGGTCCGTAATGAGGATTGTTATTGGTAATTCCCCAAGCATATTCATGCATGCTTAGTTTTCCAGTGAAAATTACACCAGCGTCACGGAGTTTTTCAACCACTGTCGCATCATAATCAGAAACGAAGTCCTTATGAATTTTTGAGGACATCGTTGTTATCTTATCTTTGAAATACAAGTTATCTTTTAAGGCCATCGGAATCCCATGATACATGCCTTTATAGTGGCCTTGGAGAATTTCCTGTTCCACTTCTTTTGCCTTTGCTAAAGCTTCTTCCCTGTAAAAGGCCATATAGGAATTAATTTTAGGCTGACTTTCCTCAGCAAAATCTAAAATCGCCTTCGTTAATTCCACGGGAGATAGTGTCTTCGATGCAAGTAAGGGTGCCAACTCTTCAACGGATTTTAAATGTAAATCAGTTGTCAATATGATCACCTCCAGGAATACTACGTACCGCGATATCTGCATCATCAATCGCAATACCTTCTAAATTGCTACGAAGTGACTGCATGCCCTCCCAGCGTGTTTTTAATAGTTCAAGGTGTTCAGGTTTCGGTGTAATTCCTTTGTTCTCCAATAATTGTTGAATAGACAAGCTCATTAACAGGATCCTCCCTTGAATAATTTTTATATCTAAATAGGTTTCCCTATTAAGATCGATAGGGTAAAAACGCAAAATATTATAATAGGTAATATAAACCTATTGTTACAATCATACACTAACAATAATTTATATCAAATAAATTATTTGTAATATATTTAATATTATGAAATATTTACTACGCTAATAAACGGTCAAAGTCTAGTGTGTGTGCTTGCTCTTTTTACATACGATTCACAGTCTATTTACAATCAAAGCGTACAATGAACCATAATAACCAATTGAAGAGGTGCAAGAATGGAGTCTGCTGTGGGGCAAAATATAAAAACTAGTAATATATTTTCTTTTTTAAAATATTTATATGGGCAACATCAAAGCAATACGTTATATATGAAACGTTTAAAAGCATTGAAACAAATTATTCAGCATAACGATTTACATACATATTTTCAACCTATTGTAGATTTACAGTCAAAACAAACGATGGGATTTGAAGCATTAAACCGTCCAGTTTCCTCAGCATTATTTAATAGTGTCGACCAGTTTTATGAGTTTGTTGGACAAACAGATTGTGTATTTTTATTTGAATGTTTTTGTCGAAATCTTTCCTTACAACGATTTAAGGAACGTATGCCTAACGATTTGGCGGATAAAAGCTTCTTAGTCTTTCTTAATATACATCCAAATGTATTAGTAGATAAAAATTACCATTGTGGAGAAACACTGCAATTGCTAAAGGAACTTGGCATTAAACCGCAGCAAGTCGTGTTTGAATTAACTGAGCGTAGTGCCGTGATAGATTTTGTAGAGTTTGAGCGTGTATTATCACATTATCGATCACAGGGCTATCGCATAGCAGTGGACGATGTAGGCTCAGGCTATAATAGTTTAAAAACGCTCATTTATTTAAAGCCAGAATTCATTAAATTAGACCGTTCCTTAATTCAATTTATCGATCAAAACAGCGAACAGCAACAACTCGTTACCTTATTAATGAAGTATGCCGAGCAAGCTAACACTAAAATGATTGCTGAAGGGATTGAGCGACAAGAAGAGCTGGCGTATCTGCATCATATTGGCATTCACTATGCACAAGGTTATGCAATAGGAAAGCCCGCAAAGGAAATACAATTGGGGAAAATAAGGGTGGGTGACAATGAAGATAGGGGAAGTCATTGAAAAGGTTCCATGTATTGATGAATTTGTGAAAAATAAAGAAGTAGATGTACTTTTTACAAGTAATCCTTCATTGCGTAGTATTGTTGTCGTTCGGGATGAAAAACCAATTGGACATATTACACGCACACATTTCTATCAAAAAATAGGTACTCAATATGGCTATCATTTATTTATGGGACGGCAAAATCAACTTATCATTAAAGAAAATCCTTTAATAGTAGATCGCTATACTCCAATCACTGAGGTTAGTACACTAGCGATGTCTAGACCTCCTGAAGACTTATATGATGATATCATTGTGACGAAAAATGACTTATATGACGGAATGGTTAGCATTCGTGAGTTACTGTTAAAGCTTGTTGATACACAAGTAGCTATCGCCAGTTTTTTAAATCCGTTAAGTAGTCTTCCAGGCAATACATTAATCGATGAAAAGCTAGAGGAAGCATTACAGCTAGCACACTATAGTTTGATCTATTTTGATTTAGATCATTTTAAATCCTACAATGACACATATGGCTTTAATAAAGGGGATAAAATTTTACGTTATTTAACAGATATACTAAAAAGATATATCTGTGGGGCGGAAGATTTTTTAGGGCATATTGGTGGCGACGATTTTGTTGCCATCCTTCCGCATTATGAAATAGAAAAGATTTGTCAGAAGATCATAGATGACTTTGATGCCAATATTTTAAGCTTTTATGAGCTAGAGGATTTAGTGTATGTGCAGGTAGCTAATAGAGCGGGTGAGCTAGGTACTCTAACATGTACATCCTTATCCATTGCCGTTATTACGAATGAATATCAGTATTTTAACTCCGTCGAACAATTATCCAATGCGGTCACACACGTGAAAAAGCAGTGTAAAAAAATTGCAGGCAGCTGTTACCTTATCAACGAACAAAAAACCTACTTCGTTCATTAAACGATGTAGGTTTTTCATGTTGTTGAAAAAAGACCATGTCAACGGCAGAAAAAGCAAATTTGTAAGGTGAGAGGTTGATTTCCGTTCCGCCAGCGCCCTTTCCAGGGGGCGTCCGATGAGCCGCTTCACTCACTTACGCTCGCTCCAGGGTCTCATCTGTGACGCTAAATCCCCTAGGAGTGACGCTGGCTCCACTCCAATCAACCATTCTGCAAAGAGTCTTTACTTTTTTTCATAGTAATATAGCGATTAAATAGCCCATTATTTTTAGAGGGAATAAGCTCTTATTTTCAATGTGGGGAAGTGATGTGTGACAACACCTCTCCATAAAGAGTAGTGAAGACCTTCGCCTTATTTGAAAACCTTTGCTAAAAAGGTAATACTTTTGTAGGTTGGAGTCAAGTAGCCTGCAACGGGAATCCATTTCTACCTTTCAATTGACTGTTTTGTTTTTCAACACTAAGAGAAACCTACTTCGTTCATTAAACGATGTAGGTTTTTTGTTCGTCAGTAAGGCATTTTGGGTATAGATTTTGTAGTTAATATGAACAATTTTAAAATTCTGGTAACCATTTTGTCACCAACTTCTATGTTTTTGACTAGAATATTAATACAACTGAAATGAGCAATTCTATCAAGCCTTATAGTTTAGCTGTCTATACGTTAAAAGTTAGCCTCATGAACGTTTTCGATAACTATCTACTATTCCCTTTTATAGGTAGTGACCCCTTAAAGTTAGAGTTTTTATTATGCAGCTAATTGGCTGGCTAGAGTTCGGTATTTTACTGGACTCATGCCAGCCAATTTTTGTTTAATACGTTCATTGTTATAGTAGTCGATATATCGTTCGATTTTTTCCTTCAATTCTTCAAACGGGATTAATACTTCACCGTAATACATCTCTTGTTTAAGTATGCCAAAGAAGTTTTCCATCGCCGCATTATCTGCACATGTCGCTTTGCGAGACATGCTTTGGAAAACCTTGTTTTGCCGTAATGTTTTCACCCATGAATTATGTTGATAATGCCAGCCTTGATCCGAATGAATTGTTGCACGATATGTAGCTTGGTTCTGAATAATTGGTAGAACTTGATGTAGCGATTCTAATACGAAATCCAATGTTGGGCGTTTAGACATACTAAACCCAATAATTTCGCCATTATAGAGATCCATAATTGGACTTAAATAAAGTTTTTCATCTTCTGTACACTTGAATTCTGTTACGTCTGTCACCAGTTTTTGTAAAGTGTTTGGCGTATTGAAACGGCGGTTTAATCGATTATTTGCGACTTTACCCACCTTGCCCTTGTACGATTTATAACGAGATTTACGAACGAATTTTACACACTTTAAGTCCAATTCCTTCATGATTCGCTGTACTTTTTTGTGATTGATGACGTATCCTTGCGCTTTTAATTCTGCATGGATTCGGCGATAACCATATCTACCTTCATGCTTCTCAAATAGCGCTGAAATCAACGTTTTCCATTCTTGATTGGGATCTTCATTTTTTAACTGTTGAATATGGTAATGATACGTTGCTTCTGGGATCTCAATGATTTTCAATACATCTTTCAATCGGAACCCTTCTTCTTTGAGTTCGAATGCCAACGCTGCTTGTGCTTTTCGAGGAAGGCATCCGGATTCGCCTCGAAAGCGTCTAACTTTTTTAAGTACGCAATCTCTAATCGGAGAAGCTCATTTTCACGTTCTAGCTGTTCTTCACGAGACAATGTGTTTGGTTGTTTGACAGGTTTATTTTTAGGATTAGTAGACATAGGTGGCCGTCCCTTCGCTTTTTCTTGCAGGCCTTCTATACCTTCCTTCAAAAATTTACTGTTCCAGTTCGCTATTAAGCCTGGATTATTCATGTTAAATTCAATCGCTGTATCTTGATAAGAAGCACCTGTTTGTTTCATAAAGTGTAATACATCGAGCTTGAATTGAACAGAATAAGCCTTTTTTGTTACTTTTCTACGTAATCCAACTTCTCCAAATTCTTTGAAGGCACGTACCCACCGCTTTATTTGCGAATGATTTGGTATGTCATGTTTTTTCGCTAATAATTTATAACCTAAAGGGCCTTTCATGTATTCATTAACCACATGTATTTTGAATTCTTCGCTGTATTTCGCCATATAAAAACACCCCTAAAGTTTAGATTTTTGACTCTAACTTTAGGGGTGCAGGACCATAATGGCTCCTTTTACTTATTGCTAATAAATATTATTGATTTTAATTTTAAGGGCATAATCAAAGGAAGAAATCGTTTTTATTTTAGGAATTTATTAATCTTAATAAAACATACTTGAATTATAGGGATTATGGGTATATAATTCGATTACATTATTATAAAACATCTTAGGAGGCATTCCATTGTCGAATTTACAAATCATTCTTAACGTAGCAGTGTTACTTGTGTTCGTTGGAATTTTATATGTTATGAATAAAAAACACGTCAAGTTTTCAAATCGTGTTTTTGCAGGTTTAGGTTTAGGGATTGTACTTGGTCTTGGACTTCATTTTATCTATGGTATAGATTCTGAAGTGTTAGCCAAAACAACATCTTGGTACAACATTATAGGTACAGGATATGTAAAATTGCTACAAATGGTAGCAATGCCACTAGTCTTTATTTCTATTTTAATTGCCTTTACGAAAATGAAGATTGGCAAAAACTTTGGGAAAATGGCAGCTCTTATTTTAGCCATTTTAATTGGTACAACAGCGGTTTCTGCGGCTGTCGGTATTTTTTCTGCAACCGTATTTGATTTAGATGCAACACAAATTTTACAAGGTGATGCAGAAACTGCACGTGGTCAATATCTTGAAGAAAAAACAACGGGCTTAGCAGCTCCAGATCTACCAACACAAATTATCGAGCTATTCCCTGCAAATCCATTCCTTGATTTAACAGGTGCTCGTTCTACTTCAACAATTGCGGTTGTTATTTTCTCAGCATTCCTTGGTTTTGCTTATTTACGTGTGGCACGTAAGGATGAGGGGACAGCAGCTACAATTAAAAAAGGCTTAGATGCAATCTATGCCCTTGTAATGGGTGTCGTAACGATTGTCTTACGATTAACACCATACGGCATTTTGGCTATTATGGCTCGTACTGTTGCAACATCAGATTTCGGTGCGATTTACAATTTAGGTAAGTTTGTTATTGCTTCTTATGTGGCGTTATTTATTGTTTTACTAGTACACTTATTAATTCTGACATTAAGCGGATTAAATCCATTCACGTATTTGAAAAAATCTGCAGAGACATTATTATTCGCCTTTACATCTCGTTCTAGTGCGGGTACTTTACCGATGAATATTAAAACGCAAACAGGTCGTCTTGGGGTATCTGAGGGTATTGCAAACTTCTCAGGCTCATTCGGATTATCAATCGGTCAAAATGGCTGTGCTGGTGTATATCCTGCTATGTTAGCAATTATGATCGCACCAACAGTTGGCATTAATCCACTCGATCCTATCTTCATTATTACAGTTATCGCGGTAGTAGCGGTTAGCTCATTTGGTGTAGCAGGTGTTGGTGGTGGTGCAACATTTGCAGCTATTCTTGTGTTATCAGCACTTGATTTACCAATTGCACTTGCAGGTGTATTAATTTCTGTAGAGCCTTTAATTGATATGGGACGTACAGCATTAAATGTAAGTGGGTCAATGACAGCGGGTGTTACAACAGCACGTATTACAAAAGAATTGGATACAGAAATGTACAATGATAAAGAATTAGGTGCTCAAGTAGCAGATCTATAAAATCAAAGAGGCCCCTTTAAAGGTAAAACTTTAAAGGGGCTTACATTTTATATTATTTTTACATAAAAATCTTTACCATTAATTAATTCGGAAACTTCAATTTTATAATTTTGTTTATAGTAATTATAAATATTGTAGGCTAGACCAGAGTGTCCATTTAAATAGGTTCCCTTTTTAATCTCTTTCCGAGGATTATGGAAATCGAAATAGAGGCGTGCATCATTGCTCATTGTATTTAAAATAGCTAGAAATTCTTGTTCTTCAATATGAATTCCTCGTGTATAGCGGCATTCTCTGCGGTAGGTATCGTGAGCAACATTTACGGGAGAAGCTTCAAGAATCATTTCAATCTGTTTATTCAAATGATGATAGCTCCTTTCAAATTATTAGTAACGTCCGTATGTGAACTAGTTACAAATAAGGGTTTTATTAATTTTAGTATATAATTATCAGAAAATTATATCAATATTTTTCTACCAATCTTGTTGCTGTATGTCCTCTGCTATTACTTGTAAATCATAGGCATTTACGATTAAAAGAGTGTAGTCATGAGATTCCATATATTTTTCAGCAAGTCGCTTAATATATTTCGGAGAACCTTCATTTTCTTCATCGTAAATTAATAAAAGCCCATCTGTATTTTGAATAATAAATTTATCCTTCTCAACAAATTGCCAGGGTGCTTCGTATGGTTTTTTGGTCACGCTTGTAACAAAATCGGCTTGGGCAATTAATGTTTGATATTTTTCCTTTTTTAGGTCCTGCCAATTTTTTTCTTGCTCTAAAAATGGTGTAATAACGGCATATTTTAAATGTGGAAATTCTTTTTTAAGCATTAAAACAACTTCAGCACTCCAAGATTCTACACCCTGCTGACCACTGATAATAACCCATTCCAGTCCTTCATCAAGTAGTGTGCGTAGACGGGCTTCCAGTGCTTTTTTTATGATGGCAATGCCAGGATGTTTATCATTAAAAATACCAAGTTCATGTGGCTTATAGCCAGTAATCATAATACGCTGTAACAACAAAATGCCCCCTAAGCTGTATAGTTGTAGTTCTAGTATACAGTAGGGGGCAAATGAAAACGAATTCCATGCAATTGTCTATGAAAATGCAAGTAGTGTTAGAATCACTGCTACAGCCGCACAAATACCTAAAAACCACCATGAGTCTGTAAAGTCTTCTTTAGTGTCACTATTCATATAAAATAATTCCTTTCTTATTTGCCTACCTGTTGAGTTTTATTTTACCTGCCCAGTCCAAGACCAATTCGTCCATATCCGTAAGATTGTCTCAAATGGGCCACGTTTAAATTTCTTTAAATAGGCAAGGCTGAAAACACATTGCAAGCCATATACAACGATTCCGAATAGGATACCACCAAAGACGCCTAGTTTACCGTATAATCCGAGACCATAGCCATAAAAAACAGTTGTACAAATAATGGTTTGTAGTAAATAATTGGTTAATGACAGTTTTCCAACGCTCTCAAATGCTGGTGCAAGTAGTTGTACAGGACGTGTTTTATAAATGAGTGCTGCAAGGCAAACATAGCCAACCGCTAGTAACTGAGCGCCACCCATTAATAAGATGGAAGAAAAGGCACTTTCTATAAAACTTAGACTTTTACATACGAGCCCAATAGGAACGAGGAGAGTACCTAGCTTATACCATTTCATTTCCTTATCCATCTCCATGAAGGCTTGCTTTTTAGCAAGTGCCATACCGAAAAGGAATAGAGGTGCGTAGAACAACGGTGTAAAAATTAATAAAATGAAGAGGAAGGCTGGCTCTTCCATTCCCGGTACTTCAGCATTAGCTCGAAAATCAAAAATTTCTGAGTAGCTTCCGTTAGCGTAAACGTTATCTGCTTTTTCAATATAGGTATCTAGCTCTTTTTGTTCCTTTTTTGAAGCTTCCATAGAGCCGTATGTTAATGCCGTTGTTAGGACGAAAAGGATACTGGCCCATATAAATAGCGTTTTCGGCTTCCGATTAATAAAAGGAATCAAAAATAAAGTCATACAGCCATAAGAAAATAGAATATCGCCTTCCCATAATAAAGTGGAATGAAGTAAGCCGAGAGCAATCAAGCCAGTAGCACGGCGTAAAATAGACCAGCGACTTTTATTCTTTTTTCTGCGAATGGATTCAATTAATTTAATAAGTGAGAAGCCGAATAATATAGTGAAGATAGGCATAAACGAGCCTTCAATCACAATTTTCACAAAATATAAAGCTCCATTATCTAAGGTAGAAAGATTTTTTAATTCATCTTTGCCATACATCCCGTACTGGAAAATCAGTAAATTCGCCATTAAGATGCCAAATAAACTAAATCCACGCATCGTATCAATGAAAGTAACACGTTTAGTTGTCATTGCGTTTTATCTCCTTAATTGGTTATCTTATACATAGAATAGTGAAGGAAGCTTATGGTGAAATAATGACTACCTTAAATTAATCTTAAAAGTAGGTGAGGAAATGCAGGACGCATCAATTTTAGTGTTAGAGGATGAACGTGCCATTGCTGAAATGATTGAAATCATTTTAAGAAAAGAAGGAATTACCAATATTACATTATGTAACACAATTGAAGAAGCAAAAGATGAAATGAATACTAAAACATTTGACTTTTATCTATTAGATATCATGCTGCCAGATGGAAGTGGGCTGGATATCGCGAATAGGATTCGGGAAAAAAGTGATGCCCCTATTTTTTATTTAACTGCAAAAAGCAGTGATGCAGATAAACTTCGCGGTTTTATGAATGGCGCAGATGATTATATTACAAAACCATTTAACCCATTAGAGCTTGTAGCACGAGTAAAGGTACAGTTAGTCCGTTACATGAAGAAAAGGAGTGTACCAGAAAATCATGTATTTACTTGCAGCCGTTTTACATTTGACATTGACGCAGCAGAAATCGAGGTAGACGGGGTGAAAGAAATAATCAGTGGTCGCTTGTTTCATTTATTAAAATATTTATGTGACAATGTAGGGCAAGTGTTATCAAAAGAGCAAATATACGAGCGCGTATGGGGTGATTGCTTATTTGATGATAATACAGTGATGGTACATATAAGAAAGCTGCGAGAAAAAATAGAAAAAAATCCTGGAAAGCCGACCTGCATTATCACTGTCAGAGGTATTGGCTATAAGCTTGTTGGAGACATCTCTTCATGAAGTCTGCTGGAAAATTAACACTCCGTTTTGTGTCGTATTTCATCATATTCTATCTATTGATCATTTCAGGTTTTATTATAAGTCTGGTGTTTTTCGCTATCTTTATCAATGAACGTGTTGGTGACAATATTCATGTAATGAGCTCCTTTGAAATTGAAGATGATGCAGTTGTAGAGAAAGGGAAGACGGTTAAAATTGCTGATTATTTAGTGAAGAGAGCTGAGGAAAATGTAGGACAGCTCTATTTATTTGATTCATCCATGACAATTGTTGATTATACGGGAGATACATGTGGATTATGTGGAAAGTCAGATAATGAACTATTGGCATTGAAACAACCGGGTATGCATACGTGGGAACTGCCAAATTACTATTTATTATTTCTTCCGACTACTCCTGTCCAACCACTTTTTGAGGAGGCACTTGAAAACTGGACAGCAACAGGGAATATTTCTGCTGTAACACGGCAACGTCTAAAAGAAAATAAAGCCAGTGTTGAAATCTATGACGAGCAATGGAATCGGATTGAAGTCATTGGCGAACGCTATGAGAAGCTAAATAAGCCACAATTACTAGAGGAAAAATACGATATTTTCGAGCATGCGGAGCTGAAGCAAAGCACAGCCTTAGCCAACGATATGACATTTGTTGTGCGAATACCTAACCCATCTTATAAGCCTTTTGAAGAGCCTTTTAATAAGGCGATGGTATTGTTCGTTTCTATCTTCTTTGGAGGGCATATTATATTGCTGTTGGGCGTTATCTTTTTATCCATCAGTATTTCACGACAATTTGTACGACCATTAGTCTATGTTATATCACGCATTGAACGACTAACTCAATTTGATTACAGTGAAATTAGTGATAAAAAAATCCATCATCAAAAAACAGGGAAGTTAAAACGGAAATTTAAACTGTTTCAACCTGTAGAGGAGTCACTCAATCATCTATCTGAACGACTTGATTCAAATGAAAGACAAATCAAGCATGCAGAGCATTTACGTGAGGAGTGGATAACAGGCTTATCGCACGATCTAAAGACCCCGTTAAGCTCCATTTATGGCTATTCCACTATGCTTGCATCTGAGGAATATGAGTGGACAAAGGATGAGATGCGTATTTTTGCACAAACCATGCAAGAAAAGGCGACATACATGGATGCACTCATTCAGGATTTAACCTATACGTACCAATTAAAAAATAAAGCGATACAGCTGGATAAAGTGTTATTACCGCTAGCCATATGGTTACCACAATTTGCAGATGAACAGGTATGTGTAAAGGTATATGGTGATGTGTTGCTGCAAGCAGATGAGCTTTTACTTAAGCGGATTATGGATAATTTAATAACTAATGCGAAAAAGTATACGCCTGAAGGCACGAAGGTCGTTGTGGAGGCACAACATACTGGTAAAGAAGTAATGCTAACCATTGCTGACCAAGGCCCTGGTATTCCGCAGGAGGAGCTCGATAATCTATTCGAACGCTATTATCGAGGAACGAATACGACAGATGATACAACAGGAACAGGGCTAGGACTAGCCATTACGAAACAGCTCATTGATTTACACAATGGCACAATTAGTGTTCGTTCAGGCCAAGATGGAACCATCTTCGTTCTAAAATTCCAATGTCACTAGTGTTAGATTCGATTTCTAGAGAGGAATGCTCTTGAAGGACGAGGCTTATTAAACAGAGTAAAGAGGTATCAAAGTGTTTTATTTGATACCTCTTTTTGTTTTATTTATTTTTCGTACAACGCTCGGCTGGCTGTTCAATTTTAACATAGCGCCATAAGTTATTAGCGATATCGCGCGCTTCTGCGATATGTTCTGTGCCAACGAATGCCTTACGGAAAGGAGTAAGAAGTGATTCGATGATAAAAAGCTTTGGTTTTTCGCGCTGTAGCTCTTCTAATAAGAATTGAGCATATTCCAAACCTTCCATTGTTTCGTTGTTCGACAAACCCTTTGTAAAGCCTTGTAATTGTTCGATAACCATTTCTTTTGTAACGGTTTTATAGTTCACCACATTTTGAATGGTATTGATCATTTCAACACTCACGATGATTTCTTTCGACTCAAGCATCGTGGGTATAATTACGCTAATATTACGCAATGCTACACGTACAATAGCTTCTCGATTGATATATTTATAATCGGCAATAAAGACAGCACGTAGAGTGAGGTTAATCATCCCAAGTGTTTGGACAGCACATTCATAGCTAATTGGGCTAATCTCTTCGCCAAAAACTTGTACTAGTCGGCTGGCTAGCCATTCTAATTCTTGTAAATGGTAGTTAATAATGATTTTCTTTAGTTCTTTATCTCTTGATTGGAAGACGGATTCGAAAATCTGTATTAAATTATGTTCACGATTGACATACATGAGAACAGCGACTTGCTGTGTCAATACTTCTAAATCTGTAGGGTCTTTACCATAGATAAGCTCATGACGACGATTACTAGCTTCTTCACGCCCTTCATCCAAAATGGCGATTAAGCATTCGTTTTTCGAAGTAAAGTGATTATAAAATGTACCTTTTGAGATTTTAGCTGCATTGATGATGTCATTAATCGATGTATCTAGAAAACCCTTTTCAATAAAAAGTTCACGTGCTGCTGTAATAATCTGTCTTTTTCTTTTGTTCATAACCTCACCTTTTTTATATTATTATACTCTTATTCTACACTTAAAATCCTTTCATATCAACGTTTATAAAAAATATAAACTTATTTGTTGAAAAAAGTAGACTACGAGTATAAAATAAGTTTTATCGCAAAACACAAGAAAGAATTGAGGGATATAAATGAATAGTGAGCAAACAATGAAAAAGCCCCCTTACGGCATGATAGCTATTCTATTTGTGGGTGCTTTTGTTGCTTTTCTAAACAACACATTGTTGAATGTGGCATTACCAACAATCATGAAGGATTTTGGGATTACCTATTCAAAGGTACAATGGTTAGCAACAGGGTATATGCTCGTGAGCGGTATTTTAGTGCCCGCTTCAGCATTCTTTGTGACACGCTTTAAAAATAGACATCTATTTATAACAGCGATGTCCATCTTTACAATCGGTACAATTATGGCAGGCTTTGCGCCAAACTTTGGTGTGCTGCTAGCAGGTCGTATGGTGCAAGCAGCTGGGGCTTCTAGTATGTCACCACTTTTAATGAATGTTATGCTAACAAGCTTCCCGAAAGAGAAGCGTGGAGCAGCGATGGGGATCTTTGGTTTAGTAATGATCATGGCGCCAGCAATTGGTCCTACATTATCAGGCTACATTGTGGAGCATCATGATTGGCGTATGCTCTTCCAAATGATTATTCCATTTGCAATAATTAGTTTATTATTTGGTGTGTGGAAACTAAGAAACGTGATGGAGACACGTGAAGTTCACTTAGATTTCCCTTCAGTCCTTTTATCAACAGTTGCATTCGGTGGTATTTTATACGGCTTTAGTACAGCGGGGGATAAAGGCTGGTCAAGTCCATGGGTATATGGAACAATTACAGTTGGCTTCATCGCTTTAATAATTTTTATCATTAAGCAGTTGAAAATGGATGAGCCACTTCTGGAATTACGTATTTATAAATACCCAATGTTTGCTTTAGGGTCTGTCATCTCAGTTATTATCTCTATGGCGATGTTCTCAGGGATGATTTTAACACCAGCATACGTACAATCTATTCGTGGTATTGAACCATTTGAGGCGGGCTTAATGATGCTTCCAGGGGCACTTGTTATGGGGATTATGTCACCAATCACTGGTAAGCTTTTCGATAAATTTGGTCCTCGTGTGTTGGCCATTATTGGCTTAACAATCACAACAATCGCAACATTTGGTTTAACAAAATTAGAAATTGATTCAAGCTACACATATATCGTATCAATGTATACAATTCGTATGTTTGGTATGTCGATGGTCATGATGCCAATTATGACAAACGGTTTAAATCAACTACCACAAATTATGAATCCTCATGGTACAGCTATTAACAATACATTACAGCAGGTATCAGGAGCAATCGGTAGTGCGATTTTAGTTACATTTATGAATAACCGTACAAAAGCAAAAGCAGAAGAATTAATTGTAGAAGCCAAAGCGAATGCTGCACAATCAGGAGCGGCACCTACAGCAGAGCAAATGCAACAAATGCAAGATCAGATTATGCAAACTGCCTTATTAGATGGTATTACACACTCCTTCTTAATTGCAGCGGGTATAACAGTGATTGCAGTAGTACTCGCCTTCTTCTTAAAACGTGTAAAAGTTGAAAGCACAGCAGCTTCAATGGATTTAAAAAAACCAACTAAATAATGAACAGAACCCCCTTTATAGGTAAAACATTTACCAACGAAGGGGGTTTTTTATATGTTTATTTGAAAAAAAATTTTAGGATTGTTGTTATTTTTCATCATTTTATTTTATATGATAATAATAATTTACAGAAAATTTAGATTTTTATATAATGAGGTGCTTTCGTGGTAGATGCATATATCAATGACTTAGTGAACGAAAAGGAACTGCCAGGAGCTGTATTAATTGTTCAACAGCAACAAAACAGGCTATTAACAGGCAGTTATGGAGCCTATACAGCTGAGGATGGTAGCAAGCAAGCTATTGTAAATCATACGCTGTTTGATTTAGCTTCCTTAACGAAGGTTGTAGCTACAGTACCAGCTATTTTACTGTTGATAAGTCGAAATCAATTAACATTAAGAGAGCCTGTTCAAACATTTTTGCCTACATTTCATTACCCAGATATAACGATTCAACAGTTATTACAGCATTGCTCAGGGCTACCGGCAGATTTAACACCAGTGGTAGAGAGGAATCACAGACGTGACATCATGCAGGAGATAATGGCAAGTGAAGTAGTGTGTCAGCCAAATAAACAGGTGGTATATAGTGATTTAGGCATGATTCTACTAGGAAAGGTGATTGAACAGGTTACTGGGTGTTCATTCAACAGTTTTGTAGAGCAAGAGATTTTTAAGCCATGGGGCATGCACCATACTCGTTTTCGATTGCAGGAGCAACAAAGAAGGCTTGCGGCATCAACTGAAATGTTTGCAGGGAAATTTGTTCAGGGGATTGTTCATGATGAAAAAGCTCTATTACTCGATGGGGTTGCTGGGAGTGCAGGCTTGTTTTCGTGCGCAGAGGATTTAGCAAAGTATGCGGAAATTTTTTTAGGGATCAGGCAACAAACGGTTATTCCATATGAATGGATGGAGCTTACCTATACAAAAACATTCAAAAATAGGGGACTTGGTTTTGAAGTATGGAGAGGGGACGATACATCATTTTGTTTTGGTAGGAGGTGGAGCAAGAACTCATTTGGTCATACAGGATTTACAGGCACGAGTATTTGGATGGACCCTATTCAAAAAGCATTTGTTATTTTCTTAACGAATGCGGTGCATTATGGGAGAAATACAAAGCTGCGAAGGATTCGGGAGAAGCTTCATACGATGATTTATGAAAAATTACTGATATGAAGGGTGGATCTGTTGGTATGAGACAAAAGAGTAAATGGTTATTGCCGTTTCTTTTATTACTCGTTGTAGCTTTAGTAGGCTGTAACACCGATAAGAAATCAACGAACGCAACAACACCTGGTAAAGAAGACGGGCCGAAAACAGAAGAGGTTTCCCTAACAATAGGGAGTTGGCGGACAGAAGATGTTGCCAAATATGAAAAAGTAATTGCTTTATTTAATGAACAACATCCTGATATACACATTTCCTTTAACCCAACTAAAAATACAGAATATAACACAGTCCTCAATACAGCATTACAAGCGGGGGAAGGACCAGATATTTTCCACTTGCGTCCATATGCAGCTGGGTTGAAGCTTGCAGAGGCGGGTTATGTTGAGAAAATAAATGACTTAAGCGGTTTGCGTGCATATCCTGAAGAGGCATTAATGGCTTCACGTGATGAACAAGGGAATCAGTATGGTGTACCAATTAATTTAAGCTCAACGCAATTTTTCTATAATAAAAAGATTTTTAAAGATAATAATCTCGAAGTTCCTACTACATGGGATGAATTTATAGCCTTAAATGATCAATTATTAGAAAAGGGCATTACACCCATTGCAATGGGTACAAAAGAAGGCTGGTTATTATCGTTGCTACACGGTATTGTGGGCCCCGCTATTTATGAAGGAAATGATTTCTATCAAGCAGTGCTTACGGGAGAAAAGGATTTCTCAGACGCTCAGTTTATCGAATCTATACAAGTGATGAACGACTTGAAAAAGTATTTTCCAGCTAATTCAGAAGGCTTGGGAATGGATGATATTCGTACATTGTTCGCTTTAGAGGATGCAGCGATGTTCCCGCTCGGTAGCTGGGAAATTCCTGTTGTCTTAGAAATGAATCCAGATTTAGATTTAGGGTATTTCCCGATTCCTTCAAAAGAAGGTCATAAAACAGTGACAACTTGGGTAGATGGTTCATTTGCGATCAATGCAAATTCAAAAAATAAAGAAGCAGCTAAAGAATTTTTAGCGTTTTTAACAACAAAGGAATTTGGTGAACTGTTTGTGAGGGAATTTTCTATGATCAGTGCTATTCCTGGCATTACTTCTGATGACGCCTTGCTAAATGACATTAGTAACTCGACTGCTAATGAAGCAACACCATATATGTGGGTGACTAATTTTACTGGTGGGGACCCGACAACAAAGAGCTTGCTTGAGAGTGAGCTACAGGGCATGTACTTAGATCAGGTAACGCCTGAAGAGGTAGCCAAAAAAGTACAGAAAAACGCTAAAGCTTGGTTTACGCCCTTTCAGCAATAAGTAATGTATTAAGATAGACCCCTGAAACTCCACTAAGGTGTATAGGGGTCTTGTTGTCTCATTATGATGAAAGGGGGCTGTTCAGCATGAAAGAATCTACAGCTTCATCGTCAAGAAAGAGGAAATCATGGGCAAAATGGACAATACATCTTTTCCCAATTCCTGCACTAATAGTATACGGAATGTTTGTGCTTTATCCGATAGTAGCAGCTTTATCCTATAGTTTTTTTGAATGGAAAGGGATGGCTCGTGGCGGTTTCATTGGCTTCCAAAATTTTGTGACGCTTTTTACGACAGAACCTTATAGCTCAATGTTTTGGAACGCCTTCAAACATAATGTCCTGTATTTTGTTTTGCAAATGGTAGTGATGAATGGATTAGCATTCTTTCTTGCATTTATTATCTACCAAAAAGTTAAGGGAGCGGCGTTTTTTAAGGCGGCTTTCTTTCTACCACGATTATTATCAGTAATCGTAGTAGGTTTCTTATGGAAGCTCATCTTAAATCCTAATTTTGGTACCTTAAATGTTATTTTAGAGAAATTGGGTCTTGAAACCTTACAAAAGGCTTGGCTTGGAGATCCTGGAACAGCTTTAATAGCGATTATTTTAGTGAATTGTTGGTTTGGGCTTGGTTTTGGCGTTTTAATATTTTTAGCTGGCTTTCAAGGAATTCCAAGTGAGTTAGTTGAAGCAGCAAAATTGGATGGTGCCAAAGGCTTTACATTATTACGCACTATTTATTTGCCATTAATGGTGCCATCTATTATGATCACGGGAATTTTAACGTTTATCCAGTCCTTTGAGGCATTTGAGCTTGTATATGCGATGCAGGGCTCCATGGGAGAGCCATATTATTCTACAGATACTTTAGCTGTATTTTTCTATCGCTTGGCATTTGGTAGCTCTACAGCTTCTGGAGCGACAGCTATTGGGCTAGGTTCTGCGCTAGCAACGGTACTATTCCTATTTATTTTAGTTTGTACCACGGTGTTTTTACGCTTGGCCAATAAAAGGGATGTCCAAATGTAAGGGGTGAATATAGTGAAGCAAGGTGCAATATGGGTTCGACCTTTTTATTATCTTGTGGTATTTACGGTGGCGACCATTAGTTTATATCCCATTTTGTTAATGATTTTATCTTCATTTAAAAAAAGCGTGGACATTTACAAAAATCCATTAGGCTTACCAACTAGCTTTAGCTTAGAGACTTACCGTACATTATTATCTAAAATCCCATTTACAACGTATTTTTTAAACAGCCTGTTTGTTAGCGTTGTATCTGTTGTATTGATTGTTGTTGTTTGTTCATTGGCTTCATTTTATATTGCTCGCTTTCAATTTTCTTGGAATCATGCATTGTTTTTTATTTTTTTATTAGGCATGATGATCCCTATAAAGCTAGGTATTGTACCGCTCTTTATTTTAATGCGTGATTTAGGATTAATTAATTCCTTATGGTCTTTAATTTTGATGAATATGGCGACAGGCATACCATTATCCATGCTGATCTTAACAGGCTTTTTTAAAACGATGCCCTATGAGCTGGAAGAGGCTGCCCGTATAGATGGGGCAGGAAACTTAAGAGTCCTTTGGCATGTGGTATTACCGTTAATGAGACCGGCACTTGGAACAGTCGTCATTATTAACTTTATCGCTGCATGGAATGATTTTTTCTTCCCGCTTATTTTTATTACAGAGAAAATGAAACGGACGATACCTGTTGGAATGATGTCACTCTTTGGGGAACATTCCGCAGATTGGGGCTCGCTGTTTGCAGGCCTAACATTAGCATCATTACCAATGATCCTATTATTCTTCATTGCTTCAAAGCAATTTATGGAAGGGCTGACGGCTGGTGCTATTAAATAGACAATACATTATTGCGGTAGATGGAGGCGGAACGAGAACTCGCGCAGTAGTCGGAACGAAAGAAGGAGAAGTGCTGGCAGTTGTTGAAGGAGCCGGAACAAATATGAAGGCGACACCACCAAACGTGGTAAGGATACAGATTGAGCATCTACTAGCCCAGTTATTACAAAAGATAGCTGCGACAAAGAGTGATGTTTCGACTGTGTTCTTATGTGTGGCAGGAGGAGATCGACAAGTAGATAAAGTCCGCTGGGAGCAATGGATTGGTTTCATTTTCCCTGCTAGCTCTTGTAAGGTAACGATCACCAATGATGCAGTAGCGGCTCTTACTAGCGGTACATTTACCCAGCAAGGGCTCGTTGTAATAGCAGGCACAGGCTCCATCGTATACGCTGTCAGGAAAGATCATCAAGTTAGTCGTGTTGGAGGATGGGGTTATTTATTTGGAGATGAAGGCAGTGGCTACTATATTGGGCAAGAGGCATTGCGTGTAATTGCTCAGCATTATGATGTTTTTGGCATGAATGGAGATGTCTTTACTGCGGCCATTTTAGAGCAGTTAACATTAACAAATCCTACTGACATCATTACCCATGTTTATGATCATCCACAACCACGTGTCCTCATAGCCTCTATAGCTCGGACGGTGTTAAGTTTAGCTGAACAACAGAATGATAAAGCAAAGAATATTATCGAACAGGCTGTTCATCATTTAGTGCAATTCCTCCAAACGATGCTGAAAAAAGAACCACAAGTGAAAAATTGGCCTATTGTCATAAGTGGGGGTTTATTTGAAAATCTTTATTTTAAGCAATGTTTTCAAGAGACATTACGGCTAGCAACTAGGCATAATCGGCTCATACAACCTGAAGTGCCACCTGTTATTGGGGCTTTCATTAATGGGCTTTTGAGTGAGGGGATTCAAATGACAGAAGCTTTACAGCAAACGGTAAAAGAAACTTGGATGAGCATCCATGAAAAGAGCGTGGGAGGGATTTAAATTCAATGGAACGCATGACAAAACTGACGACTGAAGGCTACCATCCAGATACGACAAATCTAGATTTAATGTCCACTGCTGAAATTGTAAAGCTGATGAATGAAGAGGATAAAAAAATACCGTTAGCCATAGCCAAAGTTTTACCTGAGATTGAACAAGCTATTACAGCTATTGTTCATGCACTGAAGAATGGTGGCCGTTTATTTTATGTAGGTGCAGGGACGAGTGGGCGAATTGGTTTGCTTGATGCAGTGGAATGTCCGCCCACATTTAGTACCTTACCAGTGCTTGTACAGGCAATATTGGCTGGTGGGGAAGAGGCAGTCATGATTGCCGTAGAAGGAGCGGAGGATGATCTGTCATTAGGCGAAGCAGAATTAAAGAAACGACAGCTAACAAACCGCGATGTAGTGATTGGAATTGCGGCAAGTGGTAGAACACCTTTTGTGAAGGGGGCATTAATATACGCGCAGCAAATAGGAGCGAAAACCATCAGCTTAGTTAGTAATTCTCATTCTGCCATTAGTCAGTATACGGACATTGCGATAGAGGTGATTACTGGTCCGGAAATTTTGACAGGGTCTACAAGATTAAAGGCTGCCACTGCCCATAAACAAATACTGAATATGATTACAACAGCCACAATGATCAAGCTTGGCAAAGTCTATAAAAATTTAATGGTGGATGTCCATGCTAGTAACTTTAAATTGCGAGAGCGAGCCAAACAAATAGTTTGTGATGTGACAGGTGTTGCTTATAGTCAGGCTGAAAGTGTTTTGGAGCAAACTAATTTTCAAGTGAAGCTATCGATTGTGATGCTACTGACGAATACAACAATAGAAGAAGCAACGGAATTACTAGCCCAATCCGAAGGGCATGTACGTAGAGCAGTGGAATGAAGAAAGTTTTGATGCGAGATGTGAATGGAAACCTCCATTCAACAAGAGATGAGGATGGAAGAATGGACAAAATTAATGCTGGCTTAATTATGCTTGCAGAAATGCGAGAGAAGCTACCTCCTTCAGAAAAAAAGGTAGCGAGCTTTATTTTAGACTACCCAACACAGGCAATTAAAATGACTGCGGTTGAATTGGGAGAAGCAAGTCATACAAGTAGTGCGGCTGTCATTCGTCTGTGTAAATCGTTAAATATAAGTGGTGTTCAAGAGCTGAAATTACGTATCGCTGGTGATTTACAACATACGAAAACAGTAGATAGGGATATTGAAGCAAATGAAGCATTGCCATCGATTGTAGAAAAGGTGACGATGCAAAGTAGTGAAATTTTGGCACAAACAGCTAATTTAATAGATATAGTTGAATTAGAGCGTGCCGTCACTGCTTTATCACAAGCTCGTAAAATTATATTTTTTGGAGTGGGTGCTTCAGGTATAGCAGCAATGGATGCAGATCAAAAATTTTTAAGAATCAATAAAAATAGTAGAGCTTTTATGGACCTACATTTAGGAGCTACAGCGGTAGTCAATGCACAGGAGGGAGATGTCGTAGTGGGCATTTCCTTTTCTGGAGAAACACATGAAGTGGCTAAAATTCTTGAGATAGCTAGGGAAACACCGGCAACTACAATTAGTTTAACGCGCTATGGTAGTTCTTTAGCAGCTAATTTAGCGGATATTCGTTTATATGTATCTCCAAATGTTGAAGCTACTTTTAGAAGTGGTGCAACCTCCTCACGCCTTGCCCAACTACTCGTCATTGATATTTTATTTATGGGAGTCGTGACGAGTGCCTATGAGCAGACAGTTGACTATTTAGACGAAACACGTTCAGTCATTCAAGGGCTGCATAAAAAAGTGGCGAAACGAAAAAATAAAATAAAGTAAACGAAGGCGATCTATTATCCCATAGTATCGTCTTCGTTTTTGGTTTCGATTCAGCTGTAGTCGCTAGAGTGTATGCTTAAAGGCGCTCTTCTGTTTCAGGGTCAAAGAAGTGGATTTTTTCCTCCCTCATGACAAAGGAAACCCTATCGGATGGGTGTAAATTATTGTCAGCCTGTACGCGTGCAATGAAATTTTGATTGTTTAAAGAACAATAAAGATAAGTTTCTGCACCTAGTAATTCAGTAACATCAATAGTTGCCTTAAAAGCAAAAGGAGAAACGACATCCGTAATTTGTAAATCCTCAGGACGTATACCCATAACAATCTCTTTCCCTAAATAATTTTTTTCCTTTAACAATGGTACGTACATGGATGGGATAGGGAAGCTCTGCTCTCCTAAAAGGATCTCTGTTTCTGTAAGGTGGCAATGGAATAAGTTCATTGATGGTGAACCAATAAAGCCTGCCACAAACATGTTATGAGGTGTATTATATACTTCCTTTGGCGTCCCGATTTGTTGAATAAGACCATCCTTCATCACGACGAGGCGAGTAGCCATTGTCATAGCCTCTGTTTGGTCATGCGTAACATAGATTGTAGTTGTTTGAATTCGTTGATGGAGTTTCTGGATTTCAGCACGCATTTGCACACGTAATTTGGCATCCAAATTAGAAAGAGGTTCATCCATTAAAAATACTTTAGCGTCTCTAACAATAGCTCGACCAAGAGCCACACGCTGACGTTGTCCACCTGATAAAGCTTTTGGCTTTCTTTTTAAATAATCCTCTAAACCTAATATTTTAGCAGCCTCTTTGACGCGGTGATCTATTTCCTTTTTATCGACCTTTCGGAGCTTTAAGCTAAACGCCATATTATCATAGACTGTCATATGTGGATATAAAGCATAGCTTTGAAATACCATGGCAATACTACGATCTTTTGACTCCACATCATTCATTAGGACATCATCAATATAGAGTTCTCCTTTTGATATGTCCTCTAAGCCAGCAATCATACGCAAAGTTGTGGTTTTTCCACAGCCAGATGGACCTACAAACACAATGAATTCTTTATTATGAATATGCAGATTGAAATCAGTTACAGCCTGAATATTTTTATCGTAAATTTTATAGATATGCTCTAACCGTAATTCCGCCATAATATACACCCCTTTGTAAGACATAATTTTATTGTAAATAACTTCAGCACAGAGTGATAGAGAAACAGTGCACAGTGTTGAGGCCATTAATTGTGCAGTTAACCTAAAGTGATTCTAAGAAAATAATTGCGAAATAAACATCTAGTCGATGAGAAAAATGCCGAATGTCCTTTTGCGTCAATAGCTGAAATTTTTCTAAGCGATTTTGTAGTGTATTGCGATGCATATACATTTTTTTAGAAGCTAATGTGATATTCCCTTCATATTCAATCAATTGCTTTATCGTATGGAGTAATTCAGGCTGAGAGGTGGCACTTTTTAAGATAGAGGAAATAAAAATCTCTTTTTCATGTGACTCTATACGCTGCATGACATGTGGCACTAAAAGCTCCTGCTGTGTGAGTACATGCTTTGGTGTATAGGTCCAAATAAATTGTTGAAGGTGGACATACCAGCTAAATCGCTCCTTAGTCGTCGATACATCTGGTATAACATCAGATACGAAAATCTTAAAATGAGCCTGTAAATCCTCGATTAATGGATCAAGATAATGAGCAAAATTTAATATTTCATCACCCTTAATACATTCGATTATGACAAATAATTGTGGATGTATGGATAGCATGAAAATATCCTTTCCTAGTAAAGCTTCAAAGATTGTGCGGAGTAATGCAGGTGCTGTAAAATCTTTGTCGAAGTGAAGAAATAACAAACGATGCAGAGGAAGGATAGATGGAGCAATATCCGTTAGGTCTGTTAAATAATCAAGCCAAATCCTATCATAGTCATATGGCAAGGCAATGGGATCTGAGAAAATTTGCAACAGCTCAAATTCACTTTGTGTCACGGTATGTGCTGGAATTTCATAAAGATGGTTGTCAAAATTAAATACATAGTTTCCGTCTGTTTTACCTGAAAAGGGGGTTAATAATGGGAAGCGTTGCTGTAGTTTTTGAAGGTCCATTTATGCCACTCCTTTATTTGAATGGAGAGTAATTAGGTTAGATTAGTATAATTATATGATGAAATGTTTATAGTATTAATAGAAAAAACACGGATATTAGCAAGTATGATAGGCATACTTATCTAATGTCCGTGTTATCTGTTTAGGCCTCTTTTTTAAATAACTTCCCTGGCCAAAATGCATATTTACCTAGTACTGTTGTGATTGCTGGTACAAGCAATGGACGTACAATAAATGTATCGAGAAGCACACCAATGGCTGTAACGACACCAAATTGAACAAGCACCTGAATCGGTAAAGTTGCCAACACAGCAAATGTACCTGCCAAGATGAGTCCAGCGGATGTAATAACACTTCCTGTTCGGACGACACCTTCTTCTACAGCTGTTAAATGATCAGCGGTTTTACGCTTTTTCCAAATTTCTGAGATCATAAAGATATTATAATCTTCTCCGAGTGCTACTAGGAACACGAAGGAATACAGTGGTATAGCTCCAGAAATGGCTTCTGCACCCATGATATGATGCAAAATTAGCCATCCAGCACCTAATGCTCCAAAGTAGGAAATAATAACGGTTGCTAATAAATAAACCGTAGCAGTAATAGAGCGTAAATAAACAAACAATAATAATGCGATTAAAGCAATCATGGTTGGCATGATCACGGTTTCATCACGCTTAGTTATTTGTTGTGTATCGTATTGGCTGGCTGTTTCTCCACCAATCCAAACATGCTTCTCAGCACTAGTGAGCCCTTGTACCTCCAACATTTTAATTACCTCAGCTTGAAGCTCAGGAATATGGGCTAATGATTCCTTTGCATAGGGGTTGACATTGAAAGTTAATTCGTACAATTGAATAGCCTTATTTTTATCGCCAGTTTGTACATCTGCAACACTATCAATATAAGAGATGTCAGCAAGTTGTTGCTGTAAATTAATATCGGTACCTTCAGTATCAATAACCAATTGAACAGGAGCTAGCTCTCCAGGAGAAAAATTCTCTTCTATTAAAGTAAAGCCTTCTCGGGACGGCATATCTTTTGGGAAGGATGAAAGCAAATCAAACGTGTATTGAATACGTGGAACGAATGCTGCCAATCCCCCGAGTAAAATGACTGTTACAGCAATAACAATCCATGGTTTATGTGTAACAAAGCGTCCGATTTTATGACTAACCTTATGTGAAGGTTTATGCTGCTTTTTACTTTTTTTATTTGCCATTTCCTCAGTAAGAGGGATGAAGGGAAAGAAAGCTACACGTCCTATTATGACAAGAATAGCTGGTAGGACAACAAGTGCTGCAATCCCCATTACAAGCACGCCAAAGCTAAATGGCACAGCAAAGCGTTGGAATGCACCATAATGAGCAAGACTAAGAGTAGCTAGACCAATGACAACCGTCAAAGCACTCATTAAAATGGCACCACCTGATTCTTTGACAGTCAGCTTCATAGCAGCAGTCTTATCCTCAACATCTAAGAGAATTTCTCTATATTTAGAAATTAAAAATAAACAATAATCAGTACCTGCACCAAAGAGTAAAACAGTCATAATGGATACTGCTTGCGAATCCTTATCTATCCATCCTTGGTCAGCAAAGAAACCAAGTGTCGGACTAATAACACCATAGGCAAGACCTACAACAATTAAAGGAATAATAGCCAGTAATGGTGAACGATAAATGATAATAAGTAATACTAAAACGAGCAATACGGTTGCTATTAATAATTTCACGTCTGCCTGTGAAAATAAACTGACAGCATCAGTGGCAATCCCAACTGGTCCAGAATAGCGGACATGGAGTGCATCACTGGATAATTTCTCATCTAATTGAACTTGATAGCGTTCCATTACCTTTGTCAGATGATCTAAACTATCCTGTAGCATATCTGTAGCGACATCTTTTTCAAAAAACACTGGTGTCACAATCGTTGTGCCATTTTCGGAAGCGGAAGTCATTAAAGCCTGTGGTGGCATTTGATCAAATGGTGGGATCATTGTTTGATGGGCTAAGGGCTTTGCCTGAAGCTCGCTATAAACACCTTGGATAGCCGTAAAATCATCAATGCTAAGACCACTGTCACGATGCCAAACTAGTAATAAAGGTGTTCCAGCATCGTTAGGGAATTGCTCAGCAATAATCGCCGCTGCTTGCTCAGACATTTCAGTATCAGGTAAATTTTTACCGGATTCACTTTCTATACTATTGATTTGTGGCCATGCAAACGACAGCACCACTACTAATAACACCCAAAAAGCTAATGCTAATAAGCGACCCTTTTTACTTGCAACCATTGAGCCCCATTGCTCAAGTGGATGTTTTTTCATGAGAAGACCTCCATTTCATGTAAGTGATTTAATTATATATACTAGAAGGTTAATTAATCAACCTAGAAATATTCATATGTTATACTATGTGTAAAAAGTATGCTTAATTTAAGGAGGCGAACTTGTTGAAACAATCACCGCGTGTTCTCGGGAGACCTCGCCATGATGGAAATGCGAAACCAACAAAAGATCTTGTCCTTGAAACGGCCACAAGACTTTTTATTAAAGAAGGCTACAAAAATATTTCGATGGATGATGTAGCTAAAGCTTGTAACGTAACAAAGGCGACTATCTATTACTACTACCCAACTAAAGGTGAATTATATACATCTGCATTAATTGCTATGATGGATCGAATCAAGCTATCTATCCTAGAAATTTTAGAGCAGCCTATACCATTTAAAGAGCGATTAGAGCAGCTTGTGGCAGTTCATTTATCAGCGACTATCGATATTGATATGAAAAATTTTATGAAAGAGGCAACCATCAATTTATCGGAACCACAGCTGAAACAAGTACAGGCATCTGAAAATGATATGTATCAAACAATAGAGCAGACCATGCAAGTGGAGATGGATAATGGCACGATTCGAAAAGGAAATGCTAAATTTTTCGCTCATAACTTTATGGCATTAATGACAGTAGGATATTTTAAAGATGGCGACGGTAAAACTTTGCTAGGCTCAGTAGATGTGACGGCAAAGGAAGTAACAAATTTCTTTTGGCTGTCTGTTGAAAATAAATAAAACTTAATGATTATGTAATTTTTTATAAAAGGAGTTATCTCATTATTTGAGGTAACTCCTTTTATGTTGTTGAAAAAAGATCATGTCACTAGCAGAAAACGACCTTTTAGCAAGGTGGGGGTTGATTTCCGTTCCGCCAGCGTCCTTTCCAGGGGGCGTCCGATGAGCCGCTTCACTCACTTCCGTTCGCTCCAGGGTCTCCTCTGTGACGCTAAATCCCCTAGGAGTGACGCTGGCTCCACTCCAATCAACCATTCGGCAAAATGTCTTAACTTTTTTCATAGTAGCATAGCGATCAAATCGCCCATTATCTGTATTCTTAATGAGTGACAACACCTCTTCATAAAGAGTAGTAAACACCTTCATTTATTTGAAAACCTCTGCTAAAAAGGTAACATTTTGTAGGTTGGAGTGGAAGGCTACTTGACTCCCGTGGGATAGTGAGACAGGCAAGCCTCTAAACGGAGCGGCTATGCGCTCGCCCACAGGAAAGCAAGTAGCCTGCAACGGAAATCCATTTTCACCTGTCACCAAAACTCTATGGATTGTTTTATTTTTCAACACAATTAAAGGAGTTATCTCATTATTTGAGGTAACTCCTTTAATTGTGATATGGGTCACATACATTGATAATGATTCTCATTTATAGTGTAGCTATAGATGACAGAGGAGGAGAAAAAATGAATTCGACAGAACAGCGTTTACCTACACATCTCTTTTTAGCGAAGTTAGGAAAGACAATTTTACGTCCAGGTGGAAAGGAGGCTACGAACCGAATATTAGAGGCTTGTCAGCTACATGAAGATAGCCATGTCCTAGAGGTGGCTACGAATACAGGAGCGACAGCAATACATATTGCTAAAGCATACAATGCTAAAGTAAGTGGAATTGATATTAATAAAGAGGCAGTTCAAAAAGCAAAAGAAATTATTATTCGTGAAAATGTACAGCATCTCGTTCAAATTCAACAAGGAAATGCTACACAATTACCATTTGATGATGCAACCTTCGATGTGGTTATAAATGAAGCGATGCTCACAATGCTACCACAGGAATTAAAAGAACAGGCTTTAGCTGAATATAGGAGGGTTTTGAAGCCAGGCGGTATTTTAGCAACACATGATTTAGTTGTTAAAGCATCAAGTGAAGAAAGTGTTACTGATGAAATTGAGGCACTGCGTAATGTCATTGTTGTGAAGGCACAGCCACTATCAAAGCAGCATTGGCAAACTTTAGTTGAAAATACAGGATTCAAACCTGTAGATGTGCATACTGGAGAACTCCACTTAGTATCTTTGGTAGGGCTTATACGAGATGAGGGCTTAGATGGTTTAATACGTATCATTGAAAATGCACGGAAAAATTCGGATGATGAGCAATATTTCCTTGAAATAATTGAGCATTTTGATCATGCTCGCCATCATTTTGGTCACATTACCATCATTGCAAAAAAGCAAGGATAGCCAATGAAAACAGCAATTCAATTTGAACACGTATCTAAATTTTTTGGAACGAAGCAAATTATTAAAGATTGTCATTTAAGTTTGCAAGAAGGCGAAGTGGTGGCTATTGTTGGACCTTCAGGATGTGGAAAAACTACCTTTTTACATCTTGCAACGAATGTACTACAGCCAACATCTGGTCATATTACATGCATCACAGATAAATTGGGTTATGTATTTCAAGAACCAAGGTTATTACCATGGTGTACATTATATGAAAATGTCACATTTAGCTGTAATGGTGTAGTAGATAGATCTCAAATTATGAATCTATTAGCTCGCGTTAAGCTTGACAATGAAATGGATGCGTTTCCTAAGCAATTATCTGGTGGCATGAAGCAGCGAGTTTCAATTGTTAGAGCATTTGCATGCAAGCCTAAGCTTATTATGATGGATGAACCTTTTTCAGCATTAGATTATTGGATAAAAAAAGAACTTGTGCAGGACCTTATTGATTTAATAGAAAATGAGCAAGTAGGTATGTTTTATGTAACTCATGACTATGAAGAAGCTGCAACGGTAGCAGACCGCATTATTAATATTGCGTATGCAAATGAAGGAATCTACAAGGAAATAGTTTTAGATACACCAAGAAAACATCGTAACTTTGATTATATAAAAAATATTGAATATCAATTATTACAACTTTAAATAAGGGAGAAAGTATGCTATGAAAAAATGGCCTATAGTAAGTCTTTTAATAGTATGTCTTACAGTTGTCTTAACGGCTTGTGGCAATACAGAAAAAGCAAAGCAAGATCAAGAACCAGAGAAAAGTGTACAAGCTACTACTGAACAACCAAGTGTATCAAAGGTTGAAAAAATGACTATTCAGGCACCGGCAGGTATTTCGATTGCTGCACCACTCTATAAAATGATTGATGATAAATCGTTACTAGAAGGTGCAGAGGATGTTGAGTTTCTAACTTGGAATACTCCTGACGAATTACGTGCACGTATCAGTGGAGGTCAGGTGCAAGTGTCTGCTGTGCCAACATATGTAGGTGCTAACCTTTACAATAAAGGTGTAGACATTCAATTGGTAAATACATTAATTTGGGGTATTTTATATTTTATTGGACCAGAGGGTGAAGCAATATCATGGGAGGATTTAAAAGGTAAAACGGTCCATGTACCATTTAAGGGAGATATGCCAGCATTAGTATTTCAGTATTTATTACAGAAAAACGGGCTAGATATAGAGAAAGATTTAACGGTGGAATATACAGCAACTCCTCAGGAGGTTGTCCAATTATTAGCGGCTGGCAAAGCACAATATGCTGTATTACCAGAGCATACTGCTTCCCTTGTTATTGCGAAGGCGAAAAAAGAGGGAATTGCCCTACAAAAATCAATGAGTCTACAAGAGGAATGGGCAGCAGCAACAGGAAAGGCACCGCGTATTCCTCAAGCTGGCCTTGTTGTGGATAAGGCATTAATTCAAGAGCACCCAGAAACTGTAGCATTGCTACAAGCAAAAATAGAGGAATCTATTCAATTTTTAAAAGATAATCCTGAAGCTGCTGGTGAGCTATTGGCATCATATCAAGAAGGGCTTGATCCAACCTTTATTGCAGGATTATTACCTTATTTAAATATCGAATTTGTCACGGCGCAAGAAGCCAAGGAAGAGCTTGAGTTTTTCTTTGAACAACTAGCTTCACTATCGCCAGATATTATTGGTGGGCAATTACCGGATGATGATTTCTATTATGAACCGTAAAAAAAGCTTGATTATTCAAATGAGCACTTGCAGTGGCATCGTGCTCATTTGGACACTATTATCTTTAAATTTCCCGAGCATTTTAATACCCTCTCCATATGAAACACTAACAGCACTATGGCAACTTATAGTAAGTGGTGAGTTGCTTCATCAACTTTATTTAACAATGGTTCGTATGGTAGTAGGTTTATCAATCGGTATGTTTTTGGCAATTTTATCGGGTTTATTGGCGGGTAGATTTGCAGTTATTTATGAAATGTTCCGCCCAGTTATTGCATTTTTATTAGGTATTCCACCTATTATTTTAGTCGTAGTTGCAATGGTATGGTTTGGTACTAATTCAATCATACCAATATTTGTCGTAAGTATTTTAGTGTTTCCAACATTTTATATTAATATTGCTAATGGTTATCGACAAATAGATAATCAACTCTTACAAATGGCGACCGTCTATCAAAAATCAACATGGCAAAAGTTACGTTTCATCATATTACCAAGTCTGATGGTGCCATTTTTTACAGCCTGTTCGCTGGCGGCAGGAGGTGCAGTAAGAATGACCATTATGGCTGAACTATTAGGAACGAATAGTGGTATTGGAGCGGCTTTAACGATGGCACGCATCAATATTAATACGGATAAAGTATTCGCTTGGACGTTGATAAGTGTACTAATAATTTTAGCAATCGATAGTTTTATTTTAAACCCATTAAAAGCAAAAATGATGACATGGAATAGGGAGGAATGACAATGACAATTATACAAGTTCAAGCAATGCTAAAAGAGAAGAAAAAGCATATTGGTAAATTGGGCAGTATTGAGGGTGCAGATGTTTTAAACATTCAATTGCGAGCAGGTGAAAAAATTCCTGAGCATCATACAGACAATGAAGTTTTAATTATTGTTCAATTTGGGGAAGTTCGCTTTATTATTGAAGGGGTGGAAGAAATTTTAACACAGGATACCATCTTAGCCTTAAACCCATCTGAGAAGCACAGCTTAGAAGCTATTACAGATGTTCGCTTGATTGTGATTAAATTGAAATAAAAAAGCTCCTAGCGAATGGAGCTTTTTCTATGCTTCATTTTTAGCTGAACTTTAAGTGATGTTATTAAGGCAGACGCGCAATGATAGAGATGCCTTGTAGGTTTTGATTATGCTTCATAAACGTTTTACGCATAAAAAGTACGCGCTTACGAGCTTTCGAATTTATTACTACATTTTTGATGATTTTTAGAACGCCGAATAAGCCTTCATCTTCAATTAAGCGTTTCGGGTAAAGGAGATGCATAGGTGCCGTTTCTACATGTTCTATAGTAAAACCATGTTGCTTTAAAGCATCTTCCCATTCCTCTACTGTTAATGGTAGAGCATTGACCTTTATAGCTTGGACTAAATCTTTACGAATCTCTTCACGTTGAGTGCTAGTAATAGTAGATGGTGTTAAGCACATCTCATGTATGGCATAGATACCACCAGGCTTTAATAGTCTTTTTGCCTCGCTAATAATGGCATTTTTCTGTTTAGTTGATTGCATGGTCAACATGGCTTCACCGTAGACAACAGTAGCCCATGCATCTGGTAAACCAGTTTGCTCAGCACTACCAATGATACAGCGTTGATTATCCCCATTTAAATATTCTCTTACCTTTTTTGCAGCTTCCTCATCACGTTCAACGGCTATGTAGATTGGATTTTTTGCTAATGTCATTTTTGCAGTAGTGCCAAGTCCAGGTGCAAATTCTACTACATAGTCCTGTTCTTTAATGGCTAAATGTTGAAGCATTTGACATGTCATTTGAATGCCACCAGGGCGAAGTACCGTTTTTCCTAAGCTCGCTAAGAGCCAATGACCAGGCATTTTTTCGTAGTTTAAAGTTTGTTTAGTCATTTATGTATCCTCCTTTTATTGAAAATGATTATTATTCTCACTATTATAAAGGTAATATAACATTAATTACTGTGATATATGTCAAATTTGGAGGTAGATAAATGAACTGTCAAAAACAATACTGTTTTTCAAAGGTACCAATATTTCAACATCTAAAAGCACATGAAATGGAAGAAATCTCACACATTATTACACATCATCATTTTGATAAGGGAGAAATTATTTTACTCGCAGGTGACCGGAAGAAAAAATTATTTATCGTAAGGTATGGCCGTGCAAAAGTATCTCATATTTCTACAGACGGTCGGGAGTACGTTATGAGAGTTTTGGAAGCAGGAGAATTTTTTGGGGATGTTACATTGTTTAATAATGAGCCGCAAAAATCGACAGTAGAGGCACTAGAAAAAACTGAAATTTGCTCACTTGATGGTGAGGAACTGATGAAGATCTTAGCAGGTACGCCTGTTACGCTGTTTCATATGCTTGCCCAGCTTTCCTCACGATTAGAGGAGACAGAAAATCAATTGAGTGAAGCTGTTTCTAAAGAGGTAAGTGAAAGACTGGCTGCCTTTGTTTTAAAATCTGCTGCTACAGCAGGAAGCGATACATTTTTATTGACACTTACAAAAAAAGATTTAGCCTCTTTATTGAATACTACAAGAGAGACATTAAGCCGTCGTTTATCTGCATTTCAAAAGGAAGGTTATATAGAGATGACAGGAAAAAGAATTATCATAAAAAATTATGATGCTTTGGAAAATTTATTATAGTAAGACAGTTAATAGTTGATAAAATCAATGAGTTTTGAAAATATTGTCGAAATTGTGATATAGCTCATTGAAATAATGTACAAACAGTCTTATAATGAAGGTTGTAATGTCACCAAGACAAGATAAGGATGGTATTATGATGCGCTTTTTGCGATTTAAAGTAAACATTGTAATAACAAGTCATACGAATCGCTATCCAGCCCTTGTGACTGGTGATTGTGTAAGATATACGCTGTAACGACTGTTAAGTTTTACCTTAATGGTCTTTTTTACATGTAAGCAATAAAAAATAGTACTAGTGATGGCAAAGGAGAGTTCAAAATGTCAGAAACGAATAACCAAACACAGGCTGAACAAGTAACTGTGAGTAAAGAGCAATTAGATGTACTAGATCAATTATTAAAGCCTGAAGTTCAAGAATCACTTACAACTTTAGTTGAGCAATTACCAAAGTTAACTGAAATGATGACATTATTAACGAAATCATACGAGTTTGCTCAAGCTGTTGCAACAGACGAAGTGCTTAAAAATGATACTGTTGGAGCAGTAACAGAAATGGCTGGTCCTGTAGTAGGCTCTGCGAAAAACCTTGCAGCAACTGCAATTGAAGCGAAAGACCGTGCATCTGAAAGCCAAGAAGTAATTGGTTTATTCGGTCTTGTGAAAATGTTAAAAGACCCTCAAGTTCAAAATGTTTTCCGTTTTGTTAATGCTTTCTTACAAGTAAGCTCAGAACGCAAAGCTAAATAAGACTCAAGGTAAATTCAATTCGTAAGGACGGAGGATTAATTAATCATGTCAAAAGAAATCGTCATCTTAGGTGCAGGTTACGCTGGCGTTTTAACTGCATTAACAGCACGTAAGTATCTATCAGCTGATGAAGCTAAAATTACTGTAGTAAACCAATTCCCAACACACCAAATTATCACTGAGCTTCACCGTTTAGCAGGTGGTACAATTGCAGAAGGTGCTGTTGCATTACCACTTAAAAAAATCTTTAAAGGTTTAGATATCGACTTACACATTGCAAAAGTATCAAAATTCAATGTAGATAATAAAAAAGTTGATTTAGATAATGGCTATACATTAACTTACGATACGCTTGTAGTATCTTTAGGTAGCCAAACTGGATTCTTCGGTATCCCAGGATTAGAAGAAAACTCTATGGTCCTTAAATCAGTAAATGATGCTAACAAAATTAACAAGCATATCGAAGACCGCATTAAAGCATACGCACAATCTAAAGATGAAGCAGATGCAACAATCGTTATTGGCGGTGGCGGTTTAACAGGCGTTGAGCTTGTTGGTGAAATTGTGGACAACTTCCCGAAAATCGCTGCAAAACACGGTGTTAACTTTGCTGACCTTAAAATTAAACTTGTTGAAGCTGGTCCAAAAATCTTACCAGTACTTCCAGATACACTGATCCAACGCGCTACAGAAAGCTTAACAAAACGCGGTGTAGAATTTATTACAGGTACGCCTGTAACGGGTGTTGACGGCAATGTTATTTCATTAAAAGATCGTGAACCAATCGTTGCAAACACACTTGTATGGACAGGTGGGGTAGCTCCACTACCAATCGTAGGTGAATCAGGTTTAGCAGCTGATCGTGGTAAAGCAACAATTAATGAATTCTTACAATCTACTTCTCACGAAGATGTATTTGTTATTGGTGATGCATCAGTAGCTCTACCTGCTGATGGAGGTCGTCCATTATACGCTCCAACTGCACAAGTTGCATGGCAAATGGGTGAATGCGCTGGTTATAATGTATTTGCACAATACAGAAACCAAGAGATGAAATCATTCTCAGCAGTAAACTCAGGTACACTTGCAAGCTTAGGTCGTAAAGATGCTGTCGCTACAATTGGCGCAAGCAACACAGAGCTTAAAGGTCTTCCTGCAACATTAATGAAAGAAGCTTCAAATATTCGTTATTTAACACATATTAAAGCTTTATTCGGTTTAGCTTATTAATAAATAAAACACTCACTTTTATCGGGATTACGCTGATAGGAGTGAGTGTTTTTTTCTAAAAATGTATATTAATCACTTTAAATCCAGTAAACTAAATACATATTCAATAATCTACTTTCTGGGGTGATAGGCTATGTTAACAATGTTTCAATCAAAAAAAGAAGATATAGAGCAATTTAAGGCTAAAATTGATGAACTGAATGCAAAGCTAGATAAGAAGGATCATGAATTTCAGATTTTCCTCAATGAACTACATAAAGAACTAATTTCAACGATTGGACAACATGATATAGTCAATAACCAGCATATCATTTTAGGAGAGATGGTTACTGAAATATTAAAAGAATTTAATAGAGTAGAAGATAGTACAATACAATCAAATACCATATCTGGACATGCACTTGAAAAAGGTAGTTCTTTAATTGTCTCATCAGATAAAATGGTTTCTTTATCGATTGATAGCAAACAAGCGGTTAAGGAAGTACAGCATGTTATTGATGAGCTAGGTGAACAATCAAGAAAAACAACAAATAGCATGAATCATTTAAGTGAACGATCAAAGCAAATAACGGATATTGTCAAAGTGATTAGTGAGATTTCCAACCAAACTAATTTACTTGCTTTGAATGCCTCAATTGAAGCAGCACGAGCTGGCGAACATGGCAAAGGGTTTTCAGTTGTTGCAGAAGAAGTACGTAAATTAGCAGAAAATACAAAGTCAAGCACAGAAGATATTGTAAACCTTACGAAAAAAATAGAGGAACAAATCTCTGAAGCCTATGAAGATAATAAAAATAATATGCAGCTAGTAACAGAGGGCCTACAAAAAAGTACAGATACTTCTGAGCAAATCAATGCTTTACTCCAAATCATTATGAATGTGCAGGGTGAAGTGAAGGAATTGCTACAATATATTGATAGTCAAAAAATATCGACTGAGGATGTTATGAGTAAATTCCAAACAACAACAGCGCTATTTGATGAAACGAATAAAGTTTTAACAGAACATATTGATGAATCGGAAATAGTAACCAAAAAATTACTAGAAGCTGTAGATAAAGTGAAATGCTTCCCGAATAAAATGTAGATACATAAAAAAACACCATTCGATTCTTAATGAATCGAATGGTGTTTTGATTAGATTAATGGTTTGATTGGAATATTGCTTTAGTTGTTTTCTGTATGAGTTTTGGTAAAACGCCAAAGGAGTAAGGTTTGTAAACTCTCTCAGTCCATTTGTGGCCGTCTTTCCCATATACACCCATTGTAACGGAAGGGATATTTAGTGCTTTTATTTTGTCAAAGGGTAGGGGATAAAGGGTATTCCATTCTGGAAAATTATGAAGCAATTCTTGTAGTTCTTCCTCTGTCGCATGAATAGATAAGAAACTACCATCAGCTAAGTAAGGGAAGAAGCGTTTAACTTGGAATAGCTCACCTGTTTCCATAGCAACCTCTTTGACAATATGCTCAATAGTTTGTTTCAATGCTTGATCTCTTACCACATTTTCCTTTAAATAATTATGTGGTAAGAATGGTGGTGCAAAAAATAAGACAACACGAGGTTGATGTTCTGGATCGGCCTTTTGTAGGGCATCCACAAGAGCAAATGACTGTTGGCGTAATTCCTTTCCTTCATTCTTTTTCATTACCTCTGCAAGAATAGCCTCAGTTTGAACACCTTTTTCATTCAAGTATGAAATCAGTTCATCATACGTCACCACCTCAATATGCCAGGACAAAGAGCGTTTTGGGACATTGGACCATTCACTATATTTTTCATATTGAAGTTGTAAGTATTGTTCTGCTTCAGTACATGCCTGCTGTGTAACAGCTTTTAGTTTACTGACGACATGGGCTGGAGATTCTTCATATAAAAAATAGTTAAAATAAATTTGGCTTGTAGATGCTGTTTGAACTGTGTAGGATTCCTTTGTGTCACGCTGATATAAGCAAGTAGGTGGGAGTATCGTTTCACCTGTAATTTGCTCAGTCAATGCTAAGTTATTATGAATGCGTTCAGTAATTTTAGCTGCTATATAATTCGGGTCGATACCACTTAATGTATCACCCACATGTACCTCACGTCCGTAGATATAGAATGCGGGAAGAAGCTTACCAGCAACGCCTGTATAAATATAACGATGTGGATCATCCCCGTATAATGGTGTTGTAAAATCGGTATTGATTGCCATTAGAAAATCCAACCCATGTGCTATTTTTAAATGACTAAGTTCATCTAATGCATCAATAATCCCATTATGCTCTGACTCTTCACCACCATTTAAAATTAGAAGTAGGTTTCCATCTAATTCTTCAAGATGCTGTGTGAAATACTGAATATTCGCCACATGGACAGCGGCACCACTTTTCATATCTACAGCCCCACGTCCAAACATCCAATCGCCACTTTGAGCATCCTTTTGTACTTCAGCGTTTCCTTCATATTTTCCAAAGAACTCCTCAAGCTTGTAAGGGGAAAAAGCAAACTCCTTTAGATGACCATAATCCTCTATATCGACCGTATCCAAATGGGCATGATAAATAATTGTTTTCTTTGTTTCATTAGGACCTTTTACGAATGCAAAGAGATTTTTGCGTCCGATCGGATCATGCTTCACATCTGTCGTCCAAAGAAATGTAGGGTTTTCTTGGTAATAAGGGAATGCTTGCATTTTTTCATAGATGAACTCAATGATTTTCCCTTCACCATTTGTACCATTAATGCTATTAATATGGACTAATTCTTTTGTAAGCTCTTCGATATGTGTTGCAAGTGGTAATTGACTTAGTTGTTGACACATGTATATTGCTCCTTTTTTGTTCGACTACATATCATTCAAATTAGCAACCATTTCAGTTCAATTGTTTTCATTATATGAAAATTAATCCGTATAGTGGAATATGAAAATATCATATAAGAAAAACGTGTAATAGTCAATTTTAATTTTTATAAAATTCTGTTATTTATTATTAATTTATTCGCTAGGAAGTCTATTTAAATGAGTAAAAATTCGTTAAAATGAATAAAAGGAGGAGTAGTGATGATTCAATCTATTGAAAGAGCAATGTTGATTATTAATGTACTAGCTAAACAACCGAAGAAATTCTATTCTGTGCAAGATATCTACAATGAAACAGATTTACCGAGCAGTACGATTTATCGTCTATTGTATACATTAGAAACTTTCGATTTAGTAGAAAGAAATGAGGAAAAAAAGGAATTTCGTTTAGGGTATACTTGGTTACAACTAGGAATGAAAATGTACCATCATACAAATATTCGAGAAAAAGCACATCCATTATTAGAAGAGCTTGCAAATAATGTTCGTGAAACTACATATTTAAATATTCCCAAACAATTTAGCTCAATCATTATTGATAGAGTAGACAGCCCAAAAAACGTCCGAATCATAGATATGATTGGTGAAAAAATTCCTTATCCAATCGGGGCTGCCAATAAAGTGCTACTAGCCTTTTCAAGCAAAGAAATCCAAGCTACTTTTTCAGAGAATTATGAAGTGATGGAGCAACTTCAACAAATTAAAGAGATGGGCTACTCTATTAGCTACGGTGAAAAAACAAAGGGAACCGTTTCTGTTGCAGCGCCTGTTTTTGATTTGGATGAGAAACCAATTGCAGCTATCAGTGCAGAATGCTTTGAATATGATACAGATGATGAAAAATTAGAGGGTATTGTGAAAGAAGTAACCAAAACAGCCTACCTTCTCTCACAAGAACTCGGGCATATAAAATAGGTCTTTCCTATTTAAGGAAAAGACCTATTTTTATGTTCTTTAGTCATATTCATAGTAATGGGACTTAGAGGATTGTATATTTAAAAACAATAAAATAATAGCGACGATGATCATAACAAGGGAGGCACTCACGACGACAAATCGTATTGTGATTAGTTCAGCAGTAATGCCAAAAATGGCTGTTAAGAGAATGATGAAAAATGCGTCCAAGAATCCATAAATACTGCCTATTCGCCCCATGCTCTCAGATGGGATATTATTTTGATAAAAGGTATAGAATCCTGTATTTGCAAAGGCAGTCGCAAATGATAATAGAAAGCAGCCTAGAGCAGCAATAAGAAAAGTGAAGGATGAAGTAAACACCAAATAGCCTAATGCTGTTAGAAGAGATCCCATACCAATCAACCAGGCAGTGGACACTTTTTCAACAACCGCTGAATTGATGAATGAGCCAATTAATACACCTATTCCAGCAATACTAACTAAAATTCCATATTGTCCCTCTGATAAAGCAAGTATTTGAGTTGCAAAGGCAGCCTCTAAAGAATCAGTCGCTGTCATCAAGACGATGGTAGCACTAAACAATAAATAGACGCTCATTACATATATATTTTTTAAGCTAAAGCGTATGACCATTTGCCAATCATGAAATAGTACTTGGCAAAGGGATTTTTTTTCTATAGCATTATCAAACTTTAGTCGTTTAAAGGTTTCAACACTCGGCATGTTGAACGTTATACAGGCTGATAAAAATAAAGCAAAGGCATTTAAGTATATAGCCATATTGGGTGTTCCTAGTGTAAATAGAAAGCCGGCAATTGCTGGTCCAGTTAGAAAAGCCCCTGAGTCCAGCAAGCTACGTAATGAGTTAAAACGTTTCCTTTGTGCTATAGGAATTAATTTAGTGATGTAGGTCATCGAGGTTGGATGATACATAGAGCTAGCTACTGTAATGATAAAAACTAGCGTATACATCCACGCTAAGCTATAGAAGAGGGGAAGTATAACAATTAGTATAGATTGCACAAGATTTAAAGTAATCATTAAATGTTTCTTATTATAGCGATCGATAAGGCTTCCTGCCCAAAAATTAGTGTGCAAAGATGAGATTGCTCTTACAATATACAAGCCAGAGACAGCAAGAGCTGATTTTGTAAGATTTAATACAATAAGATTTAAGGCGATAAAATAAATCCATTCGCCAATACTGGAAACACCAATACTACATAATAGGATGGCAGGATAACGCCAGTTCTCTAAAGATTTCTTCATATCAATTCCTCCTTAAGCAAAGTCAAGATCTGCAAAATAAAAAATCCCACCCCCAAGACGATTAGTCTTAGGGACGAGATTGTGGAATTTATACTCACGTGGTGCCACCCTAGTTCACTACTATGTCACCATAATAGCCTTTTCAGTACGACATAATTACTTATGTTTATACTGTAACTCTATAACGGGAGTTCCCGTCGCACCATCATTCAAATAGAAGTCCAATGCGCTACTCCGAGACTTGTTTCAATAATTCGTTCTTGCTCGTTTTCAGCGACCCGAGCTCTCTGGGAAGAACAGCCTTATTTACTCTTCTCTTCAATGTATTTTTGCTAGTGTATCATATGTACATAATTTTGGTAAAGTGTGATCTGAAAATTTCGTCAATTCCTTTACTGATAATTTGTATGGTCAAGCAACAGTTGACGCAACTTTAAGTAAGTGATCGAGATTCTTCAAAATGGTAAGATCCAATGTCGTTAGTTGTACTATTTTTTCTGTGAATAGTGAGCCTTTGTTAATCGTCCTAATTGGCAAAACCACTTGTTGTTTTAGACTAGCATTATTGCTCCAGTCCATTGTCAGGAAGATTATCCATCCATTCTAAATTTAGTATATAATTTTTCTTAACAAGGAGGGAGAAATGAATGAAAGCTATTGTGATCCATGAGTTTGGTGAGGCAGAAGTTTTAAACTATATAGACTGTTCAGAGCCTACTTTGACTAAAGGCGAAGTCCTAATACGCACAACTTATACGAGTGTGAACTATGCAGATATTAAAAACCGCACAGGCAATAAAGCTAAAGCCAATTTCCCAATGATTCTTGGCTTAGATGTTGCAGGTGTTGTAGAAGAGGTCTTCGATGATAACAGTAACTTTCAAAAGGGCGACCAAGTCATCGCATTCCCTAAAAATGGAGCTTATGCAGAATTTGTTGTAGCTAAGGAACAGCTGGTTTTTAAAATTCCTAGTGATGTACCAATTGACAAGGTAGCAGATGTACCGACGGTTTCATTTTTGGCGTATATGCTAACACATCAAATAGCAGCTATTGGTCAGCATGATGCCGTCTTGATACATGCTGCTTCCGGTGGAGTAGGGACAATGCTCATCCAAATGGCAAAAAAGCTAGGGGCAAAGCAGATTATTGGGACTGTGAGTAATTTAGAGAAAGCTCCAATCGTGTATCAGCTTGGTGCAAATCATGTTCTCACATATGATCAATTCAGTACACAAGTGCATGAACTAACGGAGGGACATGGTGTTGATATTGTATTTGATTCGATAGCAGGTGCTATAACAGAGGAAAGTTTGAATTGTTTAGCGCCTTATGGCACTCTTGTACAATTCGGCAATAGTGGAGGTAGAGCTGGTAATATTAAAACATCAGATTTACATAGTAGCTGCCGTACTATAAAAGGCTTCAGCTTAGGCACGACTAGAGCTTCAAAGCCAGAAATGTTGCAACAGGTTGCACAGGCTATTTTTTCTTTAATAAAAGAAGATGGCTTTCAGGTCCCCATTGCTAAAATTTTTGCCTTAGAAGAAATGAAAAAGGCACATGAATTGATGGAAAGCCGCAAGCATCAAGGGAAAATTCTTATTAAAATATAAAAATACAAAAAGATGACACGTCAATAATAGTGCCATCTTTCCATTTCTATTAATGTTCTAATTCATTTAGTTTTTCATATATACGTCTTTTTCGGTAAAGCATCATGCCCGTTTCAGCGACATCCTGAATCATTCCTTTATTGGCATAGGCTCCAAAGACCATTCCAGCAATAGGAATCATTTGAAACAGCTTTTTCCAGCCAAGCTGATCTCGATAGGTGTAAAATACTTCCTGCCATCCTTGGAGCTGTGAAATCATATTATCAGAAGCCTTTTTCGAGCTATTCATAGTTGAAAGTTCCTGCAAAATGGCTTCTTTACCAACAATATCAGCAGAAGTAAATTGTAGACATTTCACTATGAAAACACGCTCCATCTTATCATTCGGATCATAGCCATGAATCATCGCTATTTCCTGTAATGTTTTTAAAGCAGTTCCTAAAATAACTGGAATATCAATAGCTAAAGTAAAAATGCCTCCGAAGCCAGTAGAGGCCCCTTGTACCGTAGCAAATTTTACACGTTCATTTTGTAATTTATCACTGAGAGCAATCATGTCCTCTAAAGGAATTTGCCCAATATCAGCAATCGTCAAAATATGCTGTGTAGAAGAATGGTTGCGGATTTTTTGAAGTATGGCTTGTTCATTAATTAAATATTTCCCGCCCGATTGAATATAATTGCCTAATTCATCAACTAATAAAGCAATTTTATTTTGAATAAAGGCAGGCGTCATTTTATCTAATATCTTAAAAGGTATTCTCCCTAATTTCTCCCAAAACCATAAATCCTTTTGATCCTTCTCCCACAATTGAATCTCTTGCAAATACTGTTCTAATTGCTCGCGTTTCTCCATTATTATCTAATCCCCTTATTTGTCCATATCATTTGAACTTGATTCAGCCAATGTTTATTTTCAGCGTGTCGTAATTGATATACGAAAAAATTTTTATAAGGTTTCGCTCTATTCAATGAAGATTTAGACAAACTAATGAATTCATCATGATTGCCAAACAGAAGCAAGGAGTGCAATGCCGTCATTAATTTGCTGAAGTGTCAGTCCACCATAGCCAATAATGACCTTCGCGTCAATCGTACCATTTTGATAGGAGGTAGAGCATGGATAGACTTGAATTCCTACCTCTTGAGCTAGCTGGATTGCTCTATTTTCGGCAAGATATGGAGGTAGCTTTATGACAAGATGGAGCCCAGATTTTTCACCGATCACTTGAAATTCATTTGAAAAATGTGTAGAGATGGCAGCCAGTAATGCCTGCTGTTTTTTACGATAAATCGTCCGCATTTTTGCCAAATGCTTATCGAATTGCCCTTGTGCAAGAAAATCTGCTAAAACAAGCTGGTCTACTTTGGAGACAACTGATTTTTGATCTTGATGAAAAGTCATAAACGGTATGACTAGGGATTTTGGTAGAATCATATAACTAATACGTAATGATGGAAGCAATGTTTTCGAGAATGTTCCGAAATAGATGACTCGTTGAAGCTGATCCATTTTTGCTAAAGAAGGGATTGGTAGCCCTTTATAACGATATTCAGAATCATAATCATCTTCTATAATAAGAGCCTCGTTCGAGTTAGCCCATTGTAACAATGCCGCTCTTCTTTCCATCGTCATAATCATGCCTAAAGGAAATTGATGAGCTGGTGTTGTGTATAACATGTGAATTGTTGTTGGAGGAAGTGTAACCCCTGAATTATCCACAGGAATCGCTTCTGTAGATAATCCACATTGCTGTAAAACGGCACGTACTCGTTTAAACCCTGGTTCCTCTAAGCCAACGCGAGTCGTGCCACCAAGAAAATGACAGAGAGCTTGAAGCTGGCTTTGTGTACCACTATAGACAAACACTTGTGATGCAGCACAAACAACCCCACGCGAACGTTCTACATAGCGAGCAATCTCTGTGCGTAAAGTTGCCTCTCCTTCCCAGGGGCTTGTTGATAAGTTGTTGCTATTAAAATGCTTTTTAATTAGCTTGTGCCAAACAGCATAAGGAAAAGCTTCGTTATCCACATGTCCATTCGTAAAGTCGAATTGAATGTCATTTGCGTTACTGATACTAGGAGTAAAAACAGGTGGCTGTTCTTGCTGTAGCCAATCAAATTCAAAGGGAGCGATATAATAACCAGATCTTTCTTTGCTATAAATATAGCCTTCCGCAAGTAATTGTTCGTATGCTTCCTTGATGGTGTGCACGCTCACATCCAATGTTTGAGCAAGAGCTCGTTTAGAAGGCAGTTGCGTATGTGCGTGTATTTTTTTCGTTATAATAGCGTGTTTTATTTCTTCGTAGATTTGTATATATTTCGCTGAATCCCCTGTAAATGAAATGGAAAGCTCCACAAAAATGCCTCCTTTGGTATGGTCGGTTTTTTAGTAATTGGTTATATCTATCATATCAATTTTATCGTTAAATAAGTAAAAAAGGAGTGAGCTGTAATGGAATTTATTGCATTAGAAAATGATGTGGTTAAACTAAAGCCTTTAGAGTTAAACGATTTACCGGGAATAATAGAGGCTGGGCGTTATCCAGAAATTTGGTCACATATGTCCACAACGATCAAGAAAAAGGAGGATGTGAATAACTTTGTGGAAAACGCATTAATAACAAGAAGCGGAAAAACAGAATTCCCGTTTGTAATTGTGGATAAAAAATCAGGAGATATTATAGGTTCAACTAGGTTTATGGATATTGATGATAAGCATCAGCGACTAGAAATAGGCAATACATGGCTGACTCCTGCATACTGGCGTACAGCTATAAATACGAATTGTAAATATTTATTACTGCAATATTGTTTTGAACAGCTTCATTTAAAGCGAGTTCAAATAAAAACGGATCATGAAAATATTCGTTCTCAAAAGGCCATTGAGCGTATAGGTGCCACAAAGGAAGGAATATTGCGTAATCATATGATTCGCAAGGATGGAACAACGCGGCATACTGTGATGTATAGTATCACGATTGAAGAATGGTCAAAGGTGAAAAAACATTTAGAAGAGCTATTAGTGCAATTTGGTTATAATTAGGAATAAAATGGATTTTTTTTAATCTAGAAAACCACTTTTTCTTATAAAAAGTGTCAAAAAGTAATGGGAAGGGTAGAGTACTTAAAACTTGAAAGAGGGTAATCTACTTGAAACCAAAATATACTTTAAGACAAATTTATGGTGATAATGCTGTATATACGCCAAGAACGCCGTATAGTGATAATCCGTGGATGATGGACGAACCTCATAAGCTGGATGCTTTAACCTCTAGAGAAGTAGCTATTGCTGATATCCCCGTATTAGTACACCGAGCCACACAAACAGAAAAAGCCCAGGAGCTTCATCAATTAGCAGGGTTACCTTGGATGGAACAGCCGTATAGCTATGACACACAGGAAGAATATCTGGCACAGATCCAATCTTGGTGTGAGGAAGGGAAGACAATTGTTTGTCAGTATATACATGACTTAGAGCATATGGATCGTCAATGCTATTGGATGGATGCCGAAAAGTTTAATGAGCTGAATACAAAAGCATATATCGATCATTTAATTGATAGTAAATTCATTCCAAGTCGTTTAAATGTAGAAACCTATAGACTCTCTGATGCCATAAAAAATTGGCAGCCACCTGTTGTACTAAAGCCTGGAGATGATTCCCCAACATCGGGAGGATATGGTGTCATCATTTGCCATAATAAAGAAGAGCTGACAGAAGGTATACGCCAATTTCGAATGACTGGCACTGACAGTATCATTATTGAAGAACTTTTACAAACAAAGCACAATTATAGCTGTCAATTTATTTACTGTGAGGAGCTAGGGATTCAATACTTAGGAGCTTCACAGCAAATAACAGATGACAACGGCATTTATGAAGGAAATATCATAGTAGATAAAGTACCTGAAAAAGTAATTGAGGCAGGAAAACATATAATGAAGCGTGGTGTGGAGGAAGGTTTTGTTGGTGTGGCAGGCTTTGATTTAATTGTGACAGAGGCTGGTGATGTTCAAGCCATTGACTTAAATTTCCGTCAGAATGGTTCTACCTCTATGCTGATGTTTCATGATGCTTTAGGAAAGCCCATTAATAAATTTGCTTCCTATGCTGCACAAGATCCGCAACAGAATGATCACTTCTTTCAAACAATTAAGCAATGTATAGAACAGGAAGCATTATTTCCGTTATCTTTCTATGATGGGGATTACTTTGATGAGCCCGTTGCCTCTAGATTTGTCGGCATATGGTACGCTGAAACGCTAGATGAGATTGAAAAGCTAGAGAAGGAATTATTATAGTTAAAAAGAATGGTCATTAATCGACCATTCTTTTTTTATAGATAACTGCTGCGAAAAACCAAGAAACAAGTGTCCATACAATGATTGTCAACATAGGAATGACCACATCTGGCATGGAATACGAACCTTCTAATGCCTCTGCTAAAAGTAATAATTGTGAGCTAGGCAACCATTCTGCTATTTTTAAGATTGGGTTGACAGAAGATAAAGCTAGAGCAAAAGGACCGAAAGAGAAGATTAACATTACAGGCAACACAATGATGGATGCCTCCATAATGGATTTAGCAAATAAACCACATATTGTACCTAATGCAATATAAAACAAAGCTGAAAGTAATAATGCTATTACTATGATGAAAAGATTAGCAGGCTCATAGCCAACTAGAAAAATAGTCACAGCTTCAGCTAGAATTGTAATTATTAAAACAAACAAGCTTTTACCAATTAAAATATCACCAAGTGATGCTGGGGATAGCATGAGACTGCGAAGAGTGTTTTTTTCTTTTTCCTCTGCAATTAAGCAACATTGGACATATGTTGTTACTACAGCAAAGGCCATGTTGATTGGTAGAAAATATATACTAATACTATTGGAACCAGATTGATTATATAAATAAGCCATTATTAGCGGCAGAAGCACCATCGTCGATACAGCATAGTTACGTGAAAATTCCTTATAATCCTTCACCAATATAGCTTGAATACGTGTCATTGAAAAATTCATACTAAATCACTCCCTGTTATTTGCATAAAAATATCACCCAATGTCGGCTCATTTGTATTAATTCTTGTAACTTCGTTGGAATGCATCCATTGATAAAGCTTCTCTGCATCTTGTGCACCGTTTTGTATAATCTCTTGCATGCCATTTTTGAGTTCAACTGTAATAGAATCAGAGCCAAATTCCTGTTTTAAATCCTTTGGTGCACCTATTGCTCGAATTTTTCCCTTATGAAGGAAGGCTACACGGTCACAAAGTATCTCTGCTTCGCTCATATCATGAGTGGTTAAAAAAATAGTTGTCCCCATATCATTTAATTTTCGTAAGCCATTATAAATATGCTGTGTATTGACAGGGTCTAAAGCAGAAGTAGGCTCATCTAAAAATAATAATTCAGGCTTATGCATAATAGCACGAGCAAGGGTAACACGTTGAATCATTCCTTTTGAAAGCTGACTGATCTTCTTTTTACGTTCCGCATATAAGTTTACAAAATCTAAAGCCTCTTTTACGGCAGAGTGGGATAGCTGATATAAGTTACTATAAAATAATAAATTTTCTTCAATAGATAGTCTTGTATACAAACCACTATTATCTGTTAAAATACCAAAACGTTTACGATTTTGACTTTGCTTCATTTCAGATGCTGGTTGCCCAAATAATAGGACATTACCAGCCGACTTATCTGTTTGTGCGGTTAATATTTTAATAGTAGTTGTTTTACCAGAACCACTTGGACCAAGAAAGCCAAATATTTCCCCTTTCTGAATTGTAAAAGAAACATCTTGCAATGCTGTTTCTTTATTAAATGTTTTTTTCAAGTGCTGCACATCAATCACTGTGTTCATGTGTAAACCTCCTGTTTGTTGTTGATGTCTACACTATAAGCAACAAACATAAGGTACACAGTATAAATCGGGTGAAAGGCGGAAAAATGATCCTCAGTGAAACAATATTAAAGGTGACAGGAGTCGTTTATTTCCTGGGAAATCTACTATATTCCGAGTATTTCCTTTAAATCTGCTAATTTATTTTTCGACAGTGGGACAACAGCCTTTTCAGTGCTATTGAGTGCTAGACTATAGCTGTTACGTGTCCATGTAATGATTTCACGAACCTTTTGCAGATTCACAATATAAGAACGATGGCTTCTAAAAAAGCCGAATGGTGTCAATTTTTGCTCTAGCTCATTGAGCGATAAAGTACATGGATATGCTTCTCCAGCCACATAGATAGAAACATCACCTTCAACACTTTCAATATAATCAATTTCGGGTGGATTAAATAAAATAATCTTATCATTTTTCTTTGTTGGGATTTTATCAATGCGAATTGGTGCAGATTCAATTTGCTGAGGTGATTGTTCTATTTCATCCTCCTTTACATCTAACGCATGCAAACCAGCTCCGTCTAATCTATGTATAGCTGTACTCATAATCATTAAATCTTCTAGATTGGTCGATAATAAAATGATGGTTTTTTGCTGTTTTATTTGACTATTTAATAATTGTTGGATATTTTGTTTTGAAAATTCATCTATATTTTGAAAGGGCTCTTCTAAAATTTGAATAGGTGCTTGATGGAGATACGTATTCAATAACTTTAATCGCTGTTTTTCACTATGAGAAAGCCGACTAATTCTAGTGTTTTTTTGTTCAGTAAGGCTAAAGAGCTTTAATAGATTCTCCGTTTCGTTCGTTGGACGGTTAAAAAGTCTCAATAAAAACTGGATATATTCACGAGCAGTAAGTCGCTCATATAACGCACTTTCACGAAAATGAGTATATGTATCATGTCGGTTCATAAACCATCGCATTAATGTATGTATTTTTGAAATATCTGTATAGATGCCGATAATAGTGCCAGGTTGTAAAGAAAGCTGAAAGCTCGGATAAATAACATTGCCTGCTTCAATATAGGGTTCAACCTGAATATCAATATTTTGTTCCATGTTTATTCCTCCTGAAATTTTCTAGCTTGTAAAAAGCTTCGGATGTCATTGTGTGCCTGCAAGTAGCTCCTTTGGCAATAATTAGAGTTAGAGGCGTCCATAAAACCATGTAAACCCTGATATTGTTTGGTCTGAACATTCGGTATGCGACCAAGTGCATTCTTTAATATTTGCACATCAAAACTACTTTCATAGCTAGGTAAAACGACTAAAGTTGGACATGCTGGTAGGATATCGAAGTATTGACGTATACGTGAACCATACACACAAATGACGCGGTGTAGGGGGAGTGTGGCTAATCGCCAAGCTAAAGTTGCACCTACGCTATAACCAATTAATACCACTTCATTATAATTCTGAGATGCCTCCAGTATTTTTTGAGAAAGTAGCTCTAGAGGGGCATCGAAGCCAACTGTCTGCATGTAAAATTCATATGCTTGCTTTTCTTGCTCATATGAAAAGGATAAACCATCTGAATAGAGCGAAATACAGGAAACGGAAGTGTTTTCATCACTATATGTTTGGACTTGTTCTTTTATAAAATGATTAACTCCATATATTTCATGTAATATAAAAATTTTTCTCCTCATTATTGCCCTCTATTATCTTTTTTCCAATAGTGTATCAAAAAGTAAGTATAACGTATATTTAACGTTAAAATGAACAGTGATAACCTCGTTCAAAAAGTACAATGCTGGACATTTTTACGTTTATGGATAAAAAAACACAAATTTGTTCATCGAGTATTATATGTACTCAAAAAATTGAATTTGCTATCATCTTTTTGATAATGATTCTCATTATTTTGCTAGAAAATTAAAGGAGGACATACAATGAAGAAGCCGTGGATAATGGTGCTGTTCACTTTGTTACTATCAGTCTTGCTAGTAGCATGTAATAATGCCGAAGAGAAGGTAGCGAATCAAACCCAAAAAGAAAAAGAGGAAATAAAGGAAGAACCGTCCATTTATCCTCTAACATATACAGACGCTTTAGGGAAGGAAGTAATAATTGAGAAAGAGCCGAAACGTGTTATTTCTTTGATGCATGTATTATACCCAGATGTTCTATTAGCATTAGATACCAAGCCAATAGGTATAGCAAATGCTGATACTATGTTTAATTTATGGGAAGCCTATCAATCTTTTGTGGAAGAACAAACATTTACTGATATTGGGGATGTTAGAAGCCCAAGTCTTGAAAAAATACTAGAACTAAAACCAGATTTAATTTTGGCTGCTTCAGGTGTTCATGATCAGCTATATGACCAATTGTCAGCCATAGCACCTGTTGTGTATTTAAATCAAAGAGCGATGTCTACTGATCAAGAGTTAGCTGTAACGGAAATTTCAAAGGTATTGGGGAAAGAGCAACAAGGAAAGGCACTGCTAGAAGAAGTAAGCAAAAAAATCACAGATGGCCGAGAAGCTTTGAAGAATTTTACAGCCAAAGGAGAAACTGTAGTCTTTACATCCGTAAATACGAAAGAAGGGTTTTGGATATATGGGAAAAATATTGCGCCAACGAATCCTGAACATGGTTTAGGAATTAAAGTTCCACAAAATTACCCAGAAGATATGACAAAGGAAGTAAGTATGGAGGGGATGTCAGTCTTAAACCCAGATCATCTATTTATTTTCCTTGATAAAAGTGGAATTACCATGAGTGAAGAGGAATTTTTAAAATCCTATGAAGAAAGCGCGGTATGGAAGAACATCAATGCAGTTAAAAATAAAAATATTTATATAGTCGATCGTTCTTTATTTGCACAGGATGCACCAATTGCAACTATGTATGGAATTGATATAGTAGTAGATTTGTTAAAAGATAAATATGATTAAAATGAAATAGTATGCCTAGTGCATACTATTTCTTTAAGAATATTAAAAAATGGTGACAGGATATGTATTATTATTATGTTTTGTAATAATTTTATTTGATAATGATTATCATTATCGTATAATGGAATTAAGGAGGAAGTTCAAAGTAGTTTAGACAATTAGAAATACACAGTAGGGCTGTCATGCAATGTTAGTCCAATTGTTGAGATAGGTAATGACAAATTGAAAGGTGTGTTAAGTATTGTTAGAACAAGAATTGTATGATGTAACAATCATTGGTGGTGGGCCCGCAGGTCTATATTCTAGTTTTTACTGTGGTTTACGAGAAATGAAAACGAAGCTAATTGAATCACAACCACAGCTAGGCGGTAAAATTCATGTTTACCCAGAGAAAATGATTTGGGATGTTGGGGGTGTAACGCCTATTTCAGGGGGACAACTAATTAAGCAATTAGTTGAGCAAGCCTTAACGTTTAACCCTTCTATTTATACAGATGAAAAAGTGCTGTCCATTGCCAAAAATGAAGATGGCATTTTTATGATCACTGCGGAGTCAGGAAACATTCATTATTCCAAAACGGTTATTGTCGCTATTGGCGGAGGTATCCTGAATCCTCAAAAAATTGAAATTGAAGGCGCTGAACGCTTTGAAGTTTCTAATTTAAATTACACAATTAAATCCTATGAAAAATTTAAGAATAAGGCAGTTATTATTTCCGGTGGTGGTAACACTGCTGTAGACTGGGCATTAGAGTTAATGGAAGTAGCTTCCAAAGTCTATTTAACATATCGAAAAGATACATTGTCTGCACATGAGGCTCAAATTACAGAGCTTACAAATAGTTCTATTGAATGCCATTTCAATTCTGAAATTACGAAACTGATTGCAGACGATCAAGCAGGAATGATTAAAGCGATTTCTTTAACTAATCATGAAACAGGCACTGTAACAGAGATTCCTATTGACGAAGTGGTCATCAGTCATGGATATGTACGTGATAAGGAGCTATTAGATAATAGTCCGTTAGCCATTGACCGTAAAAATGATTATTTTATAGCTGGTTCGATTAATAGTGAATCGTCCATTCCGGGCCTTTATGCAGCAGGTGATATTCTTCACCATGATGGTAAAATCCATTTAATTGCAGCTGCCTTCCACGATGCACTCCATGCAGTAAATAGTGCGAAGAAATATATTCAACCTGATGCTTCTGAGGGCGGTATCGTTTCCTCACATAATGATATTTTCAAACAACGTAATCGCAAGCTACTACAGGAAAGTTTAAAATAATCGATTTTAGGAGCACTGATGCATTGTTGGTGTTCCTTTCTTTTTCTCTTAATACTATGAAGTGAAGGAGAGCATTCAAAATGGATATACAAGAAATCATAGAATTTTACACAACTGCTCCATTAACATTTTTGGATGTGATTACGGAGAAGATTTCCTCCGAAACGGTCGTTACGAATTACAAGACGATGACGAATGCAGCTGGTTTAATGTTTCCTATCAATGGAGTAGCAGATGTTAAAATTGAAGGCAAAAATTACCGATTAGAAAAAGGGCAGATTATCCATGCGGGTCCAAACTTATCTATCCAACGAACAATTACAAGCGATACTAAATTCGAGTATGCTGTCATTCATTTTCAACTATCAGACGGAGAAAATTCAAAGTTTCCACTCTACAATCGTCATTTTGCCTTACAGGTAGGAGAGCAGCTAAAATTAATGAATTTGTTGCAGCAATTAATACAAAATTATGTCATGGGTAGTCATTTATCATTTCTTCAATCGAAAGCTCTTTTTTTTAATATTTTAGAAGAAATCATTTTAGTCATTAAAATGAGGGATTATCAATATAAAAAAGAAAATATAACGTTAATTACGGAGTATATGCAAGAAAACTATACAAAGAATATGACTGTTATGGATATCGCGAATCATTTTAAAATGGAAAGAAGGAAACTGTCCTATCTATTTGAGAAAAAAATGGGTGTTAGCCCGAATGTTTATCTTACTGTTTTGCGTATTCAAAAATCTAAAGTATTATTGAGAACTTCTCATTTATCTGTTAAAGATATTGCGGAAAAAGTGGGTTACACAGATTACTTTTATTTTAGCCGTGTATTTAAAAAAATAACAGGTTTATCGCCTAGCCAATTTCGTAAACATATAAACTAACAAACACCTAGTGAAAAATAACTTTCATTAGGTGTTTTTCATCTAAAAAGAACATATCTTTCCCTTTTTTGGACAACCTAAGCTAGAAAAAATAACATGAGGTGATGATCATGAAAATAGAAAGGTCGTCCGAGTGGGAAGAAGGCTTTAGCAATCGATTAAATCATCTTGAACAATGGCAGAGCTGGACATTATATAAGATGAACTATGATATTGTGAAAAGGAAATTAATCCCTGATTTTACGGGATTACAAGCAACTAAGTATTTACCGCACTTAAAACCATTAGTACACCAGTTAGAAGCGGCTGAAACAGTTATTGAGCGCATGAATGGAAAAGCGATTTTAGCCGATGAAGTAGGTCTTGGTAAAACGATTGAAGCGGGCTTAATTTTAAAGGAATACCTTATTCGAGGCCTTGTTAAAAGGGCATTAATTTTAGCACCTGCTTCTCTCATTAATCAGTGGATTGAAGAGTTAAATTTAAAATTTCATATACCGGCCATCGCCTATAAGAAAAATTGTCCAATAGAGCGCTACGATGTCCTCATTATGAGTATGGATACGGCTAAAAAAAGTCCCCATAAAGAGCGCATTTATGAGCAGGATTACGACATGATTATTATTGATGAGGCACATAAATTAAAGAATAATAAAACACAAATTTATGAGTTCGTACAAGGGTTAAAGAAAAAGTTTTGCTTATTATTAACAGCCACACCTATTCAGAACGATGTGTTCGAACTGTATTATTTAATTTCCTTATTAAAGCCAGGGCATTTAGGGAATTACGATACATTCCAGTCAGCCTTCTCTGCTAGTAAGCATCATTTAGAACATGATGATTATTTAAAAGAATTGGTCAATCAGGTAATGGTGAGAAATCGGCGAGAAGATACAGGGATTGAATGGACAAATCGCTGTGTTCAAATTGTACCGATTACATTTACGGAGGCAGAGAGGGAAGTTTACGATTTGCTTGGAGCCCTTGAAAATACAGGTTCCTTTTCATTAATTACTTTACAAAAGGAAATGTGTAGTAGCAAGGAAGCCACAGCATTAACACTAACGAATATGCTAGATGATCATGTGCAGCCACAAGAACTTGAAGCGATTTTAGCAAAGCTTATGGCCTTAGAAGTAAATTCAAAGGCGGAGAAAACGCTAGAAATCGTAAAACAAGCAGATGACAAGGTTATTATTTTTACAGAGTATCGGGCTACTCAAGTTTATTTACAATGGTATTTGCATACTAATGGCATAACGAGTGTCCTGTTTAATGGGAAGTTCAATAAAAGCAAACGAGATTATATGAAGCATCTCTTTAAAGAGAGAGCACAGGTACTCATCGCAACTGAGGCAGGAGGCGAAGGAATCAACCTTCAATTTTGTCATCATGTCATCAACTATGATCTACCATGGAATCCAATGAAGCTAGAGCAACGTATTGGTCGTGTCCATCGTTTGGGACAGGAGCATGACGTCCATATTTATAATCTTGCGATTGAAAATACCATTGAAGAAAAAATATTGGAGTTACTTCATACAAAAATTGATGTGTTCGAGAAAGTGGTTGGCGATTTAGATGCGATTTTAACAAACTTTAAAGAATCTGTATGAGGTAAGGAGGGGCAACCATGTATCCGCAACAAGTCCATCACTATTTAAAAGAATTTTTTAACGAGAATGACTGCGCTATTTTAGGTGAAGAGGATCATTATTTAACAGTTCAACTAACGGTGGATATTGATAAAAGGATTATGAATAGGCCATTTTATTGGCAGTATATTGAAGCGACTAATAGTGAGCCAAACCCAGCTCAAGTAACCTTCATAACAAATCAAACGTCAATAGCTGGTAACTTATTTGGAGAGGCCATTCATTACGGCTCACCACGTTTAAATCAGCTATTTGTAGCAACAAAAGAATTAGGAGCCTATGTTCAACTGTTTGAAAAGGTGGATAGTGCAATGGGTCAGGTCATCCTAACACCTTGGTTAGGTGTTAACTTTAAAGTTTCTTATTGCTGTGATCGCACAAAAGAAATGCTTTATTCATTTGGTATCAATTTATTGACAGGTGTGGTAAAGGAAGACTTTCATGAAACGATTTGTACCTCAGAATTCGACATGGAGCCCGCAGATAATGTATTTCATGTGCAATATATTATTAAGCCACTTCGAGCACTGGAACGACTACATGCAGCAGTTGAAGCCATCATTGAACAAGATGATCATTCATGGGCAATTGAAGCACAGAAACGTTGGCAACGAGATCAACGAGTCTTAGATTATTTTTATGAGGATGTGGAGGATAAACCTGAATGCTATGAAATTGAACGCAAAGCATTAGAGGAGCAATACGAATCTAAAATTAAAATTGAAATCATTAATGGGGGGGTATTTTATCTCTTTTAAATGTGGAGCTGTCCAGTATAAAGACAGCTCCTTTTTTGCTTTAATCCTCTTCAACCATTCTTTGAAGCTGCACCAATTTATTGTCCCAAAATAAATGGAAGTACTGAAGCCAATCTTCAATTTCCTGCAAACGCTCACTATGCAAAGTATAGATTTTTTCTCGACCCTTTTTTTCAGCAGAAATGAGCTCAGCCTGCTCTAATATTTTTAAATGCTTTACGACAGCAGTTCGACTAATAGCAAAGTGCTCAGAAATATTGGAAATAGGTCTATCACTTGCGGCAAGTATCTGTAAAATATTCCTTCTTGTGGGATCAGCAATGGCTTGAAAAACATCATATTTTACGGCTGATTGAGTCATTAGGATTCGGCAATCTCTTTTAATTTATGCTGAATAAGTATTGTCCAGCCGTCATCCATTTTTGTCCGAATAGCTTCAGCAGCAGTATTCGCTTTAGGAATAATATGAGAAGCTTCCTTCCAGCCACCATGCGTTAACGTAAATTCTGTTTGATCGCCAACCTCTTTTAGCTCAAAAGTGACGAACCATCCATCTTGATCCCAGGCAAAACGTAAATAATATGGTGCTTCGACACGTTCTACTTTACAGGGTGAAGGACCAAACGGTGATTGAATAGTGAATTCATGTCCTTCGATTGGTTGAAAATCATTTGGCATAAACCATGAAGCAATTTTTTCAGCGGTTGCGACTGTCTCCCACACTTTTTCAATAGGGGCATTCAAAGTAATCGTTTTGACAATATCCTGTAATTTTTCAGTCATGTATAGTTACTCCTTTATTGTTTGATGAAATGACACTGATGGTACGAGCCTGCTCAAACCAAAAGCGTTTGCAGAGTTGAGTGACATATAACCATAAGGTGTTATGAATATATAACACCTTATGGTTATATGTCAATGGAAAAAGATGATATTATTTTCTATCTTTCAGTAGGTCATCGCTTATGTTAAAATTATTTATAATTTTCTGACATAGAAAGGAGATGTACTATGGTTAACATATCCGTGTTCTTAATTATGTGCATTTTGCTCATTATTTTACCTGGTCCTGATACAGCGATTGCAACTAAGAATACCTTGACTGTAAGTAGAAAGGGAGGATTACAGACAATCTTAGGATCTTGTTGTGGTTTATCAATTCACACATGTGCTGCTGTAATTGGTCTTTCTGCTATTATTGTGAAATCTGCCTATGTATTTGCTGCTTTAAAGTACATTGGTGCAGTTTATTTATGTTATTTAGGTATCAAAACATTATGGACACTACGGACAATTCGCACACAATCACCTGTAGTGCAAGATGCTGCAAATATGGATCACAAATATTCGCAGCAGTCCTGCTTTAAACAAGGGTTTCTTACAAATGTGACAAATCCAAAGGTCGCTGTATTTTTCCTAACGTTTCTACCTCAATTTGTAGACGGTACGAGCGGGACATTTTTTCCATTTTTAATAATGGGTCTTATTTATACAGCATTAACAATGTTATGGTTTGTCTTCTATGTGTATCTATTAGATCGAATTAGCGCCTTTATGAAAAAGCCATCGACGAAGGCAATAATTGAAGGCGTAACGGGTGCTGTATTAATTGGATTCGGTATTAAACTGGCATTAGAAAAAGCCCATTAAATGGGTAGTGACTCCTTAAAAATAGAGTTTTAGTTATGTAGCTAATCGGCTGGCATAAGTTCGGTATTTTACCAGGCTCATGTCTGCCTATTTTTGCTTAATTCGATCGTTATTATAGTAATCGATATATTCCTCTATTTTCTTCTTTAACGCTTCATAGGAAATTAATTCTTCTCCCTATTACATTTCTTGTTTGAGTAAGCCAAAAAAGTTCTTCATGTGATAGTGATACGTTGCTTCTGGAATATCGACTTGTTTAAAGATGTCTTTTAATCGGAACCCTTCTTCTTTGGGTTCTTTATCCAGTAAAGGATTAAACGAATTGAAGGAGAATTTATTACTAAAAGGAATTCTATATATCATTTCATAATAAATATGAATAAATGAGGAAGATGTTTATGGAATTACGGGATTTAAAAGCATTTATGGCTGTGGTTGAACAGGGAAGTTTTACAAAGGCTGCAAATGTGTCCTTTGTATCTCAGCCATCACTAAGCAAAAGTATCAAGAAATTAGAAGAAACATTACAAGTTGAATTGTTGAACAGGTCTACTCGCAAAGTAGAGCTAACAGACGCAGGGAGTATTGTCTTTCAACAGGGACAAAAAATATTGCACGGTGTTCAAGAGTTGCATATTTTATTGGATGATTTATTGAATATTAAAACAGGCGCTATCAAATTAGGGATTCCACCTCTAATTGGCACATTATTTTTTCCTGACATCGCCAGGAAATTTCATCAACTATACCCAGAGGTGCATTTAGAGCTTGTCGAACGAGGCGCTAAAATGGTAGAAATGCTAGTTGAAAATGGCGATGTTGATATGGGCATTGTTGTATTACCAGCAGATGAAAGGAAATTTTCCGTTCAGCCATTTGTAGAGGATCAATTTTTTGTATTTATGAATGAATCCCATCCATTGGCAAAAGAGGATTCTATAGCTTTGAAGGATTTAAAAAACGAAACGTTTATTATCTTTGCAGAGGAGTTCACGCTCCATGACTATATTATCAAATCATGTAAAAGCGTAGGCTTTACACCGATAGTCGGCTATAAAAGTTCACAATGGGATTTGATTTTGGAATTAGTATCCTCCAATTTGGGCGTTACACTATTACCCTTCTCAATTGCCGCGAAGCAAACAAATGCCAATGTGAGAACGATCCCATTACATCAATTTCATATGCCATGGCGTTTAGGGATTATTACGAAGAAAAACACGTATCAATCTTATGCGTTAAAGCAGTTACTCAAAACGATTGGGAGAAATACTGAAAATGGATTTATTCCAATAAGGAATAAATAGTATTCAAATTAATTCCTTTACTTGTAAAATAGCAATGATGTAGAATTTTTCTTAATAAGCGAGCAATTATAGGGGGTTTCGAGATGGGGAATGGGAAAGTATGGAGTTCGTTTGAGGAAGCTGTTGCGGATATTAGAGATGGAGACACATTAGCTGTAGGAGGATTTGGGCTCTGTGGTATACCAGAAAAATCGATTGCAGCGTTAGTACAGCAGGGCACAAAGGATTTAACGGTTGTCAGTAATAACTGCGGTGTAGATGATTGGGGTTTAGGTCTACTCTTAGCGAATAAGCAGATAAAAAAAATGGTGGCTTCCTATGTAGGAGAAAATAAAATTTTTGAACAACAATTTTTAAGTGGCGAGCTAGAAGTGGAATTATCGCCTCAGGGAACACTTGCGGAGCGACTACGTGCAGGTGGCGCAGGAATTCCAGGATTTTATACTGCGACAGGTGTTGGAACGCCAATTGCGGAAGGAAAGGAAGTAAAGGTTTTTGATGGGAAGGAATTTATTCTGGAAGAAGGCATTGTGGCTGATTTTGCCCTTGTCAAAGCATGGAAAGCAGATAAGCAAGGAAATTTAGTCTACAGAAAAACATCACGTAATTTTAATCCATTGGCTGCAATGGCAGGGAAAATTACGATTGCTGAGGTTGAAGAAATTGTGGAAGTGGGCGAGCTAGATCCAGATCACATTCACACACCAGGTGTTTTTGTACAACGTGTATTGGTAGGTGAAAATTATGAGAAGCGTATCGAGCGTTTAACGGTGAAAAAGGGGGAAGCGTAATGGATACAAGACAAAAAATGGTTAACAGAGCAGTAAAGGAAATAGCAAATGGGATGAATGTTAATCTAGGTATAGGCATCCCAACACTTGTTGCCAATGTGATTCCAGCCGATTATGACGTGCTGTTACAATCTGAAAATGGCCTTCTCGGTATTGGACCTTATCCAGTAGAGGAAGCCGTTGACCCTGATTTAATTAATGCGGGGAAGGAAACGGTCACTGCAGTTCCAGGAGCATCCTTCTTTGACAGTGCAGAATCATTTGCAATGATTCGAGGCGGTCATATTGACCTTGCCATTTTAGGTGGCATGGAGGTATCTGAAACAGGAGACCTTGCAAACTGGATGATTCCAGGGAAAATGGTAAAGGGAATGGGTGGCGCTATGGACCTTGTTGTAGGAGCTAAAAGAGTGATCGTCGTAATGGAGCATGTAAATAAAAACGGTGAATCTAAAATTAAAAAGCAATGTGAGCTCCCCTTAACAGGTAAAGGAGTAGTACATCGCTTAATTACAGACTTAGCTGTTTTTGATTTTACTAAAGATGGCATGCAACTAATAGAGTTAGCAGAAGGTGTTACTTTAGAGGAAGTAAAAGAGAAGACAGCTGCTTCGTTTAGCGTTGCTTTAGCATAATAACTTCAGACCTAGGACTGTTTCCAGCATTACTGTCTCATTCTACAATAGTTTAAAAAGGGAGGCATAACGATGGAACAACAATGGACAAATGAATTAGCAGTTGCACAGGTTAGAGTAGCAAGACCAACAGATCAATTACAAGAAATAGAGCGTTTTTACTGTGAAGGAGTCGGCTTAAAGAAAATAGGCTCTTTTACGGCACACCGTGGCTATGATGGAATTATGATTGGTCTCCCGAATGTAGGCTATCACCTAGAATTTACAGCGCATGTTGATGGAAGTCCTTGTCCAGCACCAACTAGGGACAACCTTTTAGTACTTTATATTCCAAATAGTGAAACCATTCGTCATATTACCGAACGTCTCGAACTTATGGGATATCCCGAAGTGGAGCCTGAAAATCCTTATTGGGCAGAGCAAGGGATAACTATTGAAGACCCAGACGGCTGGCGTCTTGTATTAATGAATACAGCGGGCATCTAACTAAAGAATCCAAAGCACGAGCTATACATATAGTCTCGTGTTTTTTTATGATGATAAATACCCATTGTGGTATATAATGATTTATAAAGGAGGTTATGCTATGCAACGAATAAAGACATTGGATAATTGGAGCGAGGTGTTAGAGCAATCAAAGCACATGCCATGTCTTGTATTAAAAATTAGCATGACATGTATGAGCAGTATTGCAGCTATAAAGGAATATAAAGCACTCATAACAAAATTGCCGAAGTATCTTGTGATTGTCCAAATGGATAGAGTGGTTTCTAATGCTATTGCAGGTGATCTTCAGGTGAAGCATGAATCACCACAGCTATTAATATTGCAGGATGGGAAGGGAATTTGGCAAGCAACGCATGACAAGATAAAACAACCTCTTTTAGTAGAGGCTATAAAGCAGTATGTAAAAACAACAACTTAAAAAAGATACCTCACAATAGATTGTGGGGTATCTTAATGGTTAATCCTCTAAAGCCTCATCTTCGTGAAAGTTCGTAGCGCTAGATTCTATATCCACCTGTAGATAATTTGCCCAGTCTATTTTATGATAATCCTCTTCACTAAAATAAATATTCAAGACCTCTGTCATTGTTTTATCACCATCAGGCTCAGTGAGTGGAGCATACCAAGTAATAGCAGGTGTCTTCACACTTTTTAGCTTGGATAATTCAGCAAAAATTTTAGTGGAATCCTTCAACATTTGACTTTTTGATCCCTCTGTCACATCTGTATCCTGAATGGAAATTGTGACAACACCATCTTTAGATTCCTCTACAGAGAATTCATTTTTCACAATCGCACCTACTATATCTTCAACGGTCGTGTTTTGATCGACGGCTACTTCCTTTGGATCCGCACTTTTTCCACAGGCTGCTAAAAGTAGTGAAGTGAATACAAGTAAATAAATTATTTTTTTCAATATCCTAACCTCCCTTGTTACTCCATATATGCGCAAAATGGGAGGGAATTATACAGGCTATGGAAAGGTTGTACAGACTTTTTAAATTAGGAGGGGAACTAGTCGTATTATATAAAGAAGAAACGTTCCATATTATGTAAAAGGTTATGGCGTTTTCTATAATGAAATTTGTAAAGTGGAAAGTATATTAAAAAAGCAAAGAACTTTAACTCCACAAATAAAAAAAGATGATGTTAATAATAGAAAAAGACCCTTTGGCAAGGCGAGAGGTTGATTTCCGTTCCGCCAGCGTCCTTTCCAGGGGAAGCCCGATGAGTCGCTTCGCTCGGGTCGTTAATCAAAACTTAAACAGTCATACAGGCTTTAACGGAATCATACGAAAGATTTATTATTTAATGCTGGTCGGGTCAATTTACTTATTGCCCGTTGTGATTCCTAGCATTGAGTACGCAGGGGATGAGGCAGCCAATGCCTGACTTTATCAAAAACATTTTGGCAATCGTGAAGGATAAAACAGGAGAGGATGAGGTTAAATGAGTTACTTATTTCAAACAAACTCTTTTACCTTCAAACAAGTATTCACTAAAGGCACCTTTCATCATGGCACCACAATTTATTACAGTACATAGTACAGCCAATGATGGACCAGCTACTAATAAAATTTCGTACATGATTGGAAATAACAATTATGTATCATATCACGTTGCTCTAGATGATAAAGAGGTTATTCAAGCAATTCCTTTCAACCGTAACACTTGGCATTGTGGAGATGGCGGAGGCAGTAGTGATCCTAACGCTTTAAAGAAAGGCAACCGTCTTTCTATTAGCATCGAAATTTGTTACAGCAAAAGTGGTGGTGTACGTTATGGAGTTGCGGAGGAAAACGCTGTTCAATACATTGCAAAGCTTTTAAAGCAATACGATTAGAGCATTGAACGAGTGAAGAAACACCAGGACTGGAATGGCAAATATTGCCCTCACCGTATACTAGCGGAAGATCGTTGGGGTAGTTTCTTGAAAAGAATTGAAGAATCAATGAAACCAAAAGAATCCGATTAACCAACTGAAAAGGATTATGACACAATGAAATTCACAAATGAGACAACTAAAACTGCAGTCCGGGATTACCTCAAAAAAGCAGTAGATAAAAAGCTTATTGATAAGTCACACCTAGACAAATTTGATACTGGTACGTTGACAGGTGGCGATTTTGAAGGAATAAAAATTACAGCGGAATAGTAAATAAGAGAAAAGAGGGGCACTGAAAAATAAAAACTACATCAAGTGCCCTCATAAAAAAACTATTAATTAATTTCCTATAGCTACGGTATAGCTGATACTCCATATAATTAAAATAAACATTATTGTCATAACACTTGCTTCGACATTTGTATCATTCTGTCCCTTTATTAATTTCTTTATTAATTTTATAAAATAGAAACAAAATAAAAACCCATATACTGGCATAAGAAAAAAGCAGCTGAAAGAAAAGAATGCCTCCATTATCTAAACCTCCCTATCTATGTATTATTATAATAAACTAATATACTTCTGAAAAAACTAGTACTTTTTATTCAAATTTAAAATATTTATCCAAAAATGATAAAATATGTATATAATTAAAATTGTAAAAAATAGGGAGGCATGGAAATGAAGAAAAATAGTATTTTAATGTTTTTAGGTGTCATTTTTGCACTAACTTTGGGATTCAATCATCAAGTTGAAGCTGCAGAAGGTGAATCATCTTTAACGGATGCTGAAAAGGATTATTTATATGGCTTGAATTTTAGTAAGGTAGAAGTTGAGAATATGCCATATGAAGAACTAAAGTTCTTAGTTGATAGTGAAGCTGAAATATTAACAAGTTTTGAAGAGATTTATAGTTTTGATGAAGTAACAAGCGATCCATCAGAAGTTACAACTTTTGGTGATATTCCGAGTGCAGATATGAGTTTTAAAGGTAATGTGTTAAAGCTGAATAATAGTACTGTTTCGGGTTACAATGCATTTTATGCACACGCAAACTTCAGATGGTTAAATAAACCGATTTTTGCTTTGACAGATAAAATAGCTATTGGTTTCCCATCAAGTCTTGGTGTTTATATACCAGCTCAATCAGGAAAACTTCAAGGTTTTAACTCAACATATTCTTTATACAATACTTCAACAGGAGGAACTACGTTAATGTCAAGTAGTACTACACCATCAACGTGGGACCCATCTTTAGGAGTAGCAGGTTCGTTTGATCTTAGTGGAACTTTAAATAAATTCCAAACACATGAAGGCACTATTGCTCAAACATTCTATATTAAGTCTTCATCTTCAGGTAAAGCAACAGTTAAGTTCGAATATGGTCATAAGAAATTTACAGGTACAATAGGTATCTCAGTACTTCCTATTGGAGTAAGTATTACACCTAATCAATCAAATGTCGATATAAGAAGTTATGCTGCTAGCTTTAGTTATTAATTAAAATTAATTGAAATTTATCTTACGAAAAAGACCAGGCGCTCAATTGAGTACCTGGTCTTTTTTAGATGTAAGTGAAAATAAATGATGTACTTATTACGTATCCAATGCTAATACAGTTTATTTTGATGTTACCTCTTATGAAAGTATTAACACAATATATTACTAAAGATAAAAATTGCCCAAACCAAAATATGAATAAAACACTAAACCAAATACCAGTTAACATTATAATCCACCTCCTTTAAAAAACAAAAAAAGAGAGCACGCCCTAACAAATAAACGAATTAACGTCTATTAAATGTTAGGGGTACTCCCTTTTTTGTTTTTAAATTTACATATATTCCAATACCATTTGAGTCTTGTTCATTAATTTACTGCCTTGGAACATAAGAGAAGCATTTGCACCTAAAGACTTACCATTATAGCTGTACATAACTACATCTCCAGATTCAGAAATAACGGCACCTTCACCACCAAGGATTTCAAATACTTGATCTTTTGTCATGCCATTTTCTAATTTGTTAAATTGAACAATAGTGCAATTACCGATACTCATAAGTATCAAAATCGATTGAAGTGGACTATTAGGTATCATAGTTTGCTTACAGATTTAGAAGTAAAAGAGATACGTGATAATTTACGTAAAGCATTTAAGTAAAAACGAACAATATTGATTCAATGGATCCTAGAAAGTTCGGAATTGGAAAGCGAGGTGAAAACGAGGGCATTTGAATACTTAGCAACTTACAAAACATTTGATTCAATAGCAGATATGGATTCAGCTGTAGAGAATCATAAGGCTGCTCATTATTACGATTTAACTGAGTCAGAACGTGTCATCGTTTTCAAACTCGCTAGTCATGCTTTAGAGAATCCAGGAGCTTGTCATTTGAAAGCTGCCACAATTGCTGCAGCAATGGAGATCAGCACAAAGACAGTTTATCGAGCTATATCAAAACTGGAATCTTTAGGGATTGTTAAAAAGAAACGACTGTAAAAAGCAAAGGTGGACAAGGAGCAAGCATCTACATTATTTTGCCTTACAATGCCCCAACGTGGAAATGCTGAAAAACCCTGTGAGAGTAAGGTTGAAGCGCAACTATCTGAAAACCAATCATCTAAATATTTTAATCATTTATCTTTTAAAACAAGCACTTTACAAAATATATATAATAATGCACACGCTGAAAAAGAAGCTCATAAGGAATACATGAACGAGTACCAGGTGATGCTATTCGATTTCATGAATAGTTTGCCATTAGCTGATAACTTGAAAGACGAATTGCACAAAGTAGTATTAGCTACTCAGGTTCAAAATGCACCTGACTTTATAAAAGTTAAGAACGTGCTATTTAAAATTGTCATGGATATTAAAGAAGGTGTTCTGACAGTTACAAGCACATTGAGAGCCGTATTTGCAGGAGCGTATAACAAGGCTGTGGAGCGTTCAAGTGTGAAGCTTAGGAAATCATCATCTATTGAAGAAACAGCTAATAGAGAACGTCCAGTACCTTTCTATAATTGGCTGAATGAGCGTGCTAATCGTTCGGAAATATGCAGTAGACCAAACTTAGAAAACTGACTTGAATGGTGAAAGGGGAAATAGAAAATGACGCATTTTGAATATATGGAGCAACAAGGGCAATTATCGATTTTTGATTTAGAGGACCAATATGAGGAAATGAAATTCAAAAAGGCATCCACAATTGTTAGTAAACCTATTGATAAAAAGACTGTGGTTGTCCCATGTAAGGTGGGGCATATTGTGTGTAGGTAATTACTAATATGTGTTAAGTATTATCGTTAATTATTATTAATTTTTGCAACAGTTTTGCAACAATGCCCATTTTGATAATAAAAAACTCACCCTCCAATTAAGTAGGGTGAGTCGCTTCAAAGCCATGTGGCTGTAAGATCAAACTAAAAAGCCGCGTATGCCGTAGTTATTATAGAAAGTTTTAAACCACCACTCCTCAAAGTGGGTGTTCGCAGAAGTTTTCCTGCTTATCCTCATGCACCGTAGTGTGAGGCCCGTCATTCCAACTCCAATAATAAAACTCCCTTTTACAGCTTAAAGGTTAAAACTTAATATTATACGAACAATGCAGCCTTTATGGATATAATAAAGCATGATCGACGAACATGCAAGTAAGATGATTACTGTAAATTAGTCAATGGGCAAGTGTTCCAAATGGTGTAATCGACATCTAGAAATACCTTCAAAATGGTGCCACTGCTTCATATTTTTTTCACAAATACGAACGGAAAATACGAACAGTCTTTACTTATTATGATTGATTATGTAAAGATAGGAGCATAAAGAGGATTTTCCTAGAAAATATGTAAAGGAGGAAGCGGAAATGGCAGCTTATCCAAATTGTCCAAAATGTCATTCTGAATATACGTATGAGGATGGCGTAAACTATGTGTGTCCGGAATGTGCACATGAGTGGAGTATGAACGCATCAGAACAGGAGTCGGATGCACTTATTGTAAAGGATGCAAATGGCAATCTGTTAGCTGACGGCGATTCAGTTACCATTATTAAGGATTTAAAGGTGAAGGGTAGTTCTTCCACTTTAAAAATTGGGACAAAGGTAAAAAGTATTCGTCTTGTAGAAGGCGATCATAATATTGACTGTAAAATTGATGGCTTTGGTGCTATGAAATTAAAGTCAGAATTCGTGAAAAAAGCATAAAAACCAAAAGGCACCTAAACTTTAGAAATCAGTTTAAGGTGCTTTTTGTATAATTATTTATTGAAAAACCCTACGTAGTAGAATGGCAAAAGCAGCACCTAATAAGGCGAAAATTGTATGTAAAAGAGCGATGTAGCCGGCTGCAATCACGAGTGCTCCTATTTCTGCGAAGGAATAGGTTGTAATATAGAGCCCATTATTTAGATTATTAATGATAGCCCAAACAAATACAGGCACGGAGCTTATGATAAAGACAATCCAGATGTTTTTATAGAAAAGGTAAGAAAGACAACCGAAAAGTGCATATGAGATAACAAAGCCCTTTTGATTGCCGAGTAAGGATGAATTAATGGCAAACATAAAAGATAACACAATAAATATGATGTGAAAAAAGGATAATGTTCTTTTCATGGGTAAGTATTCATCTTGAGTTGGCTGTGAATGGGCTAGCCGCTGACATTGCTGACAAGTTGTTAGATGTTGTTCTACAAATTCTATCGTCGGTGCTTGGAGCTTTTGTTTTTTATAAAGAGGTATTAAATCTTCTACAATCGAGCATTCCTGTGACAATACTTTCCCTCCAATCCATGTCCTCTCATTATACGATTTTTTTTAGAAAATAAAAAAAGCCTTCCGTGAATTTTTCAATCGGAAAACTTGTACATGCATCTTATTTATTTGGCTTTAGTACTTCATCTGTTAAGGCTTGAATATCGATATGCGTTTTTTCCTTTACTGCATCCTTTAAAATTTCTGTGCGGAAATATTGCACTGTTGCTTCAAGTGGAATCGCCAAAAGTTTTGAAAGGGCTGATTGGTACATATAGACAAATTCTTTGTCAGTATTGCCACGCTTTAATTCAGCGAAAGCTTCATAAAATTGATCGAGCTTATCCGCAAATTCGAGCAAACGCCCCTCTAACGTGTTGTCCTTACCTTCCTTCATCCGTTCAAAAAATATAGCCTGAAATTCTTGTGGAATTTCATTGATAATAAATTTTTCCATCATCTTTTCTTCCACATGTGCTAGCATTTGCTTTAGCTCTGGACTCGCATGTTTGACAGGGGTCTTTATATCTCCAATAAAAACTTCAGCAAAGTCATGGTTGATGGTTTTTTCATATAAGGACTTCCAATCCACTTCTGCTCCATTCATTTCTTCTAATGTTGCGAAGAACATTGCGTATTGTGAGACTTTCCAAGAATGGGCAGCCACATTATGCTCTTCGAACTTGAAGCGACCAGGGCAGCGAATGATACGCTCTAAGTCATTAAGGTTTGTAAAAAATTGATGAATTCCTATAAAAATCACTCCTTTTTGTTCTATAAATGCATGTTACTATAAACAATACCCTCTTTGTGCAGTTTTCAAACAATTTAACAATGATTCAAGCTGTGTTTACAAAGGATTCACAATTGCTGATAAAGTAGACTTAGGTTGGGTGCTATAATGTAGAGGACTGATGAAAAGGGGAGTACACATCATGTTTTCCATTTATACACTTCTTCTTTATATACATATTTTAAGTGCCGTTCTTTCGATTGGGCCTTTGTTCGTTGTGTTAACGATTGTTAAAAAAATGCGCACAGCTTCCAATGATGAAATGCCACCATATATAGAAGCGTTTAAAGGGGCTATTGCTATTGTTAAACATTCAGGACATGTCCTAGTAGCCTCAGGTATTTTGCTAATGTGGTATGCAGGCTATCATTGGAATACTTCATGGATTGTCATGACCTTCCTTGTGATGTTTGCATCCATTGTATTTTTAGCTAGAGCGTTTAAACCGACGTTACGTACATTTAATACGCCTTCTTATAATCAACAACAATTTGTTTCTCTTTTACAGCGTAAAACGTGGATGTATATTTTATTATTGCTTATCATGCTTTGGTTAATGGTAGCAAAGCCGATTTTCTGGTAAAAAGAGCATGGAACAAAAAGATTTTAGCCAATAAAACCCGGACTATTTGACAAAACACAATTAGTATCTTGTCATAGTTCGGGTTTTCTGCGTATATCTATTTGTTAATTGTATCTAGATTGCGTGATGGCCAAAGTTGTAGTCCAGCCTCTTTAGCTTACAAGGCGTTTAAAATAGCTTTTACGAATAAATAGGTAACTAATGAGGAAAAGCACAAAGAAACAGCAAGAGCTAGCCATGGAAACCTGTAAAAATGCCGTAGAGACCATTGTACGCATAGACAATAATGTCGTCAGCAATAGCATAATGGCAATAGTGAACGGCACAAATATAAGGATCGCTAACTCTTTGGCAATAACGGTAGCTAATTCTTTTTTGGAAAGCCCTAGCTTACGGATGCCAATATACTTTTCCTTCTCCTGTAGTAATGTAGTTTGCAAATAGAAATACAGTATACTCATGGCAGCACTTAAGAAAATTAAACTTAACATAGAGCCTATAAAGAACATGACGCTTTTGATAAACATCTCCGTGTCATACAAATCAATTTTGGAAGTAACATAACGTTCTCCAGGTAGAGATGGTATGTTTTTAGTAATTATATTCGCCAATTCTATATGGGCAGCCCAGTTGTCTAGCTCATAAATATAGGTTTTATAAACTGGGTAGTCTATGGCTTGGTAGATGCTGTCAGGTACAATGAAATAACTATGCTGGAAACCAGTAGATAGCAGATTTTGCTCAATCGTTTTAGTAAGTTTGAACGACTTTATATACGGGTCACTGGCATTGTCTGTTATAGTCGCTACACCTCGACTTCCTGCTACAGCAATAAATTCATTTTGATGTAGGACATTTTCCTGTTGTTGTAACAGGTTATAATCCGATAATGCCATATAGCCAATGCGTTGATCCTCATTTGATTTAAATTCAATAAAAAACTTTTGTGCACGAACCGATGATAGATTATTTTCAAGATAATCAAGATCAGCCTTTACCATATTGTCGTCAGCCTTTGGATCAGCAATGTATTGAAAGCTATACGGGTAATTTTCTTCACTATCCTTTTTTACATTGTAATAAGAGCTAAATAAAATGCTAGTGCATAGAAAGACACCGCTTAATAGGATAGTGATTAGAAACAGCATATTTGCATGTGATTTCATTTTTGCATTTAAATTGGATGCCAACAGCATATTCGTTTTACGAAGATAGGCAGGGGACCTTTCAAATATTTTTAAAAATAGCCTCAAGCCCTGTGCGATGACTAAATGAATTGTACAAAGAATACTAGTGAAAAATAACAGATAATAGAGAATACCTAGCGTGTCTACAATGGCATGCTCAGTTTTTAAGAAGTACGCTAATATACCAGTTATCATTATGCTTAAAATGAACAACACATAATGCGGCTTAATCGATTTTTCGATAATCGTATCACTTTTTAAGAGCTGAATAGATGCTTCTTTATTAATGAACCTCGTTATGACTGTCGATATCACCACAAATAAAATCAGAAATAAGCCAATCGTTAAGCCAATTGCTTGTAGAGGCATGTACATACCAAACGTTTCTGCCTTTAAAACAACCTTTGCCCCCATTAAAAAAAGTGGCGTAATGACAAGTCCGAGAACGATCGCAAATAGAATAGCTAAAATGCCAATTAACAAATTTTCTCGGAATACAAGCTTACGAATTTGCTTCATGGAAGCTCCCGTAATCATAAATATTCCTAGCGTTTTGGTCTTCTTACGTAAAAACGCCATAATTGAATAGGTGATATAAATAAAAGAAAATAAATAAACGAGCATACTAGCTAACATCAGTGAGATACCAAGTGTCGAATCGGGGTCTAAGCTTTTCAGACTTGGATGAAAGACGATCACAGAAAATAAAAAGAAAATAATAATGGAAAACATGCTACTTAAGAAATAAGAAACGTATGTCCATTTGTCCCGTAAAATATTTTGAAGGACGATGTGATTAAAGCTCATGATGCCCACCACCTAAAAAAGCAAGCGTATCCATTATTTCTTGGTAAAATTGCTTGCGGTTGTTGCCACGATGTATTTCATTATACAACTTGCCATCTTTCATAAAAATAATTCGATTGGCGAAGCTGGCTACATAAGGATCATGGGTCACCATGAGAATAGCTGTTTTGAGCTCGTGATTAATGGAGGTAAATAAGTTCATCACATCATTGACCGCCTTTGAATCTAGATTTCCTGTAGGTTCATCTGCTAACAATAGGCTAGGTTCATGAATAACAGCTCGAGCTATGGCTACTCGTTGTTTTTGTCCACCTGAAATTTCATAAATACGTTTAGGTAACAGTTCCTCGATACCAAGAAATTGAGCGACATGCTTTAAGCGCTGACGCATTTTGGGTGCAGGAAAGCTATCTAATGTTAATGGCAATAAAATATTTTCTTTCACTGTTAGTGTATGCACAAGATTAAAATCTTGAAAAACAAAGCCTAGTTCAGAGCGTCTAAACTGGGCGAGTTCTTCATCATTTAAGACATAGGGATTTCTATTATTGATGATGATATCACCAGCAGTAGGCCGATCAATAGTAGATACACTATTTAAAAATGTTGTTTTTCCACTACCAGAAGGACCCATGACAGCTACGAATTCCTGTTGACTTAGCTGAAAATCAATTCCGTTTAACGCTTTATATGTGAGCTCACCGATATATTCTTTTTGTAAATTGGTTACTTGAAGTATTGTATTCCCCACTTGAAACAACTCCTTTATGATCATTAGATAACTTTAGTATAAAAAAGGAGCGGGATATAACCTATTTCGCTTGATGACGTGAAGATGACAAAGTTGTCATCTTCGTTCATGTTGATAAAGGATGACGTCATAGTAGAAAAAGCCCTCTTGGCTGACACAGTTCCTATGTTTATTTTTTTTGGCTGTTTGAAAAATTTATGGAAAAAGTCGTAACACGGTCAGAGGATTGAAGAGTGAAGGGGTGATCTAATGTAGTTAATATCTTTTTCACTAAATATAATCCTATACCTGTTGCTTCGCCACTCGTTCGCCCCTTCATACCCGTATAAAATAAATCAAACACTCGTGATATTTCGCTAGTAGGGATTGTTTCACCATAGTTTTTTATGTGTAAAGTGGCGTTGTCATAATGAATTTGAATTGTGCTTGCTATGTCACTATATTTAATGGCGTTATTGAACACTTGATAAAGTACAATTTTTAACCATTTTCGATCTGAATAAATAATATGGTTTTCAGCAAGCATCATTTTTGGAAAAATGTCATTCATGATAAAGTAATCCTTCAAATCATTGATGACCTCCTGCACTAGTTCCTTTAAAACAATGGGTTCAACTTTTAAATCGGCTACTAAATGAGATGTGCGCTCATACGTTAATAGCTGATTAAGTGTAAATGTCAGTTTATCGCATTCTTTATTAACGATTTGCCATTGTAGTAATTCTTCAGTAGTTTTGTTGGATGCGGATTGAACAATTAATTGAATAACAGATAATGGCGTCTTCATTTGATGTGCAAAATGTGATAGAACCAATTGCTTTTCTTGTGCTTGTTCGTCTAATTGTTGTTGCTGAGTTAAAAATAGATACTGTATTTGTCTCAATCTTTCGCTATAAACTTGTTCAATTGGTGCACGTGGTTCAAACAGATGAAGATCCTCCTGTGTGTGGATATCTTTCTGTAGATGCTTATAAAACTTTCGTCTACGATAATAACGACCTAGTAGCCATATACTAAACAGAAAGCTGGCAAGAAAGATAAAGTAGCCATAGTGTGACGCAAGGTCATCTAAAGTATGAATAATCCAAGGTAATAGCAGAAAGCTTATGCCATAGAGAATAAGAATGCTTAGATGTTCTCGAAAGAATAGCTTCATTTACCTTCCTCCACTAATTGATAACCTAGACCACGAATGGTTTTAATCTCAAGTTGTGAGTGGATTGCTTCCATTTTTCTACGTAGTCGACCAATGTTCACGGACAATGTATTTTCCTCTACAAAGGCTTCATCATCCCAAATAGCACTTAGTAGCTTTTGACGAGGCACAACATTGGGATAGGCTTCAAATAATAGCTTACTTAGCTGCATTTCTTTTAATGTTAACAGGCTCTCATTACCTTCTGCCTGAAGACGAACTGTATCTGGATTTAATGTAGTATTAGCTATGGTCATGGTAGTTGTTTCGGTTGAAGCATATTCACCATATGTGCGTCGGAGTAATCCATTAACCTTTGCCATAAAGACGTCTAATGAAAAAGGTTTCGTGATAAAGTCGTCAGCCCCATTTTCAATACCATATACTTGATCAATATCATTTACTCTGGCAGAAACAATGATGATGGGGCAGGTTGAGAGCTGACGAATTTTTCGTGACCAAAAATAGCCATCATAGGTTGGGAGATTGATATCCATAATGACTAGATGGGGTTGAATGGCATTAAATTCTTCGATAATGTGCTGAAATTGTTGGACAGGATAGCATTCATACTGGTACTTGGATAAATGCTCAACGATTAGTGAAGCAATATTTACATCGTCCTCTATTATGTATATTTTGTACATATCTATCGATCCTTCCTTTCTTCATTCTATATGTATAATGTACCCTGATTCCCTAAATCTATAGAAGAATTGTAATTTGAAATAAGGAATAAGAGCCACTCCAAACTCGGAAAGAGGATGTAATGACTCTTATTTATTATTTTTTGGGAATATGGAAGGTTACATTTGTGCCTTGATTGACTGTACTTTGAATTTGTAATCGCTGACCATAAATTCTTTTAAGGCGTAAATCCGTATTTCGTATACCTATACCAGAGCATGCAGTTTCGTGATTTGCTTGTAATTCCTCTAATAGACTAGGGCTAATTCCCACACCATCATCAATCACGCTAATGGCTATATAAGTTGTGTAATCTTTAATACGGATACAAACAGTACCGCCTTCTGTCTTTTTTAAAATACCGTGTCGAATGGCGTTTTCAACTAAAGTCTGTAAAGAAATGGGGGGTATTTCAATTTCTATATTTTCATCAATATCCCATTCAATATGAATTAATTCCCCAAATCGCTGTTGTTTAATGTAAAGGTAAGAGTGAACTAACTCGAGCTCGTGCTCTAGCGGTACAACTCGTTGAAGATTACGAACATCAAAGCTGGCATGTAAATACTCACCAAAATGGTGCATTAAGTCAATCATTCTATCAGTATCAATGGTACTAAGAGAAGCAATCGTATTGAGCGTATTAAATAAAAAATGTGGTTGGATTTGAGCTTGAAGCCAGGCACTTTCCAAATGTAAGTGTTGTTGAATACTGTATTTTAAATCAATTAAGGCGCGACTTCTTACTTTTAACTCTAATGCATTAATAGGTTTTGTTACATAATCATTGGCCCCATAGGCAAAGCCTGTATAAACATCCTCAGGGTGCTTTCTTATTGTTAGTAATAAGATAGGTAATTCGAGCAATGAGTATTGTTTTCGTATTCTTTCGATTACAGCGTAGCCTGAAATATAGGGCAGCATTGCGTCCACAATCACTAAATCCCATGAGGCTTGCTGAATGAGCGTTAAAGCTTTCTCACTGCTTGTAACAGTAGTAACTTTGTATTCAGACTTCGAAAATATACTTTTCATCGTTGTTAAATTTGTAGGATCATCATCAATCATTAAAATACTGAAATGCTTTTCTGATACTGTGGACAGCCTTTGTTCTATAGTTGGTAACTGAGTATTATCTTGAAACATGTAGGATGTATGTTCGCTCTGTTTACTTTCATCTGCAAGCGGTAATGTAAAATAAATGTCTGATCCTTTATTTTGAACAGATTGTATATGCATCGTACCACCATGTAACTCAATTAGTTTTTTTGAAATGAGAAGCCCAATTCCAATGCCTTCATCATGTTCTTGACCTTGTTCATAAGGTGTAAACACAAGACTTTTCACAAAATCGTCCATTCCTTGTCCAGTGTCACGAATGTGGATAATGGCCATATGCTGTTCCTCACGAGCGGTAATTTCTATAGAGCCTTCACTTGTATATTTTAGCGCATTATGCAAAAGGTTAAAAAGGATTTGAATAAGACGATTTTCGTCAGCTAACACATTTGGGAAATTTCGAGGTACCGATGATACCATATGTATTTGCTTTCCGTCTATAATAAAACGAAGCATATCAAAGACCCCATAAACAGCACCTTGAAGGTTTACACTTTGTGTATGAAGATGTAAATTACCCTCTTTTAAGCGGGTATAGTCCAGTATGTCGTTTAATGTGAAGGACATACTTCTCCCTATATCAATCAGATGTTTAAGATTTCGATGATCTTCAGCTACAAGTCTATTCTTCGGATTATCATAAATAGACTGACCTAGGGTAATCATCCTATTCATCGGACTCCACAGTTTCTGTGCATTACTTGTGAGAAATTCATCTTTCAAAGTATCCTCCTTTTGTAGTTTTGCGACTAACTTTTGGATTTGCTGGGAGTTCTCATGAAAACGTCTAAACCAATAACTAGAAAAACCGAGCATAACAAATAAATAATCAAATGGATAAACAGGTATGTCAAATACGTAAATAGATTTGATTAATCCCCATAAAATACCGTTTGTTGTACCAACAGCTGTTAGAGCAATAAAAGCAGAGCTCCTTTTTTGGTTTTCTAAATACTCTCTAAGAGCCAGTACCACGACGTAGAGAAAGGACACTAGATAAAGTACAAAGAAAATCATTTTAGTAGGTACCAGCCACGACATTGGTAAAATTATAATGAATACAGCGTCTAGTACATAAAAGGCAACAATCCATTGAAATGTTTTAGTGCTGTGATATTTAACCAAGAGGACTCTCATAAATTGAACAAAGAAAAAAGAGGCTCCGAGAAAAATAATAGAAGAAAGCTTATAGGACCATACATAATCAAGGTGCAACCAATCTAGCAGAGAGCGATCAAACGTAATTAATTCATCTGCCAAGGGTAGTAGAAAGCCAAATGTAAATAGTAAAACGATAGGTTTCCTATAGATGAACAGAAATACAAGTATGCTAAAAAGAGCAAACAGTATTAGCATAACGACAATTGTTGAAAGAGATAGACCTGTAATTAATTGATGATGAGTCATCGCTGACGCAGTGCCAAATGAAATCCTTTTATTAATAATTGGGCTTTTAGATGTATCAAAATTAGATACATGAAGCATGATGTTAATTTCAGAATGCGTATTTGTAAAATAAACTGTGTAGGGTGCAGCTTGCCCTTTATGATCCTGCCTGTTATCTGCCACTTTACCTGACTGTCCTACAAGTTCGCCATTTATATACAAGGAAGAGGCGGTTGAGATAGCAGGAATACGAATGGCATATCGGCTGTTATCTGCAAGATTAGGTAGCAGAATTTTTAGTTGATAAGTGCCGTAGGGGTGAATTGTTTTCCCGCCTTTTAGTGTAGGAAGAGTTTGGATAGTATGGTCCTCGATATTGGTCTTTTGACTACTTCCTTTATTTTCAGGATTGACGAACTGTCCAGGGGAATAGAGCCATTCGCCATTTAAAGAAAGAACTTCTTCATTCAAAAGGTCCTGATTGTTCAGATCTACAATACCACCTTGGGCACTAGGCTGATGATTAGAGGGCAGGAAGTAGTTTAACCATAGCAATCGTAAAGAAGTAAGGACTATAAAAATGGCAATTATAATAAGTAGATGTCGGATAGTCGTTTTTCTCAACACAGCCATTTTCCCTCCTAATGTATTTCTTAAATAACTTCATCTACCATGCCATGGAATTGGAAAAAAGGAAATATGAAGGGGTGTAAAAGAATACTTTAAACCTATATAAATAGAACTATATGGGGGTCGTAGTACTATCGATTTTTTCCTATTAATCTGAAAAAAAGTAAAATCTCATTAGTTTTTAAGTTTTCTTTAAGAGATATGGCTTATGATGATTGAATAAATATATTAAATTTTGAGTTGAAACATAGATAAGATTTAACGAAAAAATCATCTCAATGGGAGAAATGATCTATTGTGGGTAAATTCAAGTTAAAGTTATCGTTTCTTATTGTTAGTATGACGATTGTCGTTGTACTCGCGACATCTAGTATTAGTATTTGGAGTAGCTATCGAAATTTTAATGAAATTTTGAAGGAAAATAAAACAGACATGCAAGAAATCTATGTAAAGGAAGTCTCTACAATTACGGAAGACTATTTACAAGGTGCTAAGACAAATGATCATTCATTAGAACCGTATATGGAACAAGTAGTTGATACTTTACTTGATGAAAGAATGGTTTCTTTTAGTTTGTTTTTTAAGAAAATTATTGTCCCAATCATCATAGTTGTAGCAGCTGTATTGGGCCTAACTGTATGGTTAGCTATCAAAATTACACAGCCTCTAAAAGATCTTTCAACAAAAATTGAAGTAGGTGAAGAGGGCCAGGAGACTGAGGAGATTGCTGATTGGTATTATGAAGCAAAGCTGTTGAAAAACAATGTACAAAAAATGGTGATTTGCTCGCAAAGTAAAATTTCTGATTTAACAGAGCAATTAAACTTAGATTCATTAACAGGAATCCCTAATCGCAGAAGAATGGATCAAACTTTACATGAATTGATTGTAGATAAGGTCCCGCATGCCATCATCTTAATAGATCTAGATGATTTTAAAAGTATAAATGATACATATGGTCATACAGTAGGGGATGAAGTTTTAAAAGCCTTTGCTATTAATATGCAAAACAGTGTGGGGGATCAAGGTTTTTGCTTTAGATATGGCGGAGAAGAATTTATGGTCATCCTGCCTTCAATGAACATAGATGATGCTGTACAATTAGCAGAAAGTCTACGGATTAAGCAAGCCTTACAAGAAACTGCATGTGGTAGACCCGTAACCATGTCTGCTGGAATTACGGCTTTTACACCAAATATCCAGAGTCCTAACCAATTGATAGAAATTGCAGACCATGCTTTGTATAAAGCTAAACAATCAGGACGTAACTGTTTATGTGTAGTTAGAAATATGAGACAAATGATTGTTAAATAATGTAAAAGCATGCTAGTACTGTACACTAGCATGCTTTTTCCTATCCTCAACATGATGGGTTATATACTTTTTTCAAGCTCCTTTGCTTGTGCCTGTACAACATTTTGAAAAAGGTCTGTTGTCTCCTGAGTGGGTGATACATTTAATTCTGACAATAAAAGGCTATTAAAAGAATGATACATTTTTATGGCTTCAGCACGATTACCAATCTCAGTGTAATGCCGAATTAATAGCTGAACAGTTTTATCGGAATATGGATTTAACTCTAAAGCTAACAATAATGAACGTTCTCTATTTTTAAAATTCCGGTTTTTAGTGTAATAATGAATCAATTCATCGAGTAATTGAGTAAATTGTTTATTCATTAAGTTAGCTTTACTAGCAGTCCATGAATAGTCCAATGTCGCCATAAACTCACCATGATAATTTTGGATGAGCTCCTCCGCCTTCTCGATATCCAATCTTCCTGTTTCTGCTTTAGTATTTAAAATATACTCCAAATCATGGGCATCACATTGAAAATCCTCTAGTTTCAAAATATAGCAGCCATTCGTATATTCAATCACATCAGAGTAACCATACGATGAAAGCGTTGTACGCAAGTATGAAACGGTAGTATGCAATTGGACTCTTGCCTTTTTAATATCCGTATCACTCCAAAGTGTATCTAGGATGGTATCACGAGGTACTGGCATATGAAGCTGTAAAAAAAGAAAGGCAAACAATTCTTTTGTTTTAATCGTTCTCCAATGAATTGCTTTTTCTTCATAAGAAACGACAAATTCCCCAAAGCATCTGATCGTAAGCGAAGGCTTTTGATGAGTTTGAGCTGCTGATGTTAGATCTTTCTGGAACAGCTCTTGAATTCTATTAATCGTCGTTTCTAAGCGAGATTTCGAAATCGGCTTTAATAAGTAATCAAGAGATTGTACATCAAATGCTTGAACAGCATAGTCTCGATAGGCAGTTACAAAAATGATACAGATGTTTTTGTCCCATGTTTTTATTAGTTGTGCAACTTCTAAACCGCTCATACCTGGCATTTCAACGTCTAAAAAGGCTACTTGAAAGTCTAAGGTAGGTCCTTCTATCAGTAAGTCTTTTGCTGTAGTAAACGTTTCAATGACCTCAATGTCATCAAATGCATTTAAATGTTTTTTTATATTAACAAGAGCTAATGGTTCATCGTCCATCACAATTACCCGGATCATATAAGGACCACCTTCCGCTAAATATAGCTGCATTATCAGACTGAGATGTCTATTCTTGATCCTTTGTATGGATGTGTAGGAACTTGCTGAGGTAGATCTTGTAATAATTCAATAGCTGTAGATGTGTTCAAATTGAGTGCGTTTTGCATTACGCTCATTTGTACGGTTTGTTGAAGCTCCATCAGCTGTGATGACATGAGTGAATTAATTTCCATTTCTACATTCCCCCCTTTCTTTATTTATCGGCTAAAAATAGCAAATATCTAATATAAAAAAGTCCGAAACTGTGCTACAAAATTATAGATTTTTTACCCTCAAAATCTGCGAATTACTAAAAAATTAATTGAAATTGTATATTTTTCCGTTTTTATAGTAATAATTCCTAATATCAGGCGGATAACCCTGAGTTATTAATTTGCAAACTTATGGTTGCTGTCATAGTAGAGCTTTCAACTCTAGCGTGCTAGCAGCAGATTTGCAACAAATAATAAAATGATGGAGGTATTACTAAACATGAAGAAAAAAGCATTAGCTTTAGCAGTAGCGATGACCTTTGGTTTGAGTCTGTATGCAAGTCCTTCCTCTGCGAAGGACAAATCACCAGGCAATATACTATGGGCAATTCCTGAGATTTATAATTTAACGGTTGGAGAATTCCAGCAACTAAATGAGATGGAGTCGTTGTGGTTCTATCCAGAGCTGGATTTAGTGAAGGACACGACAACAAAAACAGAGTCGGCAAATGAAGATGAATATGTCATCAAAGGCGGTGACACATTATTTTCAATCGCTCGTACAAATAATGTGACGGTTGATGAACTAAAAGCATGGAATAACCTTGGTTCAGATTTAATTTTAGCTGGTGAGTCATTGGCTATTAAGGCTTCGGCTGCAAAACCAAAGCCCAAAACTTCTGAGGGAATTGCAGCTGCAAAACCTGCTACAACGACTACAACTAAACCAGCAAGTGCTCCGGCAAGTGCTCCAGCAACTGGTTCTGGTAAAACATTGACAATGCGTGCGACTGCATATACGGCCTATTGTGAAGGTTGTTCAGGTATTACCGCAAATGGCACAGATATTAGATCTAATCCCAACTTAAAAGTCATTGCAGTAGACCCTAGAGTTATTCCTCTTGGTACAAAAGTTTGGGTGGAAGGCTATGGTGAAGCGATAGCAGCTGATACAGGGGGAGCTATTAAGGGTAATAAAATTGATGTATTTATTCCTACTGAAGGACAAGCACTCCAATGGGGTGTGAAACACGTAACAGTAAAAATTTTAGATTAACTATGAAAAGGGATTTCTCAAGCTTTGGGAAGTCCTTTTTTGATTCAGCAAAAATATTTCATACTAAAAACGATGTACAGAGATTAAAAATACTCCTTTTTCCTAGGAGAGGAGGAGGTCGTATTTATTTGTTTTGTGCATAAGTACTGGGTAAGTTGGTAATCATCAGAAATAGAGGAGGAATTTTTTATGAAAAAAATAAGTTTAATTGGCATTTCTTTATTAGTTTTTGTTGGTGGTTGTAGTTTCTTTAATAAAGAAGAAAAGTTACCTGTAAATGCGACGTCCCCCTTAACGGCTACTGCAAAAGTGATTGGTGCAAATAACGAAAGCTATGGGAATGCGTTTTTTCAAGAAGAGGATAATGGCGTTAGAATGACGCTGGCCTTAACTGGCTTACCGCCAGGCACACATGGTATTCATATTCATGAAGTAGGGAAATGTGAACCACCTAAATTTGAATCGGCTGGTGGACACTTTAATCCAACTAATAAAGAGCATGGTAAATTAAATCCAAACGGCTATCACTTAGGGGATTTACCAAATTTAGAGATTGGTGAGGATGGTAATGTTGATTTAGATTTCCTAGCTGAGGGATTGACTTTACAAAAAGATCAACCAAATTCGTTATTAGATAGCGATGGCAGTGCTATTGTTATTCATGAATCAGCTGACGATTATAAAACAGATCCAGCAGGTAATTCTGGAGCAAGAATTGCTTGCGGTGTAATTCAATAAAATGATGTGGAAGACTGTATCTAATAATTATTAGATGCAGTTTTTTATTATATGGAATAAAATGGTGTTCTATCTAATGATGAGATCAGTTTTATATTTATAATGCATAATGTGTATTATTTATTGCACTTTGCTAAATTACTATTGTATAATTCTTTTATCAGAAAATTCAATCAAATAAGGAGTGATACAATGGGGAAATTGTTAAATTCAAAATTTGAAACGTATTTAATGGATCAAGAGTTTGATTTCTATGAAGAGGAAGAAAAAAATGAGGAGCAAATGGTGAAGGTACATTATGAAGAATATCCAGAAGGGTTTTTTACAAGTTTATAATGAATATTTGATGGGCTATGTTGAAAGTGATGATAACTTTTAACATAGCCCATTACTTTCTGCACCTCTATTTATAAACAGCTTGTTAGGAGCATAATAATGAAATACATCCCTTTACTATTTTAGTTAGGTCTTAAGGCATATGTACTTTTCTGAAATAGATTCATGTATAATGGGAAACAAAAATGCGTATAGAGGTGTAGTTATGTCAAAAGCTTTAACAGTAGAAGAAACGATTTATCAATGGTTTGATCATTTTCACAAATATCCAGAAGTAAGCTGGAAGGAGTTCGAGACAACTAAGAAAATCGCTTCGATACTGGATGAATTACAGATTAGTTATCGTTTACTAGGTGACATACCTGGGTTAATAGCTGAAATTGGAACAGGTGAAGAAATAATTGCAGTCCGCGCTGATATCGATGCTTTATGGCAAGAAGTTGATGGAAAATGGCAAGCGAATCATTCTTGTGGACATGATGCCAATATGACAATGGTTCTTGGGGCATTACTACTACTGAAGGATCGCCCATTGCAACATCGTGTGCGTTTCATTTTCCAACCTGCTGAAGAATTAGGAAATGGTGCATGTGCAGCCTTCGATCGAGGAGCGGTTGATGGGGTAACACATTTATTTGGAGTCCATTTAAGACCAATTGAAGAATTACCACTTGGTAAAGTTTCGCCAGCAATCCATCATGGTGCAGCTTATTTTTTAGAGGGGACTATTCAAGGCATTGATGCACATGGCGCTAGACCTCACCAAGGTAAAAATGCGATTGATGTCATTATGGCTGTGCAACAAATGCTACACAGTATTCATTTATCTCCATTTGAACCACATTCTGCGAAGTTAACGAAAATTATCGCAGATGGAGGTAGTACAAATATTATTCCAGGTAATGCTAGCTTTTCAATGGATATTCGAGCACAACACAATCAACAACTCGAATTGCTACGCAGCAAAATTGAGTTTGGTTTAACATCAATACAGCGACAATTTGAAATTGATATGACTTGGAATTGGGTTGATTTTACGCCAGGTGCTGAAGTTTCACCAATTGCGGCAAACATGGCGAAGGCTGCCATCATTGAAACTTTAGGTGAAGAACATTTAGCGGATGAAATAACGACACCAGGTAGTGATGATTTCCATTTCTATACAGTGAAAAAGCCAGAATTAAAAGCAGCGATGATTGGAATCGGGGCAAACCTAACGCCAGGATTACATCATCCTAAGATGACATTTGATCGTAGTGCTTTAATGGATGCTGCAAAAGTACTTGCTTGTGTATTAGAAAAAAAACCTGAATAAAAAAATAATTTTTAAGCTATATGAAAAAATGTAATTTATTTTTTCATATAGCTTTTTTTGCATGAACATTTTCTTAAATGTATGGATATTCAAGGGTTTGCATTGCTTTTTATTGCTACTTGAAAACGTTTTATTACGCTAAAACAAAGGGATTTGCTAGAGAGGCATAAATTTTTTGCGTTGACTTTTAATTTTTTGAATATTAAGCTAAAAAACGTAAAAAATTATTTGCGTCTTTGAAAAACCGAAATGGGATTTGGTGCAAAAAAAGGGGATGGAAGAATGAAAAAGGATATTAATGCAGGTTGGGCACTACTAACTTTTGCAATTATGATTATTACAATGTTGATTACAGTAGTTGTTTTAGAGCAAAGTCCTCACGTACCTCTTCTTGTTGGCACAACTGTAGCAGCAATTGTTGCCAAAATGCATGGATACAAATGGTCAGAAATTGAAGAAATGATGTATAAGGGGATACGACTGGCATTACCTGCCATTGTCATTATTATTTTAGTAGGTTTGACAATTGGGGCATGGATTGGCGGCGGGGTCGTAGCAACGATGATTTTCTATGGCTTAAAATTAATTTCTCCAGCGTGGTTCTTAGTGACAATCATGGTGTTATGTTCAATCGTGTCATTAGCTATTGGTAGTTCATGGTCAACGATGGCGACAATTGGTGTCGCAGGTATGGGTATTGGTTTAAGTATGGGTATTCCAGCGGCTATGATTGCTGGTGCGGTTATTTCAGGTTCATACTTTGGAGATAAGATGTCACCACTATCAGATACAACGAATCTAGCAGCAGGTTTAACAGGTACAGATTTATTTGAGCATATTAAGCATATGCTTTATACAACAATTCCAGCGTTAATTATTTCGCTTGTTGTTTTTGGAATTCTCGGTAGAAAATTTGCAGATGTTTCCATGAAATCAGAAGAAATTTTAACAACGTTAAAAGTGATGGAAGAAAGCTTTGTCATTTCTCCTTTACTATTACTTGTACCAGTGGGTGTTATTGTTTTAGTAGCTAAAAAGGTGCCAGCAATTCCAGCTTTGATTATTGGTATTGTTTCAGGTTTCTTACTACAAATTTTTGTACAAGGTGGTTCAGCTGCAAGTGCTGTACAAGCATTGCAAGCTGGATTTGAAATCTCGACAGGTAATCACATGGTGGATGATTTATTTAACCGTGGTGGTTTAGACTCAATGATGAATACGGTTTCAATGACCATTGTAGCAATGACTTTTGGTGGTATTTTAGAGTATTCAGGAATGTTAAAAGCACTTATGAACGTAATTGTGAAGTTTGCTAAATCTACAGGAAGTCTTATTGCTTCAACTATTGCAGCATGTGTAACAACAAACGCAACTTGTTCTGAGCAATATATTTCAATTGTTGTCCCTTCACGTATGTTTGCGGGGGTATATCAACAACGTGGTTTGCATTCTAAAAACCTATCTCGTGCATTAGAAGATGGGGGAACATTAACATCTGTTTTCTTCCCTTGGAATACTTGTGGTGTATTTATTTTAGCCACTTTAGGTGTAAGTGCTATGGAGTACGCACCATATGCCATTCTTAATTTTGCTGTACCTATTATCTCCATCATTTATGGATATATTGGATTTGCCATTGTTAAATTAACACCAGAGGAAATAGCAGAAGCTGAGAAGCGTAAAAAAGAATTAGAGCTAGAAAGTTCTGAGAATGTAGCGATTGCAGATTAAAATAAAATTCTCGTAGATACATGTTTATCTACGAGAATTGCTTTTTCTCTTGATGCCATCATTTAGTAGGTCGCAAAATTCAATTCATAAATGGTACGAGGGCGGCCTTGTTGATGGGTCATTTCCTCACCGACAACGTTTGCATAACCATTATCAACTAATTTTTTGATAATACGTTCGGTTGTTCGTCGAGTAACTTGAAGATATTCAGCAAGATTTTGTGATGTAAATTGTGCGGATTGTCGATCATGGCTGAAATTGATTAGTTTAGAGATATTTAATGGACTGAGGCTTGTTAGCTTGGCCATTTGTAAAACGTAGGGATCATCTGTTTTTAAAGACACTTTACCTTCTGAATTCGGAAAAGGTCCTAATAGATTTTTATGTTCATCAAGAATGAAAATCTCGAAAGGCTTCGTAAATGTTAAAGCTTGCTGTGCATTTTGTGTTGCTTCCAAAATGGAGTAACCATAACCGAATGCTAGCTTAAATGGTTGTTCGATTTGTTGTATTAGTTCTTCTAAGCTTTCCCTTTCTAGTGCATTTTGTAAATGACCTGCGGTTGTGTAGAGCTCAAAGGTGTGGGCAGCAATTTGCTTGTACGTTGAAAAGGTAGCCTTAGCAATTTGATTTAAAATAGTTGATTCGATTGAAGAATCCCCCTGAATTTCTAATAGACCGACAACGGCTTTAAAGGCTTCGGATTTGGTTAGTAATGACTTGGATTTAGTTTCTTCTAGACATTGCAGAATAGAATTTGTAGTATCTAGCATACGCATTGCGGGTATGTGAAGTGCTTGTAATTCATCGAAAACACTATGAATACTTGTAATGACAAATTCTATACTTTTGGCATTCCACAAGGTGATATGACGCTGTAAAATATGTTCAGTTGGTTCTATAATCGATATATGCTGAACATGTGGCTTAGGTCCAGTATATTCTATTTCTGTTAAAACATTGTAAACGAATGCTGGATTCATGACATCAATGGAAATTCTATCGATTGCTACACTATGTTTGGCTACTAGTGATAAGAGTGTTGTAGAAATGGCTGTTTCATCTTGTTTAATATAATTCCATGGTATTGGGATTTCCGAAAGTAATGACTGGGCATGTAAATAGGGTAATGTTCCTCCTAATAGCAGTGCGTCACATGGTTTAATTTGCTTCATTAAAGTTGGTGCTTCAGATGGGTGGTTGTAAAGATAAAATTCTAATTGAACATCGGCTATGTTTTGTGCGATACTAATAATACGATTCATAAATGCTTTAGAACAAATAATCGCTATTTTGGTAGACATGGGCATCGTTCCTTTTCTATTTTTTTAAATATTTAACGACGTATTAACGACATATATAACGACAAGGGAGATTGATTATGATGAAAATCCAACAAGTAGAAATCTTTGCAATACATTTACCTCTAATTGATCCATTTATCATTAGTTATGCTACATATGATACAATGCCTTCTATTATTTTAAAAGTGACTACCGATACAGGTATTGTGGGGTACGGGGAAGCAGTTCCTGATGAGCATGTAACAGGGGAATCATGGGAAAGCACATATGCTGTGCTAAAACATCAACTTGCTCCTGCGGTTATTGGAGAAAATCCAATGGCTTTTGAAAAGCTGCACGAAAAAATGAATAAAATTGTAAAAGACGTACCAGCTGCAAAAGCAGCACTTGATATTGCTTGCTTCGATATCACTGGGAAAGCATTAGGAGTCCCTGTATACCAACTTTTAGGTGGACGTTATCATGACAAATTCCCAATTACCCATGTATTAAGTATTGGGATGCCTGAAGAGATGGCAGAAGAGGCTGCTAATCGAGTAGAAATGGGCTATCGTTCTTTTAAAATGAAAGTAGGCACAGAGGTAACTCGTGATGTTGCACGCATTAAAGCAGTACGTGAACGTGTAGGTGAAGATATTGCTATCCGAGTGGATGTAAATCAAGGGTGGGGCAATGCGTCTACTACCTTACAGGGTTTACGTGCTATGAAGGATTTAAACATTGATTGGTTAGAGCAACCGGTAGATAGTGAAGATATTGATGGAATGGTTGAGATTAAATCAAAATCCGATGTGTCATTAATGATTGATGAAGGACTTCGTGGTGTACGTGAAATGCGTGAAATTATTGCCAAGCGTGCCGCTGATAAAGTAAATATTAAGTTAATGAAGTGTGGTGGCATCTACCCTGCGATGAAGCTAGCTGTCATGGCAGAGATGGCGGGAATTGAATGTCAAATTGGCTCCATGGTAGAATCATCTGTTGGCTCTGCTGCAGGTTTTCATGTAGCATTCTCTAAGAAAATTATGACAAGTGTAGAATTAACAGGCCCGCTAAAATTCTCTAAAGATGTAGGGAATCTACATTATGATGTTCCATTTATTTGCTTAAATGAACAGGCTGGGCTAGGTGTAGAAGTGGATGAGGATGTAATCCAGGAACTATGTAAGTTCTCAACTGTTGTAACAGCCTAAGGAGGCGTAATATGGAAAAGATTTATGAAGGTATGCTTGATAAGACGCCGTTTTTTGTCATAAAATTAACACCTCAGCATTTACAACAAATTGAGGAGTTACAGGTTGAAGTTTATGAAGCATTAGCAGATCAAAGTATCTTGCAGCCTTTAAGTACAGAGGAATTTGAATATATTCTAAATGGCAACGGTATGATGATTGGTGCTTATGTAGAGGACGAATTAATTGCCTTTCGAGCACTGTTAAATCCGCCTATTGATGAGGAACATCTAGGCTATGATTGTGGAATTACGGAAAATGAATTTCAGCGTGTTTTATATCAAGAAATATCGAATGTTTCACCGAAATATCGAGGTTATGGCTTACAAAAAACATTGGCTACAGTAGTAATGAATGCGATTGATTTAGAAAAATATGATTATGTTTGCTCCACTGTAAAGCCATATAATATACCAAGTTTAAAAGATAAATTTTCGCAAGATCTCGTTATTAAAGGCTTGAAAATTAAATATGTTGATAAGCTCCGTTATATTTTCTATAAAGACTTACAACAGGAATTGTCCCCAGTATTTACTGACAAACAAATAATATCAATGGGGGATACAGCCGCACAACAGCAACTGCTAAAACAAGGCTTTCTTGGTACGAGGATGTTTGAAGAAAACAATGATTGGTTTGTTGTATACGAAAAATAAAGTAAAGCCTTACCCTTCGCATAAATTGGTGGAGGGTAAGGCTTTTTTACGAGAGTCTATTATTTCTTCATTGGACAAAAGCCACAGGCCATTAAACCAGGGATATCTTTAGAAAAACAACAAGATTTTCTAACAGGAATATTGATTAAATTCGTAGGGCTCTGACAGCCTGTATATTGCGCCCACCAAGATTTATTTGAGAAGCGTGCCCATGTTTCTGGATTTTCTAAAGCTTCAATATCGTCCATGGCTTGATCGGCCAAGCCTGGATTAGATAACAAAACATGATAGTGCCATAGCAAATAACCAAAGAAGTTTTCCCAAATGGTAAGAGGGGAAATCGATGTTACTTTACGAAGCTGTTGAACAATCACATGGCCATCATAAAGGATTTTCTCAATGACCGCTTGACGTTCATCTTCCTCAACATAACGCCAATCATTTGGATTGGCGAACATGGCAACGGTAAAGCTATTGAATTCCTTTGCAGCATCGAAACGTAATTCGAGTGGCTTGCCATCCCATACCTCATCATAAGCGGCAAGCATATAAAATTGCATAGCAAAGAACATACCATAGCGGCGAGCAAAATGAGAAATAGCGGCCGTTTCTGTTGCGGCATCTGTTATACCCATCATGAGGTTCAAAAAATCAGGATGGTAAAAATCTTTATGTATATCAGCTAATGTAAATAAAGTCCGCTTAGGTTCAGCTGTGTAGATGCTATAGGAATTTAATTGTTGAACTTGATCCATCGTTAAAGCTGGCATGGTAATCCTCTTTTCCTTTGAACTCTGTTAATTTCATTATAAAGTAATCAATTTTGCTTCACAAATGGAATGTCATGCAGTAAAATAAATTAAACATATCTGAAAGGTAGGTTTTAGAATGTCAGTGCCTCATGCAATTCCAAGACCACTCGTTCGACTGAATCAATGGATCATTCTTTTAAGTGTTATCTTTACATGGCTAACAGGGGTTACATGGCTTCTAGTCATTCCACTGACTGCAAATTTATTGGGTATTATATGCCATTATAACCCTATTATTCGTGTCGGTAAGCTATTTCTAAAAAAGGCCCCATCTGCTTATATACCAGAGGATGCACAACAGCAAAAATTTAATTCCAGCATTGCTAGCTTTTGTTTAGGGGTAGGCTTGTTAGGTTATATGTTGAATTGGGCTGTTGTCGGTTATATCTTTACTAGCATGGTGGCAATCGCATCATCTATCGCAATCGCAGGTTTTTGTATTGGTTGTTTTCTACATTTTCAATTGAAGCAATGGCAGTACCGTCGTTCATTAAAAAAATCTTTTTAAAAAAGGGAAAAATTTTATTAGATTATTGTTGACAATTTAATTGATAATGATTATCATTATCGTATAAAGATTATTCCTCCGCTACAATACAGTGTAGAGAGGATGAACTTTAGCTACTTTTCTCCAGAAGTTTGCTAGTTCATGATTACGCTCCTAAAACCCCCCTCATTTTTTGGGAACGTGAAAATCTCAGACGACTCATTCTATTTAATAGGATGGAGTCGTCTTTTTTGTTGGTAAATTTATTACGCCTACTAAAAAAACAGCCCATAAAAGGACTGTTAGGAAGATATATTCTGTTGAACAGCATTTTTTTTCCCAATGATCATAGTATAGTAACTATGTAATAGCATACCTACGATGATGACGCCCAGACCTGCAAGTGCAATAGGGCTAGGGAATGCAATACCTAATAATAAAACCTCACCGATAATAACAAATAAAATTTCTGTTGATTGGGTTGCTTCCACAGCGGCTAGTTTCCCTTGATGGTCTCTTACACGATCGGTTGCTATGAAAAACAATACTGTTGCAATGACACCTGAACTAATTCCTACGAGTAATGATTGGAACATCTGACTTGCTGAGGGCAGTCCAACTGTAAGACTGGCATAAATAGCTATGATGATCCATGCTGGCATTGAAGCAATGGTCATACCAAGTACTCGTTGAAAAGTATCGATCCGTCCCCCACAAATCTCCATCATCTTGCGATTACCAAGAGGATAGGCAAATGCTGCGACGATGACAGGTAAAATACCGAGCATTAAACTTCTAAACGAAACCGATTGTGCATGAGGTATTTGTATAAGTAGAATACCTACTAAGATGACACATGAAATTAGAAGAGATATGAAGGGTATTTTTTGACGTATTGTTTTACCCGCAATAACTGAAACAAAGAGGGGAGCTAATAATACACCAGCAACAATTGTAAATTGCCATGTGCCAGAAACCAACCAACCTGGACCAAACGCTGCGGCAAAGGTTAATGGTGCATAGAATAAAACAAATCCAACAAAGCTCCAAAGTAACCAAGCTATAGGCTGTGCTTTCATTTCACCTGAAAGCTGTGAAAAGCCTTTGCGATAAAAGACAATGATAAGTAAAAAGGGTAGCATGAAAAAGAATCTTAGTGATGCACTCCATAGCCAACTGCCACCTTGCATTTCCATTGCGTGATTTAAAATAAAAGTCACGGCAAAGAAAAGAGAAGCTAAAATGCCTAAGGCAATTTCTTTCATATCGTTCACCTCAATTTGAGTTTAGAGCTTAAACCCTTTATGTAAATTGAAAATTCAGTAATTATTGCTAAAAAAATGACGAAGAAAGGAAAAGCCTTTCTTCGTAACGATGAGTATTGTTCTTTAGCGTGAGTCTAGAATCATTGAACTTACTCGAAAATTCATCAGAAATAAGATAGACTAATTAGCTTGTTGTTCAAAGAGCTGAACGATTTCAATAATAACTTGTGTTGCCTTTTCCATTGTTTCAGCAGATACATATTCAAATTTACCATGCATGTTTTCGCCACCAGCGAAAATATTAGGTGTTGGTAAGCCCATATAGGATAATTGTGAACCATCTGTACCACCACGAATTGGTAAGGTATTTGGTGTAATATCTAATTTTTCCATTGCGGCACGTGCGATATCAACAATTTCTTTTACAGGCTCAATTTTTTCGCCCATATTGTAGTATTGATCTTCAATAGTAATACTTAGGGCATGTTCGCCATATTGTGCTTGAATTTTTGCAGCCGTATCGAGCATTAATTGTTTTTTCTCTTCGAATTTTTGACGATCATGGTCACGCACGATATAAGATAGCTCAGTATGCTCAAGAGCCCCTTTAAAGCCCATTAAATGAATGAAACCTTCATAACCTTCTGTCTTTTCAGGAACTGCGTCAGCAGGCATTTCATTTTGGAAGGCAATGGCCATTGTGATAGCATTCACCATTTTATTTTTCGCAGAACCAGGGTGTACACTTGTTCCATTTGTAACAACCTTTACGCCAGCGGCATTGAAGCTTTCGTATTGTAGCTCACCAAGTGGTCCGCCATCCATTGTATAGGCATAGTCTGCTCCAAACGCGGCAACATCAAATTTATGTGGGCCACGTCCAATTTCCTCATCTGGTGTAAAGGCTACACGAATTTTTCCATGTTTAATAGTAGGGTTTTTAATGAGGTATTCCATCGCTGTTATAATTTCAGCAATACCAGCCTTATCATCAGCCCCTAATAACGTAGTGCCATCTGTTGTAATAAGTGTCTGACCCACGTAATTTTTAAGCTCAGGGAAGTCAGTTGGGGACATCACTAAATGTTCATTTAACTGAATATCTCCACCATCATAATTATCTATGCGCTGTGGATTCACATTTGTGCCCGTGTAGTCGGTAGCTGTATCAACATGGGCTAAAAAGCCGATAGTTGGTACTTCTTTATCTGTATTAGCCTCTAATGAAGCAAATAAATAGCCATTTTCATCTAATGTAATTTCTGTTAAGCCAATTTCAGCAAGTTCGTCTTTCAGGACATGTAACAGGTCAAATTGTTTTTGGGTAGAAGGAGTTGTTTCGCTTGTGAAGTCTGATTGTGTATCAATTTTTGCATAGCGTATTAATCGCTCGATTACTTGTTCTTTCATAAGTATGGCCTCCTAATGTGTATATGTTAAAATTCTTTGTGCATTCACAAAGTTGATTCTGGGCGCATTATGCCAAGGCATAATTGATATTATTGTAACACTTTACTTCGGATTTCGGAATATTGAAGGATACTTAATGCAATAAGTAATTGAGCGCTATAATAAGTTAGCATGATTACTTCGTGTGAAAAAGCTAGTGGCGTGACAAATTTATTAATAGCTAAATAAGAATCAGAAGCAATAAATAACAGAGCACCAATTGTCGCCAATGTAGAATCGGTTTTTATGGCCGTCCATCCCATAGTGAGAATCACTGAAATATAGGCAATCACTGCGATACCAAGTATCGTTTCACCTGTTTTAAAGACAGACCCTGCAATCCAGATGGCCATGCTCGCTCCGTAAAGCAGTAAGAGTATTTTTGCCCACGTGGGTACTTGCCGCTCGTTTGCGGTAGAGAAAGCAAAAATATAAAAGACATGACCTATAAGAAAGCTAGTCAGACCAATTAAAAACCACTGCAATGTATAGTCCCCAATCATACAAAATATAAGCCCAGCAATAATTAAAAGTTGGTATTTTTTAATATGTAATGGCTTCTGAATCGCAGCTAAAATAATGATGAGCAACATGGGAATCACTTTAAAAATGAGTTTTAAACTTTCGGCAATATGGGAAAAGAGAAATATATAATAAAGACCAAATAAAATAATGAAACCTATTAGAAATTTTTTTAACAAATTTTTCAGCTCCTTTCCTTTTGAAATTCAATATTTATGGTAGAATTCCTTTCTGTACAACGTATGTATGAAACTTTTTTAGTATGTAACCGTAAATAAGTAGACAGAAAGCTGAAGAGAGGATGAACCAAATGACTAAGCTACTGATAGCTTCTGCAGTCATTGCATTGATCGCGAGTGTGTTAGTGACACCGCTTATTACAAAGAAGCGAGAAGATGGTAAATCAAGAAAGGTGATTGGATACTTTTTTATTGGTGTCTTTGTACTAGGATTTTTAGCTACTGCAATCACTCTATATGTAACAAAAATTGATGTAAACTGGCTTGTTTTTTGGCCTGCTATTATTTTATTAACGTTAGCTGGCGCCCTGCTTGCAAGTGGTATTGAACGGAAAATAAAAGGTATTTTATTTTTAGCAAGTTTAGGCGTAGCTGTGTATGTATTATCGGCTCCTCTATGGAATGCTAATGAAAAATTTGAATCCTCAGAAATGAAGGAAGAAGTTGAAATAAAACCATTCGATGAGACACAAACACCTGCAAGTGTACCACCGAAATTTGCTCGCAATAAAATGAAAAAAGCTTTCGGGCAAGTGCCAAACACTAGTTACTATGAGTTAGGACGCTTACAAATCCAAAAAGTGAAGGGTGATTATGTTTATATCGCACCTGTTGAATTTTCAGGATTCTTTAAATGGATGAATGGGGATACAACACCTGGTTACTTTATTATGAGTGCCACAGATTCTGCAGATAATCCTAAATTCGTTAAAGAGGAAATGAAATATGTTCCTTCTGCATATTTAAATGCTAATTTAGAACGTCATATGCGTTTACAACATCCATTCCTTATTTTTTATGGAGACGTTCAGCTTGAAGTAGATGATGAAGGTAAGCCTTATTACATTCGTTCATATGGTGAATTTATTACCGCGCGTAATGGCTTTGATGTGAAAGGGATTGTTTTAGTTGATGCACTAACAGGGAAATCGGAAACGGTTGAACTGGACAAAATACCTGAATTTATTGATGGTGCAGTTTCACCAGAGACAGTAAGTTTACAAAACAGTTATTTTGGTAATTATGTTCACGGTTTTTGGAACAGTATGTTTGGTAAAAAGGATGTAAAGATCCCTTCCGATGAAGGAACAGAATCGAATGTAAGTCCAATTTTCGATGAGAAGGGTGATATGTATTACTTTACTGATTTTACAAGCCCTAAAGAAGGTGTAGATTCAATGTTAGGCTATTCCTTAACGAATGCTCGTACAGGGGATGCCACATACTATACAGGAAATTTAGATTCAAGTTATATGGATTCACAGGGTAATTTACAAATTATCGAGAAGAAATTTATTGAGAAAAAATGGACTGGTGAAATGCCAGTGTTATATAACTTTTATGGTGAAGCAAGCTGGCTGACAGCGGTGCTAGATTCCAACGGCTTTTTACAAAACTACTTCATCGTGTCTGCTGCCAATCCTGAAATATCTGTTTATGCTACTACTCCTAAAGAGGCACTAAAGCTATATAAAACGGCCTTAAGTCGTGGAGGAAATACAGTAGATGGTAGCTCAAATGCGGAAGAGAAACAAGTGAGCGGGAAGGTAATGCGTGTTTACAAAGAACGTCTAGGTGATTTTACAATGGTATCTTTCTTATTAAATAATGGTGAAAATTATTTAATTAGTGCCGAAACAGAGCCTTTAGCAATATATTTACAAGAAGGTGATGAGGTCATTCTCACATATGGCGATACAGGTGAACAATTCTTGCCAGTTCGATCCCTCATGATTAAGGGATTACAATAAAAGAACAAAAGACGATCTTCGATATATCAAGATCGTCTTTTATTATGTGGATTTGTCCTCTTGAATAAAAGTTAGCATTTTTTCTTTATGGTTCATAAAGAGTGTTTTTGCGTGGTCATTTAATGTAAAGATTTCATGTAAATAGCCTTGCAGTAATCTATTTTCGTACGCAAAAGAATGTGTGGATTCGCGTTCTAAAATATAGGATAAAAAAAGAGTATGTAAAACAGCTACTTCTAAATTTTGTGTATTGGTAATAAATTTTAAGTTGAGAATAGAGGTATGGGAAACGAACTGATTAACATAATCAATAGCCTGTTTATACAGTGTCAAATCAACATTAGGCTCTAATCGTTTTCTTAGCTGTGTACATGCATTATTTAATTCCTCTATTTTTAAAAATAAACCTCTTACACTTCTTTTATGTTGTTGTTCTAAAGTACGAGCAAGATGTTTATTGATATTGGACATTATTCATTTAACTCCTTTCATCCATTAGGGATCATTTATTAATATGAATGGAATAGCTGAAAAAGGGAAGAGGCTTTTCGTTTAATTTATTGGTGAACTTACTATCTATATCGAGACAAAATCACTAGCCTTAATATCGATGAGTAATAAAATTATGAAAAAAATGGGGTTCTAATCATACGATAGTAACCCCATTTATATTTGGTTATTTCCAGTTAAATCCTTTTGTAGCTAAAAACTCTTTGATATGAGGACGTCGTTGTTCGACTAAAAAATCAGCCATTTGTTTAGTCCAATTATCAATTTTTCTGTTTGATGAACGATTATTGTAATACATTTCCATTGTCTCATTATAAGCTGGTAAAAGCTCTTCATATTTTTCAACATTGTATTCATTTTCATGTAGTATGGCAGATACAGGTAAACGTGGTTTTACTTCATTGCGACGAGCTGGGACACCGATTGTCAGACCGAATAATGGGAAAACGTGATCAGGTAAATTAAACAATTCACTTATTTCAGAAGGTTTATTTCGTACTCCTCCAATATAGCAAATTCCATACCCCATTGACTCTGCTGCAATAACAAAATTCTGTGCAAACAATGAAACATCTGCGACACCAACAAGGACATTTTCAGCTGAATCAGCCACAATGTCTACTCCCTCTAATTTTCCTGCCATTTGAAGACGCTTGAAATCGACGCAGAAGACAAATGCACCACCTGAAGTTTCATATTGACGTGGGTTACCAGAGAGTAAACCTAATTTTTCTTTTTTATCTGCATCTGTTACCCATATAACACTATAGGCCTGCACAAAATGGGATGTTGCAGCCATTTGTGCTGTTGCGATCAAATCTTCGATGATTTCCTTTGAAATTGGTTGTCCATCATAAATACGTACCGATGAATGATTGCGTAATAATTCTTTAACCATTTAAAAACTCTCTCCTTTATGCGTGCTTTATATCAAGAGCATAGCACGCTTTGTCGCCAAAATCGAATGAAAAAAAGATAGATAGTTATATTTAAATAGTTTACAAATGTAGAAATTATCTCGTAAAGTAAAATATTTCATTTAATATAGATTAAATATTCTAAATAGTTTAAAATTATTGAAGCGACTGTTTATTTGGTTGTGCTACCAAAAAATACAATTTCTTTATTCAACGGATGTTAGTGTTTATCTGATGCAACATTATTTGGATAAAGATATAGCTTCTGACGAATGTCACACATTTAATGGAACCAAATATGCAAGTTGAACAAAAATATAGTGGGATGGGGGAATAAGGAATGGAAGAAAAGTTAGCGAAAAAGCTTCGCCATGAACAATTGCGGAGCAAGATTGTAACAGCAGAAGAAGCAGCATCTTGGATTAAAGATGGTATGGTATTAGGGATGAGTGGATTCACACGTGCTGGCGATGTAAAAGTCGTACCTCTTGCACTTGTAGAGAAAGCTAAAAAAGAGAAATTTCAAGTAGATGTCTTTACAGGTGCATCACTTGGTCCTGAAGTAGACCAATATTTAGCAGAAGCAGGTGTCATTCGTAAACGAGGCCCTTTCCAAGCAGATGCTGGTATTCGTAATAAAATCAATAGCGGTGATATCACATTTGTAGATGCCCATCTTTCTCATAATGCTGAACTTGTTCGCCAAGGTATTATAGGTCCTATTGATTTCGCGATTATTGAAGCTGCTGCCATTACAGAAGACGGCTTATTAATTCCTACAACTTCAGTTGGTAACTCTCCGATTTTTGTACAAGAAGCAGACCAAATCATCATTGAATTAAATGTAGCACAGCTTGATGCATTAGAGGGAGTGCATGATATTTTCGTACCTGCGCCACAAGGTAAGCGTGATCCAATTCCTTTGCAAAATGTGTCTGATCGTCTTGGTATAATTGGGATTCCGCTAGATTTAGATAAAGTAAAGGGCATCGTTATTTCAGATATATTAGATGCGCCATCAACAATTGTTCCTGCTGATGGGGAGACAGATGTAATGGCGAATCATTTATTAAATTTCCTACGTGAAGAGATTAAAGTAGGTCGCTTAACAACGAGCTTGCGACCAATTCAATCAGGAGTAGGCTCGGTAGCAAACGCCGTATTGTTAGGCTTTAAAGATTCTGAGTTCGAGAACTTAGAAGTTTATTCAGAAGTTCTACAGGATGCAGTATTTGAATTAATCGATGCAGGGAAAGTAAATTTCGCTTCCGCTACTTCTATTACCCTTTCAGAGCAAGTAGGAAACCGTGTTTATGGGAACTTTGAAAAGTATGCTGATAAATTAGTATTACGTCCACAAGAAATTTCCAATCAACCAGAAATTATTCGTCGACTCGGACTTATTTCAGTGAATACAGCATTGGAAGTTGATATATACGGCAATGTTAATTCAACACATGTTTCTGGTACAAAGATGATGAATGGCATTGGAGGGTCTGGTGACTTTGCACGTAATGCACGTCTAGGGATTTTTGTGACGAAATCGTATGCTAAAGGTGGCAACATTTCAAGTATTGTCCCTATGGTTTCACATGTGGACCATACTGAGCATGATGTGGATGTCATCGTAACTGAGCAGGGTGTAGCTGATTTACGTGGGCTTGCCCCGAAAGAGCGAGCGGCGCTTATCATTGATAATTGTGCACACCCCGATTATCGTGAGCAACTATGGCAGTATTATAATGATGCCAATGAGGCGACTGGTGGACATCATACGCCACACGATCTAGAAAAAGCACTGTCATGGCATGTTCATTATGCAAAAAGTGGGACAATGAAGGACCCTGCGTTTACGAAACAATAAAATACCATCATTAAAGCCTTGAAGGACAATTGTGCTTCAAGGCTTTTTGTTGTGAGCATATTAGAGTTTTATAATAATCCAATCCATTTCCAATAAGTAGCTGAGAACAGAAGAATTAGAAGGAAGCCGATAATCGTTAATGGAATACCAGATTTCAAGAAATCCTTTGTTGTAAATGCTCCTGTCCCATAGGCAAGCATATTTTGTGGTGCGCTAATTGGTAATAGGAAGCCAAAACTTATGACGAATTGTTGCACGATGACAAAGCCAACTTGATCAACATTCGTTGTTAATGTAGAGGCTAGTACGATGAATACAGGTATCAGTGCAGAGGCTAAGCTTGTTGCACTTGCAAAGCCTAAATGAATTAAAATATTAAATAATGTTACGAGTGCGATGGTTGCTAGTATTGGCATCGTATCTAGCCCAAGTGAACCAAATACTTTATCGGATAACCATGATGCACCTTCCGTCTTAAGTAAAATGGTTCCTAGCATAATACCTACGGCAAAGACGATAATTGTCCCCCACGGGATATGAGGTTCAACTTCCTTCCATGAATAAACACCGATTTTAGGCATTAATAAAATAGCGATGGCAATAATTGTGACTGTAGTTGTGTCAAAGGGATGCAATTTCCCTTCAGTTGCCCAGAAAAATAGCAAAACGATTGATGTTATGATTAAGCGAATTTCAGGAGCCTTCAATGGGCCAAGCTCTGAAAGCTGTTTTTTGATGACCTCTTTACCACCTTCGATATTGCTAGTCTCAGGCTTAATTAAAGCGATCATAATGAAAAATAGAGCTACAGACATAATGATTGAGAAGGGGGCAGCATAGAGCAACCAAGCACCCCAGGAGATATCCACATTAAATTGTTCCTGAATAAAGTTTAAAGCGACCATATTTTGAGCTGCTGCTGTCTTGATACCGATATTCCAAATGGAAACGGCTTGTACCGAAGTAATAACAAGTAAAGCGGCGAGTCGACTATCGCGTGGTAAACCAAATGCTGCGACCATCCCTAGCAATATTGGTACGACTGCGCCTGCACGTGCTGTGGCAGAAGGAACAAAAAAAGCGAGGGCTATAGAAACTAAAATGGCGCCGAATACGATAGCTTTTGTTTTTGTTCCTACAAGTGAAAGGATCCAGAGAGCAAGCCGTTTATGTAAGTTGGTAATTTGCATGGCTGCTGCTAAAAAAAGAGCTGCTGCTACTAATGCGACAGCGGAATTACTAAATCCACTTAAGGATAATTTTAAAGCGCCAGCAGTTCCTAATTCTGTAGCAGGATCGTCCATTGATGGAGCGAGCCCTAGTAGAACAGTTACAAGTGCAATGATCATGGCTGAGCTAACGGGATAGGACACGGCCTCTGTTACCCATAGGATGACTGCGAATGCTAAGATGGCTAAAGCTCGTTGTCCAGCAATCGGTAAGTCACCGTTATTAGGTAAAAAAGTAATGATGATTAGTAAAGCAAAGGCCAAGCCAATCCATAGTGGCTTTAAATTCCGTTTCGTAGCTGTTTGATTGGGTGAAGACATATTTTCTCATCCTTTCTACGATAAATATGACGATTATTATCCATAACATCGGTTAGTAAAATGTTTTATTAAGATAAGAACTTGTCTATTTTATTGTAAAAAAATAAGTATGCAGAATAGCTGCTTTTTACAGCGATATAAGTAGATAAAGAGAAAATATACGGTCATAAAAAATACAAAAATATCCATTGTAATATTATTTCTTTTTCTTAAATGCAGACGTTACTTTAGGCTCTGTACCCTTCGCTAATCGTTGGATATTTTCGATGTGCAGGATAATAGCTATGCCAAAAAGAAGGACAGCAATTATAGTTGGGCCAATTCCAGGAATCCATAAATATGTTGCCGTACAAAAGACGAGATAAAACTCTAGAACACCGACAATTAAATAGTTAGTTGCAAAGGATAAAATGACAAATAAAATAAGTGCAAATAAACCAATCTTCCAATCTACAGCAAGTAGAATTCCAATAATAGAGGCAGTTCCTTTCCCACCATTGAAGCCCATATAAAATGGGAAATTATGACCCAAAATAACCCCTGCAGCAATAATGTAGGTCAGGAGCCATATTTCTCCTTCGGTTAAATGCGGAGCATCTGCTAAATAAAAGTGTGCACCGATAATAGCTACAACGCCTTTGCCAATATCGATTAGGGCTACTAAAACGCCATATTTCCAGCCGAGGGAAAGTGTAGCATTAGAGGCACCTGCATTGCCATGGCCAGCTTTTTTTAAATCAACCCCCGATAAAAATTGTGCCACTTTAGAGCCGTGAATACAGCCAATTAAATATCCAACTAAGAGAAAAATGATCACGGCTTTTACCATAAAAATACTCCTTTCAAATTTTTTTCTAAATTAGTGTATGCGTTCATATTACGTATAAGAGCTGACAGAAGTTTCGGAAAAAATAAAATTTACATATTGACAGAAAAAAACTCTATGTTTATACTGTGTTACAACGATGGAAATTGAATCTCATACTCTTATCAAGAGCGGCGGAGGGATAGGCCCTATGATGCCCAGCAACCAGTAAGTGATGAACTTACTAAGGTGCTAATTCCTACAGATTCTTACTTGGATCTGGCAGATAAGGGGAGGAAAACTTGCAACCGCAACCCTCTTCTTAACAGGAGAGGGTTTTGTTTTCTACACATAAATCCTCCTCATCTCCGGTACCATCGTAAAAAAATAATTGGAGGTACACAATGACAAATTTTAAACCAGAAACATTGCTGTTACATGGTGGTCAAGAGCCAGACCCAGTGACGGGCTCTAGAACAGTTCCTGTCTATCGCTCAACTGCTTTCGTATTTAAGGACACTGCTCATGCGCAACGTCTTTTTGCCTTAGAGGAAGCGGGGAACATTTACACACGGATTACAAATCCGACAGTGGATGTTTTTGAAAAGCGTGTGGCCTTATTGGAAGGTGGAACAGCAGCAGTAGCACTTTCATCTGGTGCAGCAGCTATCGCATTTTCCATTTTAAATCTAGCTGGAGCAGGCGATGAAATAGTAGCAGGTAGTTCTTTATATGGTGGTACGTATAATTTATTGGCTAACACATTACCGAAGTATGGCATTAAAACAATTTTTGTAGATGAAACAAACCCAGAGAATTTTAAGGCTGCGATTACCGATAAAACGAAAGCTGTCTTCGCTGAAATTTATGGTAATCCAAGTTTAAAAGTTTTAGATATTGAAGCAGTAGCTAAGATTGCACATGATAACAGTTTACCATTAATTATCGATAGTACATTTGCTTCTCCTTATGGTTCCACACCAATTGAATACGGTGCAGATATTGTTGTTCACTCCGCAACTAAATGGATAGGTGGTCATGGTACAACTTTAGGTGGGGTTGTTGTAGACGCTGGTAAGTTTGATTGGACTAGTGGACGATTCCCTGGATTTACGGAACCAGATGCTTCTTACCATGGATTACGTTACGGAATTGATACAGCTTCTGCTGCTTTTGCTACGAAGCTACGCGTACAGTTGTTACGTGACTTCGGTCCAACATTAAGTGCTGACGCAGCGTTTAATTTACTACAAGGTTTAGAAACGCTTCATTTGCGTATCCCTAAACACAATGAAAATGCGTTGGCAGTTGCTGAATATTTACGAAACCACCCATCTGTGGAGTATGTAAACTATAATGGCCTAGAAGATTTTGCGACACATGATTTGGCGAAAAAATACTTGAAAAATGGCTTCGGTTCTGTGCTTACATTTGGCATTAAAGGTGGACGTGAGGCTGGTCGAAAGCTAATTGATAGCGTGAAGCTGTTTTCACATGTAGCAAATGTAGGGGATGCCAAATCGCTCATTATTCACCCAGCATCTACTACACATCAGCAATTATCAACAGATGAATTAATTCAAGCTGGCGTAACCGAGTCGCTCATTCGCTTATCCATCGGTTTAGAGGCAGTAGAGGATATTATTGCTGATTTAGAACAAGCCATTACGCTTGCCACAACAACTGAACAAACTGTAGAAGCTTAAGTTTTAGAACGCAAGGGAGGATGTTGTAGAGTTTACGTATTTTCTCATTCGAATTGCCTCATTTGGCATTGCGTCAAACGTTGCTACATCAACCAAGTATAAAATCCATCAATTATCAGAACTTTTTTAAAAATAATACCAAGTATTTTTATGTGTATTATTGACTTAATTAATTCCGTGTTATATACTAGGGAATAAGTTAAGAATACGAAAATTCTTGTTATAAGGTAAATGTTTTCAAAAGTGCTCCCCCCACTTTTGAATATATAGAAGAAGAGTGGTCGCATAGCCAGTGACTGCTCTTCCAAAAAAACTGATGATAAAGGAGTGTTTAAAATGGGTAATATCTATAGTGCACAAAACATTGCATCCTATCTAATTTATGAGCTGAATGAAGGTCATGTCTTTGTCAACAATCAATCCATTCAACACTTACTTACATCAGTCGATAAAAAATGGAAGCAAGTCTTTGGTCATACAGCATTTCAAGAGTATGTTGTGGCTGAAGAGGAGGGCTATACTGTAAAGGAAGTTTTTGAGGCATATGAACATTACGGTGTGAGCCATATTGCACTTCCTGCAACAGAGCTTTACTTAAAATACGGTACATTTCAATTAGTGAAACGTACGTATGCAATACCAAATTTTACAGAAGAAGAAATTAGTCTTGTTCAACAAGCTTTAACACATTATCGTTATCAATTGCTTTCAAAAGCAAGTTGAAATCCCCCATATATTAAAGCTCATTCTCTGCTGCTACAGGGAATGAGTTTTTTCTTTAGAGGTCATTAAAATAGTAACAAGATGATGGGTGTCCAAGCATACATATATAATAGAAGAAAGACATTCATATATTTAAATGGAAATAGTCAATTTTTGTTCAAATCTTATAGATCAACTAAAAAAACGTATAATAAAGGGAATGAAACCGATTTCTTTTGCACATCTAGAGAAAACAAATGTCCTTCCTAGAAAGATTTTTCTTGTGCTAAGTATGTATTTGCGTTACAATTTTCTTTAAGATAAATTTAGAATTATTTGAATTTGTATGTGTTCCAACACATACTAAAATAGCGAAACTCGTACAAAGAAGAGTAATTAGCTAAAGCTTGCGGTGGGTGTCCAATTATCATGACACAACCCCATGGAGAAATTAGCTTTGATGAAACTGCGGAATGTAAGTTGGAGGGAATAACAGAAATGGCAACTATAAAGGCAGCGATTTTAGGATTTGGAACGGTAGGTCAAGGGATCTATCATATTTTAAATGAAAAGCGAGAAGAGCTAAAAAATAAATTAGGTATTGAATTAGAGGTAGCAAAGATTTTAGTGACAGATGCTAGTCGTGAACGTGTACCAGGTACAGCGCATTTAATGACGACGAGTATGGATGATGTCTTAGCAGAGCCAGGTATGCAGGTTGTGTTTGAAGCGATTGTAAATGAAGAGCCTGCATACAGTTATTTAAAAAGAGCAGTTGAGCATAAATGTCACGTTGTTACAGCCAACAAAGTGATGTTTGCTAAACGAGGCTTAGAGTTGCAGGATCTGGCAAAAGCAAATGGTGTTTTTGTAGGCTATGAGGCAACTACTGCAGGTGGCGTACCTGTTATTAAAACAATGAAAAATATTTTACTTGTTAATGATGTGAGCCGTATTCAAGGAGTCCTGAATGGCACATGTAATTATATTTTAACAAAAATGCGTGCACAAGGCTGGTCATTCGAAACAGCTTTAAAAGAGGCGCAAAGTTTAGGTTATGCCGAGGCGGATCCATATAATGATATTTCTGGTCAGGATGCCTTTAAAAAATTAATGATTTTAAGTGCTTTAGCTTTCGGAGAGCAACCAGATTGGGCTGATGTAGAAGTAATTGGTATCGATAGCATTTCGGCTGAACAAGTCCGTGAAGCGTGTGAAAACGGTCTGCGTTACCGCCATGTCGCTGAAGTGGAAAAAAGGGCTGACGGTAAAATTATCGCTAAAGTTGGTCCTCAACTGGTTGATAAAGAACATCCACTTTATCCCGTTGATGATGTGTTCAACGCGGTAGCGTTAGAGACTAACTATATTGGGACATTAACATTAGTTGGCCCTGGAGCAGGAATGTACCCAACTGCGAGTGTCATGGTAGAGGACTATGCTGAAATCATTGGGAAAAGAGCAGGATTTGTTGTGACAATCTAATAAACTTATTTTTTAAAATTACCCGCCACTCAACAATGTTCGATTGTATGAATGGTGGGTTTTTTTAATCTTCATCTTTCACATCTATATCTTCTGGAATAGGGGTAGAACGCCAAATTTCGATTTCCTCTTTAATACGTTCCAATTGTTTAAAATACGTGCTAAATTGGCCGCTATTGATTAGGGTTTGTTCTCCATCGTAAACAGAACGGATACGCCCCTCATAAACTAGACGCATAATTTGATCCTCAGGCATACCAAGATCAACAGCTGTCTCTGCAATTGTTTTGTACATACGATTCGCTCCTTTTACTGTATATATTATAACTTCCATTGTTGAGAAAGCATACTAGGCTAATTGAAAGAAAAAGTAAAAATGATAATTGTTTGATTTTGGATAAATATGTATTATTAGTATTAATGAAGTAATAAAGCGAGGATGAATTGATAAATGTTAAATCCGTTGTTGGTATTACTAGCAGCCATTCTATGGGGAATGACAGGAACAGCTCAAACATTTTTAAATCAAGGGGTATCTCCAATAGCAGTGGCCACTATTCGTTCTGCAATTGGTGGCGGTCTATTATTAGCCATTACCATTTCATTACGGAAAATTAACTTTCGAAAATGGTCATGGAAATGGACGATTTTAGCTGCAGCCAGTATTGCTCTTTTCCAGGGTCTTTTCTTTTCATCTATCCGTCTAACAGGAGTAGCCATTGGAACAGTTGCAACAATTGGTAGTGCACCAGTATTTTCTGGTGTTTTAGAATGGCTTATTTGGAAAACTCGTCCGACAGCGGTATGGGGACTTGCTACACTGATGGCGATTATCGGATGTCTTTTATTATTTATGAATAATGGAGACGAGTCTGTTCATATAGGTGGATTTGCGCTAGCACTTTGTGCAGGTGTGTCCTTTGCATTTTATACAAACATTAGTAAAAAATTAATGGCACAGGAAGAGGCATTGCCAGCAGTCGCCATGACATTCTCTATTTGTACGTTATTTTTACTGCCGTTTTCTTTTGAAAATGGATTTGCTTGGCTAGGGAATACACATAACTTATGGACAATGCTATTCATGGGAATTATGTGTACAAGCGTGGCGTATTTATTGTTTTTAAATGGTCTGCAAAAAATTAGTTCATCCTCAGCTGTAACACTGTCATTAGCGGAGCCATTAACTGCTGCCATTCTTGGGGTGTTTTTCATTGGAGAACAATTAAGTATCGTGTCCTGGCTTGGTCTAGCAATGCTACTAGGTGGCATTGTTGTTTTAACCATAGGTGGAAGGAAAAAACGAAAACCTTAAGAAATTCTTCATTTTTATAATAGCTGGTTTTTAAGATTTGAAAGGTACACTGATATTTGAGAGCGAGGTGTATATCATGACGAAATTAACAGTTCTTGTTACAGATGACGATCAAGATATTCGTGATGGTATTGAAATTTATTTAAAAAATGAAGGCTATCATGTCATTAAAGCAGCAGACGGCCAAGATGCATTAGAAAAGCTAGAGAACAATGAAGTACATTTAATTATTTTAGATATCATGATGCCAAACATGGATGGCATTACAGCAACCTTTAAAATTAGGGAGGAGCGCAATATTCCAATTATTATGCTGAGTGCAAAGGCAGAGGATGGCGATAAAATACATGGGCTATCCGTTGGAGCTGATGATTATGTGACGAAGCCATTTCATCCATTAGAACTATTGGCACGAGTGAAATCGCAGTTGCGACGTTATGTGCAACTAGGGACGTATAGTGAAGGAGCGACAAAAGTGGAAATTGACGGACTTGTTCTTGATGAAGATGCAAAAGAGGTCATACTAGAAGGAGAACCTGTTCGACTAACTCCAATAGAATATAAAATCACGGAATTATTAATGAAAAATGTAGGGCGTGTTTTTTCGATACGTGAAATTTATGAACGTGTTTGGAATGAGGAGGCGTACAATGCTGAAAATATTGTAGCTGTTCACATTCGGAAGATACGTGAAAAAATTGAAGCAGATCCGAAAAATCCGCGCTATCTAAAGGTGGTATGGGGCGTTGGCTATAAAATGGAAAAATAAACTAGAGAAGTATATGACGATTGCAGGATTTATAGCAGGTGTTGTTGGGCTCATTTATTTTGGTGTTTATGCCTATCAAATCGTCGATTCTCGCTCCTCAGAGGTTTTGCAATTTTTGGAAAGAATTTTTTAGAGGAGTGTAAGAGGTATGATAAAAAAATGGAAATCCTCTCTAGTGTTAATGTGTTTCATTTGGACAATTTTTGGTATTTTTACTTTTTGGCATGTAGGTTATCAGTATATTGGTAAATCCTATTTCCAATCGGAAAATTTCCAGCATGAAATCGATAATTTCACAGCAGAACTAGGACCGTTAGTGTTAAATGTACCGAATGCCGCAGATTTTAAAGATGAAATAGAAATTACGCAATCAGAAATAGAAGATCATCGTAATTACTATGGTACATTGGGACAGCAAATCGATAATATTAAACAGCAATACGGACAGCGAATTCAAGAAGCAGTGGATGCCAATGCTGCAGAATTACAAATAAAGCTAGAGACTGAACGCGATAATAAGATTAAAGATATTACGGCAAACTTTGAAAATGATGAGCATGTGCGAAAGAAGATTCGTGCTGAAAAAGAAGCATTAATTGATAAATATATTAAGTCAGTACAAGCCGAAGCGAAAAGCTTTGGAAAAAACTATGACTACTGGTCCTATGAGTTGACGAATATTGAAACAGGTAAAATATACCGTGCAGGTGATGTTTCAGAAAGCAGTGCCTATAAAATAAAATATTCTGAGCGAAACCCATTATATGCAGGAAATATTAGTAATAATTTAAGGGATATTTTTTACAGTACAGAAGCATATGTGGATGTAGATAATTTTTATGAAACAGCTGAATATATGGGTGTCTTAACCATCTCGAAAAAAGCAGTTCAATCATTAGGCGTTATGCAGGATTATAATCGTTTTCACCGTAATCAATATACCTTTTTCTTTGTGTGGCTGACTAGTATAGTAACGGCAATCTTTGCATGGAGAGGTCGTAAGGTTGTACTACAAACTGTCACGAATATGAAGGAAAAAGAGATTTTAACTAAGGTAAAGTTTGACTTTCAGGTTATTCTAGTATTGATTACAGGATTTATGTATCTTTTTACTTCCCAAATTGTTTTTGAATCTATTGAATACACTTACGATTACAATTATCAATATAATTATGTACGGTCTATACTAGATTCTGCCTTTAAAATAGCTGTGTTATTCGTTATAGGCAGTGCTTTCTTTGTACAATTAATTTGGCTGTATACAAGAGTGGATACTTTGAAAAAGCTAGAAGAAAATATGAAATCAAGTTATTTATGGTCACTTGGCGATTCGATGACTGATTTATTTATCAATCGTTCTATTGCATTGCATTCATTGGTCATGTTAGCTGCAGCCTTCTTTGGGGGAGGTAGCCTTGTCGCTTCTATGTTAAGAGGAGGCGGTTTTCCAGTTCTTGTTCTTGCTATGTGTATGTTCGTAGGAATTCCTGCTCTGGTTGTTTTCCTATCAAGAATGGGTTATTTAAATCGCATTATGAAGGATACGAAGAATATGGCTGAAGGACGTTTAAACCGAGATGTGAAGGTAAAAGGCAAATCACCGCTTGCAGGTCATGCTGAAAATCTTAACCATTTACGAGAAGGTGTTCGTACGTCCATGCATGAGCAGGCGAAAAGTGAACGTTTGAAAACAGAGCTTATTACAAATGTGAGTCATGATTTACGTACGCCATTAACCTCTATTATTACGTATACGGATTTACTGAAAAAGCCCACTATTACAGACGAAGAACGTCAACAATACATTCAAATTCTCGATAAAAAATCTGAGCGTTTAAAAGTATTGATTGAAGACCTTTTTGAAGTGTCAAAAATGGCAAGTGGCAATATTGAACTCCATCGCAGTCGAGTAGATTTGACGCAGCTTATTCAGCAAGCGGTAGGGGAGCATAAAGAGGATTTGACACAGTCAAGCTTAGATTTACGTATGACGATGCCACACGATCCCATCTATGCATATGTGGACGGTCAAAAATGGTGGAGACTCATCGATAATTTAATTGTGAATGTCTTGAAATATGCGTTAGAAGGAACACGTGTATACGTGACGTTGAAACGTACGGCAGATGGTGATGCTGAATTTACAGTGAAAAATGTTGCGAAATATGAAATCAGTGAGGATGCCGAGGAATTATTTGAACGCTTTAAACGTGCAGATGCTTCAAGACATACAGAGGGCTCAGGACTTGGATTAGCGATTGCACAATCTATTGTCGACTTACATGGGGCAAGAATGAGTATTGATGTAGATGGCGATCTATTTAAAGTAATTGTTCGAATTCCAGCAGTATAATGGAAAGATGGCGGCAGAAATTTGCCGCCATCTTTTTATAAGCCTAAATTTTTGGCGATAATGACTTTCATCACTTCGTTGGTACCAGCATAGATGGACATAACAGGTATATCTCTATACCTTCTAGCAATTTTATATTCCTCCATATAGCCATAGCCACCATGCAATTGCATACATTGCGTGGCAAGCTCACGTGCATTTTCTGTGATCCAGTATTTTGCCATAGATACTTTTGTCACAACCTCTTTCCCAGCAATATGCTCTTCAATCAAGGATTCTAAAAATGATTTTCCAAGCTCAATTTTAGTAGCCATTTCAGCAATTTTAAATTTTGTATTTTGGAAGTCGCCAATTGTTTTACCAAAGGCTTGACGTGATTTTACATAGTCTAATGTCAAGGTAAGCATATCCTCTGCGGCTGTTTGTGCAGCAATCGCTACTGCTAATCGCTCTTGCTGTAGCTTTTCCATCATATAGTGAAAACCTTTGCCTTCTTCTCCAAGTAGGTTTTGCACAGGCACTCGGCAATCTTCAAAATAGAGTTCTGCCGTATCTTGGGCATGCATCCCAACCTTTTCGAGCTGTCTTCCTTTTGTAAAGCCAGGTGTACCTTCTTCAATGACAAGTAGACTGATGCCGCGATGCTTTTTCTCCACCTGTGGATTTGTTTTCACTGCAACAATGGCTAAGTTTGTATGAATGCCATTAGTGATAAAGGTTTTTTGTCCATTGACAATGTAAAAGTCACCATCGCGGATCGCGGTTGTTTGTATATTTGCCAAGTCTGAACCTGTACCAGGCTCAGTCATCGCAATCGCAGTGATATAGTCGCCTGAAATACATTTAGGCAGCCAGCGAGATTTTTGTTCATGTGTACCATAAGCCTCGATATAAGGTACGGCAATATCATTATGCAGTCCAATCCCAATAAGACTTGAACCTATACGTTCTAGCTCCTCTTGAATAATAACACCGAAGCTGAAATCCAGACCAAGCCCGCCATACTGCTCCTCGACCTGTGGGCAAAGGTAGCCCATCTCACCGAGCTTGCGCCAAAAGGAAAGTGGAATTAGATGGTCTTTTTCCCATTGAATATAATGTGGCTCAGCTTCTTCAGCTAAAAACTTACGGAAGGTTTTACGAAATAACTCATGCTCTATTGTTTCAAATTTATAACGTGTCATTCGAAATAGCACCCCTTTTTGCTCGTAAATGCGTAAATTTTCTCGTTCATCTATTATGTTACTGGAAGATTTGTAGAAATTAAAGTGGCTTTTAGTGTGAAAATGACGAAAATGTCATCTAAATACGGTGGAATGTCATGTAGAACGAGAGAATCGAAGGAAATGAAAAGGTAAACTTATAGTTGTCATCTGTAATCAGTTCCTATTTTCAGATAGAAGATTATTCAAGGGCTTCAAGCAATATGATTGTTAAGTATAATGATATAATCAACTAAATTATAGAAGAAAGTAGAGGACTAGGTTATGCCAAAAGTAATCGGTGGTATACTTTTAATTAGTATTTATAGTGCGTTGACTTTCTATTTAGGGTGGGGAGTAAAGCAGTGGCTTGTAGCGATGGGATGGTTCCGTTATCCAGTCCTATTTTGGCTGATTTTGTATATTGTTGCTTTTAGTATTATAATCGGAAGATTACATGAGTCTTTACGGTTCTTTTCGGTCATCAGTAATTACTGGATGTTTCTCTTTGAATACGGCTTATTACTGTGTTTAGCTTCACAATTGATTGTTTGGTTAACTCCCTTTAAAAATGTACAAATAATTGGTAGTATAGCAGTTGCTGTCCTAGTTTTGTTAAGTATCATCGGCTCTTATTTAGCTTATTCACCAGTAGTTCGTCATTTAGAAATAACGGTAGCCAAAAAGGAAAGTGAACTAGAATCACTGAGAGCTGTTGTGGCATCTGATTTTCATTTAGGGGTATTATCGCATAAAAGGCATTTGCAACGATTTGTAAACTTGGCAAATGAAGCGCAGCCAGATATTGTATTGTTAGCTGGCGATATCGTGGATGATGATCCAAAATGGTTTGTTCAAGAGGGTATGGCGGATGTCATGAAAGGATTAACATCTACATATGGAACGTATGGGATATTGGGTAACCATGAATATTACGGTAAAAAAATTCCTGAGTTTGTAAAGGAAATGGAAAATGCCAATGTGAAAATACTGCTAGATGAAACAATTCGTATAGAAGATGCGTTTGTATTAACAGGGCAAGAGGATAGGACGAATAAAGAAAGAAAAACACTTGAAGAATTAAAGGTATCTGATAACTTGCCATGGCTTGTGATGAACCATACACCCGATGACTTGGTAACACCAACGGCAATGGGGGTTGATTTACATATGTCAGGTCATACACATAAGGGTCAGCTATGGCCAAACCAGTATATAACGGCTCGGGTATTTGAACTGGACTATGGTTATAAGTTGAAGGAGCATATGCATACACTTGTTTCATCAGGCTATGGCTTCTGGGGACCACCGATGCGAATTGGTAGTAGATCAGAGCTTTGGGTAGTGAATATAAACTTTCAATAGTGTGTGGTAATCTTGAAATGAGCTACCTAGGTGAAATGACAGTAGTATATGAAAACGTAGTATCTTATAATAGGTGGGTATTTGATTAAAAAAGGTAAGGTGACATGGTGGAAATTATAGAATTATTAAAAGCGTTAATATTAGGCTTTGTCGAAGGTATGACGGAATTCGCACCAGTATCTTCTACGGGTCATATGATTATTGTGGACGATATGTGGTTAAAGACAGAGGAGTTTTTGGGAAAATATCCTGCTAACACATTTAAAATTGTTGTGCAGCTCGGCTCCATTTTAGCGGTTATCGTAGTGATGTGGAAACGTATGCTAAGCTTAGTTGGCTTATATAATATTGACGGTCAATCAAAATCCATAAACGGCCGTTTTAACTTATTGCATGTTATTGTTGGGATGCTGCCAGCAGTTGTTTTAGGTTTTGCGTTTAAAGATTTTATAGACGACCATTTATTTAAAGTAGAGCATGTAGTTTATGCTTTAGTGGCAGGAGCAATTCTAATGATTGCAGCAGATAAATTGGCACCAAGAAAACCAAAAGTAGATTCTTTAGACAAGATATCCTATGGCTTAGCATTTAAAGTTGGGTTAGTTCAATGTCTATCTTTATGGCCAGGTTTTTCACGTTCAGGTGCGACTATTTCAGGTGGGGTACTCTTTGGTATGAGTCACCGAGTTGCAGCCGATTTTACATTCATTATGGCAGTGCCAATCATGGCAGGGGCTAGTCTAGTATCCGTTCTGAAAAACTGGGATACTTTATCAATGGACTACTTTGGATTTTATGCAGTTGGATTTATTAGTTCATTTATCTTTGCCTTACTATCCATCAAGTTTTTCCTAGCACTTATTTCAAAGGTGAAGTTAATGCCTTTTGCGATTTATCGTTTAGTTTTAGCCGCAGTTCTTTGTGTAATTATTTTTATGTAAATAAAAAAGGTCACTCTTGGTCCTGCACCCCTAAAGTTAGAGTCAAAAATCTAAACTTTAGGGGTGCAGGACTCTTCTTTGATAAGAAGCAGTGGCTTTTTTTATTACTCCAGCCATCATTTTTTTGAAAAAATGAGTAAAATGGTCATAAAGACTTATTGAATAGTACAAATGTATAGAGGATTATAATGATAATAGCTATCATTTACCTCTTTATTATTCATTTGTTTATTTTGAGATTATAATTGATACATAGAATGTCCAAATATTTGTTGTTATTGAATAGCATTTAGGATAATAGACTTAGTTCGGTATATGATTATAATATGAGGTGGAGAAAATGTTTCAAATTGTAAATAGATCTAAGAAAAATACAATTGAAATTAGTGATGAAGCAGCTGTCGGTATTTTTATTGAAGAGCCAGAACGTTTATTTCAGTTAAATCTTGTAGGATTAAGTGTATACGACCTTCAATTGATTAAAAGCTTAAAGCCTTATGTGGAAAGAAACGTTGTTGAGGTGGTTGGTGCATTTTATCATGCTATTGAAAGCGTGCCCTCTTTACAGGCTGTGATACAAAAGCATAGTTCTAGCGAGCGCTTACGGCAAACATTACGCCATCATATTATTGAAATGTTTGAGGGGCGTATAGATGAAGCTTTTTTAGAGAAGCGAAGTCGTGTGGCAAAGATGCATGTGAAGATTAATCTCTATCCTAAATGGTATTTAGCAGCCTTTCACATTCTTGAAAAATCACTACGTAAAATTATTTGTGAGCTTCGACTATCTAAAGACGAGGAAGAGAAATTTTGTGATGCTGTTAGTAAAATATGTAATTTCGAGCAGCAGATTGTTTTGGAAGAATACGATAACTATGCCAGTATATTAATAGAGAAACAACGAAATAGCGTTAGGGAGCATGTAAAGGATGTCATAGGTGGCATTTCAACACAGTTGGAGGTTCAATCTCAAAATACGACTGAGACAGTAACACAACTTGTTTATAGTGCACAGCGTGTCAATGATTCTTTGACAGATAGTATGCAAGAGGCACAATCTATGCAAAAGGTGTCTAGTGAAGGTTATACTAAAATTGTATCTATTAATGAGCAAACTGGAACAATTCATCATAAAACAGTTGAGATGGCTAATATGGTGGAGCAGCTAGATGCCTCTTCTTCCAAAATAAATGCAGTTGTAGAAATTGTGAAAAGCATCTCAGGACAAACCAATTTACTTGCGCTGAACTCTGCAATTGAAGCAGCACGTGCTGGCGAACATGGTAAGGGCTTCGCAGTCGTTGCAAATGAAGTAGGTAAGCTTGCTGATCAAACGAAAAGCTCTGTTGAACAAATAGCTGAACTAATTATGATGTCGAACGGTATTACAACACAGGTGGTCCAAGCCATCCAGGATATACAGCAACTCGTGAATAGTAGTATTGAACGCAATGCCGAGTCGCTAAAAGCATTTGGTGCGATTTCTGGTTCTGTGGAAGATTCTATCTCTAATTTTCAAAATGTTGGTAGTCAAATAGCTGAATTAGTAAAGATTATTGAAACTATTGGTGAATCTTCTGGCGAATTAGAGAAAGTGGCCAATCGTTTAAATACAACAATTAGAGAAATTTAATAGAGATGATGTCAACGGCAGAAAAAGTAAGTTTGAAAGGCGAGGGGTTAATTTCCGTTCTGCCAGCGTCTCAGATGTGACGCTAAATCTCTAGGAGTGACGCTGGCTCCACTCCAATCAACCATGCGCAAAAGAGTCTTTTCCTAATCTTTCATACGAGCCTTAGTGAATAAAATAGCTCATTATTTGTATGATTAGAGTAAGGATAGGCTCTTATTTTAAATGTGGAGAAGCGATGAGTGACAACACCCCTCCATAAAGAGTAGTGAATACTTCCACTTTAGTTGAAAACCTTTGCTCAAAAGAAATATTTTTATTGATTGGGCTACTTGATTCCCATGGGGTAGTACTCGCTTACAGAATGCAAGTAGCCTACAATGGAACTTTCACAAAAATGTTATTGAAGGTTTTGTTTTACAACACTATGAAAAACTATGCATACAATCTATGCATAGTTTTTTTCGTGCTGTGGATTAGGATAGAATGATGTATTACACGGATAAACTAAAAATGAGGCTGATGAATTAGCTAATAACTATCAGTTATGGAAGGATACAGACTAGAAAACCCTAGAAAATGCTTGTTTTAAGTGTTACGCTATAGGCGAATTAGGGAAATGAGTAGAGGGGTGTTTTTGGAGCATGAAAAAGAAATTATTTATAACACGTAAATTTCCTACACATATTGTTGAACCATTACAGGAGTTTTATGAAATCTCGCAGTGGGAAGAAGAAGACCTGGTTATTCCACGAGACAAATTGCTAGCAGCTGTCGCTGACTGTGAGGTGCTATGGGTAACGATAGCCGATCAAGTAGATGAAGAGTTACTTTCACATGCACCCAATTTGAAATTAGTGACCAATTTAGCAGTTGGTTATAATAATATTGATGTGAAAGCTTTACGGAAACAAGGCATTATGGCGACAAATACACCAGGTGTCTTAACCAATACGACTGCGGATTTAGTATTTGGCTTACTGCTTGCAACTGCACGTAGAATTCCAGAAAGTGAAAGATATTTACGTGAAGGCAAATGGAACAGCTGGTATCCAATGCAACTGGTTGGTAAGGATGTATCAGGAGCAACAATAGGAATTATTGGCATGGGGCGAATTGGCCAAGCTGTTGCTAGAAGAGCAAAAGGTTTTGATATGAAAATCTTATATAATAATCGCAGACGTCGGCATGAAGCAGAAGAAATGTATGGCTTCCAGTATGTTTCATTGGAAGACCTTTTAAAGCAATCTGATTTTGTTGTGATTATGACACCTTATAATACTGATACGGAAGGACTCATTGGGGCACAGGAACTAGCTTTGATGAAGGAAGATGCTGTATTAATAAATGCTTCCCGTGGTGGGATCATTGATGAGGCTGCCCTGTATGATGCTTTGAAAAATGGTAAGCTGTGGGCTGCGGGGCTAGATGTTTTTGAACAAGAGCCGATTGCTATGAATCATCCTTTATTAACTCTTCCAAATGTAGTAGCACTTCCACATATCGGTAGCGCTTCGTTAGCAACGAGAACGGCCATGCTGATGCTAAATGTGAAAGCATTAACGGCTTATGGACAAGGCAAGGCAATCTCAAATCGAATTGATTAAAAAAGAGGAGCATATCATCTGCTGATATGCTACACATGTTGTTGAAAAAAGACGATGGCAATAGCAGAAAAAACTTTTTGGCAAGGTGAGGGATTGATTTCCGTTCCGCCAGCGTCCTTTCCAGGGGGCGTCCGATGAGCCACTTCACTCACTAAGTTTGCTCTAAATTGTTCTTTCAAAAAGTCGAATAATTTCTTAATAACAAAACATGACAAATAGAAAAACCGAACTATTCCGAAACACTTTATAAGTGTTTCATTGGATAGTTCGGTATTTTTGTTGGTTGAAACATTTTTTGTTCCAGCCTTATGTTTTCTTATTTATTGAATAAATCGAATATGCCACCGATGCCGCCTTCACCTTTAGATTGACCGCCCCCGCCTTGCGAAATAGGTGCTGCTGCAAAGACACGACTTGCTAAACGGCTAAATGGTAATGATTGTACCCACACAGTCCCTGGGCCGCGTAGTGTAGCAAAGAAGATCCCTTCTCCACCAAATAGTGCAGTTTTTACGCCTCCAACCATCTCGATATTGTAATCTACATTTGATGTCATCGCCACCAAACATCCTGTATCTACACGTAGCACTTCTCCCGGCTGTAACGTTTTTTCGTGAATCGCTCCACCTGCATGTACAAATGCCATACCGTCTCCCTCAAGCTTTTGCATAATAAAGCCTTCACCGCCGAAGAAGCCTACACCGATTTTTTTCTGAAACTCAACGCCAACAGAAACACCTTTAGCTGCTGCTAAGAATGCATCCTTTTGACAAATGATTTTACCGTTCAATTGGCTTAAATCCATTGGAATAATCTTACCTGGGTATGGTGAAGCGAAATAAACATGCTTTTTACCTGCACCAACATTTGTGAATGTCGTCATGAATAAACTTTCACCAGTAATTAGTCGTTTTCCAGCACCAAATAATTTCCCCATTAGACCACTTTGTGAGCTACCTCGTGAGCCATCACCAAAAATAGTTTCCATATGGATCGAGTCATCCATCATCATTAAAGCTCCTGCTTCTGCAACAACTGTTTCTTGAGGATCAAGCTCAACTTGCACATATTGCATGTCGTCACCAAATAACTTGTAGTCAATTTCATGATTATTCATAAAGGGATTCCTCCAAAAGTAAATTTAATGATATTGTATACGATTATAAATCACATTAGTTTCAATAGGAAATTAAATATTTTAGAAAAAAAGGGAATTAGCTAGAAAATGTCGAATATAAAAAACTAGAATGTGTATTATTTATTTTCATATAACGAAGGGTATTGTGAATATACATAACCTTAAGTGGCTTCTAAATTTAGAAGTCATCCTCTATATGGAGGTAATGACGTTAGATGAAAATAAAGCCTCTGGTAGTTGTCACCGATTATTAGGTAAATGCTAGTATGACCAGGTATATTGCATCTAGAAAATTCGGAATATTGACATATTTCATTCTGTTACAGACGCTGTACCAATGGAATACAACTGGTACAACAGCCGAGGCATCATAGAGTATTTCAGGGGGTGTATGTAGTGGAGATTAAAAACTATATTGGCGGTAAATGGGTCACACATTCACATTTACAAAGTATAGCAGTGACGAACCCTGCAAATGGTGAGCAGCTTGCTACCATACCACGTTCTACTTCAAATGAGGTAGATGAGGCTGTAGCTGCTGCCAAACAAGCACAAAAGAGCTGGGCACTTGTACCAGCGCCAAAGCGTGCAGACTATTTATATGCCATCGGTCTCAAAATGAAAGAGAAGAAAGAATATTTGGCGACCGTTTTAACAAAAGAGATGGGCAAGGTAATTGAAGAGGCTAGGGGAGAAGTGCAAGAAGGAATTGATATGGCTTATTATATGGCTGGTGAGGGTCGAAGATTGTTTGGCGAAACAACACCATCGGAGCTTGCCAATAAATTTGCCATGAGTGTAAGGGCACCTATCGGTGTGGTGGCACTCATTACGCCTTGGAATTTCCCTGTTGCCATTGCAACGTGGAAGTCATTTCCAGCCATTGTTGCGGGGAATACATTTATTTGGAAACCATCGAATGAGACACCGATGATGGCCTATGAAATGGGTAAAATTTTTGAAGAAGTGGGCTTACCAGATGGAGTCGCTAATATTGTGTTTGGTACAGGGCCTACAGTAGGGACAGCGTTAATTGAACACCCTGATGTCAAGGTTATTTCCTTTACTGGTTCTACGACAACGGGTAGTAAAGTAGCCGAGCTTGGCGGTAAGCACTTGAAAAAGATTTCTTTAGAAATGGGTGGAAAAAATGCTGTCATTGTCATGAATGACGCCGATTTACAGCTAGCTACAGAAGGGATTTTATGGAGTGCATTTGGTACTGCTGGACAAAGGTGTACAGCATGTAGCCGAGTCATTGTGCATAAAGATGTAAAAGAACAATTAGAAAAGCGTCTCTTAGATGAAATGCAAAAGCTAACAATTGGCGATGGTCTAGAAAAGGACGTTAAAATCGGGCCAGTGATTAATAAAGCCGCATTGGAAAAGATTAATCACTATGTGCAAATAGGCAAACAAGAGGGAGCCACATTATTAGCAGGGGGCAGAATATTAAATGAACCACCTTACGATAAAGGGTTCTATTATGAGCCAACTCTGTTTACAAATGTGAAGCCTGACATGATTATTGCCCAAGAAGAAATCTTTGGCCCAGTCGTTTCTATCATTGAAGTAGCAAGCTTGGAAGAAGCAATTGAAGTAAATAATGGTGTGAAGTTTGGCTTATCTAGCTCCATTTTCTCACAAGATGTAAATACAATTTTCCGCGCACAACGTGATTTGGACACAGGTATTGTTTATGTAAATGCAGGCACAACAGGTGCTGAAATCCATTTGCCATTTGGTGGCACAAAAGGGACTGGTAATGGACACCGTGATTCAGGTGTAGCGGCCCTAGATGTTTACACAGAATGGAAGAGTATTTATGTAGACTACAGCGGTAAATTACAAAGAGCACAAATCGATACAGAGTAACAGATCAACGAAAGGGGATGTTCTTGATGAAAGTTGTTGTATTAGGTGCAGGTTTAATGGGTAAAGAGGTAGCTCGTGATTTAATAAAAAATGATAAAGTGGAGAGTGTGTTTTTAGGGGATATCGATGTAAAAGTAGCACAGGATTTTGTAGATACGCTAGACTCTAATAAAGTGGAGGTTGTGGAGCTTCATGCAGAGCGTGATGATTCATTAATGGACGTTATGTCTAAGGGTGACGTTGTCGTCAATGCGCTATTTTATTCGTTCAATGAGCGAGTAGCGAGAGCAGCGATTGAGGCAGGCGTACATTCCGTAGATTTAGGCGGTCATATTGGTGGTGTGACAGAGAAGATATTAGATCTTCATGAGGAAGCAAAAGCAAAAGGTGTCACAATCATTCCGGACTTAGGTGTTGCGCCAGGTATGATTAATATTCTTGCTGGCTATGGTGCATCGAAATTAGATGATGTCGATTCTATTAAACTATTTGTAGGTGGTATTCCAACTGATCCAAAGCCTCCACTTCATTATACACGTGTGTTTTCTTTAGATGGCGTATTCGATCATTATACAGAGCCTTCCAAAACGATTCAGAAGGGCAAGCTTGAAGAAGTTCCATCCCTGTCTGGCGTTGAACCTATTTATTTTGATGACTTCGGTGTGCTAGAGGCATTTTATACATCTGGTGGCATTTCCACATTGTATAAGACATTCCCCAATGTCCGCACATTAGAATATAAAACGATCCGCTATAAAGGTCACGCAGAGAAATTTAAGCTTTTAGCTGACTTAGGATTCCTTGATTCCACTAATAAGGTAGAAGTTGATAATCAAGAAGTACCTGTTCGTGCCGTTGTACGAGAGGCGCTTAAAAAGAAGCTTGAACTGGGCACAAAACCAGATGCTGTACTGTTACGTGTCATTGTAGCTGGTGAAAAAGCACAACAGCAGGTAACGTATGAATATGAAATGGTTGTACGTAAGGATATGACAATTAATGAAACAGCCATGGCTCGTGCTACTGCTAATACCATTTCTGTTGTAGCGCAGATGATAGGAGCGGGTGCTATTACAGAGCATGGTGTATTTCCACCTGAAGCAATAGTTCCTGGTGATACGTATATCGAAGAGATGGCTAAACGTGGCGTGGTGATTAAAGAGACATCACATAAGTCTGCTATGATCGTGAAATGGTAGGTGCTAACCATGAATTTTGAAATGTCCACTGAACAGGAAATGCTACGAAAAACGGTAAGACAGTTTGTTGATGAAGAAATCATTCCCTACATTGCAAAGTGGGATGCTGATGGAGGCTTTGATGCTAAAATTTGGTCAAGGCTTGCTGAGTTAGGCTTAATGGGTGTTTGTGTTCCTGAACAATACGGTGGTAGTGGTATGGATTATAATGCTCTTGCCATCGTATGTGAGGAACTTGAACGGGGAGATACAGCATTTCGCACAGCTGTATCTGTCCACACGGGCTTAAATAGCATGACCTTAATGCAGTGGGGTACTGAAGAGCAAAAGCAGCGCTACCTTGTTCCGCAGGCTAAAGGTGTTCGTATTGGAGCATTTGGTCTTACAGAACCAGGCGCTGGGTCTGATGTAGCTGCCATGTCAACAACAGCTGTTCGTGATGGCGATCATTATACCCTCAATGGGCAGAAAACATGGATTTCCTTATGTGATATCGCAGATCATTTTCTCGTTTTTGCCTATACAGACAAATCGAAGAAACATCATGGGATTAGTGCGTTCATTGTAGAACGTTCGATGGCTGGCTTTACGTCAAAAGCGATTAAAGGAAAATATGGTATTCGTGCTGGTAATACAGGTGAGCTCTTTTTTGAAGATTTACGTGTGCCAGTTGAAAACCGACTTGGTGAAGAGGGTGAAGGCTTCAAAATTGCCATGTCTGCGCTTGATAATGGTCGATTTACAGTAGCGGCAGGTGCCGTTGGTTTAATCCAAGCTTGTATAGAGGCTAGTGTGAAATATTGTCATGAACGAGAGACATTTGGTAAGCCTATTGGAGAGCACCAGCTTGTTGGACAAATGATTGCTAATATGGAAGCCGGCTATCAAATGAGTCGTCTTCTTGTCTATCGCGTAGGTGAACTGAAAAATAAAGGTGTTCGAAATACTCGCGAGACATCCTTAGCAAAGTGGCAAGCGTGTGACTTTGCCAATAAGGCTGCTGATGATGCAGTACAGATTCATGGTGCATATGGCTATTCAGATGAATATCCAGTTGCCCGTTATTTACGAAACTCAAAAGCACCTGTTATTTATGAAGGAACCCGTGAAATTCATACCATTATGCAGGCTGATTATGTATTAGGAAGACGTCGAGATAAGTCTTTATCAAACATGTTGCCGAAATGGCCGTTTGAAGAATAAACGAGGGGGGAGGGAGTATTCCCCCCTTGTTTTTTTTTGTGAAGTCATAACCTACATTAAAAAATTCAGAAAAATGTAACTTTCCGATTTTTTATTAGTCTAATGGATAAACAAGTAAATGAAAGAGAGGAAAAATGATGAAAAACAAATGGTTGGTAATTATGTTGATACTTGTTGTAGCTATCGTGCCTGGCGTTTTCACATGGATGGTGAATACGGATGTGACTGCAAAGGCCGCTAGCACCAGCATGGCTACACAAAGCTGGCAAGCATCTTTTTCAGTAGCTTTAAAGAAAAACAAGATTACAGAGGACTATGTCTTTATTACAACGGCAAAAGGCCAAAAAGTGCCTGCAACAATTGAATTATTAGAAGATCAAAAAACAATAGTGGTCAAGAAGTTAGCACCAGGGAATTATCAATTACATGTGAAAAAGGAAGCCTTCGCACAAGGGGGGCTGAATGTCTCTTCACAGACGATTTCATTTACTATTATTGAAACGTTAACAGCCGTCAAATCTGAAAAAGAGCTCCAGCAATATTTTAAAAAGCTGTTAACGACTCAAAGAGTTGGATGGGGAGAGGAAGAGAAAGCTGAAAGTGCAGCAAGTGAAGATAAAGCCACTGCTAATAACGAGTCTACAACCAATAACCAAGTAGACGGTGTAGAAGAGGGTGATATTGTTGTCGTAAAAGACGGCTTTATTTACAGTGTAAAGGATCAGAGTATTACGGTTGTCAATGCTAAAGATCCTAAGCATTTGAAGTTAGCGACAAGCATTAAACTAAAAGAGTCACAATATATTTCTAAGCTTGCATTATATGACAATCTATTAATTGCCATTGGGGATGAATATATTGAAAAGGCTGGTACAGCCATGGTAACAGCCTCATTTTATGATATTTCGAATCCAGGCAATCCAAAACATGTACGTCATGTTGGGCAAGAAGGCTTTTTACAGGATATTCGTATTACGAAGGACACATTATATATAATTGGTAATATGTATCCGAATTATTGGATGCTGCAAGAAGACAAAAAAGCCGAATTAAAGCCTAAAACATTTGATAGTGTAGCAGGATCAGCGTACACAAGCCTACCTTTAGAAAAAATCTCTATATTACCTAATACAATGGATGGTACCTATAGTTTAATTACAGCTGTCGATTTAAAAAATGGAGCTAAGACAACAGCCAATACAAAAGGGTATTTAGGTGGAAGTAGTGGTCTTTATATGTCAGAAAATGCCCTATATTTAACGACACCAATTTATGAAAATAATCAGGCTGCTCCATCCAATAAACGAGTTATGGATATGATTTGGCTACCTAGGTCAGCAGACACTCAGATTTTTAAGTGGAATGTAGATGGAACGACTTTAAATTTTGCTGGAAGTACAGAAGTAAAGGGAACTGTCTTAAATCAGTATTCAATGGACGAATACAAAGGTAATTTCCGAATCTTTACAACCGAGGGCAATACGTGGGATGAGAAAAGTACTTCCTATAATCACCTCTTTATTTTAGATGAACATTTAAAACCACTTGGTTCGGTAAAGGATATGGCGCCTGGAGAAAAAATATATTCTGCTCGTTTTATGGGAGAAAAAGCATATGTAGTGACATTTAAACAAGTAGATCCACTATTTGTCATTGATGTAGCAAATCCAAAAAAGCCAGCAGTATTAGGGGAATTGAAGATTCCAGGCTTCAGTAATTACTTACATCCAATAGATGAAACACATTTAATGGGCATTGGTTATGATACAGAGCAACGCTATGATGCTTATACGAAACGTAATTTTACGGTGACAACCAATATGAAGATGTCACTATTTGATGTGTCAGACTTCAGTAACCCAAAAGAACAATCGACAGTAAAAATCGGTGGGAAAGGCTCTTACTCTGATGTGCAATATAATCCGAAAGCGCTATTCCGCAATAAGGAGTTCAATTATTTTGGCTTCCCAGTAGTATTGTATGATGCAGGTAAGGGTGATGAGATTGTGTACCAAGGTCATGGTGCTCAAATTTATGAAATTACTGCTGATAAAGGGATTGTTTTAAAAGGAAATATAATCAATCGTAATACTAATGAGCCATATGAGAATTGGGAGCAGGTTGTACAACGAGTAGTCTATATAGATGATGCTCTTTATACAATAGCGCGTAACGAGGTAAAGAGCTATCAGCTAAATGACTTCAAGCCTTTAGATACATTAACAATAAAATAATAAGAAAAGTCCAATGAATTCGTTTAAAAATTCATTGGACTTTTTCATTGAATATATGAAAAGGGTTCATACTATTGACGATATGGTAGTATTTCTGATACCGTTACGAATTCATAACCTTGCTCCTGTAAATAGGCAAGGACAGCATCAAGTCCATCTGCAGTAGATTGATGTATATCGTGCATTAGGACAATGGCATTATTGTGCAAATTATTTTTTACATGTGGCAATAATTGCTGTGCATTGCGATGCTTCCAATCCAATGTATCAATCGACCATAGCACTACAGGTATAGGGATCTCGGCATTAATCGTGTCATTAGTTGCACCATAAGGTGGTCTGAAAACTGTAGCACCATGATTAATTGCCTTTTCTATTTCATTGGCTGTAGTATTGTACTCTTTCATCACTTGCTCTTGTGTAAGCTTTGTTAAGACAGGGTGGTTCCACGAATGATTGCCAATTTCATGGCCCCGCGCCAATACATCTCTTGCAATATCAGGATAATATTGTACTCGACTACCGAGCATAAAGAAGGTTGCTTTTGCGTGATACTTATCGAGAATGTTTAAAATTTGTTCCGTCACTTTTGGATGTGGACCATCATCAAATGTTAATGCAATACGTTTCTTATTCGGATCACCTGTAGGCGGTGGATTTGTTGGTTTTACATTTTCCATAGCAATTTGAAACTCAGAGGCTAACAATGGGTTAATAAGTGAAAGGGGTAGTTTCACTATTGGGGCACCTGCTGCTCCGCTAGCAATCTCATATTCATTGAAATAGAATTGTAATGAATCGTCGACAATAGCAAAGCGATTGAAGTTAGACCATTTTGGCTCTGTAGCTTTCAGTAATTCATCAGTGAAAAGCTCATCCTTTATTTGAAGGTTTTTCTGCAAATCCTTTCGTACATTGGCAGCTAACGTTGATAAGTTGTTCTCGTCATTTTGTAGAAGGGTTTGAATTGTAATTTGCTCGCCTGTTTCGTTATTAATGAAGAATGTTTTCGTTGAGACTTCATGATTAGCTCCACCAAGGTACTCCATTTTTGTTAGAACAAAGGAATAATAATGCTCTCGGTATGGAAATGTTTCAAGACTAATATTTAATTCACCCATAGCTTCTTTATCTTTATCTTTATTTTTTTTCATAGATGCTAGATAGTTTTCTTTTGAATCCGATATGTATTGTAATACGGCGTCATTAAAAACTTTGTTATCTGTTTGTGGGTAATGTATAGCAAATGGTGTTCGTTTATCATTAGAAACGTCTGTAACAATACGTATGCCTGGAAACGCAGAACTTTCAGTCGATAAATTACTATTGACCGATTCTGTCTTAGATTCTTCTTTTGAAGCACTAATCTTTTGAAACTTAAATTCATCCTTTGATAGGATAATAACTAGTATAACTGTTGTTAAGGTTACAATAAGGCCCAGTAATAAAAAATCAATTATTGGACCGCGTTTTTTTCTGCGTTCCTGCATGGTGTTGGATACGCTCCCCTCTTTTTTATTCTCTATACAATCAGACGTGTTAATCATTAAAAAAGTTATACAAATTACGGATCTTTTAATGTTAATTTATAGTAATTATTTTAAATCGGCTATCCTTCTATAGGGTATCAATCGAATGTTGTTGTACTTCTTTTAAAGTGGTTGTAAAATACCTACTAAAATAGAAAAAACATGCTCAATAATTGTTAATTCATGAAAATTAAATTGAAAGAAAGCTAACTGTTTATGCTGAAATTTTCAGTTGAGTTTTTATTGGCAGTTCGATAATATTGGCAAGGAACCTTTTGAAGGAGGCAGATAGCTGTAATGGTCTTACAAGAAGCGGATAATGAACTTACGATTGACTGTTTGTTGCTTGCAGGGCGTATTATGATTGAAAGTGGAGCAGAAACATATCGTGTGGAGGATACGATGCTGCGGATGGCACATACTCAAAATATGCCAGATGCTCAATGTTATGCCACACCAACTGGAATCATTTTTTCGTTAGGCAAGACACAGCCGACGCGAATTACATCAATTTCCAGTAGGGTTACAGATTTACAAAAAATAGCCTTGGTAAATTCAGTATCTCGGAGACTCACATCTCACATCATAACATTAGAAGAAGCTTATGACGAGTTAAAGTCGATACAAAAAACAAATTATTTTTTACCAACTTATTTACAAGTTTTGTCAGCCGCACTTGCAAGTGGGTGTTTCCTGATTATGTTTAAGGGAGGATGGTCGGATTTTCCGGTAGCTTGTATAGCGGGTGGGATGGGTTTTCTAGTACTTGTGATGATCAACCATTTAACAAGGGTGAAGTTTTTCTCTGAATTTACGGCATCACTTGTTCTCGGCTTTGTGGCCTTCTTAGCAGTAAAGTATGGTTATGGAACTGAACTTGATAAAATTATTATTAGTTCTGTCATGCCACTTGTACCAGGTATTTTGATTACCAATGCTGTTCGTGATTTAATGGCGGGTCATTTTATGTCAGGGATGGCAAAGGGAGCAGAGGCCTTTTTAACAGCCTTTGCAATCGGTGCAGCAATTGCCGTCACGCTAGGATTTTAGGAGGCGGACAATATGCAGATGATGGACATTCTTATACAATTAATTGTTAGTTTTTTTGCGACAGCTGGGATCGCCATTCTTTTTAATGTTCCTAGAAAAACATTACTTCATTGTGGTCTTGTTGGAGTAATTGGCTGGATTATCTATTACGTTTTAACAGAGCAAGGAATGGATGTCGTCAAAGCTTCTTTCTTTGGCTCGTTTGTCATTGCCATAGTTGCCCATTTGTATGCGCGACGTTTTAAAATACCAATGATTATTTTTATCGTTGGTGGAATTATTCCGTTGGTGCCAGGAGGGATGGCATATAATGCCATGCGAAATGTTGTAGAGGACGATTACTTACAAGGCTTACAGTATGGCCTAAAGGCATTTTTAATTACAGGTGCAATTGTGATCGGTCTAGTCTTTGCGGAAGTAATTATTCAACTTATTTTCCGTTCAGTCCGTTCAAGTAAAGTAAAATTACAAAAGGTCTATAAAAAATAGAAGGAGGCTGCGTTTAGCTTAACGCAGCCTCCTTAATTACTTATTATTTTTTACTAAGCAATACTTCAATTTCATCTGGTGTAACTGGCTTACTAATATAATAGCCTTGAATGGCGTCACAACCATATGTGATTAATAGGTCTGCTTGCTCAGCCGTTTCGACACCCTCGGCTACAACTTTCAGTTCCATAGATTTACCAAGTTGTACCATACCATGCATAAGCTTTTGGCTCTTTTCAGATTTTAATAGAGAATTCGTAAACGTTTGATCAATTTTTAGTGTATCAATCGGTAAAATCTGCATATATCTAAATGATCCATAGCCAGTTCCAAAATCATCTAATACGAAAGAGATGCCTTCGTTTTCAAGCTTGCGCATTTGCTGTGCGATAGATGTGGCAGCTTCTGCCTCTAAAGCAAATTTTTCAGTAATTTCAATTTGTAGAAGATTTGCTGGACAACCTGTTTTTGCGAGCACTTCAAGTATGGATTTTGCCATATTTTTATCGCGGAATTCGCGAACAGAAGAGTTAATAGATACTTTTAAATCATGACCCGCCTTTTTCCAAAGTAATGCCTGCTCACAAGCTTTTTCTAGCATAAAGGAACCGATATTATTAATAAGGCCTGTTTCTTCCGCAATCGGAATTAATTCATCAGGCGCAACAACGCCAATTACCTCGTCTTCCCATCTTACAAGTGCTTCAACAGCTGTAATTTTACCAGAATAAACATCAATTTGTGGCTGATAAAGTACCTTTAAATTCTTCTGATCAAGTGCTTGAAGTAACCGTTTTTCAATTAAAGCTTTACGATTTAAAGCTTTATGTGTTGCTGTTGACAGGGAAACAACTTTGTCCCCACCAGCCTCACGCACTGTTGAAATGGTAGCAATTGAGGCTTTCATAAGTTGAGAGAATGTTGTTTGGTCTTCTGGATATCTTGTAATGCCACCACTAATAGAAATTGGTACAGCAATATTGCCGCTATAAATAGGGTGCTGTTGTAAGTAAGATAAGAACCCTTGAATAAACCACTCACTTAAAGGGGTAATGACAACAAAATCATTTTCATTTATACGAGCCATTGTGCTATCTTGGAAATACATTTTTATTCGATTTGTAAATTCAATAATAAGGCTTTGATCGATTTGTTGGTCATGTAATTCTTTTAAAGTATAAAATTTATCAATACTTAGATAAACAAATGAAAAATGTCTTTGCTCTTCAATCATATTGGTAATGACTTTTTCAAGTCGATGTGCATTCATCAGCCCAGTTTCTGTATCGATATAAGCTATTTTTTCTAGCTGATGTTGAATGGTTTTCGATTTAGTAATATCTTTTTCAATTAAGATAAATTGTTGTTCATTTGTTTCGAGATTAAAAGTAGGAATGGCTGTTAGCAATACCCAATAGGATTGGCCTATTTTTGTGATTTTTTCAACTTCGCCTTGCCACGTATGACCATTGTTTAAATTACGCCAAATCGTATTTGTGACTTTTTCGCTCGCTTCATTATCCGGGAATAACTGCCAAAATGTTTTGCCGATTACACGCTTTGGCGTCCATTGACTTGTCTTTAAAAATTCATTATTACATTCTAAGATAAATCCATCGTGATCGAGTGTGACAGTCATGAATGTAGCATCTAAACCTGACTTGATATTAACAAATGTACTGCAATGTGAAACAGCATTCGTCATTAATTCTGGTAGCATAAAGATTAGTAGAATAAAACGTTCTCCTTCTTCTGTATAAGGCTTCGCTAACAGGGCTGTCGTTATTTCTGTGTTTGACGTTGTGTATACTTGAATTTTATCTAAATACGTACTGTCCTCATTTTGTAAAATAGACTGAAATGTTTCTACAGGAAGCTGACGTAGTAGATTTTCGAGTATAGATGGAGTAGTATTTCCTTTAATATCATCGGCTGACAATCCAATCAGATGTTCTGCGCTCTTTCCCCAGATAGTCGCTTGTCCATCTTGATTTATGATAATTGCAGGAAAAGGAAGTGAATTTAAATAATGTTCATCAATCGTAAATGATTTATGCATATGACTCATGATTTTTCGATCTCCTTGGGTAATCAATATATACTAATATTATAGTTAATTATCGGGAATTAGTCATTATGAATATAATTGTAAATATTTGATAATGAAGAAAAATAGGACTTTTCTCGTGATGTGTAAGAAAAGATTTGAAGAAAAGTAACAATTTTTAGTACGTATATAGGAAGCAGGATTGGTATGGAACGTTTAAAAGGAATATTATTTATTGTCTCGGGTGCTATGTTATGGGGAGCAACTGGCCCTTTGATGGAGTGGCTACTTAACCATACACCATTGACCGTCTCCTTTATGTTAACAGTCCGTTTATCGGTTGCAGGTATATTACTACTTACATATTTATTGTTAACAGGAAAAAATATTTTTAGTATTTGGCAGCATAAACTCTGGAGTAGACAGCTCATTACTTTTGGTATTGCAGGGATGCTAGGTGTACAATTTGCTTTTGTTGCTGCTATAAATGAAAGCAACGCAGTACTTGCGACCTTACTACAATTTTTAGCGCCCATTTTTGTTGTGGCATATGTCTCTCTTAGTTTAAAGAAATGGCCACCAAAATATCAAGTGTTAGGGATTATTGGTACCCTTATAGGGTTATTTCTATTACTAACGAACGCTTCGTTTGAAAGTTTGCTTATTAGTCCAAAAGCCTTGCTTTGGGGTATAGCAGTAGGCTTAACATTTGCATTTTACACACTGTATCCTGCACGCTTAATGAAGGAGTGGAGTGTGCTATTAGTAGTTGGCTGGGGCATGCTGGTAGGTGGTTTAACATTAGGCTTAGTGAGCCGTGTGTGGCAGTCCAACCAATGGGTTGTTTTAACAGATTTTAAGATACTTATGTTAGTCGTGGCATTAATATTTTTTGGAACAGTAGCCTTTATTCTGTTTTTAAGTAGTATGAAATATATTACAGCAGTGGAGACGAGTATCCTTTCCAGTATCGAACCATTAACAGCAATGGTTATTTCAGTCATTGTATTCGGTACATCTTTAGGTTTTTGGCAATTAATAGGTGTTTTCGTTATGCTTGTTTGTGTAACCTGGCTTTCGGTAGCAGGCGAAAAAGCATAAATATACTATTGGGTTAGGATTTTTTAACTAGCTTTATATTTTATCTCTGACAAGGGGGAAAGAATGTGAAAGAAGTTTTTTCCTATGTAAGGCCATATAAATGGACTGCCATTTTTGCTTTATGTTTAATGCTTTTAGAATTATTTGTGGAGCTTGTACAGCCACTCATTATGGCGAAAATAATTGACGAAGGTGTACGAGCCCAAAATCAAGGGATGATTTTGCAATGGGGAGCTGTTTTACTTGCACTATCAATCGTAGCCTTTATAGCGGGAGTCATTAACTCTTATTTCTCCTCTCATACAGCACAAAGCTTTTCATATGATTTACGAAATGCCATGTTTGATAAAATTCAATCCTTTACACTAGCAACCTATCAAAAATTTTCCACAGCATCGCTCATTACTAGATTAACGAATGATGTCACACAGGTACAAACGGTACTGTTTATGAGCTTACGTATTATGCTTCGAGCACCGCTTGCTGTTATAGGAAGTATCGTAATGGCCTTTGTTGTAAATGCCAAATTGGCGCTGTTTTTAGTGATAGGCGCACCCATCATCTTTATTTTTCTTATTTTTATGGTGGCGAAGGGTGTGTCTTATTTTGGACGTGTACAGAAGAGGGTAGATCGTTTAAATAGGGTATTACAGGAGAATTTACAGGCAATTCGTTTAGTGAAGGCCTATTTACGTGGAGCATATGAGGCTACACGCTTCGATGAAGTTGCTTCACGCTTAAAAATGGATACAGTAAAGGCTTTACGCATTATGGAATATATTATGCCTGTTCTATTATTCATCATGAACATGAGCTTGCTTGCCGTTTTATGGTTTGGTACAAAGCAAATTGCCACAGGGACAACGCCACTTGGCGATATTGTAGCTATTGTCAATTATGCCATGCGTATGACCGGCTCGTTTTCAATGTTTGCGTTTATTATTATTTTTTATGCGCGTGCAAAGGCCTCCGCAGAACGTATGGCAGAAGTACTATCTATGGAAAATGAGGTGGAGGATATTTCCCACTCAGAAGAAGTAGATAGCACAATGCAATATGGAGAGCTAACCTTTGAACATGTTTGTTTTACCTATCCAGGAGGAGATGCTCCCGTCCTGTCAGATGTGAGTTTTCAAGTGAGGTCAGGAGAAAAATTAGCGATTATGGGGGCAACCGGTGCTGGAAAGTCAACATTGTTACAGCTAATTCCTCGTTTTTATGAAGTAACGCAAGGAAGAATTCTTGTGGAAGGGCAGGATGTTCAGGACTGGGAATTGCAAGAGCTACGTGAAATCATTGGTTATGTCCCTCAGCAATCATTATTGTTTACAGGAAGTATTGCAGATAATGTACGTTGGGGAGATACTCAGGCTGAAATGGATGCTGTACTACAGGCTACAATGCAGGCACAAATACATGCATCTGTGGAAGATTTCCCAAATGGTTACGACACTAAGGTTGGACAAAAAGGTGTTAATTTATCAGGGGGCCAAAAACAAAGACTATCTATTGCTAGAGCTCTTTTGAGAAAGGGGCATATTTTAATGCTTGATGATAGTACAAGTGCCTTAGATGTTAAAACTGAACAGTCTTTGTGGGAGGCATTAAGTGAAGAGAAGGCAACAATGCTTGTTGTCACACAAAAAATTCGCACAGCTAAAGGTGCAGACCGTATTTTACTGATCGATGCTGGAAAAGTGGTTGCATATGGTACACATGAAGAGCTTTTACAAACTTCAACGCTCTATAAAAAAATTGCAATCTCCCAACAGGAGGTGGAGGATTAATGGGATTTTTCCAAAAACCTTTTGGCTATGAGCCGATTTTGACTAAAGATGATCTGAAGCAAGCTGTGAAGAAAAAGAAAGGGCCTCGTGCAGCAGATTGGAAAAGTACATTGCTTCGACTATGGAAAATTGTCGACGAACAACGCACACTCCTCATTGTGGTTCTTTTACTAGTGATGCTCAGTTCAATTTTAGCTTTAGTTGGTCCTTATTTAATCGGTCAAATGATTGATAATTATGTTATGCATGGCAAGCTTTCAGGTTTAGGTAAGTGGATTGGTGTATTAATTGGTATTTATATTCTGTTAGCTGTTTCACTTTTTCTACAAAACTATTGGATGATTGGTATTGCTCAGCAGACTATTTATAGATTACGAACAAGTATATTTGCTCATTTTCAACGATTACCAGTTGCATTCTTTGATCGTCGCCAACATGGTGAACTGATGAGTCGTATGACGAATGATATTGAAGCTGTCAGCTCTACCTTAAATAGCTCTTTTATCCAAGTGTTTTCAAGTGTACTTACGCTTGGAGGAACCGTCATTATTATGCTTAGTTTAAGCCCTTTGCTGACAGTGCTGACGATGACAATTATTCCGCTGATGTTTTGGGCGATGCGCTGGATTACACGGCGTACAGCACCCTTATTTAAAGAGCAGCAAGTAGCTATTGGCGCTTTGAATGGGATGATAGAGGAAACAATTTCAGGGCAGCGGATTGTCAAAGCTTTCTCACAAGAAGAGCGTATGAAAGCAGAGTTTCGAGAAAAAAGCTCGCGATTAAGAAGAACCGGTTTTTGGGCACAGACTTACTCGGGCTATATTCCTAAAGTCATGAACTTTTTAAATAATATGAGCTTTACAATTGTTGCAGGTATAGGAGGCGTACTCGCGCTATATGGGCATGTGTCGATAGGGGTTATTGTTATATTCACTGAATATGCACGACAATTTACACGTCCTTTAAATGATTTAGCAAACCAGTTCAATACGGTACTATCAGCCATTGCTGGTGCAGAGCGCGTATTTGCCTTGCTTGATGAACAACCAGAGGCAGAAACCGTTTCAGCACAAAAGCATCAGTTATTGGGGCATGTGGCGTTTAAGCATGTGTATTTTAAATATGAGCTGGAAGAAGAAGCTTATACACTAAAGAATGTTAATTTTAAAGTAGAACCTGGACAAACGGTAGCCCTTGTTGGTGCGACTGGAGCTGGGAAAACAACAATCCTCCAACTGATTGCAAGGTTTTATGAGGTAACAAAGGGTGAGGTATTGTTTGATGGCATAAATGTACAGCAAATAGATCGTCAATCCCTTCGCTCACAGATGGCTTTTGTATTGCAGGACCCCTTTTTATTTGAGGCTTCTGTTCGTGAAAATATCCGATATGGTCGACTGGATGCAAGTGATGCAGAGATTGAGAAAGCTGCCAAGCAAGCGAATGCCCATGACTTTATCATGAAGCTCAAAGATGGCTATGATACGATTCTTGCTGCGGATGGACGCGAGATATCACAAGGTCAGAAGCAGTTACTCTCTATAGCAAGGGCGCTTATTGCTGATCCGAAAATTTTACTTTTGGATGAGGCGACAAGCAGTATCGATACTGTGACGGAAATGGCGATACAAGAGGCGCTTGATACGTTAATGCAGGGTCGCACTAGTTTTGTTATTGCCCATCGATTAAACACTGTGCATAATGCCGATATGATTTTAGTTATGCAAAAAGGTGAGTTAGTTGAAGCTGGACCTCAGCAAAAACTAATTGAATCGGGTGGCCTTTATGCGCAAATGCTTCATTCCTCCTCGCATCATCTTGAGGAATAGAGGAAAAAGGTGATATCAACGGCGGAAACAGCCATTTTGAAAGGCAAGGGATTGATTGCCGTTCCGCCAGCGTCCTTTCCAGGGGGCGTCTGATGAGCCGCTTTACTCCAAGCAATCATGTGCAAAAGTACCTTACCCTTATCTTTCAAACGAGCCGTAGTGAACAAAATAGCCTATTATTTTTGTATGATTAGAGAAAGGATAGCCTCTTATTTTCAATGTGGAGAAGTGATGAGTGACAACAACCCTCTATAAAGAGTAGTGGACACCTTCACTTTATTTAAAAATCTTTGCTAAAAAGAGCAGTAGCGGAGGAAGCCGCTCGGCGCTCGCCCAGAGGGAAGCAAGTAGCGTGCGATGGGAATCCATTTTCACCTTTCACAAAAATTCTATGGATGGTTTACGATGAAAAGAGTAATTTCATGTGAAATTACTCTTTTTTCGTTAAATTGAAATGTTATTAATTTGAATAAATAGTATAATATTATAAAAAATACATCTAATAGGAGTTGTTGTATAGTTTAAAAGTAACTGTGTAAAAAAGATTAATTATCTCTCATTTTGAGAAATTAGCATAATATTTTATATCTATAATTTCTAGTAAATTTCAGTCATTTTCATGAATTTTTATAGTATAAATCCTTTTATTATTCTGTTTTTTGAAGTAAAATTCTGATTAATAGTGGGTATTTATATATTTTGTTGCCAGTTTATTTTTATTCTTGCTACAATAGGGCAATAGTCTGACACAGGAACGGAGTAAAAGATGAATATTTCAGTGATGACAGTGTCTTTTCCATTAGATGGAGAAACATTGAAAGAAGTAAAACTATTATGTGAAGAAGCAACCATTCATGATTATCGAGTATATGAAACCATTATGAGTGTACCAATGGCTAGCTCTTTTGAGTCAAAGGGCTTTATGGTACTAGCATATGAGGATGAACAGGATCTGTTAGTAGGTGCAGCTAGTGCCATTGATTTGATGGGACTTCATACGTATGAATGGTCATTAGTAGTAACACCTGCATATCGACAGAAGGGTATTGGAGCTGCATTAGTTGAGGGTATACAAGCTGGCTTAGCAGATAGAGGAGCGGAGGGGCAATTAGCTGTAGTAATTGATGGCTCTCCTTATGGACATGCATTTATTGAAAATAAAGGTTATGCCTACAGCTTTTCGGAAGCAACATTAGAAACAAAAGCAGAACCAGTAGAATTACAAACGGATATTAGTATTCAACCTTATGCTGGTGAGCAGGGGGAATTGATTGCCATCTATAGTGAAGCTTTTGGTGATTTACCCGAAGAATCAGAGGAACTCATTACCTTTAATACATCTACAAATGGACGAAAGCTTTGGGTTGCTTATCGAGATGGCCTTGTTGTTGGAACTGTGACGACTGCTCAGGAAAATGAAATCCAATGGGTAACAGCACTTGCTGTTCATCCAAATTGTGAGGGACAAGGTGTTGGAACAGCATTGCTTTCTTTTTCAAAGGATTACGCGAGCAAAGTTGGTGCGAAATTTGTTATGCTCGATGTAGAAATTGACAATAAAAAAGCATTATCTGTCTATGAAAAGGCAGGTTTTATGAAGGCACAGCAAATCGATTATTATGTAAAACAGTAGGAAAAAGGGCGAGGAGTGGTATTTAACATCAACTCCTCGCTCGTTTTTTATCATAATTACCTACTATCTTCATATAGTATTAATAAGCTTTAAGAAAGGAGTCGTGATCATGCGCATGCCAGCATTGCCAAAAAAGAAGTCTCCTCCAAAGGAAGCCCCTAGATCATGGTGGAAAGTAGTTAAAGCTTATTTATCGAAAGGGAAGTTTTATCGATTGCCGCCAAGAAACTGATGATGAATGAAAAAGTCGCCTTCTAGCGACTTTTTAATTTTCTAATAAAAATGTATTTTTGGATGGGCCAATTAAATAGAGTTCATGCATTGCTCGTGTGAGAGCTACATACAGTAGTTTCCGATCAATTATTGTATCGTAAAAGGGTGTTTCAAAGGCAGCTACAATGACGGCATCAAACTCAAGCCCTTTAGCAAGATGACTTGGTACAACAAGCAACATTTCCTGATTAATCGATTCATTTTCTGTTAGCAGCTGTGAGGCAATTTTGTTGTCTTTCAATGTATGTTGCATCGAAATGGCTTCAGCAGTAGTTTTGCAAATTAAAGCGATAGATCGATGACCATGTTGACGAATAGCTTCAAAAATTTCTTTAATTTTTAAGGCATCAAATTGATCTGCTTGAATAAAACTTGGCACATTACCGTGACGAACAACTGGCTCAACCAGCGGTAGCTGCTCATTCATTTGCGCTAAAATTTGATTAGCGACTTCCATAATTTCAATGGTTGTTCGATAGCTTTTTTGCAATGTTCGGAAGCTTGCACGAGGAAATAAACTTTGGACAGGTTCCCAGGCAGTTAATGAGCGATAGCTATGAATTCCTTGAGCTAAATCGCCAACCATTGTAAACATGTCTGTATCAAGACCTGTTTTTAAAGCAGCAAGCTGAAACAAACTATAATCTTGTACTTCATCGATAAAGACAACACGCATTTTCCATTCATCTGGGATGCCTTTTAGACGTGCTTGTAAATAGTATAGTGCGGCTAAATCTTCGAGTGCCCATTGTTCTTTACGATGTGCCTGCAAAAATTGCTGTTGTTCAAGATAATGCCATTCAGGAGCTAGCTCTGTTAAAAGTTTGGCGTCGGTAAGAAGGGTGCGATAAAGTGTTTTAATGTTATGTTTAGGAAAGCGACGCATATAGGCAGTTGCAGTTGTTTTCGTTTCTTTTTCTATTGCTGGAATTCGTTCGTCGCGTTCATCGATAAATTTTGTGACAACACGTCGACGCTTTTCATCATCCCGTATACCATTTAAGGCTTTACCCAATGCTTCATCATATTTTTTATGGAGTGTAGCTAAGACAGCCTGTTTTTTTTGGCGGACATGGCTAGCTAACACCTTTTTTATATGTGCAAGGCGTTTTTCAATTGGCATATAAGAAAACTCATATAAAAACAGTTTCTTTAGATGAGCAGCTCGCATAATACAGTATTTTTCAATATAAACATCTTCGAATTGTTGCGCGATTTCTTGCTCCAGCTTCTGGATATAGCGCTCAATGACATCACGATAATAAAGTGAACCTTTCACTTCAGCGATCCACGCAGTAGGCTGATGATTTCCACCAGCAACGAGCAATTCTAATTGCTCATTTGGATTTTGAAGCTTTAATTTTAATTTAGTGGCAGCAAGAACGTAGTCTGTAAAAGTAGTTTGGCATATTTTATCGACACCAAGCTCTGGTAAAACATCACCTATATAATCAATAAATAGCTTATTCGGTGCTAAAATCATGAGCTGTTCAGGATTAAAATGCTCGCCCATTGTGTAGAGGAAATAAGATATTCGGTGGAGAGCGATAGTTGTTTTTCCACTACCTGCTGCACCTTGTACAATAATTGGTTGACGAAGATGTGCTCGAATAATTTCATTTTGTTCCTTTTGGATTGTCGAGACAATTTCAGTTAAACGAACATCTGCTTTCCCAGCCAATGCTTCTTGTAGGAGTTCATCGTTTGTTGTTAGATCAATATCCCGTATATCGAGTAATTCGCCGTTCTCGATCTTATATTGTCTTTTAGCAAAGAGATGTCCTTTATGAACTTCTCCACGGACATCGTACTCCATATCACCAAGACGTCCATCATAATAAACATTGGCTACGGGTGAGCGCCAGTCAACAATAATGGGTTCATGGGTTTCACGATGAAATAGTGAGGTTTTCCCAATATAAAGGAATTCTTCAGGATCACCTGTCTTTTGGAAATGGATTCGGGCAAAATAGGGCTTTTTCCGAACGGCTTCTAGACCTTCTTTTTGATTACGAGCCATTTCAAAGAATCTGGCGTTTGTTAAGATATTTAAATAACTTAAACTCGAATCTAAGTAATCAAGGTCAGCCATGGACTTGCGGATATTTTCTTGAGCGGATTGTAGATCTCGTTGTGATTCGTCTAATATTTGTTGCATATAACTTTGGGTATAGGTTAACCGCTCTACCTCAGCCTGAAAATCCGGATGTTGTACAGTCATTTTTAGCACCTCCTAGGTACTTACAATTTCAAAGTAGATTATCATACTACTATATATAATATTTACCATCAAGTGAAAGCTAAATAGTTAATTATGCTACTATTACATTGGGGTTGGAAAGTTTTTCTTTAAATGATAATAGAGGAGGTTAATGATTTTGGACATTTTTGCACATAGAGGTGTTTCGATAAACTATCCAGAAAACACGATGGCAGCCTTTCAAGCAGCATCAAAGCTTCCTATAGCAGGGATAGAGCTGGATGTTCATTTAACCGCAGATAAAGAGGTAGTGGTCATTCATGATGAAACCATTAATCGTACCTCCAATGGTTCAGGCTATGTAAAAGATTTTACATTACAGCAATTGCGTACATTTGACTTTGGTTCGTGGTTTTCTCCAGAGTTCGGAGATGAAACAATCCCTACGTTAGGGGAAGTGTTAGAGCTTTTTGCAGGTACCAACCATCGTATTAATATTGAACTGAAAACAGATATTATTTCATATGAAGGGATTGAAGCGCTCGTACTCAAAGAAGTGGCTGCACAGCAAATGACTGAAAGAGTAATCATTTCATCTTTTAATCATGAATCATTGCAAACAGTATCAAAAATAGCACCTTATATAGAAAGTGCGGCGCTGTTTGCAGAAGTGTTAGTAGATTTTACTTCTTACATTGCTCTTATTCCAGCTAAAGCGTTACATGTAAGTTTACCAACGTCATTTCGTAAATCAGTCAAACTAGCTCTCGCTGAAGGAGCAACTGTCCGTGTGTATACTGTTAATGATCAACGTGATGCTCGCTATTTACAGCAACTAGGTATACAGGCGATATTTACTGATGACCCAGAGAAAATATTACAGGCCCTTAATTAGAGCAAGGAAGGGGCTAGGAGACAAAAAGCTTCCGTGGAATAAGTAGCATTTTTGTAATACCCACGGAAAGCGACGTCTTCTAGAAGATCCGTTCTACCATTTCGCACGATGTTCTTCAATACATCCGAGCATTTGTTGAATAACAAGTGTTTCACCATTGTCGAGTAAAATGGAGCCATCGTAATAGCCAAATAGTTGATGTACCTCCGATTTAACTAATTTGGCATTAGTTTGAGCAACACGTTCAAAAAAAGGGGAGAAGGTTAATGAAACCTGATTAGAAAATTTCGTTTTTACTTTCCAACGTTGCATATAGTCTCCAGAATCATATTGAAACAAAAGATCCTCATGTATTTTGGTCATTTTACCATCAACAAAAACAGCATTTTCAGTCATGCCAGTACCATCTGTCCATTTACCTCCTAAGTTCAGTCCAATCCGTCTTCCTCGAACTCGCTGAGAGGCCATTCCCCAATTCCATAATGCTTGGCGTGGCCATACACCTCGTCCATAATCTAACACTGCAAAATTCTCTTCGGCCGAAAAATTATAACGGCGAGTACCAATTGTGACAACACCTGAAGTTGGGAGTATATGATGCTTGCCTGTAAATTGAAATGTTTTGCGATTCCAAGGGATGACAACATTTAAGGTTTCATCAGTTGGGGGATGTTGGACGATAAGCTTTGCACGTAAAACATCACCATCAAAGTCTGGTATGGACACCGATAGATGCGTTTCATTTTGTATATATAATAGATCAATCATCATTTCGCTATTTTTAAATGAGACGGATTCTAAAACCTGTGTCGGCATTTTTAATTTACCACCGAAGGGAATGGTAATCGTTTTTTCGAAATAGCGCTGTGTTTCATATTCAAGGAAATAAACGAAGCAGACAGCAGCATAATCTAAATGACTAATCGTAGCAGAAAACAAGATTTCGTCACCATAGATACACCAATAGTTCCATTTCTTTTTGCGCATGAGATGGCCGCTTAAATTGCTGTTAATAAGGGGCTTACGTGCAAATCCGATGGCTGCTGGATTTAAATTACCTTTTTTATCGCATAAAAGAGTAGGCTGTAAAATTTCTTTCTCAGCATGCTGCTTCACAATTAACATCCCTTCCAGTCATAAAATAAAATCTGCATTGTATTACTCTTTATTGTAGCAAAAATGTTCTTGAAAATGGAAAGGAACGTGCTGAATATAATTGATTTCAATAAGAATATGAGTAAGGACCTAACTAATAGAAAGTCATGAATAGACATATGATGGCATGAGGAGGGGATGTATGGCAAAAATGTATAACAGGCAGGCTGCAGTTCAATATGCTAATTTATGGTGGAACAGACGCAACCCAGCTTTTCCAAACTTTGATGTAGATTGCACAAACTATATATCTCAATGCTTACTTGCGGGTGGCGCACCAATGCGTGGCGCACCGAGTAGAGATAAAGGTTGGTGGATTCAACAAGGGAATTGGAGCTTTAGCTGGTCTGTGGCTCATTCATTAAGGTGGTATTTAGAGGGATCTACAACTGGATTGAAGGGTAGGCGTGTTCAATCGGCAGAGGAGCTAGAGCTTGGGGATGTCATTTTTTATGATTTTCAAGGAAATGGGAGAATTGATCACTCCGTTATTGTCACAAGTATTCAAAATGGTATTCCCTATGTCAATGCCCATACTTCGGATAGTATTAATCGACCTTATTTTTACGAGGATTCCACTGCCTATACACCGAGTATGACTTACTTTTTCTATCATATAGATGACAGCTTTGCTTAAGAAGAGATAGTTTTAAAGCATATCATTTTGTGATAATGTGAAAGATAGAAGAGACCAACTCTAATATGTTGTCTTATGGTAGAAGGAGAATAGAAATATGAGCGAACAAATTTTATCGGTTAGAGATGCAATTATTCAACGTCGTTCCATTAAAAAGTTTAATGGTCAGCCTGTAGATCGTGAGGATTTGATGGCTATTATCGATGATGCTGTCTGGGCACCAAATCACGGTAACCGTGAGCCTTGGCGTTTAGTAGTAGCCTGTGGAAAGGAATTAGCAGACCTACACCAGCTATTACGCGACCTGACAATTCCAAAATGGCAGGAGCTTTCAAGTGAAGATTTAGCGAAGCAAATGATGAAATTTACATTACCAGGTGGCTATGCTTTTGTAATCGTACCAGAGGATGCTCGTCAAAAAGAACGTTTAGAAGATTATGCAGCTGCAAGTACGTTTATTCAAAATATACAACTGCTTGCGTGGGATAGAGGCATTGGTTCTTGCTGGAAAACGCCAGGCTTCTTAGATAATCCGAAATTCCGTGAAGCTTTAAAGGTTCAGCCAGGTGAGCGTGTCATTGCCATGCTACAAATGGGTTATTTTGATGAAGTACCGAAAGGCAAGGAACGTAAACAATCAGCTGAAATAGTGACGATTTTTGGTGAATAACCGAAAAAAATCCCTTCACTTTAAAAGTGAGGGGATTTTTTAATGGGACGATATTTATTTTTGTAAATCAGAAACCTCGTATAAGTAATCACTTAACACACGTAAGCCTTTATCGAAGTTTTCTAAATGGAAGTGTTCGTTCGGTGCGTGGAAGTTTTCACTTGATAAGCCGAAGCCCATTAACACCACAGGTAAATCTAAAATTTCATCAAAGGCAGCTACAATAGGGATAGATCCTCCGCCACGTGTGTATGCAGTTGGTACATTATACACTTTTTCATAGGAACGTCCAGCTGCTTGGATAAATGGATGATCGAAAGGTGTTAAGAATGGACGCCCTTTATCAAATTCAGAAATATTGATTTCCACACCAGTAGGTTTATGTTTTTCAACATGGGCTTTTAATAGTGCTACAATTTCGTCAGGCTCTTGATTTGGAACAAGACGGCATGTGATTTTAGCACCAGCTTCCGCAGGTAGAACCGTTTTGATGCCTTCACCAGAGAAGCCACCAAATACACCGTTAACCTCTAGTGTTGGACGAGCCCAAGTGCGTTCTAAATAAGAAAAACCTTGTTCACCGAATAATTCTTTTACGCCAACTTCCTGTTTAACTGATTCCTCATCAAAGCCAAGTGCTAAATAAGCTTCACGTTCTTCTTCTGATAGTGGCAATACTTTATCGTAGAAGCCTTCAACTTGAATCGTTCCATGCTCATCACGGAAGGATGCTAAAATTTCAGCCAATGCATGGATAGCATTTTGGACGCCGCCACCGTAAAGACCAGAGTGTAGATCTCCTTTAGCTCCACGAACATCAATTTGAATGCCTGTTAAGCCACGTAATCCATAGCATACCGCAGGCTTACCAGGACCATAAAGGCCCGTATCAGAAATTAAAATTAAATCTGCTGCGAGTTTTTCCTTATGTTCTTCAACATAAGCAGGTAGATGCGGACTGCCGATTTCTTCTTCGCCTTCATAAATGAATTTGACATTGACTGGTAAAGTCCCTGTTGTTGCAAAGAGTGCCTCAATCATTTTTAAATGCATAAACACTTGTCCTTTATCATCACTCGCTCCACGGGCAAATAATTTATTGTCACGAATCGTAGGATTGAACGGCTCGCTATCCCATAAATTTAATGGATCAACAGGTTGTACATCATAATGACCATAAAATAAAATAGTTGGTTTCCCTTCAGCATGTAACCAATCCGCATAGACAACAGGGTGCCCAGCTGTTTGTGTAATAGAGATATTTTCAAGATTTAGTTTTTCAAACGCATTAGCTAGCCATTGTGCTGCCTGTTGAATATCTTCTTTATGCTCAGATAGAGAACTGATACTTGGAATTCGTAAAAATTCATTCAGTTCATTTAAATGTGCCTCACGATGTTCTGCAAAATAAGCATCTAATTGCTGTAAATTTGTCATCTAGCATCCCTCTTTCCAATATTTCGATAATAGAAATAGTATAACATAATGTGGTAGGGAAGTGCCGTCATATCAGAGCCACTGCTATTTTTATTTGGGAGGAGTTTACTAGTCATTTTCTAAAACTTTTCAATCAAGTTCGAATGATGATATAGAGTAAAGTAGATTGTTAAGAAAAATGTGACAAAGTCTATAAGAGAGAGCTTTGCCACACTTGGGAAACGGTAATATAAACCATTGGAACTATAAAAAGTTCGTCTTATTTTGTTTTCTTATCATTGGCACGCTCGATAAATAAGTCAGTTAGATCGTTCATTTGACCAATAACAGAAATGGGATCTGTAAACCAAAATTTGAAATTATCTATTTCGTACACTTCATTATTTTTAACAACATCTAAACTTTTCCATACAGGAGCCGTTGTAAAGTCGACTTTAGGCGTGTCGGCCGCTCTTGCAACGATAACACGGTCCCCTACAAAGTCTGAAATTTTTTCTGAAGAAATTTGTACCCATGGGGTTTTTATAGTAGTTTCTGCTTTTACAGCTGGCGCCATTTGTAAGCCTAATCCCGTATAAACAGGATACCCTGTATAACCATCGCCATAAATAGTGATGGTTCCTTTACCATCCAGTATATCCATAACAGTTATTGTTTCTTCAGGCTTAATAATACGAGCAATTTTTTGGCGAGCGGTTTGAACTTGTTGTTGATAGTTTTTTTGCCACTCCTGGGCAAGATTTTCTCGATTTAAAATAATACCAAATTCTTTAATGAGTTTAGGTATATTTTCTTCGTATTCAATATAGATGGTAGGTGCAATTTTAGAAAGCTGCTCATACATTTCTTTATTACCTGTAATAATTAAATCAGGTTCTAATGAAAGTACTTTTTCTATAGAGTCTCCGATCACCTCAATTTCTTTTTTATCTTTTTCAGGAATATAAGGGTTTTTTAGCTGTGCTTCATTCGAACCAACTGGTTTGACATCTAAAGCAAGTAAGTAACCTAAATAAAAATCAGTAACAATACGTTGCGGATTTTTTTTATACGTAATATCACCATTGATGGAGTGATAAACCATTGTTTCCTCTGATTCTTTGGTAGTGTCGTTGTTTGTACAAGCTGTTAATAATAAAGCAGCACATAAAACAAATGAAGCTACTATAGTATGGTTCCAATTGAATTTCATTGGTAAAAAGCCTCCTTCATATTGATAACAATTATCATTATATAAAGGTCCTTGATTGAATACATCGGAGGATTTTAGCTCAAAATTAGGATTATTCAACACTAGAGAAGTGGGTAAATATAATCTTTTATATTGGCCAGGCGTTAACCCAGTATGTTTTTTAAATAGGCGAGTAAAGTAAGAAGAATCTTCGTAACCAATTTGCTTCGAAACTTCTTGGATTGAATGATGTGTTTCAACTAAAAGCCGCTTTGCATGTTTGATACGAGTATGTAATAAATAATCAATTAGACCATAACCAGTTTGATATTTAAATTGTTTAGAAAGATAAGATACACTGTAATTCATTTTTTCTGCAATTGTATGACGCGATAAATTTTCATGAAAATGCTTATTTATATAATCTAATGTTTGAGAGGTTAACTGTTCCTCATGCAATCTATTTGAATCTAGTGTATACATTTCATAGATTAATTCTGCTAAGTATAATTTTGTCTTATATTTACTAGCATCAGTGTGCATTTCCCATTGTGTGTTTATGTTATCCATTAATGTTAACCAATGCTTCGGTGCATCATAAAAAATGAGAGGCTCTAAGGGCTCAGATATTGTGTTATCAAAAGAAACATTACAATAGATCCATAGACATTCTGAAGATGGTTCCTGCGTGACATGTATGTTTATAGGGTCACGAACAATCAAAAAGATGTTTTTATGGTGTAAAAGGGGAGTATGATGCAATTCCCATTCGCCGGACCCTTGAGCAATAAAACCGAAAATACAGTTACAAGTAATGACAGGCATTAACTGTGGATTTTTAGATATATGTATAATGGTTAATTTTGCCGAGTCCCAATCTGCTAAAGTAAGGTTTTTCAATTGATGGTTCACTTCTTTCAATAGGTTATATTACGATAATACAATTAATGATAATGATTCTCAAATAGATGCTTGTATCGTAGAAGTGAAAATTTTCTTAAAAACATACGAAAAAAAGTAAACTGCATTCAAATGATTAGATTGACTCTAATCATTTGAAGTGCAGTTATGCAAGATGTTTCTATTTAATTAGACATATAGCGTTGTATAATTTTCTCATTTTTTTCAGCGAAGCGGTCATTGTGAGAGGATACACCAGCCATATCGACTCCGGTAGGATCTAAATATAGCTTCGCACTATTAACGGCTAGAATGGCATCATTAAACGCACCAGCTATCAGGCGAACCTTACTAGGGTGAGTAATAAAATCACCAGCACCAAATATGCCTGGAATACTTGTGTGCATTTTAGGCGAAACAGATATACCATATTCTTCACATTCAAAGCCCCATTCCATAATAGGACCGTAGAAGGATCGTTCAAAGCCGTGATTAACAATTATTTCATCGACTTCAAATTGTGTGCTCTCACCAGATGTAACATGTTGGACAGTAACCCGTTCTATTTTGGTGTTGTTGCCGTGCAAACTAGTCACAACATAGGGGACTAGTGATGTGGCAACTTGCTTCATTTGCGAAACAGATGATTCAAACGCTTTGAAATCTTCTCGACGATGAACAACAATGACTTCCTTAGCAATTGGTGCAATGGCAATCGCCCATTCCACAGCAGAGTCACCACCACCTGAAATTAAAACACGTTTATTGGCAAACTTAGATTTATCCGTAACTGTATAGTGTAAATTAGTTAATTCGTAACGATCTGCTCCTTCTATATTTAACTTTTGAATTTTGGTAATACCACGACCTGCTGCTAAAATGACCGTTCTGCTAAAATGACGTTCTCCTGTTTTAGCAATTAACTCAAAAATTTTATCTTCCCGCTGTTCCATGCCAACAATTTCTTGCCCATAAACGATGGTTGGATCAAATGTTTTCGCTTGAGTAATAAGTGCATTTATTATTTCTTCACAGCGAACAGGCTCAACACCACCTACATCCCAAATTAGCTTTTCTGGATACGTTCTCATAAAACCACCGAGCTCATGCTTAATCTCAATAATTTTTGTTCTCATTTCGCGCATCCCACTATAAAATGCGGAATACATGCCAGCTGGTCCACCACCAATAATTGTTACGTCATAAATGTCTTGTTCATTTATTGACATTAGGGCACCAACTTTTCAACAATATAGTCGATTAGTAGTTCTGTGCCAATAGGACCTAGTCCAACTGCATAATCCTTTGTATCTAATGGGAACACGCGACCATTCTGTACAGCCTCCATGGATTGCCATAGCGGACTATCTTCTAAACTCTTCATCGATTCATCACTGCTATAATTTTCTAACACTCTCTTTTCAACGAAAATATAGTCTGGTTTAATTTCTGGTAAGATTTCAAGAGATAACGGTGTAAACCAATCTTCTGAATCTGCTAATTGTTCTGGAATTTTTAATCCTAGCTGACGATAGATTAAACCACTACCTGGTCCCTCTGCTTTAGCGCCCATGAAGCGATACTGTTTTGGTTCAACCCTTAATACCATGACTGTTTTATCGCCAATGGCTTGTTGTAGTTTTTCTTTAGCTTCTGTCACTTTGTTATTGTAAGCAGTCAGGGTTGCTTCAGCTTCTTTTTCTTTCTCAAAAACTTTACCTAATGCAGGAAGTGCTTCTTCTATAGAACCATTGGCATCCACGGCAAGGGTAGGGGCTATTTTACTTAGCTCTTCATATTTTTTAGCATCGATCACATTCCCTTGCACGACAATTAAATCAGGAGCCAATGAAAGTATTTGCTCTAAATTTTCTTCATATTGAGGGGTATTAATCATTTCTACATTATTTTCTTTAAAAAGCTTTGGACGATAGTCAGGCTCTATTTCATCTACCACTAAAACTTTTTGGGGCACAATGTCAATAGATAGTAAAAACTCTGCATAATTAGAGTTAAACACTAACATATTTTTAGGATTTGTCGGGATCGTAACATCGCCGAAAAGTCCTTTAACGGTTTTGGTAGTAGCCGCTGTTTCTTCTGATGACTGTGTGTTTTGATTGTCTTCCGTTGGCTCACTATTACATGCAGCCAAAGCGAAAACCATCATTAGCAATGGTAAGAAAGCATAATATTTTTTTAACATTTCTCTAATCTCCTTTTTTTGATAATGATTATCATTTTCAAATGTTAGCAAATTAGAGAAAGAGAAACCATAGAGGATTGTGTTTATTCAATTGGACTTTAGTGTTGTTCTTTAAAAAATTGATAGAGATTTTGTAGAATAATAGGTTTTCCAAAAATACCACAGTTGTTTAGTCCAAGTGACGTATCAACGAAAAGAATACGATTGTTTTTAACAGCATCTAACATGTTCCATTGATCACTATTTAGTAAGTTTTTCATATTTTCCTCAGAGCTGAAATAATCCATTATTCGTTTTTCTAGCAATAAAAAAATAGGGTTGGCCTGTAATAAATCTTCTAGTGACAAGTCATTAAAGCTATATTCTTTCCCTTGTAAATTTGGAGGCATAGAAAGATCGAGTTCGTTATAGAGTAGCCGAGCAATCTCGCATGATCTTTCACCGATATATCGATAACCAAAATGCTCAACCCTTAAATATACTAGCGTAGGTTTTCTTCGTAGAACATTTGCTAAGTCCTGTTTATACTTTTTAACGTTAGTAAGAGATTCGTTAATTAATGAAGCTGCTTGCTCCTCACAGTGAAATAGTGTCCCGAAATAGTTGATTAAGCTCGTCATTTCATTTGGTAATCCACTAATAACAGGAGCAATTTCACGTAATTCATTTTTAATTTGATCATCTAGTATATTGCCAATAATTAATGTAGGCTGTTGGCGTTGAATTTGGTCAATATCAATGATGTAATGCCCCATATCCATAGTATGAATTTGATGGGAGTTAAATAATGCCCGTTGATAACTGGGCACTAGGGAAGCAGTAGTCACTACACTATGAGGGATAATGTTTAGTGCCAGTGCAATCTCAGCATACAGGGGAGATAAAAAACATATCCGCTGCTGAGCAATTGATTTTATATAATTTTTTGGAGAGACGCCAACTATTGCTTTAAATCGTCTACTAAAGTAATGGGCATCTTCAAAGCCGACATTTTTAGCAATGTCCTGTGAGCGTGCTGAAGTAGTGAGTAAAGCCTCCTGTGCACGATAAATGCGATAAGTTGCTAGATATTCTGATAAAGATAAGCCATATTGCTCCTTAAATTTTCGAGAAAAGTGCCATGGGCTAATACCGATACTATTAGCTAATTGTTCTCTTGTAATCAATTCATTGTAATGGTTATGTATATATTCAATTGATAGTTGTAATTTATTTTCGACCGTGAGTTTTTCGTTATTTTGCGGCTGATATACATGTTTTAGTAAGGTGTATAAAATATATTGATTCATAATGATGGAAGTGTTTGAAGTATGATCTATAGGCTCCATTAAATCACGGCTAATCGTAGCCAATACTACCTCAGGAATTTTGGTCATTTGGGATTCATTTTCAAGAATAGGTTGCCGTTCACTAAGGGTATGAGTAGTGAGGTCATATATGTCAAAATAAATGATCCATCCTGCTAATGCATAATTGCTATTGTCCAGTATCTCGACAACAGAATTTTTCTCAACGGCTAATAAATTGCCTAGGTGTACATGTTGTACCCGACCATTTATACTCCATGAAGCTTGCCCATCTGTAATTAAAATGAGTGCATTATTTGTCATAACATGGACAGTCCCACCTTTTATCCATCCATTCGTAATACGGTGTGTAGCTTGCCATTGCGCAAACCAAGATTGATGTGATTGATACATAGGAACACCTCTTCAATGTAAAGTATAGCTATGTATTAGAATAACAAATATTGTGCGAGTAGGATTATAAGAGTGCGATATCTTATAGTAAATAAAAAAAGATCTGATTTCTAGAAAACATTGAAATCAGATCTTACTAAAATTAATGAGCAGTATAACCGCCATCAACAAGAAGCGTTGTACCATTGACAAAGCTTGCGTCGTCGCTTGCTAAGAAGAGAACAGCTTTTGCAATTTCTTCTGGTTTACCAAGGCGACCTTGTGGATGAAGGGACGCTAAATATTCTTTCTTTTGCGCATCGACTTCAGCTAGTAGAGGAGTGTCGATATAGCCAGGACATACTGCATTTACGCGAATGCCTTGTTTAGCGTAAGCTGTACATAGATTTTGCGTTAATAATTTTACGCCACCCTTTGCAGAGGAGTAGGCTGTAGGGTTTGGCAAGGCAACAAAGCTATGAATAGAGCCAGCGTTGACAATGACACCACCAGTTCCCTGTGTAAGAAACTGTTCGATGGCATATTTATCAGAAAGAAATACACCTGATAAATTAATATCAATCGTTCTTTTCCATTTTTCGAAAGAAAGCTCATGTGCTGGTGCATCGTCAGCTACGCCTGCATTGGCATACATAATATCAAGTTTACCGTAGTTAGTAACGGTTTCCTTAATCATGTTTTGAATATCTTCTTCGCTAGTTACATCTGTTTTTACGAAGAGTGTATCAAAACCATTGTTATTTAATTCGTCAGAAACAATTTGTCCACGATCTGAAAAATCGGCGATAACTACTTTAGCGCCTTCTTGTACAAAGAGACGAACTGTGGCTTCACCGATACCACTAGCCCCACCTGTAACGATTGCTACTTTATCTTTTAGTTTCATTTCAATGACCACCTTTATTGTTATTTTGCTGTTGCTCCGCCATCAATGACGAATTCTGCACCTGTTGAGAACGAAGATTCATCAGAAGCTAAAAATAATACGGTTTGCGCTACTTCTTTAACAGAGCCTAAACGTCCTAATGGGAATAAATTTTTTCCTAATTCATCTTTAGTGCTTCCAGTTGTTGCTGATGCATAGTCTGCCATACCTGTATCAATATAGCCAGGATGGATCGAATTGACGCGTACGCCATATGGAGCATATTCCATTGCAGCATCTTTTGTCATAATGCGAACGGCACCTTTACTTGCTCCGTATAATACGTGTCCAGCAGCGCCTGTTAAGCCAGCGATGGAAGAGGCATTAATAACTGAGCCCTTATTATGTTTAGCCATAAGTGGCATAATATATTTCATACCTAGGAAGACACCAGTCACATTGATGGACATTAAGCGATTCCAATCAGAAAGCTCGATTTCTGCAAGTGGTTTAATGATATAGATACCTGCATTATTGAAAAGAATATCTACTTTGTTAAATGTTTTGATTGTTTCATCTGCGACCTTTTTCCAGTCTTCCTCATTGCTAACATCATGATGTACAAATAATGCTTCACCGCCAATTGCTTGGATATCGCGGATAGTGTCGTTACCAGATTGTTCATTTATATCAGTAATAACTACTTTTGCTCCTTCTTTAGTAAATAATAGTGCCGTTTCTTTCCCGATTCCTGTACCTCCACCTGTAATAATGGCTACTTTATTTTCCAGTCTCATTTCAAGCACGCACCTTTCATTATTTCTGGTTATATGGTTACCTTGGGATTCAAAAGTATTCGCATTGTTTAGCGATACTTTCATCTTACTCTTTTCAATTTGAAATACTATCCTATAAGATGCTGTATAATATAGTAAGTGAATATCCTCCATTTATAGGGTATTGTTAGTGTGAAGGAGAAGAATTTCCTATGACGCATCCATTTCAGTCAATTGAAGAAGTTACATTACAAGAGTTTGTGTTATTTATTAAAATTCATCATCAACAAATTGAAGAAAATGTCAATATTTACCTCAATTTAGCACCTTCTATAGCCGAAGAGGATCGAAAAAGGGCAGCGATGCTACTGGATTCATTTTTGCGTTTGATGACATATACGAACATTGATGAACTAAATGATGATGATAAGTCTTTTTTTAATACGTGGCTTCAGGCACAGTTATCTATAATTGATCGGAAGAGCTTTAATTTATTCCAATTAATTTTTGAGAAATCATTGATTACCTTTATGATTCAACAAAAGAGTAGCCGAACGAATGCCATCTTAATGTATGTATTATCGTTATTTACGTTTCTCGTACAGCTTTACGATGACTGTGAGGGAGATGACAAAAGGAATAACGGATCTACTGAAAATCAAGAGTTACGGCATTTACAGTTATTAGATAAGCTAAATAAATTGCTGATCAGTTCCTCAGGCTATCAGGATTTAGCCTATATTTTAAAAAAATGTGAAGAGTATTTTAGTTATAAAAGATGCGTATTTTATGCATATGTTCCATGGTCCAACCAATTTTACGGGGTTATTGGGGCGGAACTTCCTAAAGTGCAAAGTATGAAAGGGCAGTTGAATGGGGAAAACGCTATACTTAGTTCAAGAAAACCTATTTATTTGAAAAATCCTAAAAATTACGTAAAAGAGGAGCATATTCAATTATTTAATTTATCCTCCATCATCTTTATTCCTATTATGAGGCGAGACCAATTATTTGGATGGCTAACATTTGATCAGCTAGGCGAGGAATTTGATTGTACAAAGGAAGAATTATCACTTCTTGAAGAAGTAGGGAAGCGTCTAGGTTTATTTTTATCACGTAAGGGCGAGAAGGTAGAAAAAAACACAGAGCTTCATTTAACAGAACGGGAGTCGATGATTCTTGGCTTGCTTGCTGAAGGATATGATAATAAAAAAATTGGTGGTTTATTATTTTTAAGTGAGCATACGGTCAGGGATTATGTTAGCAGTCTCATGACAAAGCTTAAAGCAAAGAACCGTACACAGGTCGTTGCCTCCGCCTTTCGTCTAGGGCTGTTAAGCTAGCATAAATGCACTTCTGCTAGGAGTGCATTTTTTGTGTCTTTATAAACCGAAAAATGCGTCTTTAATTTTCTGATAATAAACGCTATTTAATATATAATGTTAAAAATAGGGAAGTATTGTTATGAAGTGATTTTTAGTAGGAGAAGTAATATAGTAGTAAAACAATTTTTACGAATATTACAAGCAAAAGTGATTAAGCTTACACGATTGTAATGAAATTGAAAGCCAATGCGATAGAGTGTAATACATTATTTTGCGAGAATGTGTATAGAAGCAAGAACAAGAAGCGGAGGCATACACAATGAATGAAAAATTAGAAGGCGTATACGAGGAATACAATCGTTATATATATCACTTATGTTTGAAACTAACTCGCAATAATGTAGAGGCTGAAGATTTAATGCAAGAAGTATGGGTAAAGGTTGTACGCTATGAAGACAGCGTTGCCGAGGTAGAGCATATTAAAGCTTGGCTGACAACTATTACAATGAATACATTTAGAGATCGCTATCGTAAAAAAGTACGTCGAAGCAAATATATGATGAACCAACCTGAAACATTAGACGTACCGATTTTAGATTTGGTTCCCAATAATGAAATTTCGACGGAAGAAAAAATTGAAAAGGATATTGTAACAAAACTCGTACAGGATAAAATGGAGCAATTAGATGCTATTTATAGAAAGACTTTATGGTATTTCTACATAGACCAATATTCACTTGCAGAAATCTCTACAATTATGAAGGTTTCTATTGGTACTGTGAAATCTCGTTTATTCCGTGCAAAGGCTCGATTAAAAGAAATGCTCATGTCTGATACAGCAATTGTGGAATCTGTGCTACCAGCATAATAAAAACAGATTGGTCGCACACCACAAGTACTTAGGCGGAAGTATTCGGTCGATTAATCTAAAAAAAGATGCACTCGCAAATAGTTGCGATGCATCTTTTTAGTTTGTGCTCTTTATTCTGACCGATTAGATTCAACATCTAATAGACATTTTGAAAAAATCGTTCGTAATGTTTGCAGTTCTTCAGCTGTGAGCATACCAAACATATTGTTAATAATTTCACTCACTTGTTGACGCGATTCTTTTAAGATGTTCTCACCCTCTGTAGTAATAACTAGTTGTGAGGCTCGTCGATCTGTGGCATGCTGTGTTTTTTCAATAAAGCCAGCATTAATCAGCTTTGTTGTTAAAACGGTAACACCACCAGTTGTTACTTTTAACCGCTCAGCAATAGCAGAAGGGCGTTTTGGGCCCTCCTGCGATAAGTAGTCTAAAATTAAAATATGGGATTTTGAAAAGCCGAGCACATTATGATTATTCCACTCGTTTGCCCACTTACGCTCAATAGATGAAACGACTTCAAACAACGAGGTAATGGCTTTTTGTTTTTCTTGATCCATAGAGGTCATCTCCAAAACTGTTTTAACTTTCTTGTGCCAATCTTGTCATCGCATTTAATTCGTAAGCACGTACTTTACGTGGGATAAAACGACGGATGTCCATCTCATTGTAACCAACTTGAATACGTTTTTCATCTATTAAAATAGGGCTACGCAACATTCTTGGGTGTGCTTGAATAATAGCGTATAGCTCTTGGATAGAAAGTTGGTCGATGTCGATATTTAAGTTTTTAAAGTCATTTGAGTTTGTTGCAATGATTTCATCTGTACCATCTTCAGTCATGCTTAGAATTTCTTTGAATTCTGCAAGTGTAAGAGGGTGAGATGTGATACGTTTTTCTTTATATTCAATATTGTGATCTTTTAACCATTTAAGTGCTTTTCTGGATGAAGAACAGCTCGCTTGTGAGTAAATTGTAACTGTCATTCTTCATTCCTCGCTTTCTGTATTAGATTATATTTTATAAATAGCTTACTAGTAAGTTATATAGTTTATATATATATCTTACTAGTAAGCTATATATAAATCAATAGTTAATTGAAAGAATTTCTCAATCAAATTAATATTTTTTCAATTCTATTTAATTATACGAAGAGAAGAGTAAAAAGTTTCGCTCTTTCTGCTTACAATGATGTAAGTTTCAGCTGATATTACAGATTTTGAAGAGAGGCCAGCGTGGCAACTCAGTGAACCGTTATTACAAGAAGTGACTATTATGTAACTTCTAAAAAAACTGTAGGTAATTGATGACGAATTAATAGGGACTACTAGATGAATGAGCTGATCTCGTAGGAGAGCATTAGTTGGAAGTAGGAGTAAAATAGTTAGTCCACTGATTATAGTATGTTTAAATGTGGTCAATTATACATAGAAGTTTGAAAAAAATAAAAAAAGCAGTCCCATAACATGTGGGAACTGCTCTTAAAATGAGCTGGTCTTAGCTTTGTTGTCCAGAAGTGAACCAATCTTGAACGTTCCAGACTTTTGTTGCGAGGCCATCATAGAAATCTGGTTCGTGGCTTACCAGTACAATAGTGCCTTTAAATTCTTTCATGGCACGTTTTAATTCATTTTTCGCATCGACATCTAAGTGGTTTGTCGGTTCGTCAAAAAGAAGCCAGTTCGCTTCTTCCATCATTAATTTACATAAACGAACTTTTGCTTGCTCTCCACCAGATAAAGAATTCAATGGACGTGTAATATGGTCGGTTTTTAGACCCGCTCTTGCTAATGCTGCACGTACTTGAGCCTGCTCCATCGAAGGGAAGGCATTCCAAACATCATCAATTGGTGTTATTTTTTCTGCTTTTACTTCTTGTTCAAAGTAAGACGGATACAGGTAATCACCTCGAATGACTTTCCCATCAAGAGGGTTAATTTTACCTAGCATTGTTTTTAATAATGTGGACTTACCCACACCATTCATGCCAACTAGAGCTATCTTTTCTCCTCGTTCAATAGCAAAAGATAGTGGGGGTAGTAATGGCTTGTCTTTATCGTACCCAATGACCAAGTTCTCTGCCTCTACTACATAGCGGCTGGAAGAACGTGCTTCTTTAAATCCGAATTCAGGTTTTACCGCTGTTTCTGGGCGGTCAATTCGCTCTAAACGATCAAGCTGCTTGGCGCGAGATTTTGCACGACCAGTAGTGGAGTAACGTGCTTTATTTTTAGCGATAAAGTCCTCTTGTTTCTTAATGAATTCCTGTTGCTTCTCATAAGCATCAATATGTTGACGTTTATTGATTTCAGCAAGCTCTAGGAATTTTTCGTATGTTGCTGTATAACGAGTTAATTTTGAAAACTCAAGTTGGAAGATGACATCCACCGTTTCATTCATAAATTCTGTATCATGTGAAATTAAGAGGAAGGCGTATGGATAGTTCTTTAAATAGCTTTTCAGCCAAGTAATATGTTCCTCATCGAGATAGTTCGTCGGCTCATCTAGTAAAAGTACTTTTGGTTTTTCTAGTAACAGCTTAGCTAGTAGGACCTTTGTGCGTTGTCCACCAGAAAGTGCAGCTACATCACGTTCTAAGCCAATAGCATCAAGGCCTAGTCCACGTGCAACCTCTTCAATTTTCATATCTAATGAATAGAAATCTCCTGCATCAAGTGCGTCTTGAACCTCTGCCATTTGTTCTAACAGTACTTCTAATTCCTCAGGTGTAGCTTCTGCCATCTTACCTGTAATTTCATTAAGTTCTTCTTCTTTTTTATATAATGGTAAAAAGGCATCACGCAAAACATCACGCATTGTTCTACCAGCAGTCAGTACTGTATGTTGGTCGAGATAACCATAGTGTGTACCAGGAAGCCACTCTACTTTTCCTGTATCGTGAATCGTTTGTCCTGTAATAATGCCCATTAATGTCGATTTACCTACACCATTAGCTCCTACAAGACCAATGTGGTCACCTTCTACTAATCGAAATGATACATCTTTAAAGAGTGTACGATCACCGAAAGAATGACCTAAATTTTCAACTGTTAATATTGCCATATATGTTCCTCCAACTGTCCATCTTGTTTACATTTTAAAGTGCTGCGAGCTGCTTGTTTAGTTCTGCTAACTTGGTTTCCATATTCGCAAGGCGTTCCTCGGCTTTTGTTACCTGATCGTTGTGCCCAGTAGACTCCAATTTTTCTATATCACCTTGTAAATTCATATAGTCCATTTTTAACTCTTTAATTTGGTATTCAATATCGCTTTTTGTTGGCATGATGATTACTCCTTTTTGAGAATATTTTATCGTGAATGCGTGTAAAAGCGATGGAGGTTTTTCTAATCCCCCACCGCTTAGTCATTAAAATCAATCGGGTACTGGTTGAATTTACTTATATTCCAACGTCCATAAGAGGAGTTGAAGTGAAAAATTCTTATATATTGTATCATAATCATCTTCGAAGTAGCACTAAGTAGAAGCGATATTGTGTCGATCATAAGCAAAATCTAAGAGTAATGCTTGGAGTGTTTCATTGTTACTAGCAAGATTGAGTTGTCGTTGTTTTCTTACAGCTCGTTCACTGCGAGCTTCGTGTAATAGAAATTCCATGACAGCATTTTGGATTTGAGACTGCTTCATTTTACGACCAAGTCCAAGATGAATAAAACCATTATGCTCTCGAGGAAAAGCATGAAGAAGCTCAGCTTCAGTTTGTGCAAGTGTAATGCATGGCACACCATAAGAGGCAATTTTATAAGGCGTATAATTAGCATTACAAATAATGACATCAGCTTTTGGTAATAGTTTGAGAAGTGCGTTTTTATCACGAAGAATGGCCGTATTGCGACGACTAAGTACCATCATTTGCAAATCATCCGTTGCATGGCGATAGCTATCATCAATCATTACTGTAATTTGTAGTGGAATTTGTAGCTGTGTTAAGTGTCGAAGTGTTCGGTAGGTTAAGTTATGCTCGTCCCCATCCTCAAAAGCAACGACGATATGAGGAGGATTTTCAGGTGTTTTACTATCAGGAATATCATCAAATTGTTGGTAGGCCTCTGGTAGTGCAAAAACAAAGCTTCCACCAATATAATGCGATGGTAAATAATCTTTCACTTCTTGATAGAGTGCTAGTAATACACAGTCACAGGCTTGACCACCTTCACCAAAATCATCAAAATGAATCAGTGTTTTGCAGAAAGGTCGTAAATCCTGTACTTGCCAGCCTTCAGAATTACGGCCATCTCTAACGATTAAATCAGGTTGAAGTCCTTTGATTTGCTTAGGTAATTCGTTAAAGTGGTCAAATAAAATTGGAGAAAGACCTTCATTCATTAAAATTTGGATGCCATCATTTGAAGGAGTCTTGACAAATATAAAAACTTTCTCATTCGTAAGTAACTTAGCCAATGTTGAAACCCGTTCAAAAGGATACAGCCCTTTATCAATACAGCTTTCAATAATGAAAACAATCGTTTTTTTTGGTTCAATTGCTTGTGTTTCTTTTTGCAAATGTATCCCACCCTTTCCTCTGTCTCTTTAAATTATGGCGAAGAAAGAGCAAGTATGTGTAAAATTTAGGATTTGATAATCGATGACTTTGAGGAAATCTTGTAATTAGCTATCTTGAGGGGGATTATAAATAACTTTTTAATGATCAAAAAAATGGTCGATATATATAGTGAAATCAAGAATAGAAAAGATACATACAACATGAAATTATGTAGAAGGGGGGAAGAAGGATGAGCATGCGTGCAGCGATTGTTATAGGAGCGACAGGTTTAACGGGCTCCTCTCTAGTTGAGCAATTATGTGAAAATGATGAATATGTTTCAGTAACCATAATTGCACGGAGAAAACCAATCTTTACGCATCCAAAGTTAGAAGTGAAGATTCGTGATTTTGATAGGATAGAGGAAAAAGATATTGAATTTGCCCATGAATTGTATTGTTGTTTAGGTACAACCATAAAAAAAGCAGGCTCTCGTGAGGTGTTCGAAAAAGTTGATTTTGAATATCCATTAGCGATTGCTTCTTTAGCCAAAAAGCGTGGGATCCCTCATTTTCTTGTCATCACTGCAATGGGTGCTAATGAAAATTCTCCGTTTTACTATAATCGAGTGAAGGGAAAACTTGAGCATGATTTAGTAGAGTTAGGGTTACAACGGCTCTCTATTATTCGACCTTCACTATTAGTAGGAGATCGAGATGAATTCCGTCTAGGAGAGAAGGCAGGAGAAAAGCTATTAAAATTTGCACAACCTTTATTAATTGGACCTTTCAAACGTTCTAGAGCAATTGAAGCCTCACAAGTGGCCAAAGCGATGATTATCATTGCTCTATACGGTAAAAAGCAGCCTGTTACTATTTATCCATCCAATGAACTGGCAACATTGCAATACCCTGAAATACCAGAAGAGGATGCTTCAAGAGAGACGCTATTTCATTGGGATAAGCTTGAAAAAGGTGAGAAAGTAAATCGTGATGTTATCATTAATCGAGATAAATTTAAGATGGAGGAAACGGTTATTGATAAGGAGGTACACTTCCAACATCGTGAACAGGACAAAAAATAATGTGGGTTTGGTTTGTAAATGTTCCGTCTAAAGACTGAATTTATCCCGATCGCTACGACAAACCTTTGCGAGCTACTTTTCATTTGTTACAATATTCTTGTAGAAGATGAATGTGGAGGCAAAATAAAGATGAAAATTTTACTCGTTGATGGCACAATGTTTGGTCGTAAAACAGGTGCTATTTTAGAACAAGTGGAACAATATATTAAAGAATTAGATGCTAGTTTCGAATTAGAAATGATGCATTTTAATCAATATAAGCATCAAATTGTGGATGGTTCACCATTAAATGATGATATGAAGAAAATGATTCAACAATTTGAAGAGGCAGACGCTTACATCATTGCAACGCCTATTTTTCAAGCGTCCATCCCAGGTGTTTTGAAAAATGCTTTTGACTACTTACATCCTAAAACGATGCGCTATAAGCCCGTATCTATCGTCGCAAACGGTGGCACATACCAACATCATCTTGTAGTCGAAAATCAATTAAAACCTATTTTAGATTACTTCCGTGCCCTTGTTACGCCTAACTATGTATACACACATACATCACATTTTGATGCAGATAATAACATTGTTGATGAAGATGTTCATAGTCGTTTACGTGAATTAGCACGTGTATTTGTTCAATATTGCGAAATGAGCAAGAACTTGCCGAAGGAAACAATTGATCAACATTAAGATAGCCCTTGTACGGTGGTAAGAAATCACTGTGCAGGGGATTTTTCTTTGTAAGTATTCTTTTAGGATGTGCTAAAATAAAACTTTAGTGACTCGGGAGGGAGGGCTGCTCATGCAGGACATAGCTTTACTAGAAAAACAACGCTGTAGTCTTATTTTGACCAATAAGGCGAAGGAAGCGGTAGAGGAATGCTCAGCAAACGAGCATGCCTTTTTTACGTTACAAAGATCTTTTACTGTTTACATTGAAAAACGCAAAGCAAAAAAAGTTGGTGAAACCTTTTTATCCATCTATTTTAATGCGGAGGACAATGAAAAATTAAGCGATTTACTTGCGGAAAAAACAGTCATTATGGATTGTGTGCTGAAGCTAGAAGGTTTGTTGGCGACTAATATTCGTTTTGTGCATATGCGTGGTCCTATCAATACAAATCGCCGCCTAGCAGCCGCATTACAATTTGTCACAAAGCCTAACAATGGAGCAGGCATTCCACTGGAGCTTCATACAAAAATAAGGCAGTTACCGATAGCGGAAGAACGCACAGAATATGTAAAAAAACGTATAGCTAGCTGGGAAGGCTATTTAAAAATTCAAGAACGTGATGCAACGATTGACGATATTCATACAGAATTTAAGCAAAGCTACTTCAACGAAGACTTTACACGCTTAACGATTGTTTGTCCCTACATAAAGAGTAAAGAGTGGAAAAAGTTAGAGGGTTTAAGTGTAAGTATTCAAGGGGTTCGTGGTGAAATTGGGCAAGTTTTAAAGGCGAATGCAGGAAAACAAACGATTGAAATTGATTTAAAGCCTTTTATACAGGAAATGGCTCGTAAGGATCAGCTGAATCTTCGTTCGAAGCAAGCAAGCTTTAGTAATTTTGCGACCTTAAGTCAAATTCGAAGATTACGAAATGGCTTCACAAAGCTAGAGAAGGGTGAGGCAGTTAACCCTAATTTAGAAACTATCCTGTTTGAACGGCGCCCAACAGTCCGAGCGTCCAAGCTACGAGAAGATATTACGTTTCAAAATAATTTAAATGAATATCAAAGACGAGCAGTATTAGGTGCATTATCTGTTGAGGATTTGTATGTCATACAAGGTCCTCCAGGAACGGGAAAAACGACTGTCATCTCAGAGATTTGTCAGCAAAATGTCAAGGCGGGCTTAAAAACACTAGTAGCATCACAATCAAATTTAGCCGTCGACAATGCATTAGGACGTTTGCTAGCCAATCAAGAAATTCGAATTTTACGCTATGGAAGAACGGAAAGTATCGAGGAAGAAGGCAAAAAATTCATAGAGGAAAATGTCGCTCTCCAATGGCGTGAACAAACACTGGCTGCAATCGAAGAGACAATAGCAATATTTCCAGAACGCGAGCTAGAGCTAAAAGCCAATCTTGCAAAAGCAGAAGATGAACTAGAAAAATTGGAGCAATGGCTAGAACAATTAACTCAGGAAATTGCCGCAAAAGAGCAAGCAGCAATTGAAGAACCCATTCTACAGCAGGAGATTCAAGCATTAAAAAAAGAATTGAAGGCTGCTAAAACAGAGCAACAAACATGTGAAGCACAAAAAGAGCATTATGAGAAACAGCTCGCACAAATCGAACCAATTGTACAGCAGCTTGAACAGACACTTGCTGATTATCCCTCGGTCGAGCAACTACAGTGTACGATTCAGGAAACTACAGAAAAAGTGGAACAATTAGAAGCGGCTGCTCAGTATAAAGAACTACAAGAACAAAAGCAGCAGTTAACTCAGCAATTTCAAGAAATACAACAGAAATATGAAATCGAAAGTAAGCGTCTAGTCATTATGAAGGAAGCTCAAAAGTATATCTACACCTTAACTTCGTTTGAGCTTATCGAGCGATTTTTACAGCACTATCAAATTCGCCCTTCCCATGTACTTTCTCAGCAAATGAGTCGCTTGCAGCATTTGGAAGATGCGAAAGATTTAGAGGCATGGTCAACGATCAATGCTCGCCTCCAAAAGGCGATTGCCAAGTTAGAGGCTTTAGTTATTCATGAAGTGAAGGAACGAGCCCTTGCTAAAAGTAGATTACAACCCGTACAATCATTTTCTCTGCAAAACCTCACAGGAGTATTCGCAGAGCTGAACACGGCTTTTCAGGATGGTCAATTACCAGCAACTGATGTTCTAGAGAGTTATCTGCTTGGGCTATATATGCGTCGTGATTTCGTTTGGCAAAAGGGAGTAGCACTAAAGCAACAACAAGAGCATAAAGATCAGGAATTTGAATCTTTCCGTAAAAATCTAGTGACTTTGATTCATCAGGAATGTGCAATCACTAGCTTTGATGTGCAAAGTTTACAACGTCAACTCCAACCATTTTTACAGCATACAGAGCGTTTACAACAGTTAGCAAACGCCTTCCAGATTACTGAGGAGCCAGAAGAATCTGTAGAATATTTAAAGATTCTTACCTCACAAGCTAGGGAGTCTCTTCAACAAGCAAAGCAACAGCTTGAGGCAATGGAACAGGCGAAAGTACAACTAGTTCCGAAGCAAGCCTCTCTACAGACTGTCACAACAAGCTTACAGGAAGTGGAGCAGCAGCTAACACAAATGGAAGAGCGTATAAAGGACATTAATATTGCTGGATTAAAGAAAGAAAAGCAACTAGCAGTTTATACACAGCTTTTACAATCTACGCCAGAACGTACTGCTGAAGAGGTGCTGGAAGCTATTCAAACTTCTAAACAGGCCATTGAAGCATTACAGCGGCAGCAAAAGCAGCTACCTCTTCGCCAAAAACTACAAGAACAATGGCGTGAAAAACTACAAAACGCAACAGAGTATGATTTAGATGAAATTCGAAAATTATATGTACGTCATGCGAACGTTATCGGAACAACATGTGTAGCTTCCGCTAGTAAAGAGTTTATGGAGAATTACCCAACTTTTGATGTGGTCATTATTGATGAAGTTTCAAAGGCAACGCCACCAGAATTACTGTTACCAATGCTTAAGGGGAAAAAAGTTATTTTAGTAGGTGACCATCATCAGCTTCCACCATTACTTGGGGATGATACGCTGGAGGAAACATTGAAGGCAATGCTAGAAGAAAATCCAAACTTTGAAGGTGCACAGGAATTAAAAAATCTGTTGCGTGAATCATTATTTGAGCGTTTATTTAATAATTTGCCTCCAACACATAAACAAATGCTAGCATTACAATACCGTATGCATGAGAAAATCATGCAAAGTATCACACCATTTTATGCGAAAGAAGAAAATGGATTACAATGTGGGTTGCCAGATTCAGATGCAGCAAGAGATCATGGCTTAGAGGGTCAATTTGTAAAACGTAATGATCATTTACTATGGATTGATATGCCAACGGAGAAGCCTTATTTAGAGGAGCAGGTAAAAGGTGGGACGAGTCGTTATAACGAAGGGGAATTACAAACGATTCGCCGTATCTTAGTAGATCTTAATGAGGCAGTGAAGGCGGCAAAAGAAGCAGGGCGTATGCCGCACGATGCTCTGAAAAGCGTAGGTGTCATTAGTTTCTACGGTGAGCAGGTAAAGAAAATCAATCGTCTGCTGCAACAGGAATTACAGCTACCACACTTGCAGTTTAGAACAGGTACTGTCGATAAGTTTCAGGGGATGGAAATGGATGTCATTTTAGTGAGTATGGTTCGTAATACACCTAAAGGCGGGGATATTGGTTTTGCCAGAGATTATCGTCGTTTAAATGTTGCGCTATCTCGTGCCCGAGAGTTACTTCTACTTGTAGGAAGTGCCGAGATGTTTGCGAAGCGTGCAAAGCATCAAGATACAAGAGAAATGTATACCAATTTATTAAACACAGTAAAATCCTACGATGGCTTGCGTAATCATGAAGGGTTGGTGATGTAGAGTGTCAAAATTACAACAACGACTAATGCGTGAACTTCAACAAAATCGCAATATAAAGATTGTCAAAACCGCTGAATGGTGTATTCCTATTCGAACGGTCAGTGTGACCTATGAGCCAGTTAGGCGTTCAACAATGGATGTTTTAATGACTATGTTACTGTTAAGTATTCAGGAGGCTGATTTTGGAAGTGCCCAGGAATTGAGTGAGCTATTACTGGTCGACCCGCTATTTATTGATGACTTAGTTTCTTTAATGATTCGCGTAAATCTTGTAAAGAGCGAGGAACAGTTTTATAGGCTAACTGAAAAAGGGCAACAGCAGCTAGAACGGGGGATTTTTGAAGAGGAGTTAGAAGTAGAAACATCTACACTTTACTTTAGCCCCTGCCACCAATCATTTCTCACAATTGATACAAATAATGATGAATATGATGAATTACCAGAGCTATACCGTTATATCGATAAAGAGGCTGAACAACAGGAGCAGTTTGAGGAGTCGCTAGTGATAGCTGCATTACAAGAAGTGAACGCAGAGGGGGAAGAGAACTCCCAAAAAATCATCTCAAAAATTGTTCAAACAGAAGCCCAACAAATTAATGATAGTCCATGTTTAGAGTTTGTTCTTTATGATAGGGAGCAGGATCTACTCTTTGTACGAGTGTGGAATACATTACTTAATCAATGGGATCATCATTTAGAGCAACAGCTTACAGACAAAGAACAGTTAACATGGCGTGAGCAATATTTAACTTAATTCAACTGGTATTCAAAAGCCAGAACAAAAACGAACGTGGACACACGTTCGTTTTTGTTTTTATATGATAAATCATAAAGATAGGTAAGAAATTTATAAAATCGTTTCGATAAAATGTGGCATTAGCATATATTACTTTATGAAAAGGAGGGGACAGATGTTAACGATTAGTTTATGTATGATTGTTAGAAACGCACAATGTACGATTGAAAGATGCTTAGATTCGGTTCAGCATATAGTGGATGAGATTAATATCATTGATACAGGATCGACTGATCGTACGAAGGATATTGTCCAAAGTTATACCTCTCGAATTTACGATTTTCCCTGGTGTGATCATTTTGCCAAGGCACGAAATTTCTCCTTTCAACAGGCAACAAAGGATTATATTTTATGGCTCGATGCAGATGACGTCATGACACAGGAAGACCAGCACAAGTTGAGTCAACTAAAGCACTCTTTATATCCATCTGTTGATGCTGTAACGATGGATTATTACCTAACGCTTGATCAGGATGGCGTAGTGGAGTGTAGTGAACGAAAGTATCGTCTTGTAAAAAGAGCGAATCATTTTCAATGGGAGGGAGCTGTCCATGAAAATTTAAAGGTATCTGGTCAGCTCTATCATAGTGATATCGCTGTCACGCACTTACCAGTAAAAAAAGATATTCATCGTCCTATTCGTATTTATGAGGGGTTAATAAGGGAGGGGCATTCGCTTTCAGCAAGAGACATATTTTATTATGCGAATGAATTGAAACAGCATCAACGTTATGTGGAGGCGATTAATCAATATCATCTATTTTTGGATAGCGATATAGGTACTACAGATGATCGTATTGAGGCTTGTTTACATGTAGGGGAGTGCTATCGTCGACTACACGATGATCAACAAGCACAGCAAGCTATTTTGCAATCCTTCTTATATGATCGACCAAAGCCAGAAGCATGTTGCCGTATGGGCCAATTTTTTATGGAGCAATCAAAACATAAAGAGGCTATTTACTGGTATTCTCAAGCCTTGCAACAAGCTCCTGTCTATTCAATGACGATCCAAAAACGTTGTTACTCCACATGGCTTCCTCATTTACAATTAAGTCTGTTATATAGGGAGCTACGGTTATTTGAAAATGCCTATCAGCATAATCTAGAGGCACAAAAATGGAAACCAAACCATCCAGAAATAAAGGATAACGAAAAATACTTACGCAATCAATTAGGGATATAAAGCCTTTTATTGGAAAGGTACATCAATAAACAGGACATAAATAGCTTGGCCAATTAATACAGATACACCAACAACAATCGTCATAAAAATCACATTACGTGGTCTAAAATTTTTTGCCTCCATTAAAAACCTCCTTTAAGATAGAATATTCAGTCAATTCAAGATATGTTTAGATGGAATGAGTATGCATAAGAAAAGAGCAAATTCACATTTAGTGAGAATTTGCTCTTGTTCATTAATCAAGCTTTAACCCTTTCAATGCTTCAGCAAGGGCGTTGTTTACAGGCTCTTCATCTTTTTGTTGTTTTAAATACTTTTGGACGGAGCGTTTATCAACCTTGCCTCCGCCTTCTTTTTTCCGTCTTGCCTCAAAGGCCGATAATTTTTCACGATAACCACATTTACACACAAAAATTTGACCATCGCCTTCTCCACGAAGCTCTAATTTTTTATGGCATTGAGGACAGCGTGCATTTGTAGTACGTGAGACATTTTTACGATGACCACATTCACGATCTTGGCAAACAAGCATTTTTCCTTTTTTGCCATTCACCTCGAGCATCGGTTTACCACAATCTGGGCAGGATTTAGTAGAGATATTATCATGCTTATACTTTTTGTCACTACCTTTAATGTCCGTAACAATTTCCTTCGTATAATTTTTCATCTCGCTAATAAATACATCCTTTTTTAGCTTGCCCTTTGCAATAAGCTCAAGTTTTTGCTCCCAATCTGCTGTGAGCGCAGGTGATTTTAATTCCTCTGGCACTAAGTCGAGTAGTTGACGACCTTTAGAGGTAATATAAATATCCTTGCCACCACGCTTTTCAATTAAGAAAGAATTAAAAAGCTTATCAATAATGTCAGCACGTGTTGCCACTGTACCAAGACCACCCGTAGATTTTAATGTGTCGGCTAATTTTTTATCACTCGTTGCCATATATTTTGCTGGGTTTTCCATGGCTGATAACAAAGTGGCTTCATTAAAATGAGCAGGTGGCTTTGTTTGACCAGATGTTTGAGCAAGAAGTTTTATTTTTAAAATATCTCCTTTATCAATACGGGGAAGTATTTGTTCCTTTACATCATCTGCTGTGTCCTCATCCTCGAAGCGATGTTCATACACTTCCTTCCAGCCAGCTAATAAAATCGTTTTTCCACGAGCAATAAAACTTTCTTCGCCAATTTTTGCACGAAGTGTTAGCTGTTCATATTCAAAAGCTGGCAGTAGCACAGCTAGGAAACGCTTTACAACTAGATCATAAATTTTACGTTCTTTATCCGAGAAAGCAGAATAATTCACATAGCCCTCTGTTGGAATAATCGCGTGGTGATCAGATACCTTGCTATCATCGACAAAGGCTTTTGTTGGCTTGATTGGTTTAGTAAGCAGTTTGTTGGCGATGGCGCGATATTCACCTATACCACAAGCCTTTAAGCGTTCAGGTATTGTGGCTACAATGTCTTGAGAAATAAAGCGAGAATCCGTACGTGGATAAGTTAACACTTTATGTTGCTCATATAGCTTTTGCATAATATTCAATGTTTCTTTCGCTGAGTAGCCAAAGATTTTATTGGCATCACGCTGTAATTCAGTTAAATCATAGAGACCTGGGGCAAATGTTTTTTTAGGTTTTTTTTCAATGTCAGCGACGATGGCATGGCTATTTCCTAGTTTTCTTACCAACGTATCTATTTTTTCTTTATCAAAGCTACGACTATTACCATTTTGGTCTTGCCAAGTGAGCTTCAAGTTGTCCGTTGTTTGTGCTTCAATCCCATAATAAGTTTGTGCTTTAAAGTTTTTAATTTCATCTTCGCGCGTCGCAATTATTGCTACAGTTGGTGTTTGTACACGTCCACAGTTCAGCTGTGCGTTAAAGCGGGTAGTTAAAGCACGAGTAGCATTGAGCCCGATATACCAATCTGCCTCAGAACGAGCTACAGCAGAGGCATAAAGATTATCATAGGCTTTGCCTGGCTTTAGATTAGCAAAGCCATCTTTTATTGCCTTATCTGTTACAGAGGAAATCCATAAGCGTTTTAGTGGCTTTTTGATCTTCACCTTATCGAGTATCCAGCGAGCTACTAATTCACCCTCACGTCCAGCATCTGTTGCAATGATAATTTCGTTTACATCATTGCGTGTAAGCTGACTTTTGACCGCATTAAATTGTTTCCCAGTTTGTTTGATAACTGTTAATTTTAAGCGTTCAGGTAGCATTGGTAAATCTTCAAGATTCCACGTTTTATATTTCACATCATAACTTTCAGGGTCAGCTAGTGTGACAAGATGTCCAAGCGCCCAAGTAACGATATACTTATCTCCTTCAAGGAAACCATTTCCCTTTTTATTACACTTCAGTACACGTGCAATGTCACGTGCTACAGAAGGTTTTTCAGCGATTACTACGCTCTTTGCCATTGTTAACACCCTTTCATAGTTCCATGGTTTTAAATATAGCATAGGTTGAGTGGGTTGGCAGTTGAACTGCAATGGAAAAATGAAAAAATAGGAATGAAGAAAATTTGTCATGAACAGCAGAGATTCTTCATATGGTATGTATGTGTTTGGGAACTTTTTAAATTCTGTTCTATGTAAAGTTTATGCTCGTAATTTTACGAAAAATCTATTTTGTTGCTAGACACCAAATTTTGAGAATGCTATATTTATGTTGTCATAGTATTTTTATAATTAGGAAAAAATAGAATAATCTATGGATTTGAGTAGTTTTTCCTGATTATAAGGAGTGATGGAGTATAGAGCTAGATGAAGGATGATAGGTGCTTATGGTAAAGAAAACGTTAAAACAAAGAATTGTAGAAGCTTCAGTTGAATTGTTTCAGCAAGATGGTTATCACAATGTAACGGTGGATCGCATTGTGGATTATATTGGGGCATCAAAGGGTGGATTTTATCATAATTTTAAATCAAAAGATGAACTGTTATATGAAATTCATGATGTCTTTATTTCATATGTTATTCAACAATCACAGGATGCATATGACAAATACGATACACCTATTAAACGTCTATGTGCCATGCTGCAAACGCTGACACAAGTGTTTGATATGTATCAAGCACATATTACGATTTTTTATGAAGAGAGTCGTTCACTCTCAGATGAATATAGTGATATTATTCATAAAAAACGAGATCACTATCGAGACATCTTGCAAAAAGTAATAGCAGAGGGCCAGGAAGCAAAGGTTTTTCGTACAGAATTACCTTGTACGATTGTCACAATGGCAATTGTAGGGATGATTAACTGGACATACAAATGGTTTAAGCAATCGGGGCCATTAACAATGGAGCAAATCACAGATGTTTTTACTGATATGGTATTGCGTGCTATTGTGACGGAACAAGCAATGGATGAAGCTAAACAATTTATGATAAAGGGGTAGCCAGTAGGAAACACTGGTTTTATTATTTGTTTTTACAAACCGACTAGTCGGTATTTATCTGTAAGTGACGATCATTGAATTCCATCTATTATGGCAAATTTGACATTAGGGGGATTAGGGATGAATTTTGAATTAACAAAAGAGCAAGAGATGATTCGTGACATGGTGCGTGATTTTGCTGAAAAAGAGATTAAACCGTATGCTCGTGAGGTTGATGAGACATCAACAATGAGAATAGAGAGCTTTAAGAAGATGGCAGAACTAGGCTTATTGGGTATCCCATTTCCTGAAGAATATGGCGGCTCAGGTGGAGATACGGTGTCCTATGCTTTAGCTGTTGAGGAAATTGGTCGTGCATGTGGGGGTACAGGACTAAGCTATGCAGCTGCTGTTAGCTTAGGAGCTTCACCAATTTACAACTTCGGCACAGAGGAACAAAAGCAGGAATGGCTAGTTCCATTAGCAAAAGGTGAGACATTAGGATCATTCGGTTTAACTGAGCCTAATGCAGGTTCAGATGCTGGTGGCACACGTACTACAGCCGTTATTGATGGCGATGACTATGTTATTAACGGAGAAAAATGCTGGATTACCAATGCAGGGTACGCTCGACAAATTATTGTAACTGCAGTAACGGGTAAACGTGAAGATGGTAAAAAAATTATTTCCTCTATTATTGTGCCAACAAACACACCAGGTGTAACGATTAACTGTAATTATGACAAAATGGGTGTACGTGGCTCCAATACATGTGAAATTGTGTTGCAAAATGTTCGTGTCCCTAGAGCAAATCTATTAGGGGATGAAAAACGAGGCTTTAGCCAGTTTTTAAACACACTAGATGGTGGGCGTATTTCTATTGCCGCGCTATCTGTGGGGATTGCACAGGCTGCCTATGAAAAAGCATTGAAGTTTGCACAGGAGCGTGAACAATTTGGTGCACCTATTTCGAAGCTACAGGCGATCCAATTTAAATTAGCCGATATGGCGATGGAAATAGAGCTTGCTCGTACATTAGTACATAAAGCGGCATGGCTAAAAGATCACAAGAAACCATTTGGCAAAGAAGCGGCGATGGCTAAACTATTTGCTTCTGAAATGGGTTTCCGTACATGTAATCAAGCTATCCAAATTCATGGTGGCTCTGGGTATATGAAGGAATACGATGTAGAACGCCATTTACGTGACATTAAGTTAATGGAAATCGGTGAAGGAACATCTGAAATTCAACGTCTCGTCATTTCTCGTCTAATTGGCTGTTAATCATAATCAATTATGCCTTGGCATAATTGTGTCCGGAATTGGCTTTGTGCTTGCACAAAGCAGTCCTTTCCGATTCCGTGACACCCGCTGAACAGTAGCTTAAATCAGCACTCATCTTACCATCTATAAAGGTGGGAGACTTCTGCTGAAAGAAGTTAAATAGCATGAATAAGGGGGATCTTCATGGCAGAGCTTGTGTATCAAACCATTGGTCAGTTGCTAGATGAACAATCTAAAAAGTATCCGCAAAACGAAGCGTTGGTCTATGCTGATAGGGGTTTACGCATGACTTATGAGCAGCTAAATCGTCAAGCACGACTCGTGGCGAGAGGTTTAATGGCTTTAGGAATTGAAAAAGGTGACCATATCGCAGTATGGACAACAAATGTGCCTGAGTGGGTGCAGCTTCAATTTGGTACGGGGAAGATGGGTGCTCCTATCGTTACGGTAAATACCAATTATCGTGCAAGCGAGTTGGAGTATCTATTAAAACAATCTGATGCCAAAACGATTTTTTTAGTTGAAAATTATCGAGACCATTCTTTTATTCATACACTGCAAGAGTTATGTCCAGAGCTTGAACATTGTGAACCAGGTAATTTGCAATCAAAGCGACTACCTTTATTAAAAAATGTTATTTTAATCGGCGAAACCAAATATCCAGGTGTACTCAATTGGTCAGATGTTTTGACTGCTGCTGAGCAAGTAACCGAGGAACAGCTAGATCAAAGAGAGCAATCTCTTCATTATGATGATGTCATTAATATTCAATATACATCTGGTACAACAGGCTTTCCTAAAGGTGTGATGTTAACGCATTTTAATTTAGTCAATAATGCAGTCAACATTGCAGAATGTATGCAGTTAACTGCAGAAGATCGTTTATGTATCCCAGTGCCATTTTTCCACTGCTTTGGTTGTGTCATAGGGACATTAGCCATTATAACGAGTGGCGGCACGATGGTACCAGTACAAGAATTTTCACCTGAAGAAGTACTAAGGACCGTTCAGCAAGAACGATGTACCGCATTACATGGCGTGCCAACGATGTTCATTAGCGAACTTAATTTACCGAATTTTGCGTCTTTCGATCTGTCAACTTTACGGACAGGAGTAATGGCGGGTTCAAACTGCCCAATTGAGGTCATGAAAGCAGTCATAGAGAAAATGGGCATGAAAGATATTACAATCTGCTATGGCCAAACGGAATCATCACCAGTTATTACACAAACTAGAACGGATGACCCGTTAACATTAAAAGTGGAAACGGTTGGTCGTGCGTTACCAAATTTAGAAGTGAAAATTGTTGTTCCTGGTACGACTGAGGAGGCCCCAACAAATGAACAAGGGGAGCTATGTACAAGAGGCTACCATGTCATGAAGGGCTACTATAAAAACCAAGAGGAAACAGAGCTTGCTATTGATGAGGCTGGCTGGCTGCATACTGGAGATTTAGCAACGATGGATGAAGCGGGCTATATCCGTGTAACTGGACGGTTGAAAGATATGATTATTCGTGGAGGCGAAAATTTATATCCGAGGGAGATTGAGGAGTTTCTTTACACGCATCCGAAAATTTCAGACGTACAGGTTGCTGGTGTCCCTGACCCTGTATATGGAGAAGAGGCGGCAGCTTGGATCATTTTAAAAGATGGCGAACAGGCAACAGAGGAAGAAATTCGAGATTATTGTAGGGACAAAATTTCTAGACATAAAATTCCGCGACATATTTTCTTTATCGATAACTATCCTATGACTGCATCTGGAAAAGTTCAAAAATATAAATTACGAGAAGATTTTGTTATGACCGTAAAGTAAGGAGGGGCAGTGACTATGTTCAACAAGGTATTAATTGCAAATCGTGGGGAGATTGCTAGACGGGTAATCAGAACATGCAAGCGTCTAAATATTCATACGGTTGCTATTTACTCAGAGGCAGATGTTGATAGCTTACATGTAAAAGATGCGGATGAAGCTTATTGTGTAGGGAAGCCACCCGTTGCACAAAGCTATTTAAACATTGACCGCATTCTTGAAATTGCAAAAGAGAGTGGCGCAGAGGCTGTTCATCCAGGCTATGGTTTACTATCGGAGAATGTGAATTTTGCGAAACGTTGTACAGAGGCGGGTTTAGTCTTTATCGGACCAAGTGCGGAAGTCATTGCGTCAATGGGCAGTAAATTAGAGGCACGTAAAACAATGAAAGCTGCTGGCGTGCCTATTGTAGAAGGAGTAGAGGCTCCTGTGAAGGATGTTGCAGAAGCTACTGAAATCGCTGAACGTTTAGGTTATCCAATTATGTTAAAAGCATCTGCTGGCGGTGGTGGTATTGGGATGCAGCTAGTTGACAATGCTGAGGAGCTGGCTAAAGCATTTGAGGGAAATCAAAAGCGTGCGCAATCATTTTTCGGTGATGGCACGATGTATATGGAGCGTTTTATCGCTAATCCTCACCATGTGGAAGTGCAAATAATTGCCGATCACCAAGGCAATATAGTTCCGTTATTTGAACGGGAATGCTCTATTCAACGAAGAAATCAAAAAGTGGTGGAAGAAGCCCCATCACCGTTCATTTCACAAGAGACAAGAGATAAGATGCTAGAGGCTTCAGTGAAGGCTGTGAGACACATTGGATACGTCAATGCTGGAACGATCGAGTATTTGGTGGATAAAGATCAAAACTTTTACTTCTTAGAAATGAATACAAGATTACAGGTAGAGCATCCAGTCACAGAGGAAATTACAAAGCTTGATTTAGTAGAAGAGCAATTAAAAATTGCGGCAAAACTACCTCTTTCATTTACTAGGGAAAGTATTGCTAAAGATGGGCATGCGATTGAAGTACGTATATACGCAGAGAATCCCTCCACATTTTTCCCTTCTCCAGGTACCATTACGGTTCTTGAATTACCAACAGGCGAAGGGGTTCGACATGAATGTGGTGTAGAGACAGGTTCAGCAGTTACACCATTCTATGATCCAATGATTAGTAAATTGGTGGTGTGGGGAGAAACAAGGGAAATTGCCTGTGAGAGATTAATTCAAGCACTGAAAGCGTATAAAGTGGAGGGTATTCAAACGAATATTCCGATGCTGTTAAAAACCGTTACACATGAACAATTTTTAAAAGGGAATACAACGACTAAATTTGTAGAGCAATATTATTTACCGCAATTAGCAGAAACAAAATAACAACTTTCATACATTCGTGCTTCTTTGAAGGGCGAATGTATGACTAAAATTAGGAGTGAAGGATAATGGCAACAGTAAAAGCAAGTATGGCAGGTACAGTGTGGAAAATCGTCGTAACAGAAGGAGAGAAAGTGACGGCAGGCCAAGATGTAGCTATTTTAGAATCGATGAAAATGGAAATTCCGATTGCAGCAGAAGAGGATGGCGTGGTAACGAAGATCATTGCCAATGAGGGAGACTTCATTAACGTTGATGATGATATTTTAGAAATTGAATAAGAGGAGGCTTCTTTAATGCAGCTACCTAAGCATGTCATGATCAAAGAAGTTGGTCCCCGTGACGGTTTACAAAACGAAAAAACGCATATTACAACTGTTGATAAAATACAATTAGTGAATTTATTGAGCCAAACAGGACTAACTTACATTGAAGTGACTTCATTTGTTCATCCGAAATGGATACCTCAATTGGCAGATGCTGTTGAGGTTCTTCAAGCTATTAAACGGCAGAAGGATATTACTTATGCAGCGCTTGTACCTAATATGCGTGGCTTAGAACGTGCATTACAGGCTGAAGTAGACGAAGTAAGTATTTTTATGTCTGCTAGTGAAAGTCATAATCAAAGCAATATTAATAAAACCATTGACGATACATTTCCTATATTAGAGGAAGTAGTAATAGGGGCTAAGGCTGCAAAGAAAAAAGTTCGAGGGTATATCTCAACGGTTATTGGCTGTCCATATGAGGGGTATATACATCCTGACAAAGTACTACGTGTAACAGATAAATTATTGGAAATGGGTGTGGCTGAAATATCGCTTGGTGACACAATTGGTGTTGGCGTGCCAACGCAGGTTGAGTATCTTTTAGAGGCGTTATTAAAAAGATACGATGCTGAAAATTTTGCCATGCATTTTCATGACACACGTGGGACAGCACTAGCCAATATTATGAAATCCTTAGAGATGGGTATGACCAAGTTTGATAGTGCGCTTGGCGGATTAGGGGGCTGTCCATATGCTAAAGGAGCTTCAGGGAATGTAGCTACAGAGGATTTATTATATTTATTCGATGAGATGGGCATTGAAACAGGAATAGATCGACAGAAAGTGCTAGAGGCAGCACTCTTTATTGAAGAGAAATTAGGCAAAGCGGTTGCATCGAAGCAAATGGCTATTGTCCGTAATGAAAGGAGTGCAAACCAACGATGACACAACTTGTTCGTTTGGAATTACTAGAGGGCAGCATTGGACTGATTACCCTAACAAGACCAGAAGCTGCAAATGCTATGTCTGTTCAGTTACTTCGTGAGCTGTCCGACATGCTCGATCAAATCAATGGAGATCCAGCAGTGCGTGTTGTCCTACTGACAGGTGCAGGAGAAAAGGCATTTTGTGCAGGAGCAGATTTAAAAGAACGTAAAGGAATGGCTGATCGACAAGTGAAGCAAATCGTACAGTTGATTGGTGCGACTGTGGCAAAAGTTGAGACACTTGCTCAGCCTGTCATTGCTGTACTAAATGGGGTAGCATTTGGCGGTGGATTGGAGCTGGCATTAGCTTGTGATCTACGTATTGCCGCTACACATGCAAAGCTTGGTTTAACAGAAACATCACTCGGTATTATCCCAGGTGCTGGAGGAACACAACGACTTCCACGACTAATTGGCCTTGGCAAAGCAAAGGAATTAATTTATACAGCACGTAGGTTGAGTGCGGCGGAAGCCAAAGATTATGGCATTGTTGAGTATGTTTATGAGGAACATGAGGTAATGGAAAAGGCACAACAACTTGCGCTAGAAATGGCAAAAAATGCACCACTCTCTCTAGTGCAAGCTAAAGTCGCAATCAATCAGGGTGTTGAGGTAGATTTAGCTACCGGGTTAAAAATTGAATCACTAGCATATAGTGCACTGATCCCAACAGAAGACCGATTAGAGGGCTTGTTAGCATTCCAAGAGAAGCGAGCGCCACAATATTCAGGGAAATAAAGCGCTAAAAATGATTTTGGTGTAATTGATTGGGCAAAGGGAGGAAATAAACATGAGCAATATCTCGACAGAAAATACGCCACCTACAATGAAGGACAAAATTTTAACAGGTGGTTTACCAAAATATCATGATAAAAATGCACAACAGGGCAAGCTATTTGTACGTGAACGTCTTGAACTATTACTAGATGATGGTCTTCAATCAGAGGATGGCCTCTATGCAAACTGTTTAGCAGGGGATTTACCAGCTGATGGTGTTGTCACAGGTATAGGTAAAATTCATGGTCGCACGGTATGTGTGCTAGCTAATGATTCTACTATTAAAGCGGGCTCTTGGGGAAAACGCACAGTTGAAAAAATGATTCGTATTCAGGAAACAGCTGAAAAGCTGAATTGCCCATTACTATATTTAGTCGATTCAGCAGGTGCGCGTATTACAGATCAGTTAGAAATGTTCCCAGGACGCAGAGGAGCAGGACGTATTTTCTACAACCAAGTCAAGCTGTCAGGGAAAGTTCCGCAAATTTGCTTATTATTTGGTCCTTCCGCAGCAGGTGGTGCTTATATACCTGCATTTTGCGATATCGTTGTCATGGTAGAAGGAAATGCTTCTATGTATTTAGGATCACCTCGGATGGCGGAAATGGTTATTGGGGAGAAAGTAGATTTAGAGACAATGGGTGGCGCAAAAATGCACTGTTCTGTATCAGGCTGTGGAGATGTACTTGTCAAAACAGAACAGGAGGCTATTACGTATGCTCGTAAATATTTAGGTTACTTCCCGAATAACTATGCTGAGCGCAGTAAGATAGAGGCACCTAAACCACCTGCTTCATTTGATAAATCTATTGAAGAATTAATTCCACAAAACCAAAATGTTCCTTTTGATATGTATAAATTAATTGAACGTATTATCGATGAAGATTCATTTTGTGAAATCAAAAAATTATTTGCACCAGAATTAATTACAGGTCTTGCACGTATTAATGGGCAATCCGTTGGGATCATCGCTAACCAACCTCGTGTCAAGGGAGGCGTGCTATTCCACGATTCTGCTGATAAAGCAGCGAAGTTCATTTCACTTTGTGATGCATTCAATATTCCGCTGTTATTCTTAGCAGACGTTCCTGGCTTTATGATTGGTACTCAGGTAGAAAAAGCAGGAATCATCCGTCATGGTGCGAAAATGATTTTTGCCATGAGTGAGGCAACTGTTCCTAAGCTAACGGTCATTGTGCGTAAAGCGTATGGTGCAGGTCTATATGCCATGGCAGGACCTGCCTTTGAACCAGATTGCTGTATTGCTTTGTCAAATGCACAAATTGCCGTAATGGGACCAGAGGCTGCTGTGAATGCTGTTTATGCCAATAAAATTGCAGAGCTTCCAAAAGAAGAGCAAGCAAGCTTCATTGCTGAGAAACGTAAAGAATACCAAGAGGAAATTGACGTGTATCGATTAGCATCAGAGCTAATCATCGATGATGTCATTGAGCCGAATGAGTTACGCAAGGTGTTAGAAAATCGCTTAGAGCTTTATATGTCCAAATACTTATTATTCTCACAACGTAAGCATGGGGTAAACCCAGTATAAACATACTTATTGAAAGGCTGTCTCTGCTGTTAAGAGGCAGCTTTTTTTGAATGATTAATTTTTCAGCTACTTGCATGCCATAGAGCAGCATATTAAAATATGGGAAGGAATAAAGGGAAGTGGGTGTTAAGCTTGTCTAAAAACAACATAACGGATGTTCACGGTAATGCCAAGCTCCCATTACCGTATCGAGATGTCATTGATACATATTATTTGCCCCTCAAGGTCATGGGGTGGATCTTATTTAGCATCTATTCATTTATAGCTTTTTATAAATTGGTCATTGATCGCTTAGTAAATGTAGTAGTTGTTTTATTGCAAGGCGATTATTCTATCGGCGACTTAGGTTTGTTTGATTATAGTAGTTGGCGACTAACTACTAATTTTGTTCCCTTTGAAACGATTCTCCGCTATATAAACTACTCTCAATATTTTAATTGGGATATCATAATCGTTAACCTTCTTGGCAACTTATTAATTTTTACGCCAATGGGTTTTTTATTGCCATTATTGTCGAAAAAATTTCGCAAAGTATGGGTCATTATTTGTTTGGGCTTTTTTGCTAGTCTTGCTGTAGAAACCATTCAATTCATTTTTACAGTGGGTTCTGCGGATATTGATGATTTAATTTTGAATACGATTGGCGCATGGCTTGGCTATATAGCTTATAAAGGGATCTTAATTAGACCTAAAAAATGAGAAAGCAGTCCTGTTTTAAGGGCTGTTTTTTGCGTTAATAAAAATTTTGTTTAAAGAGTGCTTACTGTAAAATGAATGTATGGATTATACGCTTAAAAATAGAGTCTTTATACCTAGCACTAAAAATAATTAGTATCTCTTTAGGTGGTTAGTATTAATTTTTGCTTGAATTTAATAGTGAAAATTCCGATAATGAGTGTACAGAAACTGTTCAGACGGTATAGATATAGTGAAAGAAGATATTTTCATATCTAGTATCTTATTAGCATATGAAGATAGAAGGGCGAGGTGAAAACTATGAAAATATCAAATTTAAGGGAGCAAGAGAGAATTTCATCGCAATATAATCGTAAAAAAATCTTGCAACGAAAAGAAGCCGGAGAAGCTTATCGCAAAAATGCGATGTATTTTCAGCCAAAGAAAAACCCAGCATTGCTTGAACTTGAAAATCTACTGTTAGGGCGTACCGATCAAGACTTATTTGAGCAGCAACAAGAAAAGTCAAAAGAAGTTACTCCTCAACAGCAAGCCATAATGGAAGACTTGCGACAAACAGAAAAGAATGTACGTGCTCATGAGCGATCCTATAAAGAAGGTACTAGTGATAGCGCAGAATCTTCTACTGTCGTCAATCCAGAGCAAAATGACACATTGCAAATTTTAGAGCAGGTGCGACATGCCGCATTAGCATCGACAGAGCCTTCTCCTCAAGATTTACAGGTGGCACAAAGCGTGAATGCGCAAATACAACATATATTAAACGATTCGTATACTGAAGAGGGCAAAATAGGCGAAGAAGAGCCATCCTTTGTACGTGACATCATGGAAGTGAAGGTTCCTGAACGTTTCTCGAAGGAATTGAAATTGGATCCATTTGCAGATACAATTTTCGGTAAGAACTATGAGACTGCATTTAAATTAAGAACATTCCATCAGGTATCGGAAAAATATGCGGCTCATGTTCAAATGACGAAAAATGGCTATCGTCCAGACACGGACTCTATGTTCTCTTTGATAGCCTGATGCTGTAGATAGGAGATTATTGACATGGCAAAGGCAAAGCATGCGAAAACAAATGCAATTCGATTATTAGAACAACAAAAAATCCATTTTGATGTGATTGAATATGAAACGGGAGACGGTCAAGTTGATGGTGTCTCTGTTGCAGAAAAAATTGGTCACCCTGTCACGCGTGTGTTTAAAACATTGGTAGCAAAGGCAAGCGCACAAAAGCTATTTGTATTTATCATTCCAGTGGCAGAGGAGCTGGATTTAAAAGCTGCCGCAAAGGTAGTAGGGGAAAAGAAAATCGAAATGCTAGCGGTAAAGGATTTACTTGGTTATACCGGTTATGTACGTGGCGGATGTTCACCAGTGGGGATGAAGAAGTTATATCCAACAGTAATAGATGAATCTGCCCTAGGGCAAGATAGTATTATTGTGAGTGCGGGGAAAATAGGTATGCAAATCCATGTTCAGCTAGACGACTTGAAAAATATGACAAAGGCACAGCTTGCCCCTATTACAACTACCCATGTGTGAGAGAATGGGTAGTTTCTTTATGTATAATGGACAATCAAGTACAAGCGCAGTCTCTCAATTTTTTATAGAAAATGTGATACAGTTAGAGCAATATCATGCATAGAGAGAGGGATAGGAAATGCGTAAGATAATGGGGTGGCGTTGGACATTTTTTATTAGTGGCCTAATTGTGATGTCACTTGGCATCACGATGTCGATAAAGGGGAAAATTGTTGGCACAAGCCCTTGGGATGTCTTGCATGTTGGGTTATTTCAAAATTTTGGGTTAAGTATTGGGACATGGTCTATTATAACAGGGCTCTTTATAGTTGCTTCAACATCGATTGTGTTACGTGAATGGCCAAAGATAGGCACTTGGCTGAACATGCTGCTCATCGGCTCCTTCATTGATGTATTTAATTTGGTGCTGCCATCTACTGATGTTTATGGCTTGCAGATTACATATTTTATCATTGGTTTATTTGTTTTAAGTTTTGGCTGTGGGATGTATATTGCACCGAATATGGGTGCAGGTCCACGAGATACTTTAATGATGATACTTGTTGAAAAGTTTGGTGGCTCGATTAAAACAGCCAGAATGGGCATCGAAGTTCTGGTGACCATTGTTGGCTGGCTTTTAGGAGGACCAGTTGGCGTAGGGACGGTATTAATCGCTCTAACCTCAGGCTATATTGTGCAATATTCATTACCGTATTGTCGTAAAATATTAATGAAATGTATTGGGCATATAGAAGGAATGAAGCCATTCTATTAAACGATGAAGCTACTTAGATCTGTAAAAGATAGAAGTAGCTTTTCATCTTTTTTAGCGTTCTTTCATATAATGCAGGGCAGAAGCTAAAGGAGGAACGACATTTGAATGGAAATGTAACGTATTATTTTGGACACGCATTGACTGGGCAAGGTGTGAAACATTTATATAAAGAGATGATAGAAGAGGCGGAGCTTGTTTACTTTTTGCAAGGTGCCCCCACATTTAAAGGATCAGAGCTGTTAAAAGAGCTAGGGTATTTTTATGTGAAGCAGGGCTTTGCAGTCGAATGGTTTAAGCATGCTTTATTAGAGGAAGTAGTTGAGGCCGTTTATGTAAAGGGCTGTAACAGACTTTTTGTATGGGCCTCTGAATGGAATATCGAGCCAACTTTACTCGGTACAAAGCATCGCGTCATGTCCTTTTATGATTGTTTAGAGGAAGTACAGCTTGAAAAGGTTGGGGAGCAGCTTGCTGAGGCGATGCAGGAGCGTGCAACTTGGCGTGAAAAATGTATTGCAAAGCTGGATCAGGCAATCAAGCTTCATGATGACTGGGAGATTATCACGCAAAGCTGTATGAACTGGCAGGCATTAAATGAACAAGTGGAAAATTTAAAGACAGAAGTGTTCCAGTCAATTGTTTTAAATAAAACGGGTATACGGACACATCGTTTACTTGGAACACTAACGCCTAGAGGTGCGGAAAATACAGTTGAAAGTATTACAAAAAGTATAACGACTCGCTTCATGATTAAAGGTAAGCCTGGTACAGGTAAGTCTTCATTAATGAAGGGTTTAGCGGATGAGGCCAATGCTAGAGGTCTTGATGCACAAATTATATGGTGTGGTTTAGATGCAGGTTCAGTGGATATGGTCATTATTCCAGAGCTTAATTTCTGTATCTTTGATAGCACAGAGCCCCATGTCTTTGATCCACAGGATGGTAGATTAGGGGACAAAATTTTTGATATTGGGCAACATTGTGCACTTTCAGAGGAGGCAGAAACAGCAATTGAGGCAGTTCGAGCACACTACAAAGAAGCTATCCAGGATGCAATGGGTCATTCAAAGCGTTATGCTGAAGCCGAATATACAATCCGCCGTCTAGTGGATAATTGTCTATCCGCATCCTTATGGCGTGAAAAAACAGCGCCATTATTCGAAAGATTAACAAAGTAATGTAGCTAATGGCTTGCATGTGCTAAACTAGGAGCTAGAACAGTTTTCCTAGGAAAGGATGATACGCTTGTCAAAAGTATTGAATGCATTTTTAGATGAAAACCTACAAGCCTTACATGAACAAGGCTTATACAATGAAATTGATCCAGTAGAGGGAGCTAATGGCCCGATTATTCAAGTCCGTGGCAAAAATCTTGTTAACTTATCCTCTAACAACTATCTTGGCTTAGCAACAAATGAAGAATTAAAGCGTATTGCCAAAGAGACAATTGATAAATACGGTGTTGGTGCAGGTGCTGTTCGTACAATCAACGGGACACTTGATTTGCACGTTAAATTAGAAGAAAAGCTTGCTGAATTTAAAGGAACAGAAGCGGCTATTTCTTATCAATCTGGCTTTAATTGTAATATGGCAGCCATTTCAGCTGTAATGGATAAAAATGATGCGATTCTATCTGATCAATTAAACCATGCCTCTATTATTGATGGTTGTCGTTTATCAAAGGCGAAAATCATTGCGTTTAATCACTCCGATATGGATGATCTACGTGCTAAGGCAAAAGCAGCTAAAGAATCAGGATTATACAATAAAATCATGGTCATAACAGATGGTGTATTCTCAATGGATGGTGATATTGCTAAATTACCTGAGATTGTGGAAATTGCTAAAGAGTTTGATTTAATTACGTATGTCGATGATGCACATGGTTCAGGTGTAACAGGTAAAGGCAAAGGAACTGTGAAGCATTTTGGATTAGAAAAAGAAATTGACTTCCAAATTGGTACACTATCAAAAGCTATTGGTGTTGTGGGTGGCTATGTAGCAGGTAAGAAAAATTTAATTGATTGGCTGAAAGTTCGCTCTCGTCCATTCCTATTCTCAACAGCTCTACCACCTGGTGATGTAGCAGCCATTACAGCAGCTGTACAAATGCTGATTGATTCAACAGAGCTGCACGATAAGCTTTGGGATAATGGCAACTATTTAAAAGCTGGACTGGAGAAGCTTGGCTTTAATATCGGTGCATCTGAAACACCGATTACGCCTTGTATCATTGGGGATGAAAAGCTGACACAGGAATTTTCAAAACGTCTTTTTGAAGAAGGCGTTTATGCAAAATCAATTGTTTTCCCAACTGTGCCAAAAGGTACAGGACGTGTTCGTAATATGCCAACAGCGGCACATACAAAAGAAATGCTGGATGATGCGATTGCGATTTACGAAAAAGTTGGTCGTGAATTAGGCGTTATTCAATAAGAAAAAGGCTTCCTCATGGATGGGGAAGCCTTTTTGTGTGATAGAAAGTTGAAAGTGGTGGATAAAAGTGAAAAAATAGTCGATAGCAGCTCATAACTGATCGATAGCCACCTGAAAGTAGTCGATAGCTTTATTTCGAACCTATAATTTTGGCTGTTCTTAATTGCTGAATGTCTTCAGCGGAGATATTCAAAGCCTGTAAAATCTCCTCATTATGTTGTCCTAAAGTAGGTGCTGCACTTGTTAGGTGACCTGGTGTTTGTGAGAACTTGGCTGGGAAGCCTAATGTACGCATCGGTCCTGCAGTTGGGTGCTCATAGGACAAGACCATGCCACGCTCTAGAATATGTGGATCATTTAATGTTTGATCGTAGGAATAGATTGGGCTAGAGGGTACGCCGTGTTCATCCAATAGCGCTAGCCAGTAAATAGCTTGATGCTTGATTAATTCGCTCTCAATTTCTGCCTCCAGTACTTTCACATGTTGGGCACGTGAATAGTTGGTAGCAAAGAGGGGATTGTCTAACCAATCAGGTCGGTTGATAACTTTTGTTGCAAAAATCTCCCATAGCTTTTGATTGCCAGCACCTATTAAAATATAGTCGTCCTGCGTTTTGAAACCTTGATAGGGTGCGGATACCCGATGTGCTGTTCCAGTCCGCTCCGGTAGTTCGCCATGTCCAAAGTAAGCAGCGGCCTCCCATACAGTCCATGCTAGACCTGATTCCACTAAGGAAACATCAATATATTGCCCCTCGCCACTACGCAGCTTATAAATATAGGCCATTAAAATAGATTGTAATGCTGTTTGAGCAGCAGCAATATCATTCACGGCAAAGCCGACTTTTACAGGTCGACCATCCGCTTCACCCGTCATATGCATTAAGCCATTCAGACCCTGTGCCATAATATCATAGCCACCCTTTTGACTATACGGACCCGTTTGTCCATAGCCTGAAATAGAGCAATAAATAAGACCAGGATTGATAGCTTTTAATGTGTCATAATCAATACCAAGCTTTTTTGTGACACCTGGTCGATAGTTTTCCACAAGGACATCAACAGATTGGATAAGTTCTTTAAATAAAGCTAATCCCTCTGGCGTTTTTAAATTAATACAAACCCCTTTCTTATTGCGATTGACCATCATATACATATGGCTTTCTTCATTTATAAAAGGACCCATTGTACGGGTATCGTCTCCATTTGGATACTTCTCAATTTTGATAACCTCTGCACCCATATCTGCTAAGACCATCGTGCAATAAGGACCAGCTAGTACTTGCGATAAATCAACAACTCTTAATCCTTGTAATGCTTGTTTCATCTAACCTCAGTCCCATCATGTTTGACTAATGTGATGTTGCGTAATCCTTTGACAGAGGTCGCACCTGCTAAAGCGATGGAAACCTTTAATTCATCATAAAGATTGGTCATCACCTTTTCGACGCCCTGTTGTCCTTCAAGGGCTAGCCCATAGACGAAAGGGCGTCCGATTGCAACGGCATCCGCTCCTAAAGCAAGTGCTTTTAAAGCATCCATGCCACGATAGACACCACTATCTAAAATAATAGGAATTTGTCCATTCACAACTTTCGCAATAGCAGGAAGTGCATCAAGTGAACCAATAACACCATCTAATTGACGGCCACCGTGGTTTGATACAATAATGCCATCAATACCATTGTCGATAGCTAGTTTCGCATCTTCAGGATGTAAAATTCCCTTCAATAGTATAGGAAGGTTTGTACGCTTTTTTAATTCTCGAACATGCGCCCAATTAAGTGTTGGGTGGAAGACATTTTGCAAGACACCTTGTACGTAGGACTCGAATGAATCATCAGGTAAAGTGGCTGTAAAAACGGGATCATTCATATAATTGCCTCGTGCATAGCCTAGCTTCAATGGTGAAAATTGATTGCGGACATCTTCTTCACGCCAACCAAGCATTACTGTATCGACAGTTAAGACAATCGCTTCAAATCCGGCTGCCTCCGCTCGTGCCACCATACTAAAAGCGATTTCTTCATTAGTAGACCAATATAATTGAAACCATTTTGTTGCAGAACGAGCAGCTTGAGCAACTTCTTCAAGTGCATAAGTGGAAACGGTGCTTTGAATATAGGGCATGTTTAAATGCTCGGCAGCACGTACTACAGCAAGCTCACCTTCATCATGAACCATTCCGTTCATGCCGACGGGAGCAAAGAGCAATGGAGTTGGGTATGTTTTACCAAACAAATTAATCGATGTTTGAACATTTGAAACATCCTTTAAAAAGCGAGGAACTATAGAATACTTTTCGAAAGCTGCACGATTATTGCGCAGTGTTTGTTCACCACCAGCACCTGAACGGATATAGCCAAAAGGTCCAGCTTCGATTTTTTCCGCTACGGCCTTTTCTAAATCTGCAAAGCAAATGGGGAAGGGGGCTTGTGCAGTAATATTTTTTAAGAGTAGATCACCATCAGTTATGTTTGTCATCGTTACTACCTCACTTATTTATTGAAAATAGGCTTTCTTTTGTTTAAGAAGGCTTGAATACCTTCGTTATAATCATCTGAACTAAATGAATTAAGAACGATCTGTGCCAGCTCATCGCTTTCTTCGTTTTCACCATCTACAATTGCTTGGATCATTTTTTTGATGCCTGCGTTTGCAATGGATGATTTACTTAATAGATGTTCAGCAAAATGCAGCGTGGCACTTTCAATATCCTCTGGCTCATGTAAGGCTGTGATTAAACCGATGTTTTTTCCATCTTGTGCTGTAAAAATGTTGGCTGTGTATAAAATCTCTTTCGCCTTGGCAACACCAACAAGATTGATGAGACGCTTTGTACTTTCAAGATTATAGACAATACCAATATTCGCCGCTGTGATGCCAAGCTTACTCTTTGGTGTCGCCATTCTAAAATCACATGCGTTGGCTAGTTCTAAGCCACCACCAATGGCTAAACCCTGAATCATAGCAATCGTCGGGTGAGGAAATTTATAGAGGGTATCAATCGCCTTTAGAGCCAAATCATTATAGGCTTTGGCATTGTCCGCGGCATAACGAATATCTAAAAACTCGCTAATATCGGCACCAGATGAAAAGGCTACTTCATTAACGCCACGGACAATTAAGAGCTTAATAGAAGAATCTACACGTAACTGCTCAAGTTGCTCTACTATGTTCTGAAACATCGCCTTTGATAAGGAATTCCGTTTATCAGGTCGGTTTAACACTAACGTTGCAATATAACCATTTTTCTCTACATAAATTTCAGTTGTCATTGTCATTCTCCTCTTAATCCTTTTTCAATTTCGCAGCGAAGCGGTTGCCGATGGATTGAATGCTTTGCACAAGAATGATTAAGATAAAGACAGTTGCATACATAACATCGACCTCATAGCGTAAATGACCATAACGATAGGCGAGGTCACCCAAACCTCCAGCACCAACCATTCCTGCCATAGCCGTAGCACCGATTAAACCAATTGTGGCAATTGTTAAGCCTAAAATAATAGATGGACGAGCTTCACGTAATAGCACATGCCAAATAATATGGCGACGTTTAATACCCATTGCTGTGTAGGCTTCTACCACTCCCGAATCCACCTCTAATAGCGCAGATTCCATCAGTCGAGCAATATAAGGAGCTGTATAGACAACTAGCGGAACGATAACACCTTTAACCCCAATTGTTGTGCCGACGATCAGCTTAGTAAAAGGGAGGATGAAAAATAATAAAATGATGAATGGAACAGAACGTATAATATTGATGACTAAATTAAAAAATTGATATAAAAATTTATTGTCAAAGGATTGACCTGGTCGTGTTAATACGATTAATAGCCCCAATGGAATCCCAATGAGAATGGAAAACAATAAAGATATTCCGACCATTTGAAATGTTTCGATAATTGATTTGCCAATTACATCTGACCAATCTGTAAAAAAGCTTTGAATACTACTCATTGAATTCGCCTCCTAATTCTTCCACCGCGACGCCATTTTCCGTAAAATATGTGAGTGCCTTTTGGACAATGTGAAGTTCTCCATGTAAATGCACCACAATGTTACCAACAATGCCGTTTTTTAATTCAATAATATTTGCCGTTAAAATATTTGGTTGTACATCATACACTTTCGTAACTTCTGCTAGTAATGGCTTACCAGTACTTTCACCTAGGAAGGTTAAACGAATGACACTGCCTGAAACATTTAACTGCTCGATCAGGGAAGGGGATAAATTACGTTGTGAAATCGTATTTAAAAACTTTCTCGTTGTAGGATGCTTCGGTTTAGCAAAAAGTTCAATAGCCATACCAAATTCCACCACTTTTCCGGACTCAAGAACAGAAACCTCATCACATATTTTCTGAATGACATTCATCTCATGTGTAATCAGCAGGATCGTAATGCCTAATTCACGGTTAATTTTTAACAACAATTCAAGAATGGCTTCGGTTGTTTCAGGGTCGAGTGCACTTGTTGCTTCGTCACTAAGTAGAACCTCTGGTTCCTGTGCCAAGGCACGTGCAATAGCAACACGTTGCTTTTGCCCACCTGAAAGTTGGTTAGGGTAGCTGTCTAGTTTGTCTGTTAATCCAACAATTTCAGCATATTTAGCCACACGGTTTTTTACCTCTTTCTCGTTATAGCCAAGTAGCTTTAAAGGAACAGCAATATTATGGTAAACGGTTGCCGTTTTTAATAGATTAAAATGTTGGAAAATCATTCCGATTTTTTGGCGTGTTTGCCGTAATTCATGAAGAGAAAGGGCAGTAATGTCCACATTGTCGATTAACACTTTTCCAGCTGTAGGTCGCTCTAGTAGATTGACGCAACGAATGAGTGTACTTTTACCTGCACCACTATAGCCAATCACACCATGAATTTGTCCTTTTTTTACATGGAGATTGATTCCATCTACAGCCTTAATGATGTCTTTTTTCGTCTTATATTCTTTTGAGATATTTTGTAATTGAATCATCCGATTGATTGCTCCTTTCTCAAGCTCCTAAAAAGCAAGAATTTGCTCGTTTTCCATAGAGGAATTTCGGCAGATTCTTCAGCTACTAGAAGCTTCCTGAATGTATTACCAGCTAGGGATTACTGAACCTTTGAATTCTTCTTCAATGAATTGACGTACTTCATCAGATTGGTAAGCCTCAACGAACTTTTTAATTGTTGGGTCATTTTCATTTTCTGCACGTACCACAATATAGTTCACATATGGAGAGTCAGTAGATTCTAAAAGAATAGCGTCATCTTTAGGATTAATGCCAGCTTCCAATGCGAAGTTTGTATTAATAGCTGCTACATCTACTTCACTAAGCTGCTTAGGAATTTGAGCTGCCTCTAATTCGATGAATTTTAAATTCTTTTTGTTTTCTTCTACATCACGGATAGAGGCTGTTAAATCTGCCCCATCTTTTAATTTTATATAGCCTGCTTCCTGTAAAACAAAGAGGGCACGAGCACCATTTGTTGGGTCATTTGGTAAACCAAATGTTGCACCATCTGGAATGTCATCAAAGGATTTATATTTTTCAGAGTAAATACCCATTGGATTTAAAATCGTTTTGCCTACTGGTACTAAATCTGTATCATGATCTTTATTAAACGTATCGAGGAAAGGCTCGTGTTGATAGCTATTCGCATCAAGATCACCTTCAGATAAGGATGTATTAGGTAAAACATAATCAGAAAATGATTTAAGCTCTACTTCTAGCCCATTTTCTTTGGCTACTTTCGCTGCAACTTCTGCGATTTGTTCGTGTGGACCAGACGTGACGCCTACGACGATTTTATTTTCATTAATTGCTTCAGCTTGACCTTTACTCTCTTCTTTAGAGCCACAACCTGCTAGAGCTGCTGCTAATGTAAGACTTGCTAAACCTACTAAAAATTTATTTTTCTTTTTCATGAAAATTACCTCCAAGATTGTTTTTATCGGTTTTTGAAAATAAAAAAACTCTCTTACAAACTAAGAGAGGCTCATGAAAAAATGTCCTCTCTTATCTATCAAACGATAATCGTTTGCAGGATTTAGCACCTTCCTTCTAAAAGGAGGTTGCCGAGCTTCATAGGGCCAGTCCCTCAGCTACTCTTGATAAGAGATTTATCATATTTTTTTGTAATTCCGATAGAACTAATATAATTTATAGGTTATAGTAAGTCAATAAATATTTTTTAAATTTTTTATATTATTATAATATTTCGTCATGAAAGAGGGATAGCAATGTCTGTAAGAGTTAATTATGGTATAGGTTCATTTGGCAAGGTTGTGAGTGCTCGATTGCTAATGGGTACAGACATTATTGAAGGAATGGAGGCACTTTGTGAGGAGAACCATATTGAGTCAGCAACAATTGTTAGCTGTATAGGTAGCCTTCAAAAGAGTAGCTTTGTTTATTTAGTACCTGATGAAACATCACAGATTAACGTAAGTTTTAGCGATGTCATAAAAAAAGAGGGGCCACTTGAATTGATCCAAGGCTCTGGCGTAGTATGTAAGCGCGATGGGGGATATGAAACACATTTCCATGGTTCTATGAGTGATCAATGGGGCATCGTGTCAGGGGGGCATTTAATGAAGAGGGGGAACCCTGTTATTACGGCTGACATAGTGCTAGCTGAGGTTCAAGGCATCCAGCACTTTCGAAAATTTGATGAAGAAACAGGCCATGTTCAATTTTATCCATTAGAACACGGTTTACAGCAGCCAAGGAAAATTGAAAAATAGCGAAAATGTACTAACTTTTTCTTTTCACTGAGTTGCATGTTCCTTCCTGAATTAAAAAATGTTAGACCGAGCTTATAATCGGTCTAACATTTTTACTTTTGTCCCAGCCTCATGTCATGGTTAAGGGTTGAATAATTGTAATTGTTCGATTCTATGGATTGCTTCACGTAAGCGTTCCTCGCTAACAAGTAAACCAACACGGATATAGCCTTCGCCATATCGGCCGAAGCCATTGCCTGCTGCTACAGCGATATCAGCCTTTTCCAATAATAAATCGGCAAACTGCTCGCTAGTATAGCCGAATGGTACAGGGAGCCATGCGAAGAAGGAGCCTTTTGGAGCCGTTACATGCCAACCAATTCTTTGAGCTTCTTCAATGAGTACATTGCGGCGACCTTCATAGGTAGCTCGCAGTTCATCCACACATTCTTGGGAAGCTGTAAGTGCCGTTGCTGCTGCTTGTTGAATAGCAGGGAATTGACTACAAAACAGATGATCCTGAATTAGATTAATGGCAGCAATAATGTCGGCATTACCGACAGCGAAGCCTATACGCCAGCCTGCCATATTATAAGTTTTGGAGAGTGTGTACATTTCAATTCCTACTTCTTTTGCACCCTCAGCTTGTAGGAAGCTAATAGGTTTATTACCGTCAAATCCTATTGCTCCATAAGCAAAATCATGTGATACGATAATATTGTGTTCCTTCGCAAAGCGAACGGTCTCTTCAAAAAATGCAAGTGTTGCTGTACCACCTGTAGGGTTGTTCGGGTAATTTAGGTAAAGTAGCTTCGCCTTCTCTTTCACTTCATCAGGTAATGCATGATAATTAGGTAAGAAATCATTTGCAGCTAAAAGTGGCATCACTTCAAAATGGACATCACCTAATACGACACCTGATAAGTAATCTGGATAGCCAGGGTCTGGTAAGAGCATTGTATCACCTGGATTTAATACGGCTAAAGGTAGCTCAACGAGTCCAATTTTTGTCCCGCCAAGAATCGCTACCTCTGTGTCAGGATTTAGATTCACATTATATTCACGTTTATAATAGTCGACAGCTGCTTGGCGTAATTCAGCGATACCGCGAAATGGTGAATATTTGTGATTTTGTGGATTTTCAGCCGCCTCCTGTAATGCTTGAATGATATGAGGGGGCGTTGGTTGATCGGGATTTCCTTGACCAAGATTAATGACATCGCGACCTTCTTCTAAGGCATTATTTACTTTTTGAACTAACGCTGCAAAAAATTGAGTGGGTAGTTGCTGTAGTTTTTTAGAGAATTCCATGCATGATCACCCTTTTCAGAATATAATAATTATTATTGAAGAATATGAAGCAAATAGTATTACTTTTTTTGTTAATTGTCTAGAGGAGGAATGGCTATGAAAATCGGTTGTATTCAATTAAATGTTGGCTTTGGCAAAGTAGAAGAAAATTTTGCACGAGCTGAGGACAAGATTCGAGAAGTGGCAAAAAAAGGAGCAGAAATCATTGTGCTGCCTGAAATGTGGAATACAGGCTATGCGTTAGAGAAGCTGCCTGAACTAGCGGATGTCGATGGTAAACGTACGAAATCCTTCTTGGCTGAATTAGCACAGGAACTTGGTGTACATATTGTAGGTGGTTCTGTTTCAACGAAGAAAGGCGACAAATTTTATAATACGATGTATACATTTGATCGCAATGGAGAACTTGTAGGGGAATATAGCAAAGCACATCTTTTCCGTTTAATGGATGAGCATCTCTACTTAGAAGCAGGGGATGAAATGAATCGATTTGCTCTAGGAGATATTGAAGCTGCTGGGGTCATTTGTTATGATATTCGTTTCCCAGAATGGTTACGTGCACACGCATTACAAGGAGCAAAGGTATTATTTGTACCAGCCCAGTGGCCAACACCAAGGATTGATCATTGGAAAACATTGCTGCAAGCTCGTGCGATTGAGAACCAATGTTTTGTAATAGCAGTTAATCGCATTTCAAAAAAGGTAGAAAACTTTAATGGCCAATCGATGATCATACAGCCTTGGGGAGAAGTACTTTGGATCGGTGCAGAGGATGAAGAAGTAGCGGTGATTGATGTAGATTTTTCTATTGTCGATGAAGTACGTGGAAGAATTCCAGTTTATGACGACCGTAGACCAGGACTATATCATGATGTTGTCGTGAAAGGCTAATAGAGGGGCACGCTCAAGAGGGAGTAATCTTTTGAGCGTGCCATCTTTTTTCTAGCCCTTATCCTCAATCAATGAATTTGCCAATAGCATAAATTCTAATGTAATGCGGTTATGTCCTTTCATGAAATTTTCACCTAGTAAACCTTCAAGCTTTCTTAAGCGGTGATAGAGTGTTTGACGAACAATAAATAATTGGTTGGCTGTTTGCTGCTTGGAGCCATTTGTTTGTAAATAAACCTGTAATGTTTCAAGAAGCTTGCTATTGTATTTTTTATCGTACTCAATAACGGGCTGTAAATAATCGTAAATCACTTCCTGTAAATTCACTTGCATTTGTAATTTATAGATTAAATGATATAAATGCAAATCATCATAAAAGAAAGAGGACGTTTGCACTTTGCGGCAAATATATAAAGTTTCTAAAGCAGTTTGATAGCTTTTAGGAATTTCTTCTACATCGCAAACAACCTTTCCAACGGCTATTTGAAAACCTTGTGCTTGCTGCTTTTTATAAAAGTCGGTATTGGGCAGTGTGGAAAAAATGCTATTCAATATGTCACGAATAGCTTTACTGTCTTTCGTATGAAGTAAAATAAAAATAATATAGCTTTTTCTTTCGAATAAAAAGGGCATAAATCCATGTTGCTCAAAGAGATTTCGATAATAAAGCTTACTATAGACCATATCCTCCTGTGTCTTTGTCATTGTAGTAGGAGAGGATAAAATAAAGACAGCTCCACTAGATTGTGTATAGCCCGCGTAATGTGTAACGATAAATTTATAGATTTCTTCCTTAGATAATTTTTGATCAATCCAATCGACTAAAATTGTAGCATCCTCAATATTCTTTTTTTCCTCAATATAAAACTCTCGCATTAATAGCTGTGCCAGCGCCGTTGCTGTACGATCTAATATTAATAATTCAAACTCTGAAAATAGTCCATCCTCTCGATAGAGTGTTAAATCTGCATAATGCTGATCAAAGATAAAAATAGGCCCATGTTTAAATTGCTGAGCAGACTTGTTCAATGTTAATAGCTGCTGACGTTTTTGGTGTGTCGTATTGGGGAAAAAGATAGGATTGCGTCCCTTAATGGAAAACATGATTTGTGTTTTTAATTCATTATACATATTTTGTAAAATATCTTCTGTATTTTGTCCTAAGACAGCATTTTTGTTCAAAGCTTGTGCATAAGATTCTAGCGAAGAAATCATTAAATATTGCTGATTGATAATTTGGCTATGTAAATCCTGCGTAATACGAACAAAAGGAACTGCCTCATGAAAAACAATAATGGGAAACTGATGCCGGTTTGCCAGTGCTAGTATTGCTTTTGGAACGGTCTGAATATAAGAGCCATACTCAATACAAAGAGCAGCACAATTTTTTTGAATGATGGCTTCTACAAATGCGGTAAAATTAGCGATACTATGCTGGAGACTAATTCCTGTTGTTAATACTAACTCCTCACCAACTAAAAAATGATCAACTTGTACGATTTCAAGAACATGTACCCATTTGATAATCCTTGATAATCCTTCATGACCTGCCACAACCTCTGCCTTATGAAAATACTTATTTTCCAAAACATCTAGTACTTTAAGTTGAAACGGACTCAATTTAGCCCCTCCCTTAGTTGTATGCATTGTATATTTTTTCTGTTTGATGATTTATATTTTCTTATAAATTCGTGGATATAGTATTTTAAGAATATTTAGTCTATTTTACATTATGTTTAAAACAAAAGTATATAATTTTACAGTTTGTCTATTACTTCAACGTTATGAAACATGTAAAATTTTTGTAAGCGATCAAGCAATCTACTAAAAGGGGTGACAGATATGGAGCAACAAACGCATTTACAAAGAGGGTTAAAGAAGCGGCATATGACGATGATTGCTATTGCAGGAGTAATTGGTGCTGGCCTATTTATGGGGAGTGGTTCAGTTATTAATTTAGCTGGTCCAGGGGCCATTTTATCGTATATATTTGCAGGAATTATCGTTATTTTAGTTATGCGTATGCTAGGCGAAATGGCAGCTGTTAATCCAACGAGTGGCTCATTTGCACATTATGCGCATGAAGCCATTGGCCCGTGGGCAGGTTTTATGATTGGATGGCTGTACTGGTTTTTCTGGGTCATTGCGATTGCACTAGAAGCAACAGCAGCGGCAGCCATTATTCAATATTGGTATGACGGGATGCCTTTATGGCTATTAAGTTTGTTACTAACCGCAGCACTTACTTTAACGAATGTTCTTTCTGTCAAAGCATTTGGTGAGTTTGAGTATTGGTTCTCTCTTATTAAGGTTGCAAGTATAGTGGTTTTCCTTGGTCTTGGTGCCTTCATTATTTTTGGCATCGCCCCAAACTTTAATGCTGTAGGTATGACCAATCTAGTCGGGCAAGGTGGTTTTTTACCTAATGGTTTTGGTGCTGTTCTAATGGGTGTCGTCATTGTTATTTTCTCCTTCATGGGAACAGAAATTGTGGCCATTGCTGCTGGTGAATCAGATGAACCATTAGCTGCTGTAACGAAAGCTACCAATTCCATTACTTGGCGGATTTTAATTTTCTATGTGGGTTCTATTGCGGTTGTTGTAACGCTATTGCCTTGGCATTCCTCCGATATTTTAACAAGTCCTTATGTAGCAGTACTCGATTATATTGGAATTCCTGCTGCCGCACAAATTATGAATTTTGTTGTGTTAACAGCGGTGCTATCGTGTTTAAATTCAGCACTTTATGCAACATCACGCATGGTATTTTCTTTAGCAGAAAAGGGAGAAGCGCCAAGAGCATTTTTAAAATTAAACAAAAAGGGTGCACCTGTCAATGCCATTTTAGCAGCTACATTTTTCTCGTATATTGCAGTCATTATGAATTATGTTTCACCAGATAAAGTTTTTATGTTTTTACTGAGCTCTTGTAGTGCGATTACTTTAATACTTTATTTAATCATTGCCTTTTCACAATTAAGAATGCGACGCAAGATTGAACAAGAAAATTTAGAGCTATTAAAGGTGAAGATGTGGTTATTCCCTTATTTAACGTATTTCACAATACTCGCTACAACAGCTTTATTAATGGCGATGTTCTTTATAGAGTCTATGCGCTTACAAATTTTATTTACATGCGTTGTCGTCGCTATTGTGATGATTTTCTATGTACTTACTCAAAAGAAAAAAACGATTAAACAACCCGATGAATCAAGTTCTATTTTTAGCAAAGAAGAATTCGATTTTGAACAATAATACGATAAAGGAGTGGTCTAATTATGACAGTTCAGCAAGAAATGAAAACGCTCACACATTTTATCCAAGGGGAAGAGGTAGCTGGTACAAGTGGCCGATTTTCAGAGGTTTATAATCCATCAACAGGAGAGGTTATTGCAAGAGTACCACTTGCTTCAAGAGATGAGGTAAAGCATGCTATTCAGCTTGCAAAAGAAGCCTTTCCAGCATGGAAAAAACGATCAATTGGTAAACGGGTAGAAGTGTTACATCGATTCCGTCAGTTGTTAGTAGAAAAACAGGAAGAGCTTATCGATGTGATTTGTCAGGAAAGTGGTAAAACAAAGGACGATGCAAAAGGTGAAATCGTTCGTGGTATTGAATCCGTTGATATGGCGATCAGTGCACCGCAAATGCTAAAAGGAGAGTACTCAGTCAATGTAGGTGGTAATATAAATGCCTTTTCTGCCAAATCACCACTCGGCGTAGTGGCAACTATCGCACCATTTAATTTCCCTGTTATGGTACCGCTTGCGATTACAAGCATGGCTGTGGCAGTAGGAAATGCCGTTATATTAAAGCCATCAGAGCGCGTACCGATGTCCGCTCTCTATATAAGTCAATTATGGAAAGAGGCAGGTTTACCAGATGGCATTTGGACTGTTGTCAATGGAGATAAAGAGGCTGTCAATGAACTATTAGAAAATAAAGAGATTCAAGCTATCTCATTTGTTGGCTCAACACCTGTTGCTGAATATATTTATCAAACAGGAACAAAGCACAATAAACGTGTTGCGGCATTTGGTGGTGGGAAGAACTTTATGATTGTGATGCCAGATGCCAACCTAGAACAAACGGCGAATGCCTTTTTAGGAGCAGCGTATGGTGCAGCATCACAGCGCTGTATGGCGATTTCAGGTGCACTTGTTGTAGGCAAAGATACCGAACAACGGTTTACGGAACTATTAAAAAATAAAATCTCTCAACTAAAGGTTGGACCCTATACAGAAAAAGACGTCGATTTCGGACCAGTCATCACTAAAGAGTCGAAAGGAACGATTATTCGTTCTATCGATGAGGCAGTCACTGAAGGGGCAAATCTTGTGATTGACGGAAGAAATCCGAAAGTATGTGAAACGTCAAATGGCTTTTATCTTGGCCCAACCCTCCTTAATAATGTCACATCGGAAATGAAGATCTTTAAAGAAGAGGTCTTTGGTCCAGCACGTATTGTTGTAGGGGTGGACTCATTACAAGAGGCAATAGATTTAATCAATAACCATGAGCTTGGCAATGGGGTAACCATGTTTACAAGCAGTGGAGCAGCAGCACGGAAATTCCAAGAGGAAATAGAAGTCGGCATGGTAGGTGTGAACGTACCTATACCAATCCCTGTTGGCTATCATAACTTTGGTGGATGGAAACGTTCTAAGTTTGGTGAAGGGCATATGTTTGGCCCAGATCAGGCAAGGTTCTTTACAAAGGCCAAAACGATTTCTGAGCGCTGGCCAGATGAAACGGAGGATACAACAAGTTCCTTTGCGTTCCCAAGTAATAATGATGCGAAAAACTAATATAGTGAGGGGTGTTTGATGATGACACAGACAAATCTTAAAAGTGATGTATTATCCAAGGATGAGCAATATGTTTGGCATTCTATGAAACCATATAATCCGCAAGCCACATATGTAGTAGAAAGGTCTGATGGTGCAAGAATTATGGATACAGATGGTGTGGAATATATTGATGCAATGGCAGGGCTTTGGTGTGTCAATGTTGGCTATGGACGGAAAGAGTTAGCAGATGCGGCACATGAGCAAATGATGAAAAATGCTTATGCACCATTATCTCAGGGTCATTTGCCTGCAGTGGAATTAGCTGAGAAGCTAAATGAACTACTTGGTGGAGATTACGTTATTTTCTTCTCCAATAGTGGATCAGAGGCGAATGAAACAGCCTTTAAAATTGCTCGGCAATACCATCAGCAAAAAGGACAAAGCTCACGCTATAAAATTGTCTCACGCTACCGTGCTTATCATGGTAACTCCTTTGGGGCTTTAGCGGCAACGGGGCAGGCGGAGCGCAAATATAAATACGAGCCACTATCTCCAGGTTTTATCCATGTCGCACCACCTGATCAATATCGTGAGCATGAAAGCGATGCTATTGCGCCATTGGATTTAGCGAGTGTAAAGGCTGTAGATAAAACGATGACATGGGAACTGAGTGACACAATTGCGGCTATGATCTTAGAGCCTATTATTACAGGTGGCGGTGTCATTATGCCTCCAGAGAATTATTTAAAAGGCATTGAGGAAGTGTGTAAAAGGCATGGTGCTTTACTGATTGTGGATGAGGTTATTTGTGGCTTTGGTCGAACAGGTAAGCCTTTTGGATTTATGAACTACGGTGTTAAGCCAGATATAATTACGATGGCTAAAGGAATTACAAGTGCCTATTTACCATTATCAGCAACAGCCGTGAAGCGTGAAATTTATGAGGTGTTTAAGGGCTCAGATGCATACAGCTATTTCCGCCATGTGAATACATTTGGAGGCTCTCCTGTGGCATGTGCAGTTGCATTAAAAAATATTGAAATTCTTGAGCAAGAAGCGTTGTTTGAGCGTTCCAAGGAAATTGGCGCTGCAACACTACAAACATTGCAGCAACAATTGCAGCATCATCCAAATGTAGGAGATGTGCGTGGCAAAGGTTTATTAATTGGGATTGAATTAGTTGCAGATAAAGTCTCGAAAGAACCTTTACCAGTGGAGAAGATGAATGCTGTCATTGCCAAATGTAAAGAACAAGGGGTTATCATTGGAAAAAATGGAGCAACTGTTGCAGGGTTTAATAATGTCTTAACGCTATCACCACCACTTAATATTGTACAAGAAGATCTTGATCGTATACTCGATGTGGTTGTGGATAGTGTAAATAAGCTGTAAAGAATATTGTTATGGTTCTAAAAGCCTTGAAGTAATTAGCGGTGGGTGGTAGATGTCAACTAGATGGAACAAATTCAGTATACAAATCAAGAAACGATTGAGCGTATTAAAGCCTTGTCTCCTGCATTTGTGCGTAATGACGCAGGGCAGGAAGTAGGAGAAATTGTTTCTACAATTAAAATCGTATAGAGGTGAAGGTACTTGTATGTTTTGGCAATTGACGGTGGTGGAACAAAAACAATTGCGACAATCTCAACATTTCGTGGGCAAGTTATAGCACTAGCAGAAACAGGTAAAAGTAATCCCACATCTATGAGCTTAGAGCAATTTACGCAGACGATAACAGAACTAATAAATGATTTAAAAAGACAACAACCTTATGATTTTCATCAAATTACGAAGTGCCATGCGGGACTATCTGGCGTAACGGAAAATAATAATGAGGAGATTACCCACACACTACTAACCTCGCTATTACCTGAAGGCTGTCAATTATCACTGTCGAATGATGGGTTGAACGCGCTGTATGCTGGTACATTAGGTCAGTCTGGCATTGTACAGATTTCTGGTACAGGTGCAATTACATTAAGTATAGATTCGTCTGGCAGAGTTGAGCGTACGGCAGGATGGGGCTTTATTTTTGATGATGAAGGCAGTGGCTATGATATTGGTATTCGCACATTAAAAGCGGTGTTTAAAGCATTTGATAAAAGAGGGCCAGAAACGAGCCTCACATCCTCAGTATTAAATTATTTTCAATTACAATCCATTCCACAAATAATTGAAATTGTTTATGGAAAAGGACATCCGAGAGATACAATCTCTCCTTTAAGTAAGATTGCCATTGATTGCGCTAAAAGAGGTGATGCTGTAGCGAACACGATTCTGGATCAAGTGTGCCATGTTTTTTATCAAAGTATAGATGCTTGTTACAAAAAAAATCCGTTTTCAGATACGCGTGTCAAAGTCGTGCTAGCTGGTGGAGTTTTTAATGAATTGACGTTATTTATTGAAAAATTAGCCTCCATTGATAAAAATAATAGCAATCAGTATGACTTTATGGGTGCTTATAGCCTACCAGTTGGCGGTGCCGCATTAGCCGCATTAAAACTACCTAATAATGAAGCGAAAATATTTATCGATCAATATAATGCTAGTATTAAGGAGTTTTTAACTAATTAATCCTCCCTTTTAATTTAGCAAGTAGAGAATAGGAAGGTCTTTTCTCTACTTGCATTTTGTTAGTCCTCTACTTTAAACATATTACCTTTATAAGACTTATGAATAGTCATAACAATTCCCATAAGCATGATGTTCGATAATATTGATGATGAAGGAGCTTAATTTACACTACTGGAGTGGACAAAAAGACAGCTAATCCCACCTAGTAGAAGAAAATGAACTACTAAACTTACATCCAACCTCTTGAGTTGAGACAAATATAATACCTCCATTCTTTATTAATACGATAAACGTTTGGAATGCATGGAAGGTTACGGTGGCAGAAATAGTATAATTAAGGATCAATGGTAGGGAGTTATTTGTGTGGTAAATTACCTATATAAAACTAGATAATGGGCATAAATTCTTAATTCTTCTTGCAATCTTTACAAAAACATAACACTGGCTTTATATCTTCATACTATCATTATTGGTAAGAGTTGGAGGAGGAGCCAAGGATCATGCATTTTTTCCGTTTCATAAAGGTGAAGGACAAGTTACTTGTACTCATGATTGTTTGTGTATTATCGAATGTATTGCTGGGTGTATTTAGTGTGGATTATTTAAGGAAGATGTCGTGGCATGCAAGTGAGAGTTACACACAGGGACTTGTCCCAATCGGTTGGCTGAATGAGCTAGAAGAATCACAGCGTCAATTAGATTTTATCGTAGATGCTCAGGGTGACTATCAAGAAATGACGGTTATTTTAAAAGAGATGGCACAGCCTTTAAAGCAATTGGATAGCCAAGAAATTGATAAAAAAATGAGTCATCAAATTAAAAAATTTAAATCCTTGCTGAAGAAACAAGGAGAATTGATTGAGAGTTATAAGCAATTGAACCAAGGTGAGCTAGAGCAGTTCTATTCGCTGACATTTCTACCAATAAGTCAGGAAAGCCATACATTATTAGAAGAAACACAAAATTATTTGGTTGAAAAAGCGAAGGATCAACAGAAGTATTATCAACAAGATGTGCAATTTGGTTATTGGTTACTAGGTGGCGTATGCTTAGCAGTGGTGTTGCTTGTCATTCTGATAGGATTTATCGCAACTAAGGCAGTCAATGTACCAACACGTCAATTGAAATCATTATTAAAACGAGCAGAACAAGGCGATTTCACTGCGAATGCAAGTTATGTTGCCCATGATGAGCTTGGTGAGGTAGTACTGTCTTACAATCAAATGGTCACAGAGGTAAAACACCTACTCCATACTGTAACGGACAGCGCCTATGAAGTAGAAGAAATGACAGGTAAATTGCAAGGATCCTCAGAGCAATCATCAACAACAACGTTAAAAATAGCAAAAGATGTACAATCTATTTCAGATTCAACGGCTGCTTCTACTAGTAAATTGGCTTCCAATACTGCTTCTTTAGAGGAAGTTTTAAATGATGTACAAGTCATTTTAGAAAAAGTGCAGGTCGTGGAAAGCTTTGCGCATCAAACAGCAAGAGATGCTGAGAGTGGAACTGAAATTGTACAGGCTAATTTAATGCAAATGCAAGTGATTAAGCAGGCCGTAGAAAAATCGAATACAGCTATCTTTAACTTGGTTGAGCGTGCCTCATCAATCGATCAAATGATTGAGGTCATAGAAAAAATAACAGCACAAACCAACTTACTAGCGTTAAACGCATCCATTGAAGCAGCAAGAGCAGGAGAACATGGAAAGGGGTTTGCAGTTGTAGCCAATGAGGTGCGGAAGCTTGCGGAACAAACAGTCCAATCAACACAAACGATTACATCCATTGTACAAAACATCCATTTAGATTCGAGCTATGCAGTACAAATGATGGAGGGCGTGTTGTTGGCTACTGAAAAAGGTGTTGCCGTAACAGGACAAACAGCGACAAGTTTTGATCAAATTTTAGAAAAAGTACATACAATCAAGCCTTATATGATGGAAGTATCTGCTACAGTTCAAGAGATAGCCACTCACACCCAAAAGGTGAGTGAGGATGCGGTTATGTTAACAGCTATATCGGATACGAATGCTGTATCCACTAAGCATGTTGCTACATTAACAGCAGATCAATTAACAGCTCAACAACAATTCCATAATTACATTAAAGAATTGCGCAAAGTATCAAAAGTTTTGCAAATTGCTGTTAAACGTTTTTCAATCTAATTTAATATTAAAGAATAATGTTGAAAAGGAGTCTTTTTTGCGGAAATTAGCAAAGAAGGTTCTTTTTTTGCGTGGTTACAAAACTAGTTTATGAAAGATTTAATTTTTTGTATTTTTGAGGTGTACAATTGTATTTTGTATATTTTTGTAGCACAATATTTTTTGAGTGCTCATATACTGGAAGTAAGGGATTATATGTTCCTTTTAATGAATATTATTAATATAATTGTTGTATTTTCAAAACGAACACATTATAATGAGTTTCATTGAAAGTGTTATTAAATCAATGTTTATCAATATATATTTGTACTTTCAGCAAGTACAATTGTTCATATGTGGAGGTTTTGAGAAATGAAAAAGATTATTGTTACTGGGGCACTTGGTCAAATTGGTTCTGAGCTTGTAGAAAAACTTCGTGGTATTTATGGAGAGGACAATATACTTGCTACAGACATTAGAAAGCTTGAACATACTAAGGGCCCATTTGAAATATTGGACGTGACAGATGGACAAAGAATGCACGATTTAGCAAAGGACTTTGGTGCAGATACGATGATGCATTTAGCAGCATTACTATCAGCCACAGCTGAAAGAAATCCATTGTTAGCTTGGAATTTAAATATGGGCGGTTTAATGAATGCATTGGAAGTTTCTCGTGAGTTAAATATGCAATTTTTCACGCCAAGTTCAATTGGAGCATTTGGTCCATCTACACCGAAAGAAGATACACCGCAGGATACTTTGCAACGTCCAACAACTATGTATGGTGTAAATAAGGTAGCGGGTGAATTATTATGCGATTATTACTTCAATCGTTTTGGTGTTGATACACGTGGTGTACGTTTCCCTGGATTAATTTCTTATGTAACACCTCCAGGTGGTGGTACAACTGATTATGCAGTAGAAATTTTCTATGAAGCAATTGAGCAAGGTAAGTACACATCTTATATTCAGGAAGGTACGTTTATGGACATGATGTACATGCCAGATGCCTTACAAGCTATTGTAGATTTAATGGAGGCAGATGGTAGTAAGCTCGTTCATCGCAATGCCTTTAATATTACAGCGATGAGCTTTGAACCATCACAAATCGCAGCTGAAATCAAGAAGCATTTACCAAATTTCACGATGGATTATCAGGTTGATCCAGTGCGTCAAGCGATTGCAGACAGCTGGCCAAACTCTTTAAATATTGACGCAGCTCAAAAAGAGTGGGGCTTCAAAGCAGAGTATGATTTAGCCAAAATGACGATAGATATGTTAGAAAAACTAAAAATGAAACTGCATAAAAAGGCAATTTCCTAATCGTTAAAGGAACGGATGTAGAATTAGTCTACATCCGTTTTTTTATTTGTGTGCTTTGAAAACCCCCTGCTATGCAGGGGGTTCCGGAAAGCTTTTAGCTATGGACAATAAAAAAACTCCAAACGTACAATAAAGTCAGGTCTAGTCAACCGACTTCGTACGAAAGGAGCCACCATAAATGGATAACAAAAGTTTAGCACATACAACGTGGAATTGTAAGTATCATATCGTCTTTGCGCCAAAGTATAGAAGGCAGATTATTTATAGTCAAATTAAAGCAGATGTTGGAAGAATATTGCGCCAATTATGTGAAAGAAAAGATGTAGAAATCATAGAGGCAACAGCCTGTCCTGACCACATTCATATGTTGGTAAGTATTCCACCGAAATTGAGTGTATCTGCGTTCATGGGTTATTTAAAAGGGAAGAGTAGTCTAATGATTTTCGACCGACATGCGAATTTAAAGTATAAATACGGTAATCGTCAATTCTGGTGTCGAGGATACTATGTGGACACAGTCGGCCGAAATAAGAAAAAGATACAAGAGTATATAAAAAATCAATTACAAGAAGATATCCTGCAAGATCAAATGACGATGAAAGAATTCATTGACCCATTCACAGGAGAAGAAATCAAGAGAAAGAAAAAATAAGTAAGCCGCTTTAGCGGTTTGTGTGAAAACGGAGTGCGGTTGGCAGACCATTCAGAATGTCTTTAGACATGGGCCAGTACCCCAGCGTTTCACGCGCAGAGCAAACCACCAGTTATACTGGTGGTTCTGATTTATGTGTCTGTAAAAGAGAATTGTTGGCATACATAGATTAAATTACTTAACTGAAATATATTAGTGTTCTGAATATTGACAGTTCCTAAAAGCTAAACTTTGTGATAGTATTGCCGAAATATACCTAGATCATTGATATAGTTAAAAGAGCGATTTCCTTTTATGAAAGTTGCTCTTTTATTGAATTATTTAGTTAACATGTGGAAAACCTGTTCCACGTCTTTATCACCACGACCTGAGATATTAATAATAATGCTTTCTTCAGATGATAAAGTTGGTGCTAATTTTAGAGCATGTGCGACCGCATGTGAGCTCTCAAGGGCAGGAATAATCCCTTCAACCTTCGAAAGTACTTGAAATGCCTCAAGGACTTCTTTGTTTGTCACAGTCACATACTCAGCACGGCCAATTGTTTTTAAATGACTATGTTCTGGACCTGCTCCAGGGTAATCTAAACCAGCAGCTATTGAATAGGTTGGTAGTGGATTGCCGTCTGCATCCTGTAATACTAAGCATTTGAAGCCATGTAGCTCTCCGGGCGAACCTTCGTTTAATGTAGCAGCTTGATCTGGCTCTATTCCAATAAGACGAACCTGTTCATCTGCAATGTAGTCTGCAAATGCTCCAATGGCATTACTGCCACCGCCAACACAGGCAAGGATCGCTGCGGGTAGCTTTCCTTCTTTTTCTAAAATCTGTTCACGACTTTCGCGACTAATCACAGATTGGAAGTGTTTAACCATTGATGGGAAGGGATGTGGCCCAACTGCTGAACCTAATAAGTAAAACGTTGTTTCATAGTTTTCGACTAAGTCAGCGAATGCTTCATCAACTGCATCCTTTAAACGTCCTTGCCCTTTATCAACAGCTACTACTTTCGCGCCAAGAAGCTCCATGCGAAACACGTTCAATGCTTGACGTTTTGTATCCTCTAAGCCCATATAAATAGTGCAATCCATTCCAAACATGGCACAAGCAGTCGCAGTTGCTACACCATGTTGACCTGCACCTGTTTCGGCAATAACGCGATTTGCCCCCATACGTTTGGCTAGTAAAATCTGTCCCAATACATTATTAATTTTATGTGAGCCTGTATGGTTAAGATCTTCACGTTTTAAATAAATTTTTGCGCCACCCAATTGCTTTGTTAAATTTTCTGCAAAATAAAGTGGGGATTTACGACCAACATACTCACGGAAATAGTAATCCAATTCTTTTTTAAATTCTTCATCATCTTTAAACTTTTGGAAATGCTCATCTAGAATAGTTAAGACATTTTGAAGCTCCTTTGGAACAAAGCTTCCGCCAAATTCTCCGAAATAACCTTTTTTCTCTACTACTTTACTCATCTTTACTCGACTCCTCTATGCTAATTTTTCCATAAAAAAAAGCCACTCTAATCCTCTTAAAAAGGACGAGTAACCGTGGTGCCACCTTCATTCGCAATTTTTGCGCGCTTTCTTACTCCGATAACGGGGAGTGAATCGGCCTTACATTTAATAAGGCTGCTCTGAAGTCCATTCACAAGTATCTACTACTGGTTTGCACCATTCACCAGCTCTCTGAAAGTAACCATGCTTGCTACTACTCTTCTTCCTTGCATTTATATTAGAAAGAATTGTAGTTTATTTTCAGAATAGTGTCAAGAAAAAAAGACGAATCTAAAAAGACTCGTCTGTTAAATCAAATGATGAAAGTGAAGGCGTTTATTGAGTGCATACATAATCGGTGCACCAACAGCTAACACAATAAATTCACCTGCCGCCACTGTTAGCCAAGTCCAGAAGAATGGTAGTTCTAAGGCCAAATTCAACTCGAAGGCAATAATAAACATTGTGCAAGTAAATAATAATGTATTAATAATTAAACGTGCCCAAATATTTTTGACATATTTACAGATTAAAATGAACAGTCCAAGTGTAATCATCGAATGACCAACACCAAACACTAAATCGTAAATGCCAAGTGGTGAAAATAGATTAGAGATCAATACACCAATAATGATCCCTACGGCAAAGCGTGGGTTAAAGGCAACCAAATGGTTAAACATTTCAGATACACGGAATTGTACCTCTGTAAAACCAAACGGTGCAACAAGCATTGTCACCGCAATATATAGCGCTGCAATAATACCACTTGCTGCTAAAAATTTTATCTTCATATTCATTTCTCCTTAGTTTTTTTGCGTGGGATGGTTACGAACCACGGTGCTTTCACACAAGATAATATTTTATTATAGATATCTAGCAGAAGTCAAATGTCAGACTTTTTGTCTATATGACACACTTCGTAAAATTGTCATAAATATTTTTTACTATTTTTTAAAAAGAAAGCAATTAACTAAAATAGCGTAGTTTAGCGGTTTAAAGCGGCGAATTGAATGAAAAACTAAAATGTTTCGTCAGTTTTAAAAGTCAGAACATTCATAATGTTGTTGACGGAGCTTGATAATAACGATAATATAGCGATACATTCACACTTTGTTTGGATAAAGTGTGATAGATATTGAGAATATAATCGGGGGGATTATTTGTGAAGAACAGTGTAAAAAAGCTTTCATTCCTTCTTTTTGGATTAGTGTTACTACTTGCTGCTTGCGGTAGTGGCGGATCTAGTTCAACAAATTCAAAAGGGAATGAATCAAACAATGCAAGTGAGAGCGGGAATACAGAGGATAAAACATATAAAATCGGGATTACTCAAATTGTAGAGCATCCATCATTAAACGCAGCAACGGAAGGCTTTAAAAAGGCAATTGAAGATGCTGGCTTAAAAGTTGACTACGATCCACAAATTGCACAAGGAGATAACAGTCTTAACACAACGATTGCTAACAATCTAGTAAGTGCAAACGTAGATTTAATTTTTGCTAACTCCACACCTTCTGCACAAGCAGCGGCAACAGCCACAAGTGATATTCCAATTATCTTCACATCTGTCACAGATGCTGTTGGTGCACAGTTAATCGAATCAATGGAGAAGCCAGGAAAAAATGTTACAGGAACAATTGATTTACATCCTGAAACGATTTCTAAAACAGTCGCATTCCTAAAAGAGCTTGGCGCCAAAAAAGTAGGGATGGTCTACAATGCTGGTGAGCAAAACTCTGTTGCACAAGTTAAAGAAGTGAAAAAGGTGATGGATGAACAAGGCTTAACAGTAGTAGAAGCGTCAGCATCTACTTCGGCAGATGTAAAACAAGCAACAGAATCACTAATTGGTAAGGTAGAGGCTTTCTATATTATTACTGATAATACAGTAGTTTCTGCTTTAGAGTCTGTTATTGATGTTGCCAATACAAATGAATTACCACTTGTTGTGGGAGAGCTAGACTCTGTTGCACGAGGCGGTTTAGCTGCTTATGGTTTTGAATATTTCGATATTGGTTATGAGGCTGGTCAAATGGCTGTGAAAATTTTAAAAGGTGAAGCAACACCTGCCGAGACGCCAGCACAATATCCGCAAAATCTGAAACTATTAATCAATAAAAAAGTAGCGGATGATTTAGGAATTGAAATAAAAGATTCTTGGGGTGCAGAACTTCTAGAAAAATAAATGGAAGCGGGGGAGAACTATCCCCGCTTTATCTTCATTTATAAGCAGTAGAAATAATAAAAAGATTTAGGAGATGATTCAACGATGTTTTTAGCATTATTTGGCGCAGTGGAGCAAGGAATCATCTATGCAATTATGGCACTTGGTGTATATTTAACGTTTCGGGTGTTAGATTTTCCGGATTTAACGGTTGATGGAAGCTTTGTAACAGGGGCGGCAACTGCAGCAACAATGATTTTGCTTGGCTACTCCCCAATCTTAGCGACTTTAGTGGCAATTGTTGCTGGATTTATTGCTGGATGTATGACAGGAATTCTTCACACGAAAGGAAAGATTAATCCACTATTATCAGGGATTTTAATGATGATTGCGTTATACTCGATTAACCTGCGCATCATGGGGTTAACTGCAGAAAATACGATAGGTCGCCCGAATATTCCACTACTAAACTCAGAAACGATTTTTTCAAAGTTTCAAGCATTTTGGAGTGATTTAGGGATCGATGCTGCTCTCAATAACCTATTAAAAGGCATGGGCTTTCAGCATGTACCAAATACATGGAGTGTGCTGATAGTCGTATTAATCATCACGATTTTAATTAAGTTAATAGCAGACTGGTTCTTGAAGACTGAGGTCGGGCTAGCTATCCGAGCAACTGGTGATAATAAACGAATGATTCGTAGCTTCTCTGCAAATACAGATACACTTATCATTTTAGGGCTTGGACTTTCCAATGCGCTTGTCGCATTTTCTGGAGCTTTAATCGCACAATATTCGAAGTTCTCCGATGTTAGTATGGGGATTGGTATGATTGTCATCGGTCTTGCATCGGTTATTATTGGTGAAGCTATTTTTGGGACAAAGACCATTATCCGTACAACTTTTGCAGTCATTGCAGGAGCTATCATTTACCGTATTATTTTAGCATTAGCATTACGTGTAGATTTCCTTGATTCAGGAGATATGAAATTAATTACGGCTATCATCGTTATTTTGGCGCTGATCTTACCACAATTTATCAATAAGAGTAAGGAACGTAAACGTAAGGCGAAGCGTGCTGCAGAGCTGTCACGAGTAAAAACAGTAGAGCAAGGAGGAAAAGGTCTTGCTTAAATTACATGGTATTAATAAGGTGTTTAATGAAGGAACACCAGATGAAAAAATTGCACTAGCAGAGATTAATCTACACTTAAAGCCAGGTGATTTTGTGACAATCATTGGTAGTAACGGTGCAGGGAAATCAACGATGATGAATATGATTTCAGGCGCCTTAACACCTGATTTTGGCACAGTTTCTATTGATGGTAATGATGTCACGAATTTGCCTGAATATAAACGCTCTCAATACATTGGTCGTGTGTTCCAAGACCCAATGGCGGGAACAGCTCCTACGATGACAATTGAAGAAAACTTAGCACTGGCCTATTCACGAAATAAGGGTAGAGGACTGCACATCGGTGTGGACAAAAAGCGTCGTACCTTGTTCAAAGAATCATTAGAAATGCTTGGTTTAAATCTGGAAGATCGGCTTTCTGCAAAAGTAGGCTTACTTTCAGGTGGGGAACGGCAAGCATTGTCACTGTTAATGGCTACTTTCACAAAGCCCTCTATTTTATTGCTGGATGAGCATACGGCTGCACTTGATCCATCACGTGCAGAATTAATTACCCGTATTACGAAGTATTTAGTTGAAAAAGATCAGTTAACGACATTAATGGTAACGCACAATATGCAACAAGCTTTGGATTTAGGGAATCGTCTTATTATGATGGACAAAGGCCAAATTATTTTAGAGGTTGCTGAAGACCGTAAGCATGAATTAACGATCCCAGATTTAATGGCCGAATTTGAACGCATTCGTGGGGAAAAAATGAATTCAGACCGTGCTTTATTAGGTTAATGACGAAACGCTCATACATTTGTATGGGCGTTTTTTATAGTGTTAAAAAAATCCATCAATAGCGTTTTTGTCAATGGTGAAAATGAATGTCCGTTGCAGGCTACTTGATTTCCTGTGGGGGAATGCCGATCTATCCGACGGGAGTCAAGTAGCCTTCCACTCCAACCTATTAATTGAGCAAAGGGGTTCACTACTGTTAGTATGAAAGAAAATGAAAAGACACATTTGCAGAATAGTTGATTGGAGTGGAGCCAGCGTCACTCCTAGGGGATTTAGCGTCATATAGGAGAAGCTGGAGCGAACGGAAGTGAGTGAAGCGGGCCTATCGGAAGCTGGCGGAACGGAGATTAACCCCTCGCATTGCCAGAATGTCACTTTCCGCAGGTAATATTATTTTTTTCAACAATATATATAACGCTCATGCACTAGTTTGAATGTTTTTTATTTAGGGTAATAAAAATGATTGATAAACTTTATCACAATAAAAAAGTCTCACTTGCTGAGAAGTGAGACTCTTCATTTTAAACGAGTAAGCCAAATAGTTGAATGTCGTTGTTTACTTCTTTGTATTTGAAGCCGAATTCATCCATTCGTGCAAGCAGCCCTTCATAATCCGCTTGATCGCCAAGCTCAATACCAACGAGGGCAGGACCACTTTCTTTATTGTTTTTCTTTGTGTATTCAAAGGTAGTAATATCGTCGTTAGGTCCTACAACGCTTGTGAGGAATTGACGTAATGCCCCTGCGCGCTGAGGGAAGCTGACGATGAAGTAGTAAAGTAAGCCTTCGTGAATAAGCGACTTTTCTTTAATCTCCTGCATCCGTCCAATATCATTATTACCACCGCTAATAATGACCACGACTGATTTCCCTTTAATTTCTTCTTTATAAAAATCAAGAGCTGCCACTGATAGTGCCCCAGCAGGCTCGGCAATAATGGCATGTTTATTATATAGATCTAAAATCGTTGTACAAACTTTGCCTTCTGGTACAAGAATAATGTCGTCTAAATAGCGGCGACAAACATCATAAGTGTGATGGCCGACGCATTTTACGGCAGCGCCATCGACGAATTTATCAATCCAATCAAGAGCCACAGCGCCCCCTTCAGCAAAAGCAGCTTTCATACTGCCAGCACCAGCGGGCTCTACGCCAATAATTTTAGTAGAAGGGGAGAGGTTTTTAACGTAGGCAGAAACGCCAGACATTAAGCCGCCACCACCAATACTGCCAAAGACGTAGTCGATTGGCTCCTCCATGTCATTCATAATTTCTACTGCAACAGTTCCTTGACCAGCAATGACATCGAAATCATCGAATGGATGGATGAATATTTTATCGTGTTCTTCGCAATAGCTTAAGGCGCTTTCAGCAGAGTCATCGAACGTATCGCCTGCTAAAATAATCTCTACAAATTCGCGCCCAAACATTCGCACTTGGTCTATTTTTTGCTTTGGTGTTGTTTGAGGCATAAAAATGCTAGCCTGGATTTTTAATTGAGCACAGGCATAAGCTACACCTTGTGCATGATTGCCTGCGCTTGCACAGACAACACCAGCGTTGCGTGCTTCTTCCTCGATTTTTTTAATTTTATAATAGGCACCTCGGAGCTTGAATGAGCGCACATGTTGTAAATCTTCGCGTTTAAAGTAAATAGTAGCTCCGTATTTCTCGGATAAATAATCGTTTTTTTGTAGTGGTGTATGGACAACTACATCTTTTAAAAAATGATGTGCAATCAGGACATTCTCCACTTGCACGGTTCTAGTATCAGCAACTTCCATAGTATTCATCCTCCGTTATACGTTTAAAACATTTATCTATGATAGCACACTTTATTTGCTTTTGGTGGTTAATTTTTAGTAAATTCTAAATTTTCCATGTCTATTTTATGATGTAAGCGTTTTATCGAATAAATGATGCCTCGAGCAATTGCTGAAACGTTACTTTTGGGACAAAAAGCATTTGCTGAATCAGGATAAATACAATTCTCATAACAAAAATGGTCAAGCATATACTAGATTAGCTGAGGACAAGTAGGAGGGTAAGTAGTGGAAATCATTCAAGGAATTCTATCTACATATTGGCAATTTTTTGATTGGGCGATGTGGCAGGAAGTATTAATGGACCCTGTATCCTGGGGGCTAATATCCTCATTAATTATTATAGAAGGGCTACTGTCAGCGGATAATGCACTTGTATTGGCAGTTCTTGTTAAACATTTACCAGATAAACAACGAAAGCGGGCATTAATGTACGGTATGCTAGGTGCCTATTTTTTTAGATTTTTATTTATTGGTATAGGTGTTTATCTTGTGGAATTTTGGTTTATTAAAGTGTTAGGTGCATTATATTTAGGCTGGCTCTGTGTAGCTCATTTTCTTCAAATTGGGAATGAGGATAGCGTGAAGGAAGTGAAAAAATCAGGATGGATGGTGCGACTCTTTGGAACCTTTTGGGCCACCGTCATTTCTGTCGAGCTAATGGATATTGCATTTTCGATCGACTCTATCTTTGCAGCCTTTGCCATATCAGATCAAGTGTGGGTACTTTTAATTGGGGGGATGTTAGGCATATTAATGATGAGGACAATTGCAGGTGTGTTTTTAATCATTATCGAAAAAATTCCAGAGCTTGAAGCAACGGCCTTTATTATAATAGGTGTTATTGGCTTAAAAATGCTAGTGAGTGTTGTTAATATTCATATCCCGCATTACTTATTCTTCCTATTCTTGGTGATTGCTTTTTCCATCACAATCATTGTGCATATGATGAAGAGGGTAAGAGCTGCCTAATTAAAAAGTACTGTTCTCCAAAAATGAGAACAGTACTTTTCTTATTGTCGAAAAACAGTCAATTGACAGATAGAAATGGATTTACGTTGCAGGCTACTTGCTTTCCTGTGGGCGAGCGTCGAGCTGTCCCACCGGAGTCAAGTAGCCTTCCACTCCAATCCACAAAAGTGTTACCTTTTTAGCAAAGATTTTCAAATAAAGTAAAGGTGTTCACTACTCTTTTATGAGATGTTGTCACTCATCACTTCTCTACATTGAAAATAAAAGCTTATCCCCTCTAAGAATAAAGGTAATGGGCGATTGGATCGCTATGCTACTACGAAAAAAAGTAAAGACACTTTGCAGAATGGTTGATTGGAGTGGAGCGGCACATCAGGGCGTTGGCGGAACGGAAATCAACCTCTCACCTTGCAAAGTTGCTTTTTCTGCCATTGACATCATCTTTTTTTATTTTACATATTTATCTGGGTCAACAATATAAAACTTTTCAACATTTAGCCAGCTTTCACTCATTGGTTCACCATCATCAATGCGCTTTTCAGTTTCCTGCATCATCCAACCAGTTTGGGATGAATGGGCTTGTAATGCTTTTAATTTGTCCATTTTCATTTCAGAAATATCATAGACAACATGTGGATCACCATTTTTTTCAATTGTATCATTGGCAAAGGCACAGCCTAATACTTGTGGTCGGGCAGCCTTAGGCATTCGACGAACAGCTTCAACTACAGCACGTGCTGTGGCTTCGTGGTCTGGATGGACAGCAAAGTCAGGTAAGAACGTGAAGATTAATGAAGGCATTAGCTCTTCGATTAACCCTTCAACTATTTTTACCATTTTCTCATCGTCTTCAAATTCGATTGTTTTATCTCGTAAACCTAGCATACGTAAATCTTGAATACCCATTGCCTCTGCTGCTGCTACCAATTCTTTGCGGCGGATTTCAGGCAAAGATTCGCGTGTTGCAAAGGGTGGATTACCTAAATTACGTCCCATTTCGCCTAATGTTAAACAGGCATATGTAACAGGTGTATTCATCTTCTTTGTATAGTAGGCGATTGTCCCAGCAACTGAAAAAGCTTCATCATCTGGGTGAGGGTACACAATTAAAATATGACGTTGTGGTTGTAAATTCAAATAGTCGTCCCCCTTAGTAAGTAAATGGCGTTTCGCTAATTTCAAGCGCAATCGCCAGTTTCCCTGAGTAGTCTAGTCCAGCCATTAATAAACGGCCTAAATCATCTAATTCAAAATGTGTAATGCCTTGTGCATAAACCCAGCCGTGAGGTAATTTTAAACCAACACGATGCGGTGCATGATCTACCACTTTAGCAAGCTCATAATTAATCTTAGCATTGCGAATAAAAGCACCTGCATTAAAGAATTTTTCATCATAGTGTGCTGCATAAGATCCATTTGTCGTCTCAAGATGAATATAAACGTCTTTGTTGGCGAAAGAATTCAGCAATTCCTGTAACGTCTCTACCTGTACTTCTTGCATCTTAACACTCCTCTCGATCATTTCTCCTTTTAGTATAGTAAAAAAAATTCGCAAAGGGAAATTGATTGCATTGTTATGACAATTTAATGACTCATGAAAAAATGAATCATTATCTATAATTCTATGATAAGTATTTAAGCAATATTCTTGAAAAAATTATTGTAATGTATCAATATAGGGAGTGTGAAAATAGTATGTACAAAATGTGTCGTTCTGTATTGTATCCGTTTTCACATCCGAAAAGATATTGCAACCATGACTTCTTCCTAATTCGTGTGTGTAGACAGCCCCGCCTGTTGAAGGGAGTATTATTTTAGTAATAACGGATTCTATCTTGGTACAATAGATGACGTTCCTTAGACAGGTGAAACAGGGTAGCTGTGAAAAGAGGAAGAAAAGTGAAGCTCATTATCATAGTATAGTAAAAAACCGCGATTCTCTTTTATGACGGAGAGTCGCGGTTTTTTGTCTTGATTCAGCAAATGTTTTTTTATACCAAAAGCGAAGCGTCCTATAAAGAGACTACCTCATCTATTGGTTATGTATTTATTAGTATCGATTAAGCTTTCGTTCGATTGTATCTAAACGGTTGTTGACATTTTGTAACTGTTTAAACATTTGCTTCATATAAAGATTTTGATCTTGTGTTTCAGTTGTTTTGGCTTGTGCCAATTCTTCCTCCTCCTGCAGAGCTAATATTGTGGCAAGGGTGGATAATGAGTAACCAAGTGTTAATATAATGGAAGCAATTACTTCAACTTTTGAAGCGGTGATATCCCCAGCTAATAAACCTGATTCTTCCGTTAAGTCCTCTGCCTTGTTTTTTTTCATCTTTTCCCCTCCCATACAGCTAATATATGGGATATGTAGCCCTAACGTATCTTGTCCACTTTTTATCTTTAGCAAGCAAATGATTCATCATGAACAGAGTGTTTACCATTGGTAATTTTTAAAAAGGATGTCTCCAAAATTCTTTGAGACATCCTTTCTATGTTAAATTTCAGTTACTGTTACTGGAGGAGCACCAAAGCGAGATTTCGCTCCATGCATGACTGGTCCTACATATTCATTTAGCGCCCAGCCATGGGCAATGGCAGCAGATACAAATTCTTTCGCTTCAATGACAGAATCTTTAATAGAAAGACCGTTAGCAAGGTTGGCTGTTACAGAAGCTGCAAATGTACAACCAGCGCCATGATTATAAGTAGACGCGACCTTTTCCGATTCTAATAAGAAGAATGTTTCACCGTCGAAGAAAAGGTCTGTTGCTTTTTCAGTAGCTAATGCTTTTCCACCTTTAATGACAACAGCCTTAGCCCCTAATTCGTGAATTTTACGAGCAGCAATTTTCATGTCGTCAATGTTTTTTGGTGTACCTGTGCCAGCTAATTGTCCTGCTTCAAAAAGGTTTGGTGTTGTTATAGTTGCTAGTGGTAGAAGATGTTGCACCATAGCATCAGTATTTCCAGGATTCAGTACTTCATCGTCACCTTTACATACCATAACAGGGTCGATGACGACATTTGAAGTGCCAGATTTTGCGATAGCTTCTCCAGCGATACGAATAATCTCTTCTGTTGAAAGCATTCCTGTCTTAATGGCATCAATTCCTGTTGAAAGGGCGGTATCAATTTGTTTTTGAAGAAGCTTTGTTGGCAATGGTGTGACGTTATGTGTCCAGCCATTCGGATCCATTGTTACGACTACTGTTAAAGCCACCATCCCATATGTACCGTGCTCCTGGAATGTTTTCAGGTCAGCTTGCATACCTGCGCCACCTGATGTATCTGAACCAGCAATTGTTAATGTTTTTTTTAGAGTCATGTGAAAGATCTCCTTTAGCATTGAGAGTTGTAAAATTACCATCTAGTATAATCCGAAACTGATTCTATAAAAATAGTCAGAATATGATATTTACATATGGTCAGTTTGAACTGATGCTTGAATTCATGTTTGATTTTTTGTACCGTTGTAAGAAGAGAAAGGGGCTTAAAGAACGATGAAACAAGTATTCCCGAATGATTGGCAAGAAATACTCGCAGAAGAATTGAAAAAACCATACTATCACAAACTACGTCAATTTGTAGCAAATGAATATTCGACGCAAATGATTTATCCACCAATGACTGATGTGATGAATGCCTTTTATACAACAGCTTACCATGATGTAAAGGTTGTTATTTTAGGACAAGATCCTTATCACGGTCCGAATCAAGCACATGGCTTAAGCTTTTCCGTTAAACCAGGTATTCCACATCCACCAAGCTTGCGAAACATGTTGCAAGAGCTGCAAGATGATTTAGGCTGTCCTATTCCTCCAAATGGAACATTAACAAAATGGGCAGAGCAAGGTGTTATGCTTTTAAATACTGTGCTTACTGTTCGAGCAGGACAGGCTCATTCTCATAAAGATCAAGGGTGGGAGCAATTTACCGACGCTGTTATCGACCAATTAGCAGCAAGGGAAGAGCCGCTAATTTTTGTACTGTGGGGTAAACCAGCACAGCGTAAAAAGCAATTGATACGTAAATATAAAACACCACATGTTATACTCGAAGCGCCACATCCGAGTCCACTCAGTGCTTACCGAGGATTCTTTGGTAGTAAACCTTATTCAAAAATTAATCAACAATTGGTGGAATGGGGCAAACAGCCAATTGATTGGTGTCTAGTATAGATTGGCACAAATCGTTTTCTTTATACACTTTATAAATCATGATACAGTTAATATAGAAGAAAGTGTGGGACAATAATGAAGGTGAATTGTTTCAAGTGTCAATTTTTCAAAGTAACCTGGGACACTCAAACGCCACGAGCCTGTGCAGCATATGGCTTTAAAACAAAGCAAATACCATCCGTTGTCGTGAAGCAATCTTCAGGCATGGAGTGTTTAAAATTTGTACCAAAAATAGAAGGGGGGAGAATGTCATGATTCCTTATCAAGCCGTGATACAGCAACTTGAAAAACAATTATCTGGCGCAAAAAATGCAGGAAATGATCAGCAAATTCGCGAGGCACTTACAGCTATTCGAGCATTATGTGATGTGGTATTAGATTCTCCAAACGATACGCCAGCCATCACAACACCTAAGCATATACCTCAAATGCTTGTGTCTGAGTCAAAACAAGCAACTTTATACACATCAAAAATTGAAGAAGATGGAGCAAATGGTGACTCCATTTTTGATTTTTAATCCATTTAAAAGGTAGGGTACGAGAAATGAAAAGATTCATCGTGACAGGTGCTCTTCATGGCCTATTAGCAGTGGCATTGGGTGCATTTGGTGCACATGCGTTAAAGGAAATATTAGATGAATATAGCCGAGGAATTTGGGAGACTGCTGTTCAATATCAAATGTTTCATGCAACAGGGCTGCTGGTCATTGGTCTATTAATGAGCTCTAAACTATTAGGTGAAGTAAAGCAATTAAATGTAGCAGGTATTTTCTTTAATCTGGGCATTGTGTTCTTCTCAGGTAGCTTATATGTACTGGCGATAAGTGGAATTAAAGTATTGGGTGCCATTACACCAATTGGTGGCGTCCTATTCTTAGCTGGATGGTTACTCATTATTTTATCTGCTTTAAAACATGCTCGCTAATTTAAAGTTAAGACTCTCTTACATTATTTGTAGGAGAGTTTTTTTGTTATAAACGAATTTTTTACGTTGGCGATTTAAATCCTATTCATTTTGTAAGAATTTATAGTACACTACTATTATTACTTGCAATATTTCGAAAATACAAAAAGAGAGGTTATGTAGTATGGAAAAACTATTTGCATTAATAGATGGGTACTATAATGAAATGGTAGGGATTCGTCGTCATTTACATGAATACCCTGAATTATCCTTTGAGGAAGTGGAGACGCCAGCCTATATAGCTGCTTTTCATAGAGAATTGGGTCATGAGGTTCGTGAAGGAGTAGGGGGACGTGGCGTAGTAGCTATATTATGTAGCGGAAAACCTGGTAAGACAGTAGCATTACGTGCTGATTTTGATGCATTAGCGATACAAGAGGAAAATGATGTACCTTATAAATCTAAAGTAGCTGGAAAAATGCATGCATGTGGACATGATGGTCATACAGCAACATTGCTTGGGCTAGCTAAAGCACTCAATGCGATGAAGGATGAAATAACAGGCAATGTGGTGTTTATTCACCAGCATGCAGAGGAAGTAGCACCAGGTGGCGCAAAGCCAATGATAGAGGATGGTTGTTTAGATGGCGTAGATGTTATTTTTGGTACGCACTTATGGGCGCCTACACCACTAGGAGAAATTTTAGTGAAGGATGGAGCCATTATGGCAGCTGCGGATAAAGTAGAAATCACGGTTCAAGGGAAAGGCGGTCATGGCGCAGAGCCACATCATTCCATCGATGCTGTTACCCTTGCCTCACAATTTGTGGTCAATGCTCAACAACTTGTTTCAAGACGCATTGATCCATTAAAATCAGCTGTTTTAACAATTGGTCATTTGGAGGCTATTAATCCGTTTAATGTGATTGCGGATCGAGTGATTTTAGCAGGAACAATTCGTACCTTTGAAGAAGAAGTACGTTCACAAATGGAGCAGGAACTAGAAGCAGTTTTAAATGCGACATGTCTGGCATTTGGGGCAAGCTATGAATATCGTTATACAAGAGGTTATCCGCCTGTATATAACCATCAAAAAGAAACAGAGTTTGTAGCACAGTTGGCGTCTACTGTTCCAGGTGTGGAGCAAGTAATAACATGTCCACCGTTTATGATTGGGGAAGATTTTGCCTATTATTTAGAAAAGGTACCGGGTACTTTCTTCTTCACAGGTGCTAAAAAGCCGGAATGGGAAACTGCCTATCCACATCATCATGCACGCTTTGATTTTGATGAACGTGCCATGCTAATAGCTGCGAAAACTTTAGGGAAAGCAACTTTAACGTATCTAAAAGAGCACTAAATATAGTGAATGATAAAAATCCGCCTACACTCATCGACTTTTGTCAGTGAGCGTATAGCGGATTTTTACATTACAAGATGGCATTATGGATTTTGATTAAAGTAAGCCATTTCCTCATCGTATTCAGCAAAATCGAAATAAATCATAGGGAATAGGAAGCGATGATTGGATTTTAGTTCACGAATAATGACATGATCACGACCAGCGGCTTCTACCACACCACGAACAGTTTTTGTATTTTTTCCCTGTTCCACAGCATGTTCGAAAGAAAAATGGAAGGTAGCTGGTTTTCCGCGATTCAAACGTAAAATATTTTCTATATAGGACTCCTCACGACCAGGTGGTCGTCCGCTCGGAAGAGTGACTGGAGGAGGAGTCATTTGTTGTTGCGTTGTTGGTGTCCAATAATAAGGCATCATCAATTATCAACCTACTTTCTTTTTAAATTTGAGGACAATCTTGTTCAGATGGCGAGAAAAAGCAATGAGATTTGAATCTGCCAGTATTCCATTGACCATACCATTGTGCGGGACAATCCCCCGCTGGCATGAAAAACCACAAGGAGCGAGTAGCTGGATGAAATCTTTCCCCTTGAATCACCCTTTTCGCTAAACGAATGTCTTGTTCACGGGCCCGCTGATAAAAATAACCCTTTTGTGTTGCTTCAAATCCTCCCGGACGCTGATAAACCATTTGCTCAATCGTTCGAATATCACCAAAATCTAAACAGTCACCTCTTACACGATTAACGCCAACATTCCCAACCATCAGCATGCCTAGCTCTCCTTCACCTTCTGCTTCGGCACGCATTAGCCTTGCTAGTAGGGCAGTCTGTGCATCATTCGTCTTGATAACAGCGATTTTCATACCTCCTCGCAGACAGTATATGCACGAGGGTATTGTAGACATGTTCAATTTTGATAAGAAAGACAATCACACATTAAAGTTACTATGCATATAGTAATCATAACGATAAGTGCCTAGAAAATAATTGAAAACGCTACAAGATCCGATAGTCTTTTAGTCAAAACGGGTAAATAGAAAAAGATAGAATTAGGGGAATGTGAGATGGATGATTTGCATGTGTATTCAATACATGTGAGGTGAGTACTTATGGAAATTGGAGTTTGGTTTGGAATTTTATTAAGTGCGGTACTGGCTTTTCTATTGGGCGAGTTTTATGGACAGCCGCTCCATTGGTATCTCTTTATTGTCATAATTGTAATCGGTTTTTTTATTCAAACTGTTATTTTGATTTTAAAAGTAAAGGACGAACACTCTTGAGGAAGTATGCAAAAGTTGAATGGATGAATGAACAAAGTGTCATCGCAGAGAGATGGCACTTTTTTATATTACAAGTATATTAAAGATAGAGCGAGACATACTAAAAGTGACTTTATTTTTGCTTTCAAGAAGGAGCGTTTTCATGCGTATTTTTAGTATGTTTGTAGCCATTATCATCAGTGCTTTTTTAGCAGTTGGGATAGCAGAATACTATCATCAACCATATAATTGGTATTTAGTTTTTCTCATGGTTCTTACTGGGTTCTTTATTCACATCATTATTTTAATATTTGAATCTGAGAATGCTGAAGAAAACGAAATTTAAAAATGCGAGTCCGTTGTGGAGGACTCGCATTTTCTATGTGTATTAAACAGTTAAGAACTTAACTAATTTATCGTTATCAAGTAGGTTTCCGACGAAGAATGCACCGAACTCACCATAGCGAGCAGACACTTCATCAAAGCGCATTTCATATACTAATTTTTTGAATTGTAATACATCGTCTGCGAATAGTGTTACGCCCCATTCGTGATCATCGAAGCCTACTGAGCCAGTAATAATTTGTTTCACTTTACCTGCATAGCCACGACCAATCATTCCATGAGAACGCATTAATGATTTACGCTCATCCATTGATAGCATGTACCAGTTATCGTTGCCTTGACGGCGTTTATCCATTGGGTAGAAGCATACATATTTGGCACGTGGAAGTTCTGGGTATAAACGTGCACGTACATGTGGGTTTTGGTAAGGATCCTCATTTGATTCGCCAGCTAAATAGTTTGAAAGCTCCACAACAGATACATAAGAATATGTAGGAATTGTAAAATCAGCAATTGCTAATTTATTGAATTCTGCTTCAATCTCTTGTAGTTCATCCATTGTTTCACGCAATGTCATAACCATAAAGTCAGCTTTTTGACCCACGATAGCATAAAAGGCATGAGCGCCTGTTTTAGCGATATCTGCTTCGTTCAATTTTTCTAAATAAGCAATAAATTCCTCTATTGCTGCTTGACGTTCTTCTGCAGAAACAAGTTTCCAAGAAGCCCAGTCGATTGAGCGGAAATCATGTAAAGCGTACCATCCATCTAATGTAATTGCTGCTTCATTCATTATTGAAACACTCCTTTATAAGTGAATACCATTCAAAATTAGTTTATCATAGTTTGTACAAAATCCCTAAGTTCATGACAGTAATTCACGAATTTGACACCAACTAAAGATGATGTATTCTAAGAAGAAGATATGTGACTAGAGGAGTACCAATATGAAAAGTATTTTACAACAGCCAATTTGGCGTTTTTATGATCAATCCATTAGTGCCAAGCAACGATCACCATTAGAATCGTTTGCAACGGATGATACGTTGTGCCAATTAGTTGGACAATTAACTTCTCCGCCAACTATTCGTACATGGGTCCATGAGGCATCCGTTGTGCTTGGTATTCAAGATCATCGTTTGCCGTATGTTCAGCAAGGTATGGATTTACTAGAGTCTAGAGGCTATCATCCAATCGTTCGTAACTCTGGTGGATTAGCAGTTGTGCTAGATGAAGGAGTCCTCAATATTTCTATTGTATTGTCTGAACAATCAGAGTCGCTTAGTATAAACGATGGCTATGATGTGATGGTAGACCTTGTGAAGGGATTGTTTCCAGAAGTAGCTGATAAAATAGAAGCTTATGAAATTGTAGGCTCCTATTGCCCTGGCTCTTATGATCTAAGTATTGAGGGGAAAAAATTTGCTGGTATATCCCAAAGACGCTTACGCCAAGGAGTGGCTGTGCAAATTTATTTATGTATTGAAGGAAGTGGCTCACAACGTGCGGCACTCATTCGTGACTTTTATGAAGTAAGCTTGCGACAAGAGGAGACAAAGTTTATTTATCCTCAAATCGTACCTGAAGTGATGGCATCATTATCAGAGCTTGTTGACCCCGATTTAACAGTAGAAGGGGTGGTTATTCGTCTACAGCAATTACTTCATCAGTTGTCCGAGGAAGTTCGTCCACAATCTTTCTATGATGAAGAATTAATATTATACGGTTTCTATTTACAGCGAGTATTTGAGCGTAATGCCAAAATGCTTGAACGAAAATAATAGGCTGATTATATGAAACATAAAAGGGAAAAGCGATGCTGCTAATTTAGCGCATCGCCATTTTCTGATTGATAAACTGGGCCACTTGTTACGAGATTTCCGTTTTTCTCCATTTTGAAAACGGGTGCAATTCGCTCTTCTTCTTCATCCAGTGTTACAAGACGTCGAGCACGATTCATAATTTGAACAAACTGCTCGTAATCTTTGCGGATTGCTCGATTTTCTTCCTCTAGTTTTGTAATAGTTTTCTCTAGTTTTTTATTTTTCTCAGATGTTACATGTACTAGCTGTCTCCATTTTGAAGATTCATTTCCTACTTCACCAGAATGCTGTAAACGTAGTAAATAAGCTATCACAATATCAAGAGAAAGAGCAGATAGCGGAATTGATTTTCCTTCCGCAGCACTATTATTCACGGTAAACATACTAGAGGCACGACGTCTCGCTGGTGCTCCTAACACTCGCATTCTCTCTTTTCTTTCTTTTTTAGCCTCTGCTAATTGTTCCTCATATTCTTTACGAACAACCGCATTCCAACGGAAACCACAGGCTGCAGCAGTACGATTTAATGCATCACCAGCTTCTTCAAAAGCATTGAGCTGTGTGCTACCTTCCGTCACATGACGAATAACCGCCTCTGCTAATAATTCATCGTTTTCTTGTAACCAAGCATCTTGTCTTATTTTACTCATCTTAAAATCCTCCCACCTTTATTTGGAACTTGTTATGTAAGACTAGCATGACCAATCTTTTAACCTTTTATTCATCTATGTAGAAGGAATTATGCTTGAATAGAAGGGGAAAAGTACGATACAATACCCGATGTAGGTTTGTGCACATGCTGCATACTTAAATATGTGAAGGTCATGTGTTCAATAGAGCGATATTTTGTTGAAAAAATACTATATAGAAAGGGTTGTTGACAAAATGGCAAACGAATTTAAAGTTTGCGATGAATGTCAGGCCGTTAACTTAAAGACGTTAATTCCAAAATTAAAGGAAATCGATCCTGATGCAACCATCGAAATTGGCTGTCATTCTTATTGTGGCCCAGGACGCAAAAAAACATTCACCTTTGTAAATAGTCGCCCTGTTGCAGCACTAACAGAAGACGAACTAATGGAAAAGGTTTTAGCAAAATTAAAGAATAAGTAAAATAAAAAGCTATCTCTATTTGTTAGGGATAGCTTTTCATGTTGTTGAAAAAAGATATTGTCATTAGTAGAAAATGACCTTTTGGCAAGGTGAGGAGGTGATTTCCGTTCCGCCAGCGTCCTTTCCAGGGAGACGTCACTCTAATCAACCGTACTACAAAAGTGTCTTTTTTGTCTTACATACTAGTAGTAGTGAATAAAATAGCCCATGATTTCTATTTTTAAAGAAAGGATAGCCTCTTAATTTTCAATGTGGAGAAGTGATTGATTTCAACAACCATCATCTTCGTTTGATTTGTAAAAGCTTTGCTAAATTTTGTTGAACGGAAAATCTTTCCCACCTCTCATCTTTCATAAAAATGCCATTGTTTTTCAACACTTTGCTATCTCTACATATTAGGTATAGCATTTGCTTTGTATATTTTTAAGTTGCTGTGAATATTAGATCAATAGAAATTTACAATAAATAGGCATATGGCGAAAAAAGGTTGTTAGTATCTATAGAAAAAAGTTAATAAGTATGCTAGTCCTAGATTTATGGCATATAATAGAACTATCACAAAATGGAGGTGCTATCCAAATGACATATGCAAACGCTAAATTACAAGAAGAGAAGGTATTTAAAGACCCTGTTCACCGATATGTACATGTTCGCGATCAAGTGATATGGGATTTAGTGGGTACAAGAGAATTTCAGCGTTTACGCAGAGTTCGTCAGCTAGGTACCACATTTTTAGTATTTCATGGGGCGGAACACAGCCGCTTTAGTCATTCACTTGGTGTTTACGAAATTGTACGCCGCATAGTAGATGATATCTTCGTCGGTCGTCCCGATTGGGATGAAGGGGAAAGACTATTAGTATTATGTGCAGCCCTTTTGCATGATTTAGGGCACGGTCCATTTTCACATGCCTTTGAAAATGTCTTCGAGCTGGATCATGAATACTATACAAGGCAAATTTTATTAGGGGATACAGAGGTAAATGCTGTTTTAAGAAAAGTAGCAGATGATTTTCCAGAAAAGGTCTCGCAAGTGATTGAAAAGACATATCCGAATAAGCAAGTCATCAGTTTAATTTCCAGCCAAATTGATGCGGATCGTATGGATTACTTACAACGTGATGCTTATTTTACAGGTGTCAGCTATGGTCACTTTGATATGGAGCGGATTTTAAGAGTAATGCGTCCACGTAAAAACCAAGTGGTTATTAAAGCAACAGGCATGCATGCAGTGGAAGATTATATTATGAGCCGCTATCAAATGTACTTGCAAATTTATTTCCACCCTGTGTCACGGAGTGCGGAAGTTATTTTAAATAATATTTTAAAAAGAGTTAAACAATTAAGCCAAGAAGGTTATACATTTAAGCATGAACCTACTCACTTCTTAGCATTTTTTCGCAATGCTATTACATTAGAGGATTATCTTGCTTTAGATGAGAGTATACTTTTTACATATTTTCAGCTATGGATGCAAGAGGGTGATGCTATTCTAAGTGATTTAAGTCGTCGCTTTGTTAATCGTAAGCTATTCCAATACATTGATTTAGATCCCGGTGTTGAGCTAGATAAATATCAAAAACTACAAGAGCTTTTCAAGCAAGCAGACCTGAATCCAGATTATTATCTTGTTCATGATACAACGGCAGATTTGCCCTATGATTTTTATAGACCTGGGGAGGAAGAGGTGCGTGTGCCGATTTTTCTAGAAATGAAAAATGGCGAGCTACGAGAGCTTTCGCGTGAATCCATCATCGTTGATTCCATTTCAGGTCGTATGAAACGAGACCATAAAATCTATTTTCCATTAGATTTCTTAGAGGATGACTCTATTCACTCAACTATTAAAAAACAAATCTTAACACTGTTAAGAGAAGATAGCAAATAAAATAAGAATAAACAAAGCAGTAAACACGTTCAAATAAGAGCGTTGTTTACTGCTTTTTTGTATGTATACATGATTTGTTTAGAATTTGTTCAGGACCCCTAGTTATAATGGAACAAAAATCCTAAAGGGGGGTGAGGCCAATTATTGTAGGTGTCACAAAAGTAGTGCTTATAAAATAAAAAGTGAAAAAGGCTATAATTTGTTAATTCTTATGACCTATGTTAGCATACAATTTGGCTTTTATTCACAAGAGTGACAAGTTAATTTTAGGAAAGAGGGAGCAACTGATTGTTTGTAGCACGCCTTTCCTAAACAGTGAAAGGAAGCTATCGTCATAGCAAACAATTCAAGCTCTCTATCTATTAGAAAAGAGGAGAGACATGAGGAAAAAAATGAACATTGCTATGCTGACCATGTTGTTAGTGTTCCAAACACTACTAAGTCCACTGTCAGCATTTGCAGCAGATGACCTTTCAACACCACCAGTCGCAAATGACAATGGTGCGGAGGCCGGAATGGCAGAAAACCTATCTACGCCTGTCGACGATGGCACAGATTTGACAGAAGACAACACAGGTGAAGAAGACCTTTCTACAACTCCATCGGAAAATGAAAACACGGAGCAAGCTCCTGAGGGCGAGGCTCCTGAAGAAGAAAAAGCAGCAGATGAGCCTGTGAAAACATTGCCAATGAATGAGGCACCATTAGCGGCTCAAGAAATTCCAGCTTCACTATCATCATTTGTGATGAAAATTGGTGGAACAACGGTTGGAGCAGGTGAATTTGGTACAGAGCTAGATCCAAATACAACAGCTAACTTCACTGTTAAATTTTCCGTACCAATGCAAGATAGTCAAGGCGAAGCATGGGGAGACGGGAGCTGGTTTGAATTCCAACTGCCGCAATCATTAATTGACTTTGATGGGGCATTTACAGGAAGCAGAACAGTGAACGGTATCACATATAATTATGTAACTACAGATAATAAAGTACGTGTAGAGTTAAGCGGTATGGAACCAGGCTCAGGCAGCTCTCAACCGGAGGAATTAAGCATTACATTTAATTCTGGATTTAACCTCCTTTCTGATAACATTGAGCAAGAGCTGGAAATTCCAGCAGCCACTGGTGGTAGTGAGATAATTAAAGCTCAATTTAGTTTTTTACCTTCAACGAGCAACAAAAAGGTAAGTAAGTCAAAACTAGGCACTCCTACACCAACAGCAAGTGGTAACCATGAAATGGAATGGCAAGTATGGGTTAATGAAGCGGGTAAATCATTAAGCAATCCAACTTTGACAGACGATCCAACATCACATGAAATTATGGCTAATTCCGTGAATGTATATCAATATGTGGTTGGTCTTAATGGTGTAAGAACAAGTACTGAAACAAATGTTCTTACAAATGGTAGTTGGAGCGATATTGAAAGTAAGTTGACTGGTAAATATGCATATAAAATTACGTACAAAACGTCTGTAACATTAGATGCTGATAAACGTGATGGTGCAGTTAACTTTCATAACAAGGTACTATTTACTAACAATGGGCAACTAGAAACTTCTAATACGGCTACTCACACCATTACGTATGGTAAAGCACTAGATAAAAAGCTAGTGAGCAATACAAACTATGAAACAAAATGGCGTATTGATTATAATCATAATCTGTTAAGTATCGATCAAGCTGATGCCTATATTGAAGATACAATCCAAGGTCCTCACGAAATTGATGCATCAAGCATTAAAGTATATAAAATGAATGATGCGGCTGGCAATGTGGCGACAACAGTTTCGGAAGCTAATAGAGTAACAAGTGGATTTACTATTACTCCTACTCCTGCAACTGGAGATGTTAAAAGTTTCACATTAACCTTTGATAACGGTATTTCAGATGCCTATACAATAGTGTATGATGCGAACTATACTAAACAGGATTTTTATGAAAACGAAGCAGGTCTGTTTAACAATAGTGTGACAAGTGGTTCAGGTAAAGAGAAGAATATAGACTATGCACTTACAGAAAACTTATTAAAAAAATCATATACAGTTGATTTTGATAAAAAAGTAATTACATGGACGGTCGACATTATATCTGATAATCCAACTAAACCAATTAACAACCTAAAACTAACAGATACATTTACAGCAGGTGCTGCAGATGGGGTGCATGAGTTAATAGATAACACTGTAAAGCTTAATGGTATAGCAACTACTTATACTCTAATTGATGGAGATAAGAAAAAAGGCTTTACAATTTCAGGTATTAATGTACCAGCAGGTAGTACATCAACTATCACTTATCAAACGAGCTTCGCAATTGGTGATGAGGGTACTGTACAAAAGCAAGGGTATGGCAATACAGCTGCTACAGAGTGGACTAGTGGCGGTAAAACATATAAAAAGTCATCTTCAACGAGTTATATCCCACAGTCAACTACTGTTAACAATGGCAGCAAATCGGGAACCTTTAACTACTCCACGCAGCGATTTACATGGGATGTGAAAGTGAATATCAATAAAAAGGATATTAATGGAGCCGTTTTAATTGATACAGTTGGTGAGGGACATAAGTATTTACCGGGAACAATTGAAGTATTACCTTTAACTGACTTAGGTGGTAGTGATACAGGTGGAACGATTGGTACTACACCGATTAACTCGAGTAATTACACAATCTCGGCTGAATCAGATAAAGGCTTTACATTAAAATTCAGTGATTCCTTAGCAGGAGACATAAACTACCAAGCATACGTTGTTCGTTATAACACAATGGATGACGATCACATTTTAGGTATTGGTTCTGATACGGCTACTGATAGAGGGAATGTTTACACGAATGATGCCACATTTAAAACAAAAGGTACGCAAGAATTTACGCTTGAATCAAAGCCAGTAACGATTGACGAGGATGTAGCGAATAATTTAGTGACAAAAAATACACCACAACAAAACGCGAATACAGAAACAATTACTTGGACATTAGATGTGAATAGATCTCATTCTAATTTAGGTCAAAATGTCATCTTAACAGATTTACCAGGTAATAATTTAATGTTATTGGAAAGTAGTATTCTATTAACACCATATACAGTATCTAAAACTGGTATTCAAAAAGGAACTACTTGGCAAACACCTTCGCAATTAGGGGTAACGGTCACATTCGATACACAAGGTGGCTTTAGCCTCGAATTTCCTGATTTAAATCAAAAGGGGTATCAAGTACAGTATAAAACAATAGGCTTTGGTCAATTTGGGGATGCATTGGAAAATACAGCAACATTGCATTATACGGGTCAAACAAAAGCTAATCAAAAAACAGAGAGCGACTATAAGGATAAATTTAGCTTTAGTAGCTCTGAATCAGATTTTACGTCAACACGAGGCAGTGCTAAATTTAAAAAGATTGGTATCGATTCAGCTACAGGCCAATTTAAAGAAAATTTAGCTGGTGTTGAATTCCAACTTATTAAAAAAACTGCAAAACCGAATGAATATATTATCCAAACAGCTACTACAGATGTAAATGGTGAATTCACATTTGAAAATGTACCGTACAACGATTATCTTATTCGTGAAGTAGCTGCACCAACTGGTTATAGTAAAATGTCTGACTTTAAATTTAAGTTAGATGAAAACACGACACTAGATAAGCAACCAGACTTCATTACACAACTTGTCAATACAACACCAATCATTGGTGGTAGTTGTACACAATTTGAAATAGCTATTAAGGATGTTGATGGTCATTCCATTACAACAGGCACAGTTACATTAAAGGATCACAATGGTATAGAAACAGCGCCGTACACAGTAACAAATGGCAAAGTGACATTACCGAATCATTTTACTGCTGGTGAGTATACAGTAACTCATTCAGTTGAAGGTGAATTAGGGAAGGTAACAGTGAAATATGACGGCGGATGTAAAGCTGAGGTTCAACCAGTACCAAAATGTGAAAACTACACAATTGTTGTGAAAGATGATCAAGGTAATATTCGTACTAATATTTTAGAATTAACATTAAAGCAAGGTACTACAGTAGTGACAAAGGTATCTCCTGACGCATCAGGTAAGTTTATTGTTGAATCCAATCAAAACGATCCTACTAATGGTGTAAAACCTGGTGAATATACATTGTATGAGGGTAATCAATTCTTAGGTACAGTCACACTAACGTACAAGAAAAGCTGCGATTATGAATTTACAATTATACAAGCACCGAAGTGCGAAACATTCGAATTAACGGTCAAAGATGTTGATGGAGAATTAGTAGCAGATAAAACGGAAGTAACAATTAAAGATATAGATGGCAAGACGGTAGCTACTGAAGAAACAAAAGACGGTAAAGTAGAATTAAAAGATTTAGAACCAGGTGTTTACGTAGTATTTGATAAGGATGGCAATAAAATTGGCGATTTCGCAAGTAATATTCATTGTCAAGCAACGGTTCAACCAAAACCGGCTTGCGAGCGCTTTACTGTAGCATTGAAAGATGAAAATAATGTGTTGGTTAAGGCTGGTAAAGATGTTGTCATTAAAGATAAACAAGGTAACATTATTTCAACAGTAATAGAAGCAGATGGTAGTATTACATTTATTTCTGAAGATGTACCTGCAGGAAAGTACGAGGTTTACGACAACAAAGTTTATTTAGGCGAAATTGAAGTTTCTTATAAACAAACTTGTAAAGCTGAATTACCTATTGCTCCAGCTTGTCCAAACTTCACATTAACAATCAACAATATGTATGGTCAGCCACGTGAAGGTGTGAAAGTTACGTTTACAGATGAAAATGGTAAAGCGGTAGAAGAGAATGGGTTAATAGAATTTGTTACAGATAGCAAAGGGCAAATTAAGATTAACCACTCATTGATCAAACCAGGTAAATATATAGTTAGGGAGAATGGTAATACCATTATTGGGACAGTTACAGTAGGTAATACATGTGAGGCTAAAATACAGCCGACACCACCTACAACAGATCCAGGACAACCAGTAGAGCCAAACAATCCAAACCCAGATCCAACTAAACCAGTAGATCCAACTAACCCAAATCCAGATCCAACTAAACCAGAAGATCCAAACAATCCAAACCCAGATCCAACTAAACCAGTAGATCCAAATAATCCAAATCCAGATCCAACTAAACCGGTAGATCCAAATAAGCCGAACACAGATTCAAATAAACCAGTGGATCCAAGTAAGCCAACGACAGATCCTAACAAACCAACGACCCCTGATAATGGTGGTACATCAGTACAAAATGTGATTGATCAAGGGAAGCAATTACCACCATATCATCCATCTAACGCTACAAAAGATACGTTAGATGCCTATAAAGATTTCCTTAATAGATATAGTAAGCTATCTAAAGACCAACAGGCAGAGGTAGCCCAAGCGATTGATATTAATCAAATCAAGGCAGACACAGCACGCTTAGAAGCGCTGCTAAGAGCACAAGGTAAATTACCACAAACAGATGGAGCAAATCAAACAGCTCTTGTCTTTGTTGGTTTACTACTTGTAGCTGGGGCAGTATGGTTTATGCGCCGCCGTGAAACAGAGGTATAATAAGAAAAAGCGTCATCCTTTTTAGGATGGCGCTTTTTGCGTATTGCTTGCATCAAAAGGTTCCTTTGGCATTTTCTAACGAGTAGCTTTGAACAAAATCTGCTTGTAATGCCAGTCGTTTAGAACCTTTTTCTGCACATGTAATCAATGTTAGTGTAGTTTGATTGGGAATATCGTCAATGATATAAACATCAGTTGCAGCAATGATTTTTTTCGTTGTTAATTTATACTCATAGACATCTTTCATATCCGTGATATAGATGATACCGCCAATTTGTGCTTGATAGAGTGGGCTGAATAAAATATCTTTTTCCTCAAAGTAGTGACCAGCCAATGCATAGTTCCCTTGACCGAGCTGTTGGTTGGGTTTCATCGTACCTGCTCCAATAGCAAGTACAGAATGGCCGACACCTTTTAAAATTGGTAGCTGCATATGTACACTTGGAACAGCAATACTGCCGATAACAGGCATATTACTAGCTTTTACTTGTGCTTGGAGTACCTCAGCGATAGATAATGATTGAACGGCTTCAAACTCAAAATCAGCTGCTGCTTTTTTGTTTTTTTCAATGTCTTTAACGCTGTAGTCAGTTGTATTTAATTGGTCACTCAAATGAGCGATAATAGCATGTTGAATCGGATTAATAAATATTAATAATAGGCCAAAAAGTAACACGCAAACGAGCAAGGTCAGTCTAAATTTATTCATTTTGTATAACACATCCTAGTTATTGAAATAACGGAACGATGATTGTCAGTTTAAAAATGGGTAGAGCTAAGATGCTCTACCCATCTTCATCTTATTTATCACTAAAACGAACGCCTGCAACCCCATAATGGTTTTTTGACATTTCTTCGATAAAAACTGTTACATTTTCTGCAGGTGCATTAACTGTACGCGAAACGGCCTCTGTTACTTCCTTTACAAGGGCGCGTTTTTGCTCCTCTGTACGACCTTCAAGCATTTTCACTGTTACGTATGGCATAATATTGCCTCCTTTATAGAATAATGTTGTATAGTTAGTTTATAAGAAAGTATAAACTTCTTACTTGCGTTGAGGCATAAGTGCGCGTTAGAAATAGTGTGTTATACGACAAAATATACGCGATATGCTTTCCTTTATAATAGCAGAATGGAGGATATTTAAGTATGGCAAATGAAGAAAAACCAAAACAAAAAATGGGTTTTACCATTATAAAAAACGATCCAACAGATGGACATAAAGGGTTTGGAATTGGTTCACTTTCATTAGAGAATGTATCGCCTGTTATGATTGATGTAGAAGAGGGGACAGCTACTGTTGAAATTGGTGCCATGCATGCACGAAGTGATGTTGAGCGAGGTATTAAATTTACGATGGACCGTGCTGATTCAGAAGGTGGGAAATCCTATTGGTTAGTGTGGGTGACGGTAGACCATAAAGAAGATGGACCCTATTATGCGGGTGTAACAGCTTGTGAAATGGTCGTTAACCGTGAAAAAAGACGTGGCTATAAAATTCTAGCTGACCATGTGAACAAAATGGATAAATCCATGAAGCGTCAGATTATTGTAGAGCATATGGATGCACCGTCTAAAAAAGTGTTGGCTACTTTCCTAGAGCAACTTAATCCAGATTTGTGGGGACGTAGTGATGAGCAACTGCGTCAAGACTTATTTGTCGAATAGACCAATAATGATTGAACAATCTGTGACATTTTGCGATCGCTTTCGATATTAGGTTGAAAGTGGGTTTGAAACAAAGTACACTTGAGGCAGAGCTTACATTTTAGTAAGCTAGGACACTTGGTATCGCGAATATGATGAGCGCTATGCGGCATTTGAATAACCCAAACCCAAGCCAAATGCCCCATGATGCTCATACTTCGCGTACCATAAAAAAAGAAAAGCTTTCTGTTCCCACGGACACGTCTCCGGGGAAGAGAAAGCTTTTCTTATTTATTCGTCTATTAGTTACTTTGTCGAGAGCCTTCATAACATAGAACGAGAGCTGTTCAAAAAGGTTTCCGCATTATTGTTTATTTTTATCATCACCTTTAAAAAGTGAGAATGGCAGCATGTTCCAAAATTCTCCCCATGTATCACTGTCGAGAATATCGAAGTTTGTACATTTTTCAGTTGGTACATCCTTAGCTTCTACATAAACAAGACGTTGTTTTGGACAAGCATCAGTAGCGAGTTTACCTGTTTCGATATCAATGACAACGCCCTCTACACCTTTAGGTTTTTTGAAATCCTCATTTTTCGTTCCTTTGTTGACGCTCTCCATAAAGTCAATCCAAATTTGCTTAGTGGCAGCAGTATCTTCCTTCGTTGTAAGGTTTTTACCCTGATCATAGCCGTTCCACACACCAGCAGTTAGACTTGGTGTAAAACCAATTAGCCATTGGTCACTATTGGTAGAACCTGATTTAGCCGCATAGGTGTGTGTCATGCGGGAACGAATACTAATGCCTGTAGCAGGAGAATAATCACTGAAAACCGGGTCAAAAATACCTGTCATCATCTCAGTTAAAATGTATGCATTTTCTTTTGAAATGGCCGTTTCCGCCTTGCTTGAAACATCTTTATTTTCATAAATAACGTCTCCATGAGCATTTTTTATGGACACAATGGTTGTTGGAATGGTTTGCTGTCCCTGAGATGCTAAAATATTATAAGCATTCGTCATCTCATATAATGTCGTTTCAATTGTACCGAGTGCGATAGATAAATTATCTTTAGCACCAATCCCTACACTAAAACGGTTTGCCATATCATGAAATTCCTTGAAGCCAATGTCCTCTAACGTTTTTACGGCGTAAATATTGTCTGAGATCGCAATCGCTTGAGCCATCGTCATATCATGATCTGCAAACTGACCATTGACATTTTTAGGTGCATAAGTGCCACGCCCATTATCATAGGTAAAGGTTGTTTCACCAACATCTAAAAATGTAAGCGGTGTGTAACCATTTTCTAGTGCCGCTGCATATAAAATCGGCTTGATAGTAGAGCCTGGTTGACGTTTAGCCTGTGTGACACGGTTAAATGAACTTACTGAATAGTCACGACCTCCAACTAATGCAGTGACAGCACCTGATTTCGATTCCATACTAACGAATGCTGTTTGAAGATCATTGGCAGGCATGTTTTTTACTACTGCTTCTTCAGCGGCTTTCTGGTGTTCCAGATTAAGCGTTGTTTGAATTGTCCAGCCACCTTCGCTAATATCGAGATTTTTTGACTTTAAAATTTCGCTAGCCTCTTGCCATGCCACATCAAGGAAATAAGGGGCGACAGATTTTGTGGCAACCCAGCTATCATTTTTTAAGACAAGCTGTTCATTTTCAGCTCGTGTTTTTTCTTCTTGTGTAATGGCACCTTGATCCGCCATTAGTTTTAAAATTACGTTTTGGCGATTCGTAGCCTTTTCTAAATTGGCAATAGGTGAATAGATACTTGGTCCCTTTGGTACGCCTGTTAGCATTGCAGCTTCCGCAAGTGTTAAATCAGCGGCAGATTTACCGAAGTAAAATCGACTGGCTGCTTCTACTCCATACATGCCGTGTCCATAGTATACCGTATTTAAATAGCCCTCTAATATTTCGTCCTTGTCATAAAAAACTTCTAATCTATAAGCATACAGGGCTTCATTTAATTTACGTGTCCAAGATTTTTCATGGGAAAGATAAAGATTACGTGCATATTGTTGCGTAATGGTACTAGCCCCTTGGACTTTTCCGCCCGCCTTAATATCCACTAAAATGGCACCAGCAATACGTGAATAATCAAAACCACCATGTTTATAAAAATCTTTATCCTCAACAGCAACTACTGCTTCTTTTAAATAAGGTGACATCTCATCAAGACCAACCCAATAACGTCGTTGATTTGTAAAGTGATCTCCAATTTGGTTCTCATTTTCATCTAAGAAGATGGAAGCTTTCGGTACGGTTAAAGGCGGTGCACCAGCCACTTGAACATAGATGCGTAGAGCGACAAATGCTACGACAATTGCAGATGCAAAGGCGACAAAAAGAGTAAGGGATTTCCGTGTGCGCTTTACACGCTTTTGCTTTCGATGATAGCTTTTTCGTTTCATCCGACTTCACCTCGTTTTCTTACAACTTCTAATTTTAGCTTTAGTATGTGTTTGAACACTCATCTTTAATCGAAATTCTAACTAAAAACTATTGCACTTTATTCAAAAACATCTATACTTTTTTTGTACTACTTGAAATGCGAGCATTCGACAGAAAAATCACACCTTGTAGATTTTAATCGAAATTTGCTAGATGTTCCAATAATGTATACGAGGACGAAAGGATACAGGTTTCATTACAATCCTGTAAGCCATAATAGAAGAAGTTGAAGAGAATTGATAATCAATACAATTTGTTAATGATACGGAGGGCAAGCAATGAGATTTGATGAAGCTTATTCAGGAAATGTTTTTATAAAAAGTCATCCTACCTATGAGGATGCACAAGCCGTTATTTATGGCATGCCAATGGACTGGACAGTAAGTTACCGTCCAGGATCACGTTTCGGTCCACAGCGTATCCGTGAGGTATCGATCGGTCTTGAAGAGTATAGCCCATATCTAGATCGCGAGCTTGAGGAAGTAAAGTACTTTGATGCTGGTGATATTCCACTACCTTTCGGGAATGCACAGCGCTCATTAGATGAAATCGAAAAATTTATTGAAACATTATTAGCAGATGGCAAGATTCCTGTCGGTATGGGTGGGGAGCATTTAGTGTCTTGGCCAGTTATGAAGGCTGTCTCTGCTAAATATGATGATCTTGCCATCATTCATTTTGATGCACATACCGATTTACGTGTGGAATATGAGGGAGAACCACTTTCTCACTCAACACCAATTCGTAAAATTGCGGAACATATTGGACCGAAAAATGTTTATTCTTTCGGCATTCGTTCAGGCATGAAAGAAGAATTTGAATGGGCAAAGGAAAACGGCATGCACATTTCAAAATTTGAAGTGCTTGAGCCGTTAAATGAGGTTTTACCAACATTAGCTGGGCGCAATGTGTATGTAACGATTGATATTGACGTTTTAGATCCAGCACACGCTCCAGGCACTGGTACAGTAGATTGTGGTGGTATTACATCAAAAGAATTACTAGCTTCCATCCACGCGATAGCAGCTAGTGGTGTAAATGTTGTAGGCTTTGATCTAGTAGAAGTCGCACCTATCTATGATTCATCAGAAATGACGGCAAACACAGCTTCTAAATTATTACGAGAAATGATTTTAGGCTGGGTAAAATAAGTAAGGCATTGAAAACAGATTGATTGGATGGGGTTAGCTATAGGCTTGCCCCATTTTGTATTTTCTATTGAAATGAAGAATAGCTATACGTCATAAATTTGAAACTTATTTTACGTAGTTGCGTAGATAAGTTAAGTAATAGTTTCTATTTTATAGAAGAGAGAAAAATTGATGAAACAACTGTCATCTATTGGTCAGTAGAATGTATGGTTCTTTAATTTAATTAGTGATAGGAAGGAGGAGTATTATGATTTGGTCACTTCTCATCAATGATTTATTCATTATTGTCAGTACAATGGAATACTTTTGGCTATTAGCTTCTTTGGTTTTAACTGTGCTAAGTGTTCATTTGCATCTGTATCTGGTTAATAAAATAACAGTTCAAGAAGTAAAGGACGAAGCGTTTGAAGTTGACTATAATATCACGAATACTTGGACTCCACCTATGCTAACGTGGTTTGTTCTATGTATTAGGACGTCGGAAAACAGTGAGGAAGAAAGTGTATCTCCTAGTTTCATGTAAACTTTTAAACTAGGAGGAATATTATTGTTAACCTTTTTAGCACAACCGATTATTTACTTTATTCATTTCATCCATTCATTTACAGGTAGCTATGCAGTGAGTGTCATTGGCATTACGATTGCAGTAAGATTAATTCTAATGCCGCTATTTATTCAATCTGCAAAACATCAAAAGCGCTCGAAAGAACTAATGTCAGCCATTAAGCCTGAACTAGATGCGCTTACCACTAAATATAAGAACAGTCAAAATGAATCTGAAAAAATAATAGTACAACAAAAAATGCAAGCATTAACGTCAGATTCATTGAAAAGTTCTTTATTAGGCTGTTTACCTATTATTGTTCAATTGCCTGTATTATTTTCACTGTATTACGCGATTAAGTTAGATACCGTCATCGCAAGTGAAAATTTCCTATGGATGAATTTAGGTACGATAGATATTGGCATTTCGATTATTGCTTGTTTGATTTATTTGATGCAAAGTGTTTTCTTCTTAGAGAAAAGCCAACCACTTAATATGAAGATTATGGTGTTCATTAATCCAATCATGATCCTCATTTTTAGTTTGTTCAATCCAGCGATTATCCCTATCTATTGGACAGTTAGTGCTATATTATTAATAGTTCAACAATTAATCATTAAAAAATGGTATAGATAAAATGAAACTTCTCTCTTTCGATTATGTAAAGAGAGGAGTTTTTATTTATTCTCCATCTATATTTGTGAGATGCTTTACATGACTTCTATCTTGAAAAAACAGGAGTATTCATCCTATAATAAAAAGGTTATAGTAAAAGACTAAAAGGGAGCGTCCATTATGGCGAACGAAATAAGATCGCAAGTGAACATTAAGCTCATTTCTACAATTCGTCCAAGTGATGGAGAGTCCGAAAGTTATGAAATGTGGCTCAAAGGGCAGCTACTTAAAAAAGCAGGAAGCTTATATTTGAAATATGATGAGGTGCAGGAGGATAAAACTATCCGCACAACAATGAAGTTAGGACATGAGAAAGCGCTAATTATGCGTGCTGGCTCGGTCAATATGCGCTTACCACTTAACATAATTGAGCAACAAAAAGGGCATTATGAGAGTGAGTTTGGTTCCATGCCACTCATTATTGACACGAAAAAAATGACCTTTACGAAACAGGCATTAAGCGGAGATTTCCATGTACAGTACGATTTACTAATGGGTGGGCAATCCGTTGGCAACTATACATTAGATATTACATTTACGGAGGTACAATGATGAACGCAGTAGAACAAGTACAACAGGCTATAAAAGCAGCAATAGCTCAGGCTGTTGAAAAGGCAGGCTTAGTTGAGGCTGGTACAGAATTATCGATTCACTTGGAATCACCAAAGGATAAAGCAAATGGGGACTATGCAACAAACATTGCAATGCAATTAACGAAATTAGCTAAAAAACCACCTCGTGCTATTGCGGAAGCTATTTTAGAAAATCTTGAAACAGCAGGTACAGATATTGAAAAGATCGACATTGCTGGTCCTGGCTTCATGAATATCACAGTACGTAAAGATTTCCTAACTGGGGTAATTACACAGGCTCTTGAACAAGGTACTGACTACGGCCGTTCAAATGCTGGTGCTGGGGAAAAGATTCAAGTGGAGTTTGTTTCAGCAAATCCTACAGGAGACCTTCATCTAGGACATGCACGTGGAGCTTCTGTTGGAGATTCATTATGTAATGTATTAGATCTGGCTGGTTACAGCGTCTCTCGTGAATATTATATTAATGATGCGGGCAATCAAATTAATAACCTAGCTTACTCATTAGAAGCACGCTATAAACAAGCACTAGGTATGGAAGCGGAGATGCCAGAAGACGGCTATCATGGGCAAGATATTATTGATATTGCGGGTAAATTAGCGGAGGAGCATGGTGAAACTATTTTAGCAAAATCAGAGGATGAACGTTTTGCATTCTTCCGTCAACACGGTTTAGCCTTAGAATTAGATAAATTAAAAACAGACTTAGCAAACTTCCGCGTGAACTTTGATGTCTGGTATTCTGAAACGTCTCTATATGAAAACGGTAAAATCGAAGTAGCGTTAGATAAATTAAAATCAAATGGTCATGTCTTTGAAGAAGATGGTGCTACTTGGTTCCGCTCTACAACATTTGGTGATGATAAAGACCGTGTGTTAATTAAAAATGATGGTTCGTTCACATACTTAACGCCAGATATTGCTTACCACGAAGACAAAATTGTCCGTGGTTTCGATAAATTAATCAATATTTGGGGAGCTGACCACCACGGTTATATTCCACGTATGAAAGCAGCTATTCAGGCCCTTGGCTATGATCGTGATACATTAGAAGTAGAAGTTATTCAAATGGTTCAGCTTTATAAAAACGGTGAAAAATTCAAAATGTCTAAACGGACAGGGAACGCGGTAACAATGCGTGAGCTTGTAGAAGAGGTTGGCCTTGATGCAGTACGATACTTCTTCGTGAAAACTGCAGGCGATTCTCATATGGACTTTGACCTTGATCTTGCTGTATCACAATCCAATGAAAACCCAGTGTACTATGCACAATATGCACATGCTCGTATTTCATCTATTTTACGCTCGGCAAATGAGCAAGGATTTGCTGCAGCAACAGATCATCTTAATCTGTTAACAGCAGAAAAAGAAATTGATTTACTGAAAAAGATTGGCGATTTCCCGAGAGTGGTAGCAGAAGCGGCGAAACACCGTACACCACACCGAATCGCTAACTATATTCAAGAGACAGCAGCAACATTCCATAGCTTCTACAATGCAGAAAAAGTATTGGATGCTTCCAACAAGGAGTTAACAGAGGCTCGTTTAGCATTAATTACAGCTGTACGCACAACAATTGCTAATGCACTACGTTTAATCGGCGTATCTGCACCAGAAAAAATGTAATACTTTTTAAGCCCCTAACATGACGAATGTTAGGGGTTTTTTAGTGGCTAGAAGGCCAAAAATGGGCGATAACATTCTAAAAGTGGTTGATAAAACAGTAAATGTGAAAGATAAAAAGGCACAAGGAACGGATAGCACTAAAAATTAGCTGTTTCAAACTTAATTTTTCTGTTAATTTCGAAAATTTTGTTGAAGTTTACGTCAACGTCAATGATATACTGTTGACAATAAGGAAAGGGGAGATGATTTTGAAGACGATTCAGGAGGTAGCAAAGGAATTCAATGTGTCTACTCGCACAATTCGTTATTATGAGGAACTTGGTCTTCTTCGTCCCGATCGCTCATCTACCAATCAACGAACCTTTTCAAAAAAAGAATTGGCGAAGCTCAAGCTTATTTTCAGAGGCAAGCGTTACGGGTTCTCACTGGAGGAAATCAAAGAGATGGTTTTACTTTTTGATTTTGATCGCTCAGGTATTCAGCAATTAGAGCGAACAGTAGAGTATGGAGAACAAAAAATTCAAGAGATTGAGAGTAAAATTGCTGAGCTGACGCAAATGAAACAGGAATTACAGCAAATGCAAGGCATGTTTAGTGAAAAATTAGCTACTTTAAAGGGAGAGATGCATGATGAATAGTTCCAGTTTGTTAGCACGAAATGCCCGTAAGTATCCAAAAAATGAAGCCATTATTTGTCATGGCAGAAGAGTGACCTATCGTGATTTAGATGAACAAGTAACACGTTTTAGTCATGCTTTGCTAGAGCAAGGAGTAAGTCAGGATGATAAGGTTTTAATCTTTATGCCGAACGTTTTAGAGTTTGTTGTAAGCTATTTTGCTATTCAGCGTATCGGGGCAATCGTTGTTCCAGTCAATGCGAAATTTACATTGCAGGAAGTAGAGTATGTGGCACAGCATGCCGAAGCGAAGGCGATTGTTGTTCATGAGGCGATTTTTGCCGCAGTGGAACAACTAGCTGCTGTACCATTAAAAATTAAAACCGGCCAAGAAAAAGCAGGTTGGCAGCATTACGAAACAATGCTTCAAAATGCGAGCACACAAACAATTGATTGCCAGCTACAAGAAGATGACCCTTCGACTATTTTGTATACATCTGGTACGACAGGAAAACCAAAGGGTGTGTTATTTAGCTACCGTAATATTTTAACAGTGGCACAAATGATTGCTGTTGAAATGGAAGTGAAACCTGAAAGCCGTATATTGCTCATGATGCCATTAACTCATTCAGCACCATTGCATTTATTTTTAATGGCGGGCGTATTTGTAGGGTCAACAAGCGTATTAACACCAACCTTTACACCAGACCTTTTTATCGATGCCATTGAGCAGGAAAAAACGACGCATTTCTTTGGAGCGCCTGTTGCTTATTTATTAACGGCTCAGATGCCGAGGCTACAAACGGCTGATTTGTCTTCCATGAAGTGGTGGGTATATGGTGGAGCACCATTATCTCAAAATGAGGTTCGCTTCATTCAACAGGCATTCCGAACAACTAATTTAACCTGTGTTTATGGATTAACAGAGGCGGGTCCGAGTGGCTCACTGTTATTTGGCAAGGAGCATGAAACGAAGGCTGGGAGTATTGGCCAACGGGCGCCACTTGGCACAGAGCTTCGTATTGTCAATGACAATGGAGAAGATGTAAATGTGGGCGAAGTAGGAGAAATTGTCTTATTTGGTGAGGGTAATATGCTTGGCTACTTCAAGGATGAAATAGCAACCAAGGCTGCTTACATTGATGGGTGGTTAAAAACAGGAGATCTGGCTCGGATGGATGAGGACGGCTTTATTTGGATTGTGGATCGCAAAAAAGATGTCATTATTTCAGGTGGTGTCAATATTTATCCGAAGGAAATTGAAGATTGCCTATTAAGCTTTGAAGGGATATTTGAAGTTGCTGTCATTGGTATACCACATCCGCAATGGGGGGAAACCGTGAAGGCTGTATATGCTACGAAACAAGACATAGATGAGGATGCATTGAAAGCTTATTTAGAGGAACGGCTTGCGAAGTATAAACTACCACGTATTTTCGAAAAAGTGGAAGCGCTACCACGCAATGCTTCAGGCAAAATTTTAAAACAATCCTTGAAAGGACAAGAGGTGAGATAGCATGAAGGTTTTACAGCAGGAAGAAATGCGTGCAACAAACTTTTTTACAGAGGAAGAAACGCTTCAAAAAGTGTTAGAAATGATGTTAGATAAAGAGTTTTTGTCTTATGCACACAGAGAACTGACAGATTTCGGTGAGTTATGTGCAGGTGATATTGACGTAAGGGCAAAACATACTGATCGGCAGGGAGAGCCCCGCCTTGAACGGTATAATGCTTATGGAGAAGAGGTATCAGAGGTTTGGGTGAATGACGGTTACAAAAAAACAATTGAAGAGACATATAATACGGGAATTGTTGGCTACGTGCACAAAGAAATTCCACAGTTAGGTCACAAAGGGAATTATGTCTATAGCTTTGCACAAGGTTATTTACTATCTCATGCAGAGCCCGGTTTTTATTGTCCCGTGACTTTGACGATGGCTACGGCTTATCTATTAGATCATTATGCTGATGAGGATGTAAAGCAGCGTTTCTTGCCACATGTTTGTGCAACAGGAGAGACGGAGCTATACGAAGGAGCAACATTTTTAACAGAACGTCAAGGAGGGTCAGACGTTGGGGCGAATGTTGTGGAGGCCAGAAAAGTAGGCAATGAGTACCGTCTCTATGGAGAAAAATACTTCGCATCCAATGCAGGTATGTGTGGCGTAGCAATGGTGTTGGCACGTTTAGAAGGCGCACAAGCAGGCTCTAAAGGGTTAACGTTATTTGCAGTTCCATGGAATAATGAAGATGGTACGGCTAATCATCTTCGTATTCGTCGATTGAAAGATAAATTAGGCGTTCGAGCAGTCCCATCGGGCGAGGTAGAGTTTGATGGTGCCCTTGCTTATATTGTAGGGGAACAAAATAAAGGGATTTATTACATGCTAGAAGCACTAAATCTTTCAAGAATTTGTAATGCAGTCGCATCGATTGGTATTATGCGTCGAGGCTTTTTAGAGGCAAAGCATTATGTGACCAATCGATATGCATTTGGCAAGCCCTTAACACAATACCCAATGATCCAGGATACATTAGGGAAGTTTGCTGCTAAGCTGCATGTGGAAGTAGCGACAGTATTTGATCTTATTCAATTATACGATAAAGTGACAAGTGGGCAGGGAACACAACAAGATCTCATTATGAATCGTTTATATATTGCCATTATGAAAAAGGAAACGGCAGAGCAAGCCGTTCATTATGCTAGTGAAGCGATTGAATTACATGGTGGTAATGGCTATATTGAAGACTTTGTAACACCACGCTTACTAAGGGATGCACAAGTATTGACGGTATGGGAGGGAACGGCAAATATTTTGGCTTTAGAACTTATTCGTTTAGTGGATAAATTCCATGCACATGAACTGTTTGTCCGTGAAATGGAGACAAGGCTAGAGAAGCTAGCGGATAGTCCACTAGTGCAAATTGTGGAAGAGCAGTTGGTAAATCTTGCGGCTACATTACAAATTTTTAGCGCTTTAGATGAAGCAACTAAAACTTTTGAAGCCAAAGATATAGCGAAAAAGATGGCCCATCTTTATGAAAGTGTTGTAGCGGTGGAATGGGCACTAAAATTTGGCGGGAAGTACGAAAAGCTAGCGGATATCTATTTAGAGCAAACGTGGTCATTGCGACAAATAGGTGCACAAATGAAAACCGTACAATATTTTTCTGAAATTGTATAATTGCCAAGGAGTCGTCTGGAATGGAGGCGACTTCTTTTATTTTCATGTATAATGAAATCAACTGAATATTATAAAGGTTCTTTACTTAAGTAAAGTGAAAAGGGAAGTCGGTGTAATTCCGATGCGGTCCCGCCACTGTAAGTGTGAGTTTTTTCAAATAATGCCACTGAAGATTTCGGGAAGGCTTGAAAAACGCAATAAGCACGAGCCAGGAGACCTGCCTTTATAGTATAGACATGACAGCCTACGAGGATAGGGTGGTGGATTTTGTATCAGTTTTTTGGTGCGATTTTGACCCCTCATCATTCGAAGGTGAGGGGTCTTATTTTGATGGAGAAAATATTTCTAACCAATTGACGCACGGATCAACAAAGGAGGATTCATATGAAGAAATTTTGGAAAATAGGATTATCAGCATTTTTAGCAGTAGGTTTGTTAGCAGCATGCGGGCAAGAAGCCAAAAATGACAAGCCAGTAGCTACGGAGCAGCAAACACAGCAAGAGACTCCACAGGTGGATGAAGCAACATTCCCAATGACCATAACAGATGCCATTGGCAAGGATGTTACACTTGAAGCACCGCCTGAAAAAATTGTTTCTCTTATTCCAAGTAACACAGAGATATTATTTGAACTTGGTTTAAATGATGAAATAGTTGGGGTGACAGACAATGATGATTATCCACCAGAAGTCGCTGAAAAGGATAAAGTTGGGGGCATGGAGTACAATATTGAAAAAATTATTGCCTTAAAGCCAGATATCGTGTTTTCGCATGAATCTAGCATGTCCCTTTCAGAAGCGGCGATTGAACAGCTTGAGTCAGCAGGTTTGAAAGTATTTGTTGTAAAAAATGCACAAGACTTTAATGAAACTTACACAACGATTGAGCTGCTTGGTCGTGCAACAGGGAAATTACCAGAGGCTGAAAAAATTATTGCTAATATGAAGGAAAAAGTGGAAGATGTTCTGACAAAAGTAAAGGATGTCGAACCCAAAAAAGTGCTAGTCGAAGCATCGGATGAACCTACTATTTATACGGCGGGTAATGGCACATTTATGAATGCTATGCTGGACATGATTCATGCAGAAAACGTAGCGGCAGATGCGAAGGATTGGTATGAAATTAGTTCAGAACAAATTATTGCGAAAAACCCAGATGTCATCGTTGTGACATATCATTATGTACCAGATATTTTAACAAAAATACCACAACGTGCTGGTTTCGATACTGTTAATGCCGTGAAAAATAAGGCAATCGTTCAAGTAGATGAAAGCACAACAAGTCGTCAAGGTCCCCGTTTAGGAGAAGGTCTTGAAGAATTAGCAAAAGCTATTTATCCAGAGGTATTTAAGTGAAAAAAATAGCACTAGCCTATGTACTAACATGTACGCTTCTTGTCATTAGTATCTGGTGTGGCGTAGCGATAGGCTCAGTTCATATTCCGTTAGAAGTTTTATGGAATCAAGCAGTTGATGAAACAGCTGCTAATATCTTTTGGAAAATCCGTCTGCCACGCGTGTTGTTAGCGGGACTAGTGGGAGCTTCTTTGGCCATTGCTGGAGCAGCTTTCCAAGGGTTGTTAAAAAACCCATTGGCAGATCCATATACATTAGGCGTCTCGTCGGGGGCATCTGTTGGTGCTGTTATTACGATCTTTTTTAGTATATCTATACCGGTCGTAGGCTTGTATGCCCTACCCACTTTTAGTATGATAGGCGCAATCATCACGATGGTAGTGGTCATGAGCTTCGCTAGAATGGTAGACCGTTCATTGAAGATGGAAACGTTAATTTTAACAGGTGTTATTTTTAGCTCATTTCTAGGTTCTCTCATTTCATTAATGATCGCTTTATCTGGAGAAGAGCTACGCCAAGTAATTGGCTGGTTACTAGGTTCTGTGTCAATGCGTGGATGGCCATATGTCCAAATGATCACGCCATTTGTTATTGTTGGTTCCATTATGCTTTGGACGCAAAGACGAGAGCTAAATGTTTTGTTATATGGTGAAGAGCGCGCGAAGCATTTAGGTGTCAATGTGAAACGTAGTAAGTATTTGATTTTAGCGGGTGGCTCCATGTTAACGGGAGCTGCTGTAGCGGTTTCTGGCACAATTGGCTTTGTAGGATTAGTTGTACCGCATATGACAAGGATGATTTGGGGTTCCGACCACCGCCATTTATTGCCATTATCGTTTTTCAATGGCGCAACTTTACTCATTGTTTGCGATTTAGTAGCACGAACAATTATTGTGCCAAGAGAGCTACCTATTGGTGTTATTACGGCGTTTATTGGTGCACCTGTTTTCTCCTATATTTTTTATAAGCAACGAAGAAGTAAGGGGGTACGGGCATGATTATTGTCGAACATCTATCGGGTGGTTATGAAGATGTACCAATCGTCAAGGACATTAGTTTTACTGTGGAAAAAGGGAAAATTCTAGGTATTCTAGGACCGAATGGTAGTGGGAAATCCACATTATTAAAGGTAATGAGTGGGATATTACCAGCTACTGCTGGAACAATCACAATTGATGGACAAAATATCCTTTCTTATAATGCCCGTGCTTTGGCGCAAAAGATGGCTGTACTACCACAGCTTCATGCAAATGCTTTCTCAAACAGTGTAAGGGAGGCCATTTCACTAGGGCGCTACCCCCATCAAACAGGTTTTTTCTCAAGTTGGTCTGAACAGGATGAACAGGCTGTTCAGCATGCCATGCTGCAAACAGGTGTGAAACGCTATGAGCACACCCCGTTAGAATTTTTATCGGGTGGTGAACAACAAAGAGTATTTGTTGCCCAGGCATTAGCGCAAACAGCAGAAATTCTACTGCTGGATGAGCCAACCAATCATCTAGACATTGCACATCAACGGCAAATCTTAGATATGGTCAGGAAGGAAGCTGTGGAGTGTGGTTTAACGGTTGTTATGGTACTACATGATATGAATTTAGCCTCTCTCTATTGTGATGAATTATTGCTTATGGAGGGTGGGCAAATGAGAGCACTTGGAGCACCGCATGAAGTATTGATTGCCTCCCAAATTGAAGAAGTTTATCAAGCACGAGTGGCTACATATGCCCATCCCGAAATACCAAAACCTCAAATTACAATGATGCCCGCAACAACTGGTTACCAGCAGCGAGCTGTCATCAAAAAAGAACATTTTATGATAACGGAACACTATATTCAACTTCAATCAGAGATTCCGTTAAAAACAGTGTCCTCTGCTGTTCATAACCCAGGTATTGGCTGGCATAATTGCTTATTAAATCGCTCTGTACCTGGCGATTATGTGATAAGTGATGTAAAAAGAGAAGTTAGTGAATTTTTGCAAAGAGAAAATTTTCCCCCTACAAGTACTGTTGTGATGCTGACAGCAGTGCCAACAGCTCTTGTCGCCATCAATGAATTTTCAGCGCCTTTTGGCAGTATGATAGTAGCTGTAACAGCTGGTGTGGGCAATGCGGTTGATGTATCACGTGTACACGAAAGACAGGATGATCCATATATTGGTACTATCAATACATGGATCATAATCAATGGCTGTTTATCGGAGGAGGCATTTTTCCAGGCACTGATGACAGCTACAGAGGCGAAAACAAAAGCTTTGCAATCAGAAGATATTCGTGACGAGCGTAGTGGAACTATTGCTACAGGAACTGCTACAGATAGTCTGTTAATTGCAGCAACTCAAAAAGGGGAAGAAATGCTGTATGGTGGCCCGATTACGGAAGTTGGTAAAATGATTGCCAAGGGTGTTTATGAAACAACAGTTCAGGCCATCAGAAATTATAAAAATCAGTTTTAGGAGATGAGAGAAATGAAGCTTTACACGAAAACAGGCGATACGGGGAAAACAAGTCTAATTGGCGGACGCGTTGATAAAGATAGCTTACGTGTTGAAACATACGGGGCGATTGATGAATTAAACTCTTTTATCGGGAAGGCAGTAAGTGAATTAGATCAAGCACTTTTTAAGGATATTTTAACAGATCTTGAAACAATTCAGCATGAACTATTCGATGCTGGTGGTGACCTTGCCAATGTGATGAAAGAACGCCACTATAAATTAACAGAGCAACCGATTGAAGTGCTGGAAGCTCGTATAGATGCTTTATCAGATGAGGCACCACCATTACAACGTTTTATTTTACCAGGTGGCGCACCAGCAGCTGCAACTTTACACATTGCTCGTACAGTTGCACGACGAGCAGAGCGTGAAATGGTGACACTTATGAAAGAAGTGGAGGACGTGCCGAAAGTTGTACAAAAATATTTAAATCGATTATCAGATTATTTATTTGCAGCCGCACGTGTTGTAAATGCTCGATTAAACGTAGCGGATATTGAATACATTCGCAGTGGCAATGTCTTCAAAAAATAAACTTGTTATGTGGATGTCGCAGCTTTTATTAATTAAATTTAAAAAAAGAAAAGTAAAAAAATGCTACTTTGAATAAATTTCAGGGTGGCTTTTTTTCTTGTAAAGTGTAAGAATATAAAATTATCAGAAATATTTCCGTTTTATGTTGACTGAATGCTCACTCATTTATTAGAATAGGAATATATTGATATAGTGACGCACATTTCTGTATGAACTAGCAAATTTGCCGCAAAGAGAGAAAATTACGACAAACTAAAGGGGGGACCAACCATGAGTCCATTATTAATTGCTAACATAGTCTTAACAGTCGTGGTTGTGCTTTATGCAGTAGGATTGTTCTTCTATCTGTTGAAAACACGCTATAAGTATGTGCAATTGGGGAAAAAGGTTGAGTTTGATGAAAGTGTTAAAGAGCGACTACGCTATATTATGGTCAATGTATTTGGTCAAAACAAGCTATTAAAGGATCCAAAGAGTGGATTAATTCACGTGATGTTTTTCTATGGATTTTTGATGGTTCAGTTAGGGGCCATTGATTTAATTTGGAAAGGACTAGCACCAGGATCACATCTGCCATTAGGTATTTTCTATGGTGTCTTTACATTCTTCCAAGAGCTTGTAGTTTTAATGATTTTAGTTGCGGTAGTGTGGGCATTTTACCGCCGCTATGTAGAAAAGCTAGTACGTCTAAAAAGAGGATGGAAAAACGGTCTTGTATTAATTTTCATTGGTGGCTTAATGGTCTCAACATTAATCGCTAATGGTATGGGATTAATCTGGCATGGTGAGGGGTTAACTTATACGGAGCCTGTTGCTTCAAGCATTGCTGCTATATTTGGCTTCCTACCTGCATCAGTAGCTGCTGGAGTGTTTTATGTTATGTGGTGGGCACATCTTTTAATTCTATTAACATTCCTTGTGTATGTACCACAATCTAAGCATTTCCATTTAATTGTTAGCCCACTGAATGTTTACATGAATCGTTTAGATCGTGTGGGTACATTAACGCCTATCGATTTTGAGGCATTAGAAGAAGCAGGAGAAAATGCTGAAAGTGAAGAGGATATGCCTTCAATTGGAGTTGGACGCATACAAGACTTCACACAAAAGCAAATGCTCGATCTGTATTCTTGTGTGGAATGTGGACGTTGTACCAATATGTGTCCTGCAACTGGAACAGGAAAAATGCTGTCTCCAATGGATTTAATCGTGAAATTGCGTGATCATTTAACATTTACTGGTGCTGTTGTAACAAAGCAAAAGCCTTGGGTTCCTTATCAATTTTTTGCCAATACCAAGGGTAATCAGCTTGCGATGGCTGCTGGTGCTGAAGGCGCAGTAATTGAAGATATTTACAGCCCATCTTTAATTGGCGATGTGATTACAGAAGAAGAAATTTGGGCTTGTACGACTTGTCGAAACTGTGAGGATCAATGTCCAGTAATGAATGAGCATGTTGATAAAATCATCGACCTACGTCGCTATCTAACAATGACGGAAGGAAAAGTTAATCCTGATGCACAACGTGCCATGACAAATATCGAACGACAAGGGAATCCTTGGGGCTTAAACCGTAAAGAAAAAGAGAATTGGCGTGATCTTGATCCAACAATCCATATTCCAACAGTAAAAGAGTTAAAAAAATCTGGCGAAGAAATGGAATATCTATTCTGGGTTGGTTCGATGGGGGCATTCGATAATCGCTCTCAAAAAATTGCTTTAGCTTTCTGTCGTCTATTAAACGAAGCTGGTGTGAAGTTTGCGATCTTAGGAAATAAAGAGAAAAACTCTGGGGACACACCTCGTCGTTTAGGAAATGAATTTTTATTCCAAGAATTAGCTACAGCAAATATTGATGAGTTTGAGAAAAATGATGTGAAGAAAATAGTGACAATCGACCCTCATGCTTACAATATCTTTAAAAATGAATACCAAGACTTTGGCTGGAATGGCGAAGTGTATCATCATACTGAAATACTAAATCAGTTGATTGAGGAAAATCGTCTGGCACTCAATTATGAAGTTCATGAAACAATTGTTTTCCACGATTCCTGTTACTTAGGCCGTTACAATGATGTTTATGATGCGCCGAGAGAAATTCTACGTGGTATCCCGGGTGTGAAGCTTGTGGAAATGGAACGAAATCGCGAAACTGCTATGTGCTGTGGTGCAGGTGGTGGCTTAATGTGGATGGAAGAGCATGTTGGTAATCGCATTAATGTAGCTCGTACAGAGCAAGCTCTTGCTACTAATGCATCCGTTATTTCATCTGGCTGTCCTTATTGCTTAACAATGCTGGAGGATGGTACAAAGGCAAAAGAAGTGGAAGACTCTATTGGCACATTCGATGTAGCAGAATTACTAGAGCGTTCAGTGTTCGGTGAAAAAGTGAAGGCTGTTGATCCTTCATCTGAGGAAGCTGAAGAAGAAACATTAGAAGCAGTGGTAGCATCCGTAGAAAATGTTCAACAGGACGAGAATACGGAATTGAACGCAGAAAAATGATCGCTATTGTAGAAATATTTTAGTTATCTGAAAAATATAAATTGCACAATAAAAAATTGTTTTGTAGAATAAGATTAAATGGAAATGGGAGTTGCAACTAACAAGCTCCCATTTTTCATCGATAGAAGTCGAGCGAGCGTTCAGTCAATGAAATGCTATACTACTTCATCGAGTACGTAAAACAAAAGGGGTGTTTTACTTGAATAGAGCTGTCATTTTAGCAGGAGCAAGAACTGCATTTGGTAAATTTGGAGGTTCATTATCAACATTACATGCAAGTGATCTAGGGGCAATTGCAATAAAAGGTGCGCTAGAGAAAGCAAATATTGCATCTGACGAAGTAGATGAGGTTATTTTGGGCTCTGTTTTACAAGGGGGACAGGGGCAAATACCTTCGAGGCAAGCTGCGATAAAAGCCAATTTACCAACAGCGGTAAAAACAGAAACAATCAATAAAGTTTGTGCATCAGGGATGCGTGCAGTGACATTAGCAGATCAATTGATTCGATTAGGGGACGAAGAAGTGATTATTGCTGGTGGAATGGAGTCTATGTCCAATGCTCCGTACTATCTGTTAAATGGTCGAAATGGCTTGCGTATGGGAGATTCCACAATGGTGGATGGCATGCTTTATGACGGTTTAACATGTGCTTTCGATAAAGCGAGACCGCATATGGGGAGCTATGGTAATGCAACAGCTAAGGAATTCTCGCTCAGTCGTGAGGAACAGGATGCTTGGTCTGTTCGCAGTCATGAGCGCGCACTAGAGGCAATTGAACAAGGTTACTTTGCTGAAGAAATCGTACAAGTGGAGATTCCACAACGTAAAGGACAACCACTGGTCGTCGATACAGATGAAGCACCAAGAGCAGGTACAACGTTGGAGGTACTAGCAAAACTGAAACCAGCCTTTGACAAGGATGGCACGATCACAGCAGGTAATGCACCTGGCGTTAACGATGGTGCATGTGCCCTCGTGGTTATGAGTGAGGAACGTGCCACACGTGAAGGAAGAGAGCCATTAGCAATAATTTTAGGTCATGAAGAGCTTGCCATTGAGCCAGAAAACTTCCCACAAACACCAGGTCTTGTTATTAATAAATTGCTGAAAAAGACCAATAAATCATTGGCAGATATTGATTTGATCGAAATCAATGAGGCCTTTGCAGCAGTCGCTTTGGTCAGCAAGCAGTTAGCTGATTTAGATGCTGAAAAGGTGAATGTTAATGGCGGTGCGGTTGCTTTAGGTCATCCTATTGGAGCATCTGGTGCACGTATTATTTTAACGCTTGCACAAGAATTGAAGCGTCGTGGTGGAGGCATCGGTATTGCTGCAATTTGTTCAGGTGGGGGTCAAGGTGATGCGATTATGATTGAAGTACCAAAAACAGGGGGACTGAACTAATGGGAATTCAAAAGGTAATGGTCATTGGTGCAGGGCAAATGGGCTCTGGCATTGCACAAGTTTGTGCACAAGCAGGCTATGATGTGAAATTGAATGATATCAAACAAGAGTTCTTCGAGCGTGGAATAGGAGTTATTACAAAAAATTTATCACGTGATGTAGAAAAGGGCCGTAAAACGGAGGATGACAAAGCGGCTGTTTTAGGTCGAATTAGTATGTCACTAGATTTACAGGATGCTAGTGATGTAGATATTATCATCGAGGCAGCTGTAGAGAATATGGACATTAAGCAATCCATCTTTAAGCAACTTGATGGCATTGCACCAGCACATGCCATTTTAGCTACGAATACATCTTCGTTGCCTATTACTGAAATTGCAGCGGTAACAAATCGACCAGAGCAAGTAATTGGTATGCATTTTATGAACCCAGTGCCAGTAATGAAGCTTGTTGAAATCATTAGAGGTTTAGCAACTACGGATGAAGTATACAAAGCTGTTGAAGCGATGACAGTCAAGTTAGCGAAAACACCAGTAGAAGTGAATGACTTCCCAGGATTTATTTCAAACCGTATTTTGCTACCAATGATTAATGAAGCAATTTATGCGCTTTATGAAGGTGTAGCTACGAAGGAAGCAATTGACGATGTGATGAAGCTAGGTATGAACCATCCGATGGGACCATTAACATTAGCAGACTTCATTGGCTTAGATACTTGCCTTTACATCATGGAAATTTTACATGAGGGTCTAGGAGATAGTAAATATCGCCCTTGTCCATTGCTTCGTAAATACGTTGCAGCTGGCTGGCTAGGAAAGAAATCAGGAAGAGGCTTTTACGTTTACGAATAATCCTATGGGGATGGGGTTATGTAGATGTTGCGGACAACTTAGAGGGGTGACATTATAGATGCAATTGCAATTTACAGATGAGCAAATGATGATGCGCGATATGGTTCGTCAATTTGCTCAGGAAAAAATTCAACCATGGGTAGGGCGGATGGAAGCAGGAGAATTTCCACGTGAGCTTCTACAACAAATGGGTGAACTTGGCTTAATGGGGATTACGACACCAGAAGACTTAGGTGGCTCTGGTATGGATTTTACATCGTATATTATTGCGATTAATGAATTGTCAAAAGTAAGCGCTGTAATGGGGGTTATTTTATCAGTGCATACTTCGGTTGGAACAAATCCGATCATTTACTTTGGAAATGAGGAACAAAAGAAGCGTTATGTACCAAAGCTTGCAGCCGGGGAATATTTAGGCGCATTTTGTTTAACAGAGCCAGGTGCAGGCTCTGACGCAGGTTCTCTACAGTCAAAGGCAGTACGAGATGGCGATGAATATGTGATTAACGGCTCTAAAGTTTTTATTACAAATGGCGGAGAGGCTGATGTATATATCGTATTCGCCTCAACCAACCCTGCTGAAAAAACACGAGGTATTTCAGCTTTTATTGTTGAAAAAGGAACACCAGGTTTAATCATTGGTAAAGATGAACAAAAGATGGGTTTACATGGCTCACGCACTGTTCAACTGACATTCGATAATTGCCGCATCCCAACCGACAACCTTTTAGGGGAAGAGGGTGAAGGCTTCAAAATTGCGATGGCGAATTTAGATGTAGGGCGAATCGGTATTGCAGCACAGGCATTGGGGATTGCTGAAGCAGCACTAGAGGCGGCTACTACTTATGCAAAAGAGCGTGAGCAATTCGGAAAACCGATTGCTGCTCAACAAGGAGTTGGCTTTACACTCGCTGATATGGCAACAGCTGTTGAATCGGCAAAACTATTAGTGTATCGTGCAGCAGATTTACGTGCAAAAGGTTTACCGTGTGGAGCAGAAGCTTCAATGGCCAAACTTTTCGCATCACGAACAGCTGTACAAACGTCAATAGAAGCGGTTCAAGTTTTTGGCGGCTACGGCTACACAGAGGACTATCCAGTAGAGCGATATTTCCGTGATGCAAAGGTCACGGAAATCTATGAAGGTACAAGTGAAATTCAAAAACTAGTTATTAGTAAACATTTACTGAAATAAAGCCTGATGATAGGCTATTCTCTTAGGGATGACTTATTAAAGTGGAGTAAAGAACTCATCAAGAATGGAAACTCGCTCCAATGCTCCAATATGATTGACAATCGCTGAACCCAGAACAACACACAGGTAACATAGAACAGAGTCTAATTAAAAAGGGGAAATGGACAATGAACTTTCAGTTAACAGAAGAGCATGAACAATTACGTGAAATGATTCGTGATTTTGCTATAAATGAAGTGGCACCAACAGCTGCTGAACGTGACGAGAATGAAGAATTTGACCGTGCAATTTTCGATAAAATGGCGGAGCTTGGGTTAACTGGTATTCCGTGGCCAGAGGAATATGGTGGAGCTGGGTTTGACTACCTTGCATATGTCATTGCTGTTGAAGAATTATCACGTGTCTGTGCCTCCACTGGGGTAACATTATCAGCACATACTTCACTGGCAGGATGGCCACTGTACAAGTTCGGTACAGAAGAACAAAAACAAAAATACCTTCGTCCAATGGCAGAAGGAAAACATATTGGTGCGTATGGTTTAACAGAACCAGGTTCAGGATCTGATGCGGGTGGCATGAAAACATATGCTAAACGTGATGGCGATGATTATATTTTAAATGGCTCAAAAATCTTTATTACAAACGGCGGAGTGGCAGATACATATATTGTGTTTGCAGTAACAGATCCAGAAGCTAAACACGGTACATCAGCATTTATCGTGGAAGCTGGATTTAAAGGTTTCTCTGTAGGGAAGAAAGAAAAGAAATTAGGAATTCGTTCATCTCCTACAACCGAAATCATTTTCGACAACTGCCGTGTTCCAAAAGAAAATCTGCTAGGAGCTGAAGGGGAAGGTTTTAAAATTGCTATGACGACACTAGATGGTGGACGTAATGGTATTGCTGCTCAAGCTGTAGGAATTGCACAAGGAGCGCTGGATGCAGCAGTTGACTATGCCAAAGAACGTGTGCAATTTGGTAAACCAATCTCTGCTAACCAAGGTGTATCTTTTAAATTAGCAGACATGGCAACTCAAATTGAAGCTTCTCGACTTCTTACATACCAAGCGGCTTGGTTAGAGTCTAATAACCTACCATATGGTAAGGCTTCTGCAATGGCGAAATTAATGGCTGGCGATACAGCAATGAGTGTAACGACAGAGGCGGTTCAAGTATTTGGTGGCTATGGTTATACAAAGGATTATCCAGTAGAGCGCTTTATGCGTGATGCGAAAATTACTCAAATTTACGAAGGTACGCAGGAGATTCAACGTCTTGTAATCTCGCGTATGCTAACGAAATAATTGATGACAGAAAAAGATAAAAGGCCCCAAGTACAGTCAACTGTAAAAGATGAAAATTTAATCGCCATTCGTCGTGAACAAATGATTCAAGGAGCTATTAAGCTATTTAAAGAAAAAGGCTTTCATCGTGCCACGACGAGAGAAATCGCAAAAGCTGCAGGCTTTAGTATTGGTACTTTATACGAGTACATCCGTACTAAAGAAGACGTTCTTTATCTTGTTTGTGATAGTATCTATCATCATGCAATGGAGCGGCTTTCAAGTTACGAGATTAAAGCTGGAACAATTGATGAGTTAAAAGAAATGATTCGAGAATATTTCGTGCAAATTGATAGCATGGTTGATGAGCTAACAATCATGTATCAAGAAACAAAATCATTGTCAAAAGAAGCACAACGCTATGTCTTTAGTAAAGAGTTTGAAATGGTTGCCACTTTTGAACGCTTGCTACAGCGCTGTGTGCAGTCTGGGGAACTAACAATGACAGACAAGCAAATCCATTTAGCAGCCAATAACTTAGTTGTCTCAGGACAAAGTTGGGCGTTCCGCAAATGGGCATTACATCGTCAACATTCAATTGATGAGTTCATCGACATGCAAATCACCTTGTTCATTTCAGGCATAAAGGGGTTCTAATATTTCGTAAGGGGTTTGTCGGCAATTGCATACATCGACATTGCAATTGTCGGCTTTTTTCAATTCATTAAGGGGAGAGAGTGGGGATTTCATATGACAAAGGTAGAAGTATATCGTCCAAAAAATCACGTACGTTTTGTGACAGCATCAAGTCTTTTTGATGGACATGATGCTTCGGTCAATATAATGCGACGCATATTACAATCGAGCGGTGTAGAAGTAATCCATTTAGGGCATAACCGTTCTGTCGAAGAAGTCGTGAATGCCGCGATTCAAGAAGATGCACAAGGTATTGCAGTTTCTTCTTATCAAGGCGGGCATATGGAATACTTTAAATATATGTATGATTTGCTGCGTGAAAAAGGGGCACCGCATATTAAAATTTATGGCGGTGGTGGTGGGGTTATTTTACCTCGTGAAATTAAAGAGCTTCATGCGTATGGCATTGCAGGCATTTTCTCACCAGAGGATGGCCGTGTTTTAGGGCTACAAGGGATGATTAATGAGCAAATTAAAGGAACGGACTTTCCAACTGCAACAGGCAACTATTTAGATAAATTAGAGGCTTTAACGACAGAAACGCCTGAAATTTTAGCCAATCTAATTACAGCAGCTGAGTCAAATGAGGATGAAGCTACGAAAGAGATGTTAATTGAGGCACGAAAGCGTTCAAAAGGTACACCTGTCATGGGGATTACAGGAACAGGTGGCGCAGGGAAATCTTCATTAACGGATGAGCTGATTCGCCGTTTCCTGAAAGAATTCCCAGATAAACGTGTAGCCATTCTTTCAGTCGATCCAACAAAGCAAAAAACAGGTGGAGCATTACTTGGCGATAGAATTCGCATGAACGCCATCTTCAATAACCGCGTTTATATGCGTAGTTTAGCAACACGAGGCTCTCGCACTGAATTATCTGCATCTATTGGTGATGTAATAGATGTAGTACGTGTAGCGGGCTATGATTTAATCATCGTCGAAACAAGTGGTATTGGTCAAGGTGATGCCGAAATCACAAGGTATACAGATCTTTCCATGTATGTTATGACAAGTGAATTTGGTGCACCTACACAGCTTGAGAAAATTGATATGATTGATTTTGCAGATGTCATTGCGATCAATAAGTTTGAGCGTAAAGGCTCGGAGGATGCGCTACGTCAAGTACAAAAACAATACCAACGATCTCGTGAGCTATGGGAAGAATCACTTGATAGTATGCCTGTTTATGGAACAATTGCTAGCCAGTTTAATGACAAAGGGACCAATGCATTATTCGCAGCTTTAGTTCATATTATTAACGAAAAAACAGGCTACAATTGGGAAACAAGCTATGAGCAATTTGCTAAGACGCAAAAGCAAGATGTCATTATTCCAAACGATCGTCGTTATTATTTACGTGAAATTACTGACACGGTTCGTGGCTATCATAAAAAATCAGAACAGCAGGTGGGATTTGCTCGCCGTCTGTTCCAATTAGAAGGTGCTATTACGGCAGTTAAGGAAAAAGCACCAGAGGATGCACTTATAGCATCGCTTTCTTCTTTAGCACAAGGTGTCAGAGATGAATTATCAGCAGAATCCAAGCGTATATTGGATAATTGGCAAACTTTAAAAGAAGCTTATGCTGGTGATGAGTTTGTGACGAAGGTTCGAGACAAAGAAATTCGCACTATTTTAAAAACAACAAGTCTTTCTGGTACAAAAATTCCTAAAGTAGCATTGCCGAAATTTGAGGACTACGGTGAAATATTACGCTGGGTGTACAAAGAGAATGTTCCTGGTGAGTTTCCTTATACAGCAGGTGTTTTCCAATTCAAACGTGAGGGAGAAGATCCGAAGCGTCAATTTGCTGGTGAAGGAACACCTGAACGTACAAATAAACGCTTCCACTATTTATCGAAGGATGACGATGCGAAACGTTTATCTACAGCCTTTGATTCTGTAACTCTCTATGGGGAAGATCCAGATTACCGTCCAGATATTTATGGTAAGGTCGGGGAATCGGGTGTATCGATCTGTACATTAGAGGATATGAAAAAGCTTTATGCAGGCTTTGATTTATGTGCACCGTCTACATCTGTATCTATGACCATTAATGGTCCAGCGCCTATTATTTTAGCGATGTTCATGAATACGGCGATCGATCAACAAGTTAAATTGCGCGAACAAGAGCTAGGACGGACTTTGACAGTAGAAGAGTTTACCGAGACACGTGAAAACACATTGCAGGTTGTACGTGGTACAGTACAAGCTGATATTTTAAAAGAAGATCAAGGACAGAACACATGTATTTTCTCGACAGAGTTTGCTTTACGTATGATGGGTGATATTCAGCAATACTTTATTGATCATAAGGTGCGTAACTACTATTCCGTTTCTATTTCGGGTTACCATATTGCAGAAGCTGGGGCAAATCCTATTTCCCAATTAGCTTTCACCTTAGCAAATGGCTTTACGTATGTAGAGTATTATTTAAGTCGTGGCATGAATATTAACGACTTTGCACCAAATCTATCGTTCTTCTTCTCGAATGGACTTGATCCAGAGTATACAGTAATTGGACGTGTTGCTCGTCGTATTTGGGCCATTGTAATGCGTGATAAATATGGTGCCAATGAACGTGCGCAAAAGCTAAAATATCATATTCAAACATCTGGTCGTAGTCTACATGCGCAAGAGATTGATTTTAATGATATTCGTACAACATTACAAGCATTGATGGCATTACAAGATAACTGTAACTCATTGCATACAAATGCCTATGATGAAGCTATTACAACACCTACAGAGGAATCTGTACGTCGTGCCATGGCTATCCAAATGATTATTACGAAAGAGCATGGCTTGGCAAAAAACGAAAATCCTCTGCAAGGTGCATTTGTTATAGAAGAATTGACAGATCTTGTAGAAGAAGCGGTCCTAGAGGAATTTGATCGTATTAATGATCGTGGTGGTGTTTTAGGTGCAATGGAAACGCAATATCAACGAGGTAAAATTCAAGAGGAGTCCATGTACTATGAAATGTTAAAGCATTCAGGGGAGCTACCAATCATTGGTGTCAATACGTACCTGAATCCAAATCCACCTTCAGACGCTGCTATCGATAATATGGAAATTGCTCGTGCATCCACAGAAGAGAAGGAAACGCAAATTCGCAATTTACAAGCATTCTGGAAGACGCATGAAGAAGAAAGTGAAGCTGCAATCGCACGTTTACAAGAAGTTGCTGTTAACAATGGTAATATTTTTGCTGAGCTTATGGAATCAGTAAAAGTAGCAAGCTTAGGACAAATTACAAAAGCTTTATATGAAGTTGGCGGACAATATCGTCGAAATATGTAATTGTAGACATTCAAAACTGCTTTTTTTCTAACATTTTTTTCTAATTTATGTAACAAGCTTCTCTAGTTTCTAGTGTCTAGTCTTAAGATTAGGCACTTCTTTTTATTTTCGTTATAATAGAAATGTAAAAAAAGGGGAGGCGCAGTAGGGATGAAATCATTTATTCACTACATAATTATATTAGCTTTAGTATTGGTAGCCATTTTCCTGTATAATAAGCAAATTGGCGCTATTCCTTTACTACTATTATCTGTTTATTTGTTTTATCTTGGAATAAAAAAAATGCGTAATATAAAAAACAGTAATTGAAGCTAGCAAAGGGGCTAAAACTTTGTATATAATGGGTATTATGCTTATGTATAGAAAGTACCTTTTGCGTGGCCTTTTTTGCTGCGCTTGGAAAATAAAGCACCATGTAATTTTAAAACGTCCATTGTGATGAGGGAAAGGAAGTGCACGAATTGAATTTTCGTGAAATGACAAAGGAACAATTAACGGAAGAATCGTTAATTAACTTAGCTTATGCAATTTTAAATGAAAAACGTGCCTCAGTGTCTTTTAATGATTTACTAAAATTAATTCAAGAGCTTGTGGGCTATAGTGATGCAGAAATGAAATCCCGTCTGTTACAATTTTATACAGATATTAATATTGATGGCCGCTTCTTATATAATCAAGAAGCAGGATGGGGCCTACGTGAATGGTTTAAAGTAGAGCAAATTGAAGAAGAAACAGCACCTTCTGTTAAGACTCAAAAGAAAAAATCTAAAGCTGCCTTTGATGATGAAGATCTTGATGAGGATGTAGATTTAGAAGAAGAAGATATCGACTTTGACGAAGACTTCGAAGAGTTTGTTGATGAAGAAGATATTGAAGAAGAGGACGAAGAAAAAGAAGAAATCGATTTTGACGATGAAGAAATCGAAGATATTGATGAAGAAATTGATGAAGACTTTATTGATGAAGAGGAAGAAGAGTTCGACGAAGAAGAGGAAGAAAACTAATACAGTACTCTTAGAATTTTCTTTCTATTAGGCATGGAGTAAAAAATCTTGACTTCTATCACGGTTCCGTTTAATCTTTTACTTGGGCTCCTTAAAAGAAGGAGAAAGACCGTGTATATAATACGCTCCCCCTGCAAACCTATGCAGGAGGAGCGTTTTTTTGTTTTTAACTATATTCAGTTCTCCCATACGTTCATCCAGAAATGAATATAAAAGTTTGGATTTATTCATGATGTATAGTAAACGGTGACTGGATAAATGTTAGAGTTTTAAGGTTTAAAGGAAAGTGGAAAAGAGATAGAACCGATTACAGCTTCGAATCGACTACATTTTTTGTAGACATTCTCGGCTTTTCTTTTTTTAGGGTATTAGAATATAAAGGATTCTGTTCCCCCCTAAGCGAGCTAGTAATTTTAGAACATCATAAGGAGGAATTTATTCATGACGAAGTATATTTTTGTAACAGGTGGGGTTGTATCATCACTTGGAAAAGGGATTGTTGCAGCATCTCTAGGTCGTTTATTAAAGAACCGTGGTTTAGAAGTTACGATTCAAAAGTTTGACCCATATATCAATATTGACCCAGGTACAATGAGCCCTTATCAACATGGTGAGGTTTTTGTAACAGATGATGGTGCTGAGGCTGATTTAGACTTAGGACATTATGAACGTTTCATTGACATTAACCTAGGGAAACATTCTACAGTAACTTCAGGTCGCGTTTACCAATCTGTATTACAGAAAGAACGTCGTGGTGATTATAATGGTGGAACAGTACAAGTAATTCCTCATATTACAAACGAAATTAAAGACCGTATCCAACGTGCTGGTCGTGAAACTAATGCAGACGTTGTTATTACAGAGGTTGGTGGGACAGTAGGGGATATTGAATCATTGCCATTCCTTGAAGCGATTCGCCAAATGAAAACAAATTTAGGTCATGACAATGTGATGTATATTCACTGTACACTTATACCTTATATTAAAGCAGCTGGTGAATTGAAAACAAAGCCTACTCAGCATTCTGTTAAAGAATTACGCTCTTTAGGTATCCAGCCAAATATTATCGTCGTACGTACAGAACAAGAAGTACCACAAGATATGAAAGAGAAATTAGCATTATTCTGTGATGTGCAACCACATGAAATTATTGAATCTCGTGATGCAGAGCATTTATATGAAGTGCCATTAAACCTGCATGCACAAGATATTGATGATATCGTTCTTGATCATTTTGGCATTGAAGCACCAGAGGCAGATATGGAAGAATGGCGCGAGCTGGTAGACAAAGTGAAGAACTTACCAAATAAAAGAAAAGTAGCATTAGTAGGGAAATATGTGGAACTACAAGATGCTTACATTTCAGTAGTTGAGGCATTAAAGCATGCGGGCTACGCATTTAACTCTGATATTGAAATTGACTGGATTAATGCAGAACATGTCAATGCAGATAACGTTGCTTCACTATTAAAAGGTGCAGATGCCATTTTAGTACCAGGCGGTTTTGGTGATCGTGGTGTTGAAGGGAAAATTTTAGCGACACAATATGCGCGTGAAAATGATGTACCGTTCCTTGGTATTTGCTTAGGTATGCAATTAGCAACAATAGAATTTGCTCGTAATGTCCTTGGTTTAAAAGGTGCACATTCTACAGAGCTTGATGCAAATACAGAGTACCCAATTATCGACTTCTTACCAGATCAAAATGATAGTGTAGATATTGGCGGTACATTACGTTTAGGATTATACCCATGTAAATTGAAAGATGGTTCAAAGGCAAGCAATGCATACGGTAAAGAGCTTGTTTATGAGCGTCACCGTCACCGCTATGAGTTTAACAATGAATATCGTGAGGCAATGGAAGCAGCAGGTCTTGTCTTCTCAGGTACAAGCCCTGATGGCAAATTGGTTGAAATTATTGAGCTACCAGGTAACAACTTCTTTGTAGCATGTCAATTCCACCCAGAGCTAGTTTCACGTCCAAATCGTCCACAACCATTGTTCCGTGATTTTATCGGAGCAACATTTAAATAATCAAAAAGAGTTGTCTCTCTATTAATGAGACAACTCTTTTTAAATGAATGTTTATAGTTCTTCTTCATCAATACCAAGCATTTCATCATAAGCAATTTTCACTGCTTCATATACAAAAAGTCCAGCAATTGCATGTGGTACAACGATTCTTTGCCCTAAATCATTAGGCAATAAACCACCTTTAACGCGTGTAGAAACATACGTATAGGCCAAATCTGCAAGAGGATTTTCCGTATTCGCTACTTCACTCGCAACAGCAGCGAAAGGAATAAACCGTTTATTTAAGTCTTGAGCTAAAGCCAGTGCCTCCTCATCGTGCGCACTGCGTGTAAAAATGCAAACACGATCAGCTTCAGTTAAGCTTGTACTCAAAGTCCAAGGAGCTAATTTGCTAAATGGTTCAACTGCTTGAGATGCATTGGATTCAATAACTTGCATTTCACCAAAGCAAGCGAAATACACATGACCTTCTCCAATGGCTGCTTGTGCAAGGAGTCTTGCTGTTTCCTCAATAGCCTCCTCTTCATTTTGTGTTATTCTTTGTAATAATCCACTTAATTGTGTTGTTAGAATTTTTGACATGTTCCCACCTCTAACCATATTATAGGGGCGGAAAAGGTAGAAAGCAAAAGCAGATAATTTATAATACTAGAAGGTATTAAGCTGAAAAAGGAGAATTATACATAATAAAGAAAGTTTTTGTGTAAGAATAAAACTAAAAAAGGGCGGAATGAAATGTGAAACGATTACTAATTGTCGATGATCAGCAGGGAATTCGTTTACTTTTAAATGAAGTGTTGAAAAAGGAAGGTTATCTTACATATTTAGCGGCTAATGGTTCAGAGGCATTAAAATATGCAGATGAGCAACAGATGGATTGTGTTTTACTGGATATGAAGATTCCAGGGATGGACGGTATTGAAATCTTGAAACGCTTAAAAGAAAAATTTCCGAAGTTACCTGTATTTATGATGACAGCATATGGCGAATTGGATGTAGTGCAAGAAGCTTTAGAATTAGGAGCTATTCGTTACTTTACAAAACCATTTGATATTTTTGAGGTGCGAGATGAAGTAAATAAGGCTTTACAGGTGTAAAAAACAGACAGTGGACACACGGTCTGTTTTTTATGTTTATTTTGAAAGAAGCGACAGGGTATTGCCTTCAATTTCAGTGTGTTGCACTATGCTGTCGTGTAGAAAATAAGAGCCTCTGCATTTCAGGTGCAAGCCTCTGTTGAGTTACACTCCACAACGGCAGACACTGTCGCTACGTTATACTGCGGCTATCGTGTAGAAAATAAGAGCCCCTGCATTTCAGGTGCAAGCCTTCGTTGAGTTGCACTCCACAACGGCAGACACTGTCGCTACGTTACACTGCGCTATCGTGTAGAAAATAAGAGCCCCTGCTTTTCAGGTGCAAGCCTCTGTTGCGTTGCCCTCCACAACGGCAGACACTGTCGCTACGTTACACTGCGCTATCGTGTAGAAAATAATAGCCCCTGCTTTTCAGGTTCAAGCGCCGCCGTTACGTTGCACTACACTTTGGCGACACTGCCGCTACGTTGCCCTCCGCTTTCGTGTAGAAAATAATAGCCCCTGCTTTTCAGGTGCAAGCCTTCGTTGAGTTGCACTCCACAACGGCAGACACTGCCGCTACGTTACACTGCGCTTTCGTGTAGAAAATAATAGCCCCTGCTTTTCAGGGGCTATTATTTTTGCTATGATTGAGGGGCATGTTTATGTAAAGAATAGTCCTATGAGGAGGATTTTTAGTATGGCATTAGTATCTATGAAAGAGATGTTAATTAAAGCAAAAGCAGAAGGTTATGCGGTTGGTCAATTCAACATTAATAACCTTGAATGGACTCAAGCAATTTTACAAGCAGCTGAAGAAGAAAAATCTCCAGTGATTCTTGGTGTTTCTGAAGGTGCAGGTAAATATATGGGCGGATTTATTTCCGTTGTTCATATGGTAAAAGGTTTAATGGAATCTTACGGTATTACAGTTCCTGTAGCGATTCATCTTGACCATGGTTCTAGCTTTGCAAAATGTAAAGAGGCAATTGATGCAGGCTTTACTTCAGTGATGATTGATGCATCACATCACTCATTTGAGGAAAATGTAAAAATTACTTCAGAAGTAGTAGAATACGCACATGCTAAAGGCGTTTCTGTGGAAGCAGAATTAGGAACAGTTGGTGGAGATGAAGATGGCGTAATCGGTGGTATTATTTATGCTAATCCAGAAGAATGCCGCAAAATGGTTGAACTGACAGACATCGATTGCTTAGCACCAGCACTTGGCTCTGTACATGGTCCTTACAAAGGAGAGCCAAACTTAGGCTTTAAAGAAATGGAAGAAATCTCTAAATTAGCGGATCTTCCACTTGTCTTACATGGTGGTACAGGTATCCCAACAAAGGATATTCAACGTTCCATTTCATTAGGTACAGCTAAAATCAACGTCAATACTGAAAATCAAATTGAAGCAACAAAAGTAATCCGTGAAATTCTAGACAACGACAAAGTTGTTTACGATCCACGTAAATTCCTTGGTCCAGCACGTGAAGCCATTAAGGCAACGGTTATTGGTAAAATTCGTGAATTTGGTAGTGCACAAAAAGCATAATTTTTGCATTTAATATGTTACAAAAGCATAGTTAAATACACATACTAAGAGAAGTGTTGATGCTTTCAATCGACCTTCTCTTGTTTTTGAAATAATGAAATTTTGGAAAATATTTAATAATATAAGAAAAATGATCAGGAGGAAATAAAAATGAAATTTTTCATTGATACAGCAAACTTTGAAGAGATTAAAGAGGCACATGCATGGGGTATTTTATCAGGGGTTACAACAAACCCATCATTAGTGGCTAAAGAAGAGAATGTTTCTTTCCATGATCGTCTTCGTGAAATAGCTGAGCTTGTTGATGGCTCTGTAAGCGGAGAAGTTATTGCACTTGATGCGGAAGGTATGATTAAAGAAGGTTTGGAATTAGCTGCGATTGCTCCAAACATAACAGTAAAGTTACCAATGACACCAGCTGGATTAGAGGCATGTCGTTTCTTTGCAAACAAAGGTATTAAAACAAACGTGACATTAATCTTTAGTGCGAACCAAGCATTAATGGCTGCGCGTGCAGGTGCTACATACGTATCACCATTTATCGGCCGTTTAGATGACATTGGTCAAAATGGTGTCGAGCTAATTGAAACAATAGCAGATATTTTTACCATTCATAATATCGATACGCAAATTATTGCTGCTTCTGTTCGTCATCCTCAGCATGTTACAGCAGCAGCATTAGCTGGCGCACATATTTCAACTACACCGTTTAAAGTATTAAAGCAACTTTTCAACCATCCATTAACGGAAAAAGGAATTGAAGGATTTTTAACGGATTGGAATACGAGAAAAGGCGAATAATAAGATTATAAAGTGAGCCAATTGCAAAAAATACTACTTTCCAATCATGAGGGAGAACGCAAAATGGATGTTTATAAAATTACTGGCGAAAATCGTCTACGAGGTACAATTAAAGTTAGTGGTGCAAAAAATAGTGCAGTCGCCTTAATTCCTGCATCAATTTTGGCGAACTCTCCAGTGACTATTGGGGGGATACCCGAAATTTCAGATGCTTGGACGTTAAAGGCTTTATTAGAGGAAATTGGTGGAGAAGTTTCATTTGAGGATGGCACAATGACAATTGATCCTACAGATATGATTGCATTGCCTTTACCAAATGGAAACGTGAAAAAGTTACGCGCTTCTTATTATTTAATGGGTGCTATGCTTGGACGTTTTAAGAAAGCAGTCATAGGGTTACCTGGAGGCTGCTTTTTAGGACCACGACCAATTGACCAACATATAAAAGGCTTTGAGGCATTGGGAGCTAAAATTACCAATGAACATGGAGCCATCTATTTACGTGCAGATGAATTGATTGGGGCAAAAATTTATTTAGATGTAGCAAGTGTTGGGGCAACGATTAATATTATGTTAGCAGCAGTGCTTGCAAAGGGACGGACTGTCATTGAAAATGCCGCAAAGGAGCCTGAAATCATCGATGTAGCGACACTTCTGACGAATATGGGGGCCAATATTAAAGGTGCAGGTACAAGTGTCATCCGTATTGAAGGTGTAGAAGAGCTACATGGTACCGAGCATACGATTATACCAGATCGCATTGAAGCATCTACATTTTTGATAATGGCTGCAGCAGTTGGTGATGGTATTACCATTGATAACGTTATTCCACTGCATTTAGAAGCGATTATCGCAAAGCTTCGTGAAATGGGTGTGAAAATCGAAATTGGTGAAGAAAGTATTTATGTACCAAAAACAGATCTCTCGACATTACAGGCAGTGGATGTCAAAACGCTGGTATACCCCGGATTCCCAACGGACATTCAGCAGCCACTTGCGGTGTTAATGTCACAGGCATTCGGTTCTTCTAAAGTAACAGATACTATTTATACAGCTCGATTTAAACATATTGATGAGCTTCGTCGTATGAATGCAGATGCTCGTGTAGAAGGAAATACAGCTATTATTAAAGGGCCGAGTAAATTACATGGCTCAACGGTAACAGCTACAGATCTTCGCGCGGGTGCAGCTTTAGTTTTAGCTGGTCTCTTAGCTGAAGGCGAAACAGAGGTTCAGGATATCTATCATATTGAACGTGGCTATAGCTCACTTATTGAGAAATTACGTGATTTAGGCGCTGATATTCGACGTGAAACAATCATGGCACGTGTAGCTGAGACAAAGGAATAATGAGAGCTAAAAGTTTTCAGCCAATTATGTTACAATAGAGGTAATTTGAATGTTTTGGCATAAAAAGATGCCGATAACGGGAGGCAAAGCAACAATGGAACGTAGTTTATCGATGGAAGTAGTACGAGTAACAGAAGCAGCAGCAATCGCATCCGGGAAATGGATGGGACGCGGTTTGAAAATTGAAGCAGATGATGCAGCAACAACAGCGATGCGCAAAATGTTCGATACAATTCCAATGCATGCTACAGTAGTAATTGGTGAAGGTGAAATGGATGAAGCACCAATGCTTTATATTGGTGAAGAACTTGGTTTACGAAATGGTGGTCCAAAAGTAGATATCGCAGTGGATCCTTTAGAAGGTACAAATATTGTGGCAAAAGGTACGAACGGTGCCATGACAGTACTTGCTATTGCAGATAAAGGCAATTTGTTAAATGCGCCAGACATGTACATGGAGAAAATTGCTGTAGGGCCAGAAGCGGCTGGAAAAGTGGATATAAATGCTTCTGTCACTTATAACTTATTACAAGTAGCAAAGGCTAAAAATAAAGATATTTCTGATGTAGTTGCTACTCTTTTAGATCGACCTCGCCATCAAGCAATTGTTGATGAAATTCGTGAAGCTGGCGCACGTATTAAGTTTATCCAAGATGGCGATGTTGGCGCAGCAATCAACACCGCTTTTGATGAAACGGGTATTGATATTATGTTTGGAACAGGTGGCGCTCCAGAGGGTGTTATTTCGGCAGTGGCCTTAAAATGCCTCGGTGGGGACTTCCAAGCAAAACTAGTACCAGAGGATGAAGAGCAATTAGAACGCTGCACAAAAATGGGTGTAGATGTTGAGAAAGTGCTTTATTTAGATGACCTAGTAAAAGGCGATGATGCTATTTTTGCAGCAACTGCTGTAACAGATTGCGAGCTTTTAAAGGGTGTTCAATATAAAGGTGCTTATGCCCTAACACACTCAGTAGTTATGCGAGCTAAATCCGGTACGGTTCGCTTTGTAGAAGGCCGTCACGCTCTTGAGAAAAAACCTAGATATTAATGATATTTTCTTCTAAAATATACCTAGTACATCTATTGTGCTAGGTACCTTCTTCTTAAATTAACCATCCCATATTTTAAGGCAATGTTTAGTTGTATGGTAGAAAGTGTATCAGTAGTTATTATTAAACTCAGGCTACCATATAAGCATTAACAGAGCCTATCGAAAACTTCAATGATAACCCCAATAATTGTATTATATTTTGAAAAAGACTGGAGTTGTGCATATGTCTACATTGACAATCGCTCAATTAGAAAACATGACGTTAAAAGAGCTTTACGCCCTCGCACGCCAATATAAAATTTCATATTATAGCAAGCTAACGAAAAAAGAATTAATATTTGCTATTTTGAAAACGCGTTCAGAGCAAGAGGGCTATTTCTTTATGGAAGGCGTATTAGAAATTGTTTCGCAAGAGGGCTTTGGCTTCCTACGACCAATAAACTACTCACCAAGTAAAGAAGATATTTATATTTCTGCATCTCAAATCCGTCGCTTTGACCTACGTAATGGGGACAAGGTGTCTGGGAAGGTGCGACCACCGAAGGAAAATGAACGCTATTACGGCCTTTTACAAGTAGATGCTGTCAATGGCGAAGATCCTGAAGTAGCAAAGGAACGTGTGCATTTCCCTGCATTAACACCTTTATATCCTGATCGACAAATTAAGCTTGAAACAACACAGCGCAATTTATCAACACGTATAATGGATTTAGTGGCTCCTGTAGGTTTTGGTCAGCGTGGTTTAATCGTTGCACCACCAAAGGCAGGGAAAACATCTTTATTAAAAGAAATTGCAAACGCTATTACAACCAATCATCCAGAAGCTGAATTAATTGTCTTGCTGATTGATGAACGTCCTGAGGAAGTGACAGATATTGAACGTTCTGTAAATGCAGATGTTGTCAGCTCAACATTTGATGAAGTACCAGAGAATCACGTGAAAGTGGCAGAAATTGTATTAGAACGTGCACGCCGTTTAGTTGAACATAAGCGTGATGTTATCATTTTAATGGACTCTATCACGCGTTTAGCACGTGCTTTTAACTTAGTCATTCCGCCAAGTGGACGTACACTTTCAGGTGGTATTGATCCTGCTGCTTTCCATAGACCAAAACGTTTCTTTGGTTCAGCTCGTAATATTGAAGAAGGCGGTAGCTTAACAATTTTAGCAACAGCTTTAGTCGATACAGGCTCTCGTATGGATGAAGTCATCTATGAAGAATTTAAAGGTACAGGTAACTTAGAGCTTCATCTGGACCGTCAGTTGGCGGAGCGCCGTATTTTCCCTGCGCTTGATATTCGCCGCTCAGGTACACGTAAAGAAGAGCTTCTTCTTGAGCCAGAACAGCTTGAAAAACTATGGGCGATCCGTAAAACATTTTCAGATGCGCCTGATTTTGCAGAGCGCTTCCTGAAAAAGCTGCGCACGACAAAATCAAATGAAGAATTTTTTGAGAAATTGAACGAAGATATGAAAAAAGCCACAAAAGGTAAGGGGCTACTTTAACTTAAAATTTAGTTAGCTCTTCATATTGCTGATTATAATCTTCAGAAAAGAATCACCATTAACTAAAATTAGTTGATGGTGATTTTTTGTAATATAAAAAGGAAAATATTGTATGATTGTATAATCATTTTCCTAATACTATTTTACTGATAAAGGGAGCTAGAAACTAAATGTATCAAAATAGAAACTATGAAATTTGAATTAAAAAACTACAATTTACCATAAATGTATTGTATAATTATGTTATTATACATAAGGAATGGTGATTTTTAATGAGATTTTGCATAAGTTGTGGTGAAAAAAATAGTGAAGAAGTATTGTATTGTACAAATTGTGGTAATAGTCTTAGCGATGTACAAGATAAAACATCTATGAAAATTGAACCAAAACTAAGTGCTCAAAAGAAGCATCGTAAAAAAATGACTAAAAAACAGAAATGGATATTTTCTATCTCAAGTGTCCTACTATTAGTTCTTGCTATTACACATTTCGTTTTAAGTAGCATTTATGAGCCAACTAAGCAGATTAGTGCGATGAATGATGCGTATAATAATCAAGATAAAGATGCTTTCTTTCAAGAGTTTGAAGTTAAAGAGGGCACTGTAGCAGATGCTCAAAATTTTTATGCGATTGTTAAAGAGTACGGTTGGACAAATTTGAGAAATCAACTTACATATGAAGTAGAACGTATTATGAATAATGAAAATCCAGATATTATATACAATGGGGGTGAATTTATTTCTGTACATAGTAAACCTATTTTATTTGGGTTGTATGACAGGGTTGAATTCATCATTATTCCGACTGAAGTGTTTATTTATGCACCTTTTAAAAATATGACTTTACAGTTTGGGGATAAGGAAATTGTCAGTAAGAGTGATGAGGAAAATGTAGGATTTGGTCACTATATTCCAGGAGAGTATGCTTGGTCTTATAGTTATGAAGGTGGTTATATACCTTTAGCAGACGAAGGAAAACTAATGCTTGAAGCACAAGCAGACAATATTGCACAAATTGATGTAGACTGGGGTTTCCAAACAGTATCTGTAGACTCCGATTTAGAGGATGCGATTTTATATGTAAATGGAAAATCGACTGAAAAAAAAGTAAGTGAATTAAGAGAGCTTTATCCTGCGAAACTAAATAGTAAAATAGAAGTTTATGCACAAAGTCAAGATAAGGATGGTAAAACGGTAAAGTCAGATGTATTGCCACTAGATAGTGATACTATTTATTTACCATTTGAACATATTCGAACGGAACAAAAATTAGCAGAACATGAAGATATCATAAGGGATATTTATAAAAATTTCCGCTCAGACTATTCCTCTGCTATTCGATACACAAATTTTGATTACATAGGTGATTATTTCAGAGAAGGAAGTAAAATAAAAAAAGATTATGCGAAATTTGTAACGGATCATGATAATATTCCTGGCTATAACTATGAATTTTTGTTAAATGAAATAATATCATTTAATACATTATCAGATAAACAATTTGAGTTACAGTCATATGAAACTTTTAATTATTCTTCAGATAAAGAAGGTTCTATTAACTATGAACGTAAAAAGAAATATATTTTCTCATTTGAAAATGGAAAATACTTTATTGATGAAATTGTGGATTTAGATACGAAAAAGACAAAATTATAGTGAGGTATGTGTAGATGAAAAATTGTTTAACATGTGGACATTCGCAGGAGGATGGAAAATTCTGTGGGAAATGCGGGACTCCACTAGAAAGCGCTGCTCTTGAACAAGCAGCAACAATAAATAATATGACGGATTATCAAAATCAGCCGCAGCCACAAGCCGGACAGGCTGCTCAGGAAACTTCGCACAGTAGTGATCAAATTGAATTATTAAAAAAACAATCTAAATTATACTTTAATCATTTTCTAGAACAATTAAAAAAACCATCTGCAGATTTTAATGTAGAAATAGCTTGGAAAAATAATCTTACTAGTATGATTATCTATGTTTTAATTACGGCTTTATCTGTATTTTTATTAATAAAAAGTTTCACTTCACGGACGTTTGGGCTTTTCGAAAGTTATGGACCTTCTATAATTCAAGTGATTCTATATGTGTCATTATTTCTAATTTTACTAATGGCGATAAACGTATTAGCCATATTCTTAACTTCAAAATTATTTTCTGAAAACCTCAGTTTTACAAATGTGATTAGTAAAATAGGAAGTTACTACGCTCTTCCTATTGCAGTTACGATTTTAAGTATTTTATTTGGCTTGTTGAAATCTTATACATATTCCATGATTATGTTATATATTGGATTTGTGTTAGCTATCGGGATCATACCTATTTTTGTTATGGTTAAATTATTGAGTAATACATCTAAAATTATTGATAATTTCTATAGTTTTATTTTTTATCTAGTTGTAACAGCTATCTTAACTTCAATTATCTTCTCTTTTATTATTGACTCAACAATAGGGGACTATTTAAGTTTTTTAATATAAGAAATTAATAGCTTCAAAGAAAATTATTGAAGAGAAGACAGTTCACAAATACGTATCCATATGGCACTAACACATGGACAAGTTATTTTATCAAAAAGAAGCAACCTTCTAGTATTGTTGTCTTGTTCTGCAACGAAGGACCCTCATTCATATTAGACGTTAAAATTTGGCGTCTGGATGATCCTTTGAATAAAAAGAGGCTTTAAAAACAATTGTTTGTTTAATACCTGCCAAGTTCGCGCTTGGCAGGTATTTTTGTATATGTTTTATTTTATAAATGTATATTGAAATTGATAATCATTATCAATATAATGAGGCTATAAAGTATGTTTATTGAAGGAGACGAAGATGAATTATGACGCTTATATGCTTCTTTGGCAAAATGCATTTATCCAGTTGAAGCAAATCGATTACATAAATAAATCAGATGTTCATGTGTCAAAGGTTTTAACATATAGCTCGTTTCTTATTGTCACAGGAGGTGGTGCACAGGTTGTCATTGATGATCAACCCTATCACGTGCAGCGCTTCAGTATTTTTCATATAGGAAAATCTCAATGCCTTCAGATTACAGCACAACAGAGTGTTAGCTACTTTCTCATTAGCTATAAGGGGGATGTCATGTACAAAGATGCTTTTATGCAACATTTGCACATGCATTATCAACCATTTCAAACACATTTTTCATGTGTACCCGCTAATCCGATCGTCATTCACAGTATCCTTCAAGATATGTACAGTAAATGGCAATCTGGTTCCATTCAGGAGCATTTATCTGTAAGGGCCTCCTTCTATGAGCTTGTCTATCATGTCTTTCGAGAATTAGCGGAAGGGCAAGGTAAACCACATGAGATGGATAAGGCAGAAGCTGCACGATTGTTTATTAAGCAACACATTCATCAACCACTATCTATACAGACATTAGCAGATATGCTTCAGATTAGTACACGGCATTTATTACGCATCTTTAAAGCGCGTTATGAAATAGGTCCACAAATTTATTTACAGCAATTGAGAATAGAGCAAGCTAAGCAGTATTTATTAACCAATCAATATGGCATTAAAGAAATTGCCATTTCTCTTGGTTTTGAAGATGAATATTATTTTAGTCGTGCTTTTAAAAAAGCAACAAATATGGCTCCAAGTAGCTTTAGGCTGAAATATACAGCTAGTATGTCCGAAATTGCCATTACAAATGAGAATCATTTTCAATACAATAATAATCAGCTCGCGCAAGCAAAACGATTTGAGAATGGAGAAAATGAAATCATGATGAGAAAGATGATTCAGCATATAAAGCTACCTTTTTTACTAAGCCTGATTGTTTTACTGGCAGCATGTAATGAAGATACGAGCCAATCTAAGGTTGACGAACAAACTTTGTCTGATACGGCAGTGACTAGAACCGTAACAGATGATAGTGGACGCGAAGTTGAAATTCCAGTGAAGGCAGAGAGAATCGTAACCGATTGGTATCTTGGGCAAATTTTAGCGTTAGATGTTGTACCAGTTGGAGGCGTAACGGCTAACCTTGATTATGCAGCTTTCTTAAAGCAACACTATAAGGATGGGGAAATTACGAATATTGGTACAGATGGTAAGGTATCATTAGAAAAAGTTTTAGAGTTAAAGCCAGACCTGATTATTACTTGGAATGTGGAAGATGTAGCGAAATATGAAAAAATTGCCCCGACAATTGTCTTCGCTGAAGATGCTCATCAATCAGCAATGGAGGAGATTGAGGCAATGGGAAATTACTTAGGAAGACAAGCAGAGGCTGAAAAATTTACAAAAGAATTTGAAGACCGTATAGCAAAAGCTAAGGAAAAAATCATGGATGTGATTCCAGAAGGATCCACATTTACTATTTATGAAATGTTTGAAAAAAATGCAACGATTGTAGGGCAATCAAGTGTATCAGGCGGTAGAGCACTCTATCAAATTTTGGGCATGAAACCTCAAGAAAAGGTGCAGGAGATTTTTGATACAAAGGAAGCAAGTAATGGACGTTATGAGATTTCCTATGAAGTAGTAGGTGATTATGTAGGTGACTATAACTTCATGATTAATTTCTTTAACAAAGATGGCCAGTTGCCAGCAACGTGGACAAATTTAGATGTCGTTAAAAATAATCAAGTATTAGAGCTTCCATCTGAATATTATTTTGCTTCTGATCCGCTTTCTGGCTTACACCAAGCTGAAGAATTAGCTGACAAAATAGTTGATTTTACGAAGGCTCAGCAACAATAACTGTGAAAACATGTGAGCTATCTGTATGTAGAATCAGATAGCTCATTTATTAGATACGAAAATGACATTACCATAGGAGGTTGCAACATGTTATTAAGGCGCTTTTTTTCATATTATAAACCCTATAAAGGTTTATTCATTTTAGATTTTAGCTGTGCGATATTAGTGGCACTAATCGAGCTGGCATTTCCACTTGTTTTAAATAAAGTAATTGATGATATTCTGCCAGATGGGGAATTAAAATGGATTCTTATGGCAAGTTTATTGCTGTTTGGTCTATATATTTTCAATTCTATTCTTCACTTTATCGTATCGTACTGGGGGCATATGCTAGGGATTAATATTGAAACAGATATGAGGAAGGAATCCTTTAGCCATGTGCAAAAACTATCTTTCCGATATTTTGATAACAATAAAACAGGGCATCTTGTTTCTCGATTAACGAACGATTTAATGGATATTGGTGAACTTGCTCACCATGGTCCAGAGGATATTTTTATTGCGGCAATGACGATTATTGGGACGTTTGGGGTTATGTACTATATTGATCCAACCTTTACAATTCTTATTTTCTTACTTGTACCGATCATTTTAATTTTAACGATTATTTTTGGGAAGTTAATGTCCAAAGCATTCCGTCAAATGTTCGGAGATATCGCAGATTTCAATGCGCGAGTTGAAAATAATGTAAGTGGTATTCGTGTGGTACAGGCTTTCACAAATGAAGATCATGAGATTAAACGCTTTAAAGTAAATAATGAACGATTCCGTATGACAAAGCTGTTCTCCTATAAAGTAATGGCTTGGAATGAGGCTATTTCAGGCATACTCACTAAAGTATTATCACTCTTTACTTTATTTGTAGGAGCGTATTTTGTTTTAAATGGACATATAACAAATGGAGATTTTATCGCATTTATTTTACTATCAGGTATTCTTTTAGGCCCAATTAACAAAATTAATATGTTTATAGAAAGCTATCCGAAAGGTATGGCAGGATTTAGACGCTATATCGAATTTTTAGAAACGGAACCTGAAATTGCGGATCGTCCAGAGGCAAAAATGGTTGATGAAATTAATGGCGAAATTACTTTCTCCGATGTATCGTTTGGCTATGCTGCCAATAACCGTGCCCTACATCATATTAATTTAAAAGTAAATCCTGGCGAAACCGTTGCCTTGGTAGGTCCATCTGGTGCAGGGAAATCAACAATCTGTAGTTTATTGCCACGTTTTTATGAAGTCAATGAAGGATCCATTAGTATTGATGGTATGGATATACGCGATTTTAAACTGCATTCCTTACGTTCGCATATTGGGATTGTCCAGCAGGATGTCTTTTTATTCGATGGTACCATTCGTGAAAATATTGCCTATGGTGATTTAAATGCCAGTGAAGAAGATATTTGGTATGCAGCACAACGAGCGCAACTGACGGATGTCATCAATGCTCTACCTGAAGGTATGGATACATTAATTGGTGAGCGTGGTGTGAAATTATCAGGTGGTCAAAAGCAAAGATTATCCATTGCCCGTATTTTCTTGAAAAACCCAAAAATCTTAATACTAGATGAAGCAACATCTGCATTGGATACAGAAACTGAACAAGCTATCCAACAGGCATTAAATGAACTTTCCATTGGACGTACTACATTAGTGATTGCTCACCGATTAGCAACAATTAAGGATGCAGACAGAATTGTCGTTGTGTCGAAAAAGGGCATCATTGAAGAAGGTACACACGAGCAATTAATGGAACGCCAAAATGCTTACTATGGCTTGTATACAGCTCAATTTGGTTTACAAATGTAAGAGTGGAACGCATTCTCAAAAATGAAAGGAAGTTAAAGATGTCAGTACTCGAAATAGATCATGTTGCGATTGGTTATTCTTCAGCGCTCATCGTCAACGATTTAAGTGTGGAGATTCCTAAAGGGCAAATCTCCACAATCATCGGCCCAAATGGTTGTGGCAAGTCTACTTTATTAAAGGCTGTTGCCCGTGTATTACGAACACAAAATGGAGCTGTCTATTTAGATGGCAAGGCGATACATCAATTAAAAACGAAAGATGTGGCCAAAAGAATGGCTATTTTACCTCAAACAGCAACAGCACCCGGAGGATTAACGGTTTTTGAATTGGTATCATATGGTCGCTTTCCTCACCAAGTTGGGTTTGGTTCCTTGCAAAAGGAAGACTACGAATATATCCACTGGGCGATTGATGTAACGGGGCTAAGAGAATTTAGTGATCGACCAATTGAAGCATTATCAGGTGGCCAGCGTCAGAGAGTATGGATTGCTATGGCATTGGCGCAAGGCACGGATATTTTAGTACTGGATGAACCAACAACTTATTTAGATTTAGCGCACCAGCTAGATATATTATTGCTACTGCAAAAACTAAATAAGGAAGAAGGACGAACAATTATCATGGTCTTGCATGATTTAAATCATGCGTCACGATTCTCCCACTTCATAATGGCTATGAGAGACGGCGATTTAATGGTGAACGGTAGTCCAAAAGAAGTGATGACAAAGGAAAATCTACAAAAAGTATTTAATATCGATGCAGAAATGGCTGTTTGTCCATATAGTAAAAATCCAATCTGCCTATCTTATCAGTTGTACGACATGAAGGAATAAAAGTTTAATTGAAAGTTATGAGGAGGAAGTAAAATGACTACGTCGACAGGAGTAGGAGAGCTCAACGATTTAGAGGAGCTACAGAAACGATCTCATCCGATCCGTGGAGTAGTGGCTTTAATCGTAGGAGTAATTGGATTAATATTTGCCATTGGCTTATCGATTTCTTTTGGAGCAGCAGATATTTCATTGGGTACTGTTTGGACAGCAGTTACCCATTTTTCACCAGAATTAACAACACATCAAATTATCCATGATATTCGCTTACCTCGAGTACTTGGAGCAGCATTAGTAGGTGCAAGCTTTGCAGTAGCGGGTGCTATTATGCAGGGGATGACACGTAACCCATTAGCAGACTCGGGGCTACTTGGTCTGAACTCTGGAGCGGCCTTTATGTTAGCATTGTGCTTTGCCTTCTTCCCTGGTCTGCCTTACATGTATTTAATTTTATGGTCCTTTGTAGGCGCAGGTCTTGGCGTAGCCATTGTTTATGGTATTGGCTCACTGTCAAAAGGTGGCTTAACACCGATGCGGCTAGTTCTAGCAGGTGCAGCTGTTAGTGCATTGCTTGGAGCGTTAGGAGAAGGGATTGCACTTTATTATCGTATTGGACAAGACCTAGCATTTTGGTATGCTGGCGGTGTTTCAGGTACAAAATGGAGTCATCTACAAATATTATCCCCATGGATCTTTATTGCGATGATAGGAGCGCTTATCCTATCACGTTCAATCACTGTACTGAGCTTAGGTGAGGAAATTGCAGTTGGACTTGGGCAACGTACAGCAGTTGTAAAAGTATGGGGAATGATCATTGTTTTAGTTTTAGCAGGTGCAGCCGTGTCTGTTGTCGGTGCGGTTGGTTTTGTAGGGTTAATTATCCCTCATTTAACGAGATACATAGTTGGACATGATTATCGCTGGATTATCTCTTGTTCTATAGTATATGGGGCATTGCTTGTTGTGTTAGCTGATTTAGTAGCACGTATTATCAATCCACCTTATGAAACACCGATTGGCGCACTAATTGCCTTTATCGGTGTACCATTCTTCCTTTATTTAGCACGTAAAGGAGGGAAAGAACTATGAGTAACAGCTATTTAACACCGAGTCAGCTTAAGGCGAAAAGAAAAAATTTCTCCATCCTTGTTACACTCATTGTGTTAATCATTATTACCTTTATTATTAGTATGAATACTGGCGTTATTAAACTGACGCCAATGGAAGTTCTGCGCACACTTTTTGGTCAAGGTGATGCACAACAGCAACTTATATTATTTGAGTTCAGACTTCCTAGAATTGTGATTGCTGTGTTAGTAGGTATGGGCTTAGCGGTTTCAGGCGCTATTTTACAGGGCATTTCCAAAAATGCTTTAGCGGATCCAGGAATCTTAGGGATTAATGCTGGGGCAGGACTTGCTGTCATGCTCTATGTATCATTTTTCCCAACTACGAAAGCAGCACCTGTTTATTTACTGCCAGTACTGGCTTTTGTAGGGGCAGGTTTGACAGCTGTTCTGATTTATTCACTTTCTTATAGACGACATGAAGGTATTACACCAATGCGTTTAATTTTAACAGGGGTAGCTGTAGCAGCAGGGATTAGCTCGGCTATGATTGTGCTAACACTACGCCTATCACCAGAAAATTATCAATTTGTAGCGACATGGCTAGCAGGTAGCATTTGGGGCTCGAATTGGCGATTTGTGCTGTCGCTGTTACCATGGTTAATTATCTTATTGCCTTTTGTTTATGCAAAATCACGGGTATTAAACGTACTAAATCTAGGCGAATTAACAGCTGTAGGGCTAGGTGCCTCTATTGAAAAAGAGCGCCGTTGGTTATTGGCTGCTGCTGTTGGTTTAGCTGGAGCTAGTGTTTCTGTAAGTGGAGGCATTGGTTTCGTGGGTCTTGTTGCACCACATTTAGCTCGACAACTTGTTGGCGCTAAACATCAGTTTTTACTGCCAACTGCAGCTCTGTTAGGAGGATTTTTAGTGTTGATGGCAGATACAATCGGTCGTTCTATATTAGAGCCTTCAGAAATTCCAGCGGGGATTGTGGTTGCTGTTTTAGGAGCACCTTATTTCTTATATTTATTGGCGCGATTGAAAGAGTAACTATAGTTTGTGGATGGTGTGTGAATAGTATGATCCTCGTCGGAAAGAATAGACAGGCAGTAGCTTAACACAACCTCAAAACTGTATGATCGAATCGAGACAGAAGGGGATGGAGAACGGAAATGTCAGAAGAACTATATGATGTAACGATTGTTGGTGGTGGTCCAGCTGGGCTTTATACTGCCTTTTATAGTGGGATGCGAGATTTAAAAACGAAAATTATTGAATACAGCTCACAGCTTGGCGGTCGTATGTTAATTTATCCTGAAAAAATGATTTGGGATGTCGGCGGAGTAACACCTATTTTAGGGGGACAGCTGATTAAACAACTTGTTGAGCAAGCTAAAACATTCGATCCTACAATTGTTTTAAATCAAAAGGTGGAAAAATTAGAAAAGCAACAGGATGGAACATTTATGTTGACATCTTCTACAGGTGAGAAGCATTTTTCGAAAACAGTTATTTTAGCAGTGGGGTATGGTGTTCTTTCTATGCAAAAGCTTGAAATAGAAGGAGCAGACCGATTTGAAGTAACAAATTTACATTATACAGTACAGGAACTAGAGATTTTCCGACACAAGCATGTGTTAATTTCAGGTGGTGGTAATTCTGCAGTTGATTGGGCAAATGAGCTAGAGCCAATTGCTGCAAGTGTTACAGTCGTTCATCGCCGAGATGATTTTGGCGGCCATGAAAAAAATGTCTTGCGCATGAAAGAATCCTCAGTTCGTGTAAAAACGCCATATGAGGTTGTTCAATTGCATGGTGACGGTGATTTAATTCAGTATGTGTCCATAGTCAATAAAGAGACAGGTGAAAGTGAACGAGTAGAGGTAGATGCTGTCATTGTCAACCATGGTTTGAAATGTGATTATGGTGCACTTGAAGAATGGGGATTAAACATCCAAGATGAAGTAGCGATTGTCAATGAGAAGCGTGAAACGAACATTGAAGGTGTCTATGGAGCGGGTGATTTTATTGATCATCCTAGTAAAGTAAGATTAATAGCAGGTGCATTTACGGATGGAATACTAGCATTAAATAGTGCCAAGCTATATTTGGAGCCAGATGCACCGAAAGTAGCCTATGTGTCATCACATAATATTCGCTTCAAAGAACGAAACGAGCAAATTGGGTTAGTAGACAATGATTATCGCGAAGTTCGTGGATAAGAAAGATGAAAGGTTCGTTTTTAATATTTTTTACTTGAAAATAATAAAATGACTATGCTATACTTCAAAAGTATGCAACGTGTACATATGTAGCTGACCCTTTCGACGCAAATTTTGTAGTCGACATATTCGGGCTATGTAAGGTACAGTTCGATAATACTCTGTTCCAGATGGTTCAGGGCGAGAGGAGAAAACGAATATGAAACAAGGAATTCATCCAGACTACAAAGAAGCAACAGTAACTTGCTCTTGTGGGAACACTTTCAAAACTGGTTCAGTAAAAGAAAACATCGTTGTCGAGTTCTGCAACGAATGTCACCCATTCTACACTGGCCGTCAAAAATTCGCGTCTGCTGATGGTCGCGTGGATCGTTTCAACAAAAAATACGGTCTTAAAAACTAATGTTAGTTTAATACCTGCCAAGCATGCGCTTGGCAGGTATTTTTTTCAGTAAATAATACACGTTGATGCAATACCTTTCAAAATCCACATTGACATAGAGAAAGGGAGAAGACAGAATGGCACAGCTATATTTTAAACATGGTGCAATGAATAGTGGAAAATCAATAGAAATTCTAAAAGTTGCCCATAATTATGAAGAACAACAAAAGCCTGTGATGATGTTTACTTCAGGTTTAGATACACGTGATGAGGTTGGCTTTGTTTCCAGTCGAGTAGGTTTACGCCAACAAGCCATCCCTGTTTATGAGGATACAAATATTTTTGAACTAGTGGAATCCAATACTGTCAAGCCATACTGTGTGCTTGTGGATGAAGTTCAATTTTTAAAAAAAGCACATGTTTTACAACTTGCTAACATTGTGGATAAATTGGACATCCCCGTGATGGGCTTTGGCTTAAAAAATGATTTTCAAAATGAGCTATTTGAAGGTAGCCAATACATGCTTACATATGCAGATAAAATTGAGGAAATGAAAACAATTTGCTGGTTCTGTCATAAAAAAGCAACAATGAATTTACGAGTAGATGAAAGTGGAAAGCCAGTCTACACAGGTGATCAAATTCAAATTGGTGGTAATGACTCGTATTATCCGGTTTGTCGAAAATGTCACGCACAGCCACCACTTTAAAGCCAATAGACAGGTGGATACGCTAAGAAAAAGTAGCATACATGCGAAATTTTTCTTATACTAAGTAGTGGAAATAAACATTGTAATTACTGAATAAAAGCTTCTTTGTCAAAAAGGAGCATACCTTAAAAAACTAAATAGAGGTGAAATCCATGTTTGATCGATTACAAGCAGTGGAGGATCGTTATGAAAGGCTAACAGAGCTTTTGAGCGATCCGGATATTGTGAATGATAGTAAGAAATTACGTGAATATTCTAAGGAACAATCAGATATCCAAGAAACAGTGGATACTTATCGTGAATATAAAAGTGTTAAAGAGCAGATAGTAGATACTCGTGAAATGTTAGATAGTGAAAAAGATCCTGATATGCATGAGATGGTAAAGGAAGAATTTAACCTATTAAAAGCACAGCAGGAAGAGCTAGAAGAACGTCTACGCATTTTATTAATTCCTAAAGATCCTAATGATAATAAAAACGTTATCATGGAAATTCGTGGAGCAGCTGGTGGTGACGAGGCCAATATTTTTGCGGGTGATTTATTCCGTATGTACTCTCGCTATGCGGAAACACAAGGCTGGAAAATTGATATTATGGAAGCTACACCAAACCCAATGGGCGGCTATAAAGAAGTAATCTTTATGATTAACGGACAAGGAGCCTATTCAAAATTCAAATTCGAAAATGGTGCACACCGCGTACAACGTGTCCCTGCTACCGAATCTCAAGGTCGTATTCATACATCGACGGCAACAGTTGCGTGTTTACCTGAAGTGGAGGAAGTAGATGTTGAAATCCATGAAAAGGATATTCGTGTAGATACATTTGCCTCTTCAGGTGCTGGTGGTCAATCTGTAAATACAACGATGTCTGCTGTTCGTATGACCCATTTACCAACAGGTGTTGTGGTTTCGATGCAGGATGAACGCTCACAAATTAAAAATCGTGAAAAAGCCATGAAAATTCTACGTGCTCGTGTTGCTGATATGTATATGCAAGAAGCACAAAAAGAAATTGATGCTACACGTAAATCTGCTGTAGGCTCAGGCGATCGCTCCGAGCGAATTCGCACATACAATTATCCACAAAACCGTGTAACAGATCACCGTATAGGTTTAACGATTCAAAAACTAGATCAAATCGTCGAAGGAAGACTAGGCGAGATTATCGATGCCCTTATTTTAGAAGAACAAGCATCGAAGTTAGAGCGATTAAATGATGACTTATAAAAATGTGATGGAGGCCCTAGAGTGGGCTTCTTCTTTTTTAGTGGATAATGGTCGTGAGCAAACAGCAGCACGTATCGTCATGCAACATGTACTTGGTACAAGTTATTCAGAAGTTATGTTGCACTTACAGGATGAATTAACAGCAGCACAGCAAGTGAAATTTAAAGCGCTCATAGAAGAACATGTCAATGGCCGCCCTGTACAATATTGTGTTGGAAGTGAAGAATTTTATGGCCGCTCCTTCCTAGTCGATGAATCTGTCTTAATTCCTCGGCCAGAAACAGAGGAGCTAGTACTTGGTACAATCAATCGCCTGCCTAAACTTTTTTCACAACAAACCCTGAAGTTGGCTGATATCGGTACAGGCAGTGGAGCTATTGCTATTTCGATGAAACTGGAATGTTCAGCGCTAACTGTTATAGCCACTGATTTATCACAGGATGCACTAGCGACGGCGCAAAAAAATGCTCAACGATTAGAGGCTGATATTGATTTTAGGTTGGGCGATTTAACAGCGCCACTTGCAGGAGAAAAATTGGATGTTGTCTTATCAAACCCACCGTATATTGCCTTTGATGAGGCACAGGAAATGTCGAATGTTGTACTAGAGCATGAGCCACATAGTGCACTATTTGCTGAGGAAGATGGTCTGATTTTGTATAGAAAATTAGCTGAGCAACTACCAGCCTACATGAATAAACCAGCATTGATTGGGTTAGAAATCGGTTATACACAAGGTGAGCAAGTAGCCAAATTCTTTCAAGATAGTTTTCCACATGCGACAGTTTCAATAGAAAAAGATATTAACGGTAAGCCTCGAATGATTTTTTGTGAGATTCATGTATAAAGTTTCTTAATCTTGCCAACAATGTTGAGCAAGGAGGGATTTATATGTTAAATGAATACAAGATTATTAGATTACCTAAACAAAATATCTTTCTAGCTTTTGCTAGACTAGTATTAATCGCGATTGCTTTACAATTATGTATTTTATATATTCCATCATTAGTAGGCTTTGCCAAGGAAGCTACCAATGATGAGCAAGAAAACGATTTTCGTATACGTGTTATTGCGAACAGTAATACGACACAAGATCAGCTAGAGAAAGAGCAGCTTGTCCAAGAATTAAAGCCATACTTTATGCAAGTAGCCACTGCTGGCAATGTAGGGAGTGAGCAAATTCTTTCGCTAAAACAACAAATTGAAACAGAATTGAGCGAAAATTATCCACAGATGGATACACAGATTGTCATTGGGGATAACTTATTTCCACCAAAAAGACAAGGTGCTATACTCTATCCACAAAATGTGTATCACTCGATTGTTGTGAAGATTGGTGATGCACGTGGGGATAACTGGTGGTGCAGTATCTTTCCATCTATTTGTGAGCCTGAAAAAGAAGAAGTAAAAGAAGAAGTAAAAGAAGAAAAAGAGCAAGTAACATTCTTTATATGGGAATGGATTAAAGGACTTTTTGAATGAATTGTGCACAAATTCAGACAACTTATACACATTTTTTCGTAAGTTATAAACATTATGTGGATAATTCAGTAAAAACCAATAATTGAAGGTAGGTTTTAATGATGGAAACCGTTTGCAAGGTTGTGGACAGTAATGTGAATAGTCAGATTAATTATACACAAGCTGTGGATATCTTAAATGCGGGAGAGGTAGTAGCATTTCCGACAGAAACGGTTTATGGCTTAGGAGCAGTGGCCACAAATGATTTGGCAGTGAAAAAGATATTTGAAGCAAAAGGCCGACCTTCAGATAATCCTTTAATTGTCCATGTGGGGACAAAAGAGGAAGTAGCCATTTATATCGATCAAATTTCTGAAGTAGCCAAACAGTGCATGGATTTCTTTTGGCCCGGCCCCTTAACGCTTGTAATGCCAGCAAAGCCAAATGTTTTAGCACAAAGTGTCACAGCTGGGTTATCAACAGTGGGCATTCGAATGCCGAATCATCCAGTAGCACTTGCATTGCTACAGCAGCTTCAAAAACCGCTTGCTGCACCAAGTGCCAATCGTAGCGGTAAACCAAGCCCTACAGAGGCAGTCCATGTATTAGATGATTTGGGAGGATACATACCTTATATTTTGGATGGAGGTTCTACAGGCATTGGGCTTGAATCTACTGTGTTAGATGTGACACATGAACCTCCAGTAATTTTACGTCCGGGTGGCATTACAAAGGAAATGCTTGAGGCGAAGATAGGTCCCGTTATTCAACCAACCAATATAGAGCAGAAGCTAGAAACAACGCCTAAAGCACCAGGCATGAAATATACACATTATGCTCCAAATGCTCCTGTGTATTTAATAGATTGTCATTATGAGAAAGTCAGCGAGGCTGTTCAGCGAATGCAGCGAGAAGGACATGTAGTAGCATTGCTTGCACCAGTGAATTTTGAAGATATCAAAGCTGATTTTTACTTCTCAATTGGTGAAGCTGGAAGTAAACAAGAAATGGGTGCGAACTTATACAATGCACTTAGAGCATGTGATAAAACCGCCGCTACCATTATATTAGCAACAACAACCTCAACAGAAGGTGTAGGAGCAGCTATCATGAATAGACTTGAAAAGGCCTCTGGAGGCAAATGGTATTCATTATAAATGAATATAGTTCAGGTACATTAGCGACAAAAGACATTGATATAAATCATGTCTTTTGTCCTTTTTGTTTATCATTACAAAATATAAAAGAAAAACTATTGTGGACAATTATGATAATAATGTATTTTCGAGCATAAAATGATAAAATATTAGGGAGAGAAGGAGTGCGTTCTTGCAGGGAATTCTTGCAGGTATACTAACGTCTGTTGATGTGATTGGTCTATATGTCTTACTGCCAAATGTTAGATATCGCTTATTTTTGTCATTATGGACAGCAGCATTGCATATGCTTTTCCCGTTGTTAGGCTTTGAGCTAGGAAGCTATTTAGTTCGATTTCTATTAGAATGGGGACAATGGATTTCAAGTATTTTATTATTTTGTATTGGTATGCATTTACTATTATTCTCTCATCGAGATGAAAAAGTAACAATATCACCTGTAATTTTGGCTGTGACTGCAAGCCTAGATACCTTTTCAGTTAGTGTTTCTTTTGGTATGCTTAACTTAGAAAAAACTATTTTTATCATGAGTGCAGGCTTGAGCGCTCTAATTTGCGCTTATGGTTCATTAGTCATTGCCCGTAGAAGCCAAGTATTTTTTGGCAATAAAATTCAAATAGCTGCTGGCGTTATATTTATTATCATGAGCATTCTAGCTATTCAACAATAAATGAAATTGGAGAGTGATAAGTGTGAAAATATTATTTGTTTGTACAGGCAATACTTGTCGCAGTCCGATGGCAGAAGTTATTTTAAAACATAAACAAATCAACAATGTAGAGGTGCGCTCAGCAGGTATTTATGCCATGCCAAATGCACAAATGTCAGCACATGCACAACTAGTGTTAAATGAAGCGCAAATGTCACATCAGCATTTTGCAACGCAATTATCAATGACAGAAATGGCATGGGCAGACTTAATTTTAACGATGACGACTGCTCACAAAGACGCCGTGATTTCAAATTATCCAGAAGCTGAACATAAAGTATTTACCTTGAAAGAATATACAAATGAGGGCAGTCTGGAAAATGTAGTAGATCCTTATGGTGGCAATAAAGCAATATATGAAGCAACATTTGCAGAATTAAAGGAATTAGTTGATCAATTAATACAAAAACTTGAAAAGAATTGAGGGGCCCTATGAAAAAACAATTTGGTTTACGGCTTAAATTGGTATTATTTGTTAGTGTACTTGCGCTTATCACCTACAGTGTCAGTTTTATATTCATTGAGTTTTTACAACCTACTTTCTTCCCAGACACGAATCGAATGGTTTTTGAGGTAATTACCTACGCATTAGGTATTATATGGTCAGGTATATTAGCGGCGTTGTTAAGCGTGATCTTAATCAAACCTTTACAGCAGCTCGAACATTCAGCAATCCTTGTAGCTGAGGGGAAAATTGGACAGGATGTGCAAATGCCTAAAACAAATGATGAAATTCGATCCGTTGCTGAGGCGTTCCAACAAATGGTGTTAAATCTGCGTCAAATGGTGGAAAGTATCGATCAAAACTTTCAGCAAACAAATCAATCAATTATTCAGCTATCTGATGAGGCGGGAGTGGCAACTAGAAAGGCAGAAGGAATTGCCTCTACTGTGAAGCATATATCTGCAGGAGCAGAAGCATCTGCAACAGCTGTACAAGACACTGCCGAAGCTATTGAAGATGTGCGAGCTCTTGCAACAGAAGTAAATAGTAGAGCAGAAGCATCAGCATCACAATCAAAAGAGATTCTACATAATTTATCGACAACAACAAAGGCCATCGAAATATTAGTGAATAGTATTCAGCAAATTGCTACAGGTAATAATGAGGCACTAAAAAGTATTCATGCACTTGAAGAAAATGCTGGCCAAGTAGAACGGATTATTAGCTTAGTCGGTGACATTGCGGCACAAACAAATTTACTGGCATTAAATGCCTCGATTGAAGCAGCACGAGCAGGAGAGCATGGAAAGGGCTTCGCAGTGGTAGCTGAGGAAGTTCGCGGTTTGGCTGATGAAAGTGCGAAAGCTGTCCAAGGTATTACAGCTTTAATTCAGTCCATGCAGCAAAATGTAGAGGTGGTTGTTAAACAAATGAATGAACAAGTAGCATTTGCGACGAAGGAAGCTGATCGCGTTTCTGAAACAACGACAGCCGTTGAAGGTATGGCTTCCAACGTACATGAAATGGCAACAGCAATTGTTGAAATTTCCTCGTTAATTGAACAGCAAATGCATAATATTGAAACGACAGCTCGCCAATCACAAGAAGTTGCAGCCATTGCTGAAGAAACGTCAGCAGGTGCACAGGAAGTTCGTAGCGCCGCTGAGGAGCAAGCTTATGCTATCGAGCAGGTAGAGCATTTGGCTCAAAGTTTGAAAAAGCAATCGGAAGCATTGCATAAGATGATTCAACAATTTGATAGACAAGCATAGTTCTAAAGGCTATACATAAATGCGACGTAAAATCGGATTTATGTATAGCCTTTTTTATTAGAGAGCGTCCATCTTAAGATCACACTCTGTCAAAGTATTTATGTCCATCGTAAGTGAAAAGCTAAAAAAACTTCAGAAGATGGAATATTACAACAAAGGACCTTTATCCGAACTTATTAACATGATATTCACATTATCCACAGAAAAACGGGTTTAAAAGTGAATATTTTTATGTTAATATACAATAAATGTTCGTCTTTCAGGAGAAATCAGCATAAAAAAACAAGAAAAATCATGTTATTCTTCAGAAAGAAGTGGTACACTAAGGGTGACTATAATTCGAAAAGAGGGAACCCAGTGAGAATAGCAATTTCTTCTGATCACGGAGGCAACAACTTACGTCGTGAGATTATGCAGCTATTAGATGAACTTCATATTAGCTACGAAGATTTTGGTCCACAATCTGCGGATTCAGTAGACTATCCTGATTATGCAAAACCTGTTTCTGAAGGTGTTGCTAATGGAGAATTTGATAAAGGTATTTTAATTTGTGGCACAGGAATTGGTATGTCCATTGCTGCTAATAAGGTGAAGGGCATTCGTTGTGCATTAGTGCATGATGTATTCAGTGCCAAGGCAACACGTTGCCATAATGACTCAAATATTATAGCCATGGGTGAACGTGTCATTGGTCCAGGCCTTGCACGTGAAATCGTCCAAACTTGGCTAGAAACAGAGTTTGAAGGTGGTCGTCATACACGCCGCATAGAAAAAATTGCTGAGCTAGAGCAATAATTGTTTCATGATTCCATATATGGCATTCGTCAAGGATGTCCTATATGGCATGATTTTAATGGATATAGATGAAGGAGCTGAGCTTAATGGTAGTAAAACAAATACGAACGCATTTGACTCAGTTACTCAGTGAGTTTGAAGAGCAGGTAACGTTACGACCTCATACAATTTTTGTTGTAGGGTGCTCTACATCTGAAGTGATTGGTCAGAAAATTGGCACAGCAGGGGCATTGGAAATAGCTGAAGCCATTTATGAGCCGTTACAAGAATTTGCATCGAAACATCAATTACATTTAGCATTCCAAGGCTGTGAGCATATTAACCGCGCTATTACTATGGAGGCATCGACGGCTGAACGATTTGGCTATGATGAAGTAGCAGTAGTTCCAGTACGTACAGCAGGTGGATCGATGTCTGCTTATGCCTATACACAATTTGCTAATCCAGTGGTTGTTGAAACAATACAGGCACATGCAGGTATTGATATTGGACAAACATTAATTGGTATGCATTTGAAAGCAGTAGCTGTTCCCGTTCGAACATCAGTGAAAATGGTGGGAGAAGCGATTGTTACGGTTGCAACAACACGTCCAAAGCTAATTGGCGGAGAACGTGCAATATATAAATAAGTACCCTTATTATAAGTGGTATAGATAATTAACGATACTTTAGGAGGCTTTTTCAAACATGGCATATGAAAAATTAGCAGTACAAGACAAAGCAGTATTAGACGGAATTCTTGCAGAAAAAAAACGTCAACAAGCAAATATTGAATTGATTGCATCTGAAAACTTTGTTTCCGAAGCGGTTATGGAAGCACAAGGATCAGTACTGACAAATAAATACGCTGAAGGCTATCCAGGTAAACGCTACTACGGTGGTTGTGAACATGTAGACGTAGTAGAAAATATTGCACGTGATCGCGTGAAAGAAATTTTTGGAGCAGAATATGCTAATGTACAACCACACTCTGGTGCACAAGCAAACATGGCTGTTTACCATACAATTTTAGAACCAGGTGACACAGTTCTTGGTATGAACCTTTCTCATGGTGGTCACTTAACACATGGATCTCCAGTAAACTTCTCTGGTATCCTATATAACTTTGTGGAATATGGTGTAACGAAAGAAAATCAAGTAATCGATTATGAAGATGTACGTCAAAAAGCATTAGAACATAAACCAAAACTGATCGTTGCTGGTGCTTCTGCCTACCCACGTGAAATTGACTTCTCTAAATTCCGTGAAATCGCAGACGAAGTGGGTGCATACTTCATGGTGGATATGGCACACATTGCTGGTCTTGTAGCTGCTGGTGAACATCAATCACCAGTGCCGTATGCTGATTTTGTTACATCAACAACGCATAAAACATTACGTGGACCACGTGGTGGTTTAATTCTTGCTTCAAAAGAATGGGAGCAAAAATTAAATAAATCTGTATTTCCAGGAATTCAAGGTGGTCCATTAATGCATGTCATTGCTGCAAAAGCTGTAGCATTTGGCGAAGTATTACAACCAGAATTTAAAGACTATGCAAAGCAAATTAAAGCGAATGCCAAAGCTTTAGCAGAAGTACTAATTGCTGAAGGTGTTGAAATCGTTTCTGGTGGTACAGATAACCACTTATTACTGTTAAATGTAAAATCACTTGGTTTAACAGGTAAAGTAGCAGAGCATGCACTAGATGAAGTAGGTATTACAACGAATAAAAACACAATTCCTTACGATACAGAATCGCCATTTGTTACTTCTGGTATTCGTATCGGTACGCCAGCTGTTACTTCTCGCGGCTTTAAAGAAGAGGATATGAAAGAAGTTGGAGCAATTATTGCTGCGGTTCTTAAAAATCCTGAAGATGAAGCAGTTAAAGCAGAAGCAAAAGATCGTGTAAAAGCATTAACAGATAGACACCCATTATACGCATAATAGAAATGAGAGGGCTGTGTTTAAAGTACATTTGTTACTTTAAATACAGCCTTTTATTTTGTGAATTTAGGACTAAACTATAAAAAACATATTTTTTCTGAAAAAATAGAATAATCATCTTGTTTTTGAATAAATTTACATAAAATAGATAAGTAGGGTTTTATTATAATAGTTTAAGGACAGATAATGTCCTAGAAAAGAAGTTTTTTTTCATAAAGGTGAAAATTTATTTGAATTTTATGTACAATGGAAATGGGATGAAGTGATAGAGATGGAGGGATTGGATGGTCACTAAATCATTAGACATAGAAAATGATGTTTTATTAAGTAGCATTCGTAAATTAGGGGATAATTCGAAAGAAAGCTACGTTATTTTTGATGCGACAAATCATCATGGCATACTAGCGTGTAATGATTCATTTTGTATGCTTACAAATGCTTCGCGTTCACAAATCCTAAATACTGATTATTTTTCATGGCTCTCTATAGATGAAAAAAAGACAACCATAAAAATGATAAAAGAAAAAATACATAACGGCATAATGGTCCAGGCAAAGCTCTATCATAATGGCATTAATAAATCGCCCTTTTGGGCAGAGATACAAGCATTACCATTTTGCAATGAGGCTAATCGTACGAAATATGTTTTAGTGCTTGTGAAGGATGTAACGTATTACCGTACTGAAGACTTCCTAATGAGATTAGAAAATGATATGTACAAGGCCATCGAGCGAGATAGCACTCTTGAACAAAAGATGAAAATTATTTGCCGTGGACTGGATGATTTTTTTACGCCGAATATTGCAAGTATGGTTCTAGTAAAAACAGAGTCCAATCAATTACAAGTTTTCACAGGTAATGATCCGGAGGAAAGTGTGCCAAGGTGCTGTGAAAACAATGCATTTTTTATTGAAGTAATGCAATCAGGAAATGCTAGGCTCGTGGAAAATTTAGATGAAGTAAATATCCCTGAGGAACATAAACAATATGCTACATTATCTGAAAAGCCGTATGGATGGTTTGTACCTATACGCAATCAACAACGGCAAGTGATAGGGTTATTTTCGATCTATTTTCAAAAAACACGAAGCGACCAAATGTCTTTTAAAAATATGCTTCAAAAAATGGGGTCACTTGTTGCGTTGGCTGTTACCTATGCTCGAACTCAAAAAAAAATTTGGGATTTAGCCTACACGGATATTACAACGGGTCTACCTAATCGTCATAGCTTTGTTAATTCGATTGAAAAAGAAGTGGAGCATGGTTTAAGCGGTTTTATCAAAATATTAAAACCAAGTGAATTTCATCAAGTGGTGGAACTTTACGGGCGTGAGGTTGGAGATGAGCTTTTAAGGCAACTCGCTAAAAGATTGGAGCAAGACAAGCCAGAAGATAATGAATATGTTGCTAGATTTACAAGCTCTAGTCTTATTATGTCTACGTTGGCACACAATGAAAATTTACAGGAGTATGATAAGCGGATAAAGGAAACAATTCGTCAGCCCTTTATTATAGGGGGAAAGCAAATCTATATCACGCTAAAAACAGGAATCGCTTCCTATAATAATGACACAAAAATCATTGATGCGATTCGCTTTGCTGATAATGCTCTTTCCTTTGCAATTGATAGACCAGGTACACATACTGAAATTTTTACAACAGAAAAAAATGATGTGCTTATACAGAAAATGACGGTTTTAAATCATTTATCACAAGCAATCAAAAATAAAGAAATTACAGTCCATTTACAGCCTAAGGTAGACTTACGTAATGGTGAAATACACAGTATTGAGGCACTGGCACGGTGGATTTCTCCAAAACTAGGCTTTGTGTCACCAGCCATCTTCATTCCAGTAGCTGAGAGTACCGGGAAGGTTCTGGAAATAGATGTTCTTGTTTTAGAGACTGTGCTTTCATGGCTTTCAGAACGTCAACGGCTAGGAAAGAAATTAGTGAAAATTGCAGTTAATATCTCACCTGATCATTTTTACTATACGCATTTCGTTCAGGATACACTGAAACTTGTTCAAAAATATAATATTGACCCTAGCTATATTATTTTAGAGGTGACTGAAAATATTGGTTTAGTAGACTTTCAATCTGCCTTTAAAATTATTCAAGAATTAAAAAGCTATGGTTTTAAAACATCAGTAGATGATTTTGGAACAGGTTTTTCATCATTAAGCTATCTACAACAGCTACCCTTCACTGAATTAAAGATTGATCGTAGCTTTATTAATGCGATTGAAGATGCGGCAACGCTTGCGATTGTACGCTCCATTATTCAGTTGGCATTAAACTTAGGGATGATTTCAGTTGCAGAGGGCATTGAAACGGAAGAGCAGGTAGAAATTTTACGTGCACTAGGCTGTACAGTAGGACAAGGCTATTTTTATTATAAGCCAATGCCCATTGAACAAGTAGATAAAATTCTTGATCAATAGCTTATTTTTGACAAATATAAAATAACAAAAGGAGTCGTCCTAAATTAATTTTTGAGGCGACTCCTTTTTTCTGTTATACTAGTTGAGATAAAAATGAAATCCGAACGGTGAGGAGAGAATCCCTTTGAGCAAAGTCTATGTATTTGATCATCCACTAATCCAACACAAATTAACTTATATTCGCGACAAGAACACAGGAACAAAAGAATTTCGTGAGCTAGTAGACGAAGTAGCAACACTTATGGCGTTTGAAATCACACGTGATATGCCAGTAGAAGAAATTGAAATTGAAACACCTGTAACAATTGCCAAAACAAAAGTACTTTCTGGTAAAAAGCTTGCGATTGTACCAATTCTACGTGCAGGTATCGGTATGGTAGATGGCGTATTAAAGCTTATCCCAGCGGCTAAAGTTGGTCATATTGGTCTTTATCGTGATCCTGAAACGTTAAAACCAGTTGAATATTATGCAAAACTTCCAGCAGATGTGGAAGAGCGTGATTTCATCATTGTAGATCCAATGCTTGCAACTGGTGGTTCAGCAGTGGAAGCCATCCACTCACTGAAAAAACGTGGAGCTAAAAACATTAAATTCATGTGCTTAATCGCTGCACCAGAGGGTGTAAAAGCTATTCAAGAAGAACATTCTGATGTAGATATTTATATTGCTGCACTCGATGAAAAATTAAACGATCATGGCTATATTGTACCTGGTTTAGGTGATGCCGGAGACCGTCTATTCGGTACAAAATAAAAATCAATACATGTAATTTCCTCATTTAGGAAACTAATAACTTGTGAAAGCGTCCTTCAAATTGAAGGGCGTTTCCTAGTATGTGTAGGCAAGTACGTCTATTGATGACCATTTCATACAATAACAAAAAGGACGGTGCAGATCGTTTTGATAAAAAAATGGAAAGTAATGACGATTTTTGGTACAAGACCAGAAGCAATTAAAATGGCTCCTCTCGTTTTGGAGTTACAAAAGTATCCTGAGCAAATAGAATCTATTGTAACCGTAACAGCACAGCATCGCCAAATGCTCGACCAAGTATTAGAGACATTTAACATAACACCAAACTATGATTTAAATATAATGAAGGATCGTCAAACATTAATTGATGTAACGACAAACGCATTACAAGGCTTAGATAAAGTAATGAAAGAAGCACAACCAGATATCGTTTTGGTACATGGTGATACAGCAACAACCTTCATTGCGAGCTTGGCGGCATTCTATAACCAAATTGCTATAGGGCATGTGGAAGCGGGCTTACGTACATGGAACAAGTATTCACCATATCCAGAGGAAATGAATCGTCAGCTAACAGGTGTGATGGCAGATTTACATTTTGCTCCAACGGAAGTATCTAAAAAGAACCTGCTAGATGAAAATAAAAATCCAGACACGATTTTTGTGACAGGAAATACAGCCATTGACGCATTAGCAACAACGGTCAGTGAGCACTACACACACCCTGTATTAGATAAGATTGGCGAAGATCGCATGATTTTATTAACGGCACATCGTCGTGAAAATCTGGGTGAACCAATGCGCCATATGTTCAAAGCGATTACGAGAATATTAACAGAGCATGAGGATGTTCAAGTTGTATATCCAGTGCATATGAATCCAGCTGTTAGAGAAATTGCGAATGAAATCTTAGGAGACAATGAACGTGTACATTTAATAGAGCCTCTTGAAGTGTTTGATTTCCATAATTTTGCGGCAAATTCATATATGATTTTAACGGACTCAGGTGGCGTACAAGAAGAAGCACCTTCATTAGGGAAACCAGTGCTTGTTCTAAGAGATACGACAGAACGTCCAGAAGGTATTGAAGCTGGCACATTAAAGCTAGCAGGAACGGAAGAAGAAACAATCTATGCCTTAGCAAAGGAATTACTAACAGATAAAAATGCGTACGAAGTAATGGCGAAAGCATCGAATCCATATGGAGATGGGCATGCATCGAAGCGTATTGTTGAGGCACTGCTAGAATTTTTACAAAGAACTAATTAATGTACTATATTTAATTCGGAAAAATAAGTCTAATGTACCTATTGAAATGGGTAAGCTAATTTACGAGCATAATCATGTCGTAAATTAGCTTTTTTTTCGTGTGAGAAGGTTGGGAACTTTTGAAACTATGAAATTTCATACACAAATTTGTCAACAATTTGACAAGAGTATATAGGCTGTGAAGTTTTTCTCCTTTACCAATTGACTTCAAATATCACCTATTGTATGCTTACAAAGGGTAAGAATGATAAGGGTTTCAGTTCATAAATAGGACGTTGAAACACTTGTTATATCAACTTTCTACTAAATTGACAGTTCAAAATAAAACTGTCGATTTGCAACGTTTTGTGCGTTTCGGTTTTTACCGAGTCGGTAAGGGGTGTAAGTTATTTTTGGGCATTTACACCTGTAATTGAAATGACTCTCCCATTACTATTCCGCTGTGAGTAGTGTCTTTCACTGCTCTTTTCTGATTTCACATAGTGGTCAGCAAACGTTTTCATTACTCGAAAAAATGATTCAGGAGATTATAACCAATGCTAGATTTGCATCACATTTTTGCTGTGCAGAAGAGGGCGTTATTTTTTTTGCTTGCACTCTGCGCATTAGGCTGGGGGTTTACTCCCTATCAAACTGTTTTTGCGGGCATCGCAATAGGTGCATTTTTTGGTACGTATAATTTTTGGATTCTAGTTCGCCGTATGGAGAAGTTTGACAGATCCATTAGTGAAGGGAAGAAGATAGGCTCACTTGGTACAGCGCTTCGCTTTGGATCAGGTGTTGCGGCAGTCGCAATAGCCATTTCGTTGCCAAACTATTTTCACTTAATTAGCACGGTTATAGGGCTAATGATTCCGTACGTTTTTCTCTTTGTCGAGAGAATTGTGTCACATGTAAGGAACCGCTAATGTGCTTTAAATTAGAAAGAGAGGTGAAAAATAACAATGAATCATGAAGCTCCGTTACTAGAAGTCGGTTTTTTAACATTTAATAAATCGACAGTTATGATGTTACTGGTTGCAGCAATTATCGTATTTTTAATTGCCTTTATTTCAACTAGAAGCCTAAAGTTAAAACCTACTGGTATGCAAAACTTTATGGAATGGATTATGGATTTCGTTAAGAATATTATTAAAAGCAACATGGACTGGAAAACTGGTGGTCGATTCCACGTTCTAGCCATTACGCTAATTATGTTTATCGCAGTATCTAACTTACTAGGTCTTCCATTCTCTATCGTCTATGATCATCAGCTATGGTGGAAATCACCAACAGCTGACCCTACAGTTACGATGACATTGGCAGCAATGATTTTAGTCTTAACGCAATACTATGGTGTTAAAATGAAGGGTACAGGTCATTATGTTGGTACATTCTTCAAACCAATGTCATTCATGTTCCCGCTGAAAATAGTAGAAGAATTTGCAAACACATTAACATTAGGTTTACGTCTTTACGGTAACATTTACGCGGGTGAGATTTTACTTGGCTTACTTGCAGGTTTAGCATCATCAGGTGCTGTGGGATTCATCGGGGCAATCGTTCCTATGATGGCATGGCAAGGTTTCTCAATTTTCATCGGCTTTATCCAAGCCTTTATCTTCACAATGTTAACAATGGTTTACATGGCTCATAAAGTGAGCGATGACCATTAATATAAAGCATATATCCTATGCTTGAATCACAAAAAAACAAACAATTCCAAGGAGGAAATTTTCAAATGACAGGTTCATTAGGTTTATTAGCAGCAGCAATCGCAATCGGTTTAGGTGCACTTGGTGCAGGTATTGGTAACGGTCTTATCGTATCAAAAACAGTAGAAGGTATCGCTCGTCAACCAGAAGCTCGTGGCGTTCTTCAAACTACAATGTTCATCGGGGTTGCATTAGTTGAAGCCCTACCGATCATCGCAGTAGTAGTAGCATTCATCGTAATGAACAAATAATTCAGTTGAACACTGAATTTTACTAGTGGCGAAGCAGGATTCACCAGATGAAACTTCGCCCTTCATTTTGGAACGGATAAAAGCTATGTGTAGATATAGCTTTTTAAAATAGGTAGTTTTTTTAATCATTAAATTATGTTGAAGTTAAAGCTCTTGAAGGGAGTGAAACAATCGTGTTTTTAGATTATCTTGTACTAGGTGCTGGCACTGGTGGAGGTTTTAACAATGGTGACATCATCTCAACATTGGTTATCTTCATAGTGTTAATGTTATTACTTAAGAAATTCGCTTGGGGTCCACTTATGGGCATCATGCAGCAACGTGAAGAATTAGTAGCGAGTGAAATCGAAGCAGCTGAAAAAGCGCGCAAAGAATCGCACCAATTTTTAGAAGAACAAAAGAGCCTTCTTAAAGAAGCTCGTACGGAAGCACAATCGATTGTTGAAGGCGCTAAGAAACAAGGCGAACTACAAAAAGAAGAAATTCTTACTGTAGCGCGCAATGAAGCAAACCGCTTAAAAGAATCGGCTTTACGTGAAATTGAGTCTGAAAAAGAAAAAGCTATTGCAGCAGTACGTGATGAAGTCGTTTCATTATCTGTACTTGCAGCATCTAAAGTCCTTAGCAAAGAGATTTCTGAGGCAGACAACCGTGCTCTAATTGAAGAGACGATTGCGAAGGCAGGCGAAGCTCGATGAGTAATTCAACTGTAGCAAAACGTTACGCTCAAGCGCTTTTTGAATTAGCGCAACAAAAAAACAATCTTACTGAAGTTGGAGCAGACTTAAACGAACTAACAAAAGTAATGAAAGAATCTCCTGATTTTTTAACGCTTTTAAGTGCGCCTAAGTTCTCCATCGAACGTAAAAAACAAATGGTAGCTGAAATCTTCACTGGTGCAACACCAGAAGTTTTACACACGGTTCAACTTCTAGTTGAGAAAAAACGTGTAAACGAGATTAAGCTAATTGCCAATGCATATGCTGAGCTTGCTGCACAAGCACAAGGTATGGCAGATGCAACAGTATTTTCAACACGTGCACTTTCTGCAGAAGAAAGCGCTAATATTTCGACAGCATTTGCGAAACTTGTTGGAAAACAATCATTAAACATTACAAACGAAATCGATCCAACTTTACTTGGTGGTATTCGTGTTCAAATCGGTAACCATATTTATGACAGCTCAGTAGTTAACAAACTAGAGCGTCTAAAACGTGAATTAATCGGTTAATAATTTAGAAATGTGAGAGGTGACATACATGGGCATCAAGGCTGAAGAAATCAGCAGTCTGATTAAACAACAGATTGAGAATTATGAATCTGAACTTAAAGTAAGCGAAGTTGGTACAGTTATCCGTATTGGTGACGGTATCGCTCTTGCTCATGGCCTCGACAACGCCATGGCTGGAGAGCTTTTAGAGTTCTCTAACGGTGTTATGGGTATGGCTCAAAACCTAGAAGAAGGTAACGTTGGTATCGTAATCTTAGGTCCATACACTGACATCAAAGAAGGCGATGAAGTTCGTCGTACAGGTCGTATCATGGAAGTACCAGTTGGTGAAGAACTGATTGGTCGTGTTGTAAACCCACTTGGTCAACCAGTGGATGGACAAGGTCCTATCAACGCTACAAAATCTCGTCCAATCGAAAGCCCAGCTTTCGGTGTAATGGCTCGTAAATCAGTACACGAACCACTACAAACGGGTATTAAAGCGATTGACGCATTAGTGCCAATCGGTCGTGGTCAACGTGAGTTAATCATCGGTGACCGTCAAGTAGGTAAAACATCTGTAGCAATCGATACAATCTTAAACCAAAACGGTGAAAACATGATTTGTATCTATGTTGCAATCGGTCAAAAAGAATCTACTGTACGTGGTGTTGTTGAGACTTTACGTAAACATGGTGCTTTAGATTATACAATCGTTGTAACTGCAGCAGCATCTCAACCTGCTCCATTATTATACTTAGCACCATTTGCTGGTGTTTCTATGGCAGAAGAATTCATGTTACAAGGTAAACACGTTTTAATCGTGTATGATGATCTTTCTAAACAAGCATCAGCTTACCGTGAACTTTCACTTCTTCTACGCCGTCCTCCAGGTCGTGAAGCATACCCTGGTGATGTATTCTACTTACACAGCCGCTTACTTGAACGTGCTGCGAAGTTAAATGAAACTTACAACTGTGGTTCTATCACAGCTCTTCCATTCGTAGAGACACAAGCTGGGGATATCTCTGCATACATCCCAACTAACGTAATCTCAATTACTGATGGTCAAATCTTCTTACAATCTGACTTATTCAACTCAGGTGTACGTCCAGCGATCAACGCAGGTCTTTCAGTATCACGTGTAGGTGGATCAGCTCAAATTAAAGCAATGAAAAAAGTTGCGGGTACACTACGTCTTGACTTAGCTGCATTCCGTGAGCTTGAATCATTTGCTCAATTCGGTTCAGATTTAGATAAAATTACACTTGCTAAACTTGAACGTGGTAAACGTACGGTTGAAGTGCTTAAACAAGACCTAAACAAACCACTTAAAGTTGAAAAACAAGTTGCTATCCTATATGCATTAACTAAAGGTCATTTAGATGATATCCCAGTACAAGATATCGTTCGTTTCGAAAACGAATTCTTAAGCTGGTTAGATTCAAACCACACTAACGTTCTAGATCATGTTCGTACTACAAAAGAGCTTGCTCCGGATGCGGATTATGAAGCAGCAATCAATGCATTCAAGAAAACATTCGCTAAATCAGAATAAGTTCTAGCTAGTCACTTGATTAAAAAACAAAAGGTGGTGAAATACCAGTGGTAAACTTACGCGAAATAAAAGGTCGTATTAATTCAACAAAGAGTACGAAACAAATTACGAAAGCGATGCAGATGGTTTCTTCTTCAAAGTTACGTCGTGCAGAGCAAAATGCTAAAGCTTACGTTCCTTATATGGAAAAAATCCAAGACGTAGTAGGCGCGATTGCAGCAGGTACAAAAGACAGTGGACACCCAATGTTAACTGCTCGTCCTGTAAAGAAAACAGCTTACTTAGTCATTGGTTCTGACCGTGGTCTAGCAGGTGCTTACAACTCAAGTATCCTACGTCAAGTACAACGTACAATTAACGAGCGTCATAAATCAAAAGACGAATACGTTATTTTAGCAGTAGGTCGTGTTGTTCGTGATTACTTTGTGAAACGTGATCATAATGTCATCAGCAGTGTTGTTGCTCTTCCTGACCAACCAACATTCGCTGATATTAAAGAAATCGCTCGTAATGCTGTTGGTATGTTCATTGACGGTACGTATGATGAGCTTTATATGTACTATAATCACTTTGTCAGCGCAATTGCTAACGAAGTGACAGAGAAAAAACTTCTTCCATTAACAGATATCGCACCTGTAAACAGTAAAGCTTCTTATGAATTCGAACCATCTGGCGAAGCAATTCTTGAAGTATTACTTCCACAATACGCGGAAAGCTTAGTTTATGGCGCATTATTGGATGGAAAAGCAAGTGAACATGCTTCTCGTATGACTGCTATGAAAAATGCAACTGATAATGCATCTGATCTTATTGCAGATCTTTCATTGCAATATAACCGTGCACGTCAAGCAGCGATTACACAAGAAATTACAGAAATCGTTGGTGGAGCTGCAGCCTTAGAATAGGCTCAGCTCACCAATGTCGTATAAGAATACGATAGGAGGGTACACAGTAATGAATAAAGGACATGTTATTCAAGTAATGGGTCCAGTTGTCGACGTAAAATTCGAAAACGGCCAATTACCAGCAATCTATAACTCATTAACAGTTAAGATTGAACGTCCTAATGAAGAACCAACAACTCTTGCATTAGAAGTTGCACTTCATTTAGGCGATGATTCTGTTCGTACAATTGCAATGTCATCTACTGATGGCTTACAACGTGGAGCAGAAGTAACAGACTTAGGAAAAGCTATCTCAGTACCAGTTGGTGAAGTGACACTAGGTCGTGTATTCAACGTACTTGGAGAAGTAATTGACTTAGGTGAAGAGATTCCAGCAGATGCTCGTCGTGATTCAATTCACCGCGAAGCTCCATCTTTCGATGAACTTTCAACTACAGTTGAAATTCTTGAAACAGGTATCAAAGTAGTAGACTTATTAGCACCTTATATTAAAGGTGGTAAGATCGGTCTATTCGGTGGTGCTGGTGTAGGTAAAACAGTATTAATCCAAGAATTAATTAATAACATCGCACAAGAGCACTCAGGTATCTCTGTATTTGCTGGTGTAGGTGAGCGTACTCGTGAAGGGAACGACTTATTCTTCGAGATGAGCGATTCAGGCGTTATCAAGCAAACAGCGATGGTATTCGGTCAAATGAACGAGCCTCCTGGTGCACGTATGCGTGTAGCTTTAACTGGTCTTACAATGGCGGAATACTTCCGTGATGAGCAAGGCGCTGACGTACTTTTATTCATCGACAATATCTTCCGTTTCACACAAGCAGGTTCAGAGGTTTCTGCCCTATTAGGTCGTATGCCTTCTGCGGTAGGTTACCAACCAACACTTGCAACTGAAATGGGTAAACTACAAGAACGTATCACATCTACGAACAAAGGATCTGTAACTTCTATCCAAGCGATTTATGTACCAGCCGATGACTATACTGACCCGGCTCCAGCTACAACTTTCGCCCACTTAGATGCAACTACTAACCTTGAGCGTAAATTATCAGAAATGGGTATCTACCCTGCGGTTGACCCATTAGCTTCGACTTCTCGTGCATTATCACCTGAAATCGTAGGCGCTGAGCACTACGCAATTGCTACTGGTGTACAACGTACAATCCAACGTTACCGTGAATTACAAGATATCATTGCAATCTTAGGTATGGATGAGTTATCTGATGAAGACAAACAAACAGTAGAACGTGCTCGTCGTATTCAATTCTTCTTATCACAAAACTTCCACGTAGCGGAACAATTCACTGGTCAAAAAGGTTCTTATGTACCTGTAAAAGAAACTGTTCGTTCATTCAAGGAAATCCTTGATGGCAAATGGGATCACCTTCCAGAAGATGCTTTCCGTCTAGTTGGTTCTATTGATGAAGTAGTTGAAAAAGCGAAAAGCATGGGCGTAGAGGTTTAATACTAGGGACGAGGAGGAAAAAATATGAAGACAGTTCAAGTCAATATTGTCACTCCCGACGGCCCAGTATACGATTCTGAAGTATCAATGGTAATCGCTAAAACAACTTCAGGAGAAATCGGTGTTCTTGCAGGCCATATTCCAATGGTTGCTCCACTTGCAATTGGTGCAGTGAAGCTGAAAAAAGAAAACGGTTCGACTGATATAGTTGCTGTAAGCGGTGGTTTCATTGAAGTTCGTCCAGAAAAGATCTCAATTTTAGCGCCTTCTGCTGAAATTGCTGAAAACATCGATGTTCAACGTGCTAAAGAAGCCGTTAAACGCGCTGAAGGACGTCTTCAAAGTAAACAAGACGACATTGATTTCAAACGTGCTGACCTAGCATTAAAACGTGCGTTGAATCGTATCAACGTTCATGAGGGTAATATCTAATTCATTTTTAACGGGCAGATATAGTATCTGCCCGTTTTTTAAGGTGAAGTAAATTGAAGGAGGGGTAGCATGGAACTGTATGAAGCGATAGGACAAGAAGCATTACTGGGCATTTTATCTCATCTGTTTTTTATTGCTATTACTTTTTACGCATTACAAGCTTTTATGGTGGAGAAACTATTTAAGAAGAATCGAGTATTTCAAATTCAACTTATTTATATTTTACTCAGTATTACGATAGGCTCAGCAGTATCTAATTTCTTTCTCCAAATATCTAGCTGGTCAGGCAAACTTCCCTATTTATTTTAAAGCACTCGTTGTTAAATACTATAAGATTTATGCACCTACATGCTTCAAAGGACTTTATAATACCATTTGTGTGGCCCTTTGAACTATGTATAAAAATCTTCCGTACCAGTTTTGCCTTGGCATCATTACAGCTTACGATGCGTCTGTTATTGGTAAGACGCACGCTAACAAAATATGTACATGATGCATTCATATAGTAAAGGGAATATTTTACTGAATGAAGATAAAATAGGTTTTTTGTGCATATATCTTTGGGTATGTATTGAAAGTGAACGGGTTATTGGTCATTCACAAAAAAAAAATGACAGCGTACAATAAATAAATAGCAAAATATCTAATAATGCCTTAAAATAGTGATTTGGACGCTTGAACGAGCGTTAGAAAAGTTGTACTATAGAGTTGTTTGTTTACTGATTATGACATTATACTTCTTTTTAAAATAAAAATTCGATAGGTTAATAGATTGAATTCGGAGGGACATAGGGTGGATAAAATAATAGTGACTGGCGGCCAAAAACTACAGGGAAAAGTACGTGTAGAGGGCGCAAAAAATGCAGTGTTACCAATCCTTGCGGCAGCTTTACTTGCTTCAAAAGGAGAAAATGTAATTAAAGAAGTCCCTAATTTAGCAGACGTCTTTACAATAAACGAAGTACTTAAAAGTTTAAACGCAGCAGTTACATATATACCTGAAGATAATGCCGTATATATAGATGCAACTAAAGAACTTTCAAGTGAAGCTCAATTTGAATTTGTTAGTAAAATGCGTGCATCTATTTTAGTGATGGGTTCTCTACTTGCTCGTAATGGATATGCTCGCGTGGCACTACCAGGAGGCTGTGCAATCGGTTCTCGTCCAATTGAGTTACACTTAAAGGGCTTCGAAGCTATGGGTGCAAAAATTTCATTTGGTCACGGATATGTAGAGGCAAAAACGGAAGGTCGTTTAAAAGGGGCTAATGTGTATTTAGATTTCCCTAGTGTTGGTGCTACTGAAAATATTATGACAGCCGCATCTTTAGCAGAAGGGACAACTGTAATTGAAAATGCTGCGAAGGAGCCCGAAATTGTCGATCTTGCAAACTTCATCAATAGCATGGGCGGTCGTGTAATTGGTGCTGGTACAAATACAATACGTATCGAAGGAGTCGATACATTATATGGAGTAGAGCACCATATTATTCCCGATCGTATTGAGGCTGGTACATTTATGGTGGCAGCAGCTATTACGAAGGGTGATGTAGTCATTGAAAATGCTGTTCCTGAGCATATGACAGCTTTAATAGCTAAGATGCGTGAAATGGGTGTAGAGATTACTGAACTGGATGAGGGAATCCGTGTACGTGCTCCTCATACATTAAAAGCTGTTGATATTAAAACAATGCCACATCCAGGCTTCCCAACAGATATGCAATCACAAATGATGGCATTAATGTTAACTGCGGAAGGTACGAGTATTATTACAGAAACGGTATTTGAAAATCGTTTTATGCATGTTGAGGAATTCCGTCGCATGAATGCTGGTGCTAAAATAGAAGGACGTTCTGTGTTTATCGAGGGGCCGGTTAATCTTCAGGGAGCTGAAGTAATGGCAACGGATTTACGAGCTGCGGCTGCCCTAATTTTAGCAGGTCTTGTATCTGAAGGAATAACACGTGTGACGAAGCTTCATCATTTAGACCGTGGTTATGTTGATTTCCATGGCAAGCTAGCATCGCTTGGTGCCAACATTGAACGTATTACTGAACTTACTGAAGAAGTAGTGACAGTTGAAGACACAATAATTGAATTACCTACAAACTAAATGGATTTCTCAACCCTTTGCTTTTGGAGCAGAGGGTTTTTTGTTTGCTCATAACTTTAAGAGATCTAGCATATTATTCCTTATGAAAAAATGGATGATTAGTATAGGTGTCATTTGTTTGATTGGAGTATTATACATGCTTCCTGTTATAGGGCTTAGTGAAAGACGAGAGGCTGTCAAACCTCCAACTAGTGATGAGAATGCCTGTGAAATATTTATAGAAGTGGAGGGACAAGAGGAAAAAATCCCTTTGGAAACGTATATTACAGGTGTTGTTGCAGCGGAAATGCCTGTTTCTTTTAAAAAGGAGGCATTGAAAGCCCAAGCGATTGCAGCACGCACATATGCACTGAAAACGACAAATTACGGTAAAACTGCAATTGCTCCAACTGTGGCAAGGCAAGTTTTTTATGATGAGGAGCAAAGAAAGGCGAATTGGGCTAGCAATTTCCTGGGAAATGAAAAGAAAATTGTCGAAGCAATCGATGAAACGAAAGGACAAGTTCTTCTTTATAATAAGGAACTAATTACAGCCATGTTTCACTCGACAAGCAATGGTAAAACAGAAAGTGCCTTTGGCTATAGTGGGAATGATATTCCATATTTGAAAAGTGTTGCAAGTATCTCAGATCAAGCATCACCGAAGTTTGAGGCTCAGCAAGAATGGACATTAGCACAATGGAATAAGTTGTGGCCTGTACAGTGGCAAGCTAGTGATTTTAATCGTATCCAGCTATTTTACAATGAGTCAGGGCGAGTAGAGCGTTTACAGTTAGGGAGCAATGTCTGGACTGGTAGAGAGGTTAGAACACTTCTTGGCATACCATCAACTGATTTTACAATTGTCTATGACGCGAAGACAAGAAAGGTCCATGTGACAACCCAAGGTTATGGTCATGGCGTGGGCATGAGTCAATATGGCGCTGAGGCAATGGCAAACGAAGGGAAAACGGCTGCCGAAATTTTACACTATTATTATCAAGATATTGAAATAAAAAAAATAGATGCATGTTTAAAATAACTTCTAGTTGTTCACACTGCAACTAGAGGTGATGAAAATGAGAGAGGATAAAAACAATAAAACTTCTCAAAACCAAAATCCAAATCAAAAGGAAAATGGTCAATTACAAAAGAAACCTTGGTTTTGGCCAGCAGTTTACACAGGTGGTGCACTAGTTCTAGCAGGATTGTTATTTGGTTACAATAGTCTCGTATCAAAAGTAGAAGAGGCTCCTTTACCAGATTTAGCGGAAGTTGATCCAGGTCCTGTAGTAGAAACAAATGCACGTACTGAAAACATGAAGTACCCATTCAAAGAAGAGAGTCTTAGTAAAGTACAAGTTTTACAAGAGTTCTACGAGTTAGAGGCAAATGAAGAGTCCCGTGAAAATGCACTAATGGTATTTAATCAAACATTTACAACGTCTTCTGGTATCTCTATCGCTATGAATGGTGAAGAATTTGAAGTACTAGCTGCTATGAGTGGTAAAGTACTAGAGGTAAAACTAGACGCATTTACAGGCAATAAGATTGTAATTGAGCATCCAAACGGTATGCAAACACATTATAGCTCTGTAAAGGATATCGCTGTTAAAGAAGGCGATGAGGTTACACAAGGTCAGGCATTAGGAAAAGCAACTGATAACGAGTGGAATCAAGCGGCTGGCGTCCACATGCATTTCGAAGTTCTTGAAGACGGAAAATATATTAATCCGAAAAAATTACTAGCTTTTTAATTCGAAAAGCTAGTAACGCATAAAAAGTCAGCATTTTATCAGGAAAATGCAAAAAATGTTCTGAATAGCTTTGTCCTTACATAAGGTGAAGAAATGCGCAAATGTGCATCTGATTGCCAAAGCATTTTGTGAAATTGTGTGGAAAGGACGAAGAAAGTGCATGAGCACATTCGGAAGCGCTGCATACGCCTCGGTGAATTACTGATTGAGACGCGTGAGACTGTGCGTGTCCTCGCGAAAATGACTGGTTATTCAAAAAGTACGGTGCACAAGGATTTAACAGAGCGATTACCAACAATTCATGAAGGATTAGCTGACCAAGTGAAAGAAATACTCGCCTACCATAAGGCCGTACGTCATATTCGTGGAGGAGAAGCAACGAAAAACAAGTGGAAAGAGAGAGCGAGTCAAGACTGATTCGTTCTTTTTTATTGTCTTGGAAATGTATTTATGACGAATTCTATGGAATAGTAATTCTATATTATAGCCGTTCATAACCTGAAAAGAAAACAGTCTCATTCACTAAATTTAGGTGAAATTACCAATAGAATATGATAAAATATTCTAGATAAAGAGATAAAATGAACGTTATGTAGTTGGAACTGGCGGGAAGGAGAAATTATAGAATGTTTTCGAAAGATATTGGCATTGACTTAGGAACTGCGAACGTATTAATCCACGTTAAAGGTAAAGGAATCGTCCTAAATGAACCATCTGTGGTGGCGATTGACAAAAAGACAAACAAAGTATTAGCGGTAGGGGAAGAAGCTCGCCAAATGGTAGGGAGAACGCCAGGTAATATTACAGCAATTCGCCCACTAAGAGATGGAGTCATTGCAGATTTTGATGTGACAGAGGCGATGTTAAGACATTTCATCAATAAATTAAATGTAAAAGGATTTTTGGCGAAGCCACGAATTTTAATTTGCTGTCCAACGAACATCACAAGTGTTGAGCAAAAAGCAATCCGTGAAGCCGCAGAAAAATCTGGCGGTAAAAAAGTATATTTAGAGGAAGAACCAAAAGTAGCTGCTATCGGTGCAGGCATGGATATCTTCCAACCAAGTGGTAATATGGTAGTCGATATAGGTGGCGGAACAACAGATATCGCAGTTCTATCAATGGGTGATATTGTAACAAGTGAATCCATTAAAGTAGCAGGAGATGTGTTTGATAACGACATTTTGCAATATATTAAAAAAGAATATAAATTGCTAATTGGTGAACGTACAGCAGAAGCAATCAAGATGACAATTGGTACAGTTTTCAAAGGTAGCCGCAACGATACAATGGATATTCGTGGTCGTGACATGGTAACAGGTTTACCACGTACTATTACAATTCATTCCGAGGAAATTGAACGAGCATTGCACGAGTCTGTAGCGATGATTGTCCAATCAGCAAAAAATGTCTTAGAAAAAACACCACCTGAGCTATCAGCCGATATCATTGACCGTGGCGTTATTATTACGGGTGGCGGTGCACTATTACATGGAATGGATCAGCTATTAATAGAAGAGTTAAAGGTACCTGTCTTCGTTGCAGAGAGACCTATGGATTGTGTAGCAATTGGTACGGGAATAATGCTAGAAAACATTGATCGTGTGCCAGCATCCTTATAAAAATAAAATGAGGTGATTTCTTTGTTTAAAGGGTTTTATACAGTTGCAACAGGTATGATCACGCAACAAAGAAGAACAGAATTACTAACAAATAATTTATCAAATGCGAATACACCAGGATTTAAAGCAGATCAATCAACTATTCGCTCATTTCCAGACATGCTAATGTCTAGTATTGGTAAAACAAATGCTCCCGCCAATCAACAAGCAGGCGCTGAATATATGAGTCAAGTAGGAGCTTTAAATACAGGAACATATTTACAAGAAACATTGCCAAATTACATACAAGGCCAAATCTATAGCACTGATTTTACAACAGATATGGCGCTAATTGATGGAAACTTACCACAAAACGAAGATGGGATTACGGGGTCAATTTTCTTCCGTCTAGAACATCCAGCTGGTGGTGAGGCCTATACACGTAATGGTAATTTCACATTAGATGGTCAAGGCTATTTAGTAAACGGGCAGGGTCTATACGTACTCAATGATGCAGGACAACGTATCCAGCTTCCAAACGATGATTTTCGCCTCGATGAAAATGGAGCCATTTTTGTAAACGATCAGCAAGTAGCACGAGTTGGCGTATCATATGCTGCTAATCCGAACATGCTACGTAAACAGGATAATGGTCTTATTCGTACAGAAAATGGTGAGAACTTACCAACAGCCTATGGTGCGAATGGCGTTTCCTTTACGCTACGTCAAAACTTTTTAGAAGGTTCAAACGTAGATTCTGGTCGCACAATGACAGATTTAATGACAGCCTACCGAGCATTCGAAGCAAATCAAAAAGTATTACAAGCTTATGATCGCAGCATGGAAAAGGCAGTGAATGAAATCGGGAAAATCTAACGGGCGAACAGGAGGCGTTTTATAAATGCTACGTACAATGATGACAGCAACGAACACGATGGGTCAATTACAAAATAAACTAGATACAATTAGTAATAATATTGCTAATAGTAGTACAACCGGTTATAAAACGAAGGAAGCATCCTTCAATGAACTACTTTATCAGCAATTTAACAATGATAAGCAGGACCGAGCTGAACGTCAAACACCAGTTGGTATTCGTTATGGATCTGGTGCCATGCTTGGACAAATTAAATCCAATGAAAAGCAAGGCTCATTACAAACAACGAATCGAGATTTAGACTTTGCTTTCACAAAAGCAAAACAATATTTCAATATTTTAATGCCAAATGGTGAAAATGGAACTGAAACAGTGTATACTCGACAAGGTGACTTTTATTTATCTCCGTTGAATAACGGAACAGTAATGCTCGTAACGGCAGAGGGTTATCCCGTAGCCAATGCAGCAGGACAAGCTATTACATTACCAGATACTGTTCAAAAGTTTGCCGTTCGAGATGGTGGTGTTTTAGAAGCATCTTATCCAAATGGTGATATCATTCGTACGGATTTAGCTGTAACAGAATTCCAAAAACCACAATTAATGGAACATATTTCTGGTTCTTATGTTGGTTTACCAGACAATCTAGCTGAACTTGGCTTTACACAAGCGGAAGTTTTGACAGAGCTTGTGGGTGCGAACCGTCAGCAAATTGGCATGCAAAGTGGTACACTAGAAATGTCCAATGTAAATCTCTCAAAGGAAATGACAGAACTAATACAAACTCAACGTTCTTATCAGTTCAATGCAAGGGCGGTTACATTAGCAGATCAAATGCTAGGACTAATTAACGGCATTCGATAAAAAGTCATCCAAAAACACATAGTTAGGAATGAAGAGGAGTACAATCTATGACAAACGATTCACGTCGACGTTCTGTGCCGACACAAGAAACCGATACGCAACCAGAAAAGAAAGAACGCCGCTCAAATGGAGAGCAACGCGAGGTTCGCTGGGTGCAAATCCGACTGATTCCGATTTGGTTACGCATTGTAATTGTTCTCGTCTTAGTCGTTGCTGCCGCAGCATTAGGCGCAATGTTTGGCTTCAGTGTGATTGGAGAAGGCAATGCTATGGATATTTTTAAAAGGGACACATGGCAGCATATATTTGATATTATGAACGGTAAAGAATAGCAATATTCTTTACCTTACTTTGTGTATACATACTTAATTTCGAGGGGGAAATTACATGTTAACAGCAGAACAAATTCAAGCAATTTTACCACATCGCTATCCTTTTTTATTCGTTGATCGCATTGTTGAATTAGATGAAGGTAAACGCGCAGTAGGTTTAAAAAATGTTTCGATCAATGAAGACTTCTTTAATGGACACTTCCCAGGCTATCCTGTAATGCCAGGTGTATTAATTGTAGAGGCATTAGCACAAGTGGGTGGAGTCGCTTTATTAAATGCAGAAGAATTCAAGGGACGTTTAGCCTTTTTAACAGGTGTGGATAATTGTCGTTTCAAGCGTCAAGTAGTTCCTGGCGACCAACTTAAATTGGAAGTAGAATTTGTTAAACTTCGTGGCGCAATGGGTAAAGGTCATGGTATAGCGACTGTAGATGGAGAACTTGTATGTGAAGCCGATATTCTATTTGCGATTGGACCTGAACAGCCTAAACAAGCCTAATTTGCATTTGTAGACCAAAAGATATAAAATAGATAAAGTCAAGTTAAAAGTTGATTAGTAGGTTCTTAAATTGCAGTGACGAAAAAGCGTTTGGGAATTGAAATAGATGTAATTTTTAGGTTTTACAAACGTAGGAGGATTATTAAGATGTATAAGGAATTGTCTTCAGGTATTAAAATTAGCATTACTCGTTCGATTTCGACATCTTTTGAAGCATACTTAGCAAGTATTGGTTGGGATGAAGAGCGTTTTTCTATGGAAGACTTCATTGCAAGCTGGCAGACTTATTTTCAGGAGAATGCCGCATGGATCGAAAAAATCCCTGCTGATATATTGTTGAGTGCACAGTTTCATGAAGAGATGGCACAAAAAATCGATGAGGTCATTGCTAAAATTTTAAATGAAGAACCAACAGCGCAGCAGATCGAAACAATCGAGGCATTGCAAAAAGAGCTAGGCACAAACTATAGCTATGACTGTAAAGCAGAAGCAGCATACATTGAACAAGTATTAAAAGAAAAACAAAAATAGTTTGTACAAATATCGGATAGTTCCCTCCTTTCCCGGGCAATCTATGTAGGATCACAAATACACACGATGTATTTGCTGACATAGTACCCAAGAAAGGAGGTTTTTTACTATGTGGAAAATGTCATTTTTAACCATTATTCTTGCAACTGTATTCCTTGGAGGATGTAACTGGGGAAATAATGCAGTCGAAGATCACCCTGTTCGAGACGTCGAAAATGACGTTCGTCGTGGTGTAGACAATGTGGAAGATGCATTAGACCCGAATAATCGTGACGATGCATACGATCGCAACGTAGATGGTACTAACCGAGGTACTGTTAACGAAAATACAACATTGCCTGAAGCGACAACACCTGGATCAAATGCCGATATCAACAGTACAAACGGCTATGACAACGTACCAAATGCTAATGGTGTAAACGGTGTTGAACGTAATGACAACGTAAACAATAATAATGATATTGTCGACGATAAAGTCAAAGACACTGAAAAGTACCGTGATGGTATGAACAACCGATAACATAAAAAAGAGTGTTTCCTAAATGGAAAACACTCTTTTTTGATAAAAAGCAGCGAATACTCGCGGAAGAAAGGTGAATACTCGCGGAAGAAAGGTGAATACTCGCGGAAGAAAGGTGAATACTCGCGGAAGAAAGGTGAATACTCGCGGAAGAAAGGTAAATACTCGCGGAAGAAAGGTAAATACTCGCGGAAGAAAGGTAAATACTCGCGGAAGAAAGGTAAATACTCGCGGAAGGAAGGTGAATACTCGCGGAAGAAAGAGTGAATACTCGCGGAAGGAGAGTGAATACTCGCGAAAGTGAAGTGTATGCCCATGAGCGTTGCAAATACTCTCGCCAGTGAAGCGAGCCAATCAACCCTCAAAAAAATCTCTTCATGTAATCCAATAAATTTTCAGGTAAATGGTAAACACGATTTTTATAGGTTCCGGTATAAGGGAACTGAAATTTCTGAAGCAATCGTGTAGCTGTATCGATAGAATCAATTTTGAAAAATTTACGTAACTGTTGATTAGTAATAGAATGGCTAACCAATAGTTGATAATCGAGCATGGCTTCTGCAAAAATTTCTATACTCTGATAATGACAAAATGAACATTTCCAAATGCCCCGATAGAAATACATATTATGTTGATAGGAACATTTAGGACAAAGCACACCATGCCGAAATCGTGATGGGGCAATCGAAGTTTGAATGTGAGGGATCGTTTGTTTGGAGAGAAGCCCTTGAACCAGTAGAGCTAATTGATCATCTGTTAGCATTTTTTGAGGATGCTTTTTAAAAAGTGACTGGAGATGTTGATGAAGACCTGACACATGAAAAATAGGGAGCACTTTAGAAGGATTAACGATGATCGCTGAAGGGTTTGCTATAACAACGGCACCTTCAATGGGGAGTGAGTAAGAAAGACTTTTAAGAAAACGCATATGACGCTCAGTTTGGGTAAACGCATTTGGAAATCCTTCTACTGTGCCATCTGCCTTTGTGCGTGTACATTGATGTGTGAGTTGATTAAATTCTAGTCGACCATGAATATTTTTAATTTCTAAAACGAAGATAAATTGAGGGCAAATAAAGAGTGTATCAAGCTGATGCATATGTTGAGCAGTGTTCTTGAGACACAAATTATGTAATACGAAAAAAGTATTTGGACATAGTAATTCATGCCATTCGCGGTCCACTTTTTGTTCACCGGCAAAACCTGCATCCAGTCGGCGATATTGTTCCTGATAATAGTGAAACTCAACATCATTCTTTAAAAGCCTCCTCATCACAGCCTCAAGCCATAATAATTTTAAAGGCTTCTCTCTAATAGCAATAACCAAATATAACGCTCCTTTTTAAATAGTATTGTACTGAAAAAAGGCAGCTTGTCCAATAAAAAAACGATGCAAAATTCGCATCGCTAATCATTTTTTAATTTTGGTCGCTGCTTCATATCTTTCGTAAAGCGCTCCAGTAAATCCTCTAGGGATACACCCTCAGCAAGTAGCTCGGAAAGCAATTGTTCAGCATATTTAGAGCGTTTAATTTTGAGTGTTCCTTTTAGTAGTACTGAAACATGATCACCAATTTCTTGAACTGTATGTACGATTACCTGAAAAGGAGCGGGTTCATTATCTGGAAATGAAATAACTGCACGGACATTGCAGACTGTAGCATTTACTAAGAGCTCATCAAAGGTTGAGCGATATTGTTTTTCCATAAACAATTCTAGTATCCAAGATTGATGGCTGTTCTCCTGATTAATAATAATGCCATCGACTAAAGGGAATGGTTGTACGCCATCTTTCGTGACAAGGTCAAAGGAAAGCATTTTAAATGTTTTCATTATGTATATTCCTCCTAAGTCTGTCATTCTTTTATTATAACACATGAAGTAGTGACTGTTTGTTATGTGCACCTGTGACGATATTTCAAAACCTGCGAAAATGCTGATTTCATGAAATAGCATTTGCCATTACAGTCCAAAGCATTCAGCTAGAAAATTAAAAAAAATTAGCAAATTAAAAATGCTAATTTACCCAATTTATGCTGCAAAAAAGAAGGAAATTTATAATATCGGATTTTGCTAATGCGGATATCCTTTTGTAAGATGAAAGCAATCCAACAGAAAGGTGGTGAACGAATGAATCAAGTCGGACTGGTCGGAAGGTTTACGAAAGATCCGGTGTTACGTTACTTATCTGGAAATCGTGTACAGACTCATTTTTCATTGGCCATTAACCGCAATTTTAAAAACAATCGTGGAGAAGTAGATGCAGACTTTATTTTCTGTACAGCTTGGGGAAGGCTGGCAGAACATATCGTCAAATATTGCGGTAAAGGCTCTTTAATCGGTGTAAATGGTCGTATTCAAACAAGATCATTTGTAAATGAAGAAAACACTAAGATTTTTATGACAGAGGTGGTCGTAGAAGATATACGATTTTATCATCTCAAACAAAGGAATAGTGACGAAACGGCTATTGTACCGCCACAGCCACCGAATGAACAGGAAGACTTAAAAGATTTTGTTTTACCATAGACAAGCTATTTACATACGGAGCAAGAGAAATATCGTTGTCTGATCCGCCATTCTCCTTATATTTCTTGCACCGTAGCAACAGAAAGGAATGATGTATACACATATTAAAAAGACATTGCTGAAGACCGCACAGCAATGGCTGTTTTGACACAACTAAATAAGAATGTTTGAAGTAAGTAGGGATAAGAAGTAACGAGGTTCCACTAAAAGAGCGCCAAGAACAATGTAGCTCTTGGCGCATCTAATTACTATATGTCCAATGTTATTAGATCACGAAGTTCTTGATCTTCTAACTCGGTCAACCACTGGCTTGATTGAATGAGTTCTTCGGATAATGCAGATTTCTGCACCAGCATTTTATCAATTTTTTCTTCAATTGTACCGATCGTTACAAATTTATGGACCTGCACAAATTGTGTCTGCCCAATGCGATAAGCACGATCAGTTGCTTGATTTTCGACAGCGGGGTTCCACCAGCGATCTGCATGTAAAACATGATTAGCAGCTGTTAAATTAAGACCTGTTCCACCTGCTTTTAAGGAAAGAATAAATATAGGGAAGTCTCCTGCCTGAAAAGCCTCTACTAAGCGGTCACGCTGCTGCTTAGGCATAGCACCAGTTAAAAACGGTGCATCCACATTGTATAGTTCACTTAAACAATGCTGTAGCAATTGCCCCATTCCGATATACTGTGTAAAGATAAGGCATTGTTCGCCATTGTCCACAATCTCTGCTGCCATTTGTACAATGCGCTCTAGCTTAGTCGAACGTGCAAGCATTGTTTCGGCATCCTCGAAAGATTCCTTTAAATATAAGGCAGGATGATTACATAGTTGCTTTAACTTACTAAGCATCTTTAAAACACGTCCCTTTTTTTGAAAACCTGTTAACTGCTCTAGCTGATCGAGTGTCTCTAAAATATATCCTTCATAGAGAGAAGCTTGCTCGGCTGTTAATGGACAGTATTCGTTCGATTCTAGCTTATCTGGTAAGTTAAGCTGTAAATGTGGATCACGCTTTGTACGACGCAATAAGAAAGGTTGAATTTTAGCTCGTAACTTCTGCTTATGTGATTCAGACTCGTCTCGTTCAATAGGCAAAATAAATTCTTCATTGAAGCGACCAAAGCTACCTAAATAACCCTTATGAATGAAATCAAAAATAGCCCATAGCTCAGATAAGCGGTTTTCTACAGGTGTTCCTGTAAGGGCAATATGATGGTCTCCTAACAATTTACGAATGGCTTTTGATTGTAAGGTCTGCATGTTTTTTATATTTTGAGCTTCATCGAGCACAACAGTTGCCCATTCTATATTCTGTAAAAATTCAGTATCCTGTGACACAGTACCATAGGTTGATAAAATAACATGTGGTTTTTCGGCAGTCACTAGCTCTTTAAAATCCTCATCCTTAGCTCGATTTGTCTGATAATGCGTATGCACAATCAGTGAAGGGGCAAATCGAGCGAGTTCTTTTTGCCAGTTACCGAGGACTGAGGTTGGACAAATAATAATGGTTGGCTTCGTATAATCAGCTGCTGTCTCATAAATATGAAGTAAATAGGTGATTAGTTGCACCGTTTTCCCAAGTCCCATATCATCGGCTAGACATGCACCAAAACCTTGTTCGCGCATAAAGATTAACCATTCAAAGCCCTCTTGTTGGTAAGGACGTAATTCGGTTTGTAAGGATAAAGGAATCGGTACTGCTGGCAAGCCCTTCTTCTCCAAAAGCTGCTCCATATATGATTTTAATGATTGTTGTATTTCCAGTGCGAAAATTGGATCATCTCTTAGCGCATCATCGGCATCTTCTTCGAGAGGAGCAGACAAGTCTTCGGGTAATTCTCTAAACAACAATTCTCGAACAGTCCAACTTTCATCTTCTGCCTGCTGCATTAGTTCACGCATTTCGTGCATCCAATTGGCATCGACTCGGAACCATTCCGTACCTATACGAATAAATTCACGTTTCTCATCCACCAGCTTTTTAAATTGCTCAGCTGAAATCGTTTGCCCATTCATAGAAAATTGCCATTTAAACGTTAAAATATCATCTAATCCTGCTACCTTCTTTGTGGAGACATTGTTAGTTGTTACACGTACACGTAATTTGGATTGTTTTAAATCTTTTAGCCATGCAGGGAGTACAACATCAAAACCAAGTGCCTGTAATCTGGCGAGATCCTCACGTAAAAAAGACCGTACTTCTGAGTCCTCCAATGTCACACGAATAAAGGTATCACTTCTGATATCGTCATTGGATAGAAGATTCACAATTTGTTGTTGCTGTTGTTCAATTTCAGTGGCGAACATTCGCCATTTCGTAGGAAGCGCCTCTTCAATTGGTAAGGATTGCTTACGAATAGCAGGAGTCCAGTAGTTTTTTGTCGTAGCCGTGCTGAGCACTGTTTCTAATAACCAGACATCGGCTTCATCTTCTGGCTCACTTAACCGTAAAGAAACTGAAACTGCACCGGCTTGACGAGCCTGATCCAATGGCCAGCCACCACGTAAGAAAAAGGGTAGAAGTTTTGGTAAATCAGCTAGTATTAGACCAACCTGTGAAAGCTTTTGCTGAACAGCTATTTCTAATAATGCTGTATCGACGTGAGCAATAGGAAAAGTTAGCGAAGAAAAATCTTCCGCAATGACAGCGTGTGACCAAAGTGAGGGCTCCTGCCAGTATTCCTGTAACGCCAGTACTTTTCCGAGCCATTCCTTACTTTCATCATTTGCACCAAGCCAATTAATAAAGGGATGTTGGAAGCTTGATGAAAAAATATCAAGTAATTCAGCAGTAGAAACCTCAATCGTGAAATCAGTCCGACTGGTTAATAAGCCATAGACATTTGCTTCATAGGTAAAGAATAATGAAGAAATTAATGTATCGGCGTCGATTGTCGTACCATTTGCAGTAAAACCCTGCAACGTAAAATATCCTTCCCGCGCTACATCAATACGAAGTTGTTGAGTTTGGGAAAAGGCGGAAGGAGCATTTATTGTCATCATACTAAGTTTCCTTTCTCAATTTCTTCTTGTAACGCACGTAATCGTTTATATTCTGCACGAATGGTTTGCATATATGTTTCAAAATAAGCTGTTTTGCCAGCTCGTTTTGCGGCACTACGCATACTTTTCCAAATACGCACAGCTTGCTTATAATTCATACGTGATTTTTGTGAAATTTCAGCCATTGCATAGACATGGTATAAAGGTAAAACAGTAGCTGGTTCAATCTGTAAGACGTCCTTTAATCCACACATTTCTAAATAGGATAGAGATGAAGGATTTAATTGATGGAGAGCAGCCCATTCACGGTAACGTCCTTTTTTAATTAAAAACGATGAAAATGGCTGAAGCCCATACACACCAAATGCACTGTATAACATTGCTTCCTCTTCCTCAGTAAGCTGTATGTCATCAAATAAAAGCTGAAATTGCCTTACGTACTGGGCTCTTTGAACGACTGGTACGACTTCCTGTAGGAAGGCTTCAGTCAAAGGTAATATAGCTCGTAAAATGACAGCTAATGAATAGGACTCACCAGCACGTTGAGCAAAAGTAGCCAGTTCAAATAAATCCTGCATTTGCGGTAAATCAATCTGTGCCAAATTTTCGAGCAGCAGATCCTCCTTTTGTAATAACACATAAAATAATAGCTTTAATGATTGCAAAGAAATTTCTTCCGAACGGTTTTCTAGATTATTTAAATAAGTTAATTCCTGCTCGCGTCGAGGCTTCTCATAAAAAAGCACTGCCCAAAGCAGCATATATAGACGAAGTCGATGGGCAAACAGCCCTTGTCGTTCTAATAAAAATTCCCTTACTAGCTCTTGAATGGCATCATAAAAAGGATCAGTCGCAAAAAGACGTGACCGATTCGTTAACTCAGTAAGAATGCTTTCAAAGGATTGCATGCTTTGATCGATAAAGTATTTCATATATGGAGAATCTAATGAATGCCCAGCTGTTGCATTTAAATGCCGCCATATAGTATTTAAAATAGCTAATTCCATATAGAGCTTATAAAGGGGCTGCCATTCACGTTCAAAGGGCATATGTCGGCGAAGACGCTCCAATGCATCTGTTCTTACAGCAGAAAGCCCATAGCCCTCTAATACTCGGCCAGATGGTAATAAGCGCTTCATTACTTCATCAACCATCATCGACCAGCTTTGTGGTCTACGTTCTTCTGCTAAGGTTTTTAGCTGGACCGATTTTTGAGCACGCCAAGTACTCGACCAATTTTGCACGGAGTCAAAGTATTGGTAGAGAGCGAGTAAAGCACCTACTTGATGTCGACACCATTTAGGTTGTGGACAGTTACAATGTAGCTCTTCCTTGTAAAAATCAATTTCAACAGAAGCGGGTCTGACATCCTGAACACTTGCATATAATATAGAACTTGTTCCATTAAAACGTTCAAAAACAATGGATTTATTTCTTACAGAAAAGACAGCACGACGCACTAGTTCTTCATCTTCCGTAGAGGAAGGATGTAGCCCTTGTTCAGCTTCTTTTAATTTAGTCAGCACAAATACTTGATGTTCTTTAGCTATTTGCGATATAGACAATGCCATAACCTCACTCCTTTCATCATGTATGGCTATGTTTAACATTGTTAATTGTAAGAATGAAAAAAAGACTGTCCTTCCATTATACGATTAAAATGCAGTAATGATAAGCTGAATGATCAGAAAGAAAAAAATGAATTCAAAGATAGTTAACAAGCCAATTGATTTGTGTTAAAATCTGAATAATCAGATAACTAAGGAGGGATGAAGGATGATGCAAGTTCAATACATGAAGCCGTTTTACACAAAAGTTACTGGAGACAAATTACGTCTCGTATTTGCTTATCAATATTTCTCTATTTTAAAAGAGAATGAGATTTTCCATTTCATTCCTATAGAAGGTAAAGAGATGATTATCAACATGAAGACACAGCAAATTGAAAATTTATCTGAGGTTTTTGTTTTCCAAAAAGGAAATCGTTTTATCAGATTACCACTTTATCAACTACTGCTTATTACGAATGTTCATGAGCATCTAGCACCAATACTTGAAAGCGCAACACCGAAGAAACAAATTCCACTTGTTTCATCTGTGACGGTTGGCGAAATCGATCAGCTTATCGCAGAACTAGAGGAGAAAAATTTTGATTATTTAATTGATCAAACATTATTGGAGAACGATAAAGAACTCTTTTTCGAACTGCTACAGCAAAAGAGCCATCAACTTGGAGGTTTAACAATTGAATAGATGGAATGCCCAGTAAGCACCTACTTTTCAGAAATGATAAGCAGGTGCTTTTACTAAAATTTGGCATGTACCTCCAGAAGGAGAAGAATTGTATTCCAGCACAAGCTACGATAGGAGAACACCTTCATTAAACGTCTGCTACTATTATATTGCCACAAAGCTGAATGAGCGACTTGCAAGTCAGCTAATCATCATCGCTCATAATGGCTATAGGTTCACTAAAAAATCTGGACACCACTAAGCTGAAAGGAGTCATGTACCTATAAATTGTTAATAATGCATAAAAAATTAGCAACGATTCCCATAATGGTGATTAATAGAATAGAGAATAGGCCGATATACATATTAAGAAGGTGGTGAAAGCATGCTTGGTAAGTGGTCAGCTACGGGGATGTCGATCCTGAATAATATGAATCGGCATCAAAGTGCGATGAGTAAAGCTATGCTACGCATTTCGTCGGGGTATCGAATCAATAGTGCAGCGGATGATCCAGCTGGATTGGCGATTTCTGAAAAAATGCGTTCTCAAATTCGGGGATTGAATATGGCGGCTAAAAATATACAGGACGGCATTTCTCTCGTGCAGACAGCAGAGGGGGCACTGAATGAGACACATGCGATGATTCAGCGCATGCGTGAATTAGCAGTGGAGGCAGCCAATGACACATTAACCGATGATGATCGTGAAAAATTAGAGCTGGAGTTCCAAGAATTAAAGAAGGAAATTCAGCGCCTCTCTACGGATACAGAATTTAATACGAAGACATTACTCAATGGAGATCATGAGACAAATAGCATTAAAATTCAAGCAGGGGCCAATGCAGGGCAGCATATAGAATTATTTATCAATGGTATGGGCTCTGAAGCACTTGGTTTGAAGGATGTGTCCATTGCTACTCGAGAGGATGCAGATAAAGCCATCTCTTCAATGGATGAGGCTTTAAAACGTGTATCTAATGAGCGTTCTCGTCTAGGAGCGTACCAAAACCGTTTGGAACATGCTTATAATGCTAATGTTAACACCGCAGAAAATTTACAAGCGGCAGAGTCTCGTATTCGAGATGCAGATATCGCTAAAGAGATGATGAATATGGTGAAGGCTCAAATTTTGATGCAGGCCAGTCAATATGTCTTAGCTATGCATATGCAGCAAGCACAGTCTGTTTTAAAATTATTAGAAATCGGAAAAAAATGATGAATTTCAATATTAATTGAAATTCATCATTTTTTCATGTTTATTGTGAAAAAACCTCAATGGCTAATTTCGCCGTTGCTGTTGCTTCATTTTGTAAGGGTATGATAGCCTGACGCATATTTTCTTGAACCGTCGTAAATGATTCAAGGATTGTGACGGCTTGTTCAAACAATGTCACACCGTTCCAATCATCTGCTTCGACATGACCAATAACTGGTTGACTGACAATGTCAGCAAACGCATCGATTTTTGGATCGTACGAGATGGCGATAAAAGGAGTCGCATAGATTGCAGAAAAAATGAGAGAATGTAGTCGCATCCCAATTAATAATTGAGATTGTCCAATTACTGCGATTTTCTCCTCTATGGATAAATCGGCTGGCGCAATCAAACTTTTCTCCTTCATTAGTGCAGCTACTTCCTGTGATGTTTTTAAATCATGCTCACCATGCATAGGTAAGAAGACAATTTGCTCACCTTGACGTACTAATTCGTCTAGGCTATGCGCAATTTTTTCTTTGTACGCTATGGCGGATGGCCAGTCACGCACACTTACAGAGATATAGCTATCTGCTGATAATGTGACACTTTCGAGCCATTCACTATGAAAGTCACTACCGTTAAGTCCCATAACGGGGTCTGGCACAAGCTTAGCCTCTTTTCGTACACCAATCTCTGTTAGAAGAGCTTGAGAGGCTTTATCTCGGACTGTAATTTGCTCTACCTTATTAAAGACAGAGCAAACAATGAATTTACTTAGAGAGTGATTAATCGGGCCCATGCCTTGGGCGTAAACAAATACTGGTTTTTTCAACCATTTTGCTATTTGGATAACGCCCGCATAGTAAGGAATGGTTTTCATTCCTGTTTGATCCTGCATAAGGCTACCGCCACCGCTGATAAGTCCATCTGCCCTTTTAAGCAATTGGCGTATTTCTTTCATTTTCCAACGATTCACGGCTTTGACACCGTATGTTTGCTCAGTAGCTGCTGGATTATTGGATAATACCGTGATTTCTATATCATGCTGCCACTTTTTTAGAGAGTGGATAATGGAGAGCAGGATGGCATCATCGCCAACATTATCAAATCCATAATAGCCAGATAAAACAACGTGCATTATGACCACCTCGCGATTGCCTTAGAAACCCAACGATAACCAATTTTGAAGATGAGGATAAACACTAATCCTACTACAAGGCCAAGAGATACGCTGTATAGTGTACGCAAGACAGAAACAGCTACTGGAATGTGTAGGTGGGTAAATGTATTGACGATGGATAGGAATCCGATAACACCTGGTACAAGTAGGATACTACCCCATTTGCGATTAATCCCCATTACATATAACGCTAAAATAAAGAATGGGAAACCAATTAAAAATTCCTTCGTCCTTGGTCGAACATACAATGTATTTTCGAGCCATTGTCTAAAGGCTAATTCCATATCACTGACAGAGCCAGAGTTACCTGTACGGCTAATGTAAAATAAACCGATACCTGCGACAACCACTAGTAATAGCACATGCCAATATTTTAGTTCTTTGTTTAACAATGTGACGGTATTCGATAAAGATTTTTTGATGTTTTGCTCAGCTAGTCGGTTGATCTCAATTACAGTAAATAATAATACACCCATAATTGGAATGAGATAAACAAGCTTAACCCCTTTAAATACGGCAAATCCTGTCATAAAGGCATTACCATTTAATAAGCCAATGACAATGATAATCCCAATAAGGCTAATGGCTACGGCCTTCACATATTGCACCAAGATTTTAGACATTTTCGTAGAGCCTTGCGCTGATTTGATGACTGCATAGGTTGGTGCAAGGACTGCAATAATTAGTGCAAATGCTTGTAAGAATAGAGTACTTTTTAGAATAAAGTACGCAATAGCTAGTAACGCCATAAAGCCAGCTGCCGCTATACGAAGAGGCACCCATTTTACTAACTCTGAAACGATAAAGATAAATAAAATACCTGCTAATAATACGGTTGCTGTGACCCATGCTGGAACGGCAACTTTATCAAATAGCTTTGGTTCACCTGGTTGGAAATGATCGGGCATTGTCTCATGAACACCATTTAAGTATTCAATCGTGTCTTCTATATTATCTTTGGCATTGCCTGTTGTTTTAATATGATAGAAGATGGAGCGAATATTACGCTCTTTGACAGCTCGTGTTGTACGGTCAATACTTGCATTTAACTTTAATTTTGTTTCTCTGTTGACATTGATACTATGCAAACGAATCATATGATAATCCGTCATTTGAGCGATTTTACTTTCGCCTTTGAGCGGGTTGCTTTCAATTGTGTAGAAGTAATAGCCAGCATCACTTAATTTTTCAACTAATTGATTGCCATCTTCTTGTCCAAATCCAATGGCTTCATCGCCTTGGCCAAGCAAACGACCAGCAGAAGCATCTTTTAACGCTAGTAATTGATTTACTATTTTTTCATTAGCTACTTCATTATCTGCATTTTCCACTTTAAAGATGTGGGCTAGTTCATGCTTACTAATCATATCAATCGCAGGCTGATCGTAGCCAATTGGTGTTTTTAAATCAAAATTGTGGTTAGAAGCAGGGAGGAAATAAAAAGCTTCTTCTCCTATTTGTACTTCCTCTGGTTCCATGCTTTCCATGATAAGCTTCTGATAGCTTTCATTTTCAGGCACTCGAATATAATAGCCACCCTTAGTGATATCAATAGCATCTTTATAAGGTGTAAATAATAATTGCGCTGCTAATTCGCTTTCTTTATAAACCGTAATTAAGTTTTGTTTTTCCATTTCCTTTAATGTTAAAGGCTCTAGACTTACCGTATTCAGTCCAGCATCCTTTAAGGAGGAAAGGATTTCATCCATTGTTAAATCGCTATTTTTTTCTGCGGTTTGTATTTCATGATAGGGAATGACAATTTCATAAGCATTATTCGATTGCTCTGCATTCCACCTCATCATCATACCTGTGGAGGAAACGATGAGTAAAAGAACAATGATTCCCCAAAGCCATTTCTGTTTCGACATAAGTGTCCTACCTCTCTTAATTATGAAAATCTTTTTCCGATAACAGGGATTTTCTTTAAATCTTGTTTATGGATTGCTTTCATCATCCATAGAAGAAGGAAATAAAGAGCTCCTCCCACTATGATTGCAACAGTTAGATAACCCATCGCCAACATTCGAGACCAATGTGTAAAATCAAGCCAAAGCGTTGGTAAACCAACGGCTGCCCCCATTACAATGGAAGACACAATCATTTTTACCGTATCTTTTCCAAGAACAGTGAAGCGAATCATACGATAAATAAAGACAGAATTCACAATAAATAACACTAAGTACACCAACAATGTTGCATATGCAGCACCATCTAAACCGAATTCTTGAATAAAGAAGATGTTCGCAAACACCTTAAGGACAACTCCACTCAAAATAATGATGGCTCCTGTTTTGGCAGCGTTCATGCCCTGTAAAATACCTGTTCCAAGTAATGTCAGGGATGTAAAGACCGAGCTAAGGTTAATGATGGCTAACATTAAGCTTCCCTCTAAGTCTTTGAAAAGAGCTAGATTTAAAGGCAAGGTTAAGGCTAGCAACCCGATAGCAGCTGGCCAAGAAATAAGATGTGTCATACGATGTGTTCGTTCAATAATACTGCGTGTTTCATTCAATTTACGTTCTGCTAGCTTCGTTGTAATCAGCGGCACAAGTGGTAAGATAATTGAAGAAGCGAAAACCGTTGTGATTTGAACTAATGTCAGTCCTCGACCATAAATCCCGTAAAGGAAGCTAATCTCACTTGCATCTGCTCCAGCATTTCTTAAGCCATATGTGACCGTGAAGGAGTCAACGAAATTAAAAAGTGCCATTGTTACAGAACCAATTGCAATGGGTATGGAGATTTTTAAAATGGTTTTACTGTATGTGGAAAAATCCTTACTAGAATATTTCTCCTTGCTCGTCACTTTTACCGAAGAACGGAAATATTTAAAGAGTAAATAGAAAAGTGATCCAAGTGCACCTAATACAGAACCTGCCATAATACCACCAGCTACGATATCATTGGAATAATCCATCGCAACTAAGAAATACGCAACAATTAAAATTAAAGCGACACGTACTAATTGCTCAATCACTTGTGAGATGGCAGTAGGTCGCATATCCCCAAAGCCTTGGAAAAATCCTCGATAGACAGCCATATAGGGAGCAACGAGTAGTGTTAGGGCTACAATGATTAATGCAATCTCCGTTGAAGGGCCACCAAGTGCATTCGCTATCTGCTCTGAAAAGCCGTAAATGATTGTAAAACTAATGACGCCAAAGGATAATGCAAGGATTCTTGCAGTCACATAAATTTTCTTAATTTTGGCAGTATCCATACTCGTCCTAGCTTCCGCAATCAGCTTAGAAATAGCGATAGGGATACCAGCAACGGATAAATACAGTGCCACCATATAGACAGGATAAACAAGACTAAAGATACCGAGTACTTCATCACCAGCAATATTTTGCAGCGGTATACGGAAAATACTACCGATTACTTTAGAAAGTAATGTTGCAATTGTTAAGATAAGTGTACTTTTGACAAAGGTTGACTGACTCATTTTGTTTTGCCCTGACCTTTAAGCTTTAATGCAAAAACCTTTAAAGCAAAGCGAGGGAGAACGAGCATTCTGCCAAAACGACTTGGCTGACGCAGCACTCGGTAGAGCCACTCCAAGTTTAACTTTTGCCAAATGACTGGAGCACGCTTTACAGTGCCAGCGATCACATCGAAGGAACCACCTACACCGATAAATACACCCTTTGAAAACTTATCCAGATTTTCTGTAATCCATTTTTCCTGTCTTGGTACACCTAATGCTACAAACACGAGATCAGGCTGTAATGTCGCGATTTCATTTGCAAAATCATTATTATTCCAGTCGAAGTAACCATCATGATAGCCAACGATATCAACATTTGGGTAGTTTTTATGAATATTCGCAACCGTCTTTTCGATTGTTTCTTTTTGTGCACCTAATAAATAAATTTTAAAACGCTTCTGCTGACCTACTTCCAGCAGTCGTACCATCGTATCATAGCCTGTTACACGCTCTGGCAGTGATTCACCAAGGATTTGTGCAGCTTTAACGACACCAATGCCATCCGCACAAATGTAGGTCGCCTGCTGTAAATAATTCATTACAGTGGCATTTTCGTTTGCCTGCATAACAACTTCTGGATTGGCTGTTACAACGAAAGTCTTTTCTTGCTGTTCAATACGATGAACGAGTAAATCAACAAACCCTTGCTGATTAATATGTAAAAAGGGTACGCCCATAATTGTTACATGCCTCATATAGTGTTCAAACCTTTCTGTAATTCCTTTTTCACTGCAATCTATCATACCATAAAAGCAATATTGACAGGAAATTTTCGTATAGGGGTTTAGTCGTTATGGAAGAGGGTATATCTCAGACAAGGGAATGAAAGCGGAAAGGGATGTCGATAGTCATAGTCGAGTAGCGCCTATTACTTAGCATGATCGATGAAACAGCTGAATAAGCATAAAATTGTACTAAATTTTAGGAGAATTTTTTCATAATCCTAACATATAATTTCGAGTTTCTTCTATTATATAGCGATCAAATAGTAGGACAAAAATGAACAATAAAAAGAGTGCGCAGCAATGTCGCACTCTTTTTTAGATGATCGCAATTGAATCATTTTTTTACAATATAATCACCATGCACCCAGCCAGTTTTGCCGTTGTAGATTACCTGATACCAAGCACCATTTTTTATGAACTCACCTTTGTCATCGACTTCACCAATAATAAAGCCATTCGGTTTCACTGTTCCTAAAATAGCGCTTGTAGTGGAAGGTTCACTTCTGACATTGAGCGTGATATTCATGTTAACAATCTGTAGACCATTTTCAAGCATGACATAATCATCAAATACCCAGCCTTCTTGTCCATTAACACTTACTTTGAACCAGCCACCATTTTCGCCAAGGACTTTAAAGGATGTATCCTTTGGTAAATTCGTAATGATTGAAGCATTATCAGTTGTAGTCGGGTACGTTCTCATATTGAGATTAATCGTAACCTTGCCTGTGGCTCCAGCTAACCCTAAATCCAACGCATATTGCTTCGTTGGGCTTGGTAATGATGGCGCGGAAGACTGACTTTGATAAGCAGGTACATCAAACACCAAATTAGTTGTTGTATGAGCACCAATTAATTCGTAGATGTCATAAATCTTTTTCGCTTGAATGACTGCCCACATCACATGCGTAGCATATTGGTGAACGGTTGGATTTTCAGGATTCCAACGCATTTTATATAGTGTGTCTTGCCCCTTGCTAATATACTGATCCTTTACAAATTGAGCACCACCAATAATAGCATCCTCAACAGTAAACCAACCATTTGCATAGGCACGCTCAGCCCCATATTTATTAGCATCTGCATCAATAGCACCAATACCATAAGCATTGTAAGTTTTCTTAATCGCTGTTAATTTTTCACGATTTTCTGCGGTCGCCATCATCGGTTTACCATTAGTATCTAAACCAACGTCGATACCTTTAATAAGTGATGAGCCACCATTGGCTGTTTCATGTAAGGCATGGGATACCAAATAAATGGCATTGACATTGTTATCGACACCCGCTTTTATAAAGGCATCAGCTGTATTCGCTAAGCTTCCTTTATTCGCAAGTACCTTATCATTCAGTTCCTTTGCACTAAGGTTATTCACCACAGTAGATAATTTTAAAAATTGATAATAAGATGGGCTATCCTGCATAAAGCTTTTTGGGTGCACATAGTATGACACTAGTGCCTCGCTAGCCGTGAAAATGCCTGCACCATCGACCTTTGGATTATTCTTCGCCTGATTACGTACCACCGTTGAGTAATCGTGTGAGTAGTTCGTCGTAGTGTATTGCTTACCACCTGTTTCAGGTGCTTCCAAATGGATTAAACGATAGAGCACAGTAGCTGCCTCGGCACGAGTTGTTTGGGCAAGAGGTGCAAATTGATTATTAGGCTTCCCGACAAGTAGTCCTGTCGTGACGACAGCTTGTACATCTGCATAGGCCCATTTGGCAATACGAGCATTATCACTAAACGTAATAGGGGAGGAAGTTGTGTTGATGTTTTGATAATGGAGAGCCCTTTTTAACATAGCCGCCATTTCCTGACGGTTAATATGATCATTTGGGTTGAACTTACCTTGCTCATCACCTTTGATCAGTCCGTGATAGCTTGCCTGTTCGATGACCCCGTAATACCAGTCGCCCTTCTTAACATCTGAGAAGGTTGCATTACTAGAAGCAGCTGGCAGATTAAGTGTTCTAACTAGAAATGCAGCAAACTCAGCACGAGTAACAGCATCATTCGGACGATAATTGCCGAATTCATCACCTTTCATTAAATCGTTGGTAATAAGATAGTTCATTTCATGGTAGGCCCAGTGCTTCGAAAGATCTTCTGCTGAAGCGGAAGTAGGTGCCAGATATAACATTCCGGCAAGCACGGCCCCGTAAAGAGGAAATTTACGTTTCATTTTTTTAGCTCCCTTCAATAGCTGATGATGTTCTATCAAACTATCAAAAGTGTAGCATAAAAATAGCCAATCTATCATTACAACATGAGGACAGATAGAGACTGCTTTTCATTAATATAGTAGAAACTCTTGAAAAGTCTGGATTTTACAGAAAAGTACAAACAGTATTACTGTAGCTTTACAATTATTACTAAATTATTACGGGAGTCTTTAATTTTTGACAATTTAGTAACCATTCTAGAAAACACTTGGTTATTAAGGAGAGTCAGGTATAATAGGTAACGGAACTATATGTTACCAATCCAAATAAGGGGATAAATAGATGGGAGATTTTAAGTTTCTATAAAATACCACACTAGGTATGGTAAAAAAATCTTCTATAACTAAATTTATGTCCCAGTGCTTGAATTATGGAAAAAAGAGTGTTATATTATTGTAGAAAGTGAATAAGCTTACTAGAATGGTATTCTACTACTCTTTTTCTAGTAACTTTACTAAGAAAATTTGCTTTAGTTTTGAATTATTCAGGAAAGCTATAATACATAAATTTAGGCAACTAATTATGGTGGTACTATAGTTTTCATTGGAATAATATCAATTTTTAGGAATATTAGGGAGGAATACAAATAATGGCAAAGCAAAACAAAGGCCGTAAGTTTTTCGCGGCATCTGCAACAGCTGCATTAGTTGCATCAGCAATCGTTCCTGTAGCATCTGCAGCACAATTAAATGATTTCGATAAAGTTTCAGGGTACGCTAAAGAGGCAGTTCAAGCTTTAGTTGACAGTGGTGTAATTCAAGGAGATGCTAACGGCAACTTCAACCCAACTAGCACAATCACTCGTGCACAAGCTGCAACAATCTTCGCAAATGCTCTAGAATTAGAAGCTGAAGGTTCTGTAGACTTCAAAGACGTAAAAGCTGACGCTTGGTACTACGATGCAATCGCTGCAACTGTAGAATACGGAATCTTTGAAGGTGTAAGCGCAACTGAATTTGCTCCTAACAAACAATTAACTCGTTCAGAAGCAGCTAAAATTCTTGTTGAAGCTTTCGAATTAGAAGGTGAAGCAGATCTAGGTCAATTCGCTGACGCTTCAACTGTTAAATCATGGGCTAAACCTTACCTTGAAATCGCAGTAGCAAACGGCGTTATCAAAGGTTCTGAAGCAAATGGTAAAACAAACTTAAACCCAAATGCTTCAATTACTCGCCAAGACTTCGCAGTTGTATTCTCACGTACACTTGATACTGTAGATGCAACTCCAAAAGTTGACAAAATCGAAGTAGTTGACGCTAAAACTTTAAACGTTACTTTAACTGATGGTACTAAAGAAACTGTTACTTTAGAAAAAGCTCTAGAGCCTAACAAAGAAACAGAAGTTACTTTCAAAATCAAAGACGTTGAGTACACAGCTAAAGTTACTTATGTTGTAACTACAGCTACTGCAGTTAAATCTGTATCTGCAACTAACCTTAAAGAAGTAGTAGTTGAATTCGACGGCACTGTTGATAAAGAAACTGCTGAAGATGCAGCTAACTACGCTTTAAAATCAGGTAAAACAATTAAATCTGTATCTTTAGCTGCTGATAATAAAACAGCTACTGTTACACTTACTGATAAACTTAACAACAACAAAGCTGATGCTATTAGCATTTCAAATGTAAAAGCTGGCGATAAAGAAATCAATGTGAAAAATGTTGAATTTACAGCAGTAGATAATAAAATTCCAGAAGTTACTGAAGTTAAATCTTTAGGAACAAAAGCTGTAAAAGTTACATTATCTGAGCCTGTTGAGAATTTAAGTTCTACAAACTTCACATTAGACGGAAAAGCGTACTTCGGAAATGTTGTTATGGGTGCTGGTAATAAAACAGTTATCTTAACACCTTACAGCACTTCTGCACTTTCTGTTGGCGATCATAAGCTTACTGTTTCTGGTGCAAAAGACTTTGCTGGTTTTGTTTCATTAAATTCAACACATGAATTTAAAGTTGTTGAAGATAAAGAAGCACCAACAGTAACTGAAGCTACTGCAACACTTGAAACTGTTACATTAACATTCTCAGAAGATATTGATATGGATACTGTAAAAGCTTCAAATGTTTATTGGAAATCTGGTGATTCTAAGAAAGAAGCATCTGAATTCGAACGTATTGCCGATAATAAATACAAATTCGTATTCAAAGGCGCAGATAAAACTCTTCCAACTGGAAAAGTAGATGTGTATGTAGAAGATGTTAAAGATTACTCTGATAACAAAATTGCTAAAGATACAAAAGTTACTGTAACTCCTGAAATCGATCAAACTCGTCCAGAAGTAAGAAAAGTAACTGCTCTTGATGAAAAAACTATCAAAGTTACATTCTCTAAAACTGTAGATCCAGAGACTGCAGTAAAATCAGGCAACTACACAATTAAAGACAAAGATGACAAAGTAGTTTCTGTTGATAAAGTAACTGTTGATTCAAAAGATTCTAAATCTGTAATTATTGACCTATACTCAAAAGTAAGTGTTGGTGAAAATACAATTACAGTTAAGAATGTTAAAGATGCTACAAAACTTAACAACACAATGCTAGATTATACTGGTAAATTCACAAGATCAGATAAAGAAGGTCCAGATTATGAAGCTGTAATCAATGCTGATGCAAAAGCTAAACGTGTTGTTTTAAAATTCGACAAAAAAATGGATGCAGCATCTTTAGCTGACTATTCAAACTACCTAGTAAAAATCAATGATACTTTACAAACATTATCAGAAGATGTTGCTACACTTTCAGTTTCAAACGATGCTACAGTAGTAACTATTACTTTTGCAGAGACAATTAAAGGTGACGATGTTGTATTTGCTTCTGGTAAACCAAATTCTGGATCTGGTAAAGTAAATGTAAATGAATTACAAGTTATGGGAGTAAAAGATACTTCTGGTAACTTGCATAAGAAATTTAATGGTTCAGCAAATAAAATTACTTTAACATCAGCATCAACGCCATTAACACTTGCTCAGATTGACACAGATTATTCTGCAGATTACAAAGCAGAATTAGTTGATAGAAAAACTGTAAAAGTTAAATTCTCTACAGTTATTAACTCAGCAGCTGCAAATGCATTTACTTCTGAATCACATAAAATTGATTCTATTCAAGTGAATGGTACTTCAACTGTTACAGTTAAATTCAAAGATGAAATTAACACAAACGCTTCTGGTTTAGATTTAAAAGTTAATTTATCTAAATTAGTTGATATTGCAGGAAATGAAAGTACAAATAATACTCCAATTGCAATTACAGCTGGTATTAACTTATTAGATTCTGTTGCACCAGTTGTTGTAGGAGAGCCTGTTGTTGATAAAGAAACAATCACTTTCACTTTCTCAGAAAACTTAACTAGTGGTTCTATTGGAGAAGTTTTAAGCACAGACTTTACTGTAACTCGTGTATCTGATAATAAAGATTTAGCAATTAAAGATTACAGTGTTGCTATTGAGAATAATAACCAAGTGGTTATTACACTTAGTGACAACCGTGAATTTGCAACTGCTTATAAAGTTACAGCAAAAAATGCTAAATTAATCACTGATAATAATGGTCCGAAGAAAAATGCAATTGCTGATTTCAGTAAAACAACAGCTACTAAAGTTGAAACTAAATCAACTATCGATGGTAACGCTGCTACTGAAGCACTTAAAGCATTAAACAAAGGTATTGATGAAGGTAACGCTACTTTAGTGCAATATACTGCAGTAGGAATTACAGGAGTTACAGCTTCTAACTTAGCGGCTGTTAATACAGCAGTTAAGGTTGGTAAAACAAAAGACTTAACAAAAGCTGAAATCCAAACAGCAGTTGATAATCATTTAGCAGCAGTTGTACTTGCTGATTTAAATACTGCTAAAGCGGCGGTTGAAGGTGCTACTTATACTACTCTAGTAGCTGCTGATACAAATGTTACAGCAGCAGCAAAAGTAAAAGCAGTAGTAGAGGCTTTACCAGCAGTTAGCTCTAAATCATTTACAGCTGAGGTAACAGAGGTTAACTTCACTGCAGCAACAGCTGGAACAACTGATGGTGAATATCAATTTACTGTTAAATTAACAGCAACTGATACTCAAAATGTAACTACATCAACTGTGACTGTAGTAATTCCACAATAATTTGCCTGAGATATCAGACTCTAAAACAGTTCATATGAATAACGTGCACTAGGTGCACAAACTGTTCTTACAATTAATTGCAATTTTAGAATGTGAAAGTGCTCTACATAGCTTCGGCTTTGTAGAGCTTTTCTTTTTCACCACAAACAAAGCTGGTTACAAACATATATTATTTCCTTGAATGAGCACTAAAACCCAATTTCGGTATTAGTGCTCGTTCAAGGAGTGAATTACATGGAAGAAAATCAAAGGAAAGTACCTATGACACGTATTCAGTTAGTTGTTATTGTACTTGAATGAAAAGGCTCTCAACTATTTGATGTAATATGAGTTCGCCAGAAGAATCCTTGATTTCCATTTGTTAGGTGATCTGAAAAATAAAAAAAGTAGCTAATTTGGTCCTGCACCCCTAAAGTTAGAGTCAAAAATCTAAACTTTAGGGGTGTTTTTATATGGCGAAATACAGCGAAGAATTCAAAATACATGTGGTTAATGAATACATGAAAGGCCCCTTAGGTTATAAATTATTAGCGAAAAAACATGACATACCAAATCATTCGCAAATAAAGCGGTGGGTACGTGCCTTCAAAGAATTTGGAGAAGTTGGATTACGTAGAAAAGTAACAAAACAGGCTTACTCTGTTCAATTCAAGCTCGATGTATTACACTTTATGAAACAAACAGGTGCTTCTTATCAAGATACAGCGATTGAATTTAACATGAATAATCCAGGGTTAATAGCGAACTGGAACAGTAAATTTTTGAAGGAAGGTATAGAAGGCCTGCAAGAAAAAGCGAAGGGACGGCCACTTATGTCTACTAATCCTAAAAATAAACCTGTCAAACAACCAAACACATTGTCTCGTGAAGAACAGCTAGAACGTGAAAATGAGCTTCTCCGATTAGAGATTGCGTACTTAAAAAAGTTAGACGCTTTCGAGGCGAATCCGGATGCCTTCCTCGAAAAGCACAAGCAGCGTTGGCATTCGAACTCAAAAAAGAAGGGTTCCGATTGAAAGATGTATTGAAAATCGTTGAGATCCCAGAAGCAACGTATCATTACCATATTCAACAGTTAAAAAATGAAGATCCCAATCAAGAATGGAAAACGTTGATTTTAGCGCTATTTGAGAAGCATGAAGGTAGATATGGTTATCGCCGAATCCATGCAGAATTAAAAGCGCAAGGATACGTCATCAATCACAAAAAAGTACAGCGAATCATGAAGGAATTGGGCTTAAAGTGTGTGAAATTCATTCGTAAATCTCGTTATAAATCGTACAAGGGCAAGGTGGGCAAAGTCGCAAATAATCGATTAAACCGCCGTTTCAATACGCCAAACACTTTACAAAAACTGGTGACAGACGTAACAGAATTCAAGTGTACCGAAGATGAAAAACTTTATTTAAGTCCAATTATGGATCTCTATAATGGCGAAATTATTGGGTTTAGTATGTCTAAACGCCCAACATTGGATTTCGTATTAGAATCGCTACATCAAGTTCTGCCAATTATTCAGAACCAAGCTACATATCGTGCAACAATTCATTCGGATCAAGGCTGGCATTATCAATATAATTCATGGGTGAAAACATTACGGCAAAACAAGGTTTTCCAAAGCATGTATCGCAAAGCGACATGTGCAGACAATGCGGCGATGGAAAACTTCTTTGGCATACTCAAACAAGAGATGTATTACGGTGAAGTATTAATCCCGTTTGAAGAATTGAAGGAAAAAATCGAACGATATATCGACTACTATAACAATGAACGTATTAAACAAAAATTGGCTGGCATGAGTCCAGTAAAATACCGAACTCTAGCCAGCCAATTAGCTGCATAATAAAAACTCTAACTTTAAGGGGTCACTACCTTTATCTTTGAATAGATTAGCTACTTTTATTTTTAACTTACATTTAAAGTGGATTGTTCTTTTTGGATAGCCTTAATAGACTCTGTTCTCCATACTTCATTTTCTATGGTGATTATCCAAAAGTTATGTAACTTTTTTTTATAAAACAAGTCTAATTAAGAAAATATAACTTTACTGGGAGTTCTAATAGTAATGAAGTTACTTATCAAATATTATGCACATATAATTTGATAAAAAGCTGACTTCATTACCTTTAAAATACAGTACGATGGGGGTTATACATAAGGATTTATCAAGTAGCAATGAGTTTGATAGAAAATGTTCATGGAGATTTGGAAATAGCCTTTTCTTTCTATGAAGCTTTTGAAGGAGAGGGGTTAGCACTCTAGTACCGAATTCAACTCTTTTCGATAAAAATCCCACATTTTAGGGTTTTTTCGTGTTAAGATGTTAAAGACTATGGAATGTGAAAAAGGAGATTAGCATGTTTAAGAAACTTAGGAATACATGTATTGTATCGGCAGTTGCTTTGGCTACCATTTTGCCTGGACAAGCATCTGCAACAGCTATTAGTAAAGATGGAATTCAGATAAAAAACAATGTTTCGATTACGATTAATGGAGAGACGATTAGTGTCAATGACCCTATCTTAAATAAATCGGATTTCTTATTATTACCGATGCGTGCATTATATGAAGCGATTGGTGCGAATGTGGAGTGGAATAAGGATACATTGACAGCGTCAGCTACTCGAAATGGTAAGCTTGTCGATTTAACGATTGACTCTATGAACGCATTAGTAGATGGGGAAGAGGTGGCGATGGATGTCGCACCGTTTATGTATAAGGACCGAACTTATATGCCATTACGCTTTGTCAGTGAAAACTTTGATGGCACTGTGAATTGGGACCCCGATACTCAAAGTGTAGATATTACGTTATCTGATGAAACACCAGAGCAACCTCAAGAAAACCCATATATTTTACATATTAATAATCATCGCATTGTGATGAAAGATCCAATTGTGATGAAGCAATCAAGATCCTACATCCCAGCGAATTATATATATGAATACCTTGATGATTCAACAGGCATGTGGCTACCAGATAACTCTTTTGAATTACAAATAGCTGGCATGAGCTTTGTTTTTAAGGATAACAGTAATCAAGTTTTAGTGAATAATGAAGTTGTCACTTTAGAAGAGGTTCCTTTTGTTCAAAAAGGGAAGATGTACGTTCCTATTACCTTTGTAGTGAATGCATTAGGCGGAAACTTGCGTTATATAAGTGAAAAACGAGAAATGTATTTATATGTCTATCATTATATGTATACAAGCTCTTTCCTTGAAAAATCATTTGGCTCAACAGCTTATCCAGAAGCCGTTCCTTCTGCTCGTTTAGAGGGAGATCGTGATTTATTTATTAGTGACAACCCAGAAACTTTAACACGTAAATTAGTTCCTAAATCTAATGCTACGCTTGCACAATACGATGTGAATGCAACAGCAGCAACGAATAAGCACCGTATCTTTGGTTGGCATTATAACACATTAGGGACAGATGTGAAGCTTGGAATTACGGTTCAAAATAAATCTACTACAGAGAGTATTAAGGTAACAGAATCGAAGGGCATTAACCAAAAAACTGGGAACAGCTGGGTAGGCCACGATATTGGTTTAACAATTGCTGATGCTGTTTTAAATAACAAGCTTCAAAGATCAACAAGTAAAGGTACTGTGATTGAACCAGGAGAAACAAAGGTTATTGAAACATACGATTTAGAATACGACTATATCATTGGTTTTTTACATGATCTAGATATCCAAGCGGCTAACGGTGGAAAGCCAGAGTATACAATTCGTACAGTGCTTACAAAGGATAATAGTGACTTAAGAACGATTCAATCAGAGCAGGTTGCTGTTGATGAATATGCTAAACATCCAAGGGGTGCTTGGCCAAGTGCTACAATTCTAGCAGAGCTACCAGCCTATACAGTAGATTCTCCAGAGGTAGGCTATAACATTTCTAACGGTCGTACAGACCATTTACAAACGGCTGAAAATTCCTTCTCCCAAATCAATGGAGCAGTAGGGAATCCAGGTCATTTTGGCATGAACTATAAGGTGTCGATTCCAGTGGTGAATTCATCTGGCACATCAAAAACGATTAAGATGAAATTAGCTGGTCGTGGTGGTTTATATAGTGGTGCTATTAAGGTCAATGGCAAAGTATATTTAGTGCCTTCTTTACGAGTAGGAACAGAATATGTTGAACTGCCAGAGTACACAATTGATGGTTCATCAGGAACAATTGAATTAGAACTAATGCATGCTGGTGGTGTCAATCTTCCAGTAGCTATCTATGTAGGAACAAAATAAAAAAGTCACTGGCACGGGTCATGTGACATGAGATCGTGCCATACTTTGAATATATTCGGAGTGAAGAAATTGGCAAGAAAACTAGTAACAATTATTGTAGCCCTATTTGTGCTTATACTAACAGTTAGCCCAATCGATGGACAAGCAGCTGGTTTAGGGAATAAAGTCAGTGAAGTTAAAACGGAGGTTTCACCACAGGTAACACATACACAGCAAAGCTATACTTCAGGTTCTATTCGTGAGTTTGTAAATGTTTTAGATGTAAATTTAAATAATACATATACAAAATTAGAAATCGGTATGCCCAATCCTATTAATTCATTAAAAACAACATCAGCGATGGCAAAGCAAAATACGTATGATGGACATCGTGTTGTGGGAGCTGTCAATGCTTCTTACTTTTTAGGTAATGGTATGCCCGCGAACTTGTTAGCGGAAAAAAATGAAATAGTGAACTATGGTATTTTAGGAGATACGTATGATAGCCCAACACAAAAACCAGTTGCGTTTGGTTTATCAAAATCAGGGAAAGCGATAGCAGATTATTATACAACAAATCTAACGTTCCAAGTGAATGGCAAAAGCTATCCTATTGATCTCATTAATAGTGAACGAGGAACGAATAAAACAGTTTTATATACACCTGAAAAAAGAACGACAGGTACGAATACATGGGGTGTAGAATTAGTGGTGACAAGTGCTAGCCAAGATACAAATGTCTTGCATTTTGGCGATCAGTTTTCAGGCACAGTTTCGCATGTAACAGCCTATGGGGCAGAAGGTAACTCATCTGTACCAGCGGATGGCTTTGTTATTTCTGTTCAAAATAAAGAGTTAGCTGCTGAATTAAGTACAATTACTTCAGGCACGAATGTGGATGTAAGCTTATCCATTGATCAAAAATGGATGGATGCTCAATTCATTTTAGCTGCTGGACCAATGCTAGTGCGAAACGGCAAAGTAGATATTTCGATGCCGACGAATTCTGGTTTTGCTTCAACACGTAGTCCACGTACAGCAGTTGCAGTGGATGCCACTGGTACGAAGGTTTCTCTTGTAACAATTGATGGTCGCATAAGCGGTCACAGTAATGGTGTTAATTTATCAGATTTAGCTTCTCATTTAATTTCAATGGGCGCTTCTTCGGCTATTAACTTAGATGGAGGCGGCTCTACAGCGATGGTCGTGCGTAATCCAGGTGGCTATTTCGCCAACCTAGTGAACAGACCATCAGAGGGCAGTGAGCGTCGTGTATCAGCCATTTTGCAGGTTGTGAATACAGCACCACCAGGACAAGCAAAATCGATTACATTAAGTAGTGTCAGTCAAGTAATGAAAGGTTCGTCTGTAGATATGCAGGTAGCAAGTGCCTATGATCAATACTTGAATCCGATGACGATCAACCCAGCCAATATGAAATGGACTGTGGAAGGAAATATCGGGAAAATGGATGGGGCAACCTTTACTGCTACACAAAAAGGTGAAGGGAAAATTATCGCAGAATATGAAGGAATCCGTACGTCTACACCTGTAAAAGTAATAGACTTAGCAGAAAAACCTATCGTACTAGATAGCTTCGATAATGCGTCAACTTGGACAACTGAAGTGGCAAAAGCCAATGCTTCATTAGCAAACTCTAAAGAGTATGCTAGACAGGGAACTGCTAGCTTACAATTAAACTATGATTTTACGACAGCAGGCACAGGCACAAAAGCGGCCTATATGGTTGCTAAGACACCAATTGCTATGACAGGTCAGCCTAAAAACATCGGTCTTTGGGTATTTGGTGATGGCGGTAAGCATTGGCTAAGAGGTGTAGTTGTTGATGGTTCTGGCGCTAAGCATACGATTGATTTCACAAGTCAGGGCGGTTTAGACTGGAATGGCTGGAAGTACGTTACGGCGAATATTCCGAGTGATTTAGCGCAGCCATTGAAATTTGAACGATTATATGTTGCTCAACCAACAGCGTCTCTTCAAAAGAAAGGGCAGCTATACTTCGATCAATTACAGGCTGTCTATAAAGATAATCATGAGGAATTAATTTATACAGATGTTGCAAAAGGACATTGGGCATTTTCTGAAATCCAAAGCCTAAACAATAAATCGCTTATTAAAGGGTATGCCAATGGAACATTTAAGCCAGAAGCATCGATTACTCGTGCAGAGGCAGCGACAATCATTGCTAGAGCTTTAAATCTAACAACGACGAAGGATTCAAGCTTTAAAGATGTGAGTAAAGGTCACTATGCTTACAGTGCCATTGCTGCCGTAGAGCAGGCTGGTATTATTAAAGGGCAAGAAGCAGGGAAGTTTAATCCAAATGGACAGCTTTCACGTGCAGAAATGGCTGCGATTTTAACAAGAGCGTATAAATTAACAGGTACAAGTAAGGTAAGCTTCACAGATGTTAAATCAACACATTGGGCATATAGCAATATCCAAGCACTTGTGGCGAATAATTTAACTGGAGGTTTCCCAGACAATACATTTAGACCAGATGCACAAATTACACGTGCTCAATTTGCAAGCTTCTTAAATAGATGCTTATCATTAAAATAATATTGATGAATGAGGCTGGGACAGAACTCATTTTATTGAGAAAAAGCAAAAAAATGAATGTTATTTTTGTGATTTATTAAAGTATATGTGTTCTAATAACGCAAAAAAATGTTAGACCAAACTTGTAAATGGTCTAACATTTTTTCTTTTGTCCCAGCCTCATTCCGTGTTGTTGAAAAAAGATAATGTCAAAGGAAAAAAAGCAACTTTGCAAGGTGAGGGGTTGATTTCCGTTCCGCCAGCGTCTCATCTGTGATGCTAAATCCCCTAGGAGTGACGCTGGCTCCACTCCAATCAACCATTTGGCAAAAGTGGATTTTATTTCTCTTTCATACGAGCCGTCACGATCAAAATCGCTCCTTATTTGTCTGATGAGAGAAAAGATAGCTCCTTATTTTCAACGTGAAGAAGTGGTGAGTGACAACACCCCTCCAGAAAGAGTAGTGAATACTTTCACTTTATTTGCCTTTGCTAAAAAGAAACATTTTTATGGATTGGAGTGGAAGGCTACTTGACTCCCGTGGGATAGCGAGACAGGTGAGCTTCTAAACGGAGCGGTAGCGGAGGAAGCGGCTCGGCGCTCGTCCACAGGAAAGCAAGTAGCCTGCAACGGAAATCCATTTCTACCTTTCAATTGACTGTTTTGTTTTTCAACACTATGGAATCCCCTGTAGCTACTACAGGGGATTCGTTCGTAGCAAAAAAATCCGCTTAGCTCATAAGAGAGCGAAGCGGATTTTTTATTTAGAATACAATGTATTTCACATATTGTTTCCAAGTTAAATCTTTAAAATGGCTCCATTGTATTTTCTCAACAGGCAATGTGCGGAAGGTATAGGCTGCAATATTACGTTTCTCATTAGAGAGCATTGGCGTGCCTTCCTCTACATAGTCCATAAAAATAGCGGATTTCGCTGTGTTAAATTGCACATTGATATCGATCAGCTGGATTTTGCCCTCCTGATTGATAATATAAAGCTTTTTATTTCCTTTTTTAGTCGTCGCTAGCCACGATTTATCGACTTTGTAAGAATCGAATGCTTCATTGACAATAATGGATGCCTTGCCTGTAGTTGAAAATGGGATGTCCTCTAATGGAGCATCTTGCTGTAACGTTACTTCATAATTTGTTGGCTGTGGTAAAGCTGCTGTTTTGGCTAGCTCATTTGCCCAAAATGTATGATCATCTGTAGCGATCATTTGTTTTTCTAAAACCACACCTGATAAGGCATCTTTAACATGTTTGACTTTAAAATCAACGGTTTGGCCTTCCTGTACCTTTTGCCATTCCTTTTCTGATAAATAGGCATACATTGCTTTTTCATTAGAATAGATTTCAAACGTTACTGTACCAGCTTCTTCTTTAATGGCAGATACGATACCGTCAATAGGGCTGACAATGCCTTGACGAGATTGAATTTGTGTAATTTGTGCTTCAATTAGCGCAATTTGACGATTTGTTTCGGCAATATGTCGATTTAACAGTGCAACGGCTGTCGATGCTGAATTTTGTTGAGCAAGCTCTAATTTTAGCGTAACAGATAGTTTATCATTGATTTGGTCCGTATTAATCGAGCTTTTCGGATTAGAGCCATCTCCATATTCATCCTCAATTTGGTCGAGTGCATCCTGTAAATCACTTAATTCTGTTTCATAGGCAGTACGTTCTGATTCAAGCTTTGTTATCTCTTCATCTACCTCATCAGTTTGATAGGTAGCAAGCAAATCATTCATCATCACTTCCTGACCACGCTTTACATTCACAGCCGATAAGGTAGTTGCATCAGCCGTAATGGTAAACGTTTCAGCAGGTGCTACAATCGTTTCTTTATTGACACGCTCAGTATTTGTGCCGATATAAGCTTTTTGAAACTCGTTGATAAAGTAGGATCGTGTGATGTTGCTATCATTCTTGAAGACTAAATAAGCATTTATACCGATTACTAGCATCGCCAACACAATGGTCATACTTGTCCATGGTCTTGCTTTGATAAATGCCATCATCCTAACCCCCTAGCAATCCATTCTTTTATTGGTAGCACACTAATCATCCCAACAAATAAGGCCATAAATAGTTGAACACCAATCAATTTGACTACTAATATTTTTCTACTAGCTGCTTCCTCCCATTTAGATAGGAATAGATACTGCACCATAATGATTAGAACGGTCGTTACTGTTAATTGGTTGATGCTAAATAAGACGAAATCTGTTTCAATCACCTGTAGGGCAGCTGGAGCTAATGAGAAGAACGAAAACATTGTTGTATAGCCTACTGCGTAGAAAACAGCAAAGAGAATTGCTTTTTCGATTAATAAGAAGGCAACAACATAAAGCTGGACTTTTTTAATCCAAGAGTAAGGAATGTCCGTTAATAGATGTAATAGATAGGTAACCCCATAGTAATGGAAGCAAAAATAGACGATTGCCCATAATACAGCACCGAGCATGGAAAGTACGCGTGCTACAAAATAATCATTTTGTTGATCCATTGCGAATAGGGTCGTTAAATTTTCCGTCCCCATTCCCCAATATTCGCGTACAGCATACAACAGGATAAATAAAATAAACACTGATAATACGCGTTTCTTATATCCGATGACCTCACCTTCCTCTACTATGTTTGTAAAGTAGGTAGGATTTTTTAAGCTATGCCAGAACTTATAATGGTAAAACATAAACAGCGTCCTTTCTTCCAAAATAGGATTTCAAAGTTGTAGTATACACCTTGTAAAAAGATTATGACATATGAAATTAGCTGTTTTTTTTCATTAATTTCGTAGAAAAAAACATATGCCGTCATTACATGTCGGTTGATGTAAACATCACATAAATCTATTGTATAGTATAATTGAAATAACTTCCTGTTTTTCTAGCTAGTAAATTTGAAAAATTATTTTTGATACTCATAATTTTGTAAATATACTAGAATGTCTTGAAAACATGATATTTATACCGATACTAAAGTAATGATTATCAATTACACTTTGCTGTAATTACGTCCGGATTTTTTCGAGCTTGCTCGAAACGTTTTTTTTCAAAATCTGTGACATCCGCCAGAGGTATTGGGGCTACATGATGCTGGTCACACACCTTCATTACTACAAGACGCACCACATTTAGACGGTGTTCCCTTATTTCGGTGGGCATTTAATTAATCGATGAAAAAAGTAAAACAAGAATTTAACTCTGTCTAGTGGAAGGGGATAAATTCTGAATCAAGATAATTGAAAATGAACATAATCATTTTCCCATACATAAAAGATGAAAGGGTGGTTCGATTGAATCGAAAATTGACAGCAGGGGTCATAACAAGTCTTTTACTTGCACCTACGGCTATAGCGAATGCACAGGAAAATGATGCGCAAACTCGTGTGACACCACAGACAGAGCAAGTTGGCTATGCCAACGTGGTAGCAGCTGCTACGACAAGAGAGCAGCTCATTGCAGAATTTGGTAAGTTATCTGAAATTTCTTCAGGTGATGAGATGGTGATTGCAGAAGGAAATCTCATTGTTGTACAAAATTCTGGAGATTTTAATGCTGATGAAAAAGCAATTATAAAAGCGAAGTATGAATATGTAGTAAAACATCGCGAGCTATTAACAAAGCTTAAAGGAATGGGCAATAAAGTTAATGGAATTTTGTATTCAAGTAAAACGTTTTTTGAAGAAGTTGAAGCTGTAAATGACGAATATGTTAAATTTTTAGGAGAAAAAGAACCAACAGATACAACATCCTATCTATATGTACAAGCTCAATTTAAACAGGCCGTTGATACAGCGCTTATAAATAACGCAAGTAGTATTGCTCCTACTATGCGTAACTCGGTGTTGCAATATGGTTATGATAAGGCAGCACGTGATGCGTATTTTGGCAAAAAAGGACTGGACGTTGGAAAACTATCAAAATTAGGTAAGGATGTAGAAGCTACTGAATTGATTGCTAGCGAGCTAGTGGATTTAGTTAATTTATTGGAGAGTTCTGCAAATTTTGAAGATATTTCGACTGCACTAAACAGTTTTACAACTGGATATAATACCTTAACTGCAGATCAAAAGAAGGTGGTTGAAGCTTATAATCCAAACGATGCTTCCGTAACGCCCTTCAAAAAATATAAGGACGCTCTAACGAGTCAGTCTGCTGTAGAAAAAGTTATTTTAAGTATTAATCAGCTGAAAGCAAAACAATCATCTGAATTCACATCAGCAACAAATTTCATTAGTGCGGTATCGTCTGTTGAAAAAGCATATAACAGCCTTGATACGGCATCAAAAAATTTGGTGACAAACGCTTCTATACTTGAAGAGTATAAAAAAGCGGCTGAAATTTCCAAGCGAATTTCAGCACTACGTGTATCAAGTGATGCTGCTTATCGTACAGAAGTAGCTTCAATTAAAGATATTTATGATAATCAATTAACCCTAGAAAAGGGATATATAAAGAATGCGGCTGATTTTGAAATAGCGGTCGCGAATATTGCTTCTGCACAACAGATTGAAGGACTCATCTTGGCAATTGCAGGTGCTTCAGATAAAGTACAAGCAATTAAAGATGCTCGAACTGCTTATGATGCTCCTCCAGCACCATCTGGAACAACAATCAATGCGGCAAATGTCAAAAAAATTGTTAATAATCTAGCAGAGTTAACGAAGTGGGAAAAGGTTTATAACGCGTCTTTAACTGTGGATAAATTAATCGATAGTATTGATCCAACAGCTTCTACTTTTGAAAGCAAGACATTAGCTGCACAGGCTGCTTTCGATAAGCTTGGAGAAAGTGAAAAGACGTTAGTTCAAGGCACAAATAAACTAACTCTGTTTTTCAAATATGCGGATGTATCGAAAAAAGTGAATGCACTGAATTCTTCTGTGTCTGACTACAACGCACAGCTTGAAACATTGAAAACTGCAGTTGCTGCTTTAGATGCTTCGGGCAGTGAATATGCAGCAGCGCTTGATAATATCAAAGATAAACTCAATGAAAAATTAACAGCTCTTACAAACGAAGCATCAGCAGTAACAGATGTTATGAGCAAGATAGACAGTTTAAATACATCATCTAATCTCGTACAGGATATGCTAGATGCTCGTTCAGCTTATAATGCTCTACCATCAGCAGCAAAAAGTCGTGTAACGAACATTAAAGTTTTAACAGATTTTGAAAAATCACATAAAGCTGTTGTGAATGTCATCTCACTCTTTGAAAAACTTGATCCATCTTCTAAAAGCTATATTTCCAAAGCGAAGTCAGCTTTTACTGCTTATGCAAAGCTAGATGACAATAATAAAGTATATGTAAAAAATTACAAGGATTTAAAAGATATAGTACCAGTTGTAGATGTCATTGTTCAAATTACTGCTTTAAATCCTTCTAAAAAAACGTATAAAGTGGATGTAACAAAAGCAACGGAGACATACGCAGCATTAGCAGATGCAACACTTCAAGGGAAGGTTGTCAATTATGCTGACCTAATAAAAGCACAGGGGTATATCGATACAGCCAAAAACTTTGATGCCCGTGTCGCAGCATTGGCGAATGAGAATCCTGACACATTTGTCAAAAAGGTAGCCGACCTAGCTGCAGAATATAAGACGATGGATAAAAATGTGAAAAAGCTGGTGGAAGAGTACAAAACGTTAAGTGCGTATGAAAAAAACAATAAGGCTGTAGTAAAGGTTATTCAAATGATTGATGCCTTAAATCCAACAAGTAAGGATTATACGAAAAAGGTACTTGCTGCTCGCAAAGCCTATAATGCACTTGATACAGTATCTCAAAAACGAGTGACGAACTATGATAATCTGACAGCAGTTGAGGATGTAGCTTCTTTGATTGGTCTTATTGCTTCATTAAAGCCAACGAGTAAAACATTCTATCAGGATATGAAAACAGCTCGTGAGCTTTATGATTCACTACCTGAAGCGAAACAACAAGCTATCATCAACTATGATGCTCTGGTGGCAGCAGAAAATGAACAGGGCTTAGCGCAGAGCGTGATTGAGCTTATTAATTTAACAGAAGAACAAGATGCAGACTATTTAACGAAGCTGATGAATGCACGAATAGCCTATGATAAGCTGTCATCGAATCAAAAGAAATTAGTGACAAATATTAAAGATTTAACAACACGTGAAAAAGCGGTTAAACCGATTTTAAGTGTGATGGTTCAAATTAATGAGCTAGATCCAGAAGCACAAAACTTTGTTAGTAAGTTTAACGCCGCACGTAAGGCCTATGACAAACTATCAAAGGATCAGAAGAAATATATTGATAATATTGATATACTCTTAAAATTTGAGCCCGTTTCCAATGTGATGGAATTGATTAGCAAACTAAAATCTTCTAATAGTACATTCCTTCAGGATACATCACGAGCCCGTTCATTGTACGATGCACTGCCTGCTGATTTGCAGCAATATGTGACAAACTATTATTTATTGCAAGCAGCTGAGTCTAGTATTTTAGGTGCTGGGAATGTAATGCAGATGATCAATGACTTACCATCTATTGATCCAAAGCAATATGTGAAACGTATTCAAGAGATTCGTGCGGCTTATAATGCTTTACCAAAGGATCAGCAGCGAGCTGTACAAAATTACAGAGTGCTACAAGATCAAGAGAAGCTAATTAAGCCTGTTATTAGTGTGGTAGAGGATATTGACCGACTATTAACAGCCAAAGATATGAACAGCCAGTATCAAAAGATTTTAAAAGCTTATGATAAGCTCAATGCCGATCAAAGACGCTATGTCTATAACGACCAGCTATTGCTGTCATTAGACAACGTGATAAAAGTTTATAATAGCATTGCTAACTTGAACCCGAAGGATAAGTTCTACTTTGGTATGATCGAAGCGGTGCGTAGAGAGTATGATAGCTTGAATACAATAGATAAACAGCGTATTTCCAACTACTCTATTTTATTAGAGGCAGAGAAAAGCATGGCTGATGTCAAGAAAGTGGTTGAGTTAATAGCGGGACTTTCACCAAGCTCGCCAACCTATATTGAAGATGTGGCTAATGCAGTTGCTGCTTATAAAGCGCTGGATTCAAAAGTACGAGGACAAGTCATCAATGAGGATGTATTAAAGCAGGCTGAAAAAGATGTGGCAGCTGTTTTGAAAGTTGTCCAAGCCATTGGCGGCATTGATCCAGAAAGCTCATCCTTCGAGAAAAAAGTATTAGCTGCTCAAAAAGATTATAGTAATTTATCGATTGAGCAACAGGGGTTAGTTTATAATTTCCGCATTTTAGAAGAATATCTAAAAATGATACAATAGTCTGACGAAAAAGGAGTTTCCCCAATGAAGATTGCGGGAAAACTCCTTTTATAACGAGAAAATAATGGATCTACTTATAAATTTCCAAAAAAGTGAAACTATATCAGATGAAATTCGTATCTTATAATGTGCTTACTTATTTTTATTGCATCATGGATACATATTCATTTGACAGAGTGAGGAGGTAGCCCTGTTGAAAAAAATACTTTGTATAGTGGTCCTTTCAATAGCTGCAACCATAGGAAGTTTAACTAATTCAAGTCAGGTAGAAGCTGCATCTGCAAAAGCTGTAGATGTGACTAGTTCATATTGGGCAAATGCTTCCATTCAACATATGCTCACTAAACAATATATGACTACATATAACGATCATACATTTAAGCCTGAGCAAGCTATTACGAGGGCTGAGGCTGCCGCTACCATTGCTCGTTCTCTCCAGGTAAATGTAGACATTGCGAATTCCGCAAAATTTAAGGATGTTCCTGCAACACATCCATATTACAAGGAAATTTGTCAGCTCGTTCAGCTAGGTGTTATTCAAAAAGGTGATGAATTTCATCCAGAAGAGCCTTTGAAGCGAATGCAGGTAGCGAAAATGCTAACACTTGCCTATCAGTTTAAGGTAGATAGCAAAAACAACAGCCAGTTTGCAGATATTGCTAGCACACATTGGGCAAAAGATTATATCGAATCCTTAGCAGATATAGGCATTGTTAGTGGAGTGGATACGAAACATTTTGCACCGGACCAATTCGTGACGCGTGCACAGTTTGCTGTTTTTGTTGAGCGCAGCATAAATTTTCAGCAAAAGATAAAGCAGCTGGAAGTAGCCTATGATTATTTAGCGAAGCAATATATCCCAACAAAAAACCTTTCTACAGAATGGTCTAAAAAGGTCATCGAATTAATTAATGTGGAAAGAAAAAAGAATAAGCTAGAAACGGTTGTCTATGATCCAGAGCTGACACAAATCGCGATTATCAAAGCACAGGACATGGTGAATCGCCATTATTTTGAACATGTTTCTCCATTTTATGGTGCACCTTGGGATTTAGCGACATTATTTGATTACGATTACACAAGCTTTGGCGAGAATATTGCCAGAAATATAAAAACACCTGAAATTGCTGTAAAGGCGTGGATGGCTTCCCCTAGTCATCGAGAGAATATTTTAAAAGAACATTATACAAATACAGGTGTTGCGATAGCACAGGACATCAAAGGAAATTACTATTGGGTTCAAATGTTCTCTAGTCAATAAGTTGTTGTGTAACAAAGAGTCTCTAATATTACAGGAATGTTACGAAAGATCCAAAATACGATAAAAAAATTTCCTTTTGAACGCTGGAAATACCACCAAACGTTGGTATTACAGCGTTTTTTTGCTGTCTAAAACCGTTACACAATTGAAAAATAACAATCGCTTTTTTTGTGATAGTCTATGTATAGGCAAAAAAGTTTTGAGAGGGGTATAACAAAAGTATGAATAAGAAATGGTTATTACCGATTTTTGCATCTTTTATGTTATTTTCAACAGCTCATATAAACACTGCTGAGGCAGCGACTAAAGCAGATGTAACTGATACAGCTTCTAAATACGTAGGTATTCCATATAAATACGGCGGTACAACAACAAGTGGTTTTGATTGCTCTGGCTTTACTTCTAAAGTATTTTCAGATTTAGGCATTCAATTAAATCGCACATCTGGCTCACAGTATCAACAAGGTACTGCAGTAGCGAAAAGCGATTTGCAAGTTGGCGATTTACTATTTTTCAATACAAGTGGTAGTGGTATTTCACATGTGGCTATATACATAGGTGACGGTAAAATGATCCACTCTCAAACTGGTCAAGGCGTAAGTTATTCAAGTGTGAATGATCCATATTATTGGAGTTCTCGTTATGTAGGTGCTAAACGCGTTGCGACATTTGATACACAACAGCAAGCAGAAGTTAAACAAGCAGCAATTGACTTTTCAGTATATGCTTCTCGCGCAGAGGTAGCTGTCCAAATTGCGAAAGCTTTGAACTTAGATACATCTGATACAAATGCTGGTTTTGTAGACGTAAAACCATCCAATGCCCATGCAGGTGCAATCGCAGCTGTGGCAAAACTAGGCATCTTTGAAGGCGATGCGAATGGTAAATTCAACCCGTCTTCGCCAATTACACGCGCACAAATTGCTAAAGTATTAGTGGTAGCATTTGGCCTTGAAAACAATGGTGGAAGTGTAGCATTTAGCGATGTACCTCAAAATAGCTGGGCTAATGGATATATTTCGACTTTAGCATCAAATGGTATTACAAATGGCGATGGAGAAGGTAGCTTCGGTTCAGATGAGTTACTTAAAATCGACCAACTAAAAGTATTTATCAAACGAATTCAACAATAAGTTCATAAAGTTAACACTTTAATTGTGTTATAGATTGCAAGAATTGATCTTTTGAATAGCGTATAATGGAAGAAGGGTTTGCAATCGCAGACTCTTCTATTTTTATGATAATTTTGTAGGAAAGGGTGTGACTTGGAAAATTAAATTTTAACAGTTCTATTGTCTGATGCATTATTTAGCTAATTTTGTTAAAATGGACACGTTAAGAGAACAAGAAGGGAGGAAATAAGACATTGAACATCAAAAAAATTAGTCTTATCTTGTGCGTCTTATTGATTTCGGCTTCTATGTTTACGATACATAGTGCAAGTGTCAGTGCAGCTACCAATTCAAATATAACATTTGAAGATGTCACTAAAACACACCCAGCCTATGAAGAAATCAATTATTTAGTAAGTTTAGGTGTTATTCAAGGATACTTTGTCAATGGTAAAAGAGTATTTGGCCCAAATAACAATGTAACAAGAGGACAAGCTGCTAAGATGGTTGTAGTTGCTTCAGGTAACAAACCATTAGTTGTTAATAAATCAAGCTTTTCAGATGTTACAGTAGGCACTGAAATGTCAGGTTACATAGAACGTGCTGTCCAATTAGGATTTTTCGACAAAAATATAAAAGGTGAATTCCTACCAAATAAGCCTCTAACTCGTGGAGAAATGAGTTATGTATTAACAAAGGCATTCAATTTAGATACTAGTGAGTATGAGGGAATTGACTCACCATTTACGGACGTAGCGATTACACATGAATATGTGAAATACATTAATACCATCTATTATAATGGTATTACGAACGGAACGGGTGATAAGTATTTACCAAATAGTACTGTAACACGTTCACAATTTTCTTTATTCGTTGCACGTGCAAAAAGTGAAAAATATCGCTTAGAATTACCTGTAAAAGGTGTACAAGTGCCAGATACATCACAAGTGATTGGCTTAGTAAAAGTTACTACAGAGGGGTTAAACATCCGTAAATCAAAGGATTCCTCTTCTAGTACTAACATCGTAGGTAAAGTCAATACAGGCGGTAAATTATCAGTATATGCAGTTGAAGGCAATTGGTTAAAGGTAACTTATAAAGGTGCATTTGCCTATGTTTTTAAGCAATACACTGAATTTTTAGATGCAGATGGCAATGAGCTAGGAGCAGTCGAAAAAGAAGTTACGACAAATGGTGCTGTAAACTTATATGTGAAGCCAACATCTTCCGCAAAAGTAATTTCATCAGTTAAAGCCAACGAAAAACTACCAGTTTACAAAACAATAGGTGGCTATTATTTAACACAAGTAAATGGTTTGCCAGGTTATATTGTAGCAAACAGTACTACGGATGCTACTGGAGAAGTAAAACCTAATCCGGATCCAACACCACCACCAGCTTCTGGAGATGTATTAGGTAAGGTAACGGTTGCTAACCTAAATGTGCGTAGTCAAGGTAACTCAACTTCGCCAGTGCTATTTAAGCTGAACAAGGGAGAGTATGTCCAAGTTAATAGCATTAATGGTTATTGGGCAGAAATCACCTATAATGGTCAAACAGGATATGTTCATAAATCCTATTTAAAACTATTAAATCAAACAGCTAAGCCTTTACAAAATCGTATTATCATCCTAGACCCAGGTCACGGTGGTAAAGATCCAGGTACTGTAAAAGGTTCTGTTTCTGAAAAAAGCATTACATTAAAAGTCAGCACACAAGTTAAGCAATTACTAGAGAATGCTGGTGCAAAAGTTTATATGACACGTACTGGTGATACGTATCCATCATTACAAGATCGTGTAGATTTTACACAAGCAAACTATGGTGAGATTTTCGTTAGTATCCATGTTAACTCTGCTGCCAATGCGTCAGCACAGGGTACTGAAACATATTATGCAATATCTACAGGAGATATGTATCAAGAGGACATCGATTTAGCTACATTTGTGAATAACCAAATTGTTAACAATTTAAATATGAAAAACCGTGGTGTGAAGCAAGAGCAATACTACGTCATTCGTAACATGGTGATTCCATCTATTTTAGTGGAGCTAGGATTCTTAACGAATACAGAGGATCACAATAAAATGACGAATGATCAATACGTTAAATTATTTGCAGAATCTATTTACAATGGTATTTTGCAATATTACAAGAAACAATAATAGTTGAAGAACGATTCCAAAGGGGTGCTATCTTTTGGGATCGTTTTTCTTACTTTATACATACCCGCATTCGAAAAATACAAACAAATCTATAAAAAAATGGCTGCCTCGTTCCTTAGGAGGCAGCCATTTACTATTATTTCACGGTATTGATGAATTTAATATAATCCTTACTAATATAGGCAGGTTCAGTGGGTAATTTATCTGAAACAACTTGATACCAACCATTTGCTCCTGTATCTGTGACAATGACGGGCATATTACTTTTGCTAAATGTGAACAATGGACTTTGACTTGTTGATGCGTCTGCACGAACATTTAGACCAGCTGTTGTAGTTAGGGCAATTTTATAAGGGTTATTTGCATCTTTAAAGCCTAAAGCCTTTTCTGCACGATAGTAGTGTCCAGCAATTTTAGCGCCCCAGAATGGATCTGAAGCGTATTTTACATTGAAACCGATAGCCTTAGAACCGACCACTGCACCATTCGTATAACGTCCTCCTGGTGTAATATAATTTGGCTGTAAGAACCTTTCAACAAGCTCATTAATGTTTGCACCAACACTATCAAACTTTTTGTTTAATGGGTTTGTGTCATAGACATATAAACCAAATAGATTGTTCAAGTTTTGCGCGTGATCACTCATACCATAAGCGCTCTCATGCTGTGCTAGAGATAAAATAAGCATAGCATTAATATGGGCATTTGCTTCTACTTCCTTTAACACAGAGCCTAAGCCAATTAATTTACTTTTTGTTGTTGCATCCTTATAAATGGTAGCACCTGAGCTTTCAACTTCCGCTAATTTTTGCAAAATATATTGATCTAGCTCTTCTGCTGTATATTGAGTTGTCGCACGAGCGGGTAGGAATTGATAGTAATTATAGCCTTCTCCTTTTGAAGAACCATTGGCATTTGTAAAATTAATGCCATCCCAGCTAAAGTATTTTTCGCCTTGCTTCATAAAGCTAGGAGCCTTACCGTACACGTAACTAGAGGAATACTTATTCGTTTTATAATCATATAGGGTATGCTTGATTTCACCATTTTCATTTGAATAGAAAGAACGTCCCTTCACTAATGCAGAAGGAATTAAGCTAACGTCAGCCTGTTTTAAATAGCCTACATGACCAGCTAAGCGTACTTTTACTTGTGTGGCATCACTGCCTAGATACTCCATTTCTGTATTACCAGCAACAGCGATTTGATCCTTAATTGTTTCAGAGTTCAGTGCAACGTAATTATTCGTTACAACATAACCCGAAGTCATTTTTATAATTTTATTATTTTGAGTAATCACTAACGAATTACTTGTCATCGCTTTTTCAGCTGCTTCAAAGGTAGGAAGGCTTTGCTTGTCTACTAGATTGCCATTTGAAATTTCTTTGATGATATATGCTGTAGTATTACCGTTATTCCCAGTATTTTCGTTGTTACCAGCGTTTCCATTATTATTGCCATTATTCTCTGAGTTTCCGTTGTTTTCGTTATTCTCAGTATCCATTTGATCGGCAAGAAGAATTAAACGTAGAATGAATGTTGAAGCTTCACCGATAGTGGCATTGTCTCTAGGTAAAAACATGCCATTAGAGCTTCCTTTAATCAGTCCTAATTGTGCACCAATGGCAATATCCTGACGGAAATCTTTAAAAATAGTGGCATTGTCTTTAAACGTAATAGAAGAAGTACCTTTTGGTATTTTTAAATAATCCACCGCTCTAATTAGCATAACTGCCATATGCTCTCTTGAAATGCGTGCGTCAGGCTTAAAAGAGCCATCCGTATACCCTGTGATAATTCCAGCAGTAGCGGCAAGCTTAATTTCATTTGCATATAAATAGGTGTCTGAGACATCTGTAAACGTCATGTCGCTTTTTGTACCTAAATCTAAAGCTTTTGCTATGTATGTGGCAAATTCACCGCGTGTAACCGTGTCATTTGGACGATAGCTGCCGTTTGCATCTTTAATCAATGCATCTTTAGAGATTAAATAACGCAAGCCACTTTCGTGCATATGGCCTGATAGCTCATCAGCATTGGCCGATTGTGGTTGCCAAATGACTACACTAATAAGCATCATAAGCAACATAAAAATTGATCGTTTTTTCATAGTTTTACCCTCCTAAACTGATATCATTTTAACAAAGTTATACAATCAAGTTAAGGGTCAAATGTTAGAAATATCATAAAATATGCCAACGAATTCTAGGAAATAAGTAGGCTTTTCGTTTTTGTAGAAAGATTTTGTATGGAATAAGGGAGGGGGAGTGAATCAAAATTCATATGAGTTTCTTCTATTATATAGTGGTTTTCTGTTTAGCCCAAAAAATAATGCCGCCCATTGTTTGGAATGGACGGCATTTTTGAAAAATATTAAAGCATTTCTGAAGTTGTTTTTGCTTGCATATGCAGTTGTAGGTAGTCTGGTCCACCTGCTTTTGAGTCTGTACCTGACATGTTGAAACCACCAAATGGTTGGTAGCCAACGATGGCACCTGTACAGCCACGGTTGAAGTAAAGGTTTCCTACATGGAATTCTTCACGTGCTTTTTCTAAGTTCACACGGTTTTTCGTGATGACTGCACCTGTTAAACCGTATTCTGTATCGTTCGCAATTTCAATAGCGTGATCGAAATCTTTTGCTTTTGCGATCGCTACCACTGGCCCGAAGATTTCTTCTTTCATAATACGTGCAGAAGGTTCTACGTCTGCGAACACAGTTGGCTGTACAAAGTAACCAACTGAATCATCTGCTGTACCACCAGCCACTAGACGACCTTCGCCTTTACCGATTTCGATGTATTCCGTAATTTTGTTGAATGCCGCTTGGTCAATAACTGTTGCCATGAAGTTGCTGAAATCTGTTGGATCTCCAACTGTTAAAGCATTTGTTAATTCTTCTACACGATTAACAACTTGCTCATATACATCTTCTACGATGACTGCACGAGAACAGGCTGAACATTTTTGACCTGAGAAGCCAAATGCTGATTTGACGATTGATTGTGCAGCTAATTCTAAGTCTGCTTCTTTATCAACTACGATTGTATCTTTACCGCCCATTTCAGCGATGACACGTTTAATCCAAATTTGACCATCATTTAATACAGAAGCACGTTGGTTGATACGTAAACCAACATCACGTGAACCTGTGAAGCTGATGAAGCGTGTTTTTGGATGATCGACTAAGTAGTCGCCTACTTCAGCACCAGAACCTGGTACGAAGTTCACGGCACCTGCTGGAAGACCTGCTTCTTCTAATACTTCGATAAATTTATACGCCACTACTGGTGTTGTAGAAGCTGGTTTTAATAAGACTGTGTTCCCTGTTACTAAAGCGGCCACTGTTGTACCAGCCATGATAGCAAATGGGAAGTTCCAAGGAGAAATAACGATACCGATTCCTAATGGAATATAGTCATAACGGTTGTATTCGCCTGGACGGCTTTCTACTGGTTGACCGCCTTTAATGCGTAGCATTTGGCGACCATAGTATTCCAAGAAGTCGATTGCTTCCGCTGTATCTGCATCTGCCTCTGCCCAAGGTTTCCCTGCTTCTTTTGTTAGTAATGCAGAGAATTCATGTTTACGACGACGAATAATAGCTGCTGCTTTGAACAAAACGTCAGCACGAATCGCAGGGTCAACTTTTTTCCATGTTTTGAATGTTTCATCCGCTGCTTGCATCGCTTTTTCAGCTAACTCTTTGCTTGCTTTTGACACACGGCCGATCACTTCTGTTTTCTTTGCAGGATTGTACGAAACAATTTTATCTTCTGTTGTAATGCGCTCGCCACCAATAATTAGTGGGTAGTCTTGACCTAAGTAACCTTCAACTTTATTTAAAGCCTCCACATAAGCATTGTAGTTTGCCTCTTGTGAAAAATCTGTGAATGGTTCGTGTTTGTATGGAATCATGTCAGTTTCCTCCCCATGGATAAGTGATGCCAAATGATTATGCACCTTTTAAGATTGTGATAATTATATAATGCAATATAATTTGGCATTTATCAACTCAAATCTTAAAATTTTTTCAATTTTTGCATCTGTTTTTCGTATTGGTGTTAGAATAAGCTTAATGGAATACAGGAGGACAAGATGGATAATAATGTACTACAAAGTATTTATAAATATGTCATTGAAAAAGGTGATATGGGAATTTGCGTCGTAGATACGGATGGCAAGTTGCTCATATATAATAAAAAAATGAGGGAATTAGAGGGTGTTAACGAAGATGAGTTTGAGGAAAGGCGAGCCTTAGAGATTATTGATTTTGAGATTGAAAAAAGTGATATTTATAAGGTCCTCAGCTCTGAAACACCCATTTACAATATCAAAAAAACGTATTGGAATAAAAAAAATCAAGAAGTGACCTATATAAGCAATATTTATCCGTTGCACTATGAAGGTGCTTTAGTGGGGGCTGTGGAATTTGCGCGAGATATTACACAGCTTGAATATATGATGTATCAGCCATTAAGAAGATATGGCGCACCATTGACATTTGATATTATCACCGCTGTATCACCAGTCATGAAGGATGTTATTGAAAAAGCAAAGATTGTAGCGCTAAGTAGAATGCCTGTTGTCTTAATAGGGGAATCAGGTACAGGCATTGATATGGTGGCTGAGGGAATTCATCATGATCTAAAGGTTCAAAATGATATGTTTATTGCTTTAATTTGCCGTCGAGACGAAAAAACGGTTTTAAAGCAATTTGAAAAATATATTATTGAAAAGGAAAAAATCACTTTTTTTGCAGAGCGTATCGAATATTTATCGCTTGAAGCACAGGAAAAGATTGTTGAGCTTTTTAATAATCACCCAAATCATCAGCATGTTCTAATCGCTAGTGTTGGCAAAGACCCAATTGATTTAATTCAAAAGCAAGAGCTATCTAAAAAGCTGTATCGACTTTTTTCTGGCATCACAATATATGTACCACCTTTACGAGAAAGAAAAGAGGATATCATGCCCTTTATCGATGACTATTTCAAACGGCATCGTGATAGCTTTGGCTCATCGATTCAAGGGCTTTCAGAGGAAGTGCGTGAAACCTTTTTAAAATATGATTGGCCAGGTAATCTAAAGGAATTGGAAGTTCTATTGGATGAAATTACGTCGTTGATTACCAATGAAATGATTGTGGAGTCACATATGTTGCCTGTCCATTTCAAATGGAAAATCCAAAGCTCATGTGAGGAAACGGAAAAAGAAGTATCTACGAGTGACTTGTTTGTAATTAAAAATCAGCAGGATATCCGACCGTTAGACGTCTACATGAAAGAGGTAGAGGAGTACTATATTTCGAAGGCGTTAGATTTTCATCAGGGGAATATTTCTAAAACTGCTGCGGCATTGGGGATTCGTCGTCAAAGCTTACAATATCGCGTTAAAAACTATAAGCTCAATAAAAAAAGCGAAAACATTGATTAACGATGTTTTCGCTTTTATTGTTGATTTGATGGATAGAATCACTAAATTGATGGATAGAGCTATCTAACTGATGGATAGACTCCCAAAAGTGACGGATAGAACTATCTAACTGATGGATAGCATCTAGCTTGTAATGATTATTTTCCTTTTTTTGAAAGGCGACCAAGAGCAAATGCCGCAGCTCCTAAGCCGATTGCCATATTTGTTTTTTTATTAAACACTTGTTTTGTCACAAGTGCCACATTTTGTGGGCGTTCTGCTAAACGGCGCATAAAGTAACCGTACCAATCGTTACCAAATGGTAGGTATGTGCAGAAGTTATAGCCTTCACGTGCAAGATCTAGCTGCATTTCTTTACGGAAACCATATAGCATTTGGAATTCGAATTTTTCATTTGGAATATTATGTTGTTTCACAAATTGTTTTACATGGTTAATAACATTATGGTCATGTGTAGCAATCGAAGTAAATTTACCATGTAATAAATGATACTCGATTAGTTTTAAATAGTTGCGATCAATATCACCTTTTGATTGATATGCTACATTTTCTGGCTCTTTGTAGGCACCTTTAACGATTCGTAATCGGAAGTTTTTGTATTTCTCAATATTTTCTTCTGACTCGAAGAAGTAAGCTTGAATAACTGTACCTACGTTATCAAACTCTTTGTGTAGTTCCTCTAATAATTCAAAAGAGCTGTGTAAGCGTTCGTAGTTTTCCATATCGAAATTTACGAAAATGTTATATTGATGTGCCAGAGCCACGATTTCTTTTAAGTTTTCGTAGCAAAATGCATAATCAATATCTAAACCTAATTGAGAAGGTTTAAGGGAGATGTGAGCATCAAGCTTTTCATCATGAATAGCTTGAACAACAGCTAAAATATTATTTTTTGCAGCTGTTGCTTCTGATTTTTCGTAGACGAATTCGCCTAGATTATCGACTGTACATGAAATATTAGCATTGTTTAATTCTCTAATCGATTGCACAACTTCAGGTAAGCTTGTTCCAGCAACTACACTTTGAGCACCCATTTTTAGACCATATTTTTGTGCAGCGCTATTTAATAATTTGTTTTCTGATAAGTAAATGAAAAAATCACGTAATACCATCATATGCCTCCAAAATTGAAAATTTTAAATTCTTGGCGATTATAACACTTTTTTTGAAAAGTAAAATGGCTAGATTTTTAGAAAAATTTTTTTGAAGAAGCGATAAGGGGAGAAAACTATTGTATTGATTGACTTTTGAAAGTGAAAAAAACAAATAAAAAAATTTTTTTCAATAAAAGGGACTTTTCAAAATAATAGTTTTGAATTATGTTGAAAGGTATGTGTATTACACAAAGCATGTAATTGTTAAGGGAATTTTCTGATATTTAATCAAGGTGCTCAATTGATTTTTGAGTCCTTTTGGTATTTTAATATAATGTTAAAAGTAATTATCTTTAGAAGAAATTCTAAGATAATTACTTTTTTATTTCCATTATAAATATCATATTAATAGTAGTTCATAGTAAAAAAAAAGTGGGTGTATTATAATAGAATGGTGTATAATCATGGATAAAATATGTACAATTTGTGAAGATATAGTTACTTTTGATTTGTAATACTGAAGGCAATATGACTACTTTAAACTAAGATAAGGTGGAAAGTATGGCAAGAGGCAGAAAATTTAATTCAAATGGAGAGCGAAGCAAACAAATCTTACTTGAAAAAGCGATAGAGCTATTTTCTGATAAAGGTTATTATCAGACAAAAATTAGTGACATTGTAAAGGCTGCCAATGTAACACAGCCTACTTTTTATCTGTATTTTAAAAGCAAGGATGCCCTTTATAATGATTTAAATATACAATTCCAAAGTGGATTTTTGGAAGCGCTGGAAAGTCAATCAACTGAAATTGTTGAAAACGGCTTAAAAGGATTTGTCACGCTGTTAGAGCAAAAGTTATTAAACTTGTTCGTTTATATTACGGAAAATCCCAAATTGACAAAAATCGGTTTTATCGAATCAGAGCAATCCCATATAGTGAAAAAACAACTGACACAGCAAATTATCCACCTAATTTATCTTCATGATTGCGACAAAGATTTGCAGATGTATAGTGTGGATATGAAAATAATGATAGACAGCTTAGTCGGATCAATGGAGCGACTCATCATAATTTATTTATTAGAGCAAAAAAGATTACCTGCTGATCTGGCAAATGATATTATACAATTATATTTTTGGAAAACAAAAAAAACGATATAAAAAATCCTCTCAACGATAAAATGTCTATCGATGAGAGGAATTTTTTTACTGGTTTATTTTTATATGCTGATAGTAGCCTTTTTGACCCTTGCTATTTGCATGAATAAGTAGCATATATTCTTGATCTGCTACTAAAGGTTTTGCTGGGGTAACGACAAGTGTTTGCCCTTCAACTTTAGCAGTTATAGATACTTCATTTGCCCCTAAAGCAACTAGTTGAACGTGATCTTTAGCAATTTGTGAAGAAAGAACTGCAGGGATTTTCACACTTACTTTTTCTTTTGTTGCATTACTCTTTGCAGTAGATAACTTTCTATATTTTGGATACTGTTCCTTTAGAGCATCAAAATGTGCTTGGAAAATAGGAGCTGATGTTGTTTGTATATTTGGCTTAACCCCTACTTCGTGAATAATCTGACTAGCAGGTCCTGTAAATTTACCGACTGTTAGCTTTAAATAACTTCCATCATGTAAGGTATAAAAGCCTTGCATAGCACCTTTTCCATAGGTTGTTTCACCATATAATATAGCCGCCTTTTGGTCTTTTAGTGAGGCGGAAAGCATTTCAGAAGCACTAGCACTATAGCGATTCACGAGAATACGAGTATTTTTTGGAAATTTTGTATTTTGGTGAACTGCTGGTATTGTGTAGGAGGCGTGTGCTTCCTCTAATAAATAGGCGATTTTAGCAGATGGGAATAATCCTGTCATTTCTTCCGCTGTTGTCACGTAACCCCCACCATTATTTTGTAAATCCAATATGAACGATGTTGCACCACGTTGTTTTAAGTCAATAAGCGCTTTTTTGACAAGCTGTGCGCCATCTTCAGAAAAGGAAGCCAACGAAATATAGCCAACATGCCCAAACAGTAATTCAGATTGTACATTTGGTAATGTGAATTTTTTTCGTGTAATAGTTTTAGTCGTTGTTGTTTCATTATTATGCTTGATTGTAACCTTCACTTGGGTCCCTTCATTACCGATTAAGAGGGAAGAGGTTTCTTGTGTAGAGCGACCAATAATAGATTCACCATTAACGGCAATGATGATATCTCCAGCCTTAATATCAGCTTCAAAGGCGCCGCTACCTTCAATTACTTGTAAAATATGAATCCCATCTTCGTGTTCTTCAATTATAACACCAATCCCAATTGTTGATAGGTTAATGCTATTCATATAATCCTCAAATTCTTGCTTTGTAAAATAAGTGGAATATGGATCAAGCATCTCCATGATTTCTGAGATGGACGTGGCTTTCTCTAAGTTTCCATCGATTGTTCCAACATAAGTATTTTTAATGATCTCCTTAATTTCCTTCATAAGCTGTTGATCATTACTTGCAGCATGAGTAGCCGTGAAAGGAATTAGAAAGAAGGCTAGAACAAATACAAACGACCACATTAATTTTTTCATTGGACACCTCTTTTCTAGAACTCGAAAAAGGAATGCACCATGCTCATTAGGTGTTTAATGGATGGATACATTTTACAATTGAGTATCTATTTTTTATTATACATGAGCTGTAGGAATTGTGGGGGGATTAAATAAGATAAAAGAATCTGCTTGTTATGAACAGCAAGCAGATTCCAATAAATTATTTTTTTATTTCGCTGAGGCGTTATTAGTTAGCTTATGAATCATAATGCCAATAAATGCGCCAACTATGGCTGGTAAAAGCCATCCTAAATTTTGCTCATACAGAGGCAATGCTTTTAGCATGTTTTCATACGGCGCGATTTCTACCTTCATTTCTTTTAAGCCACCGTAAAGGCTAACAAGGAAAGTTGGAATGAGCGCTAAAATATAAACAATTTGTCCACCTTTAAAGAAATGGTCCGCTAATGATAATACCATCAATACCATCGCCAGTGGATAAATGATTAACAGTACAGGTAAAGATGCACTAATAATTGTTGAAAGACCAACATTTGTAATAGCTGCACTAATAATAGTGAAGACAATCAAAAATGTCTTGTACGAGATTTTTGGGAAGAGCTTGTGGAAATATTGGGCATTAGCAGTTAATAAACCGACAGCCGTTGATATACAAGCTAGTAAAATAGTAGCAGACAAAATAATACTTCCAAGACTACCAAAAAGCACTTCCGCTGATTTTGCAATAATATCTCCGCCATTGGCAGAGGCACCAATTGCAGTAATACTTGTATTCCCGATATGACCGAGTGAGATATAAACAAAAGATAAACCTATAGCTGCAACCACACCAGCAAAAATCGTCGTATTAACTTGCTTTTTCTTATCTGTCATGCCCATATCACGTAAAGCTTGTAAAATAACGATACCGAAAACAAGTGCACTTAGAACATCCATTGTTAAGTACCCTTGTACAAAGCCTTCAGCAAAAGGAGAGCTAATATATTTTCCTGCTGCTTCCCCTGGTTCTCCCATTGGAGAGATAAAGCTTTTGACAGCGAGCAATAAAATAACTAGAAGCAGGGCAGGTGTTAAGATTTTTCCTACTCGATCGACAAGCTTCGAAGGGTTAATAGAGAGATAAAGAATTAGGGCGAAAAATAAAATAGATGTGATTAAAAGCGGCGCCCAATGCCCCTTCATCGCTTCAGGAAGGAACGGTGCAATCCCTATTTCATAGGACACAGATCCAGTTCGCGGTACAGCGAAGAACGGTCCAATGGCTAAATAAACAATGGATGTAAAGATTACGCCAAAAGCAGGGCTAACACGATTGGCAAGCAGCTGTAAATCGCCTCCTGCTTTGGCGACAGCAACGATAGCTAATAGTGGTAAACCGACACCTGTTATTAAGAAACCGATCATAGCAACTGTGATATTTTCACCTGCTTGTTGACCTAATAACGGTGGAAAAATAATATTCCCAGCACCCAAGAATAAGGCAAATAATAGCAATCCTACTGCTAAATTTCCTTTGATGAAATGCAAGATGTTTTTCATAAGTATAAAAACTCCTTTAAGATTGAAAAGATAAAACTTTCTAAAAATTTTAAATACAGAAGTGTATGTTATCATAGGAACAAGAATCTGGCAATGAATATATTATTGCAATATAGTCGGATTTTGTCGTATTCTATAGGATTACTAAAATGTTTGAAAAATAGTCAGTATTTCCGATTTTTCATGAAGCAGTTATCTAGTATGATAGACACACAAGGAAATATTCTAGCACGAACGGAGGCAATTTGGTATGCAAAAGACAAAAAAATGGAGAATTCTTGTTTTAAGTACTATCGCAACTTCATTTTTAGCACTACAAACAGCAGAAGCAGCAACTTACACCGTACAAAAAGGCGATACTTTATCCAAAATCGCGCAACATCATCAAGTTACGATTGAGGATATTATGAAGTGGAATAATCTATCGAAAGATACGATTTTTGTAGCTCAAAAGCTTGAAATTCAAAAGCAAACAACGAGTGAGGGGACAAAACCTTCAACCCCATCAACATCTGTCAAACCTACTGCTGGCTCTCATACAGTGGCGAAAGGTGACACATTATCAAAAATTGCAAAGCAATATAATGTGTCAATTAAAGATATACAGGAATGGAACAAGCTTGAGAAAGACATAATTTACATTGGACAAGTATTAAAGATTTCTTCAGGAGCCGTGAAACCCGGGGGCGAATCTATACATAATAATGTGACTTCAGATACGGGCACACCATCCAAAGTGACAGATAAAGATCCTACAGCAAATGGACAAGCTATTTATAAAAAAACAGTTGAAGTGGCAAATACATTGGTTGGGACACCCTACCTATACGGTGGTAATACGCCAGTGGGTCTTGACTGCAGTGGATTTATTTTCTATGCCTTTAATCAAGGCGGATTAAAAATAGGAAGAACAAGTAGTGAGGGGTATTTTAATGGCAACACAACACTTGTGGAAAACCCAGTACCAGGAGATCTAGTTTTCTTTGAAAATACATATAAAGAAGGTATTTCTCATATGGGCATTTATATTGGGGATAATAAATTCATCCACGCGGGCACAGATGGCGTAGAAATTTCAGATGTTACTTACACTTACTGGTCTTCTAAACTAGTAGCTTATAAACGTTTTGATAGTGTGAAATAAAAAAGGAGTGATTTTTGCTTACGCAGAAATCACTTTTTATATGACATAAACAAACCCCCTTCTTAACGAAAGAAGGGGGTTTTGATGTTATTGTGTAACACGCGCTGTCCAACGGGAGAGATCAGCATCATTTGCATCAACAAGCTCTGCTGGGAAAACAAATGTCCAAGGCTTAGTTGAGTTTGGTTGTACAGTTAAGATTGGGTCCATTTTAAATGAGCCTTTGGCAATTTGTTTGCCTGTTGCATCAATAATTTCTAATGGCAATTGTTCAAGATTAATTGCTTTATTGTGGCCATTGCGGATAAAGATCGATACATTTAAATTACCATTTTCAGCTAGCTTTGCCTGTAAACCTGTGAAGTTTACCTCTGTTTCGCCTAGCTCTGGTAATGTTTTAACGATTTTTTCAAGCTCCTCTTTTTGAGCTGCTGGTAATTGCTTTTCCCAAGATGGATCAAGCTCTAATTGGTGTCCGCGAAGGGAAACAAGGTTAAAGGCAATTTTCCAGCCTTCTTCAGGAACCTCATCAACTTTGATGGTAGACTTGTCAAATTCGAATACCCATGGACGAGCACTTTCTGCTGGAATTGTGCCAAGTGCTTTAAAATCGAATTTTTTAGATGCTACAAGCTCATCATTTTTATCCATAATGAATAGTTCGATTTCACCTAGCTCAATCGCTTGTGGTAAAGATGAACGGAAAAATGCACGTACTAACCATTTTCCACCACGACCTTCTTCAATACTAATAGAAGATAGAGATAATTGATTTGGTTTCAATGGTTCTAGCTCATTAGCAAGGAAGTTAAAGATATATTTTTGCTCCTGAGGTACGTCCCATTCTGGATGGAAAGAAAGCTTTGTTTCAACATCACGGTTTTCACCTTTATTTGTAGAAACAGTACCTAGCAAGTCTTTTGAGTCAATTGTGTTTTCTTGAACGATTTTGTCTGATTTTTTAAAGAATGAAAATAAGCCCATTATTGTTCCTCCTGCTGTGCTTCAATTGTTTTCATGAAGCTTGTAATTTCTATAATGATTGAACGACGTAGTTCTTGGAAATTTTTACCGAACAATTCCAGTCCTTCACGTTGGTAAATTCGCATCGGATCTTCTTGTTGATAATGACGTAAGCCTATTCCTTCTTTTAAATGCGCCATGGCTTCCAAATGTCTTACCCAGCCACTATCGATGTAGCTAAGCATAACTTGAGGGATAGCTTGAAGTATTTGCTCATTTTCAGAGAATTTTTCGATTTTATTAAGTAGTTCTAGTTCAGATGGTTCGATATCTGCTAGTATCTGTTTAATTCTTCCGACCTCACGATCGATTGTAACAGGCGTAATGAATAGTGAGTTTAATGTTTGCTCCATACGATCATAATCCCATTCGATAGAAGAAACATCTTCTGGTGCAGCATCACGAACAGCAAAATCAACTGTTTCACGTAGCATTTTTTTTAGCTCGCCCATTAAGTCTTCACCAGCTAAAATTTTGTCACGTAATCCATAAAGAACCGTGCGTTGATCATTAATAACATCATCTAGTTTTAAGTTGTATTCACGCATGCCGTATTGAGAACCTTCCACAATGCGCTGCGTACGATCTATAAGCTCCTGCACCTCTTTGTTTTGAATAATGCCATTTTCATCTGTGACCATTTTTGCAGAGAATTTTTCAACTTCTTCTTTTGCGTAACGACGGAACATATCATCTTCAATAGAGAGAATGAAGCGGCTTTCGCCTATGTCTCCTTGACGACCTGAACGACCACGTAACTGATTATCTACACGTCGACTTTCATGCTTTTCTGTACCCATTACATATAAACCACCAAGATCATGCACTTCTTCCCCTAGCACGATATCTGTACCACGACCAGCCATATTTGTTGCTACAGTAATACGACCTTTTTGACCTGCTTGTGAAATAAGCTCTACTTCTTGCTCTACGGTTTTTGCATTGAGTAATTGGAAAGTTAATTTTTCTTTTTTTAGATAATCAGCAACCGTTTCGGACTGTAAGATTGATGTTGTACCAATGAGAATTGGTTGACCTTTTTCATGACGTTTTTTAGTCTCAGCTGCAACATATTTATATTTTGCCTCTTGGGTGCTAAAAATAATATCAGGCTGATCGACACGTTGACGTGGACGGTTGGTTGGAATTTGCACAACTTCCATACCGTACACTTCTCGAATTTCCTTTTCCTGTGTTTTCGCTGTACCCGTCATCCCAGAAAGTCTCGGATACATACGGAAATAGTTTTGAATTGTAATTTGCGCCATTGATTTATTTTCATCCGTGATGGTAACGCCCTCTTTGGCTTCAATTGCTTGATGTAAGCCATCAGAGAGTGAGCGACCTTCTAAAATACGGCCAGTAAACATATCAACAAGCTCAATTTTGTCGTTTTTAACGATGTAATCTACATCACGTTTAAACATGACGTGTGCACGAACTGCTTGAATCACATAATGGAAAAGTGTTTGATGTTCTAAATCATACAGATTATCAATATTGAAGGCAGCCTCAACCTTTTCAATACCTTTGTCTGTTAAGGAAGTAGCTTTTGTTTCTTCATCAAAATCATAATCTTCCTCGACTTTGAAACGTTTGGCTAGCATGGCAGCAATTTGATGTAATTCGTTATTCGATGCCATTTTACCTGCGATAATGAGAGGTGTTTTGGCCTCATCAATCAGGACACTATCTACTTCATCAATAATGGCAAAGTGATATGGTCGTTGAACCTTATCTGCCAAGCTATGGGCCATATTATCACGTAAGTAATCGAAACCGAATTCAGTTCCAACACCGTATGTAATATCTGCGTTGTAAGCTAATTTTTTTTCATCTTGCTCCATCATCGGTACATTTAAACCAACAGTTAAGCCAAGGAACCGATGGATTTGACCAACTAACTCATAGTCTCGTTTTGCAAGGTAATCATTTACTGTGATAACGTGAACGCCTTTACCTTCTAATGCTCGTACATAAGAGGGAAGGGAAGCAACGAGTGTTTTACCTTCACCTGTAGGCATTTCAGCGATATTGCCTTCAGTCAATACAAGACCACCGATAAGCTGTACATCAAAATGACGCATACCTAATACACGCTTTGAGGCTTCGCGTACAACTGCAAAGGCGTCCGGGATGATTGATGTAATAGGCTCACCTTGTTCTAATTGATTTTTGAAAATAAAAGTCATTTCTCTTAATTCAGCATCTGACTTGTTAACATACGTTTCTTCAAGATTATTAATTTGATCTACTATTTTATAGTAGCGCTTTAATTGACGAGCACTAGTTTGCTCTTTGTTACTTTTGAAAATTGAGAACATGAAATATACGCTCCTTTAAAGTTGTCTACATGCTAGACACTTCATTATTTTATCAAATTTTGCGAATGGTGACTACAATTGACTGTATAGGAATCTATGAATGCTAAAATGTACAAAATATTTGTGAAATCGTGGAAAATGTTTAGAAAAAGTATATTTCAATGCTTGTTCATGCTATAATCAATTTGGATTTCAATGTAGATTATTTATTTGAGGAGGAGAGACATGCTTTACGTGTCTTTAATAGCAGCGTTCGTTGCATCCATTTTGTTAACTCCATTAGTGAAACGTTTAGCGTTTAGAATAGGTGCTGTTGATGCACCAAACTACCGAAAAGTACATGCTCGAATTATGCCAAGACTTGGCGGCTTAGCCATTTTCCTTGCGTTTATAATTGGTGTGACGATTTTATATTCATTTTTAATCCATACTAAACATGGTAGTCCCGAATCTTTGTTAGCAATCATTATAGGTGCTTGTATTATCGTTGCCACTGGTGTTATTGACGATATGCGTGAGATTTCTGCCAAGGCAAAGATGATTGGTCAGCTAGGTGCCGCACTAATTGTTGTTTTTGTAGGTGGAATTCAAATTGAAATGGTTAATTTACCATTCTTAGGTACATTAGACTTTGGTTTACTAAGTATCCCATTAACAATTATTTGGATTGTTGGGGTTACAAATGCTATTAATTTAATTGATGGCTTAGATGGCCTAGCTGCAGGTGTTTCTACAATTGCACTCATTACATTAGCAATCATGGCGTTTATTATGAGCAATATGTTTGTTTTAGCGCTAGCAGCCATTTTAGCTGTAGCTTCACTTGGTTTCTTATTTTATAATTTCCACCCAGCGAAAATTTTTATGGGTGATACAGGGGCATTGTTCCTCGGATTTATGATTTCCGTGTTGGCATTACTTGGTTTTAAAAATGTTGCATTCGTAGCTTTAATCATCCCAATTATTATTCTTGGTGTACCGATTTCTGATACATTCTTTGCGATTGTTCGTCGTGTACGCATGAAGAAGAAATGGTCTGACCCAGATAAATCTCACTTACACCATCGTTTACTGGATATGGGCTTTACACATCGTCAAACTGTATTAATTATTTATGGCATCGCGATGATGTTTGGATTAGCAGCGATCATCTTCTCTATGGCAAAATTATGGGGAGCTATTTTACTTGTAGCTGTTATTTTAACAGCCATTGAAATCTTTGTTGAGGTCATTGGGCTAGCAGGTAAAAACTATAGACCATTATTAAACTTTGTACGGATTTTCAGTAAATAAAACGAAAGCAATCATACATTTTGTATGATTGCTCAGACTGTAGATAAACTCAATTTTTTTGAGTTTATCTACAGTCTTTTTTTAATTAAAACCGTTGATTGATGCTAAGGGCGGGGGCGAGCTGCTTCCCTCGCTTTGTTATTGCCACTACTTCGCACCAATCAGCTTCTACATAAAATACTTCATCGTGAACGATTAGAGATGTTAACGATCGATTAATAAGTACCTAAGAAGCATTTAGTACGAAAATGAAAGAAATCGCAACGAATATGGCGTATTGCCAATATAACCATGCATCACAATGTACAGAAAATAACTCATTCAACACCATATTTGGGAATTATATTTAGAGGAAGCTGAACATTTACGACATTCCTATGACAGCAAACAAATTTATGCAAAGCGCAAAGAGACGATTGAATGTGTCTTTGCGGACGCGAAGCAAAAGCATGGATTGTGATGGAAAACCTTAAGAGATCTAAAAACATTGTTCATGCAGGTGAGGCTTACTTTTGCTGCCAAAGAAACTGGCTACTTGGATGTATAGCTTAAAAGAGCGCTTCTCAATGTCTTTCTTATTGATAAGCATAAATAGCAACTTTGAGTGAACTATTACTGACGGACATTACCATTAGAATGTATAGGAAATAGAAAGGGAGGAAAGCTAAAATAGGCTTGTTTAACTAGTTCATGACAGGGTAAATGAAAAGAGCAGTTTAATCTTTGGGGAAGTAATATAAAAAGCCCCTAGACAAGATGGCTTGTCTAGGGGCTTTGGAAAGTCATTACTGGTTATTCAATGGCTGAATTATCATCGCTTGCAGCACTGTCTGTTCCTGAAGTATTGCCACTTGTTAGGCTTGATGAACTTTCATTTCGTCCAAGATGGTTATTGAAGATTTCCTTCACTTCATCTACAGAATCCTGATTTAACTGATAATAATAAATACCAGTAGACATGTCATCTGTACCATCCAATGTTAAAGAGTCGATACGTGGAGCACCTTTTGATAAATAAGATATGAAGGATTTCATTTCAGTGAATGTCATATCTGTTTTCATGTTATCACCAAGGGCTTTAATGACATCATCATACTTTGTGATGGAACCAACAGAAGCAACTTTTTTGATAATAGCTGAAAGAATTTCTTGTTGACGTTTACCACGCTCAATATCACTATCTTGCTTACGTGTTCTTGCAAGGGCAAGAGCCTCACTACCGTTTAAATGCTGTAAGCCTGGCTGTAAATTGATTGTGAATTTATCAAATTCATCTAATTCGTGTAAAGCATAAGGTACCTCTGCTTCAATACCACCGAGTGCATCGACAACGTCAATGAAGGCATTGAAGTTCATACGCACATAATAGTCGATTGGAATGTCAAATAGTTGTTCTACTGTTTCGATAGTAGTAAGTGTTCCACCCATTGCATGAGCATGAGTAATTTTATCTTTATAACCGACCTTAGGAATATAAACGTAAGAATCACGAGGAATACTTAACATTTTAATTGTATGTGTTTTGTTATTTAACGTAGCTAAAATAAGTGCATCGGAACGTGAGTTTTCAGAACCCTGTCCACGATTATCACTATCATCAACCCCGACAAATAAAATAGATACATTATCATGTACTGGCTCTACTTTTTCTTCTCGCTGAGTAGAAACCTGTCGACCTTCTAATTCCTCGTATGCTGAGTTTGCAGCATGCTCTACCTGTTTTGTAAGGTAAACACCATAAGCCGTTACACAAATCACCAAGCTGGCAACTAATAGTAGTGTAACTTTTATAATTAAGGAAGCTTTAGAAGATCTTTTTTTGTACGGTTTAACAGATCTTTTTTTCATATTAGATATATTCTCCTCTAATTATTGGGAATAATAATGCGATAAAGCTAAATTTTATTCAATTACAATAAAGCAAACGAATGGTCAATAAAAATAGCCTAACAAAAAAATTATACTATGCATATTTAGTTTCGACAATTAAAACTATTTATTTGACAATAAATTCTATAAATTGAGCATCTTCGAATGTAATGGATGCTTGTCCATTTGTGATTTCTGTAATCCAATTTCGGAACTGCTCTTCTTCCTCTTTTAACACAGAAGTAATGATTTCGACACCCTCTAAATACCGTATTTCCTCTAAAGAGTAAGATGAACCTCTTATTTCATTTTCGACTTTCCCTAGCCATGTGTAATCAATGGCTACCTTCATGAAATGATGGAGTTTACGTTCAACTACTTGTGCAGCAATGAGACCCTCTGTTGTCGCTTTCCCGTAAGCACGAATGAGACCACCGCCACCGAGCTTAATACCTCCAAAATAGCGAGTAACTACGACGACCGTATCTTTTAAGCCTTGTTTTTTTAAGACCTCTAACATAGGGACGCCAGCCGTACCACTAGGTTCCCCGTCATCATTCGCTTTTTGAATATGATCATGCTCACCAATAATATAGGCTGAGCAGTTATGTGTTGCATTATGATGCATTTTTTTTATACGATCTATAAAGGAAATTGCATCCTCTTCCGTTTCTGCACGTTCTATATAAGTGAGAAAGCGGGATTTGGAAATAACAATTTCGCTTTCACCATATCCTTTTACTGTTAAATAGTTTTCTCTCATCCGTATCAATCTCCTTTTAATTAGAGTTCTATTCTATAATTTTCGTGTAGAAAAAGCATTAAATTTTAGCATGGTAATGCTATAATGGGTGTAGACTATGGAATATATGAAATTGGTCTATTAAAATAGTGAGTAATCATAAGACATTAGACTGGGGAGTATACTATGTTTTCAAATGATACCTTCGATTTAAAGTCGCTTGATGACATTTTCAATCGAATGTTAGATACAATCATGAGCTCAAAGGATGACATCTTTATTATAAGTGAACAAAGCCGAAGAAGCTTTGAAGATATGCAAAAAGAGCTGGAAATTGTTCGAAAACAAATATCAATTGTAATTGATGAAGGCGATGCTCTGGAAAAAAGTACGCAGCTTGCTAAGCAAAGACTTGTATTAGTAAGTAAAGCTTTTGATAATTATACCGAAGAACAAGTTAGAGAAGCATATGAAACTGCACATGATTTCCAGGTAAAGCTCTCCGTTATTAGAACGCAAGAAAAACAGCTACGCGATAAAAGAGATGATCTAGAGAGAAGATTAAGAGGATTACTCGATACGATTGAACGTGCTGATCATATTGTCAATCAGGTAAATGTCATTTTGAATTACTTAACTTCAGATTTAAAAAATGTTGGTTTAGCGCTTGAACAAGCAAAAATGAAGCAAGATTTTGGGATACGTATTATTGCAGCTCAAGAAGAAGAGCGTAAGCGTTTATCAAGAGAGATTCATGATGGACCTGCTCAAATGCTTGCAAATGTACTAATGCGCACTGATTTAATAGATAGAACGTATCGTGAAAAGGGTATTGAAAATGCATTGGCTGAAATTGCTGATTTAAAGAAAACGGTGCGAAATGCTTTATCTGAGGTGCGACGTATTATTTATGATCTACGACCAATGGCACTTGATGATTTGGGAATTGTTCCGACATTAAAGAAGTATTTATCGACAGTAACTGAATATAATCCAGGTGTTGAAGTTCATTTCCAATCGAGAAGTACAGAAAAACGTATACCTTCAAATTATGAGGTATCCATTTTCCGATTAGTGCAGGAATGCGTAACAAATGCCATGAAGCATGGAAAATGTAAAGACATTTGGGTAAAGCTTGAGTGGTTAAAAGAAGCTGTCAATATCGTTGTGAAAGATGATGGCATTGGCTTTGATCCACAAGTAGTGAAAGACCATTCCTTTGGGATTTTAGGAATGAAAGAACGTATTGAAATTTTAAATGGTACAATCACGATTACTAGTGAAATCAATCGAGGGACAACGGTTTTATTTAAAATACCGTTAGAAGTAGAGTGATGCAATGTTGCAGAAATTTAGGGGGTAAAGACAAATGACAAAGATTATAATTGTAGACGATCACCAGCTATTCCGCGAAGGAGTAAAACGCATTTTAGATTTTGAAGATACGTTTGATGTAGTAGCTGAAGGTGATGATGGTACTGACGTGGTTACGTTATATGCTGAAAACGAACCAGATGTTGTATTAATGGATATTAACATGCCAGGTAAAAATGGAGTAGAAGCAACGTCAGAGTTAATCAATGATTTTCCTGATGCGAAAGTGATTATGCTGTCGATCCATGATGATGAAACATATGTGACACATGCATTAAAATCAGGTGCTCTTGGCTATATGTTAAAAGAGATGGATGCTGATGAAATCGTTGAAGCGATCAAAGTCGTTGCTAATGGTGGATCTTATTTACATCCAAAAGTAACAAAAAACCTAGTAGCTGAGTTCAAACGCCTATCTGAACACGAAAATAAAGGGAACTTCCACCAAACAGAAATTCGTCGTCCATTCCATTTATTAACTAAACGTGAATGTGAAGTATTACAGCTATTAACAGATGGTCAATCAAACCGTACAATTGGTGAGACATTGTTTATCTCTGAAAAAACGGTTAAAAACCACGTTTCAAGTATTCTACAAAAAATGAATGTTAATGACCGTACACAAGCTGTTGTAACAGCCATTAAAAATGGTTGGGTGGAAGTACGATAAGTGCTAAAACTGTTTTTAAAGGCTACTTTCTATTGAAGTAGTTTTTAAAACAGTTTTTTATTGTTTTTTGGTAATTATTTATAAAGGTTTACGAAATCATGAAGAGGCTATTCACAATTTTGTAACATTGCTAAACGGGACTGTTTATACGTATAAACATGAAAACTAACAGAACGTGCAACATTTTACAAGCAAATGCGTCATAAGAAAGATGTAGCACCTAAATGTTGAAAAAGCACAACAAAATTCCTACTACAGCATTTATATGCTACAATATGCGCGGGAGGTTTTTTGATGTTAAAGAAAAGTTTTCTAGCAGTGTTAATCTTATTCGTATTAACTTTAACTGCATGTGGTAATAAAGAAGAGAAGATGAGTGACGAGGATCGAGAAAAAGTAATAGAAGATGGTACAGTAGGCTTTGAGATGATGGGTGGTAACGTGGAAAAAGCTGAAAATGTGCCAGCAGCAGATGAAAAGGCAATTTTAGCATCTTTCGATGAGTATATTGCTGCATTAAATGCTGAAGAAATCGAGCGTTATATGAAGACAATCTCGAAAAATCCAAAGGGTTTTAAATACGATGAAGAAAAAACATATGCAACAGAAGTATTCGATCAATTTGATATTAAGCGTGATGTAGAAAACGTAACGATTGCTAAATATGAACCAGAAGAGGCTCAGGTATTTGCCAACATGAAAATGCACTCTCTTCAGATTGAGACAAATGTTGAACACGAAAGTGCAGGACGTCAAGTAACAGTCTTTGTGAAGGAAGACGATGATTGGAAGGTTACAAGTGTCTTTTATATTGGTGATGACTCACAGTCTAGTACAGGCAACTAACAGGAGCTATCTTCATTCAATATAAGAATTGAGTGAAGATACGCCTACTATACATAGAAAATGAATGCGAAATGAATAACGAAAACGTGAATCTCACGTTCGTCATTCATTTTACATTCATTTCTTTTTGTTTTCATTCCGTATCCTGTGCGACAGCGAACAAACAACAACAATTGCACCAAGAAGAAATAGATTGTAAACTAAGAATCATAGGAGAGTGGACATGGATGAGGACGGCAATCGTAACAGATAGTACTGCATATCTTTCAGCTGAGGAACGTGCACGCTTAAACATTCACATGATACCTTTAAGTGTTAATATCTCAGGTGAACTATTTGCAGAAGAAGTAGACATCACAGCATCTGAGTTTTACGATAAGGTGCGTGGAGCAAAAGAATTCCCAAAAACAACACAGCCTCCAATCGGAGAATTTGTTGCTCTCTTTGACGAGCTAGCGAAGGATTATGACGAGGTTATTTCGATCCATTTATCAAGTGGTATTAGTGGAACATATCAAGGGGCAGTACAGGCAGGTGAAATGGTAGAAGGCATAAAAGTGCATGCCTTTGACAGTGAAATTTCCTGTGCGGTTCAGGGCTTTTATGTTTTAAAAGCTGCTGAAATGGCGAAAGAGGGCCATTCAGCGCAAGACATACTGGCGGCATTAGCGGACATGCAGCAGTATATCCGTGCTTACTTCATTGTAGACGACTTAGCTCATTTACAACGTGGTGGGCGTTTGTCTTCTGCGGCAGCCTTGATCGGCGGCTTATTACAAGTAAAGCCTGTTCTACATTTTGTAGACAAGGTGATTGTGCCTTTTGAAAAAATCCGAACACGTAAAAAAGCATTAAAACGTGTAGAGGAATTGCTAGCAGAGGATGCGAGAAAGTATGAAGCTATGGACGCTGTTGTCATACACGGCAATTGCCAAGCAGAAGCACAAGAATGGCTAGAGCAATTAGCAGAAGCGTACCCGAACGTAAGTTTTAAATTAAGCTATTTCGGCCCTGTCATTGGCACACATTTAGGTGAAGGATCGATGGGCTTAGGCTGGACAAAAAAATAAAATTTCTATGAGAAGGTCTCTACAGCAAAGTAGAGGCTTTTTTCTATGGAGGGAGAGAAATTATGAAATATAAAGGTTGGCTGTTACCACCAGCATTACGTGATTTCCATGAAGGTCGCATTTGGTTAAAAAATCATTCTCCATATTCATCAGCACATATTGATAACGCAATCGAGCGAAAATATTTTAATTTAATAGAAGGAATTCAAATGAAGCCAGTTATTCGTTGCAATCGCTGCCACAATACAAACCCGCAATTATTCACTCTATTTGATTGCTCAAAATGCCAGCAACAATGTTTATATTGTCGGCATTGTATCAAAATGGGGAGGGTGAGCAGCTGTACGAATTTGATGGTTTGGATTGGTCCTAAAGCCATTAAGACGTACAAGCATTTATTCAAATGGGCAGGGCAATTCACGGAACTTCAACAACAGGCTGCAAATGAAACTTTAGCAAGTGTGACAGCAAAGCGTTCGCATTTAATTCATGCAGTGTGTGGTGCTGGAAAAACCGAGCTGCTTTTTCCAACGGTTTATGATGCGCTAAAGCGAGGGCTACGTGTTTGTATTGCAACACCACGCACAGATGTAGTGTTGGAATTGACGCCACGCTTCCAGCAAGTATTCCCTGAAACTATTATTCATGCATTATACGGTGGTGTCTTACAACAACATGGCTATGCCCAGATGGTTATAGCAACGACCCATCAGCTTTACCGATTTGACAAGGCTTTTGATGTTATCATTGTCGATGAAGCAGATGCTTTTCCTTATACATTTGATGAAACCCTACAAAGAGCAGTAGGAAAGGCTAAAAAAGAACATGCTCCTATTGTATTTGTTACAGCAACCCCATCACCATCATTACTACATGCCTTTCAGCAAGAAAGCTACTCCTTTATTCCAAAACGCTATCACAATCATCCATTGCCAGTTCCTCAAGTGCGTGCTTTATGGGGCTATGATAAAAGCTTCCAGCGAGGTACAATCCCCAAAAGGTTAAAAAAATGGACAGAGGAACGTCTTAGCCAAAAGCAGCCATTTTTAATCTTCTTTCCAACAATCGCCTTAATGAATAGAGCAGAACCCCTTTTTCAGTTGCTAGATGAAAAGATAGTAGCTGTGCATGCAGCAGATTCGGAGCGAAAGGAAAAGGTGCTGAAGCTAAGAAATAAAGAAGTTCCAGGCTTATTAACTACAACTATATTAGAAAGAGGCATTACAATTAGCAATGTACAGGTGGCAGTAATCGGAGCAGAGTCATTGATTTTTACTGCCAGCGCTCTTATTCAAATTGCGGGTCGTGTTGGGCGGGATAGACAATTTCCTGCTGGTGAGGTCTTGTTCTTTCATCACGGCATCACAATAGAGATGGATGAGGCATGTGCAAAAATTGCTTTATATAATAGAAAAGGATTTCCCCAATGAATAAAATAGAATCGCATTGCTTAATTTGCTCGCAGCCGTTGACATCAACCATATCCTGGAAAATTCTGTTAACAAAGCAGTTTTCACCGACTATATGTGATAGGTGTGCTGCTCGCTTTGAACATTCACAGTCAGCTACAGCACTCTATCAGTATAATGACGCGATGAAAGATTACTTACATCAGTTTAAATTTCTTCAGGATGTAGCTCTTGCAAAAGTATTTCGACAGGAGCTTTATGCTCGATTTAGAAAAGAGAAAGCGATGATTCTACCAATTCCCATGCATCCCCTCAAGCAACAGGAGCGTACCTTCTCACACACAGAGGAACTATTAAAGGCAGCTTTTATTCCGTACATTCAGCTATTAGAAAAGACAACAACAGAGACACAAAGCTCCAAAAATAGAGAGCAGCGCATACATGTAGCACCTCTTTTTCGTGTAAAGGTAGGCTCACAAGTAGAGCATAAAGATTACCTTCTTTTTGACGATATTAAAACTACAGGAACAACCATTCAGCATGCCGCAGATGTGCTAATGCAGGCGGGTGCTAAAAATGTCCAATACTTCACATTAATTGAAGGATGAATTTTCCAACGTATTATGTATAATAGATGATGGGTATAGCATTCGTAGATAAGATTTCTTGAAAGAGGAGGAAAAGCAGATGGCTGAGGTTCGTAATTGTCCAAAGTGTAATGAATTTTTTAATTATACAGGGGTCCGAGAAGTATGTCATAAGTGTGCACAATCAGAGGAAGAGCTTTATCAAATCGTTTATCGCTTCCTTCGTAAACGTGAGAACCGTGCAGCAACAGTTGAGCGTATCGTAGAAGCAACTGGAGCAGAAGAGGAGCTATTGTATAAATGGGTTCGTAAAGGCCGCTTGCAGCCAGCCATGTTCCCTAACCTTGGTTATCCATGTGATAACTGTGGTCACCTGACAACCATAGGTAAGCTTTGTACAAAATGTCAAGATGAATTAAAGGCTGACTTACGTACATTTGAAGCAGCTAAGGAATTCCGCGACAGTGTAGAGCAACGCGATCGTGTAACCTATCACGCAGAGCGAAAACGCTAATAACGGGAAGTGTGTTAATTTTAAACAAAATTAGCACACTTTTTTATATGTGAAAACTTAACATTATGTGAGACAATCCGAAATAATAGGAAGATAAGATTTTTAGATGGGGGGTTTCAAAATGAAAATTACATCTTATGGAATTAATGCAGTAAACGCCTATAAAAACCAAGTACGTAACGTTAAATCAGATACAAACAAAGCATCTTTTGCTGATAAAATTGAGATTTCGAAAGCTGCTCAAGATATGAAAAGCGTATCAACATACAGTACAGAGCGAGCTGACCGCGTACAACAGCTGAAAAAAGACATTGATTCTGGTGAATACAAAGTAGATGCTCGCAAAGTAGCAGAGGATATGCTGAAATATTATCGTTTCTAGGGAACAGCAGAAAGGGTGTATAGCGATATGTCTGTAGAAGCGATTAATTCTACATTAACGATGCTAGAAAGAATGCATAAAAGTTTACTTGAACTAGCCTTGAAAAAAACAGAAATCATTAAAGCTGGTGATATCGAAGCTCTAGACCAATTGCTCAAGGATGAGCAGGCACACATAGCGGCCATCGATAAGCTCGAGCAACAGCGTCAGAAACAGGTAACGGACTACCTCGAAGCAAAGGGACTTGCTTCATCTGACAAAACGACTGTCGCAGATGTCATCGAGGCTGCTGACCAACAAGCTGACAAAGCAACCTTATCAGTAGTTCGCGATCGTTTACTGCAAATTATCACTGACCTACGAAAACAAAATGACTTAAATCAAAAACTTGTTTTCCAATCACTACAAATCGTCAACCTAACATTAGATGCTGTAAGACCTCGCACAGAGCAAATGAACTACTCTAGCAACGAGGTTCATGGCACAAATAACATAGCTAAAAAATCATATTTCGATTCACAAGCCTAAAAGGAGGAAGAAAAATGCGCTCAACATTTATGGGCCTAGAAGCAAGTAAACGCGGCCTCTTCGTACAACAAACAGCTTTATACACAACAGGACATAATATTTCCAATGCCAACACATTAGGTTACTCACGCCAACGAGTAAACATGCAGGCGACACCAGGTTTTCCAACAGCCGGCTTAAACCAACCAACTTATCCAGGACATCTTGGTACTGGGGTTGAAGCAAGTTCAATCCAACGTATTCGTAGTGAATTTATTGATCGCCAATATCGTCAAGAGACGAATAAGTTAGGTTATTGGGAATCTAGAACAAATGCCATTTCTCAAATGGAAGATGTTATGAATGAACCTTCGGAATTCGGTTTAGATAAAGCTTTCGAACAGTTTTGGAAGGGACTTGAAGATGTGGGGACGAAGCCTGCAGATGGTGCTTCACGTAAAGTAGCCATTAGTCGTGCGGAGCACTTAGCTGATTCTTTAAATTACCTTGATAAACAGTTAAAAATGATTCAGGGTAATCTTGGAAATGAACTTAATGTTTCGACAACTCAAATTAATACTATCCTTAAACAAATTGCTGCCGTTAATAAGCAAATTCAAGAGGTTGAACCTAGTGGGCATGTACCAAATGATTTATATGATGTGCGTGATACTCTAGTTGATAAACTAAATGAGTATATTCCAGTATCGATTGAACGTATTCCTTCTGGTGGTTTAGCATCAGAGGTTGCAGAAGGAAGCTTAAAAATTACTTTTAAAGGTAATGACGGTGTTATCAGAGATTTAGTAAACGGTAAAGATTTCGCTCAATTTACAGCGATGGGTACAAACGGCACGAAGGTGACTGGCGATGAAATTACAAATTCTTTCTCTGAACTACAATTAACAGGATTGGAATCTTTAGATGCGCATGAAGCGGGTGCTGTCACTAGTGCACAAACGGCAATTAAACAGCAAGACTTTGAAGCATCAAAAGGAAAATTACTTTCACTAATTAATTCGTATGGTTATCAAAGTGCGGGTGGCGATATTAAAGGATACTACACAGAAACTTTACAAAAATTAGATCAATTAGCCAATGCATTTATTAAAGAATTCAATGCGCAACATGCAAAAGGTTATACCCTTGAAGAAAAAGATGCGAATGGAAACATCATAAATCCTTCGAAACCAGGCGGCGTCTTCTTTGAAGGAACTGGTGCTGGTGGAATCAAGGTTAATGAAGATATCTTAAAAAATCCTAACCTTTTAGCAGCATCTTCTGACCCAACAGAAGAAGGAAATGGTAAGAATGCTTACGAACTTGCCAATATGCAACATAAATTATATGCAGATATAGATAATGCAAGCTTACAATCATTCTATCAAGCGATTGTTGGAAAAGTTGGTGTAGATGGTGAAGAGGCATTACGTATAGCTGCGACTTCTGAATCCCAACTTCTGATGGTATCTAATAGTCGCGATGCTGTAAGTGCGGTTTCTTTAGATGAAGAAATGACAAATATGATTACTTTCCAACAAGCGTATAATGCAAATGCACGTATGATTACGGTTGTCGATGAAACATTGGATAAAATTATTAACGGTATGGGCCGAGTTGGTTTATAACAATAGAATCAAGTAAATAATGACCAATTTATCAACCTACAAGAAGGAGGCTTTTTACAAAATGCGTGTAACACAATCAATGCTATCAAATAACATGCTACGAAATTTAAATAACAGCTATGGTAAAATGTCTAAGCTACAGGACCAAATAAATTCAGGTTCAAAAATTACTCGTCCATCCGATGATCCAGTTATTGCAGTAAAGGGTATGGGCTATCGTCGAGATTTAGCTAAGGTAGAGCAATACACTCGTAACACGATTACGGCAAGTAGCTGGTTGGATTCGACAGATGAATCTCTTAACCAGGTTGGTGAGCAAATGAAGCGAGTTCGTGAACTTGTTATTCAAGCTGCCACTGATTCAAATACATCAGAGGATCGTGACAAAATAAAAAAAGAAATTGACCAAATTCGCCAACAATTACAGGATGTAGGAAATACGAATATTGGTGGCAGTTACATATTTAGTGGAACTAGAACTAACGAGCCTTTATTTATTGGTGGAGTCATAAATCCGAATACTAATCAAGAAGGTGTAAAAATAGAAATTTATGATGGTATCCAGCTTTCTGTAAATACCCCAGGGAAAGATTTATTTAATAATATAGATGATATGATGGGGAAAATTTCGGATTTATTAGGCGACCCAACAAAAACAGGTGAAGAAATTGCTAGCATGCTTGGCGGGGTATCCTCAGCTACTACAAATGATGATATTACAGCCATGCATAATAAAGTTTTAGAAGCACAGGCAGATATCGGTGCACGGCAAAACCGTGTAGAAATGATGGAAAATCGACTAGGTATACGTGAGGTTAACGTCACAAAACAACTCAGGGATAATGAGTCTGTCGACTATGCAAAGGCCATTACTGAAATGGTGACACATGAATCTATTCATCAGGCTGCACTTTCAGTAGGTTCTAAAATCATTCAACAAACATTAGTGGATTTTATCCGTTAATATAATTTAGGCGTTTGGACACTTTGTTCAAACGCTTTTCTTGAAAGGAGAGCTAGTATTGTGAGGCTACCACAAATACAAATTCGTACAATCGATGCCAAAATTGATCTTCATATTGGTAAACCACAGCAGCATATTGAACAGCCAAAGGCGACACAGCGTATTGAACAACCAGCCGCTATTTTAGATATAAATACAACGAGAAGTGTTTTGAAAATTGACTCCTCACAGGCAAGAAGAGACATAGGAATGATTGGTCCTTTAGAATCAAGTGCAAATTACGCAGAAAAAGGAAAACAAGAGGCAATAAAAGGAATGGCACGCAGAGCACAAGAGGGACGTCAAATGATGGAGAACGCTGGAAAAGATCAAGGACGGGCAATAGTTCAAAATATAGCTAAACAAAACCACGGTCCACACCGTGTACAATTTAATGTCAAATTTGTACCATCCGTAGGATCAGTCAAAATTAATTACACACCAGGTACAACGGATGTCAATATTCAACGAAGAGAACCAGTAATTGACGCTAAAGTGAACAAACCTATACACGAATACACACCAGGAAAAGTAACTGGTACAATGATACAAAGACCAGATGTTGACATCGATGTCATCATTTAAAGGAGAGTTTATAAATGAAAATTGCTACTAAATTTTTAGGAGAAGTAGAAATTGGTGAACAAGATATCCTTACATTTGAGCATGGTTTACTAGGATTAGAAGAGGAGAAAAAATTTGTTTTGTTACCGATTGATGCAGACCTTCCACTTGCATTATTACAATCTGTTCAGAATAAAGAAATTGGTTTTGTCGTAGCCTACCCTTTTGCATTCAAACAAGATTATAGCTTTGATATTAGCGAAGAAGATCGTGAGCAATTACAAATTGAAAAGCAAGAAGATGTTCTTCCATATGCTATTGTAACATTAAAAGAAGCATTTCAAGACTCTACGATTAACTTGCTGGCACCTGTTATTTTAAATATAGAAAAAAAACGCGGTAAGCAAATCGTTCTTCAAGACAATAAAGCCTTTCCATTACGTTATCCAATGCTACCATTGGAAGGAAGTGCGAAATAATGCTAGTTCTTTCACGAAAAAAAGATGAGTCAATTATGATAGGTGATCAAGTTGAAATAAAAATATTGGCAGTTGAGGGTGACCAAATCAAACTGGGGATTGTTGCACCGAAAACGGTGAAAGTACATCGATCAGAAGTTTTTGAAGCAATCCAAGCGGAAAATAAAGAAGCCCTTTCTGTAACATCAAACTTTTTAGAGCAATTGAAGAAAAAATAATAAGAGATATATGTTTATTTTGAAATAATTACATAAAAAATAAAAAAACTTTCTAAAAAACTATTAAACATTTCCAACTAATTACGATATATAGTTTGTAAGGGGCAGGAAGTACATACATACTACCTAATCCGAAATTCCACACGGATGTGGAATAACACACTAAAAATTCAAGGAGGAATTCCAAATGAGAATTCAACACAACATTTCAGCTTTAAACACACACCGTAACCTTACTTTCAACAACACTCAAGCTTCTAAAAACCTTGAGAAACTATCTTCAGGTTACAAAGTAAACCGTGCGGGCGATGACGCTGCTGGTTTAGCAATCTCTGAAAAAATGCGCGGACAAATCCGTGGTCTTGATATGGCTACTAAAAACGCTCAAGACTCAATCTCTTTAATCCAAACTGCTGAGGGTGCTCTTAACGAAACTCACGCAATCCTACAACGTATGCGTGAATTAGCAGTACAATCTGCAAACGATACAAACGTAACTGCAGACCGTGGAGCGCTTGACAAAGAAGTTACAGCATTAAAATCAGAAATCGACCGTATCGCTAAAAACACAGAGTTCAATACTCAAAAATTATTAGATGGTACATTCTCTGGTAAAAAATTCCATATCGGTGCTAATGATGGCCAATCTATTACATTAAAAATCGGAACAATGGGTACAGCTGGTTTAAAAATTACTGGTAAAATTGATTCTCAAACAGCTGCTGACAAAGCAATTAAAAACTTCAACGAAGCTTTAGAATTAGTTTCTTCTCAACGTTCTGATTTAGGTGCTGTTCAAAACCGTTTAGAGCACACAATCAACAACTTAGGTGCTACATCTGAAAACTTAACAGCTGCTGAATCACGTATCCGTGATACAGACATGGCTAAAGAAATGATGGGCTTCACTAAGAACAACATCTTAATGCAAGCTGCTCAATCTATGTTAGCTCAAGCTAACCAACAACCACAAGGTGTACTTCAATTATTACAATAATTGATTAACTTTTAGCCTAAAATATTAAAAGCTTGAACGAAATTTCGTTCAAGCTTTTTTTAATAAAAAATTTAAAAATCCTTTTTTATACCGATATAATCAAAGAAGTAAGACACTTTTCTGTAAAACAAATATGATTTAATAACCCTTTTTTAAAAGAGAGCCTCACCAAGGTTAACCAAGGAGACGACTTTATGGAAGATTTAGATATAATTTATTTACAAACAAAAAATGATAAGCCAAATGCAAAAGTAAATGGGTATTTTTTACATAGTAATTACAATCCTGAAGCAGAAGCTGATAAATACATAGATAAGAACTATAAAGAAGGATATTTAAATATACTGTTTGGCTATGGACTAGGGTACATAGCTAATGCTATTGCAAAAAAGTATGGAAACACTGATATTTTAGTGTATGACCCTTTATTTAGTAGTTTAAATATTGAGGGTAAAGATAAAATTGAAGGCGTTTTTTCTGATTTACAGGACTTTTATATGCGTTCAGAAGATTATATAGCTGATTTTGATCGTAAAGTCAATATACTGCTCTCACCTAATTATGACAAAATTTTTGACAAGGAATATAAAGAATTTCTAGACTTTATTCGTCATATACAAATTGAAGATATTGTGAATGAAAATACAATAAGATTTTTTGGCGATTTATGGCAGGAAAATTACATTATGAATTTATATTATGTTCATAAAGATCAGAGTTTAAAGGAACTTTACAATAAATATGATTGCCCAGTAATTTTAGCTTCGGGAGGTCCTTCATTAACAAAACAGTTACCACTGTTAAAAAAATTGAAAGATAAATGTTTGATAATTAGTGCAGGATCTACCATCAACTCTCTACTGGCAGCAGAAATTACACCTGACTATGTAGTAACAATGGATGGAGGAGAAAGTAATTATTTACACTTTAAAAACATTAAAAATAATGCTTTCGATTTGATTTATGGTTTAGGGAATGCATGGAAAATAGAACGAGATTTTAAAGGAAACCGCTATAGTTTTTGTTTTTATGGAGAAGATAGTATACAAAAACGTATTAAAGAAGGGCTAGGTAAGGATTTACCAATGCTATCAACTGGTGGTACAGTTGCTATAACTGCATTAGAAATAGCAAGTAAAATTAGTACAGGACCAATCGCAATTATTGGACAAGATTTAGCTTATACGAACAATAAATCCCATGCAGAAAATAATAATCATTATAGTGAGTTAACTGATGAATTTTTCAAGAAAGACATGACTTTTGAAGTAGAAGGATACTACGGGGAACCTGTAAAAACGAATCACCAATTTAACAGTATGAGGAAGAGTATAGAAAAATTATATATAATGTTGCACAAACAACATAAAATTTATAATTGTACCGAAGGTGGCGTAAAAATTAACGGTATCCCACAATTAGATTTTGCAACATTTTGTGAAAACTATATGTATCAGACAAATAATATTTCAAAATTGGAACTTAAAAATGAAATAGATAATAGCGTTGTCAATTATAAGCAATTTATGAGTCAAGAAATAGAAGTCTATTTAAAAATAAAAAAATTACTAGTAGAAGCGATTCAACTGTTAAAAGAAGAAAAAAATAATACGGTATTTTCAGCTAGTACATTAAAAAAACTAGATAAAATCGATTCTAAATTGAAAGAATATTATCCACTAGTAATTATGGAAAGAATCATTGACCCGATTACTATGGATGTGATGAGAATGACTATAGATAATAAACATTTAGAGACAGTAGAAAAATTTAAACAAATTCATAAACAAAATATGTATCTTTATGAAAATATTTTAGAGGCAACAGAAAAATCTTTAAAATATACAAGAATAGCATTAGAAGAATTCGGGGGTTGTTAAAATGGACAAAATAGAGATTGTAGATGAATATTACAAATATATAGCTAAAATTCCAGCAGGGTTACAATATATTGCTGATAGTTTAAGATCTGGCAATGTTCCGACAGCTTTAAATGAAATATTGAATTTTTCAGAGGGAATTACTTGGATAAAACAAATGGAAGAAATACTAACGGATCAAGGGGTTAATACAAATTTAAATAAACAACAATTAGAAGAGTATTTAAACCTTATAAATGAAGGTTTAGAAAAACAAGATTTTGTCCTTGTAGCTGATATTTTTGAATATGAAATGTTGCCATATTTTGAACAAATTATAGCTTGAAATTAATATCAATTAAGAGATAGTTAAAATAAGAACACTTTTTGAATGTATATTCTAATTCAAAGAGTGTTTTTTCGTCTATCTATTAAAATGAACATTTGCTAAGGAGGAAATGTGTAGAGTAAAAAGGAAAAAGTGAAATATGTACAAATAAAAAGTGGATATTGCATTAAAAATTATATTTATTTTTCAAAAGTAGAAATACGTTAAAATTATCCGATATAATATTTATATGATACATAGTAAGGGGAAATACTAATGAGTGTTTTAAAAGATAAAGTGGTATTAGTAACAGGCGGTACAGGCTCTTTTGGTAAAAAATTCATCAGGAAAGCACTTACATTAGGTGTAAAAAAAATTATCGTTTTTAGTCGCGATGAGTTAAAGCAATATGAAATGAAGCAAGAGTTCCAAGATGAACGAATCCGATTCTTTATTGGTGATGTGCGGGATAAAGACCGATTATATCGTGCCTTTGATGGTGTGGATATTGTCATTCATGCAGCTGCTATGAAGCATGTTGATGCATGTGAATATAATCCTTTTGAGGCGGTAAAGACAAATATTCATGGAGCTCAAAATATTATTGAGGCAGCTATCGACCGTGGTGTAGAAAAGGTAATTGCGCTTTCAACGGATAAGGCATGTAGCCCTGTGAATTTATATGGTGCGACAAAATTAGCATCTGATAAATTATTCGTTGCTGCCAATGCTTATGTAGGAGAAAAGAAAACAAGATTTGCAGTTGTACGCTATGGCAATGTAGTAGGAAGTCGCGGTAGCGTAGTACCATTCTTTAAAAAGATTAAAGATACAGGTAAATTACCTATTACAGATGAGCGTATGACCCGTTTCTGGATTACCCTCGATCAAGGGGTACAATTCGTATTAGATAATTTGGAACGAATGTACGGTGGGGAAATCTTTGTGCCGAAAATTCCAAGTATGAAAGTTACAGATTTAGCAAAAGCGATTGCTCCTGAATGCGAAATGGAAGTTATTGGAATTCGCCCTGGTGAAAAACTTCATGAAGCAATGATTATGGAAGATGATGCTCGGCATACATTAGAGTTTGATACATATTATGTCATTCAACCTGAATTTTCTTGGTGGTATGCTGATAAGTTTGAAGGCGGTATTCCTCTACCAGACGGCTTTGCTTATACAAGTGATAATAATAAAGAATGGTTAAATGTTAAAGATCTAGTGAGAATGATAGGAGAAAAAGACATATAATGAATACTGAACCTCGGTATACAGTTGTTTATGGTATAGGTTACGCAGCAAAAGTTTTAATAAACTATTTGGATTGGTTTGAGAATATCCAAGTGGATTATGTCTTTGTAAGTCCAGGGCATAAGAAAGAACAGAAATATTGTTATCATAGTAAAAGTGGAAAAATGAGAAGTGTACCTATAGTTGAACTTAATGAAATAAGTTTACTAAAAGATAATGTTGATATTTATTTAACTGTAGTTTCCCATAATGAAGAAGTATTTAGTTCTCTTATGAAAACGGGTTATAAAAATATTGTAAATATACAGTCTATAGAGAACTATGAAGATCCATTTTTTGAAGAATATTTTAAAAAATTCAACATCGACCTTTCGAAAGAAATAATTGATTTTAATGGTATTCAAATATATAACCCTATACTATTTAATAGTGATTTAAAAGGTGCTTTTTTTGAAACAGTAGGGGATGAATTATCACCTAGCATTTTAAACGATTTTTCATTAGTAGTAGATGGTGTTTATGAGTTTGAAGATGTTCACCTCGAAGAAGGAGATTATATAATCGATGCCGGTGCAAATATAGGGTTATACTCTTGTTACGCAGCTAGTATGGGGTGCACAGTATATGCTTGTGAGCCAGGGAAAAAATCACTCGAGATATTAGAAAAGCAAAAAAAGATATATGACAATATTCAAATAATACCGTATGGTTTATCAGACCATCAAGGGTACATGGATTTATTTGAATCAGACACAGGAGTACTAGACTCTTTTTATATGAATCGTGGAAATGATCAAATAAGATCAGTTCCTATTGATACAATAGATAATTTGGTTGAAAAAAAGATGATTAAGAAAGTAGATTATATTAAGGCTGATATCGAAGGTGCAGAACGATATATGCTTATAGGGGCTCAAAAAACTTTAAAAGAAATGGAGCCAAAATTATCAATATGTACGTATCATTTCCCAGAAGATGCGCAAATTCTCGAAAAAATAATAAAAGATGCTAACCCAAAATATGTAGTTAAGCATAATTGGAGAAAACTATATGCGTATGTTCCAAAATGAATTAGTGGTGAATAATAATGAGTATGGAATTTAAATTATTAGATGAAGATAGTTTAGATTTAGTAATGAAATGGCGCACTAGTGAACACGTAACTAAATTTATGTATACGGATATCGAGCCTGATTTAAACAAGCAAAGAAAATGGTTTGAAAAGATAAACAAAGATTATACTCAATTAAATTGGGTTATCGTTTATAAAGATAGCCCTATAGGTTTAATTTCATTAAATAATATTGATTACATACATGAGAAAGCCAGTTCAGGCTTTTATATTGGTGAATTAGAATATTCTATTGTTTCAAGCCGTATCCTGCCTTATTTTCTAAATTTTTATTTCTTCGAAATGAAGTTTAACAAATTAGTAATTGAAGTTCTCTCTATAAATGAATCTATGTTGAAAATGGACTATCATTATGGATTTAGAAAAGTAGGTACGTTAACTCAGCATATAAAAAAAGATGGCGTATATTATGATGTAGAAGTTCTGGAAATCTTAAAAGATACGTGGATTAACAACTATCAAAAATATCATAAATTAAGGGCTCCATTCGAATTGAGAGGAAAAAATAGCAATGAATAATTTAAACAAGTATAACAATGTTTTTAAAGAGTGTTTTAATATTAACGAGGACCAATTAAATGAAACGTTAGTATATAACTCAATAGAAGAGTGGGATTCTGTAGGGCATATGGCAATGATTGCTGAATTAGAAGATGTGTTTGATATTATGCTTGAAACAGATGATGTGATTGAGTTTAGCTCATATACGATTGGTATAGAAATTTTAAAAAAATATGATGTTGAAGTATAAAGTAGGAGGTAGTTAGTATGCTTTTAAGCGGAAAAGTAGCGGTTATAACAGGATGTAATCGGGGAATTGGAAAAGCCATTACAACTGTATTTGCTAAACAGGGCGCTAATATAATTGCATGTGCTCGAAAAAGTACTGTGGAATTTGAAAGCTACTTAACTAATCTTCAAAACGAGACAGGTGTTCTAATAACACCTGTCTATTTTGATATTAGTAAGGAAGATGAAGTTAAATTAGCCATAAAAGAAATAAGAAATCTGTTCTCTACGATTGATATATTAGTTAATAATGCTGGGATAGCTGGGGATACAATTTATCAAATGACTACAATGGAAACACTTGAAGAAAAAATGAAAGTGAACTTTTATGGCCCTTTTTTATTGACTCAATATATTACGAAATTAATGAGAAAAAGTACAGCGGCATCTATTGTAAATATTACATCTATTGCAGCCGATGATAGTTACAAAGGGATGATTTCCTATACGGCAAGTAAGGCTGCATTTAACGCCTTTACTAAAACAATAGCGAATGAACTAGGTAATGTTAATATAAGGGTAAATGCTATTGCTCCAGGTTTTACAGAAACCGATATGGTATCAAATGCAATCACAAATAAAGAATTTTTGACACAACTACAAAGTCATTTAGCTTTAAAACGTTTAGCTAGACCTGAGGAAATTGCAAATAGTGTGTTATTTTTGGCATCTGATTTGTCATCCTATATTACTGGACAAATATTACGGGTAGATGGGGGACTTTTTAATGATTAATGCAAGCTTAGTAGAAAAATTAAAGAAACAAGCTAGTCATATGAGAATAAATGCTTTGAAATTAGCAAATGCTTCAGGGAATAATGCTGCTCACGTAGGCCCGGGCTTATCCATTATTGAAATTTTAGCTGTTTTGTACGGTCACACTATGAATATTAATAGTAAAAATTCTTTAGACGAAGGTAGAGACCGTTTTATTTTAAGTAAAGAACATGGGGTATTAGCTTACTATACTGCTTTATATGAGAATGGAATTATTACAGAGGAAGATTTAGCTAGTTTTATGAATACAGGTAGTGCCTTTTTAGGTCATCCAGTAATGAATCGTAAAAAAGGTATTGAATTTACAAGTGGTAGTTTAGGAATGGGCTTATCATTGGCTATCGGTGTTGCGATGGGATTAAAACGTAAGCAATTATCAAGTCATGTTTATGTATTATTAGGTGATGGTGAGAGTAACGAAGGGTCGATTTGGGAAGGGTTTTTATCTGCTCCACATTTTAAATTAGATAATTTAACAGTCATTATTGACCGGAATGGTATTCAGTTAGGTGGTAAAACGAACGATATTTTACCAATGAATCATTTGGAGAAAGTACTAGAAGAGATGGGCTGGGCTGTCTCCACTGTAGATGGGCATGATATTGAGGCATTAATAAGTGTATTTGATAGTGTTTCTCATAAACCTAGAGTAATAATAGCTAATACTATTAAAGGCAAAGGTGTTTCTTTTATGGAGCACAATATTGATTGGCATCATGCTGTGCTAACGGATAAATTATTTAACGAAGCGATAGAAGAGCAGGTGAAAGAAAATGAATAATACATTAAAAAATCATAAAATGTTAGCACGTTTAGGTCAACGAGGCACATTTGGAATGGTCATGTTAGAGAAGGCCAAAAAAAAGGAAGATTTATTGGTGATAACAGCAGATGTATCTATTCCAGCAGGCTTAGATCGTTATAGAAAGCAACATTCTGACAAATTTATTGATGTAGGAATTGCTGAACAAAATATGATTGGTATAGCCGCTGGTTTAGCCAGTGAAGGTTTTGATGTTTATACAACAACATATGCTCCATTCCATACGCTAAGATGTTTAGAACAAATTCGAATGGATATTGGTGAAATGAAACATCCAGTAAGAATGGTAGGATTATCTAGTGGTGTAGTATTAGGTATGATAGGTAATATGCATTGTAGTTTTGAAGATATAGCTGTTATTCGTGCTATCCCTAACATAGCAATTATTTCACCTGCAGATTCTTTTGAATTAGTAAAAGTATTAGAGGCTCTGGAAAGTTATCCCAATCCAGTATATCTTCGATTGACTAGTGGAGCGCCCTCTCCAATTATTTATAAAGAGGATTATAATTTTGAAATCGGAAAAACTATCTCAGTGAAAAATGGCGAAGATATCGCGATATTTGCTACGGGTTCCATTATAAGTGAGGCAATAAAAGCTGCAGAATTATTAGAATTAGAAGGCATTAATACTGAAGTAATTAATGTCCATACTATCAGACCTTTAGATAATGAAGGTATAAAAATGGTTATTAAAGATAAAAAGCTTCTTGTAAGTATGGAAGAGCATGTAATTGCTGGAGGGCTAGGTAGTGCCATATCCGAAGCAATAGCTATGGAGGTTAAAAAGCCTCCTCACTTAATGATAGGATTACCTAGTGATTATAGCAGAGCAGGAATATATGAAGAGATGCTAGACTATTACGGATTAACTGCTAATAAAGTTGCTAAAAGTATAAAGGAAACATTAAATAATATTTAATTATTTATTGGTGTGGTAGATGCTATCACACCTTTTCCTATAAAGAAGGAGCGAGCTTATGGAACTTTTTAATTTAGAGAGTAGTGATGTGGCGATTATTACAAATGAACAAACATATGCTTTTAGTGAAATTCCTAAAATTGAATTTCGTAGTACAAGCAAAGAGTTAATATTGATACTATGCCAAAACACAATAGATATTTTAGCTACTTATATTTCAGCTATGAATAGCAAGCATGCGGTTATGCTGATTAATGAAGGTATTAATCATGAATTACTAGCAAACATTATAAAAACATATCAGCCGAAATGGATTATTGGATTAAAGAGCCATGAAGGGTATGAAATAAATGAAAATCAATTAATAAGAACAAAAGAAATAGTAACCAATATTCATCCTGACCTTGCAATTTTATTAAGTACTTCAGGTACAACTGGTAGCCAAAAGTTTGTTCGTCTTTCCTATGACAATATTAGGGTAAATGCTGAATCTATTATAGAGTATCTAAAAATTAATCAAAATGAACGAGCAGTTATGAATCTACCACTTTCTTATTCATATGGCATGTCGATTGTGAATAGTCACCTTTTAGCAGGTGCTTCAATTTTATTGACTGATGAAAGCGTGATGGAGAAGTCATTTTGGGAACTTGTGAAAAAACATAAAGCAACTTCAATTGCAGGTGTTCCATTTACATATCAAATGTTACAGCGTATAGGCTTTACAAAAATGGAGTTACCTTATTTAAAGACAATGACACAAGCTGGGGGACGATTAAATGAAAAGCTTGTAAAGCATTTTGCAGAATATGCAAAAGAACAAAATAAGAGATTTTACATAATGTATGGTCAAACTGAAGCTGCACCACGTATTTCATATATTCCTTATGAAAAAGTATTAGAGAAGTCTAGCACAATTGGTATTGCTATTCCTGGTGGCAAACTTTCTATAGATGTAGAAACCGAGGAGTTAATTTATATGGGTGCTAATGTCATGATGGGGTACGCTGAGAATTTATCAGACTTAGCAAATGGCTATGAACTTAATGGGGTACTATATACTGGCGATACAGCAATCATTGATGAAGATGGATACTTTACAATTACAGGACGAATGAAGCGTTTTATTAAGTTATTTGGTTTGCGCATTAATTTAGATGATGTGGAGAAGAAACTTGAAGAAGAACTACAAATACCTTTAGCTTGTACTGGATCTGACGATAAATTAATTGTAGCTATTGAACAAGCTGATTATGTTGAAAAAGTAAAAGAAGCGATTGAACATTTATATAAGCTTCACAAAACGGCATTTAAAGTCAAGGTGATTGATGAAATTCCACGTTTTGTAAGTGGAAAAACCGATTATATGAAGCTAAAGGAGAGCTGTTTATGACGGTCCCTTATCATTTAGTACAGGCCGAGAAAGAAATTGAACTAGTAGTTAAATTAAATGAACTAACTAGATGGCACACTGAAAATTGTCATGAATATAAATCAATGCTAGAAAAAAGCAATGCATTACTAGAAGCAAGTTGTTTAGAAGAAGTACCATTTTTACCTGTGCAGTTGTTTAAGCTAATGAATTTAAAATCGGTTTCTCAAGAGAACGTTGTAAAAGTGCTAACATCAAGTGGGACAACGGGACAGCAAGTATCTAAAATTTACCTCGATAAAGAGACATCGATTGCACAGACAAAAGCACTTGTAGAAGTGATGAAACCTATTTTAGGTAATAGACGTTTGCCAATGATTCTGTTAGATACGAAATCTGTGCTAAAGGATCGAAAATCATTTAGTGCACGTGGAGCGGGAATTTTAGGGTTCTCTAATTTCGGTCGCAAACACTTTTATGCTTTAAATGATGATATGACATTGGATGTTGAAGGTTTACAAGCGTATTTAAAAGAATACGAAGGACAACGTATATTACTGTTTGGTTTTACATTTATGATATGGCAGTACGTTTATAAAGAAATAAGAGATAAAGGTTTAAATATTAATTTTGGTGATAGTGTACTTATTCACGGAGGTGGATGGAAAAAGCTTAAGGATGAGGCGGTTGATGCTTTGACTTTTAATCATCTTCTTAGTAAGCAATTAGGCATTCAAGAAGTACATAACTATTATGGCATGGTTGAACAGGTCGGTTCAATTTTTGTAGAGTGTAATGAAGGACATTTACATGCACCGAGCTATGCTGATGTGATTATTCGTAATCCGATTACGTTTAATGTTTTACCTGTAGGACAACAAGGTTTAATTCAGGTAGTGAGTGAATTACCAAAAAGTTATCCGGGTCATTCTTTATTGACAGAAGATTTAGGAACAATTCATGGTATTGATGATTGTCCATGTGGATGGAAAGGAAAGTATTTTAGTGTAGTTGGACGTATCCCGAAGGCAGAATTACGCGGTTGTAGTGATACTTTTCAAGGAGGTGTGCGTTTGTGAAAATATTTTGGCCAAAGAATGGGAATTTTGATAATGTACTATGCAACTTGAATAATCAAAAATTGAATCAACCTTTTGCTGAAGAAGTAATTGCTTTTACACAAAGTTTATCGAAGCGTTTTGTACGGATGCGATACATGCCTGAAGTTGTAGCACTTGGTTACTGGCTTCGAAAATCAAATATTAAGCAAATGCAAGCAGAGTTTGAAAAGGCTACTAAGGGAAAAGTAGTTCGTGGGCGAGGTACAGCTTTTCATATCGCTCCTTCAAATGTTGATACTATTTTCGTTTATTCATGGATGCTGTCACTTCTTGCAGGGAATCGCAATATCATTCGTATTTCAAGTAAAACGGAAATAAATGAGTTATTACAAGTGATTTTAGAAGAGTTACCTAATTATAAATCGTTAGCGGAACAAATAATAATTTGTACATATGGTCATGATGAGAGTGCAACAGAAATGCTCAGTCTAACATGTCATACACGTGTTATTTGGGGAGGGGATGAAACGGTAAAAGCCATTCGTAAAATTCCCCTTGCACCACTAGCAAATGAATTAGCATTTCCAGACAGATTCTCATTAGCCATATTAAACTCCGAAAAAGTTATGTTATTAGATGATGAGGCACTAGATGCATTACTTGAGCAATTTTATAACGATGTGTTTTGGTTTGACCAAATGGCATGTTCATCACCAAGACTTATCGTTTGGATAGGTGAGAAAATAGAATCTTTTTGGACGGCATTTGAACGTAAAATCCAGAAAAAGCAACATGAGTTATTAGCAGCAACGCAAGTATTGAAATATTCGACAAGTTTACAATTAGCCGCGGAAAATTATGTAGAAAAAGTAGTACCTATAACGAACTTTTCACGTATAAAGCTAAATGATGTGCCAAGAGGTGTACGTGAAAAGCATTGCGGTGGTGGCTTGTTTTATGAGTATGAAGTTGAAAACTTAATAGACTTAGAACAAATTATAATCGATAAAGATCAAACAATTGCATACTTTGGTTTTGAGAAACCTGAGTTAAAGGAATTAGTAGAATCAATTTCTACACGAGGGATAGATCGAATTGTCCCAATCGGGCAAGCGCTAAATTTTGATGGTGTTTGGGATGGACAAAGTTTCTTAACATCGTTTACGAGGGAAGTAATAATTTTATAAATGGAGAGTTTAACTATGAAAACAATTGTAATTATCCAAGCAAGAATGGGCTCCTCTCGTTTGCCAGGGAAAATTTTAAAACCGCTTGGAGATGTAGATGTTTTAAGGTACGATATCACGCGCTGTCGTGCTATCAAAGGTGTTAATGAAGTTATTGTTGCGACAAGTACTTTAAAACAGGATGATGCAATTGCAAATTGGTGTGAACAGCAACAAGTTGCATATTTCAGAGGTTCTGAGGGAGATGTATTAGATCGCTATGTTCAATGTGCAAAGCAATACAAACCTGATTATGTGATGCGTGTAACATCGGATTGTCCATTTGTTGACTATGAAATGGCAAGTGATATTGTAGAATTAATTCTAAAAGAACGTAAAGATATCGTGTTAATTGACGGGCAATTACCTCGAGGATTAGCGGTAGAACTTATTTCATATGAAGCACTTTTATATATTCATAAAGTAGGGCTAGAATCTCGACATCGTGAGCATGTTACTTATTACGCCTATGAATTTGCTGAAGAATTTGAATCAGTTACATATAAAGCGCCAGCAAATCGTATTGCGCCAGAACTACGCATTACGCTAGATACAATCGAAGACTATAAACTGATTTATGAGGTGGCAAAGCATTTCAACAACCCATTAATTTCAAGTAAAGATGTGATTCAATTTTTAAAAGATAATCCTGAAGTTGCAAAACTAAATGCTCATATCGAGCAAAAGCCGGTGATTTAATGAAAGTCATTATTCGTACAGATGCATCTATTGAAATCGGTAGTGGTCATGTTATGCGTTGTTTGACAGTTGCAAAAAATTTGCGTGTGAATGGATGTGAAGTAATCTTTTGGATGCAAGATTTACCTGGAAATCTAATTGATTACGTAATCAGTGAAGGTTTTGGAAATATTTTTGAAGCAGAGCAAGCAGACATATATATCATTGATCATTATGGGATTGATAAAGAGTGGGAGTGCAAAATACGTGTATTTACAAAAAAAATTGTGGTAATTGATGATTTAGCGAACCGTAAGCATGATTGCGAGTTGCTTCTGGACCCTAATGTATTGCCAAATTTTGAATCACGATATGACGATTTAGTGTCTGATGCATGTATAAAGCTATTAGGTCCAAAATATTTAATTATGCGTGATGAGTTTATTGATGCAAGACGGCTATTGCGCAAGAGGAATGAACAAATTGAAAATTTACTCATTTTTATGGGCGGTTCGGATCCAACGAATGAGACGATGAAAATTTTGGAGGCACTTGAAGAATTTCAGTTTAAACATATTGATGTAGTTGTTGGAAATGGTAATGTTTTTAAGGAACAAATTCGGGAGATTTGTGAAGAGCGTGGGTATGACTATCACTGTCAAATTAATTATATGGCAAAGTTAATGCAACAGGCTGATTTTGCTATTGGTGCGGGGGGAAGTACAACATGGGAACGTTGTTATGTTGGACTACCTTCATCGAGTACTATTGTAGCTAATAATCAGAAAGAAGGGACAGAATTTGTTGCAGAACTTGGCATAGTTATTAATCTGGGATGGCATAAAGACGTGACATCGGAAACTTATAAACAGTTATTAAAAAATTTACAGATTAAAGATTTAAGTGAAAAAGGGCTTATTCTAACTCAAAATGAGCAACCAAATGAGTGGGTTTATAAAATATTGGAGTTGATAAAATGATTAAAATAGGAAATAGAGAAATTGGTCGTCATACGAAGCCATTTATTATTGCAGAAATGTCAGGTAACCATAATCAATCATTGGAAAGAGCATTACATTTAGTAGAGCTAGCCGCAGAAGCAGGTGTTGACGCTCTGAAATTACAAACATATACACCTGATACAATTACATTAGACGTTCATACAGGTGAGTTTTTCATCCAAGAAGATGGAAATCTCTGGAGAGGTAATTCTTTATATAATTTATATAAAGAGGCTTATACACCTTGGGAATGGCATAAGGAGATTTTTGCAAAAGCACAAGAACTTGGTCTCCTTGCTTTTAGTTCTCCATTTGATGAGACAGCAGTGGATTTCTTGGAAACATTGAATGTACCAGCATATAAAATTGCCTCATTTGAAAATGTAGATATCCCATTAATTAAAAAAGTTGCGCGAACAGGAAAACCAATGATTATTTCCACAGGTATGGCGACTGCTGCTGAACTAGATGAAGCAGTTCGTGCTGCTCGCGAAGAAGGTAATAATCAAATCATATTACTGAAATGCACTAGTACATATCCTGCTACACCTGCTAATTCAAATTTAGTAACTATACCACATTTGAAAGAAATGTTTAGTACAGAAGTAGGTTTATCAGATCATACAATGGGGGTTGGTGTATCGGTTACTGCAGTGGCACTTGGAGCAACGGTAATTGAAAAGCATTTTACAACATCTCGGGCTGAAGGAGGGGTTGATTCTGCATTTTCAATGGAACCACATGAATTAAAAATGTTAGTGGAAGAAACGGAGCGTGCATGGCAAAGTTTAGGGAATGTGAGTTATGGACCAACAAATGCGGAGAAGGAATCAGCAAAATTCCGACGTTCTTTATATATAGGCTCAGATTTAAAAGCTGGTGATATTTTAACAGAACAAAATGTTCGCAACGTTCGACCAGGCCTTGGTTTGCCAACGAAGTACTATGATTTAGTGATTGGTAAATCGATTAAGCGTGATGTAAAAAAAGGAACTCCATTAAGTTGGGATTTATTACTATGATTGATTCACCTCGATTTATCTCATATGGCAGTCAAAGTATAGATGAAGATGATATTCAAGCAGTTATTGAAACATTGCGTTCACCAAACTTAACTCAAGGACCGAAAATTGCACAGTTTGAGCAAGCTGTGGCAGCTTATGTTGGTTCAAAATATGCAGTAGCATTCTGCAATGGAACAGCAGCTTTACATGGTGCTTGTTATGCTGCTGGAATTGATGAAGGGGATGAGGTCATTACGTCTCCTATTACCTTTGCTGCAAGTGCAAACTGTGTACGCTATGTTGGCGGAACAGTTGTTTTTGCGGACATCGATGAACGTACTTATAATATTAACCCTGAACAAATACGTTCTAAAATTACATCAAAAACAAAGGCAATTATTCCAGTGGATTTTACAGGACAACCTGTTGATATAGATGTCATTATGGATATCGCAAGGAAGCATGAACTCGTCGTAATTGAAGATGGTGCTCATTCATTTGGTGCTAGTTATAAAGGGCGAAAGGTTGGAACACAGGCGGATATGACAATGTTTAGTTTTCACCCTGTAAAGCCTGTGACAACAGCAGAAGGTGGCATAGTTGTTACAAATAACGAAAATTATTATAAAAAACTAGTAAAGTTCAGAAGTCATGGAATTGAGCCAACAGCTTATGCTGAAGAACAAGGTGACTGGTATTATGAAATGACAGAATTAGGTTATAATTTTCGTATGACAGATTTACAGGCAGCCCTTGGTGTTTCACAAATGAAGAAACTTGATTATTTTATTAAGCGGAGACAAGAAATTGCTGCAAAGTACAATGAAGCATTAGGAAATGTGACTGGAATTACAATACCGAAGCAACTAGAGGATACTGAATCTGGCTGGCATTTGTACATGATTCAATTAGATGAAGCAAATCGGAAACAAGTATTTAATGCTATGCGAGCTGCAAATATTGGTGTCCATGTTCATTACATACCTGTTTATTGGCATCCGTATTATCAAAAGCTTGGTTATGAGCAAGGACTATGCCCAGTAGCAGAGGAATGGTATAAAAAAGCGTTAACATTGCCTATACATCCTCGTTTAACTGATGAAGATATTAACTATATAGTGAGTATATTAAAAGAATACATTTGATGAGGAAGTATTCTTTTAATATGAAGTTTATCATTTATATTAACTGTAGTTGAATAGAGTGAGAACAATTAATAGAAGATACCACTATCTATTTTTAAAACTATCAATAAATTATTCAAAAAAGAAAAGTAAGCATATGTTCAGATTAAAAAAATAATGTATATTAATATTAAATTATAAAAAGGGTGTAGGAAATGAGACCTATTTTAGTTCCTGAATATATAGAAGATTTTAGTTGTATAGGTAGTGCTTGTGAAGATACTTGTTGTGCTGGTTGGAATATAACAGTTGAAAAGAAAACATATCAAGCGTATCGTAAAGTGCGTCAGCCGGAGATGGCAGAAAAACTATTAAAATATGTAAAACGAAATCGTAAAGGTCATGATGACTCTAATTATGCAAAGTTCATTTTAGATGATAATAAAAACTGTCATATGATGTTAGAGGACGGGTTATGTAGTATTCATAAAGAATTAGGAGAAGAGTTTTTATGTAATACTTGTGCTGTTTATCCTCGATTCCTTACAAGTGTAGGGAATGTAACAGAAAAAAGTTTAACATTGTCTTGCCCAGAGGCAGCACGAATTGTTCTATTACGTAAAGATGGAATCGGTTTTATAGAGACAGAAGAACCAAAAAATACGCGTGGACTAATAAATAAGGACCTAAAATTAGAAAAACACCCTCATTTTTGGGATTTGCGTATTTTTACAATTCAGCTTCTTCAAAGTCGCCAACAACCTATTGAGATTCGTTTAATTATTTTAGGGCTATTCATACAAAAAATTGAACAATTAAAACCGAATGAATTGGAACAAGAATTACAAATGATAATGCAAGATTATCTAAATCGTTTAGATAACGATGAATATATTAAATCGTTAGAAGATATTAAGGGTAATTTAAATTTTCAATTGAATTTAGCACGTGCATTAATTCGCCTTCGTATTACAAGTGGTATTGCTTCAGAAAAATATATCACTATTCTTCATCAATTAATAGAAGGCTTAGCTTTGGAAGAGGATGAAGAAAAAGAATTACGTGATATGGAAGCAACAGTATTGAAATACAAAGAATCCTATACTAATATATATGAACCATTTATTAAAGAAAATGAATATATGTTTGAAAATTACATGGTGAACTATGTATTTAAAAATCTATTTCCCTATGATTGTAAGACATTCTTTGAAAGTTATATGATGCTTGTTGTCAATTTTACGTTAATTAAGTTGCATCTAATTGGTATGGCCGCTAAACAACAACAATTAACACAAGAAATGTTTATTGAATGTGTACAACAGCTTGCGAAGGTGATTGAACATACCCCATCTTATTTGCTAGATGTTCGTGAGGGTATGATGAATTTAGGTTATACAACAATGGGGCATATGTTTGTCATGATTAGTAAGTAGAGCTACCGTAATTTTTTATAAATGCTTTTTATAATAGTTAAAGATTCAAAGAAGCCCCTTATTCAGGTAAATATCATCTGAATAAGGGGTTTTTTTGAGAAAGGTATCATCTAAAGTAGTTTGCTGTAAAAAGGTGAAACATTTCTAAAAACTTCCGATACTAGATATAAGAATACGAAATGTTTGGGAGGTTACATATTATGCGTATTGCAGCTCAAGGACAATCTACAGATGTGGGAACTGCAACGTCATCAACATCTTCTAAGAAAGCTATTATAGAAGAAACTACGATGACTACTATTAAATCTCAGTTAATAACGCAATCACAAGGAGAAAAAATACCAGTTGCTGAGGGTCAAGAGGTATCTAAAGAAAAGTTGCAAAATGTAGTAGATACTGTGAATGAATTTTTGCAAATCAATCATAATGCTTCTAAATTTGTGTTACATGACGGTTTAGATCGTTATTTTGTACAAGTTGTTGATACCCAAACAGAAGAAGTCGTAAAAGAGATCCCTCCAAAAAAACTTTTAGACGCATATTATGAGATGCAAAAGTTATTAGGGATGATTGTGGACGAAAAAATATAAGAATATTTAGGAGGAAATATAATGGTAAATAGAATCGGCGGTTTAGCTTCAGGAATGGATATAGATTCAATAGTAAAAAAATTAATGAATGCGGAAAGAGCACCTTTAAACAAGTTATATCAAAAGAAACAAACGTACGAGTGGCAACGTGACGCATATCGAAGTGTTAATACAAAGCTAAAAACATTTGATACTTATATATCAGATAATCTAGTACTAAAAAGTCTTATTTCTAAAACGGCAGCTAGTTCTAATTCTAACTTAGTATCTGCAACTGCAACAGGAAGTGCTTCAGGAACACTGTCAATCGAGGGTGTTTCCCAATTAGCTACAGCAGCTCGTAAAGTTGGTGATCAAGTTAATGCTGTAGGAACTACGAAAATGTCCGATTTAGGAGCAACAGGAACTATAGAATTTAAAGCCATTCAAACCAACGGTCAATTAGCGAGTGAGGCAACAAAGATTGAAATTACTTCTGATATGACAGTTGATCAATTTATTAGTAAAGTGAATTCTAGTAATGCAGGAATTAGTGCTGTATTTGAAAATGGTCGATTCTCCTTTACTGCCAAAAACACTGGTGATGTTAAAGGTGATGATGAAATCAAAGTTGTAGGTGGTTTAGATATTTTCAACAAGTTAGGGTTTGCTGATCCTAATAAAGTTCAAAATACAGAAGGAAAAAATGCTATTTTCACTGTGAATGGTATAGCAACAGAAAGAACAACAAATACGTTTACGATTTCGGGTTATAATGTAACGTTAAAAGATACATTCAACGGCCTCCAAACGATTGCAGATAAATATAAAGCTGCTGTGGAAGAATTAAAAAATGCTACTACTAATTTAGCAAATAAACAAGCAAATCTTACTACAAAACAAAATGCTTATGGTGCTAGTGATATTAATAGCTATACAGCTAACCATGAAACTGCTTATAAAAATGCTTTTGGTAATACTTTATCTTTGTCACAACAAGTGCAATATAACAAACTTGGAAATAATGCGTGGAGAAATTTATCAACTGATGAAATAAATTACATTAAAAACCAATCATCTGCACAAGGTATTAAAGATAATCTAGATGGAAGCTCTTTAAGTGATGAAAGCAAAGCGAAATTAAAGGATTTATCTAATGATGTGTTAGATGTTTTATTTTCAAACAAAGATCAGCTTACAGATTTTAAAGCTCAAGCAGAGTACGAAAAGTATGGTGCAAAATTAAAAGATTTTGATCAAAATGCCATCGATGCATTAAAACGTTTCTCATATGACAGTAATGATTCAATTGATAAAATTCATAAAGATATAGATGATAATCCTGAATTTACAAAAGAAGTAAAAGATGCGTTAAAATCTTTAAGTAAAGATGATTTAACTAATTTAATAGCAACAGATTCAGCAACTTTAAAAACTTATCAAGAAAAAGCTCAAGCTGAGGATTTAAAACAAAAGTATAATCAATTTGGAGATGCGTTAATTAAAGGTTTGCAAGATGGATCTAAAAAGGTTGAGGATTTAACAGAAAAACAAAAAGAGGTTTGGAATAGCTTATCCCCAGAAGAAAAAGGTCAATTCTATGATTTGGCGGATCAGAATATTAAACGTTCAGAGTATTTAACTGCCGATGCTGAAGAGAAAGCAGCTCAAACTCGTTTAACAGAAGCAACTAATACCGAAAAGGCAGCAACAGCAGATGCAAATGCGGCAGGTATTTTAAAGGATGATGGTAGTGGTGGTAAAATCGTTGACGAAGATAAAGTAAATGCTGCTCAAAAAGCACAAGCAGTCACAATGACTTCCACAACAGATGTTGATGACATCATGGCTAAAATTAAGGAGTTTATCACTACTTATAACGGTTTTATCAAAGATTTAAATGATCAAACAAAAGAAACTAAATATCGTGATTATACGCCATTGACTAGTGAGCAAAGAGAAGACATGTCAGAAAATGAGATTAAGCTTTGGGAAGAAAAAGCGAAGAGTGGGTTATTAAGAGGTGATACTCTTATTCGTGAAGGGCTTTCGGGTATGCGTTCTTTAGTATATCAATCAAATCCTGGTATTGATTCAAAATATAATACCCTTTTCAGTATTGGGATTACAACATCAAAAAACTATAATGATGGCGGTACATTAGAAATTGATGAAACAAAATTACGAAAAGTATTAGAAGAAGATCCTGATGCAGTTGAAAAACTCTTTAAAAATAGTGAAGGTAAAAAAGATGATGTAGTAGATGGAAAAACAGTCGATACACGAGGTTATTTAGAAAAACTACGTGAATCGATGAAAACTTTTGAAATTACTATTGAAAAAAAAGCTGGACGTTCTACGATGACAGACGCTCAATATGCAATCGGAAATAACCTAATGGATACAGAAAGTCGAATTAGTACTTGGAAGAGAAAACTAGAGGATATAGAATCTCGCTATTGGAAGCAATTCACAGCAATGGAGCAAGCAATAAATAAAGCAAATCAACAATCCAGCATGTTCATGCAAGGCTGAGGCTTCTAATTAAGGTAGGAGAATAATATGCATCAAACAGATCAACTATTGCAAGTGTCAGCCAATTTATTTAAGCATTTAGGTGACATTCCAAATGGTGAAGAGCGTGACGAATACATCAACACAATCAATAGCATGTTGGACAAGCGTGAAACGATTATTAAAGGCTTGAAACAAGAAGGTTTTCATTTCAATGAACAAAATCGTATTCATCGTACACTGTTGGAACTAGATAATGGTATTAAAAAAAGATTAGCAGCTGTTATGGATGCAGTTAAGCAAGATATGGCAAACCTACAAAAAACGAAAAAAAGTGAACAGCAATATTTCAACCCTTACTCCAATGTTCGTGTGATGGACGGGATGTATTACGATAAAAAGAATTGACATTTTATCTTCATTTAGTGTGGTGGAAGCCGCAAGCTGAATGAAGATAAAGCTCCGGCGGACGTCAAGAATTTTAAAAGGATGAATTATGATCACACAATTCAAAATCCCGACACAATTACGCTTGGGCGTTATTGATCAAATAGCTTTTCTTCGTAAAATGGTTTAAACTAGTAAATAAGTAACCTTTCAAAGGAGTTGTCCTTTATTGGCAGCAAATTTAACAGCACAAAATGCGTATAAACAAAATAGTGTGACTACAGCTTCTCCTGGCGAATTGACGTTAATGCTTTATAATGGATGTTTAAAATTCTTGCATAAGGCGAAACAAGCTATTCAAGAGAAAAATGTCCAAGAAAAAAATACAAATCTTATAAAGGCACAGGCGATCATTGCCGAGCTAATGTCTACACTCAATATGGATATTGAGATTTCGAAACAAATGCTACCTCTTTACGAATATATGAATCATCGTTTAGTAGAGGCAAACATTCAAAATGATGTAGCGATTATTGAAGAAGTAGAAGGATTGGTGACGGAATTCCGCGATACGTGGAAGGAAGTTATTCGCATTACTCGACAACAGCAATTTGGTCAGGGAAACAGCGGACAAATTTAGACAAAATTAGAGACCATCATCAAAAGATGGTCTCTTTTCTATATGACAGGAATAATAACTAGAAATTAACACTAAATAGTCATAAATTAGGCTATTTGACGGTAAAATATGTTACTTATTCCCTCTAGCTGTATGAAGGGCATCGTGTCATAATCAAAGCAATATAAATGTTTAACATAGTACTGGGGTGGGAATATGATTTTTAAGCGTCAAGAAGGTTTCCGATTTAAATTTGAGGAGCCTGTTCAAATAACTTTTGCTGTTTATGAAAATGGGAGAGTTAATCATGGGCAGACGGCTATGGCTGAATTGCTGGATATTAGTCCGCGTGGGTTGAAGATGTATACGGAAGTGGATTTAGGCGTGAATCCTCCACCATTGGATATCCATTTTGTGCTTGATACACAAGAGGTGCGGGCTTATGGTGAAGTTATTTGGAGCCGTCCGTTTGGTAGCGGCAAGCAATATGGCATTTATTTCAATGATCAGGCACGAGTAGAAGATTTGATTGTAGAAGAATTAAAGTTGCGACGTAAAAAGGAAGCGGCAGAAGCAAAAAAGCAAAGCAACCATTAATTTTATAAAAATTTTTTGTAAAAAAAAGAATTATTTTAGAGGAATTTCACACACTTGTGTAGAAATAGATAGTATAGCAGTTATAAAGGAGGAGTTTACATGTTAAACTTTAACATTCGTGGTGAAAATATTGAGGTAACTCCAGCTATTCGTGAGTATGTTGAGAATAAAATCGAAAAAGTTGAACGTTATTTTAACGAAGATGTTAACGCCAATGCTAACGTAAATTTAAAGGTTTATAATGACAAGCAAACAAAAGTGGAAGTCACAGTTCCGATGAAGAACTTAACTCTTCGTGCTGAAGAGCGTCATAATGACATGTATGCTGCGGTTGATCTAATCGTTGATAAATTAGAGCGTCAAATTCGTAAGCATAAAACAAAAGTAAACCGTAAATTCCGTGAGCGAGAAGGTGCAGGCCTTTATTTTGCTACTACACAAGCAGCCGCTGATGCTACTACAGAGGAAGAGGAATACTCAATTGTACGTACAAAGCAATTTGATTTAAAACCGATGGATCAAGAAGAGGCTGTTTTACAAATGAATATGTTAGGGCATGATTTCTATGTCTTTACAGATGCTGAATCTAATGGCACAAATATTGTGTATAAACGTAAAGACGGTAAATATGGCTTAATCGAAACAACTTAAAACTTCATGATGACAAAGGCTCTCGCGATGGCGAGAGTCTTTTTTGTATGACTTTCTTCTGCAAGTAGGGTGACTGTTTGCATGAAACTGTTACACAATGGTAAAATGGAAGTTGAATCTATATAGGAAGTGAAAAACATTCATGGCAAACCTATTAAATAAATTATTTGATTTCAATAAACGTGAGTTAAAAAAATTAGAAAAAATCGCTGACCAAGTAGAGGGATTTGCTTCTCAAATGGAACAGCTTTCAGATGAACAATTACAAGCAAAAACAGAAGAGTTTAAAAAGCGTTATGCTGATGGAGAGCATTTAGAGTCGATTCGTGCAGAGGCTTTTGCTGTTTGTCGCGAAGCATCTAAACGTGTTTTAGAGATGTATCCTTTCCGTGTTCAAATCATGGGGGCTGCTTCACTGGATGAAGGTAATATTTCAGAGATGAAAACAGGTGAAGGTAAAACATTAACAGCTACTATGGCGGTTTATTTAAACGCGATTACTGGTAAAGGTGTACATGTTGTAACAGTCAATGAATATTTGGCTAGTCGTGATGCTGCTGAGATGGGACAGCTGTATAATTTCTTAGGTCTTACAGTAGGTTTAAATTTAAATAGCCTGTCAAAAGAAGAGAAGCGTGCGGCATATGAAGCGGATATTACTTATAGTACAAACAATGAATTAGGATTTGACTATTTACGTGACAATATGGTGCTTTATAAAGAAGAGCGTGTTCAACGACCGCTTCATTATGCTGTAATCGATGAGGTGGACTCTATTTTAATTGATGAGGCTCGTACGCCATTAATTATTTCGGGTCAAGCTGGGAAATCAGCACAGTTGTACAAACAGTCTAATGCTTTTGTACGCATGTTAAGTGCAGATACAGATTACACATACGAAGAGTCGACAAAAGGTGTTACATTAACAGATGCAGGTGTAGAAAAGGCAGAAAAAGCATTTGGGATCGACAATTTGTTTGATTTAACACATGTACGCTTAAATCATGCCATTAACCAATCGTTAAAGGCACATGTGAGTATGCATAATGATGTTGACTATGTTGTCCAAGAGGGCGAAATTGTAATTGTTGACGGCTTTACGGGCCGTTTAATGAAGGGCCGTCGATATTCTGATGGACTTCACCAAGCAATTGAAGCCAAAGAGGGCGTTGACATTCAAAATGAATCAATGACAATGGCTACCATTACGTTCCAAAACTATTTCCGTATGTACCAAAAGCTTGCGGGTATGACAGGTACAGCGAAAACAGAGGAAGAAGAGTTCCGAAATATTTACAACATGAGCGTTATTGCGATTCCAACGAATAAACCAATAGCTCGTGATGACCGTCCAGATTTAATTTTTGCTTCGATGGAAGGAAAATATAAAGCGGTGGCGGCCGATATTGCTGAGCGTCATAAGGCAGGACAACCTGTGCTTGTTGGTACAGTTGCGATTGAAACATCTGAAATTATTTCGCAGTTACTTGATAAACATAAAATTCCTCATAATGTCTTGAATGCGAAAAACCATGAACGCGAGGCAGAAATTATTGCAAATGCCGGTACTAAGGGCGCAGTAACGATTGCGACAAACATGGCGGGTCGTGGTACAGATATTAAACCAGGTGAAGGTGTACTAGAAATTGGTGGTTTAGCGGTCATCGGGACAGAGCGACATGAATCACGTCGTATCGATAACCAGCTTCGTGGACGTTCTGGTCGTCAAGGGAATCCAGGGGTTACGCAGTTCTATCTATCCCTAGAAGATGATTTAATGCGTCGTTTTGGCTCTGATAATATGAAGTCGATGATGATGCGCTTAGGCATGGATGATTCTCAGCCATTGCAATCAAAAGTTGTGTCGAGAGCTGTAGAATCAGCGCAGAAACGTGTCGAAGGTAATAACTTTGATGCACGTAAACGTTTATTACAATATGACGATGTGCTACGTCAGCAACGTGAGATTATTTATAAAGAGCGTTATGATGTATTGGAAACAGAGAATATGCGTGTACTCGTAGAGTCTATGATTCAAGAGACAATCGATAATGTTGTTGGTCTGTATACTCAGGGTGAGCAGAAAGATTGGAACTTAAAAGCAATTGAAGATTTTGTAGCGGCTAATCTGTTAGAAGAGGGTCAGCTTAAAGTAGCAGATTTCCAAGGCAAGTCTGCTGAAGACATTAATCAGTTGGTTTCGGATGCTGTTCATGCTCGTTATGATGAAAAAGAGGCAGAACTGACACCAGAGCGTATGCGTGAGTTTGAAAAGGTAATTTTATTACGTTCTATTGATACGAAATGGATTGATCATATCGATGCGATGGACCAACTTCGTCAAGGTATCCATCTACGTGCATATGGACAAAATGATCCACTTCGAGAATATCAACAAGAAGGCTTTGCTATGTTTGAGGATATGGTTGCGTCTATTCGTGAGGATGTTGCGAAATATGCAATGAAGGCAGAAATTCGCAGTAATCTTGAGCGTGAAGAGGTGGCGAAGGGCCAAGCGGTTAATCCGAAGGAAGAAGGCGGCTCAGCTCCGAAAAAACAACCTGTGCGTAAGTCTGAAAATATTGGTCGTAATGATTTATGCCCATGTGGAAGCGGCAAGAAATTTAAAAACTGTCATGGTGCAGGTCAATAATATATTAGTGAAAAAAATCATTTTAACTACATGTTGAAATGGTTTTTTTCTTTTGACATTATACTGTTTTAGGAAGAAATTTAGGAATAAAAGTCAGAATTTATAGACAATTGAAAAATATGGGTATACAATAGCTGTAATATTAGGATTTTAGTTCAGGGAAGCTCCCGTTATTATCCTAAATAAGAAGGTGCTATGAAGACTTAGACCTAGAAAGGGAAGGGGTGCTATGCATGATAATAAAGCAATTTTACGAGTCACAAACATCTGGAATGTACGAATATTGGTATATCCCTTTTTATTTTAATTGAAAAAACATAAAGTGTATAAAGGAGGACTATAGGTGCATAAAAAAGATATTATGAATAGTGAAACGATGATGTATATGCCTGTGTATGATTCCTTTGGAAATTTATGTACGCGGGTAATTGAGAAAAATAATGAATATCTATCGAAATTAGCACCAACGAAGTTAATGGACTATAACCTTCGTTATTTTGGTTCGAGTTTAAGAGGGGCATTTGATGGCTCGAAAATGATTTTAGGAAAGCTTAATAAAAATCCAATTGTAGTGGATGAACGATGTAATATTTTATGGTTTCCAAGTAAGTCTCCTCTACAACCTGAATGTATCTGGTTCGCCGTTCATCATATTGATGAATATATCGCTGTGGATAAAAAGAGAGCAAAAATAACTTTTACGAATGGCAAAGAACTGGTAGTGGATGTCAGTGTTAAAGCGTTAGAATATCGTATTCAGAGAGCCTATTTATTAAAATATAGGTTAGAAAAACGAACAAAGCATTTGCTCGTTCAGTATGACCGTGTAAAGGTTTTTCAGCGTCTCGCTCTTAATATGCTAGAGGACGAGACACAGGATCATTGATTACTCCGAGAAAACAACTGCTAGATAGTATGTTTTCCTTTGTAAAAACGTTATAATGAAAAGATACGGAGCTTTGTGAGTGCAATGTTAGCTCCATTACTAACGTTCGGAGGATTTAACAATGATTGAATTAGCAGATGTACGCAATGTGTTAGACACTACAGCCAAAAAACTGGCGGACTTCAGGGGGTCTCTTTGACTTAGAAAACAAAGAGGCACGCATTCAGGAGCTAGATGAAATGATGCTAGAGCCTGGCTTTTGGGATGATCAGCAAGGGGCACAGGTGACCATCAATGAAGGCAATGGCTTAAAAGCAATCGTCAATGAATATAAAGATTTAGTGGAAACCCATGAAAATTTAGATATGACACTGGAGCTTTTACAGGAAGAGCCAGATGAAGAGTTACAGGAAGAACTAGGCAAAGAGCTAGCAGAATTCCAGCAAAAAATGGGGGATTTTGAGCTGCAATTGCTGTTAAGTGGTCCATATGATCAAAACAATGCCATTTTAGAGCTACACCCTGGTGCCGGTGGAACGGAATCTCAGGACTGGGGTTCTATGCTGTTACGTATGTATACAAGATGGGCGGAGAAACGTGGATTTAAAGTGGAGACTGTGGACTATCTTCCTGGTGATGAAGCAGGGATTAAATCGGTAACATTGTCGATTAAAGGTCACAATGCTTTCGGTTATTTACAGGCTGAAAAAGGCGTGCATCGTCTAGTGCGTATCTCACCATTCGATTCGTCAGGCCGTCGTCATACATCATTTGTTTCTTGTGATGTTATGCCAGAGTTCGACGAAAATATTGAAATCGACATTCGCACAGAGGATTTAAAAATTGATACGTATCGTGCTACAGGTGCGGGTGGTCAGCATATTAATACGACAGATTCAGCAGTTCGTATTACACATATTCCGACTGGTACTGTTGTACAGTGTCAAGCAGAGCGTTCACAGATTAAAAACCGTGAAAAAGCGATGACGATGCTAAAAGGGAAATTATATCAATTAGAGTTAGATAAGCAGCAAGCGCAACTAGATGAAATACGTGGTGAGCAAAAGGAAATCGGCTGGGGCTCACAAATTCGTTCGTATGTATTCCACCCATACTCTATGGTGAAGGATCACCGTACGAATGAAGAAACAGGTAATGTTGGTGCAGTGATGGACGGCGATTTAGATCCGTTTATTAATGCCTATTTACGCTCGAAAATTGGCTAATACACAAATCCCCCAAGAGGTGTCCTTGGGGGATTTTCTAGTTAAAAGGGAGGGTGATATGGCGCATCTTGGCTAAGCTGCTTGCGCTCGTTCATGTAATATTTATAGAGCATCGATGCATTCAAAAACTGTTTACTAATCGAGGCATATTGAATAGGTAGTTCAATTGTTTTACCATTTTTTAATGTGACAACACATCCCGTCTGACTTGGTGTAATATTGATAATCGCGTGAAGTCCAATCCATATATTATGAATGGAGTTCGGGGAGTAGGTTGGTAGAAAAATACAGGGATAGCCGTAGTCAAAGGCCACGACGATTGGTAGCTTGTGTTGATTGCCGAAGAAACGTTTAGCCGATAGTTTTGCAGCTTCATAGGTTGAACCTAATGAGATACAAGATTTTCGAAGCACATGCATCGGTTTACGCGTGACGATCAGTTCATTGTGCTTATCGATAACATGAGTGAAAACCTTGGAGTTGTGCTGAATAGGTTGAAGCAAGTAAGTGTTGAATGAAATTAAGTAGCTATTGACAAAATTGCTAGTCATATAGAGAGAGCCTCCTTTTTCTGTTGATAATGGTAGTGTAGAACAAAAGGGGAGTTTCAAAAAATAGACAAAGTAGCTGAAAACCCTTCAGAAAAGAATGAAATGCTTAGAGAATTCACTGCAAATGTCACGAGATTAATAGCTAATCCAAGTTATTTTCGATTCGTAAGCATTGCAATTTAATTTCAATTTTCATATAATTTAGAAAAGGATCGAGGTGAGATCGTTGGATAAATATTATTCGTACACAGATTTTCTAAAAGCCGTGGGTCAGTCGAAAAAAGTTGATGAGGCAGAGAAATTATTAAACGAGATTTATTTAGATTTATTTTTAAATCGTATCCAGCGTATGCATCGTCAAGAGCAGCTCATGGTTCTGATAGACAGAGTACTCGATGAAAAAGATGAAAACGCATTTTACCAATACGCAGCCGAACTACATTCCTTGCAGCAAACAGAGGATGAATCATACTAAACGAACCCGCTCTCCATGTCTAGTGGAGAGCGGGATTTTTTTGATTGAAGGAGGGCTGCTCGTTCAAAAAGTGAGAGTCTTCGCTTATAAAAGAGGGAGAGTTGCTCAGAAAGTAAGAACTCCTGCTCAGGAGTAAATCCGCTCTCAAAGCAAGAGCCCTGGCTCATAAAAGAATGCAACCCACGCCAAAAATCTGTTACCCCACTCACAAAAGCAGAAGCCCTCTACTGAAAATATTATGACTTCTACTCAAGAATCGAAATCTATTGAATAGATTAAGCTTGAAAACGTGTTGAAGCGGCTATTATGAGAGTAATAAGTATTCTTCGCTTCACGGTTATTCATTTAAATTTTAGGGATAAAAAATTTTTTACAAACATTCGTTCGTTAAATGTTCGAAATTTTAATATTGCTATGCTAAAATATATGTACAAATTGGAAGGAAAGGACGGGGACATGTGTGCAAACATTTGATTTACAAGCGCCATATCAGCCTAACGGGGATCAGCCACAGGCAATTGCGGAATTAGTGGAGGGTGTGAAAGCGGGCAAGCGTCATCAAACATTACTTGGTGCTACGGGAACAGGTAAAACGTTTACCATTTCTAATGTCATCCAGCAAATTAAAAAACCAACACTCATTATGGCACATAATAAAACACTAGCTGGCCAGTTATATAGTGAGTTTAAAGAGTTCTTCCCGAATAACGCTGTTGAATATTTTGTCAGCTACTATGATTACTACCAACCAGAAGCCTATGTACCGCAGACAGATACCTATATAGAAAAAGATTCCAGCATTAACGATGAAATTGATAAGCTGCGTCACTCTGCTACTTCTGCATTATTTGAGCGTGATGATGTCATCATTATTGCATCTGTGTCCTGTATTTATGGTTTAGGTTCTCCTGAAGAATATCGAGAAATGGTTGTATCAATTCGCACAGGTATGGAAATTGAACGTAATCAGCTACTGCGCAAACTTGTAGATGTTCAATACGAGCGTAATGATGTCAGTTTTACTCGGGGAACATTTCGGGTACGTGGAGATGTAGTGGAAATTTTCCCAGCCTCACGTGACGAGCATTGTATTCGAGTGGAGTTTTTCGGTGATGAAATCGATCGTATTCGAGAGGTGGATGCCTTAACTGGAGAAATTTTATCGGATCGAGAGCATGTTGCTATATTCCCGGCATCCCACTTCGTTACACGAGAAGAGAAAATGCGAAAAGCGATTGAAAACATTGAAAAAGAATTAGAGGAACGTCTTGCGTTGCTACGTGCAGAGGATAAATTACTGGAGGCACAGCGCCTAGAGCAACGGACACGTTATGATTTAGAAATGATGCGTGAAATGGGCTTTTGCTCAGGGATTGAAAACTATTCACGCCATTTAACATTGCGTGGAGCAGGTGCCACTCCATATACATTGCTAGATTACTTCCCAGATGACTTTTTGCTTGTAGTAGATGAAAGTCACGTAACACTTCCTCAGGTTCGTGGTATGTACAATGGTGACCAAGCTCGTAAAGGTGTACTCGTAGAACATGGTTTCCGTTTGCCATCAGCACTTGATAACCGTCCACTACGTTTTGAAGAATACGAAAGCCGAGTGCATCAGGCCATTTATGTATCAGCCACACCAGGCCCTTATGAGCTGGAGCATACGCCGGAAATGGTTGAGCAAATTATTCGACCTACTGGATTATTGGATCCGTTAATTGAAGTGCGACCTATTGAAGGGCAAATCGATAATTTAATTGATGAAATTCAAGATCGAATTGCTCAAAATGAACGGGTTTTAGTGACAACATTAACGAAGAAAATGTCAGAAGATTTAACGGCCTACTTGAAAGAAATGGGCTTAAAGGTCGAGTACCTACATTCCGAAATTAAAACGCTAGAACGTATTGAGATTATTCGTGAGCTACGTAAAGGAACGTACGATGTACTCATCGGTATTAATCTCTTGCGTGAAGGGCTTGATATTCCTGAGGTGTCACTTGTAGCGATTCTTGATGCTGATAAAGAAGGATTTTTACGTTCAGAACGTTCATTAATTCAAACGATTGGTCGTGCTGCACGTAATGCAAATGGTCATGTCATTATGTATGCGGACCATGTAACAGATTCGATGAAAAAGGCAATTGATGAAACACAACGTCGTCGTGCATTGCAAATGGCTTACAACGAGGAGCATGGCATAACGCCTCAAACCATTATCAAGAAAATCCCAGATGTAATTCGTGCGACACAAGTGGCAGAAGAAGAAGAATCCTATGTGACAAAGGCTACGAAAGGCAAAAAGCTGACAAAGGAGGAAAGAGAACAGCTTTTGGCTTCCTTAGAGGTCGAAATGAAGGAAGCAGCAAAAGCGCTTGATTTTGAACGTGCGGCTGAGTTGCGAGATACAATATTTGAATTGAAGGTAGAAGGGTGAATGACTTGTGAAAAATACTGAAATTGTCGTGCAAGGTGCACGTGCTCATAATTTAAAAAATATCAATGTCACAATTCCACGTGACCAATTAGTCGTATTAACAGGTTTATCAGGCTCAGGAAAATCTTCTCTAGCATTTGACACAATTTATGCGGAGGGCCAACGTCGTTATGTTGAGTCCCTTTCTGCCTATGCCCGTCAATTTTTAGGACAAATGGATAAGCCAGATGTCGATGCAATAGAAGGATTATCGCCTGCTATTTCCATTGACCAAAAAACAACGAGTCGTAATCCACGTTCTACGGTTGGTACGGTAACGGAAATCTATGATTACTTACGATTACTTTATGCACGCATTGGTAAACCGATCTGTCCAAATCATGGCATAGAAATCACTTCCCAAACGATTGAGCAGATGGTAGACCGTTTATTATCATATCCAGAAAGAACAAAAATGCAGCTTCTTGCGCCGATGGTTTCTGGACGCAAGGGAACCCATGTTAAACTGCTAGAGGATTTAAAAAAGCAAGGGTTTGTTCGTGTGCGAATTGATGGGGAATTACGGGATTTAGATGATGCGATTGATCTTGATAAAAATAAAAAGCACTCGATTGAAGTAGTAGTGGACCGTGTTGTTATGAAGGAAGGTATTGCCTCACGTTTGAGTGACTCCTTAGAAACAGCTTTACGTTTGGCTGATGGTCGTGTACTTGTTGATGTGATGGAGTATGAAGAATTATTATTTAGTGAACATCATGCTTGCCCGATATGTGGTTTTTCTATAGGCGAGCTAGAGCCTCGTATGTTTTCATTTAATAGCCCGTTTGGTGCTTGCACAAGCTGCGATGGCTTAGGCTCAACACAGGAAGTGGATTTAGATTTAGTCGTTCCAGATTGGGATCGTTCCTTGTTAGAGCATGCTATTGCTCCATGGGAACCGACTAGTTCACAGTACTATCCACAATTATTAAAAGCGGTGTGTGATCACTACGATATCCCAATGGACGTGCCTGTGAAGGATTTACCAAAGGAAAAGATGGATAAGGTTTTATATGGCTCAGGAAAAGACAAAATTCACTTCCATTATGAAAATGAGTTTGGCAATGTGCGAGACCAAATGATTGAATTTGAAGGTGTTGTGCGCAATGTGGAACGCCGTTTTAAAGAAACAACATCCGATTATGTTCGTGAGCAAATGGAAAAATATATGGCACAGCAGCCATGTCCGTCCTGTAAAGGTTATCGTTTAAAGCCTGAGACGTTAGCTGTGAAAGTAGCAGATAAGCATATTGGTGAAGTCACACAATATTCGATTCAGGAAGCGGACACATTTTTCAAAGAGTTGGATTTAACTGAAAAGGATATGCAAATTGCTCGACTGGTTTTACGAGAAATTGAAGAACGATTGGGCTTCCTTGTCAACGTAGGTTTAGATTATTTGACATTGAGTCGTGCAGCAGGGACATTATCAGGCGGAGAGGCGCAACGTATTCGGCTCGCTACACAAATCGGCTCACGTTTAACAGGAGTTCTCTATATTTTAGATGAGCCTTCTATTGGTTTGCATCAACGTGATAATGATCGTTTAATTAACACGCTGCAAAATATGCGTGATATCGGCAATACGTTAATTGTGGTAGAGCATGATGAAGATACGATGTTGGCAGCCGATTATCTTATTGATGTGGGACCTGGAGCAGGTGTTCATGGCGGTCAAATTGTGGCAGCAGGCACACCACAGGAAGTTATGAAGAATGAAAACTCTCTAACAGGGCAATATTTAAGTGGTAAAAAATTCATTCCATTACCAGTGGAAAGACGTCAACCAAATGGTCGTAAGCTGTCCATTAAAGGCGCTAAGGAAAATAATTTACGTAACGTCAAAGTGGATGTGCCACTGGGTTTATTTGTAGCGGTGACAGGTGTGTCAGGCTCTGGGAAATCGACACTGATAAATGAAATTTTATATAAATCATTGGCACAGAAGCTGAATCGTTCAAAGGTTAAGCCTGGAGAACATAAAGAAGTGACGGGCCTAGATGAGCTTGAAAAAGTAATCGATATTGACCAATCACCAATTGGTCGTACGCCTCGTTCAAACCCAGCAACGTATACAGGTGTCTTTGATGATATTCGTGATGTTTTTGCGGCAACAAATGAAGCAAAGGTACGAGGCTATAAAAAAGGTCGCTTTAGCTTTAATGTTAAAGGTGGACGCTGTGAAGCATGTCGAGGAGATGGCATTATTAAAATCGAAATGCACTTCCTTCCAGATGTTTATGTTCCATGTGAGGTATGTCATGGCAAACGTTATAATCGTGAAACACTTGAAGTGAAGTATAAAGATAAGAGTATTGCAGATATTCTTGATATGACGATTGAAAATGCAGTAGTGTTTTTCGAAAATATTCCTAAAATCCAGCGTAAACTACAAACAATTGTCGATGTGGGCTTGGGCTATATGAAATTGGGACAACCAGCTACCACTTTATCGGGTGGTGAGGCACAGCGCGTAAAGCTAGCCTCTGAGTTACACCGACGATCTACAGGGAAATCCTTCTATATTTTGGATGAGCCAACGACAGGTTTACATGCCGATGATATTGCTCGATTGCTAGTCGTGTTGCAGCGGCTTGTTGAAAATGGGGACTCTGTATTAGTCATTGAGCATAATTTAGACGTTATTAAAACCGCTGATTATATCATCGACTTAGGGCCAGAAGGTGGAGATAAAGGTGGCACTATCGTTGCAACAGGTACACCAGAAGAGGTAGTAAAAGTCGCTGGCTCTTACACAGGGAAATACTTAAAACCTATCCTGGAACGTGATCGTCTGCGAATGGATGCATTGCTAGTAGAAGCGTCTCAATCTTAACAGACCCAATTTATTCAATTTTGCAGTGAAACTTTTCATATGATGAATCGTATAAATAGTATAACGAACTGAGGGAGGCTATTTATTTATGCAAAATGAACGTCAACGAATTTTAGAACTTGTAGAAAAAGGAACGATTTCGGCACAAGAGGCGATTACATTACTAGAAGCATTAGAGCAACCTGGCAAGTCTACTCAAAATGTTATGGATGATGTGTCAAAAGAGGCGCAATCCTTTTCAACTGAAAAAGAAGAGTCACTATTTGAAGAAAAATCAAAAGATGGTGACAAGAAAAAAGATGATTTTATGAAATATTTCCAAGATGAAATGCAAGATTTTCGTAAGGATTTAACGCAAATCGGTTCTCTTTTTATGGATATGATGAATACCGCTGTTAAAAAGGTAAAGGAATTTGATGTAGCATCTCCATTTGGAGATAAAATTGAATTTACACATACAGAAGAAGTGGCAGCTGCTAACGTAGACAATGTTATTGTTGAATTGCCAAATGGTAATTTCTCATTGGAAGCCAGTGAAGGAGATACGATTCAGGTAGTTTGTAAGGTGAAAGCACCGCTGATGAATGAGAGCGAGGAAGAAACACGCAATCACTTTTTAGAGCAATTTGTTGTAAAAGAGGATGAGCGTTCACTTCGCATTTTAAGCCAATTAAAGCTTGTTCAAGTCAATGTAAAGGTGCAAGTACCTAAGGATAAACTTGAAAAATTATCTGTTCGTCTCATGAATGGTAGTGCGTCACTACAGGATATAGAATTTGAAGAATTAAAAGTTAAAACATTGAACGGAGCTATTAAAGGCACTAAGTTTAATTTTGGAAAAGCGGAAGTGGACTCTTCTAATGGTTCCATTGAATTAACGAATGTTCGTGGTAAGGATTTAGAGGCCGAAACATTGAATGGACGTGTCTATTTAGATGGTGCTTTGGATGAGGTAGAGGCGAAGTCTGTCAATGGACATGTAGTGGTAACAACTTGTTCCACAAATTCATCTAAAATAAAAGCTCAAACAGTTGCTGGAGCGGTGGAAATATATGTCCCACGTACCATTTCATTAAGTGGTAAAGTTGTGACGAATTTCGGGAAAGTAGATGTAGGCATTCAGGATGTTTCTAAAATGGAGTCACAGGACCAATTCCTATCCAAAGTAGTACGCTTTGATAAAGAAGTTGAAAGTGCAAATCGCTTATTTATCGAAGGCGAATCGAAAACTGGCGCCGTTTTAGTGCGCTACACAACAACGGACGAACAACAAATGTAACATGGGAAGCATTCAGGCGAAAGCTTGAATGCTTCTTGCGATTTCAAACAGTATTCGACTTGGTTTATCGTCGATTGCTGTTTTTATTTTTGTCATTTTTTTAATGATAATGGCAATGAAAGAACGAAATAGAAGGAACTGGCACGTATTGAAATGAAACTGTAATAAAAAAACAGAAATAGAGTGCTATAATAGTAAAAGAAATACCTCTTACATAGATGAGAGTTTTAGGTGGTTTAATCATGATAGAAATGAAAAATGTGACAAAGAAGTACCCAAACGGTGTAGTTGCGACAAATGGTATTTCCGTTAATATAAAGCAAGGCGAATTTGTGTATGTAGTTGGTCCAAGTGGAGCAGGTAAATCTACATTTATTAAATTGATGTATCGTGAAGAAAAGGCAACATCAGGGCAAATTATAGTCAATGGTATTGATTTAGCAACATTAAAAAATAAGAAGGTCCCTTTTTTGCGCCGTCAACTTGGCGTAGTTTTCCAGGATTTCAAATTACTACCTCGTTTGAATGTTTATGAGAATGTAGCATTTGCACTTGAAGTAATTGAGGAAAATCCAGATGAAATCCGACGTCGTGTGATGGAAGTATTAGAACTGGTGGGATTAAAGCATAAAGCAAGAATGTTCCCGAATGAGCTTTCAGGTGGGGAACAGCAACGAGTGTCGATTGCACGCTCAATCGTCAATGTTCCTAAAGTGGTGATTGCAGATGAACCAACAGGGAACCTCGATCCTGAAACATCGTGGGAAATCATGAATTTATTTGAGGAAATTAATGCTCGAGGGACAACCATTGTGATGGCGACCCATAACCGTGAAATTGTCAATACGATTCGTCGTCGTGTTATCGCAATTGAAGGCGGTTTAATTGTCCGTGATGAACACGGAGGTGAATACGGCTATGAAATTTAATACAGTAAAGCGCCACTTCCGGGAAAGTGTGAAATCACTTGGCCGAAATAGCTGGATGACCATTGCGTCTGTCAGTGCCGTAACAGTTACGCTTATACTAGTAGGCGTTTTTGCGCTTATTATGATGAATTTAAATAAAGTAGCGACTGATTTAGAAAACGATGTTGAGATTAAAGTTTTAATTGATGAGACAGCAGATGAAGCTGCAGAAAAAGCACTCGTCGAAAAAGTCAAAAAATTGCCTGGTGTGTCAGAGATGACCTATTCCACTAAGGAAGATGAGTTAACTAAGTTAGTAAAAGATTTTGGTGATGATTTTAAGCTATTTGAACAAAGCAACCCTTTACGTAATGTAATCTATGTAAAAGCTGCTGATCCCCAGCAAACAGCTAAAATTGCAAAAGCGATAGATAAATATGAGTATACGTATGACGTTATGTATGGCGAAGGAAAAGTTGAAAAACTATTTAACTTCTTAAATATTAGTCGTAATGTAGGCATCGTACTTATTTTAGGGTTATTATTCACGGCGATTTTCTTAATTTCGAATACAATTCGTATTACTATTATTGCTCGTAGAGATGAAATTGAAATTATGAAACTTGTAGGGGCTACGAATTCATTCGTACGTATCCCATTCCTATTGGAAGGTATGTGGCTCGGAATTTTAGGTTCGATTATTCCGATTGCGGTTGTCACAACCCTTTACCACAATGTATATAAAATTATTGCACCACGTTTACAAGGTGAGCTAATTCAATTACTTGATTTTTCTCCACTTGTGTATCAGGTGAGCGGTCTCCTGTTACTCATTGGCGTGCTTATCGGTGTTTGGGGAAGCTTTATGTCAGTGCGTAAGTTTTTAAAAATTTAGTCACAACGGATATTTGTGAAGAAGAAAAAGAATAGTCGAAGGGGAGTTCAATCGGTGAAAAGTAAGGCGAAAAAAACATTGAAAACACTTGCAGCAGCATCTGCTCTATTTCTTTTTATCCAAACTCCATCAGCATATGCAACAAGTTTATCGGATTTAAAAGAAGAAAAGAAACAAATCGAAACAAAGAAATATGATTTAAATTCATCCATTAGTAATAAGTCAAATGCCATCACGGCTAATCAAGAAAAGCAACAAAAAATCTTAGATCAAATTCAAGCATTGAACGCTGAAATCGACAAAACCAATAGTAATATTAAAAATGTTCAAGCAGATATTCATACAACAAATGAAGAAATAAAAAAATTAGAAGCTTCCATTAAAGAACTTCTGCATAAAATTGAAGAGCGAGATTTATTATTACAAGAACGTGCACGTGCGATTCAAGCTGGTGGCTCGGTAAGCTATTTAGATGTTTTGCTTGGATCTAATAGCTTTGTAGACTTCATTGATCGCTTCTCTGCAGTTAATGCACTATTAGAAGCGGATCGTCAAATTATTCAAGATCAAAAAGATGATAAACAACAGTTAGAAGAGCAAAAGCAAAGTGTAGAAGAAAAACGTCAAAAATTGGAAGGCAAGAAAGCTGAGCTTGAACAATTAAAGGCATCTTTAGATAGCCAAAAAGCTGAGAAAAATAAACTAGTTGACCAATTAGAAAAAGAGCAAGAAAAGCTCAAATCTGAAAAAGTATTACTTGAAAAAGAGTACTCAGAAGCATTAGAAGTAAGCCAAGAATTACAAGATCAAATCATTGCTGAGCAAAAACGTTTAGCTGAAATTGCTCGCCAACAAGAAGCAAAACGTAAAGCAGCTGCTGCGGCGGCAGCGGCTGCAGCAGCCAACAATGGTGGTGGTTCATCAGGTGGTACTGTGAACGCGCCTCAATCAAATGGTACTTGGATTAAACCAACAAACGGCCGTCTAACATCACCTTATGGCTGGCGTAATATTGGAGCAGGCCCTGAATTCCATTACGGTGTGGACCTTGCAAATGCAACAGGAACACCGATTTGGGCAGCGGCGGATGGTGTAGTTTCTTATGCAGCACCACTTAGTTCTTATGGTAATGTTGTCATTTTAACGCACTCAGTTGATGGACAAATTTATACAACAGTATATGCCCATTTAAGTGCATTTAATGTTAGTGTAGGACAAGAAGTAACACAAGGTCAGCAAATTGCAGCAATGGGTAGTACAGGTCGCTCTACTGGCCCTCACTTACACTTTGAAGTGCATATTGGTCCTTGGCGAGGACAAGCTGTGGGCAGTGTAAACCCACTAAAATATATTCCATTGTAAAATAGAACAGCTATACATTAGAGAATTCTAGTGTATAGCTTTTTTTATTTCATCTATATCTTTAGAAGATAAGAACTCCCTCCTCTATGAGTAACGGCTATTATAAGATTTTATTTAATGTTATGATGAATATATACATAGTGGGGTATTTTTAACAGATGTTAATTTCTGAAGATTTTCTGAACACAGTGTGAAATATTCTTATTTTAAAAGGGTTCTATGCTATGCTGTATCTAACTTTCGGAGGAGGATTTGTTGGAGTGATTAATACAGAGTGGTACTCGATTCGAGCACTAACTTTACCAGCTACTGCAGTGGCTTTACTCATTACATTTTTTATAGTGTGGCTCATATTACGCGTGCAATTTTCAAAAAAATGGTCTGAAGTATATGCTGATGCGATTTTTACATTTCTCATTGTTTGGAAACTAAGCCTACTTGTGACTGATTTCAAAGCTGTTGTGAATAATCCAATGTCATTACTTTATTTCAATGGCGGTACAATAGGTGTTTATCTCGGCGTCATCGTAGTGTCCTTACAAATATGGAGAAAGCGGCACAATCTTCAGTTTGAAAAACAAGATATTATCCCTTGTAGCTGGGCTATTATTTTAACGCAATCTATTTACCAAATGATTGTCGTGCTACTCAATGACAACACTACATCGAGTGAAATCATTACATTAGTTGTGCTAAGTGTATTAACCATCATCATATTATGGAAACTAGCAGCGATGAAACAAGCTTTATTATTGTATACAGTTGGCTATTTGATCGTAGCTCTCTTCCAAACCCTTGGTATATGGCAAACAACTGTGGGTGTGAGTGTAGTACTACTTTGTTTGGGATTAGCCATTCAATATGAACGAATCAATGTGGGAGGTAAAGAATGAAAAAAAATATTGGGCTACTGATCGTTGTGCTATTAGTGATTGCGATGATTGGTACATATGTGAGACAACAAATTAACGAAGAACGTGCTATTGAAAAGTCTGCTCTTGGTAAGGATATGGAGGAGCTAGAAACGGGCTTAAAAAAAGGGGATATACCGCCTGATTTCACCTTAACAAGCTTAGACGGAGAAGATATCACATTAAGTGATTTGCGTGGAAAAAAGGTTGTACTAAATTTCTGGGCGACATGGTGCCCACCTTGTAAGGCGGAAATGCCGCATATGCAAAGCTTCTACGATGAGTATGCTAAAGAGAAAAACGTTGAAATTATAGCTGTCAATTTAACAAGTGCAGAACGGGATGTGACTGCCGATGCCAAAGTAGACACAGTGATGACATTTAGAGATAGCTTTGAGCTAACATTCCCCATTTTATTGGACCCAGACAATGACGCTGGCTTAGATTATCAAATCATCACCATTCCAACCACTTATTTTATTGATTCCAACGGCTATATCCAACGCGCCATCAGAGGACCAATGGATGTAGATATGTTAAATGATTATGTAGATGCACTAGATTAATTCATAAAAAATCTGTTCGTTTTCTATAGTAGAAACGAGCAGATTTTTTATTTTTATAAGAATTAAGGAAATACTCGCGGAGTCAGAGGAAATACTCGCGGAGTCAGAGGAAATACTCGCGGAGTCAGAGGAAATACTCGCGGAGTCAGAGGAAATACTCGCGGAGCCAGAGGGAATACTCGCGAAGGCAGGGAAAATACTCTCGAAGCAACAACCAACACCCATGAGAAAAGTGAAATATTCTCTCTTCATAAATTTGAAAGGTAATCTTGTATGTTTGAAAAAATAGAGTCATACAGTAAAAGAGACGGAGGAGGGAAGAATTGCGCAAATTAACGGCCGGTGTCGGAGTCCTGCTTAGTAGTTTGGTGGTAGGTAGTGGTATTTACTTTGATTGGTTTTCTAGTGACGATAAAAAGGAGCTTGTTACGGAGGTTGATACAATTGGTGAAGCCATGACACTTATTGAAGAAAAATCAGTCTACAGCACAAAAAAGGATGCATTAGTGGAGGGGGCTCTTCGCGGTATGGCTGATGCCATTAAGGATCCATATAGTACGTATTACTCCCAGGAAGAGGCCGAGCAACATCGGCAAATGCTGGCTGAGGAAAGGGTAGGTATTGGGATTGAACTAGCAGAAAATAAAGGGAAGTTTATTGTTGTGTCTCCAGTTCGTTCTTCACCTGCTGAGAAAGCTGGTATGCGTTCACTCGATGAAATTGTACAAGTTGATGGAGTGCGTGTAGATGGGAAAACGATGAGTGAATTAATGCATTTAATTCAAGGTGAAAAAGGGTCGAAGGTAACTATTGTTGTCTACCGTCCGAGTGAGGATAAACATATTAAGATGACAATGGAACGTGCTGCAATCTCTAATAAAACGGTATCGAGTGAGGTTATAAAAGTAGAAGACACAACCATTGGCTATGTGGCTATCTCATTGTTTGGGGAAAAAACGGCCAATGAATGGGTTGCTGAAACGAGTAAATTGCTTCGTAAAGATGTTGAAGGTATTGTGATTGATGTACGTGATAATCCAGGTGGTTATTTACATAGCGTCGCAGCGCTACTGAGCACGGTATTGGACAATGGCAAGGTATTTGCATATATGCAAAATGCGGAAGGTGCTATGGAACCATTGAAAACGCAAACGAAAGGCTTTGATGAAAAATATGTAGCAACGATGAACAAAATCCCAATCGTTGTCTTACAAAATCAAGGTAGTGCTTCAGCGAGTGAAGTATTGAGTGGTGCTTTAAAAGGCTGGGGACGTGCTTCACTGATTGGTGTCAAGAGTTTTGGGAAAGGGACTGTGCAGGAATCTTGGGAGCTATCAAATGGTGGAGAGCTGAAATTATCAACTAATAAATGGCTGACACCAAAACGCGAATGGATTCATGGGCAAGGCATTGAAGCAAGTTTAGTAATTGAGCAAAATGAATTATTTGCTTTTCAACTACATCCACTAACAGGTAAATTTAAAGTCGGTGATATGAGTGAGGAGATCGCCTATTCACAAACTGCCTTACAGAAACTAGGCTATCAAATAGATCGTTTAGATGGCTATATGGATGAAACGACTGCAGAGGCCGTCAACCTTTATCGCAAACAGAAAAAATTAAAATTAGCAGAAGATGAATTTTATATGGATACAACTTTCTTCAATAGCTTAAATGAGACATTAAAAAATTATAAAGCAGATCGTCAAAATGACCAGCAATTCCAGATGGCCACTAGCTTTTTACTGCACACTATTGAACAATAAACCTACCTGACAGAACAAAAATAACATAATACAAAGCTTTCGATGAGTTTGTACTACGCAAGAGTGTAGTCGTTTGATACAATAAATTCATAGTATTCAAGATAGAAATGGCGGGTGTTCGTATGGTTAGTGAGATTTTAATAGAAATTGTAACAGCGATTGGCCGCTTTTTACTCAACCCATTACTGTATATAGTCATAATATTTGCTATTTTTTTAGGATATCGTCGTGTAAAACAGGAGCGTAAATATTTTAATAGACGTATTATTTGGGGCTGGACAGAGTTAATCGGACAATGGAAAGATGGATGGCTTTATGCACTGCTCATTTCTCTTATCAGTATTGTCGCAGGGCTTACTGTACCAAAAGAATTTTTAATCATTTTAATAGTAATTTCTATAGTAGCGCTAGTCCTGTACCTTATTAATGCACTATCGCCCATTGTGACAATGGGTATTGCAACACTTGTGATATGGGCCATGTCCTATTACAATTGGACATTTACTTGGTGGATATTTTCCTTGGAGGGGAGCAATTTAGAGGATGGCGCAATTGTTACGATTACCATTTTGGCAGGCCTTTGTGTTATCGCAGAGGGGCTATTAATCCGTCGTGCTGCTATGAAGGTATCAACGCCTTCCATAGAGAAAACAAAGCGGGGTATGCAGGCTATTGTCTATCGCACAAAAAATGTATGGGTATTACCTATTTTCTTTGTTATGCCTGGTGATGCTATATCGGCTGTATTGCCATATTGGCCACTGTTTACGATAGGTGATAGTAGCTTTGCACTTGTTTTATTCCCTCTTATCATTGGCTTTGCTAAGCTATCAAGAAAGGAATTACCAGTCATAAAATTACCTAAAATAGGGCGATCTGTCTTATTGCTTGGAGAGCTTATTTTAATAGGTGGCTTAGCTGCTTATTTTGAGCCGATGATCGGTTTCATCGTACTTGGTGTTGGGGCAATTATACGTATCATCATCTCTATCTACTTTGCACAGCAGGATAAAACAGATCATTATGCCGTTGCACCAAGTACAAAGGGTGCCATTATCGCAGCTGTTCTTCCTGATTCGCCAGCAGAAAAAATGGGCTTGCTTGCAGGGGAATGTATTCGTAAAGTAAATGGAAAATCTATTTTTACAGAGAATGAGCTATACGAGGCATTGCAATTAAATGCAGCACACTGTCGTCTAGAAGTGTTGGACCGCAACAATGAAATTCGTTTAACACAGCATGTGATTTACAGCAATGATCATTACCGTATTGGTTTATTACTAGCTGAGCCGAGGGAAATATAATGGATGTTTTTGGAAAAATGATATTAGCGCTATTTATACCAGCGATCCTTGTCTTATTGTTTACAAGAATTACCTATAATCGCTATGTTGCGCTGTTATTAGCGATTGCACTTATCGCAGCTTCTGTTTATGCAGGCTATACATCTTCGCCTATTATTTATGTGATGGATGCATTTTCATTAACCGTAGGCTTTTGGTTAGCTAGTAAAATGAAGAAATAAAAAGGTCAGTCCTCTCAAAGGGGATTGACCTTTTTACATGAAAAATCGAACAGCTGCCATAATGATTACGCCTGCAATGACAGTAATCGATAAACTTTTTGTGATAAGTGCAATAATAAGAGTTGGCACAAATGTAACAAAGACGGGCCAATCAAGAGTCACTACTTTCCCACTTTCAGTATCGAATAAGTTTTCAATTACAAGAGCACTTAAGATACAAACAGGTATAAAGCTGAGCCACTTGAGTGCAACATCAGGGAGTGTTACACTACGTACAAAAATAAATGGAATGACACGCGGCAGCCATGTAACAAGTGCACAGCCAATAATAAGCCAGACCATATAAGAAGTTGTTGTCATTTATCTGTCACCACCCCAATTGTTGCGACAATGACTGTTGCTAGAAGCACAGCTACATGTGAAGGCACTAGATAAGAAAGGCCATACATAATAACTGTCATATAGCCGATTAACTTGATATAATGCATGATTTTGCTTTTGCCAACACTGCTCAATTGCAGTACTAACAATGCAACAAACATGGCAATTAAAGCAAAATCTAGGCCCCATTTTTCGGGATTTGCTACCCATTGTCCTAAAAAGGCACCTGCAACACAGGAGAGAATCCAAAAAATGTAGGCTGTGATGTTAAGCCCATCCATCCATTTGCCGTATAATTTGCCTGTTTGCATTTGCTTTGTTACTGCGACACCAAAGGTTTCATCCGTTAATAATGTACCGAAACCAACATTTCTAAGCATAGAGTAGCGCGTAAAATGAGGTGCTAATGTTAAACTCATTAATAAATGGCGTAGATTAACTACAAAAATGGTTACAATGATAGCAGAGGCAGGGCTGCTTGTTAAAAGAAGTGCACAAAAAATAAATTGTGCAGATCCTGCATAAATAAGTATCGTTAACAGGGCAATTTCAAGGACAGATAATCCAGAAGCGGAACCTACAACACCGAATGCAAGTCCTATACTAATATAACCGAGTAAAGTAGGTACGCAATCTTTGACGCCCTGTAGAAAGCTGTCGTTGGAAGGGCTTATGGAATCATCATGATGAAGCTCTGTTGTACTTGTCATAAATAGGCCATCCTTTCTTAATCATTTCCATGTATACTATTGATGGAATTGTTTGATAGTTCTTGATGTTTATTAAAGTATACATATGTCTGATAAAATAAACAATAGAAATTGGTGATTAAAATGGAACAAATGAGTCGAAATTTAGCATTTCAATTAAAGAAAATTAGACAGCAGCGTCATCTAAGTCTAGATGACGTAGCTAAAGCGACAGGTGTTAGTAAAGCACAGCTTGCACAAATTGAAAAGGGTGAGGCTAATCCGACTGTTTCAACAATTTGGAAAATCGCAGCTGGTATGCGCATATCATTCTCTTCATTATTACAGCCACCAACCGCTCATTACATGCGTTATAGCAGTAAGGATGTGCCGCATGTGGATGAAGATGAGGGACGTTATCGTGTCTACTCCATTATTCCGTATAATCCTGAGCGAGGCTGGGAATTTTATAAGGTTGAAATGGAGCCAGGCGCAATTAGTAAGAGTGAAGCTCATACAGAAGGGGTAGAGGAAACTGTAATGGTCATCAAAGGACAAGCAGTTATTTCTGCTGGGGATATGCATGAATTACTGGATGAAGGGGATACACTAGTATTCTCAGGGCATCAACCCCATGAATATCGCAATACTTCGGAAGGGCTAACAATTTTTCATTTAATTTTACAGTATAAATAGAGGTGTCGATGTTGAGTGAATGGTTTACTGTAGAAAATATTGAACAGGTTGCGGCACAATATCGAACATTTGGCCCAATCATTGGTTTACTGCTACCATTTTTAGAAGCGTTTTTACCTTTTCTGCCATTAGTCGTATTTGTTGTAGCGAATGCAAGTGCATTTGGCTTATGGTTAGGGTTCTTATTATCATGGTTAGGCTCTGTAGCGGGCTCCTATGCTGTCTTCTTGCTTGTTCGCCATTTTGGCAAGCATCCAAGATTACGATTTTTAACAGGCAGTAAAAAAGTTCAGAAACTTATTAAATGGGTGGATATGAATGGCATCAGCCCTCTTTTTGTCCTCCTCTGTTTCCCTTTTACACCATCTGTTATTGTCAATATTGTAGCAGGGTTATCCCATATTCATAAAAAGTTTTACTTAGTCGTTTTATTGGCTGGGAAGTTCGTGATGATTTTAGGCATGAGTGTGTTGGGCTATGACTTAAAATCGTTATTGACAAGCCCCGTCAGATTGGTCATTGCTGCTGTAGCCATCGTAATTTTATGGTGGGTCGGTAAGCTGATAGAGAAGCGCTTGAACGCTCGTGTGGAAAGAGATTTGAAGCAAGCGCGAAAATTGACGAAAAATCAGGATCATCATGCTCGCTAACCAATTGTTTGTAGCCTCTTTAATTTTTAAAGAGGCTGTTTTTTTGTGTCATTATCTTCTCACATGAAGGTTGATAGATAGTATTTACTAGTTTTTTTCGATAGAATTTAAGATAGACGATTAAAGTTAGGTACGTTAACTAACTAGCAAAGGAAATGCTCAAAAAGCGTATCAAATAATCAAATCATCAAAAGATTCACCCAAAATGGGCAAGTCAATGAGGAGGGGGAAAGAATATGTCATTGCGTATTGTTTCAGGACGTTCAGGAACAGGAAAATCCGCATTTATTCATCAGGAGATCATTGAACAGCTTAAAACGGAGCCATTGGGACATCCGATTTTCATAATTGTCCCCGACCAGATGTCTTATTCTACAGAATATGAGTTGACGAATAAGCATGGTTTACAAGGCTTGATCCGTGCACAAGTGATGACGTTTAAGCGTTTAGCGTGGCTGGTTTTACAGGAAACTGGCGGGATTGCTCGCAAAGAAGTGAATGGCTATGGCTATCGAATGCTCATTCGTAAACTTTTAGAGGAACAAAAAAGTGAGTTTTCCTTATTTCGACAAGCAGCAGGAAAACGTGGCTTTACGGAGGAGATTGAAACACTTTTAAAAGAATTTAGCCGCTATAGCGTCAATAGCTCAGTCTTAGCAGAGGTAACGGAATCATTAAAGGCAATTGATGCTCCAAATACCTTACAGGCTAAAGCAAATGATTTACATGTAGTGTTACAGGCCTTAGAGGAACGACTAGGCACGACATATGTCGACAGTGAGGGCTATTATCCAATTTTAACAGAGCAATTGAAGTATGCTGATACGATGAAGCAAGCAACCATTTATATTGATGGATTTACCGCCTTCACTGTACGGGAGTTAGAATTAGTACGTGAGTTGTTAAAAGTAACTAAACAAGTAACAATTGTTCTTCCGTTTGATCATTCAGATGAAGCGTTTGATGAACAGGCACTATTCCATGAGGCGGCTTTAACAAATCAACGGTTGCATGACATCGCAAATGAAGAGGGCATCGATGTTGATGCACCATTACATTTTTACAATACTAAAAGGTTCCATTCTGAAGATTTGCAGCATGTGGAGGCTAAATTTACTGATTTGGTGCCTAAAACGAAAAAATCTTCTGGAGATGTGATGGTACTTGAAGCGTCTAATCGTCGAGCCGAAGTACATGCGATTGCCCGGGAAATAACAAAGCTGACAAGAGAAGACGGTTATCGTTATCAGGATATAGTTCTTTTATATAGACAAGCAGAGCTATATGATCCACTTATTACAAGTATTTTCCAACAATATGAAATTCCTATTTTTACAAATACAAAAAAGACGATGTTACATCATCCACTAATCGAGCTAAGTCGTTCTGCACTAGAGGTCATGACGTCTACTTGGAAGTACGAACCTGTTTTCCGTAGTGTGAAAACAGATTTATATTTCCCATTACATGCTGAGCTAACCATCTGGCGTGAGCGAGCAGATCGATTAGAAAACTATTGCTTGGCACAAGGCATCTATGGAGAACGGTGGTTTGAGGAGGCACGTTGGTTTTATAAAAAGTATCGTGGATTAGAATTCCATTCGCGTGTTCAAACAGATGAGGAACGTGCTATGCAGGCGGAAATCGAGGCTATTCGAGATGAAATTCGTCTACCGTTAAAGAATTTACAAGATAAGCTTGATAGTGCGAAAACGGGTAGAGATATTGCGACTGCATTATTTGAGCTAGTGGAGTCATTACAGGTTTATGATAAGCTTCAAGCAATGAAAGATCGTGAGCTAGAGCGAGGTGACGCATTAGCAGCGAGTGAACATGAGCAAGCTTGGAACGAATGGATTGGTGTTCTTGACCAATTCGTCTATATGTTTGGGGAGCAAGAAATGACTTTGGAGGAAGCAGCTAAAATTCTTGATGAAGGGTTTGATACGCTAGAATTTTCTCGCATTCCGCCGACCTTAGATGAGGTCATGGTCGCTACTGTTGATTTAGCCAGATTGTCTAATATCAAAGTTACTTTTGTAGTGGGTATGAATGATGGTGTTTATCCAACTCGAATGGAATATGAGGGTTTATTGTCAGATACAGAGCGAGAATGGTTTAGCCAAATTGGCTACGAGCTTGCACCAACCTCCACCAATCGTTTATTACAGGAAAATTACTTATTCTACCGTGCTATTACAACACCATCTGACAAGTTGTATATGACATATCCTACGGCAGATGAAGAGGGCAAGGCACTGCTATCCTCTCTTTATATTAAGAAAATGATTGGCAATGATAAAACAGCTGGTCTATTAAGTGAAGTTGTCATTGAGCGAGTGGTGATGGATCCCATTGAATTACTTAACGGAGATGTTTTACCCTATTTACGCCACCCTCGTACGGCTTTAGCGCATCTGATGGTGCAGTTACGTCAAGCTGAGCATAGCCGTGAACTAGCACCAGAATGGCTAGCATTACAAAAATTTTATAAACAAGATCCGTATTGGGCACTCATTTTTGAGCGTGTCCTCTATCCGATTACCCATAAAAATGAAGCTGAGCCACTTGAAACATATATTACACAGGAATTATATGGTCAGAAGTTAACATCAAGTGTGTCACGAATCGAGAAATACTTTAGATGTCCATTTTCTCATTTCACTACGTATGGTCTACGTTTAGAAGAACGTGCTGAATACCGACTTGAAACCTTTGCGATGGGTGATTTATTCCACGAGGCATTAAAGTGGATTACAGAAGAAACACATCGCCAGCAGTTATCATGGATTCGTTTAACAACACAGCAAATTAAACAATTAGCACGACAAGCAGTAGAGCAAATTGTGCCTGTCTTTTCACATCAAATTTTATTGTCGAGTGCTCGTTATCGCTATATTCAGCGTAAGCTTATTCGCATTGTTGAGCGCACAATGACTGCACTGACACAGCATGCTAATGTATCCCACTTCAAGCCTATTGCTATTGAGGCGTCGTTTGGTCCAGGGCAGCATGAACAGCTACCACCGCTTGAAATTGATTTGACTAGCGGCAAGAAAATGTTTATGCGAGGACGTATTGATAGAGTGGATAGTGCAACAATCGATGATCGTTCTTATTTGCGGGTTGTCGACTATAAATCATCAGCTCGAGATCTGGACTTAAATGAGGTTTATTATGGATTGTCCTTACAAGTCCTTACGTATTTAGATGTAGCAATGGAAAATAGCTCTTATTGGCTACCTGGTCAAACTGAACCAGCTGGAGTACTGTATGTCCATGTCCATAATCCAATGTTAAAGCTAGATAAGGATTTAACAGATAGTGAAATAGAGGAAGATCGATTAAAGCAATATAAAATGAAGGGCCTACTGTCAGAAAATGCTGAGGCGATTTTATCGATGGACGAGCAATTAGAAGAAAGTAGTGGGTACTCAAAAATTATTCCTGTATATATGAAAAAGGATGGGACACCGTCTGAATCACAATCACGCATTGTTCCTGTCAATGATATGAAAAAGTTACAACATTTCGTTCGACGTAAACATCAGGAAGCAGGGAATGGCATTTTATCTGGTGATACAGCCATTAGCCCCTATAAATTAAAAGCCAAAACAGCATGTGATTACTGTCAATTCGCCGCGGTTTGTCAATTTGATCCTTCAGATGGTAAACAAAGCTATCGTCAGTTGGCGCAAGCGAAGCCGAATGACATTGTTGATAAAATTCGGAAGGAGATGGAGTAGCATGGCACAAACAATTCCTATTAAGCCAGCAGATGTCACGTGGACAGATGATCAATGGAAGGCGATTTATGCTAGTGGTCAAGACACACTTGTTTCAGCCGCGGCAGGGTCTGGGAAAACAGCAGTACTGATTAATCGGATGATTGAAAAAGTCATTGCTACCGAGAATCCTATCAATGTAGATGAACTATTGGTAGTGACCTTTACGAATGCTTCAGCTGCTGAAATGCGCCATCGTATGTCAGAGGCATTAGAAAAGGCAATCGCAGAAAATCCAACATCTAATCACTTAAGACGCCAGCTTAGCCTTGTCAATAAAGCGCAAATTTCCACGTTGCACTCGTTCTGTTTAGCCATTGTGAAGCAATATGCATACTTGCTTGATATAGATCCAGGCTTTCGTATCGCCAATGAAGCAGAAATCGCTTTATTAAGAGATGATGTATTAACGGATGTTCTAGAAGACGCCTATGATGCTGAGGATGAGGCTCAAGTACAGGCTATTTATCGCCTTGTTGATAGCTTTACTTCGGATCGTGATGATCAAGCAATCGAAACGCTGATTAGTAAACTATATGATACGTCACGTGTACATGCAGAGCCTCAAAAATGGCTATGGAGTCTTCCTCAAGTATACGAGTTAGCAGAGGATGTAACGATTGATGATCTAGAGCCTTCTCAATATGTTAAATTGACCGTTCGCCATAGTTTGGAAGAAGCCTTCGTGTTAATTTCAGAAATGCGGGCGATTACATTACAGCCAGACGGACCGGCTCCTTATGCTGAAACGGCAGAAGTTGATTTTGCCATGATTCAAGAAGGGATTCGAATTAGCCAAAACGGTACATGGCAGGAGCTATTTGATTTTTTTGCGATGGTCAAATGGTCTACGTTAAAACGAGTATCCAAAGATGCATTAGTAGATGTAGAGTTACAGGAGCTTGCGAAGAAAAAAAGAGAAGCAGCTAAAAAAATAATGAATAAAATCAAAGAAACGTATTTTGTTCGTACACCTGCACGCCTACTTGAAGAAATACGATTAATGGCGCCAATAATTGCCACATTAGTAGACCTGACTGCTACTTTTAGTGAACAATTCCGCCTAGCTAAGCTAGAACGGGGAATCATTGATTTTTCAGATTTAGAGCATTATGCGTTACAAATTTTGACAGTAGAAATAGATGGTGAACTTCAGCCTTCGCCAGTTGCATTAGATATGAAAAAACGTTTTAAAGAAGTACTTGTGGATGAATATCAGGATACGAATATGCTACAGGAAACCATTTTACAGCTTGTCAAAATAGGTGAAGAGAGTAATGGCAACCTGTTTATGGTTGGAGACGTAAAGCAAAGTATTTATCGCTTCCGATTAGCTGAACCGAAGCTCTTTATGCGAAAATATAGTGATTTTTTGGAGATGCCTGATGTAACGGGAATGCGAATTGATTTAAATGCTAATTTCCGTAGTCGCAAAGAAGTGTTGAATGCTACAAACTACGTATTTGCACAAATTATGGGAGAGCGTGTTGGTGAGATTCTTTATGATGACAATGCATCATTAAAGCCAGCAGCACCTTATGATGAAAAAGAAATACCTGTTGAGCTTGTAGTGATGCATCCGCCACAGGATGAGGAAGCAACAGAAGAGCTTGAGGAAATGGGCAATGAAGCTACTACAGAGCTAGAAGAATTGAAAAAATCACAATATGAGGCGCGCTTTATCATCGATCGTATACGACTGATGATGGAAGATGGGACAACTGTTTATGATACGAAAACGAAGTCTGAGCGACCATTAAAGTATAGTGATATTGTGATTTTAATGCGCTCCATGACATGGTCGACAGATTTAGTGGAGGAATTTAAACTGGCTGGGATTCCACTCTACGCTGAGTCATCTAAAGGCTATTTTGATGCGCTTGAAGTGATGATTATGTTAAATGTCTTGAAGGTAGTCGATAATCCCTATCAGGATATTCCACTAGCTTCTGTACTGCGTGCACCGTTTGTTGGTTTAACGGAAAATGAGTTGGCAAAAATTCGTTTAGCCGATCAGAAGGTACCGTTCTATGATGCTTTACGTCAATTTATTCGTAGCGAAGGGCATGGCGTGCAATCAACTACATTTGAAAAGCTTCAACGCTTTATGCTGGCCTTCGAAAACTGGCGAGATTTAGCACGTCGTGGATCATTATCCGATTTAATTTGGAGGATTTATTTAGATACGCATTATTATGAAATGGTTGGTGCAATGCCAAATGGTAAGCAGCGTCAGGCGAATTTACGCATCTTACATGACCGTGCATTAATGTATGAAAAAACGGCCTTTCGTGGACTATTCCGCTTTCTCCGCTTTATTGATCGAATGCGTACGCGTGGGGATGATTTAGGTACTGCAAAATCAATTGGCGAAAAGGATGATGTTGTGCGTCTTGTGACGATTCACTCCTCAAAGGGACTAGAGTATCCAGTAGTCTTTGTTGCAGGAATGGGACGCCCGTTTAACAAAATGGATTTTCATCAACCTTATTTATTCGACCAAGATTTTGGACTCGCTGTCAAGGCTATTGACCCAGAAAATCGCATCACATATACATCTTTACCGTTTTTAGCGTTACAAGAAAAAAAAGAGCTGGAAATGCGTGCAGAAGAAATGCGTGTTTTATATGTTGCCATGACTCGTGCGAAGGAACGTCTAATTTTAGTGGGCTCTGTGAAGAATTGGGAGAAAACACGTGACAACTGGCAGGATGCACAAAGTTTACCGATAGATGCGCCGCTACAGGAATATTTGCGAGCAAGAGCTAATAGCTATTTGGATTGGGTAGGACCAGCGGTGGCAAGGCATGCAGACTTTACTACAGTTGCTACCACTTCTTATAAGGCGTTAGAAGATCATTCACGCTGGTCGGTACAAGCGATCAACACAAGCCATTATTCATATGAAATACATGCGATGGATGAAGAAGTACAACAATGGCTCACGATGCCAGAGGACGAGGCATTACTAGATGAAATTACGTCACGCTTTCAAGCGCAGTACGCCTACCAAAGGTCTACAAAAAAACGTTCTAAAACGTCTGTTAGTGAGATTAAGCGCTTAGAAAACTTACAGCGCCAGGCGGAACCTGAATTTTACTTTGCCACACCTGCCAAGCAAAAAGCTACTTCCATTGCACCTCGACCAGCCTTTTTACAGGAACAACAGCTAACAGGTGCTGAAATTGGAACAGCTGTGCATACAGTGATGCAGCATGTCCCACAGTATGGCTTTGTTGAAATCCAAGATGTGAAGGATTTTGTAGAGGATTTAGTGGCGAGACAATTGTTAACTGAGGCAGAGGGAAAAATGGTTCCACTAGCGAAGATTTTTCATTTTTTTGAGACAGAAATAGGGCAGCGGTTCAAAAAGGCAAAGCAAATACGGAGGGAAATGCCCTTTACCATTAGTAGAGTTGATGAAGATGGCGATGCTCAAATTGTACAAGGGATCATTGACTGCTTATTTGAAGATGAATATGGCGATTGGGTCTTGCTAGATTATAAAACTGACCGTATCCTGCCACATTTTGCACAGGAGCCTGCCCTGACAAAGGAAATACGAAATCGTTATGCTGTACAGCTTCGTGTTTATAGTGAGGCCATTGAATCAATTTTACACATCAATGTGAGCGATAAAGTATTATATTTATTCGATAATGAACAGGCCGTACAGGCATAAAGAACTTGTTATGGCAAAGCAGGGCAAGCCTTTTTTGCCTTGCTTGCACCATAGCATTTAGTCAAGAGGAGGCTATTTCGTGGAGTCAAAACCGACCATGTTGCAGGAACGAATGGCAACATTAGATATTTTACGAGGCATTAGCTTGGTAGGTATTTTACTTGTAAATATGTATACCTTTTATTTGCCAATGCCGCATATTGATTTGGCATCGTGGTTTACAACACCATCTGATATTGTTTGGCAAAAAAATATAGACATATATGTGCAGGGAAGCTTTTACCCATTATTTGCAATGCTATTTGGTTATGGGCTTGCCATGCAGTGGCAAAAAGCACAGAGCCGTGAACAAAATTTTTACACACTAGGTCTTCGCAGACTGTCTGTATTGTTTGTTTTTGGTTTTCTACATGCTGTGCTGATTTGGTGGGGCGATATATTAATGATGTACGCGTTCTGTGGCGTTTTTTTAGTGCTATTCCTACGCTTTAGTCCTATTTGGTTAGTAGCTAGTGCATTTATTATTAACGGTTTAATGCAAGTTTTTATGTTATTCGTTGTAGGAATTATGCTTTTTAATACCAAGGTAGATGATTATTTAGACATCGTATCTGTAGAGAAGGCTATTACGGCTTATGGTACAGGCAATTGGGTAGATGCCTTTATGCAACGCTTAACAGATTTATCGACGCAGGCAGGCATAGGGATGTGGTTTGCAGCACTGTTCACTATTTTACCTTATATGTTAATAGGTGCTGCAGCGTCAAAATGGCGTCTAGTAGAACGAGCTAAAGAATTGAAATGGCTCTGGCTGACATTAGCGATCACGGGGTTGGTCATTGGTATCGGTGTTAAAAGTTTACCAATTATGTTTACAAGAACATATTTACTAGATTATTTAAAGGTATACATAGGTGGTCCAATTTTAGCAGTAGGGTATATCGGGGTCATTGTGTTACTTTGCTTAGTGCCAATTGTACCGAAGTTACTTAGTCCTTTTGCTAAAATTGGTCGTATGTCCTTAACGATGTATATTCTTCAATCTATTATAGGTACTTGTTTATTCTACCAATTTGGCTTTGGCTGGTACGGTAAAGTCACTGTGGAAACAGGGGTATTAATTGCTATCGGCATTATTGTTGTGCAAATGATCCTAGCTGAAGTTTGGTTATCTAAGTGGAAACAAGGACCATTAGAGGCGATATGGCGTAAATTAACGTATAAGCAAAACGTGGAATCACGTTAATATATGCCTCTTCACATGCATAATTTATGAAGATAGTACAACTTATAAAATTATTGTCGCAAAAGTAAGGCAATTTCTATCATATTGTTGTATTATGTAGAAAAAAGAAGGAGCTCTTAAAATCATGAAAATTTTATCATTCAAATTAGGTGGACATGTAAGCTTTGGACCAAAAGTAAAAAAAGAAGAAGCGGTATGGGATGTACTCGCTATTCAAAATGAACTTCAAGTTCTCCCTTCTTTTTCAAGTTCAATTGTGGATGGCATTGCTTTAGGCTTTGATTTCGTTGAACAGATTCGTAAATTAGTAGAAGCAGCAGAAAAATCAGATTGTGCCGATAGTTTTAAACGTGAATTTACAGATATCGAGTGGCTTTCACCAATTCCGCGTACACCCAAAAATATTATGTGTATCGGTAAAAACTATGATGAACATGCCAAAGAAATGGGTGCAGAAGCAGCACCAACAGATTTAATGGTATTTACAAAATCACCAACTGCTATTGCAGCGGATGGACAAACAATTTCCATTCATGCTGACCTTTCTTCCAAAATGGACTATGAAGGTGAGCTAGCGATTGTTATTGGAAAACGTGGTAAAAATATTCCTAAAAATTTAGCATTTGATTATGTATTTGGTTATACAATTGCTAATGATATATCAGCTCGTGATTTACAAGACAAGCATAAACAATTTTTCTTAGGTAAAAGCTTGGAAGGTACTTGCCCTCTTGGACCATACCTTGTGACAAAGGATGAAATTCCAAATCCACAAGACTTAACAGTGGTGACAAAGGTCAATGATGAAGTACGCCAAAACGGTTCTACGAAGGATATGATGTTCTCTGTTGAAACCTTAGTATCTATTCTATCTCAACATGTAACATTAGAGCCAGGAGATGTTATTTTAACAGGTACGCCTGCAGGAGTTGGAAAAGGGATGAACCCGCCACAGTTCTTAAAGGCTGGGGATACAGTAAAAGTATCTATTCAAGGCATTGGTACATTAGTCAACCATTTTGAATAATGACGATAACCATCCGCGTGAGTCTTTACTCCGCGGATTTTTTCTTTCTACACTCGATAGGCTGTGAGATGTCGAGCTATAATTGATGTAAATTATGTGAACACTGTTGTAATGTTTGAAACCCTTTCCATCGCATGGTAGGATAGAGTTTGATAGAAAAATGAATGAGGTGGGACAAACATGAGTTTTTTAACTAGCCAAACGCATTTGCATATTACTACGTGGGTTATTGCTATTGTTATCTTTTTAATCGCTGCACTAATGGGCAAGCAATCAAAGGGCTTACATATGGCTTTACGTCTATTCTACGTATTAATTATCATCACAGGTGGGGCATTATTCTTTAAATATCAGGCTGGAGACCCGATGATGTACGGACTGAAATTTTTATTCGGTATTTTAGTAATTGGTATGATGGAAATGGTATTAGTGCGTCAAAAGAAAAACAAACCAACAGGGATGTTTTGGGCATTATTCGCAGTATTCCTATTTATCACGCTGTTCTTAGGCTTTAAGCTACCATTAAACATTAATTTCCTAGCATAATAATTTCTTAAAGGTCGTGAAGTATTTGCTTCACGGCTTTTATTTTGCTAAAAGGGTGAATACGAGAGAACTGACACCTTTTTGCCCTAATTCATTTCGCATTTTCGTAAAATCTTTTGAAAAGATAGCGACGTGACAGTGTTATTTGGTAAAATGACGATGGATTGGTTTGAAAGAGAGGGAATAACAGTGAAATTTAAGAAATGGATAAGTGCGACGGCTGCATCACTTTTATTAGCAACTTCATTCGTAAGTACTACACCAGTAGCGCATGCGGATGAAAAAGCGACAACATCGATAGCAGAAGAAAGCATCTTTGATTTACTCGTTGACCGTTTCTTTAATGGTTCGGGCACAAACGATTTTGATACAAATACGAAAGACCCTTCGAAATTTGCAGGAGGCGATTTTACAGGTCTGCAAGATAAGCTAAAATTTATTGGTGAGATGGGTTTTACAATTGTTTCTATTGGTCCTATTTTTTCTACAGAGAAATATGATGGATCACTACTTACAAGCTACACGACAATCGAACGTCATTTTGGAACAACAGAAGAATTCCAAAGTGTTGTAGAAGCCTATAAAGCTAAAAATATGTCCATCATGGTGGATTTCCCGCTCAATAATGTGAGTCCAAATCATGAATGGGCAAAGGACTCATCAAAAGCTGACTGGATTGCTTCTACGAATAATGGACAAGTACAATGGGATTTATCGAACAAAGCTGTGCAAGAGGCGCTCATTCAATCAGCCACTGAATTTGTTTCTACATATGATGTTGGTGGTATTCGTTTAACGAATATTGCAGAGGCTGATATAGCGTTTGTCAATGCGATGATTGCAGCATTAAAAGAGACAAAAGCATCTCTTTACGTGATTGCTAATGAAGAAAGTGATGCTGATTTTGATGCAACCTTCTCACCAGCAACAGCGGATATTTATCGTAATATTTTTAAAAACGTGGATATGGATTCGTCTAAATTAATGGAGCCTTTTACAGGAGAGAAGCCGACACAGATTATGGTGGATTCACTTGAAACCCATCGTTTTACATTCGATTCTGCGACTGAAAATATGTTTCCGCCTACACGCTTAAAAATGGCGATGGGTGCTTTATTTATGCTTCCTGGGATTCCCGTTGTGCAATATGGTACAGAAATCGCCATGAATGGGGAAGCAAAACCAGATACACATCAGTTGTATAACTTTAAAACTGATGAAGAATTGATTGATTATATTAAAAATGTTCAATCCTTACGTAATCAATCTGCAACTTTACGTAAAGGTGATTTTGAAGTAATTACAAATGACAATGGCCTACTTGTCTTCACACGTACCTCTGACGAAGAAAAGTGGGTAATTATGGTGAATAATACAGGCAAAACGCAACGTGTGGACTTAACACCAGCGCAACTTGGTGAAGGGAAAATGCTGAACGGAATTTTACATGAGGAAAAAGTTCGTATAAATGAAAAAGAGGTTTATCCTGTTATTTTAGACCGAGAAATGGTTGAGATTTATCAGGTTCGCAATGATGAAGGCTTAAACATGCCCTACATGGTTGCCCTTGGTTTAGTGTGGGTAATCTTTATCGGCTTTGTTGTTATCATCATTAAACGAGGAAAAGTTCGCCGTCAAGAACAAGACGTCCAACAACCATAGCACAACGAAAAAGCATGCTAGGAGCAATCCTAACATGCTTTTTATTAGCCTTGATAGCTTTTGTTCGTAAAGAAGATTGCAATAGTGCCTGGTCCTACATGTGAACCGATTGCAGAGCCAATCATAGTAATTTGAACAGCTTGAGGAGAAAAACGTTCCTGAATAGAAGCCTTTACTTCATTGGCAAAGGCCACATCATCACTATGACTAATACCAACAATTTTATCCGTAAAGCTTCCGCCACGCTCCTGCATTAAATCTAACATACGATTAAGTGCTTTTTTACGACCACGTGACTTTTCAATAGGTATCAGCTTGCCTTCCTCTACATTTAAAATAGGCTTAATGCTCAGAAGACCACCTAAAAAGGCACTGGCCTTGGATACACGACCACCTTTGGCAAGGTAATCTAAATCTTCTACTGTAAATAAATGCTCCATCTGAGGTGCATATGCACTCATTTTAGAGGCCATATCCTCTAAGGATACCCCTATATTTCGAAGGCGAACTGCTTCCTCTACAACTAGACCATGTCCTAGTGAAGCGCATTTAGAGTCGATAATGACTAATTTTAATGAAGGATATTGCTCTAATACTTGATTGCGAATCATTTGAGCAGTACTATATGTGCCGGATAATTCCGATGAAAAGGCAATATAGATGCCTTCTTCTTCATTTTTAGCTAGTTCCTCAAAGTGCTTTAAAAACAGCTCAGGTGACACTTGTGATGTTTTGGGTTGAGCACCTTGGCGGATGGCATCGTAAATCTCTTTGGAATCAATCGTAATGACATCTTCATATTCTTTGTTGTTCAATTGCACTCGTAAAGGGAGTAACACGACATCATTTTCTTCATAGTAAGACTTCGGTAGATCGCATCCACTATCCGTAAAAATCTTCATTCTCTTGTCCCCCTAATTTCAACTTACTCATCAAGTATTTTTAACTTTATTCAGTCGGTACTCACTTAAGATAAATGGAAGGGGTACCACTGAATAAAGTTAAACTGGTAAAAATGGAATGTTAACTTGAACTTACTACTTAACTATGATAATTTCAAGCGTTCAATGAGGATTTTTGCGATTCCATCATCATTATTTGTTGCTGTAATTTCATTGGCAATGTTTTTAAGACTTGGAATACCGTTCCCCATCGCTACACCAAGTCCAGCATATTCGATCATTTCTAAATCATTGTCTTCATCACCAAACGCGATGATACGCTCACGTGGAATACCTAAATCTTTTGCCACATGCGCAATACCCACAGCTTTATTTAAGCCGCGACGTACAATTTCAATAATATGAAGTGGCGCGCCCCATCGACGATGCTCAATAACTTCTGCGTGCACCGCCTGTAAATGATCACGTATAATGACCGAATTCGCTTCATTTGCTTGAATTAATAAACTTGTGGGATTTTCTAAGAGATGTGTGTATAAATCCCCAAGTGTGATTTTGGGATTACCCATATTAAAAATATTTAAGATACGATCGTCCTCTGTGTGTACATAAATATCATCTTTTACCTCAGCGATAATATTTTCATACTCGTAACTATTGATGGATCCAACAACATCATGTACAACACTTAAATCAATCGGTGTGTGCATATGTTGCCAAGATACATTTTTGGGATGATGTACATATGCGCCATTAAAATTGACAATGGGTGTAGTGAGCCCAAGCTCATGATAATAAAGATCACTTGCACGGTATGGACGCCCCGTTGCAATCATCACTTGATGCCCTAATTCCTTAGCCTGCAATAATGTTTTTTTCGTTTTTGCTGAGATTTGTTGTTGGTCTGTTAATAAAGTACCATCTAAGTCTAGTACGATTAAATGCGGTTTCATAGCTCGTTGCCCCTTTCCTATAGTTTGAATAGTATCTCTTTGTCTTTCATTCGTCAAAATTTTGTCACAGTGAAAAAAGTTTGCTAACATAAAGATGAGACAATAGTTGGGAGTGACAAAAATGTTTGTAGAAAAAGAAGTGTGGGGAAATATTCCTTTATTACATATACATACAGACAAGATGAATGAAGAAACCCCAGTAGTGATTTTTTTGCATGGCTTTATGAGCGCGAAAGAACATAACTTACACTATGCATACCAATTGGTGCATAAGGGGGTGCGTGTCCTATTACCGGATGCAAAATTTCATGGTGACCGTAGCGAAGGCCTTACAGAAATACAAATGAACTTGAAATTTTGGGATATTGTTTTAAATTCTATTCATGAAGTGCAACAATTATATGATGAATTAAGGAATAAAAATTTATTGGCCAGTCATAATATTGGCATAGCAGGTACTTCAATGGGCGGCATCGTGACCTCCGGCTGTTTAAAACTTTATGATTGGATAAAAACAGCGTCAATATGTATGGGTGCACCAGGTTTTATTAAATTAGGTGAATATCAATTGCAGCAATTTGCAAAAAGCGGTATCAATTGGCCGATGTCAGAGGAAGATGTCCGAAAAGTCAATGAGCTCTTAGCTAAATATGATGTTAGTTTAACGCCAGAAAAATTCGCAGGTCGTCCGGTTTTCTTTTGGCATGGAGAATTAGATAAAACAGTACCTTTCCATGAAACGTATAAATTTTATGAGACATTACGGGAATACTATCAAGCAAGCCCTGAATATTTAAAGTTTATGGTGAACAAAAAGGCAGGACATGCAGTTCCACGTGACGGTATGCTAGCAGCAACAGACTGGCTTGCACAGCATTTGGCATAACAGGATGCATCTGCTATGATAAGGTTAACACTATGATGGAAGGAGAAATACGAATGGATCAAGATATGAAAGATAGCATGTTTGGTGCTTTAGAAAATGTAATTGACCCTGAGCTTGGGATTGATATCGTCAACTTAGGTTTAGTATATGATGTAGATTTAGATGATGAAGGTGTAGCAACTGTTACGATGACATTAACATCGATGGGATGCCCACTTGGGCCAGTTATTGTGGATCAGGTGAATACGGCATTAGGGGAACTTCCAGAAGTGAAAAGTACAAATGTTAACATTGTATGGAATCCACCTTGGTCAAAAGACAAAATGTCACGCTATGCAAAAATGGCATTAGGCGTACGCTAAAATTGCAACATTAAAAATCCCTGCTTATTTTATAGGCAGGGATTTCATGTTGTTGAAAAAAGATGATGTTCATAGTAGAAAAAGAACCTTTAGCAAGGCGAGGGGTTGATTTCCGTTCCGCCAGCGTCCTTTCCAGGGGGCGTCCGATGAGCCGCTTCACTCACTGCGTTCGCTCCAGAGTCTCAACTGTGACGCTAAATCCCCTAGGAGTGACGCTGGCTCCACTCCAATCAACCATTCTGCAAAAATGTCTTTTTCTTATCTTTCATACGAGCCGTATTTGTATGATTAGAGAAAGGATAGCCTCTTATTGTCAATGTGGAGAAGTGATGAGTGACAACACCCTCCATAAAGAGTAATGAATACCTTCACTTTATTTGAAGATCTTTGCTAAAAAGAAATATTTTTATGGGTTGGAGTGGAAGGCTACTTGACTCCCGTGGGATAGCGAGACAGGCGAGCCCCTGCACGGAGGAAGCGGCTCGGCGCTCGCCCACAGGAAAGCAAGTAGCCTGCAACGGAAATCCATTTTCACCTTTCACAAAAATGCTATGGATGGTTTTGTTTTTCAACACGATAAAATCCCTGCTATATTTTATAGGCAGGGATTTCGTTTGTAACGAAATTAATCGATACGGCATATTTGTAATGGACAATTTTCACAAGCAATTTCATTTTTTAAAAATTGTAAATCATGAATTGTAATAAAGCCTTTATCAAAAGTGATAATATCGTGTTTTTTTAAATCATTCAACATACGATTAATCATTTCACGACTTGTTGCACACAAATTCGCAATTTCCGTATTTGTTAGCTGGAAATCAATAAAAATTGAGCCATTTTCTAAAGGTTTACCATACGTATTGGAAAGCCGAATGAGCGTTGAAAATAAAGCACCTTTTTTACCATTTAACACTAAATCACGCAAACGACTTTGATGCTTTAAGTTTTCTGTTTGCAACCACTTTATATATTCCACCATAACAGTAGGCTGATCTTCTAGTAAATGCTCCAATGATTTACGACTTAACACATACATCGTAGAAGGCTCTAATACCTTTGCAGTCATGGAATTATAGACTAGGTTACAAAATAATGACCCCTCTCCAATTATACTGTCAGGACCACAAATACGAATAGTTAATTCCTTGCCAGTTTCGGTTTCTTGGCTTATCGAAATCACACCAGATTGGATGTAATAAATTTCTTTTGCCCGTTCACCCTCTAGAAAAATTTTATTTCCTTTATTCACTTTGATAAAAACACCATGCTTTTGAAATAGATCCTTCATTTTTTCAAACATATTATCCATTAAAACCATATCTCCAACACATCGCTTTCTTTTTGTAATAAACGGCAATTATTACAAAAGGATAGTGGATTTTTCGATACTAAAACATAGAAACATATCATTATTATAACGTAAATTTCCATAATCCGTGAAAAAATTTTAGTGCGATTTCTTTGCGAAGCAATGTCGATTGATGTAAAATAAAGTTAGTCAAAAAAGGTCAAACTTTTTAAAAGAACAAGAATGGGTATAACAATGATAAGAAACATGATGGTAAAGGAGTGCTAGCTATGCAATTTCAACAAACAGATAACAAAAAACCACTAGAGCAATTTGGACGAAATTTGATTGAAGAAGTTAAAAACGGCAAAATGGACCCAGTTATCGGGCGTGATGAGGAAATTCGAAATGTCATTCGTATTTTAACACGCAAAACGAAAAATAATCCTGTATTAATTGGTGAACCAGGAGTTGGTAAAACAGCGATTGTTGAGGGTTTAGCACAGCGTATTGTGAAAGGCGATGTGCCAGAGGGCTTGAAAGAATGTGTGTTATATGAGCTAGATATGAGTGCTTTAATCGCAGGGGCAAGCTATCGTGGCCAATTTGAAGAGCGCTTAAAAGGTGTGTTAAAAGAGGTGAAAGACTCAGAAGGACAAATCATTTTATTTATTGATGAAATTCATACCATCGTCGGCGCAGGCAAAACAGACGGTGCTATGGATGCAGGGAATATGCTCAAGCCTATGCTTGCACGCGGTGAACTACATTGTATTGGTGCTACAACACTAGATGAGTATCGTATGTACATTGAAAAAGATCCTGCTTTAGAGCGACGATTCCAGCAAGTTCTTGTACGTGAGCCTTCGATTGAGGATACGGTTTCCATTTTACGGGGCTTAAAAGAACGCTTTGAATTACATCATGCAGTACGAATTCATGACAGAGCAATTGTTGCGGCAGCAGAACTGTCCAACCGATATATTACAGAGCGATTTTTACCTGATAAGGCAATTGATTTAATTGATGAGGCTTGTGCGATGATTCGTACAGAAATTGATTCGATGCCACAGGAATTAGACGCAGTGACACGTCGCATTATGCAGCTTGAGATTGAAGAACAGGCATTACGTAAGGAAAAGGACGAAGCAAGTAAAAAACGTCTAGAGCAATTGCGTGAGGAATTAACAAAATTAAAAGAATCCTCAGAGGGCATGCGCCAACAATGGGAAGCAGAAAAAGAAATGTTACACGACATTCAGAAAAAACGGGAAACATTAGATAAATACCGTCGTGATTTAGATGAAGCAGAAAGTAAATATGATTTAAATAAAGCTGCGGAATTACGCCATGGCAAAATCCCAACATTAGAAAAGGAAATTCAGGAACTCGAAAAACAGTTAGAAAATGGGGCAGAATCCCGCATTTTACGTGAAGAAGTAACGGCAGATGAAATTGCTGCGATCGTTTCCCGCTGGACAGGAATTCCTGTAACAAAATTAGTAGAAGGAGAGCGTGAAAAACTTCTACGATTAAAGGATACATTACATGAAAGAGTAGTCGGTCAAGACACAGCAGTACAATTAGTAACAGAAGCTGTATGGCGTGCACGTGCAGGTATTAAAGATCCACATCGTCCGATTGGGAGCTTTTTATTCTTAGGTCCAACAGGTGTTGGTAAAACTGAGCTTGCTAAGGCACTTGCTGCGCAGTTATTTGATGCAGAAGATCACTTTATTCGAATTGATATGAGTGAATACATGGAGAAACATAGTGTGTCTCGTCTCGTTGGTGCTCCTCCAGGCTATGTAGGTTATGAGGAGGGCGGACAATTAACAGAGGCTGTACGCCGAAATCCATATTCCGTGGTCCTCCTAGATGAAATTGAAAAAGCACATCCAGATGTGGCGAATATTTTATTACAAATTTTAGATGATGGCCGCATTACAGATAGTCAGGGACGTATGGTGAATTTTACAAATACAGTGGTCATTCTAACATCCAATATTGGCTCTAGTTATTTAATGGAGGCAAAAGAAGGCGATAATGCTGTTGAAGACTTAGTGATGACGGCCCTACGCCAACATTTTAAACCAGAATTATTAAACCGTATGGATGACATTATCTTTTTCCATGCTTTATCTACAAAGCATTTTACTGCGATTGCTTGGAAGTACGTGGAGCAACTGATTAAACGTGTGGCAGAACAGGAAATTACTTTATCTGTCGAGCAAGAGGTTATTGACTGGGTAGTACAGCAAGGAGCGGATGCTCAGTTTGGAGCGAGACCATTAAAACGCTTTGTACAACGACATATCGAAACAGCAGTAGCTAGAGAACTGCTTCGTGGTGAGGTTTTACCAGGAGAAACTTTGCATGTGAAAATGCGTGATGGTCAATGTGTTGTGGAAAAATAACAGAAAAAACCTGTTCGGCAATGTGCTGAACAGGTTTTTTCTAGATAAATTAATGATGGTCTGCAGCTTCTGGTGTAGGGTCGTTTGGAATGATTGCTCCAATAATAAAGATTAGAATGGAGAATACAACAGAAACGATTGCCCCTGTTTTAAAATCAAATGGTACACCAAGTACAGAGCTGACTACGTAGTTTAACATAGAAACTAGTAGGAATGACCATATGAACGTTACGATATATTGCATTAATTTCACCTCAACCGAACTTTTTTCATTATAAGGTTTTACTCATATTCATTATCATATCATAACATAAATCGAAAAAAAAAGAACCTTTTATGTGAAACATGGCGAATTTGTCACAACAAATACAAGGATCTGGATTTTATATTCAACGGCCTATCGTAGCATTTGATTTGCAGAAGGTATGCTGATGTTTAATGATAGGAAGTTAGTGTGTGCTTTGTAATGAAGAGGAGTCAGGGAATTAGTCTCGATTAGGGTTTTTGCTCGTAACGAGTGCAGAAGCGCTCTAATTATAGTAGGAACTTGGCTCAGAGCTAGTAGATAGTGCTCCTAAGTAAGACACTCCGTTCATAAAAAGGTGGACAGTACTATGACGTAGAAGTTCACCCGCTCAAAAACGACGATAATGCCAAAACTCTCACCTAACCTAATAAAGAGTCAGCCCTCACCAAAAATAAAATCTCCGCCACGTCCAAAACACATTAATTTTAAATCACCTTGCGTCCTTCCTTTCGTATGCGTTATAATTATGACCAGTTACTAATAATTGATAGTAAGAAAGCTGAGGGGTTGCTATATGAACGCTGGTATTATAGGAATTGGCAAATATGTTCCTGAGAAGGTCGTTACAAATTTTGATTTGGAAAAAATAATGGATACTTCAGATGAATGGATTCGAACTCGAACAGGCATTGAAGAACGTCATTTTGCGGCAGAGGATCAGGAAACTTCAGATTTAGCAGTAGCAGCTGCTAAAGAAGCTATTGCAAAAGCGGGTATTACGCCAGAGGAAATTGGTTTAATACTTGTAGCAACTGTCACACAGGATCAAACTTTTCCAAGTGTAGCATGTATGGTTCAGGAACAAATCGGAGCAGTGAATGCGGCGGCGATGGATCAAGCAGCGGCATGTGCAGGATTTATATATAGCTTAGTGACAGCGAAGCACTTTGTAGAGGCAAATACTTATAAATATGTCTTAGTAGTAGGTGTAGAAAAGCTGTCGAAAGTCATCGATTGGAAGGATCGTAATACAGCTGTTTTATTCGGTGATGGTGCTAGTGCAGCCATTGTTGGGCCAGTATCTGAAGGCAGAGGTATTGTATCATTTGAACTTGGTGCTGATGGTACAGGCGGTAAAAACCTTTATTTAACACAGCAAGACACAATTACAATGAATGGTCGTGAAGTGTTTAAGTTTGCTGTACGTCAAATGGGTGAATCGGCTGTTAATGTGTTAGAGAAAGCAGGATTAACAAAAGAAGACGTAGATTTTTTAGTGCCGCATCAGGCAAATATACGAATTATGGAATCTGCTCGTGAGCGATTAGAGCTACCACCTGAAAAAATGTCAAAAACGATTCATAAATATGGAAATACTTCAGCAGCATCTATTGGTATTTCCTTGGTAGATGAGCTCGAAGCAGGTAAGATTAAAGAGGATGACTTATTAGTCCTCGTTGGTTTTGGTGGCGGCTTAACATGGGGTGCCGTAGCCATGAGATGGGGAAAATAAGAAGGAAAAATGCTTGAGGGGAGTAAGACAATGAGTAAACGACGAGTAGTAATTACAGGAATTGGCGCAGTTACACCACTAGGAAATAGCATCGAAGAAACATGGGCTAACATCAAGGCTGGTAAATCTGGCATTGGTGAGCTGACACGATTGAATAAAGAACTTTTTGCAGCAAAAATCGCAGCAGAAGTGAAGGATTTCGATATTGAAAAATATATTGATCGTAAAGAAGCACGTAAAATGGATCGTTTTACGCACTACGCGTTAGCCGCTTCCATTATGGCAATGGAAGATTCACAATTAACAATTGATGAAGAGCTAGCTCCACGTGCAGGTGTATGGATTGGCTCTGGTATCGGCGGTATGGAAACTTATGAACAACAATTTTTAACATTCCAAGAGCGTGGCGCAAGACGTGTCAGCCCATTCTTCATTCCAATGATGATTCCTGATATGGCTTCAGGGCAAGTATCTATTCACGTTGGTGCAAAAGGTATTAACTCATGTTCTGTAACGGCGTGTGCTTCGGGAACAAACTCCATTGGCGATGCCTTTAAAGTAATTGAACGTGGGGATGCAGATGTGATGATTTCAGGTGGTGCTGAATCACCAATCGTTACAATGGCTGTGGCAGGCTTCTGTGCAAATACAGCTTTATCATTAAATCCAGACCCACAAGCCGCATGCCGTCCATTTGATAAAAACCGCGATGGTTTTATTATCGGAGAAGGCGCTGGTATCGTTATTCTAGAAGAGTATGAACATGCAAAAGCTCGTGGCGCTAAAATCTATGCTGAAGTTTTAGGTTATGGTGCAACAGGTGATGCGCATCACATTACGGCTCCAGCTCCAGAGGGTGAGGGGGCAGCACGTGCAATGACGCAAGCATTGACAGATGGTGGAGTTGATCCATCACAAGTTGATTATATTAATGCACATGGTACTAGCACACCTTACAATGATTTATTTGAAACACAAGCTGTTAAAACTGCTTTTGGTGATCATGCGTATAAGCTTGCTATGAGCTCCACAAAGTCTATGACGGGTCACTTATTAGGAGCAGCTGGTGGTGTGGAAGCGATTTTCACAGCCTTAGCCTTAAAAGAAGGCATTTTACCTCCAACAATTAATTTAGTAGATCCAGATCCAGAATGTGATTTAGATTATGTTCCAAACGAAGCGAGAGAAGCAAACATTCAATATGCGATGAGTAATTCTCTTGGTTTTGGTGGTCACAATGCCAGTCTTCTATTCAAAAAATATGAAGCATAATATATAAACTTAAAAAACGTCAGCCAAATTTAAACGGCTGACGTCTTTTTTTATAGTTTTGTGAATAAATGATAAGTAAGAAGAAATAGAAAGGATGCCTCTACTGTGTTTCGTCTCTTTTTATTTTTAGTAAGCTATGGCTTAATGATCCTCTCTGTAGGGAATCTCATATTGTATTTAAATTATCGAACATTAGGTTATTCCTGGAAGGTTGTTTTCAAATTTATTTTTCAAACAACAGAATTTTATATGGCGGTAGGAGCCTGCATTATCATTTGTGCTGTTGTGCTTGATTTAGGCTTTGATCGCTCCACAGACAAGCCATAAATTAGCGACGTGTGCGGCCGAGACCCATTGCATCTTCCATGCGTTTTAATGTAGCACTGGCAATCGCATTCGCCTTTTCAGCACCTTCATCTAAGATGACATCTAATTCAGAGGATTCTACTAAATGATAGAATTTTTCTTGAATTGGTGTTAGATGTTCGATAACAGCTGTTGCAACACCTTGCTTGAATCCACCATAACCAATTCCCTCATATTTTTTGACTAAATCTTCAATGGCTATACCAGAAATAGCCGATTCGATTGTCAATAAATTCGAGACACCTGGTTTATTTTCTACATCAAATGCAACAATACCATCAGAATCCGTAACCGCTGATTTAATTTTTTTCTCAATGTCCTTTGCCGTATCTAGCAAACGGATTGTCGCTTTCGTATTAGGGTCAGATTTACTCATTTTCTTTGTTGGCTCTTGTAAGGATTTAATACGAGCGCCTGCTTTTGGTAATTGAATTTCTGGAATTGTTAAAACGTCACCAAAGCGTTTATTAAAACGTTCTGCAAGGTCACGAGTTAGCTCGATATGCTGCTTCTGATCATCGCCGACAGGGACAATGTTTGTGTTGTAAAGTAGAATGTCTGCAGCCATTAACGGTGGATATGTTAAAAGAGCAGCAGAAACGCTTTCTTTACCATGTGATTTATCTTTAAATTGTGTCATACGTTCTAGCTCCCCGATAGACGCAACACATTGTAACATCCATCCTGCCTGAGCATGCGCTGGCACCTCTGATTGAATGAATAACGTAGATTTTTTAGGGTCGATGCCAGTAGCAATATAGGTAGCTGCCAGCTTACGAATGCTTTCACGTAATTCTTTAGGATCTTGGGCAACCGTGATCGCATGCTGATCAACGATACAATAAATAGCATTCCCTTCGTCTTGTAGTGCAGGAAATTGCTTGAATGCTCCTAAATAGTTCCCTAAAGTAACGATTCCTGTAGGCTGTACGCCTGAAAAAATAGTTGTCATTAAAAGTTCCTCCTCGAATTCAAATTCCGTGATGGTTGTCAGCGGCATTTACTCACTTTTCCACCTCACGATAAAGACAAAAAAACATCATGCGTCCTCATTAGATTTTTTCTAATGAAGGGACGAATGATGTTTTGAATCCGCGGTACCACCCAGCTTGCCTAAAAGGCCACTCAGCTTCGTAACGTGAAGGGACGAGCTCTGCTAATAGCTTCTAACAGCGTTCACAAAGCTAACTCGGAAGTCCATTCCACATGTCTCCACGATCTGTTTGCAGCAACCACAGACTCTCTAAACGTGAAATGAACATATGTACTACTCTTCGTCAGCGTTTTTCTCAATTTAAATTATTCAAATTGATTTGATTGCAAAGAATTATATTATAAAGATTCCATTGTGTAAAGTCAGACTTTTGACGGTGGTTTTTTTCGAGAAAAAATTATATGCTTTTTTTGTTGTGTAATTTTGTTATAAATATAAAATTTTTTATTAAAATTGTGTTTAGGTGTACACGTCAAATTGACAATTTTCTCGTTTAATCTTTTTAAATGAGAACAACTAAGATACATGCTTGGATGTATAAAATGCACTGAAAGTGGGAATGTTAGTAGTAGCACATAAGATAGAAGGAAATACGCTTTATTAAAAGCTGTATAAAGAGACAGAATAATTTGTGATGGGTTCAGTCTTTTTTTATTGGAACTATATTCAAATACAGCTGAGTGCTGTATAATGGTACTGTGTATTTTACTTTACATTAATTCTAATTTAACACTTTGGTTCTGGTTTATAGATAATGATTACAAAATGAAAGGATGTGTCAGAATGATCGTAACCCTATTTACATCACCAAGTTGTACCTCTTGTCGTAAAGCGAAAGCTTGGTTAGAGGAGCACGAAATTCCATATACAGAACGTAATATATTTTCTGAGCCACTAAGTATTAGTGAAATTAAAAAAATTTTACGTATGACAGAAGACGGGACAGATGAAATCATTTCTACTCGTTCAAAAATATTTCAAAAATTAAATGTGGATGTTGAAAGTTTACCACTACAACGTTTATATGAATTAATTCAGGAGTATCCTGGTTTATTACGCCGACCAATTATTTTGGACGAAAAACGTCTACAAGTCGGCTATAATGAAGATGAAATTCGTCGCTTCCTACCTCGAAAAGTTCGAGCATATCAGCTTCAAGAAGCGCAACGAATGGTGAATTAAACCTACTCATTTTGAATAATATATATTGTAGATGTTACAAATGTGGAATGCATGTTGTGACATCTATTTTTTTATGTTTTACTTATGTAAAACCTTCTATATGAAGTATAATAATTGATAGGGAAAAGTCATATATTTCCGTAAAAGTATGTTAAACTTGATTTAAGTTAAATAGTTTACTACAATTTCAATAATTCAAATATCTTCTGTGAAACGGTGTATATCCTTTTCATTTTATGACAGAACAGCATACAATAGAGTTAGAGACAACTGTGAACAAAAAAAATCATGTTTGCGGTTCCTCGATGGTTTTACTGAGTGTGGTCAAAGGTTGAAAAACAAATGCAGTATGAAGGTTAAAAACAAAGAATAAAAGCATACTAATGAAACAAAACTGTTTTTCAGCATATGACAGTGAAGGGAGATGAGGTCTAGTGGACATCGAACGTGTAAATGAAAATACACTCAAGCTCTTTATTACGTATAATGATATAGAGGATCGCGGCTATAGTCGTGAAGAAATTTGGTACAATCGAGCAAAGGGTGAGCAACTTTTTTGGGATATGATTGATGAAGTAAACACGGAGGATTACTTTGATGTAGAGGGTCCGATTTGGATTCACATCAATGCATCTGAAGTAGGCTTAGAAATCATTGTCACACGTGCACATATTTTAAAAGACGGTGAAACATTAGATGGTCATTCGAGTTTTGATGAACACAAAGAAATGTTTGCACCATTCGATGAAGTTGGAGAAGATCTTCTTAGCCAGCTAACTCAACTTGGTGACATGGATGAGTCAGAGTTATTTATGGATACAGACATTTATGTTTATAAATTTAAAGATATTGATGAGTTAATCCCTGTCGCAAAACGAATGACAGACGAATTAGTGGATTCCTCATTATTCAAATATGAAGATTGGTACTATTTAGTTGTTGATTTCGGGAACGCAGATGAGGATTTAAATCGTCATGATCGAAATGCGGTCATCAAGGAATTTTTAACACCATCCAATTTAACCATTCACCGTCTAGAGGAGTACGGTGAAAAGATTATGGAATTTAATTGCTTTGAAACAGTTCGAAAATACTTTGCATAAGCATTAAAATACCTCATTTTTTAGACTGTAGTAAAACTCGTAAATTTATTGAGTTTTGCTACAGTCCTTTTTTTGCATTCCTATTTAAGCTATCATCGGTTAATTGACCAGCGTTGTACAGGCCTCTCTGCTCATGCTGTGAAATCTGCTGAATGAAGATATATGAGACGGCATTTTTAAAATTTCAAGAAATAATTGCTTAATTTTTGTGAGGGCAAACCAACTCCATTATAGTTGACTAAAAAGGAGTTGATTAAATGCTGGTAGCTTATAACAACAAACAGCAGCTATTTCTCCCATATCAATATACGAGGAAAGCTTTACAACGATATAGGCGACAAATGAAATTTTTTTGTCCTCAATGTCTAGAACCAGTTCAATTGAAAGTAGGTCAACATAATATTCCCCATTTTTCACACTTCGCCAAAAAGCATTGTCCACAATTGTTCGCTGAAGGTGAATCTAAACTTCATCTCCAAGGTAAAATGCAATTATTTGAATGGCTCACAAAGCATGGATATCAAGTGGAGCTAGAGCCATTTTTAAAGCAGCTTGCTCAACGCCCGGATTTGCTCATTACAATAAATGATCGTCACTATGCAATTGAATTTCAATGTAGCACAATCTCCCATGAAAAATGGCAACAACGTACAGCTGGCTACGAAAAAAACGATATACAAGTAATTTGGCTTTTTCAAACGCCTCAAAGTAAAGATGCAATCAACGGCATCAGCAAAATTACCATTTCCCCATTGCTGCAAAAAGCGTTTATGACAACTACATCAGGTGTACCTTATTTAATGACGTATAACGCTAGGACGGCCCATTTTACTTATTGGACGAATCTTCTTCATGTACATGGGCATACTTTCATAGGTAAAGTTCAGACAATACCAGTCAATCAACAACACTTTCCTTTTTATATACCGAAGCAAATTACTCAAGAAGAATTTCAACAGTATTGGCAACTTTATAAACAAGCATGTAGGCAATTTGTATCTGCGCGTCTTTTATATAGTAAAAAGGGGGCGCAAGATTTATTTTTACGAAATTGCTATGAATTAAACTTTGCGTTAACTGCTATGCCTTCCTACATTGGAATTCCAGTGAAGGGTGGAGAAGCTATCTCCTTGTTTACTAGTGAATGGCAAACGATGCTGCTGCATTTTAGTAAACAATTAGGTCGACAGCCCTTTATGTTAACGAAGCAGGAGATTCACCATTTTTTAAGTAAGCATCAACTAGAAGTGACAACACAGGCGGTAAGTGCTGTCCTGTATTATGGACAGCTCCTTAAGCATATGACTCAAGAAGAGCAGTCGCTAGATATTTGTGAGCATGTATATGTACATTTATTTGCAATTGCCACAATATATTGAGAAAATATGAGAGTAAAAGGAAAAAAGCACATATAAAGGGGGCTGGCATACATGGCTAGTAACAGTAATCAGATTTTGGTTAGAAATGAAGTACCCGCAGAATTAACATGGCGCTTAGAGGATATCTTTGCAACAGATAAAGCTTGGGAAGAGGAATTGAAGGAAGTTGCAGAGCTTGCTAAACAAGCACCGAGCTATGCAGGTACTTTAAATAATGGGGCAGAGGCATTATTAACAGCTTTACAATATCATGATCATCTATATGAGCGTGCGATGAAGCTCTACACATATGCCCATATGCGCTATGATCAAGATACAACAAATAGCTTTTATCAAGATATGAACAGTCGCATTCAAACATTGGCAACTAGTATCTCAGCTGGTCTTTCATATTTAACACCAGAGATTTTAGCTTTAAGTGAAGAAACAATTGAAGACTACTTAGCAGAAAATCAAGACCTACAATTATATAAGCAATCTTTAAAAGAAATTACAATGGCACGTCCACATGTATTACCAGCTGAGCAGGAGGCATTGCTAGCGCAAATGTCTGAGGTAACGGGTACAGCTTCTAATACATTCAGTATGTTAAACAATGCGGACATGGTTTTCCCTTATGTGAAAAATGAAGAGGGAGAGGAAGTACAACTTACACATGGTAACTATATTAAGTTTTTAGAGAGCAAAGATCGCTCAGTGCGTGAAGGTGCATTTAAAGCTATGTACGAAGCATATGGCAAGTTTAAAAATACGTTCTCGGCAACGCTAACGGGTAATGTGAAGAAGCATAATGTGAGTGCTCGTATTCGTCATTATGATTCTGCACGCCATGCAGCCATGTCTAATAATTTCATTCCGGAAAATGTGTATGATCAATTAGTTGAAACAATTCATAAGTATTTACCAGCTATGCAGCGTTATATTTCGTTACGTAAGCAATTATTAGGTGTAGACGAATTGCATATGTGGGATTTATTTGCACCACTTGTTAAAGAAGTGGAAATGAAAGTCACTTATGATGAAGCGAAAGATATTTTAGTGAAAGCACTAGCTCCATTAGGCGAGGAATATCAAAGCATCGTCCAAAGTGGATTGGATAACCGTTGGGTTGATGTATTAGAGAATAAAGGGAAACGTAGTGGAGCCTACTCATCAGGCGCGTATGGTACGAATCCGTATATTTTAATGAATTGGCAAGACAATGTGAATAATCTATTTACATTAGCGCATGAATTTGGCCATAGTGTTCACAGCTATTATTCACGTAACAATCAGCCATTCGTTTATGGAGATTATTCTATTTTTGTCGCAGAGGTTGCTTCAACATGTAATGAAGAGTTATTAAATGACTATTTACTAAAAACAATTGATGACCCTCAACAAAAAATTTACTTATTAAATCATTGGTTAGATGGTTTCAGAAGTACGGTATTCAGACAAACAATGTTTGCAGAGTTTGAACATCTTATTCATCAAATGGATAAGAACGGTGAGTCATTAACAGCTGATCGTTTAACTGAAGTTTATTATGAACTAAACAAAAAATACTTCGGCGATGATATGATTGTAGATGAGGAAATTGGCTTAGAATGGGCTCGTATTCCACACTTCTACTATAATTACTATGTTTATCAATATGCGACTGGTAAATCAGCCGCTACAGCATTGAGTAAACAAATTTTAGAGGAGGGGGCACCAGCTGTAGAACGTTATATTAATAACTTCTTAAAAGCTGGATGCTCTGATTTCCCAATAGAAGTATTAAAGGCAGCAGGTGTTGATATGAACGTTGCTAAGCCGATTGAAGATGCATGTAAAGTATTTGAAGAGCGTTTAAATGAATTAGAAAAATTATTGTTGAATAACTAATTAAAAGGGCGGTGGGAATATTCCTACTGCTCTTTTTTATGTATTGTCCATGTTATTTCAAATGAAAGAATAATGATTTTTTTTGATTTCTAAATAGTTTAAAAGTGTGCATCTTGGAAAAATACTGTTTGTAATCGCTTTCTATTTGACAAATTTGTGAATCTAGTATTGGTTGCATTGCTAAATATATTATTCCATGATAGAGTAATTCTTGTGAAATAAATCACAAAACAAACATACACCCCTTTGTTTGAACGTGAACATTTCTCCCATCCCCTTTGTGAAAAAGAAGCGTCTCTATCGGTCGAGGATAGAGGCGCTTCTTTGTATTTGGCTTTATCTAACAAAATATCCATAGAATTTATGTGAAAGGTGAAAATGGATTACCGTTGCAGGCTACTTGCTTTTCTGTGGGCGAGCGCAAAGCCGCTTCCGCCTCGCTATCCCATGGGAGTCAAGCCTTCCGCTTCAACAGATAAAAATATTTCTCTTTAGCAATGGTTTTCAAATAAAGGGAAGGTGTTCACTACTCATTTTATGGAGGAGCGGTACGCATCATTTCTCCACATTGAAAATAAGAGCCAATCCTTCCTCTAATTATGCTCGTATGAAAGATAAGGAAAAGACACTTTTGCCACATGGTGATTGGAGTGGAGCCAGCGTCACAACTGATACCTTGGGACGAACGCAGTGGGTGAAGTGACTCATTGGACGCCCCCTGGAATGGACGCTGGTGGTACGGAAATCTATCCCAGGCTTTGTGAAAAAGTGTATTACTGCTATTGACATGATCTTTTTTCAACAACATGAAAAGGACTCCATCATGAAAGATTGGAGTCCCTGTCATTTATTGTATTATTTAAGACGCCATAACGTAGCGTGAGTTGTCTGGATTCGTTCGATTTTTTGTTGTAGCATGCGTTTCTTTAATTCACGCTCTGCTGCTTGCTCTGTAAATGAATAGATAAAAGCTATTTCATTTGTAGAAAGTGTATGGAATTTAGAAAATAAGTCCTCTATTGATGGTAATGGCTGACGGACAAGCTGTTCGTTCAGCATTTCTTGTAAAATATGTTCATAAACTTCATAGGAATAGCTACCGCTGACTTTTAGTCCTTCATCTTCAATACATTCATTGAAAAACACGATACTAGGGACTTCGTCAACTTCCATTTCACGTTTAATATATAAATCGCATTGGAAAGCTCGTGCTGCTTCCTTTGAGCCAAAGTCGACAGTGAATTCATTCATGTCTAGTTGAACATCCTCTGCAATTTTTAAAAGCGTTGCATAGGAGTTTACATCTTGGTGGTTTAGTAATACATATTCTTGTAGTTTCGACAAATAGCGTGCACCTGCACGTTTTCCCTGTAGTTCGGCTGCTTTAATAGCAATTGAAGGTAAGACAGGGTGGTTAATATCAAGTTCGACTCCCGAGATACAACCTTTGACACGTTTACTTAAGCAATTTAAAGAAGTAAGCTCTGTGCTTAAAACAAAGCGCCACGTGAAATAGTGGTTGTATTCAAGCTGTAATTTACGAAGAGTTGCTTGCATACTGAAAGCTTCAGGGCAAAGTGGATCTACGAAAATATACAATTCAATAGGCTTGTTGGCAGTAGAAATCGTCGGCGTTGGCTCTTGCAGCAACATTTGAATATTATTCACGTAACAATTCCCCCTCATCGTCATTTGGCGTATTAACCATGTGATGAGCTGTTAATACTAAACGTTGATAATAAGTTTCACGGAACTTCCCTTCCAAACCTACCTCATCCATTGCTTCTGACATACACTCTAGCCAAGCTTGAGCACGGTCAGGTGTAATCGGAAAATTCATGTGACGTGCACGCATCATTGGATGTCCATGTTCCTCAGTAAAGAGATTTGGTCCACCTAAATACTGTGTTTGAAATTGAATTTGCTTACGGGCTGTCTCTGTTAAATCCTTTGGAAAGATTGGAATAAGATCAGGATGCTGAGCCACTCTTTTATAGAACGCGTGAATGAGTTCTGACAGTTTTTCAGCTCCCAGCTCCTCATAAGGAACAGTGTATTTTCGACTCATAGGTTATATGCTCCTTTAATTCTTCTTTATATCTTAAAGTATCATTTTATCGCATTCAGCAAGTGTTCAAACGACTGCTGAATCTAGAACACCGTCAAAAAGCGCTACGCATGTGGCAATGAAAGTGTTGCCACAAAGCCCTCCGGCAGATGTCACAGGTTTATAAAGAGACCTGTACATTAACCGTTGTCACAGGACGTGACTTTCTTAGGCTAACTTCTACTTTTCTGCTCGGAAAAATCTAGACACATCGTTAGCGGCAATTAAGCCGAAGCGTTATTGATATACTTGTCATCCTCAAAATGTGAATTTCTTGTGACTACCTTCATTCTATCAACGTCTTTTCGTTAACACAAACAAAGAGCTCTTTCGAATTGTTGTTCGCTAAAATAGCACAAATTTCACCACAATGGGTGAAATTTGTTGGAAAAAGCATGGATAAAAGGAAAGATGCGATTACACTGTGTAGTAATTCATCACTTTTTTGACATAATTCTGTGTTTCTTTGAAAGGAGGAATCCCTCCATATTTCGTAACGCGAGACGCGCCAGCATTGTAGGCTGCTAAAGCTAGTGTAGGGTCATTATTAAATTTATCTAGCATTTGACGCAAATATTTTGCCCCAGCCATAATGTTTTGCTCTGGGTCAAAAGCGTTTGTCACGCCTAAATATTGTGCTGTTGTGGGCATTAATTGCATTAAGCCCTGCGCTCCTGCATGACTCACTACAGTTGGATTAAAATTAGATTCTTGCTTGATGACAGCCGCAATAAGCTTTTCGGGTACCTGATAAGTAGCGGCAGCTTTTTCGATAATAGCGGCATATTGATTGGCTCCTGTTAGTGAATTGGCGTACGCTGTAGAGCCTATAACATCATCTGAAACATAAGAATCAAGCTTTGTGCCAGTATAGTTGTTTGCTAAAGCTTGTTTGACAGATTCAGGGATAAACACAGCATTAGAGCCTTGATAAAGCAATGATTCGAGTGAGCTACCTTCTGAATTATTGGCTAACATTGTCAGCTGATTGACGAAATCTGAATGATTTGCTGTTCCAGAAGCAAACAAGCTAGACAATTTGGCATTGCTTGCTGTCGATGCTTCTCCTAATAATTCATTAATCATGTCAGAAAAAATAGAATTATTGTCTGTCAGATTGTTTGTTGATGCATTTTCGGTAGCTCCAAGTGTTTGCAATGCTTGAATTTCTAGTAAAGATTTTAGTGATTGAATATCCAAGGAGTCAGTCACCTTCCTTTTTATACTATTATGAATTTTGTGCTTGTAGAGCTTTCATAAAGCGGGCTATTTTTTTATCTGTAGCCTGTTTTTTAATTCCGTATTGCTGTAAAAATTCGTCGAAAATTGTATTTCCTTTTATTGCATCTTTTGCTTCATATTCTACCTCATAATCGTCGCACTGCAAATAGTAAGAATGGTCAAAAACAAGAAGCCCCTCTTTATAAGGAATTTCGACACGATCTGTAGTGAGTGAGCCAAATACTTGTAATTGTTCTAAAGGAATACTGTGGCTGGCTAATTTTTTTGCTACTTCTTGAGCAAAAAAGCCTTTACCATCAAGCATTTGCTGTGCCTGTACTGCAGTTAATTCATCTGTTGTTTCAAGATGAGCATGCTCGGTATTTTTCTCTTTGAGTGTACATTCGTAATAATCACCAATTTGTCTAATTCGCAGCCCGCTTTGCAGTTGACGAATGGCCTGTGTAGGCGTGTCAAAATAATGATTTACTTGTCGATGAATAGCATTTTGGCTAATGTGGAAGTCTTGTAACAATTGCTCGTATTGTTGTTTTGTTAATAGATTTTTAAACTCAATTTCAATTTCTTGTGTCATTTATATTCACCTATTTAATTTTTTATTTTTCATTCGTTGTTTCGCTTGATTTAGTATTTACACACTGCAACTATTTACCCTGTGTGATAAAATAAGAGGAAGAGTACAACGAAAAGGGGAACCGCAGTGCGTAAAATTTATACAATAGAAACATCGAATTTTGAACAAGATCAACTTCATTTTAGTTTAAACGACAATGAAGTAAATTTACAGTTAAAACCTGCTGGACAACTCATTGCAGATTCAGATGAGTTTGCATTTATTTATTTACTTGATGCAGGCGAAGACTATCATTACTTGCGTTTTCCACCGAGTAGTTGGGAGAATCTTGTACATATTTTACAAAAAAAGAAAGATCCAATACTACGAATAGGTGAAGAAGAGATTGAGCTGACAAATTTCTACGATGAATTGGAAATGCTCGTGTATAATATTGAAGGAAATTACAATTACGGGGCAGAATTTGTCCAAACCGTGGAACAACACTTTCAGGCAATTCTTGCTGAATAGAAAGACAAAACGAACAGACGGTGGTGTTCGATACCGAATGTCGGGAGGTTTTTACAATGGGACAATGGGAAATATTTTTAAGTCCTTATAAACAAGCAGTAGACGAGTTAAAAGTAAAATTAAAAGGCATGCGTTCGCAATTTGGTATTGTTAATGCCAATTCACCAATTGAATTTGTAACAGGACGTGTTAAGCCTTTAGCAAGTATATATGATAAAACATTAGAAAAAGGATTAGCTTTTGAGCCCTCTAAACAACTTGGTGATGAACTTGGTGATATCGCCGGGCTTCGGATTATGTGTCAATTTGTTGATGATATCGCAACGGTAACAGAGCTTATTCGTCAGCGTAAAGATATGCGTGTAGTGGAAGAACGCGATTATATTACACATAATAAGCCAAGTGGTTACCGCTCCTACCATATGATCGTGGAATATCCTGTTGAAACGATTCAAGGAAAAAAAGTAGTGTTAGCCGAAATCCAAATTCGAACACTAGCCATGAATTTCTGGGCATCTATTGAGCACTCTTTAAATTATAAATATAAGGGCATGTTCCCAGAGGAAATTAAAAATCGTTTACAAAGTGCAGCAGAGGCAGCATTTCGATTGGATGAGGAAATGTCATTGATTCGTAGTGAAATTCAAGAGGCACAGGCCTACTTTAGCGAATACAAAGAAGCATCGAATCCTAATTTACTAACAGAGAAGGAGCGTGACGCCCAATGAAATTTTCGATTCAATCACGTAGAGATGCACAATCTAACGAGCTAATGGAGCTAGCTAAAACTTATTTACAGGATTTTGGCTTAACTTATGATGAGGAAACACCAGAAATCGTTGTTTCTATTGGAGGAGACGGCACGCTTTTGCATGCCTTTCATCGATATTCTCATTTGTTAGACCAAGTAGCATTCGTTGGTATTCATACGGGGCATTTAGGGTTTTATGCGGATTGGAAGCCATCTGAATTAGAAAAATTAGTTTTATCCATTGCTAAAAAAGACTTTAATGTTGTGGAGTATCCACTTTTAGAAGTAAAAGTAGAGCATCACAATGCCGATTCGAATACGTACCTAGCGTTAAATGAAGCAACAATCAAATCGCCAGATGTAACACTTGTTATGGATGTCGAGCTGAACGGCAATCAATTTGAGCGTTTCCGTGGAGATGGTCTATGTGTATCAACGCCTTCTGGTAGTACGGCTTATAATAAAGCACTTGGTGGGGCAATTATCCATCCTACATTAGCGGCACTACAAGTCACTGAAATTGCATCCATTAATAATCGTGTTTTCAGAACAGTAGGATCACCATTAATATTACCAGCACACCATCATTGTGTGTTACGTCCGGTAAATGAACAGAACTTTAATATGACCGTCGATCACTTGCAAATTACACAAGGTGATGTCAAGGCTATTGCATTTAATGTAGCAAATGAAAAAGTACGTTTTGCCCGTTTCCGACCATTCCCATTTTGGGAGCGCGTGCATGAATCTTTCGTCGCTAATGAATAATATGGATACAAGGTTTACATTGCACTTTGTGGCTGATAAAGAGGGGCAATTATTACGAGAAGCCCTTCAGGAATGGCGTATATCCAAGAAAGCCTTAACCGCCATTAAGTTTGATGGTGGCTTATTAACAGTCAATGGTGTTGAACGTAATGTGAGACATGTCCTTCAAGAGGGTGACTATGTGGGAGTGACATTTCCTCCTGAGGAAAGAAGTGACGGTCTTGCTATTGAGCATGGTGATTTAACCATCGTATTTGAGGATGATGCAATCTTAGTGCTTGATAAACCAGCTCACCAGAGTACAATTCCCTCAAGAGAGCATCCAACCAAAAGCATTGCAAATTTAGTTTGTGGCTATTTTGAGCAACAAGGATTAGCTTCCACAGCCCACATAGTCACAAGGTTAGATCGAGATACATCAGGCTTACTCTGTATTGCCAAGCATGCACACATTCATCATTTAACAGGGCTTGCTCAGCGTAGTAGAAACATTTCAAGGCAATATGAGGCGATTGTGCATGGCCATGTCGAACAAAATTTTCAATCCATTGTGGCTCCTATAGGGCGTAAAGTGACGAGTATTATTGAAAGAGAAGTACGAGAAGATGGGCAATATGCACATACAGATGTAACCGTGCTAAAGCGGTTTTTACTTGATGCTGAACCAGTGACATATGTACGATTGCAATTGCATACAGGACGTACACATCAAATTCGCGTACACATGGCGTACCTTGGGCATCCACTTGTTGGGGATGACCTTTATGGTGGAAGCCGTCATTTGATTGATCGACAAGCACTACACTGTGTCTCCTTAAGTATGGAGCATCCACTGACTGGTAGGCCATTACACTTTACAAGTATGTTAAATGAAGACATGCAGAGATTATTGAAGTAGTCTTTGACTGATAGAAAGGAGATGTTCGCACAAACGGGCATCTCCTTATCATTTTTGATGTAATAACAGTGTATAGGAAGTATCTTTACACCGACTTTATAAAATTAATGTATAGTAAAATAGAAATCGTCATGATTTTACGCTTAAAATCAAATTTTATAAAAATCTGTACACCGACTCTGATGGATAACTTAAAAAAGGGTTTGCAGAAAAGGTATAATACACTCTATTATATAGAAGGTAGATTTACGGCATTGCCCGTAAAGATGATTGAAAGCTCGGAAGGAGGGGACAAGCATGATAGAGGAAAGAAATGAAAAGGATGATGTGCAATTTGATGAGGCACATCTACGAGGAATGCTCGAAGCACATAATATTGATGCATTCCGTGATGAGTTTTTAGAACTTCATCCATATGATCAGGCAACGTTTTACGAAAAGGTGGAACCTGATATAAGGAAGATCATCTATTCGTTCTTGTCTCCGACAGAAATGGCTGATATTTTTCAGGCAATCGATATCGAAGATGATGAATATAAAGCGTACCTAGCTGAAATGGATCCTTCATATGGGGCAGAAATGCTTTCGCATATGTATGCTGATGATGCGGCAGATGTCTTAAATGAGCTGGATTTGGCACAGCGTGAAAGCTATTTGGAAATGATGGATGAGGAAACGGCTGAAGAAATTAATGAGCTATTAAGCTACGATGAATATACAGCCGGTTCTATTATGACAACTGAATACGTTGCTATACCAGAAAATTCAACAGTGCGTTCAGCAATGGCCATTTTGCGTAAAGAAGCACCAGATGCAGAGACTGTTTATTATATTTTCGTGGTGGATGAAGAACACCGTTTGACAGGTGTTATATCACTACGAGATTTAATCATTGCTGACGAGGATACACGTATTCGATCCATTATGAATGAACGTGTTGTGATGGTACATGCAAATGATGACCAAGAGGAAGTCGCACAAATTATGAAGGACTATAATTTTTTAGCGACACCTGTTATTGATGATAAAGGGGAACTGCTCGGTATTATCACGGTCGATGATATTATTGATGTTATTGATGAAGAGGCTTCTGAGGATTACTCAAAATTAGCCGGTATTTCGGATATGGATAAGTTTGATGTAACACCTTTCCAAGCAGCTAAAAAACGTTTACCTTGGTTAGTGGTACTACTGTTTTTAGGTATGCTGACAGCCAATTTAATGGGGCAATTTGAAGATACTTTAGATAAGGTAGCCTTACTAGCTGTCTTTATTCCACTTATTTCAGGAACATCAGGGAATAGTGGAACACAAGCATTAGCCGTGGCGATCAGAGGTATTGCAACAGGAGACGTGGAAGAACATAGTAAATTCAAGTTACTACTACGTGAAGCAGGTACAGGCTTAATGTCAGGCGTTGTTTGTGGATTAATCGTTATTGGCATTGTTTATTTCTGGAAACATGAACTTGTTTTAGGAATGTTAGTAGGAGCAGCACTTTGTGGTTCTATTTTAGTCGCGACATTAGCGGGTTCCTTTATTCCGTTGTTAATGCATCGACTAAAAATAGACCCTGCTGTGGCATCAGGACCTTTTATTACAACTTTAAATGATATAACAAGTATTTTAATTTACTTAGGATTAGCGACAGTTTTTTTAAGTCAAATAGGCTAAGAACCAATTTACTTACTTTCGCATATTGTATGGAAAAAAGGGAAGTGAGTAAAGTGGATCGAGAGCCACGCTTGTTTATAAAATCACCATCATATTTTTTAAATATTTCTAAGGCGTTACATGAACTTGATTTGGATGAAAGTACATCCGTATATGTAAGGGACAACATTTTCGATGAGCAAACAGTTGATGGGAAAGAAGATATCGTAGAAGATGTACAAATAGATCCGTACTTACTAAAACAACTTCAATTTTTAGAAAAGCCATTTCGTCAGAGGGCCTATCAGCCATTATTAGTTTGCTTAAAAGATGGTAGAAAATTAACTGGAACTGCCTCAGAAGTACAGAGTGATTCTTTAATGCTAACGTCATTAGAATTAAAAACACAGGAAATCATTCATTTTGAAGAGATACAACAAATACTGTGGCGTGGAAGAAAATTGCCAACATTATAAAAAAAGTGTACAGCAGAGGATGCTGTACACTTTTTTTTATGTGTGTGTGTCAAAGGTGAAAGAAATTAATCACAAATCCCTAAGTCAACATCAGCGATACATTGTACAGCGCAGAAACAAGATAAATCTACAGTAATACAGCTATCTGTTGAGTTCCAGTCATCTACTTTACAGATTTTCTTCATGTTTACGCAACAGCCGTCACGACTTAATAAGTCTACTGTACTTTCACTAGAGTCAAATGTACATAATGGCTCTAAAACACGTAAAGTTGCACAGCACTCATCAAACATATCTTCTACACGGAAGAATACGGATGTACAAATACAAGGATCTGCTGTTGGAGAGTTAAAGAATGCTTTGAAAGGAGTACCATCTTTTGTAATTAACATGAATACACGTGTATCTGCTTGAGAGCGTGCAGGACTAACAATTCCGCCTAGTGGTTCTAAGAAACAGTTCGCTGTACATGGAGAACACTCATCTCGCACCGCTTGATTTTGAATATCTAAAATAGCGCGAACTACGTCACAAACGCAGCCTGCTGAATGGATTGGTCCAATAGGATTTGTTGGCTTACCACAACCCATATTGTCACCTCCTTTCCTTGTTACTACTTCTACAATATGTACTTTTGAAAAATGGACTCGGGCTTTCGTATATATCTTCGAATGAATAGTTTTTTTATGTGTGGAGAAACTGTAAAGAAAAGGAGGGGAAAACATTTGAGGCTACTAGGAATGACATTACCTCTCTTAGTCGTTTTATCGCTGTTAAATGGTTGTGCTGAAAAAGAAAAATTTATTGTCTATGGGTCGCCACAAAATGAAAGTGAAGTCGAAGCCCTTATAAAAGAAGAAGACTATGTTGAACGATCAACGGTTATCCAATATGACGATAGTATGCTTGTTGCAGTACAAATCAAACCATGGGAAAAGTGGAAAAAGACTAAGCTAGAGAAAAAATTGCAAAAGAAATTTGATGAGAAATATCCAAACAAAGATGTATTTGTCTCAGCTGATTATAAAATTTTTTATGAAGCCAATAAAATAAAAAAGGATCAGATTGAAGATAATAAATTGAGCGATAAAATTACAAAACTAAAAGAGCTTGCAAAGGAGCAGACATAAATGGAAAAAGAACAATACCAACAGTTAGAGCAATATGTTACACCAAAGCCCCCTTATTTAAAGAATATAGCTAAGGCATTCTTTGTTGGTGGACTGATTTGTGCAATTGGTCAAGCTGTGTCCCTTTTTTATATTATTTTTTTCAATTTTACGGAAGCAACAGCAGGAAATCCAACTGTTGCCACAATGGTATTCTTTGCCATGATTTTAACAGGCTTGGGCCTTTATAAAAAAATTGGTCAATTTGCTGGAGCAGGCTCAGCAGTTCCAGTAACAGGCTTTGGTAATGCCGTTATTTCTGCGGCTATCGAACATCGGTCAGAAGGGTTGGTACTGGGCGTCGGTGGCAATTTATTTAAATTGGCAGGGTCAGTTGTATTATTTGGAGTAGTATCTGCATTTTTCGTTGCTCTCATTAAATATATCCTTGTGACGATAGGAGTGGTTTCATGGTAATCGTTTTTCAATCGAAACCATCTCTTTTAGCTGGTGGAGTAGTAGCTGGCCCATTGGAGAATCGCAGTATTTTTAGTCAGTATTTTGACTCGGTCTATGATGATGAACGATGGCAGATGAAAACAAATGAACAGGGGCATCGCAAAATGATCGAAGAGGCCTGTGAATTTGCTATGAAAAAATTGGGCATACAAAACGGAGATATTGATTATTTAATGGGTGGGGATTTGGTTAATCAAATGACACCGACCAATTTTGCAGCTAGAGATTTAGAAATCCCCTTTATTGGATTATTTTCGGCTTGTGCAACATCTGTATCCTCTGCCATTATTGCATGCCTATTAACAGAGTTAGGTGTGGCTAATTTTTCATTAGCTGGTGCCTCAAGTCAGCATAATTCCATTGAACGTCAATTTCGTTATCCCATCAATTATGGTGCTCAAAAACCTCAAACTGCACAATGGACTGTGACAGCTGCAGGCTATGCCCTTATTGGAAAGCATCGTGAGGAGTATCCTTCTATAGAAGCAGCAACGATAGGCAAGTCAGTTGACTATGGCATGGATGATCCTTTCCATATGGGTGCAGCGATGGCACCAGCCGCCTTTCAAACGATTCAATCTCACCTACAGCAAAGAAACCAAAAAATTTATCATTATGATTTAATTTTAACGGGTGATTTAGGTCAGCTTGGATTAAAGCTGTTGAAAGGAATGCTTGTGGAAAATGGTGTGAAGAATGAAGAGCTAACGTTATTACGTGATGCAGGTGCCGAATTTTATGGACAGGATGAAGCATTCCAATCTGGTGCAAGTGGAGCAGGCTGTTCGGCGGCTGTTTTTTTTAGTTATGTTATTCAACAAATGCGCGCAGGGAGTTATAAACGAGTATTACTTGTGGCAACAGGGGCATTATTATCGCCGCTATCCTATCAACAAGGCGAGACGATTCCATGTACGGCACATGCGATAGAAATTACAATGAAATGAGGCAAAAACCATGGTTATGACATTTGTATTTGCATTTATTATTGGAGGCATTATTTGCGTCATAGGCCAATTATTAATGGATGTTGGCAATTTAACACCGGGACACACACTAAGTACGTTGGTTGTCCTCGGTGCCGTATTGGATGGTATGGGTTTATATGAGCCACTAATCAATTTTGCTGGAGCAGGAGCTACAGTACCCATTACATCCTTCGGGAATTCATTAACTCATGGGGCATTGGCGGAAGCAGAAAAGCATGGACTTGTTGGCGTATTAACAGGCATGTTCGAAGTAACAAGCTCAGGGATCAGTGCTGCTATCGTATTTGGCTTTATCGGTGCATTAATTTTTAAACCAAAAGGAAATATTGACTAGACGAATACCCCTCCCATTTTTACAACCGAAACATATTATAGGTTGTAGAAGGGAGGGGTGCTTTTATGGGATATCAAGGCTGGTCCTCACAACCTTATGGAAATAATGTTGGTGGGTGGAACAATAGCTATTGCGGAGGTTACTCTGGAGGCGGCAACAACTATGGCTATGGTTCTACGTTTGTTCTAATTGTTGTCCTATTCATTCTATTAATTATTGTTGGCGCTACTTACATCTAATTTGATGAACATAAAGGCTTTAGCTTCTATTTAGGACTATCTAAATAAGGTTAAGGCCTCCACCATTTGCGAAATGTTTCGTGCAAGACGCAAGGTCAATTTGAGTTTTAATGATAGGAGGGAAAACATGCATCGCTCGTTTTTTAATTCGATTGAGCAAAAAACAGGTGTATCGATGGATGAAATCTTCGCATTAGCCAATGCCATTCAACATGCGGATTTTACCAGTGAAAAACAAGTAAGAAAAATTGTAAGACGTGTAGCTAAAATTTCTAACAGATCGATTACGCAAGAGTTGGAAGATAAACTTGTACAATCTATTATTCAAGATGGCGCATCACTAGATTTAGATAAAATCACTAGAATGATGAAGTAGCGTATGGCATATCTACTTGGCAATGTAGCTTGTTACGATGGAGTAGATAAATGGTGGCAAGCGAATTCGTGTCTATTTAAAAAGGGTGTTACGACAATGCGCAATGCATATCGTAACACCCTTTGATTACATTTTTTTCTTCATAGCACGATGTGGAATACCTGCATCCATAAACTCAGGAGAGGTAACTGTAAATCCAAGCTTTTCGTAGAAGGGAATGGCATAGCTTTGTGCATGCAATTTTAATATTTCCTTGTTGATAGAAATGGCATGCTTCTCCATTTCCTTCATCATTAAAGCTCCTAATTTTTTGCCACGCTGAGATTGTAAAATACAAACACGTTCAATTTTAGCTGTTGTGCCGTCAATACTACGTAAACGTGCTGCTCCTACTGGTTCAACGTTATCATACATAATGAAATGTGTTGCAGTGGCATCCTCAGCATCACATTCTAGATGAAGCGGAACACCCTGCTCTTCAACAAATACCTTTTGCCGAATAGCAAAGGCATCATCGTGTTCTTGCTTTGTTTCAACAATTTTCACCTGATACAAGAATCACTCAGCTCCAGACAAACGGAATGTTTCATATGTTGTCCATGAGCCATCTTCTAATTGATATAAAAGATGGATGCGATCAATTGTATCCTTTTCATCAACGCCAGTCATGCGTAATTGTCCAAAGATATCGTCATGCTCAGAAGCTGACATTTTTTGAGCGATTGTAATATGAGGAACAAATACATGTTTCATTTCCCCATGAGGGATGTTGTCTTGAAGTTCATGTTGGAATGCTACTAATTGTTCAGTTGGTTCAATGCGGAAGTAAATCGCATTTGTTGTAGGGAAAAACGAACTTATGCGAGATGCATGAATGTTTAAAGGTGCATATTTAGCAGCAAGTTCATCCAATTGCTTGACGATGGTTTGAATTTCTTCTTCAGATGCATCGAAGCTGTCCTTTAACGTCATATGCGGTGTAATCTTTGCATAATGAGGATCATAACGTTTGCGATAAGTGTTTGCTAAATCTTGCAATTTTTTTGATGGAAATGCCACAATACCGTACTTCATAGTCCATTACCTCCCGAAAATAAACAATTTTTCTATTTAAGTATAACAGAAATTTCAATTTTCGTAATTTGAATCACCCAATATTAATTGAAATTTTCAATTAAAGCACGTCGAAGGTCTGGTTTCCAATATTTCCATGTATGATTGCCTTCGAACTCGTCATAAAATGTAGTGAACCCTTTACTAATCATGAGCTCATGTAATTGACGGTTAGGTGTTAAAAAGTCTTTGATGGTTTTATCCATTGTCACTACCTGATCTTCGCCCTTACCTACTATATGGTAGATAGAAATCGCGCCAGGATCTTTAAATTTTTCAACAGCCTGTAAGACATCCTCATCAACATATGGTGATTGTAAAATGACTTTGCCAAAGATGCTTGGGTACTTTAGGGCAGCCATTAAGGAAGCAGTGGCAGCCATAGAGTCTCCAATGACGCCACGACTCATACCCATTTGGTAAGTGGCATATTCATTGTCTAAATAGGGTACTAGCTCATGAGCTAAAAAGCGTAGATAGGCTTCGTGTTGCTCACCGCTTGGAATATATTTATGACGTCGATCTTTAATATCTTTGTAAGGAACAAATGCTATAATTAAATTTTCGATTTCATAGTCATCAATCAGTTCATCAGCTAGCTTTGTAATGCCGCCGAGTTGGAAATAATCTTTACCGTCTGATGCGATTAAAATATTGTATTTATAAAGTGGAGAATAATTTGCAGGAACATAAATATAGAGCTGTAATTCTTCCTGTAATGCTTCACTATAAAATGTTAAATCCTGTACTGTTCCCTTATCCAATGATGACACTCCTTCTTGTGTTTGTAACAAAATTGTACCATATTACGAAAGTAAAGGTATAATAGGTTGGGCTAGCTTTATACTAGCAATAAAAATCGAAATGAGGGTTAATTATGCATAATAAAAGTATTCGTGTGCACTCTGACGAAGTAGCAAAGGCAGCTCAAGCCGCGTTAATTCGTAGAGGTGTAGCGATAGAGGATATCGCAAAAATTGTTTACGAAATGCAAAAAACCTATAATGAAGGTTTAACACTGGAGCATTGTGTTCATTCTGTTGAACGTGTTTTACGTAAGCGAGAAGTACAGCATGCTTTATTAGTAGGAATTGAATTAGATGAACTAGCAGAGAAAAAATTATTATCTTCACCACTGCAACAAATTATCGAATCGGATGAGGGGTTATTTGGTGTAGACGAAACAATCGCACTAGGATCTGTTTTTACATATGGCAGTATCGCCGTTACCACTTTTGGTCATTTAGACAAGCAAAAAATAGGGATTATTAAAAAACTCGATACAGAACCTGGACATCATGTCAACACATTCTTAGATGATTTAGTTGGCAGTATAGCAGCTTCAGCGGCTTCACGTATTGCACACCGCATGCGTGATCTAGAAGAGGAAGGCGAAACATTTGCTGATATCGAGCCTGAAGAGCTAGGACCAAAACCAAAATCACATAATGAAATATAAAATGAGTTTCTACTATTAAAAATGAGCCTTCTCAATTTTGAGAAGGCTTTCATGTTGTTGAAAAAAGATCATGTCAAAGGCAGAAAAAGCAAATTTGCAAGGTAAGAGGTTGATTTCTGTTCCGCCAGCGCCCTTTCCAGGGGGCGTCCGATGAGCCGCTTCACTCACTTACGCTCGCTCCAGGGTCTCATCTGTGATGCTAAATCCCCTAGGAGTGACGCTGGCTCCACTCCAATCAACCATTCTGCAAAGTGTCTTTACTTTTTTTCATAGTAATATAGCGATTAAATAGCCCATTATTTTTAGAGGGAATAAGCTCTTATTTTCAATGTGGGGAAGTGATGTGTGACAACACCTCTCCATAAAGAGTAGTGAAGACCTTCGCCTTATTTGAAAACCTTTGCTAAAAAGGTAATACTCTTGTAGGTTGGAGTGGAGGCTACTTGACTCCCGTGGGATAACGAGACAGGCGAGCCTCTAAACGGAGCGATAGCGGAGGAAGCGGCTCGGGGCGCTCGCCCACAGGAAAGCAAGTAGCCTGCAACGGAAATCCATTTCTACCTTCCAATTGACTGTTTTGTTTTTCAACACTAAGTGAGCCTTCTCAAATTTTGAGAAGGCTCAAATTAGTATTACTTATTATCGTTATATGCTTTTACAAATTCTTTTACTTTCTCGCTATCTGCCTCCAGTTTTAAACCAGTATCGATTAATGGAGATACTGTGGATACAGCTGGTTTTTTATTGCCTTGGTAATAGCTAATGAATTCGTCTTGGTTAATGGAGTATAGGATTGCTTTACGTAAATCTGCTGAATCAGAAACTGCACGTCCAGACGTATTCATTTGTAAGTAAGACACAGCATTACTATCTGCCGTATTTAATGTTAATTTAGCGTCTGATTTCACAATATCCAACTTCGTTTCTGGAACTGTTTGAAGAACATGTATTTCACCATTACGTAATGCAGATAGTGCACTATCAACATCAGAGATAAATCGAACATTAATTTTGGCGATTTTTGGTTCATATTCGCTACCTGCACGGTAAGCAGGGTTTTTCACGAATTGTGCTTCATAATCATTTTTCTTCACTAAAATGTAAGGACCACTTGCATATAGCTGATTGTTAAATGTTGCTGAACCTTCTGTTATAGTAGCTTGATCACCATAGGCAATGTCTTTATCAGGATCATAGCTAGCCACGTCATACGTATTAATGCTTGTTACTTGTTTTTCAGATACGATACCACCAGATTGGTGTGCTAAATAATTTAATACTTGTGGGAATGGAGTTGGCGTTGTAATTTTAACAACTTGGTATGCACCTGCTGCATTATGAACAGCACCTTTTTCCTTTGTTAATTGTGCTATTGAAGCAGGTAGGTTTTGTGATAATGCATCTAACACTGATTGCTCAGAGCCTGCTACTTTTTTGCTTTGTAATTCAGCTAAATCAGAAACAATTTCCACTGTTTCTATATTTTCATGAATGCTATAAGTACGATGATCTGGTACTGAATTAGCATCTTTTGCACGATTTAATGAGAAGACAACATCTTCAGCTGACACTAATTCACCTGTATCAACTGCTGCACCATCTTTCACAGCTGCAAAGTGGATATCATCACGTAAAATGAAGTAATATTCTTGATTACCTTCAGCCATTACATGGTTATAAGATAATGAACCATCTGAAACAACTTCATCTGTATCTGTTAAGTTAACAAGACGAACGTACATATTCGTGTTTAATGTATTGATGGAACCATCATTCCCTTTGATTGGGTCAAGTGAAGTAAGGGAGTTGATTGTTTGGTGTAAGATTAAAGGTTCTGTTGCATTTTTAGCCGCATCATTAAATTCAATTTTTTCCCAAACCTGTGCACGAGATTTTGGTAAAAGGACCGTTTTAGGATTTACTAATTCAGAGTAGATCCCTTGATATTTATTGGAAATATATAAAGGCGCAATATAAGCTTGATCGAATACTAGTAATTGCTCTAAATCTTTATATTTAGCTGCTGCTTCTTCACCAGTCAATGTGCTTGCTTCATCGATTAGTGCATCTAATTTTGAATCTGCAACAACACTGTAGTCACCGCCTGTTTTAAATAGACCACGTACAGCATAGTCAGGGTTCCCAGTTACTGTCGTCCAGCTTGAAAGAGCAAGATCATAGTTACCCGCTTCTTTTTGAGCAGAGAATGAACCGTAATCTGGTTGAATATTTAGTTTTACATCAAAACCATTTTTCACCAATTGGTCGCGTACAATATTCATATCTTCTTCAGCAGACGCCATTCCTAATACTTCAATGGCCACTTTGCCATTGCTCTTGTTATTATCTTTTGAATCTTTACTGCCTTCTACGTCAGTTTTTGTTTGTACACAGCCAGCTAAAGCTAGTACTGCAACGAATAAAAATACAAGTAATTTCTTCATAGTTACCTCCAATTAATTTGTTTTTGGATCTAAAGCATCTCGTAAACCATCTCCTAAGAAGTTAAAGGAGAGGACAAGAAGCATAATACAAAGACCTGGGAAAATCGCGACATATGAATGTGTCTCCAGGTACGTACTACCAACTTTTAAAATATTGCCCCATTCGGGAATATGTGGCTCAATACCAAGCCCTAAAAAACTTAAACTACTTGTTGAAATAACAGCTCCCCCAATCGTTAAGGTTGCTTTCACAATCATTGGTGCTAATGAATTGGGAACAATATGCTTGAAAATAATAGCAGCATCAGATGCACCTAAAGCTCTAGCTGATTCCACAAATTCAAAATTAGCAAGCTGCATAACATTAGCCCGCATTGTACGAGCATAGGTTGGAATTGCCCCAACACTAAGCGCAATAATGAGGTTCACTGTATTAGCACCAAAGGCAGCGATAATAGCAATAGCTAACAAAATGCCAGGGATAGCATATAAAACATCAAGGCTTCGCATGATGATATTATCAGTGGATTTTCCATAATAGCCTGACAAAGCGCCTAATGTCCCTCCCACAACTGCTGGAATAATCGTTGAGAAAAATCCGACGATTAACGATATTTGTGCACCAAATACAATGCGAGAAAATAAATCTCGTCCGTAATTATCTGTGCCTAGCGGATAGTCCAATGATGGTGTTTGCAGTAACGCACCATAGTTATTTTCTGTAGCAAAATCATAGTCAAAAGTCCAAGAGCTTGTGACGGACAATGAGAACATGAAAATAATGAAGAATAAGCCGAATACAGCCATCGTATTACGTAAAATCTTTTCCCATATTTTTTGCCACTTTTCTATAGAAGACGGATTTGCCTTTCGAGCCTTTTGAATCAGGCTATAGCCTAGTAATGTCGCAAATAGATTACCAGTGAAAGTTGCAAATAGTAATAAAACGCCGGGAATAATCATCCATTTAGGTGCCTCAGTAGCTGTCACATACTTCGTACATAAAATGGCCATCACGATATAAAATAGCGCTAGTACTAAGAAAACACCCATCGCCAGTAAAAAGGTATCCGTTACATATGGTTTAAATATATTCAATGCTGCAATACCAATGATGAATAATTGTGTAATAAAGGCATAGGCTGCAAAAGTATATTCTGCAGATTTTCTTTTCGACACAAGCATAAATGCAAAGGATGTTGAAAAAATATTGCCTGACAATATAGTGATTAACAATGGATAGCCCAGCACTCGAGTGCTTTTTTGAATGTCACCGTGCTTTGCTAAGTCCTTTTTAATTCGTAAATTGATGAAAGCAACATATGCCGTGGTAATAGCATAAATAACAAAAAAGAGTATAATAACTGGTCGCCAGTTATTGGTAGAAAAATTATAGCTATAGGCTAGAAACAAGAAAGAAAACAATAAGGAAAAGACAAAAGTGAAATGAGAATTGACATATTCCTGTGTAATCTTCAAGAGTAGTTTGACATGTAAGATGTTTTTCACAGGTGATCCTCCTTTAAGACTTCTTCATTTTCGAGCGAATGCGTGGATCAAAAAAGGCATACATGATATCAATCAATAAATTGACAATTGAAATAGTAATGGCAATATAAACAACGCCTCCAAGAATGGCCGGAATATCAGGGATAAATTGTTTATCGACGATATAGCTACCAATCCCACTAATGTTGAATACCTTTTCTGTTACAGATGCGCCTCCCAACATACCCCCAAAAAGAAGTCCAATCACCGTAATAATTGGAATCATGGCATTACGAATGGCATGTTTTGAAATGACTTTAAATTCATTTAAGCCTTTTGCTTTTGCTGTAATAATGTAATCCTCATGAATCACCTCAAGCATACTCGACCTTGTCATCCTAGCGATGGATGCTGTAATGGATGTTCCCAAGACGATAATGGGCATGATGAGCGATAACCAATTGTGAGGATTATAGGTCGCTGGAAACCATTGAAGCTTTAAAGCAAACGTTAAAATAAAAATTAAACCTTGCCAAAAGCTTGGGATGGATAAACCGATTAAAGCAATGAACATAAATGTATAATCCAAATATGAATTTGGACGAACAGCTGAAATAATACCGACTGGAATAGCAATGGCGATAGCCATTAACAATGACAATACGGCTATTTCAAGTGTGACAGGAAATTTTGTCGCAATGCTGTGGGTAATATCTTCTTTACCTGCAAAGGATGTTCCTAAATCAAATGTAAATAGGCCAGATAGTGCGTTCCAAAGCTGCGATAAATAAGGCTGATCTAAACCGTGAATACGATTAAAATTCGCAATCTGCTCGGGTGTTGCTTCAACTCCGAGTAGGTTTCTTGCTGGGTCAAATGGTGATAAATACAAAATAGTAAACACCAATGTAGCTACACCAACAATGACAATGAAGCTTTGTAAAAGACGTTCAATAATAAATTGTAGGAACGGATTCGCAAATAAGATAAGTACTACATAAAATAAAACAGCTGGTAGAAAGGTAAGAGCGACAAAGCGTTTGTTTGTTAGTAGCTGATTAAAAAACTGGTTATACGTTAGTTGTTGTATGCCCTCTTTTTGTAAATCTTGATCCACTTGCTGTTGTAGTTTATTTTGAGCTAATTGCTTGGCTGTTGTTTGAATTTGTGACTGTAATACAGTCTCTTTAAAAAAGGTAGCTTTTGCTATTTCTTGTTGTTCAAAGTCCTTTTGCCAGTGAGCAACCAAAGCCTTCTCTAGGTAGTACTGACTACGTAATGCAAAAGCCTGATCATAATTGTTTGAATGTTTTCTTTTCCGATAGATAAAGTATGTAAAGGGATGAACTAAAATACTTAAGAAAAAAAGAATCAAATGGTAAGGCTTTTGATGCATTAGTTTTTGATAAACCGTAGAAAAGAAAATAAATTCCTTAGGTTTTAAATGATTTTTTGAAGTAACCATGCATTTCCTCCAAACGTAAATAAAATATTCAGCATCATATTGTATAATTCCTATCAGTATTGTAAAGTATGGATTATACTTGTAAGTAAGTCAATCACAAATTTTAAAAAGGATGGGTCGAATGAATGAAAAGCTTTTAGAAATCAATAATCTTCGCGTGTCCTTTATCACAGGGGAGACAGAATTCGAAGCTGTTAAGGACGTTAGCTTCCATCTAAATAAAGGTGAAACACTCGGAATTGTAGGAGAGTCTGGAAGTGGAAAAAGTGTAACGGCTCGTTCCATTATGCGTTTATTACCATCGCCGCCTTCATTTCTGAAATCTGGCACTATTGTGTTTAAAGGCCAAGAACTCACGGAATTAAGTGAAAAACAAATGGAAGGGATTCGTGGACAAGATATTAGTATGATCTTTCAGGATCCGATGACATCAACAAACCCTACCATTCGAATAGGAGATCAAGTGGCTGAAAGTTTAATCAAGCATCAGGCCATGTCAAAAACAGAGGCCTACCAACAAACAATTGAATTATTAAAACTGGTTGGTATTCAAGATGCTGAAGAAAGATATCGACAATACCCTCACGAATTCTCAGGTGGTATGCGCCAACGTGTGATGATTGCCATGGCACTTGCTTGTAACCCATCCCTGCTTATTGCGGATGAGCCAACAACAGCACTTGATGTAACGATTCAAGCGCAAATACTGAAATTGATGCGTGATATGCAGAAGAAAATGGGGACGTCTATTGTTTTAATTACACATGACTTAGGCGTAGTTGCAGGTATGTGTGATCGTATCATCGTCATGAAAGAAGGAGAAATTGTTGAACAGGGCACAACGGAAGAGATTTTTGCGAATGCTCAGCATCCGTATACCCAAAAATTATTGAATGCGCTACCAAAGTTGCATGAGAAAAAGCAGCCAAAAGAAATAGCCAATATTCAGTCAGGTATCGATCGTCATAAGCCATTGATTGAGGTGACACATCTGTCGAAGGAATTTTCACTAGGTCGTGGTCAAACGCTAAAAGCAGTCAATGATTTATCCTTCCATATATATCCTGGTGAAACATTGGGCTTGGTTGGTGAATCAGGCTCAGGAAAATCTACTACAGGTCGAACGATTCTTCAGCTTCATCAGCCTACAAATGGAGAGGTTTTATATCAAGGCATACCCGTAACAAGACTAACGAAAAAGCAGTTAAAGGCAATGCGTCGTCATATGCAAATAATTTTCCAAGATCCTTATTCATCGTTAAATCCTCGAAAAAAAATCTTAGATATTATTGGAGAAGCTCTTGATATTCATGGTCTAGTGAAGACACATGAAGAGAGACGACTACGAGTAGAGGAATTGCTTGAGCTTGTTGGTTTAAGGAAAGAACATGCTATGCGTTATCCTCATGAATTTTCAGGGGGGCAACGTCAGCGAATTGGGATTGCTAGAGCATTAGCAGTCGAGCCAAACTTTATTGTTTGTGATGAACCTTTATCAGCACTGGATGTTTCTATTCAAAAGCAGATTGTAGATTTATTAAAGGAATTACAGCAAAAACTTGGTTTAACATATTTATTTATTGCCCATGATCTGTCAATGGTGAAACATATTAGTGATCGTGTTGCGGTCATGTATGGTGGGAAAATTGTTGAATTGGCAGAAAGTGAAGAACTATATACTAATCCACAGCATCCTTATACCCGTGCATTATTACGCTCAATACCTATTCCAGATCCTGCAATAGAGAAGAAGAAATATAATGATGCCGAATATATCGAAGATAAAAAAGTACGCTATGAAGTAGAAAATAGTCAGCTAGTAGAGGTTTCTCCTAACCATTGGGTAGCTGTGACAATGTGATAGCTTGAATGTAGTAGCTTGATATTTTACAATAGAAACATCGTGCAACTTTTTGTTTTCCTAATGATGAGTTGCACAACTTATACCAAGCGTAGGTATAAGCAAAGATGATTAGTTGTGAGGGGCCTACTACATGAAAATGCAAGATATAAAAACATTAATAACAAGTGGTACGATTATTCTGGCTGTAGCATTGTACATGATATTTGGCAGATCACCTGCCGAAGATCAAGATACTAAAACAGTGACAGATCAGCAAGGTACTATTTCAATTGAACAAGTGGAAGAAAAAACAGGAAATAAACGCTTTGAGCTAGACTATATTAAAGCATATGATGGAGATACGATTCAGGCGACAATTAATGGTGAGAAACGAAAAATTCGTCTGTTAATGGTGGATACACCTGAAATGAATTACAACAAAGGCGATGCCCAGCCATATGCTGAACAAGCAAAAGATTACACGATTAATTTATTGGAAAAGGCTAAAAAAATTGAAGCAATCTATGATGTTGGACCAGAAACAGACAATTATGATCGCCTTCTAGCCTATGTTTTTGTAGATGATGTATTATTGCAGGAATCTTTATTAAAGGAAGGTCTTGCAGTTGTACGTTATATTCATAAGCCAAACAACACATTTGAAGATGCATTTAGAGCTATTCAACAAAAAACACAGGATGCAAAATTAAATATTTGGTCACATGATGACTACTTCCAAAATGATGGTTTCCACCCTGAAGTAGTTCAATAAACTAAAAATCCCTTTACTATACGCCTTTTAAAGGGCAATTTCAAAAAAGCTACTGTCTGTATTCTACAGGCAGTAGCTTATGTTGTTGAAAAAAGGTAATGTCAACGGCATAATAAGCAATTTTTTAAGGCGAGGGGTTGATTTCCGCTCCGCCAGCGTCCTTTCCAGGGGGCGTCCGATGAGCCGCTTCACTCACTGCGTTTCGCTCCAGGGTCTCATCTGTGACGCTAAATCCCCTAGGAGTGACGCTGGCTCCACTCCAATCAACCATTCTGCAAAAGTGTCTTTTCCTGAACAAAATAGCCCATTATTTATATTATAAGAGAGGATAGCCTCTTACTTTCAATGTGGAGAAGTGATGTGTGACAACACCCCACCATAAAAGAGTAGTGAATACCTTCACTTTTTTGCTAAAAAGTGAACATTTTTATTTTATGGATTGGAGTGGAAGGCTACTTGACTCCCGTGGGAATAGCGAGATAGGCGAGCCCCTGCACGGAGGAAGCGGCTCGCCGCTCGCCCACAGGAAAGCAAGTAGCCTGCAACGGAAATCCTTTTTCACCTTTCACATAAATTCTATGGATGGTTTTGTTTTTCAACACTATGAGCTACTGTCTGTATTCTACAGGCAGTAGCTTTTTTAATCTAATTCTCTTAAAATCACCAAACCTAATTTTAGCATAATAAGATGTTGGGGTTTTCGTTAGTAGATGTATCCCAAAACAACTAGTTGGATTTGGTCGCTTTCCTTACTCAAAGGGAAGATTAACTAAAGAAGATGAGATGATTATTTCTAAATATATCGATTTCTTAGACTTAACTGATTTAGAGAATAGATATTTAGATGAACTTTCTGGTGGTCAAAGACAAAGGACATATGTAGCGATGGTTTTGTGTCAAGAAACTGAATATGTACTATTGGACGAGCCATTGAACAACCTTGATGTTGCTCGTTCTGTTCAAATCGTTTGCAGTAGCAACTGTCTGTTTTCCGTTCTAGCTTTTAAAATAATTTGTGTTAGTCTGCACACACTATACTACAATAAAGGGATACAGTTTCAGCAACAATTGTTGATGGTCTTCCAATAATATCGAGCAATAGAAACAATGATGAGCCTAGTAACCTTATTTATATTCATTGGAGCAACAATAGTTTATAAAAGTAATTGAGGGTAGATCGTTACTGATTGAACTTTGCTAATAAATATAGTATTTGTTAGCATGAAAAAAGAAGTTAAACAAATTATAAGATTATTGTTGACAAGTTAAATGAAAATGATTATCATTATCATATAAAGAATATTCCTTGACTACAATACAGTGTAGAAAGGATGAACTTTAGCTACTTTTCTCCAGAAGTTTGCTAGTTCATGATTACGCTCCTGAAACCCCCCTCATTTTTTGGGAACGTGAAAATCTCAGACGACTCACCTATTATAGGTGAGTCGTTTTTTTATGTTTTGAGCATAAAAAACAGTCTGTGATAGTAACTCAACAAGCTGTCTCTCATTATTTTTATATAAAAGATACTGCAAAATTAATACTTCAAGCACTAATAAAATATATGAACTAGGTGGTCTACTGAGCCCATATAGTTTTAATTTTCAGGTACTATTTGATATTAGTCAAAATTGGATTATTAAAAACCAAAATATAGAGAGCATCGTTTACATATAGATGATTCATTTCGAAATTTGTTTATTTTTAGAAAAATATTTTAAGAAAATAGAGTAGTAGATTGAGCTATTGAAGAAGTGATATATTTTCTGAATTTTCGGATAGGTCAACTCATATACGTTTTATTTAATTTATACTAGCGAACAAAACCTAGGGTATTGACATATTAAGTGTTAGAATTATATATTTATTCCAGTTGAATTTTTGGAATATTCATTACATTTTTTTACTTTAACTTGTACCTACAACGTGTTGACGTGTAGTGGTGTTGTTATGAATAGTTTAATTTGATTTGTAAACGTTTACGAAATACAGGGGAGCAAGGATAAGAGGGGGAATTACAATGAAAAAAATACGAATTGGTGTAATTGGAGCCGGTTTAAGAGGGGGCTTAGCACAATACTGGCATAAACCTACTGGAGAATCAGAAATAGTAGCATTAGCTGATATCTCTCAAGAACGTTTAGAAAAATTTCAGGAAAAATTCGATACACCATTATTTTTAACAAAGGATTATAAGGAATTATTAACAAGAGATGATATCGACGCAATTGCGGTTTTATCACCAGATTATCTGCATGAAGAACATATTATTACTTGCTTAAGTGCAGGCAAGCATGTATATGCTGAAAAACCATTAGCCATTACTGTGGAAGGGTGCGATCGAATATTAGATGCATGGAAAAAGTCAGGAAAGCATCTAATGGTTGGCTTTAATATGCGTTATATGAGTATGTATCAAACGATGAAAGGCTTAATTGACTCAGGAGCTATTGGAGAATTAAAGGCTATATGGGTACGTCATTTTGTTGGATTCGGCGGTTACTTCTACTACCACGATTGGCATGGTAATTCAAAAAATACAACATCTCTGCTACTTCAAAAAGGCTCACATGATTTAGATGTCATTCATTGGATTTCTGGGAAATATGCAACGAAAGTCTCTGCATTTGGTAGCTTAGATTATTATGGTGGAAATCAGCCAAATACGTTAACGTGTCCGACATGTGACCAGAAAAAAACTTGTCCAGAATATGTTGAACATACATTTACGGAATGTGCATTCCGTGAAGAAATTGATGTAGAGGATAATAATATGGTCATTATGGAATTGGAAGGTGGCATAAAAGCTTCTTACTTACAATGTCACTTCACACCAGACTATTCACGAAATTATACATTCATAGGTACGAAAGGGCGTATCGAAAATGATGATATCAATAATAAAATTTATTTAAAAACACGAAAATCAAATTCTTGGGAAGAACTTAGTGATGTTGTTTACGAAATGAAGCCTGAGGAAGGAAGCCATGGTGGGGCTGATCCAAAAATTGCCCAAGATTTTGTAGAACTCATTCTCTACAATAAAGAACCTTTAACAACGCCATTTGCAGGACGAATGAGTGTTGCGGTGGGCTGCGCAGCAACAGAGTCTATTCGTAACGGAGGCAAGGTTATGGAGATCATACAGGAATCTACCATTCTGCAACATTGATAAATTGGGGGTGTAATTATGACGCTTTTAGATAAAACAACTGTTGAGGACAAAACATCTAAAACACAACGTTTTTTCAAAAAGCAATCAAAAGTAAAGAAAAATCACTTGGTAGAGTGGAAAAAATCTATCAAAAAAAATTGGGAGCTTTATTTATTACTAGCTCCTGTCATACTTTACTTTTTGGTTTTTCATTACTATCCACTATATGGGGTGCAAATTGCCTTTAAGGATTTCATTGCTACAAAGGGAATTATGGGAAGTCCGTGGGTAGGGTTTAAGCATTTCGAACGTTTTTTTGATAGTTATTATTTTTGGCGCTTAATAAAAAATACGATAGGGATTGGTGTATTCACTTTACTTATATCTTTCCCAATACCAATCATTATTGCATTGCTATTAAATGAAGTGAAAAGTCTTCGTTTAAAAAAATTTGTACAGACAGTTATTTATGCCCCACATTTTCTATCAACAGTAGTCGTTGTGGGTATGCTGTTACTATTCTTAAAGTCTGATGGGATGATTAATCAAATAATTTTGTTATTTGGGGGTACACCAATTGATTTTATTTCAGAACCAGCATGGTTTAAATCAATATACGTACTATCTGATGTTTGGCAAACGATGGGATGGAGCTCCATCATATATATTGCCGCTTTAGCAGCCGTAGATCCAGCACAGCATGAGGCGGCAATGATAGATGGGGCATCAAAATTCCAAAGAATTATTCATATTAATATTCCTGCGATTATGCCGACTATTGTCATTTTATTTATCTTAAATGTAGGATCTGTCATGGCAATTGGATTTGAGAAGGTATTTTTAATGCAAAATGATTTAAATATGTCGGCATCGGATGTTATATCAACTTTCGTTTATCGTAGCGGGATTTTAGAAGCGCAATATAGCTTTTCAGCAGCTGTTGGCTTATTCAACTCTATCATTAATTTTATCCTCCTTATTATGGTTAATAAAATAGCTAAAAAAGTGAGTGATACAAGTTTATGGTAAAGGAGAGATTGACATGAAAGAATCAAAGGGCGATCGTGCGTTTACACTCTTTAATTATATTTTTTTAACAATTGTAGCAGTTGTTGTTTTGTATCCACTTATTTTTGTTTTAAGTGCTTCCCTTAGTAATCCGGAGTACGTAATCTCGGGGGATATATGGCTATGGCCAAAGGAATTTACGGTGGAGGCCTACCAAAAGGTATTCCAAAATCCAGATATTATGAATGGATTTATCAACACTTTGAAATACACATTCTTTGGAACATTACTAAATATCGTGATGACAATTTGTGCAGCCTACCCTCTTTCTCGTAGACATTTAAAAGGAAAAGGCTTTATTATGGCATTTATGGTTTTCACCATGTTTTTCAGTGGAGGACTAATTCCTACATATTTATTAATTCGTGATTTGGGCATGATTAATACTTTTTGGGTCATGATTATTCCGAACGCGGTAGCTGTATGGAATATCATTATTATGCGGACATTTTTCCAGTCCATTCCATATGAGCTAGAGGAATCTGCCATGATTGATGGCGCAGGGAACTTCCGTATTTTGTGGAGTATTGTTCTACCACTATCATTACCAGTTATGGCAGTCATGGTTTTATTTTACGCTGTAGGACATTGGAACTCTTATTTCCAAGCATTGATTTACTTGCAAGACCAAGATAAGTTTCCACTACAACTTATTCTGAGGCAAATATTAATTCAAGGACAAGCTGACGATATGATTAAAGCGACGTCAGAAAGCTTTTTAGCTCAAAAACTTAGCGTTGAAGGGTTAAAGTACGCAGTTTTAATCGTTGCTAACCTACCAATGTTAATGCTTTATCCATTCTTACAAAGATATTTTGTAAAAGGTGTCATGATTGGTTCATTAAAAGGTTAAAGAATAGGGGCGATTTTAAATGAAAGTGAAAAAAAAGCGTGTTTACGGTTTAGTAACAAGCCTGATGTTAGCTGCAAGTTTGCTAGGAGCATGTTCAGATAATAAAGATAATGGTGGAGAAAAAAGCGGTAATCTAGATCATTTGAATGCAACGGATATGCCTATTACAAAAGAGAAAATTGAAGTAGACGGTTTTGCAGCAAAGTTTTTTGCATCACAAGATTGGAACAATCTAATGTTATGGGAAGAATACGAGAAAATGTCTAACATCCATATTAATTGGACAACTGTTCAGACTGAAGTATTAGCGGACAAAAAGAACTTACTTTTAGCTGCTGGAAATTATCCAGAAATATTTTTTGCATCAGCATTTTCAAAAACTGATTTAATCAAGTATGGACAACAAGGTGTATTCTTACCGTTGAATGATTATATTGATCAATATGCTCCAAATTTTAAAAAACTATTAGAAGAATATCCATCTGTAAAACAAGGTGTGACGATGGCAGATGGCAATATTTATGGCTTCCCAACAATTTACGATCCGAAGTTTTCATCACTTCGCGTCGGAGCTCCATGGATTAACCAGAAATGGCTTGATAATCTAGGTTTACAATCACCTGAAACAACAGAAGACTTGTATAACGTGCTGAAAGCATTTAAAGAGAATGATCCTAATGGCAATGGTTTACAAGATGAACAAGGCTGGGGAACTGGCTATGGTATTGAACAAATTATTTCTTATTTAAGAGGTTCATTTGGCTTGAACAAACAAGGAACGATGAATCTGAATTTAGACTTTAAAAAAGGAACTGAAGAATTCCGTTTCGTGCCAACGACAGACGAATATAAACAATTACTTGAGTTTTTAAATAAACTTTACAAAGAAGGTTTAATCAATAAAGATGTATTTACGACAGAGCCTCAGAAATTTGCGGCAGAAGCAGCTAAAGGGACGTTTGGTATGCTTAGTGAAGTAGACCCGAAAGAGTTATATAAAATAGATGGTTATACTGGTGCACAAGTTTTAGAAGGACCGAATGGGGATAGACAATTTACTGCGATGACTAATGGTCTTGGTAATTTAGGCATGTTTGTTTTAACAGATAAAGCGAAAAATCCTGAAGCGATGGTTCGTTGGATTGATCATTTATATGGTGATGAAGGAGCTAAAATGTTCTTTATGGGCTTTGAAGGTGTCACTTATGAAGAAAATGCGGATGGTACTATTCAATATGTAGAAAATATTACGAATAACCCAGATGGCAAAAACTTAGATCAAGCGATAAGTGATTATTTAACATGGCCAGGCGGCTATTACCCTGGGATTGTAACGAAAAAGTACTTCCAAGGTGCAGAGGCTAAGGAAAATTCTATTAACAATGCTAACCAAGTAATGCCATATGCATTGAAAGATGATGAAATTATTCCAGGATTGAATTACACAGTAGAAGAAAATGATCGAGTGTCAGCCGTTTTAACAGACATTCAAACGTATGTAAATGAAATGACGGCAAGTTTTATTACAGGTAAAGAAAGCTTCGATAAATGGAATGATTATAAGAAAACAATTGAGAAGATGGGCTTACAAGAATATTTGGAAGTAGCACAAGGGGCATATGACCGATCAAAATAATTAGATTTAGATTTCCTTCAAGCTTAATAAGAAGGAGAAGGTCACATAAGCTAAATAGTCACTTTTGATTCCAAGCTTATGTGACCCTCATTCTATAAACCTTCTTTCTAATGACGTGTCTAGTTAGAGAAACCAACTCTTCACACTTAAAATGAAGCATGCACGATATATAGTTGTATGTGAATCGTAGGGAGGTAATGTACTTGGAATTTGAAGGGTGGAAAAGTAAATTATACTGGATTGTAGAGTGGATCACATTGTTAGCAGTGCTACAGATATTATGGACAGGCTTAACTTTGCTTGGACTTGTTTTATTTGGACTATCCCCAGCAACTGTTGCAATGTTTACTACTTTACGTAAAAGATTACTAGGAGAAGATGACTTAAAAAGATTAGTAAAAATATATTGGAATACATATAAAGTCGAATTTATTCCATCTAATAAAATAGGTATTATCTTACTGGGTTTAGGCTACTTTTTAATCATTAATTTTCAGATTATTATAACATTTAATGGCATACTTGGTTTACTTTTGCTAACAATGTTCATCACAATTAGTATGCTATTCGGTATTATTCTAGTGAATATATTTCAACTATATGCCCATTATAATTTACCATCATTACGTTACTTTGCTGCTTCCATCATATTTAGTATTGCGTATCCATTACAGATGATTAGCAGCATTATAGGGCTTGCCATACTATATAAAATTTATAGTTGGATTCCTGGCTTATTACCATTCTTCGGTGTTAGCTTAACTGCATTATTTTTAACTTGGATGTCATCTCATATATTTAAGAAAGAAATTGAAGCAGAGGAACAAACGAATCTACCACAGTATTCTGGTGGAGGGATAACCTCATGAATAAAATATGGATTATTAATGCTAATATCGTTTTGGAAAATCAAATTTTAAATAACGGATTTCTAGAAATGTCGGGAGGGAAAATTACAGTAATTGATCAAATGGATAATTGTCCTTCACTAGCTTCGATAGAGAATGTAATAGACTGTCAGCTAAAAGGTTATATAATCCCTGGAATGATCGATATCCATGTACATGGTGCTTTAGGACATGATTTTATGGATGCTGATCAAATTTGTTATTCGAAAATGGCGAAGTATTTAGCTAGTGAAGGCATAACAGCTTTTTTAGCAACAACGATGACAGCTCCTATGTCAGAGATTGAAGCTACTATTGAGGAACTTTCTTCTTATTATAAAAACCAACCTACAGCAGTAGCTGAAATGTTAGGAATTCATTTAGAAGGTCCATTTATTAATGGGGCAAAAAAAGGAGCCCAACCAGAAGAGTATATCTTAAAGCCAAATGTTCAACAATTTAATGATTTATACGATAAGTCTCAACAATCCATTCGTCTTGTCACATTTGCACCTGAGGAAGATAGCAATTTCGAATTACTAAAAGAATTGACTAGTAAGGGAATTATTGCATCTATTGGTCATTCTGACGCTGACTATCATACGGCAATCCATGCATTAAAAGCTGGTATCACTCATGCAACACATCTATTTAATGGTATGAGTGGACTTCATCATCGTGATCCAGGTGTTGTTGGAGCAGTGCTTTTAGCTGAAGATGTGTATGTTGAGGTAATTCCAGATAATATTCATTTCCATAAAGATTTACTACCAATGGTTTACAAAATGACGGGCTTAGATCGTTTATTAGTCATTACAGATGGTATACGTGCAAAGGGGATGCCAGATGGTATGTATAGTTTAGGTGGAAATGAAGTAGAAGTAATCAATAATCAATGTATTCAACGTAAAACAGGATCCTTAGCTGGAAGTGTGTTGAATATGAATACAGCAAGGAAAAACATAGAAGAGTGGCTTACACTTTCAATCGTTGAACAAATGCGTCTTGTTTCTTTGAATCAAGCAGTACATTTAGGGTTCGATAAGCGAAAAGGGTCTATTGCACTAGGAAAAGATGCAGATGTTGTTTGGTTGAATGAAGAAGGAGAAGTGGAGAAAACTTTTTGCTTAGGGAATCTTGCCTTTGAGAAGGGTTGATATATCAATAGGCATCTTTTTATATAGATGGTATATTGATTACAAAACCTAGAGAAGGAAGGAAAAAAGATGCATTTGTTAGATCAATCCAGTGTAATCCCATTGTATCACCAATTGAAACAAATATTATTTGCAAAAATACAATCAGGTGAATGGAAGCCAGGAGATAAAATTGACTCAGAAAACCAATTAATGGAAATGTTTCGAGTTAGTCGAAATACAGTAAAAAAGGCAATTGAGGAATTAGTAAAGGAAGAGAAATTATATCGTATACAAGGGAAAGGGACCTTCGTTTCGAAACCTAGACTTGAACAATCGCTTGGAGGATTTTATAGTTTTAGTCGCATGATTCAAGAAAAAGGTTTAAATCCAAGAGATGAAGTGCTAGAAATACAGAAGGTTTATCCCTCAACAAAGGTTAGGTCCAATTTAGCATTAGAGGAAAATGAGCAAGTAGTAGAAATGAAGCGTTTACGATTTGCAGATAATGAGCCTATTATTTTGGAATCATCATTTTTACCTTTAAGTATTATTAAGGATAGTGAAATATTAAAAGAAGTAACTACTTCCTCTTTATACAGCTTATTAGAACAACGGTTTAACATTATTGTTGTAAGGGCGCGAGAAGCTTTTGAACCAGTCCTTATTAATAAAGATGAAGCGCCTTTATTGAAAACAGATGCTGGAAAACCAGCTTTATTACTAGAACGAACTGCGTTTGATACTTCAGGAAAACCAGTTGAATTCTGTATTTCGATTGTAAGAGGGGATCGTTGCCGATTTTATACAGAATTAAACTAATTGAGTAATTCCCTCTATTTTTTTACGTTATAGATTATACCAACAACCCATTGAGGGAGGAATTCTATTATGCCATTAGTGACAACTAAAGTTATGTTAGAAGATGCTTATAAAAATAATTATGCAATCGGTGCTTTTGGAGCACATAATTTGGAAATTATAAAAGCAGTAATTGCTGGTGCAGAAAAAGTAGGTGCACCTGTCATTTTGCAGACAACTTCAAGCACTTATAAATATGTTGAGATGCCTTATATGATTGCACTTGCAAAAACAGCAGCTGAACAGGCAAAAGTACCGGTGGCATTACATCTGGATCATGGTGAATCTTATAAGATTGTTATGGAATGTTTACGGGCAGGCTATACCTCTGTGATGATTGATGGTTCCTCCTTACCTTTTGAGGAAAATATCTTATTAGTAAAAAAAGTAGTAGAAGCTGCAAATGCGTTAAATGTGCCTGTTGAAGCAGAGCTTGGGACAATTGGTGGTGTCGAAGATCGTTTAAGTGTCCATGAGGATAATGCATTCTTTACTGAACCCAAGCAGGCTGAACATTTTGTAAAGGTTACAGGAATCCAGTCATTTGCTCCAGCTTTTGGTACAGCGCATGGTAAGTATAAACAAAAGCCAAAATTACAATTTGATCTTTTACAAGAAATTCATTGTTCTACAAATGTGCCCTTAGTCATGCACGGAGCATCTGGAGTGTCAGAAGAGGATGTGCGTAAATCTTTGAATTATGGCATTGCAAAAGTGAATTTTTCTACTGAGCTGAAGGATTTATTTGCTGAGCAATTAAGAGCTTATTTTAAGGATAATCCAACTGAAAATGATCCAAGAAAGTATTTCCTTCCAGCACGTGAATCTTTAATTAAGTTAGTAGAGCAAAAGATTGAGATGTTACAAAAATGATTACTACATTAACCTTAAACGCAGCCATTGACCAAGTATATGAGGTAGGTTCTTTAATGGTTGGTCAAACCAATCGTGTATCGCAGAAGTCACAACAAGGTGGAGGGAAAGGTGTTAATGTAGCTCGTGTTATCGTGGCACTTGGTGGCGATGTAATTATTGGCGGTTTCGTTGGTGGATTAAATGGTAGTAGAATAACGGAACTTTTACGTGAAGAAAATTTACAAACAGAGTTCATACAAATACAGGAAGAAAACCGAATTTGTTTAACCGTTATTAATCAGCAAAAGAAGGAAATGACAGAGCTTTTAGAGACAGGACCAACCATTTATGAATATGAATGGAATAAAATGTTAAATTGGATTGAGGCACAAGCCGAATATGCTAGCTATTTTGTGTTGTCAGGAAGCCTACCTAAAGGTATCCCAAAAACGGCCTATGCGGAGATTATTCATAGATTAAAGCAAAAAGGGATTCGAGTTGCACTTGATACAAGTGGTGATGCGTTGAAACATGGTATTAAGGCAATACCCTCTATCATTAAACCTAATGAGGATGAAATGACTCAATTGATTGGTAAGCCAGTTCTAGCTCAGAAAGACTTAGTTCAAGCTGGTGTAAAATTACAAGAATTAGGGATTGAACATGTGTGTTTTTCATTGGGCGAGCAAGGGGCTTTATTCGTTAATTCGTTAGGGGTTTACAAAGTGAATGCACCACGGATAAATGTTGTTAATACAGTTGGAAGTGGTGATGCCTTTTTAGGTGGACTTATTTATAAGCTCTCACAGGGTGCAGACCCTACAGAGGCATATAAATGGGCTGTTGCATGTGGCTCAGCGAATGCAGAAAATAAAGAGATTGCAAAAGTACAAAAAGTGACTGTTGAAAGTCTCTTAGCCGAGATACAAATAACTAAAATTAAAGAGAAGTAGGGATTTGTTTATGTACACTTACAATGAGATTATGGCACAAGGACAAAAGTTAGAAAAAACAAAAGACATTGTTCAATCAATTGCATTCAATAAAAGTGCTGTAGATGTCGTTCTTTTCACGGGGTGTGGAACATCATTTTATTTAGCGATTGCTGCAGCACGTTATTATCAAGCTGTAACTGGAGAGTTTGCTATTGCTGTACCAGCATCTGAGTTGTTTTTACACACAGAAACGTATATTTTAAAAAATAAAAAGTATCTTATCATTGGCATTTCACGTTCGGGGACAACTTCGGAAATCATTATGTCTTTAGAACATTTGAATGATGCGGAAAATATACGTACTATGGCAGTGACATGTAATGGGGACACACCTATGGCTAAATTAACTGATGAATTGATTGCTTTAAATGATATATCAGAAAAAAGTGTGGTAATGACTCAATCATTTTCTAATATGCTATATGCTCTCCAATTATATGCAGCGAAAATTAGTGGACGAACGGATATGATGAAACAGTTAGAGAAAATTCCTAGACTTGTTCATTCGGCATTAGGCAATGGAAAGCAATTAACACAGGTGACAGAAGATGTCTCAAAAAAGCGTTTTATCTTTTTAGGGTCTGGTGCTTATAATGGGTTGGCTAAAGAAGCGACATTAAAGCTAAAGGAAATGACGCAAACGGAATGTGAAAGTTACTCCAATTTAGAATTCCGTCACGGCCCTATCTCTATTGTCGATAAGGAAACGGTTGTTATTTTATTTACACAAAATGAAACGAAGGAATATGATCACGCATTAGTGAAAGATATTCAAAAGCTGGGAGGTTTCGTTGTTGTCATCGGTATAGCTTCAGAAGAATTAGAAGCAGATTTAATTCTCAAGTTATCAGAAGAAGTAGATGATTTAAATCGACTTGTTGAAGCTATTCCTTATTTCCAACTATTGGCTTATCAAAATGCAATATTTAAAGGTTGTGATCCTGATAAGCCACGTAATTTAACGCAAGTCGTAAATCTTTCATAACATAAGCAGATGCAATGAAGAATAGACATATATATAACCTTTACTTTCTGAGAATTGCGAATTCGAGTAGATCATGTGGCGAAAACTGGTGGTGGAAAGATGCGTTATATTTTAGTAGCAGATGTTGGCGGAACAAAATTAGCAACGGCTTTATTCAATCAACAGCAACAGTTGTTAATCAAAAAAGAGGTACCAAGTGATGTTACAAATAGAGAAACTTTATTCCATTGTTTAATTAATAGTTTTGAAAAGCTATGTATAGAGCAAGAAGTCTCTATTAATGAGATCTCTAAGGTATGTATTGGTGTACCTGGTATTGTGGATGTTCAAAAAGGTCTAGCAGTTTATCAAAATAATATACCGTGGAGTAACTTTCCGATTTCTGAGCGTTTAATTGAATTTTTTCCATATGCACAAATATTGATGGATAACGATGTTAACATGGCAACCTGGGGAGAATACAATGCTAGAGGGTTCTGCAAAGAAGTGATGGTATATGTAACATTAAGCACCGGATTATCTTGTTGTACAGTTGTAAATGGCGAATTTATAAGAGGAACAGGATTAGCTGGTGAAATAGGTTTTAATATCGTTGGTAATGATGGAGAAACATTGGAAGAAAGTGTGTCAGGACCTGCTATAGAAAAGTTAGGAAGAGCGTTACTGGGGAATTCGGAAATTCGATTAAAAGATATGATGGAGCTCTATTACAAGGGAGACCTCATCATGGATAAGCTTTTGCAGCAATTAATCTACTGCATGGAAAAACAATTGCATCAAATGATTTTGATGCTTGACCCACATTGCATAGTGTTAGGTGGCGGCTTTTTTAATCACCATCCGAAAATCATAGAGCAGATTAAAGAGGTGATTCAGCAACGTTTGTTAAACACACCTTTTGAAGGGAAAGAGCAAATTATAGGCAGTAGTATTCGTAAAGGTGAGGCGGGACTGTACGGTGCAGCAATGAAATAAAAAGAGCAATCGTTTTTATACTTAATATTATAAATCTCTACTCCAAAATAGCGGTACCGTTAGGAAAATAGGGATTTACATCGATAAAAAAAATCCAACTTCCTTATAGATTCTATTGAGAAATTTTTGACATGAAATGTTTCATTTCTACAAGACGGAGGTAATAGTTGAAAACCTCATATAAAATAGTTGAGATAGCTTAGTGGCGAAATGACAGTGTATTTTTCCATCTAGCTATCTTTTTTGGTTATTTTGCTTTGTTTTATATAAAGTAATAGCAAAATAACATCCACCAAGTAAAATACGATTGTTGGATGCAGAAACACTGATGATCTTCTAAAATCGAATCAGATCAGTGAAGTTGGTTGAATCTAAAGTCAATCAATAATCGAGTATGGACTATGAGTGGGAGGTAAAAAAAGCGGGAAACAGACTCTTTGCCTGAATCCCTTTCTATGAGGATTAATATTTGCAGTACTTTTTGCTTCTAACGAATGCGTTTCTCTGTTTCTAAGTCAAAGAAATGTGCCCGAGACATATCAAATTGTAGGTGTGCAACTTGGCCTTGTGTAATTTTTGTATCAGAGTTAACACGTGCAATATAAGGCTGTCCATTTAACTGGGCATGTAACATCAGCTCAGCACCTGTTAATTCTGATACTTCAATATTTGCCTCGATGGACGAGAAGAAAGGCTCAGAAATGACAGAAGAATTTTCATAAATATGCTCAGGACGAATGCCAAGAATCAGCTCTTTTTGTAAGTAGCCTTGGTCTAATAATAATTTTGATTTTTCTGCTGGAATAGTTAATGAAATAGGACCGATCTGAATTCCTTCTTCATGGAAAACCCCTTTAAAAAAGTTCATGGATGGAGAGCCTATAAAACCGCCAACAAATTTATTTTCAGGTAAGCCATATACTTCTTCAGGTGTACCAATTTGTTGAACAATACCGTCCTTCATGACAACAAGACGCGTTGCCATTGTCATTGCTTCAGTTTGGTCATGTGTTACATAAATTGTCGTTGTTTTTAAGCGCTGATGAAGCTTGGTAATTTCTGCACGCATTTGTACGCGTAGTTTTGCATCTAAATTGGACAAAGGCTCGTCCATTAAGAAAATATGTGCATCTCGGACGATTGCTCGACCAAGGGCAACCCGTTGTCTCTGACCACCCGATAAAGCTTTAGGCTTGCGATCCAAATATTTTTCTAAATCAAGAATGGCGGCTGCATTGTGGACACGTTCTTTAATTTGTTGTTTTGAAAATTTTCGAAGCTTTAAGCCAAATGCCATGTTGTCGTATACCGTCATATGAGGGTATAGTGCATAGTTTTGAAAAACCATCGCAATATCACGTTCCTTTGAAGGCACATCGTTCATTCTCTTGTTATCAATAAAAAAATCGCCTTCCGAGATTTCCTCTAAGCCAGCTATCATACGTAAGGTGGTTGATTTCCCACAACCTGATGGACCAACAAGTACAACAAACTCTCTATCCTGAACAGTTAGATTAAAATCAGATACAGCCGTTACACCGCCATCGTATATTTTATAAATATTATTAAGTATGATTTTCTCCATATTTAATCCCCTTTGTTCTTTTTTACAGTTTAAATAAAGTGAGGAAGAAAACCAATGTCTAAAATGCATAATTTTCAGTTAACTATTTTTGTGCATTTTGTAAAAATGACCAAAGATAACTAGCAAAGTAAACAAGTATTGCACCATCTAAATTTTTTATGTTAATATTTGTGATTTCCTGGAATTTTGATAAACGATAGGTTAATGTATTACGATGCATGTGCAACTTCTTAGATGTCAACGAAATATTTAAACCACATTCATAAAAAGTTTTAACAGTTTCAAGTAATTCTCTATCAGACTTTAAAGGTATAATAATTTGCTCTTCTAAAAATTTTAGAATAGAAGTAGGCAATTGTTGTGTTAGTAAAATAGGGAATATCGTTTGAAATGAATAATAAGGTTCAGCAAATCTTAAATGTAAACATTCCTTGAACCATTGTGCTTCTCTTTGGAATTTATATGGAAATTTCTTATCTATTTCATAAAATTCTCCAAGATATAATTGGATTCTGACATAAAAATCTGCTTCAATTGTACGAATAAGTGCAATAAAATCTTCTTTCTCATTCATAGAAAGACTCTTAGGTTCAATGAGTAAAAATTGATTTGTAGTAACTTGAATTAATATCGTATCTTCCTGAAAAAAATTATAAAGAGCTTCTTTTAAAGCCTCTAAAGGAGGGTTTTCATTTATAAAAGTAATTTGAATAACTCGAGCTTTATTAAAGGATAAATTGGATGGTATATCACCATTTGAATAGATAAATTCATACCAAGTATCCGATGCCTGAAATAGTGAAGAGGTAGCTTCAGTATAAAAAACAGTAAGCCATTGGTAGTCTCGCTGTGAAACCTCATGCTTTGAGATGGAAAACCATTCTTTTGTTTGGTGATGGTAGAAAATATAAGAGTCATATGATAGCTGAGTTGGCTTTGTTCGATAATAACGATATGAAGGAAACAATGCTTTGAGATTTAAGTTCATTAAATATTCCTCTTCTTTCGATATATAGTAAAAAATATAAAAAGCGCTAAATGAACTATTACTAGTAATAATAAGTGCTAGGATAAAAAAAGTTAATAAGTATAGCTTTGATTCATGGAGCATCACCCCAAAGGATTTATTTTTCATTTATCTATGTAGATAGAGTGCTTTATGTGAAATTAGTGGCTTTACTTCATTTAATTGTAAAAGAAAAAAGACTGTAGGCAAACTCTCAAATTTTTTGAGTTTGTCTACAGTCTGAATCCAATGACTAATGATGAGTAATTGGATCTTTTGTAGTTGTTATGCTTTTACATCTTTTGTCCAATCCGCGACTTTGTCTTGGTTGTTTTCAATCCATTTTTTTGCTGCTTCTGTGGCACTCATACCTTCCATAATATCGAACATCACACTTTCTATATCTTCGGAAGTCCAATGGAAATGATCAAGGACACGATAGGCATCGGGATCATCTTCTTTCAAGCCATTACGAGCAAATGTGCCAATATATTCTTCTGTCCCATATAAACCTTTTGGGTCATCTAAATATTTTAAATCGTATGCATTAAATATCCAGTGCGGTGACCACCCTGTAATGATAATTTCTTCATTATTAGTAATGGCTTGACTAAGGGCGGCTGTCATTGCACCTGCAGAAGAAGTAAGTACATTCCAGCCTTCTAGATTGTTATATTCCTTATAGGCATTTTCTGTCGTAGCCATCATATTAGCCCCAGGTTCAATGCCTGTAATTGTTTTATTGGCTTCGATGGTTAAGTCTTCGATTGAATCGACATCCATATAGCTTGGAACAACTAAGCCAATTTTAGCACCAGTTAGATTTTCACCTAAATTCTCTATTTTATCTTTGTATTTCTCTACTTGCGGAGCATGTGTTTGCGGTAACCAAGCAGATACCATACCGTCTACCTCTCCGTTTGCAAGTGCCTCCCACATAATGCCATTGTCGAGTGGCGTTAATGTTACCTCATATCCTAAATCCTCTAAAACTTGTCCTACTACGTGAGTAGAAGCTACTTCAGTATCCCATTCAACATAGGCTAGGTTGATTGTCTTTCGATCTTCTTTTTTAGATCCTGCATCTGCTGAACTACATGCAGTTAAAACGAGTAGACATAGTAAAGAAAAACCTATTTTCCATAATTTTAGATGTCTCATAAATTTCCCCTCTCTAGCAATTCTTATATTCTTGCGAAAATTAAAAAATCAATAAGTAACAACTTAATTTTAATGACAAGTTGTTACTTTTGTCAAATGGATGTTGTACAAATCATGAGGGGAATCATGGGATTAGCCGTGCAGTCTATATTGGGCTGCCCAAAAATCTTTCTATTGATCACATATGATAGGTGAAAATGGAAACGGTGATTTGAGGAGGCTTAGTATGCATTGGATTACCATTATTTTAATAGGAATTGCAGCGAATTTAGATAATTTGGGAATCGGCCTAGCTTATGGCGTCAAACAAGTTAAAATTCCGATTTTATCCAATGCTGTGATTGCTGTCATGTCAATGATTGTCACATACATCGCAGTAACAGCAGGCAGCACAGTTGTTGCGTATATTTCACCGCATACTGCCAATTTATTAGGCAGCTTGTTGTTGTGTATTATTGGGCTCTGGACTTTAATGTCCAATAATTTTTCTAAACAACAGATAGCTGGCAACCCTGAGTTATTTGATGAAGATAAAAACTTAGTGATTTCAACGAGAGAGGCAATGGCACTCGGCTTCGTTTTATCAGCGAACTGTTTAGCAGGGGGCATTGCTATTGGGGCAAACGGCATTTCGGCCCTTTGGACGGTCATATCGATTGGTGTGTTTTCGTTTATTACAGTGGGAGTGGGGAGTCAATGTGGCTCTTTACTATCAAAAACGTATATTGGTAAGCATTCAACTGCGATCTCAGGATGGCTGCTAATTATGATTGGCATTTTCGAGATTTTTGCTAAATAACATATGAAAACAATGGGTAACCTCCACACCATATGTAGATGGAGTATTTAATGTAGAAGTTGATTGGAACGAAGAGCAGCGACTCCAGCGGGAAAAGCGGGATGGACTGAACGGATGTTTTTTCTATGAAAGCGAAGCGACAGTAACGAAGCAAGGGAAGAAGCTCGACCCCGCCCACGGAAAGCGTCCGCTCGTAGTGGAAATCAACGGCATTACTTTATTTCATCGAGTTTGTCTACAGCTTGAGAATATAACCATATTTTGGTTATATTCTTTTTATTGTGTGCTTTGAAAACCCCCTGCTATGCAGGGGGTTCCAAAAGCTTTTAGCTATGGACAATAAAAAAACTCCAAACGTACAATAAAGTCAGGTCTAGTCAACCGACTTCGTACGAAAGGAGCCACCATAAATGGATAATAAAAGTTTAGCACATACAACGTGGAATTGTAAGTATCATATCGTCTTTGCGCCAAAGTATAGAAGGCAGATTATTTATGGTCAAATTAAAGCAGATGTTGGAAGAATATTGCGCCAATTATGTGAAAGAAAAGATGTAGAAATCATAGAGGCAACAGCCTGTCCTGACCATATTCATATGTTGGTAAGTATTCCTCCGAAATTGAGTGTATCTGCGTTCATGGGTTATTTAAAAGGGAAGAGTAGTCTAATGATTTTCGACCGACATGCAAATTTAAAGTATAAATACGGTAATCGTCAATTCTGGTGTCGAGGATACTATGTGGACACAGTCGGCCGAAATAAGAAAAAGATACAAGAGTATATAAAAAATCAATTACAAGAAGATATCCTGCAAGATCAAATGACGATGAAAGAATTCATTGACCCATTCACAGGAGAAGAAATCAAGAGAAAGAAAAAATAAGTAAGCCGCTTTAGCGGTTTGTGTGAAAACGGAGTGCGGTTGGCAGACCATTCAGAATGTCTTTAGACATGGGCCAGTACCCCAGCGTTTCACGCGCAGAGCAAACCACCAGTTATACTGGTGGTTCTGATTAGGAGGAAAATTTGACATATTGAGGACGAATTTGGTTTAACGGTTGACATACACTGGTATCAACGATTATTCTTGGGAGTAGAATCGTAATTGAGAATAATTTTCGTTTAGGTGAAAGTGCTTTCATGAGGATATTTTTTCAATTATGATGTTTTACTATGACCAAGGGAGGCGTGCAATACATGAAGAAAATGCTCATGTTGATCATGCTTGTTAGTATTATTGTCGTTAACTTAGGGTTGACACAAGCATCTGCTCAACTGGCTGATGGCACACATTCGATAAAATATCAGGTCAATAAACCTGACAGTAACTCTGCATCCATTGCCAACGATTATTTTGTAAAACCAGCAAATGTAACAGTGAAAAATGGTACTGCTACAGTACAAATTACTTTAAAAAGCAGTGCGTGGATTACGAAATTTCAACCACCTGGTGGAGCAACTGTTGTGAGTGAAGATAAAGCAACAGATACTCGCACTGTACAATTCACAGTTAATGATTTATCAAAACCAGTAGTAACAGCTATGAAAATTGATATTGATGATATTAATTATCACCATGAATACAGTGTATCGCTTGTATTTGATGCCGTATCGACTGCTAGCCCAGCTGCTACAACGCAACAAGCAACACAAAATGAATCAAAGTCACCCCAAGCATCTACTACAGAAAGTCAAGTGCCGAACCCACAGACAGGTGACGCAACACCTTATCTATTAATTGTTGCTTTAGTGGGATCAGCATTTTTACTTTATAAAAAAAAATACCAAACAAAAACGGAGGGTCAATAAATGACTAAAAAACGTCAATCTCGCGCAACTAAAATAGTACTAGCTTCATTGCTAGCGGCATCTCTTTCAGTCCCATCTTTTGCATCGGCAGCAGAGGTAGTAACTACAAATACTGAAGTGAAGGCAGAAGCAACAAAAGCTGACAAAACGGCAGCAGTTATCAATTTCCAAATCTTCAAACCTGGTACAACAGAAGCACAACCTGCTATTAGCTCTCATCTAGTACCACAGGGTTCAATCGTTGAAAAAGATGGAAAATTTGAAGCGAATTTAACGATTACAGCTAAATCAGCACCAATGATTGCAGGTCTACAAACAAAGCAAGGTGATAAATTTGTAGATGCTACAGAAGTGAAAAATAGTGATGGCACAATTACATACAGTTTCCCTGTTGTTGTTGATGAAGTAAAATCAGCAAAAATCCATGTGGTTGTTCCTTCTGCAAATATGGACAAATGGTATGATTTTGATTTAAAAGCAGTGAAAGAAGTAAAAGAAGAAGTAAAAGTGGATGAAGTAGCTGTTACTGTTTACAAAAATGGTACAACAGAAGAATCTATGATGAAACAATATATTGCACCGAAAGTAGGCGTTTCTGCTAAAGACGGTAAAAATATTGTGACAATGACATTCCCTCAAGGCCAATATGTACATGGTTTTACTGTAGAGGGGAAAGAAGCAACACTAGTGAAACAAGATGATGCTACAAATGCACGCACATACTCATTTGAAGTAGCAGATTTAAAGAAACTTGTGAATGCTCAATTACACATCGTTGTTAATGAACCAGCACAAGGTGTGAAGTATGACTCGAATCATACAGTACAATTTAGTTTTGCTGTCGAAGGTGCAGTAAAGCCAGTTATAAATCCATTTAAAGATATTAGTAAAGATGCGAATAAAGAAGCCATCCTATCACTTTACAGCTTAGGAATTGTTAAAGGACAAGACAACTTTAATCCAAACAATAACATTACACGTTCTCAATTTGCCTTAATGGTGGCACGTGCATTGAACGTCTCTTCTACAAAAGATGCAGGATTTAAAGATACAGGTAAGCTTAGTGCAGAAGCTGTTCAAGCTATAAATGCATTAGCGGAAGCTGGGATTGTTAAAAAAGCAACAAACTTTAATCCAAATGACACATTAACTCGTCAACAAGCAGCTGTGATGATTTACCGCACAGTAACACATGTAGCAGGTAAAGAAATGAACTTTGGCGACCCAAGTCTTTCTTACTATGCTGATGGGGCAAAAGTGAAAGATGAAGAAGCGAAAAAGGCCTTTGCACTTCTATATGCAGGTAAAGTGATGACTGGTTCACCTACTGCAGATGGTAAAACAGTTATTGATGCAAATAGCCCATTAAAACGTTCACATATGGCAAAAATTTTAAATGGTTCATTGCAATACATCAACAAATAATGATCTTCACAGCAACTTCCTTTCTCATATTGATGGGGAAGGAAGTTCCTGTGCTTTTAAAGAAATGGGAGGCTATGATGCAATGATTCTAAAAAAAAATAACCTTTGCATAGTGGCTGTTTGTACAATTTTATTAATCTTTTTTTCTCCATTCATTTTTCTAGAAGCAGAAGCAGAGGAATCTGTTATTGCAGATGGTAGTTATCAAGTTGAACTAAGTTTTTCTCCAATCGAAGGCTTTGAAGGAAGTATTTTCAAACAAGTAGCAACACTCGCAGTTAAGGATGGGCAATATCAATTAACGATGAAACTTGAAGAACTCAATCCTATAAGAGATATACATATCGAGCAGCAAGGCAATGAGCTTTCTTTTACACTAGATAAAATAGAAAATTTAGTTCAGTTTGATGTTTTAGCCTTACAACAACCAATTGTCCTAAAGGGCAATATAGAGCTTGCAACAGAAGAACAATATGCTTCGTTTTCCCAAGAGCTTCGCCTCAAAGTGCAGACACTGTCACCAAATATTCCACAAGGTGAAGGTAGTGAAGAAGTGGCTGAGGGAATAAATTCAGAAGGAACAATGGGCCAGGAATGGTCATTGAATTATGAGTTAATGGTAGATGGTAAACAAGAGCCCTCTATTATGAATAGCTATGTGAATCCAGTGGCAAAGGTGATCGAAAAAGATGGTAGATACTACGCACAAATGACGATTTTACAATCAGCTTGGATCATAGGATTAACGGTAGATTATAAAGGACAGCAAGTTGAACCTAAACTACTTTCACTTTTAGATAATGTACGAATCGTGGAATTTGAGGTTGAAGATTTAACACAACCATTACGATTGTGGGTGAAGGTCGATATTCCTGATATTTCTTATCATCATCAATATTTTGTTCAATTAGTATTTGATCCAGCACAGGTTGCAAAGATTTTAGATAAACCTTCAGAAGAAGTATCCTCCGAACCCAAAGACAGTGATAAAACAGCAGAAGTAGTAGGAAAAGAGCAAGTGCAAAAGCAAGTGCAAACGCCGTCGGAACAAAACAATGTGAAGAAGGAAGCGAACTCGGCTACATCGACAGTACCCACTACCCAATCGATGCTTGTTGTACCACAGGAAGAAAAACTAGCATTTGATCGGACACTGGATGAATCAGTGGACGAAGCAGAGGAAGAGGCAGCAGAGGAAAACAAAAAAGAAGAGGTTGCCATTGATAAGGTAGTGAACCATTCTACGGCAAAGCAGCAGATCGAGCCGCTAAACATTGTAAAAATTATGTTGCTAATCGCTATTTGCCTTGTATCAGGTTGGTTACTCATTCGCCGTATTAAAAAAGCCAAAAAAGATCGTACTGAGCAGAAATAAGTAGGAGATGACATAATGAAAAAGGATTGGAAAATTGGGATACTGTTAATGACATTACTATCACTGCTTCTTGCTGCTTGTAGTGGCAGTGACAAACCAGCAACAAAGGATAAAACAGTTGCAGTAAGTGAACAAGTAGCTGAAGAGAGTGAGCAACGAATCATTGCTGGAACAGTTGTAGTGGCAGATATTCTAGATAAGTTGGAGCTTGACGCAATCGCAGTACCAGAAACGGAAAAGCAATTAGCCAAACGTTTTGAGGATTTGCCGACCATTGGTAATGCAATGGAGCCTGATATGGAAATTGTGAAATCATTGAATCCGACAGAAGTATTATCGGTATCGACTTTAGAGTACGATTTACAGGATAAGTTTAAACAGTTGAATATTCCTGTAGACTTTTTAAATTTACAAAGTGTTGATGCGATGTTAACGGAAATTAAAACACTTGGTGAACGCTATGATCGTGTAGCACAAGCTGAGGAATTAGTGCAGGATTTACAGAAAAATATGGAAGCTGTTCAAGGTGTTGCTGCGAATAAAGAGGGGCCTCGTGTCTTAATTTTACTTGGCATTCCAGGAAGCTATTTAGTCGCAACTGAAAACTCTTATGCAGGGGATCTTGTTAAACGAGCAGGAGGAATCAATGTCATGGAAGGGCAAGATGCTGAGTATTTATCTTCAAATACGGAGCATTTACATAGCAGTAATCCTGATATTATTTTACGCTTATCACATGGTATGCCTGATGAGGTTGTGAAAATGTTTGATGAGGAATTTAAAACAAATGATATTTGGAAACATTTCGATGCAGTGAAAAACGGTAAAGTGTATGATTTAGAGGAAGAATTATTCGGGACGACAGCCTCCTTACAGGTACCTCAAGCTTTAGGACAACTGATGGAAATCTTCTATCGTAAATAGTAACTAGAATTGTCGCTCGTATGATGTATTACTACTCGTCATAGAGCGTTTTTCTTATCCTGAGAGAATATAAACATAAAAAAAGGAAATCCAATATGACAAAAAGAATCGTCAGTTTTTTAATTGTAACTGTTTTATTACTAGTGACAATCGTTTATTCAGCTACAACAGGTAGTATAAAAATGGGCTTTTTCGAGTTTATAGGGGCATTATTTGAGGAAGGGAATAGCCAAATGGAGGCTATACGAGATTTAAGGTTTCCACGTATCATTGTGGCATTATTTGCAGGTGCAGCACTTTCAGTCTCTGGGGTGCTTTTACAATCCGTGATGCGTAATCCTTTGGCTGATGCTGGTGTCATTGGGATATCTTCTGGTGCAGCATTTGTACAGCTCTCTATCATTGCCTTTTTCCCAGCATTATTTTTTATGACACCTGTCTTAGCATTTATGGGTGGTGCATTGGCTTGTTCACTCGTATTTGCACTTTCGTGGAAATCCGGCTTGAGTCCACTTAAATTGATCTTAGTGGGGATTGCCATTAACGCCATGTTTACAGGATTAACAGAGGCACTTATTAGCTTAGGTGGTTCCTTGAATACGTCAGCTTCCAGTGTAATCGGTTCTAATTTAACGATGCGTACATGGAAAGATGTCTCTACGATTGTGACCTATGGGACAATCGGATTAATTGGCGCATTTGCATTATATAGTTGGTGTAATTTGCTTATATTACAAGATAAAACAGTCAAAAGTTTAGGGTTTCAAGTAGCACGGGCACGCTTACTGATTGCCGCTGTCGCTGTTCTATTAGCGGCTGTTTCAGTTGTTGTGGCTGGAGTTATTTCGTTTGTGGGGCTATTAGTACCTCATATTGCACGCAGATTGGTTGGGCATGACCATCTTGTGCTTATTCCTTTTACAGCACTTGCTGGTGCCTTATTAATTTTAGTAGCAGACACGATTGGCCGGACAATTATTGCACCTATTGAAATTCCAGCCTCTACCATTATGGCAATCATAGGTGGTCCATTCTTAATATTCTTATTACGAAAAGAGTGACGAAACATGGATATACAAGACATCATTGTATCGCATGATAATACACGTAACCATTTAAATGGTGTTTCAACAACGATTGTCCAAGGGAAAATTACGACAATCATTGGCCCAAATGGCTGTGGGAAATCTACATTATTAAGTGTTATCTCTCGCCTTCATTCACCTAAATCAGGGACTGTCTCGTTAGAAAATAAAGATTTACTGCACTATAAGCCGAAAGAATTTGCTAAAAAACTGGCCATTGTGTATCAACAAAATGACATACCGAGAGATTTAACGATTGAAAAACTAGTTGGGTTTGGTCGTTTGCCACACCAAACAATGCTAAAAAAGAATCACGATGAGGACTCAAAAGCCATTGAATGGGCACTTGCCTGTACAAATTTACAGCATAAAGCTACAACAAGTTTAGAGGCGTTATCAGGTGGAGAGCGGCAGCGAGTGTGGATTGCTATGGCATTAGCACAACAGTCAGAAATATTATGTTTAGATGAGCCTACAACCTATTTGGATATATACTATCAAATAGAATTGCTAGAGCTGGTGAAAACATTAAACGAGCAGCATGGTTTAACGATTATCATGGTACTACATGATATTAATCAAGCCATTCGCTATAGCGACCATATTATTTTGATGAAGGAAGGTCAAATTTTTGCAGAGGGTGCGCCACGTGATGTGATTACGAAAGATATGATTAAAGAAGTGTATGGAGTGGATGCAATCTTTAATGAAGATAAACAGCTTGGCTACTATATGATGCCAATGGGAATATAAGAAGGTAATCCGATGAAGAAGAAAGTATCCAAGTTGCTAACACTGCTATATTTAGGCATATTTTTATTTTCTGTTTTTTCACTTGCAAAGTATCTATATACGTACTACGAAACGTCAAAATCATTAAAAGAAGTACAGGATATTTATCAGGCCACATTAGCAGCTAATGAAGAACAGCCAGCAGAACAAATCGAGGAGACAGAAACAACAAATGATGTATCAGCATTCACTATACGACCACAGTTCCTTGATTTATTGGCGATTAATCCTCAAATTATTGGGTGGATTTCAGTAGACGGAACAAAGCTGAATAATCCAATTTTACAAGCTGACAATAATGACTATTATTTAAATCATAACTTTAAAAATAAGGAGAGTCGTGCAGGCAGTGTTTTTATGGATTATCGAAATCAAATACTAGACATGAACAAAAATACGATTTTATATGGTCATGCCATGAAGAACGAGACGATGTTCGGTAGTTTAAAAAATTACTTAAAGCAAGACTATGCAGATGAGCATCCCATCCTATATCTTGATACCTTATATGAGGGCTATGATATTGAGGTTTTTGCTGCATATGAGACGACGATTGATTTCTATTATATTGAGACCGACTTTGCCAACAATGAAGCTTACCAAAACTTTATAGAGGAGATACAACAGCGATCTTCTATTCAGATGAATGTCGATCTAAGTCCAGACGATAAAATTTTGACGTTATCTACTTGTAAGGATGCGGTTTTAAGTGACGACCATCGCTTTGTCGTGCAAGGCAAGTTAGTCAAGCGTTGAGGGGAAGAAATGTAAAGGGTGAACCTTTAAGCTTGTTGGCAAGAATAGCTCCAACCTTGATTTTTCACAGCGAGTTGGAGCTTGCCTTCATCTCATTGTCACCTCTTCATATTTAAACCTTCATAAAAGCTTATATCAGTAGACAGAATGATCTCTACTGTCTGAAAGGATGTACCGATAATTTGGATATCCTTTTTTATTTTTAAAATTACTTGACGTAACTTTATTATTAATATATAGTAAGTTACATAAAGTAATTGATTGCTTTTCGTAATCATAATGTTTAACCAATCGAGTAACTACAAATGTTTATCCAATTCTGTTTTGGGTAACATAAATACTGTAGTTGCTTCATATTTTAAAATATATCTCGAAATCGAGATATAATCAACTTATTTGGAGGAATTTATAATGGCAAAATGGAACATTGATTTAGGACACTCAGCAGTAAACTTTCAAGTAAAACACATGATGGTATCAAAAGTTAAAGGCGTATTTGATAGCTATTCAGCTGATATTGAAGCGACAGACCTTGCAGACTTAACAACTGCTAACATTAACTTTACAATTGATCCAGCGAGTATTAATACACGTAGTGAAGATCGTGATAATCATTTAAAAGCAGAAGATTTCTTTGATGCTGAAAAATATCCAACAATTACATTTAAATCGACAAACATTGCTAAAAAAGCAGGAGATGAATATGCAGTAACTGGTGATTTAACAATTAAAGGCGTGACAAAGTCCGTAACGTTTGATACAGAATTCAATGGAAAAGGTACAAATCCATGGGGACAAGAAGTATATGGTTTTGAAGCTGAAACAACAATCAATCGTGAAGACTTTGGCCTAACTTGGAACGCAGCGTTAGAAACGGGTGGGGTTCTTGTTGGAAAAGATATTAAAGTAACTGTTGAATTAGAAATAAACCCAGCTTAAAAATAGATGATAGAGCATGCTTGAAGTAATTTTCAAGCATGCTTTTTATATAGAAAAATATAGACGTTTTTTAGTTAATCATTCTAGTAATGCTATTCTGTTAGAAATTACCATCAAATAAGTTTCTTGCATATTTTTAGTAATTACTGCATATAAATCATCATATTGTTTTTGGGGGCGATAGGATGAATGTATTAGTGACAGGTGGCTATGGTTTTATTGGCAGTGCCGTAGGTAGGCGTTTTTTCGAAGAAGGTGCAACAATTTATATTATTGATAATTTAAGTACGGGTCATTTACGAAATGTTGACTTTGAGCATAAATCCTATCTTTTAAATGTAGAGGATGAGGTTTGTGAGCATCTTTTTAAAGAAATACATTTTGATGTAGTCATCCATTGTGCGGCACAAACGAGCGTACAACAATCCATCCAAGAGCCAGTAAAGGATATTTTGACAAATATCGTTGGGCTAAGCCAAATGCTTTTTTTAGCTTCTAAGTATAATGTACAGCATTTTGTTTTTGCTTCGTCAGCATCGGTGTATGGAGATAGTCATTATCCGCCATTAGAAGAAACAGATGTCTGTGAACCGATATCTATGTATGGACTCAATAAGAGCATTGGGGAAACCTACTGTGAGAAATGGCATAAAGATTATCGTTTACCTATTCTCATCTACAGATTTGCTAATGTTTTTGGTCCAAGGCAACAAATGCAGGGCGAAGCAGCAGTGATCCCAAGTATGCTAAAAAGCAGTATGGCAGGCAAACCTTTTACGATTTATGGTGACGGTGAACAAACACGAGATTTCATTTATGTCGATGATATTGCAGATGCTATTTACGCTGGTGTATCTGCCCGTTTGCAAGGCACGTATAATGTATCCACAAATGAAGCTTGGTCTATTCACCAAGTCATCTTACTGCTGCAACATTTAAATCACCCACTTGAAATTCAATATGCCCCTGCACGTGAAGGAGATATCGAACATTCATTTTTAAATAACGACAAATTAGCCAAGGCCATTGGCTGGAGGCCAAAAACTTCTTTTGCAGAAGGAATCGAACGTACATTGCATGCATTACAAAATGAAAAACTAGCAGAAATTCAACAAAATAGTGGCTAAAGGGCATTTAAATTATGTAGGCATATTACATCGTGTAATATGTCTTTTTCTATGTCTATAGTATAATAATTCATTAAAGAAATGGTTGTGGACGGAGGCTTATTGATGCTTGTAGATTTTAGAGTGAAAAATTGTTTAAGTTATAAAGATGATACGTTATTTTCAATGGTAGCGGGCAGCCGTCTGCGAAAATGGAAGGATACTCATACCATTCAATTTGATTCACTTCGACTTGTGAAAAGTGCATTTATTTTTGGACCAAATGGTAGTGGGAAATCCAATCTTTTTACGGCTATTAAAGTATTACGTACTTTGCTTTTTAATTTTGAAAATTTAAATAATGTTAAGCAGTTACGTTTACCCTATCAACCGTTTAAGTTAGGAAGACAGCAGGGCACACCAACAGAGTTTATGATATCGCTTTTTTTAGATGGTGCTCTTTATGATTATGAAATACAGTACAATGCTTCTCAAGTTCTCTATGAGCGTCTTGTGAAGACGAACAAGTTGCAAAAAGAAGAGCTGTTTGTCAGACAATGGGATGGTACACAATATTCATATGAAACAGCTCAAACGAGTGCACAGGAGCTGACAAAATATACACGTAACAATACGGCCTTTTTGTCTGTCTTGCATGTTTTTAATGATTCAGATGCTTTAAAGATATTCGATTGGTTTTTACATAAAATTCTATTTCTTGATGAAGCAAATCGGTTATCAAGTCATCCTCTAATTCGTAAACTTGAAGAGAAGCCCTTTAAAAAAGAAGTGATCAAACTCCTTAAAATTGCAGACCTATCCATTCAAGATGTCACGGCCAGACGTGTGGAACGTCGAGAGAAAAATACAATTGGTTATGAGTATGAATCGTCTGAGGTGATTCAAGAAGTAGATATTGACCTACATTACTTATCATTTGATGAAGCAGGTGCACCGATAGGAACGGAAACGATTAATTGGACAATGGATTCGAAAGGCACAGTACGAATGCTACATTTAGCATGCGTGATGGTGGATGCTTATAATAAAGGAAAAACGATTTTTATAGACGAATTCGATACGGCATTCCATGTGTCGATTTGTGAGTTTTTAATGGCCATTATGAACAGCAAACGCAATCGAAATAATCAATTTATCGTGACAAGTCATGAAATAGAATTGCTAGATCAGCCATTGCGTTCAGATCAAATTTGGTTTGTTAATAAAAGCTTTAAAAATGAATCAGAGCTTTACTCTTTATTTGATTTTGCAGATTTACAAAAGAAGCGTGGAGATCTTTCTTATGCGAAACGCTATATAAAAGGTGAGTTTGGTGCAATGCCTGTTATCAATGAGTATTTATCTGAACAATATTTAGAAGAAGCGGAGGTATCTGAGCCTTGAGAGTACGTCAACAAGGGAGCCGAACACTGCGTAAAACGATTTTAATTTATTGTGAAGGTGAGACAGAACGTATTTATTTTGAACAAATGCGTATATTAAAGCGCTCTAAAATGGTTAGTGTCAAAATAAAAAACGTTAAACGTTCAGCTATTAAGCTTGCTCAACATGCTTATCGAGATTCCAGCTATCAATATTTTGATGAGGTTTGGATTGTTTTTGATAAGGATGACTTAACCGAAAAGCAATTAGAGGAAGTCAATCAATTTTGCGAGGAAAAAAATATTCGCATTGCCTATACCAATGAAGCATTTGAATTGTGGCTACTCCTGCATTTTGAGGAAGTCGACAGTTCAGAAAAGTATCCTCGTGCTGTCTTGAATGACAAGATGGAACAGCATCTTGGCGTAAGTCGTTATTTCCGTCACAAGGCAGATGAATCCATTATTGCCCCCATCGCATTACGACATGAGGTAGCGATTAAAAATTGTACAGACATGATGGCTCTTCGAAAGACGGAGAGCCGCGACAACCCTTACTGTAACATACATGAAATGATACGATACATATTTTAAGCGTGAGTAGGTTTTCTATTTCCAAATAGAGACCTGCTTTTTTATTTTTACACAATGCATTGTCGAAATGAAAGCATGTTTATTTTTCCAAAACATATAGTGTATATGGAGCGAAAGTAGTAAATAGATGAAAGGGGATTGTGTGGATAACTCAAAGTCGAATCAACGCAAAAATCTAGAGGAGAATGCCAAGGATCAGCAACTAGAGCCATTCCGTGTCGAGAATGAAGGCACGAGAATGACAACCAATCAGGGGCTAAGGGTGTCCAATGATGAGGATTCGCTTAAGGCAGGCGTTCGTGGGCCAACAATTATGGAGGATTTTCATCTTAGAGAAAAAATTACCCATTTTGATCATGAACGTATTCCAGAGCGCGTCGTACATGCCAGAGGTTTTGCAGCACATGGCGAGTTTGAATTGTATGAATCCATGGCAGAGTATACGAAGGCGAAATTTTTGCAGGATCCGAAAAAGAAAACACCTGTGTTTGTCAGGTTTTCAACAGTGGTAGGGAGCTTAGGATCGATGGACACAGCTCGTGATGTACGCGGATTTGCAACGAAATTTTATACGGATGAAGGAAATTATGATTTAGTCGGTAATAATATTCCTGTCTTTTTTATTCAGGATGCCATTAAGTTTCCCGATTTAATTCATGCCGTAAAGCCTGAGCCACACAATGATATGCCACAAGCAGCCTCTGCACACGATACTTTTTGGGATTTTGTAGCCAATAATCAGGAAATTGCGCATATGGTGATGTGGGTGATGTCTGACCGTGCCATTCCGCGAAGCTTTCGTATGATGGAAGGTTTCGGCGTGCATACATTCCGCTTCGTCAATGACAAGGGAAGATCGAGATTTGTCAAATTCCATTGGAAGCCTGTACTCGGTGTACATTCTCTCGTTTGGGATGAAGCCCAGATAATTGCTGGGAAGGACCCCGATTTTCAGCGACGGGATTTATGGGAAGCCATCGAAATTGGCGATTATCCAGAGTTTGAGTTAGCTGTCCAAATTCTTGAACCTGAAGATGAATTTAAATTTGATTTTGATATTTTAGATGCGACAAAGCTTTGGCCAGAGGAAATAGTGCCAGTGAAGAAGATTGGCAAAATGACCTTAAATCGTAATGTGGATAATGTTTTTGCTGAAACAGAGCAAGTTGCCTTCCACCCAGGTAGCGTTGTACCAGGCATAGACTTTACGAATGATCCTCTGTTACAGGGACGATTATTTTCATACTTAGACACACAGCTAATCCGTCTAGGTGGACCAAACTTTGCAGAAATTCCCATTAATCGACCGGTTTGCCCAGTGCATAATAATCAGCGGAATGGCTTTAGTCGACAGACCATTAATTTAGGGAGAGTGAGTTATCATAAAAATTCGCTGGCTAATAATACACCCGCCACTTCTACTGCAAGGGAAGGGGGATATGTTCATTATGAAGAAAAGGTTGAGGGACGCATCACAAGAGCGCGCAGTAAATCCTTTGATGATCATTTTTCACAAGCACGACTCTTTTGGAACAGCATGTCCCCACCTGAAAAACAACATATTATAGAGGCATTTAGCTTCGAGGTAGGAAAAGTGAAGAGTAAATCAGTTCGTCAGCAAGTTGTGGATATGTTTGTCCATGTAGATAAAGTAATGGCTACAACAGTGGCAGACAATGTTGGTGTTAATCGCCCTACAGGAGAGCAGTCCAAGGTCACAGCCTCCTCACCAGCACTTAGTCAAGCCAATACCATTAAATTGCCTTATACACTTAAGGTCGGAGTCTTAATTGGCGATGGCTTTGATGCAAATGAGGTCGGTGAAGTATTGAAATATTTAACAAGGCAAGGTGTACGCTACAGCATTATCTCCGATCGACTAGGTGTTGTGACAGGGAATAATGGGGTTCAATTAACGGCTACTGACACATTTATCACAACTGATGCTGTATTATTCGACTCGTTATATGTTGTTGGGGTAAAGGCAAGCAATCAGGCGAAATTCAATACTTATATCGTCAATTATATCAATGAAGCATATCGTCACTTTAAGCCGATCGGATTTGCTGCTACTGGCACAACTTTCTTCAATATGTCCAATGCAAACGTAGGCCCTGGCATTGTGTTAGCAACAGGTAACAAGGATTTCGCTAAAAAGTTCGTAGCAGCCATTGCCCAGCAACGATTTTGGCAACGAAATATCTATTAAATAGATCGGTGAGTAGCGAACACTTTCAGAACGAAGAGAAATACTCGCGGAACGAAGAGAAATACTCGCGGAACGGAGAGAAATACTCGCGGAACGAAGAGAAATACTCGCGGAACGAGAAGTGAAATACTCGCAAAAGGTAAGTAAATATTGTGCATGTCAAAAGGCCTTTCATTGAATGAGAGGCTTTTCCTCTGTCTGTCATTGCATTCAAATTTTGCGAATGATATGGTGGTACATGAGGTGAAAATTATGGAAAAATTTGATATTGCTATCATTGGAGCGGGACCAGGTGGCTATGTGGCTGCCATACATGCAGCGAAACATGGCAAAAAGGTTGCTCTCATCGAACGGGATAAGCTAGGGGGAGCCTGTTATAATGTTGGCTGCATTCCTTCAAAAATTTTATTGGAGCATAGTAAGCTTGTACAGGAAATTAAACGAGGGACGAGCTGGGGAATTGAAGTGTCTCAAGTGGAAATTCATTTTCCTCGATTGATGCAGCGAAAAGATACAATTATTCAAGAGCTGTTAAACAATATTGAGCACTATATTGTCAGCAATCAGATTACTTTATATCGTGGTGAGGCCTCTGTCGCAAAGGATTTAACGATTACAATTGGGAATGAGACGATAATGGCTACAGATATTATTTTAGCGACAGGCAGTAAACCATTTGTCCCCCCATTTGAGGGTTTAGCAACTTCGACCTATTTTACAACGGATACATTTTTTGATATAGACGAGTTACCAGCTCAATTAACCATTATTGGGGGTGGGGTAATTGCAGTTGAAATGGCCTTTAGTTTAGCGCCACTTGGTACAAAGGTAACGTTACTGAATCATAGTGAGGACATATTACAAACGGAAGAGGCTGAAGCAAGACCGCTGATTCGAGAAAAAATGAAAAAACTTAATATCGAGCTTGTGACAGATTTCAAGTTTGAAAAGTTTGAAGGCAATAGCATCCATACATCTAAAGGTGCTTATACATATGAAAATCTCTTATTTGCAACTGGTCGTCGTCCCAATACAGAAATCGCTCAGCAATTAGGCTTAACTTTAGATGGTCGATTAATTGCAGTGGATGAACATTTACAGACAAGTCAGCCACATGTTTATGCCATAGGCGACTTAGTAGATGGTTATCAGCTAGCGCATTCTGCCAGTGCTGAAGGCATTTACGTTGTCGATTATATTGTGGGCAAACAGCCAACATCAATTGACCAAAATTCAATTCCTCGTTGCGTTTATACACATCCGGAAATTGCTACATTTGGTTTATTAGAGGAGCAGGTCACAATACCTTACACCGTGACCAAAATGCCACTACAGACAAATCCTAAGGCATTAATGGAGGGGAATACAGAAGGCTTTGTGAAGTTAATTACAGCAGAGGAAAGTGGTCAAATTTTAGGTGCATGTGTTGTAGCCGATGGTGCCACAGAAATGCTTAATGCTATATTGGCAACAAAAAATGCAGGTGGTACAGCCCAATCACTTGCGCAGATGATCTTCCCACATCCAACGGTGTCGGAGCATATTGGAGATGCCGCAAAGGCTGTTTTTGGGAAAGCAATTCACCAATCATAAAAAAGCTATTGACATTCAGAGAATTTATGTTAGATTAATTTTATAAGAATACTTGGTATTAGAGTTGACTAGGCAACTAGAGGCTTCTATTTTACAAAACGGTAATCCGCCTGATTGTAAAATAGAAGCCTTTTTTAATGACAATGATTAAAAGGAGTGGGAAAAATGACAAAAGCAGTTATTTTGAATGGGAGCAATTCGAAAAATTCTAGAGTTACAGCCATTCATGAAAAGGTGGAAAATCATTTTATTGCGCGAGGAATAGAGGTACATTCCAATTATGTACATGAACTACCAGCTACCGATTTACTCACTGCCAATTTTGCCAGTAAGGAAATCCAAGCAGAAAATGCGCATGTTGAGCAAGCTGATTTTATTGTCATACTAACCCCTATTTATAAAGCTTCCTATACAGGTATTTTGAAGACCTACTTGGATTTACTGCCTCAAAAAGCCTTGCTTGGGAAGATCGTACTTCCTATTGCTGTAGGAGGTTCAATCGGTCATTTATTGGCATTAGAATATGCATTAAAGCCAGTTTTAGCTGTGCTTGGAGCAACATCAATTACCCATTCTGTTTATATTGTGGATAAACAAATTATTCGCCTTGAGGAAGGTGGCTTTGCGATTGAAGAAGAGGCTAGCAGCAGATTGGAAGCGGTGTTAGAACAATTACAGAAAGTGTTAATCGTTAATTAACGTGGTAAAAGCGCATTATAGGGGCATCCTATAATGCGCTTTCTTTAATTGATTTCAACATTTTCTTCATTCTCCATAGGTATTGTAGAGAGATATAAAAAAGCTTCATCTTGCAATAGCAATAATTTTTCTTCACAAATTCCGTGTGATAATGGTCCAGAAAATATGGACTCCCACCATGTCCCAGTTGTTGTTGTCATTCATCTACGCCCCCATTTCAGTTTTAATATGTAGTTGTATATTTCCCGAGATAAAAAAACTAAAACATTTCATTTTCACATAAAGCCATTTCACCCCCGATGCAGAAAGAGGATTTTTGCCCTCCGATGTTGTATCGTATAGACAATGATAGTTTGTTTCAAAATGAAAAAACTATGTATGGCATTTTAAAAAAAGGGGTGCTTTATTGATGAATTTTACGTCACAAGATGTGGAAAATATGATTACAGAGCAGCGTCAATTTTATTTTTCTCGTGCAACAAAAAGTGTAAAGTTTCGAAAAGAACAATTAAAAAAGTTAAAAACTTCCATTTTAAAATACGAAAAAGACATCTTGAATGCGCTGTATTTAGATCTTCGTAAAAGCGAATTTGAAGCATATGCAACTGAAATTGGCATTGTTTTAGATAGTATTTCATATATGGTAAAGCATGTAGAAGAATGGATGGAGCCAGAAGCAGTTAAAACACCGATACAATATCAAATGGGCAAAAGCTTCATTGTTCGTGAACCCTATGGTGTCACATTAATTATTGGACCGTTTAATTATCCATTTCAACTAGTTATGGAACCATTAATTGGTGCCATTGTTGGAGGGAACACAGCAATTGTCAAGCCGTCAGAAGCGTCTGTCCATACAGCAGCTATTGTGAAAAAAATAATTGAAGAAACGTTTCATTCCTCCTATGTACGTGTGGTAGAAGGTGAAAAAGAAGAAGTAACAGCTCTTATTCATGCGTCCTTTGATTACATTTTCTTTACAGGCAGTGTAGCTGTTGGAAAAGTGATAGCAAAGGCAGCAGCAGAACGTTTGACACCAATTGCTTTAGAGCTTGGTGGAAAAAGTCCAGCGATTGTCGATCAAACTGCAAACTTAGAAGTAGCAGCAAAGCGGATTGTATGGGGTAAATTTACAAATACTGGGCAAACATGTGTGGCCCCCGATTATTTACTTGTTCATAAAGATGTTTATGACCGTTTTATGAAAATCTTAAAAGAAACGATCCGATCGTTTTATGGCAAAAATCCTTTAAAAAGCCCTGATTACGGACGTATTGTGAATTTGAGACAATTCGATCGTTTACAACAAATTATCAAGGAAGAACGAGATGCCATTACATTTGGCGGCCGAATTGATCGTGATGATTTATATGTTGAGCCAACAATCATCGAGTATGTAAAATGGACAAGCCCATCTATGCAGGAAGAACTCTTTGGTCCTATTTTACCTGTTATGATGTATAATGAGTTACCACTGGCGATTCATCAAATTCGTCAATTACCAAAGCCTTTGGCGGCATATTTCTTCTCAGAACATGAAAAGGCCATACAATACTTTTTGGAGGAATTACCCTTCGGTGGTGGATGTATAAACGATACCATCACCCATGTTGGAAATTTACATTTACCATTTGGTGGTGTTGGACCATCTGGTGTGAAAGCGTACCATGGCAAAGCAAGCTTTGAAAACTTTACACATCCTAAATCCATTTTAAAGAAGTCCTCTAAGCTTGAGACAAATGTATTGTTCCCACCATATAAACAAAAAGTGAAAATTGTGCGGTCCATTATGAAATAGAAATTAGAAGGGAGATATCTTAGGATGTCTCCCTTGAAAAATAACCTCTTTGTCCTCAAAAAATCTTCCTAATTATGTCGAAAATCGTCGATTTGTGATTATAAATGAAAATTTCGAAGAAAACATAATTATTTCTTTAAATGAAAGCGTTTTCGTTGAAAAAACACATCTGAGGCATTTTATTTATCATGAAATAAGTAGTAAAATAAGTTCAATAGAACGTGGGGGTATTCATCTTGTCGTTTTTTGTCGAGTAATCAAAAATGATGATATGAGTGTAGAGATTGATTGGAGGACTATGAAATGTATGCAGAGGAATTGTTAAGCGCATTACCTTTGAAAAAAATAATTGGCGTGTTGCCAGATCAAGTTAGTGATATTGTAATTGACTCAAGAAGTGTGCAACCAAATAGCATGTTTGTTTGTATCAAAGGTTACACAGTGGATGGGCATGATTATGCGCAAAAGGCAGTGGATGGTGGCGCAACAATCGTTGTAACAGAACGTCAATTACCGTTAGGAGAGACAATTGCACAAGTGATTGTCAGAGATACAGATCGTGCGGTAGGCTTATTAGCCGCAAAGTTTTTTGATTATCCTTCTAAGGATATAACGATGATTGGAGTAACTGGAACGAATGGTAAAACATCCGTAACAGGAATTATTCAAAATATCATGCATGGTATGGGCGAAAAATCCGCTTTATCCGGCACAATCGGTTTTAATTTAAATGGTATTTTATATGAATCTGCCAATACAACGAGTGATGCTTTATCGACACAACAAATGATTTTCCGAGCAAAAATGGAAGGTTGTCGTTTAATGACGATGGAAGTTTCATCACATGGCTTAGCACTTGGACGTTTAGCAGGTGTTGATTATGATATCGCTATTTTCACAAATCTAACACATGATCATCTTGATTTCCATGGTACGATGGAGGAATATGGCCATGCAAAAGGCTTATTATTTTCCCAACTTGGACAAGATTTAGAAAAGAGCAAATTTGTTGTCTTAAATGCTGATGATGCTTGGTCAGAGCGCTATGCCGCAATGACACCATTTCCAGTGTGGACATATGGTTTAAAAAATGAAAAGGCCGATTTCCGTGCCATTAACTGTGAATATCACGACTATATGACTTTGTTTGATGTGGAAATGCCAGAAGGGATTTATCGTGTAAAAATGAATTTGCTTGGTGAATTTAATATTTACAATGTGTTGGCAGCTATGATTGCATTTTACGGTCGTGGGTATTCTATGGAGTCCATTATTGAGCAAATAGAGCAACTACCGCCAGTTAAAGGTCGTATGGAGAAAGTTTGTTCAGATTTACCTGTACAAATTTTTATTGATTATGCCCATACACCAGATGCAATTGAAAAAGCGATTGAAGCGGCACAGCCTTATAAAAAGGGTAAGCTGATTTTCTTAGTTGGAACAGGTGGCAATCGTGATAAATCGAAACGTCCTGCGATGGCTGAAAAAGCGTCTGCTGCAGAATATGTCATTTTGACGACAGATGATCCACGCTATGAGGACTATGATAGCATTACGGGCGATCTTGCCAAAGGGATGCTTCATGACCATTATGCTTGTATCGGGGATCGGGCAGAGGCAGTACGTCATGCCATTGAGGTTGCCGAACCAGGAGATATGATTATTTTTGCTGGTAAAGGTCATGAGGATTATCAAATTATTGAAGATACAAAATTTCCACATAGTGATGCAGAAATTGCAATAGAAGCTGGCCGATTAAAATTTGTTTAATGAAAGATTAAATGTTAGGAAACCCTTTTAGTTGAACTAAAGGGTTTTCTTTTTTGAGATTTCATGTAAAAAGGTTGTACGAAAGGCAAGTCTTCTTTTATTATTATTAAGTATGAAAAAAGGAGAATGACGAGATGAATTCAAATTTAGAAAAAGATATACTATCACGTCGTACTTTTGCCATTATCAGTCACCCTGATGCTGGGAAAACGACGATTACAGAAAAGCTTTTACTATTTGGTGGTGCCATTCGTGACGCAGGGACAGTAAAAGGGAAAAAAACAGGTAAGTATGCAACGTCTGACTGGATGGAAATTGAAAAGCAACGTGGGATTTCGGTTACTTCATCCGTAATGCAATTTGATTATAATGGTTCTCGTGTGAATATTTTGGATACCCCTGGTCACCAAGATTTCTCTGAGGACACATATCGTACATTAATGGCTGTGGATAGTGCTGTCATGGTAGTGGATGCTGCCAAAGGGATCGAGGCCCAAACATTAAAGCTATTTAAAGTTTGTAAAATGCGTGGTATCCCTATTTTTACATTTATCAACAAATTGGATCGTCAAGGGAAAGAGCCACTTGAGTTAATAGAAGAGCTTGAAGAAGTACTTGGCATAAACGCTTATCCTATGAACTGGCCAATCGGTATGGGGAAAGAGTTCCTTGGTATTTACGATCGTTATAATAAACGTATTGAGCAATTCCGCACAGATGAAGCTGAACGATTCTTACCAATTGACGACAATGGAGAGCTTGCTGTGGAGCATCCAATGAAAGTTACTTCTTATTATTCACAAGCAATGGATGATGTTTTACTGCTAGATGAAGCTGGAAATGCCTATTCTGAGGAAAAAATTCGTCGTGGAGAATTAACACCTGTATTTTTTGGTTCAGCATTAACAAACTTTGGTGTGCAAACGTTCCTTGAAACCTATTTACAATTTGCACCGACACCTCAGCCTAGAATTACCGAAGATGAGCAATTTATTGATCCTGTTGAACATGATGAGTTTTCAGGTTTCATTTTCAAAATTCAAGCCAATATGAATCCTGCCCACCGTGACCGCATTGCCTTTGTACGCATTGTTTCTGGTAAATTTGAGCGCGGAATGAATATGACATTAGCTCGTACAGGTAAGTCATTTAAAGTGACTCAATCTACACAATTCCTTGCAGATGATCGTGAGACCGTAGATGAAGCGGTTGCGGGAGATATTATTGGGTTATATGATACAGGAACTTACCAAATTGGGGACACTGTTGTAGGTGGCAAGAAAACATTCCAATTTGAAAAATTACCGCAGTTTACACCAGAGCTATTCGTACGTGTAACAGCGAAAAACGTAATGAAATCAAAGCAATTCCATAAAGGGATTTTACAATTGGTACAAGAGGGTGCTATTCAATATTATAAAACGCTGCATACAGAGGAAGTCATTCTTGGTGCAGTTGGTCAATTACAATTTGAAGTGTTTGAGCATCGTATGAAAAATGAATACAATGTGGAAGTAAGAATGGAGCCAATCGGTTCTAAAATTGCACGATGGATTGAAAACGAAGAGGATGTTAAAGAGTCCATGTCTTCTGGTCGATCTATGTTAGTGAAAGACCGCTTTGATAATCTTGTTTTCCTATTTGAAAATGAGTTTGCCATGCGCTGGTTTGCTGATAAAAACGAAAACATTAAACTTTATAGCCTTCTATAATTACCAAACACGAATCGACAATTTTGCGATTCGTGTTTTTTTGCAAGGAAAATTGACACTGTTTGTAGAATATAGACAGTATTAGGAAATATATTGCACGACGAACTAATTGAAGGGGGCTTAGCTCATTTATAAATCGGCTATCCTAGAAAGGAAGAGGTAGAAAAAGGAGTTTGTTTATATGAATATTAGTCATTTTTCCATTAAAAGACCCGTCTTTACAATTGTTACGATGCTTTTTGTCATCCTGTTAGGCGGTGTTTCCTTATTAAAAATACCGATTACGTTAATTCCAGAGTTAAATCCCCCCATAGGTGTTGTTGTCACTTCTTATCCTGGGGCAAGTCCAACAGAGGTGAATGAGAAGATAACGAAACCATTAGAGGCTACACTTGCCACCTTACCTGGCATAAAAAAACTACAGTCAACCTCACAAGAAGGCTCTAATTTAATTATGCTTGAGTTTAATTGGTCCACGAATATGGAAGATATCCAACTCGATATTTTACAGCGAATTGATATGACACCGCTGCCAAATGATGCGGGCAAGCCTAGTTTTTTAAAGTTTGATCCGTCTCAATTTCCCATTATTCAACTATCATTACGTGCAGAAAATAATGATGTAGATGTACGTTTATTAGCAGAGGACTTAGAAAAAGAACTGCGACGGACAGAGGGTGTTGCAAGTGTAAATGTTTCTGGCAAGTTGATCGAGGAAGTTCAAATAATATTAGACGAAGCAAAGCTAGTGGAAAAAGGCTTAACACAAGCAGACATTATACAAATTATCCAAGCGAATAATGTATCTCTCCCTGGTGAACCTGTTTCAACAGATGATGGTAAGCTGTTAACAACACGTATTGTAAGTACATTATCGTCACCTGAAAGTATTGCAAGTTTGATCGTTTCAGTGAACCCGTTAACAGGTGAAGCGCTAATTGTGAGCGATCTTGCAACCGTAGAGAGGACAGAGCAACAATCTATTACGACAACTCGTGCCAATGAGCATCCAGCAGTCCTTATGTCCGTTTTACAGGAATCTGGCGCGAATACAGCAGAAGTTTCCAAAGCGTTTCAGCAAACATTAGATGAACTACTAAAGAAAGAGCAATATAAGGGAATAACGGCAGACATTCTTGTCGATCAAGGTAATTATGTAGATTTAGCCATTCATAACATTGGCTCTTCTTTAATTTTAGGTGGATTATTTGCGATGTTCATCCTATTTGTTTTTTTACGTAGTGTAAAGAGTCCAATCATTATTGGTATTGCTATTCCTTATTCGGTTATTGTGACATTTGTGTTGATGTTTTTTGCGGATTTTACCCTTAACATCATGACACTAGGTGCTCTTGCACTGGGTATCGGTATGCTAGTGGATAATGCCATTGTTGTTATTGAAAATATCGAAAGACATTTAGGGCTAGAAAAGGATCCTATCACTGCAGCGCAGGAAGGAACTAAGGAGGTTGCACTTGCTATTACAGCTTCCACGTTAACTACTATAGCCGTATTCATTCCTGTTATGTTTATCGAAGGATTGATTGGACAAATATTTACAGAATTCGCCCTAACGATTTCGTTCAGCCTAATCGCTTCTCTAGTAGTTGCGCTTACTGTCGTCCCAATGCTAGCAAGTCGTCTTTTAAAAATGAAAAATACCAATTTTTATGAGCAGCGCAGTAGCTCTAAATTTTACAACCATTATAAATCCTCTATTGTATGGGTATTACGGCATCGACTGCTAATTCTAATTTTCACGGTGATGTGCTTTGGTTTATCCTTATTTGGGCTGACTAGAATTGGTACAGAATTTTTACCACCTACCGATGAAGGATTCACATCTATAAGTGTCAATCTTGAAAAAGGTGTCGCTGTATCGGAAACAGAAAAGGTAGTGAAGCATATTGAGGAGCGCTTGAAGCAGGAAAAAGATGTGGATGTTTATGTTAGCTTAATTGGGGGTACGCAACAATCGCAAGCGCGTGGACAAACGAGCGCCAATCAAGCTGAAATGTATGTCAAACTAGTACCATTAGCAGAAAGGCAACGTTCCATTTTTGAATTTGTGGAAGAGCTAGAGCAAGATATAAAGGGAGAGCTTGGAGAGCAAGCTGATATTACATTTAATGTATCAACAGCAACGGGTTCGTCACCACATACATTAACGTTCCGATTAACAGACTCAGATGAACAAAGGCTACAGCACACTGTTAAAAAAGTGCAGCAAGAGCTACAAGCGATTCAAGAAGTAACAAAGGTTTCAACGGATCTAGACCAGACTGTGCCAGAGATTCAAATTGAAGTTGATCGAGAAAAAGCAAAAGACTACGGTTTTATCCCAGCACAAATTGCTCAAACCGTGAACCAAATGACAAAAGGACAATTAACGTCTCAACTACTTACTGAGGACGGCGCTGTATTACCCGTTTATACGGGTTTTGGACAGGTATTTAATACGAGTATAGATGCGCTAAAAGCCATGCAGCTTCGTTCTCCAGCAGGATTGTTTGTGAAATTAGAGGATGTTGCTACTGTATCTATACAAGAGGGACCCGTGTCCATTCGTCGTTCTGATCAGGCAGCAGCAGTAGCCTTTTTTGTAGATTATGAAACAAAGGAATCATTGGGCGGCATTTCGGCAAAAGTAGATAAAGCATTGACCCAAGTTCATTTACCGCCTGCTACTCAAATTGTTTTTAGTGGGGATCGAGAGCTTTATGATAGTGCAATTGACGATATGCTATTAGCAGTTATGCTAGCAATCGTACTAGTTTATATTGTAATGGCTGCGCAATTTGAGTCATTTAAATATCCGTTTGTCATCATGTTTACAGTCCCATTAATGATCATCGGTGTGGCGATTGCTATGTTCGCAACACATACTTTAATCGGTGTGACGTCTGTCATCGGTATTTTAGTGCTTGTAGGGATTGTCGTGAACAATGGCATTGTGCTTGTCGATTATATTAACCAGCTAAAGGCGAAGGGCATGTCTGCTTATGAAGCTATTTTACTGGCTAGCCAAGATCGTCTTCGACCGATTTTAATGACGGCATTAACGACTATTTTAGGACTGTTTCCACTAGCGCTTGGTATTGGTGAAGGAACAGAGATGAACCAACCGATGGGGATTGCGGTTATTGGAGGCCTTGTAACCTCGACATTGCTAACATTGTATATTGTACCGATTATCTATAGTTTAGTGGATAAAGAAACAAGAAAGATGCGCTAGATTTCAAGGGGGAATAGGAGATGAACGTTCATTTTTTTACTGGATTTCCTGGTTTCATTTCAAGTCAACTCATTCGGACATTATTCCAAAAGAGACAGACACAACAAGTTATTGCGATTGTGTTGGCAGGTGAAACCATTAAGGCAGAGCAGGAAAAAAGCAAAATAATAGAAGCTTTCCCTGACTGTTCAATTCATATTGTAGAAGGCGATATTACGCTGCCAAATCTGGGTTTAGACGATCAAATAATCAGTGGAATTGTACCAAAAATAGAAGTGCTTTGGCATTTAGCCGCTATTTATGATTTAGCGGTACCACGTGATCTTGCATGGAAAGTGAATGTCCATGGTACAACAATGGTCAATGATTTTGTGCGCACCTTACCGAATTTAAAACGCTATATGTATTTTAGTACAGCCTATGTGGCAGGCACACGTGAAGGGATACTGCGTGAAAATGAACTCATTCGGCCTCCAGCATTTAAAAACTACTATGAGGAAACAAAATATGAGGCCGAGCTTCGAGTTGAAGATTTAAAATCAGAAATACCACTTACGATTATTAGACCTGGGATAGTGCGAGGGCATTCAATGACAGGTGAAACCATTAAATTTGATGGACCTTACTTCTTTTTAAATTTAGTAGAACGAATAAAGGGTTTACCCTTTATTCCATACATCGGCCGATCGACATCAACGATTAATGTCGTGCCCGTTGATTATATTTTAAATGCCTCAGTTTTTGTAGTGAATGAACAAGGTGCAGAAGGCAAGACACTTCATTTAACAGATCCCAATCCTCACCCTGTACAGGAAGTATACCGTACTATGGTGAAATTAATAACGAATGTCTATCCAAAGGGACGTTTCCCATTTATATTAGCAAAGCTATCGTTACAAGTTCCTTTTATTCGAAAAAAACTTGGAGTTGAACAAGAAACGCTGGATTACTTAACATGGAATGCCACATTTGACACAGCTGAAGCACAGCAAATTTTACAAAAAGGTGGTATTACATGCCCTGATTTTATACAGACGATGCCAAAAATGATTGCCTTTTATTTAGCACATAAGGAAGAGAAGAGCTATCAAATTCAGATTAAGTAAAAACAATATAGATATTTTTGTCAGTTGTAAATGATAGTGCTATAATGATGGAAAGAAGATACCTTCGACAATTTGTCAAAGGGGAGTAGCTAACAGGAATGATATGTCCTGGTTTCACATTCGTCAAGACATGGTTATGACCATCGGGTGTGATAGTGAATGGCTCTATACGTAATGACGTGTAGATTGATGTACCATAAAAGAAATAGGTACGAATTTACTTAGCGAGACCTTTGCCTGAATTAGGGCAGAGGCTTTTTTCTTTTGTACTTTAGATAAAATGGTCGTTTTAGGGATAGAGCTTAGAGGAGGCACTAGAATGGAAGCAATTATATTACAATACGGCTGGGTGTTAATTGTCCTTGTTGTATTAGAAGGATTACTTGCAGCTGATAATGCGGTAGTGATGGCTGTGATGGTCAAGCATTTACCACAGGAACAGCAAAAAAAGGCGTTATTTTATGGACTATTTGGAGCACTGATTTTCAGATTTTCCGCCTTATTTGTTATTACAGTATTGGTAAACTATTGGCAAATCCAAGCAGTCGGTGCGGCCTACCTATTGTTTATGTCTGCGAAAAATATATATGATTTGCGTAAACATAAAGATGATGAAGAGGAAACAGCTGAAAGAGCAGAGAAAAAGGGTTCTGGATTCTGGTTAACGGTTCTTAAGGTTGAAGCAGCAGATATTGCATTTGCTATTGATTCGATGCTGGCAGCCGTTGCGATCGCTGTAACTTTGCCTCACTTAGGAAATTTTGATATTGGTGGCATCAATGGAGGACAATTTATTGTCATGCTTCTTGGTGGATTTATCGGTGTCATTATGATGCGTTTTGCAGCACAATGGTTTGTTAAAGTATTGAACGATTATCCTTCACTTGAAACGGCAGCATTTCTTATCGTTGGTTGGGTCGGTGTGAAGCTCGTTATCTTAACATTAGCTCATGAAAAAGTAGGGATATTACCTGTAGAGTTTCCTCATTCAACTGCCTGGGAATTAACATTCTGGATAGTCTTACTAGGCATTGCATTTGTGGGCTACCTAGTGGGAGTTCGTCATAAAAAAAATAATTAGTATCTAAATGGGAGGAATAGTTGTTACTATTTCTCTTTCTTTTTTTATGTATCTTTTCTATACTATTATCTATCTAGTTGGGCATCATATGTGGGAGGAGTTGTTAAAGTGCCTTGGAAAAAATCATCAAATAGACTTGTCACACCATTTCAGGTACTTGTTTCTTATTACTTTATAGCTATAGCGATTTCCTTCCTGTTATTACGACTTCCAGGCGTTCATCAAGAGGGCGTAAGAATTTCCTTTTTAGACAGCTTGTTTACAGCAGTAAGTGCAGTTAGTGTCACGGGCTTAACAACGATTACTATTTCGGAAACCTATACAACCTTTGGGCTTGTGATGATTCTTGTTATTTTACAGTTAGGGGCCATTGGTATTATGTCACTTGGTACCTTTGTGTGGCTGCTAGTAGGGAAAAAAATTGGGATGCGTGAGCGTCAATTAATTATGATTGACCATAACCAGTATAATTTGTCCGGTGTTGTGAAACTAATTCGTGAAATCATAAAGATTTTATTTGGCATTGAAGTTGCGGGTACGATTATTTTAACGCTACATTTCACCAATTATTTTGATACATTAGAAGAAGCCTTTTTACATGGGATATTTGCTTCCATCTCTGCTACAACAAATGGTGGTTTCGATATAACTGGAATGAGCTTACTGCCATTTCATGATGATTACTTTGTACAAATGGTTACAATGGTACTGATCGTGTTAGGTGCTATCGGCTTCCCAGTATTAATCGAATTAAAAACGTTCTTGCTCAATCGACGTGAGAATTTTCGTTTTAGTTTATTTACTAAAATTACTACATCCACATACGCTATTTTATTTGTTGTAGGTGCACTTGTCATTTTACTTCTTGAATCTTTCCATTCCTTCAAGGAAATGTCCTGGCACGAGGCGCTATTTTCGGCGATGTTCCATTCAGTATCAACAAGATCGGCTGGATTGACAACATACGATGTTACGACATTTAGTGAAGCAACAGATATATTTATGAGTTTCCTTATGTTCATCGGTTCTTCGCCAAGCTCAGTTGGTGGAGGGATTCGCACAACTACTTTTGCCTTAGCTATTTTATTCTTAATTACTTTTGCTAGGGGAAGAGAAGATATTCAAGTATTTGGGCGAGAAATTCATTTAATAGATGTCTTTCGCTCATTCGTTGTTATTTTATTAGCATTTTTTATGGTGTTAATTGCTACACTTATCTTACTCATCACAGAGCCACAAGCATCACTGATTCAGATCATTTTTGAAATCACTTCAGCGTTCGGTACTTGTGGTATGTCGTTAGGAATCACCGAGGACTTATCTGTCATTGGTAAAATCATTATCATTATTTTAATGTTTATCGGTCGAGTAGGGTTAATTTCCTTCCTTTACACACTTGGTGGTGGGGGTAGAGGGAAAAAATCAAGCTTCCATTATCCAAAGGAACGCGTAATCATTGGGTAATTATACAGAAACGATGGTATATAAGGGCTTTGTAAGGGACAATCATTAGATTGCCCTTTTTTGCCCCCGAAAGTTCAATTTTCTAGATAATCACTGAATTTTTTGAGGGGACTTCTTTCATGTTCAGTGGTTACATGTAAATAGCTATTTGCAGTTATCTCTCTATTTTTGTGAGCAAGAATGGTACTAACATATCTACATCAGCTTCTTACTTCATAACTGAGAGTGTGTATGCATCTTGAAATACTCATGCTAACTAGGGAGCATAACACATTACTATTAATATGATTCTAAAAAAATAATTACCCTATTTTGACCAATCAATACTAATATATAGTTTCTAAATATTGGTATCTTATAATAGTTTAAAGTAAAAGATTATTTTATGAATAAAACGAATTTACTGGTAAATATTATAAGTATAGTAAATGACTTTCTTCTATTATATATAGATAAAAAGAAGTAATTTGTCGAAAGTTGTCATTACAGGTGTATATACATAAGGGAATACCCTTTGTTCGCGTCCCCTATCAAAAGTTAATTTTAAGGAATTAAAAAGTAATTGCCTTAATATAGGTAGTTCAAATACAATAAAAAACACATAAAAAGGCTACACGAATAAATGCGTAATAATGGGGAATGTTTTAGAAGAAAATGATACTTAATAAAGAACATTCCTGCGTATTTTTCATTAAAAAAGGTGAAAAATACGAAATTGTCATACAATTTTCAAAAAATTTAAAATTGTTTTTCCCGCATTTTTAAAATTTTTGTGGGTATTATTTACAAAATAGAACTAGCTTGTCTTTAAGGCATTTGCCCTAAACTTTTGGAGGGAGGCTATGAATACTTGACTAACTCATTTAGTTAGTCGAAGAAAGTACATATACAGTCATGTTATTTTTGTGAAAAGGATTTAAGAATTGTTTAAGAAAGAAAAAAACTAGTCCTGACTGTTAGCACAGAACTAGCTTTTATTATTAACTAGAGTGGATAGATGCAAAATATGGTTGCTGACCGTGACGGAAATAGGTTAACAGATAGCCATTTTTTTGTACAATTTTGCCATTTAGGAAATTGTGATAGTCAAGGCCATGAGGGATAATCAGTGTATGCTTAAACAACTCTTTCTCAGATAGCTTAAAGCTAGCAAATTCCTCGCCAGCGATAGTAGGATCTTCGCGTAATGCTTGATAAAGGGCTTTTTGTTGCTCTTCTGTTGGGCGTTCATTCCACCACAGCTTACGTGGTTGGAACTGCTGTGCCATTAGATAATCAAGCTGCATGAGACTCTGGATAATATTTAAATTCACGCCCTCCACAGTTTCCAAAAACATTAATAAACGGCGGAATAAATCTTCCAACTGATGGCCAATACGAGACCAACCTTTTGTTTCCCAATACGTCCCAAAGTTTTGGAAAAAATCAAATGGTGTGTCAAAGACCTCAGTAACTAAGTATTCAATCGTATGATCCATCCGATGGTCATTCCAATACTTCTCAAGAACATCCTCTGCATGTTTAATGCGTACGATATCATCAAAGGTTAGCACATTATTTGAAAAGATTTCGTAAGGAGAGACATCCACATAGGTATAACCAAACTTTTCCGCTTCTAATCGAAGGCCTGTACCACGTAAAAGCTTTAAAAATCCTAGCTGTAACTCTTCTGGTCTCATCGCAAAAACGTCATTAAACGTTTGACGGAAGCTTGCGTAATCTTCCTCTGGTAGACCAGCAATTAAATCTAAATGTTGATCTATTTTTCCGCCATCCTTCACCATTGTTACCGTTCGTTTTAGCTTTTCAAAGTTTTGACGACGTTTCACGAGTGTATTGGTTAAATCGTTTGTAGATTGTACGCCAATTTCGAAACGGAACAAACCTTTTGGTGCATTGTCATTTAAGAATTGAATCACCTCAGGGCGCATAATATCTGCAGTAATCTCAAATTGGAATACAACACCAGGTTTATGTTCATCAATTAAAAACTGGAACATTTCCATTGCATAGCTACGGCTAATATTGAAGGTACGATCCACGAATTTAATTGTCCGAGCTCCGTTATCCATTAAAAAACGAATATCTTCTTTTATTTTTTCACGGTTAAAGTATCGTACACCTACTTCAATAGAAGATAAACAAAATTGGCAACTAAATGGGCAGCCTCTACTTGTTTCGATATACTGAATGCGTTTACCTAAATGGGGAAGATCCTCCTCAAAGCGGAATGGACTTGGTAATTCACGCAAATCAATTTTAGGTGGCATAGCGTGAATTTTGACTTTTCCATCCTCTAAATAACAAATGCCTGGAACATCCTCTAACAAAATTTCACCGTGGAAATAGCGTAATAATTGTTTGAAAGAAGTTTCTCCTTCGCCCATGACAATAAAATCTACCTCGGGTATTTGACGTAACCAATGATGAGAATCGTAAGAAACCTCAGGACCTCCTAGCAAAATTTTAACATTTGGACAGACAGTCTTTAACATTTTTATAACGTGAATGGTTTCTTCTATATTCCAGATGTAGCAACTAAATCCAACAATATCAGGTTTTTTTTGGAATAAATCTGATACAATATTAAAAGCAGGATCCTTAATAGTGTACTCTGCTATAATTGGATTAAATTCTGGTAAAGCGGCGCCTTTAAGATAGCGCAATGCTAAATTTGTGTGAATATACTTTGCATTTAAAGTAGTTAAAATAGTATTCATGCAATAATCTTCCTTTCAACATCTTATTGTATCAGTCAAGTATCTGACATACAATATAATTCTTTTTACCTATTTATTTTGTGAACGGTTCGTGAAATAATTTAAAATACTTAAATTTACTAAATTTTGTAATAATAGAATCGTGCTGTCATAAAGTATAGTAAAGGCTCAAAATTCGATTTAGAGGTTTTTTACTCTTTTGAAAGGTTCGGTGAGAAAGTTGAAGCAAAATGATATTAATCAATGTTTTGGAAATCTTATGAAAAGTACTTCGTCACCAACACTTATACTCAATAAAGCAGGGAAAATTTTGAACGTTAATGAGGCTGCTATTAAACGTTTTAATCTTAATTTAACGTATATTGGCTATTTAGCTATGGACGAGCCATCTAATTTTAAATGGACTAAATTCGTCAAACAATTACAAAATGATTTACGTTCAGAAGAAATTTTTAATATTCGTACAACTGGAAACGACTATGAAATGCTGTCTTTTAAATGTTTTTATGATCCTAATACAGAAGAAATTGTTGCGCAAATTTCTACACTAAATGATGATGTTGCTCATAAATTATACATGAGTCAGGCGCATGAAAGATCACAATCTTTTAATGCATACGATTATTTACCTTATGCTGTTATTGTAAGTGATGCTAGCGGTATTATTCTTGGGCTTAATAAGTATGCGGAAATGTTTCTGAAAGTTGAAAATTCGCAGTTGCTCCATAAAGCACATCAACATATATTCGATTCATTTACATTGAAAAAGGGACAAATTACATCATACCTGTCTAAGCTGATGGGTGACAAGCATGCAAGTATTCATGTAGTCGATGAAACACAAGTAAGCAGAACTTGCTATTATGAAATTTCCAGTATTTTCGATGAATACAATAATATTATTGTCACGGTTATCAATGATGAAACAGAGAAAAAACAACTTCAGCATAAAGTCGAGCATCAGCAAGCATTAAATGTTGTGGGACAGATGGCTGCAAGTATTGCGCATGAAATTCGTAACCCATTAACTTCTTTAAAGGGATTTACTGAATTATTAAAGTTAAATGCTGATGATGAATCACGCATGTATCTCTCTGTTATTGACAGTGAGCTTCAACGGATGGAACAAATTTTATCCGAGCTTTTAGTGTTGTCTAAGCCAACGACGATGAAAGTTGAATTATTAGAACTGGATCATATTGTAAAGCAAGTCATTGAGTTTATGCTACCAGATGCACTCATGAAAAATATTATGATTCAGTACATTTCTCCTTCTAACCAAATTTATATCGGTGGCAACGAGAATCGCTTAAAGCAGGTGTTAATGAACCTAATTAAAAATGCAATGGAATCCATGAATAATGGTGGCACGATTACAGTTGAAATGGCGACAAATGACTGTGCGATTGTCGAGCTTATGATTAAAGATGAAGGGGTTGGCATGGACAGCACGACACTTCAAAACCTATTCCAGCCTTTTTACACGACAAAATCAACAGGGACAGGACTGGGCCTTGCTTTCGTGAAAAAGGTGATTGAAGAACATGATGGGGTAATAGGCGTTAATAGTGAACTACAGAAGGGGACATGCTTCCATCTGCAGTTCCCAATTTACACATTTAATCAACTTGATACATTGGAAGTATCCTCAAAAGATTCTGCTTATTTAGTAACGTAAATAGAGTAAAAATGGTGAGATAATTCACAATAAAACCTTCTAAATCATATAATGCTTTTGACAATGCTTTTCTAATATCGCTATAATGTCATATAAAGAGCGAAGTGAGAGGAAAAGAATATGAAGTCAGAAGATCTAAAACAATCTTTAAAATTATATATTGTACTATCGCGTGCATTGAAAGCGATCAATGAGACAACACATCAATTATTTCAGGATAATGGTTTAAACCCAACTGAATTTGCTGTTCTAGAGCTTCTTTACCATAAAGGGAGACAACCTTTACAGCAAATAGGCAATAAAATTTTGCTCGCTAGTGGGTCTATTACGTATGTCATTGATAAGCTTGAAAAGAGAGGCTATTTATTACGTGTTTCTTGTCCTTCAGATCGTCGTGTGACATATGCAGAAATCACTGGAGAAGGTGAAGCCTTTATGGCAGAGCTATTCCCAAAACACGAGCAGCATTTGCATGAATTAATGAGTGTGCTATCACCGCAAGAAAAGGAACAAGCAATTACGTTATTAAAGAAAATAGGCCTTTCTATTAAGGATTTATCTTATTAAAAAAGTTGTCTCATTGATTTGAGACAACTTTTTTATAATGGAAATAAAAGGACGATAGACAATGTCTATCGTCCTTATTGTCTTACTATTTTTTAGAGATAGTGGCTGCCATATTAAGCATAGCATCTGTTAAATCTTGTTTATCGTTATCGTGAATTGTTAATTTTGTAATGAGGCCATCTTTTTCAAAAACAACCCCAATAACTTTCTCTGTGTCAAAGTCTACGACATAACCCTCGATATGTTGAACATTTTTAAATGCTGCTAATTCTTCAGTAGTTAAAGCTACTGTTTCGCCTACAGCATTCATATAATCTTGCATAGTTGTTTTCACTTCATCAAAGCTTGATTGTGATGCTTCAATTGTTTCAATACGCATAAACACTTCGTCATCATCATTAGATACTAACATATCTTTACCTGGTTCTTCCTGTGTCATTGTAAATCCTGGAAGCTGTTGTAGCTTGTAGGTTTGATTGACACTTTCAGACTGAGTGGCTGTTTCCGTTTTATTTTCGCCTTTTTGTACGTATTTCACATCTTGTTGTGGCTGTTTAGAAGTATCCTCTGTATTTGTATCATCTGATGCAGGAGTTTCCTCTTCTTCTTGTGATTCGCCTGCAGTTTCATCTCCAGATGGTTTTTGATCAACACCAGTATTGGATGGCTCATTCTGTTGAGCATCTGAATCCCCTGTTTTATCAGAGGTATTACAACCTACAACTAATACGGCTGTTAGTACTAATGCAAGAATTGAAAATAATTTTTTTTGCATAAAAAACCCTCCTTTTCTAAATTAAACGTTTGTAAAGATAAAATGTTTCCAAAATTAAATGTTATGATGTTAAAGGCAACACTAAAAATAATAATAGTACAAAAACGACATGAGCTACAATAACAAGTGGCATACTTTTTTTCCACTCATAGATGAAGCCCCAAATAATACTTGCCAAAAGTACAGCTATAACACCAAGTATAAAACCACTTAGAGCAATTGATATCGCACACAGTATGGCAGTTACTATAACAGCCAACGATGGACGCATAAAGCGTTTTAACTGCTGTTGGATATAACCACGCCAAAATAGTTCTTCACCTATGGCAACGATGAATACGAGTAAAACATAGTGCCAAATATTTTGTGGTCCATAGTTTGTTAAAAACTTTTGAACGGATTGTACTAAATTATTATTAATATATGGAGCGAGCCAGTAACCAAAGCGAATGATACCATATGTGATGGTACCGTATCCAATACCAAAGAGTAAAAATTGCCATGTAGGTAATTTATCTTCAATGGAGCCAGCTAAGATGGCGATGGCAATACATACTAATAAAGTAAATGCATACATGTACCAAAATACTGCTTGGTTAGCAAAGGTAAAAGCAAGCATGCCATAAACGAATAATAAAGAAAGGAGAAATAGTAGTGTTTGTTTCGAATTTGTTAGCATATTCGACCTCCATACTTTAATTTTATCAAAAAAATAGCCCCTTATCATCTATAAAGACAAATAGGGACTATTCGGACTATTAAGCTTCATTAGTATATAAAATTTTATAACGTTTATGATTGACGACCGTTTTCTCTTCAATCTCAAGGGAATCAAAATTCTCCATATATGTTAAATTAACAATCACCGAATTTTCATTTACCTTTTCGACAATACCTTGTAGACCATTTTTAAACTCGATAATATTTCCAACTTCAGCTATTTTCACAGACAGTCAGCTCCTTCATCGACTAATAATATACAGTTTGCATGAAAATTTGGGAAACGTAAAGCTTTTTTTAAATAATTCATAATTTATTACACAAAAGATGAAAAGAGAGGTATAAAATAAATGGAAAAATACGAAAATATGCTTAAACAATTACAAAACGGGGAAATAGAAAGTATTGAAATTCAAAAGGAAGATTTTTATGAATTTCGCGAAATACTTGTAAAGCATCCTTTATTTAAACATTATAGGGGTGAGGCCAAACAAAATGGACGGATTATATATACTTATACTGAACTTCCGAGAAGTTAAAATTTGTCGAACATTGTCGTAAGTTAATGCTGTAAGAAATAAAATATAAATGTATAATAATGGTATGATTATTTGTGTGTGGAGGGTTGTATGAATGGTCAATCTACTCTTGAAACAAATGGAACAAACTCGTGAGATGATGATTCGCTCAGGTGTAGAAAACGGGTTACAAAATGCAAAAACCATTCAACTGAGTCGCAGATTAGATCAGTTAATGAACACTTATTATAGACAGATGGCATTTGAGGAAGAAAAAGACCAAGAAAACTAAAAAGATTGTTCCAGTATTCAGAGTAAAAACATTTTAACATATATGTTTAAAATGCATTTCAATGGGGAATAACTTACTATGAACACAGCAACATTCTCATTTCCCCCTTTAGAGCAGTGATCCCCCAATCACTTGCTCTCTTTTTTTTCGCTTATTCGGTATATATGTCATACATAAAAAGTTTAGTACAAGTTATGGGAAGAGTTTGAATTATGTGTTTCCTTCACCTAAACTGAAAAGATACAGAGTTTGGATTCTCACAGAGAGTGCAGATATTCTAAAATAAAGGAGCATGTACATATGACGAAGAAACGTATAGCATTTATTGGCACTGGTGTGATGGGTGCTAGCATCATTAAACATTTAATAAAAAATGGGCATGAAGTAACTGTGTTTACGCGGACAAAGGAAAAAGCAGAACCTCTTGTGGCATTGGGAGCGTCTTGGGCAAGTTCGCCAGCAGCAGCATTTAAAAATCGTGACATTGCCTTCACAATGGTTGGATATCCTTCAGATGTTGAGGAAGTATATTTTGGGCAAAATGGTCTTTTCCAAACAGCAGAGCAAGGTAACGTTGTCGTTGATATGACGACTTCAGAGCCTTCCTTGGCAAAGAGAATTTATGAGCACGCCCTTTCAATGGGTGTAGAGGCTTTAGATGCTCCTGTTTCAGGTGGTGATATAGGAGCACAAAATGGTACATTGTCCATTATGATTGGTGGCGATCAAGCTACCTATGATAAGGTATTGCCAATTATGAAGCATTTTGGGGGAAATATTGTTTATCAAGGTGAAGCGGGTGCTGGGCAACATGCAAAGATGTGCAACCAAATTGTCATTGCTTCAGGTATGATTGGAGTGTGCGAATCACTAGCATATGGTTTAAAGGCAGGTTTAGATTTACCGACGGTATTACAATCAATTGCATCAGGGGCAGCTGGCTCATGGTCTTTAAGCAATTTAGCTCCACGCATGATACAAGGGGATTTTGCTCCAGGCTTTTATGTTAAACATTTTGTCAAAGATATGAAAATTGCTTTAGATGAATCCAAAAAAATGGGTATCTCTTTACCAGGGCTTTCATTAGCATATGACATGTATGAGAAATTGATTGAAGAGGGCTATGGTGATAATGGTACACAAGTTCTTCTAAAGTATTATAAATAGTGGCGTGAATAGGAAACCTGAAGTCTCTTTATTTCTTGGGAGACTTCAGGTTTTTTAGTACTACTCTTTACCAAAAAGTTGAGAATCTAAAGAGAAGTTAGATGCTCCTGCTAAAGCAAAATAAAGAGCTATAGCCCCTAAAGCTAAATCTAATTCATAACCAGCCAATCCATCAGCTCCGATAAAGCCAATGCTTAGTTTTGCTGTAAAGATAGCAACGATCATTGTAATCGTTAGTAAAGCGCCAAAGATTCTAGTGGCTAAACCTAAAATAATGGCAATTCCGCCTACTAATTCAATAATCGCAACGATATACGCCATAAATCCTGGTATACCTAGACTATCAAAGAAGTCAGCTGTGTAGCTGATTCCACCTTGAAACTTTTGAAAACCATGTACGGCAAAAATAATGCCAAGAACGACACGTAAAATAGTTGAACCAATCATTTGCATAATAAAATAACTCCTTTTCTTTAACTTACATTTTGTAACCTAGTTTATTTTTAAAAATAACTTTTGTCAAGTAACTTAATGTATTTTTAGAATTGGTTTTTTAGAAAAAGTGCTATACTGTTAAATAGGAACTAACAACAATGGAGGCTAGTAGATTGGATCAAAAAAATATTTGTCCACGATTTGAAAAAGCACTCATGATATTAAATCATCGATGGAATACTTTGCTAATTTATCAGTTGCTCGATGGTCCACAACGTTATTCAACCATTAAAAATCAGTTGAATATTAGCAGTCGTGTTTTAACAGAACGATTAAAGGAGTTAGAGACAGAGCAAATCGTGTTACGTACAGTAATTCCTTCTACACCAGTTGTCATTGAGTATGAGCTTACGGAAAAGGGCTATGCTATTGCGCCAGTGCTAAAAGCAATTGAACAATGGTCTTCTGACTGGGTGACACTAAATGAAAAATGATAAAAAGGTATTCAAGTGAGGGGCTTGAATACCTTTTTATCGTGTTGAAAAACAAACAATCAATAGAATTTGTGAAAGGTGAAAATGGATTTCCGTTGCAGGCTACTTGTTTTCCTGTGGGCGAGCGCCGAGCCGCTTCCTCCGCTACCGCTCCGTTTAGAGGCTCGCTTGTCTCGCTATCCTACGGGAGTCAAGTAGCCTTCCACTCCAATCCATAAAAATGTTTCTTGTTAGCAAAGGTTTTCCAATAAAGTGAAGGGTATTCACTACTCTTTATGGTGGGGTGTTGTCACTCATCACTTCTCCACATTGTAAATAAGAGCCTATCCTCTCTCTAATAATATAAATAAAGGGCTATTTTGTTCAGGAAAAGACACTGGAGCGAACGCAGTGAGCGCAGCGGCTCATCGGACGCCCCCTGGAAAGGACGCTGGCGGAACGGAAATCACCTCCCCTCACCTTGTCAAAAGGTCTTTTTTGATTTACACGGAAAACGATGGAAAATGAGTGTTCATTTATCGGTCATTTGGCAGTTATTTTTCAATGAAATTGCTGTTATATTGTAAATAATATTAATTTTCTTTAAAAAAAGATATTTTTTATTACAGAGAGAGGTTAATTGATTATTATAGAAAATAGAGGGGAGGTTTTATATGAAGAAAGGTACAGCAATCGATGTACAGCATCGAAGTCAGTTAGCCATTTATTTATCATTGCCAATACTTTCATGGGCATTTTATGATTTTGCGAATACAATTTTTTCTTCAAATATAAATACAATTTTTTTCCCGTTTTACATGGATGAAGTGCTGGGTACGAATGAAGTCATGCAACAAGTAGCAAGCACCTTTATATCCTACGCCAATGCGATTGCAAGCTTGTTGCTCGTTATCTTTTCACCGCTTTTTGGAGTTTGGATTGATAACACTGGCTACAAAAAGAGGTTTATCGTATGGTTTGCATCTATTTCCATTCTTTTTACATTTATGATGGGGATCTTTGCAAATGTACAATCGACAACCAACTACTCAGGTGTCCCTCTTAGTTTATTTTTAGTAGTTGCAAGCTTTGTCATTGCAAAATTTTTCTTTAATTCAAGTCTAGTATTCTACGACTCTATGATGGGTGATTTAGGAACAAAAGAAGAGATGCCATTAATCTCAGGGTATGGAGTTGCAATTGGTTATTTGGGCACACTTTTCGGATTACTTGTATATTTATATGTCGGTAACAGCGATTTTCACCGAGCGTTTATTCCAACAGCTATCTTGTATTTATTATTTTCATTGCCATTATTTTTAATTAATAAAGATACACCTATTCCAAAAGCGCAGCGCAAGTCCATAAAGTTTTTAGACGGCTATAAAGAAATCATTCAAACTTTTAAGGATATGAAGCAATATAAGGCCATTTTTACGTTCATGATTGCTTATTTCTTTTTAAATGATGCCATTGCTACGACGATCGCCATGATGGCTGTTTATGCTACGGCAATTGTTGGATTTAGTTCTGGTCAGTTTATCGTTCTTTATTTGGTCTCTACGGTATCAACAATCATTGGTTCTCTTGCATTTGGCTATATAACGAAATCCATAGGAGCTAAACGTGCCATTACGATAGTTGCGCTCATTATGATTATCGCTTTAGTGTTCGCTGTTTTTGCCTCAGCACAATGGATGTTCTGGCTAGCAGGTAGTCTATTTGGGATATCCCTTGGATCCATGTGGGTGACATCTAGGACCTATATTATTGAATTATCACCGTATGAGAAACGCGGGCAGTTTTTCGGCTTATTTGCCTTTTCAGGTAAAGTATCATCGATTATCGGTCCAGCCGTATATGGAACAGTGACATTATGGATGAAGGATTATGGCACCCTTGCTAGTCGTGTCGCGTTATCAACATTAATAGTGATGACAGTAATCGGCCTATTGGTACATCTAAAAGTTAATGATAAAAATGGAAATAGCAAGTAGGAGAAATGTATTGCCTATGATACAATTGAATTATAAATAGATGTAGAGAAAGGAGCGGGATTGCATTGGAACATAAAGGAATATTATTAGAAAGTGGCACAAATGAGCTAGAAATCGTTGAATTTGAAGTAGCAAACAATAAATTCGGCATCAATGTCATTAAAGTGAAAGAAATTATTCAACCGATACCAGTAACATTTATCCCACACGCGCACCCGCATGTAGAAGGAATTATTCAATTACGAGGTGAAGTATTACCGGTTGTAGATATGCTGCGAGTATTAGGAATTCAAGGTGCGGAGCGTAATCCTCAACAAAAATATATTGTGGCTGAATTCAATAAGCAACGTGTTGTTTTCCATGTAGATAATGTGACACAAATTCATCGTATTTCATGGAATCAAATTGAAAAGCCATCTGATATGTATCAAGGTGGGACATCACAAGTAATTGGCGTAATTAAACAAAATGAACAAATGATTCTATTGCTAGATTTCGAAAGAATTATGGTGGATATCAATCCTGAATCAGGAATTAGTGTGGAATCTGTTAAAAAGCTTGGTAAACGTGAACGTTCTGGAAAGCGTATTTTAATTGCAGAAGATTCACCATTATTACGCAAATTATTATTCGATACAATGAGCGAAGCTGGTTATGACAATGTAGAATTCTTTGAAAATGGTCGCGATGCTTATGAATACTTAGAAGGAATTGCGAATAGTGGTAGCGATATCGCAGAACATATTCAATTAGTGGTAACTGATATTGAGATGCCACAAATGGATGGTCATCATTTGACACGAAAAATCAAAGAGCACCCTGATCTTCAAAAGCTTCCTGTCATCATTTTCTCAAGTCTCATTACAGACGATCTTCGCCATAAAGGGGATCAAGTAGGAGCAGAAGATCAAATTAGTAAGCCAGAAATTGCAGAGCTCATTTTACGTGTTGACCAACTTATTCTGTAATGGTAATGACTTACAAGATACTTCACAATTTTAATAATGGGTATCCTAAAAGTAAAAATAAATGAAAGAAAAGTCGGATGCCTTAAAAGGGTGCCGACTTTTTTGTATAGGTCCACATTTTATGAACAAAATAGGCTTGGAGGATGTGATGATTTGAATGAACTAAAAACAGCCATTATTGATATCGGCTCCAATACCATTCGATTAGTATTATATCAGTATGATAATGAAGAGGGGCTTTGTGAGCTAGGAAATATTAAAACGGTAGCACGTTTGCGTACATATATATTGCCTTCAGGAGAAATGTCTGAAGAAGGTATTCAAGTGTTATCAGAAACTTTATTCACATTCAAAGCGATGCTAGAGGATTTTGAAATAACTGATGTCAAAGCAGCTGCAACTGCTGCTATCCGACAAGCCACTAATCGAGATCAAATTATAGAGGAAATGAAAAAACGAACTGGTATCCAAATTGAGCTTTTATCAGAAGAAGAAGAAGCCTATTTTGGCTATGTTGCAGTTGCCTATTCCATGGGTACAAAATCGGCCGTAACAATTGATATTGGTGGTGGAAGTACCGAAATTACGCTCTTTGAAAATAAAGAAATTCAGCAATCACATAGTTTTCCATTTGGGACAGTTTCTTTAAAGCAACGATTTGTAAAAGGTGACATTATGAATAGTAGTGAAAAAGTGGAACTCATTGCCTTTATTAAAGAGCAATTTCAAACACTCCCTTGGATACAAAATGTCGCATTACCTATTATCGCAATTGGTGGTAGTGCGCGGAATATTGTACAAATTCATCAGCAAAAGCATGACTATCCAATTGCAAGTGTGCATGGCTACGAAATGTCTAAGGCAGATTTGGATGATTTAAGCTCATTTTTAGGTCAACTAAGCTTTCAGGAATTGAAACAATTAGATGGGCTTTCATCGGATCGCGCAGATATTATTGTACCTGCATTAGAGGTATTTAGAGTGTTAATGGAGGCGGTTGGTAGTGGGACATTCCAACTGACAAAGAGAGGTTTACGTGAGGGACTCATTTTTCAACGGATTTTGCAAACAGATGCACAGGCCTTTGATAAATACAATGTATTTGAAGGGAATGCAAGAAGATTAGCACGTCAGTATGGTCGAACTGAAATGGAAGTTGATTATTTAATGAATTTAGCAGACCAATTGTATCGTGAATGCTGTCATTTAGGTTATTTGCAATATCATCCAGAAGATTTGCATTTATTGTCGAAAGCGGCCAAGGTTTTTAATATTGGAGAGTATATTGAATTAAGCTCTTCCAGCCAACATACTTTTTATTTAATCGCAAATCAATCCATTGATGGTTTAAATCATTTAGAACGAGTAAAACTAGCACTTCTTGCATCCTATAAAAATAAAGATTATTTTGAACGATTTGCCGCTCCGTTTGCAACATGGATGGATCGTGAGGAATATCGCAAATTACGAGATTTTGGAGCGTTATTAAAATTTGTCTATGCGTTAAATGTGTCAAAGCGCAATGTTGTTCATGCCATTGAGATGCGCACAGAAGAGGATTATGTACAACTGGATATTTATGTGAAAAAGAATGCAGCTGCTGAAAAGTATCAAGCCAATCGCCATAGAAAACATTTAGAACGAGCATTAAAAATCCCAATGAGGATCAATTTTATTGAAGAAGGGTGGAACAATGGATGACAACTGAAGTAACGAAAAACGAGCTACATGAGGAAGACTTTTCAGAAAAACATAGTCGGTTATTAGAGGAGATTGCCAAGCCTCAGTACTATAATAATCGGGAATTGAGCTGGCTTGCCTTTAATGAACGAGTATTAGAGGAAGCGGAGGATATCAATAATCCTCTGCTAGAGCGTTTGAAATTTTTAGCTATATTTAGCTCAAATTTAGATGAATTTTTTATGGTGCGTGTTGCAGGGCTACAAGATCAAGTTCGAGCTGGCTTTCATAAACCTGAAAATAAATCTGGATTAACACCAAAGGAGCAGTTGGCGAAAATTGCAGAGCGTACACAAGCATTAGTTCGTCGACAGACAGAAGTTTATCGTCATTTAATTTATGATTTGCTTCCACAGCATAATGTACATATTGCAGATATGAAAGATTTAAACAGTGCACAAAAAGCATTTATCAATGAGATGTTTGCGGAAACAATCTTCCCAGTTTTAACCCCTGTAGCAGTAGACGCGTATCGTCCTTTCCCAACATTATTTGGTAAGACATTGAATTTACTCGTACTGTTAGAGCAGGATGAGACAGAAGTTGAAAGTCGGGAAAAAGTAGCCATCGTACAAGTCCCTTCTGTCCTAGACCGTTATATAAAAGTACCATCCGAAGAAGGGAAAACAATTGTTGTTTTATTGGAGGACGTGATTGTAGCGCATATTGAAAAGCTATTTTATGGCTATAGTGTAAAATCAGCACAAGCTTTCCGTCTAACAAGAAATGCAGATTTAACGATCCATGAAGAGGGGGCTCGCGATCTGCTAGTTGAAATTGAAAAGGAACTAAAAAAACGAAAATGGGGCGTAGGGAGCCGTTTAGAAGTTCGAGTTGGAGAAATGAATGAGGAAGTACTTCAATATTTATTAGATGAATTTGAAATTGAAGAAACAGATGTGTTCCATATTGATGGGCCTTTGGATTTAACCTTTATGTTCTCTTTTGTTAAAGGTATTTCTGTTGGTCGCGAGCATCTAGAATATGAAAGCTTTATTCCACAGCCACCTTTAGATTTACAATCAGATGAAAATATTTTTGAAAAAGCTCTACAACAAGATATATTTTTCCATCATCCATATGAATCGTTTGCTCCAATTGTTGATTTTATTGCAGAGGCAGCGGTTAACCCAAATATATTAGCAATCAAGCAAACATTATATCGAGTAAGTGGCAATTCACCAATTATACAAGCATTAAAACTTGCGGCTGAAAATGGCAAACAAGTAACAGTGCTAGTTGAACTAAAGGCTCGTTTCGATGAAGAAAACAATGTACACTGGGCAAAACAATTAGAACAAGCAGGCTGTCTTGTGATTTATGGCATGAATAATTTAAAAACGCACTCTAAAATAACACTAGTTGTTAGTCGTCGTAACGGTAAAATTGAGCGTTTTGTGCATCTTGGGACAGGAAATTATAATGATGCTACTGCAAAAATTTATACGGATATGGGCATAATAACTACAGATAAAGAGTTTGGCATTGATGCGACAAACTTCTTTAACTACTTAAGCGGCTATACAGAAAAGCCTACCTTTAATCATTTAGTCGTGGCACCATTTGATATTCGAGATGAATTTATTCGTTTAATGGATGAAGAAATTGCTTGTCATAAAAAACATGGTAATGGTTTTATTAGGGCAAAAATGAACTCACTGACAGACAAAGACTTAATGATGAAGCTTTATGAAGCATCCATTGCAGGTGTAAAAGTGGAACTCATTATACGTGGTATTTGCTGTATTAGACCAGGTATTCCTGGTATAAGTGAAAACATTACAGTGACAAGTATTGTTGGCCGTTTCCTAGAACATTCTCGTATCTATTGGTTCCATCATAATGGAGAAAATAAAGTCTATTTATCGTCAGCAGATATGATGACACGCAATATGATTAAACGTGTAGAAATATTGTTCCCTGTATATGCAAGTGAAGCAAAAACTCGTATTATTGACATAATGAATGCACAATTAATGGATACTGCGAAAGCACGTATTCAAGACTCGAATGGTAAATACCATTACAAAGAGTTTGATCGTAGCGAAGATCCGTTAAATAGCCAGGAAGTTTTCTTAAAGGATGCATTAAAGCCTACGCTAGACGAAGAATAGAGCAAACACGCTACTTAGTGAGGGATAGAATGAAAAAATATAGAGAGAGTGTAGCGCCATTTGCAGATTATCAGCAGCTCATCCAACTGAATCCATTTGATGCAGTTGTCTGTTTGAAAAAAGTGGATACGGCCGTGTTTGAGGTTGTTGAATTTAATGATAAGCTATCTTTATTGCTTGAGTTACAAGATAGCTCAGCCAAGAACGCGGAGCATTTTTTTTCAGAGCCATGCTGGCTGCAATTGTCGGAACTGCTAAATCAAGATGTCAATCAACAACATGTCCTAACATTAGGTACTGATCTTCAAAAAAAAACATTTGTGATTCATGTACAGCACTTAGCTAATTCTATGGTTGCTATGATCCTTCGTGCAACACAAAGTGAAATAGCGCCATATTTACAATTTGTGGAGCAACATGTGAGCCCAGTGTTAACGACAGATATACAAGGTCGTATTATCCATCAGAACGTTGCTGCTACCTCTGTCTTATCTAGAGAGCAGCACAGCCTAATAGGACTAGATATTTTTTCATTATTAGAAAGTAGATATAGCAATGAATTTAAATTATTATTTGCCAAAACCATTGAAGGTTCAGCTTTTGGCATGCCTAGGTGTTTATTAAAGGGCCAATTGCTAAGTAAAGAGCCTTTTTATTTAAGAACACATCCAACTTATTATAATGGTGAGGTAATAGGGGTACATTTATTTGTCAAAGAAGCCAATTCATTTATGAATGATCATGAGGCATTTTATTACCTAGCGCTGATGGACGAATTAACAGGTATTTGGAACCGAAAGGCTTTTAAAGAACACTGGCTGCACCATTTAAATGATAAAAAGCAAGAACACAAGCAAGCTGCTCTAATTTTGGTTGATATTGATCGCTTTAAAAAATTTAATGAATCTCTTGGCGAGAGCAAGGGTGACGAGCTTATGCGTATGTTTAGTCATAGGCTTCGTGAGCTTTGTTACTCAAAATGCTCCCTTTATCGCTATAACAGTGATGAGTTTATCTTTGTGCTAAAAGATGTAACCATCCAAAAAATTGAGCATACCGCGAATGCAATCTTGGATGTTCTAAAACAGCCGTTTATGATAGATGGACAGGAATATTTTATTAGCGTGTCGATTGGCATTTCGCTTAGTCCAGCAGATGGAAGAGATTTAGAGACACTTGTACGGAAAGCTGATAAGGCTTTATTTTCTGCTAAAGAGCATGGCCGATCACATTACCGTTACTATCGTGAAGATATGACAGCTGTCTTTCCAAATGAAGCATTAATGGAGGCACATTTACGTCGTGCCATTGAATTTAATGAGCTGAGTCTCCATCTACAGCCACAAATGGATTTAGCAAACAATAGCATCAATAGCTTTGAAGCATTACTGCGGTGGAATAATCGTAAATTTGGTTTTGTGTCACCTGCACAGTTTATTCCGATTGCTGAGGCTTCAGGCTTAATAATCGAAATAGGTGATTGGATTATTGATGAGGTTTGTCGTTACCAAAGAGAATGGCAATCGAAAGGCTATCGTCCTGTACGGATAGCCGTTAATATTTCACCTAAGCAGTTTAGAAAAGAAAATTTCGCTCGAAAAATTAAAGCGGCTTTGAAGAAATATAGTGTACCACCCGAATTATTAGAGGTGGAGATAACCGAAAGTTCTATGACAAACGTTCATGAAACTTACTCGATTTTGACCGAGTTGAAGCAATTAGGCGTGTATGTGTCAGTGGATGATTTTGGGACAGGCTATTCCTCATTAAGCTATCTTAAGCGCTATCCAATTGATATCATTAAAATCGATCAGTCATTTATTGCAGATATTGCAAAAGATGACAAAAACGAAGCCATTATTAAGGCAATTATTTCGATGTCTCATAATTTAGGATTAGAGGTCATTGCTGAAGGAATTGAAGAGGCTTCACAAGTTGATTTTCTTAAACGTCATCGCTGTCAAAAAGGACAGGGCTATTTATATAATAAACCATTACCAGTGGAAACAATTGTTCAACAATATTTTGTTAGCTAATCAACGAGTAGCACTTTCATCGCCTAAAATGGGTGAAGTGCTACTTTTTTATTTATGGCTTTTAAGACCATCCAAGACAATAGTTGTGAATTGGGCCATTTCGGAAGCCAAATCGAAATCCTCACTATGAATTAACCAATCATAAACATTGGCACGCATACAGCGCCGAATAATTGCTTGTATGTTAGGAGCAGATACATCTTGTCTGAATTCCCCCTGTCGAATTCCTTCCTCAATATATGTATTCATAATTTGAAAGATTTTACGTTGTGGATTGATTAAGTAGTGATCTTGTTCTACTTGGTTTGTCATGGCAGCTGTATACACTGTGCGCAATAAATCTTTTCCTACAACTTTCGTTAAATAGTTCATTTGTTGTTGATAGACAAATAAAATTTTTTCACTTGCTGATAATGAAGGATCAATATTTTTTTCTACAGTGCTATAAAATTGATCCAGCTCCATAAATTTTTCTAATATAACATCATATTTGGATGGGAAATGTGTATAAAAGGTCCCTTTCGAAACATAGCAGGCTTTTGTAATTTGTTCAACAGAGACATGTTCAAAACCATACTTGTTAAATAAATCTAACGAGGTTTTTAATAATTTTTCCCGTGTTTCTAATGCCTTTTTCTGTCTGCTCGTTAATGATTCCATCGTAGCTTATTACCTCCAAAGTAAAGTATTGTAAAATATTTTTTGTAAAAATATTCTGAAAATATATTTTTTTTAATTGACGAGATGGAATTATTTTGATTATGATTTAATTGACCGCAGTCACTGACTATGGTCAACAAAAGTATCTCGTTATTAATGTTACGACAAAAAATAGGCGTTGGCTAGTGTATCATGCAGCTTGTCTGCTGAATTTTCAAAGATTGGGGGAAGTTTAAATGAAGGAGAAATTAGGTTTTATTGGCTTAGGCAATATGGGGTTACCGATGTCTATCAATTTATTAAAGGCAAATTATCAAGTGTATGGCTTTGATACAAATGCAAAGGCCATGGAGCAATTTAGAGCAGCGGGTGGCATTGGTGTGGAAACAGCAAAGGAAGTTGCACAGCAATGTGATGTGGTGATGACCAGCTTACCGACTCCTCAGGTAGTAGAAATGGTGTATCAATCAGAACAAGGAATCATTCATCATGCGAAAAAGGGATGCTTACTCATTGATTTTAGTACAGTTAATCCCGAATTGAACGATTCATTATATAAAGAAGCAAAAGCCTTAGGGTTACGATATTTAGGAGCACCTGTAAGTGGGGGAGTAATTGGAGCAGTAAATGCTACTCTAACAATTATGGTTGGTGGCGACAAGGAAGATTATGAAAGTGCTGCAAAAATATTCGGAATAGTCGGTAAAAATAGTTACCATCTAGGAATTTCGTCAAGTGTAGGTACACGTATTAAATTATTAAATAATTTAATGATTGGATTTTATACAGAGGCCGTCGCTGAAACAATCGTACTTGGTGAAAAGATGGGCATTCATGCTGATGTGCTGTATGAAGTGTTAAGTAATAGCTATGGTCAAAGCCGTATTTATGAACGCAATTATGTGGAATATATGAAAAACGATAATTATGAGCCAGGCTTTTCGACAAATCTACTATTAAAGGATTTAAAGCTAGCGAAGGAAATGGCTGACGAAGCAGGCGTATCGCTGCGAATCGGGGAAAAGTTGGTGGATTTGTATAGTGAAATTGCTCAGCAAGGCTATGGTGAAAACGATATGTCTGCTGCTTATTTAAGTTTAAAAGAAACTGCTAAAATAGAACAATTTTAAGAGGAGGAAAAGAAAAATGACAACAGCACAAGAAATTCAAACATTAACACATTTTATTGGCGGACATTTAGTGGAAGGAAAAAGCGGCCGTTATGGTTCAGTATTCAATCCTACAACAGGTGATGTCATTGCAAAAGTACCACTTGCCACAATAGCAGAAACACGGGAGGCAATTGAGCAAGCACAAGCGGCATTTCCTAAATGGCGTGACACATCTGTGGCAAAGCGAGCAGAAATTGTCTTAAGGTTTCGAAACCTTATTACAGAAAATATGGAGGAGCTACTGCAAATTATTTGTACAGAAAGCGGAAAGACGCTTGAAGATGCTAAAGGAGAAATCACCCGAGGACTTGAATCTGTTGACTTAGCTATCGGTGCCCCACACTTAATGAAAGGGGAATACTCTGTTAATGTTGGCGGGCAAATTAATGCCTATTCTGCAAAATATCCATTAGGAGTAGTGGCGGCCATCTCGCCATTTAACTTCCCAATTATGGTGCCTTTAGCACAAACAAGTATGGCTATTGCTGTAGGGAATGCTGTTGTGTTAAAAGCATCAGAACGTGTGCCAATGACTGCATTGTTTGTTAGTGAGCTGTGGAAAAAAGCTGGGTTGCCCGATGGTATTTGGACAGTGATAAATGGTGATAAGGATGCCGTTAATGAACTTTTGGAAAACCCAACTGTGCAAGCCATTTCATTTGTTGGCTCAACACCGGTGGCGAAGTATATTTATGAAACAGGCTCAAAGTATGGAAAACGTGTCACTGCCCTTGGTGGTGGTAAAAACAATATGGTTGTGATGCCAGATGCAGACCTTGAACAGGTAGCAAATGCCTTTATTGGTGCAGCATATGGTGCAGCCTCTCAGCGTTGTATGGCAATATCTACGATTATGCCTGTAGGGAAAGAGACAGCAGACCGTCTAGTGGCGATTCTTAAAAAGAAAATCACTAATCTGAAGGTAGGTCCATATACAGACCCTGATGCAGATTTTGGCCCTGTCATTTCTCAACAATCAAAAGAGGCGATTCTTGCTGCAATTGAGCGGGGAGAAACTGAGGGAGCATCGGTGATTTGTGATGGCCGTGAACTTGATATTGTCAAAGAATCTAAAGGCTTCTATGTAGGACCTACATTATTAGATCATGTAAAGCCAGGGATGGAAATTTATGAGCAAGAGGTATTTGGACCTGCTCGTAATGTTGTACGTGTAGATTCACTGGAGGAGGCTATTTCACTTATTAATAAACATGAGCTAGGCAATGGTGTCACAATCTTTACGAATGACGGGTTAGCAGCTCGTCAATTTACGACTGAAATAGATGTTGGCATGGTAGGTGTCAATGTACCAATTCCAATTCCAGTTGGCTACCATAATTTTGCTGGTTTTAAAGGCTCTCGTTTTGGTGAAGGGCATATGTTTGGTCCAGATCAGGCACGATTCTTTACAAAAACTAAGACAATTTCAGAGCGTTGGATGGCAGGTAATGCCTCTACAGCATCTACATTTGCATTCCCAAGTAATAACGACTAATACAAACAAAGAGCTGTAGATTCTTACAGCTCTTTTTCTTAAAAAAGGAGAGGGAATGGTGTATGCAAGGAAAAACAGTTTTCATTACAGGGGCTGCTCGTGGCATTGGTCTTGCCATCGCCCAAGCATTTGCTAGGGAAGGAGCAAATGTAGTAATTACGGATAAAAATGAACAGCTTTTAAAGGAAGCGGTTGCTCAAAACCCTTCTTTAACGATATATACATGTGATGTGACAGAAGAACAAGCTATACGAGAGGCTATTGCATTTACGATTGAAAAATTTTCAACAATAGACATTTTAATTAATAATGCAGGATTTCAACATGTCTCATTGATTGAAGACTTTAAAACGGAGATTTTTGAGGCTATGCAAAAGGTCATGGTCGTTGCACCATTTGTGGCGATGAAATATGCATTACCACATATGAAGAACAATCAATTTGGTCGCATTATCAATATGGCCTCCATCAATGGGGTTATCGGGTTTGCCGGTAAGGCTGGTTACAACGCAGCAAAGCACGGTGTTATTGGGTTAACAAAAGTGGCAGCCCTGGAAGTAGCAAATGATGGGATTACAGTTAATGCCATTTGTCCAGGTTATGTGGATACAGAATTAGTGCACAATCAATTTAGCGATTTAGCGAAGACTCGAGGTATTCAAATAGAGGAAGTACTAGAACAGGTGCTTTATCCACTTGTACCGCAAAAACGGCTGTTGGATGTCTCTGAAATTACAGGGCTAGCTTTATATTTAGCAAGCGATATAGCAAAGGGGATAACTGGTCAGGCGATTCTTTTAGATGGTGGTTATACGGCTCAATAGCTTAGGAGGGTGAAATATGATTCAAACGAAAACAATCTTTACCGTTCATTCACCAGGAACCATTGTATATGGGCGTGATTCTTTTAAGGAAGTAGGGGACTATGCCAAAGCATTAGGCTCTAAGGCATTAATCGTTAGTGATCCAATCATGGATCGCTTAGGTTTTGTTAAGCAGTGTCATACCTTGTTAAAAATCCAAGGGATAGAGGTTGTTTCATACTTAGGAGTGACAACTGAGCCGGATGATACGTATGTAGCCGAGGGACTACAGCTGCTGCAGAAACACCACTGTGATGTCATTATATCTGTTGGTGGAGGAAGCTGTATTGATACGGCAAAAGCGATTGCGGTAGTAGCTACAAATGGTGGCTACATAGGAGATTATATGAAAATGGCCAAAGTTGCAGCGCATGCACCAATACCGCATATAGCCATACCAACCACAGCGGGGACAGGCTCTGAGGCCACAGATGCAACTGTTATTACGAATACAAAAACGGCTGTAAAAATGATGATTAAACAGCCAGCTTTTATGCCAACTGTTGCAATAGTCGATCCTGTTTTAACTATAACATCACCGCCTGCGATTACAGCAGCAACGGGAATTGATGCTTTAAGTCATGCTATTGAAAGCTATTTATCACGCTTAGCGCATCCATATTCGAATGTTCTTGCATTATCTGCCATGGAATTAATCGTCAATAATATACTTAAAGTTTATGAGCAAGGAGATGATGTGGATGCGAGGGAAGCGATGTCATTAGGCTCCATGCAGGCAGGGCTGTCATTTTCAAATGCTTCTGTTGCCTTAGTTCATGGAATGTCGCGTCCAATCGGTGCACTCTTCCATGTTCCACATGGCATCTCCAATGCGATGCTTTTACCAGCTGTATTGGACTATTCAAAAGAAGCTTGTATAGATCGTCTAGCGGATTTAGGACAGTTTTTTAATAAAACAAAAGAGTCGTATTCACAAGAGGAGCTAGCACAATTAGCCATTACGTCCATTAAGGTAATGTGTAGGCATATGAAGATTGGCAATTTAAAACATTGGGGAATAGAAGAACAAGCTTTTTACAATGCTATCCCTAAAATGGCTGAGGATGCTCTTGCAAGTGGCAGTCCTAGCAATAATCCGAAGATACCCACAAAAGAAGAATTAATGGAACTATATAAAATTGCCTATACGTATGAGTTTTAATGATTGTGAGAGTTATTCAAACTGCTGAATAGCTCTCTTTTTTTGAAAAAACAGAAAATATTCTAGTAATCTATAGAATTAATATGACATATTCGAGAAAATATAGTAAAATTCTAATGAATCATCATTCATTTTTTACTAAGGGGGAAATGGAATGTTACAGGGGAAAACGATTATTATTACGGGTGGATCAAGTGGTATGGGGCTTTATATGGCAAAGCAATTCGTCACTGAAGGTGCTAATGTTGTCATAACAGGGCGTGACGAAGAACGATTAGCAGAGGCTAAAAAATTTATTGCTGAGGCGGGTCCCTCTATTGAGACGTTTCAAATGGATGTGCGTGTACCTGAGCATGCAGAGGCCATGCTCGCATTTGCTATTGATAAATTCGGTCAGGTGGATGGGCTAGTAAATAATGCGGCAGGTAATTTTATTGTACGAGCTGAGGATCTATCTCCGAATGGGTGGAAGGCTGTTGTGGATATTGTGTTAAATGGTACATTTTTCTGTTCTTCAGTAATTGGGAATTATTGGATTAAAAATAATATAAAAGGATCTATTTTAAATATGGTGGCTACTTATGCTTGGAATGCTGGAGCTGGTGTTGTTCACTCAGCTGCAGCAAAAGCTGGTGTATTATCACTGACGAGAACGTTGGCTGTCGAGTGGGGAAAACAGTATGGTATTCGTGTTAATGCGATTGCACCTGGCCCAATTGAACGAACAGGTGGGGCAGATAAGCTTTGGGAATCCGAAGCAGCAGCAGCTCGTACGCTAGATTCAGTTCCATTAGGTCGTATAGGAACACCAGAAGAAATTGCTGATTTAGCTACGTTTATGATGTCTAACAAGGCAAGCTATATGAATGGAGAATGTGTAACACTGGATGGTGGGCAATGGCTCAATCAATATCCATTCTAAAAATATTTGCATAACAGTGAGCTGGGTTGACGCATACTAAGGGTAAAGAAAGGAGTGATACCTATGGGTATGTGGTTAATTCCAGCTATTATTGCCATTGTGATCATTTCTGCAATTTCGTTTGTGTCTACGCTGAAAATTGCAAAAATGACCTCTGAACGGAAATCTGAAAATGATACACCGATTTCAGAAACAGTCGAAGAGTATGCCACGATGTTGAACCCAATTGTTTGGGTCTATGCGATTTTTTTGCTTTTTTTAGGGATTATGATTTTTTATTACTGGAGTAAGGCTGGTTATTAGATAGAAACCATCTTCATTCAGTTAAGTAGAAACTTGACTGAATGAAGATATACTTAGCTTTTGTAGGATAGACCAAAATAATTCATTGTTCATGAAAACTCTTCCCGACCTGGTCATGGTCATACATAGAAAAGTTATGATATGATGAAAGAGAAGGACTGTTCTCCACAGCGAGAACAGAAAAGGAGAAGAAGTTCATGATTTCAACTAACAGCAAAGACTTATTAGCAATGCCAATTAGTGAATTTATTATTTCCTCTGAAAAAGTTGCGCATGTACAAAGTGGAAATAGTGCAGAACATGCACTCCTTGTACTAACGCGTACAGGGTACTCGTCCATACCTGTATTAGATTTGAAATATCGACTTCAAGGTTTACTTAGCATGAAAATGATTACCGAATCGATTCTTGGTCTTGAGCATATTGAATACGAAAAGCTACCTGATATTAAAGTTGACTCTATAATGGACAAAGAAATTGCCGTATTGAAGTTGACGGATACGTTCCAGCGAGCTTTAGATTTAGTCATTAACCACGCCTTTTTATGTGTAGTAGACGAAGACGGTACATTTGCAGGGATCTTAACAAGACGTGTTATTTTGAAGCAATTGAAAAAATATATTTATCAAAAAGAGTAGTAGCTTAAGAGGGAACTCAGATGAAAATCATGAGGCCCTCTTTGCTTGTAGTGGAGGTTTAAAGATTGATGGCAACAGAGGCAGAAGTATTAAAAATTTTAGCTGAAGAACGCAATATGCGGAAAGCAGCAGAGCGTCTATTCTTATCCCAACCGGCCCTTTCTCAACGATTACAAACGATTGAAAAGGACTGGGGTGCACAGTTATTTATTCGCTCACAAAAGGGGCTAACTGCAACTCCCGCTGGAGAACAGGTGATTGCGTATGCGAAGGAAATGCTAGCTAAAAAAGAAGAGATTTTTGAAACCATTCAATCCTTAACAACAAAGGTCAACGGGACATTAAAAATTGCCTGTGCATCCATTGTTGGTCAAAACTGGCTACCTAAAATTTTAAAGGATTTTGTGTCAAAATATCCTGAAGCTAAAATATCACTGATGACGGGCTGGAGCTCTGAAATTGTCAAGGCACTCTATGAGGGCGAGGCACATGTAGGCATTGTACGTGGCCAAGTTGACTGGAAGGGAGAAAAGATTCACCTTTTCAGAGATACTCTTTATTTAGTGGACAAAGAAGTTAAGACCATTGAAGATGTGTTGAAGACAGACCGTCCATTTATACAATATAAAAGTGATTCTAACTACTATCAAGAAATTCAACAATGGTGGCAACAGCATTTTGCATCAAATCCTAGAAAACAAATTTTAGTGGATCAAATTGAGATTTGTAAGCAAATGGCCTTAAATGGCATCGGCTATGCTATTTTACCTTCCATTACTTTAAATGACCACGATGCCATTCATAAAATCCCGCTGTCCAATGATGAAAAGGAATTTGGGCTTACGCGAGATACTTGGTTAATTGGCTATGAATCCTCCTTTGAATTGAGACAGGTAGAGGCTTTTGTTGAAGTAGTGCAGGATCATGCACGTTGTTTGTTTGATTATACAAAATAGCCAAAAAGGCAATTCCAAGTCATGTCGGAATTGCCTTTTTGTATTCATTATTAAATCGCTTATTTCTTAAGAGTTTATGAATATTCATGAAGATATCATAAGAAATGGAACAAAATGCAATTTAAATCGTATAATTATGTAACCATCTATTTACATAAAAAGGAGTTGAGCTTTTGAAAAAGACAAAAATGACGGCACTGACCTTATTAGTCATGCTTGTAATTAGCTTTTTATTGCCTTCTACACAGGCAAGTGCTGCTGCTACATTAGAGGTCAAAGCAACAGCGGGTATTTCAGGTAAAGCTAAATATCAATCAGTGGTGCCACTACAAGTAACAGTAAAAAATAATGGTGCAGATTTTTCTGGAGATATGGCCATTAATTCTGCCAATTCTTATGAGGCTGCATCAGCAATCGTCGTTCCAATCGATATAGCAGCAGGAGAAGAAAAGACATTTACTTTCTATCAGGATGGGTTAGCTGACTATAGTTATTCGGACGCAGATTTATTTGCCTTTTATGAGGGAAGCATTGAGAAAGGAAAAAAGGTTGCCTATAAAGGAACTAAACGCCTACAATCTAATTTTTTAGATCCTTCAGCAACGTTTATTTATACATTAACAGATAAAAGTGATCGACTATCGGCCTTTTTACGTTTATCAACATTTGTTGTTCAAAGCAGTGTCGAAGTATTTAATATTAATCAATTAAAAGATTATACATTCCCAGAAGATTCACAGGGACTTGCTATGGCCAATGTCATTGTAGTGGATGAAGTGGCGATAGCCGATTTAACACAAAAACAACAAGAGTCCTTACTAAAATGGGTACAAGATGGCGGTACATTACTCTTAGGGGCTGCTGACCAAATTGATGCCACTGCAGGTATTTTGAAAGAGTATTTACCATTATCATTATCACAAGAGATGACTTCTATTTCTGCAGAGGCATTAACTAAATTATCGGGTGGAGGCATTTTTACACAGCCTATTTCGGTTTACTCGTCTACTAGTAGTGAAGGAAGTTTACCAGTACTAACAGAAAATAATACAGTGTTAGCAGCAAAGAAAAAAATTGGTAGTGGAGAAATTATTCAAACAGCTTTCTCTTTAGGTGATCAACCGCTTGCATCAATGGACGGCTATGCTGCCCTTATAGCTAAAATGATTGATATTCAGAACATTTCGCAGCAAGGGATGATGAGACAGGGGCAATCATCACTCGACCAAATTTCTTATGAGCTTCGTAACATTAATGAATTATTTCCATCCTTTGAAGTATCAGTAAGCTATATGCTAATTGTCATTATTCTTTATATTTTAATTATCGGGCCACTGCTTTACGTTGTTCTTAAAAAAATGGACAAGCGTGAGCATGCATGGTGGATCATTCCATCGATTTCAATTGTCCTTTCAATTGTTCTCTTTATTGTTGGAGCCAAGGATCGTATTGTTCAGCCACAAGTTCAACAATCTGCATTCTATAAAGTAAACGAAGATAGTAGTGTAAATGGTTATTATGTAGAGTCGATTCTAACAAATCGTAGTGGGGATTTTGTGGTCAATGCTGATCAAAATACGACTGCCATTGCTTTGAGAAATTACAATAATTTCACAGGGACGATGGGAGCTTTGCATGAATCTTCTTATATAAAAGAAAATGCTAACGGTTCGACGTTAACATTACGCGACTTAAGCTACTGGTCTGTGCAATCCTTTGGTGGAAAAACGTCAGCTCAAAATATGGGCAAGATGGATATTGATATAACATTGAAAAATGAAAAGCTAACAGGAACGGTTAAAAATAATTTCCCATTCACATTAAAAGATGTCACATTAATTTCTGGTGTGAAAGAAGTGAAGCTAGGGGATATTGAAGCGAATGGAACGTTACAGGTTAATAAGGAACTGAAAACAACGGTTCTTCAAAAACCATCGATATTCAATAATTATAATTATAGTTACCCATCGAAGAAGGATGAGGTAGACCCAATGCGTATTGAAAGAATGAAATCATTAGCATTACCGCTTGTAGAAAATGATAACCAGCCAATACTCACAGCTTGGACAGATCAAGCCCTTGTAGGAGTTGAACTAGAAACAAGTGCTAATATGTCACCGATTACTACGCTTGTTCAACCGTTTAAAGGAAAAGTGGAGCTATCAGGTCCATTTACAATGAAGCGTAATAACTTCACTTATACATTAGTACCACTTTCAGCAAGTGGACACTATGAAAAAATTGATGAATTGAACAATTGGTACCTATCTGATGGTTTATACGAAGTCACAATGGCAATGCCAGATCAATTTATGGATGCTGTTCAATCACTTAATGAGCTCACAGTTTCCAATAAGGATGTTGCACGTATGCAGATAGCGATCTGGAATAATGAAACTAACGTATATGAACCACTGGTAGATACAAAGCAAGTGTTTACGGATAAAATTTCAAAGTACTTTAATCAAGATGGAGAACTGCGAATGGAAATAAAATATGGTCCTGATCCATCTGGAGAACAAACGAAATTACCAGATATAGAGCTGAAAGGAGTGGCAAAATAATGATAGAAATTCGTGACTTAACGAAACGATATGGCTCCTTTACAGCATTAGATCATTTAAACTTGTCCTTAGAAGAAGGCGTTGTATTTGGATTTGTTGGTGCTAACGGGGCAGGGAAATCTACAACATTCTCTATTTTAGCCACACTATTGTCGCCAACTTCTGGTGATGCCTTGATCAATGGCAAAAGTGTTGTGAAGGAACCGAAGGAAGTGCGCAAGCAAATTGGCTATATGCCTGATTTCTTTGGTGTCTATGACCAGCTAAAAGTAGATGAATATTTAGATTTTTATGGTGCGAGCTACGGTATTCAGCTAGCAGAGCGTCAAGTGTTAATTCCACAACTATTAGAGCTAGTGAATTTAACAAACAAACGCTATGAATATGTGGATTTATTATCACGGGGGATGAAGCAACGCTTATGTTTAGCCCGTGCCCTTATCCACGATCCCAAGGTATTGATTTTGGATGAGCCTGCATCAGGTTTAGATCCACGAGCTCGTGTGGAAATGCGAGACATTTTACGGAATTTAAAATCCATGGGGAAAACCATTTTAATTTCCTCGCATATTTTGCCAGAGCTTGCTGAGATGTGTGATGAAATCGGCGTCATTGATAATGGCAAGCTAATTGCACATGGCAATGTAGCTGCGATTCAAGCACAACTACAGGGAGAAAAGCGTATTGTGATGAAAGTGACAGATCGACTCGATGCAGTACGTGCATTTTTAGAGGAAGATCCCCATATTTCTTCTATTGATGTCATCGACAATCGCTTAGAAATAGCCTTTAATTACCGTGGAACAGACGCAGAGCAAGTGTCATTATTAAAAAAGGCAATGCTTGCCGATTTACCGATTTATGCATTAAGTGAGGAAGAGAAAGATTTAGAGGATGTCTTTATGGCAATCACGAAGGGAGCGGACAATCAATGATGGAAAGATTCTATAATCCGGTACTCGTAAAAGAATTGAAGTTGCGCTTCCGTTCTTTTAAAAGCTTCTCAGGGTTAATGTTTTACTTAGCAGTACTGTGTATTTTCATTGCAGGATTTTTATTGCTTACGACTGAATTTACTGGCAGGGGCTTCTTTAGACCAGAAACAAGCTTTATGATGTTTGCTGTGCTAACCATTTTACAAATGGCATTAGTTCTTTTCATTACTCCAAGTTTAACTGCAGGTGCCATCAGTAGTGAACGTGAGAAGCAAACTTTAAATATTTTACTAACAACAACACAAAGTTCTACACAAATTGTTATTGGAAAATTATTATCCTCTGTAGCATTTCTAGTATTGATGCTGGTAGCAGGATTACCACTATATAGCTTAGTATTTCTATTCGGTGGTGTATCACCTTCACAGCTTATTTCTATATTTTTATTTTATTTAGTTACTGTAGTAGCAATAGGTAGTATTGGTGTGATGTTTTCAACAATTACAAAGAGAACCATTGTGGCCATGATTGCAACATATGGATCGATTATTTTTTTAGGTGGTATTACAGCATTCTTCTTCTTTTTAACAATGGCCTTTCATCAAATGGGTAATGCCATTGGTACAAGTACCTCCTTTATGACTTATTTTTGGGCGTCTATCAATCCAGGTGCCTTGATGTTGACGCTTATTTCACCAGAGATGGGTGATGCGTTAGCTGAGCTTTCTGGTATAGAACTACCTGTATGGATTATGTATTTAATTGCTTATGTATTGATTATTGTACTTTGTTTAACGATTGCAATTAAAAAATTACGTGCCAACATGAAAAGTAACCGATGAGGAGGAATTGGTATGGAGCGTCGTAAGCAGTTACGAAAATATATTCAGCGTGCAAAGTCGAGCTTAACTCTTGAAAGAAGTATTCCCATTGCACAGTACGGTTTGTTTTTGGCATTGCTTTCGAGTGCTTCTCTCGTTTTAATTTCCCGACTATTTGTTTGGCCATATTATCGTCAAATAGCATTAGGTGCATTCATTACTGTTATGGCTGCAACTACTGTTTACATATGGTGGAAACGTGTCAACGAAAGAGAGGCTTTGCATACTCTGGATCATTATTTTTCTCATAATGAGTTAGTGACAGCATTATCGTTTAAAGATGATCAGGACCCTCTTGTCCAATCTTTATTATCTAAAGCCATACAAAATGTTGAAAAAGCTTTTGCTGACTTTAAGGCTCGAAAGAAACATCTGTTTCGTCCAAAGGCATTTATCGGATTATTCGTCACAACAGTTGTACTAGCCATTCTTTATATGTTTCCAGCAGCGACGCAAATAGAAGCAATCGAGGTTGAAAAAGAGCAAGCTGTTATCGAAGATATGAAAAAGGAAGTTGCTGAACTAGAGAAAAAAGCACAAACAAAAGAAGTTAAGGAGCAATTGCAAGAGCTTCAAAATACTTTAAAAGAGGCTGAAACGGCAGAAGAGGCTTTACGGGAAGTTGTGAAAAAGCAAAAGGAACTAGCCCTAAAGGAACAGCAATTAAAGGATAAACAAACGGCTAGTCAAGATGGGGCAGAAGAAGAACAAAGCTTATCGAAGGAAGAGGTTGAGCAGCTAAAAGAGCTTGCTCAAATGCAGCAAGAGCTAACAGAAAATGCAAATGCTACTCAAACGGCTATGAGCAAGCTTGGTAAGCCAGCAAGTAATTCCTTACAAAATGCTATTGCTAGTGCCAATCAAAATGCAAGCAGTAACAAACAAAACAATCAACAGTCTTCTGGCAATGCCCAACCTAGCAATCAGCAAAGCCAAGCAAGTCAGTCTGGTCAAAATAATGCTCAAAGTGGTTCCAAACAACAAGGACAGGGGCAAGGGCAAGGACAGGGACAAGGGCAAGGACAGGGACAGGGACAGGGACAAGGACAGGGACAAGGACAGGGGCAAGGACAAGGGCAAGGAGCAGGAAGTGGCCAAGGCGGTCGAAATTTATTAACGACACCTAATCGAGTTGGCGGATCAAGTGAGACATCAGTAGATGGTGGAGCGTTAGGAGATGGTTCTCACGTATCTGAGCAACAGGGAAATGGGCCAATAACAAAGGGCTCCATTCGACCATATGAAGAAGTAATTGGCTCCTATAAAGACAGTTATTTAGAAAGCTCAGAGCGTTTACAATTACCAAAGGATTTACAAAATGTCGTGCAATCTTATTTCACGTCAATTGAGTCGCAGTAGGAGGAAAAGAAATGGCATTTACAGAGCAACAGTATGTAGAGATGAGCGCGAAATTACACCAAGTAAAAGAAGAAATTCATCGCTTCATTGTTGGACAGGAAGAAGCAATTGATTATACGTTGTATGCAGTTCTAGCAGATGGTCATGCCTTATTAGAAGGTTTACCAGGATTAGGGAAAACAATGTTAATCCGTACAATTTCTGAAGTACTAGATTTGTCGTTTTCGCGTATTCAATTTACACCCGATCTTATGCCTGCTGATATAACAGGGACAAGTATGATTGAACGGACGCCTGATGGCAAGCAACAATTTACATTTCAACCTGGGCCAATCTTTAGTCAAATGGTGTTAGCCGACGAAATTAACCGGGCAACACCGAAAACACAAAGTGCCTTGTTGGAAGCAATGGGAGAAAAAACGGTGACGATTTTGGGAGATACGAAAAAAATGGCGAAACCATTTTTCGTGTTAGCGACTCAAAATCCTATTGAAATGGAAGGAACCTATCCATTACCTGAAGCACAAATGGACCGTTTCCTTTGTAAAATTCTTGTACCGTATCCTGAAAAAAGTGAACTTATGGAAATTATGAAGCGAACGACAGGTGCGCAGGAAATTGGTTTACAGAAGATGATGAATACTGAGGGTCTTATGGAAGCTCAGCAAATGGTGAAAGAAGTAATGGTTGCCGATGAGATGCTGGAATTTGCCACAGATCTAGTGGTGGCTACGCATCCTGAAAGACCAGATGCTCTGGATGAAGTTAAACAATATGCTATGTATGGCAGTGGTCCACGTGGTTTGCAAAGCTTAATAAAACTAGCAAAGGCTAGAGCACTTATGAACGGACGTTTCCATGTTTCTGTAGCTGATATAAAATCTGTTGCAAAACCCGTTTTACGTCACCGAATGCTGTTGAATTATGAAGGGGAGGCTTCAGGGAAAACAGCTGATGATGTAATTGATGTTATTTTAGAAAAAGTTCAACAAGGTGTTAGCAAGTGACAGCAAAATACTTATTGCCCGAAGACTGGTTAGCAAAAATCAGTCGCTTTCAAGTAGCGACGGCCTCCAAACTACGCGGGCAGCATAAGGGCTCGCACCGTTCACAACGCTTCGGGGCTTCTCTCGATTTCTCAGATTTTAGAGAATACCATTTAGGTGATGATGTACGCCAAGTAGATTGGAACGTTTTTGCTCGAACAGATAAATACTTTATCAAGAGATTTTTAGACGAGCAAGAGATGCGTGTACACATTTTACTCGATACTACTAAATCAATGGGGGAGAGCGCTAAGTGGCTATTTGCTCGTCAAATTGTGGCCTCCCTCGGCTTAATGGTGCTCGGTCGTGATGATCGTTTGTCTTTTTCGTTTGTCCAAGATGAAGTGAAACCACCGTTTCGACGAAAGGGAGCCATGTATCGTCGAGCTTTTTTACAAGTAGTAACAGATATAGAGGAAGCGAATTATGCCAATCGATTTGCACAGGGTGCACTAAAAGCTATGCCTAAGGATAGTACCGTACTCTTCATTATTACAGATGGGTTAGAGCCAATTGAGGAATGGGAGCAGCTGTTAAAAAGACTACCACGCTATGCTGGGGATGTTCGCATTTTGCAAATTGTTACGCAAGAAGAGTTATCACCAAATTATTTGGGGGATGTCCGCCTTCTTGATCGTGAAACAGGCAATGATGTCAATGTGACGATGTCTACTAAAGTATTAGATACCTATCATGCAAGACGATTATTACATGAAGAAGAATTTGAAGCCATTTGCCGTCGCTTTGGCGTTCGAAAATTACAATTGAAAGTGGAAGATGGACTGCAACATGCGGTCTTTCAACAATTATTAAAAGCACATTGGATTAGGTGAGGTGAGCCGTATTGGGCTTTAGTCAAATTATATTTAGCTGGACGGCCATCATCCCGGTCATTGTCCTACTCTATTATTTCTTTCGTAAAAAATATACTGATCAAACTGTCTCTTCGACTCTATTTTGGTCTGAAATTATGCAGGAAACCCGTGTATCACCTTATTTAAAGCATTTACAAAAAAATGCCTTACTATATTTACAGCTGCTAGCATTACTGCTACTTGTATTGGCGCTGATGAATCCATATGTGAAAAAATCAACTATTGTGGGTGCGCAAACGATATTTATTGTTGATACATCAGCCACGATGCTAGCAGGAAAAGATTCATCAACCTTTGACACACATAAGCAAGAAATGTTGACATTGATGGAAGAGTTGAATGGGCGACCTGTTACATTGATTACAACAGGTGCCGCTCCAAAAGCCGTTTTGCAGCAAGAAACAAATATGAATGACATTGAAAAAGCGATTAAAGATTTACAAGTATCCTATGAAACGGCTGAAATGACGAAGGCACTGGATGTTGCACAGGCATTTGTGGGTGATACACCGACTTCTATCTATGTTTTTACAGATACGCTTGATAAAAAGCAATTACCAATGGATAAAGATTCAGTGAAATGGCTAGTTAGAGGTGCTGCGAAAGACTTAATAAATATCGCCATTACACGCTTTGCTGCAACGACAGATGGTCAGGTTACGATGGCACTTGTACAGCTCCATAATGATACAACTGCTGAACAAAAGGTGACATTAGCGATACAAAATGCAGAGGGTGAAGAGCTGGTAGCAGAACGTGTCGTTGTGCCTCCAAATGAAGCCATTACGAAAACCTTCAAAGATTTACCCTTAGCAAAATCGATGACAGCTATTATTGATGCAAACGATGATTATGCCGTAGACAATCAACAAACCGTCTTACTACAAACGACTACTTCAAAAATTGTTGTTGATCAGGGTATGCATCAGTTGATACAAAAAGGTTTTCAAAGTGTCAGTAGCGGCGTGAAAATCGTTCCGTCTTTACAAGTAGCTGACAATCAGGATGCAACTGTCATCACAAACCAAACAGCCTTATTGGAGAAGATGGAGAAACCGCTAGTATTATTTGGACGTGATGATGCCGAAAAAGTGGAAGCAAGTGGTACAGTAAGTGCTAAAAGTGATGCATTATTTGCTTTTAGCGAACTAAAGGATATTTATGTTAGTGCTATTTATCCTGGATTTTCGGATTATGAAACCATTGCTTCTGTAGGAGATGAGCCGTTTATCCAACGCTCTCCTAAAGGAGATATCGTTGTTTTAGCGGATATTGCTGATACAGATTGGCCATTGCATCCATCATTCCCGCTATTTTTATGGAGTACTGAGCAACAGTTAACAGAATCAGTCGGTTCACTTGGTATTTTCACACCGAATGAACAGCGTGCAGTAGCCTTAGCGCAAGGAGACTGGAGTGTTTATTCGCAAGAAGATGAGTTTCTTTCTTCTATTACACAGGGCATGTTAATTGCACCAAAACAACCAGGTATTTATATGGTACGTTCAAATAATGAAGAAAAACAATTTATTGTGCAATTGCAAGCCCAGGAACGTGTTATTGAACAAGGAACAAGCTATACATTAGGCGACATTTCAGACAATGGGAAGGAAGAGGTATCGATGGCCTCCTTCGTACCTTGGTTAATTGTAATAGTTTTAATTTTGCTTGTTGCAGAGTGGGAGGTGCAACGACGTCGTGGATTTACGAATTGATACGCCATTAGTATTGTTGCTATTACTTCCATTGTTCTTGTATTTTGGATGGACTTATTTTCGAGAACGGCAGCGACTAAAAAAGAGTCATATTGTTGTGCTTGCTATTCGCATAGTAGCGATATGCTGTTTAGTTTTGGCACTTGCAGGGCCGTATTTATTATTACCGATAAAAGAAGAACAGATCGTGTATTTACTAGACCGATCTGCGTCTATGAATGGTACAGAAGATGAGATGGTTCAGTTTATACAGGAGAGCCTACAATCTAAAAAAGAACCCCAACTTGCAGGGATCTATTCTTTTTCTTCCACTTTACAAACAGAAGCCATTTTGTCTAAAGAATTAAAGGATGTACCGAAGCTTACAGAAATCAAAGCAACAGATCAAACGAATATTGAACAAAGTCTACAGCTTGCAACAGGCATTGTTGATCCTAAAAAAGCGACTCGCCTTGTATTATTAACAGATGGTAATGAGACAAAAGGAGATGCTTTAGAATTTGTCTCCAGATTGAAAGGTGCCAATATTAGTGTGGACGTTGTACCTTTTAGTCTACCAGTTGTCCATGATGTGTCGCTCAAAAGCTTTGTCTCTCCTCAGGTTGCTTATGTAGGAGAGCAGCAACAATTAGTAACAGAAATTCATGCAACAGCAGCAGGGCAAGGGGAGCTGTTATTATATGAAAATGATGAACTAATTCATCGCGAGGCAGTTGAGCTGACGGAAGGTACAAATGTGTTTACCTATAAACACGCAGCAACAGCTGAAGGACTTGTAAAATACGAAGCAGTTATTCAAGTTGGGCAGGATGCTATTTTTGAAAACAATAAATTAACAAGTGTCACAATGGTACAAAGTGAACCCCATTTACTCATCGTCAATGGCTATGAAACAGCTTCACCTATCGCGGCAGCACTTGGTAGTCAATCCATTGCCTATGATGTTGTCGATCCTAAAAGCCTACCAAATGAACTGTCCAGCTATTTACAATATAATGCGATCATTTTTGACAATGTGCCTGGTCATTTAGTTGGTGAGGCGAAAATGAGTGTGATTGAGCAAGCAGTCAAAAACTTTGGGGTTGGTTTCACGATGGTTGGTGGAGAAAATAGTTTTGGTTTAGGAGGCTATTTTAAAACGCCAATTGAAACGTTATTGCCTGTGGAGATGGAAATTAAGGGCAAGGAGCAATTACCTTCATTAGGGCTAGTCATAGTGCTGGATCGTTCTGGCAGTATGCATGGCTCAAAGCTGGAGCTAGCTAAGGAAGCAGCGGCACGTTCTGTTGAAATGCTACGAGATGAGGATACATTAGGCTTTATCGCCTTCGATGATCGTCCTTGGGAAATCATAGAAACCGCACCTCTTAAAAGTAAAGAAGAGGCAGTGGATACCATTCTATCAGTAACACCAGGAGGCGGGACAGAAATCTATAGTTCATTAGCTAAAGCCTATGAAAATCTCGCCGATTTAAAGCTTCAACGTAAACATATTATTCTTTTAACCGATGGGCAATCACAGTCTGGGAATTATGAGGATTTAATTGCTGAGGGAAAAGAAAATGGTATCACTTTATCAACAGTAGCGATTGGACAAGATGCTGATGCTAACTTACTCGAAGCACTTAGTGATATGGGTAGTGGACGGTTCTATGATGTCATTGATGAACAAACCATTCCTTCTATTTTATCTCGTGAAACAGCTATGATTTCTCGTACCTATATTGAGGATAATCCGTTTTATCCAGCAATTTATAATGCCGCAGGATGGAATTCGCTATTTGCCAATGGCGTCCCTCAAATGAATGCTTATATTGGAACGACAGCTAAGCAAGGGACAACCGTAATTGCAGAAAGTGAGAAGGAAGATCCTGTGTTAGCACAATGGCAATATGGACTCGGTAAAACATTTGCTTTTACATCCGATTCAACGGGTAAATGGACAGGAGATTGGGCAAGATGGCAGGACTGGGGAACATTTTGGCAGACGCTTATTTCACAAATGTTGCCAAGCTATAATGATGTTGCCTATGATGTGAGATTAGAAGCTGATGGCTCCTTTATGATTACAGACCCTACAAATGAAGCCGCATTTTTAGACATTGTAGCGGTTAATGAAGCAGGGGAGGAGTTAGAAACTCAGTTAGAAACCATTTCAGCCTCCCAAATTCGAGCTGTTGTACAGGCCGAACCTGGATTGATTTTCTTCCGTATAGCGGATGAGCAGCAGGCCATTTATCAGGCAGGCCTAAGTGTTCCTTATAGTGCTGAGTATGAACTGCTCCCTGTTAATGAAAAACTGGTTGAAGAGTTAACAAATCAAACAGGGGGAGCCGTTTTAAAAGAACCACAAGATGTGTTCCGTGACTTTACAACCAAAGGAGCGGATCGACAAAACATTGCTACATGGCTTCTTTTAGCAAGTATGCTTCTATTCTTTATGGATATTACCATAAGACGTTTTGGTTGGAGTTTCCTAACAAAAACGAATAAAAAAGAGCAGCCAATTGAGGAGAAACCTGTACAAGCAGAAGACACGAACGTAGCCCAGCTATTAAAGGGTATGAAAAAACGATCATAATAAAGTGAAGGCAGTGCAAAATCATTCCATTTTGCACTGCTTTTTTAAATGCTTTGAGGTTTTAAAAAATGGTGGTTTCCGCTAGGAAAGGGGTGCAAAGGTGATTGACACAGTGCAGCCTTCGAAAAGTGCTTCTCGGGGGAGAGAGACGCTCATAAAGAAACGAACCCCGCTCAAAGACTAGAAAAGAAATCTTCTCGCACATCTTAAAGGATTTCCAAAATCAAAAAGCACTCAGCACCACTCAATAAAGCGAAGAATTAAAGCTCTTTACTAGTACCGATTTTCGCAAAGTGCTAGCTACCATAACACCTAAGATGGCCCCGATGGTACTTGATGTTAAAAAGGCTGGCATGAAGAATAATGCGGCTACGGATGTCTCCATAAGCAATTTTGCATAGGGTACGGCAATAAGTGAAGCTAAAATACCAGTGCCAAAAACTTCGCCGAATCCTGCTAGCCATGATTTTCTACTGTATTTGTAGGCAAGGGCCGCACACAATGCTCCAATGACGCTACCAGGAATCGCTAAAAGAGAGCCTGTACCAGTAAAGATACGAATGATGGCTGTCACAAAGGCAACTAGAACTGTTGGCACGGGTCCTAGTATAATAGCTCCTATTACGTTAACAGCATGCTGAACGGGGTAGGCGCGTGCGATGCCTGTTGGTATGGATACAAAGGTAGATCCTGCTACAGCAATCGCTACTAATAAAGCCATGATTGTCATTTTACGAATTGACATAAGGTTCACTCCTCTTGAATAAAATCATGAGGGAAATTAAAAGGCCGCTTCCTTTAAACAATAGGAAGCGGCCTTGCATAGACAATGATAGTAGCAAGTAGCGCCACTTCCCTCCGCTAGTATGAACTAGATCAGGTTCAAAGGGTCCGTACATCATCATATACGTCTCAGCCTTTTAAAGGCTCCCCTAGTGGTAAATATCATTCAATTTTATTAACCAACATTACTGTAACATAATGTTAAAAATAGTCAATGATTTTTCTGACTATTTCGTATCAGGATGCATTAGATGAGGTGCTTTTTTCAATGTCCAGATGAGTGCAAGGAAGAAGCAGGCTAATAATATGATAGATCCGAAAATATATGGACTGTTCATATTCCAGTCAAATAGTAAACCTGCTAAGGCTGGTCCAATCATATTGCCAAGGCTCATGTAAGCATTATTCAAGCCCGCAGCAAACCCTTGTTCTTTCTCTGCAAGCTTTGAAATTAGTGTATTTACAGCAGGACGAATTAGTGTTGTTGCTGTAGAGAAAATAGTTGCTACAACTAATATAAGAGCGAAGCCAGATACAAACAATATTAAGAAAATAGCAACAGATGCAATAAATAAATTGACTAACACAACTTTCATTTCACCAAAGCGATTAAAAAGTGGTGTAATCACAAACATTTGTACAACTACCCCAAAAGCACCACCGACAACTAAAATAATCGCAATATCTACGGGTGTGTAATTAAACTTTTCTGTCACAAATAATGACAAGGTTGTTTGGAAGTTGGCAATTCCGAACGAGAACACGAGCATGATAATGAGCATAACGAAATAAGGCATATGTATGGAACGAGCCATTTGCTTCGCCAGATTTTCTTGCTTTTGCTTGTCATGTGAAGTGTTTGGTTTAGTAGATGGTAATAAAAAGTAAGATAAAACAGATGCAAGTATGGCAGCAACTCCTGCCGTGAAAAATGGAAAATGTAAACTAACCTTTGCTAAGAAACCACCTATTCCTGGCCCTATCATAAAGCCCAGTGACATAGCAGCACCTAACATACTCATACCTTTTCCACGTTCCTCGTAGGTAGTAACGTCAGCTACAAATGCCATAATAGGAGGTGCAACAAATGCGGAACCTAGACCGCCTAAAAAGCGTGCTAAAAATAGCATCCAGACGTCTGTGGCTAGGCCAAAACCGATTTGTGCAAGACCTGTCACAATAAGACCGAAAATAATTAAATTTTTCCGACCATACTGATCCGAAAGATTCCCAGCAATTGGAGAAAATACGAATTGAGCTAAGGCGAACGTTGCAATTAGCATACCTAGAACTTGTCCTGCTGCACCAAAAATTTTTAAATACTCTGGCATGACAGGAATAATAATTCCAATACTCCCCATTGCGATAAACATATTAAACATTAAAATATATAAAGCCGCCTTATTGGACTTCTGCTGGGTCATCGAATGAACCCCCTTTTTATAATCAAATATACTAAAGTCTATCATAAGATATCCTATCATCATATCGGTTGAAAGTCTGAAATGAAACATACCTGCTAGTGCAGCAATACCAATCCACGATGTAGAAAAGAATAAACAGACAATAGGTGAGGTGCTGCCAGAAGCAGGAAGATAATAGAAAAAGGTCTATCGACAAAATAAAAATTCATCGATAGACCTTTATATGCTTTAACGAATACTCATTTTAAATTCTAAAAACAATTCATTATATTTCCCTAAATAGTCTGGTCCTAAATTTTTGTAAACTTCTAATGTATCGCGTTGTTCTTCAGAAGGATAGTAGCGTTCATCAGAAACAACTTCTTCATCCATTAAGTCCATAGCAGCTATATTAGGCGTAGAGTAGCCTACATAATCGGCATTTTGTGCACCCGATTCAGCACTTAGCATGAAATTGATAAAGGCATGGGCACCGTCGATATTTTTCGATGTTTTAGGGATGACCATATTATCGAACCATAAATTCGAGCCTTCCTCAGGTACAGCAAAGTCTAGCTCCTCATTTTCATACATCATATCTGCTGCTTGCCCAGACCAAGTAAGGGCTACAGTGGCCTCATTGTTGATCATTAATGGTGTAATTTCATCTCCAATGATGGCTTTTACATTTGGTGCAAGTGTGATTAATTTATCAGTAGCCTTACGTAGTTCCTGATTATCTAGTGAATTCAAGGAATATCCGAGACTGTTTAAGCCCATTCCAATGACTTCACGAGCACCATCCACTAAAAAGACTTTTCGTTTTAAGGATGGATCCCATAAATCATCCCAAGAAGAGAAATCTAAATCTCCCACAAGGCTTGGATTGTAGACAATGCCTACTGTTCCCCAGAAATAAGGGACCGAATATTTATTGTCATCATCGAATGGTAAATCTAAAAAGTAAGGATCGATATTTTTAAAATTAGGGATTTTTGTTTTATCTAAAGGAATCAATAAATTTTCTTCCTTCATTTTTTCTATCATATATTCAGATGGAACGGCAATATCATATGCTGTTCCACCTTGTTGAATTTTGGTCATCATCGCTTCATTGGAATCAAATGTCTCGTAGATGACATGAATGCCTGTTTCTTTTTCAAATTGTTTCAACAAGTCAGGATCAATATATTCTCCCCAGTTAAAGATTGTTAACGTGTCTTTTCCACTTTTACCGCCGCCTACACTTAAGGCGTCAGCCGCATAGAATAAAAGGGCTGAAACAACAAGGATGGCGATGGTAGCTTGAATTAATGACTTCATCGTTGTCCCTCCATTCTTTTACTCGTACGACTTGTAATGAAATAATAACCAACAACGACTAACACCGTAACAAAGAATACCAAACCAGAAATAGCATTAACCGTTAAAGAAATACCTGCACGGGCCATGGAGTAGATTTCTACAGATAATGTGCTGAAGCCATTACCCGTTACGAAAAATGTCACGGCAAAATCATCTAAAGAATACGTAAGGGCAAGGAAGAAGCCCGCAAAAATCCCTGGTTGAATATAAGGAAGAATGACACGCATCATAATATCCTTTTTCGTAGCCCCTAGATCTAATGCTGCATCGATTAAGGATTTATTCATTTCTAGTAGTTTAGGTAAAACCATTAGAACAACAATCGGTACACTAAATGCGACATGGGCTAACAAGACAGACGCAAAGCCAAGCTTAATGCCAACCATTGTAAATAAAATTAAGAAGCTAGCACCAATAATAACGTCTGGGCTGACGATTAAGACATTGTTTAAGGATAGTAAAGTATTGCGCATTTTTGAATCCTTGACAGTCACAATACCGATTGCACCTAGTGTGCCAATAATAGTAGAAATCAAAGCAGAAAGTAATGCCACGATTACAGTATTAATTAATATAACAAGAAGACGTGAATCTTCAAAAACAGCTTTATAATGCTCTAAAGTAAAGGATTCAAAGTGATTCATGGAGCCGCCACTATTGAACGAGTAAAAGATTAAATAGAAGATGGGAGCATACAGAACGATAAAAACAATCGTTAAATAGACTTTAGCTGATGCAGATAGTTTGTTCATCGTACGCGACCTCCTTTATCTTTTTGTCCCGTAATGAGCATAATAATTACCATGAATAAAATTAAGAACACAGCAATAGTAGAACCCATCCCCCAATTTTGTGTTACAAGAAATTGCTGTTCAATCGCTGTACCAAGGGTGATGACGCGATTTCCGGCAATTAAGCGTGTAATCATAAACAGGGATAGCGCTGGAATAAAGACAACTTGAATTCCAGATTTAACGCCATCCATTGTTAATGGTAAAACGACACGGCGAAAAGTTGTAAAAGCAGAGGCACCTAAATCGCGTGCTGCATAAATAAGTGTTGGGTTTAATCGATCTAAGGAGTTGAAGATCGGTAAAATCATAAACGGAATAAAAATATAGACCGATACAAAGACAAAGCTAATATCCGTAAAGAGCATTTGCTTAGGATCGAAGCCAAATACTTCAATAAATGCATTAATTGGTCCATACAATCCAAAAATGCCGATAAAGGCATATGTTTTTAACAATAGATTAATCCAAGAAGGAATAATGATGAGCAGAAGCCAAAGCTGTTTATGCTTTGTCTTCGTTAAGAAATAAGCAGTTGGGTATGAAATTAATAAAGTAAAGAATGTAATTAAAAAGGCATACCAAAACGAGCTCAATGTCATCTTTAAGTAAACAGAAGTAAAGAACGCTTTATAGTTATCGAGCGTGAAATTGCCATGTAAATCAAGTAGGGAATAATAAACAACGAGGGCAATCGGCGCGATAACGAAAAAGGCAATCCATAACACATATGGAAATAACGCTGATTTCGATGTCTTAGTTTGCATCTTCATCGTCTCCATACGATTCTAATCGTTTATCGAACTCTTCCTCAGTTTCATTTAAGCGCATTACGTGAATAGCCTCAGGATCAAAGCCTAAGCCAATTTCTGTCCCTACTTCTGCTTTTTTCAATGAATGGACTAGCCATTCATTGCCATCCTTATCGTACGTCGATAATTCATAATGTACGCCTCGGAATAATTGTGTATCCACTTTCACCACAAGTTTCCCTTTATCGATAGTTGTCATTTCTAAATCTTCTGGTCGAATAACAATATCAATTTTTTCATTTGGTTTCATCCCTTGGTCGACACATTCAAAAATTTTGCCAGCAAATTCAACTTTGAAATCTTCAATCATCACACCTGGTACAATATTAGATTCACCAATAAAGTCAGCCACGAAGCGGTTAATCGGTTCATCATAAATATCCACTGGCGTACCTGATTGTTGAATTTGTCCTTCACTTAAAACAAAAATCTCATCACTCATAGCAAGTGCTTCTTCTTGATCATGTGTAACAAAGACAAAGGTTTTGCCAAGACGTTGCTGTAATTCACGCAATTCATACTGCATTTCAGTACGTAGCTTTAAGTCTAATGCGGAAAGTGGCTCATCCAGTAAAATGACTTCAGGGTCATTAACAATGGCACGCGCAATCGCCACACGCTGACGCTGCCCACCAGACATTTCAGAGATTTCACGGTTGCTGTAGCCTGCCAAATTGACAAATTTTAATGCCTCAGCCACACGTTCCTTTATTTCATTTTCAGGCAGCTTTTTAATGCGTAGTCCAAATGCGACATTTTCGAAAACATTTAAATGAGGAAATAGCGCATAATCTTGAAAAACAGTATTGACCTGACGTTCATTTGCAGGTACTGCATTAATTTTTTTATCGTGGAAAAATATATCTCCAGTCGTTGGTTCTGTGAAACCAGCAATAATTCGTAAAATGGTTGTTTTTCCACAACCAGATGGACCAAGGAGTGTATAAAATTTACCTTTTTCAAGCTCCAAGTTGATATTCTTTAAGACGACGGTACCGTCACTATAAGACTTTGAAACATTTTCAAAGCGGATAATGGAATTCGTTGTCATTGATGCGCCTCCTTAAGCTATAAATAAGAATCTGTTGCAACGAGTAAAATTTTAGTTTCATCTGCATGTGCATTGAAAATTTGATGATGATCTGTCGCGTCAAAATAAAGAGCATTGCCCTCACTTGCAATATACTGTTCATTCCCTAAAACAAGACGAATACGTCCTTTGACAACATAAATAAATGTTTCTGAGAGCGACGGCTCAAATTGCTTGAATTCGCCATCAGCAGCAAAGGTTAAGAAAATGGGTTCCATCTCTTTTTCGTTAGATGTAGGGATTAGCCATTGAATTTCATAATTTTTTTCTTCATCTGTATAGATAGATTGGTCTTCTTCTGTATAGACAACCTTTTGTTCAGGTGAGTCATCATCAAAAAAATCTTTAGGTGTTGAACCTAACACTTCCAAAATAGAAAATAATGTTTCAATAGAAGGTGAGTTTAAATCACGTTCTAATTGGGAGATATAACCTTTACTTAAATCTGTACGTTCTCCAAGTTCCTCTTGGGTAAGACCTTTTTTTAAACGAAGCGCTTTAATTTTTGCTCCTATTTGCATCTTTTCCCTCCTAGAAGAAGTTTAGCAATCATAAACTTTTGAAATACGAAGTTTACTTTAACGAAACTTTTAGTTTACTAAAACCATTACAATTATACATAATAATTTTTTTTTTGCAATCATTTTTCGTGAAAAAAATAGCTATAAAATGTTAAAAAAACAGGCATAAAGAAAATGGAGAAAAATTTTGTATAGGGTAGAATATTTTTGTTAAAAATAGTGAATAAATAGGCTGTAGCAGTCATTTCATTTGTGGATTTGACGATTTCTTGTCATGCCACTTCAAACGTACAAACGAGCGGAGTTTACTTGTTTGAAAAACTGCGGTTACTCTGCTATCGTAGAAGATGAGTTCGCTTGTGCGAATGGAATATATAAACTACATATTTATTCGGAGGGATTTATTATGGCAGAACGCATGGTAGGTAAACAAGCACCTGACTTTACAATGGAAGCAGTACTTTCAGACAAATCATTTGGTAAAGTATCATTAGAAGATATTAAAGCACAAGACAAATGGACAGTTCTTTTCTTCTATCCAATGGATTTCACATTTGTATGTCCAACTGAAATCACTGCGATGAGTGATCGTTATGACGAGTTCGAAGACTTAGATGCAGAAGTAATCGGTGTTTCTACAGACACAATCCACACTCACTTAGCATGGATTAACACAGACCGCACTCAAAATGGTCTTGGTGAATTAAAATACCCATTAGCTGCAGATACAAGCCACCAAGTTTCGAAAGAATATGGTGTTTTAATTGAAGAAGAAGGTATCGCATTACGTGGTCTATTCATCATCAACCCAGAAGGCGAATTAAAATACCAAACAGTATTCGATAACAACATCGGCCGTGATGTTGATGAAACGTTACGTGTACTTCAAGCACTTCAAACTGGTGGTCTTTGCCCAGCAAACTGGCGTCCAGGTCAAGCAACTCTATAATCTAAATAGAGTCGAGTCATTATGGAACAAATTAAGAGTCCCCACGACAAGTTTGTGGGGACTTTTAACTGAATTTTTGTTTTTGAGAAGGGTTTTCAATTGTTATCGAACTAGTTGAAAACAACCTATATATTAGAGGAGGATTTTTATGAAACTTCGTGAACAAATGCCTGAGCTAGTAGGTGCAACGACTTGGTTAAATGGGGAAGTAACAAAAGCTGAATTAGTAGGCGAGAAACCAACATTAATCCACTTTTGGTCAGTAAGCTGTCATTTATGTAAAGAAGCAATGCCGGACGTCAACAATTTCCGTGATCAATTTAAAGATGAATTAAATGTTGTAGCAGTACATATGCCGCGTTCTGAGGCAGACACTGATTTAGATACAATCAAAGCAGTAGCAGCAGAACATGATATTGTGCAACCAATCTTTGTAGATAGTGAAATGAAACTAACAGATGCTTTTGAAAACCAATATGTACCAGCATATTTTGTGTTTGATAAAGATGGTCAGCTGCGTCATATGCAAGCTGGAGGAAGTGGCATGAAAATGCTAGAAAAGCGTGTCAATCGCGTGCTAGATGAGATGCGTAACGCTGAATAATAAAAAGAAGTTTAGACGGGGATCAAGATCCTCGTCTTTTTTGTTATCCAACATTGACGAATAGACTCTTGTTTTAACAATACATATGATAAAGAATAAGCTACAATGATGGTATAGTAGTTTTCGGAGGGATTTTTTATGATGAAAAAAGAGTTTGCGGTCATAGGGCTTGGACGTTTTGGAGGAAGTATTGTTCGTGAATTAATGAGTCAGGGTGCACAGGTGATGGCAATTGACCATTCTTCAGAGCGTGTAGATGAATTTGCCTCCATTGCTACCCAGGCTGTCATTGCAGATTCAACTGATGAATCGGTACTGAATTCATTAGGTATCCGTAATTTTGAGCATGTTATTGTAGCAATTGGTGAAGATATTCAGGCGAGTATATTAACAACGATTATTTTAAAGGAAATTGGTGTTGAGCAAATTACAGTAAAGGCTCAAAATGACTATCATGAAAAAGTTTTACGTAAAATTGGTGCAGATTTTGTCGTCCATCCTGAGCGAGATATGGGGATTCGTATTGCTAATAATATGTTATCTAATACAGTGCTAGATTATTTAGAGCTTTCGGATGAACATTCAATTATGGAGTTAAAGGCAAATGACGCGATTGCAGGATACTCCATTATGGATTTAGATATTCGAGCAAAATATGGCATTAACATTGTAGGAATCAAGCGTGGAGCTGATATTATCGTGTCTCCACAAGCAAGTGATAAGATTTTACTAGGAGATATTATGCTTGTGATAGGTGCTGACGTTGATATAAATCGCTTTGTTAAAAAGGCATTGAATGGGTAATGGCAAATGACTAAACGAAGATGGAGACTTGTTATTTTTGCCGCTGTTTTACTAATTGGTGCTTTTATCATGCAATATCGAGAAAAAAATGAAGATGAGGCAATCTCCTTAATTTTAGATCATGCCACAGAAATCGATGCAATTGAATTATTGCAAGGGGACCAATCTTTATTGCAAGCTACAGGAGATGAAGCAAAAGACTTTATAGAGAAACATCCATTAAGTCATGTAAGAGATCTTTCTAAAAAGGAAAGAACAATTTTTGAAGAAGAGCCAGCTTATCATATTGTTTATAAAATGAAAGAAAAGCCTCTTTATGAGGTGGAAATTTTAAAGGTAGCCATTCATTCTGAGCTTGATGAAGAATTGCAACAAATGGTCTTCACCGTTGGCGATACACAATATTTGGTTTATTGGGCCAATGAGAAAAAAGCCCTCGAACAATCAAGCAATACACAACGGTTACTCGAACAATTCGGACAATAACGCAAGTAGTGATTCAGCAATAAGGGCTGGTCACTACTTTTTTTATAAAAGTGGAAAGTAATATTTGGAAAAAATGTTTGATTTCTGTCTGATGGTTGAATTACACTTTGCATAAAGAAGGAGGTAGAAAAATGCAGTTTATAACAAGTAACTGTGTGATAGAGCCATTACAACCAGAACATTACAAAGCTATACATATGCTTTACTCTAATGGACAAGTTAGAACCTATCTTGGAGGTGTGCCACAGGACAGCTATATAGAGGCATCCTTTAAAGGCATGCTAGCAGCACCATTTCCTAATACATATTTATATATATCATTAAAGACGACAGGTGAATTTATTGGTCTTGTTTCTATCGATGAATACCATGATAAAGAGTTATATGAGCTTTCCTATCAATTTTTACCACAGTATTGGGGAAAGGGGCTAGCTTTTGAAGTCCTTACAGAGGTGATGGAGGAGGGCCTGAATTATTTAGATATATCATCGATTGTGGCAGAAACACAAACTGCTAATAAGGCATCTTGTCACTTACTCGAAAAGTTAGGTATGCACAAAGTACAGGTGTTAGAAAGGTTTGGTCATGAACAAGCCCTGTACGAAATAAGGAAAAATCATAAAGGGTCAAAATAAATTATTGCACGATCAGCAGGTGGATTTTCGCGGCAAATCCCTTCATTTATCGCTAACTATATTTTGCATCAAATGAACGAATCAAAATATGTTTTACTCAGCATGCCATCATTAAGAACGAATAATGCAGATTACTATAATTTAAAGAGAGAGGAACTTTACATGCTAATACGAGAAGCAACACGCAAGGATAGTACACAGATTATAGCTGTTATGACAAATGCAGAGGCATCCAATCTTATGCTATTTGGCCCAGGTGAGCGAAAATTAGAGCCCGAGCAATTTGGAAGCTATATTGAAAAGCTATATCATAGCCACCATTCAGCTTTATTCGTGGCGGAAATGGAACAAAAGATTGTTGCTTATTTAATTTTACAGGGCAATGAACCATCTAGAATTGCTCACCGTGCTTATCTTGTAATAGGCATACATAGTGACTATCGAGGAAGGAAAATAGGGACGGCATTATTTAATCATGTAGAGGATTGGGCAAAAGTTAATGGTATCCATCGTTTAGAGTTAACCGTTATGGAAAATAATGAGGCTGGAATTGCTTTATATAAGAAAATGGGATTTGACATAGAGGGAATAAAGCGAAATTCCTTATATGTAGATGGTCAATATATCAATGAATATTATATGTCAAAGCTATTATAATTTGATAGGGAGAGGAATGTACGTATGACGACACAGATCAATATCGGCATTTATTCACCATCCTCACCAGCAACGGTGACGGCGTTGAAACGTTATGAACGTGCCAAATTGTTTCTAGAAGAGAAAAACCTTCAAATCGTAACAGGTTCTCTTACTGGCAAATCAGATTATTATCGCTCTGGTTCACCAAAGGAACGTGCGGAAGAATTAAATGAATTACTACGCAATCCAGATGTGGATATCATTATGTCTACAATCGGAGGGACAAATGCCAATAGTATGCTACCCTACATTGATTATGAGGCGTTTCGTCAACAGCCCAAAATAGTCGTAGGTTATTCGGATGCAACAGCCATTTTACTTGCTCTTTATGCAAAGACAGGTATAGCAACTTTTTATGGTCCAGCGTTTGTCCCTTCTTTTGGCGAGTTTGAACCATTAGTAAATGACACCTTCAAGTTTTTTGAGGATTATTTCTTTAAACCGCAAGCACTACCTTATGAAATGCCAATGCCCTCTTACTGGTCAGATGAACCAGTTAACTGGCTCGAGAAGACGGTTGATAAAAAGCTCAAGAAAAATGAATGGTTAACGATTCAGGAAGGGGTTGTAGAAGGTAGGTTAATTGGCGGCAATGTAAATGCAATGTATGGTTTTATTGGCACGCCTTATTTCCCTGAAATTTTGGAAGGTGACATTTTATTAGTGGAGGACTGCTTAAAAAATGCTGCTATTGTTGAAAAGAATTTTGCTATGCTGAAATTGCATGGTGTCTTTAATAAAGTAAGGGGCATTATTTTGGGCAAACATGAATGCTATGATGATTTAGGAACGGGCAGACAACCCTATGATATTCTACTTGAACAGTTGGATGGAATAGAGATACCTCTATTAGCAGAGGTGGATATTTGCCATACACATCCTATGCATCCAATAGCGATAGGGAAACGAGTAAAGCTAGATGCAACAGCTAAAAAGATATATTGTGTAGAAAAATGGTTGTAATGATAAAGTCTTGCATATGGAGCAAGGCTTTGTTTGCTAAAGATTTCTATAATCATCATCAGTGATGACGTACATTTTCACATTTTGGTATTTTCCTTTAACAAACATACTTTTGCGTAAAATTCCTTCAAATTGCATGCCTGATTTCTCCATAACCTTTTAAGAGGCTATATTTTCTTCAAAACATCGCGCTTGAATACGTACTAAATTTATTTCCTTAAAGCCAAAGTCAATCAGTTTTTTTGTTGCTTCTGTAGTGAATCCTTTATTCCAATAATCCTCCGAAAGTACATAACCAATTTCTGCATATTGATGTGTGTTGCTAATCGTAACAAAATCGATTGTACCAATTAGTGTACTTCGATGCCCAAAAGTAGGAGATTACCTTGCTGATAGCCATTTAATATTCGTTTTAAAAAAGCTTTAGTATCCTCTAAACTTGTATGGGCCTGCCACGTCACATAGCGTGCCACATTTTCGCGAGAAGTGTAATCATACATCGCCTCTAAATCTAGTGGAGCAATAGGTCTTAAAAGTAGCCTTTCCGTTTTCAAAATAGGTATTGCATGTTTCATTTATTTCCCTCTTTAAATTACTATATGAAAAAGTCGACCCAATTTCTTAATACATTGGGTCGACTTTTTATCTTAATATCCTTAAGAGCTGTCTGGTGAAAAATCCTACTAGCTTCACTTTATGGATAACGTTTAGCAGTAGCTGAGGAATCCTTTGTGTTGGATTTATGTTGTTCGTCTTTCACTTTTTCATTCAGTTCTTCAACAGGTATTGGATCGACTGTTTTCATATCCTCGTGTTGATCGAAAATGCTTTTTTTATCTGTATCCAGTACATCAGGGTTGTTTGTATAACGAGTTTTCGCTTGTTTTTTTTCAGTCATTCATTATCACCTCTTACTATAAGCTTTCACTTTTTTACTAGAGTTTAAACATATTAGTTTTAGGTGATATGTGGACTAATCGTTTGTTGGCTTACCAGCAGCTAACAAGACTTTACTTCCAAGTAAGAAAAATCCTTGAATGAAAAGTAATATTCCTGTCCCTATTAGTAGCCATTCGATGGCAATTATATCAGCTATTGGACCAAAAATAAGCATACCTAAAGGCATCATAGAGGTAGAAATCATGCTAAGAATACCAAATACTCGCCCCATATAATCACTTTCTACTTTTTCTTGTAATAACACCGTTGCGGGTGTATTAAAGATTGGCATAGCTATTCCTGTAACAGCCATTATCACGAGATACAGCCAAAAAACAGGAATAATTCCAAGAGCCATTGTACAAAGACCAAATAATAAAGCAGATAATGTCATGGTATGCACTTTATTTTTAAAGCCACCCCATGTCGCGATGGCGATACCACCGATTAACATACCAATGGCAAAGGCCATTTCGATAGCAGTCAAACGCCATACATCATCGCCAAAGCTACGTGTAACTTGCAAAGGTGTTAAAAAGGCAGCAGGTGCAGCGAGCAACATGAAAAAGGCAAAGAACAAGAATAATTGTTTTAAGAAAGCATGCTCTTTAATGTAGATGAAGCCTTGTTTCATATCACTAAAATAGCTTGTTGTCTGTGGCTGATTCGCTTTGGCATGTGCAGGAATATGCAGAAATAATAAGAAGATGGTGATGGCAATAGCAGCTGTCGTCACATCAATAAAGAAAATGGATTCGATTGAAGCCATCGTTAATAATGCCCCACTTGCCATGGGTGCAAGAATCATGATAAAAGCTTGAATACTGCTGTTTATCCCATTAACCTTCATTAAATGCTCTTCAGGCACAAATTGAGGTAAAATAGCGCCTACAGCAGGTGTTTGAATACCTGCACCAACTGCACGTACCGCTGATAAAACAAATAATAGCCAGAGCTCATCATAGCCAGTTAAAAATAAAATAGCTAAAATTAACGTGGATAAGGCAATCATGCCATCTGCCAAAATAATAAGCCATTTACGATTGTAGCGATCTGCCCAAACACCAGCAATTGGTGCTAAGAAGAAGGTCGGTACAAAACCGCAAATAATCGCAATGGTCATCATGATGCCTGATTGCGTTGTAAGTGTGATATACCATGTAATGGCATATTGCACTAGAGCAGAGCCAAAAAGTGAAATGGTTTGACTGCTTAAAAAAAGTATCGTATTGCGTTTCCAATGATCCAAATTCGTCATCCCTTTCTAACAGTAGTGCCTGTGTGGAAAGTTGAAAGACAACAAAAAAGAGGGGGTGTTGCAGTCCCCTCTCTTCCTGTATTCCTAAAACAGACTAGACTAATCCCATTTCCCTTGCACAGCAGGCAAAGTGTACACATATTTAGTTAATAATGTGAAATCGTAGTCTGATTGAAGCTGTCATTAGGAATACCCTCCGTTCTATATAAGTTGTGTTGATTGTAGCATAAAGTTTATCTGCGCGTAAAGAACGAATCAAACACCTTAACATTTTAGGACCAGAGCTAATAACAAGGGAAATGATAGTAAAATAACAAATTGCCGAGAAAAGCATTTCACCGCTCTCTTGGCTGTTTTTTTGTTTTGATTATACAGATTTTAGAATCAACTAAAGTATTTGATAAAATGAATGACAACAAAAAGTATCATTTAATAGTGCTATTAATTTATAGATTTTAAGCTGCTTCTTCTTAAATAGACGGAAATACTTATGACCGCATTATTTCATTCATCCAGTGAAGTATCTTTGGAGACGTGCATTTAGCGAGAACCTATCATATACTAAAATAGAAAAATAGCAAATGGAGGAAATATGAGAAAGAATAATAGTAAATGGAAACTTATCACTTTTGTCGCGATGATTTTTGTGTTATGCCTATCGACAATTCCTGAAAAGACAGCGATGGCAAGCACGACACAGCCGAAAAGGGAAATGCGGGCTGTCTGGATTTCAACGGTTCTTAATATTGATATGAAAGCGGGTATGACTAAGGAGCAGTATACAGCTTGGACACGCCAAACATTGGATCAATTAAAAGCCAGCAAATTGAATACAGTTATTTATCAAGTAAGGCCAACAAATGATGCAATGTATGCGTCTGAGCTAGCGCCATGGTCATCCTACATAACAGGGAAAAAGCAAGGTACAAATCCTGGTTACGATCCTCTTGCAATTATGGTAGAGGAAGCACATAAACGAGGGATGGAGCTGCATGCCTGGATGAATCCTTATCGTGTAACAATGTCTGGACAAAAACTAACAGACCTTGCTGCCGATAATGTGGCAAGAACCCATCCAAACTGGGTTGTCAAATATGGCAAACAATATTATTTAAATCCTGGTTTACCAGAAGTACAAGACTATTTAGTGGAAACAGTAAGAGAGCTAGTAGCCAATTACGATATTGATGCAGTCCATATGGATGATTATTTTTATCCATATAAAATTGCAAATGAAGTCTTTCCAGATCAAGCAGCTTTTAAAAAATATGGTGGTTCCTTTAAAAAGGTGGAAGATTGGCGACGAGATAATGTCAACCAACTTGTAGAAAATCTATACACAGCCATTAAAGATACAAAACCATATGTTCAATTTGGTATTTCTCCATTTGGCGTATGGCGCAATAAATCACTGGACAAAACAGGAAGCGATACGCGAGCTGGTGTCAATAATTACGATGATTTATATGCAGACGTCAGAACATGGATTCAAAATGGCACGATTGATTACATTACACCACAAATTTATTGGTCAAGAACATTAGCTGTTGCGAAATATGGGACATTGCTAGATTGGTGGAGCCATGAGGTACAAACATATGCAAAAACACACCCTGTTCATCTATACATTGGACTTGCTGATTACAAGGTTGGCAATGACAGTGATGCAGCATGGAAAAACAAAATGGAATTACCAAGTCAAATACTAGCGAATCGTTCGGAAAAGGTAGCAGCCAAAGGGCAAATGCACTTCTCCTTAAAAAGTATTCAAAACAATAAACTGGGCTATGCAACGATTGTTAATCAACAACTATATAATTATACAGCACTGACACCAGGTACAACTTGGGATGATGACACTAGGCCGAATAAGCCGACTTTTGTACAAGTGACAAAGGGAGCGACTGGTCGCAAAATTGACATTATAGACGAAAATGAAACACAACCACGCAAGTATGTCATTTATCGTTTTGCAGGGAACAAAGAGGGTTCTTATAATGATCCTCAAAATATAGTGGATGTTGTTTATAATATGGATGGCATCACTGAATTTGTGGACAAGACAGCTCTTGCTAAGCAAAGCTACACATACGGCATTACGGCTGTATCTGCTGCAGGTGTGGAAAGCAAGGAAGTTTTTGTGGTGAAAGATAATCAGTAAATAGCTTATGATAAAAAAACAGCTACTCATGCAATATAACTGCATGAGTAGCTGTTTTTTATTAATTTTCTTCAATATCTTTACGGTTTTTCTTTAACATTTTAGACAGCATTTCATAGACAATTGGTACAACAACTAATGTTAATAGTGTTGAAGATAGTAAACCACCAATTACAGTAATAGCTAAGTCTTTCGAAATTAAACCACTGCCACCAGAACCAAGTGCCATTGGAATCATTGCCCCGATTGTGGCAATGGCTGTCATTAGGATTGGACGTAAACGTGTTGCCCCTGCTTCGAGGATCGCTTCACGCATGGCAAGACCATCATGTTCCATATGAATGATACGGTCGACTAATACGATGGCATTGGTTACGACGATACCAATCAACATCAACAGACCCATCATTACAGATACAGAAATAGTTTGACCTGTAACGAATAAACCAATAAATGCTCCAATTACGGCGAATGGTAGGGAGAATAGAATAGCGAATGGAGCTAAACCTTCTCCAAATGTTACTACTAAGATGAAGTAAACAATGGCAATTGCTGCTAACATAGCAATACCAAGCTTAGTGAATGTTTCTTGCATATCGGCAGCAACACCCGCAACCCCAGTTGTAACACCTTTTGGTAAATCTAATTTATCAATTTTCTTATCAGCAGCAGATGTGGCTTTTGAAATATCGTCTCCGATAATCGTACCAGATACAGTTGCAAAGTATTCACCTTTTGAACGAGATAACGAGTTAAGTGTCGTACCTTCCTCGACATCAACTAATTCACCGATTGTCATGGTTGTGCCTAAAGCCGTTTTAATTTCAGTAGCTAAGACATCATCTAAGGAAGTAGCAGCTGCTTTAGCATCACGTTGAACGATCACATCAATATCTTTACCATCATTTTTAACGGTAGTTAATACTTCTTTTGTTGTATTCGAATTTAATGCCATCACGATTTGAGCTGTTGTTAAACCATATTGTAGGACATTTTTTTGTTCTACTTTTAGTACATGCTCTACGTATGGATCTTCGTTATCAGATTTAATATCTTCTAAGCCATCCACTTCTTTTAGGACACCTTCTACTTGTTTCACAGCATCTCGAAGTTTATCTAAGTCATCACTATATAATGTGTAGCTGACTTCGTTTGAAGACATAGACATAGAAGAGAAGTTTTGAGACTTCCATTCTCCTGATTGACCGATATTGAATACATAGTCTTCTACTTCTTCACGAGCTTTAGGGAAGTCTTCCATATCTGGATCAAAGATAAGGTACATTAAGGCACCACCAGCGCCTCCACCCATCATCATTGCTGATGGATCAACATTATTTGCATCCGTTATGGAAACTTGTAAAATATTAACGTCTTTACGCTTCATTAATTCTTTTTCTACTTTTTCAACATTCGCTGCCGTTTCATCAGCTAGCTCTCCAGTTGAAGGAGTATACGTTAAGTACATTACTTTTTCTTCTTGTGATCCCATGAAACTAAAGCCAATAAGTGGTGTTAATGCAAGAGAACCAGCAAGTAGGGCAATCGCAATGATAGAAGTAATAATTTTGTGATTTAATGTTTTTTCTAAAATACCTCTGTACCAAGTAGCAAGTTTCCCAACTTCTTTATGTTGGCTTTCTGTTTTCTCACCGTATAATTTTTTACGGAATAAGAAGTGAGATAATGCAGGTACGATGGTGATAGCTACTAATAATGATGCACCTAGTGCAAATGTCATTGTTAGGGCGAATGGCATGAATAATTCGCCTACCATACCACCTACGAAAATTAGTGGGGCAAATACCGCTACCGTTACTAATGTAGACGAAAGAATTGGTTTAAACATTTCAATCGTTGCTTCACGAATAAGGGCACGACCCGTAAGTTTTTCTTGTTTTAAGTGAATGCGTCGATAAATATTTTCAACAACTACGATCGAGTCATCGATCACACGCCCAATTGCGACGGTAATCGCTCCAAGTGTCATAATGTTGAGTGTGATATCCATCCAGTTTAATAGCAGTAATGCCATGAAGACAGAAACTGGGATAGAAATAATTGAAATAATAGTTGATTTGAAATCGCGTAGGAATAGTAAAATGATTAAGACTGCAATAGCGCCACCAAATACTGCTTTTTCGATCATTGTAAATACAGAATCTTCAATTGGGGCTCCTTGGTCAAGGGAAATATCTACATTTAAGCCGTCTAATCGTTTTTCTTCATCTTTAATAAGGTCTTTTACTGCATTAACAACTGTTACCGTATTCGCATCCTGACCTTTCACGATTTGAATGGCGATGGCATCTTGCCCATTTGTACGTGAAACAGATTGTACTTTACCTTCTACTTCAATTTTTGCAATATCACCTAGACGAACGAAAGGTGAAGGATTTGTAGCTGAAGGTGTAACTGGAATTAATAAATCTTTTAGCTCATCAACAGATTGTACTTTACCATCTACTGAAACAGCCTGTTCGCCAACAGTAAACTGATATAAACCAAGTGACAGTGACATATCACTTGCCTGAATCATTTGTTTAACTGTATCCTCCGTTAAACCAAGTGCAGCCATTTTTTCTTCATCATATTTAAATGATACTTGTTCAATGTGCTGACCTGTGATGGTCGCAGAGGCAACACCATCAATTTTTTCGATTTTCGGAAGTAACACGTCTTCTACTGTAGAAGTTAAGTCTACAATATCTTCCTTAGAGCTACTTACAGATAAAGCAACTACTGGCATCATGTTCATGCTAATCGCCATAATAGTAGGCTCTTGAGCACCTTCAGGTAGTTTAAGATTATCTAAAGCTGCTTCTAATTGACGTTTCTTCTCATCCATATCAATTCCGTAGTCGTATTCTACTTGAACTTGTGCTACGTTGGAAGAGGATGTTGAGTAAACAGCTTTCACATCTTCTAAGCTTTCTATGGATTTTTCAAATGGAATGGAAAGCTCATTCATTACTTGTTCAGGCGTTGCGCCAGGATATACTCCCATGACAATTAAATATGGGATTGAAATATCGGGTATTGATTCCATTTTCATTCTTGTACCGGAATAAATACCAGAGACAGTGATGATAATTGTTAGTAACCAAACTGCCAATTTGTTTTTTAATACGAAATTAACTAAACCTTTCACCTTCACACCTACCCTTTATTGACTATCTAAATTCAATTATTTATACTAATGACTAATCGGTCATTTGTCAACGAAATGCATTAGGAGAGATTTAAAAATATGTTAAAAAAGCAATTAATTATGGAGAAAGCGATAGAGCTATTTTCTGAACAGGGTTTTGAAGCTACGTCAGTTCAACAAATTACAGAACGCTGTGGAATTTCTAAAGGTGCATTTTATTTATCCTTCAAAACAAAAGATGAGCTCGTTATTTCAATGGTGGATTACTATTTACAGCAGTTCATTACAGATATTGACCAAGTAGTCAGAGGAACCTATAGTAAAGAAACCGTATTGGTTGAATTTTATAAAAGCATCTTTCAAGCATTCAAAGCACATTCTACATCTGCTCGTGTGTTCTTTAACGAAAAGGTCTTTCTAACAAAAAAAGAGCTATTTCATAAAATAACAGCGTATGAAGCAGAAATGTCGAAATCAATCATCTATATGCTTGAACAACTTTATCAGGATAAATTACAAGAAACGAAATATGATGTGATGTATTGTATAAAAGGATTTATGAAGAGTTATGCTGAGCTTTTTATTTTTTCAGATATGCCACTAGATTTAGAGCAATTGGCAAAATCTTTAGCAGAGAAGACAGATATTATTGCACACCATACAACCATTCCTTTTATTACAGCAGATCTTGTGCCATTTATTGCAAAACCTTGTGAACAAGATGTTTCAAAAGATGCTTTACTACAATTATTGGAGCAAAATATTGATCCTACTGAGGATCCTATTGTAAAAGAATCCCTTATGCTATTGAGACAAGAAATAGAAAATCCTACTTACAGTAAAGCCATCATTAAAGGGCTAATAGAAAATCTACGTCAAGACACAGCCTATCATTGGATTGCTTATGTAAGCGCAAAATACTTTAATATTTAAACTACTGGATAGAATTGTTCACGTTATGTAGGTGAACAATTCTATTTTTTAGTGGGTGAGTGAGGGGACAGATTGCCAAGCCTCTAATGCACTATTAAAAGGGTCTTGAATCCATAATAGCCGTTCAAGAAAATCTTTGACTTCGATCGGTAATTTCAATTCTTGCTGCCAGGCTTGCTCTTTTCGTTTGCTTGGCTTGTAGTCTGAGTACAGTAAAAATAATAAAAAATGACCGACAAAATATAAATCGCTAATATGATTTTCTGCCCGTTTAGGATTTTCAATAGCAGAGAGGTCGATGTGCTTCTGATAAGTGGTAGCGAGACCAAAGTCAATAATATGCAATTGTTGATGGACTAGCAATATATTAGGAATACGTAAATCGCGATGAACAATACCATGATTGTGTAATTCAATAATTTGTTCTAAAAGTTGCTTTGTAATGGCAAGTGATTGAACAACTGTAAACTTGGCACCATCCTCAAAAATCAGTTGTTCAAAAGTTTGCCCATTGACATAGTCCATAATAAAAAATGGACTTTCTTGAATCGTTCCTGTTGAATGGATGGTAGGAACATAGGGCAGTGAAACTTGTTGGAGTATGTGTATTTCTTGTTTAAATTTTTGGATGGTTTTCTTGTGGTGACGGTGTTTGGGACGCAAGCATTTTAAGACAAATAGCTTTGATGAACAATCCTCAATCAAATATGCACGACCATATGCACCATAGCCAAGCAATTTTTTAAAAGAGAAGTTGGGATGTTTGGCAATGTAATGTGCTACAGCCTGATCGAAGCCTTTTTCGGATAGTCGCTTCCACCACATTAACTGCTAAAGAAACTCATTGAGCTGAAAAGACTACGTGAGCTTTTACGAGAGCCACGTTTATAATGCTTATGACCATAATAATTATGTCGTTTAGAATACTTGCGACGGCTACTTGATGAAGAATAACGACGTTTGGATTTACCATTGAGCAAGGAATGAAGAATTTTATCTAGCATAAAAAACGCTCCTTTAGATGTTGTTATAACTATATACGTAAAAATAAAAAAGGAGGTTTCAATATTTCAAAAATAAAAAAGAAGCTATGTAAACTTTACATAGCTTCTTCACAAGAGGTTAAACCTCCATAATAATCGGTAGAATCATTGGTCGACGTTTTGTCTTTTCGAATAGATACGGCCCTAAAACATCAGTTATTTCATTTTTCAATTCTGTCCATTGAGGTGTTTTGCCTTGAATCGTTGCATTCAGATGACGATTTAGCATTTTCTGTGCCTCGTTAATCATCGTACCTGATTCACGCATATAGACAAAGCCACGTGAAATGATGTCAGGACCTGAAACGATTTTTTGGTTTTCCATATCTACACTAACTACTACAATGACCAGACCTTCTTCAGAAAGGATGCGACGATCACGTAATACGATATTGCCGATGTCGCCAATACCATTACCATCAATATAAACATCTCCAGAAGGGATACGACCGGCAACATGCGCTTCATTGGCACTTAATGCCAACACATCACCGTTTTCCATCACAAATGTATTGTCGAGTGGAACATCGCAATCTTCTGCTAGATGTGTATGCATTTTTAACATACGGAATTCACCATGGATAGGCATAAAGAATTTAGGCTTCATTAAACGAAGCATCAGTTTTTGTTCTTCTTGTGAGCCGTGACCAGATGTATGGATATTGTTTAAAGCGCCGTGAATGACTTCTGCACCTGCGCGGAACAATAAATTGATAATTTTATTAACACTCACAGTATTACCTGGTACTGGGGAAGAAGAAAAGATAACCGTATCGCCAGGTTGTATTTGAATCTGACGGTGCGTACCATTGGCAATGCGTGATAGGGCTGCCATTGGTTCACCTTGAGAGCCTGTACATAAAATCATCACTTCGTTTGCAGGAAGTCGGTTGATACTTTGAGCATCGATAAATGTATCCTTTGGAGCGGTAATATAGCCAAGCTCACGACCAATGGTAATAGCATTGTCCATGGAGCGACCAAAGACAGCAATTTTTCTTCCGTATTTTATGGCAGCATCTGTGGCTTGCTGTAATCGGTGAATATTTGACGCAAATGTAGCAAAAATAATACGACTATCCACTTTACGGAAAATCTCATCGATACTCTTTCCAACTGTACGCTCTGACATTGTGAAATTAGGCTTTTCAGCGTTGGTACTATCTGATAGTAAGCAAAGCACGCCATCACGTCCAATTTCAGCCATCTTCGTTAAGTTGGCTGGCTCACCCACTGGTGTAAAATCAAATTTAAAGTCACCTGTGTGAACGATATTACCAGGTGGTGTTTTCACAACAACACCATATGCATCAGGGATACTGTGTGTTGTTCTAAAGAAGCTCACAGATGTTTTTCTAAATTTAATAACATCCTCTTCTTTAATTTCGATTAGCTTTGTTGTACGTAGCAAGCCATGTTCTTCTAATTTATTACGTAATAAGCCAAGTGCAAGCTTACCACCATAGACAGGGACATTTACTTGACGTAAAAGGTAGGGAATACCACCGATATGGTCCTCGTGTCCATGTGTAATAAACAGTCCTTTAATTTTGTCGACATTACGTACTAAGTACGTATAATCAGGAATAACATAGTCAATGCCGAGTAAATCATCTTCTGGAAATTTAATGCCAGCGTCAATTAAAATGATTTCATCTTGAAATTGAACGCCGTAAGTGTTTTTGCCGATTTCGCCCAGTCCGCCGAGCGCGAAAACAGCTGCTTGGTCATTTTTAACAAACTTCATGTTTGTTAAATTTCCTCCAAGACGAAGTTCGGGCTTGCTTGTTCGTACTCTAAATAGTTACCTTCAAGCAGTTGAACGAACTCGATGTTGTAGTTACGGTCTTTTAGCTTTTGACGTACTTCGCGTTCTGAAGCAGCTTCAAGGTATAGACTTTTAGTGTTTTCGCGAACTGGAATCTCATTTGCATTTTCTTGATAATAAACTTTGTAAATCATAGTTTGCTCTCCTTTAATTGCGTACAATTTTCTTGCACCTTTGACTACTACCACACACGTGCTACAAGAAAACAACGAATTTCCTTCATAAAGCCTTCATAAAGAAATGTACGTTTGTAATTCTTGTATCTCAAAGCTTCAGCTGTGCACTATGTTTTAAATTTATATAGGAAGTAGTGAGACAGTGGTTGCGTATAGCCAAATAAATGCATTTCCTTTATATTATCACGCAGTTCCTCTAAAATAAAGAAAAGCCCTTCAAATAATGAAGGGCAAATGTTAGGCAATTGATTTTTTTCCGAGTACGCCACGAAGTTGCTTCAACAATTTCCGTTTTAGTTTCTTCAGCATGGCACATCACTCCTTAGGATCATTATAATAAAAATTATTGTCTATGTAAAGTCATTTACCTTGAAAGGATGCTATTTATGGAAATGGTTAATAAAATGAACAAAATTTTGTTTTTTGATGTAGATGGTACGCTTTATAACAGTGAAAAAAAATTACCTGCATCTGCAAAAGAGGCGCTTTTGGCAGCACGTCGAAATGGCTATGAACTGGCAATTGCAACAGGACGAGCTCCGTTTATGATTGAGTCACTACTAGAAGAATTAGAAATTGATACGTATGTTACTTTCAATGGACAATATGTTGTATACAAGGGTGAAGTTGTCTATACAAATGGCATTGAAAAGGAAGAACTAGCAAAAATCATTGCCTTTGGTGAGGCTCGTAATGAACCAGTAGTATTTTTAGATGATAAACGTATGATTGCCTCTATTAAAGATCATCATATGGTAGCTGAGAGCTTAGATACACTGAAATATCCATATCCAGCATTAGACTCTTCTTATTATATGCAGAACAATGTATATCAAACACTTATTTTTATGGAAGAAAAAGATGAATCTTTATATTGTGAGACATTCCCAAATGTTCAATTCATACGATGGCATCGCTATTCTTGTGATATTTTACCAAAAGGTGGCTCAAAGGCTGCTGGTATCGAAAAGGTGCTAGAAAGAATGGGCATCACTTTACAAGATGCTTTTGCTTTTGGAGATGGTATAAACGATATTGAAATGCTGCAAGCTGTTGGGACAAGTGTTGCCATGGGGAATGGTCATGAGAGAGTGAAGGCGGTGGCACATCATATTGCCGACCATGTAGATGAGGATGGTCTTGCAAAAATCATGCGCAAGCTAGCAATTATATAAAAAAACAACTAGTTGGAAAAATTTCAACTAGTTGTTTTTTTATTATGACTGGTTTTCCTCAATGTTGACGACTTTTATTTGAATGCTTTTATCGGAAAAATGCTGAATCGTCTTTTTAGAAAGTGCATTGTCTGTGATAATGACATCTATGTCAGTCAAAGGACAAACTTGAATCGCTACATCCTTATTAAATTTGGAGGAATCTGTAGCAACGTAAACTGTTTGGGAGATAGAGATAATTTGTTTTCTAGTAATTGCCTCATCCAAACTAAAATCAGAAATACCTTTTTCAATGGAAACGCCACTAGCACATATAAACGCTTTATTGATATTCAAATGTTCAAAGCGGAATAAAAACTCATTCGATGTCACTGATTTTTCGGAATGACGAACTTTACCACCGATTAGTATAACCTCAATATTAGAGCCGATTAGATCAAATGCTATAGGTAGTGAGTTTGTTACTACTGTTAATTTTTCCTTGTTCAATAAAAAGGGGGTCATTTGATAGGTAGTGGTTCCACTATCGACAAAAATACACTCCCCATTTTCCACGAGTGAGGCACAAGCTTTGGCAATGGCGATTTTCTCTGCTAACTGCTCATGAAGTCTTTGATCGATTATTCCCTCAACAGGCTCAATATATTTAATACCCCCATAAAACTTTTCAATTTTCTTATCATGCATCAGCTGTTGGACATCGCGGCGAATTGTTTCCATCGAAACATTAAATTCTTTTGTGAGTGTTACTAACTTAACAACCTTATGTTGTCTTACATACTGCAAAATTTGATGTTGTCTTTCTATCATATACATGTTATCACCTCTACTAGATATTTACTCAAAATAATCATAACTTTGTCAACACTTAGTCAGAATTTACTCAACATTTACACAAAAATGCATTTTCCTTTACAAATGGTCACTATACTAAAGCTAAGAACTGAGAGAGGTGACCAATTTGTTAGAGCTAAAAAATATCGCAAAAAGCTATAAAAATAAGAAAGTTTTAGTAGATATCAATGTAACCATCGAATCAGGTGAAATCATTTCGTTACTAGGGCCAAGTGGTTGTGGTAAAACTACCTTGCTCAATATCATCTTAGGGCTTGTAGATCAAACGGCTGGACAGCTTGTCTACAATGGACAAGATATATCCAAGCAGTCGATGCAAGAAAGAGGGTTTAATATTGTGTTTCAGGATTTTGCGTTATTTCCTCATTTAAATGCATACGACAATATCGTTTATGGTTTGAAAAATAAGAACGTGCAAATGTCCAAAGAGGAGATACAAGAATATATCGATTTTTTAGAGCTAACACCTCATCTGCAGAAAAAGATTCACGAATTATCTGGTGGGCAAAAACAACGAGTTTCCATTGCGAGGACACTTGTGATGCAGCCTAAAATACTATTGTTAGATGAGCCACTAAGTGCATTAGATGGCGTCATTAAGGAATCCATCAAGGAGCGTATTAAATCTATTGCCCGTGAATTTAAATTGACAACCATTATCGTGACACATGATCCAGAAGAAGCCCTCACATTATCTGATAAAGTCATGATTATTAATGAGGGAACAGTTGCTCAATTTGGTACGCCTCATGAAATAGTAACAGCACCAAAAAATCAATTTATTGAGGACTTTATTTTAAGGCAGCTTCATATTAAGCGACATAACATCTATCAATTGTTTGGAGAAACATATGCTTAAAACGAATAAAATGATGAAATTGATTTTTCTACCGATTCTTATTTTTTTCCTATTCTTTTTAATTGTGCCATTACTTTATATGTTTTGGCAGTCTTTCAAAATAGGAAATGTGGTGACCATTCAAAATTATATAGATGCTTTACAAAATATCGAAATTCGAGAAGCCTTTATCAATAGCTTTAAAGTTTCTTTTGTAGCCTCAGTGATTACAACCATTTTAGCTTTTTTATTGGCCTATGCTGTTCATTTTACAACGATGCATCGCCATGCGAAAAAGCTTGTGCAAATAGGCATTACTTTGCCCATGCTTCTGCCAACCATCACCTATGGTTTTGTGCTGATTTATACATTTGGTAATCAAGGAATTCTAACGAAATTAGTGGGGCAACCCCTTTTTACAATTTATGGGTACAACGGTTTGGTGCTTGGTTACGTTTTATACACATTGCCAGTCGCTTTTATTTTAATGCAAAACTCCATGCAATATATCGACAAACGATTTTTACTGGTGTCCATTTTAATGCATGATCATTCACTTCGTCGCTTTTATCATACTGTATTCCGTCCAATGTTAGGTACGATTGGTGGTGCTTTTATTTTAACGTTTATTTTAAGCTTCACAGACTTTGGTATACCCGCATCTGTTGGTGGAAATTACACAGTGATTGCCACTGAACTCTATCAAGCGATGTTAGGCTCCATTGTCCATTTTGAGCGTGGCGCAGTGATATCAGTGTTAATGCTAGTACCTGCCGTACTTGGTGTTGCCCTATTAACAATTTTAGAGCGTTTCAATTTTCACTATAAACAAGGTGGGCGAAGTGACCTTGTAAAGCATCGTCTGCGTGACACGTTGTTTACTATTTATTCAATTGTCTGTGTGACGATCGTATTCATCATTTTTGCAACGATGTTTATTGTGCCTTTTACGAAAGGCTATCCATATAACTTCAGCTTTACATTAGAGCATGTTCAAAATGTACTAGCAGAGAAGGATTTAATAAAGGTATATGTCAATTCTCTTATCGTGGCAGTATTAACGGCTATATTAGGCGTGGTCATTACATTTCTGTCAGCGCTACTCAATGTTCGGACACCGTTAAAAGGAAGAAAAAGCTTAGATGTAGCCTCCATGATTACAAATACAGTACCAGGAATGGTGCTTGGATTGTCCTACTTGTTTTTCTTTAATGGAAGTTCATTAAAAGGTACATTTTTCATCATTGTTGCATGTAATATTGTTCATTTTTTTACGACACCTTATTTAATGGCGAAAAATTCATTACAAAAGATGGACCCTACATGGGAAGTGACAGCTGAGCTATTAAAGGATTCTTGGTTAAAAACCGTTAGACGAATTATTTTGCCGAATATTAGACCAACGATTTATCAAATGTTTAGTTACTTTTTTTTAAATGCTATGGTCACGGTTAGTGGTGTTATTTTCCTTGTCAGCACGAAGACAATGTTTGTCTCAACACGCATCAAAGAGCTTCAGCATTTCGCAAAGTACACCGATATTTTTGTACTATCGATATTTATTTTATGTACAAACCTCATTGTGAAATTAGGTTGTGATTATATAACAGCACATAAAGAAAAAGCGGAGGAGATATCAAAATGAACAAGTCAACAAGCATGATGTTAGGGACAATTAGTGCAGCGGCGGTTGTTTTAGCTGCGTGTGGAGGGGCAACAGCTGATTCCAAAGAGCAAGTCATTATTTATTCAAATGCTGATGATGAAGCAATTGAAGTAATGGAATCCACATTAGATGATAAGGGCTATCAAGGTAAGTATTTAATCCAATCATTCGGTACTTCTGAGTTAGGTGGCAAAATGATGGCAGAAGGGACAGATATTGAAGCAGATGTTGTCACGATGGCTTCCTATTTTATAGAAAGTGCTCAAACCTCTAAAGCCATGTTTGTAGATATTTCTTCGGACTTAAAGCCGCTTGATGGAGGAGTTACATATGCACTGCCAATTTTAGGCAATATTGGCTCCATCTTTATTAATACAGAAATATTGCAACAAAAAGGGCTAGCAATACCGAAATCGATTAAGGATTTGACAGACCCTGCTTACAAGGAATTAGTATCCTTCCCAAATATTATGGATTCCTCAACAGGCTGGCTTTTAGTACAAGCCATTATAAAGGAATATGGTGACGACGAAGGACAAAAGGTGTTAGCTGATTTAATTAAAAATGCTGGCCCACATATTGAAAGCTCAGGTTCTGGCCCTATCAAAAAGGTGAAAACTGGTGAGGTTGCTGCAGGCTTTGGTTTACGTATTCAAGCAATTGATGCTAAAAACGAAGGATTGCCGATTGAATATATTGACCCGACAGAAGGAAACTTCACTTTAACGGAATCTGTGGCTGTTATGGATAAAGAAGGTGATGAAGCTTTAGCTAAAGAAATGGCAAAGGTGATCGCAACGGAGGCTCGCAGTAGTTTATTGGAGCAGTATCCTGTAGCTCTATATGAAGGGGAACAGGTAAAGGATGAGTATGTTCCAACTTATTTTAAAAAATGGGATACAACATTAACGGTTGATTTATTAGAAAAACATCAAGCCTTCTTTAAAGAAGCGCAGCGATAAGGAGTTATAGCAGATGAGTAACTATAAATTATTGACACCAGGACCATTGACAACAACTGAAGCGGTAAAACAGGAAATGTTAAAAGATCGTTGTACATGGGATGACGACTATAAAAATGTGACACAAGTGATTCGCAAGCAACTTTTAGCGTTAGCTCATGTCGAGGAGCCTGAATATACCACGGTGCTTATGCAAGGAAGTGGAAGCTTTGTCGTAGAGTCTGTACTAACAACTGCGATTGGTGATAACGATAAAGTACTAATTCTAACAAATGGTGCTTATGGTGAGCGAATTGTTGAAATGGCTAACGTTTTAAAGTTACAACATGTTGTTTATAGTGTCCCTTACGATGAACAGCCATCCTCATTAGAAGTTCAAGCTTTTCTTGAAAAAGATGCAAGTATTACACATGTAGCCGTAGTGCATTGTGAGACAACTACTGGTATTTTAAATCCAATAAAGGAAATAGGAGAAGTTGTTCATTTATTCGATAAAACGTTTATCGTGGATGCGATGAGTAGCTTTGGTGGTGTACCGATGGATGTATCCAATTTGCATATTGATTTTTGCATTAGTAGTGCCAATAAATGTATTCAAGGTGTGCCAGGTTTTGGATTTGTTATCGCGAACACAAAAGCTTTAGAAAAATGTAAAGGACAAGCCCGTAGCGTAGCATTAGACTTGTATAGCCAATGGGAAGTGATGAAGCAAGATGGAAAGTGGCGTTTCACATCACCTACTCATGTAGTGGCAGCTTTTGCGAAGGCGCTTGAGGAGTTAATCGATGAAGGTGGAATCGATGCCCGCCATAAGCGCTATGCGCATAATAATCATATACTTCGCTCTCGTTTGTCAGTGCTTGGGTTTGAAGCGTACGTTTCAAAAGAGCTTCAATCACCTATTATTACAACATTTTTATTCCCACACAACGAGTTTACTTTTGAGCATTTTTATCAGGAAATGAAAAAAGCGGGTTTTGTCATCTATCCTGGTAAGTTGACTGATGTGGATACATTCCGTATTGGCAATATTGGTGATATTCATGAGGAAGATATGCTGACGTTATGTGAGGTCATAGAAAATTATATGGTGGTGAAAACGAATGAAAATTGAAACGGTTATTTTGGATTGGGCAGGGACAGCAGTAGATTTTGGTTGCTTTGCCCCTGTAAATGTTTTTTTAACGATTTTTGAAGATGCAGGTGTCACAGTTACACTGGAAGAGGCTCGTAAACCAATGGGTATGCTGAAAATTGACCATATCCGTACGATGCTAGAAATGCCAAGAATTGCTGATGAATGGCAACGTGTGCATGGACAAGCCTTTACAGAAGAAAATGTAAGTGCATTATACAAGCAGTTCGAAACAAAGTTAATGGAATCGTTGGCAACTTATACAGATCCTATCCAGCATGTGAAAGCGACCGTACAGCAATTGAGAGAAGCGGGAATTCGAATTGGCTCAACGACAGGCTATACTGATTCCATGATGGAAGTAGTGACAAGACATGCAGCTGACAAGGGTTATCAACCTGATTTTCTCGTAACACCTACACAGGTAGGGGATAAAGGACGACCATACCCATTCATGATTTTTAAAAATATGGAGGCATTAGGGTCAAAAGCAACAAAGCAAGTTGTGAAGGTTGGCGATACAACCTCAGATATAATGGAGGCCTTGAATGCAGGTGTTTGGGCTGTTGGTGTTATTATTGGAAGTTCAGAAATGGGACTTTCTGAAGCAGAGTTCCAAGCATTAACTGCTGAAGAACAACAGCAAGTGATAGCGAAAACGAAATGCATTTTTGAAGAAACTGGCGCTCATTATACGATTGAAACTATGGCAGAGCTACCTGCGTTAATTGAAACGATTAATGAACGTATAACTAGAATATAAACAAAACAAACCTCGGCAGATGTGGATAACTGCCGAGGTTTGTTTTTAGTCTCGCTCATATGGGATTGAATCTGGTATTTCGGCAAATGGATTTTTTTCATTAATTCGGTCATAAAACATAACACCATTCAGATGGTCTAATTCATGCTGAAATGCAATAGCCGGCAATCCTTTAAGGCGCATCTTTTTCTCTTCACCATCAATTGTTTTAAATTTTACTGTGATGCGTGCATGACGTGGCACATACCCAGGAATATTACGATCAACAGAAAGACATCCTTCTCCTGCTGATAGGTATGTGTTTTCGACAGAGTGGCTAACGATCTTTGGATTAATGGCCACAAAGCTTAATTGTTCGCCAGCCTCATCTTTTAAATGAAGGGCAAACATACGCTGTAAGCAATTTACCTGATTGGCAGCTAAGCCAATGCCACTACGCAAATTATATTTTTCGGCCATTTCAGGATCTTGGCTGTTGATTAAATATTGAAGCATATCCTCTGCAAGCTTTCTTGTTTCATCAGTTAAAGGGAATTTAACTTCCTCTGCTTTTGTGCGTAAAGTCGGATGACCTTCGCGGATAATATCATCCATTAAAATCATATAGTAATCTTCCTTTCAACTTTGTAGTGCCTTATTAATAAGTATACATCACGTCTTAAAACAATCACATGAAAAAAGACCTTATTTGAATATACTCAAAAAATTTTTCTAATGCTATTAGATTTTCGAGAATGGGGTATTCTACTAGGGGAAAAGCTGTGAGAAAACGTATGAGCTGTACGGTGTAAATAAGGTGTTGTAATACAGAGTTTGAATATTACTGATACAGTATAGGACAGCAATGTTTGATTGTTATTCTAGAAAAAATCTTTGTATAGAGCAGTAATAGATGATTGACCGACAGTATTTTATTCAGTATACTGAATTTCAAGAATAAGTTGTACTAGTTAAAAAGGTGATTTATTTTAATACAGCTGAAAGGGAGATGTGACAAATGAGCAAGAAAAACAATAATATTTTTGATGCTAAACAAACGCTAACTGAAATCGAAGATAAGTTTGAAATGTTTCAAATTTTGAATGAAGAAGGCGAAATTATAAATAAAGAGGCAGATCCACAATTATCAGATGAGGAACTAGTTGAACTAATGACACGTATGGTTTATACACGTATTTTAGATCAACGTTCAATCTCACTAAACCGTCAAGGTCGTTTAGGCTTCTACGCGCCGACTGCTGGTCAAGAAGCTTCGCAACTTGCTTCTCATTTTGCGTTAGAACAAGAAGATTGGATTTTACCAGGTTACCGTGATGTACCACAAATTGTATGGCATGGCCTACCTTTAGATAAAGCGTTTTTATTCTCTCGTGGACATTTTATGGGGAACCAAGTACCTGAGGGTGTAAATGTTCTAGCACCACAAATTATTATCGGTGCTCAATATATCCAAGCAGCAGGTGTTGCACTAGGTATACAAAAGCGTGGGAAAAAAGCTGTTGCAGTAACTTATACTGGTGACGGTGGTTCTTCTCAAGGCGATTTCTATGAAGGAATTAACTTTGCAGGTGCGTTTAAATCACCAGCAATCTTCATCGTACAAAATAACCAATATGCAATTTCAACACCTCGTGAATTGCAAACAGCTGCTAAAACAATTGCACAAAAAGGTGTGGCAGCTGGTTTACCAAGTATTTTAGTAGATGGAATGGATGCGCTTGCAGTTTATGTAGCAACGCGTGATGCACGTGAGCGCGCAGTTAATGGTGAAGGTCCAACATTAATTGAAACAATGTGTTACCGTTATGGTCCTCATACAATGGCTGGGGATGACCCAACACGTTACCGTACATCTGATACAGATAATGAATGGGCACAAAAAGATCCACTTGTTCGCTTCCGTAAATACCTAGAAGCAAAAGGTTTATGGGATGAAAAGAAAGAAGAAGCAGTAATCGAACGTGCAAAAGAAGAAATTAAAGAAGCAATTAAAAAAGCAGATGCTGCTCCAAAACAAAAAGTAACAGAATTAATGGAAAACATGTATAAAGGCGAAATGCCATCTAATTTAAAAGAACAGTATGAAATCTATAAAGAGAAGGAGTCGAAATAACCTATGGCACAAATGACGATGATTCAAGCAATTACAGATGCACTTCGCACAGAATTAAAGAATGATGAAAACGTTCTTGTATTCGGGGAAGATGTAGGTGTCAACGGTGGGGTATTCCGCGCGACAGAAGGCCTACAAAAAGAATTTGGGGTTGATCGCGTTTTTGATACACCATTAGCAGAATCAGGTATTGGTGGCTTAGCAATCGGTCTTTCTCTTCAAGGATTCCGTCCAGTTCCTGAAATTCAATTCTTCGGTTTCGTTTATGAAGTAATGGATTCAATCAGTGGTCAATTAGCACGTATGAGCTACCGTAGTGGCGGGGTATATAATGCACCAGTAACAATCCGTTCACCATTTGGTGGTGGTGTGCACACACCTGAAATGCACTCTGATAGCTTAGAAAGCTTAATGACAGCACAACCAGGATTAACAGTTGTTGTTCCATCAACACCATATGATGCAAAAGGTTTACTTATTTCATCTATCCGTAATGACAACCCAGTTATTTTCTTAGAGCATTTAAAACTATACCGTTCATTCCGTGAAGAAGTACCTGAAGAAGCATACGAAATTCCACTAGGAAAAGCAGATGTAAAACGTGAAGGTACTGATTTAACAATTGTGGCTTACGGTTTAATGGTTCATGAAAGCTTAAAGGCTGCTGAAGAACTAGAAAAAGAAGGACATTCTGTAGAGGTCATTGATCTACGTACAATTCAACCGATCGATGTGGAAACAATTATCGCATCAGTTGAAAAAACAGGTCGTGCAATCGTTGTCCAAGAAGCTCAAAAACAAGCAGGTATCGCTGCAAACGTAGTAGCAGAAATTACAGAGCGCGCAATTTTAAGCTTAGAAGCTCCTGTTCTTCGTGTGGCTGCACCAGATACTGTGTACCCATTCCCACAAGCTGAAGGTGTTTGGTTACCAAACTACAAAGATGTAATGGAAACAGCGAAAAAAGTTTTAACATTCTAATAAAGCTTCTAAACTTGAACAACAGTAACTAGAAAGGATGGGTACACATGGCATTTGAATTCAGATTACCGGATATTGGCGAGGGAATTCACGAAGGCGAAATCGTGAAATGGTTCGTTAAAGCTGGAGATACAGTAAAAGAAGACGATATTCTTTGTGAAGTCCAAAATGATAAAGCGGTAGTAGAAATTCCTTCACCAGTTGAAGGAACAGTTGAGGAAGTTTTAGTAGGAGAAGGAACAGTTGCTGTAGTTGGCGATGTCCTAATCCGTTTGGATGCACCTGGCTATGAGGACTTAAAGCTAAAAGGTGATCATCATGCTGAAGAAAAAACAGAAGCACAAGTTCAGGCAACTGCAGAGTCTGGTCAGGACGTAGAGAAAGCTCCTGCTAAAGAGGAAAAGGCACCAGAAAAAGCTCCTGAAAAAGCGGAGACAGTGATTGATGAAACAAAACGTGTGATTGCAATGCCTTCTGTACGTAAATTTGCACGTGATAAAGATGTTAACATCCGTGAAGTGAAGGGTACAGGTAAAAATGGTCGAATCTTAAAAGAAGATATTGAAAACTTCTTAAAAGGTGGTGGCTCTGTAGAGGCTGATACGGCAACTGTTGAATCAGTTGATGCAACAGTTCAGCAAGAGGCAGCAGCTCCAGCAGCACCTGTAGTTCTTGAAGGGGAATTCCCAGAGACTCGTGAGAAAATGTCTGGTATTCGAAAAGCGATTGCAAAAGCAATGGTACACTCGAAACAAACAGCTCCGCATGTTACACTTATGGATGAAGTCGATGTAACAGCTCTTGTAGCACATCGTAAAAAATTCAAAGATATCGCTGCTGAAAAAGGTGTCAAATTAACATATTTACCATATGTAGTAAAAGCACTTATTTCAACTTTACGCGAGTTCCCTGAATTTAACCGCTCATTAGATGATGCAACGCAAGAAATTATTCAAAAGCATTACTATAATATTGGTATTGCTGCTGATACTGAAAGAGGCCTATTAGTACCCGTTATTAAGCATGCAGATCGCAAATCTGTATTTGCAGTGTCTAATGAAATCAATGAGTTAGCGACGAAAGCCCGTGAAGGCAAGCTTGCGCCACATGAAATGAAAGGTGCTTCTATGTCCATTACGAATATTGGCTCTGCGGGAGGACAATGGTTCACGCCAGTAATTAATCATCCTGAAGTAGCTATACTAGGTATTGGTCGAATTTCAGAAAAACCTGTAATAAAAAATGGTGAAATTGTAGCCGCACCTGTGTTAGCATTATCATTGAGCTTTGATCATCGTATGATCGATGGAGCCACTGCACAAAATGCTTTAAATCACTTAAAGCGTTTGTTAAGTGAGCCAGAATTATTATTAATGGAGGCGTAACAAAATGGTAGTAGGAGATTTCCCAATCGAAACAGATACTCTTGTCATTGGTTCAGGTCCTGGAGGATATGTAGCAGCAATTCGTGCAGCTCAAACTGGCCAAAAAGTAACAATCGTTGAAAAAAATGTACTTGGTGGTGTGTGCTTAAACGTAGGTTGTATCCCATCAAAGGCATTAATTTCAGTAGGTCACCGTTTTGAGCAAGCTAAACATTCAGATGACATGGGAATCATCGCTTCTGATGTGAAATTAGACTTCTCAAAAGCACAAGCATTTAAAGACAGCGTTGTTAAAAAATTAACAGGCGGTGTTGAAGGCTTACTTAAAGGTAACAAAGTTGAAATTGTACAAGGTGAAGCTTATTTCGTTGACGCTAACTCAGTGCGTATCATCAATGGTGAATCTGCTCAAACTTACACATTTAACAATGTCATTATTGCAACAGGTTCTCGTCCAGTTGAAATTCCAACATTCAAATTCTCTGATCGCGTACTAAACTCTACTGGAGCACTTTCTTTACAAGAAGTTCCTGGTAAATTAGTTGTTATCGGTGGCGGATATATTGGTACAGAGCTAGGTTCAGCATACGCAAACCTAGGTTCACAAGTTACAATTATTGAAGGCGGAAAAGATATTTTAGCTGGCTTCGAAAAACAAATGACGCAAATCGTGAAAAAAGGCCTTAAAAAGAAAGGCGTTGAAATGGAAGTTAACGCATCTGCAAAAGGCGTTGAAGAAACTGAAAACGGCGTAGTAGTAACTTATGAAGTTGGTGGAGAAGAGAAGAAAGTTGAAGCTGACTATGTATTAGTAACTGTGGGTCGTCGTCCAAATACAGATGAAATGGGCCTTGCTGAAATCGGTGTTGAATTCGGTGAACGCGGTCTAATCAATGTTGACAAACAATGTCGTACAAATATTTCAAACATCTATGCAATTGGTGATATCGTTGCAGGTCCTCAGCTTGCACATAAAGCTTCTTACGAAGGTAAAGTTGCTGCTGAAGCGATTGCTGGTGAAAAATCAGTTGTTGATTATCTTGCTGTACCGGCTGTATGTTTCACAGATCCAGAAATGGCGACAGTTGGTTACAACGAAGAACAAGCGAAAGCAGAAGGCATTGAATACACTGCAGCGAAGTTCCCATTCGCAGCAAACGGCCGTGCGCTTGCATTAAACCAATCAGAAGGTTTCGTGAAGCTTGTTGCTCGTAAAGAAGATGGCTTATTAATCGGTGCTCAAATCGTAGGTGCTGGTGCATCTGATATGATCGCTGAGATGGGCTTAGCGATTGAAGGCGGCATGACTGCTGAAGATATCGCTTTAACAATTCATGCTCACCCAACATTAGGTGAAATTACAATGGAAACTGCTGAAGTATTACTTGGCAACCCAATCCACATTGTAGCGAAAAAATAATTTGAATAAAGGAGTGTAGAAAAAGCGGATGTTCATTCGCTTATCTACACTCCTTTTTTATTTACAATTGTTTTCTTAAATGCAGCTTGTCGTTGAATAAAATAAATAAAAGGTAATAACTTGAAGATGTGGCCCTATGGATATTAAATTTTACTTTATGCATAAAAAATAGTATTATAATTGATAATAATTATCAATTAAAAATGAAGGAATGGGTTACGATGAATGAGCGCTACCGAACATTTATTTTATTAGCACAATACAAATCATTTACTGAAACAGCGAAGCAGATGTTTTGTTCCCAACCAACAGTTTCTCAGCATATTCAGCAATTGGAAAGTGAATTAGGCTGCCAGCTGATCTCACGGAAAAAACGACAAATCGAGTTAACTACACAAGGCGAAATGGTGTTGGCTTATGCGCAGAAGATGCAGGAAATGGACCAACAATTGCGAATAGCAGTAAAGCAGACACAACAGGAAAATATCAAATTATATATAAGTCACTATATTGCAGATAGCTTTTTTGACGAGCTATTTGATAAAAATAATAGCACATATAAACAATATCCATATGAAATTAATAGCTATTGCTATGAAGATTTAAAAAGTAGTTTAGTAGAAAACCATGCCAAATTTGCTGTGATGCCGATTTATGATGCTGATAAGATTGTTCACGAGTCATTTGATATCGATATTTTATTTGAGGAAGAATTAGTATTAGTGATGACAAATGATCATCCTTTAGCAAGTCGTCAAATCATTTATACAAGAGATTTGAAAAACTTATCGATGCTATTGTCCCAAAGTTCTTATTTGAATCAGCATATTAAACAAGCTTTACATCAGAAGGCAGTACCTGTTTATTATATACAGATGACTAATTTTGAAATTATTAAGAAGGCTGTGCAGCAGGGTATGGGCGTATCCTTTTTACCTTATAAATCAATAGAGGATAGTCTAGATAAATTAACGTTTAAATATGTGAAAGGTCTATCTATTAAACGAAAAAATGGTATTGTATTTAACCGTAACCAAATTTTAAATGAGCAAGAACAAGCATTTTGTGAACGTATAAAGAAGAAATTGAAGATAGAGTCTATCAGGTAAGCTAAACTTATAATGGTAAATAAATCCTTTATAGTGTTTCTTCTATTATATTTATTAAAATATTTTCTAATTTAATCCAAGCAATATACGAAGCTTTTATTTACTGATTCGTAATTGTTTGGGTTTTTTTATCTTAATTGAGCATCTATTCCAGCAGTATGGTAGCACTTGGAGGAATTTATATAGCTTTTTTGCGATGACTTCCAAGAATCATTTTTGATAGAATATCATCCTTCATTTGTAGGTTTATAGCATTCTATAAGAAAATGTAATAGTACAATAGGAGATTTTTATAATTCGAGAAAAACGGATAAGTGGACAGCGAAAATTAAAATCTTACACCTTACATGATATTGATAATCGTTATCAATGGTGATATAGTTCGAAATGCAAGGAGGTATGAAGATGTCAAAAGACTATATTGTTGTTCATCCATGTAATATTTTTTCTCAAGGCAAAGCAGATGAAAATTTTGAAATTGTAGATATGTATGATTTACCGAATATTGAGCTGTCTTCTTATAAATGTATGATAATTTTAGGGTTTGTCGATCAAGAATTTTTGCAAGAAAAGAAGCAAATTATCGCAGATTTTTTGGCAAGTAAAAAGATTGTATGCTTCTTCGGTAACTTAGTCACAAATTGGTTGCCAGGACAGCAGGCATTTATTGCAAAGGAAATTCGAAATCATTGGGATTATGACATCTCAATTGCGAAACAACACAGAATTTTTGCAGGTGTAAAGGAAGAAGATATGACAATAAATAAAGGTGTGAAAGGATTTTTTGCTCGTGGACATCATCCAGCACCTACAGATGCGGAAATTTTATTAACCTTGCCAGACGGTGAGCCTGTGACATTTATTGACCGAAGCTCAACAAATGGGACTATTTTTATGCATGCAGGTAATAATCTTTTAACTATTGGAGGCATGACACCGTCATCATCAAAAACAACCAGTCGTATTCCTACACAGCTAATGCAATGGGTACAAGAAGAATACATGTATTTAGCGGAAAGGAGTGTCAAGTAGTGCGTAAAATAGCTGTTATGTATAGTGGTAGTTCACAACATTGGCGTACATATAAGACATCTGAATTCGCTCAGTATATTGATCAATTGATTCCAGTGCGTCAGTTAGAGGAAGAAAATTTAGATGCCTTTGATGTATTAATCATCCCTTCTCAATCTCATACAGGGTTATTAGATAAAAATATTCAAAAGATCTATGATTTTGCGAATACAGGTAAAGTAGTGGTCACATTTGGCCCTCAGCACAGAGATTGGTTGCCAATGCATAATTGGGAATCTAGGCCAACTAATTTTTGGTGGTGGCTAGAGCCTAATGCTGATAGTGGCTTGCGTTTAATAGAGGCAACGCATGATTTATTTAAGAATTACCTTACATTGGAGGATGCAACTTGGCATCAACATGGTGTGTACTGGCCAAGTGAGGGCTGTGAAGTTTTAGTATCGACAGATGATGGTGGGGCCGTCTTATATATTGATCGAGTGAACACAAATGGGATTTGGGTCAATACAACATTGGATCCAGATTATCATTTTGGATCTTATTTTATGCCGGCAACAGAACGCTTCTTACGAGGATTTTTACCTTGGCTAAAGAAAGGGCAAATATAAGGAATGCTAAGTGCGCAAAATGATTACTAATAGCTCTATTTGAGACGCAAGTGTTAGTAGTATGTTGGTTCAAGGTTTTGACAGGAAAGCTTGCCGTACATAGTGTAGAAAAATAAGCTTGTGGTATTAAATTAATTATTTTGGAATTTGCTCGTCATTGGTACGGAAATTTTTTGATAAAAGAAAGTAGGAGAACTAGTGGAACCTATTGCTTATGTTGGCATTGATATTCAGTTTACTCGATTAACGGCTGAGGATCGTGAACGTGGCTTAGTATTTTTATATTTATATGATTTACCCTATGTTGATTTAACTGCCTATGCAGGAATAATTATCACAAATCATGTAGAAGAGCAATTTCTACTAGAACATAAAATGATTTTAGATGAATATTTGCTACATGGTGGTGTTATCTTTTCACTGACAGAAATATCATTGCCATGGTTAGCAAATGTAGCTAATTGGAAACGCTCTCCTATTCCATTGAAAGATCGCGAAATCATGATTGAACAAGCTAATTGTTCTTTATTTAAAGGGATAGAGCCTTATGATATTAATTATCGAAAAGGTGTACGGGGCTTCTTTTCTCGTGGCTATTTTGAAGAATTACCAGCACATGCGGAAGTGTTAATTACAGATCAAAGTGGTGTACCGATACTTTATGTTGATCGACACTCAACAAATGGCACCATTTTTGCAGGGGCAGGTACCGATATTTACAAGGTATTTATGCATGAAGAAAATACATCGAAAAAGCTTAGTATGCAAATGCTAGATTGTATTCGTGAGGAAGCTAACCGCAATTATGCAAGTGGAGGTATGGGCAAATGATAGGGATTGTGACGAATGGCTTACCATTTCAAAATCGCTTTTTTGCAGAGCAAGAATTTCATTATTTATATGATGAAGTGCTACATATTCGCCACTTTCATCAATATGATTTAACAAAGTATGACACACTTATTTTATCTTGTCGCTTAGATATCCGTTCTTTAAAGCGGTATCAGTCACAATTACTGAAATTTGTTAATGCTGGCAAAAGACTGATTATTTTTGGTGAAATATTGGATTGCTGGTTTCCGACAATTGATTGGGAAGATTCTGAGGTCAATTTTAGTTGGTGGGTGAGAGATGGCGGTGATTTACCGATGAAAATGCAAAATAATGTGCATCCACTTTTTAAATACGTGACATTGCATGATATGAAATGGCATTATCACGGTTCTTTTTTACCACCACAAGGAGCGCAATCGTTATTAGATATTCCAAATGGACGATCGTTATTTTATGTAGATAATGTGAGTTTTAATGGAGAACTAGTTGTCACTACACTTGATCCGATGTTTCATATTGGACTAGGTTTTATTGATCAATCAAAGCCGTTTTTACATGGGATGGCAAAATGGTTAAGAGAGGAAGAAAAACATTGAAGAAGTATGGACTTGTCGCTGCTGTAGCACTAACAATGTTGCTGGCAGCTTGTAATAATAACAACGAAGAGACGCAAAATAATACTAAGCCTCAGGTGGAGCAACAATCATCAGAGTTACAAACGACAAAGGAAGAGAAGCTTGTAGTTGACCAATTAGGACGTGAAGTAACAGTACCAAATTCGATTGAGCGTGTTGTAATGGGAGGCATTCTTCCATACTTCTCTACTTGGTATGTAGCAACAAATTCTACAAAAGAAATTGCTGGTATGCATCCAAATTCGTATAATGCAGCAAAACATTCGATGCTAGCAAAAATGTCTCCAGATGTTTTAAAGGCTGATACTTCGTTTATTCAGAATGGTGAAGTCAATGTGGAAGAATTAATGAAAGTAAATCCACAATTATATATAGAGATTGCAACAGATGAGAAATCAATCCATAAAGTATCAGAGGCAGGTATTCCTGTGGTTGCGCTCAAGGCAATTGACGCAGCTGCGGCAGAGCCATTAGCTACCTTTAATAGCTGGTTAGAAATAACAAGCCAAATAACAGGCACAACAGAACGTGCTAATCGCTTCCTAGAGGAAGGCAAAAAAGTACAAGCTCAATTAGATGAAAAGTTAAAAACGATTGAAGAAAAAGATAAGCCTCGCGCGATGATGTTGTTTAGACATAATGAAAAGTCGATTACAATTGGAGGGAAAAACTTCTTTGGTAATCAATGGCTCAATGCGACGGGAGCCATTGATGTAGCTGAAAATGATATCCAAGGACAAAAAGAAGTCAATATGGAACAGGTATATACTTGGAATCCAGATATTATTTTTATTACCAATTTTACAGAGACACAGCCAGCTGATTTGCTTGAAAATAAGATAGCTGGGCAGGATTGGAGTCAGGTGAAGGCAGTTCAGGAGGGTAAAGTGTATAAGATTCCATTAGGCATTTATCGTTGGTTCCCACCTAGTGGAGACGCACCTTTAATGTTAAAGTGGCTTGCACAAAAAAATCACCCAGCGCTATTTGATTATAAAATAGAGGATGAGATTAAAGCATATTATAAAGATTTTTATGAATACGATGTGACAGATGAAGATATTCAAGCTATTTTAAATCCGTCTTCAGAAGCAGCTAAATATTAAGGGATGATTGGTAAATGCAAAACTGGAAAAAGATTATTTTATGGCTCCTCCCCTTGGTGATTGCCGTTATTTCTCTTGGTGTAGGACGCTTTGAGGTTGGTATCGAGCAGCTATTAAAGATTCTTGCTTCACAGATTTTCCCTATAGAGCCGACATGGACAGAGATGGAAGAAACGGTTATTATCAATATTCGCTTGCCACGTATTCTTCTCGCATTGTTAATTGGTGGAGGTTTAGCAATTGCAGGTGCTAGCTTCCAAGGAATGTTTGGTAATCCGCTAGTATCACCAGATATTTTAGGTGTTTCGGCGGGAGCTGGCTTTGGTGCTTCTCTTGGGATATTATTGTTTGGGCAAAATTTTGCCACACAGATAATGGCATTGCTTTTTGGATTAGGTGCCATCGGCTTTACGTTTTTAATTGCTGGCGCACGCAAAAATGCTCCTATTTTTATGTTTGTCTTAGCAGGTGTTATTACATCGGCACTGTTTAATGCGCTTATTTCGTTAACTAAATTTGTAGCTGACCCAGAGGAAAAGCTACCTGCGATTACCTATTGGTTGATGGGTAGCTTAGGAACGGTTACTTATAAAGATTTATATATAGGTGGACCACTGATTATTATCGGTATGTTAATACTTTATTTCCTAAGATGGCGATTAAATATTTTAACCCTCCCAGAGGATGAGGCAAAATCAATGGGAATTTCTGTAGTGCCTTTGAAATGGATGATTATATTTGGTGCCACTTTGATTACTGCGGTGTCTGTTGCGGTTGCAGGAATTGTTGGCTGGGTGGGTTTGATTATTCCACATGTTGCTCGTATGCTTGTTGGAAACAATAATCAGCATGTATTACCAATGTCGATTGCTATTGGAAGCGTCTATTTGTTAGTAATTGATAATTTAGCACGTTCTATAACAGCAACAGAAATACCTTTATCGATTTTAACAGCGATTATTGGTGCACCATTCTTTGCTTATTTACTGCGTAAATCTGGAGGTGGATGGGCGTGATAATTGAAGTGAAAAATGGCAATTTTTATTATGAAAAGCATCGTAAGAAATCCCAAAATCTTTATGTAAACAATATTAATTTTACACTGGAACCAGGACAAATTATGGCCATCCTTGGTCCTAATGGAGCTGGAAAGACAACGATGCTCAAATGTATTACAGGGTTACTAGAGTGGAAGCAGGGAGAAACCTATATAGATGACAAGCCATTGTCTACTGTCAAGCGTAAGGAGCTTTGGCAACGTATTGGCTATGTACCGCAAGCTCATAAAATGGTATTTGGTTTTACAATAGAAGAGCTTGTTGTGATGGGAAGAGCCCCTTTTATTAGTACATTGGCCCAACCATCAAAAAAAGATTTAGAAGCGGCGCATTTGGCATTAGATACAATTGGTATCGTCCATTTAGCAAAAAAATCATGCAATGAGGTAAGTGGCGGCGAGCTACAGCTGGCTTTAATAGCTCGCACACTAGTTGCCGATCCAGAAATACTTATTTTAGATGAACCAGAGTCACATTTGGATATTCAAAAACAAATTACTATTTTACAAACAATCAAGCAATTAGCGAGAGAACGTGGCATTTCTTGTATTATTAACACGCATTATCCTAATCATGCCTTTTATTTAGCTGATCGGGTCCTGATGACGGCAAAGGATAAGGGTGTTGTATATGGCGCTGTACGTGAAATAATGACGGAGGAAAGAATGCAGTCGTTTTTTGGTATCGAGCTAAAAAAAATACTGTATGAAGAAGAGAATTATGTGGTAGAAACAATGGTTCCACGTGCATTAGGTGCAGAAAAATAAGGAGTGCCGCTGGCTTGACTCCAATCAACCATTCTGCAAAAGTGTCTTTTCCTCTTTCATACTAGCCGTTGGGGACTAAATAACCCTTTATTTGTCTTATTAGAGAGAGGATAGACCCTTATTTTCAAGATGGAGAAGTGATGAGTGACAACACCCCTCCATAAAATGATTAGTGGAAATCTTTGCTAAAAAGATAACCTTTTTATGGATTGGAAGGCTACTTGACTCCGATGGGATAGCGAGACAGGCGAGCCCACAGGAAAGCAAGTAGCCGGAAATCCATTTTCACCTTTCACAAACATTCTATGGATAGTTTTGTTTTTCCACACTATGTAGCATGTAGTTGTCTTCCCAACTACATGCTTTTTAGCTATTTTACTGTATTAGCTTGGTGCGTGAGTCGGCTACATTGATAATCAGGTAGTGGTATTGCCTTCAAATATTATTTCTATTATTTGCAAGCTCCTTTAATTATTCTGAATAATCGATAAATGGTATAATGATAGCATTGTAGAAAGTAAGGGAGGATTTCATAGTGGAGCTTAATTTAACTGGGAAAGTAGCAATTATTACAGGATCGAGTAAAGGAATTGGTTATTATACGGCCATGCAACTTGTCAAAGAGGGGGCTCATGTTGTACTTTGCGCACGTGGAGAAAAACAGCTACAGGTGGCGGCTGGATGTATTAAAAATGAAACGGATGTGGATGTTTTAATTGTTCCAGCTGATGTTACAAAGGAAAAGGATTGTAAGTATTTAATTGAGCGTACAGTAGAACATTTTGGACGCATTGATATTCTCATTAATAATGCAGGTACGGCTTCAGCGAATCCCTTTGAGTCAGTGAGTAGTGAGCTGTGGCAAGCAGATTTAGATTTAAAAGTATTTGGGGCTATACATTGCTCCAAATATGCTGCACCATATATGCGTAAGGCTGGTGCAGGTGCAATCGTTAATGTGACAGCGGTGATGGCTAAGACACCTCCAGCAAGCTCGCTTCCTACTACAGTTAGCCGCGCTGCGGGACTTGCTTTGACAAAAGCGATGAGCAAGGATTTAGGGAAGGATAATATTCGCGTAAATTCTGTATGTATTGGGCTTATTCGCAGTGATCAAATTGAAAAGAATTGGAAAAAGGAAGAACCTAATTTATCTTGGGAAGAATATTCTCGTATGGTAGGGAAAACTATTCCACTTGGACGTGTAGGTGATACGCAAGAAGCCGCTAACGTCATCACATTTTTAGTTTCTGATGCAGCAAGTTATGTTACAGGGACTTCAGTGAATATTGATGGTGGCTCTGGTCACGCATTATAAATAGGATAATCTTTTTTAGGAAAATAATTTTAATGATGTCTCATTAAATTATGATGAGACAACCCCTATATTTCTCTTAATTAAAAGAAGAAAGCCATCCGCTTTCTTTTTTTATATTATTTTCCTAAAATTATAATAGACAGAAAATTCTTGCAGATGTAGAATGAACGATATAGGGGGTGAAAAGTGGCGAAATGTTGAACGAAAATTTTGCTGCGCTGTTGTTACGAGTTGTTCGTATCATTGCTCAAATTGGCATACTGACAATTTTTTATTACATGGGGGTGGGAATAGTAACATATTTACACATACCTCTTCCGGGAAGTGTTATTGGATTACTGTTATTAGCACTTTCACTCATTTTTAAAATCATTAAGGTGGAATATATTCAAGACGGTGCAAGTTTTTTAATTGGTATGTTAACATTGTTTTTCATACCAGCAACGGTAGGGGTTATTGATTATCCAGAACTCATGTCAGTCACTGGCCTGTTGATTATTTTAGCCGTTATTGCTAGTACATTAATCTCTATTTATGTCACGGGTTTACTGACACAAATCATTGAGAAAAAAGAATTGGCGAAAAAAGAAGGTACGGAAACCACTGTTGATGAAGGGAAGGGAGAGTTAACGGTTGATTGAAGCAATTGTTGTCCTAAGTACCGTCATTATGTTTGTATTGTTCACAAAGCTTTATCAGCGATTTCCACATCCCATCATGATCCCCTTGGTCACTACTACAGTGGTCAGTGTGATGATTTTACTTATATTCGATATTCCATATGCAACATATATGAGAGGTGGAGAATGGCTTCAGAAAATGCTTGGACCAGCAGTTGTCGCACTTGCCTATCCTCTCTATAATCAACGAGCTATTATTATAAAATATAAGTATTCTATTTTATCAGGACTTTTCATCGGTATGATTACAGGCTTAATGACAATTTTTGTATTACTAAAATGGATTGGTGTAAAGTCTAGCTGGATGCTGACGGCCTTACCTAAATCATTAACCACGCCTGTTGGGATGCAGGTAAGCGAAACGATTGGAGGTATCCCGCCTCTAACTGCTGTTTTTGTGATGATTGCAGGGTTTGTAGGGGCTATTATTGGACCATTCGTTATTAAATATGGCAAAATCAACTCTGCCGTTAGTAGAGGTGTGGCTGTAGGCAGTGCCTCACATGGTGTAGGTCTTGTAAAATTAAGAGAATATGGGGAACAGGAATTATCAGTTGGTTCATTATCGATGGGCTTAACGGCTGTTATTGGGGCATTTTTCTGTCCTTTATTTGTTTATTTATTTTTATAATCCAATTGTCGCTTTGTGCAAAAAAAGAGTTGTCTCAAAAACTATTTGAGACAACCTCTTTAGCTTTTTTCAATAATCAATTGAATCGTATGGGCTAGCCCAGTGTGTAGCATTCCTTCATGTCGAATTTGCTCACCTGTAAAAAAGTGGATAATTTTATATACTTGACACCATTGGAGGACATCTAAAGGGTTATATAAAAAGTCGAGTTGCTGTGGACCACCTGAAGCATAAGGGAGCTGATAAATGGAATATAACTCCATCATAATTCGCCCTCCTGGTTTGACTGAATCGATAATCTTTTGTATGACCGTTTGTTGTTGCTTTGCTGGAAAATGTCCAAATACCATAATGGCCGCATCATATTTATTAACGGGAAGCTCATCCAGCAGTAAATCGGCTAGCTTAGTTTGAACTGTCACTTGATGCTTCAGTGCTAATTGTTCAGTTTTTTGAAGACCACTCTGTGCATAATCATAGGCAGTAACCGTATGTCCAGCTGTGGCTAAAAAAACAGCATTACGTCCTTCACCCTCTGCATAGGTGGCGATATTAGGGTAATCTTTCAAATAATATACATAATCTTTAATAAAGGCATTAGGTTGTTCGCCATAAACGTATTCTGCTCCTTGAAAACGTTGATCCCAAGTATTCATTTAGTTCACTCCCTTTTTTATATTGTAAATAATATAGATTGCTTATTCTAATTTTTAGCTTATTTAGTTGAAAGCTTGAAAAAGCAACTAGTCGTTATGAAAAGGCAAATAATCAATTCTCAAGTAATATTCAAGTACCATCTATATATGTAATTAATAATGATTGGGACAGGTAAAGAGAAATTTCTAAAGCAGCAATGATATCCAAGCATAGCAAAGCTCACTTGAATGTTTTAGAGATAATGAAAAAGCTAGCTCTTCACAATGAAGAACTAGCTTTTAATTTTTAAAAAATAGGTTTTCGTTCTTTTATTACCCGAATTGTTTTCAATGTTGTATCCTCGGGTCCTTGTACTGGTAAACCTGCTTCAATATTCATTTGAATATAATGAATATTTTCTTGTGTAATTATTTCCCCGGGAATAAAAATCGGAATTCCAGGAGGATAGACCATAATAAATTCTGCACAAATACAGTTATCCGCTTCTGCAAGAGGAACGACTTCTGTATCGGCATAAAAGGCATCACGTGGTGACATAGCAAGAGCTGGGATTTCTGGTACATTCACTACAGCTTCTGTGATAGCCGCTTCAGAATCGAATGCTTTTGACATACGAGTGAGTGCATTTACTAAAAGATTAATTTCTTTTTTCGTATCTCCCAATGTCACTAAACATAAAATATTGTAAAGGTCAGACAGTTCCACTTCAATATTGGCATTATATCGTAACCATTCCTCAGCTCTATGACCAGAAATACCTAAATCTTTTACACTAATAAGCAGTTTTAATGGGTCCATATCATAGGTCGCCGATGAATGTAATTTTTCCTTACCTGCACACTTTAAGTGCGCTATTTGATTGATGCGTTTACGCGCATCTTTTGCTAAACGCAATGCATCGTCGATTAAATCATATCCATGAATGGCTAGCTGGCGACGAGCTGTGTCAAGCGAAGCGAGTAATGGATATGAAGTCGATGTCGTTGTTAGCATGGAAAAGACAGCTTGTACACGTTTCGCTGAAACAAGACCTTCACGGACATTTAAAATGGAAGTTTGCGTCATGGAGCCACCGAGCTTGTGTACACTTGTTGCTGCCATATCTGCACCTGCCTCCATTGCTGAATACGGTAGGTCATCATGGAATTTTATGTGTACACCATGTGCTTCGTCTACGACTACTGGAATCTGACGATCATGAGCGATTTCGACAATGCGCTTTAAATCAGCTGTAAAGCCAAAATAAGTTGGATTAATAACAAGTACAGCTTTTGTGTCTGGATAAGCATTCAACGCTTTTTCGACAGCTTCAGGCGATATGCCATGAGAAATTCCATATTCACTGTCGACTTCTGGGTGAATAAAAATTGGAATTGCACCAGCGAATACAATCGCCGACATAATAGATTTATGAACATTCCGTGGCACTAGAATCTTATCACCTGGGCCGACGACGGTCAGAATCATCGTCATGATGGCGCCACTAGTACCTTGGACGGAAAAGAATGTATGATCAGCACCAAAGGCTTCAGCTGCAAGGCTTTGTGCTTCTTTAATAGCACCCTTTGGTGAATGTAAATCGTCTAGTGGAGCAATATTAATTAAATCAATTGATAAAACGTTGTCGCCGACGAATTCTCGGAAAGCAGGGTCCATCCCTTGCCCTTTCTTATGGCCTGGAATATGGAATTGAATTGGATGTCTGTTCCGATGTTTAAGTAATACGTCGAACAATGGAGTCTCTAGTTGTGACAACGCAGGTACCACCTCACTTTATAATATCTAAGAAAACAAATGAATTATAGCACCTAACGACACGAAAAAATAGACTTTTCATAAAAATAAAAGGTTTTTTTCAGGATAAAGAGAAATTAGTATCGAACGAAAGGGGAGGTACTATGAATTGGAATACACGTGTGACGGAGCTTTTGCAGGTTAAATACCCCATTATTCAAGGAGGGTTAGCCTATTTAGCATATGCTGATTTAGCGGCAGCTGTATCGAATGCTGGCGGTCTAGGGCAAATAACAGCCATGAGCTTACGAGATCCTAATTTATTACGAGCAGAGATCCAGAAAGTCCGAACATTAACAGATAAACCGTTTGGCGTAAATTTTGCGATTGGTCTGCATGGTATAGGCTTTGAGGAGATGGTGCGCGTTGCAGTTGAGGAAGAAGTACCAGTTATTACGATGACTGGAGGAAACCCAGCACCTATTTTTGAGTTGCTAAAAGGAACAGCTATCAAAAAATTGGTACTTGTAGCTGCTCGTAGACAAGCCCAAAAAGCTGAACAACTAGGAGCAGATGCTGTGATGGTTGTTGGTCAAGAGGGGGGAGGTCATCTTGGGCGAGATGACGTTGGCACAATGGTGCTAGTTCCTCAAGTGGTTGATAGTGTGAAAATTCCAATCATTGCTTCTGGAGGCATTGGTGATGGGCGTGGTTGGCTAGCTGCACACGCATTGGGAGCTGAAGGTATTGAAATGGGCACACGCTTTATTGCCACAAAAGAATGTGTCGATGCATCAGAGGCTTATAAAGAGGCTCTGCTTGCTAGTACGGAGGCTGATACGACGATTATTAAGCGTTCTATCGGCGCGCCAGCACGAGCTTTACGTAATGAATTTACGACAAAGATTTTAGAAATTGAGGAAAAAACACCAACATATGAGGCTTTAAAAGACTATATCAGTGGTTCAGCCAATAAGCGTTTTATTTACGATGGCAATCAAAATGAAGGCTTTGGCTGGGCTGGTCAAGTGACGGGAATGATTCACGATATCCCAACCGTAGCGGAACTTATTAATCGAATGGTTGCAGAAGCTGAAAGTATCCGGTTAAAATGGGGGCAATAACATAAAGGTGGTTTTGTCGAATGGAATATTCTTATCCGTTTTCAACTGATTGGTCCACAGAGGAAATTGTGGATGTCGTTCAATTCTTTGAAGGAATTGAGAAAGCTTATGAAAAGGGCATCAAGCGTGAAGTCATGCTGGCTAAATATCGTCGCTTTAAAGAGATTGTTCCATCTCAAGCAGAGGAAAAAACAATTTTTCGAGAATTCGAAGAGGCAAGTGGCTATATTAGCTATCCTGTCGTCAAACAAACCAAGGAAGCCGAAGATGGGATGCTTATAAAAATTGTCCCTAAAAACGGTCGATAAAAAATGGATGTGAGCACAACTCACATCCATTTTTTAATTTTTTGTGTTAAAAAACGACATTTTGCATAAACTACATCAATAAAAATCATCATTAAATGAATCTAAGTAAAACTATTTTCCAACAATGACGTTGTAAAGAGGAAGTAAGCGATTAAATGTTTCCTCTGTTAATTGTTGTAACTCGCTAGCTGTTAGCTTTGTCGCTTGCTCTTTTGGAATGTGACGACCAACCAAGAACTCACCTTTTTTGACATCTCGTAGTCGTATAAGCAATGCTTCAAGCTTGTCTTCTTTTGCCTCTTCGAGAGAAATGGCCTCAGGGGACATATGATCACCTGACACAATAAAATCAGTAGGAAGTTGCTCCAATAAAGATTTATGGGCAAGTAAACGCTCAGCCATAACATTTTTTTGCGGTGCTTCATAAATAATAGCTAAGACGATGAATAAATGTGTGTGCCATAGACCAATCTGAAAGTGAGGCAATGATTTATAACCTCTTTTATAGGGAGCGAAGGCAACCCAACTATCCTTTGGTGGGTTAACAGTTCTTCGAGCATGTTTGGCAACATGAGGGAAGAATTCTTCACCTAGTTGGCTAGAGAAATAAGCAGAAAAATCCTCTCCTAGTTGATTGAATTTTGGACGTACAAGGGAAGTTAAAGCATCCATTCTTTGTTCTAAACCGTCTATTGTAAAAACATTAAAGTCTTTGTTTGTCCACTTTATTTTTGGCAATTTTATTTTACTCCTTTCGTTTTATAAGGTTTATTTTACGCTGATTTTGGGAAAAAATCTTATAACAAGAACTTTATCGAAATAAAAAAGTTTTTGTAAAAAAAATTAAAAAAAGGAAGTGTTTTTTATGAAACCTATCGTAAAAATTATACGTAAAGTTGACATTGAAAAGCAATATGAACACATTTTACAATTAGAATTAGATTATGAATTAGCATCACTCTTTGAGGCGATGAATGAAAAAAATGATATTGAAATTGAAAAAAGTAAAAAACGTCTGGCTGAAATACAGATGGAACTTGAAAGCTTGCACGCCTATGCGTAATCAAAATTTAATACCTATTTAAAAAATCACTTGCTGAATATTCCGACAGCAGGTGATTTTTATTGTGACAAAGGGTAAAATAGAAATTATATCAAATGGCAGTCCTTTGTTTTTTTATAGTCGAAACAAATGGTTAAGTGATGGAAAAGGTATGAGGAGCATAAAGAGAGCGAGAGAGCCTTTTCTTATATTCGAAGGGTGGGTTTTGAGTGCATTTACAACAAATTGATGAATTTGCAAAAAGTATCATTTTTGAAGCTGGAAGACGTATTCGAGAGGCTTTTTCGTATAATCTAGTTATTGAGACAAAATCAGGTGCAAATGATCTCGTTACCAATATTGACCGAGAGACCGAATTATTTTTTATCGAGCAAATTAAAGCTTTTGATCCAACCCATAAAATTTTAGGGGAAGAAGGAATGGGCGAAAAGGTCGAATCATTAGATGGTGTTGTCTGGATTATTGATCCGATTGATGGCACGATGAACTTCGTCAAACAACATCGTCATTTTATGATTTCTATCGGTATTTTTGTAAATGGTGTTGGAAAGTTAGGGTACATATTTGATGTCATGCGAGAGGATTTATTTAATGCCATTGAAGGTCAAGGGGCATGGTATAATGATTCACCATTGCGTAAACTACAGTCTGTCTCAATGGAGGAGTCGGTCATTGGCATTAATGCACATTGGGTGGCACCCAATCGACATATCCACCATGAAAAGGTGATAGAAATGGTTCGCAAAGTGCGTGGTACACGATCCTACGGGTCAGCGGCAATGGAAATTGCATTTGTTGTTAGTGGCAAACTAGATGCATATGTCTCCATGCGACTAGCACCATGGGATATTGCAGGCGGAACCATCATTGCTCAGGAGGTTGGGGCAGTTGCAACAAATTTACATGGAGAAGGCTTTGATTTCCTCCATCAAGATACTTTTATCATCGCCAATCCTTCTATCCATAAAGAATTATTAGAAAAATATATTGTGCCGTACGATTAAATAAAAAGGAGCCGTCTAGTAACTAGACAGCTCCTTTTCATGTTGATTGCTTATTTTTTCAGTGGGTTTTCAACCAGCTAAATTAACATCTGCCAAGGCATACTTGATTAAAGTAAGCCTTGTGTACGTAGTTTACGCTTCATTTTAAAGGCTGTCATGAAAATGACACAAGTTGCCACAATACCTGCTATTGCACCAAATACACTACTAGCCGCAACAGAATAGCCGATAGAGCACATTGCTAGTACAGCTGCTAATGCATAGATAGCCATTACGATTTTTGCACGATTCATAGCCTAGCCTCCTATATAAAAAATTTGTAAATCAAATATATTTTTTAGAATGATGGAAATTCTAATAAGGACATTTCTATCCTTCTTGTGCTATAATATCACAGTTAAACATTCGAAAAAAGAATATGGAGTGGAATAATGACAAACTTACGTCAAGATCTTCGCAATATCGCAATTATCGCCCACGTTGACCATGGTAAAACTACCTTAGTCGACCAATTACTAAAACAATCAGGTACATTCCGTTCAAACGAACGTGTTGAAGAACGTGCAATGGACTCTAATGATATTGAACGCGAACGTGGTATTACGATTTTAGCTAAAAATACAGCAGTAAACTATGAAGGAACTCGTATCAACATCCTTGATACGCCTGGACACGCTGACTTCGGTGGTGAGGTAGAACGTATTTTAAAAATGGTAGACGGCGTTTTACTAGTTGTCGATGCGTATGAAGGTTGTATGCCTCAAACACGTTTCGTACTGAAAAAAGCATTAGAACAACGCTTAACACCAATCGTTGTTGTTAATAAAGTAGACAAAGATTCAGCTCGTCCACTAGAAGTAGTGGATGAAGTGCTTGAATTATTTATCGAGTTAGGTGCAGATGACGATCAATTAGATTTCCCTGTTGTCTATGCTTCAGGTGTAAATGGTACAGCTTCTTTGGACGCAGATCCATCTAAACAAGAAGAAAATATGAAATGTCTATTCGAAAAAGTGATCGAGGCTATTCCAGCACCAGTGGATAACTCAGAAGATCCATTACAATTCCAAGTAGCTCTACTTGACTATAATGACTTCGTTGGACGTATCGGAATTGGTCGTGTATTCCGTGGAACAATTTCTGTAGGTCAACAAGTTGCACTGATGAAATTAGACGGTACAGTGAAAAACTTCCGTGTAACGAAAATCTTTGGTTTCTTCGGTTTAAAACGTGAAGAAGTAGAGACAGCAAAAGCTGGTGATTTAATCGCCGTTTCAGGTATGGAAGATATCAACGTTGGTGAAACAGTTTGTCCTGTTGAACACCAAGAAGCGCTTACACCATTACGTATTGATGAGCCGACTTTACAAATGACATTTTTAGTAAACAATTCGCCATTCGCAGGTCGTGAAGGGAAATGGGTTACTTCTCGTAAAGTAGAAGAGCGTTTACGTGCTCAATTACAAACGGACGTATCTTTACGTGTTGAAGATACTGATTCTCCAGATGCTTGGACAGTTTCAGGTCGTGGTGAGCTTCATCTATCAATTCTTATTGAAAATATGCGTCGTGAAGGTTTCGAATTACAAGTATCTAAACCGCAAGTAATCGTGCGTGAAATCGACGGTGTAAAATGTGAGCCATTCGAACGTGTTCAAATCGATGTACCAGAAGAAAATGTTGGTTCAATTATTGAATCAATTGGTGCACGTAAAGGTGAAATGCTTGATATGGTGAACAACGGCAGTGGTCAAGTTCGTTTAACGTTCTTAGTACCAGCTCGTGGTTTAATTGGTTATACTACTGAATTCATGTCGATGACAAAAGGTTTCGGTATCATCAACCATACGTTTGATTGCTACCAACCATTACTACCAGGTAAAATTGGTGGACGTCACCAAGGTGTACTAGTTTCAATGGAAACTGGTAAATCAACAACTTATGGGATGATGCAAATTGAAGACCGTGGTACACTGTTCTTGGAGCCAGGTACAGATATTTACGAAGGTATGATCGTTGGAGAAAATACTCGTGACGCTGATATCACTGTAAACATCACAAAAATGAAACAAAAAACAAACATCCGTTCAGCAAATAAAGACCAAACGAATGTTATTAAAAAACCACGTATTTTATCTTTAGAAGAAGCGCTTGAATACCTAGGTGATGACGAGTACTTAGAAATCACACCAGAATCTATTCGTCTGCGTAAAAAAATTCTTGATAAAAATGAACGTGAGAAAGCAGCGAAAAAATTACGTAACGCAGAACAATAATTTTCCGCTGACATGAAAGGAAGAGGAGTCTTGGATATTAAGTCCGCTTTATTGGGTGAACTAAATGTTATTCAAGTTGCTGCACAGACAAGTTCCGATGAAACAACAAGAGTTTATGGAAGAATGGCGGGTATAACTAGATTTTTATACGAAAATTTACCAAGCTATGAAATTGCAGGCTATGTTGTATTTCTTCTTGTATTTGCACTTTCTGCCATTGTCTATAAGTTAGGCTTTGCCAAGAAATTAAAACTATCTCAAAACATTATTATTTATGCGTTCCTATTTTTAGGTTGTATCATGCTAACGTTTTTCGCCCTATTCTTGCCAATGATTGAGGGTCTGATTGTAGCAGCCTTAATTTTAATCGTATATAAAACAAGATTATGGCGTGAAAAAAGAGAAGAGCAACAAGCTACCAATCAGTAACAAGTATGTATTTTATAATAAGAATTTTTATACAGTCTTAGCGATTATTACGCTAAGGCTGTTTTCTTTTGTATCAATTCTCGAGCTTGTTCGAAAAGTGCCTTCTCAAAAAAATTATTTGATGTACCTGACGCTAAATAATTGCTAAATCAAAATAAATTGGTAGGCACCGAAATCTTCTAATGTGAATAAGTTAATGTCGATAGGCTTATTTTCATCACATCAAGGAGGAAAGGGAATGCGTGGGCTTACAAAAGGTTTGCTATTAGGTGTCATTGCTTTGTTACTCCTTTCTTTGACAGCATGTAATAAAGCAGAGCTAGAAAAAGTCAAAGTAGGAGAAGTAACTCGTTCAATTTTTTATGCGCCACAATATGTAGCACTTGAGAAAGGATTCTTCGAGGAGGAGGGTCTTTCTGTTGAGCTACAAACGATTGCAGGTGGCGATAAAACTATGACGGCGTTACTGTCAGACGGGATTGATATTGCTTTAGTTGGATCAGAGACATCTATTTATGTCACTTTACAAGGTGCTAATGATCCCATTCAAAATTTTGCACAGTTAACACAAACTGACGGTACTTTTTTAGTAGCAAGAGATAAAATGAATAATTTTTCGTGGGATCAATTAAAGGGCTCAACATTTTTGGGGCAACGTAAAGGCGGTATGCCTCAAATGGCAGGAGAATTTGTGTTGAAAAAACATGGCATTGACCCTGTAGATGATTTAACACTTATTCAAAATATTGATTTTGCCAATATTGCTACTGCTTTTGCCTCAGGTACTGGTGACTATGTACAATTATTTGAACCAACTGCGAGCGTCTTTGAGAAAGAGGGGAAAGGCTATATCGTAGCTTCGTTTGGAACGGAGTCTGGCAATCTTCCTTACACGTCTTTTATGGCAAAAAGTAGTTATTTAAAGGATGAAGCGAAAACGGTTCAGGCTTTTACAAATGCATTGCAACGAGCACAGGATTTTGTACAAAATGAGAGTTCAGCAGAAGTAGCAAAAATGATTCAGCCATATTTTGAAAATGTCGATATAGCGATCATTGAAACCGTGATTGAGCGTTACAAAGCGCAGGGCTCTTATGCTACTGACCCAGTTCTCGATGAAGGAGAGTGGGATAACTTGCAAACAATTATGGAGGAAGCAGGTGAACTTCCTCAACGAGTGGAATATGACAAACTTGTGAATACAACCTTTGCCAAAAAGGCTGCTGAGTAATATGGAATTTTTACAGCTGGAGAACATTCACCATAGTTATTTTTCAAACACACAGGCAAAGGAAGTATTACGTGATATTAGTCTAGCGATTCGTGAAGGAGAATTTGTATCCTTTATTGGACCGAGTGGCTGTGGGAAAACAACATTATTATCAATTATTGCAGGATTATTTCCTGCAACTGAAGGCAAGGTCTATATAGATGGTGAAGAGCTATCAGCACATAATCAATCTAGTATTGGCTATATGCTTCAGCAAGATTATTTATTTCCGTGGAAGACCATTGAGGAAAATGTAACAATCGGTTTGAAAATTATGGAACGAAGCAATAAAACACATAAAGTGACAGCCAATGCACTGTTGCAGGAAATTGGCTTACCACATGTCGGGAATAATTATCCACGAGAATTATCAGGAGGTATGCGACAGCGTGTGGCTCTTGCTCGCACATTAGCCGTAAACCCAAAAATATTATTATTAGATGAACCATTCTCCGCTTTGGATTATCAGTCGAAATTAAAGCTTGAGGATTTAGTTGTGGAGACCTTAAAAACGTATAAAAAGACGGCTATTCTTGTAACACATGATATTGGCGAGGCTATCGCGATGAGTGAGCGTGTCTTTCTATTTTCAGCCAATCCAGGGGCATTGCACAGAGTGTTTGAAATACCTGATGCTCTTCGTGAGCTGTCACCCTTTGATGTAAGACAGCATCCAGCCTATACAGATGTTTTCCAAACCATTTGGAAGGAGCTGGAGAGTCTTGGATAACACATTATTTAAACAATATCAGCAATTACTAAAAAAAGAAAAACGCTTTGTACGGTTATATCAGCTTATCATTCTACTGCTATTCTTTGGTGGGTGGGAGCTTCTTTCAAGACTAGAGTGGATTGATCGTTTAATATTTAGCTCACCGACACATGTTTGGCATACATTTATTGAAAAAGTAAGTGATGGTACATTAACATTACATGTTGGTGTGACATTAATGGAGACGGTGATTGGTTTTATTGCTGGTACTTTACTTGGAACATTAATCGCTATAGTATTGTGGTGGTCTCCGCTACTATCAAAGGTTCTCGACCCTTATTTAGTAATTTTAAATGCGATGCCAAAAGTTGCGCTCGGCCCTATTTTGATCGTTGCGCTCGGACCAGGCTATTTTTCCATTATCGCCATGGGTGCATTGATTTCCATCATTATTACAACCATCGTTGTGTATACAGCTTTCAAAGGTGTTGATCCAAATTATAGTAAGGTCTTACAAACATTTGGGGCAACTAGATGGCAAATCTTTCGTGAAGTAATTTTGCCAGCTTCATTTCCTACGATTATTTCAACTTTGAAAGTTAATGTTGGCTTATCATGGGTAGGGGTGATTGTAGGTGAATTTTTAGTAGCTTCAAAAGGGCTTGGTTATTTAATTATTTATGGTTTCCAAGTATTTAATTTTAACCTTGTGCTCATGTCACTTCTGATCATTGCGTTTTTTGCGACCATTATGTATCAAGTAGTTGAATTGGTTGAAAAAATAATTATTAAAAATAACGGATAAAAGAGGTTCTCTATAGTTGAGGTACTTCTCAGACTGTTGACAAAAGGAATCGAGTGTGAACTTCTCGATTCCTTTTGTCATTTTTGATACCTTTTTTTCCATTCGCAAAGACATGCTTCAAGGTTCCTCTGCGCTTTGCATAGATTTGTTTAATATTATAAGGATGTTGTAAATATTCAACTTCCGCTACCACGATTCCCCAATAGGACGTTGAATGAGTTTCTGATGATTATTACTTTTTGTTCATTGTAATAAGGCTTAGGCGAGGGCACTTAATACAAATCAAAGGATTTGGTTTATTTGGGTAATATTCCACATTGAATGCGGTTTCTTTCATAGTTTGGGCATGGAGCCAATGCCAAAGATAAATAGAATAAATGGAAGAAAACATACTTGGACGTCCATAAGCTGAAGAGAGTTTTTCTACTAAGTTAAACGACAATCGATAGCAGCCTCTAGTATTCATACTAAGTAAACTTTGGGTATTAATGGATCAATCGCTAATTGTTCACGTTTATTGGTTTGCTTCATGGATTATCACCACAAAGGTTTACTTTTCATCAATACATGTAGATGGAGTACTTTATGTAAAAGTTGATTGGAACGAATGGCAGTGACTCCGCCCACGAAAAGCGTCCGCCTGTAGTGGAAATCAACGGCTTTACTTTGTTTATTGTAAAAGAAAAAAGACTGAAGGCAAACGCTCGATTTTTTTGAGTTTGTCTTCAGTCTGAGAGGTGTCTTTATAGTTGAGGCACTTCTTTTTAATCTGTCATTTAGTTAAAATTCTTTATCCATTTGAGGTGAAGTACGATAAAAACGAAAATTGCCCGTTTCTATTCGTGCAAACGTATTTTCTTTAATACGATCATGACAAATTGTACACATATACGTATGAATTGGACGATTACGTAACTTCTTTGCTAAAGGCAGATTATCATCTAAATTATCAATCGTATCGCAAATAACGCATTTTACGCGCATTGCATTCCCTCCTATTCAGCGCGAATGGCTGATATGTTTTTAATAGGATTGTCAATATTTGAACCATCTTTTAATAATACATGGATTGGGCCATCTTCTAAAAGAGGCTTGCCGTCTTGGCTATATTTTAATATTAGTGTTGAAGCTTCTTCAATTGTGAATGGGAATTCTTGTCCATCTTTGCATTCTAAAACGATTTTTGTCGCTTCAGGTTTAATTTCAGCATTCTTCAAGAAATGACTTAATTGGATACCAAAAGTACCTGTTTCCATTCCTTTACGGTCAAATTTACGCTCTGATTTTAATGTAGGTGGGAATGTGGCCCCCTCCATAATTTCACGAGACCAGTGAGCACCAACCTCACGCATATATTTGATGTCAGAATCTTCCTCAATGTTTTGTGTCGTAAAGTAAGTGTTTAAATCTAATTTACGATCGTCGAATATCCATACAGTGGGATCTAATGTTAGTTGGTATGAGACGGCACCTGTAATAGGAATTATTGTTTCCATAATAGAAATCCTCCTTAAATCTTGTATATCCATGACATAGTATAACGCTAATGCCTAGAGATAATAAAGAAATATAAACCGAATTCTCTATTTTCCAATGAAGACACTTGCATTTTTAACGACTAGAAGATAAACTTTATTAAGATAGAATCGAAGAAATATCAGATAATGGGGGCGTCCTCATGGATACGAAATCACAAACTTCTTTTCAAGAGAAGGCTTTGGAGCTATTAGTTGCTGATGCAGACAAGATTGCTCGCCTTATTCGAGTACAAATGGATCATTTAACAATGCCACAATGCCCTTTATATGAGGAAGTATTAGATACACAAATGTTCGGCCTATCACGTGAAATCGATTTTGCTGTGAAGCTTGGACTGATTGAACGTGATAAAGGCAAAGAAATTCTCGATTCACTCGAGAAGGAACTGTCTGTGTTGCACGACGCGTATACAGACAAATAAAAAGAAAAACTCAAACGCTTCTTTGCGCTTTGAGTTTTTTTACTAGAACGAGGTTTTCTAATGAGACAATACTTAAAAAGATATGCACAAAATTTTGATTACCCCTTATTTTTTACGGTCCTATTATTAAGTTTATTTGGGTTAATAATGATTTACAGTTCAAGTATGATGGTAGCGATTGCGCAAAAAGAGCAAGCACCTGATTTTTTTTATCAAAAACAAGTTACCAATTTATTGGTGGCATTTATTGGTTTTATAGTGGCAGCCTTTTTCCCCTACAAGCATTATGCGAATAAGAACATTATGTTATTACTAACGATCATACTAGCGGTGTTATTCACATGGTTAAAATTGTTTGGTCACGGGGCAGATCAAGTAGGCTCTCAGAGTTGGATTGCTATTCCAGGATTAGGGAATTTTCAACCTTCGGAATATGCGAAACTATTTATTATTTTATATTTTGCAGCTGCTTTTTATAGAAAAGCGCAAAAACATACGTTTGAAAAGCTACAACCAACTGAAATTTTTTATCCCATTTTCCTATGGATTTTAGTGGTTGCTGGGGTAGCTTTCGAAACAGACTTAGGAGCAGTTATTATTCTGTGTGGAATAGCTGTATCTGTAGTAGCTTCAAGTGGCATTCCCTTTAAAACATTTTGGAAGTTCTTTGGTGTATTAGTAGCCTTCGGTACAGCAATCCTTGGTATCCTTTTGCTATTCAAGGGGGAACTACTAACTGATAACCGTAAAGGACGGATTCTATCTTATTTAAATCCGTTTGAATATGAGAGTGGTAGTGGTCACCAAGTGGTGAATAGTTATTATGCCATTGGCGGAGGTGGCTTAGAAGGACGTGGTCTTGGTCAATCGATTCAAAAATTAGGGTACTTACCTGAACCACAAACAGATTTTATAATGGCGATTATAATGGAGGAATTGGGAATATGGGGAGTTTTAATTGTCTTAGGTGGTTTAGGATTTATTGTATATAAAGGTTTTTCCATTGCATTACGAACAAAAGATCCGTTGGCACGCATGATTGCAGCTGGTATTGCGAGTTGGATAGGCTGGCAATCGTTTATTAATCTTGGGGGGATAACCGGGTTAATCCCGTTAACCGGTGTAACGTTACCTTTTATAAGCTATGGCGGTACATCTATAATCATTCTATCTTTAGCGATGGGAATATTAATCAATGTTTCTATGTTTGAAAAGGTAGAGAGGAAAAAAACACAATCATAAAGGGGGATATCTATGGAATCAATCAACAAAATTCTCGTAGCTAATCGAGGAGAAATTGCAATTCGTATTTTCCGTGCCTGTACGGAGCTGAATATCCAAACCGTTGCCATCTATTCAAGGGAAGATAGTGGTGCCTTTCATCGCTTTAAAGCAGATGAAGCTTATTTAGTGGGAGCTGGCAAGAAACCAATTGATGCCTATTTAGATATTGAAGGTATTATTGCCATCGCAAAAGATGCAGATGTTGATGCGATTCATCCAGGGTATGGTTTTTTATCAGAAAACGTGGAATTTGCACGTCGCTGTGAAGAAGAGGGGATTGTCTTTATTGGACCAACTTCTCAGCATTTAGATATGTTTGGGGATAAGGTCAAAGCACGTTCGCAAGCTATTGCGGCTGAGATTCCTGTTATTCCTGGTACAGATGGTCCTGTAGCCGATCTAGCAGAGGTAGAGGCATTTGCTAACGATTATGGCTTTCCAGTTATGATTAAAGCGGCACTTGGCGGTGGTGGGCGTGGGATGCGTCTTGTGCATACACCAGAGGAGCTTGCTTCTTCTTATGAAAGGGCAAAATCAGAGGCAAAGGCTGCTTTTGGATCTGATGAGGTGTATGTTGAAAAGGCCATCATCAAACCAAAACATATTGAAGTACAAATTATTGGCGATCAGCAGGGCAATATTGTGCATTTATATGAACGTGATTGCTCGATTCAACGTCGTCATCAAAAAGTGGTTGAGATTGCGCCATCCCATTCGATTTCACAAGAGTTAAGAAATCGTATTTGTGATGCTGCGGTGAAATTAATGAAGAATGTCTCGTACATAAATGCAGGGACAGTGGAATTTTTAGTTGCAGGAGAAGATTTTTATTTCATCGAGGTGAACCCTCGCATTCAAGTAGAACATACGATTACAGAAATGATTACAGGTGTCGATATTGTCCATGCCCAAATTAAGGTGGCAGCAGGCTATGGTCTACACAGTGAAGAAATTCATATGCCGAAGCAAGAGGATATGCCAATGATTGGCTATGCTATTCAGGCTCGTGTGACAACGGAAGACCCTGCTAATGACTTTATGCCGGATACAGGAAAATTAATGGTTTACCGTTCAAGTGGCGGTTTCGGTGTGCGTTTAGATGCAGGGAATGGATTCCAAGGTGCTGTCGTTACACCATACTATGATTCTTTACTAGTGAAAATCTCAACATCAGGCATGAACTTTAAAGAAGCTGCTGCGAAAATGGATCGTAATTTAAAAGAATTCCGTATTCGTGGTGTCAAAACAAATATCCCGTTTTTAAATAATGTCGTCACACATGAAAAATTTTTATCAGGTGCTTTTGATACAAGCTTTATTGATACAACACCAGAGTTATTTGAATTCCCTGTTCGAAAGGACCGAGGAACTAAGCTGCTAAGCTATATTGGGAATGTTACATTAAACGGCTTCCCTGGAGTAGAGAAAAAATCTAAGCCCATTTTTGTGCGACCGAACATACCTAAAATCGATCCACTTATTGTGCCACCAGCAGGTACAAAGCAAATTTTAGACACACAAGGGGCAGATGGCTTAGTACAATGGATTTTAGCACAGGATGATGTACTGCTAACAGATACAACATTCCGTGATGCTCATCAATCCCTGCTCGCTACACGTGTTCGATCACAGGATATGTATCAAATTGCTGATGCAACAGCTCGTATGATGCATCAACTATTCTCGCTGGAAATGTGGGGTGGAGCAACATTTGATGTAGCCTATCGTTTCTTGAAAGAAGACCCGTGGGAGCGTTTAGCCAAACTACGTGAGCAAGTGCCAAATGTGTTATTCCAAATGTTATTGCGTGGAGCCAATGCTGTTGGTTATACGAACTATCCTGACAATTTAATCCGTGAATTTATCGCCGAATCGGCAGCATCAGGCATTGATGTCTTCCGCATTTTTGATAGCTTGAACTGGATTAAAGGCATGGAAGTAGCTATTGATGCAGCGCGTCAATCTGGAAAAATTGCGGAAGCGGCGGTTTGCTACACAGGAGATATTCTGGACGACAGTCGTGCCAAATATTCGGTGCAATATTATAAAGATATGGCGAAAGAGCTTGAAGCAGCAGGTGCCCATATTTTAGCGATTAAAGATATGGCTGGTTTATTGAAGCCAGAAGCAGCTTATCGTTTAATTTCCGAGTTAAAAGAGACGACAAGTCTGCCAATCCACTTGCATACACATGACACAAGTGGTAACGGGATTTATCTATATGCGAAAGCCATTGAAGCAGGAGTAGATATCATTGATACAGCTCTTGGCTCTATGGCTGGCTTAACATCTCAGCCAAGTGCAAACTCTTTGTACTATGCGATGAAGGGCGGTAAACGCGAGGTACGTGCGGATATAGATGCTTTAGAGAAATTATCGTACTACTGGGAAGATGTACGTAAATACTATAAAGATTTTGAAAGTGGTATGATCAGCCCACATTCTGAAATTTATGTGCATGAGATGCCTGGTGGACAATATAGTAACTTACAGCAGCAAGCAAAAGCAGTGGGTCTTGGCGATCGTTGGGAAGAAGTAAAACATATGTATTCCCGTGTAAATCTACTATTTGGTGATATTGTTAAAGTAACACCATCTTCCAAAGTGGTAGGCGACATGGCACTTTTCATGGTGCAAAATGATTTAGATGAAAACACAGTGCTAACTCGAGGGCAAACGATTGATTTCCCAGATTCTGTTATTGAATTCTTCCAAGGCTATCTTGGACAGCCACATGGCGGATTCCCAGAGGCACTACAGCAGGTTGTGCTCAAAGACCGCCAAGCAATTACAGTTCGTCCAGGAGAGTTATTAGAGCCTATTCAGTTTGAACAATTAGAGACTGTACTGGAGGATAAGTTAAATCGTCCTGTTACGAAAAAGGATGTATTAGCCTATGCACTCTATCCAAAAGTCTTTGAAGAGTATGCGAAAACGGAAGAATCCTTCGGCAATATTTCGGTTCTAGACACACCTACATTCCTATATGGCTTAAAGCTAGGGGAAATTATTGAAGTCGAAATCGAAAAAGGAAAAACGTTAATTATTAAACTTGTTTCCATTGGTGAACCTCAGCACAATGGGACGCGTGTTCTGTACTTCGAGTTAAACGGACAATCTCGTGAATTGGTTATTCAAGATATGACCGTAGAGGTAGATGGTAATCTAGCTTTAAAAGCAGATCCAAGCAATCCAAATCAAATTGGTGCTACAATGCCAGGTACTGTGTTAAAAGTCGTTGTTTCCAAAGGTAGTCCAGTTAAACGCGGTGACCACCTATTAATCACAGAAGCAATGAAAATGGAAACAACCGTTCAAGCACCGAAAGACGGCGTTGTGAAAGAGGTTTATGCAAGTGCAGGGGATGCCATTTCAACAGGGGATTTATTGATTGAAATTGAATAAATAATCATGAAAAAGGTTATGAGATGCTATTTGAGCATCTACATAACCTTTTTCATTGTATTTAAATATTAAATCCTTTAAAATTTGATTAAGTAATCAAAAAAATAATTAATTAATCAGAAGGAGGATCTATGGATAGCCATAAAAACACGTTTATTCAGGAAGCTAGAAAGCAACAAATTATTGCAGCAACTATAACGACACTAGATGATATTGGTTATATCAAGGCAAGTTTAGCACAAATTGCTAAACGGGCTACTATCAGTACAGCATTAATTTCATACCATTTTGCAGATCGTCAAGATTTGATCGACCAAAGCCTGCAAGCGTTACTTGAACAATCCGCAACATTTATTTTGACAAAAACATATGCTGCCGATGATCCAGCTACACAATTGGCAAATTTCATAGAGGCAAGTATTGCTTATCAAGCGACACATCCGAAGGAGAATGCGGCATTATTAGAAATTATATTCAATGCTCGTACAGCTGAGGATGTTCCTTATTATAAAATTTCGGATGATGGTGAAGATCCTTTATTGAAGGCTTTATGTAAAATATTAGAGGATGGTAAAGAACAGGGGACATTTACTGTTGACTCTGTCCAGGTGATGGCAAAAGTGATTCAAGGTGCTATTGGTGAATATATGCTAATAGGGGGACCGATTTCGGTTGAGGCAGAGGAATATAGTCAAGAAGTAATTAAGATTATGTGGACAGCAATGAAAGTAGAGGGACATAAAAATGCTTAAAGCACTATTTAATTGGATGTTTGTCATTGGTTTAATTCTATTAGGAGGTCGTCTTGTAACGGTTATTTGTCGATATTTCGATATTCCTTTTACAACATTTTTTAAAGACTATGCGCTAGTATCTATGATTATTTTAATTGTAGGAATTATAGGAACGGAGACCTTGAAGAAACAAAAATAAGAATCATAGAAAAAAGATTCGTCACATAATAGGTGGCGAATCTTTTTTGATAGCCTATTTCTTTTTTTCATTATAATTACTACGAGCAACTAACATGATCATGTAGCATAATAGACCGAATAAAAGGGAAATGAATAATGAATGCAGTAAAGCGACTGTTAAATTCAGTCTAGTGAGGACTACTAACATACCAGCAACCACTTGTAAAACTACTATAGTAAAGGCAATAACCCATCCATAGTAAATAACACGTTGATTTTTATATTCTTTCACAGCGTGCCAAGTTATGTATGCAATCCAAATGAAAATAATAAGAACAGCTAGTCGATGTCCCATTTGCACCCACTCGTACATGTTATTCGGTAGTGCGAAAGGTGTTTCATTATAGCAAAATGGCCAGTCAGGACAAATTAAGCTCGAATCTGTATGACGAACCAACGCCCCTGTATAAACAACTAAATAAGAATAAATTGTGACAGCAATTGTATGCCAACGTAACTTTTTACCAATAAATACGTTATCGGCATCAAATTTTCGATCGACCTCAAATACAATCATAGAAAGAAGAAGAACCGCAGCAAAGGAAATAAGAGAAATTCCAAAATGAAGTGCAAGGATGAAATCACCTTGTCCCCATAATACTTGAGCTGCTCCAATAAGAGCTTGCGCGATTAAGAAAAACATCGCTAAGAAACCTAATAGCTTTACTTCACGAATATGTCCGAGTTTACGCCATGTCCAAATGGTTAACACAAGAATTGAAATAGATACGACTCCAGTTACAAGACGATGTGAAAATTCAATCAGGACTTCTGGTGTAATCTCCTTTGGAATAAGAGATCCATTACAATCAGGCCAGTTTCGACCACAGCCTAAGCCACTATCTGTTTTGGTAACGAGAGCTCCACCTAGTAATATAAGGAGCATCCCTACTGTAGCGGCAACAGCAAACCACTTTAAATACCTGTTGTGTTGCATAAAATGAGTCACCTACTTTATCTATCAACATTACAAGAGCGTAATGTTTCTGCTACTAGATAATATCGAAAATACGTATAAAAAACAACTTGTAAAGAGAAGGGAGTAATAGATGTCGAATCCATTTCACAAATTGTTCATAATTTCGTGCTTTAACCTTCACAATTCATTTTAGAAAATGTTTTACTATAGATATGTTGTTTTTATTTATATTTCTAGACAAAACTAATTTTTACAACTTCATCTAAATTTCACTTAATGTCTAGAAATCAATCGCAAATTTCGCTATAGTTATTGTTAGCGGAATATGCTTACAAAAATGAAAGGAGAGGTATTATGTCAAACGGTCGTACACTGGCGGCTACTAGAAATACTGGCCCAGAAACAACATCTGTTGTAAAAGATTTCTTAGCACTAATAAAAATTGGCATCGTTAACTCGAATCTTGTCACAACGTTTACAGGGATGTGGCTGGCTTTTCAGTTTACTAGTAGACATTTCTTGCAAGAGCTTGATGTTATATTCTACACCATGCTGGGTGCGGCATTAATCATTGGTGGCTCAGGTGCAATGAATAACTTCATTGATCAGGATATTGATCCTATCATGAAAAGAACAAAAGCAAGACCGACAGTGACTGGCAGATTCAAGCCGAATTTTGTATTGACCATTGCCCTCTCATTTTTAATTGTAGGTGAAATTTTGTTATTTGCGGCATCGTTTGCAGCCGGCATGTGGGGACTAGCAGGAATATTTGCTTATGTCGTTCTGTATTCAATGTGGTCAAAGAGGAAGCATGTTAGTAACACGGTTGTAGGAAGTATTTCAGGGGCTATACCTCCAGTTATTGGATTTGCAGCGGTTGAACCTGCTTTAGGTCTAGGAGCACTTGCCTTATTTCTTATTATGTTTGCATGGCAGCCACCACATTTCTATGCGCTTGCTATGAAACGTACGGAGGAATATCGTGCAGCTAAAATACCAATGCTACCTGTAGTAAAGGGATTTAAACGTACAAAGTACTCAATGTTATTCTGGATTCTTTTATTATTACCGTTACCTTTCCTTTTACCAGAGCTTGGAATTGGCTTTTTAACTCTTGCCACTGCATTGAATTTGGGTTGGTTAATACTAGCTCTGAAAGGCTTTACAACAAAAGATGATATGAAGTGGGCAAATAAAATGTTTATTTATTCGTTGAATCATATGACCATACTATTTGTAGCCATCATAATATTTGCGCTGTTTAGCTAAAGTTAGGAATTCTTTCTTTTTTTTAAGAATTCATATAGACAGAACTAATGTCCTAGGAACACATGAAAATACAACAAAGAAAGAGGGGTTTAATTAAGCATGATGAAAGGGCTTAAAAAATGGCGTCTTTTTTCACTTCTAGCAGTGATGATGGTTTTCCTTTCAGGTTGTGGTGAAGATTATCTTTCTACACTAAAACCATCTGGAGAAGTAGGTAAACAACAATTAAATTTATTACTGTTAACTACTATAATTATGACGCTAGTAGTAGTAATCGTATCCGTTATTTATTTACTTGCATTCCTAAAATACCGTCGTTCACGCGTTGGTGAAAATGTTATCCCTAAGCAAGTAGAGGGTAGTCACACATTAGAAGTGATTTGGACAGTTATACCGATTATTTTATTATTAATTATCGCTGTACCAGTTGTTACAACTACTTATAAATTTGCAGATGTTGCTGCAATGGATGAGGTAGATGAAGAAGGGAATAAAACTGCCCTAACGATCAATGTAACAGCAAAATTATACTGGTGGGAATTCGAATACCCTAACCAAGGTATCGTAACGGCTCAAGAGCTAGTAGTACCAACAGGTGAAAAGGTTTACTTTAATTTAAAAGCTGCCGATGTTAAGCACTCATTCTGGATTCCTGCTGTAGGCGGTAAAATGGATACAAACGTAGAAAACTTAAACAAATTCTACTTAGTATTTGATAAAGAATCTAAAGATCTTAAAGATGGCGTATTTTATGGAAAATGTGCTGAATTATGTGGACCTTCACATGCATTAATGGACTTTAAAGTAAAAGCATTAAGCCCAGATGCATTTGACGCATGGGTTGATGCAATGAAAGCAACAGAAGGACAAATTGCTGACAAAGCTTCAACAGATCTTGGTGAAGCAACTTTTGCTAACAGCTGCTTAGGCTGTCACGCTATCTCAGGTTCAGGAGCAGGCGGTACACCAGGTCCAAACTTAACTACGTTTGGTGACCGTAACCGTGTTGCTGGTTTCTTAGAACACAATGAAGAAAACTTAAAAGCTTGGATTAAAAACCCAGAAGAATTTAAACCAGGTAACTTAATGATGAACGCTGAAGGCACTGCGCCTATTTACGGTGATTTATCTGATGAAGAAATTGAAGCTCTTGCAACTTATATCATGAGCTTATCAGTTGAAAAATAAATTTCGTTCTATGTAACAAATTTTGAGGGAGGTAAAAGTTGTGAGCTCATACACACAGAAAAAGGGCTTTGGAGCAACTGTCTGGGATTACATTACTACTGTTGACCATAAAAAGTTAGCAGTCATGTATTTATTAGCCGGCACATTGTTCTTCGCTATCGCTGGTTTTGAAGCGTTATTAATGCGTATTCAGTTAATGAAACCAAATAACGATTTCGTGTCAGCTGGTTTTTTCAATGAATTATTAACAATGCACGGAACAACAATGTTATTCCTAGCTGCTACTCCATTACTATTCGCATTTATGAACATGCTTGTACCATTACAAATTGGTGCGCGTGACGTTGCATTCCCGTTCCTTAACTCTTTAGGGTTCTGGTTATTCTTCCTAGGTGCTGTATTCCTTCACCTGTCATTCTTTATGGGTGGCGCTCCTGATGCGGGCTGGACTTCTTATGCATCATTATCTTTATATTCTCCAGGACATGGTATTGACTTCTATGTTCTTGGTTTACAAATTTCAGGGGCAGGTACATTAATTTCAGGTCTTAACTTCATCGTTACGATCATTACAATGCGTGCTCCTGGTATGACATTCATGCGTATGCCATTATTCACATGGACAGCTCTTGTATCAAGTGCATTAATTTTATTCGCATTCCCTCCATTAACAATTGGTTTATTAATGATGTTATTCGACCGTATGTTCGGTGGTAACTTCTTTGACCATACAATGGGTGGTAACACAGTAATTTGGGAGCACTTATTCTGGATCTTCGGACACCCAGAGGTTTATATCTTAGTATTACCGGCGTTCGGTTTATTCTCTGAGATTATTCCAGCGTTCTCTCGTAAACGTTTATTCGGATACTCTTCAATGGTATTCGCAACAATTTTAATTGGTTTCCTAGGGTTCATGGTTTGGGCTCACCATATGTTTACAGTTGGTCTTGGGCCAACAGCAAACGCAATCTTCGCTGTTGCAACAATGGCAATCGCGGTTCCAACAGGTATGAAAGTATTCAACTGGATCTTAACTATTTGGGGCGGATCTATTAAAGTTACAACACCAATGCTTTATGCACTTGGTTTCATCCCGTCATTCGTTGCGGGTGGTGTTACAGGGGTAATGCAAGCATCTGCACCTCTTGACTATCAATTACACGATTCTTACTTTATCGTTGCTCACTTCCACTACGTAATCGTTGGTGGTATCGTTACAGCATTATTTGGTTCAGCGCACTTCTACTGGCCAATTTTCTTCAACCGTATGTTAAACGAAACGCTTGGTAAAATTACTTTCTGGGTATTCTTTATTGGATTCCATTTAACGTTCTTCGTTCAACACTTCTTAGGTTTAATGGGTATGCCACGTCGTGTATTCACTTACATGGAAGGTCAAGGTTGGGATCAGTTCAACTATATCTCTACAATCGGTGCATTAATGATGGGTGTAGGGGTTATCTTAATGGTAATCAACTGCTTAATGTCTATTAAAGGCAAGCCAGCAGGTCGCGACCCATGGGGCGATGGACGTACTTTAGAATGGTCAATTCCACAACCAATTCCATTCTACAACTTCCGTCAAACGCCACTTGTACGTGGTTTAGATCCATGGTGGATTGAAAAACAAGAAGGTAATAAAGAAGTGACATTTGCTGAGCCAATCGGTGATATTCATATGCCAAATAACTCAGCGATTCCATTCGTTATTTCATTAGGTATGTTTATTGCAGCATTCGGTGCACTTTACAATCCAGATGCAGATAAACCATGGTCTATCTATGTATTAATCATTGGTTTAGCTATTACATTTGGGGCGATGATTGTTCGTTCAGTTAAAGACGATCATGGTTTCCACTTACACAAAGAAGAAATTCTTGAAATTGAAGAACATCTTTACGGCAAAGGAGGAAATAAATAATGGATTTCAATACTAAATTTACTCCTCATACTTGGCCAGATCATCCTGAACAAGCTACGATGGAAGGTAAAAATAAAGTCGTTGGTTTCTGGATTTTCCTTGCCTGTGAAGTTGTACTTTTCGCAAGTTTATTCGCTACTTATTTAGCGCTTAAGAACAAAGGGCCAGCTGGCATGGAGTTCACAACTCAAGGTTTATTTGAATTACCATTAGCATTTGCTATGACGATGTTATTATTAACATCATCACTAACTTCTGTTTATGCAATTTACCATATGCGTAACTTTAACTTTAAAGGGATGCAAACTTGGTTAGCCATTACTTTAGCTTTAGGTCTTGGATTCTTAGCACTTGAAATCTATGAATTCCAACACTATGTGCACCTTGGTTTTACATTTAACCAATCTGCATTCGCAACTGCGTTCTATTCTTTAGTTGGTACACACGGTTTCCACGTAACTTTAGGACTTGTATGGATTGCAACTTTAATGATCCGTAATGCGAAACGTGGTTTAAACTTGTACAATGCACCTAAATTTTTCGTAGCTGCTTTATATTGGCACTTTATTGACGTTGTTTGGGTATTTATCTTTACAGTAGTTTACTTGATGGGAGTGATCGGATAATGTCTTCACACGATACACCTATAGTTGCTAAGTCACAGGCACAGTATGAGTATGATCGTCATCATAATGCCGTTCATATGCGTAAACAAGTAATCAACTTTGCGATCATGATTTTCTTTACGTTTATCGCATTCGCAGTAGTTGCAGCTGATTTTTCTAAATACTTAATCATGCCATTCGTATTATTATTGGCTGGTGTTCAAGTTGTACTTCAGCTTTATTCTTTCATGCACTTAGAGGACAAAAAAACACACTTTGGTGGTGTTATTGGCTTCTTCATGTGGATGGGGATGTTAATCGCATTTACATTCTTCTTAGCATTTTTAACAATCATTTGGTGGTAATCACCAAAAGAGCACGTTCGTTAATTGTACGAACGTGCTTTTTCTTATGTTTTAAAGTTGTGAAGGTTTCAAAAAGAGACAAACACTGTTAAACTTAACATTTGTTCACCTTTCGTTCATTGCAGTATAGCTGTAAGCGTTTTATAATAGGAGTACTGAAGTTTAAAGGAGTGCGTTCTATATGCCACTTAGTATATTTGGTTTCCAAGCATTGTGGAGTCCCTATTTAATAGGAGTTCTTGTTTTTATAACGATTATCTATTTTTTAGTCACAGTAAAGTGGCGTAATGATTTTAAAGTAAGTGAACCTCTGAAAAAGGGAGAAGCCATTTATTTCGTGTTAGCCATGATTACTATTTATATCATTAAAGGTTCTCCAGTTGATTTAATGGCTCACATTATGTTTACCATGCATATGGTTCAAATGGCGATCTTATTATTGCTTGTTCCGATTTTCTTAATTAAAGGAATCCCTTGGTGGGTTTGGAAAGTTGCGATTGAAGCACCGGTTGTTAGAACGTTGTTTAAAGTACTGACATTACCAGTTGTTGCAGTCTTTGTGTTTATTGGTCTATTTTCCTTCTATCATTTGCCTTCAGTATTAGATTACATTAAATTAAATGAAACATTACATGGTACCTATACATTTGTATTATTTCTTTCAGCTATTTTTATGTACTGGCCTTTAATTCAAAATATGCCTAATAGTGCTAAAATGAAGCCTTTGCATAAATTAGCCTATATTATTGCAAATGCTGTGTTAATTACACCTGCTTGTGGATTAATCATTTTTGCTCCTAATGCAATGTATGAGACATATACAAATGGTGATGCCTGGTTAAAAGCAATGGAGCTGTGTGTACCAGCCTCTACATTATCAGGCTTATCATTATCAGGACCAGAGCTGTTTACAGACATGAAACCTGTTGCAGACCAGCAATTAGGTGGCGTATTAATGAAAATCTTACAAGAGCTTATTTTTGGTGTATTAATTGGGACAATCTTTACGAGATGGTATCGTTCTGAACAAAAAGATCCAGATAAAATTACGGCTGATGCATTAGCTGCACACCAAAAAAAATGGGAAAGTCAACAGCAACATTAATTGTAATATAGAAATTTACTTTGTATAAGGGGTTTTGACAATGGAATTGCAAATTTTGCCTACTATTAGTACATCGTTTATCGTCATTAGTGCTGTACTAGTAGCGATAGGATGGGGCTTAATTATAAAAAGAAATGTAGAGGGGCATAAGAAAGTAATGCTTGCTGCAGGTGTTGCGGCACTTATATTCTTTATTATCTATGCATCCCGTACAATCTTTATTGGAAATACGGCTTTTGGCGGTGGAGAACATTTAAAACCATATTATACGTTCTTTTTGATTTTCCATATTATTTTGGCGACATCTGGAGCCGTGTTTGGTATCGTTAGCATTATTTCGGGTTTGAAAACAAATATTAAGTTACACAGACGTATTGGACCAATCACAAGTATTATTTGGTTCTTTGTTGCCATCACTGGTGTACTTGTTTATTTATTGCTATATATTTTATTTGAACCAGGTGAAACAACATCCGTTATTAAAGCCATTTTAGGGTTTTAAAAAAAATCTCCCTCTTTATTATTGTAAAGGTGGGAGATTTTTTGTAGTTGGTTGAAATATAGAAAGTATCACTACAACAAGTAAAGGGCCTATTAATATCCCAAGAAAACCAAATATTTTAAAGCCGATAAACATGGCAATGAAGGTATTTAAGGAGGAAAGGCCAATTTTATCACCAATAATTTTTGGTTCAATCATTCTGCGGACTAGAAATTGCCCCACATTTAGTAACGTTAGAACGACAGCATATATATAGTCGCCTGCAAATACTTGATAAATGGCCCATGGGACTAAAAGGATAAATGAATCGAGAAAAGGGATAAAATCTAATACAACGAGTGATAAAGCTAACAGTATGGGAAATGGCGTTTTTAAATAATAAAATGCTGCGAAGGATATCGCAAAGATACTAGCACCAACAAGCAATTGTGCTTTTAAAAAGCCGAATAAGGCTAGTTTAACGCGCTGCCCAATAAAAATGATTTTTTGATGATAGTGAAAAGGAAAGGGCATTAATAATTTCCGATTAATGGCTGGCAAATCTAAGAGCAACATATACAAGACAATCCAATAAACAAAAACATCAAATAAAAGGGAGGGGATATATGTTAGTAAAGTAGACAATACATTCACATTTGTTAAGGATATGGCGAATTTTTCTATAGAGGCTAAAGCATTTTCAATCATGAATTGAATTTGTAAAACGAGTTCTACAGGTAAATGATAGGTGTAGTTACTGAGCTTGGATTGCATTTGAATCCATAAGGCCGATAGTTGATTAAGGTACTCAGGAATATCGATGATAAAAGAAGAAAATTGTTTCCAGCTTATATAGAGTATAAGTGTACATAATAATAAAGAGATACTGAGAAAAAATAAAAAAAAGATGAAAACAACTATTTTACGTTTTTTTCGAAACCGTTTGCACATTCGAACAATAATCGGTTCTAAAAGTAACGCGGTTAAGTAGGCAAGGAGGATTGGTAACGATATAGAAATGAACCAGAGAAGCAGAAGCCCAATCGCTATGACGATTATGGGATGCCGAAAAAAAGGACGATTAAAAAAAGATAACATTTTTCTCACCTACATCCATGTAATAGATATAGGTAGTATGAGGAGAAAAAATTTTTTTACTCAAAATAAAAAAAGACTGGACCACCAGTCTTTTCATAAAATGAAGCTACTTACGCTATACTTGCTGTCACTTTAGTTTAATAAAGATTAGCGTGCGTTAACAGGTTCGAAGTTATTTTTATTTGTTGGCTCAATTGAGAATTGATCTAATTCTAATTTAACCTTTTTTAAGATTTCTTCACATTTTGTTACAAGATGTGCTGGGTAAACTTCATCATCCCCATATTCAACACCATGTGGGTAATAGTATTTACCTAGGGCTGGTTTCATTAACGTAAGGATGGCATCGTGTGCACCTACATCACCAGAAATGGCATATGCGAATACGCGTAGGTAATAGCGACCTTCACGAGTATCGAAACGTTTATCGAATGTCATACGTTCGTAATCCCAACCGCCATCACATTCTAAACCATGCTTTTTCATAATGCTGACAATTAGTTCTTGATCAGCTGTTAAATTTTCAAGGTTAGTATTTTCAAAATACATGTATAGTCCTCCTTTAGGTTCTCGTACAAAGTATACGCTCATTTTTATAATAGAGCATATTCGACATTGTTGCAATGACAACATTGTGTCAACCCAATTACAATTGATATAATAACTTACAATAATGGTGATGAAAAGGAGTCCTGTATGAAAGCTTTATTCCGCATTTTAATGGTTTGTGGCGCAATTGCATTAATTGGCTTTATGTTTTTCAATACCCCGCAGGAAAATGAGCCGTTAGAAGGACCAAATACCAATTCTAATATAATCCCTCAAACACAACTAAAGCAACAGTCTGCTGTAGGAGCAATGACACGACCTCAAACAGGCATATCAACTTTGGTAGGAAAAGGCATTCAAACCGTTTTAGAGCAATATGGGGAACCAACGAGAAAAGAACCGTCTTCATTTGGCTATCAATGGTGGGTCTACAATAAAGATGTTGCTACGTTTTTTATGATTGGTGTTGAAAATAATATTGTAACGCAAGTTTACATAGCTGGACAAGAAATCGATGCATTTCCTTTTAAAGTTGGACAAAAACGCGATGAAATATACCGTATGACGATTATTGATTATGAGGTAGCGGCCACTGTGGGAGAAAATATTTTCATTTTCTCGATGAGTGAAGAAGATATGCAAACAAGGTTGCTTGTCAAATTTGATGGCCTTTATGCACAGCTTTATATAGATAGGGAGACAAGTGAGCTACAGGGAATACGTTATACAGACAGTGAAACACTTGTCCTTCATCAACCATATGAAATGAGTTATCAAGGTGAACTAGTGAGACGTACGCCACCGTCTTCATTTTTGCAGCAAGAAATCGATGTAGCTAGCGCCAAACAGCTTGATGATCTCTTAAATGTTACGAGGGTACATCATGAATTACCACCTTTAGCAATGGATGAATCATTAGAAGAAGCTGCAAAAATGCATAGTGAAGATATGAAGGTGCAAAATTTCTTATCACATGAGTCTCCAACTAATGGAGATTTAAAAAAGAGATTACAGGCACATGACATCGACTATAGTGCAGCGAATGAAAATCTTGCCACTGCTTATTTTGATGCGATAGAAGCTATGCATGGTTGGACAAATTCGCCTGAACATAGGAAGGTGTTATTGGATGATCGATATACACGCGTTGGTTCCGGTGCTTTCGTAGATTATTATACGCAAATCTATATAGAGCCTACTGCACAGACGATGGATAGTGAAGAGCAAGATAGAAAAAAACAAGATATTGAAGAACAGGATAACGAAGAACAGAGAAATAAAGAACCAGATAGTGAGGACCCTGTAGAGAATACAGAGCAATCCTCCTCATCCTAACAACAGAATATCAGTTTGAAGACAAGCTCGAATAGCCGAGCTTGTCTTTATTTTTTTATAAGGTAGTACTTTCACTGTGGGCTTCTACATTTTTCGTCACACCGTTACAAACGCCGTCATATGATAGAGAACGGAAAGGGGGAATGAGGCTTGCAACTAGCTGAGTTATTAAAAGATTGGCCATGTAGTGTGACAGGAGGATCCATTCGAACAGAAATTACAGGCGTAGAAGATTATGCACAGGCCGTACAACCCGGCGACATTTTTATTGTACGAAAGGGCAAAAAAACATCAGGAAGTCGTTTTGTTAAAGAAGCGTTGGCACGGGGGGCTGCTGCCATTGTTTCGGAAGAAAGTATTTCTTTGCCGATTATGGATAAAGAAATTCCTTTTGTGTGGGTTCCGAATACAGCATTATTTTTATCGTATGCGAGTGCGAAGCTTGCTGCTTTTCCAGCAGAGGCTTTAACGGTTATTGCCATTACCGGTACAAATGGAAAGACCACGGTGAGCCATTTTGTTAGTCAGCTTCTAAATGCCTTACATAAAAAAGCAGCAGTTATTGGAACGGTTGGCTTTTTCATCAATGGCGAGAAACAACAAACGGCTTACGAGCAACTAACAACATTGCAGGCCAAAGAATTGCATCCGATATTAAAGCAATGTGTACGAAAAGGGGTTACACATGTTGTGCTAGAAGCTTCTTCAATGGGCTTACAGCAGCATAGACTCGACCATTGCGATATTGACTGTGGTGTATTTTTAAATCTATCAGAAGACCATTTAGAAGATCATGGTGGTTTAGAAGCATATAAACGTGCAAAAAAAAGATTAGCCGATTTATCCAAAAAGTTAGTATTAAATGGAGATGATAACTTTTGTCGTTCTGTAGGGATTTATGATAAGAAAAAATCCTGTTCATTTGGCTTTGATAATCACAACGATCTACATATTCAAATTGTCAGTGAAACAGTTGGAAAAACCGTACTTTGCTTACAAACAACAGCGAGTGAGCATATTGTGGAAATTCCTTTTGTCGGAAAATATCATGTACAAAATACTATTGCTGCCTTAATGGCTATATGGCGCCTAGGTGTCCCGATGGAAGATCTAGTTGGTCATATGTGGTCCTTAAAACTACCAGAAGGACGACTTGAGAAGATTGATAATCCTTTGGGTATAGAGGTTTATGTAGATTATGCGCATACAGCAGAAGCCTTACAAGCCGTTTTACAAACCTTTAATCGTTCCAAAACAATTTACCTTGTTTTTAGTTGTGGTGGAAATCGTGATAAGGCGAAGCGCTTCGCCATGGGAGCGGTAGCAAGTAAATACGCGGACGTTATTTATTTAACAACAGATAATCCACGAGATGAAGATCCAATCGTGATAAATGAAAGCATTATTGCAGGCTTTACAGAGCAACAATATTATGAAATTTACTTAGATCGGAAGCTTGCTATCCATCAAGCGTTAGCAAAGGCGAAAAAGGGCGATATTGTCCTTGTGGCCGGAAAAGGGCATGAACAAACACAGCAAATTAAAAATCAAAAATTGCCTTTTTCCGATCAACAATGCATCAAAGATTATTTTGCCAGTCTCATTACAGACGACGCTGAATAACAAAGAAAGATCCTGTAGCAATAGCCAGCTTGCGACCTGTCTCATCTTCGATATCACATTCCATGACGAGTGTTTGACGTCCTTTATGAACAAAACGACCGCGTGCAATCAATTCTTTATTCGTTGTTGTGGCAATATACGATAGATTCATATTCGTTGTAACCACATTATATCCCTCTGGTACAGAGCGTGAAGCAAGTCCGCCCATAGCTGCATCGGCAATTGTCGCAATAATGCCACCATGAGGCACCTTAATTGTATTATGAATAACTGGTGTAATAGGGATACGAACCTCACTAATTTCAGGCTCAAATTTACCTACCATATGTAGGGCAGCATTAAGATAACGACGATGAATGCCTTGCTGCTTCTCTCTTAGCCCATTTAAAAGATGTAATAAAACTTCTTCATCTTCCTCAGTACTTTCTTGTAAAATTTCAGCTAGTAATTGTTCTATCTGTCCTTTAGATTTTGTCATTAATTGGCAAACCTCTTTCATTAAAAGTATCAATAATGTAAAATTACCATAAAATCTGTTATGATGGGAAAGAGATTGGGGGAATTAAAAATGATGATGACCTCTGACTGGGTACTCATTTTGGATGAGACCGAAGCGCTTTGTGAGATGATTCTTTCCTCAGAACCTGCGATTGCGCTACAGCAAGCGTATGATGCAGTCTATAGTGATGCACAAATTGTAGAAGCTATTTACGCATTTAATCGCATGAAAGAGCAGTACGAAGATGTACAACGTTTCGGAAAATATCATCCAGACTACCATACAATCATGAAGTCAATTCGCCAACAGAAAAGGGCACTTGACTTGAATGAAAAAGTTTCAGCTTTAAAAATTGCTGAAAACGATTTTCAGGATTTACTCGATGAGATTAGCCTATTAATAGGTAAAACAGTCTCTGAAGCTGTAAAAGTTCCTGTTAGTAACCCATTCTTTGCATCTGGTTCATCTTGCGGAGGAGGATGTGGCTCGGGCGGCTCATGCTCTTGCTCAGCATAAAATACGATGTGTATGTTACACATCTCTTCTAGACTGTAGACAACTCCAAGTATTCACAGGAGGTTGTTTACAGTCTTTTTTCAATTGATAGGAGGAAACATACTTGAATGGCTGTCATCCCTGGTGACAGGATAGGAAAAAAGTTGTTTAGGCTGCTAAAAAGGTTCTAAATCAAGTAGCTTTATTGGATGGCCTTACAAATATCCTTTTATATTATAGTCTAGTTGGATCCGTGGTATGCAAGGTCAAAAGGATTGGATACTCGATTTGAGGATTATTAAGATTTAGAGGCTTTCCTCAGATTTAAGACAGGGAGTTGGCCCATTTTTAAGGAGCTATCGTGGGAACCATGACGAGTTAGTAACGGTTTCTGGGGAAGAAAACGAATACAGTAATTCTTCAATATATTATTGCTCATGAAATCCATCAGATTAGACAAGCCCATATCTGCTCATTATATAGGTAGAACATTCAAATGAAGGGAAGGCACGTAACTAGTGTCCTTCCCCTTTATGTTCGTATCATGATAACGACTCTTGTTCCTGTAATAATTCAGCAGCTATATCAGGGCGATCTGTAATGATCCCCTTGGCGCCATTATGGATTAATTTTTTCATCGTGTCGATATCATTGATTGTCCAATAGTGGACAGGTATGTTGAGATGATTCAAAAATTGAATAAATTTAGGTGAATCTAATGCGATAACGCCTGATTTAGGTGGGATTTGGAAAACATCAACTTTCGGATGATATAAGTGCCCAAATTGACTTGAGAAGGAGGCAAATGCTTTTCTCACATCTGATTCACCGGCACCAAGTGCTACTTGATTTTGGGCATATAAATTAAAACGATCGATTTGCTCACCATAGAAGCTTGTCACAACGACACGCTGTTCAGCGCCTAGCTCTTCGATTAAGCGCCAAAGTTTAGAAGGCATCAAACTTCCCTCATAAGTATCTGGAGCATCTTTAATATCAATATTGATGAGCATATTTGGATAAGTTTCAAGTAGCTCTCGTAATGTCACTACATTAATTTTTTCCTCTCGATATGGAAAAGCGTCATCCAAATCTTCAAATTGATAGCCGTGATTTAAGGCATTGATTTCTGCTAAGGTCATATCGGCAATGAGACCATAGCCATCCGTTGTACGATCAACTGTATCATCATGGAAAACAATGATTTCCTCGTCTTTTGTTAAACGGATATCAATTTCAAAGCCATCGACTCCTAACTGTGCTGCTTTTTCAAATGCGATCATTGTATGCTCAGGTGCTAAAAGAGCCCCGCCACGATGCGCCAGAATGATGGGGCGATCAAATTGCAATGCTTGTTTGCCTTCACGTTGCTGTGGTTTAGAAATAGCTTTACTACCTGCCCAAGCCGCTGCACTTGCCGCAGCAATAGCAAGGGCAATTTTTGTTTTCTTACCCATATTCGTCCTCCTTAACAATTATCTTCATATAAAAAGTAATGGTGAATTCATTGTCAGTATTGATAATTAAAGTACCTACTAAAACTAATAGCTAGTAGAAGTGAATGATGCTTTTTTCATGCTGATATATGCAAAAGCAAAAAAATACGGAGCTATTACGCGGAGGCGTAAATGTTCCATGAAAACAACTAATTCATATCTCTACGATGTTTCTCGCAGTATGCTTTTCCATTATAACGGAAAATTGAGCTTTCTGTCAGCTAAACTCTGTTGCTATCATTTTCCGGTCTATGGTATTCTTTTATGTAAGAAATGAGGGAATCCAATATGAACGAACGACAAGGGCTAATCGTTTACGTCCATCAATTAAAACATGCTAAATCTCTTCGGAAATATGGTCATGTTCTTTATATTTCAAGAAGGCAAAAATACGTAGTGCTTTACTGTAATCGTGAGGACATTGATATGATGACAACAAAACTACAACGCCTTCCATTTGTGAAAGACGTTGTGGAGTCTTATCGTCCATTTGTGAAAACTGAATATGAAAATGCAAAACCAGATAAAGCAAAGGAATATGACTACAAAGTAGGTCTATAATCTTACGTCAATGCAGGTATATAGTTATTTAGTCTTAATATACCGATTAAGTATTGATAAAATAGTTTTGATTCCGAAAATATAGATGAGTGCTTTATTTCTACAACAACTGCTTTCCGATCGAGTTGTTCTATTTGTGCTTCAAACATTTTTTGTCGCATTGTAGGTTGTTCTTCATTATATGGGATGCCTTCTCGGCAAATATAGATAGGCATGAACTTACTTTCACCAACTGGTTTGAGAGCTACAGCTAATGAGATCACCTTTTTATCTTCTTTTGTAGATGTTAGTATAAAGGCTTGATGAAAGCGTTCCTGATTTGTTTTGATAATTTCGAGTAACTCGTAAACATCACCATAGCCTTCTCCTAATTCTATAAATTGTTGTGGCATAATAATTGCACATCCTTTCCAATACTCATAGTATCATGCTGCGGGAGGTCAAGCACATGAAATTTGCATTAAGCTTTTTTTCTATTTTAGCACTAATTATTACAGGAACGATATTTTTCCAGTATCATGCTTATTCATCTGATTTAGAAACAGGCATAGGGGATTTTCATTACTCTCAAGAAATAGAGATTGTCTATCGTGAAAATAGCTTAGATATTCGCCAACATTTCAAAAATTTACCAAATCAAAAGGTGAAAATTAAATGGCCAGAAAAAGCGACAAATCCTAGTTGTTTTATCGAGAGCGAAAATAGCTGTGATCGTTTATCAGATGAGGTCTCTTATTTTGCCAAAGGGGAAACGAAATCACAATCTGTGTCATACATAATTCCAATTGAGGGCGGCTTAAAAAATAAGATGCTCCTTCAAAATGTTTTTGCTACACTAATAAATGGTGAAGCATCGTATTCAATTGTTCATATTTCTACAGATAGTAAAGTGAATGGACAGTGGATTACAGGTTTACCTTTAGTAGGGCAACAACAACTGTCTCTTGTGAATTACACAATGTTTAAAGGAAACGGTACCGTTCAAGATCTTTATTGGCAAGCAGGTAAACTTAAAGTACAAGAGCAAACACCGATTTTATCTATCTATGCACAGCAGTCAATTCCTAATGATTTCCTAAAATCATTAGAAAGCTTGCAGTTTTTGAATGATGAGCATATTGCTATTATTCAAGAAAAAAGTCCGGTAACAGCTCATGATGAAAGATTGTTATTTTTACCAACACTTACTGCACAAGCCGTTGAGCAGGAAGTGATTTTATCACAAATCAAATCACAATTTAAATTTGTAGATTCTCCAGAATGGTTGCCTGAAGTTGTGGCATCCTATTTAGTAAACGATTCAATTGGTGGAGACAAAACAAAGAAAATGGTTAAGACATTAAATGACTATATGACAGATAGTCAACAGCAAGCTTGGCAGGAAAAGCTGAAAAACCTTGGGGAAGAACCGCTTTCGCCTGATACATTGGACAAGTATTTATCACAAGCGTTAGATGCGAAAACATCTTATTTTACATTAAACGCAGCTCAGAAAGATGGAACATATCCGCTCTTATTTGAGGATGCTCGTGATGTGTATGTGGATGATGTATTAAAAGAAGACGTTCATGTTATTCTATATGAGGGTCAAGTGTTGTATACGGCAGATACGTTATTGCCTTATCTTGGCTATTCGGCTGAGGAAGGGAAGAATGGCTATTACGTAAATAGCGAGCATCGCACATTCCGATTCCCGAAAGAGCCTGGTTTCTATGTATTTAATCAGCGGAGATATGCAACAATTTCAGAGCCAATTATTAAAATTGCTGATCATTATTATGTGGAAGAAGCTTGGTTGCAACGTTTATTCCTAGTTGAACTACAAAAGAAGGACGAGCGAATTCAAGTATTAACACAAGAACAACAATAACTTTTGCAGCGGAGGGTCATCCTTTCGCTGCAAAAATACTTTATATGGATGAAAGTACGGTGATATGCTGTTATGAGAGTTGTAGCAGGAGAGCGCAAAGGAATGCCGCTAAAAGCAATAGCTGGAAATACGACAAGACCTACAACGGACAAAGTGAAGGAATCGATTTTTAATATTATAGGTCCGTTTTTTGATGGAGGAATCGCGCTTGACCTGTTTGCAGGAAGCGGTGGCTTGGGCATTGAATCACTAAGTCGTGGGGCAGAGCAAGCAATCTTTATTGAAAAAGATGCAAAAGCATTCCAAGTGCTACAAGAAAATATAAAAAAATGTCGTTATGAAGAAGATACAGAGCTTTTTCGTATTGATGCAAAGCGTGCTGTGAAAGCGCTGTTAAAACGTGATCTTACGTTTAAATATGTCTTTTTAGATCCACCTTACCATCAACAGGAATACTATGATTTAGTTCAGATTCTTGTGGACAATGATAAAGTTCAACGAGATGGTATTATATTATGTGAACATGCGAAAGAGGTACAATTGCCTCGAAATTTTGGTGAGTTTGTGTTAACAAGACAAGAAACATATGGCGGAACAATTATTTCTGTTTATCGCTGTACAGAGGAAGAGGGAGAATAAGTTGTCTGAGAAAATTGCTGTAGTTCCAGGAAGTTTTGACCCTGTCACATTCGGCCATCTTGATATTATCAAACGTGCGGCAGATGTGTTTGACATCGTATATGTAGCAGTATTAAACAATTCAGCAAAGAATCCGTTGTTTTCTGTAGAGGAACGCATGGCCTTAATGGCTGAAGTAACAAAAGCATTACCGAATGTCCGTATAGAAAGCTCTTCAGGTCTTTTAATAGACTATGCTAAAGAAAAAAAGGCGAAGGCCATTGTACGTGGTTTACGAGCTGTTTCAGACTTTGAATATGAAATGCAAATTACCTCTATGAACCGTTTTCTAGATGAAACAATTGAAACATTTTTCATTATGACGAAAAACCAATATTCATTCCTAAGTTCCAGTATAGTAAAAGAGGTTGCGAAATACGGTAGCGATGTTAGTGAGCTAGTTCCTACTTGTGTCGTAAAGGCTTTACAAGATAAATATGATTTTGCGCAATAATTATGCAGAGGATGTCAAAGCAAAGTGACATCCTCTTTTTGGTACATAGAGCGATCATTATTTCAGAAAAAATAGAGCATAAATAGTCGGAACAATGATTATGCTAAGGAGGCGGAATTTGATATAGGGTCTGACAGAAAGTTTTGCTGATTTTGCGATAACGAAGATTTGTAAGTGAATACTAATACTTTGCATCGTTAATAAAATGACAACTAGTAAGGTGATATGTGGAAGATCTGGGAAGGCTGTAACGGTCATTTTAAGACCATTCGTCACCTCAAGAATAGCTGCAAGAGAAAGTTCAATCGTATAGGGAAGTTTAGGGATTAGTTGATCTAGCCCCTGTTGGACAATGGTCTGAATGGTTGTGAAAAAGATGATGGTTGTACCAACTAACAGAATTGTTGGAGCTGTTTCTTTAATACTTTCTGAAAATGGTGCACTATACAGTGGTGTGTTGTGTACGGAAATAGTGGGTGGGTCAGTTTTGCGAAATAAGTAGTAGCCAATTACTAAGCAACAAATATTAAACGTATGTAGTAAACATAAAAACAACCATCCAAACGTATTACTGTGTAGTAAATCAAGACTTACAAAACCTAAAACGAACAGTGGACTTGGTGCATGACAAACAGCTAGTAGAAAATTTGCCTCTTTGGGGTGTAATTGACCACTATTTTTTAAATAAACAATGGTTGTTGCCCCTGTTGGATAGCCTCCAAGTGCGCTAATAATGTAGGCTTGTACGTATAATGAGGCCCTTTTCGTTTTAGTACGCATAGGGGCAGTTAAACGCAGAAGCCATTGTGTTAATACTAGATACGGCAATAAATACGGAAAAAGTGCTTCCATGAAAAGGTTAACGCCTAAATCAGTACCACTATGAGCGGTTTGTGGGAATAACAAGAGTAAGAGAATTAGAATTACGCAGAGCACTATTTGAATTGTAGCAAACATGTTATCAACTCGTTTCAACTTTTTGTCATTCACATAGGCAAATGCTAAAATCAATATATGTGAGAAAGGCAAAAACATGAACGTATGGTTTTGCAAGCGTCCTAGGAGGTGTTTTCAAGTGAAGAAAAAAATTGGTATTTATGCAGTGTTAATAGTCGTGATTTGTTTTATGATGTTATACCGACTAGACGCGTATATTATGAAACCTGGAAGTGCATATGATGTCAGTAAATTCGTGACGGTAGATAGCAAAGAGGCTGATAGTGTGGGGTCTTTAAGCTTAATGACTGTCGCGATGCAGCAAGCCACCCCATTTTCGTATTTGTGGGCTAAAGTTCAAAAATATCAAAAGCTAATGGATATTGAACAAGTACGCAATCCTTTAGAGGATGATGAGGAATATAATATTCGACAGTTAAAATTAATGTCTGATTCCCAATTTAATGCGAAATATGTAGCTTTCCAAAGAGCAGGATTAGAGACTAAAGTTCATTTTAACGGTGTATTTATATTAAATGTGTTAGATGGAGGAGCGTCTGATGGCATTTTAAAAGCTGGGGATGAAATTATCGAGGTTGACGGTCAAAAAATAACTAGCCAGCAAATGCTTGTTGACCTTTTAAAACCTAAACAGCTTGGAGATAAGGTAACAATACAATTTATACGTAATGAAGAGCAAAAACAGGAGACGATTACCTTACAGGAGATTCCGAATACACAGGAACATAGAGCAGGGTTAGGTATTTCTTATACGGAAAGTAAATCGATTGAAACAATGCCAAAAGTGACGATGAAAACAGAGGATATTGGAGGGCCCTCTGCTGGCTTGATGTTTACACTTGAAATATTGGACCAGCTTCTTGATGAAGATTTAACAAAGGGTTATGCTATTGCTGGTACGGGTGAAATGTTAGTAGATGGATCGGTTGGTAGAATTGGCGGGATTGATTATAAGGTCATTGCCGCTGATCGGGACGACATGGAAATCTTCTTCGCGCCCGATGATGAAATTTCTCAAGAAATGAAAGCGAAATACCCAGAGCTAGAATCTAACTATTCGACGGCTGTTAAAACGGCCAAAGAGATCAAAACTAAAATGAAAATCGTTCCGGTGAAAACGGTTGACGATGCCATTAGCTATTTAAAGCAACTACAGCCGAAATAATAGAGCGAAAAAGGGATGCTAGAATTTTACTAGCATCCCTTTTGATAGCCATTAACAACGGATAGGGGGTGTTTGATAATCTTTGGGAAGAGTCCAATCCTTTGTGCCTTGTTCGATACTTAAATTGTATAGCTCTGCTGCATGTATATCTATTGCTAACATTGCATCATTGGTAGCTGCCACTCGGCTAATTAAAGGTAATTGGATATCCTTTTTTTGCTTACCTAAATAAGCTTGCCCCACCGAGCTCATACCTAATAGCCGAATATAAGAGGGTGCTTCGAAACTTTGAAGCTGCTCTTTTGTAAACCCCGTGTATATATGTGTTATCATGCGTTGAAGGCGGGTCCATGTATAACGTTTAGATTTAATTTTTTCCATAAAGCTATTGAAGGAGGAGCTAGTTTTGGCTGCTTTCACAATAGCATTTTCAATTCCCTCTGTTACTTCTGCATAACGAGTCAGTTCTGAAGGCGTGTGTCTGATGATGGTAAACTGTAATAACGGCCAAAATGCTTCCCAGCTTGCAAATTGACTATACTGTTTATGCCAGTCTGTTAAATAACTATAAGTAGTCTCAGGAACAACATTTTGCACACTCAGTAAAGAATTTGTAGACGCAAGTGCTTTACGTATACCAGTGGCACTTGCAATCGATGTGTCTTCCTTTAATGCATCATGGTATCCTGCAGCTACGCGAGAAATAGTTAGTGGTTTGATGTGACTGTTAAGTGATTTCGCTGCTTCAAGATAATGAAAGCCTAGTATATTATTTGGCTGTGCGAGATCAATGTATGGAGCAGGGAACTTCTGAGAAAGCTGTTCATAGGCATAATGTAGGCTTTTCGGATAGCTTGCACCTGTTTTAAGGCTGTCTTTAATAAGCATGTCATATTCTGCACGGTTGTGGTCTATCAACTCATATGTGTTTAAAAAGGGTTGTATCGAGCCGTCTTCACTTCCGAAGGCAAATGAGTCACAGCCAACGGCGCTTAATAGGGAAATGGCACCTTTTGCGAAATCTGTGGCTGGTGCTGTACTATAGACGTAGGGCAGCTCAATAACAATATCTACACCACCAGCAAGTGCCATTTTAGTACGTGTCCATTTATCTACCATGGCTGGCTCTCCACGTTGTAAAAATGTGCCGCTCATAACAGCGATAACAAGTTCCGCCTGTGCTACTTTTTTAGCCTGTTTTAAATGATAAGCATGTCCGTTGTGAAAAGGATTATATTCAACGACAATTCCAACTGCTTGCATGCTTTTCCCCCTTATAATTTGTGTCATTATTTGAAACTGTTAGGAGCAAATACACTTCTCATAGTATTTAATTATAAGTGGGTTTTTAAGTGGTGACAAGAAATTATCTTGACATCTATTTTTACACATTATATAATCAACATTGTTGTCTCGAGGTGATTAAACGAATGAAATGGTCAATTCATCAATTATCTAAATACCGCCAAAACGGGATGCCAATCGATGCCTTTGTCCAGCTGGACGAAGTGATGGAGCGAAACCAGGATATTCGAGCAATTTCGCCCGTTCATGTAAAAGGGCTATGTACTTTTGGTGCATCGCAAATGACATGTCAGTTAACTGTGACAGCAACGTTAACACTGCCATGTGCTCGCACGTGGGAGGATGTTGAGTTTCCAATTGAAGTCGAAACAGTTGAAATTTTTAGCTGGATTGATGAAGATAAACGAGGAGACGATGACGGAGACATTCACTATATAGAAGGTGAAGTCATCGACATGAAACCAATTCTCGAGGAATTAGTATTGCTTGAGGTACCAATGCAAGTGTTCAAGGAAGATTCTGAAGGACAAGTGCAGGGCGGTAAAAACTGGTCTTATGCAACAGATGAAGACGTAAAGCTACACAAAAAAGCTGACGAACAAAAAGTGGATCCAAGACTAGCTTCTTTAGCTAAGTATTTTGATCAAACAGACGAATAGACGATCTGTAAGGAGGTGCCATCAATGGCTGTACCATTTAGAAGAACTTCTAAAACTGCAAAAAGAAAGCGTCGTACGCATTTCAAATTATCTGTACCTGGTATGGTAGCTTGCCCTAACTGTGGTGAGGCAAAATTATCACACCGTGTTTGCAAAGCTTGCGGACAATACAAAGGTAAAGAAGTAGTAAGCAAATAATACAGTGTTTGCTCACTTAAAAGGCTAGTAGAGAGACCATGGCTCTTTACTAGCCTTTTTGTTAGCTTAAAAAGACGGAATATTTCGTTGATTATGAAGTTCTTTACAATAGTAAAATAATTGTGTGATACAATTTATTCACAGGAATAAAGGGGGTAACAGTATGTCTTACACAATTGATAATCATGATGGCATTATGACATTTACCATTAACCGTGAAGAGAAGCGGAATGCTGTCAATGATGAGGTTATGAATGGTCTTCAAGAAGTCATTACATATATTCGTCAGCATGAAGATGTGCGTTTTTTGGTAGTGACAGGTGCAGGCGATAAATCATTTTGCTCAGGAGGGGATTTATCTGAGTTTCATTCACTGGAAACAGAGGATGAGGCATTTGGTATGTTAAGTAAGATGGGGAAAATATTATACGATCTTGCTACGTTACCTGTGCCCACTATAGCGCTTATAAATGGTACTGCTGTTGGCGGCGGCTGTGAAATTGCAACAGCTTGTGATTTCCGTTTAGTGGCAAGTCACGCGAAATGTGGCTTTATTCAAGGTACATTAGCCATTACAAGTGGATGGGGTGGCGGTACATATTTATTTGAACGAGGTTTACGCCATGATCGCGCGATGAAGATGCTAGTAGATGCAAAGCCGTATCCTGCACAACTACTATATGAAATTGGATGGGCGATGCGTGTATTTGAAGGCTCAAAAGAAGAGGCTTTAAATGATTTTATTGAACATATGCGAAAAATTCATCCTGCTGTTCATAAAGCCTATAAGGAAATTGAACTTCGGAAGTGGCGTGAACGCAATATGTATGAGCGTGTGATGGAGGAAGTTCGTACTTGCGCGAAGCTGTGGGAAAGTGAAGCGCATCACCAAGCAGTTAATAATTTCTTGACCAAGAAGAATAATAAGTAATGTATAAAGGCAGTGATGAGAGGGAAACATCATCACTGTCTTTTTTCATGCAATGATTCTATTTTGCCCACTTGTGCATATAGTAGTAAAAAATGCGAGGGTGATAGATTATGGAATTGAAAAAAAGAAAAGATCAATGGACAAAGGAAGACGATGAAAGACTAGCAGAAATTGTGTTGCATAATGTGCAAAATGGCAAAACACAGCTAGAAGCCTTTGAAATGGCGGCTGTAGAATTGGGTCGTACAAAGCAAGCTTGTGGCTTCCGCTGGAATAAAACATTGCGTGGTCAATATAGTCAGTCACTATTAGCTGTTCGAAATCAGCCCCAACAATCTATGCGAAGTCACTTGAAATTGGCATTGACAAGTTTTGACGAATTAACGGAGGCTTATCAAACGCTTGAGATGAAGCATCGTGAATTGCAAAATGAGCATGATAAGTTAGTGAAATGGCTACAACAGGGCTACTCATTGATGAAAGATTAAAGTTCTAAGTATGATGACTACATTATTTTTCTTTCCTGGCGATAAAACCCTTTCAGTGTATCGTCAACAATCGGTCTATCCTGTATAATAAAAGAACCTGCATAGAAGGTGCCTTAGAAGTAATCTGAGGCACCTTATTCTTATAGTTTTATTTTGGTTTAGCAATTGTTTTTTTGTGCCGAAAACATTCAAACGAAGGAGGGGTGGAGAAGATGGACGTAGCGGTAATTGGTGCAGGAGCGGTAGGTCAACTAACAGCGAGCTTTTTAGCGGAATCGGGTATGTCAGTAACGTTGGTTGCAAGGAGGCAGGAACAGGTCAATGAACTAAATACAAAGCAGTTAACACGTATCAATGTTGATGGTACCAAAACTGTGCAAAATGTTGTTTCTACTACAGATTTGGCCACTCTACCACCACAAGATTTACTTGTGATTGCTGTTAAATATGGTCATTTGCAAAAGCTCTACAAACAATTTGCTGCATTATCGAGTGATATGCCATTGCTTTTTATGCAAAACGGCTTAGCGCATTTCGAGGAGGCACTCACCTTACCACAAAAAAATATTGCCTTTTGTTCAATTTCTTTTGGTGCTCAAATGATGGGGCAAGCAACAGTTCAACATAGAGGGGTGGGACACTGTAAACTTGCGGTAGAAAGAGGGGATCAACGGATCTTTCAAAAGCTATTACAATTACAAAATTCTTTGTTTCCTGTTGAGCTGGTTCGTAATGCTGAGCAAATGCTTTTTGAAAAAGCAGTGCTAAATAGCTTAATTAATCCATTATCAGCTGTATTGAAAGTGAAGAACGGTGAGTTGGTAACGAATCAACAGGCGTTTTTACTTATGGAAACTATTTATAAAGAGCTTACAGAAGCTTTTGAAGCTATTGAACAGACTATACCTTTTACTGATGTGGTAGACTTATGTAGGAAAACGGCCAAGAATACATCATCTATGCTTACAGATCGTCTACAGGGTCGAAAGAGTGAAATTGAAACAATTGTTGGTGTCATTCTAAACAAAGCTTTGGCTAACGGTCATAATTTACCTACTTTGCGTACTTTATATCACCAAGTACTTGCAATAGAGGAGAGCGGTGAACGAAGTTGAAAGACTTTTTACATATACTGATTAGTATCATCATTTTTTGTCCAATTGTTCTTTTTGTCATTGTTTATCTTGTTGGCAGAAAGGTTAAAATTCGCGGCACACATGCTTTTGGAGCAGCATCTGATGTGACGACATTGTGCTTGTTTTTTTCTGTTCCATTAGCTATTGGGGTGCTGTGGCGCGTGAATGTAGGAGCACTTTTAGTCATGCTTGCGATAATGATGGCTATGATTTTTACATATATTGATTGGAGAACTAAAAAGGAAATAGAAGTAAAGCCGTTACTAAAGAAAATTTGGCGTTTTTTATTTTTAATACTTAGTACAGCCTATGTAGTGATCTGGATAGTGGGGGTTATTCAATCCATTGTAGAATATTTACAGGTTGTCTAAGCATTTTCTTTTCATGTTGAAGCTATAAGCGTTAAAATAATAGCATCAAAATTAGTTATAAAAAAATCATTCTTTATGAATGGGAATATTGATTAAATTCATAGATCTTAGTGCTATAAGCATAGTTTAGTCATCTTGTGCTGTTGCTAGCTTATGTAATGATGAAAGATGGGCTAAAAACATTTAAGACATCATGTGCATAGTATGAATGGAATTAATTTCTCATTATGGAGTAAGAAAATGATTTAGTGAGTAGAGGAGTTTATGTTAAATGAAACTGGAGTCTATCCAAGTACCTATAAAAAATCATGTGCTAGCAGATTACTGGTCGCCAAATACCGCCATTCATCAATTTTTTGAGTATGAGTATAATGATCAAGCTTTTGAGGAAAGAGCGAAGCATTTAGCACAACATGCTCGAGACCAAAAAGAATTAACAGCCATCATTCGTCAATTTATGGAGCCGCTTGGGCTTTCTAACAAGGCGAATGAACATTTAGAACAACTAGAGCAAGGAGCTATGGTGGTAGTCGGTGGACAACAAGCAGGTATCTTAACTGGCCCTCTTTACTCCGTTCATAAAGCTATTTCAGTGATAGCATTAGCGAAAGAGCAAAGTGCTAAGCTTCAACAGCCTGTCATTCCTGTTTTTTGGATAGCTGGAGAGGATCACGACTTAGAAGAGATTAATCACACTTATACAGTACATGGAGAATTACTAAAAAAGCGTGCGTATAGTGAGCGCTCTAGACGTAAAACGATGGCTTCTGCAACAGTTCTAAATAAAGAGTTGATGACGCAATTGATTAATACAATTGTTCGGGATATTGGTGAGACAGAGTATACGGAAGCGTTGATGAAGCAACTAGTAGACGCGCTGAACGAAAGTGAAACATTTACAGACTTCTTTGCCTGTTTGATGAATCAACTATTCAAAGAGGAAGGTCTGCTGTTAATTGATGCAGCCAACTTCCAATTCCGTCAATTTGAAAGCAAATATTTTGCGCAAATTATCCACTACAATGAAGAAATTGCTAGAATAGTAACGGAACAGGAAGAGGAACTGGAGCGTGCTGGCTATGGTAAGCCTATTTTGGAGACATATGAAGCGGCCAATTTATTTTATGTAGAGGATGGAGAACGTCATCTTTTAGAAAGAAAAAATGAGCTATTTGTTAATTTAGCGGCAAATCTCAAATTTACACAGGATGAGCTGTTGGCAATTGCTGACAAGCATCCTGAACGTTTAAGTAATAATGTAGTGACTCGTCCGTTAATGCAGGAGATGACACTGCCTGTGTTGGCATTTGTTGGTGGCCCAGGTGAATTGGCTTATTGGGCAACACTGAAAAATGCATTTTCAGCATTAGATTTACAAATGCCGATTTTTGCGCCTCGTCTTCATATCACAATTGTTACACGTCACGCAGAGCAATTATTACGTGAGCATCAACTAACTGTGACGGATGTATGGGAAGGCAAAGCATTGCAGTTAAAAGAACGTTTTATTGCAGACGTGCAGGACAGTGAAGCAAAACGACAAATACAAGCTATGCAGCAGATAGTAACAGAAAAATATGAGGAGCTAGCTTCCTATTTAGAAAAACAGCATTTGCATTTAGAAAAGATCCTTGTGAAAAACCAAGAAAATCATGAGAAGCAATTTGATTATCTACAGCAAAAAATTGAACAAACTGTACTAAGCAAGCATGAAGCGACGATTCGTAAATTTATGACGCTGCAACATGAATTGTATCCAAATGATGGTTTCCAAGAGAGAATCTATAATCCATACCAATATATCAATGAGTTTGGACCTATGCTAATTACCGAAATGCTGAAACAAAATTACAGCATTGGTAAGCACCACTATTTACTCTATTTATAAATAATGAAATAAGTTCTTTTTACCTAATTATTCGTTTACCTCCATATGGATTTGGTGAATAATGTCGAGAAAAATAGTATATAAAGAGCTATCCTACTAAGGGTAGCTCTTTTCTTATGTCCTTTAGCATATATCGAAAAAAATCCTAAAGGCCAAATTGCATATTAAGTGATAAAATGTCAAGTTTTTTTTAAAAAAAGTGGAGGAAAGTGGGGGGATGTGGTACATTATTTAATAAAGTGGGGTGAGTAGTATGTTCATGGGAGAATATCAACACTCCGTTGATGCAAAAGGGCGAATAATCGTACCGGCAAAATTTCGTGAAGCTTTAGGCGAAACGTTTGTTGTCACAAGAGGTCTCGATAACTGTCTATTTGGCTATCCTATGAATGAATGGCGAAAACTCGAAGAAAAATTAAAAGGTTTACCAATGACCAAAAAAGATACCCGAGCATTTGCAAGGTTTTTCTTTTCTGGAGCAACAGAGGTAGAAATAGACAAGCAAGGGCGTATCAATATCCCAACTACTCTCATGCAACATGCACATCTTGTAAAAGAGTGTGTGGTGTTAGGGGTTTCAAATCGAATTGAGATTTGGGCAAAAGATGCTTGGGAAGCTTACTTTAGTGAGTCTGAACAATCTTTTAATGAAATTGCAGAAAATATGATTGGCTTTGATTTTTAACTTTTATAGGTATTACAACGCGATAGTTGTATGAGGTTAAGGCCTGAAAGGAGCGTGTGGTATGTTCGATCATACAACCGTGTTATTAAAAGAAACTGTTGATGGGTTGAACATCGATCCTGATGGTGTATATGTGGACTGTACGCTAGGTGGTGCAGGTCACAGTGAATATTTAGTACAACAATTATCAGATAAAGGTCGTTTGATTTGCTTTGACCAAGATACGACGGCCATTGAAAATGCGAAAATTCGATTAGCGCCCTATATTGAGCGTGTTACATTTATTCATTCGAATTTCCGTTATTTAAAAGAGGAACTAGTAGCTCATGGTTTCGAGCAGGTTGATGGCATTTTGTATGACTTAGGCGTATCTTCTCCACAATTAGATACACCTGAACGAGGCTTTAGCTATCACCATGATGCACCACTTGATATGCGTATGGATCAAACAGCAACGCTGACAGCATTTGATGTTGTCAATCATTGGGCATATGAAGATCTCGTTCGGATATTTTTCCGTTATGGGGAAGAAAAGTTTTCAAAGCAAGTGGCTCGTAAAATCGAAGAAGCTCGTAAAGTAGCTCCAATTGAAACAACTGGTCACCTTGTAGAATTAATTAAAGAGGGTATTCCAGCAGCGGCACGCCGAAAAGGTGGACATCCAGCAAAGCGCATTTTCCAAGCAATACGAATTGCTGTCAATGATGAGCTAGGCGCAGCAGAGGATTCATTAGTCGATGCGATTGATATGATTAACGTAGGGGGGCGCATTAGTGTCATTACGTTCCATTCATTGGAGGACCGCCTATGTAAGACAATCTTTAAGGAAGCGTCATCATTACCGGAATTACCACCAAACTTACCTGTAATTCCTGATGACATGAAGCCAACTTTAAAGCTGATTACACGAAAGCCAATTATTCCTTCTGATGAAGAATTGGCAGTCAATAATCGTGCACGTTCAGCGAAGCTTAGAGTGGTGGAGAAAATTAACGACAAAGGGCGTGAGTAAATGGCAGCAGTTCGTGTAAGGCAACAGCACCAACATCAACAAGTGCAACAACCGATAACACCACCTAGTCCACAACCCACTATCATACGTCGTAAAAAACCGAACCAGAAGTTTGAAAAGACAATGCTACTTGCTTTAGTTGGCATTATTATAGTTTTAGGAGTAATAGTGTTAAATAAACAAGCAGCTATTCAAACAACAAGTATAGACATTCAAAACATTGAATCAGAAGCAGAAGAGATTGCGAAACAGAATGTTGACTTGACGGTTCGTGTGAGTGAACTTTCTACATACGAAAACATATGGAAAAAAGCGAAAGAACTCGGTTTAACTCAAAATGAGAAAAATGTAAAGGTAGTGCCGGGAGAATGAAAAAAAAGAGATTTCGATTCCAATGGGGAGCCTTTCTATTATTAATTTTTTATGGAGGGCTCTTTTTTCTATTATTTACAAGAATGGTGACGATTCAGGCGACAGGGGAAGTAGAAGGACAAGAGCTTGCAGCGAGAGCCGCAGCGAAGTATGGTAAAGAAAGTGTACTTACAGCAAATCGTGGGAAGATTTATGATCAAAATGGGCAAGTAATTGCGGAAGATACATTAAGTTACCGCATAATTGCCATTGTAAGCGAAAAGGCTACGACAGATCCTAAGAAACCAAGACATGTAGTAGATTCTGAAAAAACGGCCGAGGTTTTGGCTAAGTATATTCCAGCAATGAAGGACAATGAAGAAGAGATTGTTAAAAAACTGAACAATCGATATAGAAGTGATGGCGAGCCTTTATACCAAGTTGAGTTTGGCAGCGCTGGACGAGGCATTAGTCACGAAGTCATGAGTAAAATAAAGGATGAAAAATTACCAGGAATCCTATTTGTCAGTGACTTAAAACGTTATTATCCAAATGGTGTATTTGCCTCCCATTTAATAGGCTATGCACTGAAAAAGGATAATGAAGATGGAACAGTTACAACAAAGGGAGAAATGGGCCTAGAGTATACGTACGATAAAGAGCTAACAGGCGTCAATGGCAAGATTAAATATGAGACGGATGCATTCCATTACTTACTCCCAAATAGCGAGAAAATGGTGACACCTGCCAAAAACGGGAATGACATTTATTTAACGCTCGATAAAACAATCCAAAGCTTTTTAGAGGAAGCAATGACAAAGGTTGAACAGGAATATAATCCTGAATCTATGACAGCGGTCGTAGCAGATCCGAAAACAGGGAAAATTTTAGCGATGTCTCAGCGTCCTACGTTCAACCCTGAAACACGTGAAAGTCAAAATATGAAGTGGTTGAATGAGGTGATTGAGGAGACAATCGAGCCTGGATCAACGATGAAAACATTCACGCTTGCTTCAGCTATTGATACAGGAAAATGGACACCGAATGAATGGTTTATGTCAGGATCATATACAGTATTTGACCGTACGATTCGAGATCACAATAGATATGGTTGGGGACCGATTACTTATTTAGAAGGGTTCCAACGATCTGCCAATACGGGTATGGCCCATTTATTAACGAAGATTGGTGATGATGTCTTTATTGAATATCTGGACCGCTTTGGTTTTGGTCATAAAACAGGTATTGATTTACCGAATGAAGCGGCAGGTACTATTTTATCGAAGTATCCTATTCAACGAGTGACAACAACTTACGGCCAAGGTTCTACAGTAACGCCTATTCAGTTAATCCAAGCGATGACAGCAATTGCGAATGATGGAAAAATGATGCAGCCATATGTTATTGATCGTATTGTCGACTCATCAACTGGAAAAGTTATTCAAAAGCATGAGCCCGTGGAAAAAGGACAACCAATTAAAGCTGATACAGCGAAACAAGTACGAGAAATCCTTGCTTCAACGTTAACCTCAGAAAAAGGTACGGCGAAGGATTTTATACTGGAGGATTATGAGGTTGCTGGGAAAACGGGGACTGCCCAAATTCCAAAAGCTAGTGGTGGATATCTTTCAAACCAATACCTCTATTCATTCTTAGGCTTGGCTCCTGTAGACGATCCACAGTTAATTGTCTATGTCTCAGTGAAAAAACCTAAGTTGAGCAACGAGCTTGGATCTGTACCAGTGTCAAAAGTATTTAACCCAGTTATGTTAAATAGCTTAAAGCATCTTAACATCAATCCAGATGATGTACAGCATGTCAATAAAGTTAGTATACAAGATTATACAGGTCAAAGTGCTGAAGCGGTGGAGGTAGAATTAGCGAATGATGGTTTACAGCCAATCATTGTTGGCGCTGGTGGTAAAATTATTGAACAATATCCAACGAACACTCAAAAACTTGTAAAAGGTAGTTTTATATTTTTAAAGACAGATGGCGAAATAACATTGCCAGACTTTACGAATTGGTCATTACGCAATTTACTTGTTTTTAAATCTATGACAGGGCTAGAGATGGAAATTTTCGGTGAAGGCTTTGTAGCGAGTCAAAGTGTATCCGCAGGAACTATCATCACTGATAGTTCACCGATTGTTGTCAAGCTCAAAACACCTGCAGAAAGCTTTGTGCAAGATGTTGAAGCCCCCGCTGAGGGTGAAGTTGAAGAAATAGAGGATGAATAATACTGAATAGAAGTCCACTTTATTTCATACGTTGTAAAAAACAAGGTGTGATGTCGAATGAAGTGGATTTCTATCCATTCTAAAAAGCGTTTACGTATTTTATATGTGTTGTTTATGTGTGTGGCTGTGGCAATTATTGTAAGACTGCTCTTTTTGCAAGTATTAGATCAAAAAGAACTGACAACGAAGGCAGAGGAGAATTGGGACCGAGAAATTCCATTTGCAAATGAACGTGGGCATATTACAGATCGAGATGGTGAAAGCATCGTAACCAATAAGCTAGCTCCAACCTTGTATTTCATGCCTTCACAAAGTAAGGATATTGAAGGGGCTGCAGAAAAAATTGCGCAAGTTCTGGAAGTAGACAAAGAGAAGCTACTAGAGAAAATGCAGAAAAAAGCCTATTTAGTGAAGTTAGCGCCGGAAGGGAAAAATATACCCTATGAAAAAGCGGTGGAATTACAAGGTATGCAAATTGAAGGATTATACAGTGGTGTGGACTATTCTAGGGATTATCCTTACGGCACACTCTTATCTCGATTTTTAGGCTTTACTGGCTATGATGCTCAAGGCTTAGCTGGGATTGAATATGAATATGATAAATTATTGCAGGCTAATTCTTCTGCGATTCGCCTCTTTACAGATGCAAAAGGTAATAATTTACCAAATGTTTCGAGTGCATGGAAAGCGGGAGAGGATGGTGCAACGATTGAGTTAACCATCGATGTCGATGTCCAGCAGGTTGTTGAGCGTGAATTGTCACAAGCTATGAAGCGCTATGAAGCTGACCAAGCATTGGCTATTGCTATGAATCCAAATAATGGTGAAATTTTGGCATTAGCCTCCTATCCGACTTTCCATCCAGCTGAATATCAATTAGTAGAGCCTGCGATTTATAATCGAAATTTACCTGTATGGATGACATACGAGCCTGGTTCAACTTTTAAAATTATTACCTTGAGTGCAGCCTTGGAAGAAAATTTAGTGGATTTAGAACATGATACTTTTTATGACCCAGGCTATACAATGGTTGCTGGTGCAAGGCTTCGCTGTTGGAAGCGTGAGGGGCATGGGCATGAAACATTTTTAGAGGTAGTTGAAAACTCCTGTAACCCAGGTTTTATAGAATTAGGACAGCGGTTAGGTAATGAGCGGTTGTTGCAATATATTAAAGATTTTGGTTTTGGTCAAAAGACAGGATCTAATATTGCTGGTGAAGCTTCAGGGATTTTATTTTCTAAGGAAGCCTTTGGACCTGTTGAGCAGGCCACCACTTCATTTGGGCAAGGGGTAGCCGTGACACCTATTCAACAAGTGCAGGCAGTAGCTGCTGCAATCAATGGAGGCAAGCTCTATACGCCATATGTTGTGAAAAAGGTATTTAATCCGAATACAGGGGAAGTTATACAAGAGACGGAGCCAGTTGTTAAAAATCAGGTGATTCGTGAGGAGACATCTGCCAAAGTACGAGGCGCATTAGAATCGGTAGTGGCGAATGGTTCAGGTCGACAAGCCTTTCGTGATGGCTTACGAATTGGCGGTAAAACAGGAACCGCACAAAAGGTTGAAAATGGTCGTTATAAAAGTGGAGAATATATCGTATCATTTATAGGCTTTGCGCCTGCAGACAATCCGCAAATTGTCGTCTATGTAGCTGTTGACAATCCGAAAAAGACAACACAGTTTGGCGGTGTTGTAGCAGCACCGATTGTTGGGCAAATTATTGAGGATGTTGCACCTTTTGTAGGTATTGAAAAATCGAAGGAACAGCTTGAAAAGGATTATCGTTATGGTGATCCAATTACTGTAAAGGTACCGAATTTTATTGGTCAAACAAAAGATGATATTGCCAAGCAATTTTATCCATTCCGCATAGAATGGCATGGGGAAGGGACCAAAATTGGTAACCAATTACCTGAAGTGGATAGTGTTATCAAACAAGATGGTACCATTCATTTATATTTGGAGAACTAAAATAACTTTACCTTTAAAAAATGGGAAAGAACCACTATTATTATGAAGGGTAGTAATAAATAAATGAAAGTTTATGCTTTTTTCTTAAAGAAGAAAGTGAAACAAGATTTAAAGGAGATTTTTCAATGAAACTCGCAACAACACTTACCATTTTAGCTCTTGCTTTTATAGTAACAGTTATCCTGGCACCAATTAGTATTCCACTTCTTCGTCGTCTAAAGTTTGGGCAAAGTATTCGTGAAGAAGGACCAAAATCACATATGAAAAAAGCTGGTACACCAACAATGGGAGGAATCATTTTTTTAATATCTATCGTCCTTACAACTGTTGGTGTAGGTAGCTTTTTAGATTTATTAACGACACAAACCGTAGTACTTTTATTAGTATTAGCAGGGTTTGGTTTAATAGGTTTATTGGATGATGGTTTAAAAGTTGTATTTAAAAGAAATTTAGGTTTAACTTCTCTTCAGAAGTTGATTGGTCAAATTGTTATTGCTATTCTTGCTTATTTCCTGCTGTATGTAGCATCATTTGATACAACGCTCGCTATTCCGTTTACTGAGTGGACAATAGATCTTGGGGTATTCTATGTAGCCTTTTTAATTTTCTGGCTAGTAGGCTTCTCCAATGCCGTAAATTTGACGGATGGTTTAGACGGGCTAGTGGCAGGCACTGCTTCAATTGCCTTTGCAGCATTTGGCGTTATTGCGCTCTTCCAAAATCAAGCGGATATTGCACTATTTACATTTGCTGTAACAGGTGCTTTATTAGGATTTTTATTATTTAATGCCAATCCTGCCAAGGTATTTATGGGAGATACGGGTTCGTTAGCATTAGGTGGGGCATTAGCGATGGTATCTGTGCTAGTAAAGGAAGAATTCTTGCTTTTGCTAGTTGGTTTAGTGTTTGTTATCGAAACATTATCCGTTATTTTACAGGTAGGTAGCTTTAAGCTTCGCAAAAAGCGTATTTTTAAAATGAGTCCTATCCACCATCACTTTGAATTATCAGGTTGGTCAGAATGGAAAGTCGTGCTTGTCTTCTGGTCAACTGCTCTAGCAGTAGCATTGATTGCAGTCTTATCGGAGGCGTTCTAATGAAAAACTATACAGATTTACAACATAAAAAAGTACTTGTGTTAGGTCTAGCAAAGAGTGGTGTAGCCGCTGCTGAAATTTTACATGAGCTTGGCGCCTTTGTAACCGTCAATGATTCCAAACCATTTGATGAAAGTCCAGATGCACAAGGTTTATTACAAAAGGGGATTACAGTGATTTGTGGTCGTCATCCTGAAGATTTACTAGATGAAGGCTTTGAATTAGTAGTCAAAAATCCTGGGATACCATATAGCAATCGAATTGTGGCTGATGCCCTTCGTCGTGAAATACCTGTCTGGACAGAGATTGAGCTTGCTTATTTAATTAGCGATGCGCCATTTATTGGTATAACAGGATCAAATGGCAAAACCACAACGACAACTTTAATTTTTGATATGTTAAATAGTGGGAGTAAAAATCCTCTAATTGCGGGGAATATTGGGACAGTAGCCTGTGGTGTCGCAAAAGAAGCTAATAAAGATGACATCATTGTAACTGAGTTGTCTTCATTCCAATTGATGGGAATAAAAACGTTTAAGCCAAAAATCGCTATTTTAACAAATCTTTATGATGCACATCTTGATTATCATGGGACATTTGACAATTATGCTGGAGCAAAGTTTGGTGTGACACGTAATCAAGATGATAGTGATTATTTTATTTATAATGCGGATCAACCGATTGTTGTTGGATATGCAGCACAATCGAATGCTCAAAAAGTCCCATTCAGTTCAAAGGGACGTACTACAAGCGGCATTAGTGCAGATGAGACAACGATTTATTGGCAAGGTGAGCCATATATGGAGCGTGCTCATATCGCCCTGCCTGGCAAGCATAATTTAGAAAACATCCTAGCAGCCGTTGCAGCTTGTATTTTAGTTGGCTGTGACAAGGCGAAGATGGAAGAGGTGTTAGCGACTTTTGGTGGCGTTCGTCACCGTACACAATTCGTTCGCGAATGGAATGGTCGAAAGATTTACAATGATTCTAAGGCAACCAACTGCTTAGCAACAAAGAGTGCTTTAGATGCTTTCCAAGCACCTATTATTTTACTCGCAGGTGGCTTAGATCGTGGACATTCTTTTGAAGAACTTCGCCCTTGTATGCAGCATGTAAAAGGTGTTGTTGCATTTGGAGAAACAGGCTTACGCTTTGTAGAATTTGCAAAGTCGTGTGGTGTCCAACAGACAGTCATTGCCCAAAATGTAGAAGACGCTGTACACTATGCAGCACCGATGTCGGCAGAGGGAGATATTATCTTACTATCTCCAGCATGTGCAAGCTGGGATCAATATGACAGCTTTGAAATACGCGGAGATGTTTTTATTGATGCTGTAATGAAGCTGTAATGAGCCTGTAACTATTTTAGAATATACTTGACTTGGAAGGATGGCATTACTGAGAGGTAAAGAAAGTTACTTATTGCTCGTCACAACTTTGATGCTATCAATAATCGGCATTGTTTTCGTCTATTCTGCAGGTACCTACTGGAGTGCCGTTCATTATAGTGGAAAAATGCCGTTTTATATGAAGCAAAGCATATACTTTGTGGTAGCCATTGTCGTATTTTTAATCACGATTCGATTAAATATTTTGAGAGAGCAGTCCTTTTGGAAAATGGCCTATATATTTTCGTTAATTTTACTTGTTCTCGTACTAATTCCAGGTATTGGGCTTGTGAGAAATGGCTCGCAAAGCTGGATTGGTTTAGGTCCATTAACAATTCAGCCAGCAGAGCTAACGAAAATTACAGTCATTGTGTACTTGAGTCATATATTAGCACAACATAAAACAGGAAAACCGATTGTTAATTGGCGCCATGGGGCGATTCTTCTACTACCCGTTGCCCTTATTATGTTGCAGCCTGATTTCGGCTCAGTATTTATTCTTGTTGTCTCTGTGTTTTTATTATTTTTTGTCGCTGGCTATCCTCTAAAACTGTACGCCATGATTATGCTAGTTGGTGTTGCTGGATTGGTAGGGCTCATTGCGACAGCACCGTATCGTCTAAAGCGTATAGAAGCATTTCTTGATCCATGGGCAGATCCCTTAGTAAGTGGGTTCCAAGCAGTGCAATCCTTAATGGCAATTGGTCCAGCAGGGATATTCGGTCATGGTTTTGGTCAAAGTCGCCAAAAATTCCTTTATTTACCTGAACCGCAAAATGATTTTATTTACGCGATTATTTTAGAAGAAGTCGGATTAATTGGTGGCCTTGTCATTTTAGCGCTCTTTGTACTGACAATTTATGCAGGCTATAAATTTGCTGTACAGGCTAAAAATCGAACATCCTATTATGCGATTATCGGGCTTGTTACGATGTTGATGGTGCAAGCATTTCTAAATATAGCTGTCGTAATAGGTTTAGTGCCAGTAACGGGTGTTACATTGCCCTTTATTAGCTACGGAGGTACATCTTTAGTAACAATGTGGTTAATAATAGGTATTATTTATCAATTAGCGAAATAAATATAAAGGAGGAGTACTTTTTGGAGAAAGTAATCGATATAGAAGATCGCATACCTACGCTTAAAAAGCGACGAAAAAAGCGTACTAACCGGAAATTTATAGTGCTAATATTACTTTTCTTTATTGTGTTAGCAGTACTCCTTTATTTTCAATCTCCATATAGCAATATCAAGAAAATCACAGTTCATGGTGCTAAGCTAGCGAATGACGAATATTATTTGGAGACAAGTACCCTTGTTCCAGGTAAATCAATGTGGGGTTTCAAAGTGGAAGATGTTGAGCAGATTTTATTAAAGGATAAATGGGTAAAAGAAGCACATGTTAAACGTAACTGGCTACAAGGCGTTACAATTGAAATAAAAGAATGGAAAAAGGTTGCGTACTTAGCTGGAGACGGCACCTACTATCCTTTGCTAGAAAACGGCAAACGCTTTGAACAAACTGGTAATGATACACCAATTGATGCACCTGTTTTTATCGGGATAACCGGTGAAAAAACCATTAATAAGCTTGTTGAGCAGCTAGCGCAATTAAAGCCGGAAGTTTTGGCTTTAATTTCTCAAGTTAACACGAATAGTAATGATGCGAATCCAAATGCGGTCAAGCTTTATATGAATGATGGCTATGAAGTACGTGCTGTGATTCAGACGCTGGCGGAAAAGTTAGATTACTACCCCTCGATCGTTGCGCAAATTGCCAACTTAGAAAAAGGTGTGATCGATTTAGAGGTCGGTTCATACTATCGTCCTTTTAATGAGGAGTACAACAAGATAAGTATTGACTTGGAAGCAAGTGCAGATGGGGAAATGGTTAACCAGGAAGTGACGGAAGATGAACAACAAGAAGAATAGCAAAGGGAGTTTTTTTTCTAGAAAACAATTTGAATTACTAATTGTTTGTGTAACAACAGGATTTATCATAGGCTATTCATACAACCAAGCAAAAGACAATCGGGAAGCAGGCACTATTAATTCAGAGCTTTTTGAGCAAGAGGACTCTTATCGTGAGGAGTTAATCACTCAACAAGAACGCAATAAAGAGCTTACAGAAGAGCTAAATAATTTACAAGAACAGATTCGAAAGTATGAAAAATCATTTGCTTCAAATGAAAAGGATTATAAGAAGCTTGTTGAACAAGCAGAGGATTTACGTTTATTACTTGGTGAACTAAAAAGTGAGGGAAAAGGCATACGTGTAACTCTTCAAGATGGAGACTATGATCCGAAATCTTTGAATCCAAATGATTATATCGTTCATGAAAGCCATGTTTTTAAATTGTTGAACGAACTGAAAATTTCAGGTGCTCAAGCCATTGCTATCAATGGACAACGTGTTATGGCTAATTCCTATATTCGCTGTAATGGACCAGTGATAACAATTGATGGGACACAGCACCCAGCGCCATTTGTGATAGAAGCAGTAGGTGATTCAGAAACTTTAATGGCTTCTTTAAATTTAAATGGTGGTGTGGTGGATCAGCTATTAAATGACAATATTATCGTGTCATTGGAAGAAAATCAAAAGCTGACAATGCCAAAAGTAAAAGTAGAGAGTTAAGGACAAGCTTTATTGATCCTACTTAAAGTCTAACTTAGCCTCCAGATAAATAGACGATTGTAGTATTTACAATTCAAATATGAATTCTGCGGGGCATGCGATACGTCTAGGAGGGGCTATTTTGAAAAGAAATATGTACACCCGAATAACGATCGTGCTATTTATTATCGGTTTGATGATAGCGGTACAATACAATACCATACAAAAACCAGCTGAGCGAGATACACGAGATATTTGGGCAATAAGAGAGGAATTAGCACAAGAAAAACAAAGACATTCCGCATTACTGGCAGAAATTCGCTCACTTCATGAAGTAGTGGATCGCTATGAGCAATCTGAGAAAGTAAATCAGCAAGCAGCTTTAAATGAAACATTAAATCGTTTAAAGCTACAGGCAGGATTAACAGAAGTTATGGGGGCAGGCGTCATACTACATGTTGAACCTGCACCAGAATTAATTGAAATGGGGTATGAAATTAAAGAAATTTCACCCGATTTATTAACTCAGTTATTAAATACGCTTTTTAAAAATGATGCTACGAGTGTTTCCATCGATGGCAACCGTGTTGTACAAACAACAGCCATTCGGGATATAAATGGTAAGACAACAGTGAATAGTATACCATTGTCTTCCCCTACTTTCGAGGTTCATGTTGGGACAAGCAATTATAAAGCAGCACAAAAATTGTATAATTCACTACAAGCCTCAACATTTGTAGACTCATTTTATTTAGATAATTTTAATTTAGTGATTGAAGAGCCAACTGAGCAGTTACAAATTCCAGCATTTGATCAGCCATTGACAAATGATTATTTAGCAGAGGTAAAAAAAGGAGATTAATATATGTGGCTACCATTTTTAGGTTTGCTATTTGGACTTGCCCTTGGCTTGTTAACAAATATACAAATCCCCTCTATGTATGAAAATTATCTGTCAATAGCTGTTTTAGCAGCTTTAGATACATTATTTGGTGGTATTCGCGCGCAATTACAGCAAGTTTACGACGATAAAGTATTTGTATCAGGATTCTTTTTTAATATAGTTCTAGCAGCGGGTTTAGCCTTTATAGGCGTGAACTTAGGGATTGATTTGTATTTAGCAGCCATTTTCGCTTTTGGAGTACGTTTGTTCCAAAATATAGCAATAATTAGGCGTATATTACTAACCCGCTTAGATGAAAAACGTCACAAGAGAAAAAGAACTTCCATAGAATGAGAGAAAAATTGACCAAAATACTCGATTTGCTTAGACATTATGCCAAATTTACAATAGAATGAAAATAAGAGCATTTTTCAAGGAGGTGCAGCGAATTGAATCAGCAAGATTTATACATTTCACTTGATATTGGGTCCTCCTCTATCAAGGTATTAATAGGTGAAATGAGTGACGGGCAATTACATGTAATTGGCGTCGGAAATGTAAAATCGAATGGCGTTCGAAAAGGTGCAATTGTTGATATTGATGCAACAGTACAATCTATTCGAAAAGCAGTAGAACAAGCCGAACGAATGACAGGTTATCAAATTCATGAAGTCGTTTTAGGCGTTCCAGCTAACCAGACGATGTTACAGCTAGTTAAAGGTGTTGTCGCTGTGAATAGTGAAAATAGAGAAATTACAGATGATGATTTAGACAGAGTGGTAGAATCTGCACAAGTCATGTCGATACCTCCTGAACGTGAATTAGTTAACATCATTCCAAGACAGTTTATTGTAGACAACCTTGATGAAATTAAAGATCCTCGTGGTATGATTGGCATCCGCCTTGAGATGGATGCAACAATGATAACGACTTCCAAAACGCTTCTACACAACGTTCTTCGCTGTGTAGAACGAGCTGGTTTAAGTATACGAGAAATATATTTGCAGCCATTAGCATCAGGCTACTTTGCATTAACTGAAGATGAAAAAAACCAAGGGACTGCCTTTATAGACTTAGGAGGCGGATCTACAACAATCACGGTATTTGAAGAGGGTTTGTTAACGCATACGGGTGTCATACCAGTTGGTGGTGATCATATAACGAAAGATATTTCAATCGTTTTAAAAACACCAACAGAACAAGCAGAGCAGATCAAACACCAATTTGGACATGCCTTTTATGACGATGCATCTGATGATGAAGTCTTTGAAGTGCCTGTTGTAGGTACAGATTCAACTGATCAGTACAGTCAGCGTTATATTTCAGAAATTATTGGCGCTAGATTAGAAGAATTATTGGAGTTAGTGATTGATGAGTTGGCGCGTTTAGGTGTTCGAGATTTACCAGGTGGCGTTGTTTTAACCGGTGGCGTTGCAAAGCTTGAAGGAATAGCCCAATTGGCACGTCAAATTCTACAAACGCGTGTAAGAATCTATACACCCGATTATATTGGCGTTAGAGAGCCTTCATTTGCGACGGCAGTTGGACTTATTCGTTACGCCTATTTAGAAGATGATTTTTACGGTAAGAGTACGAATACGCAACCTGTTGAATATGCAGCTGTAGGGGCTCAACCAGCTATAAATAAAAAGCAAGAGTATTCTACACCTTCAGAACCAAAAGAAAGCGTAATCGGGAAAGCAAAAAAATTATTTGATAAGTTTTTTGATTAACTAGAATGCGTAATGAATGATACAGAGTCGAGTTACCGTGGGAGGAAAAAGAGATGTTAGAATTTGATACAAGTGTTGATGAACTTGCAGTAATAAAGGTCATAGGTGTTGGTGGCGGCGGTAACAACGCGGTCAATCGAATGATAGAACATGGTGTACAAGGCGTTGACTTTATCGCAGTGAACACAGATGCACAGGCATTAAACTTATCCAAAGCGGAAATAAAGCTACAAATTGGTGCTAAATTAACGCGTGGACTAGGTGCAGGTGCAAATCCTGAAGTAGGAAAAAAAGCTGCTGAAGAGAGCAGAGAACAGCTAGAAGAAGTTCTTCGTGGGGCAGATATGGTATTTGTGACAGCCGGTATGGGTGGCGGAACAGGTACTGGTGCAGCCCCAGTTATTGCACAAATTGCACGTGAATTGGGAGCCCTTACAGTAGGGGTTGTCACACGCCCATTTACGTTTGAAGGACGTAAGCGCCAAACACAAGCAATCGGTGGAATTGGTGGCATGAAGGAATCAGTAGATACACTGATTGTGATTCCGAACGATAAGCTTTTACAAATTGTTGATAAATCAACACCAATGTTAGAAGCCTTCAGAGAAGCTGATAATGTTTTACGTCAGGGTGTACAAGGTATTTCGGATTTAATTGCAACACCTGGTCTTATTAACTTAGACTTTGCTGACGTGAAAACAATTATGTCTAACAAAGGTTCAGCATTAATGGGCATTGGTATCGCAACAGGCGAAAATAGAGCTTCTGAAGCTGCGAAGAAAGCAATTTCAAGTCCATTGCTTGAATCGTCAATTGATGGTGCTAAAGGTGTCCTTATGAACATTACAGGTGGTTCAAATCTAAGTTTATTTGAAGTACAAGAAGCGGCAGATATCGTAGCTTCTGCGTCAGATGAAGAAGTAAATATGATTTTCGGTTCTGTTATTAATGAAAATCTTAAAGATGAGATCATTGTTACAGTTATTGCGACTGGCTTCACTGAAGAAGCACTACAGCAACAACGTAATACAGCAAAACCGTCACTCAACATAAACAGACAATCTGCTCCACAACAACAGGCGCCGATTCGTGAACAACGACAAGAAACGCATGTTCAACAAGAGCAGCCACGTCAAAATCAGCAACATTATGCACAGGATGACATGCTTGAAGTACCTGCATTTTTACGTAACCGCAAAAATCGCGGATAAAACAAGCATAAATCTTCTAGAAAGCTCGTATTCTACTTAGGTAGGGTACGAGCTTTTTATATTGCATAACATGTTGTTCAAATGTGTAAGGAAACCATGTATTTTGTCAAAACATTTTCAGGAAATGATGCGATTGTTTGACAATATTTGTGGGAATAACGTGCTAACTTTGTAAGTAGGAGGCGGCTGTTATGTATGGAGAATGGCTGGTGCTCATTAATACGCTTTTTAATCTAGCAATACTCACGTTTACGGCAAGAGTAACAGGGGTCTTGGTGAAGAATTCAAGATTATTAATGAGTTCAATTTGTAGTAGTTTTGTAGCTGTCATTGGCGGTCAAATGCTGTGGACGACGATTCTTAGTTTTATATTGCTAATTGGTATAGCATTTCACTTCAAGATTCGAAGTTTTCAGAAGCAAGGTCCTATTGTATTAACAGCAACAATCGTTATTGGCGGTTTATTAACAGCTCTACAACCTTTTTTGAAAAATCTTTCTGTTACCCATTTTATTATGATTTGCTTTTTACTTGCAGTTTTAAATCTTATTGCATTCTACAAGCAATGGGGTTTTGTAAAGCTAGAACGCTTAAGTGGTCAATTTGTTTTTGATACAACTTTAAAAATTTTTGGGGCAACCATACCACTTTCTGCTTTTGTGGATACAGGTAATCAAGCTATTGAGCCATTATCAGGAAAGCCGGTTCATTTTGTTTCCTATACAGCTTTACGGCCACATTTACCTTCAGCGTTCCGTCAATCATTAATAGAATGGCAAGAAACAGATCCGTACAATGTATCCATGTTTTCAGAAGATTATCAGCGTTATATACGATTTATTCATGTTAATACGGTACAGCAGCAAACCGTAGTGCTTGGTTTTCGTTTTGATGAGTGGCATATAAAGGGGGAGCCCTCACAAGTGAAAACGAATGAATATATCGTTTTAACCAAGAAAGCTAAAAATTTTCCACATAGCACAGCAGCAATTTTACATTTTTCAGCGCTTTCAAATAACTCATAGAGGGGGAGAACTATTGCTTCTTAGGCTACTTGCTAGCTTGAAAAAATTATGGAGTAAGTTTCGGAGTCGTGAAACGTACTATATAGGGGGAAATGATTCATTGCCAGTGCCATTAAGTCGAGAAGAAGAAGTTACAGTCATTGCATCCTTTATGAACGGTGATTTACGTGCTAGAGACACACTAATTGAACGTAATTTACGTCTTGTTGTATATATTGCAAGACGTTTTGATAACACAGGCACGCCAATAGAAGATTTAATCAGCATAGGTTCGATTGGTTTAATTAAGGCGATTGAAACGTTCAATACTGATAAAAATATTAAGCTTGCAACATATGCATCACGTTGCATTGAAAACGAAATTTTAATGCATTTACGAAAAACAAGTCGTATGAAGGGTGAAGTTTCACTAGATGAACCACTAAATTCTGATGCAGATGGAAATGAATTATTACTGTCAGATATTTTAGGAACAGAAGAGCATATTATTCTTGATAATGTTGAGAAGAAAATTGAACGTCAGCATATGTTCCATGCGATTAATTTATTAGGTGCGCGAGAGCGGTATATTATGGAATGTCGTTTTGGTCTCAATGGAAAAGTTGAAATGACTCAAAAAGAAGTGGCAGATCATTTAGGCATATCGCAATCATATATTTCCCGATTAGAAAAGAAAATTATTCAAGATTTACGTGAAAATTTAAATCAACCGATTTCGTAGAAAGGGAAATTTAACCTGCCTAAAATTGGTCGCAGCTTTTGTGCATATTCTTGTTTCTCTCGGACAAACTGATGTCACGGTTTAGTCAGAGAATAACATCCGGAGGAATCGAATATGCGAACAAAAGTAGATCTTTGCGGCTTAGATACATCGACTTTGCCAATTTTAAAGCACGAGGAAATGAAGGAACTCTTCATCCGTTTACAAGCTGGAGAAACTGAGATTAGAGAAGAGCTTGTCATGTGCAATTTAAGGTTAGTGCTTAGTATTGTCGGTAGATTTGCCTATCGGGGTGAACAGGCAGATGATTTATTTCAAGTGGGCTGTATTGGGCTCATGAAAGCCATTGATCATTTTGATTTAAAGCATAATGTAAGATTTTCGACATATGCTGTACCAATGATTATTGGTGAAATTCGTCGCCATCTGCGTGATCATCATGCATTGCGTGTATCGCGCTCTCTAAGAGATATAGCTTATAAGGCAATGCAGGCAAAAGAGCAATGGATAACCGATAATTTGCGTGAACCAACGATTGAAGAAATTGCTGAGATGATTGACATGAAAAAAGAAGATGTTTTATTCGCTTTAGATGCCATTCAAGATCCAGTTTCATTACAGGAGCCCATTTATTCAGACGGTGGAGACGCTGTTTATATGATGGACCAATTACGTGATGATGATGTATCAGAGGATCAATGGGTTGCCTACGTGTCGGTAAAGGAAAGCTTGCAAAAGCTAGATGAACGTCAGCAAATGATCGTTGCAAAACGTTTCTATTATGGCGAAACGCAAACGGAAATCGCGAAGGAATTGGGGATATCCCAAGCACAAATTTCACGTCTTGAAAAAAATGCTATTGAAACAATGCAAAAAGATTACAAATAAAAAAATGCGCATCGGATTATTCGGTGCGCATTTTATCTTCATTCAATGAACAAGTGATACATAAATATAAAGTAACAGCTAAGTTTGATGATAGAAATGAATGTACAAAAATAAAGAATAGAGGAGGTATGTCATTGCGTTTTTCATTATTACAGCAAAAAGAAGTGATTGAAGCAGGAAATGGGCGATTTATAGGTTTTGTAATAGATGCTGAAGTCTCAAAAGAAACGGGCTATGTGACAGCATTTTTGATTGCAGAGCCTCGTAAATATCTTGGTTTTTTTAAAGGGGAAGAGTCTGTAAGAAAAGTGTATATGAAAGATGTGCTTGTCGTTGGCAAGGATGTTATTTTAGTTAAAGCACTTTCCTAAGACTATGTTAATAAAATTGTGGTGAATGTAAACTGACATAGGTCAGGCTATTCATTGATAAATCAAGCATTGCTTGTTACAATAAAAGAAACTATTGTTGTAAAGTTGGGAAAAACAGTGACAAAAATCTTAACAAATTTAAACAAACTACATGATTTAATAACAGCAGCAGAAAAAAAAGGCAATCGTCAGGGTGATAAAGTCCAAATAATTGCCGTAACGAAAGAAGTTTCTGTTGAAAGAACACAAGAAGCAATTGATGCAGGACTCTCTCATTTAGGAGAAAATAGACCTGAAGGCCTGCAACGTAAAATTGCAGAGATTCATGCTGATGTACATTGGCATTATATCGGGTCACTTCAAACACGTAAAGTAAAACAAGTCATTAACAGCATTGATTATTTACACTCCTTAGATCGTTTGAGTCTGGCAGAAGAAATTGAAAAAAGAGCAGATCGGCCAGTTAAATGTTTTGTACAAGTAAATGTTTCGGGTGAAGAATCAAAACATGGCTTAAGTATCGAAGAAGTTTTGCCTTTTGTAGAAGCGTTAAAGAGTTTTACAAAGATTCAAGTTGTAGGTTTAATGACCATGGCACCAAATACAGAAGACGAAGCAATCATTCGCTCTGTTTTCAAGCAATTAAAACAATGTCAACAGCAAATAGCCGAGCAAGGATTCGCACACGCACCTTGTACCGAGTTATCAATGGGCATGTCTAATGACTTTGAAATTGCGGTAGAGGAAGGGGCTACTTTTGTTCGAGTCGGAACGGCTCTTGTTGGAAATGAAAGAGGGGAACAGGATGAGCATGAAAAATAAAATTAAAAACTTCTTTTACCTTGAAGAAGAACTAGAAGAAGAAATCACGCAAGCTCCTATTCAGCAGCAACAGCCCATACAACAACAGCAACCGATTCATTCCGTAAAGCCTAAAAAAACGATTAAAGAGCGTAGGGCGCCTATTCAAGAAATTATGCCGCAAAGTTCAGCAACGCCTAACAACATTGTAAGCTTGCAGGCAGCTATGAGCTCTAAGGGAGCAAAAGTTGTTTTAATTGAGCCTAGAGTTTATGCAGAAGCACAAGATATCGCGGAGCATTTAAAAAATAAGCGTGCTGCAATTGTCAATTTACAACGTATTGAACGAGAGCAAGGTAAACGCATTATTGATTTTTTAAGTGGTACAGTCTATGCACTTGCCGGGGATATCCAACGTATCGGTAAAGATATCTTCCTTTGTACGCCAGATAATGTAGAAGTGACTGGTGAAATTACAAACTTTATTTTAGACGATAATTAATAGCGAGGATTGTAGTTTATATGACTTTTTTTATAATACTTGGTTATGTATCATTAGCATTTAGAATCTATTCATTTATGCTAATTGGCTATATTTTAATGTCTTGGGTGCCTGCCGCTCAAAATTCAGCCATTGGACGTATGCTTGAAAAAGTGTGTGAGCCGTATTTAGGGATTTTCAGAAAGTTCATTCCACCACTTGGAATGATTGATATTTCACCAATTGTGGCTATCTTCATGTTGAATTTTATTGAACGAGGGCTTGTTATAGTCATCCAGAAAATATTTCTTATGTTCGTTTAGCAGTAAATCCTCACTCTTAGGTGGGGATTTTTTATTTAGCAATGTTTTTGTACGGAAAGAGCAACGGTGGTTCAAAAAAATAGAGGGTGATAAAGGTTTATTTAACGGGTGTTCAAATATCCTTGTATAATGAGACTGCCCCAGTGGAAAAAAGAGCTTTTCAAGTAAATGTAAAAAAATTATACTCAATGATGCAAAGACGTCATAACTTGGAAATACTATGTTCATCCAGCCCACCAAGCATATAGAACTAGTGAAAGAGGAGACAACGAGATGGAACACTTAATTCAGCATTTTCGAAAAGATGAACAACCGTTTATTGAACAAGTAATAAGTTGGCAGCGTGAGGTAGAGGATCGCTATGCACCTAAGCTAACAGATTTTCTTGATCCCAGACAGCGTTTTATCGTGACATCTATTATCGGACAGGACGACACATTGAAAACGGCATGTGCAGGGTTATTTGACGGGGCAGAGAGACAGCGTATGCTTATTTATCCTGCTTACTATGAAGTTATGGAGGAAGACTTTCAGCTGACAGTATTTACAATTCACTATCCTATGAAATTTGTCCAGCTCCGGCATCCAGATGTGTTAGGGGCCTTGTTATCATTAGGCTTGAATCGTGGTAAATTTGGTGATATACGTGTCAATGAGCAGCAGGTGCAATTTGTAGTAGCACAAGAGGTAGCAGATTATGTTCGTTTGCATTTAACGGGTATTGGTAAAGTCAAGGTACATGTTGAATCTTTAAAGCAAGACGAGCCACTTCTCTTCAATGAGGATGAGTGGTTTGAGGAATCTCATACTGTTTCATCCATGCGTTTAGATGTGATTATCGCTACCATTTTAAATGTGTCACGTCAAAAGGCACAAGCTTTGATTACTGGGAATAAAGTACGTGTCAATTGGACAGAGCGAGATACAGTTGCCTTTGAATTACAAGAAGGGGATATTTTATCGATACGAGGGAGCGGTCGTGTGAAAATTATTATGACAGAAGGCCGTACAAAAAAGGATAAAATCCGTCTGCAAATCGGTCGATTGGCCCAAAAAAGCTGAAAGTGAAGTAAATTTCATTAATTTTTACTGCTAAGTTGTCGGAACAATTGTATAATAGAAATTACGAATGTACATGTAAAGGAGAGAAGGATTGTATGCCATTATCACCTATTGATATACATAATAAGGAGTTTACAAAAGCTTTCAGAGGTTATGCTGAAGATGAAGTAAATGAATTTTTAGACCAAATCATTAAAGACTACGAAATTTTGTTACGTGAAAAAAAAGAGGTTGATAAGCAATTAGAGATGGCCTTAGAACAGGCGAGGCATTTTAGCTCCTTAGAAGAAACTTTGCAGAAGTCCATTGTTGTTGCACAAGAAGCGGCTGATGAAGTGCGAAGAAATTCACAAAAAGAGGCTAAACTCATTGTAAAAGAGGCTGAGAAAAATGCTGATCGAATTGTCAATGATGCTTTAACAAAAGCTCGTAAGGTGACGATTGAAATTGATGAGCTTAAAAAACAATCTAAAGTATTCCGTAATCGTTTCAAGATGCTTGTTGAGGCACAGCTTGATTTGCTTAATGCTGATGACTGGGATCATTTGCTTCAATATGATATTGATTTAACAGAAATTCAAGCATCTGTTGAGGAAGCACAAGAATCTGAAGAGATGTAACTTTTCTTTTTAATGGTTGCACTCGACAAATGAAACTTGACGCCATTGTTTGAATTTCATATACTTTGTAATAGTAATTATTTTGAAAAGATATGCATACAGGCAGAGACGAAGACAGTATTTGTTAGGCGTAGTTAAGCGATTTGGGGACAGTGAGAGCCCAAACATGCAACTAACATTGAACATCACTTCTGAGCTAAATAGCTGAAAAAAGTAGGTTATTTCGTGATGCACGACGTTAACGTGCTTGAAAGAGGTAGTGCAATATTTTTGTGCTACAAGTAGGGTGGTACCGCGAGTAGAAGCTTCTCGTCCCTTAGTGGGATTGAGGGCTTTTTTTATTTGTTCACGAATTGTTTGAGTTGCGTTTGCCAATAACTGTCCTAGAAGTAATTGTCTATATGCTTGGGTAAAATAAAGGAGGAATTTTAATGGTTGAATACAAAGATACGTTATTAATGCCAAAAACAGATTTCCCAATGCGTGGGAATCTACCGGCGAATGAGCCAAAAACGCAAGAAAAATGGAATGACATGGATATTAACAAATTACAGATGGAACGTACTGCCGATCGTCCAGAATATGTTCTACATGATGGTCCTCCCTATGCAAATGGTGATATCCACATCGGCCATGCCTTAAATAAAGTATTGAAGGATATGATTACACGTCATCGTTCAATGACTGGCTACCATGTGAATTATATTCCAGGCTGGGATACGCACGGTCTACCAATTGAACAAGCACTGACAAACAAAGGTGTAAAGCGTAAAGAAATGTCAGTAGCAGCATTCCGCCAACTTTGTGAAGAGTATGCATATGAGCAAATTGATAATCAACGTGCCCAATTCCGTCGTCTAGGCATTCGTGGTGATTGGGAAAACCCTTATATTACATTAAAGCCTGAATTTGAAGCACGTCAAATTGAAGTGTTCGGTAAAATGGCTGAAAAGGGTTACATTTATAAAGGCTTAAAACCAGTTTATTGGTCACCATCTTCTGAGTCTGCTTTAGCAGAAGCTGAAATTGAATATAAGGACATCAAATCACCATCAATCTATGTTAGCTTTGCTATTAAAGATGCGAAAGGCATTGTACCAGCAGATGCTAAATTTATTATTTGGACAACAACACCTTGGACATTACCAGCAAACTTAGGCATTTCTTTAAATCCTGAATTTATGTATGTTGTAGTTGCTGTAGCTAATAAAAAATTCATCATTGCCAAAGAATTATTAACATCAGTAGCGAATGCCCTTGGATGGGAAGACTATGAGGTTGTTCAAGAAGTAAAAGGGGAAGCACTTGATCGTCTTGTAGCGCAGCATCCATTTTATGATCGTGAATCTCTTATTATGGTAGGAGAACACGTAACTGCTGAAGCGGGTACAGGTTGTGTTCATACAGCTCCTGGACACGGGGAAGACGATTATCATATTGGTAAACAATATGGTTTAGGCATTCTTAGCCCTCTTGATAATAGCGGCTGTTATACAGATGAAGCACCTGGTTTTGAAGGCGTGTTTTATAATGATGCCAACAAACTTGTAACAGAAAAACTAAAAGAAGTAGATGCATTAGAAAAACTTGACTTCTTTACGCACTCTTATCCACATGACTGGCGTACGAAAAAACCTGTTATTTATCGTGCGACACCACAATGGTTTGCCTCTGTTGAAGCATTCCGTGGTGAGTTGTTAGAAGCTGTAAAAGCTACAGCATTTACACCAGCTTGGGGAGAAACTCGTCTTTATAATATGATTCGTGATCGTGGAGATTGGGTTATTTCACGTCAACGTGCTTGGGGTGTGCCGATTCCAATTTTCTACGCGGAAAACGGAGAGCCAATTATTACACCTGAAACAATTAGCCATATCTCAGCATTATTCCGTGAGCATGGATCCAATATTTGGTTCCAAAAAACAGCAAAAGAATTATTACCAGAGGGCTTTACACATCCAGGTAGCCCGAACGGCGAATTCACAAAAGAAAATGATATTATGGACGTCTGGTTCGATTCAGGTTCATCCCACCAAGGTGTACTTGTAGAGCGCGGCATGAAATATCCAGCTGATTTATACTTAGAAGGCTCTGACCAGCATCGTGGTTGGTTTAACTCATCTCTTATTACATCTGTTGCTATTAATGGCTATGCACCATATAAAGGACTATTAACACATGGTTTTGTTCTTGATGGTGAAGGACGTAAAATGAGTAAATCATTAGGAAATGTGATCATTCCACAAAAAGTAATGGATCAGTATGGAGCAGATATTCTTCGTCTATGGGTTGCTTCTGTTGACTATACAGCGGATGTACGAATTTCGATGGATATGTTAAAGCAAGTATCAGAGGTGTACCGTAAAATTCGTAATACATTTCGTTTCTTACATGGCAATATCGCTGATTTCGATCCAAAGAAAGATCGTGTTGCCTATGCAGAGCTTCGTGAGATGGATCAATATGTCTATATGCGTTTACAGGATGTCTTACAAACTGTTCGTGCAGCATATGATCGTTATGATTTCGCTGCTGTTTATCACATCGTCAATAATTTTGTCGCAGTCGAGTTATCTTCATTCTATTTAGATATTGCAAAAGATGTTGTCTATATCGAAGGTCACGACAATAAAGATCGTCGAGCGATGCAAACAGTTATTTACGATACATTAATGACATTGGTTAAAATCATGACACCAATCATCCCTCATACAACAGATGAAATGTGGTCTTATCTACATGCCCAAGGTATTGTAGAGGAAGTTTCTGTTCAATTAACGGACTTCCCAGAGGTAGATGTTCAAGAGAATTTTGAAAGCCTACGTACAAAATGGGAAAATATTATTGATGTACGTGACGATATCTTAAAAGCATTAGAGGAAGCTCGTAATGCTAAAACAATAGGTAAATCACTAGAAGCAAAAGTAACAGTATATGCCAAAGAGGATGTTGTAGCCTTATTGAATGATGTGAACATTGACTTTGCACAGCTTTCAATCGTTTCTGCTTTTGAAGTAGCTACTATTGATGAGGCGCCTGCTGAAGCTTTAGCACTTGAGCATGTATCCATTGTAGTTGAGAAGGCAACAGGGGAGAAATGTGAGCGTTGCTGGTCAATTTCTGAAACAATTGGTGCAAATGAGGCACATCCTACAGTTTGTGCGCGCTGTGCAGAAGTTGTAGAAAAATATTACGTTTAACGGAAATGAATAATAAGAATCTGCATTTCTATTGTAGATCATACGCAAGTCTCCTTGATGGGGGCTTGCTTTTTTTCATGGAGGTTTTGCAGATTCTTGTTAGATTATTTAAATAAAATTTCTGTCGTATTGCGATAGTCCGTTGGAGAGATTCCTACATATTTTTTAAAGGTTAAACTATAGTAATTAGGTGTATTAAAGCCACAGGTGGAGGAGATCTTTTCTACGGTATAGTCGTACTTCCGTAGAAAGGGTAAGCTCTTGATGAGGCGTGTAAAGGCGACATAGTCAACGAAATTACGACCAGTCTCTTTTTTAAATAGCCTGCTAAAATGTGTGGGACTAAAGCTTATATATTTTGCAACATCACGAACGGTCAATTGCTCATCATAATGTTCTTCAATATAATGAATGGCCTTTTGAAGCTGCACATGCTTTGTTAAATCTTCATAATATCTGATATGAATATTATCTATAGGTGGTTTTCTACGTGCTTTTCGTGCTTGACTATAGGACTCCTTTACGTGCATTGCGTCCTGAAACACTCCTCCAACCCCCATGAAAAGATGGATACAATAGTCCTTTTTAAGTGTCTCGATGACCTCCAATAGACATGATTCGCCTACTGTCCAATGTTTAAAAGAGTTATACTCAGTCGGAATTCTCATGAGAAGTAATAAGTAGCGTTCGAAATGTAAAAAAGATAAGGGTGCTTTATTGGCAAAATGCTGACGAAAAACATTTGTAATGTTACTGCTTGCGTCATGAGGAATAGCATCACTATCGATATAGCCCTGAATTAAGAACACAATATTAGGAATACAATTTGTTGATAAAAATGATGCAGATTGAATGATTTCTTGTTCATTATCAATTTCGCCACGTATAAGACGTTTCAAAAATGCTTCTCTGAACGGAGAGGTATGATGCTGGGACACTTGTTGTGATAGCTCAAGCATTGTGAGTGTACTTGCTTTCTTGTCCTGATAGGATGTGTACAGTTTTTTTACGATTCGTAAAAATTTTGATTTCTGTAATGGTTTTATGAGAAGTGCAGGTAAAACTAATTCAATTGCTATACCAGTCGAGTAGGTGAGGTGTTCTGTAACAATTGGGACAATTATACTATTAGGATAATTTCTTTTTAATCGATTAATCTTCACCCAATCAAATAACCGATTGACCTCATAGACAATAATGACCTCATCTTCTCGCTTAGGCACTTTACACTCCTCCAAAGCATTTGGTAAAACCTCTTTTAACCATTCACTCATTTGCTGTTTATCAAATGAGCTTTCCATATACCATACCACCTTTAAAATGCTACCAGCCTCCTACGAATGAAAAGATAAAAATATTTTAACTTAAAATAGCAATTATTTGTACTAATACAGCAAAATTTTATATCTATATTGTGGTTGAAATAGAATAAAATAATTGTAGTGCATAATAATTTGAAATTTCAGATAATTATTCGCTGATATGACAAAGGGGGAGTTAGCTTATGGCGGAAGTAGGCAGTCATGATTATGACTACGTGGAGGCAGGAACAATTGATGTGAAAGATCTACCGCCTCTAGATGCAACAACAAATAAAATTATGAAGGATGAATTTACAACAGGTTTAGGCTTAACGGTATTTTACTTTATTTTGATTTTTAGTATTCCTGTTATGAATTGGTTTGCTCCAGCATTTGCATTCAAGAAAATATGGGGCGGTATGACAGTCACATGGTTTGTGACAACGATTGTCATGATGGCTATGGCTTTTATTATTGCGTATGTGCATACGGCCATGTATGAGAAGCGTTTAAAAAAATACGATATAGCAAATAAGTAGGTGAAACAAAGGGGGAAGTGTTGAATGATGGAAGCTCTTTTAGAACCAAAGATGTTAATGACCGTTGCGTTAATGGGAACGATTGTCTACATTACGTATTTAACCAAGAGAAATGCAACAGCTTCGGATTTCTTTGTAGGTGGCCGAAGCTTTGGATGGTTTACAAATGGTTCTGCCATTGGCGGAGATTATTTAAGTGCAGCAACATTTCTTGGAATAGCTGGTTTAACATTTCAACTAGGTTATGATGGTGCTTATTATGCTTTTTGTTTCTCTATTGGATTAACATTATTAGCTATTTTCGTAGCGGGCCCTTTAAGAAGATTTGGTGCATTTACGGTTGCTGATTTTTTAGGTTATCGTTTTCATAGTAGCAGGGCTCGACTCGTAGCGGTTGCAGTCGTTTTAGCCATCTCAGGCTTTTATGCGGCTCCTCAATTACTAGGTGCTGCTCAAATATTAAGTATGTTTTTTGGTACTTCCTATGAATTTGGCATTATCTTTACATGTGTTGTCATGGTTTTTTATGTAGGGATAGGTGGAATGAAAGGTACGACAATCAACCAAGCTTTGGAGCTGTGGATTCGCCTTGGCGCATTTATTGTGATGTTAATTGCTGCAGTTTATGGTGGTTTGCATTACGATAAAATTTTAGCTGCCATCCATTCATTCAGTGGCCCTATTACAGGAACTTCTCCGTATGCCTTAGATGGTAATGATGTGAATTTTGATGGTGCCGCTTGGACAGGCACAGGCTTTTATTTCCCAACATTTTGGCAAACTATTAGTATGACCATTGGTTTAGCCTTAGGGACAATTGGGCTTCCCCATATATTATTACGCTTTTATACAAACCCAAGTGCTAAAGCAGCGCGTAAATCTGCGCTCATGGCTATTGGCATTGCTAGTACGTTTTTCTTATTAGCTGTTTATTTAGGTGTTGTAGGCCGATCTATTTTCATTTCGGGAACAGCTAGTGAGGAGGTGATGCGTGATTTAGTATTAGGTGGGAATAACATGGTCATTCCGACGACAGCCCTTGCGCTAGGTGGTAAATGGTTACTTGGTTTAGTAATTGCAGGTGCATTTGCAGCTATTTTCTCTAATCTTTCAGGGCTATTTATTACAAGCTCTGGCGCATTAGCCCATGATTTATATGCCAATATTATGAAAAAGGATATAACACAAAAACAACGTGTGGTTGCTGGTAAAGTGGCCATTGTATTATTAGGGATTTTATATGGAGCACTTGGTTTACTTGTCAAGGATGCATCCATCGGTCATTTAGTGGCGCTCGCCTTTACGGTTGCAGCAAGTACATTCACGCCAATCTTTATTCTCGGTATTTGGTGGAGGGGCATCACAGAGAAGGGTGCCATTGCAGGATTGCTCATTGGTCTTGGCGTGTCAATGTGGATGATCTTTTTACCAGGAACATTACCAAGTTTCTTGCAGTTTAAAATACCAGGTATTGTGACAGTACCGGTTGGCTTCTTATCTGTTATTATCGTGTCACTACTAGATCGTAAAGTTCCGGCTGATGTCAATGATTTCATGAAGCGAGTGCATTCGAAAGAATCTGAAACCGTTTAACTCAACAAGTCAGAGCTATTTCTATTGCTTAAAAAGTAAATAGAAATAGCTTTTTTATATTCTTGAAGGAGATTGGGCATCCGCCATCTTTTGATGTGATATTAGTTATTGTGATGGGTGCTGTTATGGTAGAATAGGTAAGATGTTGAGTGAACGGAGGAATGACTGTGTATAAATATTATGGATTGGCTGCTTTTGTCGTTTTATTAGATCAATGGACAAAATGGCTAATTGTGAAAAATATGGAGTATGCTGAACGCATTGCTGTGTGGGACCCATGGTTTGGCATTTTATCTCATCGTAATAGAGGTGCAGCATGGGGGATGCTAGAAGGGCAAATGTGGTTATTTAGTATCGTGACAGTTGCTGTCATTTGTGCCATTCTCTACTTTTATCATAAAGAGGCAAAAGGAAAGCCCGTTTTTCAAGTGGGTTTAATGCTATTACTTGGTGGCGCATTAGGAAACTTTATCGATCGTCTTTTTAGAGGAGAAGTGGTCGATTTTGTTGATGTTTTAATTCCAATTATTAATTATGACTTCCCTATTTTTAATGTGGCAGATGCTGCATTAACTATAGCTGTCGTTGTACTAATGATTGGTTTGATTATGGAAGATAAAAAAGAAAAGAAACAGGTGAAACAATGACGCAAGTAACATATACAATCGAAGAACAGCAGCAAGGAGAGCGCATTGATAAAGCACTTTCAAGCTTACAATCAGAGTGGTCACGTACACAAATTGGGAACTGGGTTAATGATGGGATTATCAAAGTGAATGGCGATGCTGTAAAAGCAAAATATAAAGTAAAAGCTGGTGATGTCATCTTGATTGATGTACCAGAAGTAGAAATTCTAGATGTAATAGCCGAAAAATTAGATTTGGATATTGTTTATGAGGATGCAGATGTCCTTGTTGTCAATAAACCAAAGGGGATGGTCGTTCATCCAGCACCAGGCCATATGTCCGGTACACTGGTAAATGGTTTAATGTATCAATGTAAGGATTTATCCGGTATTAATGGTGTGATGCGACCTGGTATTGTCCATCGTATTGATAAAGATACGTCAGGTCTATTAATGGTGGCTAAAAATGATACAGCCCATGAATCGTTAGTGAATCAGTTAGTGAATAAAACGGTGACACGTAAATATATTGCCCTTGTACACGGTCATATCGCACATGATAAGGGGACAATTGATGCACCGATTGGTCGCGATCAAAAGGATCGTCAAAAACAGGCAGTCGTTGATAACGGTAAACATGCGGTGACACACTTCCAAGTTGTGGAGCGTTTTGGTGATTATACACTAGTAGAATGTCGTTTAGAAACGGGACGTACACACCAAATTCGTGTGCATATGAATTATATCGGCTTCCCACTAGTGGGAGATCCAAAATATGGTCCGAAAAAGACAATAGACTTTGGTGGACAAGTTTTGCATGCTGCAACTTTAGGATTTGATCATCCTTCTTCTGGTGAATATTTGGAGTTTGAAACACCACTTCCAGTTGATTATGAGCAATTATTAAATGATTTACGAAATAGGCATTGACGAATAAGAAAAGAAAGTCTATACTAACCACAGTGAATGAACAACATAACTAAATATTCACCTTTAATAGCAGTCCAGAGAGGCTGAGAAGGGACATGTGATAGTGTTGCAAAAATTTGTGCTGCAAATTTTTCGACATGCTTTTTTCGACACGTATACAACCCCTCTCAGGCTATTCGCCTCGAGAGGTTTTTTTATGGACACATGGCTGACACTAGAGTAGAGAGAGGAGGAACGGATATGGCACAAAATGAATTATTAGATGGCCCATCAATGACAAGGGCACTCACACGTATTGCCCATGAAATTATTGAACGCAACAAAGGAATCGATGAATGTATTTTAGTTGGCATTAAAACAAGAGGTGCCTTTCTAGCCAAACGTTTGGCACAACGAATTGAAAAAATTGAAGGTAAACCTATTCGTACAGGGGAAATTGATATTACGCTATACAGAGATGATTTAACAACCAAACATGAAAACGAACAAGCACATGTAGAACAAGTTGATATTGAGTATGTAGTGAAAAATCAAAAGATCATTTTAGTAGACGATGTACTTTATACAGGACGAACAGTACGTGCAGCACTGGATGCTGTAATGGATTTGGGGAGACCTGCTCAAATTCAACTAGCCGTGCTAGTGGATAGAGGGCATCGAGAGTTGCCAATTAGAGCAGACTATGTAGGGAAGAATGTTCCGACTTCTGGCTCTGAGCGCATCATTGTCAACTTACAAGAAGTAGATGGAGAAGATTGCGTCATTATTTATAAAGAAGACGAATAATAAAGTGAGGAAACAATATGTCAAATGCAGTTTTAGATATTAAGGATAAACCAACTCCACTTCAGCTTGTGACATTAAGTTTCCAGCATATGTTTGCGATGTTTGGATCAACAATTTTAGTGCCACAGTTAGTAGGACTTAGTCCAGCGATTGCTCTTTTAACAAGCGGGATTGCTACATTATTCTTCCTATTAATTACGAAATTTCAAGTACCAGCCTATCTAGGGTCGTCCTTCGCCTTTATAGCACCAATCATACTTGCGGCAGGCGGTTTAAATGATGATGGCTCGAGTGTCCACCCAGGCAATGCCATGATCGGTGCGATGGCTGTCGGGATTACGTATGGAATTGTATCCTTAATCATTTGGAAAAGTGGTTATAAGTGGATTATGAAAATTTTGCCGCCAATCGTGGTAGGTCCAGTTATTATGGTAATTGGACTTGGACTATCTGGTACAGCTGTGAATATGGCCATGAACGTCAATGGAGAGTATAGCTTTTTACACTTCTCAGCTGCTTTAGTTACGGTCTTTACAGCGATTATCTTTACGATTTTCTTTAAAGGAATTTTAAGCACTATGCCAATTTTGATGGGCTTAATCGTAGGGTATATTTACTCCATGATCGTAGACATCGTAGATTATACACCAATTGCCCAAGCAAAATTCTTCGAAATGCCTGATTTCTTAATACCAGGTGTGCATTATGAGTTTGAAATAACAACAAAAATTCTACTTATCATGGTACCAATCGTGATTGTAACAATTTCGGAACATATTGGTCACCAGCTAGTATTAGGAAAAGTAGTAGATCGAGATTATATTAAAGAGCCAGGGTTGCACCGTTCCCTATTAGGAGACGGACTTGGAACATTTGTGAGTGCTATAATCGGGGGGCCTCCGAAAACAACTTACGGTGAAAATATTGGTGTACTAGCTATTACTCGAGTGTACAGTATTTACGTTATTGCAGGTGCAGCAGTGGTTGCCATCTTACTATCATTCTTCGGGAAAGCAATGGCAGTGATTGCAACGATTCCAACCGCAGTACTTGGGGGAGTGTCCATCTTACTCTTCGGAATAATCGCAGCAAGTGGCCTACGTATGCTAGTAGATAATCATATTGATTTTGGTAATAGCCGTAACCTAGTTATTGCCTCAGTCATATTAGTCATTGGTATTGGCGGTGCCAAGTTTGTTATCTCTGAATCATTAAGTGTTGAAGGGATGGCGCTAGCCGCGATTATCGGTGTGCTATTGAATGCGATTCTACCAGGTAAGAAAGAAGCAGATATACCTGTACAATACAATCAAAATAAAGATTCATAGTAGTACCTTTTAATGAATTGTCCAGAGAGGCAAAAAAAGGGAAGTTGTGGACAGGCTGAAGTAGGATGTATGTCTTGCTGTAGTTTGTCACGCCTCCTTATGCCTCGTTGATGACATCAACGGGGCTTTTACTTTATATACAGAGAACGTCATACATAGACGTTCACGATTCACAACCTAATGGAGGTCACATGATGAAGAACTTATTATCGATGGAACATTTAACAACAGAAGAGATTAACCAAATCCTAGATCTTGCGCAAGCATTTGAAAATGGTGAAACATCATCGTTATCTCGCCCGTACAAAGTGGCCAATCTATTCTTTGAACCAAGTACTCGTACAAAAACAAGCTTTGAAATGGCAGAATACAAAATTGGCTGTCATGTTATCCCTTTCGATGCAGGGTTTTCGAGTGTTACGAAAGGGGAAACGATGTATGATACTGTCAAAACGTTAGAAATGATTGGTTTAGATGCTGTCATCATTCGAGCTTCAGAAGATGAATATTACAATGAGCTGCTGGGTGGTATTAATGTAGCGATTATTAATGCAGGGGACGGTGCTGGGCAACATCCTTCACAATCCTTATTGGATCTTTATACCATCAAAAAAGAGTTTGGCTGTTTCGAAGGGTTGAATGTCACAATTGCAGGAGATATCTCTCATAGTCGAGTAGCCAAATCAAATGCAACAGCATTACAAAATTTAGGGGCAAATGTTCATTTCCTTTGCCCAGAAGAATGGTCTGGCGGTTTTGAAGCGCATCATTCATGGGATAATCTGATCGAAATAAGTGATGTCATTATGTTACTACGTGTGCAACATGAACGTCATAAAGTAAATAAAAGCTTCTCAAAGGAAGGTTACCATCAAGAGTTTGGTTTAACAATTGAACGAGAAAAGCAAATGAAAGAATCCGCCATTATTATGCATCCAGCACCCGTAAATCGTGATGTTGAAATTGCTTCTGAGTTAGTAGAGTGTGATCGCTCTCGAATTTTTGAACAGGTGCGGAACGGTGTTTACACACGGATGGCTATTATGGAAACCATTTTAAAGGGGAGAGAATAACATGACAAAGGTACTTCAAAATGTACAAATGCTAGATGAACAAGGTGAATTGAAGACAGTCAATATTGCAATGGCAGACGGAAAGATTACGGCTATTGGTCAGGATGTGGCTGTAGCAGGTGCAGAACTGATTGAAGGACATGGTTTAATCGTGGCACCAGGCTTTATCGATGTTCATACACATTTACGAGAGCCAGGATTTGAGCATAAAGAAACCATTGCTACAGGCTCCGCCTCAGCAGCAAAGGGTGGCTTTACGACAATTTGTGCGATGCCTAATACAAAGCCAGTACCTGATTCGGTTGACAACATGCAGCTCATCAATGGGCTCATTAAGGACAGCGCTGTTATTCGAGTACTCCCATATGGTTCCCTAACAAAGGATATATCGGGCGAGGTTCGAACAAATATTGAAGAATTAAAATCACATGGAGCCGTAGCGTTCTCTGATGATGGTGTAGGCATTCAGCTAGCCTCAACGATGTATGAGCAAATGAAAGATGCGGCTCAGCACGATATGGTTGTTGTAGCACATTGTGAGGATAACTCATTAATCTATGATGGTGTGATGCATGAAGGAAAGCGTAATAAAGAGCTTGGGCTTCCAGGGATACCTTCCATTTGTGAATCAGTACAAATTGCACGAGATGTACTACTAGCAGAAGCGGCAGGGGCACGCTACCATGTTTGTCACGTTTCTACGAAGGAATCGGTGCGTGCAGTAAGAGATGCGAAGGCAGCAGGTATTCGTGTCACAGCAGAAGTTTGTCCACATCATTTATTACTAGAAGAGATGGATATACCATCTGACGATGCGAATTGGAAAATGAATCCACCATTACGCGCAGCTGATGATAAGGATTCTCTACATGCAGCACTACTTGATGGCACAATCGACTGCATCGCAACAGATCATGCACCACATACAGTAGAAGAAAAATGCTGCGGTATGGTTGGCGCACCATTTGGTATCGTCGGTTTCGAAACAGCTTTTCCATTGCTTTATACACAATTTGTTGAAACAGGAAAATGGACTTTAAAGCAATTAATTGATTGGATGACAGTGAGAGCAGCTGAGATTTTTGATCTGCCATATGGCACATTAGCAGTAGGCGCTTCAGCGGATATGATTTTAATTGATATTCAAAAAGAACAAACAATTGATGCAGATGGCTTTGTATCAAAAGGTCGTAATACACCATTCAACGGCTGGGTGGCAAAGGGTTGGCCAGTACTAACGATTTTTGAAGGCAATATCGTATATCAGGAGGCAGAGTAATGAAAAAACGTTTACTAGTTTTAGAAGATGGCACAGTATTTACAGGTACAGCATTTGGTAGCGAGCGCGCTTCACAAGGTGAGGTTGTATTTACAACAGGGATGACAGGTTATCAGGAAACGATTTCAGATCCTTCATTCTATGGACAAATTGTTACATTGACATATCCTTTAGTTGGTAATTACGGCATTAACCGTGATGACTTTGAATCGATTACGCCAGCCATTCGTGGATTCGTTGTGCGTGAATTGGCTAAAAAACCTTCAAACTTCCGCTGTGATTTAACTTTAGATGACTATTTGACAGCAAAGGATATCCCAGGAATTGAAGGCATTGATACGCGAAAATTAACACGTATCATACGCAGTAAAGGATCGGTTAAAGCGATTTTGACGGCTGCTGATGAAGAAGTAAATGTGGATGAAATTGTAGCACAATTACAAGTGACACCAGCCATTACACACCATGTCCGTGAAGTATCTCCAAAAGCTGCTTATCCATCTCCTGGTCGTGGTAAACGAGTTGTCTTAATTGATTATGGTATGAAGCACGGAATCCTACGCGAATTAAACAAACGTGATTGTGATGTGTTGGTAGTACCTTATAATACACCAGCTGAGGAAATTTTAGCTTGGCATCCAGATGGTATCATGCTATCCAATGGACCAGGGAATCCTGAAGATGTTCAGGAAGGTATTGAAACAGTACGTAACTTAATAGGAAAAGTGCCAATGTTCGGTATTTGTTTAGGACACCAAATCTTTTCATTAGCTAGTGGAGCAAAAGCCTTCAAACTACCGTTTGGACACCGCGGTGGTAACCACCCAGTCAAAGACTTACGCACAGGACGTACAGATTTAACATCTCAGAACCATGGCTATGCTATCGACATCGATTCATTAAAAGAAACGGATTTAGAATTAACACATATCGCATTAAATGATGGAACATGTGAAGGTGTGCGTCATAAGAAATATCCGATTTTCACAGTGCAATATCACCCAGAAGCATCACCAGGACCAGAGGATTCAAACCACTTATTTGATGAATTCATCGAAATGATGGAAGTAGAAGCAGGGAAGGGGAAACAACATGCCTAAACGTACAGATATTGAAACTATTTTAGTAATTGGCTCAGGCCCAATCGTTATCGGACAAGCAGCAGAATTTGACTATGCAGGTACACAAGCTTGTCTTTCATTAAAAGAAGAAGGCTACCGTGTTATTTTAATCAACTCAAACCCTGCCACAATCATGACAGATACAGAAATTGCGGACAAAGTATATATCGAGCCAATTTCTCTTGATTTTGTCTCTCGTATTTTACGTAAAGAGCGTCCAGATGCGATTTTACCAACACTTGGCGGTCAAACAGGTTTAAATATGGCGATCGAGTTAGACAAATCAGGTATTTTAGACGAGCTTGGTATTGAAATTCTTGGTACAAAACTAGATGCTATCCATAAAGCAGAAGATCGTGATTTATTCCGTAATTTAATGTATGAGCTAGGTGCTCCAGTTCCTGAGTCTGATATTATTCATAACTTAGATGAAGCGAAAAGATTTGTTGCGAAAATTGGATACCCTGTAATTGTTCGACCAGCCTTTACACTTGGCGGTACAGGGGGCGGGATTTGCTACAACGATCAAGATTTAGAAGAGATTGTGACATCGGGTTTAAAATATTCACCCGTAACACAATGTTTATTAGAAAAATCGATTGCTGGCTATAAAGAGATTGAATATGAAGTAATGCGTGATGCGGCTAACAATGCCATTGTTGTATGTAACATGGAAAACGTTGACCCAGTAGGAATCCATACAGGTGACTCAATCGTTGTAGCACCAACGCAAACACTATCAGATCGTGAAAACCAAATGCTACGTAATATTTCGCTAGATATTATTCGTGCACTTAAAATAGAGGGTGGCTGCAACGTCCAGCTAGCACTTGATCCATATAGCTTTAATTACTATGTGATTGAAGTAAACCCACGCGTATCGCGTTCATCTGCACTAGCATCTAAAGCAACAGGTTATCCAATTGCTAAGCTAGCAGCTAAAATTGCAGTTGGTTTAACATTAGATGAAATTAAAAACCCTGTAACAGGATCAACATATGCTTGTTTTGAACCTGCACTTGATTATATCGTAGCTAAAATTCCTCGCTGGCCATTCGATAAATTCGAATCAGCTAAACGTAATCTTGGTACGCAAATGAAAGCTACTGGTGAAGTAATGGCATTAGGTCGCACATTTGAGGAAGCTATGTTAAAAGCGGTTCGTTCTCTTGAGACCGGTCAAGTACATTTAGAGTTAAAGCATGCTGAGGAAAATTCAGATTCTTGGATTGAAAAACGTATCCGCAAAGCTGGAGATGAGCGACTATTCTTTATCGGTGAAGCTTTACGTCGAGGTGTAACAATTGAACAAATTCATGAATGGTCAGCGATTGATCTATTCTTCTTAAATAAGTTTAAAAATATCGTGGATATGGAACAAACACTTGCTGACCATAAAAATGATAAAGATGTCCTACGTACAGCAAAACGTTTAGGCTTTGCAGATAAGAAGGTTGCTGAGCTTTGGGAAACAACACCAGAAGCCATTTATGCTTATCGTAAAGAACATGGCATTATTCCAGTCTATAAAATGGTTGATACATGTGCAGCGGAATTCGAATCGGAAACACCATATTTCTATGGCACATATGAAGAAGAAAATGAATCTATTAAGTCAGAAAAACCTTCTGTTGTGGTACTTGGATCAGGCCCAATCCGCATCGGCCAAGGGGTAGAATTCGATTATGCAACAGTACACTCAGTATGGGCGATTCAAGAGGCTGGCTATGAGGCAATTATTATCAACTCCAACCCAGAGACAGTATCAACAGACTTCTCTGTTTCTGATAAGCTCTACTTCGAGCCATTAACAATTGAGGATGTTATGCATATTATCGATTTAGAACAACCAATTGGTGTTGTTGTTCAATTCGGTGGTCAAACAGCCATTAACCTGGCCGATAAATTAGCAGCAAATGGTGTAAAAATCTTAGGTACATCTTTAGAAGATACTGACCGTGCAGAAAACCGCGATAAGTTCGAGCAGGCTTTACGTGAATTAAACATTCCGCAGCCGCTAGGGGAAACAGCCGTTTCTACAGAGGAGGCTCTTGCCATTAGTGAGCGTCTAGGCTTCCCAGTACTTGTTCGTCCATCGTATGTACTTGGTGGACGTGCAATGGAAATTGTCTACAATCAAGATGAATTACAGCACTATATGGAAAATGCAGTGGAGGCATCTCCAGATCATCCTGTTTTAGTAGACCGTTACTTAACAGGACAGGAAATCGAAGTAGATGCTATCTGTGACGGCGAAAATGTTCTAATTCCAGGAATTATGGAACATATTGAGCGTGCAGGGGTTCACTCTGGAGACTCAATCTCTGTCTATCCACCACAAAAATTAACACAGGTACAAAAGGATACATTAGTTGATTATACAACTCGTCTCGCGAAGGGCCTAGGCATCGTTGGCTTAATGAATATCCAATACGTAATTTCACAGGGCGAAGTATTTGTGATTGAGGTAAACCCACGTTCATCACGTACAGTACCATTCTTAAGTAAAATTACAAATATTCCAATGGCTAATATTGCAACGAAAGCAATCCTTGGAAAATCTATTGTAGAGCAGGGCTACCCAACAGGTTTAGCGCCTGAACAAAAGGGTGTATTTGTAAAAGTACCAGTGTTCTCATTCGCAAAATTACGTCGTGTAGACATTACATTAGGACCTGAAATGAAATCCACTGGTGAGGTAATGGGGAAAGATGCAACATTAGAAAAAGCCCTTTATAAAGGTTTAGTTGCAGCAGGTATGGAAATTCGTACAGAAGGTACAGTATTGTTTACTGTATCTGATAAAGATAAGGAAGAAGCGATTGCATTAGCAAAACGTTTCTCTACGGTAGGGTATCGCATTGTAGCTACTGAAGGTACAGCAAAAGCATTTGAAGAAGCAGGAGTACGTACAGATATTGTTGGCAAGATTGGTGCGAAAGGACAAACATTGATTGACCTTATCCAAAATGGTGAAGCTCAGCTTGTTGTCAATACATTAACTAAAGGGAAGCAGCCAGCTCGTGATGGCTTCCGAATCCGTCGTGAGTCTGTAGAAAATGGCGTACCTTGTCTAACATCTTTAGATACAGCAGAAGCAATGGTTCGTGTTATCGAATCCATGACATTTACAGCAGAACAAATGCCAAAAGCGGAGGTAGTACACTAATATGATACGTCAAGAGAAAATGACGGTCGTCTCTCAAAAGCAAATTGCGACAAACATTTTCGAACTGACACTTCATGGTGAACTGGTTCAGGAGATGACTCCTGGCCAGTTTGTCCATGTAAAGGTGTCAGATTCATTGGAGCCGCTTTTACGTCGACCAATTAGTATTGCAAATATTGATAAAGAAAACAATGAGTTTACTATGATTTATCGTGCTGAAGGGCGTGGTACGAAAGTGCTGGCGACGAATCGAGAAGGTCAACAAGTCAACGTGCTTGGTCCAATAGGTAATGGTTTCCCAGTAGATGCGGTACAAGAGGGAGGCACTGCACTATTAGTTGGCGGTGGAATTGGTGTACCACCTTTACATGAATTATCCAAACAATTGAATGCTCGTGGTGTGAAAACCATCCATGTCCTAGGCTTCCAAACAGAGGATGTCTGCTTTTATGAGGATGAATTTAGTGCACTTGGTGAAACACATTATGTGACTGTGGATGGCTCGAAAGGTACAAAAGGCTTTGTAACAACTGTATTAGAGTCAAGTGCCCCAAAGTTTGATGTATTTTATTCCTGTGGGCCATTACCGATGTTAAAAGCATTAGAGGGCTTTTATCCTGAAAAAGTGGGTTATTTATCATTTGAAGAACGTATGGGCTGTGGTATTGGAGCTTGCTTTGCATGTGTATGTAAAACAACTGATGAAGTTGAAAAAGACTATGTTAAAGTATGCTCTGATGGTCCAGTTTTCCCGAAAGGAACGGTGGCACTATGAGTCGTTTAACCATTCAAATACCAGGCTTAGCGTTAAAAAATCCAATTATGCCAGCTTCGGGTTGCTTTGGCTTTGGCCGTGAATATGCACAGCTTTATGATTTGTCAAAACTAGGTGCTATCATGATTAAGGCAACAACGGTCGAAACACGTGCCGGTAACCCAACGCCACGTGTTGCTGAAACAGCGGCGGGGATGTTAAATGCAATTGGTTTACAAAATCCAGGCATTGAAAAAGTGATGAATGAAGAATTGACATTTTTAGAGAGCTATGATGTGCCAATTATCGCTAATGTTGCTGGTACTGAAACGGCAGATTATGTGGAAGTAGCGCGTCGTATTTCAGCAGCATCAAATGTCAAAGCATTGGAACTGAATATTTCTTGCCCTAACGTGAAGTGTGGTGGCATCCAGTTTGGGACAGACCCAGCAACAGCACGTCAGCTTGTTGAGGCTGTCAAGGCTGTGTCTGAAGTGCCAGTCTATGTGAAGCTATCACCAAACGTGACAAATATTGTGGATATTGCTTTAGCTGTTGAAGCAGGTGGAGCAGATGGTATTACGATGATAAATACATTGGTAGGTATGCGTTTAGATGAGCGTACAGGAAAGCCTGTCATTGCTAATGGAACAGGTGGACTATCAGGTCCTGCTGTTAAACCTGTAGCAATCCGAATGGTTTATGAGGTGTACAAAGCTGTCAATATTCCGATAATTGGTATGGGTGGTGTAACAGAAGCACAGGATGTCATTGATTTTATGTCTGCAGGTGCTTCAGCTGTAGCAGTAGGAACAGCAAACTTTGTTGACCACTTTGTCTGTCCAAACATCATTGAAGAATTACCAGCAAAGCTTGATGCATTAGGTGTAGAACATATAACAGAGATTATCGGAAGGAGCCATCGCTGATGAATACGAAACCAATATTAGCACTAGATTTTCCAGGAGAAAAAGAAGTGTTTGATTTTCTAAAACAGTTCAATGAGCCTCTTTTCGTGAAAATTGGTATGGAATTATATATGCAAGAAGGGCCTGACATTGTTCGAAAAGTAAAGGATTTAGGTCATGATATTTTCCTTGATTTAAAATTACATGATATCCCGAATACAGTAGGCTCGGCGATGAAGGGTCTAGCAAAACTAGGGGTAGATTTAGTCAATGTGCATGCTGCTGGGGGACTTCCTATGATGGAGGCAGCACTAGAAGGACTTGAAGCGGGTACACCTACTGGCAAAGAACGTCCAGCATTAATAGCCGTTACACAATTAACATCAACAACAGAAGAACAAATGCAAGCAGAACAACAAATTGCTCTATCTTTACAAGAGTCTGTCTTACATTATGCAAGTCTTACAAAACAAGCAGGTTTACAAGGTGTAGTTTGCTCTGTACATGAGGCGAAGGCAATTGCAGAAGTGTGTGGAGATGATTTTCTACGTGTAACACCTGGAATTCGTCTAGCAGGCGGTGCTGCACACGATCAAAAGCGTATTGCCACACCAGATGGCGCAAAGCGTGACGGTTCATCACTCATCGTTGTTGGGCGTGCCGTAACTGGTGCACAGGATCCAGTAGCTGCATATAAAATCGTAAGTGAATTATGGGAGGCATAAATGATGACATTACAAAATGAAATTGCACACGCTATGTTAAAAGTGGGTGCTGTAGAATTAAATCCAACTGAATTATTTACATGGGCGTCTGGTATTAAATCTCCTATTTACTGTGATACTCGTTTAACAATCTCAGACCCAGTTATTCGTAAACAATTAGCAAATGGCTTAGCAGCTGTTATCAAAGAGAATTTTGGTGCAACAGAAATCGTAGCAGGAACAGCTACAGCGGGTATCCCACACGCAGCATGGGTAAGTGATATTTTAGAATTACCGATGGTTTATGTACGATCAAAAGCAAAAGAGCATGGTCGTGGTAATCAAATCGAAGGAAAATACGCAGCAGGTCAAAAAGTAGTTGTTGTGGAGGATATCGTTTCCACAGGCGGTTCTTCGATTACAGCAGTAGAAGCATTGCGTGCAGCTGGCTGTGAAGTATTAGGCGTAGTTTGTGTCTACACCTATAATCTTCCACGCGCTGAGCAAGCATTTGATGAGGCTGGCATTCAGTATGTATCGTTAACAAACTTCGATTATTTAATTGAAGCAGCAAACGAATCAGGTGCTATTAAAGAAGAAGATATTCCATTTTTAAAAGAGTGGCATGCGAAATTAAAGGCTGGAGAGTTATAATGAAAAGCTGTTCTATAGGTTATTTGACCTGTAGAACAGCTTTTTTCTTTCTATTTAAATAGGATGAGGGTATTTAAAATTGAATACTAAAACCATTAAAACGATGAATACCTGTCCCAAAACGTACTAGATTATTCTCACGAAGTGTCATAATTGCCCGTTTCACCTCCAATAAAATAGAAGGATCAAGACCTAATGTGTGATGTGAACCAAAAATTTTCGTAAGCGAAGGTAAGTTAGCTATTTTTTCTAAAGATTGAACTAAATCCTCGGGGGAAGTAGTTGGAAAAAATGCATAAATAGGTGCTTGATCATAGAGTAAGTCCCCTGTAAACAAATAACCATATTTATGATCCAAAATAGCAATATGGCCAGGCGAATGCCCGGGTGTGTGGAGAATTGATAATTTTCGGTTCCCCATATCTATAACATCCCCATCTTCTAAAAATCCAGAAGGCTGTCCCTGAAAAGGCTTGTAATTCGATGGATTAAACGTTTTAGGTGTAGGTAATGTAATATTACGTCCAATATCCTTTCTAATCTGTTCGATAGATAATTTAGGGATACCATTGATTAACCAATCAACTTCATCCTTATGAACATAAATATCATCAAATGCTCCATGGCTACCAATATGATCCCAGTGGACATGTGTTGTCATCACAGAAATGGGCAAAGAGGTTAATTGTTTACTAATCCTTTGAATATTATCAATGCCAAGACCTGTATCAATGAGAACAGCCCGTTTTTCTCCAAGCAATAAAAAGGAATGTACTTTTTCCCAATGACCATATTCACTTATAGCATATGTTTCATTATTGATTTCTTCTACTGTAAACCATTCATCATTAATTTTTGCCATCACAGACAACCTTTCCTTATGTTAATAATTTAATAAAACTTTGTCATTGGAAATTTTAACATAAAAACATGTAATTTCCTTTAAAAATATTCTAAATAGTATTTCTATATCGAAAATTGGAGAAAAAATCGGCAATCAGAAATAATTAAGAAGTATGGTAGATAGCTATAAACTAATAGCTATAAATTATTTTTTTAAAGTAATTTGAAATATTAGCACTTCAACGTCCAAAATTATTTATTGAAAACAAAAATGTGTGAAATATAACTTTTTCATAAAAAGTATTTTTTTTACTTTTCGCTTTAAAATACTGAATTAATTGAATTTTTAAGCATTTTATTTGCGCGAATAAATATAATGTGAAATATCATTAATTATATTTATATAATATTAATTTGTGAGAATTGTAACTTTGTAAAGAAAAAGTAAAATAATTCTTAACTTTAAATACTGAAATTACTATTTTTTTAAGGAAGAGGTATGGTGGAAATTTATATTTTGGTTTGTAATAATTTGAAAAAGGTACTTGCGTTTATACATGTTTTCTAGCTAAAATAATAGCACGGTTTAATTTTCAGATAATTCTATCAGCGGCTTACGCGTTTAAAGCGAAAAAATTATTAAAATTATACTAGCTATAATGAAAAAGAGAGGGGAAGAGAGAAAAATTAAATATGATTCTGATATAAAGTATCATTTGTATTTTCAGAATATTGAATAATAGAGGAGAGATTGTTTGAATACAGCAAAAGACTTATTAACAATTACAAATTTGTCTACAAGTTTTCGCATTAAAGATACATACCACGCTGCTGTAGATGATGTCTCACTTTCCCTTAAAAAAAATGAGGTATTAGCAATAGTTGGAGAATCTGGTTGTGGTAAAAGTACATTAGCGACTACTATTGTAGGCTTGCACAATGAAGTAAATACAAAGGTTTCTGGTGATATTTTTTATAATAATCAAAATTTAGCTCAATTGAATGACCAACAATTTAATAACTTACGTGGTAATGACATAGGATTTATCTTTCAGGACCCACTTTCAGCACTTAACCCTTTAATGAGAATTAACGAACAAATAGAAGAAGGGTTAATTTATCATACTAAGCTTTCAAAACAACAGCGAAGTGAAAGAGTATTAGAACTACTAAATCAAGTTGGGATTGCGAATCCAAAACGTGTCGCTAGACAATTTCCGCACCAGTTATCTGGTGGTATGCGTCAGCGTGTTATGATTGCAATTGCCTTATCATGTAAGCCTGCTATATTAATTGCTGATGAACCGACAACTGCTTTAGATGTGACAATTCAGGCCCAAATTTTGGACCTATTAAAAACATTACAGACTGAAACGGAGACAGGTATTATTCTCATTACGCATGATTTGGGTGTTGTAGCGGAGATGGCTGATCGAGTTGTAGTTATGTATGCAGGGGAAGTAGTGGAAGAGGCTCCAGTTCGGGAATTATTCAATAATCCAAGACATCCATACACTCGCTCGCTACTAAATTCAATTCCACAAACACATAGCGAAAATGAAAGACTCGAGGTCATTCAAGGGATGGTACCATCTCTAATAAATTTACCTCGAGAAGGTTGTCGTTTTTCAGGAAGAATTCCGTGGATTGATGCATCTTCACACGAAACAAAACCTCAATTACATGAAATTGCACCAGGACATTTTGTGAGATGTACCTGCTGGAAACACTTTCATTTTGAAGGTGAAGAAGGGGGCGGGGCTATATGAGCTTTATGCAGATTAAGGATTTAAATGTTCACTATCCAATACGTGGTGGATTTTTTAATACTATTGTCGATCGAGTATATGCGGTGGACGGCGTGACGATGGAGTTTGAAAAAGGGAAAACCTATGGATTAGTAGGTGAATCAGGATCCGGTAAATCGACTACTGGAAAAGCGATCATTGGCTTAGAAAAAATCACCTCTGGTCAAATTTTTTATGAGGGCGAAAATGTCACAAATCAACGAAGACAGCGTGATTCAGCCTATAACAAAGATATTCAAATGATTTTCCAAGACTCTCATTCAAGTATGAATCCTAGGAAACGTGTTCTTGATATTCTTGCAGAACCCATTCGAAATTTCATGAAGCTTAGTGATCAAGAGGAACGCAAACGTATTAAAGAGCTACTAGCTATTGTTGGGATGTCAGAGGATGTCTTACTCAAATATCCACATGAATTTTCGGGAGGACAAAAGCAGCGTCTTGGCATTGCGCGAGCGGTTGCATGTAACCCTAAAATGATCATTGCGGATGAGCCTGTTTCTGCGCTAGATTTATCTGTACAGGCACAGGTCTTAAATTTTATGAAAGATATCCAAAATGAATACGGTCTTACTTACTTATTCATTTCCCACGATTTAGGTGTTGTTAAACATATGTGTGATCATATTTCTATTATGTATAAAGGCCGCTTTGTGGAAACTGGTACAAGACATGATATTTATAAGAATCCACAGCATATTTACACGAATCGGCTTTTATCAGCCATTCCGAATATCGAACCAGAGACTAGGGATGAGCGCAAATTGATTCGACAAAAAGTAGAAGAGAATTATCAACAAGAGCAACATAAATATTATGATGAGCATGGAAAAGTCTATCCACTGAAATCCATTTCAAACACACATATGGTTGCAATGTCGGGAGGAATGTGAAATGTGGAAAACAATTGTTAGAAGAGTAATTTTAATGATTCCTCAAATGTTTGTATTAAGCTTAATCATTTTTATCCTAGCAAAACAAATGCCAGGTGATCCTTTTACGGGGTTAATTACTCCAGAGACGGATCCTGCAAGAATTGAGGAACTAAGAATTCAAGCGGGTTACTATGACCCTTGGTATGTACAATATTACCATTGGGTAATCAATGCCTTTCAGGGTGATTTTGGACAAAGCTATACATATAAACTTGCAGTGTCCACATTGATTGGCGAGCGTGCATTAAACACATTCTGGCTCGCTCTACTTAGTACCATTCTCGTTTATTTAATAGCTATTCCATTAGGAATGATAGCTGGACGTAAACAGGATACTTTGTACGATAAGTCGATTACTCTGTATAGCTTTATAAGCTATGCAATACCGACCTTTGTATTGGGTTTAATCTTCTTATATATCTTTGGATACCGTTTAATGTGGTTCCCAACGAGCGGAACAGTCGATGTAGGTGTAGAGCCTGGAACACTCGAGTATTATTGGAATCGCTTGTATCATTTAATATTACCTGCAATGACGTATGCAATTTTAGCTACAACGACGATTATTCAATACTTACGTTCAGAAATTATCGATGCCAAGACACAGGATTATGTTAAAACAGCACGTAGTAAAGGTGTACCGATGAAAAAAATCTATAGAAGACATATTTTCCGTAACTCCTTATTACCAATTGCAGCCTTCCTTGGCTTTACAATTACAGGTTTATTAGGCGGCTCGATATTCATAGAGACAATTTTTGGCTTCCCGGGCATGGGGCAATTATTCATCCATTCCGTAACAAGTCGCGATTATAGTGTTATTACAGCTCTTGTTATGCTTTATGGCTTCTTAGCGTTATTAGGTAGTCTATTGTCAGATATAATTATGAGCATTGTTGATCCACGTATCCGCATAGACTAACAGCTAAATTGAACGCATAAGGAGAGGTGAATAAAATGGATCAAAAAAATGATGTAGTGAAAGTTGAAAGTACTCCACCAACAGGAATTCAAGTGGTTATACGTGAATTTAGAAAAGATAAATTAGCATTATTTTCATTTATAGGAATAACATTACTTATAATTGCGATATTAATTATGTCCTTTTTTATGAACCAGGATGAAATATTACGAATTAAATTATTAGAGCGTTTTACAGAGCCTGGCGTTAATGGATATATCCTTGGGGCTGATGAAGCTGGGCGTGATATGTATGGACAGCTTATTATCGGTGCGAAAAATTCTATTTTAATTGCAATTGCTATCACTCTTATTGCAAATGCTTTAGGGATCGCACTAGGTATAATAATGGGCTACTATGGTGGCTTTATTGATAATTTATTTATGCGTATCATTGATTTTCTTATGACATTACCGACATTAATGATTATCATTGTATTAGTTACAATTATTCCTAAATATGGTGTTTTAGAGTTAATTTTGATTTTAAGTGCCTTTCAATGGATAGGTACTGCACGTCTTGTTCGAAGTAAAGCTTTATCTGAAGGACGACGAGATTATGTAAGTGCCTCCAAAACAATGGGGACTAGTGATTTTGCCATTATGTTTAAAGGGATACTACCAAATTTAAGTTCGTTGCTAATAGTAGAGTTAACGTTGAACTTTGCAGGGAATGTGGGTATTGAAACAGGTCTATCATTTTTAGGCTTTGGTTTACCTCCTTCTACACCTAGCTTAGGGACATTAGTAAGCTATGCAACAAACCCGATAGTATTATCTACAAAATGGTGGATTTGGTTGCCCGCATCATTATTAATTTTAGTTTTGATGCTTGGTATAAATTATGTTGGTCAAGCGCTAAGACGTGCGGCTGACGCAAAACAACGATTAGGATAAAAGGGGAGGATTTACACATGAAGAAGAATTGGTTATTCCTATCCGTACTTTTTGCATTCATGCTAATTTTAGCAGCCTGCAATGGTGGTGGAGGCAGTGGGTCTGAAAAAGGCTCAGAAACTGATAATACAGAAAAGTCAGGTGAAACAGAAAAATCCGGTGAATCTGAGGCAACAAATGATTCGTTACTTCCAATGGAGGTAACAAATGAAGGAGAAGCAATTCAAGGTGGTACTTTACGCGTAGGACTTGTAACAAGCTCTCCATTCCAAGGGATTTTCAACTGGGAGCTATACGAAGATGCTTATGATTCAGAAATTTTAGCATTTGCTTCAAATGTACTTTTTGAACAAGATGGCAACTTTATTGTTACAGACAAAGGTATTGCAAAATTAGATGTTGATGTTGATGCAAAAACAGCAACTGTCACAATTCAAGGTGATTACAAATGGTCAGATGGCACACCTTTAACAGCTGATGATTTAATTTTCCCATATGAGCTAATTGGTCATCCAGATTATACAGGTGTTCGCTATGATGATGATTTCAAAAATATTGTTGGCGCAGAAGAATACCATAATGGGCAAGCAGATACAATTTCTGGTATTACAAAAGTCGATGAAAAAAGCATTAAAATTCAGCTTAAAAAAGTATCACCAGCTATTTACTCCATTGGCGATGGTTTATGGGCGTATGCAGAGCCTAAACATCAATTAGAATCTATTCCAGTGAAAGATTTACTTGCTTCAGATGCAGTACGTAAAAATCCAGTTACACTTGGTGCATTTAAAATTGATAAAGTCGTAAATGGTGAGTCTGTACAGTTTGTAGCAAACGAACATTATTTTAAAGGTAAACCGAAAGTTGATAAAGTTGTACTTGAGGTTGTACCACCAACTTCAATTGGCGAAGCATTACGTACTGGAAAATATGATCTTGCAACATCATATCCAACTAATCAGTACGATAGCATTAAGGATCTACAAAACTTAGCATTATTAGGTCGACCAGAATTATCATATTCTTATATCGGCTTTAAATTAGGAAAATATGATACAACTAATAAAGTAAACGTATTTGATGAAAAGTCAAAAATGAATAGTGTTGAATTGCGTCAAGCTGTTGCTTATGCAATGGATGTTGAAGGTGTTGCAGAAAAATTCTATCAAGGATTACGTGAGCGCGGAAATTCTTTAATTCCACCAGTATTTGCATCATATTATGATTCAACATTAGAAGGCTATAATTATGACCCAGAAAAAGCAAAAGAATTATTAGATAAAGCAGGTTTTAAAGATGTTGATGGTGATGGTATTCGTGAAGATAAAGATGGTAAAAAATTCTCTATTCGCTTAGCTTCAATGGCTGGTTCAGAAACAGATGAAGCAATTGTTGAATATTTCCGTCAAAACTGGAAAGAAGTAGGGTTAGATGTACAATTAACTACTGGTCGTCTTATCGAATTCAATGCTTTCTATGATAAAGTTCAAGCAGATGATCCAGAAATCGATATGTACCAAGCTGCATGGGGAACTGGAACAAATCCATCTCCTAAAGGTTTATATGGTGAAGGTGCTGAATTTAACTTTAGCCGTTATGTATCTCCTGAATTAACAAAATTATTAGACGCTATTGACTCAGAAGAAGCTATGGATCAAGATACACGTACAAAAGCATTCAGAGCATGGCAAGAATATATGAGTGAAAAAGCAATGGTAGTACCGACTTTCTTCCGTACAGAAGTTATTCCTGTTAATAAGCGCGTGAAAAATTACAATGTGGAATATGGAAATTCTACAGAACTGCAAGATATTGAATTAACAGCAGATGCTCCAATAAAATAATTGGTATCGAAGAAGCAGTCTTTCTTGATAGAAGAAAGACTGTTTTTTTCAAAAAGTATAAACGCACTTTGCTTAAAATAAGGTAAAAGGGGTAAAGACATCTACACCTAGGAGAAAAGCGGAGAGCAAAAAATCCATCCACTGGAAACCTCCAATGGATGGATGTAATTAGTTTTTATCGATTAGCAACCCAAGTTTTTACTAAATCAGCAGTACCATAAACATAATGTTGGTCGCCTACTTCATGATAGGCTGCACTTTGGTCAACCTCTGTATGCTTGTACTGAATACGTTGACGGCGCTTCTCTGACATCGGATCAGGAAGTGGGATAGCTGATAATAAAGACTTTGTATACGGATGAACAGGATGATTGTAAATATCATCTGCTTTACCGATTTCCATGATTTTTCCACGGTACATTACAGCAATTCGATCACTGATGTATTTGACCATGGAAAGGTCATGGGCAATGAAAAGATATGTTAAGCCACGTTCTTTTTGTAACTCTTTTAATAAGTTAACAACTTGTGCTTGGATTGATACGTCAAGCGCAGAAATTGGCTCATCCGCAATGATGAATTTAGGATCTAGGCTTAATGCACGAGCGATCCCAATACGTTGACGTTGACCACCAGAAAATTCATGTGCATAACGATTCGCGTGCTCTTTGTTTAAACCAACAGCTTCAAGTAACTCTTGGATTTTCGCACGACGTACCTTTTTATCCTTGTAAAGGCCATGGATATCAAAGGCTTCACCAATGATTTCACCAGCTGTCATACGAGGATTTAAAGAAGCATAAGGATCCTGGAAAATCATTTGCATTTGACGGTTAAATTTCTTTAACTCAGTTTTAGATTTTTTTCCTTGGACATTCTCACCATCGAAAACAATCTCGCCACCTGTAATATCATATAATCGAATGATTGAACGACCAGTTGTTGATTTACCACAACCTGATTCACCCACAAGACCAAGTGTTTCGCCTTCATAAACATCGAAGCTAATACCATCTACAGCTTTGATCGGATTACTTGGTGAACCAAAATACTGCTTTAAATTTTTGATTTCAAGAATTTTTTTCGCACCAGCTTTAGTCATTTTCTTGTGCCTCCTTTGCTAAATACCCTTCAATACGTTTAGCAACTGCTTCAGGAAGAGGAATCTTTGGTGCATCAGGATGCAATAACCACGTTTTTGCAAAATGCGTTTCACTCACTTGGAACATTGGTGGTTCTTGTTCATAATCAATGGCCATTGCGAACTCGTTACGTGCTGCAAATGCATCCCCTTTAGGTGGGTTCGTAAGATCTGGTGGTGAACCAGGAATCGTGCGCAATAACTCATCCGTATCATTATCTAGATCAGGCATAGAACCTAGTAGACCCCATGTGTATGGGTGTTTCGGATTATAGAAAATATCATTAACAGTACCATACTCCACGATTTGTCCAGCGTACATTACGGCTACACGATCTGCAATGTTTGCCACAACACCTAAATCGTGTGTAATGAAAATGATAGATGTTTTTGAGTTTTTCTGGATTTCTTTCATTAGCTCTAAAATCTGTGCTTGAATTGTTACGTCTAGGGCTGTTGTTGGCTCATCGGCAATCAATAGCTTCGGATCAGCCGCAAGGGCGATGGCAATAACAACACGTTGACGCATACCACCTGAAAATTCATGTGGATATTGGTTATAGCGTTTTTCAGGGAAGGGGATACCTACCTGTGTTAAAAGTTCAATTGCACGTTTTTTGGCATCAGCTTTGGAAACTTTTTTATGTTGCAAAATTACCTCAGTTATTTGACGTCCGACCTTCATAGTTGGATTCAAACTTGTCATTGGATCTTGGAAAATCATAGCAATTTCATTTCCGCGTACTTTTGACATTTCTTTATCCGTTAACGGAACTAAATCACGACCATTAAATAAAATTTGTCCTGACTCATAAATACCGGGTGGCTGTGGAATTAGTTTCATTAACGCATTACTCGTAACACTTTTACCAGAACCAGATTCTCCTACTATAGCGAGTGTTTCACCCTCTTTTAAATCAAAGTTAACACCACGTACAGCACGGACAAGCCCTGCATAAGTTTTAAAGTTAATTTTTAAATCTTTTACTTCTAGAATTGTTTTACTCATTTCGGCCACCTCCTTATTTACGTAGTTTTGGATCTAGTGCATCACGTAAGCCGTCACCAACTGCGTTAAACGCAAAGATTGTTAGTGAGATAAATACCGCTGGGAAAATCAAGCGCCATGGAGCATTGGCAATGGCTTTATTTCCGTCAGAGGCCATTGTACCCCAAGAAGCTGTTGGAGCAGGAACTCCAAGACCAAGATAACTTAGGAATGATTCAGTGAAAATAGCAGATGGAATTGTTAAAGTCATCGTAACTAAAATAGCACCAAGAGCATTCGGAACTAAGTGTTTAATGATTAAATGGCCTGTACTAGCACCTAATGTACGAGCTGCAAGAACATATTCTTGGTTTTTAATAGATAATACTTCACCACGTACAATACGTGCCATGTTAATCCATCCAGTGATAGACAGGGCAATAATCATTGGGAATAGACCTGGTTGCATAACAACTAAAAGTACGATTACTACTAAAAGGTAAGGTACAGCTGTTAAAACGTCAGCAATACGCATCATAATGTTATCAACACGACCGCCTGCTAAACCTGAAATACTTCCCCAGATAACACCGATAATTAAGTCAATAATCGCCGCTGCAATTCCGATAAATAGGGAAATACGAGCTCCTTCCCAAATACGAACGAAAATATCACGACCTAGATCATCTGTTCCAAACCAAAATTGTGCAGATGGAGGTGCATTGTAAACACCTAGTTGATCACTTGATTTATACTGAGAAAGCATTGGTACGAAAATAGCCATTAAAATAACAATGATTAAAATAATTATCCCAATGATGGCCATTTTGTTATGAGAGAAACGGAGAAATACTTCTTTCCAAAAGGAAACTGATTTATCAGCTAATTTTTCCGTTGCTTCATGATTGCCACCAACAATTTTGAACTTATCTTTTTCAATTTGCTGCTGTGTCATTATTTTTTCGCTCCTTTCAGTTTAATACGCGGATCAATCACACTATATAGTATATCAACGATTAATACCGCAAATAAAAGGATGATGGAATAGAACACAGTCGTACCCATAATGACTGTATAGTCACGGTTTGTAATACTTTGTACAAAGTGTTTTCCAAGTCCAGGAATAGCGAAAATTTGTTCAACAATGAAACTACCTGTTACCACACCAGCTGTTAATGGGCCTAGGTATGTTACAACTGGTAAAAGAGCATTTCGTAATGTATGGCGGAAAACAACTGTCCATTTTCCAATTCCTTTGGCACGAGCCATTTTTACATAATCACTATTGTTTTGCTCAAGCATACTTGAACGTGTTAATTTTGCGATAAAGCCCATATGTGAAAATGCAATCGCAAGGGCAGGTAAAATGCTGTAACCGAAGCCTTTCCAGCCACTAACTGGGAACAACCCTAATTTAAAGGATAAGAAATACTGCATTAAACCCGCTAAAATAAATGAAGGTACTGAAATACCTAGCACCGCAAAGGACGTTGCCAAATAATCCGGGAACTTATTATGGTATAGCGCGGAAACTACGCCAATTAAAACTCCAAATCCAACTGCTAATAGCATAGCTTCAATCCCTAATGTTAAAGACACAGGGAAACTTTCAGAAATCATATCATTTGTAGAACGCGCTTTATACTTCATTGACTCACCGAAATTGAAAGAGGCCGTATCGATTAAATAATCTTTATATTGAATATACCAAGGGTTATTTAATCCATACGTTTCGTTTAACTTCTCCTCGATTTGAGGTGGAAAATTACGTTCACTCGCAAATGGACTACCAGGAGCGAGACGCATTAAGAAAAACGTAACCGTTACGATGACGAAAAGCGCGAGAAGTATATACATCAGCCTTTTCAAAATATATTTAATCACATAAAACTCCTCCTTCTATTTGTCAATTGTCAGACAAATATATGCCTTCGTATTTTAAAAAGAGCTGACTCGAGCCTAAGAGACTACGAGGCAGCTCTCTTTTTATAGAGCTTAATTAAACAATAGAATTATTCAGTAATTTTAACATCTTTAAGTTGAATGATACCGATTCTATCTGGAGACATATTTTGTACTTTATCATCTTTAACATATAAGTTAGTGTAGTAATAAATTGGTCCAACTGGGAATTCAGTCATAGCAATTGCTTCAGCTTGTTTTAAGATTTCAGAACGCTTTGCAGTGTCTATTTCTGAAATAGATTGTTTTAATAAATCTTTATATTGAGCGTTTTCCCAACCAGTATCGTTATTACCGTTGGCAGCAGTATCGTACATTTCTAAGAATGTATAAGCATCGTTGTAGTCAGCAATCCATCCCATACGACCAACTTGATAGTCTAATTGGTTAAGTTTTTCTAAATATACTTGCCATTCAGAGTTATCAAGGTTTACTGAAATTCCAAGGTTTTTGCTCCAACCTTCTTGGATAAATTGAGCGATAGCAGCATGTCCTTCACTTGTATTAAATGAAAGGTTGATACTGATTTCTTTTGGATCAGAAATACCAAGCTCTTTCATTCCAGCTTCAAGTGCAGCTTTTGCTCCTTCAATATCATTGTCTTTATAATAACCACGGTCTTCTTCAAAACCAGAAATTGCAGATGGAACCATACCTAGAGCAGGCTTTTGTTCACCTTTAGTAACGTTATCGATTAAGCTTTGGCGATCAATTGCTAATGTTAAAGCTTTACGAATGTTAGCGTTTCCAGTAATTTTATCTTTTGTATTAAATTTGTACCAATAAATAGCTGCATAATCCTCAATTTGTAATGAGCCATCAGTTTTGAAACCATCAATTGCATCAAGTGCTACTGTTTGGTATGGAGAACCTAAGTAGTCAATTTCTCCATTTTTAAACATTGTTACTGCCGTAGCTTCATTCTCAACCATGCCTATATTAACTGTTTCAAGGTCTACATTTGCAGCATCCCAGTAATCAGTATTTTTCTTAAGAACTATTGAGTCACTGTGTTTCCAAGTATCTAAAACGAAAGGTCCGTTTGTTACATAGTTTTCACCAGCATCAGTGTACCATTCATCATTACCTTCAACTACTTTTTGGTTAACAGGTGCGTACGTTTTGAAAGCAGTTAATTCTAAGAAGTAAGCAGTCGGATTTGCTAATGTAACTACTAAAGTTTTATCATCTTCAGCTTTAATTGCTACATCATCAACAGCACCTTCACCAAGATTGTAAGCTTCAGCACCTTTAATTGGGTAGAATACAGAAGCATATTCCGATAGATTTTCAGGATTTAAAGCCCATTTCCAAGCATATTCGAAGTCACCAGCAACTACTGGATCTCCGTTTGTCCATTTTGCATCACGTAAATGGAAAGTGTAAGTAAGACCATCTTCACTTACGTCCCATTTCTCAGCCATTGCTGGAGTTGATTTACCTTCTTTGTCTGTACGTGTTAAACCTTCAAAAATGTTAATTAATACTGCGCTAGATGTAGAATCCGTCGCAAGTTGTGGATGTAAAGATGGTGGTTCAGAAGCTACAACTAGGTTTAAGTCTTTAGAAGCTGTCCCAGATGAACCAGAATCTTTTCCATCGTCTTTAGATTTTTCAGACGAATCTCCACCGAAGCCACATGCAGCAAGTACTAAAGAAAATACTGCAAGAACTGTTAATAATAAAAACTTTTTGTTTTTATTCATGTGAATCCCCCTTATACAATTTTTAAGCCTTTTGTGAAGCTCCTATTTAATATACCAAAAAAATCATTGTGCACAAAATAAAAAAGATTCAAATTTATATAGTATTATCTGACATTTAATAGAGTGATAAATTTTTCTGATTTATCACTCTAATGGAATAGAGTGTTTATATGATAATATTTTGATAATTATCTATTTTGAATATCAAAAATAAATCAAAAATAAAAAAATGATTTACTATACCGAAAATTCCTATTTTTTTGATAATATTATCGATATTTGAAAAATGAATCAAAAGTCATGGATGTAATACCTTGAGGGATTTGTATAGATTTGTAGAAAATCTGTGTAAAACTAAGTGAATTAGTTTCTTTTGGAGGTAATTTCTTGTAATTTATGATCGCGAAACATGATTATTTTTATCTATTAATGATATATAAGAAACTTGTTTTGTAATTTTCTAGGATTAACCAATTGTGGATAGGAACAAGAAAAAATAGAGCAAATCTATGAAAAAAGGTACCCATTCTAAGGAAATTTTGGGTTTAACGAGAAGTGAATGATGATAATTATATTTTTTTGAAATAATTTACTAGCTAACTGACTATACATGCATATATGCAATGCTAACCTATTTTATTCATCCATTAATTAATGCAAGTATTGCTTGATTTTTGACCATATTCTCCCAAAACAGCCAACTATGTCAATGATGTTTTTTTAAGGATGTCATTTGTCTTGCTGACAAGGATTGATTATGCAAATAATTACTAAAAATCTGATTTTTAATTGATTGAAACCGCCTTCATTAGCTTTTCAGAAAGATATGCTTCTGGATTCATGAGGATAATATGTATGAAAATTACAAAAACAGCGCTCTCATATATATGAAATGCACTGTTTTTTAAGTTAAAGTTTGAAATGATTGATTTGATTCTGTAAATCTAAGGACTTTTCACTTAGATCAGAGGCAACTTGATTTATTTGTTGCATCGTAATAGATTGCTCCTTGCTTGCTGTAGCTACGATTTGAGTATTGTCTGAGCTAGTTGAAGCACCATGAGCAATTTCTGCAACAGAGGCGGCTACTTGTTCGGCACTGGCTGAAATTTCTTCAGAAGTAGCTGATATATCTTCTATTTGATCTGTCATCGTATTAATCGCTTTTACGATTGATTCAAATGCTTGCCCTGCATGTCCAATGGTTTTTACACCCTCTGTGACAGAGTGAAGCCCATCGAAAACTGCTTTTTCTACATTATGTGTATCTTCCTGAATTTCCTGTGTTAATGTAACAATTTGATTGGCTGATTGCTTGGACTCTTCAGCTAGCTTGCGAACCTCATCTGCAACAACGGCAAATCCTTTCCCATGCTCTCCAGCACGTGCCGCTTCAATCGCTGCATTAAGTGCCAATAAATTCGTTTGATCGGTAATGGCTGTAATGACAGCTGTGATTTGACTAATCTCTTCGGATTGTTTGCTCAACTTTTGAACAAGGGTATTGATTACTTGTGTTGATTCATGAATTACATTCATTTGTTGTTGAGCTTCTTCTACTGTGTTATTGCCATTTGTCGCTAATTCAGATGTTGTAACAGCATTATGATGTAGTTGTTGAGTTGCTTCCGCTATACGTTGAACACCTACTGCCGTTTCATCCATAGCATGTGCGCTTTCGTTGGCTGCAACTGTAGCGGCTACAGCTGCATTAGCTGTTTCATTTATACGCATTGTAATCTCGTCTGCAGAGGTAGTGATTTCTTCAGTTGAGGCAGAAAGTTCTTCTACGGAAGCTGTTAAATGCTCTGCATTATTTTGAATATGGGTTAATAAATTTTTTATATTTCCCTTCATTTCATTAAAAGCTGTCGATAGCTGACCAATTTCATCCTTTGAATAGTGAGTAAGATTTTCATGAAACAATTCACCGCTGGCAATATGGTTAGCTGCTTGAACTACCGATTTTAAAGGACGAGAAATAGTGCGTTGTATGTAGAATATTAGGAAAACACCTAGGGCAATACCAATAATAATTGCAATGACAGAAATAATTTGAGAGTTGGATACTGCCTGTTTCGATTCTTTTGTCACCGTGTCAAGCTGTTGTTTTTGATAGTTCCCAATTTTATCTGATATGTCCTGTATATTTCTATTGGCTTGCTGTACGTCACCATTGACCTTTTGCAAAGCTCCTTCAAGATTACCAGCTTCAAATAGTGCCAGTGCTTCGGTCGCCGACTTGTTAAAAGCATCATTATATGTAGCTAACTCGTTTGCATATGTTTCCATTTCAGCTGAATCCGCTTTTTCCGTTATTGCTTCTACATGCTTATCTAGCATACTTGCATATTTTGTAAAACTCTCTTTATTTGCTGGATTGTCTTCAATGATAATGGCACGAATGAAAAGTCCTTGCATGGCCATTTCAAATTGAATATCATCTGCTAACTCTACAAGAGCGACATGTCCTTCTAATGCATTTTCAATCTTTTTTTCAATGTTTGAAAATAGCAGGAACATAATCATTAATGAAATGATTAGCGTGAGAATAATTGTAAAGAAACCAAAGCTTAATTTTTTACCTACAGACATGTGGATACGCCCTTTCTGATGCTATTCAAGTTTTATATTTAAATATTGCTTTTCTGAAAGGGAGAAGTCAATAACTGATGGGAGAAACAGTTCAGATTATTCATATGTTTTTTTAATGTTATTATAATAAGGAAGATTGTCTGTAAAAAACAATGAAGATATGGCTGTTTTCATCGTTTTATAGTACGGATTACGTGTTTGTACTATAAAAAAGAAGAAACCGAGATGTTTTGTCTCGGTTTCTATCTTATGACTGTTTTTTTAACTGTAAAATGACAGCCTCATCAGGGTCAATATACAGTGTTTTCTGTTCAAAGTAAATGACAAAACCCGGTTTAGCCCCATTTGGTTTCTTGACCTGTCGAATTTCTGTGTAATCCACTGGCACAGAAGAAGATTCTCTAGCTTTAGAAAAATAAGCGGCTAATGTGGCAGCTTCTCGTAATGTTGTGTCGTCTGGTTCACTTGAATGGATGACAACGTGAGATCCTGGAATATCCTTTGTGTGCAACCAAATATCTGTGCGTTTTGCTATTTTAAACGTCAACATATCATTTTGCTTATTGTTTTTTCCAACAGAGATCGATACTCCTGTAGATGAAACATAGCGCTCTGGTTCTGGCTTTACTTGTTTTTTCTTTTTCTTGGCATGACGTAGTTTTAAGTAGCCTTGCTCTGCCAGCTCTTCGCGAATTTCCTCAATATCCCCTGGAGAAGCTTGCTGTACTTGTTGTGCCAGCATTTCAAAGTAGGCAATTTCTTCTGTCGTTTTTTCAAGCTGCTCTTGAACCATAACCAAGGCGTTTTTTGCCTTTGTATATTTTGTGTAATAGCTTTGCGCATTTTCAATCGGTGTTTTACGTTCACTTACTGGAATCGTAATCACTTCGCCTGTTTCACTATAGTAGTTTGTTACCGTTACCTCTTTGACACCTTTTTCAAAGGCATAAATATTTGCCATTAATAGCTCACCATAAAGCTGAAATTGATCAAGCTTGGAGGCACGCTCGTAGTCCTTCGTCAGCTTTTTCGTTTTTAAGGATAGTTTATCAATTTCATTTTGTAGCCAGCGCTCTAAATCACCTGCTTGTTGTTTCACACGGTCTCGTTCTGCACGTGCAAAAAATACGCGGTCGAGAAGCTCGTGAACATTAGGGTAGACAGTTACTTCTCCCTGCAAATGACTCAACTCAATAGGTGAGAAATACGTTTTGTTATTAGAAAGTACATACATTGGCTTCATACCACCGTTTGCAAAGGATGTCATAAATTCCTTGAAACAGGCTGGTGCATTAGATGCTGTTGTCATGCGGTACAATAATTCTTCAGCGTGAAGAGGCGAAAAACCGGCTAACTGTGTTACGATCTCTTTGGTCGTTTTTGCTTCAGCGAAAAACATTGTTAGCTCTTCATCTGTAACCGTTAATGGGTTCCATTTATTTTGTGTGGGTGGTGCAATATACGGTTGACCTGGTAACACAGTTCGGAAGCTATTTACGGATGGAGGTAAATGCTTTAAGCTATCAATAATTTTCCCCTGTTCTTGATCAATCAACAGTAGATTGCTATGTCTACCCATGATTTCAGCGTGTATTTCCCTTACAATAGGATCGCCAATTTCATTTTTACTGTGAATTTCTACTATTATAATACGATCAAAATCATGTTGTTTTATGGATGAAATAAAACCACCCTCTAAATGTTTACGCAAAAGCATACAAAACATGGGAGGCTCTGCTGGATTTTCAATCGTATGCTCCGTAAGATGGACACGTGCATAAGAAGAGTGGATGGAGAACAGTAGTTTTTGATTTTTTCCGTTTGCCCGCACATGTAACACAACTTCTTGTGCATTAGGTTGATGTATTTTTGTAATCCGACCAGTGACAAGCTGTTGTAGGTCGGCCGTTACTGAATAAGTAAATAAGCCATCAAATGCCATATGAATTCCTCTTTCCAACGATATCAAGCATCTTGGTACTTTCGTATTTTTTTCATGGTGTAGTTGCTTTCGCTATCTGTCAGCTCCGACAAATACACAATTTGTATGTTTATCATAGCATTTTTTAGGTGAATATTAAAATATAGCTTCAATTGTGGTAGAATTAGCTTTTATTCTAACCAATTTTTTTGGGAGAGTCGTCATAATCGACAGAGCTTATGTTATAATAATCCCAGTATGCAAAGAAAGGTGTGACGAACCTTGGTGCGTAGTATGACTGGTTTTGGCAGAGGTGTCACAACAACTAGAGACTTTCAATTAACCGTGGAAATGCGCTCGGTCAACCATCGTTTTTTAGAAATTAACGCAAAATTTCCGAAAGAATGGCTTGAAGCAGAAATTTTTGCAAAGAAACTAATTTCACAAGCTTTGTCACGCGGCAAAATTGATGTGATGGTATATGTGAAAGACTTAGAGAACGTAGAGCAATCTATTGAAATTAATTGGTCATTAATTGAAGCGTATCGTAAGGCAAAAGAGCAATTAGCAAGTAAAGTACCACTTGAAGAAAAATGGACGATGCAAGAGCTTTTATCGCTAGAACAGGCACTTGTACAGCAAAAGCCACAGCTTACACCAGAGGATTTGCTAAGTGCTGTTGAACAAGCGATTTCACAAGCAATTAAACAGCTCGTACAAATGCGGGAACGTGAAGGGCAAGAATTACAAGAAGTTGTTGTACAATATAAAGAACAGTTGATGGAACAAGTGAATCAGATTCGTTTGTGCTCTTCTCTTGCTGTTGAAAAATATCGTACACGATTAATAGAACGAATTGCTGAAGTCGCAGATGGCACATTGCTAGATGATCGTTTACTAGCAGAAGTAGCGATTTTTGCAGAACGCGTAGACATCTCCGAAGAATTAGACAGACTAGATAGTCACTTTAATCAGCTGGAGGAAACATTACTTGAAACCATTTCAGTTGGACGTAAATTAGATTTTTTAATGCAGGAAATACATCGCGAAATTAATACGATTGGTTCAAAAAATCAATCTACAGAAGCAGCGGTTGCTGTTGTTCAGGCGAAAACAATTTTAGAAAAGATGCGTGAACAAGTGCAAAACATCGAATAACTTGCACGTGTCTGTTATAAATTAAGGGAGATATAGAGAATAAATGATAAAAGAACGTGGATTATTAATTGTTCTGTCTGGCCCATCTGGTGTAGGTAAAGGGACAGTGCGAAAAGAATTATTTTCTCAGCCGAATACGAATTATGAGTATTCCATCTCGATGACAACACGAAATCCTCGCGAAGGGGAAGTAGATGGTGTAGACTATTTTTTCAAGACACGTGAAGCATTTGAAACGTTAATTGAACAAGGTGGCTTATTAGAGCACGCTGAATTTGTTGGTAACTATTATGGAACACCACTAGCCTATGTGAATGAAACACTGGATGCAGGTCGTGATGTATTTTTAGAAATCGAAGTGCAGGGTGCAGCACAAATTCGTAAAAAAGCACCAGATGCCTTATTTATTTTTTTGGCCCCTCCAAGTTTAACGGAATTAAAAGACCGTTTAGTTGGGCGTGGGACGGAAACAGAGGATATCATTGCGAAACGCATAGCTACTGCAAGTGAAGAGCTTGAAATGATGAGCTTGTATGATTATGTTGTGGAGAATGATGAAGTGACGAATGCCTGTGATCGTATAAATGCGATTATTAAAGCCGAGCATTGTCGTAGAGAACGTGTTGAAAAAAGATATTTGTCAATGTTGAGAGGAGAATAAAACAATGTTATACCCATCAGTGGACGCTTTAAAAAAAGAAATCGATTCAAAATATTCATTAGTGAGCCTTGCTTCTAAACGTGCTCGCCAAATGCAAGAAGAGCAAGATACAGAACGTTTACACAAGTATGTTTCTCATAAATACGTAGGAAGAGCACTTGAAGAAGTAGCGGCAGGTGTACTTACGAAGGTATCACAGGATGAGTCCGCTGTGTACGAAGACGAAATTTAACATACATGTAACGTAGTTGGGTTACATGCATGCTAGTTCGCAGTAGATTTTGATTATACAGAATGCCGAGAGCTCCCAGGGAATCCTTCTTTGGGAGCTTATCATTTGAAAGGACGACACCTAGCATGAATAAAAATATTTTACTATGTGTTTCAGGCGGAATTGCAGTATATAAGGCTGTTGCGCTCGTTAGCAAGCTATCACAAGCAGGGGCCAATGTAAAAGTTATGATGACAGCTTCTGCTAGACAGTTTGTGAATCCATTAAGTTTTCAAGTGATGTCCAAAAATGACGTTTATTTTGACACGTTTGATGAAAAAGATTCAAGTGTGATTGCCCATATCGATTTAGCAGATTGGGCTGATTTGATTTTAGTGGCTCCCGCTACGGCCAATATGATTGGCAAATTAGCCAATGGTATTGCTGATGATATGGTCACAACAACCTTGCTTGCTACTACAGCCCCTGTCTGGATTGCACCAGCTATGAATGTACACATGTATGACCATCCAGCGGTAAAACGAAATTTAGATCGGCTATCAGCTGATGGATACCAATTCATTGAGCCTTCAGAGGGGTTTTTAGCATGTGGCTATGTCGGGAAGGGACGTTTAGAGGAACCTGAAAAAATAACGGCCCTAGTAAAGGCTTTTTTTTCAGGACAATCCAAACCATTAAAAGGTAAAACCGTAATTGTGACAGCAGGTGCGTTGCAAGTACCATTAGATGAAAAGCATATGATTAGCCCACAGGCAAGTGGCATTATTGGACGAGCATTAGCGAATGAGGCAAGGATACGTGGGGCACATGTGATTGAAATTGAAAATAGCAATTTGTATGATGTTATTCAACAACTGGAAGCCTATAAAATCCAATATCCCCAAGCATTTTTTATACATGCAGCGAATGTACCAACCATCGACGAAACGCCGATTATTTCTGTAGAAGGAACGAATGCAATCACTTTCGGACAGCAAGTGCAAGGTAAACCAATGATCAATATACTTTCTGATAGCTGGATTGATTTTAGTGAAAATGCTCAGCTTAATGGACAATTTTTGGCTACGACAAATCCCCAGCTTTTTGCACAGACACTCTGGTCTCATATTACAAAGGATGAGGTGCAATGAGCTTTTTAATAGCAGAGGTCATTGTAGACGTCTCTACCTACCATGTAGACCGTCCCTTTGATTATCAAGTACCTCTCGAATGGGTAAACGTAATAGAATTAGGCTGTCGTGTGAAAGTGCCATTTGGTCCAAGAAATGTTTTAGGCTTTATCGTTGGCTTGAAAAAGGAAACAGATGTACCACTGAATAAATTAAAGGCTATCACTCAAATTTTAGACATGGAGCCGGTCCTGACAGAAGAAATGCTGCTAATGGCGAAATGGTTAAAGAACAACACGATTTGCTATGAAATAGATGCCTTGCAAGTGATGTTACCATCTGCACTTCGGGCTAAGTATGAAAAAATAATTAAATTACAACAGTCTCAAAGTCTACCAGAAGAAGTACAGTACATTTTTGGTAAACGCCAACAAGCTAACTTTAAAGAATTTGAGCGAGCAGGTTTACTTCCTTTATTAAAGCAGTTGGTTGCAGAGAGCATTGTTTCAATTGAGAATGTTGTGAAGCAGCAGGGCAATGTAAAAGAAATCCGAATGGTTCAAATTACAGAAGACCAGCAACTTGTAGAACAGGCTTTGGAACAGTCAAAAAGAGCCGTTAAACAACGTCTATTACTACAATGGATGTGTCAACATCTAGGAGAAATTTTATCACCCCAGCACATTTGTGAGGAAACAGGAGTCTCGATATCGGTATTAGAGGCAGTAATTGAAAAAGGAGCTGCCCAGTTTATTCAAGAGGAAGTTTTTCGTGATCCATTTACGAAGAAAGTTTCTCGTACACAGGCCTTACAATTAACAGAGGAGCAGAGGGGTGCTCTTCAAGCTATTACTACAGCTATAGAGCAGCAACAAGCGCAAACATTTTTGCTACATGGTGTAACAGGGAGCGGTAAGACAGAGGTTTATTTACAGGCTATTCAAAAGGTGCTAGATGAAGGGAAAGAAGCCATTATGTTGGTACCTGAAATCTCTTTAACACCTCAAATGACTGAGCGATTCCGCAGTCGCTTTGGTGAGATGGTTGCTGTTATGCATAGTGGATTATCTGTTGGAGAGAAGTATGATGAATGGCGTAAAATTCAACAAGGTAAAGTGAAAGTAGTAGTTGGTGCTCGTTCCGCTATTTTTGCACCCTTTACGAATATTGGTCTTATTATCTTGGATGAGGAACATGAATCAACGTATAAGCAAGAAGACTCGCCGCGTTATCATGCAAGAGATGTCGCCATATGGAGGAGCGAATTTTATAAATGTCCTATTATTTTGGGTAGTGCAACACCAGCTCTAGAGTCATTTGCCAGAGCTAAAAAGGGCGTATATACGCTACTCTCATTAACGCAACGTGCTTTACACCAAGCATTGCCGACTGTTTTTATTGCAGATATGCGTGAAGAGCTTCGTCAAGGAAATCGTTCGATGTTCTCAGACTCTCTTGCTGAGGCGATTCGTATAAGACTTGAGAAAAAAGAACAGATGGTGCTGTTTTTAAATCGTCGTGGTTATTCATCGTTTGTTCTATGTAGGGATTGTGGTACGGTTGTACAATGTCCAAATTGCGACATTTCCTTAACCTATCATCGGACAACGGAGAAATTAAAATGCCATTATTGCGGTTACGAGGAATCTGTTCCTAAAATATGTCCACAATGTCAAAGCGATCATATTCGTTACTTTGGTACAGGTACACAAAAAGTCGAGGAAGAACTTTTTAAACTATTTCCTGAGGCAAGAGTGTTACGTATGGATGTAGATACCACGAAGCATAAAGGGGCACATGAAGAAATCTTAGATACATTTGGAGCTGGACATGCAGATATTTTACTGGGGACGCAAATGATCGCAAAGGGTCTTGATTTTCCTAATATTACTCTTGTCGGTGTACTAAGTGCTGATACATCCTTGCATTTACCTGATTATCGTGCAGCAGAGCGCACATTTCAGCTACTAACACAGGTAAGTGGAAGGGCAGGACGACATGATAAGCCAGGGGAAGTAATTATTCAGACGTATACCCCTGAGCATTATGCAATTGAGCTAGCCAAAACGCAGGAGTATGAACCATTTTATGAACGAGAGATGTTTTTACGTCGTCGCTCCAGCTATCCACCTTATTATTTTGTAGCCCTTATTCAATTATCTCATGAAGATGTCATGATGGCTGCTGAATATGCTGGACGAGTGGCAGATTGGCTACGAGGAAATTTATCGAATCAAGTAGCCATTATAGGACCAACAACGGCAAGTATTGCTCGTCTCCAAAATAGATATCGTTATCAATGTTTGATAAAATATAAAATTGAACCAAATCTAATTCCAGTGTTACAGCGACTGCTTGCCATGTATCGAGCAGAATGGATTAAACAAGGAATATTAATGACGGTAGATTTAGATCCGTCTACTATATAGTGAAATTAACAGCAAGATTTTTTTACAATAGTAAAATGAACAATCAGCTATTGCACTAGCTTGAATACAGAAATGAGGAAATGAGAATGGCTATAAAAAAAGTAATCGAAAACCCAGCAAAAGTACTATCAACACCATGTGCAGAAGTGACAGAAATTAATGATGGAATCATTGCATTACTAGATGATTTATATGACACAATGGTGGAATATGATGGCGTTGGTATTGCAGCGCCACAAATAGATGTAGGCTTACGCGTAGCAATTGTAGAACTAGGTGAGGAACGCGATATTTTAGAAATGATTAATCCAACGGTTATTGAAACAGATGGAGCGGAAATAGATATTGAAGGTTGCTTGAGCTTTCCAGGGTTATATGGTGAAGTAGAACGTCCTAACTATGTTAAAATTGAAGCTTGTGATCGTGAAGGACGTGTATATGAATTAGAAGCAGGAGGCTTTGATGCCCGTGCCATCTTACATGAAATTGATCATTTAGACGGCGTGCTGTTTGATTCGAAAATCAAGCGTATTATTACAGCAGAAGAACTTGAAGAACTGTACGCAGAAGAGGAGGAATAAAATGACGTCTATAATTTTTATGGGGACACCTGACTTCTCAGCACCTATTTTGCGTATGCTACATGATGAAGGATACGATATTAAAGCAGTTGTGACACAGCCAGATCGTCCAGTTGGGCGAAAGCGTGTATTGACACCACCACCTGTGAAGGCTGCAGCTTTGGAACTTGGCTTACCAATTATTCAACCAGAAAAATTGCGCGGCTCTGAAGAGTTACAACAAATTCTTGCTCTACAGCCAGATTTAGTGATAACAGCAGCTTTTGGACAAATACTACCAAAGGAGCTATTAGATGCTCCTGCTTTTGGCTGCATTAATGTTCATGCCTCACTACTTCCAAAATACCGTGGAGGCGCTCCTATTCATCAAGCTATTATAGATGGCGAGAAAGAGACTGGGGTAACCATTATGTATATGGCAGAAAAGCTTGATGCTGGAGATATTATCTCTCAAAGAGCGATTCCTATTGAAGAAAACGACTATACAGGTGGCCTTTTTGAAAAGCTAAGCATAGTGGGTTGTGAGCTCCTAAAAGAGACACTTCCTTCTATTATAAATGGTACAAATAGCCGAACAGTCCAAGATGAAGCACTTGTTACCTTCGCCAGCAATATTTCGAGAGAGCAAGAACGCATCGATTGGACAAACGATGCTGCTACTTTATACAATCAAGTACGTGGTCTTCATCCGTGGCCGGTTGCTTATACAACTTTTGAGGATGGTAATTTTAAAGTATGGTGGGCAGCTATTGGTAAATGCAAGCATGAGACGAATCCAGGTACAGTTGTAGCGATTGAGAAAGATCATTTTGAAGTAGCAGCTGGCAACGGTACAACTTTAGCATTATATGACGTGCAGCCAGCTGGCAAGAAGCGTATGACCGCAGAGGAGTATTTACGTGGTACAGGTTCTAAATTACAGATTGGGGACCAATTTAAATGAGTAAAAAAAGTGTAGTGATTTGGGATGGAAATGTGCGAGATGCTGCATTATCTATTCTATTAGCAGTTGATAAAAACCAAGCATATAGCAACTTATTGCTAAACGAAACAATTAAACGACATAAAATTGAGGCGAAAGATCGTGCCTTATTAACTGAAATTACGTATGGAACTTTACAGCATAAAATGACGCTTGATTTTTATTTAGAGCCTTTTATTCGTGGGTCAGTCGATCATTGGGTACGTTGGTTATTAAGAATATCGTTGTATCAAATTCATTATTTAACTCGTATCCCACCACATGCTGCTGTAAATGAAGCAGTGGAAATTGCCAAGCGTAGAGGGCATCGTGGTATTGCTTCGACGGTGAATGGGATTTTAAGATCGGTGTTACGTAGCGGCGTTCCTTCTACAGAGGATATAGCAGATCCAATGGAGCGACTTGCTATTGAAACAAGCCATCCCGAGTGGTTAGTGCAACGATTTGTAGCAAACTATGGTTTAGAGCTAGCAACAGCAATGTTGCATGAAAACAATGTGCCAGCTATGCAAACAGTGCGTGTGAATACAACAAAAACAACGGTTAAACAGGCTATTGCTGAACTAGAGGAAGAAGGATTAACAGTACAGCAAAGTGATTTAATGCCTGAATGTTTACGTGTAACCAATGGTCAACCTGCACGTACAAAAGTATTTAAAGAAGGTCACATTACTATCCAAGATGAAAGTTCAATGATACCTGCTAAAGTGTTAAATCCATCTCCTGGCATGCGTGTCCTTGATATGTGTGCAGCCCCGGGTGGAAAAACAACACATTTAGCCGAAATAATGAAAAATGAAGGATCTATTTTAGCGACAGACCTTCATCCACATAAATTAGATTTAATCGACCATAATACAGAACGTCTAGGGCTTGATATTGTTGAAACAGCCCCAATTGATGGACGGAAAGCGCCAGAATTTTTACAAGCAGCGTCTTTTGATGCTATTTTAGTTGATGCACCATGTAGTGGGCTAGGGGTTATGCGACGTAAGCCCGATATTAAATATACAAAGCGAGAAGAAGATTTAGAAAATCTACAAAAAATCCAATTAGCTTTACTTGAGGCAGCAACTAAAGTATTGAAAACAGATGGAAAGCTTGTGTACAGTACTTGTACAGTCGATCTACAAGAAAATGAAGGCACAGTTCATGCCTTTTTAACAGCACATCCAGAAATGGAAGCAATACAACTAGAGTCTTTACCAACAAAATTAGCGGAAAAGCAAGCTAATGGCATGCTTCAAGTCTTTCCACAAGACTTTGGCAGTGACGGTTTCTTCGTTGCCGCCTTTCGTAAAAAAGGAGAATCCAACTAATGGTGGATCAAGAGAAATTTAATGAACGTATTAACGATTTAGTTGATGAAGCGGAAGACAAGCCCGTCCGACGTGTCAAGAAAGAAAAACCAAATTTAAAAGAATCTATTTATTCTTTACAGCCATATCAGTTAGAAGAATGGTTAACAGAAAACGGTGAAAAACCTTTCCGTGCTACTCAAATTTTTGACTGGCTGTATAATAAACGTGTAAAGACATTTGAAGAAATGTCGAACCTTTCAAAGGGATTGCGTGATAAGTTAACAGCCAATTTTGCGTTAACAACACTATCAACCATTATTAAGCAAGAATCTAAAGATGGTACCATTAAATTTTTATTTCAATTGCAAGATGGCTATTCAATCGAAACCGTATTAATGCGCCATGAATATGGCAACTCTGTTTGTGTAACAACACAAGTAGGATGTCGAATCGGCTGTACATTTTGTGCTTCCACTTTAGGTGGTTTGAAGCGACATCTACTAGCAGGAGAAATCGTGGAGCAAGTTGTCAAAGTGCAGCAGACTTTAGATGAAGTGGGCGAGCGAGTATCGCATATTGTCATTATGGGTATTGGCGAACCTTTCGATAACTATGATGCGATGATGAACTTCTTAAAAGTAATCAACCATGAAAAAGGGTTAAATATCGGTGCACGTCATATTACTGTATCAACATCAGGGATTGTTCCAAAAATTTATCAGTTTGCAGATGAACAATTACAAATTAACTTCGCCGTGTCACTACACGCACCAAACCAAGAGGCACGTCAAAAGCTAATGCCAATTGCTCGTGCATACAAATTGGATGAATTAATGGAGGCTGTTCGTTACTATACTAAAAAAACAGGGCGACGAGTGAGTTTTGAGTATGGATTGATGTCTGGTGAAAATGATTCAGTGGAAATTGCAGAGGAGTTATCGGCATTAATTAAAGGAATTAAATGTCACGTTAACTTGATTCCTGTCAACTACGTACCAGAACGTGATTATGTTCGTACGTCTCGTAGTCAAATTTTTGCTTTTGAAAAAACCTTAAAGAAAAATGGGATTAACGTAACGATCCGCCGAGAGCAAGGCTCAGATATCGCAGCTGCGTGTGGTCAATTACGTGCTCAAGAGAGATCTGAAGAAACGAGGTGACCAGTGTTGGAATACACAGTCGAAAGTGATATTGGTTTAAAACGATCAATTAATGAAGACCGTGCTGCATTTTTTAAACGTCCTGACGGGCTTGCACTAGCACTTGTGGCGGACGGCATGGGTGGTCATAATGCTGGTGATGTAGCAAGTGATATGGCAATTAAACAGATGGAATCCTTTTTTTTACAGGCAGACGCACATCATTTTGTATCAACAACATCAAAAAAAGAATGGTTATTGCACACAGTTAAGCAATTGAATAAAACGATATATGACTATTCTTTATCACATGAAGACTGTAAAGGAATGGGCACGACGTTTATTGCGGTGTTAATAGAAGAGTATCATTGCTTCATTGCACATGTTGGGGATAGTCGTGTGTATTATTTCTTTGAAGATGGTGCACAACAAATAACAAGAGATCATTCATATGTAAATGTACTGGTAGAAAATGGCGAAATAAGTGAAGAAGAAGCTTTGACACACCCAAAGAAAAATTTCATTTTAAAAGCTGTTGGAACAGAGGAAACGCTAGAGCCAGACTTTTATGAAGTAGATTTAGCATCAGAATCGTATTTACTCATTTGTTCAGATGGCTTAAGCAATAAACTCACTGTCTATGAAATGGCTTCAATTATAACGTATCCAGATGCCATTGAAGAAAAAGGACGTAAGCTTGTAGAATTGGCAAATGCCAGCGGGGGAGAAGACAATATCTCCCTCGTGCTACTAACAAAAAAGGATGAGGAGGTGTAAGAATGCTTGTAGGTAAAAGAATTAGTGACCGTTATAAAATTTTGCAGCTCATTGGTGGCGGAGGTATGTCCAATGTTTATTTAGCGCACGATATGATATTAAACCGTGATGTAGCCATAAAAATATTACGCTATGATTTTTCCAATGAGGATGAATTACATCGACGTTTTCAACGTGAGGCACTGTCTGCTACAAGTCTTACACATCCAAATATTGTTAGTGTTTATGATGTAGGGGACGATGGCGATCTACATTATATCGTGATGGAATATGTTCAAGGAAAAACGTTAAAGCAGTACATACAAGAATTTGCACCAATTTCTCCTGCTAGAAGTGTGCATATTATGAAACAATTAACGTCTGCCATTGCAAATGCCCATGAAAATCATATTATCCACCGTGATATTAAGCCGCAAAATATTTTAATGGATGCGGAGGGTAATGTAAAAATAACTGATTTTGGTATTGCCATGACGTTAAGTGCTACATCGTTTACACAAACGAATTCAGTGTTAGGTACGGTGCATTATTTATCACCTGAGCAAGCCCGAGGCGGGACGGCTACTAATAAATCAGATATTTATGCACTTGGCATTGTGCTATATGAATTATTAACAGGTGAATTACCATTTTCTGGAGAATCAGCAGTTTCCATTGCACTCAAGCATTTACAAACAGAAACACCTTCTGTTCGTGCTTTTGATGCAACCATTCCTCAAAGTTTGGAAAATGTGGTGCTGAAGGCTACGGCTAAAGATGCTTCCCATCGTTATAATACAGTGGAAGAAATATATGATGATTTGGAAACAGTCTTATCACCAACACGAGTAAACGAACCAAAATTTGTCATACCTGTTGATAATGATACGACGAAAGCTATACCAATTATTAAAGAGCCTGTTCATAAAAAAGGCGAAGATTTAACCCAAACGAGAGTTATGGAACCGATTATGGAAGTGAAAACACCATCTCAAGCAAAGCCTAAAAAAACTGTTGAAAAACCAGCTCCTGTTAAGGGAAAGAAGAAAAATTGGCCAAAGTATGTTGCTGGATTATTGATTGCTGTGATTGTCATCTTCCTATTCTTTTTATTTGCAACAGATTCGTTTAGCCCGAAAAAAATTTCTGTACCTGATGTAACAAATTTAACTGTGGAAGAAGCTACAAAAAAATTAGAAGCAGAGGGGTTTGTTGTTGGTGAGGAGCATCAGGAGCGGAACCATGAGGAAATTGAGAAAGGTAAGATCATTGAAACAGATCCAGCAAAAAATGCATTGCGTGCAAAAGGCACAGAGATTGATTTAATCGTCAGCTTAGGTGTGGAAATGACGACTGTAGATAATTATGTTGGACAGAATTATAGTCAAGTGGAAGCTTTAATAAAAGGAAAGTATAAAGAAGTACTAAAAGAGGATGTCCCTTCTAATGAACCAGAAGGAAGAATCATTGAGCAAAGTATACCCCCAAATACTGAAGTTGTTGCGAAGGAAGAAACAATTACGTTTAAAGTAAGCCAAGGGGTTAGAATGATAAGGCTTGAAAACCTCAATAATTATACAAAAGCGGATATGGATGACTATGTGAGGAGAGTTGGCCTTAATTGGCGTATTTCACGTGAAGAATATCATGAGTCGATTCCTGCGGGCAGTGTGATATCACAATTGACAAAAGCGGGTACTATGGTGGAAGAAGGTTCCTTCATATCCGTTGTGATCAGTAAAGGACCAGCGAAAAAGCCTGATAAACCACTGGTCATACCTGTAGTCATTGAGTATAAACCTACAGAAGAGGGTATAGCTCAAAACATTCGCATTGAAATTCAAGATAAAAATCATACATTTTCTGAACCAGTAGAGTTTCCAATTTTAGATGATACACCTTACAATATACAGCTTGTTATTGAAGAAGGCAAAGATGCAAGTTATAGAATTATCCGTGACTCAGAAATAATCTTAGAAGACAAAGTTAAATATGAGGATGTCAATTAAGGAGGAATTGGATGGCGCAAGGCCAAATAAGAAAAGCATTAAGCGGTTATTATTATGTTTATGATGGTCATCAACTTATTCAATGTCGAGGACGTGGGGTCTTTCGCAATCGCGGAGAATCCCCGCTTGTTGGTGATATTGTAGAATATTCAACGGAAACAGAAGGATCGGATGGTACCATTCAAAAGATTTTGGAGCGTCAAAATGAATTAGTTCGTCCGCCAATTGCCAATATTGATCAAGGTATTTTAGTATTTTCCGTAAAAGAACCTAATTTCAATACCATTTTATTGGATCGCTTTTTAGTTGTTTTAGAATCATTCCATGTACATCCTATTATTTGTTTAACAAAAATGGATTTGCTGGAAAATGATAAACGTGAGGAATTACAGCAATATATCGTCGATTATCAAAACATGGGCTATACGGTTTTACAAACCTATAAAGATGAGGAAGAATTAGTTGAACGCCTACAGCCTATTTTAAAAGGAAAAACCACTGTATTAGCAGGTCAATCTGGTGTTGGAAAATCAACTTTGCTGAATACACTAATTCCTGAATTAAACTTAAAAACAGGCATCATTTCGCAAAGCTTAGGGCGAGGAAAACATACTACTCGTCATGTCGAGCTTATTGAGGTCTGTGATGGTTTATTGGCAGATACTCCTGGATTCAGTTCTTTTGATTTTGATGAAATTGATAAAGAGGAATTAGGCGCATGTTTTCCTGAAATGGTCAGAGTGGCGGATGATTGTAAATTTAGAGGCTGTTTACACTTGAAAGAACCAAAATGTGCAGTAAAGGCAGCAGTAGAAACGGGAGAAATTCGTGACTACCGCTACAAGCATTATGAACAATTTATGCAAGAAATTATGGATCGAAAGCCGAGGTATTAATGATGATACAAATAGCACCATCAATTTTAGCAGCAAATTTTGCAAAATTAGGGGAAGAAGTAAAAGAAGTAGAGCAAGCAGGTGCAACACTGATTCATATTGATGTCATGGATGGTCACTTTGTACCGAATATTTCATTTGGCTCAATCGTATTGGATGCTATCCGTCCATTAACGAATTTACCGTTAGATGTACATTTAATGATTGAAAATCCAGATCAGTATATTGAACAATTTGCAAAAGCTGGTGCAGATTATATTACAGTGCATGTTGAAGCATGTCGTCATTTACACCGAACAATACAATTAATTCGTTCGTATGGTGTAAAGGCTGGCGTAGTATTAAATCCACATACATCAATAGAGTCGATTCAACACATTTTAGAAGATATCGATATGGTATTGTTGATGACTGTTAATCCAGGCTTCGGTGGACAAAAATTTATTCATTCTGTTGTACCTAAAATTGAAGCATTATCGGCAATTATTAAAGAGCGGGGTCTAGAGATTGCCATTGAAATTGATGGTGGTATTACTGCTGAAACGATTGTTCCATGTGCACAGGCTGGAGCGACGATTTTTGTGGCAGGATCAGCTATTTATAGTAAAGAAGATCGAACAGCTGCACTCCAAGAGATTTTAGCGGCTGGTGAGGCAGCGATTAAGAGATGACGATAGTCGTTGTTTGTGCAGGTGGTCCAAAACAAGAGCTTTGCTCATTTTCATCGTTTCAACAACAGGATGTAGTATTTATTGGAGCAGATCGTGGTGCTTTATATTTACTGGAGCATGGGATTACCCCTCATGCCATTGTTGGTGATTTTGATTCCTTAACAGATGAGGAATATCAATTTGTGATGGCACAAACCAATGACCAACAACGTTTTCAGGAAGAGAAAAATGAAACAGACACGGATTTAGCTTTGCTTAAAGCCTATACTTATGCACCTCAAGAAATTGTCCTAACAGGTGTTACAGGTGGGCGCTTAGATCATTATGAGGCAGCGGTTCGTTCCATTTATCGACTCCAAAAAGAGCATCCTCAAATTGAGCTGAAGATTATTAATCATGCAAATATGTTGCAATTTTTATTACCTGGTACGCATACTATTTTTGCAGATGATCGATACCGATACTTGTCTTTTTTTGCTCATGAGGAACCGATTCAAAATGTGACATTACGGCAAGTAAAATATGAAACAACGAATGAGGAAATCTCTTTAGGAACATCACGATTTACAAGTAATGAAATAATAGGAACTTCAGGGTCTATATCTTTCTCGCATGGCATATGTTTAATGATAAGAAGCATAGATTAGCGTAAGGGGGAGAGAGTCCTGAAAGTATATACGTTCCAGCTGCCGAAATTCGTGAGTAGTATCACGCGTACGTGTATTAACCTATTTAAAAAAGATAAGAAAGTAAAAAAATCCGACTAATGTTAGTCGGATTTTTTACGTTAAGTATATTGAATACTGTAAAAAGAAAAAAATCGATTTGCGCCCAATGCGAAATCGATTTTTTAGAAGCGGCGATTAAACGCGCTCGATTTTACCTGATTTTAATGCACGAGCAGAAACCCATACACGTTTTGGTTTACCGTCAACTAAGATACGAACTTTTTGAAGGTTAGCACCCCAAGTACGTTTGTTAGCGTTCATAGCGTGGGAACGGTTGTTACCAGTACGAGCTTTACGTCCAGTGATTACACATTGTTTTGGCATGTTGTATTCCCTCCTTACTGTTGATGCTGAAAGATTATTATTTCAGTTCGGTATTTCACATACCATAATAATTTAACATACGATGGCGTTCAGTGCAATAGTTTTCACATATCCTTTCAAGAAAAAAACCTTTACAGGCAAAAATCAGTTAGTAAAAGAAGGGAAACTTAAGAAAAGAAGTATTACTACCCTTTTCCACGATAACCAAGTTTTGTCGATACACGTTTACCAGTATCAACTAAGCGCTCAATTAATGTATTAATATGATCTTGAGAGACATTAAAATTCACAAAGCCGATGCTCACTGCACCTATCACTTCACCAAAACCATCTTGTACAGATACCGCAATGGAGGAAGTACCAGCAGTTCGTTCTCCATGACTTATTGCATAGCCCTGCTGTCGGATGTTTTGAAGTTGTCCTTCTAATTCAGCAATTTCGTCTTTCGTTATTAGCTGTTCCAAAATTTCTTTTGACTGAGTGTCAGGCATAGAAGCAAGAATGGCTTTATTGGCTGCGCCAATATGCATAGGTATGCGAATGCCAAGTTGGTCATAAATACGAATCGGATTTGCAGCACTGTCTATTCTTTCTATAATAATTGTATCTAAACCAGCAGGCTTACTTAAATAGACACTTTCTTCAACTTCTCTTGCTAAGCGTTCTAATTCAGGCCTAATTTTACTAATATAATCCATCGTGTCATATACCTGTAAGCCAAGTTCCATCCATATTGTTCCGAGGCGATAATGCTTAGTCTGCTCATCCTGTTCAATCATACCTTGTTTAATCATGGCTTTTAAAATTCTATGTAAAGTACTTAGTGGTAAATCGCATTTTGTAGAAAGCTCTGAAATAGACAAGCTACGGTCATTTGCTTCAGATGCTAAAACCTTCGCAATCGTCATAGCTCGCTCTAATAATTGCATTTGCCCCACCTCCCTTCCTCCTATTTTATTTTTATTCTCCAATTACGTCTAGTTCCAATATTTTCGAGCGAATAGATGTCTATACAAAGATGTGTAAAATGAATCCTCGTACAATTGTTTTTCAATGGATAAATCAAATTTAGATTAAAGGAAAAATAAAAAGTTTTCTAAATATATTGACAGTATAGCATAAAACGAATATATTTTTCATATAAACTTTCCTCTTAACGGAAACGTTTTCCACTACACGGAAAAGGGGTGAAGGGAATGCATTATTGTTCATCAATGTATGCACCTTTGAAACACGTTATAGTAAAACATCCGAAAGATGCTTTCCGAAGCCAGGCACATCTTAGCGATGAATGGAAAACATTTAACTATTTATCTGAGCCTAACTATGAAGAAGCGCTAAGAGAATATGCTGAATTTATTAGGATTCTTGAAAAGTATGTTGATACGATTGATTATTTGCCTGCTAATGATGAAGTAGGGTTAGATTCGCTTTATGCACATGATCCAGTTAAATTCACACCAAATGGCGCCATTATACTGAAATCTGGCAAAAAATTGAGACAGCCAGAAGCAGCAGTATATAAGGCCTTTTTACAGGAGAAAGGTATTCCAATCATTGGGGAACTAACAGGAGAGGCGGTATCAGATGGTGGAGATCTTGTTTGGTTAGATGATCGAACACTCGTTGTAGGTAGAGGTTATCGTACAAATGATGAAGCTATCCATCAATTAAAGGAAATGACAGCGGATATGGTGGATGAGTTTATTGTTGTGCAGCTACCCCATGACTTAGGTGAAGCTGAGTGTTTACATTTAATGTCTTTCATAAGTATGGTAGATCGAGATTTAGCTGTTGTACATTCACGTTTAATGCCAGTATTTTTCCGACAACTGCTTATCGAGCGAGGTATCCAATTAATAGAAGTACCGAAGGATGAGTATGATGCACTGGGCTGTAATGTCTTGGCGCTTGCACCAAGAGTGTGCGTTATTCCTGAAGGGAACAAAGTAACAAAACAACAGCTACTTGATGCTAGTGCAACAGTGTTTGAATATAAAGGTGATGAAATTACTGTTAAAGGAACAGGTGGGCCAACATGCCTAACTTGTCCAGTAGTAAGAGGATAAAGGAGACGAAAATTATGTTTAAAAATGTTATTGTTAAAAATCCAGGAAATAGTTTTGTAAACGGTTTAACAACTAGTGATTTAGGTAAACCCATTTTAGAAAAATTGTTTGAACAGCATGAAAAGTATATAGATGCTTTGAAAAAATGTGGCGTTGAGGTTACACAATTACCAGCAAATGAAGCATTCCCAGATTCAACATTTGTAGAAGATACGGCAGTATTAACATCTGAATTTGCTATTATCTCAAACCCTGGAGCAGCTGCTCGTAATCGTGAAATCGAAGATATTGAACCAGCAGTGAAACCATTCTTTGAAAAAATTTACTATATTAAAGGCTCTGGAACGCTTGATGGTGGAGATGTATTACAAGCAGAGAAGAAATTTTACATAGGGATCTCAGACCGTACAAATGAAGAAGGCGCACAGCAATTTAAAAAAATTGTTGAGCAAGAAGGCTATGAAGCGACTATTATTCCATTAAAAGAGTTCTTCCATTTAAAAACAGGGGTTGCCTATGTTGGGGATAATCGTATGGTGGTAGCTGGTGAGTTTGTCGATCACCCTGCATTTGAATCTTATGATAAAATCGTGATTCCTAAAGAAGATGAATATTCTGCTAACTGTATTCAAGTAAATGATTATATTATTATTCCAGCTGGCTACCCAGAAACAAATCGTAAATTACAAAATCTTGGCTATCAAACTATTGAACTTGAGATGTCTGAGTTTAGAAAACACGATGGTGGCTTAAGTTGTTTATCATTACGTTTTTAAGACATGCTAACATTGCCCAATCAATTTAAAAGGGAAAATTGATTGGGTACTTTTATTCTTTGATTATCTGAATATTTACACTATATGGGAAGTAGGGATGGATGTTGAATAAAGGGGATCAGCTTCACAACAATCAATTAAATCGATCGATGAAAAGCCGTCACTTATTAATGCTTTCACTTGGGGGTGTTATTGGAACGGGCTTATTTTTAAATGTTGGCTATACCATTAATCAAGCAGGACCAGGTGGTGCTCTAATTGGTTACTTGTTTGGTGGCCTAATTTTGTTTATGGTCATGAACTGTCTTGGGGAATTGGCTGTTTATATGCCAGTTACAGGCTCCTTCCAAACATACGCTACACGTTTCATTAGTCCTTCAGCTGGTTTTTCATTAGGCTGGATGTATTTTGTCGGGTCTGCCGCCACAGCTGGTGTTGAATTTACAGCTGCTGGGATTTTAATGCAACATTGGTTTCCAACTGTACCAATATGGATTTGGTGTGCTGTGTTTATGGTTCTTTTATTTGTCTTAAATGCTTTAACAACAAAGGGCTTCGCTGAAGCAGAGTTCTGGTTTGCTAGTATCAAAGTTGTTGCAGTCATAGCATTTATCATTATAGGTGGTGCGGCCATTTTCGGATTAATTCCATTAGCAGATCGTCCAACGCCACATCTGACAAATTTAGCACCTACTGGTTTATTCCCAGCAGGTATTTCTATTATTTTTGTCACAATGATGAATGTTATTTTCTCTTATCAGGGATCAGAGCTTGTTGGTATTGCAGCAGGTGAAACCGAGAACCCTGAAAAAAATATTCCAAGAGCGATTCGTACTATTCTTTTTAGAATTATAGTCTTTTATATTGCCTCCATTATTGTATTATCGGCGATATTCCCAGCATCAGAGCTTGGTCTTGTAGAGAGTCCATTTGTAACGTTGATGAATATAGCAGGTGTTCCATATGCAGCTAGTATCATGAATTTTGTTATATTAACGGCTATTTTATCAGTCGGCAATTCATGTCTGTATGCGTCAACACGTTTATTATTCTCTATGTCACAAGAGGGAATGGCACCTAAGTTATTTGGTCGATTGACTAAAAATAAAGTGCCTTTAAATGCGCTCATTTTTACAATGGCTTTCTCACTATTATCCTTATTAACAAGTGTAATGGAAGCTGATGCAGTATTTGTGTTACTCATGTCGGTGGCCGGAATCTCTGTCACAATCTCATGGGTGGGGATTTGTGCTTCTCAACTAATGTTCCGCTATCGTTATGTAAAGTCTGGAGGAAATTTGGCTGATTTAAAATTTAAAACACCTCTATTTCCTTTAATACCTGTATTTTGTATTATCTTTTGTGTATTTATTTTAGTATTTTTAGCGTTTGATCCAACGCAAAGAATCGGTTTACTGTACGGGATTGGCTTCTTTATTGCCTGTATGATTTTTTATCAATTGAAATTAAAAAATGCAACAACGACAGATAGTAAAAGTGAAGAGTCACTAGAAATTCGTTAACCAAAAATTTAACGAATTGAGGCTAAAGGAGAGTTTGTATGAATAATTATATGTGGAATACACCTGAAAAACTGCGAGCATTGCTATGTGAAATTGTCAGTTGGGAAAGCAGGACATTGACAAAGGGTGAAAATGACTTTGCCTATAAATTAAAAGATAAATTGTTAACGCTTCCATATTTTGAAAAACATCCAGAGCTTATTGAATTACATGATGCAGGGCTTGGAAGAAATGCTGTTACGGCATTTTATAAGCACCCAACAGCAACAGAAACAGTGGTGTTAATCAGTCACTTCGATACAGTGCATACGGAGGAATATGGAGAACTAGAGCCACTAGCTTTTTATCCAGAGGAATTAACAAAAAAACTGATGGAGTCTAAATACAAAGAAGATTTACCAGAAGCGGCTAGAATTGATTTGGAGTCAGGTAATTATTTATTTGGTCGTGGCACAATGGATATGAAAATGGGACTTGCTTTACATATGCAGCTCATTGAAAAGGCAAGCTTTGAACAATGGCCAATTAATTTGATTTTAACTACTGTACCTGATGAGGAAGTAAACTCTGCTGGAATGCGAGCTGCTGTTGTGGAGCTTGTGAGACTTCGTGAACAACATGGGCTAACCTATAAATTATTTTTAAATAGTGAACCTTCCTTTTCGCAAGGGCCATCTGATACAAATGAATATATCTATTCAGGTACTATAGGGAAAATAATGCCAGCTGCTTTATTTTATGGCAAAGAGACGCATGTTGGCGAACCTTTAAAGGGCATGACCGCTAACTTTATTGCTTCTTATATGACACAGTACATGGAGTGGAATCCTCTTTTCCGTGAAACAGATTTGGGAGAAAGTACGCCACTGCCAGTTTCTTTACAATTAAAAGATTTAAAAATGGAGTATTCTACACAAACACCATATCGTGCGGCTGCACTGTACAATGTATTTTTATTAAAACGTACAGCTGCAGAAGTAATGGCTATCTTTGAACAAGTGGCATTACAAGCCATGGCTGCTTGTAATGAGCAATACCAAAAAGTTTGCACCCGAGAAAAAGTACAAGGGGTAGGGAATGTACAGGTTTTGCGATATGAGGCATTGTTGGAGCATGCTATCCATAAATTGGGTGAGGAGGAAGTGCGAACGATCAAACAGCAAGTTCTTCAGCATCACGCATGGGACGATCGTGAAAAATCTATACGTATTGTTGATCAGCTCATGATTCGTTGTCAGGAATTAGCACCAGCAACAGTTTTGCTATATGCACCACCTTATTATCCAGCAATTAATTCATCCAATCATCCACTTGTTATTCAATCGATTGAATTGATGAAGAAAACGGCTCAAACATTTGCTATTGAGGTGGAGCAGATTCATTATTTTAACGGGATTTGTGATTTAAGTTATGTTAACTACACAGATGATTCAAACGAGTGGTTAGCATTCGAACGTAACACACCTGTATGGGGAGATACGTATAGTATTCCGTTTAAAGAAATGTCTGCATTACAGGGGCCTGTATTAAATGTCGGTCCCTTTGGCAAAGATGCACACCAAAAAACAGAAAGACTGCATGTGGATAGTGCCTTTAAAGAAATGCCTGTTATGATCGACAAGCTTATTAAAAGTCTTTTTTAGTCAAATAAATTTTAAAATATTGAACTGAATATAATATAAACAAAGTTGATGCTATAAAAGTATCAACTTTTTTATTTATCAAAAAAATTTCGACCTACTTGTATTTTTCATTCTTTAGACGATACATATAGAACATTATATAACTGAAAGCGGACAATAGGAGCGAGTATTATGAAAAATCAAGAAAAAATAGCTTTTTCTATTCGCAAAGAAATGGTTCAGTCGAATTTAAAAGGGATGAGAACAGTTGCTTGGTCACTTATGTATGTATCGGCTATTATTTCCCTTATTCATTATGGAGAGGTTTTCTTTGTCAAAGCAGAAAGAGCCATGGTCCCCGTCTATATTGCCATTCATATCGCCATGTTTTATATAGATATAGCCGTATTGTTATTTGTTAGGGAAAAACGAATTCACATTACCTCTGTTAATATACAGAAGTATGAACACCTAGTTGTTATTTATATTTACACGATTATGCTATTGATTACGGCAATTTCGGTAATGGATGTTTATTTCTTTCATCATGCAGCATTATATGAGGTGATTTTAATCATTATTTGTACGGTATTTGCATTACCTTTACGAAAAATTAGTTGGATTATTTTACTTTCTGCACCAGCAATTATTGCGAGTACATATTTGAGTGTTGGCATGTCCAGTGAGAATATTAAAGTCATATTACCGATGTCTCTTTTAATTCCGATTGGTATCATAATTCAATATCAGACCTACAAGGTTCGAAAACAAATAACTACGCAGCATATTTTATTGGATGAAGAAATGATCAAAACGAAACAATTATCAGAGCTGCTAGCTGTTAAAAATAAAGCATTAGCAGAGCAAGCACTAAAAGATCCTTTAACGAATCTGCCAAATCGACGAGCATTTAATCAGCAATTGACTAAAATAGGACATCAGCTTCATCAACCACAAACATTAACGGTAATGATGATTGATATTGATTATTTTAAAAAGTTTAATGATTACTATGGACATATACAGGGTGACGCGGTCATTGTTAAAGTAGCCTCCTTATTGGCGGAAATTGCAGAGAAGTATCAGGCGTTTGTTGCTCGTTGGGGTGGAGAAGAATTTATTATGATTAGTCAGCATACTGAGAAGTTTGCTGAGCCTATATGTGAAGAAATTTTAAAGGAAGTGCGTGACTTAAAGATTCCACATAGGCAATCAGATATTGTTCAATACGTAACGGTTAGTATTGGAATGTGTCATGCTAACCTGACAATGTATGAGCATTTACAAACATGCTGTGATATTGCTGACCAAGCGTTATATTTAGCTAAGCAGAACGGACGAAATAACTATTTTCGTAAAATGGCAATTTTTGACGGAAAGGAAAATGCGTCTATTTGAAGTCAGAAAACGTTGCTATAAAGCCTTTCTATACTGCCTTAGGTTGCTTAAATTATAACGAAAGTGTTACAATATACTTTAGTCAAAAAGAGCCAAGGAGGCATTCCTATGTCAATTGAATTAAACAATGAATTCGGCCAAATTGATATTTCAACAGATGTACTTGCACAAATTGCTGGTGGTGCTGCTGTAGAATGCTACGGTATTGTTGGCATGGCATCTAAACATCAAATTCGTGATGGTCTAACTGATATTTTACGTAAAGAAAACTTCGCAAAAGGTGTTGTTATTCGACAACAGGACGACGATTTACATATAGATATGTACATTATTGTTAGTTACGGGACAAAAATTTCGGAAGTTGCTTACCAAGTGCAATCGAAAGTGAAATATACAGTAGATAAAACATTAGGTATGAGCGTAAAATCTGTCAATATCTTTGTACAGGGCGTTCGTGTAGCGAATTAAGAGGAGGAACTAAATCGAATGCAGTCTTTAGACGGTATAAAGTTTGCTGAAATGGTACAAATGGGTGCGCATCATCTATACCAAAATGCAAATTATGTAGATTCATTAAATGTATTCCCAGTACCGGACGGTGATACAGGGACTAATATGAACTTATCGATGACATCTGGCGCAAAGGAAACAGAACTTGCCGCTTCAGAACATATTGGTAAAACAGCACAGGCATTATCAAAAGGTCTTTTAATGGGTGCGCGCGGAAATTCAGGCGTTATTCTATCGCAATTATTCCGAGGCTTTGGGAAGTTTATTGAAAAAGAAGCAACCATTGATGCAAAAGGCTTTGCAGCGGCTTTCCAAGCGGGTGTTGATACAGCTTATAAAGCTGTTATGAAACCTGTAGAAGGAACTATTTTAACAGTAGCACGTGAGGCGGCAAAAAAAGGTGTAGAAGTGGCAGAAACTGAAACCGATATCATTGCCGTGATGGAAGCTTTTACAGCAGAAGCAAAGGCTTCATTAGATCGCACACCTGAATTGCTACCTGTTTTAAAAGAGGTCGGTGTTGTGGATAGTGGTGGTCAGGGCTTACTATTTGTGTATGAAGGGTTTCTAGCCTCTTTAAAAGGTGAGCCTCTTCCAGAGAAAAATGATGCGACCTTAGATGATTTAATCAATGCAGAGCATCATAGAGTACAGGATTTCATGAATACTGAAGATATTGAATTTGGCTATTGTACTGAAATAATGGTGCGTTTAGAAGAAGGGAAAGAACCTTTCGATGAGGAGCATTTCCGTAATGAATTAAATCCTTTGGGGGATTCTTTGCTTGTGATCTCCGATGAAGAAATTGCGAAAGTTCATATCCATTCTGAGCAACCAGGTTCTGTTTTATCAATCGGACAAAAATACGGTAGTCTTATTAAAATAAAAGTTGATAATATGCGTGAGCAGCATTCAGCGATTGTTGGTGAGGAGCATAAAGCACCAACGACTGCCAAAAAAGTAGAAAAACATCCGTATGCTATCGTAACGATTGCGATGGGTGAGGGTGTGGCAGAATTATTGCGCTCTATCGGTGCTTCATATGTCATTGAAGGTGGTCAAACAATGAACCCTTCAACTGAAGATATCGTTAAAGCCGTACAAGAAATCGGTGCAGAAAAAGTATTAATCTTACCGAATAATAAAAATATCGTTATGGCAGCAGAGCAAGCGGTTGAACTATTAGAGATTGACGCAGCGGTTGTTCCTACGAAGACGATTCCACAAGGGATGGCAGCGATTTTAGCGTTTAACCCTGAAGCAGCTGTTGATCTAAATAAAAAGACAATGTCCGATGCATTTGCTAATGTGAAGACAGGTCAAGTAACCTATGCAGTGCGTGATACATCTATTGATGGTGTGGAAATCCGTAAAGATGATTTTATGGCATTAGCAGAAGGTAAAATTGTCCTTTCTACACCAGCATTAAAGGATGCAGCAGAAAAGGTAATCACAGATTTAGTCGATGAAGATGCTGAGATAGTTACAGTGATCTATGGCGAAGATACAACTGAACAGGCTGCTTCAGCATTAGCAGCTTTCATTGAAGAGAACTATCCAGATGTAGAAGTTGAATTATTTGATGGTAAACAAGGGTTATATCCATATATTATTTCAGTAGAATAATTACATGCTACTTTGCTATTCCGTAAAGAAAGCAGTGCACAAAACGTGTACTGCTTTTGTTTATGCTACAAAGAAGAGGATGTATAATATTTAGTAAAAACGTGCTAAATATGAACAGCTAGATGTACGTGTCCAGAGGATAAAAAATTTGGAATTATTGGAATATCAACTGTTTTATTGATGTGTATATATGGTGTGGACAAAAAATAAACCTATATAGTTACTATAAATTATAGTAGTGGTAATTTTCTGAAAGTTGATAAATTAAATGCTTTACTTTTATAGTAGCTATCAAGCATGATATAAGTAAAAATAAATATTATTATATGAATAGAATAGAGGGGTGTTTGTATGAAGTTTACTTCAGTATTTGATATTATTGGACCAGTCATGATTGGGCCTTCCTCCTCTCATACGGCAGGTGCAGCTCGCATTGGGCGTGTTGCAAGGGATTTATTTGGTAGACAACCTAAATGGGCAAAAATTCATTTATATGGATCATTTGCTGAAACGTATAGAGGACATGGTACAGATGTTGCGATAGTGGGGGGCCTATTAGATTACGATACATTTGATGACCGTATTAAAATAGCATTTGAAGAGGCCGAAAAAGTGGGATTAGAATATGAATTTATTCCCGAAACGGCTAATACGGAGCATCCCAATACAGCTCGGCTTGTCATTGGAGACGATGAAGGGGAAATGTCTGTAGTTGGTATTTCGATTGGTGGCGGAAAAATTGAAATCAGTGAAGTCAATGGTTTTAAGCTACGTTTAACAGGTGGTATGCCAGCAATTCTTGTTGTGCATGATGATCGTGCTGGCTGTATTGCCAATGTAGCCAATTGTTTAGCAATGCATGAAGTCAATATTGGGCATATGGAAGTTTCACGTATAGAACGTGGTTTAACAGCTCTAATGGTGATTGAAATTGATCAAAACATTGAAGATAAGGTGCTACAGCAAATATCTTTAATTCCACATATTACAAAGGTCTCTAAAATTAATAACTAAGGGGGTGTCCCAAAATGGACGTTTTATTTCATAATGTTCGTGAGCTTGTAGAACGAGCAGAGCAAGAAGAAAAATTAATATCAGAAATCATGATCGAACAGGAAATATTGATTACTGGCAGAACGCGAGAAGAAATCATCCAACAAATGGATCGAAATCTAACCGTGATGGAAGAAGCCATTGAACGAGGATTACAAGGTGTGCAATCAGTAACAGGTTTAACTGGTGGGGACGCCGTATTGCTTCAAAATTATATTGCGCAAGGAAAATCACTATCAGGTGATTTATTATTAGATGCTGTAAGCAAAGCCGTTGCAACAAATGAAGTAAATGCAGCGATGGGAACAATATGTGCAACGCCGACAGCGGGTTCTGCAGGTGTTGTACCAGGAACGCTTTTTGCAGTGAAAAATAAATTAAATCCAACTCGTGAGCAAATGATCCGTTATTTATTTACGTCAGGAGCTTTTGGGTTTGTGGTTGCGAATAACGCTTCCATTTCAGGTGCTGCTGGTGGTTGTCAGGCAGAAGTTGGTTCTGCTGCAGGAATGGCTGCTGCTGCCATTGTTGAAATGGCTGGAGGTACGCCACAGCAATGTTCGGAAGCATTTGCCATTACCTTAAAAAATATGCTTGGTCTTGTCTGTGATCCAGTAGCAGGTCTTGTTGAAGTACCATGTGTCAAACGTAATGCCATGGGTGCATCTAACTCGCTAGTAGCGGCAGATATGGCACTTGCAGGTGTAACAAGTCGTATTCCCTGTGATGAAGTAATTGGCGCTATGTATCGCATTGGGCAATCCATGAGTCCGAATCTGAAAGAGACTGCACGAGGCGGTCTAGCGGCAACACCAACAGGAAAGGCTATTAGTAAAGCTATACTTGAAAATGGTGGCCTACAAAGTATTAAAGCTCTTCAATAAAACTGGTGAAACATGCTATCTAAAAAGGTAGCATGTTTTTATATTGGTTTAGTTGCGAATGATTTTAGTATAATAAAATAAGCACCCATTTTGTAAGGGGGGGCTTTATCAGACGCTCCATTCCTTTGTAGGAACGCTCAAGGTAAATTAAAAGGAGTTTTTTTAGTGGAAATAACTAATCTACCATTTTTAACAAAACAAGCTATAGAGGATCGTCGTTATCTTCATCAATATCCAGAGCTTTCTGGACAAGAATTTGAAACAAGTCAATTTATTCGTAAACGATTAGAGCAGCTTCAAATTGAAATATTAGAGTATGATCCTCCTAGCGTAGTGGCTATGATTCAAGGAACAAAAGATACGAAGACAATTGCCTTACGAGCAGATATAGATGCCTTACCAATTGTTGAAGAAGGTGATAAGCCCTATATCTCTCAAAAGCCAGGTGTGGCACATATGTGTGGTCATGATGGGCATACAGCGATTTTATTGGCAGTAGCACAATGGATAGCGATGAATAAGGAAAAAATCGAGCCAAATATTATGCTTATTTTCCAATCAGCTGAGGAAATCACACCAAGTGGAGCAGATTTTTTAATTCAAAATGGTGTTTTAGAAGGTGTCGATGCTATTTTCGGTATTCATTTATGGCAAGGTTTAGAAAAAGGGAAAATTGGCTTAACACATGGGCCAATGATGGCTTCGGTCGATGATTTTGAAATTGAAATTCAAGGTCATGGTGGACATGGTTCAATGCCACATGAAACGATTGATCCCATTTATATTGCGAGCCATTTAATGCAAGCCTTTCAGAGTATCATTAGCCGAACAATCAATCCTATTGAGGCTGGCGTTATTACAGTAGGAAATATTCAAGCAGGAACAACGTATAACATTATTCCAGAGACAGCAAAATTAATAGGAACTATTAGGGCATTAACTCCTGAAACAGTAGCTACCATTCAAACGAAGATGGTAAGTTTAACAGAAGGGATTTGCCATGCTTTTGGGGCGAAAGGGACAATCGATTTTATTATAGGGACGCCTCCCCTTATCAATGATCCTCAGCAATCACGCTTCGTAGAATCTATCGTTTGTGAAAATTTTGGGCAGGATGTATTCGAGCTTGTTGATCCAGTAATGGGGGGCGAGGATTTTTCATATTATCTAAAGCATAGGCCAGGTGCATTTATTTTTGTTGGGATGGGTGGCGAAAAAAGCCAATATCCACATCATCATCCAAAATTTGATTTAGATGAAGATGTCTTTCCTGATGCCATTAAGCTTTTTATTGACATGATTTTGCAATATAAATGACAGACGTTTATAACCCTATCATGCATTGATGGGGTTTTTGCTTATGTGTAGAGGCTGCGAATTAATATATGATACATTAGATAGAGGAAGCTAGGATGGTTACATAAAGAGTACCACTTGAATGAAGGGAGTTGTGGGATAGGATGACTGAATTATTTAGCCATGTCAATGAAGTGAAAGGCATCGGGAAAGAAACAGCAGCACATCTTGAATCACTAGGCATCAATACAGTAGCTGATTTATTATGGACGTTCCCACATCGACATGAAGATTTTCGTTTAAAAGATTTAGCGCAAACACCACATAACGAACGCGTTACAGTTGAGTGCAAGGTAGAACGTGAGCCTACGATATTATTTTTAGGTCGTAATAAATCAAGACTTCAAGTAACAGTTTTGGCAGGACGTCACTTAGTAAAAGTTGTATTTTTCAATCAAGGCTATTTAAAGCAAAAGCTTGTACCGGGTTCCATTATTACCGTGACGGGGAAATGGGATCGTGGTAGACAAGTAATCAATGGTACAACTGTCACATTTGGGCCAAAAACAGATCAAGTAGACTTTGAGCCAGTGTATAGTCTGAAAGGTTTGATTCCACAAAAAAGATTTCGTAAATATATGCGACAAGTGTTAGATGATTTTGGTGCAGAGCTACCAGAGGCGATTCCATATTATTTACAGGAGTCCTATAAGCTTGTTCCGATACGAGAGGGCTTGGAGGGTATCCATTTTCCGCTGGATGCTGGGCATGCTAAACAAGCAAGAAGACGCTTTGCTTATGAGGAGCTATTAAACTTCCAATTGCGTATACAGGCATTACGTAAAACGCGGAAAGAGAGTGAGCGTGGCACAATCATTCAGTTTGATGTGCATAAACTACGAGCATTTATTGCTTCATTGCCCTATGAATTAACAAATGCTCAAAAACGAGTGGTTAATGAAATTTGTAAAGATTTGAAGGAACCACATCGAATGAATCGTTTGCTGCAAGGCGACGTAGGTTCTGGGAAAACAGTAGTAGCGGCAATCGGTTTATATGCAGCTGTGACAGCGGGCTTTCAAGGAGCCTTAATGGCACCAACTGAAATTTTAGCGGAACAGCACTTGGAGAACTTAAAAGAATGGTTTCAACCCTTTGATGTTCGTGTTGCTTTGTTATCTGGGTCAACTAAAACAAAGGAGCGACGTGGGATTTTAGCAGATTTGGCAAATGGTGATCTTGACATTGTCATTGGCACACATGCGTTAATTCAGCCAGATGTTATATTTCAAAAGCTAGGTTTTGTCATCACAGATGAGCAGCATCGCTTTGGTGTGGAACAACGTCGAATTTTGCGTGATAAAGGGGAGAATCCAGATGTCCTCTTTATGACAGCTACTCCTATACCGCGTACACTTGCTATTACTGCATTTGGGGAAATGGATGTATCGATAATTGATGAAATGCCAGCGGGCCGTAAACAGATTGAAACGCATTGGATGAAAAAAGAGCAACTCGGCTCTGTGATGTCCAAGCTAGAATTGGAGCTAGCGGCTGGAAGACAAGCTTATGCTATTTGTCCACTTATTGAGGAATCTGATAAGCTTGATGTTCAAAATGCTGTAGAAATTTATGAGCAACTAGCCACTTATTTTAAAGATCGTTATCAGGTCGGTTTAATGCATGGACGTTTATCAGCCGATGAAAAAGATGCGGTGATGCGCGATTTTAGTGAAGGAACAATTCAGCTTTTAGTTTCTACAACAGTTGTGGAGGTAGGTGTTAATGTACCGAATGCTACCTTTATGATTGTCTATGATGCTGAGCGTTTTGGCCTAGCGCAATTGCACCAGCTCCGAGGGCGTGTCGGGCGTGGTGAGCACCAGTCATACTGTATTTTACTTGCTGATCCTAAGTCTGATGAAGGGAAAGAGCGTATGCAGTCGATGACGGAAACGAATGATGGTTTCCGTTTAGCTGAAAAAGATTTAGAATTAAGGGGACCAGGGGACTTTTTTGGTAGAAAGCAAAGTGGTTTGCCAGATTTTAAAGTAGCTGATTTAGTACATGATTATCGTATACTCGAGACCGCAAGAAAAGATGCAACAGAGATGCTTGAAACAAAAGCGTTTTGGCAGGATGATGACTATCAATACTTGCGTAAAATGCTAGAAGAGTCGGGTGTATTACAGGGAGAGCGCTTCGATTAGTATTGAGGGCTTATGAGCATAGGAGAATGTGAGTACTTGATTTCAAAACAAGTCTTGCATTCTTTTTTTATACTCTATATACTGATATTAGTACCAAGTGCTAATAACAACTCAAAAGGTGGCGAATGATGTTGAGACGAACGAAAAAAGAGCGACAGCGACTACTATCTGAAACGATAGCTGAAAATCCATTCGTCACAGATGAACAGCTAGCAACACAGTTTCAGGTAAGTGTCCAAACAATTCGTTTAGATCGTATGGAGTTATCTATACCAGAATTACGAGAGCGAATTAAAGATGTTGCTTCTAAAAACTATGAAAATGAAGTAAAATCTCTACCGATTGATGAAGTCATCGGAGAAATTGTAGATATTGAATTAGATAATCGAGCACTATCGATTTTTGATGTACAAGAAGAGCATGTTTTTCAGCGCAATGGCATCGCACGTGGACATCATTTGTTTGCACAAGCAAACTCATTAGCGGTCGCAGTAATTGATGACGAACTAGCATTAACCGTACATTCCAATATTACATTTGTGAAACCTGTGCGTGCTGGAAATCGTGTTATTACAAAAGCGATTGTTATCGGACGAGATGATCTTAATCATCGTACAAAAGTCGAGGTAACATCTACCGTAAATGGTGAAACCGTTTTTGTTGGTGAATTTGATATGTACCGCACGAAAGGTAAAGGTGAGTAACAATGAAATTAGCGCTTGATGGAATGGGTGGAGACAATGCACCAAAATCAGTTGTTGAAGGTGCACTCTTAGCATTAGAGCAAATCCCAAATTTAGAAATCCAATTATATGGTCAGCAAGATAAGCTTGAGCCATTTTTAAAACAACATGATCGATTAACAATCATACATTGTGAGGAAATAGTAGAAGGAACGGATGACCCTGCACGTGCTGTTCGTCGAAAAAAGGATTCTTCAATGGCTCGCATGATGGAATCGGTGGAAGAAGGTAGAGCTGATGCTTGCCTATCTGCTGGGAATACCGGAGCGTTAATGGCAGGGGGCTTATTTAAAGTTGGCCGAATTGAGGGGATAGCCCGTCCAGCTTTGGCTACAACATTACCGACATTGGATGGTAAAGGCTTCTTAATGCTTGATTTAGGAGCAAATGCAGATGCACGACCAGAGCACTTAGTGCAATATGCGATTATGGGTGATATTTATGCTAAAAAGGTTGGAGGCTTACAAAAACCACGAATTGGCCTATTAAATATCGGTACTGAGGAAAAAAAGGGTAATGAATTAACGAAAGCTGCCTTCGAATTATTGAAGGAAGCTGATTTGAATTTTATTGGTAATGTAGAAGCGCGTGATTTGCTTGAAGGAGTAGCGGATGTTGTTGTAACAGATGGCTTTACAGGCAATATGGTGTTGAAGTCTATTGAAGGGACGGCTGGCGCTTTATTTTCAATGTTAAAAGAGGCATTTATGTCATCAACGAAAACGAAAATTTCAGCAGCACTCATGAAAAATAATTTACGTGACTTAAAAAATAAAATGGACTACACAGAGTATGGTGGTGCAGGGTTGTTTGGCTTACAAGCACCTGTAATTAAAGCGCATGGCTCATCGAATGCAAAAGCAATTTTTAGTGCGATTCGACAAGCTAATACGATGGTAGAGCATGCTGTTATTTCGACGATTACTGATACAGTACGTCACTTAGAAATTGATTAAACAAAGGGGATTATTCAAATGACGAAAATAGCATTTATTTTTCCAGGACAAGGTTCGCAAGTAGTAGGGATGGGTCAAGAGTTTGTTGAAAATGCAGCAGACAGTAAAGCATTTTATGATCGTGCAGATCAAGCTCTACAATTTGAATTATCTAAGTTAATGTTAGAAGGTCCAGCTGAGGAGTTAACACTGACATACCACGCTCAGCCAGCACTTCTTACTACGGGTGTAATGGTAGCTGAAAAGCTGCGTGCAGCAGGAATTCAGCCACACTATGCTGCGGGTCATTCGCTTGGAGAATATGGTGCATTGGTTTTAGCAGGCGTAATGTCATTTGATGATGCCGTGTCTATCGTGCATAAACGTGGTCTTTATATGAATGAAGCTGTACCAGCAGGACAAGGAGCGATGGCAGCGATTCTAGGGATGGAATTAGAGGCATTGAACGCAGTTACAGAGCTGGTTTCAGCAGCGGGTGATTCTGTGCAGGTAGCCAATGTGAATTGTCCAGGACAAATTGTTATCTCAGGCACTAAAGAAGGTGTAGATAAAGCGATTATTGCTGCAAAAGAAGCAGGGGCAAAGCGCGCAATACCTTTAGTTGTGAGCGGTCCATTTCATTCTGAATTGATGCGACCATCCTCAGAAAAACTGCAAGCAGCATTAGCAGAGATTACTTTATCTGCACCTGAAATCCCTGTTATCGGCAATGTAATGGCGAAGGAATTAAAGGATGTACCAGCGATTCAGCAGGAGCTAGTTGAACAGGTATATAGTGCAGTGCAATGGGAAGCATCTATGCGTGAAATGATTGCACAAGGTGTCGATGTCTTTATCGAATGTGGACCTGGCAAAGTATTAAGCGGTCTCTTGAAAAAAATTGATCGTTCAGTTGCTGCTTATTGTGTCTATGATGAAGCATCATTAGAAGCGGTTTTAGAAGCGTCGAAGGAGTGGTCAATCAATGCGTAAATTAGAAGGTAAAGTAGCTGTTGTAACAGGAGCTTCAAGAGGGATTGGACGTGCTATTGCTGTAAAGCTTGCTGAGGAAGGTGCTAAGGTTGTAGTAAACTATAGTGGCTCACAGGCAAAAGCGGAAGAAGTCGTTGAGATGATTCAAGCAAACGGTGGGGAAGCCATTGCGGTGCAAGCTAGCGTTTCACAGACGGAAGAAGTAACCGCATTAATGGATGCCGCTGTGAAAACATTTGGTTCTCTTGATATTTTAGTGAATAATGCAGGTATTACTAGAGATAACCTGTTAATGCGTATGAAGGAAGACGAATGGGACGATGTATTAAATACGAATCTTAAAGGGGTTTTCCTTTGTACAAAGGCGGTAACACGTCAAATGATGAAGCAACGTGCAGGTCGTATTATTAATATTTCTTCCATCGTTGGTGTAGCGGGTAATGCTGGTCAAGCAAACTATGTTGCGGCTAAAGCAGGTGTTATTGGACTCACAAAAACGACGGCAAAAGAATTAGCTTCACGCAATATTTTAGTTAATGCGATTGCGCCAGGCTTTATTGAAACAGAAATGACAGAGCAACTACCAGAAGATATTAAAAAAGGTATGCTTACGCAGATCCCTCTTGCGAAACTTGGACAGCCAGAGGATATTGCCAAGGCAGTAGCTTTCCTTGCTTCCGATGATGCTAACTATATGACAGGGCAAACGCTTCATATAGATGGTGGTATGGTAATGTAATTTCGATTAGGCATATACGCTGATTTTTTGTATAATCATTTGAGGGGAGGTGAATCATTTGTCTACAGTATTAGAACGTGTAACAAAAGTAATCGTGGACCGTTTAGGTGTTGAAGAAAGCGAAGTAACACTTGAAGCTTCTTTCCGTGATGATTTAGGTGCTGACTCATTAGACGTAGTTGAACTTGTAATGGAACTTGAAGACGAGTTTGATATGGAAATTTCTGATGAAGATGCTGAAAAAATCTCAACAGTAGGTTCTGCAATTTCATACATCGAAAGTAAATTAAACTAATTTCGTTAAAACTTTATTTAGCGAAAATGGATCACCTTTATAGATGTGATGGTCATCATAATACACAATGGTATTTATGATAGCATGAATAAAGTAGAAATAGTTTGTCTGCTTTGACTTGATAGAAGAAGCAGCTTCAATGAACAAAGATGTATTCAAAGGGGACGAAATAGATCGATTTTCGATCTATTGACGTCCCTTTTTCATGTTAAAAATCGGGGGCATAATGTCTAAAATTTTTTTGAGCTGACGACTGGAGTTAACCAAAAATCATCCCACAAGCATTCAACTTTCATTTTAGAGGAGATCATTTTCTATGAATAAGATAAATTTTCGAAAAAATTTCCAAAACATTGTGTTTAAGCCGAAATACTTTTGCATAAACGCCTTGAAAAAGGTACACTAAAACGGTAGAAACTATTAGGAAGGCAGATTTGTTCAATGGCTATGAAAAGAAAAGGAACTATGCAGAAATCTGGCGTACTTCCTGAAAAAGTACGCAACCAATTCGAGCTGTTACAGCATGAATTAAATATCACTTTTATTAATAAAAATTTATTGTATCAAGCATTCACGCATTCATCTTATGTGAATGAGCATCGCCGTAAGCTATTTACGGATAATGAGCGTCTTGAATTTTTAGGAGACGCAGTACTTGAACTATCTGTTTCTAAATATCTTTTTGAGAAATACCCAAATATGAGCGAGGGTGAGTTAACAAAGTTAAGAGCTTCTATCGTTTGTGAGCCATCACTAGTTATTTTTGCGAATGAATTAGGCTTTGGACGCTTCGTGTTACTTGGAAAAGGTGAGGAATTAACAGGTGGTCGGGAACGCCCAGCGCTACTTGCAGATGTGTTTGAATCATTTGTAGGTGCACTCTATCTAGATCAAGAATTACAAACGGTCGTGTCGTTTTTAGAGCGTATCGTGTTCCCAAAAGTAGAAGTAGGTGCTTTTTCGCATGTGATGGATTTTAAAAGTCAATTGCAAGAAATGGTACAACAAACCAATAATGGACTTCTTCATTACGAAATAATCGATGAAAAAGGCCCAGCACATAACCGTACCTTTGTATCAAGCGTATTATTGAACGGGCAAGAGCTTGGTATTGGTCGTGGAAAATCAAAAAAAGAAGCCGAGCAGCAAGCTGCACAATGTGCAATGCGAATGATGCGTGAAGAAGCTGCAAAAGAGGAGGCTTAATAGATGTTCCTAAAACGACTAGAAGTGATTGGCTTTAAATCCTTTGCGGAGCGCATTGGAATTGATTTTGTACCCGGTGTTACAGCGGTTGTTGGACCAAATGGCAGTGGAAAAAGTAATGTCACAGATGCGATTCGTTGGGTACTTGGGGAGCAATCGGCAAAGTCGTTACGTGGAGCAAAGATGGAAGATGTTATTTTTGCTGGCAGTGACTCTCGTAAGCCACTCAACTTTGCAGAGGTAACACTTATATTAGACAATACTGACGAGCAACTTGCTTTTTCTTATACAGAAGTCAGCGTAACAAGACGCGTATACCGTTCAGGTGATAGTGAATATTTATTAAATAACCAACAGTGTCGCCTGAAGGATATTACGGACTTGTTTATGGATTCAGGGCTTGGGAAAGAGGCATTTTCAATTATTTCTCAAGGCCGTGTTGATGAAATCTTAAATAGCCGCCCTGACGACCGTCGTTCGATTTTTGAAGAGGCAGCTGGCGTTTTAAAGTATAAAATAAGAAAGAAAAAAGCAGAGCATAAGCTTGTAGAGACAGATGAGAATTTGTATCGTGTATTAGATATACTCCATGAATTAGACAACCGATTAGAGCCGCTTGAAATGCAGGCTTCTAGTGCGAGAGACTATGTCCAAATGTCTACCGAGCTAAAAGATTTTGATATTGCCATTCTTGTGCATGATTTTAAAAATTGTGCACAATCTTTGCATGCACTAAAAGCTGAATTTACCGAGCTGTCTGCAACTGAGCAACAACAAGCTCAAAATATTGCAACAATCGATATACAAACAACCAATATTCGCAAGTTATTAAAAGAACTTGATGATTATTTGGATGTTTCACAGGCTGATCTTGTCAATGCCACAATGGAGGTAGAGCGTTGGGATGGTCGTAAAGCACTAATGGCTGAAAAACGACAAAATGCTTCCAATCAACTACTGCAGCTGAATGCGACATTACAAGAAGCAAAAGAAGAAGTAGACGTACTGCTTGTACAAGAACAGGAGAAAAAAGAAGCATTTTCAGAGAAACAGCAAGCACTCTCCATACTCAAGCAGAGCATTAAACAGTTAGAACAGTCATTAAATCGTTCTGTTACGGAAATTGAACAAGAAATTGAAGAACAAAAAAATCGATATATTGATTCATTGAATGAAGAAGCAACTATTAAGAATGAATTGAAAAATATCGATCAGCAATTAGCGCAACAAAAGGCTATGGCAGCAAGAATGTCCAATCAAACTGATGAAATTGGACAAGAGCTTACGCAAATTGTTGCTGAGAAAGAAAAGCTAGTCGCTGAACACACTTCCACAACAAATGATTTGCAAGCTAAGCTTGAACAATATGAGTCGCTGCAAGTTCAGTTAAAAAATACAAATTCTTCCTTTGCTGAGAAACAGGATATGCTGTATAAAGCTTATCAGCATCAGCAGCAATTAAAGGCGAGAAAAGATACATTAGCTGAATTGGAAGCCGATTTTTCAGGATTTTTCCAAGGAGTTAAAGAAGTTTTGCTTGCTCGTGATAAAGGTGAATTACAAGGAATTGAGGGGGCTGTCGCTGAATTACTACAAGTTGAGGGGAAATACTCTCAAGCGATAGAAACAGCTTTAGGTGCAGCCTCTCAGCATATTGTCACAACGAATGAACGACATGCACAGCAAGCCATTCATTGGTTAAAGCAAAAACGAGCTGGACGAGCTACTTTTTTACCAAAAACCGTGATGAAGTCACGTAAAATTAATCCAGCTACGATCCAATTAGCGATAGAGCATCCAGCTTTTATTCAAATAGCAGATGCGCTTGTGACATTTAATGAAGATAATCGTACAATTGTTGAAAATCTTTTAGGGCATGTCATTGTGGCAGCAAATCTGGAAGGGGCCAGTCAAATCGCTCGATTATGTGGTTTCCGATACCGAGTGGTCACACTTGATGGAGATATTGTCAATGCAGGGGGTTCTTTAACGGGTGGTGCTATGAAACAGCAATCCTCACTCTTTACAAGAAAAGCCGAATTAGATGATTTAATCCTCAAGCTAGAGTCATTACAGGATTCCATTTATAGTGCTGAACAGGCTGTAGCAACCGAAAAAGACAAGCTTGCAACACTTCGAGATCAAGTAGAACAGTTAAAGCTTGAAGGAGAGCAATTACGAAAAGATGAGATGCAACAGGCTGGTCGTATCCGCGAGTTAGAGGTTGTTGAAAAAAGCTTATCAGCCCGAGTATCTTTTACTTCAACTGAAACTCAAGATGTAAAAACACGTGAGGAAGCATTGTTATCACAAAAGCAAGAGGCAATGGAGCGATTAAACGCACTCGCCGATGAGCTTGTCGAAATCAATGATACTGTCGAGCAATTAAGTAAGGTAAAGCTACAAGGTGAGACAGAGAAGGACGTATTACGAGAGCAACTAGCGGAAAAACGTTCACAATTAGCAGTAATGCAAGAACAAATGTCGCAAGTTCAAATTTCCACTGCTGAGCTAGCACTACAATTGAACAAAGCTCAACAAAAAGTTGAAAATATTTCTCAGGAAATATTATGGCTTCAATCCGATGAATCGACAAATCATTTAAGTGATGAAGAGGTTGAGGAGCAGGTAATCACATGGAAAGCGAGAAGAGATGCCTTACAAGAGACTATTTCTCGAAAGAAAGAGGAGAAGGTAGGGCAACAACAAGAACTCACAACATTAGAAGAACAACTGAAAGAAATGCAACGTATACATAAAGGATACCTTGAAGCAATACGTGCAAATGAGTTGAAACAAAGCCGTTTAGAATTTGAAATGGATAATTTCAAAGAACAACTCGAAGAAAACTATCAGTTAACATTTGAAGAGGCAGAGGAAGAAGCTCTTTCGATAGAAGACGAAGAGTTCGTACGACGCCGTGTGAAACTGTTGAAAAAATCCATTGAAGAGCTTGGTCCTGTTAATTTAGGGGCGATTGAGGAATATGAACGAGTACTTGAACGTCATACATTCTTAACTGAACAACGAGAGGATTTACTTGCTGCACAGGAAACATTGCATGAAGCCATTAAAGAAATGGATGAAGAAATGACATTGCGCTTTAGTGAAACGTTCTATGCAATACGAGAACAATTTAAACTTGTTTTCCGTGAATTGTTTGGCGGTGGGCAAGCGGATTTAGTGTTAATTGATCCGCAAAATTTACTAGAAACAGGCATTGAAATAGTGGCACAACCTCCAGGGAAAAAACTACAAAATTTAAGTTTGCTTTCTGGTGGTGAGCGAGCACTGACAGCAATTGCCTTATTATTCTCTATCCTAAATATACGACCTGTACCATTCTGTATTCTCGACGAAGTAGAGGCGGCTTTGGATGAGGCTAATGTTGTGCGCTATAGCCAGTATCTAAAAAGATTTAGCCGTGACACACAATTCATTGTTATTACACATCGTAAAGGGACGATGGAGGGAGCTGATGTCTTGTATGGTATAACAATGCAAGAATCGGGTGTATCAAAACTCGTATCAGTAAAATTAGAAGATGAACCCGTACTTGCGGAGCAAAGGAGCGAACAAGCATGAGTTTTTTTAAGCGTTTAAAAGATAAATTAATGGGAAATCCAGCCGAGGAAGAAAAACTAGAGGCGCTTGACAATGAGCAGGATGCTGATCTTCAAGAGCTAGATCTAGATGAAGCAAACGAAACGGCTGCTATTGAGACTGTTGATGTAGAAGTGGTTGAGCAAATAGAAGAATCTCCAGAGATGGAAATTGTGAAAGAAGCAGCAGTAGAACCTTCAACTGAAATAGAAAAAGAACAACCAGAAATACAGCCAGAAGTACAAGATCTGGAAGTACAAGAGCTAGCAGTTATTGAGGATACACCAGTAGAGGAGAAAAAGCCTTCTGCTTGGTCGATTACACAAAAATTCAAGGCTGGTCTTGAAAAAACACGTAATTCCTTTACTTCTAAAGTGAACGACCTTGTTGCGCGTTATCGTAAAGTGGATGAGGATTTCTTTGAAGAATTAGAGGATTTATTATTACAAGCTGATGTCGGCTTTGAAACAGTTATGGAGCTAATGGATAAACTGCGTTTCGAAGTACAACGTAAAAATATAAAAGATACGAACGGTATCCAAGCCGTGATTTCTGAGAAGCTTGTAGAAATTTATGAGCAAGGTGAAGAAGATTTAATTGATCTAAATATGCAGCCAGATGGTGAGCTGACAGTTATTCTATTTGTCGGAGTAAATGGCGTTGGAAAAACGACAACGATCGGCAAACTAGCGCATCGCTTAAAAACACAAGGGAAAACCGTTGTTTTAGCTGCTGGTGATACGTTCCGTGCTGGTGCGATAGATCAATTACAAGTATGGGGAGATCGTGTCGGTTGTGAAGTTATCAAACAATCTGAGGGCTCTGATCCAGCGGCAGTCATGTATGATGCGATTCGTGCAGCCAAAAATAGAAAAGCCGATGTATTAATTTGCGATACAGCTGGTCGCTTGCAAAACAAAGTGAACTTAATGAATGAACTTGAAAAGGTACATCGTGTCATTTCACGTGAAATTCCAAATGCGCCACATGAAGTATTATTAGCATTAGATGCCACAACAGGCCAAAATGCACTTGTGCAAGCACAAACATTTAAAGAAGCAACGAATGTAACAGGTATTGTCTTAACGAAGCTAGACGGTACAGCTAAGGGCGGGATTGTGCTTGCTATTCGCAATAAGCTGCACATTCCTGTGAAATTTGTTGGTCTTGGTGAGAAAATGGATGATCTACAGCCATTTGATGCTGAACGATATGTTTATGGTTTATTTGCTGATGGTTTGGATAAAGAATTAGAAAATAATGAAGATTAACAGCGAACATCGCTGAGTAATTTTATAAAACGCTCGACTGTGTATAGGTGAATTGACTTGTTTAAAAGAGTAATACTTGCTAAAGGCGTAAAATATGCCTGCAAGCAGACATTTAAGCTTTTAGACAAGGAGATTACCTTGACACAGACGGGCGCTTTTCGTTATGATACAAATGACTAATAGCGGGAGGAGAAACATTCGATGCTACTTGAAAAAACAACACGCATGAACTTTCTCTTCGACTTTTATCAAGCATTATTAACAGATAAGCAAAGAAGTTATATGGAACTATACTATTTGGATGATAACTCTCTAGGAGAAATCGCTGAATCGTATGGAGTTTCACGCCAAGCTGTTTACGATAATATTCGTCGAACAGAAGCGATGCTTGAGGAATATGAAGAAAAATTATGTTTACTTGAAAAATTTCAACAACGTACCCAAATGCTGTCACAGCTTACAATGGGGATTACAGAGAAAAGTATGACAGATGAACAGCAGTTAGCACTTATTGAACAGCTGAAAGAATGGGATTAGGAGGCGAAAGCAATGGCTTTTGAAGGATTAGCGGAACGACTCCAAGGAACGATCCAAAAGATTAAAGGCAAAGGGAAAGTATCAGAGCAAGACGTTAAAGAAATGATGCGAGAAGTCCGATTTGCTTTAATCGAAGCGGATGTTAACTTAAAAGTAGTCAAAGAGTTTGTGAAAAAGGTAAGTGAGCGTGCTGTCGGTGTTGAAGTTATGCAAAGCTTAACACCAGGGCAGCAAGTTATTAAAATCGTACAAGATGAATTAACGGAATTAATGGGTGGCGAACAAAGCCCTATTAAGTTTAATACAAAGCCGCCAACAGTCATTATGATGGTCGGTTTACAAGGTGCGGGTAAAACGACGACTACAGGAAAACTGGCAAATGTCTTACGGAAAAAATTTAATCGTAAGCCATTACTAGTTGCCGCAGACGTTTATCGCCCAGCAGCCGTTCAACAGCTACAAACATTAGGTAAACAGTTATCATTACCTGTTTTTGCTTTAGGAACCGAGGTATCTCCAGTAGAAATTGCTCGTCAAGCAATCGAATTGGCAAAGGAAGAGCATCATGATGTGGTGATTATCGATACGGCTGGTCGTCTTCATATCGATGAAGATTTAATGCAGGAATTAAAAGATATTCGTGCATTAAAAGAGCCAGATGAGGTATTCCTTGTTGTCGATGCTATGACAGGTCAGGATGCTGTCAATGTGGCAGAAAGCTTTAATGAGGCCATTGGTATTACAGGCGTTGTTTTAACAAAACTTGATGGTGATACTCGTGGTGGTGCTGCATTATCCATTCGTTCTGTAACGCAGAAACCGATTAAGTTTGTCGGTATGGGTGAGAAAATGGATGCGCTAGAGCCTTTCCATCCAGAGCGTATGGCGTCTCGTATATTAGGTATGGGAGATGTTCTGTCGCTGATCGAAAAGGCGCAAGCAAATGTAGATGAAGCAAAAGCCAAAGAATTAGAAGAAAAATTCAAGTCCCAAACCTTTACATTTGATGATTTCGTTGAACAATTACAACAAGTCAAAAAAATGGGACCACTTGATGAAATTTTAAAAATGCTCCCAGGTGCAAACAAAATCAAAGGCTTGGATAATGTAAAAGTAGATGATAAACAAATGGGGCGTGTAGAGGCCATTATTTACTCGATGACGCCTGCTGAAAAGACCAACCCAGAAATCATAAATGGTAGCCGTAAAAAGCGTATTGCTAAAGGCTCTGGGACATCTATTCAAGAGGTGAATCGTCTCATTAAGCAATTCGATGAAATGAAAAAAATGATGAAGCAAATGACTGGAATGGCAAGTGGTAAAGGCAAGAAAAAAATGAAATTACCAGGCTTTGATTCATTGTTTAAATAATAATTTTTAGGTGTTAAGAAAAAACACTTTACAAACAACCTAAACATTGATAATATACTATCTTGTGTGAAACTTATTCGGAGGTGCTATTAAAATGGCAGTTAAAATTCGCTTAAAACGTATGGGAGCTAAAAAATCTCCTTTCTATCGTATCGTAGTTGCAGACGCTCGTTCACCACGTGACGGTCGTCAAATCGAAACAGTTGGTACTTACAACCCACTAACTCAACCAGCTACTGTAAACATTGATGAAGAGAAAGCTCTTAAATGGTTAGCTGACGGTGCAAAACCATCAGATACAGTGCGTAACCTGTTCTCAGAACAAGGTATCATGGAAAAATTCCATAACCAAAAATTCAGTAAATAATCGGGGGCGACGTCTTTGAAGCAGCTGATTGAAGCAATCGTTTTACCGTTAGTCGATTATCCAGAAGAAGTTCGTATTGAGACGGATGAAAATGCAAATCGAATTGTTTATAAACTTTTTGTTCATCCAGAGGATCGAGGGAAAGTCATAGGCAAGCAAGGGCGAGTAGCGAAAGCGATTCGTACAATTGTTTATTCAGCGGCAGGTAGTCACCATCAAAAGAAGACCTACGTCGATATATTGGATTAATAGAAAAGATTTTCACGCTCTTGCAACAAGTACAAATGAGTCCTGATAGGTGTGTTTACATGTCGCTTAGGAGTTCAAAGTGGCTTTTAGCATGAAACGTAAAATCTGGACAAAGAAGGAGGGAGCTTGTAGGTTCCTTCCTTTTTTTATCTTGTTTTAACAGCAGCATGTATCTAGTACTTCTGTTTAAGCAGAACAGAAAACTGTTATAACGATTACAGCTAAAGGGTATTGCTTATATTAATAATGACAAGACAAATCAGTCTTAGCTAAAACGACATTCTTCCAAGCACATCTGTAAGCGGTGATAAATGAGCGAACGGTAGCTATTTATTGGGTGAGCAGGATGCTTTATGGAGAGAAGTTTTTTACGAGGTGAAAGTTGAATGGAATGGTTTAATGTAGGTCGTATTGTCAATACACACGGTATTCGTGGTGAGATACGTGTATTATCGACAACAGACTTTGAAGAAGAGCGTTTTGCAGTAGGAAATAAACTTGCTGCCTTTAAAAAAGACGATAAGAAGCCAACCTGGGTAACGATTGGTTCGGTGCGTCGTCATAAAAACTTTATTCTTTTAACTTTTGAAGGCATGAACAATATCAACTTGGTTGAGCCGTTTAAAGAAGGCATGCTGAAAGTAACAAAAGATCAAATGACAGATGATCTACTTGCAGAAAATGAATTCTTTTTCCATGAAATAATAGGCTGCACAGTTATTTCTGAAGAGGGCGAAACAATTGGTGTTGTGGCAGATATCCTGCAAACAGGAGCAAACGATGTATGGGTAGTTAAAGGCTCGAAGAAAGAGCATTATATCCCTTATATCGAAGATATCGTAAAAGATATTGATGTTGTAGATAAAAAAATTATCATCCATGTAATGGAAGGCTTATTATGATGAACATTCATGTATTAAGCCTGTTCCCTGATATGTTCTCAGGCGTTTTTGGTGCATCTATTTTAAAGAAAGCGCAAGAAAAAGGTGCTGTAAAGCTAGAGGTCACGGATATTCGTACATTTTCAGGGAACAAACACAAGCAAGTCGATGACTATCCATATGGTGGTGGTGCGGGTATGGTTTTAAAGCCTGAACCTATGTTTAGTGCAGTGGAGGCCATCACTGCTGGCAAACAACCACGTATCATTTTAATGTGTCCTCAAGGTGAACGATTCACCCAGAAAAAAGCAGAAGAGCTAGCACAAGAAACGGAGTTAGTGTTCTTATGTGGTCATTATGAAGGCTATGATGAGCGTATACGTCAGCACCTCGTGACAGACGAGATTTCCATTGGCGATTTCGTGTTAACAGGTGGGGAATTAGGCGCTATGACTGTTATTGATAGCGTAGTTCGATTGTTGCCTGGTGTCTTAGGGCAAGAGAATTCGCATATCCAGGATTCTTTTTCAACGGGTCTACTTGAGCATCCACATTATACACGACCTGCGGAGTTTCGTGGGATGAAGGTACCTGATGTTTTAGTATCGGGGAATCACGCTAGAATCGAGCAATGGCGAGAGGAACAATCGCTGAAAAGAACTTTTGAGCGCCGTCCTGACTTATTGGAGCATTATCCATTAACAGACAAGCAAAAATTGTATCTAGAAAAACTAAAAAACAATCATCAAGATGCTTGATTGCCTGCTCTATTTATGATAACATCTAATCTGTACTTCTATGTGAAGTGCTGAATTACGGTGTTCCGCTGTGGCATAGATTGCGTGCAAGAGCATCTGTCTAAGGAGAGAAAACAATGTCAAACATTATTACAGAAATTACAAAAGCTCAGCTTCGCACTGATCTACCAACTTTCCGTCCTGGTGATACTGTTAAGGTACACGTGAAAGTAGTAGAGGGTACTCGTGAACGTATCCAACTTTTCGAAGGTGTAGTAATTAAACGTCGTGGTGGCGGTATTAGCGAAACTTTCACAGTTCGTAAAATTTCTTACGGTGTAGGTGTTGAGCGTACATTCCCTGTACACACACCAAAAATCGCTAACTTAGAAGTTGTACGTCGTGGTAAAGTACGTCGTGCTAAACTTTACTACCTACGTAACCTACGTGGTAAAGCTGCTCGTATTAAAGAAATTCGATAATTATGACTTAAAAGTGAGGGGCTTGTGTTCAAGCCCCTTTTCTTTTTGCTTGTCATCTTTATTCACTATCATCTAAAATAGTGTTAGACAAGGGGGCAATTCTCAATGGAAAAACAAGTGAAAGAAAAGAATGAATTATGGGAATGGACAAAAGCACTATTAATTGCATTTGCGATTGCTGCAGTGATTCGATATTTTTTATTTACACCTATTGCAGTTGATGGAGAGTCCATGATGCCAACCCTTGAAGATGGCGACCGGATGATTGTGAATAAGATTGGTTATAAAATAGGTGAACCAAAGCGTTTTGATATCGTTGTATTTCATGCACCTGAACAAAAAAATTACATAAAGCGTGTAATAGGACTGCCAGGAGATACGCTGGAATATAAGGACGATCAATTATATATTAATGGTGAACCAATAGATGAGCCCTATTTAGATGCATATAAAGCGCAAATTGCTGGGGGGACCCTAACAGAAGACTTTACCTTAAAAGATATTGATGTTTCCGTGGATACTATTCCAGAAGGATATGTTTTTGTCATGGGGGATAACCGTCGAAATAGTAAAGATAGTCGTCATATTGGCCTTGTTGAACAAAAGGAAATTATTGGTAATACAAGTTTGATTTTCTGGCCATTTAGTGACATAAAAATTGTAAAGTAATGCAAGAAAGGGAGAGCTTAATCACTCCCTTTTTCTTTTAGTTTAGGAGGTATAGCTATGACAATACAATGGTTTCCAGGGCATATGGCGAAAGCCCGACGTGAAGTAACGGAAAAATTAAAGCTTGTCGATATTATATTTGAATTAATAGATGCACGTTTACCGCTATCCTCACGTAATCCGATGATCGACGAAGTGATTAACCAAAAACCACGTCTTTTAATTTTAAATAAAGCGGATATGGCAGATGAGCAAGAAACACGTAAATGGGTAGAATATTTTGCACAACGTGGTCATAAAGCCGTAGCCATAAACTCACTTGAGGGTAAGGGCTTACAGCAAGTAACAAAAGCGGCGCAAGAAATTTTAAAAGAGAAATTTGATCGCATGAAGGCGCGAGGTATGAAACCTAGAGCTATTCGTGCCATGATTGTTGGAATACCTAACGTAGGGAAATCCACACTGATTAATCGCTTGGCGAAAAAAAATATCGCTAAAACCGGAAATACACCAGGTGTAACAAAAGCACAGCAATGGATTAAAGTTGGTAAAGAGCTAGAGCTACTGGATACACCAGGTATTTTATGGCCAAAATTTGAAGATCAAGAAGTAGGCTTTAAATTAGCTTTAACTGGTGCGATTAAGGATACCATCACAAATATGGAAGATTTAGCTGTCTATGGCTTGCGTTTCTTATCCGATCATTATCCAAAGCGTATGGAGGAACGTTATGGTTTCGAATTTATCCATGAGGAGCTAGTGGATACTTTTGATCATATTGGCAAGCTACGCCGTGTATTTGGACCTGGCGGAGAAATTGATTATGATCAAGTAGCACAGCTGATTGTTCGAGATATACGCGGCTTACAATTAGGCAAACTGACCTTTGATTTTGTTGATGAACAGCTAAAAAAAGAGGCTGAACAATTATAAGTATTGAAACTGTCACATGTTCTTTTGTGACAGTTTTTCTTTTAGGAATGAATTTTCTTACCGATAATGACTATAGAGAGGAAAATAGTTTTCAAATGAAAGAGACTACATAAAAAACTGAACATGATATAGTTTTATTGAGTAGAAGCAAGAAGGAGCACTTAAATGAAAACCATTAAAGAAATTAACACTGCATTGAAAGGTGCAGAAGAATGGCAAGATTGGATGATAGAAATAGCAACGGATGAAAGAACAGGTGTACAGAAGGCGTGGCATACTTGGCAAAAACGACAAGATAAAAAACGTCAATTACTGCAAGAACATCAAGCGAAAGTAGCATTTGATTTAAGCTATGGGAGTATCGATACATTGGTTGCGGGTGTAGATGAAGCAGGACGTGGACCATTAGCGGGACCTGTTGTGACAGCAGCTGTTATTTTACCTACAAATTGTGAGGCCCTTGTTGGTCTGAATGATTCAAAGCAATTATCAAAGGAGAAACGAAACGCCTTTGCAACGTTAATTAAAGAGCATGCCATTAGTTATTTTGTTCATTTCCAATCCGCTCAGCAAATCGATGCACTGAATATATACGAGGCAACCAAACAATCTATGAAAGTAAGTGTAGAATCATTGGCGACAAAGCCTGATGTAGTTTTAGTAGATGCTATGACATTACCCATTTCGATTCCTCAGGATTCAATTATCAAAGGGGATGCCAAGAGCTTAGCAATCGCAGCTGCCTCCATTCTAGCTAAAACAGCCCGAGACGATTATATGGAGCAACTAGACAAAGAATTTCCTATGTATGGCTTTGGGCAACATGCAGGCTATGGGACAAAGCAACATTTAAATGCATTGGAAGAATATGGACCAACAATTCACCATCGTAAATCATTTGAACCGATAAAATCAATGATTCAATAAAGCTACAGAATGGAACAATGACACGAGGGAGTAATTGATGAAAGGAGTATGTATATGTCAGCCACATCATTTAATCCGATTCAACTACAACAAAATGCCATGACTTCAGCAAATCAGCCACTTGCTTTAAAGCAGGGACAAGTATTTCACGGTACCATTAAGCAATTATATCCAGATCAAATGGCAGAAATACAAGTAGGTAATCAAAAATTTATAGCGAAACTTGAAGTACCGTTAAAGACGGGTGATGCCCATTTCTTTCAGGTAACAGGAACAAATCCACAAACCGAATTAAAAGTGGTTACAGGACCAATGGCACAAGCATCTTCTCCAAATCAACAAATCAATCAGCTACTAGAATCCATGAATTTGCCTAAAACAGCAGAGATGCAGCAATTGCTAGGACATTTTATGAAGGAACAGTTACCTATTTCAAAAGAGCAATTAATGCAGGCAGAAATGTGGCTAAAGGCATTACCAGAGGGCATTTCAAAAGCGGATGCACTACAGGTCATTCAAAAAATGATAGAGCTTAAAATGCCAATGACGAATGATGTTTTTCAAGCCTTACTAAGTGGACAAAAAACATCTGGTATGGCGATGACTATGGATAATTTTGCACAGCTTTTAGCAAGGGATACTACTTTATCTGAAGTGCTTAAGCAAAATTTGATGCAGCAGGTACAAGCGATTGCTAAACCTTTTGAAATAGAAACAGGCAGTCTGATTTTAGCTAGAGCGATACAGAGCTTAACAAATGATGCTGCTGCGATGAGTGAAAAAATGCAAGCCTTAACAATTTTAAAGGAAGCAGGCATACTGCCACAACAAGCAACATGGCAAAACTGGACGAATATCAATGACCCTAAAGCGGCACAACCAATGCAGCAGGCTGGCCAAGTTGTACAAACGATCCTTGCATCAAAGCCTGAAAATGTAAGTCAGCTAATTGAACAGTTGAAATCATGGACAGCCAACCAAAATTTCTTAACAAATGAACAAAAACTACAGCTCAATCAGTTAATGGATCGTTTTAATCAATTACCAGTATCGAAGCAAACATTAGAAATTTTTGCTAAACAAATGCAGGAGCAGTTAATAAAAGCGTTTGCTCAAAATACTGCTGATCGTTTATTTACACAGGATGCTAATGCATTGTCTAGCAAGGAACATTTGCTATCTCTTATAAGGCAAGAAGCGACGACTCCATTACAAAATGAAGCACTGATGCGTAACCTTGTTAAAACTAGTGTTGAATCACCGCAACCGATGATTCAACAAATAGTGACACAAGCTGATGCACTTGTACAAAATTCGGTGGATAGTAAGGCGATGCAGCATGCTCTTAAAACGGTGTTAAAAAATTTAGGGATTAGCTATGAGGCGACATTGGGGAACAAATCAGCAGATATACAAATGATTACCCATCAATTAAAGCCACAGCTCCACACATTATTGCAGGAAAGTAATATTACACCACAATTGAGAGAAGCGGCAGAAATGTTGATGACGCGTATGAATGGTATGCAGCTATCTTCAGGAGAAAATGGCCATCAACATCAGCTCATTATGCAAGTCCCGCTTGAATTTTTCGGCAAAAAGATGGATGCAACATTACAGTGGAATGGTCGCATGAAGGAAGATGGCAAAATTGATGCCAATTATGCACGCGTATTATTTTATTTACAGATGGCATCCATGCAAGAAACGGTAATTGATATGCAGGTTCAAAATAGAGTAGTTACAGTAACGATATTTAATGAAAATTCGGATATTCAGCCACTTGCGGAGCCATTAAAGGCTGCCTTGAAAATGGGATTGGCAGAAAAGGATTATCAACTATCAGGTGTTTTTATTAAACAATTTGACAAGGGGCAAACAGAAAAAGGAAGTACTGTAGTAGAACAGCGAGAGGAGCAGAGTGGGGTGGATATCCGCGTATGAGCGAAGAAAAATTTACTCGAAAAGAAGCAATTGCACTTACCTATAAACTTGGACAAATGGATAGTCCGACTGTTGTAGCAAAGGGAAAAGGGAAAATTGCCGAGAATATTTTGGCACGTGCAAATGAGCATAATGTGCCGATTTATGAGGATCCTAACCTTGTGCAGTTGCTTGGTCAATTAGATTTAAACGAGTCTATTCCAGAAGAATTATATCAGGCGGTTTCGGAGGTTTTTGCTTTTATTTATCGTTTAGATCAACAACATGCGAAAAAATACAGAAAAAACGAAGTATTCTGACTGTTTTGCAAGCTGTTTTAGTACACAAAATAGAAAAAAGCGTCATAATAAGAGAGAAAATTCGAACTAAAGACAAAGTGTAGACTTTATCAGAATGTTTCGTTAGAATAGTCTATGTTAGTAAAACAATTCTATGCAAATGTTTGATGGGAGGATGTATTATGAATATCCATGAATATCAAGGGAAAGAGATTCTGAGAAAATATGGTGTAGCAGTACCAAACGGAAAAGTTGCTTTTTCCCCTGATGAAGCAGTAAAAGTAGCGAAAGAACTTGGCTCAAACGTAACAGTTGTCAAGGCGCAAATTCATGCAGGTGGTCGCGGTAAAGCAGGCGGTGTAAAAATCGCTAAAAATCTTGACGAGGTGCGCACATACGCAAAAGAGTTATTAGGGAAAATTTTAGTGACTCATCAAACAGGTCCAGAAGGAAAAGAAGTAAAACGTTTGTATATTGAAGAGGGTTCTGATATCCAAAAAGAATACTATTTAAGTCTAGTATTAGACCGTGCCACATCTCGTGTTACGATGATGGGATCTGAAGAAGGCGGTATGGATATTGAAGAAGTTGCGGAAACAAATCCGGAAAAAATCTTCAAAGAAGTAGTAGATCCTGTAGTTGGATTAACAAGCTTCCAAGCACGTCGTATGGCGTTTAATATGAATATTCCAGCAAACCTTGTGGGGAAAGCTGTTAAATTAATGTTAGGCTTATATCAAGCATTTATCGACAAAGATGCATCAATTGTAGAAATTAATCCACTTGTAGTAACTGGACAAGGTGATGTAGTGGCATTAGATGCTAAATTCAATTTTGATGCCAATGCATTATATAGACATAAGGATATTGTCGAATTACGCGATTTCGACGAGGAAGATCCAAAAGAAATCGAAGCATCCAAATATGATTTAAGCTATATTTCATTAGAGGGTAACATTGGCTGTATGGTTAATGGTGCTGGTCTTGCTATGGCAACTATGGATACAATTAGCTATTATGGCGGTAGCCCTGCTAACTTCCTAGATGTAGGGGGCGGTGCAACAGCTGAAAAAGTAACAGAGGCTTTCAAAATTATCCTTTCTGATTCAAACGTAAAAGGCATTTTCGTAAACATTTTTGGCGGAATTATGAAGTGTAACATTATCGCTGAGGGTGTTGTAACGGCTGCTAAAGAAATCGGTTTAGCTGTGCCATTAGTTGTACGTTTAGAAGGTACAAATGTAGAACTTGGAAAAGAAATTTTAAATGCGTCTGGTTTAAACATCGTTGCAGCGGATTCAATGGCTGACGGTGCACAAAAAATTGTGGGACTAGTAGGCTAAGGAAGGCAGGGAGAGAACAATGGCTGTATTTATTAACAAAGATACGAAGGTAATTGTACAAGGGATCACGGGCGAAACAGCTCTTTTCCATACGAAGCAAATGCTTGAGTATGGCACAAAAATCGTAGCAGGTGTAACACCAGGTAAAGGTGGACTTGAGATCGAGGGAGTTCCTGTTTTCAATACAGTAGCAGAAGCTGTAGCTGCAACAGGTGCTACAACTTCAGTTATCTATGTACCTGCACCATTTGCGGCAGATGCAATTTTAGAAGCTGTTGATGCTGAATTAGAATTAACGATCTGTATCACAGAGCACATTCCTGTCCTTGATATGGTGAAAGTTAAACGTTATATGGAAGGTAAAAAGACTCGCTTAGTAGGTCCAAACTGTCCAGGTGTTATTACAGCTGATGAATGTAAAATTGGTATCATGCCAGGTTACATTCATACAAAAGGCCATGTAGGAGTAGTTTCTCGTTCTGGTACATTAACATATGAAGCAGTACACCAATTAACGCAAGCTGGTATTGGTCAAACAACAGCTGTAGGTATCGGTGGAGACCCTGTCAACGGTACAAACTTCATTGATGTTCTTGAAGCGTTTAATAATGATCCAGAAACTTACGCAGTAGTTATGATTGGTGAAATCGGCGGTACGGCTGAAGAAGAAGCAGCTGAATGGATTAAAGCAAATATGACAAAACCTGTTGTAGGCTTTATTGGTGGACAAACTGCCCCTCCAGGAAAACGTATGGGTCACGCTGGTGCGATCATTTCTGGTGGTAAAGGAACAGCAGCTGAGAAAATTAAAGCAATGAACGCTGCTGGTATCGAAGTTGCAGAAACACCTTCTGTCATTGGTGAAACATTGATTAAAGTAATTAAAGAAAAAGGGCTATACGAAAAGTGTAAAACCCATTAAAATGGAAGATGTAGCTATTGCGGCTACATCTTTTTCATTATTTACACGCTGCTATCATATTTCATGAAACAAATTCCTACTTACTTATGAAAAAAACGACAATTTTATGGCAGATGTATAAATAATGATGAAAAGTTGTGTTGCATTATCATGCGGTCATTTAATTTCTTCTATTATAAAGGAGGTTTATTGAATGATCCTTGCAGTAGATACACAGAGATTACTAGCTTTGCATTATATATACCCGTTACCTCTTCAGAAACTTCAACAATTATTGTCCCCGGTAAATATGTTAAGCTCTTTTGAAGACATTCATCATGATGAGATAGCGAAAATTCTACAAATATCGGCACAAAAAGCATATCAGCTCTCTCAAAGTTTTCGACAAATTATGATAAAACCTTTTGGTGCTGCGTATGCACAAGCCAATATTTTCCCCATACCGTTTTATCATCCATATTTCCCGGCGCAATTATTTGAAATATCCAATCCACCTACTGTATTGTATGTGAAAGGTCAGTATTCTTTGTTAACAAATAACAAACAGATAGCTATTATAGGCTCTAGGAAGGCTACAGCGTATTCTAAGAGGGCAATGGACCTCATAGTACCGCCTCTTGTTCAAAGTGGTTATACGGTCGTTAGTGGGCTTGCTAGAGGTGCTGATACAATGGCACATAGAGCAACAATTGATATGGGTGGTCACACAATTGCTGTACTTGGACATGGTTTTAATTATCTCTATCCAGCAGAAAATCAGATTCTTGCTAAACAAATGGCAGAGCACCAGCTATTAATAACGGAATATCCCCCTCATATGAAGCCTGAAAAATGGCATTTCCCGATGCGTAACCGAATCATTAGTGGTTTATCCCGAGCTTTAGTTGTGACAGAGGCTGCCCTAAAAAGTGGTACGCTTATTACGACAGAGCTCGCATTAGAGCAGGGGAAAGATGTATTTGTGGTGCCTGGACCTATTGATGCGACACAATCTAAGGGGACCAATCAATTACTTTTAGAAGGTGCAATTCCAGTCATGAATGGTCATCAAATCGTTGAAACACTGGAGCTCTTTTCTAACAAAAATTGAAAAAAAGTTGCATTATCTTAAAATCTGTTATACATTTTGCAACAGGTAACTTAAAAAAATTAGTAATAGACCTCGCTAAGGGGGAGACATAGATGGCGGATTATTTAGTGATTGTAGAATCACCAGCAAAAGCAAAAACGATTGAACGATATTTAGGAAAGAAATATAAAGTAAAAGCGTCGGTTGGACACGTACGAGATCTTCCACGTAGCCAAATGGGTGTTAGTGCAGAAAATAACTTTGAACCTAAGTATATTACGATACGCGGTAAAGGACCTGTTTTACAGGAATTAAAATCTGCGGCTAAAAAAGTGAAGAAAGTATATCTAGCGGCCGATCCAGACCGCGAGGGAGAAGCGATTGCTTGGCACCTTGCGACTGCGCTAAATATTGATATTCACTCGGATTGTCGTGTGGTATTTAACGAAATTACCAAAGATGCGATAATAGATTCCTTTAAAAACCCACGTCCAATCAATATGGATTTAGTAGATGCACAACAAACAAGACGTATTCTGGATCGACTTGTTGGCTATAACATTAGTCCGATACTGTGGAAAAAAGTGAAAAAAGGTTTATCTGCAGGTCGTGTACAATCTGTAGCGCTACGTATGATCATTGATCGTGAAAATGAAATTAAAAACTTTAAACCAGAAGAGTATTGGACAATTGAAGGAACGTTTGAAAAAGGTAAAAAAACATTTGATGCGCTTTACTATGGAAATGGTAAAGAAAAAATTAAATTAACAAATGAGGCACAAGTAAAGGCAATATTAAAAGATGTAAAAGGAACAAACTTTGATGTTGTCAATGTTACGAAAAAAGAACGCAAGCGTAATGCTGCACCAGCCTTTACAACATCTTCCTTACAGCAGGAGGCAGCAAGAAAATTAAATTTCCGAGCTAAGAAAACGATGATGCTAGCTCAGCAATTATATGAAGGTATTGATATTGGGAAAAAAGAGGGAACAGTCGGGTTAATCACCTATATGCGTACCGATTCCACACGTATTTCAGATACGGCAAAAGCAGAAGCGGTTACTTATATTGAAGGAAAATATGGCAAAGAATTTATTGCAACAGATATAAAACAAACCAAGAAGGCTTCGAATGCACAGGATGCTCATGAGGCGATCCGTCCAACGAGTACAATGAGAACACCAGAAGAATTAAAAGCAGTTCTTAGTCGTGATCAGTTACGTTTATATCGTTTAATTTGGGAGCGCTTTATCGCGAGCCAAATGGCACCAGCAGTTCTTGATACAGTAGCTGTAGATCTTCAAAATGGTGATGTACTATTTCGTGCAAACGGCTCACAAGTTAAATTCGCAGGCTTTATGAAACTATATATCGAAGGTACTGACGATCAAACAGAGGAGACGACAAAGCTTTTACCTGAGATGGCAATTGGTGATCAAGTAAAATCGCTCGAAATTGAGCCTAAACAACATTTTACACAGCCACCACCACGTTATTCAGAGGCGCGACTTGTTAAAACTATGGAAGAACTAGGCATTGGGCGCCCATCCACATACGCACCGACCCTCGATACAATTCAGCGCCGTGGCTATGTTGTATTAGATGCTAAACGCTTTATGCCAACAGAGCTAGGTGAAATTGTACATCAACTCGTACTAGAATTTTTCCCAGATATCATAAACATCGAATTTACAGCACAAATGGAACAAGATTTAGATGATATTGAAGAAGGCAACCGTCAATGGAAAAGTGTTGTGGAAGAGTTTTATACAGATTTTGAAGTGCATGTAAAACATGCAGATGAAGCTATGGAAAAAGTTGTGATTAAAGATGAGCCTGCTGGAGAGGATTGCGAACTTTGTGGATCTCCTATGGTCTTTAAACTGGGTCGCTATGGTAAATTTATGGCTTGCTCAAACTTCCCAGATTGTAGAAATACAAAAGCTATTATGAAACCAATTGGTGTAAAATGTCCTTCCTGTGAAACAGGCGAAATTGTGGAGCGAAAAAGTAAAACAAAACGTCTATTCTATGGTTGCAATCAGTATCCAGAATGTGAATTTGTATCATGGGACAAGCCAATTAGTAGACCATGTCCAAAATGTAATGCATTATTAGTAGAGAAAAAGATAAAAAAAGGTGTGCAAATTCAATGTACGAAATGTGACTATGAAGAAGCACCAACTCAATGATAGGAAGATGGTAAGAAACATGACTGAACAAGTAGTAAATGTAATAGGAGCAGGTCTTGCTGGTAGTGAAGCTGCATGGCAAATTGCAAAGCGTGGGGTAAAAGTAAGACTTTATGAAATGCGTCCAGTAAAGCAAACTCCGGCACATCATACTGATAAATTTGCAGAGCTTGTTTGTTCTAACTCATTGCGTGCAAATGGTTTAACAAATGCTGTAGGCGTTATTAAAGAAGAGATGCGTACGCTAGATTCGGTTATCTTAAAGGCAGCAGATCAGTGTTCAGTACCAGCTGGAGGTGCATTGGCGGTAGACCGTCATGAATTTGCGGGCTATGTGACAGAGACTGTGAAAAACCATCCACTTGTGGAGGTCATTCATGAAGAAGTCACAGAGATTCCTGAAGGTATAACAGTTATTGCTACAGGTCCACTAACATCAAAAGCTTTAGCTGAAAAAATTCAAGGTTTAACTGGCTTGGATTATTTATACTTCTACGATGCAGCAGCACCTATTATCGAAAAAGATAGCATAGATATGGATAAAGTTTATTTGAAATCTCGTTACGATAAAGGAGAAGCGGCTTATTTAAACTGTCCTATGACAAAGGAAGAATTTGATCGTTTCCGTCAAGCCTTGATCGAAGCAGAAGTTGTGCCATTGAAGGAATTTGAAAAAGAAATTTACTTTGAGGGTTGTATGCCGATTGAAGTTATGGCAGCTCGCGGAGAGAAAACCATGTTATTTGGACCGATGAAACCAGTTGGTCTTGAAGATCCAAAAACAGGAAAACGTCCGTATGCGGTTGTGCAACTTCGTCAAGATGATGCTGCTGGTACCCTTTACAACATTGTAGGCTTCCAAACTCATTTAAAATGGGGTCCACAAAAGGAAGTGCTACAGCTAATTCCAGGGTTAGAGAATGTAGAAATTGTACGTTATGGCGTCATGCACCGAAATACATTCATTAATTCACCAAAAGTTTTAGAAAAAACATATCAGCTTCGTGAGCATAAGAATATTTTCTTTGCAGGTCAAATGACGGGTGTAGAAGGATATGTTGAATCAGCAGGAAGTGGATTAATTGCAGGAATTAATGCAGCTCGTTTAGCACTTGGACAAGAGCCTATTATTTTCCCATTCGAAACGGCATTAGGCAGTATGGCGCGTTATATAACAGAAGCACAGTCGAAAAACTTCCAGCCGATGAACGTTAACTTCGGTATATTCCCTGAATTACCACCTGGTCGTCGTTCAAAACCAGAACGTGCGGAAATGCATGCAACACGCGCAATAAGCTCAATTCGCAATTTTGTGAATTCACAAACAATTTAATTGCAAAAAGCCTCTAAAAGTTGATATACTCTTAGAGGCTTTTTCTTTTTGTAGACAAAATGCTTAATTAGACGTATTTTATTATTTTGTATGAAGATTTTCTCAATTTATAACTAATTACACTTGCTATATTATGAAGATAGGTTTAGTGTCAGTATGTATGTTTATTAATGAAATGAAAAACGATACAAACTTGTAAGAGATGACAAAGAAATATTTATCCGTTATATTACAAGTGTCAGTCATTTGAGAAAATTATTAATAAATCATTGGTGGTGAATCTTTCCATGTTAGTTTCGTCCCAAGATGCACTCGAACAGTTCATGCTTTACATCCAAGTTGAAAAGAACTTCTCTGTTCATACAGTGCGAGAATATGAATCAGACCTGCTAGATTTTTTAACCTTTTTACAAAGAGAGGGCATCGATGATTTAGCGAGTGTTGAATATATACATGCACGTCTTTATGTAACAAAGTTGTACGATGAGAAAAGAGCAAGGGCCTCTATTTCTAGGAAAATTTCCTCGATACGCTCCTTTTTTCGCTTTCTAAATAGACAGTACGGATTAGATGACGGAGCATTTCGTTCTCTTTATCATCCAAAAAAAGAATCACGTTTACCCAATTTTTTCTACGAAGAAGAATTGAAGCAGCTATTTGATGCGAATACTGGTGATGATTTGAAATCATTGAGAAATATAGCTATATTAGAGCTGTTGTATGCGACAGGTATTCGTGTAAGTGAACTGACTTCAATCCAAGTAGGGGATGTAGATTTTCATTATTCGATTATACGGGTAATGGGAAAAGGTCGAAAAGAACGAATTATTCCATTTGGTCAATTTGCGAGTTTAGCAATGCAGGACTACATAGAGCAAGCTCGTCCACGATTGATGAAAAAAACTAGTCACCAGCAGTTGTTTGTCAATATGCGTGGTGGGGAACTTACTCCTCGAGGGGTACGTCATATTTTAAACGAAATGATTGACAAGGCCTCACTCCATACGAAAATTTACCCACACATGCTTCGCCATACTTTTGCCACACATTTATTGAATAATGGCGCAGATTTGCGGACAGTGCAGGAGTTATTAGGTCACTCACATTTATCTTCTACACAAGTTTACACACATGTAACAAAAGAGCATCTTCGTCAAACATATATGAATGCCCATCCAAGGGCATAATAGAGCTAAGGAGGAAGGCAGATGGGACAAATTCATGCGACAACGATATTTGCAGTTCATCATAACGGAGGCTGTGCCATGGCTGGTGATGGTCAAGTAACATTGGGAAATGCAGTTGTGATGAAGGGAACAGCAAAAAAGGTCAGACGTCTGTTTAATGGGCAGGTCCTTGCAGGTTTTGCAGGTTCCGTCGCTGATGCATTTACACTTTTTGAGATGTTTGAAGGCAAACTAAATGAGTATAATGGTAATTTACAGCGTGCAGCAGTGGAAGTAGCAAAGCAGTGGCGCGGTGATAAAATGCTTCGCCAGTTAGAAGCGATGTTATTAGTAATGGATAAAACGACATTGCTACTCGTTTCAGGTACAGGGGAAGTCATTGAACCGGATGATGGCATTTTGGCTATTGGTTCTGGTGGAAATTATGCATTATCTGCAGGTAGAGCATTGAAAAAATATGCAGGTGAAACAATGACTGCTCGTGAAATTGCTGAGGCGGCATTAGAAACAGCTGCTGAAATCTGTGTATTTACGAATCATAATATTATCGTGGAGGCGCTGAACTAATGACGCAAAAAAATTTAACGCCAAGACAAATTACTGAGCATTTAGATCGTTATATTGTTGGGCAGAATGAAGCTAAGCGCGCTGTAGCCATTGCGTTACGTAATCGCTATCGTCGTTCGTTGTTACATGAGGATATGAAGGATGAAGTTATTCCTAAAAATATATTAATGATTGGACCAACAGGTGTCGGAAAAACGGAAATTGCCAGAAGAATTGCTAAGCTTACAAATGCTCCTTTTGTGAAAGTTGAAGCGACAAAGTTTACTGAGGTAGGTTATGTAGGGCGTGATGTTGAGTCAATGGTACGTGACTTAGTAGAAGCCTCACATCGTCTAGTAAAGGAAGAAATGATGGAGTCTGTTAAGGAACAAGCAGAAGAATTAGCAAATGAAGCGATTGTGAAACTTTTGGTGCCTTCTTTACGTAAGAAACAGGCGATGCAAAATCCGTTTGAAATGCTATTTGGTGGTAAAGAGCAACCAACGACTGATGATTCTTCAACAGATGAGGTTGAAGTACGCTCTAAGCGTGCACAAATTGCGATTGATTTACGTAACGGTAAATTAGAAAATGAGTGGGTTACTGTGGAGGTAACAGAACAAAATCCATCTATTTTTGATGCGTTACAAGGAACGGGAATGGATATGTCTGCGAATAGTGGCATGCAGGATATGTTATCCAGTTTGATGCCGAAGAAACAGAAAAAACGTCGTGTACAAGTGAAGGACGCCCGTCGTATTTTAACAGTTGAAGAAGCGAATAAGCTGATAGATGCAGATGAAGTGGCACAAGAGGCTATTACTAGAGCTGAGCAAACAGGTATCATTTTTATTGATGAAATCGATAAAATTGCTAGTAAAGAAGGCAATTCTTCAGCAAATGTCTCACGTGAAGGTGTCCAACGAGATATTTTACCAATCGTTGAAGGTTCAACTGTTACAACGAAATACGGTGCGGTGAAAACGGATTATATGCTGTTTGTAGCTGCTGGTGCATTCCATATGTCGAAGCCGTCAGATTTAATTCCTGAATTGCAAGGACGCTTTCCAATTCGTGTAGAGCTTGAAAAATTAACAAAACAGGATTTTGTACGTATTTTACAAGAACCAGACCAATCACTTATTTTGCAATATAAGGCATTGTTAGAAACGGAAGGCGTGGAAATTCATTTCACAACAGATGCTATTGAACGAATTGCTGAAATTGCTACTGAGGTTAATCAGGAAACTGACAATATCGGAGCTCGTCGATTACACACGATATTAGAACGTTTACTTGAAGAACTATCGTTTGAAGCTTCTGAAATTGCACCAGCAAGTATCCCGATCAATGCTGCGTATGTAGATCAAAAACTTGCGGGTATAGTAAAAAACAAAGATTTGTCACAGTTTATATTGTAAGAAAAAGCTAATTAGTATCATTCAATAATAAAAACCTTTAGAATATTTAATAAATACTCTTCGGATTATTTATAGGAGGAACATATAATGAATTTATTAGAAAAAACACGTAAAATTAACTCGATGCTTCAAGCATCTGCTGGTAAACCAGTAAACTTTAAGGAAATGGCTGATACATTAGGCGATATTATTGATAGTAATGTCTATATTTTAAGTCGCAAAGGGAAATTATTAGGTATTTCAATTCACCAACAAATTGAAAATGAGCGTATGAAAAAAATGTTCGAAGAGAGACAGTTCCCAGAAGAATACACACATAGCTTGTTTACGATCTCTGAAACATCATCAAATTTAGATATTAACAACGAACATACTGCTTTCCCAGTTGAAAACAAAGATTTATTCCAAAACGCTTTAACAACAATTGTACCGATTGTTGGTGGTGGAGAACGTTTAGGTACATTAATCCTTGCTCGTTTATCTTCACAATTTGAAGATGATGATCTAATTTTAGCAGAGTATGGTGCGACAGTAGTTGGTATGGAAATTTTACGTGAAAAATCAGAAGAAATTGAAGAAGAAGCTCGTAGCAAAGCTGTCGTACAAATGGCTATTAATTCACTTTCATACAGTGAGTTAGAAGCAATTGAGCATATCTTCGAAGAACTTGATGGCAATGAAGGCTTACTAGTTGCTTCTAAGATTGCTGACCGTGTGGGTATTACGCGTTCAGTGATTGTCAACGCATTACGTAAACTTGAATCTGCTGGTGTCATTGAATCTCGCTCTTTAGGTATGAAAGGTACTTATATTAAAGTGCTAAACGATAAATTCTTAAATGCTTTAGCAGAAATTAAAATGAAATAAATACTTCTTTAAGAAGATTCTGAAAGCGTCTAGGGTAAAACTAGGCGCTTTTTTTTGTGTATTAGCCCGTGAGGGAGAAGATTTTTGTGCTTATTTTTTTGCCATAAGTACAAAAATGCTGATTATTGTAGGTTCTTATTTCTTTCTTCCTAATGCTGTTCAAAAAATCGTCACTACCTTTAGCATATAAAAATGTAATGTGTGTTACTTTAGAAGAATGGTGAAAAACTTGTTCAAATATGTGTCACATTCATAGGCAAAATATGCTTGTGTTGATTGAACTAGTAAAATGGGACCTTTATTTAGTCAATATTTATAAGGCGATAAAGCTCAGAAAAAGGCATATTTAATACAAAAACCGTAAACACTGTCGAAATGGTGTAAAATAACTAGATGTCTAATAACCTTTGATAAACCTTAGAGACATAAGGGATGCAGAAGTTTTGTCATGGTTATACATTAGAAAAAATAGGGCGGATAGACTATTAAAAAGTGACAAAAGACAATAGACACTAGGTATCATCTTAATTACAATTGTATTATTGGATAAATTAACAAGTACATAAATTGAAATAAAATGAGGTGAACAGTTTTGAATTTATTTGGTGGAACTATTAGTAGCCTGGAAAACGGACTTTCCTATGCAACTTTGAATCATAAAACAATCGCAAACAATATTGCGAATGTCGATACGCCTAATTATAAGGCGAAAAATGTTAGTTTTAAGGATATGTTGGTAGAACAGCAAAGTATGTCTATTTCCGCATATCGTACTGACAGCAGACATTATGATTTCACAATTCGACAATCTACGCCTGGCGTTAATAATGTTGAGAACTTGCGATATAGAAATAATGGCAATGCTGTAGATATGGATGCTGAGCAGGCAAAATTAGCAGAGAATCAAATTTATTACAATGCTTTAATTGACCGTGTTAATGGAAAATTAAACACATTGAATACCGTTATAAAGGGAGGTAAGTAATAGATGTCTATATTTCATGGGATGAATACCACTGCCTCTGCTTTAACAGCGCAACGATTACGAATGGATGTTATTTCTTCCAATATGGCAAATGTCGATACGACTCGTGCTCGTCAAGTGAATGGGGAATGGGAACCGTATCGACGTAAGTCTGTGACGTTCGCAGCACAAGAAGGACAATTCTCGAAATTTCTGAATGTAGCCCTTGGTAAAAATGCGAAAAGTGGTGTTGGCAATGGTGTGAAAGTTTCTCGAATTTCAGAAGATCAAGAAACACCTTTCAAACTTGTTTATGACCCAACTCATCCAGATGCAAATGCAGATGGTTATGTGAATATGCCAAATGTGGATCCATTGAAAGAGATGGTAGATTTAATGTCAGCAACACGTTCCTATGAGGCGAATATAACTGTATTTAACGCAAATAAATCCATGCTAACAAAGGCTTTAGAGATTGGTAAATAAATAAGTAGAAAGGAAGATACATAATGACTATTTCGTCCGTTTCGCTAATGACACCTACTCAGGTTGTAAATGAAACAAATAAACTCAATACAACACCTTATGAAGCGCAACAAAGCTTCGCGAACTCGTTAAAAGAAGCAATAGCCAAAGTAAATGATCAGCAAATAACTTCTGATAAATTTACTCAAAAGCTAATTAAAGGTGAAGATGTGGAGTTGCATGAAGTGATGATTGCTTCACAAAAGGCGAGCATTACATTAAACGCAACAATTGAAGTTCGCAATAAGGTGATTGAAGCTTACCAAGAAATAATGCGAATGAGTGTTTAATTTTATTGTCTAGATAAGGAAACTCTTTTCAAACTAGATTAATAACCACTACTATAGTGGACTCATTATGTTCGCAAATTATTGATGGCTAGGTTATTCACTATAACCGGAGGATTCATAATGAATGAACGATTGACGAAAATAAAAAACGACACCAGTCAATTTTGGACAAGTCGAAGTAAAAAGCAAAAAATAGTTATGATTGGCTCCGTGGTAGGCGTCATCGCACTTGCAGCCATCGTGACGTTTTTTGCTTCGAAAACTACATATGTTCCACTTTATAAAGATTTATCAACAAGAGAAATTGGACAAGTAAAGGAAGCACTAGATTCCCAAGGTGTGAACTATGAAATTGCTCCAGGTGGAACATCTATTTTAGTGCCAGAAGAGCAAGTTGACTCCTTGTTAGTACAATTAGCTTCAGAGGGCTATCCGCAAACAGGTACAATTGATTACTCATTTGCTAATAGTTCAGGATTTGGTATGACAGATAATGAATTTAACCTCTTAAAAAAAGCAGCAACTGAAACTGAAATTGCTAAGCTTTTTAAAAATTTAGAGGGTGTAAAAGATGCCAAAGTAATGATTACAGTTCCTGAAGAAGGGGTATTCGTAACGGATGTGCAAGGCGAGGCAACGGCATCTATTGTTTTAAATACAGACCCTGGCTATAAATTTACAGAACAGCAAATTACTACTATGTACAATTTGGTGTCAAAAAGTATTCCCAATTTAAAAACTGAAAACATCGTAATCTCTAATCAATTCTCAGAGTACTTTGATTTGAATGCTGCTACTACTGATGGTACTTCCACAGCGACAGCCGAAGGTCAATTACAAATGAAGAAATTAGTAGAACGTGATCTACAGCGTCAAGTGCAAAATATGCTAGGAACGTTGATGGGACAAGATAAAGTGATGGTTTCTGTTACAACGGATATTGACTTCAAGAAAGAAAATCGTGAAGAAAACCTTGTGACACCTGTTGATGAAGAAAATATGGAAGGTATCGCAATTAGTGCTCAACGAATTACAGAGCAGTATTCTGGTACAGGCGCAGCAGCTGCAGGAACACCTGAAGCTGAAACAACTACAGATAACTTCACAACGTATAACGAAGGTGCAACAGGGAATGGTGACTATGAACGTACAGAGGAAACGATCAATAATGACGTGAATCGTATACGTAAAGATATCCAAGAAGCTCCTTATAAAGTTCAAGATATTGGAATTCAAGTCATTGTTGAACCACCAACAGCGACAGATGCAGCGTCATTACCAGATGGTGTTCGTGAAGATATCGAGAAAATTTTAAGTACAATAGTTCGTACAACAATTTCCAAAGATGTGGCAGCAGAACTTACACAAGAGCAAATTGACGAGAAAGTAGCTGTTTCAGTACAACCTTTATATGGTAAGGCGACAGAGGTCGCTGATGAAAAACCAGTTATCCCATGGTGGGTTTGGGTCATTGGCGGTATCTTATTAGCTGTTATTTTATTACTAGCATTCTTTATTATCCGTTCTCGTAAGCGTGCGCAGGAAGAAGAAGAGCTAAGTATCCTAGAAGAACAAGAAGAATTAATGATTGATGATATTAATGAAGAAATTGAAACGGAAGCTACAATGCGTCGTAAGCAGCTTGAAAAAATGGCTAAAGAAAAGCCAGACGATTTTGCAAAGTTACTGCGTAGTTGGATTGCGGAAGACTAACTAGGAGGTTCGGCTGTGTCCAAGAAAGATAAGGAATTAACCGGAAAACAAAAGGCCGCACTCTTGTTAATTTCATTAGGGCCTGAGGTTTCAGCTTCTGTCTATAAACACTTAACAGAGGAAGAAATTGAACGTTTAACATTAGAAATTTCAAGTGTTAAAAAAGTAGAATCAAATGTCAAAGAAGAGATTATTGAAGAATTTCACAATATCGCACTAGCGCAAGACTATATCACACAAGGTGGTATTGGCTACGCGAAAACAGTATTAGAAAAAGCGCTTGGTGTTGAACAAGCGCAAACGATTATTAATCGTCTAACATCTTCTCTACAAGTGCGTCCGTTTGATTTTGCTAGAAGAGCTGATCCAGCACAAATTTTTAACTTTATTCAAAATGAACATCCACAAACAATTGCCCTGATTCTCTCTTATTTAGAGGCGGGGCAAGCGGGTGTTATTTTATCTTCACTACCACAGGAAGTACAGGCGGATATTGCTAAACGTATAGCAGTAATGGAATCGACTTCTCCAGAAGTAATTAGTGAAATTGAATCTGTATTAGAGCGTAAATTATCGTCAACAGTTACACAGGATTACACTGAAACAGGTGGTATCGATGCTGTCGTAGAAGTGTTAAATGGCGTAGATCGACAAACAGAAAAAACAATTCTCGATGCACTCGAAATACAGGATCCAGAACTTGCAGAGGAAATCAAAAAACGTATGTTTGTGTTCGAAGATATCGTTACACTCGACAATCGTTCCATTCAACGTGTTATTCGTGACTGTGAAAACGAAGACTTACTGCTTTCAATGAAGGTATCAAGTGAAGAAGTAAAAGATATTATTTTCCGCAATATGTCACAGCGTATGGCTGATACATTTAAAGAAGAAATGGAAATTATGGGACCTGTACGATTACGTGACGTAGAGGAGGCGCAATCTCGAATTGTTGCTGTTATTCGTCGTCTAGAGGATGCTGGAGAGATTATTATTGCTCGCGGTGGAGGAGATGACGTCATTGTCTAGAATCATCCGTTCTATTTACACCCAGTCTGATAGCGATAGTATTAAAGAAATCCAAATCCGAGATATGTTTGAACCGATTGAAGTAGACCAACATGAAGTCTCATCACAGCATCAATTAACATTGGATGAAATAATGGCAGAGCGAGATCGTTTACTTGCAGAAGCTAGAGCTACTTTGCAAGCAGAACGTGAGATGTTTGAACAAGAAAAGCAATTACACTTCCAAGAAATTGAACACTTAAAGTTAAGCTGGGAAGAAGAGAGACCGAATCGAGTGCAAGAGGCGTATGATGAGGGGTTTGGGCAAGGCTATGAAGATGGTATGAACAAAGCCTCTGAAGCAATGGCCCAGTCACTTCAAACTGCGAATGAAGTTATGATTCAAGCGAAACAAAATGCACAAAAATATATTGAAGATCAAGAAGCGGTCATTTTAGAGTTAGGCTTAACTGTAGCAGAACGAATTATTGGCACCTCACTAGAGCAAGATAACGAACTGTTTGTGTCAATTGTGCGTCGAGGGTTGAAAGAAGCAAGGGAAATGAAAGAAATTAAAATTTATGTTTCCCCAACATACTACGCTTTAATTACCACTAATCGAGATGAATTAGCAGAAATGTTCCCGATGGATGTACCATTTATGATTTTTGTGAATGAAGATTTAGACAATGAAACAGATTGCTATATTGAAACAAATCATGGTCGCATTATGGTTAGTATTGATGAGCAATTGAATGAGCTTAGATTAAAGCTACATGAAATATTAGAGAGTAAGGAATGATCTTGATGAAAACGGCTCAATTAATCGAACATATTCCTCATATACCTACTTTTAAAAAGTTTGGTAGAGTAACTAGAGTTGTCGGCTTGATGATTGAGTCGCAAGGTCCAGATAGTTCCATAGGTGATGTCTGTAAAATTCATGTGGAAACTGTAAACAATGGTCACCAAATCATTTTAGCAGAGGTTGTTGGTTTTAAAGATGAGATAGTTGTCTTAATGCCATTCACCTCTTTACGTGAAATATCTATTGGCTGTCTTGTTGAAGGGACTGGTGCCCCTCTAGAAGTAAAAGTGGGCCCTGAGTTAATAGGAAAAGTATTGGATTCTATGGGGAATCCAATCGATGGCACCTTATTACCGAAAGGGTTAATGACCGTCCCTACTGAGCAAGATCCACCGAACCCACTGACTCGTCCACCAATTGACGAAAGACTCGAAGTAGGGGTGAAGGCGATTGATGGCATGCTAACAGTTGGTAATGGTCAACGTGTTGGTATTTTCGCTGGTTCTGGGGTCGGAAAAAGTACGTTACTAGGTATGATTGCTAGAAACACGCAAGCAGATTTAAATGTCATTGCGCTCATAGGAGAACGTGGTCGTGAGGTTCGTGAATTTATCGAACGTGATTTAGGCGCGGAAGGTTTAAGTCGCTCCATTGTTGTTGCAGCCACGTCAGATCAACCAGCATTAATGCGGATTAAAGGAGCTTTTACAGCGACAGCGATTGCCGAATATTTTAGAAATCGAGGCTTAAATGTCATGCTGATGATGGACTCCGTTACACGTGTAGCCATGGCACAACGTGAAATTGGACTTGCCACGGGAGAACCACCGGCACAAAAAGGGTATACGCCTTCTGTATTTGCGATATTACCTAAATTATTAGAACGTACTGGTACTAATGAAAAGGGCTCAATCACAGCATTCTATACCGTTTTAGTTGATGGTGATGATATGAATGAACCAATAGCTGATACTGTGCGAGGGATATTAGATGGCCATATTGTATTGGATCGAAATCTAGCCAATAAAGGTCAATATCCAGCCATCAATGTTTTAAAAAGCGTAAGCCGTTTGATGAATCATGTTGCAGAGCCAGCGCATAAAAAAGCTGCTGAACGATTAAGGGAACTCTACTATACATATGACAAATCTGAGGATTTGATCAATATTGGAGCTTACAAAAGAGGAACTTCTAAAGAGATTGATGAGGCCATTCATTATGAACCGCTCATTACGCATTATCTTAAACAAGGCTATTTAGACAAAGTAACATTAGAAGAAAGTGTCAATGAGTTAATAACATTATCGAACGGTGGTGCGAAATAGATGGTCAGTTATGTGTATCGTTTTGAAAAAGTGTTAACAATTCGTGAGCAAGAAAAAAACGAAACCGAAATGGCTTATAAAGAATCTGTCCGTTCTTTTGAAGAAATAGCAACAAGATTATATGAATTACTTAAAAAGAAAGAAGACTTAATCGCATTTCAGCAGGAGCGTTTAACGATTGGCTCATCTATTGACGAAATTCATCATTATAGTCGTTTTATAGATAGTCTTGAGAAAACAATTGCAGATGTACAACAGAAAGTGATACAAGCTCGTGCGAAGATGAATTGGCACGAGGAAAAATTATTAGAAAAAAACTTGGAAGTACGTAAATTTGAAAAAATGAGAGAAAAAGATTTGAAGCTATTCCAGCAAGAGCAAGATCGTATAGAAAGCCTTTTTCTAGATGAAATTTCATTACAAACGTATAACAAGAGAGAAATCAGGTGATTTCATGGCAAAAAAAGACAATCGATTGACAGCGGAGTTAGTAGAAGTGCAGTCAAAGAAAAAAACAGGGGGCTATCTAAAGTTTTTTACTTGGATTGTACTACCGATTATGTTTGTAGTAGCGGTTTTACTTGTTGTGGCAACGTTAATGAATACGAATGTCTTTGATTTAGGGAAAAAGGCAATAGGAAGTTTACCCTTTGTCCCATCAGAAGAGCAACAAGCTAAAGATGCTGCCATTAATAACGACTCTAAATTAGTTAATTTACAGGCAGAGATACAAGAAAAAGAAGCTGAAATTACACAGCTACAAAAAAAGCTTGATACAACAACAACTGAAAAAGAGAAGTTAGTGATAGAAAAAGAACAGTTGCAATTTGAAATTGAAAAATTGAATCGACAACAAGATGATGTAAAGCGTGACTTTAATGATATCTTATCAACGTTCGATAAGATGTCTCCGAAAGCTGCAGCACCAGTATTAATCAATATGAGTGATGCGGAGGCGCTACGAATTTTAACGAATTTAAAGCCTGATAAGTTAGCAGCCATATTAGAGAAAATGGATGCCAAAGATGCAGCAAAATATACGGAGTTAATGGCTAAACAATAAGATAAATGAAAGGAGGTGAAAGAACAATGGATGTAGCAATGATGCAAATGATCACTAAGTCTGTACCTAATAAAGCAGCAAAATCTTCAACCGTTAATAGTCCTGAAGGTAAGGTCAATGGAACTCCGAATAAAGAAAATGTATCGAATTTCGGGTCTGTTTTTAGTAAAATGATGTCGTCTTCAACGCAAACAAACCAATCTTCGCAGTCAACTGCAACAAAGGAGCTAGCCGATTTACAAGCGGTTTTAAATGCTGATTCAATGGAGGAATTACTAGATTTACTAGGAATCCCTCATGATGATGGGTTATTAATGCTTCAGCTTGGCGAAGACAATAAAGCAGTGGCAATGGATGAAATGCTTAATTTAGAAAATATACTAAATGCATTAGGTATTGATGAAGAGCAACTTCAAAAAATAGTCCAACAGCTGCTAGGAGAAGAGAAGAAAGCTAGTGATGTTTGGGAGCTACTATCACTAGTAGATGCCCAAGCACCGATACTGCAGGCGCAAATAGGAGCTGCTTTACAAGGTGAAGGACAAGTAACACCAAAAGACGCTACACAACTGCTTCAAGTATTGAAGCTAGCACAATTAGTCGGACAGAAAACGGACTTAACAACTTCACAAGAAAACTTATTAACAACGGTTAAGAGTCTATTAACATCATTACAAACGCAAGTAGAAACTACACAACTAACAACAACCAAAACAACTGGAGCATTGCCATTACAAGGCTTTCAGCAAGTAGTTCAGCAAGTACAAGTGACGAAGCAGAGTGAGACAAGCACAAATGACATGGTTACACCGCAAACAGTTCAAACAAAACCGGATACATTCCATGTCACATTACCAACTGCCAAACCTGCGCAGTCTGAGGCTTTGTTAAAAGAAATGCAGGCTATTATGAATAGAGCACAAATTTCAAATGCACAAGGGATCACACGTTTAACGATTAAATTGTACCCAGAAAATCTTGGGACAGTTCGTATTGAACTTGTACAAAATGATGGCGTACTGACAGCTCGTTTACTAGCTTCTACAGCTCATGGACGTGAATTACTTGATAGTCAAGCACATCAGCTAAAACAAGCTTTTGTTCAACAAAACATTCAAGTAGATCGTCTTGATATAGCACAATCACTACAAGATGCAGATCGCCAGCAACGCGATCAAAGCTTCTTCAATAATTTCTTTAAGCAGCAACAGGATGAAGAGCAAGAACATAAAAATGAAGATGAAGATGAAGGACTATCCTTTGATGACTATTTAATCAATGAGGAGGTGTAATAATGGCAGATGCAACAAAAAATGTAAGCAATACATCCATAACGGATGATTTGTATTACTCGAATTATAAAAAACCAACGAAACAAACAGGTAATAGTGAGCTTGGCAAAGATGCCTTTCTACAACTTTTAATTACACAATTACAGCATCAGGACCCTACAAATCCTATGGATGACCGAGAATTCATTTCTCAAATGGCACAGTTTTCTTCTTTAGAACAAATGCAAAACATGACAAAGACAATGGAGTCATTATTGGCATCACAGCAACAAACACAGATGATGAATTATGCATCCTTTGTTGGTAAAGAAGTGAAATGGCATGAAATTACAGATAAAACAGATGAAAAAGGGGATCCTGTTGTAAATGAAGGAACAGGTGTAATTGAATCCTTGAAATTTGTAGATGGTAGTGTTGTATTCAAATTAACAGATGGAAAAGAAATAACGCCTGGTAATATTTCAGGAATACTAGGTGGCTCTGGAACAAATACAGATGGCGGTAATACTGTACCAGAATCTCCGCTTGTACAGGCAAGTAAACTGATTGGTAAAAATGTTACGTATAAGGATGGCGACCAAGAATTACAAGGTCGAATTGTCTCTGTTTCAAATAAAGATGGCGTTATCTATTACGTATTAGATAATGATAAAAAACTAACAGATAAAGATTTTACAGTAATTAGCGAATAAAGGTGGAGAAGAATGATGGATAAATTTTCAATTCATCGTGTACCCTTGCATCCATCTATTCGCACAATACAACCTAAGCCAATTCAATCGCAGCAATCCTTTAAAGCTCATTTACAGGAGGCTGCAAAGCAAGAACTAAAGGTGAGCAAACATGCGCATGAACGGATCATTGAACGTAAAATTGACATCTCTGAACAAGAATGGCAGGTAGTATCGGATAAGGTATTTGAAGCACACTCAAAAGGTGTCAAACAACCATTAGTCTTGATGGATCAAGCAGCTTTAATTGTCAGTGCTAAAAATGCTACTGTCATTACAGCAATGGATCGCACGGAGGCAAAGCAACAGTTATTTACAAATATTGATGGCACGATTGTGCTGTAAAGGCTGGACCTTCTTATGTAAGGAAGCCTTGGTGATGCTGATTGATAGAGGCACACCTATAAAAAACGAAGGGAGAACGAAAACTTATGTTACGTTCTATGTATTCAGGTATTTCAGGTCTTAAAAACTTCCAAACGAAGCTAGATGTTATTGGTAACAACATCGCAAATGTTAATACTGTTGGCTTTAAAAAGGGGCGTGTTCTTTTTAAAGACTTAATGTCTCAAACACAAGCTGGTGCATCTGCAGCAACAGCTACACGAGGTGGTGTTAACCCACAACAAGTTGGTTTGGGTTCTCAATTAGCTGCTATTGATACAATACATGGTGGCGGCTCATTACAAGGTACTGGGCGTGGACTTGACTTAGGGATTGAAGGAGATGGCTTCTTCATGGTAGCTGACGCAAATGGAGCTCCAGACCCAGATAGTGGTTTTATTGGCGAAGAAGGTTTCAATAATACCCTATTTACTCGTAATGGTGTTTTCTATATGGATAGCAATGGCTATATAGTAAATGCTGATGGTAAATATCTAGTAGGAGTATCTGCTGGAGAAGAAATTGTTATGGAAACTGATGACGATGGTATCAATCCAGATGAAGCACCAGTCGCTTCTGGAGATGAAGGTGCTAACTTATTTGATGATGATGGTGTACTAGACCCAGACGATGGTGAGGTAGGGCCAATCCGTATCCCAACGACTGCTAAAGAAATTAGCATCGGAGCTAATGGTACGATTGAATATGTGGACCTAAACGGTGATCGCAAATGGGCAGGACAGCTAATTATGGCTAAATTCCCGAATGCGGGTGGTCTTTCTAAGGTTGGAGGAAACTATTACCAACAAACAGCAAACTCTGGTGCTGCCTATGCACAAGTAGCCACTGTTGCAGGGATGGGTAAAGTAGTACCTGGCACAGTAGAAATGTCCAATGTAGACTTATCGGAAGAATTTACAGAGATGATTGTGGCTCAACGAGGTTTCCAAGCGAATACTCGTATTATTACAACATCAGATGAAGTGTTACAAGAGCTAGTAAACTTAAAACGATAATGATTATATAGTTCTTTAATTCATAACAGGTGTTTGATAAAACATATTTTCATATGAGGGAGGGTCGGGCCGGCTCTCACGCTAGACCCGGCCCTATTTCAATGATCGAACTAACACGTCTTAATGGCAAAGCATTTACATTAAATGCTTTATACATAGAAACAGTCGAATCGTTTCCAGATACGACTATTACTTTAACAACTGGAACAAAAGTAATTGTTTTAGAGAGTGAAGATGAGGTGCGACAAAAGGTAACTGCCTTTTATAATAATATACAAATTTTATCCAACCCGCATCTACGAGGTGAAAAAGATGAAGAATAATAAAATGTTAACAATGATTATTATTTTGCTAGTAGCAGTCATACTGATTGGCGTTATTTTATTTGTATTGCTTACACAATTTAATAAGCCAACAGGAGCTGTTGAGCCATCCATTGATGAGATTGTAGAATCCTCTGTGGAGGTACCTGAAATCACGACGAATCTTGCAGATAACAGAGTTGTACGCTTGTCATTAAAAATTCAAACGACAAGTAAAGATGCTGCTACAGAATTAACAAAGCGTGTTTTCCAAGTGCAAAATATTGCCATTCAAGAGCTTTCTGAAATGGAGCAAAAGGATTTAGAGGGTAAGCAAGGGAAACAAATTTTCCAAAAATCATTAAAAACAAGGTTAAATGAATTGATGCAAGAGGGAGAAGTTCAGGAAGTATATTTTACCTCCTTCATCACTCAATAAAACAGAAACTGCTTGAAATGGAGGTGGGCAAATGGCAGGAGATGTGTTATCTCAATCCGAGATAGATGCGCTGCTTTCCGCTATATCAACTGGGGAAATGTCAGCTGACGATATAAAAAAGGAGGACGAGGGACGCAAGGTTAAAGTTTATGACTTTAAACGAGCACTTCGATTCTCAAAAGATCAAATCCGAAGTTTGACCCGAATACACGAAAACTTTGCACGACTATTGACAACCTTCTTTTCTGCACAGCTTAGAAGCTATGTACAGATTACGGTTGCATCGGTAGACCAAATACCATTTGAAGAGTTTGTACGTTCGATTCCGAATATGACACTCATTAATGTGTTTGAAGTGCCACCATTAGATGGTAATATATTGATGGAAATAAATCCGAACATTGCCTATTCCATGTTAGATCGTCTAATGGGCGGTAGTGGGGCAAGTCATAGTAATGTAGATAACTTAACAGAAATTGAAACAAAGATTATGACAAACCTTTTTGAACGCTCATTCGACAATTTACGCGAGGCATGGGAAAATGTTGCAGAAATTGATCCAATATTAGTGGAGCTTGAAGTAAATCCACAATTTTTACAAATGATCTCACCAAATGAAACAGTGGTCGTAATTTCGTTAAATACGATTATTGGTGAGACAAGCGGTATGATTAACATCTGTATCCCGCATGTTGTGTTGGAGCCAATTGTTCCAAATCTATCTGTTCGCTACTGGATGCAGACAAATACAAAAGAGATGTCTCCAGAGCAAACAAAAATGCTGGAAACACGTGTGAAACAAGCACAATTACCACTTTCAGTTGAACTGGGTCTGTCGGACATTACCATTGAGGATTTCCTTACAATGCAAATTGGTGATGTTATACAATTAGATCAAAAAATCGAAGATCCATTAATACTGAAAGTTGGAACATTGCCAAAATTCACGGTTCAACCAGGTAAGCAAGGCAAAAAATTAGCAATCCAGATTATCGACCCTTTGAAAGGAGGAGACGAAGATGAGTGATGAAATGCTCTCCCAAGAAGAAATTGAAGCGTTATTAAGGGGCGAGACGTTGGAAGATAAAAACAGCGACACTGCAGCTTCTTCAAATGATGAGACTAATGATTTAAGAGTTGAGGATTACCTTGATTCGTTTGCACAAGATGCATTAGGTGAGGTAGGTAACATTTCTTTCGGAAGTTCTGCTACAGCACTTTCTGCGTTATTAGGTCAAAAAGTAGATATTACTACTCCAAGTATTTCCATGATAAACCGAAATAAATTAGAAGAGGAGTTTCCTCATCCTTATGTGGCTGTACAAGTGGAATATACGATTGGTTTAACAGGTATGAATTTACTTGTTATTAAACAATCGGATGCAGCCATTATTGCTGATTTAATGTTAGGTGGCGATGGTTTAAATCCGAAGCCAGACTTAGGTGAAATTCAACTAAGTGCTGTTCAAGAGGCTATGAACCAAATGATGGGTTCAGCGGCAACATCAATGTCGACTGTATTTAATAAAAAAGTGGATATTTCTCCACCGACTATTGATTTAATGAATATTTCACAAGATGAAGGCCGTGACAATATTCCAGAAGACGATTTATTAGTTAAAGTATCCTTTAGACTACGCATTGGTAATTTAATTGATTCAAATTTAATGCAATTATTACCGCTTAAATTTAGTCAAAACATTGTAAAATCTCTTTTAGGTGAAACAGAGTCTATTGAAGAACCAGTAGCTGCAACGATTGCCCCTGAGGCACCATCAATTGCAGCGCCACCAGTTCAACAACAAGCACCTGTAACACCACCACCTGCACAACCAGTATATCAACAGCAGACAGCACCAACGCAGCAACCTATTTATCAAGAGCAACCACAGTTTACGCAACCAGCAAGACCTGCACAACCTGTGAATGTGCAACAAGCACAGTTTGCTAGCTTTGATCCAAATGTAATCTCTCAATCTGAAGCTAGAAATTTAAATATGCTACTTGATATTCCATTGCAAGTTACTGTAGAGTTAGGACGTACGAAACGTTCTGTTAAAGAGATTTTAGAACTATCGAGTGGTTCAATTATTGAGCTAGACAAATTAGCGGGGGAGCCTGTTGATATTTTAGTCAATAGTCGTTTAATCGCTAAAGGTGAAGTCGTTGTTATTGATGAAAACTTTGGTGTCCGTATTACAGATGTTTTAAGTCAAGCAGAGCGTTTAAATAATTTAAGATAGTTTCAATTGGAGGAGTTAACCATGTCTAAAAGAATTTTAATTGTAGACGACGCTGCATTTATGCGCATGATGATCAAGGATATTTTATCAAAAAATGGATTTGAAGTTGTTGGAGAGGCAGCAGATGGCTTACAGGCTGTTGAAAAGTACAATGAATTAAAACCCGATTTAGTAACAATGGATATCACAATGCCTGAGATGGACGGTATTGCGGCTCTTAAAGCGATTAAGGGAACAGATCCAAGTGCAACTGTAATTATGTGTTCAGCCATGGGACAACAAGCAATGGTAATCGATGCAATTCAAGCTGGCGCGAAAGACTTTATCGTGAAGCCTTTCCAAGCAGATCGTGTAATTGAAGCGATTCAAAAAGCACTGGGATGATTGTATGAGAATGTTAAAATCATTTCGTTTCACGATGATTTTCGCATTTCTTGTATCCTTCCTGTTTTTGTACCCGACACCAACTTCTGTTTATGCGGATGCTGATACGAATAGTGTCACTGATTGCATTGAAAACCCAGAAGCTTGTAATGGAGATACTACCGATCCAGCTGCTAAACAAGAAATAAATGTATCAGCAGCTGGAGATATATCTGCATGGGAATACATAAAAATGGTTTTGGCGCTTATTTTTGTTGTAGCTTTATTTTATGGATTGATGAAGTTTTTAAATAAACGAAATTTAAACTTCCAACGTAATCAAATGGTACAAAATTTAGGCGGTTTATCGTTAGGTGCTCAAAAGTCAGTTCAGCTTTTACAAGTAGGTAAATCATTGTATTTAGTAGGGGTTGGAGAAGATGTGCAACTGTTACGTGAAATTACTGATCCTGAAGAAGTTGAAGCATTGCTAGCACTCTATAACGAAAGGCAAGAACTTGCAACAACATCACCGTATATTGCAGAAGTACTTTCTAAGTTTAAGAAAAAAGAGCAAGTGAGTATGCACAATGAACAAAAGCAAGATTCATTTGGCAAACTATTTGAAAAAAAGATATCTGAAATAAAACAGGAGCGTAGTGATGAGATAGAGAGATGGAAGCAAAAGGAGAAGGATGATAAATGAATGATTTAATCAATGTTTTTTCCAATAGCGATCCAACCAACGTCTCTACATCTGTTAAGCTCCTACTGTTACTAACGGTTTTATCTCTTGCACCGAGTATCTTAATATTAATGACATCTTTCGCTAGAATTGTCATTGTCTTATCCTTTGTGCGGACGGCATTAGCGACACAGCAAATGCCACCAAATCAAGTGATTGTTGGTCTAGCACTATTTTTAACGTTCTTTATTATGGCACCAACTTTTCAAGAGGTGAATAAAGAGGCATTACAGCCGTTATTTGCTGAAGAAATTGGTTTAGAAGAAGCATATGATCGTGCTAGTGCACCATTTAAAGAGTTTATGAGTAAGCATACAAGGCAAAAAGACCTTGAATTATTTTTATCTTATAATCAAGCAGAAAAACCAGCATCAGTGGAGGAAATCCCACTAACAATGCTCGTCCCAGCATTTGCTTTAAGTGAAATAAAAACAGCATTTCAAATTGGTTTTATGATTTTTATACCATTCCTTGTCATCGATATGATTGTTGCGAGTACTTTAATGTCGATGGGGATGATGATGTTACCACCAGTAATGATTTCCTTGCCATTTAAAATCTTATTATTTGTTCTGGTCGATGGCTGGTATCTAGTCATGAAATCGTTACTACAAAGTTTTTAGGGGATGATACAGTATGACAGGTGAATTGGTTATTTCCATAGCAGAACGTGCCATTATGATTATCCTTCTAACAAGCGGTCCGCTATTATTAGTTGCTTTAATCACTGGTTTAGCGGTAAGTATCTTTCAAGCAACAACTTCGATACAAGAGCAAACATTAGCATTTGTACCCAAAATTGTCGCTGTCCTAGTGGCCATCGTATTCTTTGGCCCATGGATGTTATCTCAAGTTACTAGCTATGCGAGAGACATATTCGAGAATTTAACACGTTATATAGGGTGAGTCCATGAATGAATTAATTCCACATTTAACGGTTTTCTTATTAGTACTTGTGCGTGTTTCAGCATTTTTTGTTACGGTCCCCTTTTTTTCATATAAGACCATTCCGCCACAAGTCAAAATTACTCTCGCACTGGTATTAGCTTGGATGATGTACTATACAATTGATGTTGAGCCATTGGTCTTCAATGATGAATACATATTATTAGTGATGAAAGAAGCACTTGTTGGACTATTGCTTGGTCTTATGGGCTACATCATCATGTCTGCAATACAAATTGCAGGAAGCTTTATTGATTTTCAAATGGGATTTGCCATTGCCAATATTATTGATCCACAAACAGGTGCGCAAAGCCCATTAATTGGTCAGTTCTTTAATATGCTAGCACTTCTTTTTTTATTAGCGATTGATGGCCATCATATGATTCTGAATGGAATTTACTATAGCTATCAATTTTTACCGATGGATCAATTTCCAAGCTTTGCTAGTGAAAGCTTACCGAAATTTATTATGACGACTTTCACAGCCGTTTTCGCGATAGCATTTCAGATGGCTGCTCCTGTTGTGGCGACCTTATTTTTAGTCGATTTAGCTTTAGGAATAACAGCAAAAACAGTACCGCAATTAAATATTTTTGTGGTCGGTTTTCCGATTAAAATCGGAGTTAGTTTTTTAGTAATGTTTACAATGATGGCTGTGATGATTCAAGTTATTCAAAAGCTCATTACGATTATGATCTACGGTATACGGGATTTAATGGCCATTTTAGGTGGTGGATGATATGAAGCTACTACTAAGTTTAGATATCCAGTTTTTTGCAGGTGAAAAAACAGAAAAGGCAACCCCTAAAAAACGTCAGGATGCTCGAAAAAAAGGGCAAGTTGTAAAGAGTCAAGATATTTCTAGTGCCATTGTCATGCTTATGGTATTTATCTTTTTATTTTTCTTTGCTGGCTCCTTGCGTGATGAATTATTAGCTTTTTTTAGACAAACATTTATTCATAACATACGCATCGAAAAATTAACGATTGATAGTGTGATGCGCTTATTTACAGAAACATTGATACAGATGGCTTTTATTATTGTGCCTATCATGGCGATTGCTTTTGTTGGAGCTCTTGCGGGTAATTTCCTGCAGTTTGGCTTTTTATTTACATTAGAGCCAATGAAATTTGATTTAAAAAAGATGGATCCTATTAAAGGGTTAAAAAAAATATTTTCTGTTAAGGCCATTGTTGAACTGCTGAAGTCGGTCTTAAAGATTGGCTTTATAGGAAGTGTCACAACAATTATTATTTGGACAAACCTACCAGAAGTTTTGGCTTTATCTTTTAAAAGTCCATGGATGACGCTCATTACAGTAGGGAAGCTTGTTGGCATAATGGGTATAGCCGCATCTTTAGTTTTACTTTGTGTATCCGTTCTGGACTGGATGTATCAAAAACATGAGTATGAAAAAAATCTTAAAATGTCTAAGCAAGATATTAAAGATGAATATAAAAATAGTGAGGGTGACCCGCTGATTAAATCCAAAATCAAACAACGTCAACGCGAAATGGCGATGCGTCGTATGATGTCAGAGGTGCCGAATGCAGATGTTGTTATCACCAACCCTACTCACTATGCGATTGCCCTCAAATACGATGAGGACAATATGGATGCCCCACGTATCGTTGCGAAGGGGACAGACTTTGTCGCCCAAAAAATTAAGCTGATTGCCAAAGAGCATGATGTCATAATGGTTGAAAATAGACCTTTAGCACGTGCGATGTATGATCAGGTAGAAATTGGTGATCAAGTACCAGAGGAATTTTTTAAGGCAGTAGCAGAAATACTCGCTTATGTTTACCGTATTAAGCGAAAAATTTAAAGCTTTTAAGTAGGAGGGACACAAATGAAAGTTCGCGATATTGGGGTTTTAGGTGCGGTTATTTTAATCGTTGCGATGCTCATCATCCCTCTTCCTCCGTGGATGTTAAGTTTCTTAATTGTCATTAATATTACATTAGGATTAATTGTACTGCTAACAGCAATGAGTATGAAGGAAGCATTGGACTTTTCTATCTTCCCATCGGTCATTTTACTGTTAACCTTGTTCCGATTAGGACTAAGTGTTTCCACAACCCGTGCTATTTTAGCAAATGGCGATGCAGGTTCAGTTGTTGAAACCTTTGGTGACTTCGTAGTTGGCGGGAATGTTCTTGTTGGTTTAGTTGTCTTCTTAATTCTAGTGTTAATTCAGTTTATTGTAATTACAAAGGGCGCGGAGCGTGTAGCTGAAGTAGCAGCACGTTTCACACTCGATGCAATGCCTGGTAAACAAATGAGTATTGATGCTGACTTAAATGCAGGGGTCATTTCCGAAAAAGAAGCACGTGAACGACGTGAAAAGGTATCGGGAGAAGCAGACTTCTATGGAGCGATGGATGGTGCCACAAAATTCGTAAAAGGGGATGCCATTGCCTCAATGGTAATGGTTATTATCAACCTATTATTTGGGATCATTATCGGGGTAGTGCAAATGGGTCTTCCGTTTGCAGAAGCAGCAACTCATTTTTCTAAACTAACAGTTGGAGATGGTATTGTATCCCAAATCCCGGCTTTACTTATTTCAACAGCTACAGGGATTGTTGTAACCCGTGCCTCTTCAAAAGGAAGTCTTGGCCAGGATATAACAGGACAATTATTTGCTCAGGCAAAGCTTCTTTATGTAGCTGGTGGAACGATTATCTTACTTGGATTATTTACACCAATTCCAGATTGGATAACGATTCCAATTGGTGCGTCACTCATTACAGGAGCATATATGATGGGGCGTAAGAAGCCAGAGGATGAAGAGGAATTACTTGAAATTGAGGAAGAAGTGGCAACAGATGGCATGAAGAGCCCTGAAAATGTTGTGAATTTATTAAATGTGGACCCGATCGAATTTGAATTTGGTTATGGATTAATACCTTTAGTAGATGCTACACAAGGTGGGGATTTATTAGATCGTGTTATTATGATTCGACGACAGCTAGCATTAGAATTAGGTATCGTCATCCCAGTTGTTCGTATTCGAGATAATATTCAGCTGCAACCAAATGAATATCGTATTAAAATAAAAGGGAATGAAATGGCACGAGGCGAGCTCTTATTAGATCATTATTTAGCGATGAGCCCTGGTGATGATGACTCTATTGAAGGAATTGATACTGTGGAGCCATCATTTGGACTACCAGCGAAATGGATTACGGAGCAAGTGAAAGAAGATGCCGAAATGTATGGTTACACAGTTGTTGATCCACCAAGTGTGGTGTCAACACACTTAACAGAAATCATTCGAGCAAATGCACATGAGTTACTAGGACGCCAAGAGACGAAGCAGTTAATCGATCACTTACGCGAAACACATCCTATTTTAGTCGAAGAATTAACACCGACTCCTTTGTCTACTGGAGAAATCCAAAAGGTACTTGGCAAGCTTCTTCGAGAAAATGTGTCTGTACGTAACTTACCTATAATTTTTGAGACATTAGCAGACTATGCAAAATTAACGAGTGATACAGATATTTTAACGGAGTATGTCCGTCAAGCATTAGCACGTCAAATTACTGCACAATATGTTGGAGATAGTTCAGCATTAAAGGTGATTACGGTGTCAGGTAAAGTAGAAAAAATGATTGCTGATAGTATTCAACAAACGGATCACGGAAATTATTTAGCAATGGATCCTCAAGATTCTCAAACCGTTTTAGAGACTATTGCAGCAGAAGTAGAGCGTGTTTCCTTTATGGAGCAATCCGCTATCATTTTATGCTCTCCAGCAGTTCGTATGTATTTACGACAATTGACGGAGCGTTATTTCCCTCAAATTCCAGTTCTCTCTTATAATGAGCTGGATGCTTCAGTTGAAATTCAAAGTGTTGGGGTGGTGAATGTTCAATGAAAATGAAAAAATATTATGCATCATCCATACCAGAGGCGATGAAGCAAGTGCGGGCAGAATTAGGTGAGGACGCAGTCATTTTAAATTCAAAAGTAGTCATCACAAAGAAATTTTTCGGTATGATTAAAAAGAAAAGTTTTGAAGTGGTCGCGGGAGTTGATGTTATGGAGCCAAGTTATGTGGCTCCAGCACCAGCTGTACTACCTGTAGAAACAAAAGAAAATGCAAGGTTACAAGAGATTACAAATGCTATTCAAGCAAAAGTCCATCAAGAGCCAACACCACATGTTGCAGCAGTGCATGAGGATACTAGCATCTCTGAAGAATTGAGGAAGGAAATTGCAGATTTAAAATCTTTAATGCAATCGATGCATAAAAAGACCACCCAAGCTCAATATCCCGATGAACTCTTCCCCTTCATTGAATACTTAAGACAGCAAGAGCTAAGTGAAGAGCTCATCACAACGATAGGTGATGAGCTTTTTATGCATTTCAAAGAAGCGTCAGAAATAAATTTTTCACAATGTAAATTAATAACGAAAAATTTACTACGTAAGCAGCTAGAGGCCCTTCCTGTCGGAGGATTGTCCTATGAAAGAAAGTATATAAATGTTTTAGGCCCAACAGGAGTTGGAAAGACTACAACGATTGCTAAAATGGCAGCGCGAGCTGTGTTAGAAAAAAAGAAAAAAGTCGGCTTTATTACGACCGATACGTATCGAATTGCTGCCATAGAACAGCTAAAAACATATGCAGGTCTTTTACAGGCTCCAGTTGAAATTGCTTATAATGCGACCGATTTCGAGCAAGCAATCCAAAGTTTATCCCATTTAGATTTGGTGTTTATTGATACAGCAGGTCGCAATTATAAAGAGGTCAAGTATGTGGATGATCTCCAACGTCTCATTAAGTTCGATGATCAAGCAGAGTCTTACTTAGTCCTTGCTATGACAACGAAAGAAAAGGATATGGAGAACATTGTAGACCAATTTAAGCAATTACCAATTGAAAAATTCATTTTCACAAAAATTGATGAAACAAATTCTATTGGCACAATGATCAATTTAATGATTAAATATAATAAAGGACTTGCTTACTATACGAATGGTCAAGAAGTACCAGAAGATATTGAGGAAGCTGATTTAGAAGCAGTACTTAATTTGTTTTTTCAAGGTGAAGAAAAATGAGAGACCAAGCTGAAACATTACGCTTGAAAATGATGAGGCAGCAGGGCGAACTAGGTAGAGCCATCGCAGTTGTCAGTGGCAAAGGTGGAGTAGGTAAAAGTAACTTCACCATGAATTTTGCTATAACCTTGGCCCAAAAGGGAAAAAGAGTTGCCATTGTAGATATGGATATTGGGATGGGGAATATTCATATTTTAATTGGGAAAAATGCTTCTTATAGTTTGAAAGACTATTTAGAAGGAAATAAATTACTAGATGAGGTAATATTTGAAGGACCTTATGATCTAAAGTATATTTCAGGTGGGTCTGGTATGACGAGCGTTCTAGATTGGTCACAAAGTATGTTTGAGCGATTGATTCATGCCTTTGAACAGCTTCAAAAAAACTATGATTATATTTTATTTGATATGGGGGCTGGTGCGACAAATTGGTCATTAGACTTACTGACATCCATTGATGAAATTATTGTCATTTCAACAGCGGAGCCTACTTCTATAACAGATGCGTACTCCATGATGAAATATATTCATGTACGTGATCCAGAGAAGGAGTTTTACATTCTTTGTAACCGTGCTTTTAGCAAAGAAGAAGGAATTGAAACGAATGAACGTTTAAAAATAACGATGAAACGTTTTTTAGACAAAGAAATAACCATTCTAGGTTCATTACCTGAAGATCCAGTTGTGCGTAAGGCTGTGCGTGAGCAAGTACCATTCTCGCTTGCTTATCCAGACGCACTAATATCAAAGACATTACAACTTATAGTCGTTCGTTTTATGGAACATCGTGCAGAGGAAATACACGCACATGAACAAACAGCTAAAAAATTTTTATCGAAACTCAGAAGTATTTTCTCGAAAGGGCGTGATTAATTGGACTTTTTACATAAAAGCAAGCTATTAGTTGTGGATGATTCTGCTTTTATGAGAAAGCTAATTAGTGACTTTTTTGTTGGCAACTCTAAGGTGGAAGTAGTTGGAACGGCACGAAATGGAAAAGATGCGATCAAAAAAATACAGTCGTTGAAGCCAACAGTTGTGACAATGGATATTGAGATGCCTGAAATGAATGGGCTCGATGCTTTAAAAGAAATTATGATTCAATGTCCAGTTCCTGTAATAATGCTCTCGAGTACCACTCAACGTGGGACAGAAAATGCAATAGCAGCAATTGAGAGTGGCGCAGTAGATTTTGTCGCAAAGCCAAGCGGAACCATTTCTCTTGATTTACATAAAATCCAAAATGAGCTTGTTCACAAAGTAGAGCAAGCGGCAATGGTGCCGATTTCCAAACTGAAAAAACCTTCTGGTAGTAAAAAACAACAAGAACCAGTGACAAGAGCGAGTACCGTAGTAAAGGAGCCACAACAGCATGGACGAACACCAACTCTTATGAATGTTGCTGCTAGCAATGTAGCTACATCAAAGCCACTGGTAGAATGGAGTAAAGTTGGAAAGAAAATGGTGTTAATTGGTACATCAACCGGAGGACCTCGTGCACTTCAGGAGGTCATTACTAAAATTCCTAAGTCCATACAAGCACCTATATTAATTGTTCAGCATATGCCAGCTGGATTTACTAAATCACTTGCTACTCGTCTGGATCAGCTAAGTGAAATTGCTGTAAAAGAAGCGGAACAGGGCGATATATTGCAAAATGGAGTAGCTTATATTGCACCGGGTGGTTATCATTTAAAGCTGAGAAAAGTAGGAACGACTTTTGGCATTGTTCTTGATAATCAGGAAGCACCGAGATCAGGCCATCGCCCTTCTGTAGATGTAATGTTTGAAGATGTTAGTCAATATAAGGATTTTGATAAAGTGGCAGTCATTATGACTGGTATGGGCCATGATGGTTCTAATGGACTGAAAGCATTGAAAAAAAGTGGTAATGTCATAGCTATTGCAGAATCAGCCGAAACTTGCATTGTATATGGTATGCCAAAAGCAGCAGTAGAAACGCAACTTGTTGATGAAGTTGCAGATGTAGATGATATTGCACAAACAATAATGAAATATTTGCCTTAAAAGGGGTGTCCTCTTATGGAAGTCAATCAATATTTAGAGATGTTTATCGAAGAAAGTAAAGAGCATTTACAAGCATGTAGTGAACATTTATTAGAATTAGAGAAGAATCCAGATGATTTGGCCATTGTTGGGGAAATATTCCGCTCTGCCCACACGTTAAAAGGTATGTCTGCCACAATGGGCTTTGAAGATTTAGCGGATTTGACACATAAAATGGAGAATGTTTTAGATGCTATTCGTAATGAGAAAATCCATGTCACACCTGAAATACTAGATGTTGTCTTTGAATCTGTTGATCATCTAGAAGAAATGGTGATGGATATTGCGAACGGTGGAGATGGTAAACGTGATGTTTCATCAACTGTTGCTCAACTGAAGCGCATTGAATTAGGTGAGGAAGCAGTACCAGAAGTGGTAGCAACAGTGGCACCAGCAGTCGTTGCAAGTGTTTTAGAATATGATAGCTTTGAACAAACAGTTATTACACAATCATCTGAACAAGGCTTCAATGCATTTGAAATTGCAGTTACATTACGTGAGGATTGCCTATTAAAGGCTGCACGTGTATTTATGGTGTTTGAAATTTTAGAAAAAGATGGAGATGTCATTAAGTCCAGTCCATCTGTTGAAAAGCTTGAAGATGAACAGTTTGATCAACAATTCTATGTTGCTTTTGTGACAAAAGAAACAGCCGAAGATATGCAGAAAAAAATAATGAAGGTTTCAGAGGTTGATGAAGTCGTTGTGACAACAATTGACCTGAAGAAATTTAGTGAAAAACAATATGAAGCCCATCAGGAAGTAGCAGCAACAGCAGTGGTAGAAGCAGAACCAACACCAGCAGCTACGCCTGCGAAAGCTGAACCTGTTGCGGCACCAGCCAAAGCAGCAGCACCAGCTAAAGCTGATAAAGCTCATGCACCTGTAGGGAATAAAACGATTCGTGTAAATATTGAACGTCTTGATATTTTAATGAACTTGTTTGAAGAGCTTGTCATTGATCGTGGTCGACTACAATCGATCGCTACAGAAGTGAATCATGGTGAGTTAAATGAAACAGTAGAGCGCATGAGTCGTGTGATGGGTGATCTACAAACAATTATTTTAACGATGCGTATGGTACCAGTGGAAACAGTATTCAACCGATTCCCAAAAATGATTCGTCAGCTATCGCGTGACTTAAATAAAAAGATCAACCTAGAAATCATCGGTGCAGAAACCGAGTTAGATCGTACGGTTATAGATGAAATTGGGGATCCACTAGTTCACTTAATCCGTAATTCTGTGGATCATGGGATTGAGAATCCGACGGCTCGTCGTGCAAAAGGTAAGCCAGAAGAAGGAACAGTTGTCCTACGTGCGTATCATAGTGGAAACTATGTCTTTATTGAAATTGAAGATGACGGCGCGGGCATTAATCGTGAAAAAGTACTAGCGAAAGCTATTTCAAAAGGCATTGTGACACAAGAACAATCATATTCAATGTCTGATAAACAGATTAATGAGCTTATTTTAGCTTCAGGCTTCTCAACTGCCGATGTCATTTCTGATGTTTCTGGTCGTGGGGTAGGTTTAGATGTTGTGAAAACAACGATTGAATCACTTGGTGGTAATATTTCAATTGAATCTACACAGGATGTTGGATCTATCTTCTCGATTCAATTACCACTGACATTATCGATTATTTCAGTCATGCTGGTGGAGATTGAAAAAGAAATTTATGCAATTCCACTATCTTCTATTATTGAAACATCTATTATCCGTTCATCAGAGATTATGAATGCGCATAATCAAAAAGTAATCGACTTCCGTGGCAAGGTTGTTCCATTGGTATTCTTAGAGGAAATCTTTGAGGTTCCTCGTAAAGAGTCACAAGATGAAGAATTCCATTCAGTTGTAATTGTTCGCAAAGGTGAAAAACTTGCTGGTCTAGTAGTGGATTCTTTCATTGGACAACAAGAGATTGTCTTGAAGTCATTAGGAAATTACTTAACAAATATCTTTGCCATTTCAGGTGCAACGATTTTAGGTAATGGTAAAGTAGCCTTAATTGTAGATTGTAACGCACTAATTAAATAAGGTGAATGAATAAGAGAGGTGTAAAGTATGACAAACGCAGTGGAACAAGAAAGTATTAAAGTAATTGTCTTTCAGCTAGCAGATAAAGAATATGCAATTCCCGTGTCCCATGTACAAGGAATTGAAAAATTAATGCATATTACGCGTGTACCGAAAACCGTGAAATATGTGAAAGGTGTAATCAATCTACGAGGTGTTGTTACACCAATAGTCGATTTACGTGAACGCTTTGAACTACCTGTTTCTGAACATGAAGAAACAACACGCATTATCATTATTTCATTAGAAGATATGGAAGTAGGTTTTGTTGTAGATTCAGCGAACGATGTTATTGATATTCCAGCAAGTGCAATTGAACCGCAACCAGAGGTCGTTGGCTCACTTGAAGAAGAATTTATTTCAGGTGTTGCCAAAGTAGAGAAACGATTATTAATCTTGTTACATTTAGAAAAAGTATTAAATCCACTAAAGTAGGGATCGATAATGACATTTAATCAAAAGATTACATCGCTACATTTAGATGTATTAAAGGAAATTGGAAATATTGGTGCTGCGCATGCCGCGACAGCACTTTCCAATTTACTTGGGAAAAAAATTGATATGCGCGTTCCAAAGGTAGAAATGGTGTCCTTTAACGAAATGATGGAACTGGCTGGCGGATCTGAAAACGTTGTAGTTGGTATTTACCTTCGTATTGAAGGAGATGCTGAAGGAAGTATGTTCTTTATTTTACCTATCGAGCAAGCAAATCGCTTTATCCGTCGTCTTATTTTTGATGATACATTTGACTTTAAAAAGCAACCAGTTTCAGAGCTAGGCTTATCAGCTATGCAAGAAATGGGCAATATTTTATCGGGCTCCTATTTATCTGCCTTATCGGACTTTACCAATTTGAAAATTTACCCAACAGTACCTGGTCTAAGTGTAGATATGTTTGGCGCTATTATCAGTATTGGTTTAATCGAATTATCACATGTAAGTGATAATGTTATTGTGATAAATACATCCATTTTTGAAGAAGGTGTAGAAGACCACGAAACGGTGAGAGGTCATTTCTTCCTGCTTCCCGATCCCGACTCATTCGATGCAATTTTTAAAGCATTAGGAGTTTCATGATGATGTTAAGCAGCAGTAGTGGACAAGTAATTAAAGTGGGAATTGCACAAATGGATGTAGTAAAGTTACCTAACACCATTCGAACTTCTGGTCTTGGTTCTTGTGTGGGCGTTATTTTATATGATGAGTCAAAAAAAATTGCTGGTTTAATCCATGTGATGTTACCAGATTCAAGCTTAGGTAGAGCTGAGTCAATCAATGTGGCAAAATTTGCAGATTCAGGTATTGCAGCAATGATAGATTTATTAAAATTAGAAGGCGTTCAAAAATTTAAACTAAAGGCAAAAATTGCAGGGGGGGCGCAGATGTTTCAATTTACATCTGACAAAGATACGATGCGTATCGGTCCCCGCAATGTAGAAGCAGTTAAACATGAGTTAAAGAGACATGGAGTACCTTTAGTGGCCGAGGATACTGGTGGAAATAGTGGTAGAACGATTGAATTTAATCCTGCAACGTCGATATTACATATTCGAACAGTTAACCAAGGAGTGAGCGAAATCTAATGTTTGGTTCTATTTTTTACAATCTATGGGGAGCATTAATTGCTTTTTCAATTTATTTTTTCAGTACATTTCAAAAACCATCTACTCCCCTTCGCATCATCATCAGCGCTTTTGTTGTAGCAATTATCGTCTTTATCGCTATGTATATAGTACGTTTTTTAATTGCTTACATCATGTTTACGCCAGAGGCTAATGAAGAAGTGGATGAAGATGGTCTAACAGATCATGAACTTGATGCTACTGATGGCGCAAAGCAAGAAGCTCCAGCAGTTAATTCAACGGTTGAATTCCAAGATGAAAATTCCGAGGAAATTGCTCAAGTAGTACGAACGATGATGAATCGAGAAGAAGAGCAACAAGTGAATGCGTAAAAATGAGTCGCGAATAGCGGCTCTTTTTTTATTGGGCATTTGAAGGCTTTATTATACGAGAAACTCAAAAGCTCAGGCTAGCTTATTAGCGCACTTTATTACAGGAGGAAAACCACCGCTTAATGAAGCAGATAAGCAAAAATGGTCAAAAGGAGGGGGAGGGCGAACATGGTATTAGTAATGGGCTGAAGCAATCGCTCGTAGATCTCAATATTCAATGGAAAAATTATTTCTAGCTCTATAGCACGTTTTTGAAACGACAATTGGTGCATTGTGGATGCAATGTAGGTATTATAACCTTTTTGTTCAATGTCATAGTTATGATGCACCTTAGCATCGAATTAAATAGCGTCCTAAATTATAAGTTTAATTCTGTAGACAAATTTTAGAACTGTATCCAACTGTTCATCATAACAAGGGTACAGTTTTTCTATGAGATTAAAAAATTAAGGAATATATTAGAGAGTAAGAGAAACAAATGAAATTATAGTCGATTCTTGTTATAATATAGGAAAGATGGCAACTGCTTATCGAGTTTTTAACTATTCGAAGCTCACGTCTAGATTAGCTTTAATGTGGATTTTTTACAAAGATTAACCGAAAAATCCTGTTGAATGATTAATTTTATGAGCGCAAATAGTCAGTGGCAAACGGGCGCGTAAAGCGTTTTTAGAGAGGTGGATTTCATGACACAACCAATTCTGAACGATGAGCAAAAACTATGGAATCGCTGGATTCATGAGCGTGATCCAGATGCTGGTGATTTACTTATAAAAAAATATATTTCTTTAGTATCTTACCATGTCCAACGTATTGGTGCGGGTTTGCCAAAGAGCGTATCACGAGACGATTTAACGAGTTTAGGCATGGTAGGGCTTTTTGATGCATTAAATAAATTTGATATTAACAGAGATTTAAAATTCGATACATATGCTTCGTTTAGAGTAAGAGGCGCTATCATTGATGGTTTACGTAAGGAAGACTGGTTACCGCGTTCAGCGCGTGAAAAAGCCAAAAAATTAGATGCTCAAATTGAACAATTAGAGCAAAAATATATGCGTCATGTAACACCTGAGGAACTTGCGGAGCATATGGAAGTATCTGTTGAAGATGTGTATCAGACAGTGCAAGAGCATTTTTTTTCAAATGTTCTTTCCATTAATGAGCAACAGGATCAAGAGGAAGCGGACGGTAAGTCATTTGTCATCCGAGATGATACGACAAAAACACCTGAGCAAACTGTTATTAAATCGGAGTTATTAGGTGACTTAGCTGAGAATATTCAAAAGCTCAATGAAAAAGAACAGCTTGTACTTAGTTTATTTTACACAGAGGAATTAACTTTGACTGAAATTGGTGAAATGCTTGAACTGTCAACATCACGTATTTCACAGATTCATTCAAAAGCGCTATTAAAGCTACGAAAGCTATTATCAAGTGAAATGATTAATGCGTAAATATCCTTGAGGGAGAGATTCCAATGAGTTTAAAAGGTGTCGAATTACAAATTGCTATTCCAAAAACATTTGAAGCGGGGAAAATGGCAGATCAGGCACAGCAACAAGCATTAGCCCAACAGGCACACGCAAATGAAGCATTAAAAAAAGAAGTAGAGCGCAAGCAAAAAATTGTCAATACAACAGAAGGTATGGATGAAATTAGTGAGGATGAGGATGCAGGTGGCGAATATTTAACAGGTATTCATAAAAAGAAGAAAAAGAAGCAGGGTCAACAAGAAAAACAGGCACAACATCCGTTTAAAGGGAATTTCGTGGATTTTAGTGGATAGGAGTTTACAATGACAACCATACTAATAGCGTTACTATTCTTTTTACAGCTACTTTCATTTTACTTCCTTATTATTTTAAATACAAAGCTAGCAAAATTTAAGGATTTAGAAAAGAAGCAAGAACGTTTAATGAGGGAAATGGACGATACGATTACGGCTTATTTAGCAGAAATGAAAGATGAAAATGACCGTCTTATTAAAGAGTTACAAAATGTCAAACAGCCCGAAATAGCGGCGAGTAGCTTGCAGCAAATAGAACAAAGTGTGACACCAATGGAACAGTCGTCTTCGGATTTAACCCAAGGGACTAAAAGTGATAGTTCGCTAAGTTTAGATAAAGATTCTCGTATCTACGTACCTAAAAAAATTGTAGCAAATGCTTATTCACGTCAGCAACATACTGGTGCAAAAAAGGCACAAGCAGTGCCATCTCCAAAAGAGGAGATGGCAAGTCTACCTGAAAAAGAAAAAATGCTGACGGTGGAACAGCAAGCGCTAGAATTAACAAAGCAGGGAAAATCGGTAGAGGAGATAGCGAAACAACTGCAAAAGGGGAAAACAGAAATCGAGCTTTTACTGAAATTTCATCACTAAATTGTTGCGAATCAATCAAAGCTATGATATAGTTGCAAATGGTGTTATTACTACACACGCATTTTGATGTAGTAAGTGGTGCTCTAAGCTTAGGGTAGCTTGTTGCAGATGATAAATGCGGAGGATAAAAACCAAACATACTAGGAGGAAATTCACATGTCAGTAATTTCTATGAAACAATTACTTGAAGCTGGTGTACATTTCGGTCACCAAACTCGTCGTTGGAACCCAAAAATGAAGAAATATATCTTCGTTGAACGTAACGGGATCTACATCATCGACTTACAAAAAACGGTTAAAAAATTAGAGGAAGCTTATGACTTCATGCGTCAAGTTGGTCAAGACGGTGGTAAAGTTCTTTTCGTTGGTACGAAAAAACAAGCACAAGAAGCGATCAAAGATGAAGCTGAACGTTCAGGCAACTACTACATCAACCAACGCTGGTTAGGTGGTACTCTTACAAACTTCGGTACAATTCAAAAACGTGTTGCACGTATGAAACAAATCGAAAAAATGGAAGAAGAAGGAACTTTCGAAGTTCTTCCTAAAAAAGAAGTAATCCAACTTAAAAAAGAACACGAACGTCTAATCAAATTCCTAGGCGGTATCCGTGATATGCACGATCTTCCAGACGTAATGTTCGTGGTTGACCCACGTAAAGAGCGCATTGCTGTTGCAGAAGCTCGTAAATTAAACATCCCTCTAGTAGGTATTGTTGATACTAACTGTGATCCAGATGAAATCGACTACGTAATCCCTGCTAACGATGATGCTATTCGTGCTGTTAAACTTTTAACTGCTAAAATGGCTGACGCTTTAATCGAGTCAAAACAAGGTGAAGAAGAAGCTCCAGCTGTAGAAGCTGCTGCTGAGTAATTCACGTTTACAAAAAGGTGATAAGTGGCTCAAAACCCTTATCACCTTTTTTAGAACCTATCATTAAATAGTTCAACCAATTTGAGGAGGAAACACTAAATGGCAAACATTACTGCACAATTAGTAAAAGAATTACGCGAAAAAACTGGCGCTGGTATGATGGATTGTAAAAAAGCGTTAGTAGAAACTGATGGTAACCTAGAAGCTGCAATCGACTTCCTACGTGAAAAAGGTCTTTCGTCAGCTGCTAAAAAAGCTGACCGTATCGCTGCAGAAGGTACAACTTACATTTTAGAACAAGGTAACGAAGCGATTATCGTGGAAGTAAACGCTGAAACTGACTTCGTTGCGAAAAACGACAAATTCCAAGTATTAGTTTCTTCTTTAGCAGAGCAATTACTTGCTGCTAAACCAGCTTCAGTTGAAGCCGCTTTAGAGCTTACAAATGCTGAAGGTGTAAAAATTGAAGATCAAATTTCAACAGCTGTTGCAACAATTGGTGAAAAAATTACACTTCGTCGTTTCGAAATTAAATCAAAATCTGATGCAGATGCATTCGGTGCTTACTTACACATGGGCGGCCGTATTGGTGTATTAGTGACTTTAGAAGGTTCTACTGATGCAGCAGCAGCTAAAGATGTTGCGATGCACATTGCAGCAATCAACCCAACATATGTTTCTCGCGATGAAGTTTCTGCTGAAGAAGTTGAACGTGAGCGTAAAGTATTAACAGAGCAAGCTCTTAACGAAGGTAAACCAGAAAACATCGTTGCGAAAATGGTTGAAGGCCGTCTTGGTAAATATTTCGAAGACGTTTGCTTGCTTGATCAAACATTTGTTAAAAACTCAGATCAAAAAGTACGTGATTTCGTAGCTTCAACTGGTGGTTCAGTAAACGGCTTTGTACGTTACGCTGTTGGTGAAGGTATCGAAAAACGTGAAGATAACTTTGCAGAAGAAGTAATGAGCCAAGTTAAAGGTAACTAATTTCGCTTGCATTTGATTCTAATCAAATAATATCTAGATTATCTAGACTAAAATGGGGAACACAACATAGCGTGTTCCCTATTTTTCCGAAATGAACGAAAAACGGATATAATTTTCTATTCTGCCTTATTCACAACTAGCAATTATTGTTAGATATACTATAATGGAAAAGGGAATAGAAAGGTTTTAAATAAAGTCTTACGGAGGTTTACAATGAGTGTACCGCAATATAAACGAGTAGTTATTAAACTAAGTGGTGAAGCGTTAGCTGGAGAAGCGGGCTTCGGTTTATCACCAAAAATAATCAAGTCTGTTGCAGAAGAAGTAAAAGAAGTAGTAGATCTTGATATAGAAGTTGCTGTTGTTGTAGGTGGCGGTAATATATGGCGTGGTAAAATAGGTAGTGAAATGGGAATGGATCGTGCTGCAGCCGATTATATGGGCATGTTAGCAACCGTTATGAACTCACTAGCTTTACAAGATGCTCTTGAAAAATTAGGTATTGAAACACGCGTTCAATCTTCTATTGTGATGACTCAAGTAGCGGAGCCATACATTCGTCGTAAAGCAGTTAGACATCTAGAGAAAAAACGTGTCGTTATCTTTGCAGCAGGGACAGGTAATCCGTTCTTCTCTACTGATACTACTGCCGCATTACGCGCAGCAGAAATTGACGCAGATGCGATTTTAATGGCTAAAAATAATGTCGATGGCGTTTATTCGGCAGATCCAAAAGTGGATGAAACAGCCATTAAATATGATACACTCACATACTTAGAAGTTATCCAACAAGGCTTACAAGTAATGGATTCAACGGCTTCCACTTTATGTATGGATAACGATATCCCGCTAATTGTTTTCTCAATTACGGAGCCAGGTAACATTAAACGTGCTGTACAAGGCGAAAAAATCGGAACAGTTGTTAGGAGGAACGTATAATGGCTAAACAAGTCTTAGAACAAGCAAAAGAAAAAATGAACAAAACAATCACAGCTTTCTCACGTGAACTATCATCTATTCGTGCGGGTCGTGCGAACGCATCTTTATTGGATCGTATCATGGTAGACTACTATGGGGCACCAACACCAATTAACCAACTTGCAGGTGTTTCTGTACCAGAAGCTCGCTTACTAGTCATTACACCTTACGATAAAACAATTTTAGGTGATATTGAAAAAGCAATTATGAAATCAGATATCGGGATTACACCAACAAATGATGGTTCGATCATTCGTTTAATGATTCCAGCGCTAACAGAAGATCGTCGTAAGGATCTAGTAAAGCAAGTGAAAAAAGAAGCAGAAGACGCAAAAATTGCTGTACGTAACGTTCGTCGCGATGCAAACGATGATTTGAAAAAACTTGAAAAAGCTGGCGAAATCACAGAAGACGATCTACGTGGCTATGGTGACGATATTCAAAAATTAACAGATGAATTCATTGTGAAAGTAGATCAAGTAGCGAAAGATAAAGAAAAAGAAATTTTAGAGGTGTAAACAAGACGTTTTACATGTCTATGATGGAACTTTTTGATGAGATGAAGGCGTCCTATACATAACAGGACGTCTTTTCGCTTTATTGTTCATAATCAATTGCTTTGTCATATAAAGAGCATACATGAAATGCGAAAAGATCATTAATAACAACATCATCGATTTTCTAACAAACTTATTCTTTATTATGTGTATAGTTCTAAAATAAGCTAGTACATACATAGTCAATTTAGAGGGAAAAAAAAGACAAAAAGCGCTTTTGTTTGTTATGATAGGTTAGTATACGTCCGATTAGTTGTAGTGGGGGAGTTAGCATGTTTAAAAAGCTATTAGGAAAACAAATAAATATGGATACACTATCATTGGAGGAGCGTGTGGCCCTAACTAAAAGCGAGCCGATTCCTGCCCATGTAGCGATTATTATGGACGGAAATGGACGTTGGGCGAAAAAACGTGCTATGCCACGAGTTGCTGGTCATCATGAAGGAATGAAGACCGTACGTAAAGTAACTAGGTTTGCGTCGGATTTAGGAATTAAAGTTTTAACCGTATATGCATTTTCCACAGAAAATTGGAAGCGACCAAAACCAGAGGTTGATTTTCTTATGCGTCTACCTGTTGAATTTTTAGGTTCTTTCTTACCAGAAATGATGCAGCGTAATGTACGTGTCGAAATGATTGGCGATCCATCCTTATTACCTGCTCATACGCAAAAGGCGTTGTATGAGGCAATGGAAGAAACAAAGCATAATACAGGGCTTGTCTTAAATTTTGCGCTGAACTATGGGAGTCGTTCTGAAATGGTCAATGCCATGAAAACGATGCTGCAAAAAGTGCAGGACGGTCAATTAACGATGCAAGACATAACAGAAGAATGCTTAACGTCTCATTTAATGACGGCCCATTTGCCTGAACCAGATCTTCTAATTCGTACAAGTGGTGAAGTACGATTAAGTAACTTTATGTTATGGCAGCTCGCCTATACAGAATTTTGGTTTACAGATACATTGTGGCCAGATTTTAGTGAGGAAAGCTTACTGGAAGCGGTGGAAAATTATCAGAAGCGTAATCGCCGTTACGGTGGGTTGAAGGGAGAAGAAACAACTTGAAACAACGAATTATCACGGCAATAATTGCAGCAGCACTTTTTATTCCGTTCGTTATTTATGGCAAAGTACCATTTACCATACTTGTGCTTGCAATGGCTATTGTCGGTTTTTATGAAATCTTAAAAATGAAAGGGATTTCCATTTTTTCTGTGCCTGGTTTTCTAGGGTTAATAACATTAGTATTACTTGTTATACCGAAAGATTGGAGTGAAAAAGTTGTAGAGACAATAGGCTATTCATCCAATTTAATGGTTGTTTATGGTCTAATGATGTTACTGCTGATTTACGTGGTCCTTGTAAAAAATAAAATAACCTTTGACGAAGTGGGCTTTATTTTATTGGGTGCATTTTATGTGGGGTTAGGATTCCATTATTTAATTGAAACAAGAAATGTTGGATTAGAGTATGTTGTCTATTGTTTATTAGTTGTTTGGACAACAGATTCAGGTGCCTATTTTGTAGGAAGAAAATTAGGAAAGAATAAGTTATGGCCTGAAATCTCACCGAAGAAAACGATTGAAGGTTTTCTAGGCGGAATTGTCATTGCGGTTATTTTTGCAGTTGGTATGCAACTCATTTACCCATTTGCAAATGGTTATATATCACTTGTTTTTGTCACGATTTTTGCCTCTATTATTGGACAAATGGGAGATTTGGTAGAATCAGCTATCAAACGTCATTTTGATGTAAAAGATTCGGGCAATATTTTACCAGGGCATGGCGGAATTTTAGATCGCTTCGATAGTCTATTATTTGTCGTGCCTCTCCTTCATTTTTTACATTTGTTTGGTAATTAATCTGTATATTAAAAGACATCTTGCTAAATCATTTGCTTAGATAGAAAAAGGGGACAATTTGTTGTGAAAAAAATTAGTTTATTAGGTGCAACGGGTTCAATCGGTTGGCAAACCTACGATATTTTAAAAGAACAACGTGATGCGTTTCAATTAGTGGCTTTTTCTTCAGGGAAAAACATTGAGAAAACACGAGAAATGATTGAAACATTAAAACCCGAGCTAGTTTCTGTGCAGCTAGAAGAGGATGCACGAGACCTTGCGAAAGATTATCCTGAAATCCAATTTACATTTGGGGCGAAAGGTCTTGTAGAAGTTGCTACACATCCAGACTCAACTGTACTCGTCAATGCTGTGCTAGGCAGTGTTGGTCTGGAATCAACATTAGCAGCTATTCGCATGGGCAAAACGATTGCCATTGCTAACAAGGAAACACTTGTTACAGCTGGTCATTTAGTCATGGCAGAAGCCAAAAAACATAAGGCCACGATTTTACCTGTTGATAGCGAGCACTCAGCCATCTTCCAATCAATGAATGGCGAAAATCCCAAAAATATTGAGCGTTTAATTATTACAGCTTCAGGTGGTAGCTTCCGTGATAAAACACGTGACCAATTACAACATGTGACGGTCGCAGATGCATTGAATCACCCGAACTGGTCTATGGGCGCAAAAATTACGATAGACTCCGCAACAATGATGAATAAAGGATTAGAAGTCATTGAAGCACATGTTTTATTTGATATGCCATATGATAAAATAGATGTACTTTTGCATAGAGAAAGTATTATTCACTCTCTTGTTGAGTATCATGATACTAGTGTGATTGCTCAGCTAGGCACGCCAGATATGCGCGTACCGATTCAATATGCTTTAAGCTATCCTGATCGTATACCATTACATAATGGTCAGCGACTAAATTTAGCGCAAATTGGACAACTACATTTTCAAGATATGGACTTTGAGCGTTATCCGGCTTTGCGTTTAGCATATGAGGCTGGTCGTACAGGTGGTACCATTTTGACAGCGATGAATGCAGCAAATGAAGCGGCAGTTGCAGCCTTTTTACAAGGGAAAATTACATTCCTTGAAATTGATGAGACGATTGAACGAGTAATGCATGCACATCAAAACATTGCAGTACCAGATTTACAAACGATTTTACATGTGGACAGTGAGACAAGAAAAATAGTGTTAGACATGGTAAAATAACGAAAGTACTGTATCGTTAACTAATCGCTATTAAAGGTGGGATATTATGCAAACAGCCATTGCATTTATTTTAATATTTGGGATGCTCGTCTTCTTCCATGAACTTGGACATTTCTTATTTGCTAAACGTGCAGGTATTTTAGTGCGTGAATTTGCTATTGGAATGGGTCCCAAAATTTATGGGAAAACGCATGGAGAAACAATGTATACTATTCGATTATTGCCTATCGGTGGGTATGTTCGTATGGCCGGCGAGGATATGGATGGCACTGAACTACAGCCAGGCTATCGAATAGGGCTAATTGTCGATGAAGATAATGTTGTGAAAAAAATTATTTTCAATCAAAGTAATAAGCAGCTACCAGATTTATTATTTTTAGAAGTTGAGCGTGCTGATTTAGAGAAGAATTTATTTGTAGAAGGCTATGATGAAGAAGAACGTCTAGTTCGTTATGACGTAGCAAGAGATTGTGTTCTTGTGGAAAATGGTCGTGAATTGGTCATTGCACCACATGATCGTCAATTTAATGCAAAAACAGTTGGTCAACGTGCGATGACAATCTTTGCAGGTCCTTTGTTTAACTTTATTCTTGCGTTTGTGATTTACTTGGTAATTGGGTTAATCCACGGTGTCCCAACATACGAGCCGATTATCACTGAAGTAGTAGAAAATGATCCAGCTGCACAGGCAGGAATGCTTGCGGGAGATAGAGTAACAGCCATTGACGGACAAGCCGTTGAAAAATGGCAGGATTTAGCCGCTATTGTTCAAGATCATCCAAACGAAGAAATTACAGTGACTGTGGAACGTGATGGACAATCTATGAACTTAAATATGACTGTGAAAGAAATCCAGCAGGATGGCGAAAAATATGGTCAAATTGGTGTGCGCTATGACAGTCCGAGAGAATTTAATCCATTAAAAGCTGTAGTTTATGGAGCACAAGAAACCTATAATATGACCATGAAAATATTTGAGCTTCTTGGTATGTTGATTACTGGTAAGTTCACAATAGATGCGCTTTCTGGACCTGTTGGCATTTATAAAGCAACAGAGCAAGTAGCCCAGTATGGTATTATGAACTTAATGAATTGGGCCGCAATGTTAAGTATTAACTTAGGAATTATGAACCTACTTCCATTACCAGCACTTGATGGTGGTCGTTTATTATTCTTTGGTTTTGAAGCTTTACGTGGTAAACCAATCGATCGTCAAAAAGAGGGAATTGTCCATTTCGTAGGAATTGTCCTACTGATGATTTTAATGGTTGTCGTGACATGGAACGATATTCAACGATTCTTCTTTTAAACCAATGACAGTTAAATGAAATTTCATTTTCTAGCTTTGAGCGCAATTACTATGAAACATTGCGCTCAAAGCTAAATTTGTTTATGCTATTGAGAGTATAAACTTATCTATTAAAAAAGGTGGAACACTGAATGAAGCAAAGTAAAACATTTATCCCAACATTACGTGAAGTACCTGCGGATGCTGAGGTAAAATCACATAAGCAATTATTACGAGCAGGGTTTATTCGTCAAAATACAAGTGGGGTATACTCGTATTTACCGCTTGCAAAACGTGTCTTAACAAAAATTGAAACAATTATCCGTGAAGAAATGGAAGCCATCAACTCTATTGAGCTTCTAATGCCTTCTTTACAATCTGCTGAGCTTTGGCAGGAATCAGGTCGCTGGGAAAAATACGGACCAGAATTAATGCGCCTAAAAGACCGTCACAACCGTGATTTTGCATTAGGACCAACTCATGAAGAAGTGATTACAACTTTAGTACGTGATGAAATTAAATCCTATAAAAAATTGCCGTTAACATTGTATCAAATTCAAACTAAATTCCGTGATGAAAAGCGCCCTCGCTTCGGCTTACTACGAGGAAGAGAATTTATAATGAAGGATGCTTATTCTTTCCATGCATCACGTGAAAGTTTAGATGAAACATATGAAGATATGTATCGTGCGTATTCAAATATTTTTTCCCGCCTTGGCTTAAACTACCGCGCTGTCATTGCAGATGCAGGTTCGATTGGCGGTAAAGGTACACATGAATTTATGGTGCTATCTGAAATTGGGGAAGATACGATTGCCTACTCAGATACTTCTGACTATGCAGCAAATATCGAAATGGCTGAAGTCATTGCGGATTATCAACCATCAGATGACGCTTTAAAAGAAGTTGAAAAAGTGGCAACACCAGAGCAAAAAACAATTGAAGAAGTATCAGCGTTCTTAAATGTAGAGCCAGCCAGTGTGATCAAATCTTTAGTGTTTGATGTAGACGGGGAGCTTGTGGTTGTCCTTGCACGTGGGGATCATGAAATTAATGATATCAAGCTGAAAAATGCACTTGATGCAGGTTCTGTGGAGCTGGCTAGTGAAGCAGCAATCCGTGAATTATTAGGCTGTGGCGTTGGTTCAATTGGGCCAGTGAAATTACCAGTAGACGTAAAGGTAGTAGCGGACCAAGCTATCAAATCTATCCGTAATGGTATTGCAGGTGCAAATGTAGATGGATTCCATTTAGTGAATGTCAACCCAGAGCGTGATTTTGCTGTGAATGACTACTTAGATATTCGTTTTATTAAAGAGGGAGATCCTTCCCCAGACGGACAAGGGTTTATTAAATTCGCAGAAGGTATCGAAGTTGGTCATATTTTCAAATTAGGTACTACATACTCTGCTAAAATGAATGGTACTTTCTTAGATGAGCAAGGGAAGGCTCAACCGTTTATTATGGGCTGTTACGGTATTGGGGTATCTCGTATTCTAGCTGCCGTGGCTGAGCACTTCCAAGATGATAATGGATTTACTTGGCCAATACAATTAGCACCATATGATATTCATGTTGTGCCAGTTAACACGAAAGATGAGGCGCAAGTGGCATTAGCAGATGAACTTTACGGTTTATTAAAATCATATCGTTATGATGTACTTTTAGATGATCGTGCCGAGCGTGCAGGTGTAAAATTTGCAGACGCTGATTTAATTGGTTTACCTGTGCGTGTAACGGTTGGTAAAAAAGCATCTGAAGGTATGGTAGAAGTGAAATTCCGTCAAACTGGTGAAACATTTGAATGGAAAAAAGAAGAGGTCATTGATCGCCTTAACGAATTTTTCCGTAAAAACTAATGGCTTGTTAAGAGATCGGTTATAATTGGAAGTTAATGCTTTTGATAGAGGCTTTCGTAAAATTTTGATAAGATAGAGATAAATAATTCGCGACACTTCTGCGGGACAGTGAGCCAAGCAAGAAACAACAGATGGTAAAACTCTGTTAAGCTTGAAGAGCGCCCGCAGTGAGGGAGCGAATTTTTTTCTTGAATTCTCTCGTGTCTTTGAGACGAATTAGAAGAGGAGGCTTAACAACCTACCTCTTTCTGAAAGTAGGTGTCGTTAGATTGGAACAGCAACAAGAGGCAAGAATGAGACTTCGAATGCTCTTGCAACAATTAGAATTAACAGATGATGTGTACATGTCATTTTTTGAGGAAGGTGAATTATCACGCCTAACAGTCCATAAAAAGGTTAGACTTTGGCATTTCACCATTAAATTACAAGATATACTGCCGTTTCCGTTATATCAGCTTTTCCGTACACATTTAACGGAGAAATTTTCAGCAATTGCACAAATTAATACTACCTTTGAAACGGTAGAGAAAAATGTGACAGAGGAACTGGTGCAAGCTTACTGGTTAAGTGTTGTGGAACAAATTGATGAGATGGCACCGACGCTTAAAAGCTGTCTCATCTCTCAAGTGCCAATGTGGAATGGCCAAAAAATTACTTTGTCCTGCATGCAGGAAATGGAATTTATGATGCTGAAAACAAAGTATGCTGACAAGCTTTCCGAAAGCTATGGTCAATTCGGCTTCCCCCATATGGTAATCGACTTTGTACTACAAGAAGAGACGGAAGAAATGATCGCGGCACAAGAGGCGTTTATGGAGCAGAAACGTATGGAAGAAGTGGCCCTAGCGCAGCAAGCGATGCAAGATTTCCAAAAACGTGAGCAAGAGAAAAAGGATAACCCGGCATTGGCGAATCTTGGTGACCGTCCATTCCAGCTTGGAATGCATATTAAAGATGATGAAATAGTGGAAATTAAACGGATTGTCGAGGAAGAACGCCGTGTCATTATTGAAGGGTTTGTTTTTGATACGGAGATTAAAGAGCTAAAAAGTGGACGCTCCTTATTACAAATTAAAATTACCGACTATACAGATTCCATCATCGTTAAAATGTTCTCTCGTGATAATGATGATGCAGAATTAATGCAGCATCTGAAAAAGGGCATGTGGGTTAAAGTGCGAGGCTCTGTTCAAACGGATACATTCATCCGTGATTTAATTGTCATGGCGAATGATATTAATGAAATCAAAAAAGAAACACGACAAGATTTAGCACCAGAGGGCGAAAAACGTGTTGAGTTACATTTGCACACACCGATGAGCCAAATGGACGCAGTTACACCTGTTGACCGGCTTGTTGCACAGGCCGCAAAATGGGGGCATCCAGCAATAGCTATTACGGATCATGCTGTTGTGCAATCCTTCCCTGAAGCATATGCAGCAGGAAAAAAACATGGGATCAAGGTCATTTATGGTCTAGAAGCAAATTTAGTAGATGATGGTGTACCGATTGCCTATGCTCCTGAACATCGTTTATTAGCAGACACAACGTATGTTGTCTTTGACGTAGAAACAACAGGGCTATCTACGGCTTACGATACGATTATTGAATTGGCCGCAGTAAAAATTAAAGACGGGCATGTCATAGATAAATACGAAAGCTTTGCCAATCCACATCATCCACTTTCGGCTACTACCATTGAACTAACAGGAATTACAGATGATATGGTTCGAAATGCACCTGAAGTGGAGCAAGTGATTAAAGAATTTCATGCCTTTATTGGTGACGCAATAGTTGTTGCTCATAACGCATCATTTGATATAGGTTTCTTATATACAGGCTATAAGAAATTTGGCCTTGAAGGAACAACCCATCCGGTCATTGATACATTAGAGCTTGCAAGATTGCTTTATCCTACTATGAAAAATCATCGTTTAAACACACTGTGTAAAAAATTCAATATTGAATTAACACAACATCACCGAGCGATTTACGATACAGAGGCGACAGGCTATCTACTATTACATTTATTAAAAGATGCAGATGAGCTAGCGATTAATTACCATGACGACTTCAATAAGCATATTGGTGGTGGCGATGCCTATAAAAAAGGTCGACCAATGCATTGTACGATTTTAGCCGTTGATAATGTGGGCTTAAAAAACTTATTTAAAATCGTCTCACATTCTCATACGAAAACATTCTATCGTGTTCCTCGAGTGACACGGGCTGTACTCGAGCAGTATCGCGAAGGTTTATTAGTAGGTTCAGGCTGCAGTAATGGTGAACTCTTCGAAACGATGATGAATAAGTCACCTGAGGAAGCAGAGCAAGTTGCTCGATTCTATGATTATATCGAGGTACAACCGAAAGCTGTGTATGCGCCACTAATTGAACGCAATGTTGTACGTGATGAATGGACGTTAGAGGATATTATTCGTAAGCTTGTTAAGCTTGGGAAGAAGATAGATAAACCTGTTGTTGCCACTGGAAATGTCCACTATTTAGATCCAACAGATGCCATGTTTAGGCAAATACTTATTGGTTCACAGGGTGGAGCTAATATTTTAAATCGATCCAAGCTACCTGAGGTTCATTTTAGAACAACGGATGAAATGCTCAAGGAATTTGATTTTTTAGGACCAGATCTTGCAAAAGAAGTGGTTGTAACGAATGCGCAAAAAATTGCAGAGAGTATTGGTGATGTAAAACCGATTAAGGATGACCTCTATACACCAAAAATTGAAGGCTCCGATGATGAGGTAACCAATTTAACGTACGAAATGGCCCATCGTATTTATGGTGAGGAGTTACCAGAAATCGTGAAAGCTCGAATTGAAAAAGAATTAAAATCGATTTTGGGACACGGCTTTGGTGTTATTTATTTAATTTCAGCCAAACTGGTGAAAAAGTCATTAGCTGATGGCTATTTAGTTGGTTCACGTGGTTCGGTTGGTTCTTCATTAGTCGCAACCTTCATGGAAATTACAGAGGTTAACCCATTACCTCCTCATTATATTTGTCCTAATTGTAAGCATTCTGAGTTTTTTGATGATGGTTCGGTCAGCTCAGGCTTTGACTTGCCAAATAAAGACTGTACGGAATGCGGCACACCTTATAAAAAAGATGGACAAGATATACCATTTGAAACCTTCCTTGGTTTTAAAGGTGACAAGGTACCCGATATCGATTTGAATTTTTCTGGTGAATACCAACCACAAGCTCATAACTATACGAAGGTGCTATTTGGAGAGGATTATGTTTATCGTGCTGGAACTATTGGTACAGTGGCAGAGAAAACAGCATATGGCTATGTAAAGGGCTATGCAAATGATCATAATTTACATTTCCGAGGTGCGGAAGTCGACCGTTTAGTGCAAGGCTGTACAGGAGTAAAACGTACATCTGGGCAACACCCTGGGGGAATTATCGTTGTACCTGATTACATGGATATTTATGACTTTTCTCCAGTGCAGTTCCCTGCAGATGCACAGGATGCAGAATGGCGGACAACCCATTTTGACTTCCACTCTATTCATGACAATATTTTAAAGCTTGATATACTTGGACACGATGATCCGACGGTTATCAGGATGTTGCAGGATTTATCTGGAATAGATCCAAAAACAATCCCAACCGATGATCCTGTCGTAATGAAAATTTTTAGTTCTCCAGAAACGTTAGGAGTCACAGAAAAGCAGATTGGCTGTAAGACAGGAACATTGGGTATCCCGGAATTTGGTACACGTTTCGTACGTCAAATGCTTGAAGATACAAAGCCTTCCACATTCTCAGAGCTTGTCCAAATTTCTGGACTTTCCCACGGAACCGACGTATGGCTAGGCAACGCACAGGAATTAATTCAAAACGGTACATGTGTGCTGAAAGAAGTAATTGGTTGTCGTGATGATATTATGGTGTATTTAATTTATCAAGGTCTAGAACCATCACTGGCCTTTAAAATCATGGAGTCTGTACGTAAAGGGAAAGGCTTATCTGAGGAGTTTGAAGCTGAGATGCTCGCCAATAAAGTCCCAGGCTGGTATATCGAATCTTGTAAAAAGATAAAATATATGTTCCCGAAAGCCCATGCGGCAGCATATGTGCTAATGGCTGTACGTATTGCTTGGTTCAAGGTACATTTCCCAATCCTCTATTACGCAGCGTATTTCACAGTTCGTGCAGATGACTTTGATTTAATTGCGATGGTTCAAGGGTCGCAAATGATTCGAGCACGTATTGATGAAATCAATATGAAAGGTTTAGATGCATCCACTAAAGAGAAGAACTTATTAACGGTGATGGAGCTTGCATTGGAAATGTGTGAACGAGGCATGAGTTTCCAGAAAGTTGACTTATACCGTTCTCAAGCAAGTGAATTTGTCATTGATGGCAATTCATTAATTCCTCCGTTCGATGCGATTCCAGGACTTGGAACCAACGTTGCCAAAACGATTGTAGCCGCTCGGGAAGAGGGAGAGTTTTTATCCAAGGAAGATTTACAGCAACGTGGGCGTGTATCGAAAACACTTATCGAATACATGGACCAACTTGGTTGCTTAGAAGGCATGCCTGATGCCAATCAGTTATCACTTTTTTAGTAAGTGATTTGTGTCGTGGCGAAAGGTCACTGTAGAATTTCAAAATCCTGACACAATATGGTTAACTGTCATGAAGGAAATTTGCATTGTGCCGAGAACTGTGCTATCCTTATGGTAATAATTTGTTGATATTTTTCCAGCAAAAGAGTGGGGCATACCCGCTCTTTTCTGTTGTTATACCGTAGCAAAACAAATTTTGACTAACAGCAGGTAAGACCGTAAAATTTCACCAAAGCAACTGGTGGAATTTCTGTTTTATTATGATTCATTACTGCATTAACTTACAGTGATGAACAATTCATACGCTAGAATTTGATAAATACAGGAGGCAACAATGAGCAAAGTACCATCTTTAATTGAAGAGCTCGCTAAACCAATTGTGGATGAGTTAAATCTTGAGCTAGTGGATATTGAGTACGTCAAAGAAGGACGTAACTGGTTTTTACGTGTTTATGTCGATACGCCTGAGGGTGACATTGACATTGACCAATGTGCTCAAGTTAGTGAACGACTAAGCCTGTTATTGGATGAAAAAGATCCAATTACACAAAACTATTATTTAGAAGTTTCTTCACCTGGAGCAGAGCGCCCCTTAAAAAAAGATACGGATTTTGAAAAAGCAATTGGCAAATTTATTTATGTAAAAACCTATGAACCCATTAAGGACATGAAGGAATTCCAAGGCTACTTAACGTCATACGATGAACATACATTAGTGGTGGAAGTACGTATTAAAACACGTAAAATGACAGTAACAATTGAACAAGAAAAAATCGCATTGGCACGACTTGCCATTGATTTTTCAGCATAATGCATATTTAGGAGTGAAAACAAAATGAGTAGTGATTTGTTAGATGCGTTGAATGCGCTAGAAGAACAAAAAGGAATTTCAAGAGATGTGTTAATTGAAGCCATTGAAGCGGCATTAGTTACAGCTTACAAACGCAACTTTAATCAAGCACAAAATGTTCGAGTGGACTTAAATTTAGATAAGGGCTCTATTCGTGTATTTTCACGTAAAGATGTTGTGGAAGAGGTAGAAGATGATCGTTTGCAAATTTCTTTAGAAGATGCAAAAGTCATTAATCCAGCTTATCAGCTAGAAGATATCGTGGAACAGGAAGTAACACCACGCAACTTCGGACGTATTGCCGCACAAACAGCAAAACAAGTTGTCACACAACGTGTACGTGAAGCGGAGCGAGGATTAATCTATGAGCAATATGTAGACCGTGAAGATGATATCGTAACAGGTGTCGTGGAACGTTTGGATGCTCGAAATATCTATGTAGGTTTAGGGAAAGTAGAAGCTGCATTGCCAATTAATGAACAAATTCAAGGCGAATCTTATCATCCACATGATCGTATCAAAGTATATATTACAAAGGTTGAGCGTACGACACGTGGACCACAAGTGATTGTGTCTCGTACACATCCTGGTTTATTACGTCGATTATTTGAGATGGAAGTACCTGAAATTTATGAAGGTATTGTAGAAATTAAATCAATTGCTCGTGAAGCTGGAGATCGCTCTAAAATTTCTGTCCATGCACATAATGAAGAAGTAGATCCAGTAGGTTCATGTGTTGGAGCTAAAGGTGCTCGTGTACAAACGATTGTCAATGAACTAAATGGTGAAAAAATTGATATTGTAGAATGGTCTGAAGATCCAATTGTATTCGTAGCCAATGCATTAAGCCCATCGAAAGTATTAGATGTTCAAGTGAACGAGGAAGAAAAATCAACTACGGTTGTCGTACCAGACTATCAATTATCATTAGCAATTGGTAAACGTGGGCAAAATGCACGTCTAGCTGCAAAGCTTACTGGTTGGAAAATTGATATTAAGAGTGAAACAGATGCTCGTGAATTAGGTATTTATCCTTCTGCTACAAGCACTTTCATCCCTGCTGAAGATGAAGAAAGTGATTTTGATGACGTGGCAGTTGACTTATATCAAGACGACGAAGAATAAGTAAGAAAGCCCGTGTGACGAGTTAGCTGACAGTATTCAGTGGGCCCCCTACGCCGACTGAATACTGTCAGAGCGTCAAGTAGAGCATGACTTGTCCACCTCTTACGACAAGCTTCAGAGAGGAATGGTGATTCTTATGGCTGTAAACAAAAAGGTACCTCTTCGTAAATGTGTAGCAACTGGAGAAATGCTACCAAAGAAAGAGATGGTACGTGTTGTTCGTTCAAAAGAGGGCGAAGTAAGTGTAGATATCTCCGGAAAAAAGCCTGGGCGTGGTGCATATGTATCTAAATCAGAGAATGCAATCGACATCGCGCGCAAAAAAAATGTATTAGGGCACCAGCTTGATGTTAAAATTCCTGAAGAAATTTATGAGGAACTTATTTTGCTGATTCGTAGGGAGTCAATTTTATGATAAATCAAGCAATATTTAATTTGCTTGGGATCGCAGCAAGAGCACGTAAAGTGATTTCAGGAGAAGAGTTAGTAGTAAAGGAAGTTCGGAATGGCAATGCTAAGCTAGTATTGCTTGCAAACGATGCCTCTAAAAACTCTAGTAAGAAAATTCAAGATAAGTGCACGTACTACAACGTTGAGTATCATGTAATTGGAGATCGCTACGATCTAGGACATGCTACAGGTAAGGAGGCCCGAGTGGCTTTAGCTATTACCGATAAAGGTTTTGCACGTAAATTGTCTAGTCTACTCAACGAAAACTAATCGGGGGTGAGCAGATGACCAAAATCAGAGTTCATGAATATGCGAAGCAAGTGAATAAAACGAGTAAAGAGGTTATTGAAGCACTAAGTAAATTAAATGTGAGTGTAACAAACCATATGTCGATGTTGGAAAAAGATATTGTGGCAAAGTTAAACCAATCATTTAAAGCAACACCTGAGAAAAATGTAGCAGCAAAAAAACCCATTCAAAATATGGGGCAAAGACCTCAATCGAATGGACAGCAAAAACCACAGCATTCGGTGAAAATGCAAGAAGGACAAAGGCAGCAATCTGCTACTTCTAAGCCTAAAGCAAACAATCAGCAACACACACAGCAAAACTCAAATTCGTCTAACGAAAAATCTAAGAATACAAAAGGTAATCAAAATAGAAATATGACACAAAATAATAATAATAACAATAATAATAATAATCGTAGAGGTGGCGGTGGTTACAACCAACGTCCAAAACCAGGCATTCATGGAGGCAAACGTCGCCATCCAAAAACGCATCAACCGTCTATACCAGTAAAACAAAAGGAACTGCCAGAAAAAATTACTTTTGTTGAATCATTATCAGTAGCGGAATTAGCAAAAAAATTACACCGTGAGCCATCTGAAATCATTAAGAAATTATTTATGCTTGGTGTAATGGCAACAATTAACCAAGAATTAGATAAGGATGCAATTGAATTAATCTGCGCAGACTACGGTGTAGAAGTGGAAGAAGAAATTCGTGTAGATATTACGGATTTAGAAACACACTTCGAGCAAATAGAAGAAGTGAACGAAGCAGTATTATCAGAACGTCCACCAGTTGTAACAATCATGGGTCACGTTGACCACGGTAAAACAACATTATTGGATTCTATTCGTAATACGAAAGTGACAGCAGGAGAAGCCGGTGGTATCACACAACATATTGGGGCATACCAAGTAACGGAAGGCGACAAGAAAATTACTTTCCTTGATACACCAGGACACGCTGCTTTCACAACAATGCGAGCACGTGGAGCAAAAGTAACTGACTTAACCATTTTAGTAGTTGCTGCTGACGATGGTGTCATGCCGCAAACAGTAGAAGCGATTAATCACGCTAAAGCAGCCGAAGTACCAATTATTGTAGCTGTGAATAAAATGGATAAACCATCAGCAAATCCTGATCGTGTCATGCAAGAATTAACAGAGCATGGCTTAGTTCCTGAAGCATGGGGCGGCGAAACAATTTTCGTACCGATTTCTGCATTAAAAGGTGAAGGCATTGATACATTGTTAGAAATGATTTTACTTGTAGCCGAGGTTGGTGAGCTTAAAGCGAACCCAGATCGTTTAGCGCTTGGTACAGTTATTGAAGCACAGCTTGATAAAGGACGTGGCTCTGTTGCTACGCTATTAGTACAAGATGGAACATTAAAAGTAGGAGATCCAATTGTTGTAGGTCATACGTATGGTCGTGTACGTGCGATGGTGAATGACAAAGGTCGTCGTGTAAAAGAAGCTGGCCCATCGACACCAGTAGAAATTACAGGTTTAAACGATGTACCTCAAGCTGGTGACCGCTTCGTAGTCTTTGAAGACGAGAAAACAGCACGCCAAGTTGGTGAAACTCGTGCCATGTCAGCAATTCAAGCACAGCGTTCAGAAAAACAACGTGTTACGTTGGATAACTTATTTGAACAAATGAGCCAAGGCGAAATGAAAGAGCTTAACTTAATTGTGAAAGCTGACGTTCAAGGTACTGTTGAAGCAATGGCTGCCTCATTAATGAAAATTGATGTAGAAGGCGTAAATGTGAAAATTATTCACACAGGTGCGGGTGCTATTACAGAATCTGATATTTCTCTTGCAGCAGCTTCCAATGCGATTGTTATTGGATTTAACGTACGTCCAGATGTTAACGCAAAACGTGCTGCAGAAGAAGAGGGTGTAGATATTCGCTTACACCGCATCATCTATAAAGTAATTGAAGAGATTGAACAAGCGATGAAAGGTATGCTTGATCCTGAGTTTGAAGAAAAAATTATTGGTCAAGCAGAAGTTCGTCAAACAATTAAAGTATCAAAAGTTGGTACAATTGCTGGTTCATATATAACAGAAGGAAAAGTAACGCGTGATTCAGGTGTACGTGTAATCCGCGATAATGTGGTTATATTTGAAGGTGAGCTAGATACGCTTAAACGCTTCAAAGATGAAGTGAAAGAAGTAGCAAGAGGATACGAATGTGGTATTACGATTACAAACTTCAACGATATTAGAGAAGGCGATATTATTGAAGCCTATATTATGGAAGAAGTTAAACGCGTCTAATGATCGTTTATGCAGAGGTTGAATTCATCATTCAAACTGCCCATTCGTTAAAGGAAAAACGCGCTGTCTTACAGCGTATGATTACCCGCACAAAGCAGAAATTTAATGTTTCTATTGCGGAAATTGACCATCAAAATGTATGGCAGCGTACGAAATTAGGACTTGTTGCTGTTTCTTCATCAAAAGATGCAGCTGAACGGGAAATAAATCATGCGCTCCATTATTTGCAGTCAAATCCATCATGGGAACAGCTTGATGTGTGGCGAGATTATTTATAAGCAATAGTAGATAGCTGTAAGCTTGATACAGCAATGAAATGCACAGCTATCTGTACATCGAAATAGAGGTGACAAATTATGTCTCTACGTTCAAACCGTGTTGCTGAGCAAATGAAAAAAGAGCTTGGCGATATTATTGGCCGTAAAATAAAAGATCCGCGTGTTGGTTTTGTGACTGTTACAGGTGTTGATGTAACGGGTGATTTACAGCAAGCGACAATTTATATTACATCTTTAGGCAATGAGCGTGAACGTGAAGAAACGCTTAAAGCTTTAGTAAAAGCTTCTGGCTTCATTCGATCAGAAATCGGATCACGCATTCGTTTACGACGTACACCAGAACTACTCTTTGAATTTGATTCATCGATTGAATATGGTAACCGTATTGATTCATTGTTAAGAGGTTTACACAAAGAATAAGCTAAAAAAGTCTGCCACATGCATGTTAATGCAGGCAGACTTTTATCTTTATGGAAAAAGATTATGTCAATACGTAGTCGATGATAGAGAAGGTAACTGGGAGGCACTAATATGAACGGTATTTTACCACTTTGGAAAGAAAGAGGCATGACGAGCCATGATTGTGTCTTTAAATTACGGAAAATTTTGCGCACAAAAAAAGTTGGGCATACAGGGACACTAGACCCGGGAGTAGAGGGTGTGCTACCTATTTGTATTGGCCAAGCAACGCGTATTGCTGAATATTTAACCGATGCAGGAAAGGTCTATGAAGCTATCATTTCAATCGGCCGTACTACAACAACAGAGGATGCAGAAGGCGAAACGGTTGCGCAAGATCAGACCACAAAAAGCTTTTCTCGTGAGCAGCTGTTAGAGGTGTTAGCTACATTAACAGGTGTTATTGAACAAACGCCACCAATGTTTTCAGCGGTAAAAGTAAATGGAAAACGTCTCTATGAGTATGCCAGAAAAGGCGAAACGGTTGAAAGACCAACACGTCAAGTAACGATTTATGCTTTAGAGCTGCTTGATGAGATTGAACAATATGAGGGGCAAGAGATTACATTTCCGGTTCGTATTGCTTGCAGTAAAGGGACCTATATTCGTACACTAGCTGTGCAAATTGGTGAAGCTCTTGGCTATCCTGCACATATGAAGGAGCTCGTACGCACAGCCTCAGGCACCTTTACTCGTGATAACTGCTTTACATTAGCGCAGGTTGCTGAGCTAATGGATGCAGAGCAAGCAGCTACCTGTATTTTACCTGTCGAGTATGCATTAGCAGACTATCCATATATTGAGATTACTGCCGCCAATGAAAAAGAAATTTTCAATGGACAAGTGCTTCCAGCAGATGCATTATTAAAGAGTCATGATAAAATTGTGTTTGGAATCAATGGAAAGGCAGTGGCGGTTTATCAGGCTCACCCTACGAAGGATGGTTTGATGAAGCCACACAAGATGTTTCCGACGATAGAGTAGGAGGATTTTTCAATGGAGGTCATTCATTTAAAATACCCACATCAATTACAGCAACGAGAAAGCATGCAGCCATATTCGCTTGCTCTTGGCTTTTTCGATGGTGTACATAGAGGGCATCAGGCAGTTATCAAGACAGCGAAGGAAGAGGGAAATAAGCGGCAAATTCCGACTGCAGTGATGACATTTGATCCACATCCTTCATTAGTTCTTGGTGGACGTAATGAAAAAGTTTTTTATATTACACTCTTACAACAGAAATTACAGCTCTTTGAAGAACAGGGTGTGGATACGGTGTTTGTTGTCCATTTCACCTCTGATTTTGCTAAGCTTTCACCAGCAGCATTTATTGATACTTTTATTCGTGGATTAAATATTCAACATGTTACAGCTGGCTTTGATTATTCGTTTGGGGCATTCGGAAAAGGAACTATGGACGATATGCGTGCATTAAGTAATGGTGAGTATGGTGTAACCATTGTGGAGAAGAAAACAGACGATGTTGAGAAAATCAGCTCTACCCGTATCCGGAAGCTACTACAAGAGGGCGATATGGAAGAAGCTACAACACTATTAGGCAGACCATTTGAAATCAATGGGATTGTTGTACACGGTGATAAACGCGGACGTACTATTGGCTTCCCTACAGCAAATGTCCAAGCTTTAGAAGGCACTTTCATTCCAGCAAGTGGTGTTTATGCTGTTCGTTTACTCGTGCAAAATAACTGGTATGATGGTGTTTGTAATGTGGGCTACAAACCAACTTTCAAAGATCCAAATGATAAGCAATTATCGATTGAGGTCCATATTTTAAACTTTGATAAAAATATTTATGGTGAAGAAGTACATGTAGCTTGGTACAAACGGATTCGAAGCGAACGAAAATTCGATGGGATTGAGGCGTTGAAAGCGCAAATCGAAAAGGATAAACAAGAAGCTATCCGATACTTTAACGATTTGTAAGCGTCACAGCATGATGAGATGACAACATTCAAGCCGACGTTTTACTTGCTTGATCAAATGATTTATGGTAACATTCATAAGTGCATAAATGCTTAACCTTAGCTCGGTATATCGATGACTCCAACGTTTACTGTGCTAATGGGGATTCATTATATTTTAGGAGGTCCATTCAAATGGCTATTACAAAAGAACGTAAAAACGAAATTATCGCTGAGTACCGTACTCACGAAAGTGACACTGGTTCACCAGAAGTACAAGTTGCAGTATTAACAGAGGAAATCAACGCTCTAAATGCTCACTTACGTACACACAAAAAAGATTTCCACTCTGAGCGTGGTCTTCTTAAAATGGTAGGTCGTCGTCGTCACTTATTAAAATATCTTCGTGAAACAGACGTACAACGTTACCGTGAACTAATCAACCGTTTAGGCTTACGTCGCTAATTCAAAGCGCAAGTATAGCTGTATTAGACTGTAGACAAATTTTAGTTTGTCTACAGTCTTTTTTTATGGTTGAAACTTGCGACATATATGCAGCGTATTGTTCATAATGCAGGTTTATTCTCGTCTATTATTTTATGTTGTTCAACAATAAGCCATAACTTTATTACACAACGATGAACGAATCATCAAAACAATTTAGTATGGTTGAAAAGGATGGTATATTCTAATCACATTTCGCAACCAAATTCAAAAACTATGCGATAGTCTATCTTTGTTGCTGCTCAATGCATTGAACGAATTGAATAGTGGTTGTTTTTTCGTTTACGAATGAATAGTCATTTATAAAATGTTCACAATCTACGAAGGACAACAGGGTGCAAGTGTGGAGAATAGCTGATCTCTATAGATTTATTGAAGACCGTTGTGAAAAGTAAAAAATAGAGAGTAGGGATTGGTTAATGTTTAATACATTTTTAAGAGAGAATAACATTGTTGCTGCTATTCTAACAGCCGTGCGTATTTACTTGGGCTGGCATTGGCTGACAGCAGGTTGGAGTAAATTGACGAATGGATTTGATGCCTCAGGGTTTTTAACATTTGCATCAGAGAATCCTGTCATGAGTGGAGAAAAAGTGGTATATCCTACATATGTAAAATTTATAGAGTCATTTGCCTTGCCAAATGCTGAAATATTTAATGTGGTCATTCCTTGGGGAGAATTCCTTGTCGGTCTTGGCTTAATACTAGGGTGCTTAACTACATATGCAGCATTTTTTGGAATGGTTATGAATTTTGCCTTCTTGCTAGCTGGTACGATTTCTAGTAATCCATTTGATATTCTACTGGCGATCTTTATCGTTGTGGCAGGCTATAATGCTGGAAAATTTGGGCTTGATCGCTTCGTAATGCCTATCATAAGCAAAAAAATGAAGCTAGAAAAAAATACAATGCACTCCATGACGAAAACTACATAACTTACGATTTCATAAAATCAAATACCCTGTAGCAAATCGTTACAGAGTATGATTGATAGTACCTCTATTTTTGTTTTAGCTTTACTTGCTATGTGACTTTCTTTATACTGATAAGATGTTGTATGATGAGCGCAATGTTATCATAAATTGATATTTAAGCTTGTACCTTTTGGTAGGAATCCATTGAAAATCCGTATACCAATGTAAAAAATGCTTTTTCAATAAAATATAGAAATAAATCTTAAATAAATTGGCAATAACTGAATTTAAATGTATGATTATTTCATGAAATATTATTTAGCATAGAACAAGCATTTTTGGTACACTTACTATTAGTACATACAGACGAAGTAAGTGTTTTTATAATAGAGAGGGGTTCATTGAATGAACGAAAAGAAAGTCTATTCCTATGAATGGGCTGGCCGTCCACTTGTAATTGAAGTTGGACAGTTAGCAAAACAAGCAAACGGAGCCGCATTAGTACGCTATGGCGATACTTCTGTACTTGCCACAGCAACAATGTCAAAATCACCAAAACCACTTGATTTCTTCCCATTAACAGTTAACTATGAAGAACGTCTATATGCTGCAGGTAAAATTCCTGGCGGCTTTATTAAGCGTGAAGGGCGTCCATCTGAAAAGGCGATTTTAGCAAGCCGTTTAATCGACCGTCCAATTCGTCCGATGTTCCCAGATGGTTTCCGTAACGAGGTACAAGTCATTTCGATGGTTATGTCCAATGATCCTGACTGTACATCTGAAATGGCAGCGATGGTAGGTTCATCATTAGCGTTAGCTATTTCTGATATTCCATTTGATGGACCAATAGCTGGTGTACAAGTAGGTTATATTGACGGAGAATTCATCGTTAACCCGACAGTGGAGCAATCGAAACACTCAACAATTCATTTATCTGTAGCAGGCAACAAAGATGCCATCAACATGGTTGAAGCGGGCGCACTTGAAGTGCCAGAAGAAATCATGTTAGAAGCTATTATGTTTGGTCATGAAGAAATCAAAAAAATCATTGCTTTCCAAGAACAAATTGTGGCAGAGGTAGGTAAAGAAAAGTTACCAGTGACATTATTTGAGATTGACGAAGCGATTCAAGCCGATATAAAAGCAACTTGTGAGACTGATATGCATGATGCGATTCAAACTGCGGAGAAGCATGCGCGTGATGAGGCCATTCAAGCTGTAAAAGATCGTGTTATCGCTTCCTATGAAGAGCAAGAAGCCGACGATGAAACAATGAAACAAGTGTATAACATTCTTGATAAAATGGTAAAAGAAGAAGTGCGTCGTCAAATCACGGAAGATAAGATTCGTCCAGATGGTCGTAAGCTCGACGAAATTCGACCACTTTCTTCTGAAACAGGCTTATTACAACGTACACACGGTTCTGGTCTATTTACACGTGGACAAACACAAGCCCTATCTATTTGTACACTAGGGGCGCTAGGTGATGTACAAATTATTGATGGCTTAGGTGTTGAAGAATCAAAACGCTTTATGCACCATTACAATTTCCCTCAATTCTCTGTAGGGGAAACAGGTCCAATCCGTGGTCCAGGCCGTCGTGAAATTGGTCATGGTGCGTTAGGTGAGCGTGCACTTGAAGCTGTTATTCCAGATGAATCGGCATTCCCATATACAATTCGTTGTGTATCTGAAGTACTTGAATCAAACGGATCCACTTCACAAGCTTCTATCTGTGCATCTACATTAGCCATGATGGATGCAGGTGTACCATTAAAAGCACCAGTTGCAGGTATTGCAATGGGTCTTATCAAAAAAGGCGAGCACTATTCCATTTTAACGGATATTCAAGGGATGGAAGACCATTTAGGTGATATGGACTTTAAAGTTGCTGGTACAGCTAAGGGTGTAACAGCACTACAAATGGATATTAAAATCGACGGTTTATCTCGCAATATTTTAGAAGAAGCACTGACACAAGCGAAAGTTGGTCGTATGCATATTCTAGAGTCAATGCTTGCAACACTTGCTGAACCTCGTGAAAAATTGTCTGAATTTGCACCAAAAATTGTCATCGTGAAAATTAACCCAGATAAAATTCGTGATGTGATTGGACCTGGTGGTAAACAAATTAACAAAATTATTGAAGAGACAGGCGTTAAGATTGATACAGAACAAGATGGTACAATCTACATTTCTTCTGCAAATGAGGAAATGAATGCACGTGCAAAACAAATTATTGAAGATATCGTACGGGAAGCAAAAGTAGGGGAATATTACTTATCGACTGTGAAACGTATTGAAAAATTCGGTGCATTTTGTGAGATCTTCCCAGGAAAAGATGGTTTGCTACACATTTCCGAAATTCAAGAGGAACGTACAAAGCAAGTGGAAGATGTCTTAAAACTTGGCGATCAATTACTTGTGAAGGTTATTGAAATTGACAAGCAAGGTCGTGTGAATTTATCTCGTAAAGTAGTAATACAAGAGGAAAAAGAACGCGCTGAACAAGAAAAATAATAATGATTCCAAAGGCTGCGTATGATTGCGCAGCCTTTTTAAATAGTAGCAAAAAGACTAGTAGAGAATTTTTATAATTGGGGGAGATTTTTTGGTTCAAGTACATACATGTCAAAATGGTGTTCGGCTAGTATCAGAGCATATAGATCATGTGAGGTCTGTTGCATTAGGTATTTTTGTGAATGCAGGTTCTCGCTATGAGCTACCAGAAGAAAATGGCATCACACATTTTATTGAACATATGTTGTTTAAAGGAACAACAACTCGCTCAGCCCGTCAAATTGCTGAAGAATTTGATCGAATTGGCGGAGAGTTAAATGCCTTCACATCGAAAGAAAATACATGTTATTATGCAAAAGTTTTAGATCATCATGCAGAGCTTGCTGTCACAATACTAGCAGATATGTTTTTTCATTCTACGTTTGCGGAAGAAGAATTAGAAAAAGAGCGACAAGTGGTATTAGAAGAAATATTAATGAGTGAAGATGCGCCTGATGATGATGTTCATGAAAAACTGTGGAGTGTCATGTATCCGAATGATGCACTTGGTCGTCCGATATTAGGAACTGCTGAGACATTAAAGACTTTTACAGCTGACGCCATACGACATTATATGGACAAACATTATGGTCCAGAATCTGTTGTTATATCCATTGCAGGGAATATTTCAGCTCAGCTTATGCAAACGATTGAAGATTTATTTGGACACTACCAACCTTCTCCACAAGCGATTGCGCCTGTACTGACAAATCCTGCATTTTATCCAGGAGAAATGACGAAAATTCGTGATACCGAGCAAGCACATCTTGCGATTTCATATCCAGCAATTGGTGTGAAAGATCCAGATATGTATAGTTTTATTGCACTGAATAGTATTATTGGGGGCAATATGAGTTCTCGATTATTTCAAGAAGTACGAGAGGAACGTGGGTTAGCTTATTCTATCTTTTCCTACCAATCCTGTTATGCCGATGTTGGCGCGTTTACGATTTATGGTAGTACTAGTCGCCAGCAATTAGCTCAGCTTCAGCATACCATTGATGCTACTTTACTGGACATTGTCGCTGGTGGCATCACAGCAGAAGAGCTTGATAATGCAAAAGAGCAGCTGAAAGGTAGCTTTGTCCTTGGTTTAGAAGGCACGGGGGCCCGTATGAATCGCAATGGGACAAGTGAGCTGGTGCATCGTAAGCATCGTACTGTAGACGAGGTACTTGCATCTATAGATGCTGTATCCATGGAGTCAGTAGATCGACTAATTGCCAAAATTTTAAAAGCCGAACCAGCTATCTCGATTATTGGTCCAAGCGAATAAAAGAGCTTAAAATGATACTAATTATCCAAGTTATAACAATTTATTCATTATAGTAAAAAGGAGAACTTTGAATATTTCCAAGGTTCTCCTTTTAGTGTTGAAAAACAAAACAGTCAATTGAAAGGTAGAAATGGATTTCCGTTGCAGGCTACTTGCTTTCCTATGGGCGAGCGCGAGCGCCTCGAGCCGCCTCCTCCGCTATCACTCCGTTTAGAGGCTCGCCTGTCTCGTTATCCCACGGGAGTCAAGTAGCCTCCACTCCAACCTACAAAAGTGTTACCTTTTTAGCAAAGGTTTTCAAATAAAGCGAAGGTCTTCACTACTCTTTATGGAGAGGTGTTGTCACACATCACTTCCCCACATTGAAAATAAGAGCTTATTCCCTCTAAAAATAATGGGCTATTTAATCGCTATATTACTATGAAAAAAAGTAAAGACACTTTGCAGAATGGTTGATTGGAGTGGAGCCAGCGTCACTCCTAGGGGATTTAGCGTTACAGATGAGACCATGGAGCGCACGTAAGTGAGTGAAGCGGCTCATCGGACGCCCCCTGGAAAGGACGCTGGCGGAACGGAAATCACCCCCTCCCCTTGCAAAGTTGCTTTTTCTGCCTTTGACATGATCTTTTTTCAACAACATGAGGAGAACTTTGAATATTTTCAAAGTTCTCCTTTTTTAATGTTTATTTTCTTCTCAATTAAGCATTGAAATTCTCAATTAACTTTGATAGTATGAATGATATTGAAAATCATTCGCATTTAAATTGGAGGATATTTATCTTATGAAAAAATGGCTTGCTGTCAGTACCCTTACATTATCACTAGCGCTAGCTGGTTGTGCAGATCAGGAAGAAAAGAGTACTGACAAAGAAATAAAAGAAGAAGCAACAACACAACAAGAAACAGCAGATACAGCTGATGTGCAAGAGGATGCATTTCAAGATGGTGTCGATGAGGAAGCATTCCAAAAGGTATTAGCAAGCTTCCCAACAACAGCACCAGAAAAAATTGTCACGACATCTGTGCCTTTAACAGAAATGTTACATCTTTTGGACATCACACCAGTAGGAGTGCCAACATCGACAAACCCTATCCCAGCAGACTTTGATTCTATTACAAAAATCGGCTCGCCAATGTCGCCCGATTTAGAGGTTATTTCAAGCTTACAAACAGACTTAATCCTTGGGGCATCATCATTACAAAGCTCACTTGATCAAGCACTACAGGGAATGAATTTACCGACAGCTTATTTACCAACGGATTCATATGAAGACTTAAAATTAAGCTTTAAAGTGCTCGGTACGTACTTTGGTAAAGAAGAAAAAATGAATGAGGTTTTACAAAATCTTGTAGCAAAAGAAAAAGAATTGGAAGAGAAAGCACAAGGAAAAGAATTACCATCTGTGATGCTTGTCATCGGTACATCTGATTCCTTTATGGTAATGAACGACCAATCCTACTTAGGAAGCTTAGTAGAACGATTAGGTGCAGACAATATTGCGAAATCGGTACTAAAAGCAGAATCAACGTATTCGCCAATGAATTTAGAAGATATTGTTGTAGCTGATCCGGACATCGTTTTTGTTTTAGCATCAGGTGATCATGGAGCAAATGAAGATAAATTTAAACAAGAGATTAAAAAGAATAGTGCATGGCAACAATTATCAGCCTATAAAAATGACAAAATCTATATGCTTGATTATAGTACATTCGGTGTCACATCCATTACAAATGCTGAGAAAGCACTAACAACAATTGCAGATTATTTTTATAAATAAGTTCGTGAGGTAGAGGTATGATTCATACAGCAAGAAGTCGCATGATTATTATCACGACCTTTGTGGTAACGATTTTAGCAGCCATTGTAGCGATCGGGTTAGGCAGTGTTCATATTTCCGTACCTGATATTTTATCTACCCTGATCAATGGACGTGATCAAGAGGGTGTTTATACAACCATCATCTGGGATATTCGCCTACCGCGCGTGCTGCTGGCATTAATTATTGGTGCTAGTATCGCCATTTCGGGTGCCTTATTGCAGGCAGTTATGGGCAATCCATTAGCCGATCCTGGGTTAACAGGGGTAACGAGTGGGGCAGCGGCCTTTGTGTTACTTATTCTTTTAGCTAATCCAGAGCTAACGCATTTGATTCCGCTTGCAGCTTTTGTTGGTGGCTTAATTGCAGCAGCCATAGTATATGCTCTTGCATGGAGACGTACAGGCATTACACCCATCACCATTATTTTATCAGGGGTAGCCGTAAATGCATTGTGTGGTGGAGTCATTGGATTCTTATCCATTCTTTACAGTGATCGTTTACCATCAGCTGTGCAATGGATGAATGGTAGTCTTGCAGCAAAAGGAAATGCATCACTGCATATGATTTATGTGTATGCCATTATCGGCTGGATTCTATCCATTTTTGCCATTCGAAAAGCTAATATTATTCGTTTAGGCGATCAGGTCGCAACCAATTTAGGAGAAAGTGTGACCCGTATTCGTATTATGTTGTCTATTTTAGCTGTTTTTCTAGCAGCAATTTCGGTTGCAGCAGTTGGCATGATTGGCTTTGTTGGATTAATCGTCCCGCATATGGCTAGGCTACTAGTTGGCTCCGATTATAAGTACATGTTGCCTATGAGTATGGCTATGGGAGCTATTGTCTTATTGATTGCCGATACGGGTGGACGGACATTATTTGCACCACTTGATATTCCAGCAGGTATTTTAATGGCTGTTCTCGGTGGACCTTACTTCTTATATTTAATGAGAAAGAGGGCGTTCTAATGTTAACAATTGATCAGCTATCCATCAGCTATGAACAAAAGGAAGTTGTCCATAATTTTTCATTTGAAGTGAAACAGGGCGAAATTTTATCCATTATTGGACCGAATGGCTCCGGTAAGTCAACGATTTTAAAGGCGATCGCACGGATGCAGCCGTATCATGCAGGAACCATCCTATTTGATGGTGTAAATATGCGTCAATTATCCTCAAAGGAAATCGCACGCAAAATGTGTATGCTGAGTCAACAAAATCAAGCACCGAGCGATATTTCCGTCAAAAATTTAGTCGCCTATGGTCGTTATCCACATAAAAAATGGTTTGAGCGTCTCAATGCAGAGGACGAGGCCATAATTGATTGGGCATTGGAAAAAACCTACCTCTCACATTATAAAGAAAAGCCTATTGCCGCTTTATCTGGTGGGGAGGCGCAACGTGCGTGGATTGCAATGGCATTGGCACAACGGCCCCAAGTGCTATTATTGGATGAGCCCACGACCTTCTTAGATATTGCCCATCAGCATGAAGTGCTAGAATTAGTGCGAGAGCTTAATCGTGATATGGGCATGACTGTTGTGATGGTGCTCCATGATTTAAACCAAGCCTCTAGCTATAGCAATCAAATCGTTGTTGTAAAGGACGGCTTACGAGCACAAATGGGTACACCGGATGAGGTCATGACGGAGCAAATGATCCAACAAATTTATCGTATGGAAGCAGAAATTCAATATGTCACATGGGATAATGCCCCACGGATTCAATTAAAAAATACGGTCAAAGTATAGGAGGAAACAGCATGCCAAAAGCAATTGATATTGAACAAGTAAAACAAAACTATGAAGCATTTATTCAAGGTAAAAAAAATTGTGTATTAAGCTTTGTAGATGGGGAAGGCAAGCCTTTTAGTAGTACAACGCCTTTTATACGTTTGAATGGGAAATTTTATGTGTATATTAGTCGTATTGCCGAACATTACCAGTTAATGGAGCAGTCAGAAGTAGTCGATTTAATTTGTGTAGCAGATGAAGCTGTGACAGCCAATCCATTTGCCACAGAGCGAGCACGCTGGCAATGTCAGCCTAAAAATTTAGGAAATGAAGGTCATGAGGAGATTTTTGCTGCCTTCGATCAACTATTTAATGCAAAAATGATGGAAATGTTACGTTCACTCGATTTCTCATTATTTGAATTAACACCTCTAGACGGACGCTATGTAGTTGGGTTTGGCAAAGCCTTTACGATTGATATTGCCAATGACACATTAATCCATGTTGTAATTGATAAAAAATAGGTTGCCAATGGGCAGCCTATTTTTTGATGGTGATTAGCAAATTTCTCGCGTCGTATATAAATGAAGCCATTTAAGGTTTTTCAAGCCTGAAAGCCTCATTTCCTTCATGTTTAAGTGCTAAAGCCTCGATTCCAAACGCTCCCTGACGTCTTCTCACAATCGCATGCTCTGGCAAATCCCTTACTTCCTCACTATTCCCTTTGAAAATCCCATAATCATAAGAGGGCATCCTTACTTTCGCTCAATAAAATTTCACCTTTATGAATCAACTTAATATAGTCAGCATTTTTTTCTAAATCGCTTGTAATATAGGAAGAAAATAAAATGCTATGTGTTTCATCCTGCATCAATGCTAAAAATAAATCCAAAATTTCAGCCCGAATGATAGGATCGAATCCACTTGTTGGTTCATCTAAAATCAATAATTTTGGATGATGTGACAATGCTAATGCAATTGACAGCTTCATCCTCATACCTCTTGATAGTTCCTTGATCTTCTTCCTCTTTGGGACATTAAATTGAGCTAATCGTTCAAAATAATAGCCTGAATCCCACGTTTGGAATACTTTTCTCATGATTTTGTCGAGCTGCGTCGTATTTAGCGTTTCTGGTACGTGTAAATCGTCAAATACGACTCCGCTGTCGTTTTTTATCGATAGTTCATGTTCGACATGATCTTTATTAAAAAGCAATATTTCGCCATATTCTTTTTTTAGTAAGTTCAGCATGCATTTAATGGTTGTGGATTTTCCAGCTCCATTTTCTCAGATAAAGCCTACACGGTTCCTTGAGGGACTGAAAAGCTTACATCTTTTAAAGAAAAGCCTTCAAAGACCTTATGTAAATCATGAATCTCAATGGCATTCCTCTTAATTGTCCACCTCTACTATTAAAGATAGGAGTTCCTGCAATTTTTCATTAGAAAGACCGGCTGCTTTCGCTATTTTTACGGCCTTTTGCAAATGCTCCTCAAGCTGTCGCAGAAGTTCCTTGCGTAGAAAATCTTGATTGCGCTCTGTAACAAAGCTCCCTTTGCCTGCAACTGTTTTGATGAAGCCGTCTCGCTCTATATCGGTGTATGCACGTTTGGTCGTCATGACACTGACCTTTAAATCCTTTGCTAGAGCACGGATAGATGATAGTGCATCACCTGCATGTAATTTATTCGCTAGAATGCCCTCTTTGAGCTGTATCGTGAGGTTTATCACTGGCATTACTTAAATGGATATGCACAAATCCTCACCCGTTATAACGGTGTATATACACTATGTACAGATGTCGATGGAAATGCAACACATTCCTACTTTTGGTAGGGGGCACGATTTGCAAAAACTCGCATATATTGAGGTAATGGCACAAGGAGGGAGATGAGGCATGCTACTATCTGAGATGGTGGATAAGGAGTTAATTCAAATTGAGGGTGGCGTACATTTTGGCATCTTGGCACATACAGAATGCCTATTAGATGTGCAAACAGGGAAAATACATGGCTTTGAAATTGTGAAAGATAAACTACCATTCCAAAAAAAGAAAATGAAAGTTAGTGAAATGATACCTTGGCACGAAATTATCTTAATTGGTGAAGATCGGATTTTATTTAATAAAACATCTTCAGTACAGTCAGAATATTTACAGTGAGGTGAGCTTTTGGAAAACGAAAAATGGCTTGTTATCGGTGAGGACTCACGATTAAAGGAATTAGCGACAATGCTAAGAAGTCCATCGAGAACAGTGTTTTATAAAAGAACGACCGTTTGGAACGAGGAGTTAAATAAACTGGTTTTAGAATACCAACCAAATAAAATTATCCTACCAATTCTTCCATTAAAAATAGAAGTTGAGCAGCTCTATGGAATATCACAAGTTAAATTTTATACAGGCCGATTAACGATGCATTGGAAGCAATTACTAGAGAAAAATGAATCCATTTGCTATTTGCAGCAAGAATCGTTTATATGGCAAAATGCTCGGTTAACAGCGGAGGGATTTATCGCCACGTTTTACGGACTCGAGCAAAAATGTATTTACGGACAAAATTTTACAATCGCAGGCTTTGGACGCATCGCCAAAATGCTCGCCTCTTTACTAGTTAAGATGGGGGCGAACGTCCACATTGTTGCACGTTCTGTTGTACAAGTGAGCGAGGCAAAAGCATATGGCTATAAAGCTACGAATTTAGATGATCGTCGATGGTCTATTACGGATGATATTTTCATCAATACAATTCCAGCAAAATGGATTACAGAATCATTTATAGAGCATGTTCCAGCAGTTTTATATGATTTGGCCTCAGAGCCAGGCTGTTTAGATATAGATGCGGAGCAATTACAAACATATGTACTATTGCCATCATTGCCTGGGAAATACTTTGCACATGACGCTGCTACAATCTTGTGCAAGGCAATAGAGGAGGAAGAAGATTGTTAACGGGGAAACGAATTGGGCTAGGTATTACAGCCTCACATTGTACGTATGAAGATGTCATACCTAAAATTCAAAATTTTATTGATGTCGGAGCAACGGTTGTGCCAATTATTACTCACTCCGTTTTACATGCAGCTACTCGCTTTGGTACTGGAGATGAGTGGATTGCCAAAATAGAAGCATTAACAGGAGAAAAGGTTATTTCTTCTATAAAAGAGGCGGAACCATTTGGTCCATCCAATCCATTAGATGCAATGGTGATTGCGCCAATGACGGGCAATAGCATAAGTAAGTTTGCGAATGCAGCAACAGATAGTCCCGTATTAATGGCAGCGAAGGCAACATTGCGTAATGGATCACCTGTTGTATTAGGTATTTCAACAAATGATGCACTTGGTTTAAATGGTATAAACATTATGAAGCTGTTGAATGCCAAAAATATTTATTTTATTCCTTTTGGTCAGGATGCCCCCCTCTCCAAACCGAATTCTTTAATTGCTGATTTTGATCAAATGGTGGATACTGTTCATGCAGCAATTACGCAGAAAAAGCAATTACAACCGCTGTTGATACAATATTTCAAATAAATCATAGATTACACACAATTTTCAGTATTTTTGTGATACAATAGCACACATTATGGAACATGTATTCAAGGAGAGATGACAGATGACAAAGCAGTTAACAGTTGCGGTTGTTGGGGCAACAGGAGCAGTAGGTTCGAAAATGATGGAGCAATTAATTAAACGTAAATTTCCGATTGGGCATATTAAATTTCTAGCCTCTGCTCGTTCAGCGGGAAAATCAATCGAATTTAATGGTCAAACATATACAATTGAAGAAGCGACACCTGAAGCTTTCGAAGGCGTCAATGTCGCTTTATTCTCAGCTGGTGGGTCAGTATCAGCTGTGCTTGCACCAGAGGCAGCTAAGCGTGGTGCAGTAGTTATTGATAATACGAGCCATTTCCGTATGGATCCAGAGGTACCGCTTGTCGTACCTGAAGTGAATCGAGGCGACTTAGCGAAGCATAAAGGGATTATTGCGAATCCGAACTGCTCTACAATTCAAATGGTGGCTGCACTTGAGCCAATTCGTAAAGCATTTGGTTTAACGAAAGTAATCGTTTCAACATATCAAGCCGTTTCAGGAGCGGGTATTTCTGCTATTCAAGAATTAAAGGCACAGAGCGCAAATTGGGAAGCAGGTAAAGATGTAGAAGCAACTATTTTGCCGTCTGGTAGTGATAAACGTCATTACCCAATAGCACGCAATGTCATTCCACAAATCGATAAATTCACAGATAATGGATTTACATACGAAGAAATGAAAATGATTAATGAGACGAAAAAAATCATGCATGCACCAGAGCTCAAAGTAGCTGCTACTTGCGTTCGTGTTCCAGTCGTTTCAGGTCACTCTGAATCTGTTTATATTGAGGTAGAGAAAGAAGCGTCAATCCAAGAAATTTTTGACGTATTACGCAATGCACCAGGTGTAGTATTACAAGATGATATTGCAACACAAACTTACCCAATGCCTATTTATGCAGAAGGGGAAGACGCTACTTTTGTAGGACGTATCCGTCAAGATTTAGACAACAATAAAGGATTCCATCTATGGATCGTTTCTGACAATTTATTAAAAGGCGCCGCATTAAACTCTATCCAAATTGCAGAAGCAATGCTTGAGGATAACTTACTATAAGAGGGGTGTAAGGATGAATTTAGGTCGAATTGGGACGGCTATGATTACGCCGTTCAAAGATGATGGCACGATTAATTATCCAGAACTAGAACGTATTATTAATCATTTGATAGACAACGGTACAGACTGTATCGTTGCCTGTGGTACGACTTCTGAAAACCCAACAATGTCTACTGAGGAAAAAATCGAAGTTGTGCGCTTTACAGTGGAGAAAGTAGCAGGGCGCGTACCCGTTATTGCAGGTACAGGGGACAATGAAACAGCCTACTCGATAGCGATGACTCATAAAGCAGAAGAAAATGGAGCAGACGGTATTATGCTTGTAGCTCCATACTATAATAAGCCGAATCAACGTGGGATTTTCGCTCACTTTGAAACCATCGCTAAACAAACAAGTCTACCTGTTATGCTCTATAATGTCCCTGGGCGTACAGGTGTCAATGTTGCCTATGAAACTTCTGTTGCTTTAAGCAAGATTCCAAACATTGCTTGGATTAAAGAAGCGAGCGGTAACTTAGATCAGATGGGAGATGTTATAGAGAACATTGATCCAGATGATGACTTCTTAGTGTATAGTGGGGATGATGGTTTAACATTACCGTTAATGGCCATAGGCGGAGCAGGCGTTATTTCTGTAGCAGCCCATGTTGTAGGCAATGATATGCAATTAATGATTAAAGCGTTTGAAGAAGGAAATCATAAGCTAGCAGCCAAAATTCACCGAGCATTATTACCTTTAGTACGTGCGCTGTTCGCTCAACCGAACCCATCGCCTATTAAATATGCGATGACAAAGTTAGGCTTTGATACACTCAATGTACGTCTGCCAATGATGGAAATGACAGATAAAGAAAAAGAGAACTTTGACCGAATTTGGGATACGTACCAAGAAAAAGCGAAAAATTTTCGATAATGAGCAACGAGGCTGATAACTCTATCGGCCTCGTTTTTGTATGCTATAAACATCCATTCATCACTTTTCATCCTTAAAAATACTTGATTGACTCTATTCGTACAAGGTATCCAATATTTGTTTTTCCATCTACTAGCAATCAGCAAATCATAAGAAAATCTATTTCCTACGTGAAACATGTATTTTTAATTTGTGCAAAAGCTTTGCAAACCGTATAATAAATGTTAAGTGGTTGCTGTTCGGGATATTTTTTAGGAGGAAATAAATTGACAAAAAAGAAAAATGAATTGATTCGTATCATCCCTCTTGGGGGTGTAGGCGAAATTGGGAAAGCAATGTACGTAGTAGAAATTGATGAAGAGCTATTTGTAGTGGATAGCGGCTTAATGTTCCCAGAAGATGAGATGCTAGGTATAGATATCGTGATTCCTGACATTACGTACTTAGAAGAAAATAAAGAACGTGTGAAAGGTATTTTCTTAACACATGGTCATGAAGATGCGATCGGCTCTATTGCCTATGTTTTACAAAAAATAAAGGCACCTGTGTACGGATCGAAATTAACCATTGCATTAGCAAAGGAACATTTAAAAGAATTACCTGCACCACATCAGGTGAAATTTTTCGAAGTAACAAACCGTAGTCGTATGAATTTTAACTCAACGTATGTAACATTCTTCCACACAACACATAGTATTCCCGATTCGTTAGGGGTAGTGTTCCATACATCTGAAGGCGCGATTGTTCATACAGGAGAGTTTAAATTCGATCAGTCAGCGACAGGTAAATTTAAACCTGATTTAGCAAAAATGGCACAGTTAGGGGAAGACGGCGTCTTTATTCTATTATCTGAGTCTTGCGAAGCTGAACGACCAGGCTATACGACATCGGAAATTGTGATTGAAGAGCAATTATCAAAAACATTCCACTCAGCACCAGGTCGTATTTTAGTAGCTGTCTATGCATCGAATTTTATTCGTATTCAGCAAGTTTTTGCCCAAGCCCAAAAATCATTCCGTAAAGTTGTGATTGTTGGTAAGCCATTGGAAAAAGCTGTTGATTTAGGTGTACAGCTTGGTTATTTAACAGTTGAAGAAGAGACAATTATTCCAATTTCAGAAATGCAAAAATATCAAGATGATGAAATTATCATTATTACAACTGGCAATAGAGGAGAGCCTCTAGATGCATTAGAAAAAATTGTCCGTAAGCACCATCGTGACATTAAAATTAAACAAGGTGATACGGTGTTAATTACATTTACACCTTCTCCTGGTATGGAAGTACAAATGGCTAATACGATGAACTCTATGTCAAAAGCAGGCGCTGAAATTTTGACTTCTAGTAAAAATGTCCACGTATCAGGACATGGTAGTCAGGAAGATTTGAAGCTGATGCTGAATTTAATGCAGCCAAAGTATTTTATTCCTGTTCAAGGTGAATATCGTATGCTCATTGCTCACTCGAAGTTAGCGCAACAGCTCGGTATGCAAAAATCACAAATCTTTATCGCCGATAAAGGGGATATCGTAGAATACAAAAATAATAAAATGCGCATGAGTGGTCGTGTACAAGCTGGTAACGTATTAATTGACGGTATCGGTGTAGGCGATGTAGGAAATATTGTACTTCGTGATCGTAAATTATTATCGCAGGATGGTATTTTCATTGTAGTCGTGACATTAAATCGAGCACAAAAGAAAATTGCCTCTGGCCCAGAAATTTTATCACGAGGCTTTGTCTATGTACGAGAATCAGAGGAATTAATGATTGAGGCATCTGACATTGCAAAAAATGTGATTGAAAAATATGTTGGGAAAGATACATTTGAATGGACGAATATTAAACAAGAAATTCGAGATACACTCAATACGTATTTATTCCAAAAAACAAAACGTCGTCCAATGATTATTCCAATTATTATGGAATATTAATTGAACGAGCTCATCGTAAAGGTTTTGAGGAAAAAGTAGATGAAAAGGATTTTCTCCCAATTGCGGTGGAAAATCCTTTTTTTGAAATATTCGAGTTCTACATGTTATGATTCGCTACATATATAAAATGGATCGCAGAAGAAGGTGAAATAGATGGCAGTTAGTAAAAGAAAAAAAGTGACCAAAAGTAAAGCGACAACTGAAAAAAAAGATATGCATCCGCTTATGTATGAAATTTTAGGACTGCTTTTAATTGCATTAGCAGTCATTATGATTTTTGAATTTGGCATGATTGGTCGGATTCTAGAAAACATCGCAATGTTCCTTTTAGGTAATTTACATTTTGCTGTTCCATTTATGCTTATATTTGTTGCATTGTTAATGATGATTGGTCGTAAAAAAGTCAGTATGAAGGATCGATTAATACTTGGCATGGTACTCATTATTATGAGCTTAACGATTTTTAGTCATGGCATATTATTTGAACAGTTATCAAAATCAGGTGGTCTATTATCTGATTCTGTGCTACGTGAATCGTGGCGAATATTAATCAATACCGATGGCATTATTCATCGCAGCAATGCTCTGGGCGGTGGGATGATTGGCGCCCTTTTATTTAGTGGGCTTCATGTATTATTTGAAGCCTCGGGTGCAAAAGTTGTTGCTTGGGTAATCTTCTTTATTGGGCTCATACTTGTCACTGGCAAAGCATTAGTCCCATATTTAGCAGAAAAAACACCAGATCTATTTGGCAAATGGAAAAAAAAGCATCATGATAAAAAGAAAAACACACCGAAAAAACCAAACAATCGCCGCTCAAGGGTAGAAAGTGGAGATGAGGTTGCGGCTGTAAATCAAATTACGGATGTGCCTGAACAAGAGGAGGAAATACCTCATGAGCCGATTATCTCTGCTTTTACGCAAAATGTCTCGCAGGAAAGAGCTGTGTATGATACGCCTGTGATGGAAAATGAAGTAGAAGAAGCAGCGGATGAGGTTCATATTCAAGGTACAGATGCAGTGGAAAATGCAGACTATCAGCTACCATCTTATAACCTATTACAACTACCACCTCAACATGATCAAAGTGGTGAATATTCAGTTATCCAAGCGAATGCCAAAAAGCTTGAGCAAACATTACAAAGCTTTGGTGTAAAAGCAAAGGTAACACAAGTGCATTTAGGACCAGCTGTCACAAAATATGAAATCTTGCCAGATATAGGTGTGAAAGTAAGTAAAATTGTCAATCTGCAAGATGACCTTGCGTTAGCACTAGCGGCTAAAGATATTCGGATGGAAGCCCCAATCCCTGGAAAATCGGCGATAGGTATTGAAGTACCTAATAGCGAAGTAGCCATTGTAACGCTTCGAGAGGTATTAGAATCGAAGGATGGTGCGAAACCAGAAGCATTATTACAAGTAGCCTTCGGGCGTGATATTACAGGACAAGCTGTACTAGCCGAACTCAATAAAATGCCACATTTACTTGTAGCTGGTTCAACAGGCAGTGGGAAAAGTGTTTGTATAAATGGCATCGTTGTATCCATACTAATGCGTACAAAACCGCATGAAGTAAAACTTATGATGATCGACCCAAAAATGGTGGAGCTCAACGTTTATAATGGCATTCCTCATTTATTGGCTCCTGTCGTAACAGATGCACGTAAAGCTTCGCAAGCACTGAAAAAAGTGGTATCTGAAATGGAACGTCGCTATGACTTGTTCTCTCATACAGGTACACGAAATATTGAGGGCTACAATGCACATGTTCAAAAAGTGAATGAACAAACAGAGGAAAAAAATCCAAAGCTACCTTATATTGTAGTCATCGTGGATGAGTTAGCAGATTTGATGATGGTCGCATCAAGTGATGTTGAGGATTCTATTACACGATTAGCTCAAATGGCACGTGCAGCAGGAATTCATTTAATTATTGCAACACAACGACCAAGTGTAGACGTTTTGACAGGTGTTATTAAAGCGAATATTCCATCGAGAATTGCTTTTGCCGTTTCGTCAGCCATCGATTCAAGAACGATTTTAGATATGGGTGGAGCTGAGCGCCTACTTGGACGGGGTGATATGTTATTTTTACCTGCGGGCGCTTCCAAACCGAAACGGGTGCAAGGTGCCTTTTTATCGGATCAAGAAGTAGAGGCAGTCGTTCATTTTGTTATAGAACAGCAAAAAGCGCAGTATCAGGAGGAGATGATTCCTACCGAAGAAGAAACCATTTTAGAGGAAACGGATGAATTATATGATGAAGCTGTCCAATTAGTTGTCAATATGCAAACAGCATCCGTTTCCATGCTGCAACGTCGCTTCCGTATCGGCTATTCTAGGGCCGCACGTATTGTCGATCAAATGGAGCAACGTGGGGTTGTAGGGCCACCAGAGGGCAGTAAGCCTCGTCAAGTACTTGTTCACCAATATGATAACTAAGCAAAAAAGCTAGATGTCAAAATGGTGAGAACTACTGTATATTTGTCCAAATATTTGCAAAGAAAATGAAGAAAGAATGAATTCTATAACAGATTTTATTCAAAACTGTTTATTTCATTCTGCAAAAATGTTATATTTATGAACGATTAGTAGGAATGTTGTACATCAGATGTCTGATCTCTGATTTGGTGGTGATATATGTGACTATTAAAGCAGATCATCGTCATCTCTATCTTCAAGTTATCGATCGTTTAAAATCTGACATTGAGGCTGGCATTTTTAAAGAAAATGAAAAGCTGCCTTCAGAGTTTGAATTATCGAAATCACTAGGAGTCAGTCGAGCTACTCTTAGAGAAGCTCTTCGACTGTTGGAAGAGGAAAATGTGATTGTGCGCCGACATGGGGTTGGGACTTTTGTCAATCCTAAGCCGTTGTTTACATCAGGCATCGAGCATCTATCGAGCATTTCTTCTATGATCGAAACAGCAGGTATGGAGCCGGGTTCCCGTTTTTTAAAGGCAACTGAGCACACACCTTCTGAAGAAGATTTAAAACGCTTCCAATGTGATGGCGACGATAAAATACTCACGATTGAACGTGTCAGAACAGCGGATGGTGAGCCAGTAGTTTACTGCATAGACAGGCTACCCGCAAGCTTCCTGCCAACTGACTTTGTCGAAAAAAAAGAAGTTTCACTGTTCTCTGCTTTAGAGCAATCAGGCAAAATTCATGTAGCCTATGCTGTAACTTATATTGATCCAATTGGGTATCATGAACAAGCCTCACCGATTTTAAATTGCGGACGTGAAACAGCTCTTTTAGTGTTAAAGCAGTTGCATTACGATGACCATGATCAAGTAGTGCTCTATTCAAAAAATTATTTCCGAGCTGATAAATTCAGCTTCCATGTAGTTCGTAAACGGGTGTAGAACATTTCTAAATTTTTTTCCTGCTAATTACAATACCTTTGGGGGGTTAATTAAATGAAAAAACGTAAATTTGGTTTAGTATTAACATCAGTATTAGCGGCAAGTGCTATTTTAGGTGCTTGTGGTACGAAAGACGACGAAAAACCTGCAAAAGACAATGACAATGCTTCAGGCGGCGACAAAACAGAAGAAACTTTCTCAGTAGCAATGGTTACTGATGTAGGTGGCGTTGATGACAAATCATTCAACCAATCTGCATGGGAAGGTGTACAAGCTTACGGTAAAGAGCACGGCTTATCAAAAGGTGATGGTTTTGATTACCTACAATCAAAATCAGATGCAGACTATGATTCAAATTTAAATGCATTATTACGTCGTGACTTCAATTTAATTTTCGGTATTGGCTATATGATGGAAGATGCAATGGCTGCAATTTCTGAGGAAAATCCAGATGGCCAATTTGCAATCATTGATGCTGAAGTAAAAGCAGATAACGTAGTATCAGTAATGTTCAAAGAGCAAGAAGGTGCTTTCTTAGCGGGTGTAGCGGCAGCGAAAATGTCTAAATCAGGTAAAATCGGCTTCGTAGGTGGCGTAGATATCCCAGTTATTAATCGCTTTGAAGCTGGATTCCTTGAAGGAGCAAAAGCTGTAAACCCAGATATCATCATCGAAGATAAATACACAGGTGCATTTGATAAAGCGGATGTTGGTAAAATTACAGCAAGCGGTATGTTCTCATCAGGTGTTGATGTAATCTTCCACGCTGCTGGTGCAACTGGTAACGGTGTATTCTCTGAAGCAAAAGAACGTAAGAAAAAAGATCCAGAGGCAAACATTTGGGTAATTGGTGTAGATGCTGACCAATACGAAGAAGGTAAAGTAGACGATAAAACAAACGTAACATTAACTTCAATGTTAAAAGGTGTTAATACAGCAGTAGTAGATATTTCAAATAGAGCAAAAAATGGTGATTTCCCAGGCGGAGAAACACTTACTTATGGTTTAGCTGAAGACGGTGTTAAACTTGCAGATTCACGCGGTGCGATTCCAGAAGATGTACAAAAAGTAATTGATGAATATAAAGAGAAGATTGCTAAGGGTGAAATCAAAGTTCCAGAAAAAGTGGAAAAATAATTCAACTCTTGATCATCATAAGGGACTTTTAGAAGGACCTTATGATGATTTTTCAATCTATCGTTATATTTAGATTATTCGCAATACTCTATTTAACTAGATTTATAGGAATCTTATAGAGGTAAATCATGATGGTAATAAGTTAATAGAAGAAAGGTTTCTAACGATGACCTTTCCTGTATTAATTTAGCAAAACAACTACCTCTATAGGTAGGTTTAGATCAAGCAATAATTCTAGCCTCTGGTAGAAATCGACTACTGGACGTATGGCTTATCTGTACCATCAATCATGTAGCAGCAGATACTATACGCTAAGGCAAAAATACTTAATAAGTGCCTATTAAGGGAGTGACAATTTTGGAATATGTGATTGAGATGCTTGGAATCCGTAAAGAATTCGGGAGTTTCGTGGCGAATAATAACATCACCCTCCAACTGAAACAAGGCGAAATCCATGCATTGCTTGGTGAAAATGGTGCAGGTAAATCGACTTTGATGAACGTCCTTTTTGGTTTATATCAACCAGAGGGTGGCGAAATTCGCGTTCGTGGGAAGGCTGTAAAAATTACAAACCCGAATGTTGCCAATGATTTAGGAATTGGCATGGTGCATCAGCACTTTATGTTGGTAGAAAACTTTACGGTTACAGAAAACATTATTTTAGGCACGGAGCCTACTAAAATGGGGATTGTCAATATAAAAGATGCGGCGAAGAAAGTACACGCACTTTCTGAAAAATATGGATTGGATGTTGATCCAAATGCCAAAATCGAAGACATCACAGTTGGTATGCAACAACGTGTTGAAATATTAAAAACATTGTATCGTGGTGCCGAAATTTTAATTTTTGATGAACCTACGGCTTCATTAACACCACAAGAGATTACAGAATTAATTCAAATTATGCGTCGACTGATTGCAGAAGGTAAATCTATTATTTTAATTACGCATAAGCTAAAGGAAATTATGGAAGTTTCAGATCGTGTGACGATTATCCGTAAAGGAGAAGGGATTGGCACTGTTGTAACCGCTGCCACAAATCCTGATCAATTGGCTGAAATGATGGTTGGCCGTCAAGTTGAATTTAAAACAGAAAAAACGGACGCAAACCCAACTGAAGAAGTGCTATCAATTGAAAAGTTGGTAGTAACGGATTACCGAGATATTGATAAGGTAAAAGGTTTGAACTTAAATGTTCGCAGAGGTGAAATCGTAGGTATAGCTGGTATCGATGGTAACGGTCAGTCCGAATTAATCGAAGCCATTACAGGACTACGTAAAATCAAAAGTGGGACAGTTAAGTTAAATGGCAAAGATATTACCAATATGAAGCCTCGTAAAATTACAGAGGAAGGCGTCGGTCATATCCCACAAGACCGTCATAAGCATGGTTTAGTGTTAGATTTCCCGATTGGTCATAATATTGCACTGCAAACGTATTACCAATCTCCAATTGCAAAGGGCTTTGTCATGGATTATAAAAAAGTGTCGGAGAAAGCTAATCAAATCATTGAAGAGTATGATGTGCGTACAGGTAATGGTGAAATGACACCGGCTCGTGCATTATCTGGAGGTAACCAACAAAAAGCTATTATCGGTCGTGAAATCGACCGAAATCCAGATTTATTAATTGCTGCTCTACCAACACGTGGACTTGACGTAGGGGCTATTGAATTCATTCACTCTCGTCTCATTGAGCAACGTGATAAAGGAAAAGCCGTTCTGTTAATCTCATTTGAATTAGATGAGGTCATGAATGTATCGGATCGTATTGCTGTTATTTATGATGGACAAATAGTAGATGAGTTAAATCCAAAAGAAACAACAGAACAAGAGCTAGGCTTACTTATGGCAGGGCAAAGTAAAAAAAATAATAAGCATGATGCGAAGGAGGGGAACGACTAATGTCAAATCGTGTCATTAATCTACTCGTTCCTATCATCTCTATCATTATCGGTTTAATTGTAGGGGCTATCGTTATGGTAGTCAGTGGCTATGACCCAGTAGAAGGTTATATTGCTCTTTGGACAGGTATTTTTGGAGATTCATATTCAATTGGGAACACAATTCGTCAAATAACACCTTATATTTTGGCAGGTCTTGCAGTAGCATTTGCATTCCGCACAGGACTGTTCAATATTGGGGTTGAGGGTCAGCTGATTTTAGGTTGGCTAGCAGCAGCTTGGGTAGGATACGCATTTGAGCTACCTAAAGTTATTCACTTACCATTGGCATTACTTGCTGCTGCAGCTGCAGGTGCATTTTGGGCCTTTATTGCAGGTTTCTTAAAAGCGAAATTTAAAGTCCATGAAGTTATTGCGACAATTATGCTCAACTATACTGCGCTTTATATTGCCAACGCAGTGATTAAAAAATTGTCCGATGGAAGCTTTAAAACAGAACGTATCCATGAATCAGCTTCTTTACGTTCTCCGTTTTTAAGAGAGCTTACAGACAATTCAAGTCTTCACTATGGGATCATTGTTGCACTATTAATGGTAGTAGTTATGTGGTTCATTTTAGAAAAAACAACACGTGGATACGAGCTAAAAGCAGTAGGCTTTAACAAAAATGCTGCCGATTATGCAGGTATGAGTGTTAATAAAAATATTATTTTAGCGATGACGATTTCAGGAATGTTTGCAGGTCTTGGTGGTGCGATGGAAGCTTTAGGTACATTCCAAAACGCATCTATTAAACCTGGCTTTACAGGAATCGGTTTTGACGGTATCGCCGTTGCGCTACTTGGTGCGAATACACCACTTGGGGTAGTGTTTGGAGCATCACTATTCGGTTCATTAAAATATGGTGCATTAAATATGCCAAATGCTGCGGGTATTCCAGAAGAAATCGTATCAATTATCATCGCATTGATTATCTTCTTCGTTGCATCAGGCTACATTATTCGAATAGGCTTGCAAAAGCTGAGCAAGAAAAAGGAGGGACAATAACATGAGCTTTTTAGAAATGTTATATTTCATCATCCCTTCAGCGATTCTTTATGCAACACCTTTGATTTTTACTGCTATCGGTGGAGTATTCTCTGAACGCTCTGGTGTAGTCAACATCGGGCTAGAAGGCTTAATGATTGTTGGTGCTTTTGTTGGTATTTTTGTCAATTTAGAATTCGCTTCGTCATTAGGTGTGGCAACGATTTGGGTAGCGATGTTAGCAGCTATGATTATTGGTGGGATTTTCTCTCTTTTCCATGCTGTTGCTTCGATCTCTTTCCGTGCCGATCAAACAGTTTCAGGTGTAGCCATTAACTTACTTGGCTTAGCTGCTACAGTTTTCTTAGTTAAAATGATTTATGATAAAGGTCAAACGGATATGATTACACGTCCAATCGACCGTTTCGGTATTCCTTATTTAGAGGATATTCCATTCTTTGGTCCTTTATTGTTCCATGATGTTTACAGCACATCTATTTTAGCATTTGCGGTAGCCATTGGTGCTTGGTTTATTATCTATAAAACACCATTCGGCTTGCGTTTACGTGCTGTGGGTGAGCACCCAATGGCAGCAGATACAATGGGGATTAATGTTAATAAAATGCGCTATATTGCCGTTGTTATTTCTGGGGCATTAGGTGGTCTTGGTGGTGCAGTCTATGCACAAACAATTACACATGACTTTTCGCATGCAACAATTGCTGGACAAGGTTTCATGGCCATTGCCGCTATGATTTTCGGGAAATGGCATCCAATTGGTGCATTAGGAGCAGCCTTATTCTTCGGTTTAGCGCAAACTTTAAGTATTGCAGGAAGTCAAATTCCATTCATCGAGAATGTACCAGCCGTTTATCTGCAAATTTTACCATACGTCTTAACAATCCTTGCTTTAGCAGGCTTTATTGGTAAAGCGAATGCTCCAAAAGCAAGTGGACAGCCTTATATTAAAGGTAAACGTTAAGAAAAATGAATCAAAAAGACTGAGTGAACGATGCTCAGTCTTTTTTTACATATGAAATTGGTGCATTTTTTAATTTTTCCCATACATACTTTGGATTCTTTTTGCAATTATAGACAATAGACATGTATAGTATGTGTAGTACATCGTTATATTAAGAAGGATAGGAGGGTTTCATATGTTTAAAACAATACCTTTTGCAAAAGGTGTCAATTTGCATATCCGACAAACAACCCAATTTAAAACCGTAAATTTTTCGATTAAATGGAGAAGAGCATTAACTGCAAAAAGTGCATCGGAACGTACAGTGTTAACCAATGTACTACAGCATAGTAATGCTAAATATAAAACAACTGCTGCTTTCCGTAGCTTTTTAGATGATTTATATGGTACTGTTTTATATTTTGATACATCAAAACGAGGTAATGAACATACGGTGCTAATGAATGTGGAGACTGTGAATGATCATTATCTAGCAAATACAAGTGTCTTAAACGACGTACTTGGTTTATTGCACACAGCTATTTTTGAGCCTAATTTAGAAAACGGTGTCTTTAAGGAATCGATTGTAGAACGGGAGAAGAAAACAGTCATTCAACGGATTGAATCTATTTTTGATGATAAATCTCGTTTTGCTCAGTTCCGTTTACAACAAATCTTGAGACCAAACGAGCCTGCATCGATTTCGGCTAATGGTAGCGTAGAAGAAATTCAAAAAATTACGCCTGCTTCTTTATTTGAGGCATACCAATCCATGCTCGCTAACGATAAAATAGATATTTATGTTGCTGGAGACATTAATGAAGAGGAACTTGTAGCGAAATTAAAAAAAGCGCTACCATTTAATGATCGCACACCAGAGGAAGTGCCAGCAGTATTACCACAACAGCATCCTGGCAATGATTACGTAAGAGAACAGCATGAAATGAAACAAGGTAAGCTTCATATTGGCTTTAGCACGCCTATTCGATTTGGAGATGCTGATTTTGCTAAAATGCAGATTTTTAATGGCATTTTTGGAGGCTATCCTCATGCTAAATTATTTATGAATGTGCGTGAGAAAGAGAGTCTTGCTTATTACGCATCAAGCTCCTATGCATCGCATTACGGTCTTCTGTTTGTTGTTTCTGGGATTGAAGCTAAAAATGAAGAAAAAGCATTGTCTTTAATTAAAGAACAACTTGCTGTCATGCAGGCTGGAGACATTACAGATTTAGAGCTGGAGCAAACAAAGGCTATGCTGACAAATCAGCTAAAAGAGTCCTTGGATTCTGCGCGTGGACAAATTGAAATTTTTGACCAATATAAAGATTTACCTGAGGAATTCTCTGTTGAAGCCTGGGCAAATAAGTGGAAAGCTGTAACAAAGGAAGACGTTGTTGCAATGGCTAAGCAAGTGCAGCTTGAAGCGGTCTATTTCTTATGTGGAAAGGAGCAAGCCGCACAATGAAAACAATTGAATTTAAACAACTAGATGAAACACTTTACTATGAAAAACTAGACAATGGCTTAGATGTATATATTTTACCAAAAAAGGGCTTTTCCAAAACATTTGTAACATTTACAACAAAGTACGGCTCTGTTGATCGTACGTTTGTACCAATCGGTGAAACGGAAAGTATTACAGTGCCAGATGGTATTGCACACTTTTTAGAGCATAAAATGTTCGAAAAAGAAGATGGTGATGTTTTTCAAAAATTTAGCGAATATGGTGCTTCGGCGAATGCCTTTACGTCGTTCACACGCACAGCTTATTTATTTTCATCTACTGACAATATATATAAGAGCACAGAAACTTTATTGAATTTTGTGCAAGAGCCATACTTTACAGAAGCTACTGTCAACAAAGAAAAAGGAATTATTGGGCAAGAAATTACGATGTATGATGATCAACCAGACTGGCGTCTATATTTTGGTACGATTGAAAATATGTATCATCAACATCCTGTAAAAATTGATATAGCAGGAACGATTGAATCGATTGACGGCATTACAGCAGAGCATTTATATACGTGCTACAATACGTTTTATCATCCTTCAAATATGTTATTATTTGTCATTGGCGCTGTAGAGCCAGAGGAAATGATGACTTTTATTCGTGACAATCAAGGTAAAAAAGAGTTCCCAGAGCCAACACCAATTCAACGTTTCTTTGATACAGAACCAACAGACGTAGCGATTAAAGAACGTACATTAAATATGGATGTACAAAAGCCGAAAATTTATGTTGGTTTGAAAGCAAAGGATACGAATTTATCAGGACAGGATATGTTAAAGCATGAGCTGTCTGTTCAAATCGCGCTTGAACTTATTTTTGGCCGTACATCTAATTTTTATGAACGTGTCTATGAAGAAGGTTTAATCGATGAGACATATGCATTTGATTTTACGTTAGAAAATGGCTTTGGTTTTGCCATGATTGGTTCGGATTCAGCAGAGCCTGATAAATTGGCCCAAGCGATAAAAGAAGAATTAGTGAAATATGAGGGGAATAGCCAATTGGATAGTGCTGGTTTGGAACGTATAAAACGTAAAAAAATTGGCTTCTTCCTACGAGCATTAAATTCGATTGAGTTCATCGCAAACCAATTTACACGTTATTCCTTTAATGATATGAATTTGTTTGATGTGGTACCAGTTCTTGAAACATTAACAATAGAGGATTTACACAAAGCCTTTACTTCTATTCAAGGAGAATCCCAACAAACAGTCTTTAAAATTTTGCCAAGCAAGCAGGGAGCACAGTGAAAAAATTTGCCCTTGTTTTAGGCGCATCAGGTGAGATTGGTCGTGCCATTTGTCAAAGTCTTGCAGAAGATGGATGGTCCATCTATGTGCATTATTCGAATAATAAAAATGCGGCACATAAATTATGTGATTCGCTTTCTAAAACCTTCCCTGCACAAGAGTTTATGCTTGTGCAGGGGGATTTTTCTATTTTAACAGGAGCGGAAATGGTAGCCGCGCAAATTTTTAATGTGCAGGCCATTGTCTTTGCAAATGGGCAGGCACATTATTCGCTGCTCGAAGATACAACAGTGGAGGATATGGATGCTTTATGGCGTGTCCACGTTCAAAATCCAATGCGACTGACAGCTTTACTATCTGAGAAACTGCGTAAGCATGAGGTGAGCTATGTATTATTCATTGGCTCCATTTGGGGAGAGGCTGGCTCAGCGGGTGAGGCACTTTATGCAACCGTTAAGGGAGCACAACATGCTTTTGTCAAATCCTATGCAAAAGAAGCGGCACTATCCCGTATTCGAGTAAATGCTGTTGCTCCAGGGTTTATAAATACGTCAATGAACAGCCATTTAAATCAAGAAGAACTTAATTATATTTTAGAAGATATTCCTTTAGGTACCATTGGTCAGACAAAGGATGTAGCTGAAATGGTACGTTTTTATTTGTCTGGTAAAGCAGATTATGTGACAGGACAAATCATACGATTAAATGGCGGTTGGTACATATAATATTCTTTTTTGCACATACTACATGTGTAAAGGAGGAGGAAATATGACCATTTTAGAAAACTGGCAAAAATGGACATCGTTTTTAGGACAAAACGTTATGCAAGCTGAATCGAGTGGTATGCCGAAGAAAATGATTCAAACGGCTGCTGTCCAAATTGGGGAATATTTAGCGACAAATGTCGATCCTAAAAACGAACAAGAGCGAGTGCTGTCGGATTTATGGGGCGTTGCCTCTGAAGATGAGAAGCATGCATTAGCGAATTGTGTCATTAAGCTTGTACAAAATAAGCATGTGCAGTAAATAAAAGAGGAGAGCCAATCTCCTCTTTTTTCTATATAAAAAAGCTATTTATCTACGAAAAAGGGAACGTATGTAAGCCTAATCTACATGCATCAAAAAAAATTAGTAAATAACGCCGTAATTCCATGTATTCTAACTTTCCATTACATAAAAAATCAGCTATGATGGAACTTATAAAGGATTTTTTACGTTAACTAATAGGAAGGGAACGAGTGTGTTGAGCGATTGGTACTTTGAATATGAAATTCAGGTGAATCGCCCTGGATTATTAGGAGATATTGCTTCACTTTTAGGGATGCTTCGTGTCAATATTATATCAATAAATGGTGTCGATGAGGACCGACGTGGTATGTTAGTGCATACAGACAATGATGAGGCGATTGAACGTTTTCGTACAATTGTTTCGACAATGGAACATATTAACGTAACCAAATTTCGACAACCAAAACTTCGTGACCGCCTAGCTATTCGGCATGGTCGTTATATTCCTCGAGATGCAGACGAAAAAAACACTTTCCACTTCGTAAGAGACGAACTTGGTATTTTAGTCGATTTTATGGCAGAGCTTTTTAAAAAAGAAGGACATAAGCTAATTGGTATTCGTGGTATGCCACGCGTTGGAAAAACTGAATCCATTGTAGCTGCAAGTGTTTGTGCCAATAAAAAATGGATTTTCTTATCGTCTACAATGATTAAACAAACTGTTCGTAATAAACTTGTGGGAGACGAATTTAGTCGTAACAATATTTTTATTTTAGATGGTATTGTGACTCGGCGTTCATCTGATGAGCGACATTTGCAATTAGTGCGTGAAATGATGAATATGCCTTGCATTAAAGTTGTTGAGCATCCAGATATGTTTGTGCAGCATTCAGAATATAAAATAGAGGATTTTGATTATATCATTGAATTACGTCATCACACGGATGAAGAAATTACTTATGAAATAATGGAAAAAAATCACATGTCCGAATCCGATTCATTTGGAGGATTTAATTTTTAATTTGATGTTAAAGTAGGTGTTATTAGTGGCAGAATTAGGTACTCGACTGAAAGAGGCGAGACTGTCTAAAGGCTACAGCTTAGACGATTTACAAGAAATAACGAAAATTCAAAAGCGTTATTTAGTAGGAATTGAAGAAGGCAATTATTCCATTATGCCTGGTTCGTTTTATGTACGAGCTTTTATTAAGCAGTATGCAGAAGCTGTTGGTTTGAACGCAGAGGAAATTTTAGAGACTTATAAAAAAGAACTACCGAGTACTCCAAATGACCAAGTAAGTCAATCGATGACGAATAGTCCAAGTAGAAGAAAAGTTACGAAAGGCCCTTCGAATAAAATGATGGAGGCTATGCCAAAAATCATTGTAGCTTTATTTATCGTTGTAATCATTGTGGCCATATGGATACTATGGCAATCTAAAAATAGTTCAGGGACAAGCGAAGTAGAAAATACTACTCCTGAAATGGAATATGATACTAATATTCAACCAATTGATAGTGAAAAGGATAAAAAAGACAAAGAAAATAAAGATGCACAGAAAAAAGATAAAGAAGATACAAACTCTACAGAGGAAACACCAACTGATGAAGATCAAACTGATCAAACAGAAGAGATGAAGCAAACAATTTCCGCGGGGACGGTTGAGGCGGATGGGGCGACGACTTCTTATACCTTAACAGGTACAGATACAATGAAAATTAAAATCGAAGTATCAGGTCCTACATTTGTGGGTATTCGCAACCAACAGCAACAAGAATTATTAACGGACACACGTGTCTATAATGCTGGAGAAGTAGTTGAGTTTGATGCTACAACACAAAACTATGTACGTGTCCGTCTTGGTAATTCAACGCAGGCTAAAATCTATATTAATGACGAACTTCTACCGTATGCACAGCAGATTGTAACGCAAAATATCGTCATCAATTTCAATAAAGAACAGTAGTCATCAGGTGATGGCTACTTTCTTTCATCATGAAAGGTGTTAGAAAAATGAACATTCCAAATAAAATTACCATCTCTCGAATTTTGCTTATTCCATTTTTTGTCATTGTGATGATGTTTGATTTCGGCTGGGGAACTTTGACACTATTTGGCGCTGAGATGCCGATCCACCATTTTATAGGTGCACTTATTTTTATCTTTGCTTCAACAACAGATTGGGTGGATGGTTATTATGCACGTAAGTATAATCTTGTGACAACATTTGGGAAATTTTTAGATCCCTTAGCTGATAAATTACTGGTTTCAGCAGCCTTCATTTTAATGGTAGAACTTGATATGGCACCTGCCTGGGTAATCATCATTATTATTAGCCGTGAATTTGCCGTAACTGGCTTACGTTTGATTTTGGCAGGTGAGGGAGAAGTTGTTGCTGCTAATCAGCTCGGTAAAATCAAAACTTGGGCACAAATTGTAGCGATTGCAGCTGCTCTTTTACACAATACAATCTTTACACTGTTTGGTATTCCATTTGATACGATCATGCTCTATATTGCATTGTTCTTTACGCTTTGGTCTGGGTGGGATTATTTCTATCTAAATCGACGTGTTTTACTTGAGTCTAAATAAGAAAGGTCTTGTGAATCATGAATGCTGAAATTCTTGCGGTTGGCTCAGAACTATTATTAGGTCAAATTACGAATACAAATGCGAGATTTATCTCAAGTCAATTATCCGAGCTTGGTATCAACGTTTTTTATCATACGGTAGTAGGCGATAATACGAAACGTTTAGAACAGGCTATTGAAGTGGCGGAGACTCGTGCCGATTTAATTATTTTTTCGGGAGGACTTGGACCTACGAAAGATGATTTAACGAAGGAAACGATTGCTCGTCATCTTGGTGTTTCGCTTGAGTCTGATGATGTAGCATTAACGTATATTGAGCAATTTTTTGCCAAACGAGGACGTCCAATGACGGAGAATAATCGGAAACAGGCATTAATTTTAGCTGGCAGTGAAGTGCTAGCCAACCACCATGGAATGGCGCCAGGTATGATTTTCACAAAAAATGACCGCACCTATATTTTACTTCCAGGACCACCAAAAGAGCTGGAACCTATGTTTCAATTTGAAGCGAAACCAAAGCTTGCTGCGATGCTTAATGATGGAGGGATCATTGCATCACATGTGATGCGTTTCTATGGGATTGGTGAAGCAGAGCTTGAAGTACGAGTTCAAGATATTCTAGATGCCCAAACAAATCCTACAGTTGCCCCACTTGCCTCTGATGGAGAAGTAACATTACGTGTTACAGCTAAAGCGGCTACAGAGCAGGAAGCTCAACAGCTTATAGCTACAAAGGTTGCTGAGATACAGGCACTTGTGGGAGATTATCAATATGGTGTAGATGACGACTCTCTTGCCTCTAAAACGGTAGAAATGCTACTTGATAATCAGTTAACCATTGCTGCCGCAGAAAGTTTAACAGCTGGGTTATTTCAATCTGAGCTTGCGGAAATTCCTGGGGTAGGCAATGCACTGATTGGTGGCGTTGTTACCTATGCTGCTGATGCAAAGATAAAACAGCTTGGCATTTCAAAAGAATTAATTGATACACATGGTGTAGTTAGCAGTGAGTGTGCGGCGGCAATGGCAAGTGCTGTTCGCGAAAAGTTTGCTACTAATATTGGAATTGGTCTTACAGGAGAGGCTGGTCCGACAGCGCATGATCACCAGCCAGTAGGTACGGTTTGGATTGGTATTGCTATCAATGATGAGGAGCCACTTACTTATTTACTGCATTTATCAGGCATGCGAAATACAAATCGACTACGTGCGGTGAAATTTACATGTCATTATTTAATGCAGCTTTTAGAAGAACGCGGTTATACAAAACGATATTAAATAGAGTGAAATAGAAATTTGGGTAGAGGAAAACTATCCAAATTTTTATTTTGAAGAAAAATCGAATAAATGTTCGCTTTTTTCTTGCGCGTTTTCTTAAAAACAAGTATAGTAGAGATAGATAAAAACAGTGAACAGTTTTCGAAGGAGGAAAATGAATGAGTGATCGTAAAGCAGCCTTAGAACAGGCTCTAAAACAAATTGAAAAGAATTTTGGTAAAGGTTCCATCATGAAACTTGGTGAAAGAACCGATTTAGAAATTGCGACATCTTCAAGTGGTTCGCTAGCACTTGATGCAGCATTAGGCGTAGGTGGTTATCCACGTGGACGTATTATCGAAGTATATGGTCCTGAATCATCTGGTAAAACAACAGTTGCTCTACATGCTATTGCAGAAGTGCAGGCAACAGGTGGACAAGCAGCATTTATCGATGCAGAGCATGCATTAGACCCAATCTATGCACAAAAATTAGGTGTTAATATTGATGAGCTATTATTATCACAGCCAGATACAGGGGAGCAAGCACTTGAAATTGCAGAAGCATTAGTGCGTAGTGGTGCTATTGATATTATTGTTATTGACTCTGTCGCTGCCTTAGTGCCAAAAGCAGAAATTGAAGGCGATATGGGTGACTCTCATGTCGGCTTACAAGCACGTTTGATGTCTCAAGCATTACGTAAGCTTTCAGGTTCGATTAATAAATCAAAAACGATTGCTATTTTCATTAACCAAATTCGTGAAAAAATTGGTGTCATGTTCGGAAACCCAGAAACAACACCAGGTGGACGTGCGCTGAAATTCTATAGCTCTGTCCGTTTAGAAGTGCGTCGTGCAGAAGCAATTAAACAAGGTAATGATATTGTTGGTAACCGTACAAAAATTAAAATTGTTAAAAATAAAGTAGCGCCACCTTTCCGTACAGCTGAGGTAGATATTATGTATGGAGAAGGAATTTCTAAAGAAGGCGAAACAGTTGATTTAGGTGTAGAATTAGATATTGTGCAAAAAAGTGGTTCTTGGTATGCATATGGTGACGAACGCCTAGGTCAAGGTCGAGAAAATGCTAAACAGTATTTAAAAGAAAATGTCGCTGTTTTAGAAGAAATCGCTAATAAAATTCGAGCTTCTTATGGTATCGCGGCTTCTTCTTATACAATTGCGGCACATGATGAAGAAGAGATGGATGACGAATTAATGTTGCTTCTTGAAGAAGAAAAATAAACGATTGCATTGTTCCCGCTTTATTTAAGGGGACAATGCATTTTTTTGTCTATAATCTTCAATTTTTACACATAATAAGAGAGAGGCTCTAAGCCTTAGACGTGTTATTTCTAATGTACTGTTTTTATGGTAATTGTTTTGAAGGTGAATTTTTTTCTAGTGTAAAAGTAATAGGGAAAAAATTCACTGAATGGATAGGACTTACTTTTTTTTATCCGATGGGGCGAGCAGACGCCTGACTAACCTTGACAGAGTTTGAGGCTAGCTATACAATTAAATATGTATAATTTCTGAATTATGACTTTAAATAGGCAGTACATTTTGTCTTCATTTAGCAAATGTTTATAGTGAAATGGACATTACACTTTTTAAGATTTCCTTGTTATGGGTGGTTGTTGTTCCTTTTCAATAGATGTCTAAACACCTACTGAATGAAGCGAAAGCTTTGGCTAATAAAACGGATTTTGCACAAGTAAAATCTAGCACATTTTTGCCAAAGTGACATAGATGTATGCGCCGACTGAAACTGTAATACCCAAATAGCAAGAGGAGGTGTTCATATGGATGGAATTACTATCATCTCCGCTTTGCTTGGACTCATCGTTGGTGCCGCTGTTAGCTATATCTACATGAAAAAAGTGAATGACTCAAAAATCACTGGTGCTAAACATGTCGCTGAAACAATCGTTGAAGAAGGAAAACGAGAAGCGGAGGCAATGAAGAAAGAAGCACTACTTGAAGCCAAAGATGAAACTCACAAATTTCGTACTGAAGCCGAAAATGACATTCGTGAACGTCGTTTAGAACTTCAAAAACAAGAGAACCGTTTATTGCAAAGAGAAGAGAATCTTGATCGCAAGGATGATGCTCTAAATAAGAGAGAAGCAAGCTTAGAGCGTAAAGAACAAGCTCTAGCTGAAAGACAACAGCATATTGAACAGATGGAGAGCAAAGTGGATGAGCTCGTTGCATCACAGAAAACAGAGTTAGAACGTATTTCTGCTTTAACTAGAGAAGAAGCTAAATCAATTATCCTCAATGAAGTAGAAAAAGAACTGACAACTGATATAGCTGTGATGACGAAGGAAGCTGAAACACGTGCAAAAGAAGACTCAGATAAAAAAGCACGTGAAATTTTATCATTAGCACTACAACGCTTTGCTGCAGATCACGTAGCAGAAACAACTGTCTCTGTTGTGAACTTGCCGAATGATGAAATGAAAGGTCGTATTATTGGTCGAGAAGGCCGTAATATCCGTACTTTGGAAACGTTAACAGGCATTGATTTAATTATTGATGATACGCCAGAAGCCGTTATTTTATCAGGCTTTGACCCAATTCGTCGTGAAACGGCTCGACTTGCACTTGAAAAACTTGTACAAGATGGTCGCATTCATCCAGCTCGCATTGAGGAAATGGTGGAAAAAGCTCGTCGTGAAGTGGATGAACAAATTCGCGAAACAGGTGAGCAAACTACATTTGAAATTGGTATTCATAACTTACATCCGGATTTAATGAAAATTTTAGGCCGCATGAAATATCGTACAAGCTATGGACAAAACGTCCTAAAACATTCAATTGAAGTCGCACATTTAGCAGGATTACTTGCTGCTGAACTTGGTGAAGATGTAGCATTAGCTCGTCGCGCAGGTTTATTACATGATATTGGGAAAGCAATTGACCATGAAGTTGAAGGTAGCCACGTTGAAATCGGTGTGGAATTAGCAACGAAATATAAGGAACATCCAGTCGTTATTAACAGTATTGCTTCGCATCATGGTGATACAGAAGCAACATCTGTCATTGCGGTATTAGTCGCAGCAGCTGATGCATTATCAGCAGCTCGTCCAGGAGCACGTAGTGAAACACTTGAAAACTATATCCGCAGACTTGAAAAGTTAGAGGAAATTTCAGAAAGCTATGATGGCGTAGAAAAATCTTATGCAATTCAAGCTGGACGCGAAATTCGAATTATTGTACAACCTGAAAAAATTGATGATTTAGCCTCCCATCGTCTTGCGCGAGATATCCGCAAACGTATTGAGGAAGAATTAGACTATCCAGGTCATATTAAAGTAACAGTCATTCGCGAAACACGTGCTGTGGAGTACGCGAAATAATATTGAAAGTTAGAGGTTTCTTTAGATTCATATCTAGAGAGCCTCTTTTTTACTTTCAGTAGAGTCATGTTTAAGGAGCTCTTATCATAAAAAAGAACAAGGCTATATTTTGATTAACGATGAAAGATGTGATGATCCTGATTGATCTCCATGCACATGTATTATACGGTGTAGATGATGGACCCCAAAATGAAAGAGATTCCTTGAATATGTTAAGGCAAGCTGCTAAAGAAGGAATTACAGAAATCATTTGTACATCCCATGCCATGCACCCACAATATCATGTCCCATATAAAAAAGTCGAAGAGCGAGTCAAGAGTTTACAACAATTGTTACAGCATGAGCAAATACCAATTACACTCCATACTGGCCACGAAATACGCTTACATGATGAGCTTCCTACACTACTTCAGCAACAACAGCTCCATACATTAGCAAAGTCCAACTATATTTTATTGGAACTTCCTTCTAGCACTATCCCCGCCTATACGGTAGAAATGATAAGACAATTAAAAATAGCGGGTTATAAACCCATTTTGGCCCATCCTGAACGAAATATGGCTATTAGAGAAAATCCAAAAAGGCTGAATGCCCTCATTCAACAAGGGGTGTTTACACAATTGACGGCGGGTAGTTTAACCGGATTGTATGGTAAGGAAGTACAGCGATTATCACTTGCTTTAGTGAGGGCCAATTACATTCATATGATAGGCTCTGATGCCCACGATCTACGCACAAGATGCTTTTATTATCAAGCAGCACTGCAATATCTGGAGAGAAAGAAAGAGGGAGATTCGATCAATCGCCTCTTAACGAATAATGCAAGCATTTTAGCAAATAAGCCAATTTTGCCACTCGAATTGGATGATATGGCTTTAAGGAAACGATGGTATTTCTTTCATATGTCTTTGTAGGATTTGAGCGTGACAATCACATGAAAATATTCTACACATTAATGTTTAGCACACTTATTTTTATGAGTCTCATGCAGCCAGTCGCTGGTATTTATCATAAATTATCTTTAGTAATCGGCTTGTTCATCATAGTGATATCTGTACTCCTGCATAAAAAAATACATATTCACAATGTACAAGCCTGTGTTTTCTTTAGTCTGTATACATTTTTTTGTGTCATAGCAGCAGGTATGAATCAGGACATGATTTTATTGAAAAACAGTTTACAATTGATGTGCCTGTTTATAGCTGTTTCTATTTTTTTTAATGATCTTGTGAAAGCACAAGTATTAGAAATCGTGTTAAATAGTGTGTTAATCGCCTATATCCCATTTTTAATGCTATGTTTTCAGCAAGCACATTATATGTTTGAAGCTTTTGCTGGTGTATTTGAAAATCCAAATACAATGGGGTTTTCTATGATTGGTTTAGTGATAGTAGTATTAATGAAACTGTATAACGTGACAATACAGATGTTACATGGGCAACAAAAGGTAAAATACATGCTGTCTTTTATACTTTATACGGTCGTCTATTTAATTAGTTTGTATGTTATTTTGCTATCAAATGCGCGTACATCATTATTAACCGTTGCTCTTGCCACAGTTGTTGTCATGGTTTGGATTGTTAAAAGCATGAACAAAACCTTCCTGCCCTTCATAAAGTTGGTCACATTGTTTACATGTTTAGGTGTAGTTGTAGTAATGGTGATGATGAAAATGGACATGATGCAAGAGGCGGTACAAAGTATTCTATTAAAAATGGAGAAAAAATCTACGAACATAACAGATGGTCGCCTTGAAATTTGGCAATATGTTTTTGAGCATTTTCATTTTTGGGGACACGGTGTTGAATCATTGTGGTCTATAGGTGTTTCCCATGCACATAATACATTGATTAATATTTTACAGGAGGCAGGCTTGCTGGCACTGGTTAGCTACTGTTTGTTTCTTTTTGCCATTGCCAAGGGTTATCGTCAGATGAATGAACAGCTTATCGTTTTTACAGCCTTGGTCGTGGTTGCCGTATTAGGGGTTTCTACATTTGAAATACTTTATTTTAATATGCTTCATCTCCTTGTATTTGTTGTAAGTGGAAGTATGAGGGATAGGGGCAAAAGCGCGACTTTGTCCGAATAACCAGTAGGCTTGTTTAATATACTTTATTAATATTGTGCACGATTTGCCTATTAGGAGGGGATCCATTTGTGAATGAAGAAATGACAATACAAAGTCTCATAAAAGTATTGCTAAAACGCTGGTTCTTCATCCTCATGCTCATGATTCTATCTATGGGCATCGCTATATTGATAAGTTATTATATTCAAACGCCGATATATGAAGCGGAAACGCAATTATTGGTCAATCAAAAAAGCTATGAAAATCAGCAACTAGTAGGTGCACAAAATGTTGATACGGATCTGCGACTCATTAATACGTACAATGTGATTATTAAAAGTCCTGTTATTTTAGCGAAGGTTATTGATGTACTGTCACTTGATACGACACCAGATGAATTAATGAAGCAAATTGAGGTTTCAAGCGCCAATAATTCCCAGGTGGTGAATATTCGCGTACAGGATAAAGATGAAGAGAATGCAGTGAAAATCGCCAATTCAATTGCCGAAGTGTTTAAAGAGGAAATTCCTGTCTTGATGCATGTAGACAATATTAATATTCTTTTTGTTGCCCAAAGCAGTGAGCAGCCAGTACCAGTAAAGCCAAATAAAATGCTGAATCTTATTATAGCTGCTATTTGCGGCTTCGCTTTGGCTATTGTGTTAGCGTATTTTTTAGAAACGATTGATAGGACCATTAAAACAGAGCAAGATATCGAGGAGATTTTATCATTACCAGTGATTGGGGTCGTCAGTAATATCGAATTACAGACGAGAAAAAAACTGAGGGTCAGGGGGCCATCCTAATGTTTTTTAAGAGAAAAACAAAGAAAATACCAATGGCTCGAAAGCTGATCACCGTTTCCGATATGTCGTCGATTCCATCAGAGCAATATCGAACAATTCGCGCAAATATTAAGTTTTCACAGCCTAATCGAGATGTGAAGACGATTTTAGTAACCTCTTCCATTGCTGGCGAGGGAAAATCTACAAATGCGGCGAATATTGGTGTGGTATTTTCGCAAGAGGGTAAAAGCGTGCTGATTGTAGATGCTGATATGCGTAAACCTACTTTGCACCATACGTTCTATCTAGACAATATTTTAGGGCTTTCCTCAGTATTATCACGGCAATCTGCACTACAAGAGGTGATTCAAGAAACTTTCGTCGAAGGAGTAGATATCATTTCGAGTGGGCCAATTCCTCCCAATCCGACAGAGTTATTAGCTTCAGAAACGATGACCTCCCTTCTGGCTGAAGTGAAAAATATATACGATATCATTATTTTGGACGCACCACCGTTACTTTTTTTATCGGACGCACAAATTTTATCGAATAAATGTGATGGCACCCTTTTAATTGTCAATACAGGGGCGGTTGGGCAAGCAGACGTTATCAAATCGAAGTCAATCTTAACAGTTTCTAAGGCTAATATTTTAGGTGTTATCTTGAATAACTATAAGATCAAGGGCAATACGTACGAGCATTATTATGGCAAAGAATAAGGATGGAAAATAGCTTTGAAAAAAATTCTGCATATTATTCCAACAACAGATTTCGGCGGTATTACATCGATGGTTGTCGACATTTGGACGAATACGAATAAATCAATGTACCATTTTGATTTTCTATCGTTTAATAAAGGGCAATACCATGAGACATTAGTTCAACAGGGCTCCAAGATATTTTACGAAACATACATTACCCAGCAAGGACCACTTGCTTATATGAGGAAACTTTATCGAATCCTAAAGCAGCAACAATATGACGCAGTTCACGATCATACAGGCTATCGAGCGATCTTTACATTGCTGGCAGCTCGTTTAGCGGGTGTTCAATGCCGTGTTTTACACAGCCATACGAATGTTGCTGAGGAGTGGAACAATAAGATTATGTTAGCATTGTTGAAAAGACTAAGTGTTTACAATGCAACGAAATTGGTGGCATGTAGTCAAAAGGCGGGGGAATTTTGCTTTAGTAAAAGGCCTTTTGAAGTAATAGCAAACCCAATTGAACTTCAAAAAGTAAAATGTATATCATTTGAAGAGAGAAAAAAATGGAGAGAAGAACTAGGGATAAAAGATGATGAATTAGTGTTAGGGCATATTGGACGCTTTGTACCAGTGAAAAATCATTCTTTTTTAATTGAACTCTCCGTCTATTTAAAACAGCGGGGTATCCCTTTTCAACTATTTTTGATAGGGGATGGGCCTTTAGAGCAAGAAATTCACCAGCTCGTCCAACAAAAAAATGTAGAGGACTGTGTACGATTTTTAGGACAGCGTGCAGATATACTCACGCTCCTTCAACTCTTTGATAAATTTCTCCTGCCATCACACTTTGAGGGCTTTGGGATTGTCCTTTTAGAGGCACAAGTTTGCGGGACACCTGCTATTGTTTCTTCCTCTTTACCGAGAGAAATAGATTTACATATTGGTTTAGTGCATTATCTAGATCTACATGGAGAGATTGATAGTTGGCTTCAGGCCATTGTAACTCAGAATGGTCAAGTGGATCACCAAATGATTCATGACCATATCAAAATGAAAGGACTTGATGCACAAGCGATTGCAAGCAAATTATGCACGCTCTACATATAACGAAACTACATCGAAGGATGAGACTATTCAAAAGAAGATTAAAATTACGCATATCATCACGACCATTGGCCTTGGTGGAGCAGAGGCCATGCTTTATCGTCTCTTAGAAAACATGGATCGGGATAGTTATGAGGTAGAAGTCATCTGTTTAACGGAGATGGGAACGTATGGTGAGTTAATAAAAAAGCAATTAAATATTAAGGTAACGATATGCGATCTGCGTAGCAATCGTGTCAACGCATTTATGAATTGCTATCGTTTATGTCAAGAAAGCGACATTATTCAAACATGGATGTATCATGCTAATTTACTAGGATATATCCTAGCGATATTGCTAAAAAAGAAATTAATTTGGGGAATTCACCATAGTAATCTCAATAAACAAGATAATAAACGCCGGACAATTTTTATTGCCAAGCTTTGTGCAAAATTGTCAAAACGTGTAGATGCTATTATTTCATGTGGACCAAAAGTAAAAGAAATCCATGAAGCGATTGGCTACAGTGGTAAGCAGCATCGTGTCATTGTTAATGGCATCAACACAGATCAATATCAGCCAAGCACGAAGAGGCAATATTTTGTAGAACAATTTGACATCATCAATCAACCCATTTTATTGCATGTTGGCAGATGGGACCCATTAAAGGATTATGAAAATTTGATGGCTAGTGTAAAAAAGCTAAGGCAGCAACGGCAAGATTTTTATTTGTTTTTAGTAGGCTTTGAAATTGATGATGCCAATAGGGATTTACTACAACTGATTGAGTCGGCCCAGTTAGAGGAAGTGACGTTCTTATTAGGCAGTAGAGAGGATATTCCACAATTAATGGCAGCAGCTGATGTATTCGTTTTATCCTCAGTAGGAGAGGGGCTACCGAATGTGCTAGTGGAGGCATTGGCAAGCGGCACATGCTGTGTCACAACGAATGTTGGAGATTGTGCTTATTTGGTCGGGAATAGTGGTGAGGTTGTAGCTGCCAAGGATGCAGAGGCTTTAGCAAGTGGAATTAATACGGCTTTAAATTACAGTTCACGGCAATATGCACAAAAAGCGAGCCTTGGTCGTGAACATGTGTTAGCAAATTTTCAAATTCAACAGGTTGTTGCGCAATATCAATCATTATATCCAGCAATTCTAAAGGAAAGTCCATCCTAACTAATAGAAAGGTGTGCTCATGAAAGAAATAAAGATTGGAGCCATTCTTTCTTATATAACAATCGGCTGTACAATGCTCTCTTCACTCATTTTCACACCTATTATGATATCACTCCTTGGTCAGAAAGAATTTGGTCTATATTCCTTAATGATTGTACTTGTAGGTTATCTCTCCATTTTAGATTTGGGGTTAGGTAATGCTATTGTACGCTATATTGCTAGAAATCGAGCAGCAGCAGATCCAACATTAGAAGCAGCATTAAATGGATTTTTTCTGAAATTATTTGTTGGTATCGGCTGTCTTACTTTATTGATAGGATTTTTCTTATTTTCCCATGTGGATATTATTTTTGGGCAAAGCTTATCTGGGGAACAATTAGAAAAGGCAAGGCTAATGGGCTTTATAATGACGATTAGTTTAGCAATGCAATTTCCGTTAGGTGTCTTTACTTCCATCTTACAAGCATATGAAAAATTTATTTTTATTAAATTAACGACATTATTACAGGTGATTGTGCAGCCCCTGACAATGTTGTTTTTTCTTTTACAGGGAACAGATGCGGTGACATTGATCTATATTATTGCTATTTACAACATACTTTTTTTACTGTTAGATGCCATTTATTGCATGAAGGTACTGTCCATCCAATTCACATTTAGTCTCCAAAATACAACTCTCATAAAGGAAATTTTCATCTATTCATTTTTTATTTTTATTACTGTGATTGTTGATAAAATTTATTGGCAAACAGATCAAGTGTTATTAGGCATATTTAAGGGGACCGAGGATGTTGCCATCTATGCAGTAGCGATTCAAATTGTGTTGATCTTTATGTCACTGGCTTTAGCGATTAGCGGATTGTTTTTACCTCGTATTTCTATGCTAGTGACAAAAGAAGATGGCTTAGTAGAAATAAATCAGCTATTCGTAAAAGTTGGCGCGATTCAATTTTTAGTTGTGGGCTATATATTAGGGGGCTTTTTTCTTTTTGGTCAAGAGTTTCTAGTATTATGGCTAGGTCAAGAGTTTATTGCCATTTATGCGATTGTCCTCATTATTATGGTGCCGTTTAGTATTGATCTCATACAAAATCTAGGTCTTAATGTGTTGAAGGCAAAAAATTTGTTTAAATTTAGAACCATTTTATTAATCATTGTTGCCGTTGCAAATATTTTTGTATCAATACCGGCTATTTACTTTTATGGCAAAATCGGTACCGCGATTGTTACAGCTTGTTCATTATTTATTGGAAATGTAGTGATTATGAATATGTATTACCACAAGAAAATTGGCTTGGATATCTTTAGGTTTTGGCGAACTATTGGCAGGCTAGTACTGGCCTTTGTTGTTGCTATTTGCTGTAGTGAACTTTTATGGGAACTAACAAACCCTTCAGTTACTTGGCTATCTATTAGCCTATCTATTTTTTACTACACGCTACTGGCAGGTATCAGTCTATTTTGTATTGCTTTGACGAAAAAACAAAAATCAAAGTGGCTAGAGCTTTTTCGTAAAGGAGGCGCAATATTTTGGCGTCCAAAATCTTAGTGAGCGTTATTGTACCTGTTTACAATGCTGAGCCCTATTTGGAGAAATGTTTAACAAGCATTTGTCAGCAAACATTAAAGGATATTGAGATAATTGTCATTAATGATGGCAGTGAAGATCAATCATTAACGATCTTACAAAAGTTTGCACAAATTGATGCACGTATGACCATTTTTACGAATGCCAATAGTGGTGTTAGTAAAGCAAGAAATGTTGGAATACACCATGCCAACGGTCAATATGTTACCTTTGTTGATGCAGATGATTGGCTAGAGCTAACGATGCTTGAAGAATTGTATCAAGCATGTAAGCTGACAGGCTCTGCTATTGCAAAATGTGATTTATTTTGGCAAGCAGCGGAGGGCAGCAGGTCGTTATATTATCCATCCAACAGCTACTGTACTTACAGTGCCATTGGTTGTTTACACAAATTATTTACTGAAATAGGGGAAACACATTTTGGTTTTGCCAGCTGTAAATTGTATAAAAAATCCTTTTTAGATTTCCATAGGCTACGGTTTGATGAAGCGATGAGCTTTGCAGAGGATACAGTGTTTCTGACAAGGGCTGTCATACAAAATCAGTCCATCTGTTATGTTCCAAGACAGCTTTATTATTATAATGTGGCGAATGAAAGCTCTTTAACAAAAAAAGCCATGGTCCATTTACGACACAATTATGATGTATTGTATAAAAAGCTTTTGAAGGAATTACAGGATGGCGAGGTTTATGCGGAAGTGAAAAATAGCTTTTTGAATTACCAATTGGAGGGGCTATTGATTATTCTTCATCAAAGTGCTACTGCACAAGAGATGAAGTATGAGATTCAATCCTTTTTAAAGGCTTATCCAGACGTATTAAAGGTTAAGTTAATGAAACGAAAGATGAAACAAATTATTTTTTTAAAGCTTATCAAAAACAATTGGCTTACACTATCTTCAACACTAATTTATATAAATGTGAAAAAGCATCAAGTGATTTCGCGTTGTTAGATTGATCTTGATTTAGCCGATGTTTGAAATGAAGGCGCCAACTGAAATAGGGGAACACCAAAAGGGGCAATAACAGTGTGACCAATATCATGTTGCCTCAAAGCTACTGGCGGAGGTCATTGATATGGAAGAAAGCCTGCACGATGCAGGTTAGTTAATTGTTGTCACAGGTCGTGACGGTCTTAGGTTAACTTCTACTTGTTAGCTCGAAAAAATCTGGAAGCATTGTTTATCTGCGCAAAGGCGAAGTATCAGCGGCAATTACGCCGAGACGCAATTGATATTTTATTTTGCGTAATCCTCCTCCTAGCGTTACAATTAATGATGGTATTCAGGTGCGAAGTTAAAGTCTCTAAAGCATAATGATTTAGAGGCGTAATGGAAAGAAAGAGTGGTTAAAAAATGAAGGTTTTGTTTATTGGCGATATTGTAGGTTCAATTGGTCGAGATGCGGTGGAAAAATATTTACCTCGCTTAAAAAAGAAATATAATCCAGACGTTGTCATTGCCAATGGTGAAAATGCTGCGGCAGGACGTGGCATTACTCATAATATTTATAATAGCCTGCTACAAATAGGTGTAGATGTAATTACAATGGGTAATCACACATGGGACAATAAAGATATTTTCGATTTTATCGATGATGCGGATTATTTAATTCGTCCAGCTAACTTTTCAAGTGAGGCACCTGGTAAAGGTATGGTGCAAATTTCTAAAAACGGTGTGACATTATCTGTCATTAATTTACATGGTCGTGTATTTTTACCTCCTCATGAGGACCCATTCGAAATGGCAGATAAGCTAATAGAGGAAGCCCGTCAAACGTCACCACTTGTTTTCGTAGATTTTCATGCGGAAGCGACTAGTGAAAAGATTGCCCTTGGCTGGCATTTAGATGGCAAGGCTTCTGCGGTTGTGGGGACACATACACATGTACAAACGGCCGATGCAAGAATTTACCCGAACGGCACAGCCTATATCACGGATGTAGGTATGACAGGTCCATATGATGAGGTTTTAGGCATGACGAAGGATAGTGTCATTTATAAATTCCAAACAAATATGCCATCCCGTTTTGAAGTACCGAAAAAAGGACGAGAGGTTTTAAGTGGTTTCTTTGTAGAGATGGATGATCGAACAGGGAAAGCTACTGCCTGTGAACGAATTTATATAAATGAAGATTATCCGTTTCAAGGATAAATAAGTCGAAGTATGTTGGTTTACGACTCTTTTGCTGTGGATACAGGTTTATTTGTGAAACTAGTCTATTTCCGTTTTGCGGAGCATAAAATGTGCTACGGACAATAACTTGAGGTCCAAAAAGGGGGACATGAGTTGTTGAGCGTAAACACTATTCGCGAAACGGGGAGGAATAATTGTGGATTCATTAAAAGTATCATCACGCTCTAATCCAAATTCAGTTGCAGGTGCATTAGTCGCGGTAATCAGAGAAAAAGGGCAGGCAGAAATGCAAGCAGTTGGGGCAGGTGCACTTAACCAAGCCGTAAAAGCAGTGGCCATTGCACGCGGATTTGTAGCGCCAAGTGGCACAGATTTAATTTGCGCACCGGCGTTTGCCGATATTTTAATTGCTGGTGAAGAACGTACAGCCTTGAAGCTGCTCGTGGAAAAACGTATTCGATAAAAAAGTAATGAACTAAAATGCCTTGTCACATAATAACGTGGCAAGGCATTTTTTCGTTTTCCTGTTTACATATGATACATGTCACTTGAAATAGAGGTGTGATTTTGCTTGGATTTGAAAATTACAACTTTATGAACAGGATTTTCAGTCAAAGGTCTGATTTTCGCCTAAATCGTTGAGAAACAATAGTGCAGAAGGTTTCTTCGTGTTAAACTTATGAAGGAAAAATAATAGTACACATTGGATTTAAGGAGTTGTTGACATGTTACATCAGCTTTCATGGAAAGTCGGTGGGCAACAGGGTGAAGGGATTGAGAGTACAGGTGAAATTTTCTCAATGGCAATGAATCGTCTAGGCTATTTCCTATACGGTTATCGTCACTTCTCTTCTCGAATTAAAGGTGGCCATACGAATAATAAAATTACAGTTCGTCCAACAGAAGTGCGTGCAATTGCGGATGATTTAGATATTTTAGTGGCATTCGATCAGGAAACAATCGATGTCAATTATAAAGAGCTCACAGAAAACGGTGTTATTTTAGCGGATGCAAAATTTGACCCGGTCAAACCAGAAGATTCAAAGGCGCCATTATTTGCTGTTCCATTTACAGAAATAGCAGCAGAGCTTGGTACATCGTTAATGAAAAACATGGTAGCCATCGGAGCAACAGCATCATTGCTTAACCTAGAGGATGCAGTGTTCCAAAATGTTGTTGATGATATTTTTGGGAAAAAGGGCGAAGAGGTCGTTCAAAAAAATATGGAAGCCATTACACGTGGTCGTCAAATTATGAATGAGCTTTTGGGTGAACGTGTAGGCCAATGGGAACTTGCACCTGCAGACGGCAAACGTCGTATGTTTATGATTGGTAACGATGCAGTGGCACTTGGTGCATTAGCTGCTGGGACACGCTTTATGGCAGCATACCCAATTACGCCAGCTTCTGAAATTATGGAATACTTAATTAAGAAGCTACCGAAATTCGGTGGGACAGTTATCCAAACGGAGGATGAGATTGCTGCGGCAACAATGGCAATCGGAGCTAACTTTGGTGGTGTACGTTCCTTTACTGCTTCAGCAGGCCCTGGTCTTTCATTGATGATGGAGGCAATTGGTCTTTCCGGTATGACAGAGCAACCATTAGTAGTAGTAGACACGCAACGTGGAGGCCCTTCAACTGGACTACCAACAAAGCAAGAACAATCGGACTTAATGGCTATGCTTTACGGAACACATGGAGAAATCCCTAAAGTAGTCATTGCGCCTTCAACAATGGAGGAAGCATTTTTTGATACAATCCAAGCATTTAATATTGCAGAGGAATTGCAATTACCAGTTATTTTAATGACAGATTTACAATTGTCTCTAGGGAAACAATCGGTAGAACCGTTTGATTACGATAAAATTGAAATTCGTCGAGGTAAAATTGTGATTGATGACCTTGATGAGGCTGTCGATAAAGCCTACTTCAAACGCTATGAAGATACTGAAGATGGGATTTCACCTCGTGTTTTACCAGGTACATTGCATGGTATTCACCACGTTACAGGTGTTGAACATGATGAAACAGGGAAGCCATCTGAGGCAACGGGCAATCGTCAAACACAAATGGATAAACGCTTCCGTAAATTAGAGAGTTTGAAATTTGATAACCCTGTCTTTGTCAATGCACCACATGAGGAAGCGGATATCTTATTAGTAGGCTTTAACTCAACAAGAGGAGCTATCGAGGAAGTGCAAGAACGACTTAATGCGCAAGGAATGAAAGTGAATCATGCGCATATTCGTTTAATTCACCCATTCCCATCTGCGGAAATGGCACCTCTTGTAGCACAAGCGAAAAAAGTGATCGTTGTAGAAAATAACTATACGGGTCAATTGGCTAATATTATGAAGATGAATATTGGTGGTCACGATAAAATCGCGACAATCACTAAATATAATGGTACGCCATTCTTGCCAGGTGAATTAGAAAATCGTGTGAAGGAGTTGACTCTCTAATGGCAACATTTAAGGATTTTCGTAATACAGTGAAACCAAACTGGTGCCCAGGTTGTGGAGACTTCTCTGTACAAGCAGCTATTCAACGTGCTGCAGCAAATGTCGGAATTGAGCCAAATGAACTTGCTGTGATTTCAGGAATTGGTTGTTCAGGACGTATTTCGGGCTATATTAATTCTTATGGATTCCATGGTATTCATGGTCGTGCACTACCGATTGCACAAGGATTAAAAATGGCCAATCGTGATCTACATGTCATCGCTTCTGGTGGTGATGGTGATGGATTTGCTATCGGTATGGGGCATACAATTCATGCTATCCGTCGTAATATTGATATTACGTATATTGTAATGGATAACCAAATTTATGGTTTAACAAAAGGTCAAACATCGCCACGTTCTGCTGCTGGATTTATTACAAAATCTACACCAGGTGGAGCGATTGAACCATCATTGAAACCATTAGAGGTAGCATTAACAAGTGGTGCAACATTTGTTGCACAAGGCTTCTCTACTGATATTAAAGAGTTAACAGCTTTAATCGAAGCTGGTATCAACCATAAAGGCTTCTCATTTATCAATGTCTTTTCACCTTGTGTAACGTATAACAAAGTGAACACATACGATTGGTTTAAAGAGAACTTAACAAAACTAGCGGATGTAGAAGGCTATGATCACAATGATCGTGGTATGGCAATGCGTACAGTGATGGAGCATGAGGGCTTAGTAACAGGTGTTATTTATCATGATACGGAAACAACATCGTATCAAGAAAAAGTACCTGGCTACTCAGAGCTACCATTAACAGATATCGATATTAAAATGAGCGAAAATGATTTCAATGATTTAGTAAAAGAATTTATGTAAAAATGATAGAATCAAAGCATTTGGAATGAGGACATTCCAAATGCTTTTTTTATGCTTTAGTAAGGAATCGCGAGTAAAAGCCTAGCTACCACGAGTATTTGATATTGAATCCTTATAAAATCCTTATAATTGTTTTTTATACTAAGGTCATCGAAAGGATGATGACTAATGATGAAAGATTTAATATTGAAGATAGAAAATCTTAATAAGTCGTTTAAAGGGCAAAAAATTGTGGATAATGTATCGTTAGAAATCCAACGTAATACAGTCTACGGTTTACTTGGACCAAACGGAGCGGGGAAATCCACAACATTAAAAATGATGACAGGTATGTTACGACCAAATGCCGGAAATATCATTTTTAATGGACATACATGGACACGAAATGATTTACAGGACATCGGCGTGTTAATTGAAACACCTCCCTTGTATGACAATTTAACAGCAACGGAAAATTTACAAGTTCGCACGATAGCGTTAGGTCTACCGCAAAGTCGTATTGAAGAAGTATTAAAAATTGTAGATTTAACGAATACAGGAAAAAAACGGGCGGGGCAGTTTTCCTTAGGTATGAAGCAACGATTAGGTATAGCGATTGCGCTGCTAAACAAGCCAAAGCTGTTAATTTTAGATGAACCTACAAATGGACTGGATCCGATTGGTATACAGGAGCTTCGTCAGCTTATTCGCTCATTTCCAGAGCAAGGTATCACCGTTATTTTATCTAGTCATATTTTGTCTGAGGTGGAACAGGTCGTGGATGACATTGGCATTATTGCTGATGGCAAGCTTGGCTATCAGGGACCGGCACCACAAGGTCAGGAATTAGAATCACTGTTTATGCAGGTTGTAGCTACCAATAGAAAGGTAGGTTACTAGCATGATAGCCATAATGAAAGCGGAAAAATTAAAATGGAAGCGAACATTTATTGCCAAACTACTTTGGCTTACGCCCCTTGTGACCTTACTGATAAGTGCCGTGCTGATGGGTGGCGTGTATTTTCAAACAGGTGCTTATAACTGGTGGTATACTATGCTGCTGCCAGGTGCACTGACGATTTGCTGTGCCTTAGTGGTCGAAAAGGATAAAAAAATAAAATACCATAGTATTCTTGCTTTACCACTGGATCTTAAAAAGATTTGGCTAGGAAAAATAGTATCATTAAGCATATGGCTTCTTGTGATTACGATTATTTTCTTTGGGGGAATCACGGCTGGGGGCAGGCTATTCGGTCATAGTTTACCAATAGCGAGCAGTTTACTAAGTACTTTTGTTATTTTCCTGACGTTTTTGTGGCAAATACCTTTATGTCTTTTCCTAGCAGCTAAATTAGGCACCTATTTAACCATCTTACTCAATGTAGTAGCCAATATCTTAGGGATTGTTGCCTTTGCGGATGGGGAACTATGGTATTACTATCCATTTGCAATTGGTGCACGTTTATTATGTTCAACACTTGGCATATTACCAAACGGTCTACCAGTACCACAAGGCAGTCCTTTATTGGATAAAGGCGTTATACTTCCGGGCTTACTGATAGCACTAGCTTGGTTTATGATGATTAGCTTTCTTACTGCGAAGTGGTTCCAAAAAAGGGAGGCGAACTAGCGGATGGACATGTTACGATTATTGAGAGTGGAATGCCTTAAAACAAAACGAACACCTTTTTTGCTGACACATATACTTGTCCCCCTTGCTATTTCTGGGCTATTTCTAGCCTACTACTCCTATTCGCCATGGGATTTTCAAGGAAAAGTAACTGCCTATTTTCAGGGGTTAGCTTGTGGGCTACCGATTATTATAGGATTAGTATGTGCTATGGCATCTGAGCAAGAAGCAAACGCTGGTCGTTTCCAAGGCATGCTAGCTACAACAAACATAAAAATAAAGGCATACATGAGCAAGCTCATCTTATTATTATTGTTTAGCTTTGGAGCCATCTTTCTATCTATAGCTATTTTTAGTTTTGGCTTTAGAGAATTATTACATGAAGTAGATTTGAGCTATTCATTTTATAGTATGGCTGCTTGTATTCTATTCGGCAGTCATGTGATTTTCTATATGTTACATTTATTTGTAAGCCTCCAATTTGGTAAAGGCGCTTCCATTGGTTTAGGTATTGTAGAAGCGCTGTTGGTCGCCCTATTGCTTACAGGCTTAGGGGATCGTATTTGGCCCTTTTTACCTTATGGATGGAGCGGTCATTTTGTTTCATTATGGATTTTAACATCGATGGGAACAGATTTAACATTGCTCGAAACAAGTATTCAAACTGGCATAATGGCGTGCTTAGGGGGTATCCTATTGACTTTTGCGCTGTCTTGTTTATGGTTTTGGAGATGGGAAGGTAGAGCATCTGAAAATTAGAGGGTGAATTATGGCAAATATATTAGTAGTGGATGATGAAGTAGATATTTTAATGTTGATAAAAAATGCACTTTATAAAGATAATCACTTAGTAACCATTGTGTCCAAACCGACAGAAGTAGGAAAGATGGATTTAGGTTCCTTTGATTTAATTTTGCTTGATGTGATGATGCCTATTTTGGATGGCTTTACATTGTGTGGGCAAATTCGGCATGCTGTAGATTGTCCGATTCTTTTTCTTACAGCTAAATCCTTAGAAGAAGATGTGATGTATGGTTTAGGCTTAGGTGCAGATGATTATTTGATTAAACCATTTGGTATTGGAGAGCTACGGGCAAGGGTGAATGCGCATATCCGACGGGAAAGCAGAGAGAAGCGGAACATCCTTTATAGTGATAAAGTTCATTTCAATCTTTCTGGTAAAGAACTGTTTGTTCAGAATGAGCGCGTCCTGCTAACTAAAAGTGAGTATGAAATATGTGAATTTTTAGCACGGCATCGTGGGCAAGTTTTCTCAAAAGAACAGATATACGAATCAATTTTTGGATTTGATGGCAAAAGTGACAGTACAGCGATAACAGAACATGTCAAAAATATTCGGTCAAAGCTACATGCGTTTGACATAGATGTCATTGATACGGTTTGGGGGATCGGCTATAAATGGAGATGATAAAACCGAGGAAAGGAACACACCTTCATACATTTTTCCTGAGATACTTATTCTTTCTTTGCTTAAGTATCATTTTATTAGGGGCACTATTAATCGGTTTATTCATGTTTGCTTTTTCAGCTACTATTATTTTGCCAGCCAATTATGCTGAAACACAAATCACTTTAGCGAAAGACCGTATTGCTACAAGCAGTGAGGTCACAGATGATATGATTCCTGATCTTGTAGACTACGCAGTGATTTCTAATAAGGGGGAATTTCTTTCTGGTACTTTAACAGAAAAAGAGGCTTTCCATGCATGGCGTTTAAAGCAAAAGGGAGAGACGAAAAGTAATGTTCGATTTTATGCATTTGTTGAGCGAGAACAGGAAGTGTGTATTTTACGCTATGGTTTAGCCCCTGAGTATCGCTCACCTGTTATGAGAAAATATTTACCTAATCCCCAATTAACGGCTTTACTATTGTTTATTATAGGCGTTATCGTACAGGCAACGGTGCTTGCTGTGCATTTCGGCAGAAGACTTAAACGAAAAATGTTGGGCCTACAAGAAGCCATTGAAAAAATCCAACATCAAAATTTAGATTTTCATATAAAACCATCTGGGATTCGAGAAATTGATGATATTGCACTTTCCTTTGAGCAGATGAAGGAGGCATTAAATACTTCATTGACACAACAATGGCAGGCAGAAAGAGCACGCAGAGAACAAATTTCTGCACTTGCTCATGATTTGAAAACACCTCTTACGATTATTAGAGGAAATGCGGAACTTTTATTGGATACTGTTCAAGATGAAGTACAAAAAGAATACAACACTTATATATTAAAAAATACGCTAGAAATTGAAAAATTCACAAAGCAATTAATGGATATATCCAATATGGAGCAAAGTGTTGGTGGTGTAAAAACAACTGTAGTGCTGGCTTCATTTATTCAACAGCTAGAACAGCAAATGAAGGCGCTTGCTTTAGAAAAAAATCTTGAAGTTAGTGTAGAAAAGGATAAACTGCCTGATGCCTTTATGATAGAGGAGGAGCTTTTTTATCGGGCTTTATTAAATTTGATCGTTAATGCTATAGAGCACACGCCACATAATAGCAAAGTCACTTTATCTGTTCAGGGAGAGGCCGATATAATTCATTTTACTGTGATGGATAGTGGGGCTGGTTTTTCATCGCAAGATTTAAAGAGAGCCACAAAGCAATTTTATCGGGGAGATCCAAGTAGAAATGCAGCAGACCATCATGGCATGGGGCTTTATATTGCCGAGTCCATCATTCAAAAACATGGTGGAACACTAACGTTGGCTAATGATTCAATAACGGGAGGAGGAAAAGTGATAATCACTATTGCGACGTCTTAATTATAAGATGTCTTTTTTTATTGTTAGCGATCAATCGCGAGTAAAAGTACTGCTACCGTGAGTAAAGACACTGCAATCACGAGTATTCAATGTACAATCGTGAGTAAAAACACAATTAAAGGTTTCATGTAAAAATTGTAGGGGGCGGTGCGGGCAATGTTCTTTTAAAAAATGCTACAATAAAAGAAAAAAAGAGGCGATGCACGTGAATAACGTCATTGATTTTATTGCAAAGAAAAAGGAACGTGAAGATCGAAAGCGTGCTCAGGATTTAGAGCGTTATGTAGCTACACAGTGTAATTTTCAGCAACCTGAAAATATTGATGCTCTTGTAGATGACAAACTGATTGAAGTGAAGGATCATACGTTGTTTCTGGGCTTTCTATCTATTTTAAAAGATGAGCAAATCGAGCCGCTCACGATTTTTCAAGATGTCTTTACGTTAGAACCTTCTCGTTTTGAGATGTCCTACAATATGAGATGGTGGTCAGTTGTGCAACTGGCGTTTACATTTTTAACAATTTTAAAGGAAAATGAGCCGCATACATATGCAGATTTTTTAGGTCTCTCCAAATAATCTAGGTATGTGTACGTCTGGTAAAGCCAACGTACACATACAAAACTAGATTTCTTCTTCATCTCCTCCATTCAGCTTTACAATGCTCCTTCACTTATTAAGTATTTTCATAGATATTTATAATTTCTCAATAATTTTTACTAAATATTTTTAAGACCTCCATACTTGCTTAATGTTTGTTTTATACCATTAGGGTTGTAAGCAAATAAAAATAAACCAAAACAAATGGAGGGTCCAACACATGGCAATTCAAAAATTGTGGAAAAAAGGTCTAATCGGTGCATTAGCCATTTCCATGTTGGCAGCTTGTTCTGACAGTTCATCTAGTGCAAATGAGGTAAACAAGGATTTATCGCTTGAAGAAATTACAGAAAAAGCAAAGGAAGAGGGCACTGTTAACTCTGTTGGTATGCCAGATACATGGGCGAACTGGGTGGAAACTTGGGAAGAGCTAGGAACCGAATATAGCATCAAACACAAGGATACGGATATGTCGAGTGCTGAGGAGTTAGCGAAGTTTGAAGCAGAGAAAGATGATGCGACAGCCGATATTGGGGATGTTGGAATTGCTTTTGGACCAATCGCTAAGGACAAGGGCTTAACATTACCATATAAAACTTCCTACTGGGATGAAATACCGGATTGGGCAAAAGACGATGAAGGAAACTGGATTGTTGGCTATACTGGAACAATTTCATTTTTAACAGATACAAATAATGTAAAGAATGCCCCGACCTCATGGGAGGATCTGGAAAATGGGGATTATACAGTCAGTATTGGAGATGCATTAACAGCTAACCAAGCGCAGTTTGCTATTTTAGCAGCAGCTATGGCCTTTGGTGGAGATGAATCAAACATCCAGCCAGGCGTTGATTTCTTTGCTGAATTAGCGAAACAAGGTCGTTTACAGGGGGATCCATCAGTAGCGAACTTAGAAAAAGGTGAAATCGATGTAGCGATTTTATGGGATTTTAATGCATTAGGCTATCGTCACCAAATCGATGAGGAGCGCTTCGATGTAGTGATACCAAAGGAAGGATCTGTTACTTCTGGTTATGCAACAATTATTAATAAATATGCCAAAAACCCTCATGCTGCCATGCTAGCACGTGAATACATTCTATCTGACGCTGGTCAAGAAAATTTAGCAAAAGGCTATGCGCGTCCGATTCGAGACAACGTAGAACTTCCACAAGATGTAAAGGATTTATTATTACCAGCAGATATGTATACGAATGCACAGCCAGTAAAAGATCAAAAGAAATGGGAAGAAACAACAAAGCAAATCCCTCAACTCTATCAAGAGCAGGTGTTAATCCATGCAAAATAACAAAGTGGTTCTTATTGTCATCGATGCATTGCGCTTTGATACAGCCTGTACACATATGGGATTCTTGCACCATTTAGTGGAGCGTCAGGTGGCTGCTCGCTATAAGATTTGCGCAGAGGTGCCATCATTATCAAGGCCATTATATGAGACGATTTTAACGGGGACACCCCCTATTGTTCATGGCGTTACTAGCAATATGACGGTACGCTTATCGACGCAGAAAAGTGTCTTTCATGTCGCGAAGGAGCATGGTTTATCCACGGCAGCCTCCGCCTATTATTGGGTGAGTGAGCTTTATAATAGAGCACCATTTAACTATATGGAGGACAGGCTACAGCTTGATACGCAATTACCGATTGACAATGGCTTGTTCTATTTTGAGGATCATTATCCAGATAGTCATGTATTTGCTGATGCAGCTTGGTTAATGGATCAAAAGCAGCCTGATTTCCTTTATATTCATCCTATGAATGTTGATGATGATGGTCACAAATTTACGGCGGATTCTGCACAATACCGCAATCGTGTGTTAGCGATGGATGCCCTGCTCTCATTATTTATTCCAAAGTGTATGGCACAGGGCTATGAGGTAATTGTGACGGCTGACCATGGTATGACAAGTGATGGTAATCATGGTGGAACAACGCATGAGGATCGTCATGTCCCACTGTTTGTCATTTCGGATTCCGTCAAGGCTGGTATAAAAGAAGGGATTATTTCGCAATTACAAATTGCACCACTGTGTTGTCATTTATTAAATATGGAGCCTGCGGATGATATGGTGCCCCTTTTGCTAGAAGGTGTGTATACAGCAAAAGAGGTATAGCTAAGAATAGTCGCTCCTTTTAGGTTGGAGCGACTACTATCCTTCTTGAGCCGCAAGTAATTATAGAAAGAAGTGGTTGTGTTGATATCGAAGCGGCAGTCCATTGCCTGGCTTTCGCCTTTTCTTGTACTACTCTTATTATTTTTCCTAGTGCCTTTACTGTATATGCTTATTACGAGCTTTCAAAATAGTGAGGGCTTTACATTAACGCAATACGAGTCCATTTTTACGAACGACTATATATTGCAAGGCTTTAAAAATAGTATTACATTGTCTGTTGTATCGGCTGTTATTGCATTAGTAGTCACATTGTTCGCTGTTTATGCCATGATGAAGTTGACTGAGCCAGTACGGGAGAAAATTTTAATACTAACGAACTTAACATCCAATTTTTCAGGTATTCCGTTAGCATTTGCTTTTATCGTTTTACTTGGTAATAGTGGTCTATTTACATTGTTATTTGAAAAATGGGACATTGATGCTTTGACATCCTTTTCTCTTTATAGCTGGGGCGGTTTATTACTTATTTATATTTACTTCCAGCTGCCATTATCGCTTATGTTGTTATATCCCATTTATGATGGGATTCAGCAACAGTGGAAGGAGGCAGCAGCTTTATTAGGAGCGTCTAGTTGGCAATTTTGGCTGAAGATTGGTTTACCAGTTATGTTACCTGGGATTGTAGGAACGTTTAGTGTGTTATTCGCTAATGCAATGGGAGCGTATGCCTCTGCCTATGCTCTAACAAGCAGTAATTATAATTTAGTGGCCATTCGTATAGGTTCCTTAATAAAAGGTGATATTTTTGCTCAGCCAGAGCTAGCTAGTGCCATTGCTGTTATATTAGCAGTGACAATGGTGACAGCCATGCTAATTAGTGAGTGGAGTATCTCTAAAACAAGGAGGAAAGTAAAATGAAAAAGCGAGGCTTGGCTGATTTCTTTTTCCTCCTGTTAGTGGGGTATTTACTATTGCCAGTATTGGCAACGACGCTTTATGCATTTGCATCGAAATGGAATAAAACAATATTACCAGAAGGACTTACATTAAAATGGCTTGCCACATTGTTTCAGGATACCGATTTTATCCAGGCATTTGGCCGTTCTGTGTTATTAGCAAGTGGTGCGGTTAGTATTGCACTCCTTGTCATTGTGCCAGCCATTTTCGTTATTGTTTTGTATTTTCCTACATACGAAAAATGGATACAGATAGCAGTGGTCATGGTCTATTCTTTCCCTGCAATCATTTTAGCTGTAGGGCTCATTCGAGTGTATAGCCAAATAGGTATACCAATGATATTCGTTGTTCTAGGAGCCTATGTGGTGGGGATTCTTCCTTATATCTATCAAGGAACAAGAAATAGTTTAAGAAATATAGATGCAAGGCAGCTACTTGATGCGGCCCAATTGCTTGGTGCATCAAAAAGGCAGGCTTTCACAAAAATTCTACTACCTACCGTTTATCCAGGCTTATTTGCAGGTGCTTTGTTATCATTCTCCGTCTTATTTGGTGAATTTGTTTTGATTAACCTTGTGGTTGGTTCTCGCTTTGAAACAGTTCAAATTTACTTAATGAAAAAGCTTAGCACAAGTGGACATATTGCAAGTGCAGTTGTTTTTATCTATATCGTGCTAATGGGTCTATTAACATTTGTCATTGCCATTGTAACAAAACGATCGAAAGGTGCTATAAATCTATGAGTTATCTTATTATTGAAGGGCTTCATAAAAAATACGGACAAGCAACGGTTTTAAGCAATATTCAGATGAATATCCAAAAGGGTGAATTTATTACATTGTTAGGTCCTAGTGGCTGTGGTAAGAGCACCATTTTGCGCATTGTGGCAGGCTTAACAGATGCATCGTCTGGTAAAATTACAATTGAAGGAAAAGATATGAGTGGCGTACAGCCAAAGGATCGTCAAGTGGGCATGGTCTTTCAATCCTATGCACTCTTTCCTAATATGACTGTGCAAGAAAATGTTGCCTTTGGTTTGCGCATGCAAAAAGTCAATGCGGCAGACATCGAGCAGCGTGTTCAAGAAATGCTAGCCCTCGTTCATCTAAGTGAGAAAGCCAATGCTTACCCGAACGAATTATCGGGGGGGCAACAGCAGCGTGTTGCTCTGGCACGTGCGTTAATCGTCCGTCCTAAGGTGCTGCTATTAGATGAACCCCTTAGTGCACTCGATGCTCAAATTCGCAAGAAGCTACAAGCAGATTTACGAGCTATTCAACGTAAGCTCAATATGACAATGATTTTGGTAACGCACGATCAGGAAGAGGCTATGGCCGTTTCAGACAGAATATTTGTCATGAATAATGGGAGCATTGCTCAAAACGGTACACCAACAGAGATTTATACAAGACCGAATAATGAATTTATTGCAAACTTTATTGGGCATTATAATGTCTTTACACGCGAGACTTTAGAAAACATGCTTGGAGAATCTTTAGTCGAGCAAGCCTCTAAATTTGCCATTCGACCAGAAGCACTGCATCTCAATCAACGAGAAGGAGATATGTGTCTAGTAGGAATCGCTAAACAATCATTAATGAGTGGCAATATTATTCGTACTACATTTGATGGTGAAACGGTGTTTACAATGGAACAACTACATCAACAAGGCTATTCGATTGAAATGGGCAAATCCTATAACTGTTATGTCGCAAAAGAAGATGTGATTGCACTATCATGACGTACGCCAAACTTGAAAGATTTGATTTTATATTAAAGCAATTAGAGAGAGACGGGAAAATCATTGTTGCCAATATTGCCGATGCCCTTCAGGTAGCACCAGAAACAATTCGCCGAGATTTTGATGAATTAGAGCAGCAGCATTTATTATCAAGAGTCCATGGTGGGGCTATTAAATATACGAACGTGCGCAACGAGCCTGTATTTTTACGCAAGCTGCAAATGCAAAAAGAGGCAAAGCGCCAAATTGCTCGTATGGCAGCAAAACGTATTTGTGATGGTGATACCATTGCAATTGATACAGGTACGACAACGGTCCATATGGCCGATTTTTTACTAGCGGTTGATGATATAACGGTTGTAACGAACTCGATTGCAGCAGCAATACAATTTAATTTAGCCATAGAAGAACGACGTATGACAGGCAAGGTCATATTACTAGGAGGCACTGCGAATCCAAAACAATCTTCAGTTGCAGGTGCTATGACTTTAGAGATGCTTGATAATATGAATTTTGATAAGACATTTTTATCGTGCGGTGGCATTAGTGAGGGCATTGTTTATGATTACGATTTGGATGAATCCCTTATTTCTAAGAAGATGCTCAAGCATAGTAAAGTGAGTTATTTATTAGCCGATGCAACCAAAATAAATGGCAAATCATTTTTTCAAATTTGTCATCTTGATGAATGTACAGAAATTCTTTGTGAAAGTACTTGTCCATTAGAATGGCAAGCCTATGAGGAAAAATGGACGGTATGTAATGGAGGGAAAAGCTGATGACAATTGATTATCATGTACATTTAGAAGAGGGACCTTATTCATTTCGCTGGCTAGAGCGTACATCACAGGCACTGGAGTTTTTCCAGCATGAGGATGAGGCGAAAAAAGGCTCCAAGCAACAAATGTCCTGTCAAGTACAGCGGTTAGTACAGCGAGTACAAAAGGGGTGTTATAGTGAGGAATGGTTGGATTTATATCTCGAACAGGCCAAGCAGCTTGGCTTGCGTGAGGTAGGCATTGTTGATCATTTATATCGTTTTCAAGAAACGCGTGCCTATTTCGAACGCTTTATGAGGTTGGATGATAGTGAGATTGGTCAAGTACAGCGCTATTGGCTAGATCGCGTGATGACAGAGAATATAGATGCCTTTGTGTCGACCATTCAGCAGGCGAAGGAAAAATGGCATCAACATGGCATTACTTTGAGACTGGGTATAGAGGCAGATTATTTTATTGGAGGGGAAGAGCAATTAGCTGCTTTATTAGCTGGTTATCCTTGGGATTATGTGATTGGTTCTGTCCATTTTGTTGACGGCTGGGGCTTTGATAATCCTCAAACACAACATCTTTTTGAGCAAATGGATCAGTCTGCTTTACAACAAAGTTATGAGCAATTTTTTAAGGTTGTCGAGCAAATGATTCATTCCAATATGTTTGATTTTGTTGCACATTTAGATAATTTTAAAGTATTTAATTATCAGGTGGAGAATCATGCTTTTCTTGATGCCTGGTATAAACGGATTGCCCAGGCCCTAACGACAACTCAAACTGCCACTGAAATCAATGCTGGGCTGTATTATCGTTACCCTGTAAAGGAAATGTGCCCAGGCCCTCGTTTTTTACAAACCTTACTTGACCATGGAGTGGCTTTTACTATATCCTCTGATGCGCATTTCCCTGATGATCTAGGTAAATATACAAGTGCTAATACCGAGCTACTAAAAAATCACGGTGTTCAAGCTATTGTTGCTTTTGAGCAGCGAGTCAAAAAAATGATAGCATTAACGTGATGGAAAAAAGGTGATGTCAACAGCAGAAACAGCCATTTTGAAAGGCGAGGGGTTGATTTCCGTTCTGCCAGCGTCCTTTCCAGGGGGCGTCCGACGAGCTGCTTCACTCACTCCGTTCGCTCCAATGTCTCAACTGTGACGCTAATCCCCTAGGAGTGACGTTGGCTCCGCTCCAATCAACCATTCTGCAAAAGTGTCTTTTCCTGAACAAAATAGCCCATTATTTATATTATAAGAGAGGATAGCCTCTTATTTTCAATGTGGAGAAGTGATGTGTGACAACACCCCTCCATAAAGAGTAGTGAATACCTTCACTTGAACCTTTGCAAAAAAAGTTAACATTTTTATGGAGTGGAAGGCTACTTGACTCCCGTGGGATAGCGAGACAGGCGAGCCGACAGGAAAGTAAGTAATCTGCAACGGAAATCCATTTTCACCTTTCACAAAAATTCTATGGATAGTTTTGTTTTTCAACACTATGAAAAGGCACTAAAGTTACATAATAGTGCCTTTTCATTCTGTTACATAAGTATAATGTAGCTGGCATACAAATGATTAAATTCATTTTTATAATGTGAGGCGAGTCAAATTGACATGTATAAAAGAACAACCCTTTTTACCTATTATTATACAATCGGGTCAGTATGCCTACGGGGTTGCCCGCTCTTTTTATGAAGCGTATCGTATCAAGAGTCTTGTTATTGAGCCCACTGTAAAAGGGGCAACAATGCGTTCACTCTTTTTGGGAGGCTCACAGGGAATTGCTACGCAAAATAGTAGCATTCTGGATTTTCACTATGTAGAGCGTCTAGATGACCCTGCCCATTTTGTACAAGCTTTAATCGAGGTTGCCATGCAGTGCCAACAGAATAAATTGATTTTAATCGTTTGTGACTGCTATTATGCAGAGCTTATCATTGAAAATAAAGAACGGCTTGAAACATATTTTATTTTACCTTATATAGATCAAGCTTTACTAAAGAAGGTGCAAACGAAGGAAAAATTTTATCAGCTTTGTGATCAGTATAAGTTAAACTACCCCAAAACCATGATCATAACTAATGAGCATCACGCAGTCAGCGAACTCCCTTTCCAGTATCCCATTATCATTAAACCTTCCAATGCAGTGACATATACGCACTGTTCATTTCCCGAAAAGAAAAAAATATTTCTTGCAAATAATGCCAGTGAGATGCAATACATTATTCGCAGTATTTATCGTTCAAGCTATGAAGATTCCTTGATTGTTCAAGAATTTATTCCAGGTGATGATTCTTCTATTCGTGTACTAGATGTATTTGTAGGAAGAGATCATAAAGTCAAATTGATGTGTGTCAGCAATAAACTGCTTGAAGATCCTTCTCCGCAAAATAAAGGTATTTCTTTAGCTGTTATGACAGACTACGATGAACAGCTAATGGATTCCATTCGATACTTTTTAGAGGACATTGGCTATACAGGTTTTGCTAATTTTGATATGAAATATGATGCTCGAGACGGGATCTATAAGCTATTTGAAATGAATTTGCGAGCAGGGGCTTCCAGCTACTATGTGACGGCGAGCGGTCATAATTTAATGCAGTATATGGTGGATGATTATTTGCTTGGCGTTTATCATGAACGAACGTATGTCCAAACTAAGCATCTATGGTCACTACTTCCGCTAAAAACTTTATTTAAACACATGAACAATGAAAAATTAAAATTAGAAGCAAAGCGATTAGTGAAAGAAGGACAATACACAGATGCATTACTGTATAAAGAAGATATGAATATTAAACGTTGGATGAAGCTGAAATTGTATAATCAGTACTTACATGTAAAGTACAGCAAGTATTTTAATGAAAGCGATGGTTAGCATATGTAAACGAAAGGATAGCGCTTCAAAACTGAAGGATAGAACGCTAAAGCTGATGGATAATTACTCCTATCATCATGTAATTAAGTCGAAACCACGACATTTGAGGCGCAAACCTTGTAGGAAGTATCAACTATTCAGTATAATAATAAAATGGGAATTCAAGTGCATGGATTTCGTTTGAAAGGAGTTACCTGATTGCGATGAATGAGGAACAACGCTTAGCTAATCAACAGGTCAATCAACCAAAAAAAGAAGACAAGCCTGAAAAGGATTATAGTAAATATTTTGAGAAGGTCTTTACAGCACCTTCCTTAAAAGATGCTAAAAAACGTGGCAAAGAAGATGTCAAGTATCATAAGGATTTTAGCATTGCAGAAGAGTTCGCAGAAATGGGCAAAGATCGCACCTTCTATATTCGTACTTATGGCTGCCAAATGAATGAGCATGACACAGAAGTGATGGCCGGGATTTTTATGCAGCTTGGTTACACACCAACAGAGATGATTGAAGAGGCTGACGTTGTCTTGCTGAATACATGTGCTATTCGTGAAAATGCAGAAAACAAAGTATTTGGAGAACTGGGTTTCCTGCTGAAATATAAACGAAAAAACCCTGAGATGCTTATCGGGGTTTGTGGCTGTATGTCGCAAGAGGAATCTGTTGTTAATAAAATTTTAAGAAGCTATCCACACGTCGATATGGTATTTGGTACGCACAATATTCACCGTTTACCAAACATTTTAAAAGAAGCCTATATGTCGAAGGAAATGGTGATTGAGGTTTGGTCTAAAGAAGGCGATGTCATTGAAAATCTGCCGAAAAAACGCCTTGGCTCCATTAAGGCTTGGGTTAATATTATGTATGGTTGCGATAAATTCTGTACGTATTGTATCGTTCCATATACTCGTGGTAAAGAGCGCAGTCGTCGTCCAGAGGAAATCATTGCCGAAGTTCGTGAGTTAGCGGCTGCGGGCTATAAAGAAATTATGCTGCTGGGACAAAATGTCAACGCTTACGGGAAGGATTTTGAGGATATCGACTATCGTCTTGGCGATTTAATGGATGAATTAAGAAAGATCGATATTCCACGTATCCGTTTTACTACGAGTCATCCGCGTGATTTTGATGATCATTTAATCGAAATCCTTGCAAAGCGTGGCAACTTAGTGGAGCATATCCATTTACCAGTTCAATCTGGCTCGAATGACGTCCTAAAAATTATGGCGCGTAAATACACACGTGAGCATTTCCTTGGTTTAGTAGACAGAATTAAAGCCGCAATACCTGAAGTAACACTAACAACAGATATTATCGTTGGCTATCCGAATGAAACAGAGGAGCAATTTGAGGAAACATTGTCCTTATATCGTGAAGTTGGCTTTGAGGCTGCATTTACGTATATTTATTCTCCTCGTGAAGGAACACCAGCTGCCAAAATGGTCGACAATGTACCTGAAGAGGTGAAAAAAGAGCGTCTTCAACGTTTAAATGAAGTGGTGGGTGAATACTCACGCAAAGCATTAGAACGGTTAAATGGTGAGGTTGTCGAAGTATTAGTTGAAGGTACAAGTAAACGACGAGACGATGTGCTAGCGGGCTATACGCGGAAAAATCGTTTAGTTAACTTTAAAGCACCAGCAGAAGTAATTGGTCAATTAGTAAAAGTAAAAATAATAGAGACTACATCTTATTCACTTACGGGTGAATTTGTGGAAGTCGTAAAAAATGAAAAGGTGGAAGCGTAAATGACACAAGTGTTATATACAAAAGAAGATTTAATTAAAAAATCACATGAAATTGCACATATGATTGCAAATACACCAGAGGTTGAATTTTTCAAAAAGGCAGAAGCACAGATTAATGAAAATCAACAAGTACGTGAACGTATTGCAAGCTTAAAAAGCTTACAAAAACAGGCGGTTAATTTCCAACACTTAGGGAAAGAAAAAGCATTAAAAATGATTGAAGATAAAATTGCTAAAATCGAAGAAGAAATTAATGCTATTCCAGTTGTGCAACAATTTAAAGAATCACAAGGCGATGTCAATGATTTATTGCAACTGGTATCGAATACCATCGCAAATAATGTTACAAATGAAATTGTTCGCTCAACTGGTGGCGATGTTCTTCGTGGTGAAACGGGTTCATACGTAGAAAATACTCAGCCAGGTAGCTGCTCTTAATAAATCCTCGAAATCAAAGCTCGAATGACAGCATTCGAGCTTTTTTCATGTCTTCTTCTATTGAAGCATTCCCATGCTATAGCAGACCTCTCACGGAAAAAGATTTGGACGATACTTTTCATTCTCTAAAAATATATGTTCACCCAATGGGCGCTACCTGCATATGATGGAGTGAAAAGAGTCGAAGGAGGAATTGCGCTGAAACGTTTACGACAAATCGTGACGAAAGCAGTAGTTGCCAAAGGGAAGAAGAGAACGGAAGAACGTGTAACATTATCACCAACAAATAAACCGACAAGTATTTTAGGATGCTGGGTAATCAATCATACTTGCTCTGCGAAAAGAGTCGGGAAATTTGTAGAAGTAACTGGGAAATTTGATGTCAATGTGTGGTATGCCTATAGTAACCATTCGAAAACAGCTGTGTTTTCCGAAACGGTTCACTATAAAGACAAAGTGAAGCTTCATTATCGTGAAGGTGAAATTAGCGTTGGTGATGATGTTCGTGTACGTGTGATACAAGAACCAAATTGTATTGAAGCGATTATCTCTCCATGTGGTACGAAGTTTGAAATTGTTGTAGAACGTGAAGTAGTTGTCGAAGTAATGGGTGAAACAACAATTTGTATTAGTGTCCATCCATTAGACTATGAAGAAGATTGGAGCTTTAATGATGAAAGTTCTTCATCCTCCTCATCAAGCTCCAGCTCATCTTCCAGCTCTGATGGAGAAAGCAGGTATGTGTTAGAGTCTTCATCGTTTCCTGATGAACGACCAAGATAAGTCTAAAAAACATCATTTTTTGATACATGCGAAATGCTAGCATCTTAAAAAAGGTGAAGGAAGCGTTTCGCATGTATCTTTTGTTATAATAAAAATATCTATATGGTAAGAGCGAGGTAAATAATTATATGACAACATATACACCAATGATGCAACAGTATCTACAGGTAAAGGAAGACTACAAAGATGCCTTTTTATTTTTTAGATTAGGTGACTTTTATGAAATGTTTTTTGAGGATGCCATCAATGCCTCACAAATTTTAGAGATTACATTAACGAGCCGAGATGCAGGCGCAAAAGAGCGAATACCAATGTGTGGTGTGCCGCATCATTCGGCTAAAAATTATATTGAAACACTTGTGCAAAAGGGCTATAAAGTGGCGATTTGTGAACAAACAGAAGATCCAAAGCAAGCAAAAGGTGTGGTCAAACGTGAAGTGGTTCAGCTTATCACACCCGGAACCATTATGGAAGGTAAGGCGCTTGACGGTAAAACCAACCACTTTATTGGGGCAGCAGAGCAATTAGATGACACGACATTTGGCTATGCCTATTTAGATTTATCGACAGGTGAAGCAGTGGCTTCTTCTATTGAAGGCGATGGAAAAGCCCTCTTAATGCAAATGCAGGCTTATGGTATTCGAGAGCTTATTGTAACGGATAGTTTACAGCTACTATTAGCAGAGCACGCCGTTCATGCTGGGATTGTGCTATCAGTTGAAGTGGATGAAATGCCTATGGACAAAGCAGCAAGCTATTTAGAAGCCGTACCTCAGCCATTACAAGTTGCCTGTCTTCGTTTGTTAGCGTATATCGATCAAACACAAATGCGCTCTTTATCGCATATTCAAGCTTTCACGTTTAATGAAATTAAAAATTATTTACGCATTGATTCTAGCTCCAAACGAAACTTAGAGTTGATTCAATCGATTCGTGGTGGAGACCAAAAAGGAACACTTTTATGGCTATTAGATGATACCGTGACAGCAATGGGTGGGCGAAAATTAAAACAATGGCTACATCAGCCGCTGGCTACTCGTACAGCGATTGAGGACAGGATGGCGATTGTCACGGATTTATTGGAAGAATATTTTGTGCGCACTGAGTTACAAGCTTCCTTAAAACAAGTCTATGATTTAGAGCGTTTGGCTGGTCGTGTTGCGTTTGGCAATGTAGGCGGACGTGATTTAGCCCAATTACGTGATTCATTGCGCCAAGTGCCAGCTATTCAGCAGCAGCTGATGGGGGCAAATAAAGAGACGTTACAGCAATTAGGTGTAGCACTTGATACATGCACAGATGTCGAGGCTTTATTAGCAATGGCGATCACTGATAATCCGCCTATTACCATTAAAGAAGGGGATGTCATCCGTGATGGCTACAATGAGCGTTTAGACGAACTACGCTATGCTGCTCGCAACGGTAAAGATTGGATTGCCCAACTTGAACAAGAAGAGCGAATGAAAACAGGCATTAAAAATTTAAAAATAGGCTATAATCGAATTTTTGGTTACTATATTGAAATTACAAAATCGAATATTCATTTAGCTGACTTAACACGCTATGAGCGCAAACAAACGTTGGCGAATGCAGAGCGCTATATTACACACGAACTAAAAGAAAAAGAAGCATTAATTTTAAATGCAGAGGAAGAAAGCTTAACATTAGAGTACAATCTGTTTGTGGAAATTCGAGAGGCATTAAAGGCATATATCCCACGTGTACAAGCACTTGCAGCAAGTATTAGTGAGCTAGATGTTTTACTAAGCTTTGCAAGTGTTTCAGAAAAATATCGTTTTACAAAACCAGAATTTCATGGTGGACGTGCGCTCGAAATTATAGAGGGACGACATCCAGTTGTTGAAAAAATGTTAAATAAGCAAATGTATGTACCAAATGATTGTGTGCTAGAAGAGCAGCATAATATGATGCTTATTACAGGGCCGAATATGTCTGGTAAAAGTACTTATATGCGCCAAGTAGCCTTAATTGTTGTTATGGCGCAAATGGGCTGTTATGTACCTGCTGAAAAGGCGAAACTGCCTATTACCGATCAAATTTTTACGCGCATTGGAGCGGCTGATGATTTAGCAGCAGGACAATCCACATTTATGGTAGAAATGCTTGAATCACAACATGCTATTATGCATGCAACAAAAAATAGCTTGATGCTATTTGATGAAATCGGACGTGGCACATCGACTTATGACGGCATGAGTTTGGCACAATCGATGATGGAATATATTCATGATAAAATCGGTGCAAATACATTATTTTCTACGCATTATCATGAATTAACGGCACTGGAAAAGGATTTACCTCGCTTACAAAATGTCCATGTATCGGCTACGGAAAAAAATGGAACGGTTGTGTTCTTGCATAAGGTGAAAAAAGGAGCCGCTGATAAATCCTATGGTATTCATGTAGCACAGCTCGCACAATTGCCAGAAGAAATTTTAGCGAGAGCGCGTGTTTTACTGGAGAATTTTGAGGCTGGGAAAGAAGTAGTTGCTGAAACACAAGTAATGGCTGAACAACCCGTGCAAATGTCTTTGTTTGCAGAGGAAGAGCCGATTTCACCAGCCGAGGCAGAGGTGCTAAAAAAATTAGAAAAAGTCAATATTTTAGGCACTTCACCTATGCAGGCAATGAATATTTTATATGAGCTACAGCAAGAGCTAATCAACGTAAAAAAATAGATAAAGGAGTGATACGTTAGTGGGAAACATACAAATTATGGACGAGTGGCTATCCAATAAAATCGCAGCAGGAGAGGTAGTAGAAAGACCAGCTTCTGTTGTCAAAGAGCTAGTGGAAAATGCCATTGATGCGGGGAGTACGTCCATTGATGTTTTTTTACTAGAAGCGGGTCTCACTTCCATTCAAGTAATAGATAATGGTAATGGTATGGATGAAGAGGATGCATTGATGTCATTCTCTCGCCATGCTACTAGTAAAATTCATCAGGAACATGATTTATTCCGCATTCGTACACTTGGTTTCCGTGGGGAAGCATTGGCATCCATTGCTTCTGTTTCTAAAATGACGCTGATAACATCAAATGGTGAATCTGGAACGCATTTAGAGCTTGAAGGTGGACATATCCTAACACATAAGCCTGGCCCTTTGCGTAAAGGTACGGATTTAACGGTATCTCAGCTATTTTTTAACACGCCCGCACGCTTAAAATATATGAAAACTATTCAAACTGAACTTGGGCATACGATAGACCTAATGAATCGCCTAGCACTTAGCAATCCACAAATTGCATTCAGATTACTGCATAATGGTCAACAATTATTGCAAACCAATGGGCGAGGAGATGTGCAACAAGTACTGGCCGCTATTTACGGTGTACATAATGCCAAGAAGATGGTGCCGTTCCAAGGCGAATCATATGATTATCGAATTTCTGGCTTTGTGTCCTTGCCTGAGGTGACACGTGCTTCCAAAAATTATATGTCTCTGTTTGTTAATGGTCGCTGGGTCAAGCATTATTTAGTGCAAAAAGTGGTTGTGGATGCCTACCATACGTATTTACCCATCGAACGCTATCCGATAGTTGTCCTTTATATAGAGGGAGATCCTTATTTAACAGATGTCAATGTGCATCCTGCGAAACATCAAATTCGTTTAAGTAAAGAGCCAGAGCTTTTGAAATTAATCGAGGAAACCATCCGTGAAAAAATACGCAGCGTTATTCGCGTACCTCAGATGGAGAAGAAAGAAAAAAGTGTCAAACCTACTAATGAGCAACTTAATATTTGGAAGCCTGCTCCCAAAATAGATGTAGAGAAGATGCATGCAATTGTTGAGAAACTATATGATGTCCAAACCATTCAAGAGAGCAATCGTGAACAGTTGGTCGTGCCAGAGCCTGTACCTACTATGATAGAGGATAGCTGGCAGCCCGATCTGCGATTGGAGACTGAGACAGTTGAACAAGTAAGCAGTGTAGAACAACAAGAAGTAATTGAGAATGAGTCTACGAAAGAGCCATTTCCTGAACTAGAAGTAGTTGGGCAAATCCATGGCACATACATTGTTGCACAAATGGAAGATGGTTTTTATTTAATTGATCAACATGCTGCACAAGAACGCATTAAATATGAATTTTTCCGTGAAAAGGTCGGTCAAGTCAATCCGCATGAACGTCAAGCATTATTGCTTCCACTAACTTTCCACTATGCGGCCGATGAAGCACTTATTTTACGAGAATACAAGCATGAGCTAGAAGCTGTAGGTGTATTTTTAGAGGAATTTGGTCAGTCATCTTTTGTTGTACGTGAGCACCCAAGTTGGTTCCCACAAGGGGAAGAGCAGGAAATCATTGAGGATTTAATTGAACAGGTGCTAACAACGAAAAAGGCCGATGTCAAAAAATTACGTGAAGCAGCGGCGATTATGATGAGCTGTAAAAAATCGATCAAAGCCAATCATTATTTAACAAAAGAACAAATGGAAACATTACTACGAGATTTACGTAATGCAGATAATCCATTTACATGCCCTCATGGACGTCCAGTGCTTATTCATTTTACATCGTATGAAGTGGAAAAAATGTTCAAACGGGTTATGTAGAGACAAGGGGGAAGTTGGGATGGGCGAATTTATTTTAGCGATTGATCAAGGAACGACAAGTTCAAGGGCTATTTTATTTAATAAAAAAGGTGAAATTGTTCATGTCGCACAAAAAGAATTTCAGCAAATTTTTCCGAAGGCTGGCTGGGTAGAGCATAATGCAAATGAAATTTGGGGTTCTATTCTAGCCGTTATTGCGGCGGTCTTAACCGAAAGTGGGCACGAAGCAAGTGAGGTACATGCCATTGGCATTACCAATCAACGCGAAACGACAGTTGTATGGGATAAAAAGACAGGTCAGCCCATTTACAATGCGATTGTCTGGCAATCGCGCCAAACACAGGACATTGTGAATACCTTAAAAGATCAAGGCCATGAAGAGCTTTTTCAGCAAAAAACAGGGCTACGCCTAGATGCTTATTTTTCTGCAACAAAAATTAAATGGATTTTAGACAATGTGGATGGCGCACGCGCAATGGCAAACAATGGAGATTTGCTATTTGGGACGATTGATTCTTGGATTGTTTGGCGATTATCAAAAGGAAAGGCTCATGTAACCGACTATTCAAATGCAGCTCGAACATTGCTTTACAATATTCATGAATTGCAATGGGATGATGAGCTTTGTCAGCTTTTAGCTATTCCAATGTCAATGTTACCTGAAGTGAAAAATTCATCTGAAATATACACGGAAACAGCACCAAGTATTTTCTTTGGTGAAAAAATTCCGATTGCAGGGATTGCAGGTGATCAACAAGCCGCTCTTTTTGGTCAAACTTGCTTTACAAAAGGAATGGCTAAAAACACTTACGGTACTGGCTGTTTTATGCTATTAAATACAGGCCAGCAAGCAGTGACCTCTGAAAATGGTTTACTGACGACTATTGCTTGGGGGATAGATGGAAAAGTGACCTATGCATTAGAAGGTAGTGTTTTTGTAGCAGGGTCAGCAATCCAATGGCTACGAGATGGGCTACGTATGATTCGTACTGCTGAGGATTCCGAAACCTATGCTAAAAAGGTGAAGAACACGGATGGTGTCTACATTGTCCCTGCCTTTGTTGGTCTAGGAACTCCTTATTGGGATACAGATGCTCGTGGTGCCATTTTTGGCTTAACACGAGGAACATCAAAAGAGCATTTCATCCGGGCAACACTTGAATCATTAGCCTATCAAACAAAGGATGTACTGGATGCAATGGAAGAAGCAGCGGGTACCCCGATTGAAGTACTCCGTGTCGATGGTGGGGCTGTTAAAAATCATTTATTAATGCAGTTCCAAAGTGATGTTTTACAGCTACAAGTTGAGCTAGCACAGCTTAATGAATCAACAGCACTAGGTGCAGCCTATTTAGCAGGTCTTGCCACAAACTTTTGGCCAAACCAAGAGACCTTATCTGCATTATGGATGAGTGGCCAAACCTACCAACCACAAATGGAGGACGAGCAAGCCACAGCTCTTTATACTGGCTGGCAAAAGGCTGTAGAGGCCACACGAATTTTTAAATCATAGCTATTGGGGGAGAAAGGTATGTTTTCATTTGAGCATCGTCCAAAAATTTTATATTATCTAGAGCACTATAGCTTTGACGTATTAGTCATTGGTGGTGGTATTACAGGTGCAGGAATTGCATTAGATGCCGCATCAAGAGGCCTTTCTGTCGCATTAATTGACATGCAGGATTTTTCAGCTGGTACGTCGAGCCGTTCAACCAAGCTGATTCACGGTGGCCTACGTTATTTAAAGCAATTTGATGTGGGTGTCGTAGCGGAAGTGGGGCGTGAACGTGAAATCGTTTATGATAATGCGGTTCATGTCACAACGCCTGAAAAAATGCTATTACCTTTATATAAGAAGGGCTCACTTAGTCCGTTTACAACATCTATAGCATTAAAGGTTTATGACCGCTTGGCGGGTGTCAAAAAACATGAACGTAGAACAATGTTAAACGTCCAAGAAACCCTAGCATTAGAACCTTTACTTAATGAAGATGGACTTGTGGGTGGAGGGTATTATGTTGAATATCGTACGGATGATGCACGTCTGACGATTGAAGTATTGAAAAAGGCTGCAGAATATGGAGCATTGTGTCTCAATTATGCAGAGATGACGGAATTTATCTACAAAAAGAAAAAGCTTGTTGGCATTAAAGTGAAGGATCATGTTACGGGAACAATACTCGATGTACATGCAGCACAAATTGTCAATGCTACAGGCCCTTGGGTAGATGACGTACGACACAAGGATAAAGTAACAGATAACAAGCAATTACGTCTGACAAAAGGCGTTCATATTGTCCTCAACCAAAAGGATTTTCCACTGAAGCAAGCTGTTTATTTTGATATTCCTGATGGACGTATGGCTTTTGCAATTCCGCGAGATGACAAAACCTATATAGGGACAACGGATACAGTCTTTGAGGGAAATCTTGTACACCCTGTTGCTACACAGCAAGATGTAGATTATTTAATTGAGGCTGCTAAAAAAGTCTTTCCAACTGCTACTATTACAAGAGAAACGATTGAATCATCCTGGGCAGGAGTACGCCCGCTCATTTATGAAAAAGGAAAGGACCCTTCTGAAATTTCAAGGAAAGATGAAATATGGACAGCGCCAAGTGGTTTAATGACAATCGCTGGCGGTAAGCTCACAGGCTATCGTCAAATGGCTGAAACAATTGTCGATAAAATTGTAAAAGCTCGTCGCTATAAGCATGCAAGTGCTTGTTTAACACGTGAGCTCTCACTGTCTGGTGCAAAAGGAATCAACGCGATTAATTTCCCTGACTATATGGCTTATAAAGCACGAGAAGGTGTACAATACGGCTTAAATTATGATGAAGCCAAACAGCTTGTACAAAAGTATGGCACAAATGTAGATGGATTATTTAATCGTGTTAAATTTTTACATGAACATGGCAGTACAATGCCTCTAGCTTTACACGCTATGCTACTGTATGGCATGGAAGAGGAAATGGTCTATACACCGAGCGACTTCTTTATTCGTCGTACAGGCTTGCTTTACTTTGATATTGAGGCCGTCAAGCTTTATAAGCAGCAAGTAATTCAAGTGATGCAACAACACTTGAATTATACGGAGGAACAGAAACACAAGTATATGGCTGAATTAGAGCAAGCCATTAAGGATGCAACAAATTTTGTGAAAAAAGGGGAGTAAGGGATGGAGCGTTATATTCAAATGTCGGATGGACATTTTGTCTTTACTCGAACATTGGAGCCCACAACGCCATGTATTGGTCATATTCACATTTTGCATGGTATGGCAGAGCACAGTGGTCGCTATTTAACATTTGCTAAAACACTCAATACGGCAGGCTATGTAGTGACGATGCACGATCATCGTGGTCACGGTGAAACGGCAGCCTATAATGGCACGTTAGGTTTTTTTGCTGAAAAGAACGGCTTTGAGCGTGTGGTAAAAGATGCCCATGAAGTGGTCACGCAATTACATGCGCCTTACGCAAATGTACCATTCATTATTTTTGGTCATAGTATGGGGTCATTCATTACTAGACGATATATTCAACTGTATGGTGAACAAGTAGACAATGTTATTCTCTGTGGTACGGGAAATGTGACAGCCCTGCATGCTGTTGGAAATATCGTAGCCAAGGTATTAGCTAAGGGGCTAGGGAAAGAAACTGAAAGTAAGTTGCTAAATCAATTGAGTTTTGGTAGCTTTAATAAACAGTTTCCAAATCCAAAGACGGCCTATGACTGGCTATGTTCTGTCCAACAAGAGGTGCAGAAGTATATAGATGACCCATATTGTGGCTTTATTCCAACCAATCAATTTTTTGTCGATTTAACAACAGGCTTTGCAACACTTAATCGTAAAAAAGAATTAGCAAAAATGAGAAAAAATCTTCCTATTCTCTTGATAAGCGGAAGTAAAGACCCGGTTGGCGAACAGGGGCTGGGCGTTTACACAGTTGCTGAACAATTGGCAACAGTAGGAGTAAAAGATGTAACGGTTTATTTATTTGAGGACAAACGGCATGAAATTTTAAATGAAGACAATCAAGAAGCGGTCTTTCAAGTATTATTACGGTGGTTAGAAAAATATGATAGAAACTAAATTACAGCAGGCAGAGGTCGTAGCGATTGTAGGACCAACTGCCTCTGGTAAAACAGCTTTAAGCATTGAACTGGCGAAAAAATATAACGGTGAAGTCATTAATGGCGACTCCATGCAAATTTATAAAGGACTCGATATTGGGACTGCTAAAATTAAGGAAGAAGAGATGGAGGGCGTACCACACCATCTACTCAGTTTTTTAGAGCCGACAGAATCTTTTTCAGTAGCGGATTATCAAAAATTAGTCCGAGCAAAAATTGCAGAAATCCAATCTCGACAAAAATTACCCATTATAGTAGGTGGCTCAGGCTTATATGTACAAGCGGTCCTCTATGATTTCCAATTTACTGATGAGAAAGTTGATGAGGAAGCACGAAAAGCCTACTATGATGAATTAGCAAAGCTTGGCCCTGAGGCAATGCATGATAAATTAAAACAACTAGACCCTCAAACAGCGGAGACGATTCATCCAAACAATACGCGTCGTGTCATTCGTGCATTAGAAATGCTGGAATTAAGCGGTGTATCCAAAGCAGCTGAAGCACAAAACCGAGGGGAAGTACCTCTCTATAAGCATGTCATTTTGGGGTTAGGTCAAAATATGACCCGTGAAGTGCTTTATGACCGCATTAACCGTCGTGTTGATTTAATGATGGACAATGGCCTTTTAGAAGAAGTCAAAGGTTTATGGCAGCAAAATATTCGAAATGTGCAGTCCATACAAGCAATTGGCTATAAGGAATTGTATGATTATTTGGATGACAAATGTACCCTCGAAGAAGCTATTGATAGCTTAAAACAAAATTCACGCCGCTATGCAAAAAGACAACTTACCTATTTTCGCAATAAAATGGATGTCCATTTTATTACGACGGATGAACAATTATAATAATTAAGAAAAATTTCTAAAAATTACTAATTGATAAATTGGTAGAACATGCTACTATAGGAGTGAAGAGGTAGAAAGTTAGTGGGGAGGCTATTTGATGAAATCAATCAACTTGCAAGATACGTTCTTGAACCAACTACGTAAAAACAGTGTTTTTGTAACTGTATTTCTGTTAAATGGATTTCAGTTAAAAGGGACTGTGAAATCATATGACAATTTTACAGTTTTATTAATGGATGCTGAAAATAAGCAGCACCTAATCTACAAGCACGCCATTTCTACATTCGTTCCAGCAAAACAAATAGAGTTTTTAGAGACAGAAGGATAAAAAATTGTTAAACAGCTTGTGTTCACCACACTGGCTGTTTTTTTTGTTACAAGCTATAATGTAAGTGGAATTTGAAATTTTGGAGGAAAAAAGTTCATGAAATCAATGGAAACAACACAATTACTAGAACGATTAGATGCAAATGAGGACCTATATATTATTGATGTACGTGAAGAGGATGAAGTAGCACACGGCATGATTCCTGGTGCCAAGCACATTGCCCTTGGGACAATCCCGGAACGTTTAGAGGAATTAGACGTAGAAAAGCCATATATTGTTGTTTGTAAGGCTGGTGCTCGTTCTGCTAATGCATGTGCTTATTTAGAAGCGCAAGGATTTGATGTAACAAATCTTGAAGGCGGCATGCTAGCTTACGATGGAGAATTAGAATTTAAATAAATGACATAATGAAAAATAAAACCATCCATAGCATTTTTGTGACAGGTGAAAATGGATTTCCGTTGCAGGCTACTTGCTTTCCTGGTAGCGAGCGCCGAGCCGCTTCCTCTGCTACCGCTCCGTTTAGAGGCTCGCCTGTCTCACTATCCCACGGGAGTCAAGTAGCCTTCCATTCCAATGCATAAAAATGGTACCTTTTTAGCAAAGGTGTTCACTACTCTTTATGGAGGGGTGTTGTTACTTACCACTTCTTCACATTGAAAATAAAGGGCTATCCTTTCTCTCATCAGACAAATAATGGGCTATTTTGTTCACTACGGTTCGTATGAAAGAGAAGGAAAAGCCACTTTTACATATGGTTGATTGGAGTGGAGCCTGTGTCACTCCTAGGGGATTTAGCGTCACAGAGGGGACCTTGGAGCGAACGCAGTGAGTGAAGCGGCTCATCATCGGACGCCCCCTGAAAGGACGCTGGAACGGAAATCAACCTCTCGCTTTTCAAAGTGGCTGTTTCTATCATTGACATCACCTTTTTTATATACTTATTTTCGGAGTGTGTTCATGATGAGGCTGAAATTTTTTTCAAAGTTAATATACGGATTCACATTTTTTTGCCCACGAACCTTTAAAGCATAACTGGAAAAATTTAAACCAGCACCATATATTTGTAAAGCACCATTCGCAAGATCCCCCTTTTGAAGAAGTTCAAGACCATCTTTTAAGAAATTTTCACTCTCATCGAAGTGACATTCCGTCATGTATTTATCCCCGCTATAATATAACTTCAAATTTTCGATGATTATATTCGCTGTTTCGTTACTTATACTAGCATCGACATTCATTAATAACTGATTGATTGGTTTCACTAACTGAGCGTAGTGACTATCATAATTTTCACAAGTCTCCGCAATGGCATTTCTCAATTCTCTTGCATTCATCCTAACTCCTCCTCAAAGAAAATTTATGACCTACCTTACATTGTACATACTCATAATAGTATGAAGGGATTAGTGATCCCTTTCTTTATAAAACTTACTCTTTAATTTTCAGAAATATGTTACAATTAAGTAGGTGAAGGAGGGATTTTGTATGTTTCGTTCAATAGCACCCCCAACAATGTCTTTACAGTAGAATCTACTGTTTAGGCATACAATAACAGTTTGCTCATTTTCAATAGATTCTACTGTATAGGTTAATACTTTATACGTAGAAAGTAGGAATTTGTAATGAGCGGAAAATTAGCATTTGTATTATCCATGATTATTTTTGGAGCAGTTGGTGTTTTTGCCAAGTATATTCCGTTAACTTCAAGTGAAATTGCTTTTTGGATGAGTTTAATAGGTGCTTGTTTTTTAGTAGTGATTTTTATTTATAAAAAGGGGAATTTTTCGAAATTAGAGATTATAAAAAATAAGTGGAAATTAATACTTTCTAGTATCGCCTTGTGTGGGAACTGGATTTTTTTATTTCAGGCTTATAAAGCAACAACGATTGCCAATGCTGCATTGAGTTATTATTTTGCACCAGTACTCGTTATCTGCTTATCTCCAATTATTTTAAAAGAGAAGCTAGTTGGCAGAAAAATAATGTATGTCTGTGTGGCTCTTATCGGACTATATTTGATTGTCCAAAGTCAAGGCACTGGGGACAGTGAGCATTTTATAGGCATTGTCTACGGTCTTATCGCGGCATGCTTTTACACAGCGCTAACATTGACAAATAAATTTATATGCGGCTTAAAGGAACCAGAAAATACAATGATTCAACTTTCTTTAGCAGCATTTTTCCTTAGCTTCTATCTACTTGGAACTACAGGATTTCAGGTCATGAAAATCAGTTTTGAGTCAGTCCTATTCTTAATTACATTAGGCATTGTCCATGCAGGGGTTGGATTTTTATTGTTCTTTTTAGGCATGTCACAGTTAAAAGGACAAAGTATAGCCATTCTTAGCTATATTGATCCACTGACATCATTAGTAATTTCCACGATGATTATAGGTGAAAAAATGACGCTTCTACAAATAATAGGAGCGGTCCTATTATTAGGCTCAACATTGCTAAGCGAAATAGAAAAAGAATAGGTAACCGAAGAAATGGTACAAGGCGAGTATTCTAATATTGACAGAAAAAATACGCTGTCGTAGATTATAAATAGTTTAATAAAAGCATTAGGTGCCCAATAGGGAGAATAGGGAATAAAGTGAAAAACTTTAGCGGACCCGCCACTGTATAAGGGAGTGTCATCGTAAATGCCACTAGCGAATCGCTGGGAAGGCACGATGATATGTTGAGCTTGAGCCAGGAGACCTGCCTACTTGCTTCGGAAGTATATAGATGATGGAAAAGTCTGTAGTTTATTTGTCATGACAATAAACTACAGACTTTTTATTTTGTCTTCATGTAGAACGAGAGGAGAAACAATAATGCAATTATTACAAGACACGATTCAAAATATCCAAGAGGCTGATATGAATAGTATGGACCAAGCTAGAAAGCGAATTGATGCGCTTTGTAAGCCCCCAGGTAGCTTGGGGAAACTAGAATCACTTGCCGTACAGCTTTCAGGCATAACAGGACAATTATATCCAATGGTCGATAAAAAAGTGATGATTGTCTGTGCAGCAGATCATGGCGTTTGTGAGGAAGGCATAACAACGAATCCACAAGATGTTACGGTCTTTCAAACATTAAATTTTCCTAAGGGAGGTACAGGCGTTTGTGCGATTGCGGGCATTACCAATGCAAAGGTAGTAACAGTAGATGTTGGGGTAAAAGAAGATATTCCGCTTGATGCAGGTGTTATCATTCATAAAATTAAACATGGCACAGATAACATGGCACAGGGCCCTGCTATGTCAAGAGAAGAGGCTATTCAATCCATTGAAGTGGGGATTCATGTGGCAACAGATGAAATCACAAAAGGAGCCAACCTACTTGGAACAGGTGAAATGGGCATTGGTAATACAACGCCGAGCACTGCCATATTAGCTGCTTTGACTGGCTATGACCCTATTGAAATAACAGGGTTTGGCGCAGGAGTTGGTCAAGGAGGGATTGCTCATAAAGCAGCAGTAATTGAAAAAGCAATTACTCTCAACAACCCCAATCCTAACGATATCATTGATGTTCTAGCTAAAGTTGGAGGGCTAGAGATAGGGGCTATGGCTGGTATCATGCTGGCTGCCGCAAGTCACCGAAAACCTGTTATTATTGATGGTTTTATTTCGACTATTGCTGCGCTTATTGCTTATCAAATTGAACCGAAAGTAAAAGACTTTATCATACCTTCCCATGCTTCAGAGGAACCAGGGGCTAAAATTGCCGCATCATTACTTGGTGTAGAGCCAATGCTGCATATGAACATGCGATTAGGCGAAGGCTCTGGTGCTGCTCTAGCCTTTCCTCTTTTAGATGCCGCTTGTTCTATGATGAAAAATATGGTGACATTAGAAGAAGCCATGAATCTTTTGGCTAAATAGTTACTGAATAACAAATAAGCGCAAATAGTTAATGAACTCTTTGCGCTTATTCATTTTTTTATCAATTACAGTATCTATGCCCGATTCAACTTACGCAAAGGCAAACGCCACTTCATCATATAGGAAAGAATGCGTAATGCTGTAATCACTGCAAATAATACATAAAGGAAAATGTCTCCAGTCAAAACTTCAAATCCGATAACAAGCCCTGCGAGAGCAGCCCAAACACCATAGACTTCATCACGGAGAACTAGCGGCTTCCGTCTAGCTAATAAATCTCGCACAATACCACCACCTGAACCTGTTAAAACAGCAGCTACAACGACTGCGCTAATTGGCATATCTAGCTTCACTGCATAGAGTGCACCTTGAATAGCGAATGCGGATAAGCCAATGGCATCTGTGAAGTTGCCCCAACGATGCCAATGCTGAATCAGATGATGCGGGAAGATAAAAAATATCGTAATCGCAGCTAGTGCAATTTGAAACATCATATCCTGTCCCCATAAGGTTGTGACAGGCAGTCCGATGAGTAAATTTCGAATAGCTCCTCCACCAAAAGCAGTGACAATACCGAGTATATATACACCGAATAAATCGTATTCTTCTTCCATGGCAATGATTGCCCCAGAAATAGCAAAGGCAATTGTTCCAATAATACTAAAAACCTCCCAAGCCATCCCTTTCACCCCTTCTATCAATAAATGAACTTCTTTTTTAAAAGTTAAAAGACTTTTTTTGACGTAACAGAATCTATGAATTTAATAGCCAAAATCAGTCATTACATACGCTTCTTGAAGTAAGTCCGCACATTAGCTTAGCGTAAAATTCGCTTAGAAACAATAGGCAAGTTTTGCAGGGGTTCATACAAATTGATAAGATGTTATTGAAATAAAGAAAAACATTCGTCAAAAGCGTTGATATACCAGTAGTTATTTAGGGAATTCTAGAATGAGTGAAGTCAATTTAGAGAGTCGATAGATCTTACTGATTGAAATGCGGGACAATTGTGAAATGGAGAAGAAAAGAATGACGTTTACATCTAATTTATCAGCACAAACGCTATCCTTAGCGTCAAAAATAGAGGAGCAAGTTCGACCCTATCATGCAAAGGTAGAAGAAATGGCGTTTTATAATCAACAGAAGGTGCTAGCAGCATTTCGCAAGCATCAAGTAAGTGACTATCATTTACATCCATCCAATGGCTATGGCTATGACGATGAGGGACGCGATAATTTAGAGCGTGTTTATGCGGAAGTTTTTGGGGCGGAGGCTGCCATTGTACGACCACAAATTATTTCAGGAACACATGCAATCACGCTTAGTCTATTCGGTGTCCTTCGTCCTGGTGATGAGCTGCTTTATATTTCTGGTCAGCCATATGACACATTGCAATCCATTGTCGATGGTGGTAACAAAGATACCGGTTCACTGAAAGATTATAAAATAGGCTATCGACATGTGGATTTAGTGGAAAATAAAGCAATTGATTGGGTAGGTGTAGAAGCAGCCATTACTACGCAAACAAAAATGATTGCCATTCAACGTTCGAAAGGCTATGCGACACGTCCATCCTTTACGATTGCAGAAATTGCTGATATGTGCGCAAAGGTGCGCAAATTAGCCCCACATGCCGTTATTTTTGTAGATAACTGCTATGGTGAGTTCGTAGAGGCGAAGGAACCAACAGAGGTTGGTGCTGATTTAATGGCAGGCTCACTCATTAAAAACCCTGGTGGAGGATTGGCGAAAATTGGTGGCTATATTGCTGGCCGTGCAGATTTAGTAGAGAAATGTGCGTATCGTATGACATCTCCAGGTATTGGGGCAGAGGCAGGGGCAACATTAAATACATTAGGAGATTTTTATCAAGGATTTTTCCTAGCCCCACATGTCGTATCACAAGCCTTAAAAGGTGCGATCTTTACAGCAGCTATGCTGGAGGAAATCGGAATGAGCACTTCTCCAAGCTATGATGCAAATCGTACGGATTTAATCCAATCCGTTTCCTTCCAAACTGCACAGCAGATGATTGCCTTCTGTCGTGAAATACAAGCCAATTCTCCAATAAATGCCCATTATGCTCCAGAACCAGCTTATATGCCTGGTTATGAAGATGATGTCATTATGGCTGCGGGAACATTTATTCAAGGCTCCAGCATTGAGCTGACAGCAGATGGTCCAATCCGTCCACCATATACAGCCTTTATCCAGGGTGGACTAACATATGAACATGTTAAATTTGCTATTTGTAGTGCTGTTCAAGCCATTCAAAAAAAGTAATATGAAAATAAATAAACCTTAAATTTGAATAGTTTTTTACAATTTTCTATCGGATTGAAAAAAATAACGCCTTACATGTTAGGAAACCTCACATGGTTGGTTGACAGTGAAAAAATTTCGTTATATGATAAGCGGGTATTGGAGGAGGACTTAAATGAGTCGTGAAATTAGACGAACTATGCCGTTATTATCAATGAGTATTGTGATGCAATTAACTGAACTCTCGGCACGACAAATTCGTTATTATGAAGAACACCATTTAATTGAGCCGCACCGAACAGAAGGCAATCGTCGAATGTTTTCATTAAATGACGTCGACACATTGCTTGAAATTAAAGACTACTTAGAGCAGGGTATGAATATGGCGAAGATTAAAAAATTATTTGCTAAAAAGAAAGATCCTGTTGCTACAGATGAACAAGATTTAAGTGATTCAGAATTACGCCAAATCATGCGCGAAGAAATGCGTCAAGCTCAGCGCATGCAAAAATCATCCATCCGACGAGGGGATTTATCTCGATTCTATTAATAAATAGGGTAGGGTAAACATAAAAGCTAGACAAATTATAGGAGTGTGGAAAACTGTGGGTAAATACACAAAAGAGGACATTAAACGTCTCATCGAAGAAAAAAACGTAAGCTTTATTCGTTTACAATTTACAGATATTCTTGGCACAATCAAAAATGTTGAGATTCCTGTAAGTCAATTAGACAAAGCATTAGAAAACAAAATGATGTTTGATGGCTCATCTATTGAAGGTTTCGTTCGAATCGAAGAATCTGATATGTATTTATATCCTGATCTTGATACTTTCGTAGTATTCCCTTGGACTTCTGAAAAAGGGAAAGTGGCACGTCTCATTTGTGACGTATACACTGCGAAAGGCGAACCATTTGCTGGTGACCCACGTAACAACCTAAAACGTATTCTTAAAAAAATGGAAGATATGGGCTTCTCAAGCTTCAATTTAGGGCCTGAGCCAGAATTCTTCTTATTCAAATTAGATGCAAAAGGCGAACCAACGTTAGAAGTAAATGACCATGGTGGTTACTTCGACTTAGCTCCAACAGATCTTGGTGAAAACTGCCGCCGTGATATCGTATTAGAGCTAGAAGAAATGGGCTTTGAAATTGAAGCATCTCACCATGAAGTAGCTCCAGGACAACACGAAATTGACTTTAAATATGCCGATGCTGTTACAGCTTGTGATAACATTCAAACTTTCAAATTAGTTGTTAAAACAATTGCACGTAAACATGGCTTGCACGCTACATTTATGCCAAAACCATTATTTGGTGAAGCAGGCTCTGGTATGCACTTTAACGTGTCACTATTTAAAGGTAAAGAAAATGCATTCTATGATGAAGCTACAGAATTAGGTCTTTCTGAAACAGCTATGCAATTCATGGCGGGTGTTCTTGCACATGTACAAGGTTTCACAGCTGTAACAAATCCAACAGTAAACTCTTATAAACGTCTAGTACCTGGTTATGAAGCACCATGTTATGTAGCATGGTCTGCGCAAAACCGTTCACCACTAATTCGTATCCCATCAGCACGTGGACTTTCAACTCGTGTAGAAGTACGTTCTGTGGACCCTTCAGCAAACCCATATTTAGCAATGGCTGTTATTTTAGAGGCAGGTCTTGAAGGTATTCGTCAAAACTTAACGCCACCAGCAGCTATTAATCGCAATATCTATGTGATGTCGGAAGAAGAGCGTCAAGCTAATGGTATTGAAAACTTACCAGCAGCACTTGATGATGCTTTAACATTACTTGCTAAAGATAAAGTAGCGCAAGCAGCTTTAGGTGAGCATATTTACGCAAACTTTAAAGAAGCAAAAGAAATCGAGTTCGATATGTACCGTACAACCGTTCATCAATGGGAACGCGATCAATATTTAAAAATGTACTAAGAATTAATAAAAATAAAAAAACGAGTGCCTCTTCACTTGGAAGGTACTCGTTTTTTTGTCTATAGTTCCAGAACATGATAGGGCAGCATGGCACCCCATCGTTATTGTTAACGGCCCATATGTTTACGATGGTGTGGCATATGACAAGGGTTAGGTGGCATACCGCACATTGTATGTGTTTCACAGCATTCATTAACAACAGACTCTGTGCATGGGAAATAGTATTGATGATCAATCATATGTTTATTTACTGTTGTGACATGTGCTGGTTGTACATGTGGAACAACCGTATGGATATAATTTGTGCGAACATATTGCTCTGGTGGTAAAAATTGTGGTGGATCAAATTGCGTTGGCATTGTTTGTGGCGGACAGCAGTGTGGACCTTTTGCCGGATGGCGTCTTCGTTGAAACATGTTATTACCTCCTGTTTTGATAAGTTGTAGTTCATTATTAAGATATGAGATATACGTCGATAGGGTCTATTTATTTGCCTATTATTGAATAGGTAAATCTAACAAGTCGCTGAAATGGTAGAAAATCTATAGCTGGTTAGATACATATTGGGTGAAAGAAGCAGCTACTGAAAGCCTCTCCCAACATCAAAATGACATTGCTTAGAGCTATTGTTTTAAATAAATGCCATGAATTTTAGTCAATTATCTATTACACCTCAGCATCATTGCGACGAAATTTTCATAATAAATACAAAAATCCTACACCTTCTAAACTATATGGGAGGGAGCTGTAGGCTAATCAAGATAAAAAATTATTAAAAAAGTATGTTTTTTGAAAAAAAAGATATTGTCAATAAAACGGTCGTACAGTATACTCTTTAATTGATAATGAATATCATTATTGATTATATTTTAGGAGGAAATGTATGTCGAAATTATCACTACGCAATAAAAATGTTTCTATTCTTTTTGCGCTATTCTTAACATTCTCACTTTTATTGGTGGGATGTGGAGATAAAGCATCGAACGGTAGTAGTTCACAAGAAAATGACAAAGCAGAAGAAAGTAACACAGAAGAATCTTCTAGCCGTGAGATTACACATGCTATGGGCACTACCACAATTGAAGGTACACCTACAAAAATCGTTACGCTATACCAAGGGGCTACAGATGTAGCAGTAGCGATGGGCATTAAACCAGTGGGGGCAGTAGAATCTTGGGCTGAAGCACCTTTTTATAATTATTTGAAAAAAGATTTAGATGGCGTTGCGATTGTTGGACAAGAAACGCAACCTAATCTTGAAGAAATTGCAAAACTTAAACCAGATTTAATCATTGCATCGAAAGTGCGTCATGAGGAAATTTATGATCAGTTATCACAAATTGCACCGACAGTTGCTCATGAAACGGTTTTTGATTTCAAGGGAACAGCTGAAATGATGGGTCAAGCAATGGATCAGGAAGAAAAGGTGAAAGAGTTACTAGGAGATTGGGATACACGAGTTGCTGATTTCCAAACAAAAATTCAAGAGAAGCTTGGCGATAAATGGCCATTCCATGTTTCTGTTGTTAACTTCAGAGCAGACCATGCACGTATTTATGTAACAGGATATGCAGGTTCTATATTGTCAGAGCTTGGCTTCCAAGGTCCTAAAAATTTAACAGATGACTCATTGGAAATCGTGAAGCTAACGGATAAAGAAAGTATTACACAAATGAATGCCGATGTTATTTATATGTTTATGGAAAATGATGACGCAGTCAAGAAAAATTATGAAGAGTGGACAAACCATCCACTATGGAAAGAGCTTGATGCTGTGAAGGCAAATCAAGTTTATCAAGTAGATGAAATTAATTGGAATCTAGCTGGTGGACTTATTAGTGCTAATTTAATGCTAGACGATATTTATGACAAGTTTGAATTAGAAAAATAGTAAAAGAGACTAGGGCTGTTGAAAGTGTTATAGAATACTTGAATGACAGCCCTCTCATTATAGGGATTGGACATATTAGAAACCTACAATCCCTTTCATAAGATAAATTGTGGATCAAGAAAGTTGGCGTAAAATGAGAATTATTCTTTCCAGTACCTCGATGAAACAAGTAGGCTTATTCATCAGTTGTTTGATCCTTTTGCTGGCATTTTTAATCAGCATAGCTATTGGTCAAACGTCCATACCCTTCTCGTCAATCTATGATGCCATTTTTCATTTTGATGCTGCTAATAAGGAGCATGTTATTATTCGGACATCGAGATTTACAAGAGCTGTGATCGCTACAGTAGTTGGCGCAAGTCTTGCCATCGCGGGAGCATTAATGCGGGCATTAACAAGAAATCCTTTAGCAGCTCCTGATATTTTAGGGATTAATGCAGGGGCGATATTTTTTATTGTTAGTGCCATTACTCTTTTTTCCATCAATTCTTTAATGAGCTATATGTGGATTGCCTTTTTAGGTGCAGGTGCTGCGGGAGCTATGGTATTTTTCCTAGGGTCATTAGGAAGAGATGGTTTAACACCGATTAAAATAGTATTAGCTGGTGCAGCGATTACAGCTCTATTTGTCTCGTTTACGCAAGGGCTTTTAGTGATTGATGAACAAGGCTTACAAAGTGTTCTTTTTTGGTTAGCGGGATCTGTATCAGGTCGTAGCATTGACATGCTTATACCAGTTTTACCGTTTATTTTAGTGGTCACAGTTGTGGCAATAGGTATGGGTCGTTCTATAAATATTTTACAATCAGGTGATGATATTGCAAAAGGCTTAGGACAACGAACTATGATTACGAAAATCACACTCGGTCTCATTATTATCATTCTTGCAGGTAGTTCAGTTGCTGTAGCAGGTTCAATTGGCTTTATTGGTTTGATTGTCCCTCATATTGCGATTCAGCTTGTTGGTACGGATTATCGTTGGATTATTCCGTACAGTGCAGTATTAGGAGCAATATTGCTGCTGTTAGCTGATATGGCTGCGAGATATGTGATCATGCCATTAGAAATGCCAATTGGTGTAATGACTGCCTTTATCGGAGCTCCTTTCTTTATTTATATTGCACGAAAGGGGTTAGCGAAAAATGTCTAATTATAGGACAGTTCGAACGAAATCTGAACGTATATCTTTTCAAATAGCCAAAAGAACTAGTTGGATTTTACTATTATTAAGCTTATTATTAGTCATCATCACAGTCCTTGGTTTATCTGCAGGTAGTGAATTTATCCATCCTATCACAGTGGTGAGGGAATTATTGGGCTATGGTAATGGAGAGTACGATTTTGTCTTACATACATTAAGGCTCCCACGTGTATTGATGGCATTATTAGTTGGTGCAGCGCTAGGAGTTGCTGGTTTAATTTTACAAGGGATTATCCGTAATCCACTTGCTGCTCCAGATATTATCGGTGTAACGAGTGGTGCATCCATGGGGGCGATTATTTTTATCGTGTACTTTATGGGGTCAGTCAGCATTCAATTTTTACCGTTAGCTGCTATTTTAGGTGCTGGCATTGTTTCCTTTATCATTTACCTACTGTCATGGAGAAAAGGCGTCACACCTATTCGTATGGTGCTTATTGGTATTGGGATTTCAGCGTTAGCAAAGGCCGTTGTGACGATGCTGCTTGTGATCAGTAATGTAGCTGCAACAACGAAGGCCTATTTATGGCTGACAGGTAGTTTGTATGGGGCTAATATGCAGGATGTCTATTTGCTTTTACCATGGGTTGCTCTGTTATTGCCACTAACGTTTATTTTGGCAAGAACAGTAAATGTGAAGGAATTAGGAGATGAAATTGCGATAGGGCTAGGGGTAAAGGTTCAAGTGTACCGTTTACTTTTTTTACTCATTAGTGTGATGCTAGCTGGCTCTGCGGTTGCATTTGCTGGTGGAATTGCCTTTGTTGGATTAGTAGCCCCTCATATGAGTAGAATGCTTGTAGGGCGTTCCTTTGCTGGATTGATACCTGTGACTGCTATAATCGGTGGGATGATTGTTATCGTAGCCGACATCGTAGCACGCACTGCTTTTTTACCAAAGGATTTACCAACAGGTGTCTTTACGGCTGCAATTGGGGCACCATTCTTTATTTATTTACTATTTAGAACGCGCAATCAATAAAGCTACAGGAAATAACAGTTAAAAGCGTGAGAAGAAGGTGACGGGATTTTGAAAAATGTTTTAGAAGCACAAGATTTACATGTAAGTTATGGTGAAAATCTTATTTTGGAGGATTTGAATCTTCAAATACCAAAAGGGAAAATAACAGTACTAGTAGGTGCTAATGGTTGTGGAAAATCAACGCTACTACGAACGTTTGCACGATTACAAAAACCAAAGTCGGGTGAAATTTTCTTAGAAGATGATTCACTAGATACGATTTCAACGAAAGAGGTGGCTAAACGGTTAGCCATTCTCCCACAGGGACCTGTTGCGCCAGAAGGACTAACCGTTCAACAATTGGTAAAACAAGGTCGTTATCCACATCAGAGCTGGTTAAAGCAATGGTCTACTGAAGATGAAAAAATTGTGAACAATGCGCTTGAGGTAACACAGATGACAGAATTTGCAGATCGACCAGTAGATGCATTATCAGGTGGTCAGCGTCAACGTGTATGGATAGCCATGACATTGGCTCAAAAAACAGATCTTATCTTACTAGATGAACCTACGACTTATTTAGATATGGCCCATCAAGTAGAAATTTTAGATTTACTATTTGATTTAAATGAAAATGAAGGGCGTACAGTCGTGATGGTCTTACACGATTTAAACTTAGCCTGCCGCTATGCCCATCACATTGTAGCTGTGCGAAATAAACAGGTGTATGCGCAAGGTAAGCCAGAGGAAGTGGTAACACCTGAGCTTGTACAAGCTGTCTTTCGTATGGACTGTACGATTATGAGAGACCCTCTATTTGGTACGCCTTTATGTGTTCCGCATGGCAAGGGACGAACAGTTCAGGTGGAGAAATTAGAGGAGGTAGGGTCAGTTGAGCTTACAACTGTCAGCTGAAGAAAAAGCAGTACTATTACGTGATTATCGATTGACAATTGAGCCAGCGGTAGATGCTGCTTACTCTCTACTAGCCCAAAATTTATTAGACACTGAACAAGCTTTAGCCTATTTACAAAAAATAGCACCTTTCTTTCATTCCACATCTACATTAGTTACAGCATCGTTATTTGCAAAGCGCTATAGCGTCTTAACAATGGCTTCAGCATTCTATGCTATGTCAAGATATGATAAGGGGCTATATGTTGGTATCGACAATATTTGGGTGGAAGCAGAAGATCATGCGAAACCATGGCTTCCAAACATTCGCTTAATCGATGACTCAGTGTCAGTGCCAACACAAGATCGTGAAGCATGGCGTGATGAGGTTCTCCAAGGAATCTTTGCAGGTAATCTAGCGAAAGTGTGGCAGTCATTAACAAAAATAAGTAAAATCCCAAAAGCAATCTTATGGGAAAATACAGCTATTTATGTCAATTGGCTATATGAAACAAAAATAAGCGAAAGGGCCAGTGAGCAAGAAAAGGCTCGTCTACAAGAAGACTATCACTATATTGTCAATCAAGCGCCAGGTTCTCTTTTTGGCGAAAGGAAAAATCCTTTGACAAATTATTGTGGTCCCAAAGTGACAATCAAGGAATCAGAGCAACCAATACGCTTGAGAAAAACATGTTGTTTCTATTATCACACCTCTGATGAAGCAAATGACTTTTGTATCTCTTGTCCCAAAATCAAAAGACTTGGCTAACCTCATGAAGCATTGACAATTCCACAAAGTGAATAAACAGTCGTGGGGTTTATTCACTTTCATGTTGGTGAAAAAAGATGATGTCAATAGCAGAAAAAGAACCTTTAGCAAGGCGAGCGAGTGATTTCCGTTCCGCCAGCGTCCTTTCCAGGGGGCGTCCGATGAGCCGCTTCACTCACTGCGTTCCGCTCTAGGGTCTTATCTGTGACGCTGGCTCCCCTCCAATCAACCATGTGCAAAAGTGTCTTTTCCCTCTATCTTTCATACTAGTCGAAGCGATCAAAATAGCCCATTATTTGTATAATTAAAGAATAGAGGTTCTTATTTTCATTGTAGAGAAGTGATGAGTGACAACAGCTCTTCATAAAGAGTAGTGAATACCCTTCACTTTATTTGAAGACCTTTGCTAAAAAGGTACCATTTTTATGGATTGGAGTGGAAAGCAAGTAGCCTGCAACGGAAATCCATTTTCACCTGTCACAAAAATGCTATGGATGGTTTTGTTTTTTAACACTATGCAAAGAGGCGGAAAAGTTATTATCTATTTTCGCTATTTTCGAAATAATCTAGTTTCTTCCCAGCCTCGTTTCCTTCCTATTAAAATTTCTGTTTATTATAATATAATATTGATATACTAGTTTTAAAGAAAAAAACTATACTAATGATGTATAAAAATTCAGAAAATTGTAGAGTTGAACCATATGTGTTGTTGCGTTTACAATAGTTTTATAACACGATTATGTTATAAAAACATGAATAGAGTCATTGTTTTTCTATTTAAAGCTCAAAACTTCATTGTTTTTGTAATAGTACTATAACAGAAAGAGGAGGGAGGTATTGAATGAACACTACATGTTTAGCTCATAGAATATTACAGCAAACGAAGTATAGTGAAAGATAAAATAGGGGAATGCATCATACATAGTTACAAGTTTAAGCAATACTAAGAAATGAGGTTTCAGTCAAAAATGAAAAAGTATTCTGTTAGTACATATATTTATTTCATCATTCCTTCTTTAATTGGTATTTTTCTATTTATGACCCCTGTATTAACGGATGAGGGCTGGAAAGTACCGATTGCTATTTTAGCAAATATTTTAGCAGGTGTAGTGGCTCCAGTCATTAGTTATTTTACGATTATTATGTTTGCAATTTCCGCGTTTGGCGCACTTATAGCTAAATGGATTCCTCGAAAAAATATGAAAGAACCTAGTATTTTAGATACATTGTTTTATGTCAATTGGTTTTGGACGATTACTCGCTTTTTAGGTTTAACTTTTGCTTCGATGGTTGTCTTTCAATTTGGACCTTCTGCCATCAACAATGAAAATACAGGTGGGCTATTGATGGATCCAAACGGTGGACTTGTGACGTTTTTATTTACCATTTTTTTATTCGCAGGTTTCCTTTTACCATTTTTAACAAACTTCGGTTTGCTTGAGTTTTTCGGTACAATGATGGTGAGAATCATGAGACCTCTTTTTAAAAGCCCAGGGCGTTCTTCGATTGATGCTCTTACGTCATGGGTCGGTGATGGAACGATTGGAGTGTTAATGACGAGTAAGCAATACGAGATGGGGAATTATACTAAAAAAGAAGCAGCGATTATTGCTACTAGCTTCTCTGTTGTCTCCATCACCTTCTGTATCGTAGTATTGGATACAGTCCACTTGGCACGCTATTTTATTCCTTATTATTTAACAGTAGTACTTTGCGGTGTTGTACTAGCGATTATTATGCCTCGAATTTATCCTCTTGCACAAAAGGAAGATACGTATATCGATGGTACTCCAGTAGACTATTCGCGTGAGGAATTGCCAGAGGGCTATAATTCTGTGTCGCATGGCTTAGAAAATGCACTTGCTATTGCTCATGCAAATCGTGATCCGCGCCAATTTTTAAAAGATGGTTCTAGAAATGTTATTGATTTATGGGTTGGCGTTGCTCCTATTGTTATGGCTTTTGGTACAATTGCCTTAATGCTTGCTGAATTTACCAGTATCTTTGTGATTTTAGGAAAACCATTTGAGCCGATCCTAACTGTACTAGGCTTACCTGAAGCGGCAGAAGCGGCTCAAACGATGGTCGTAGGCTTTGCCGATATGTTTCTGCCTTCTATTTTAGGTGCAGGGATCGAATCAGATGTTACTAGATTTGTCATTGCTGTTGTTTCTGTATCACAGCTAATTTATATGTCTGAAGTTGGTGGACTTATTTTAGGAACAAAAATTCCATTGAAATTTTTCGATTTAGTCGTTTTATTTATATTACGTACGCTTATTTCCCTACCAATCGCTGCATTGGTTGGTCACATGCTCTTTTAATGAAAATGCCAAGTCTAGATCGACTTGGCATTTTTCATGAGATAATGATAACTGCCTTTTTTACGTATACATAAATAGATATAATGAGATACAAATTTGGAAAAAGTAATTTAAAACACAAGGAATAGATGCACTTCAATCAAAGAATAAGGAACAACCATTCATAAAAAGAATCAAATAAACAACAGAAACATCCTATTCCTATACAAAATAAGGTTTCTAAAAAGCCTTCTCAATTATGAGAGGGCTATTTTTGATGAGACTTTCCAATCAGATAAGCACTAAAAGGGATAAATGAAATGATTTTGATGAGCAGCATACAGACAAGTAAACTGGATAGAAAAAGAGAAATGACTTGAAGAGCAGTAGTGGGTAGTAATGCGCTATAGGGAGCTAAATATTCTTGAATTAGCCAGTGAATTAAAAAGATCCCAAAGGAATAGCGACTTAAAATAGGGATAAAAGGGAGCTTAGGCAAAACCTGTGCAAACGCCAGTATGCAAAACGCCATCGCCAACACGAATAGCATAATATCAATTCTTCTTGATGTAATCTGTTGGGCACCTAAATAATAATTTATATATAAAATAGCCATTGCAAGTATGACAGCTATAATTGTGAAATATTTATATTGGACGAGGTAGTGCGCGATTTTTTCATAATGACTGCCGATAATATAGGCTAGTGCAAAATATGGGAGCCAGCCGACAAAGAGCAGGCGCATAAAATGTTCATTTTGTATGAAATAATCTATATTGGCATTTGCTAGTGTCATATAGAAAATGCCAAGTAAGAACATAATGGGCGTAAACCAGAGGCTGGATACCTGATATTTCTTGCCAATATAGAAGAGAATATAGAGTTGAAAAATAGTCATGACAAACCAACCCGAAAAATCACCTAAAATAATATGGCGATATAATGCCTCCAAAAAGCTTTCATCATAATGAAGAGCTGCGTTGGCTGCATATAACATGCCTGCAGCTATAAACGGAATAACAATAAACTGAAAACGACGTCCTATAAAATGGGGAGGTAGCTGATGTTGGTAGCGTTTAGCTAAAATTAAAATGGATAATAAGATAAAAGTGGGTGTAGCGAAACATAATAATAATCGAAAAAACTGATAGTAGGGTTGATCCATATAGCCATTTATACTTTCAATATTGGTCGTTGCATGTAATAACACAATACTCAGGCAAGCTACTACCCTTAAGACGTTCCACTCATACACCATCTTCATCACCCTCATTTTCAGTAAATTGTTAGGTATTTCGTTACCGAATGCAACCTAACTATATATATGAACATGTCTAGCGTGATAAAACCTGCCTTACTTGCTATGGCTGAAAATAGTTTATGCCGCAAAATATTATTAAAAAATCCTAGTAACATGGCGAGAGCTCCATTTTTGCATATGTGTCACATAACCACTATGCATATACTGTGGCAAGAGGGGGGGAGGTGAGCTTTTATGAGAATTAATTGGAAGGTTCGTCTTCAACATATTCCATTTCTACTAGGGCTATTTTCATTGTTACTCTTACTCGCACAACAAGTTGCAGCGATTTTTGGCTATGATTTCACAGGGGTAATGAGTGAGCAAATGTCATCTATTTTAAATACAGTTTTATCCATTCTTGTATTAATGGGTGTTATTGTGGATCCAACGACACGAGGCACCAGTGATAGTGAGCGTGCCTTAATGTATAGGAGACCGAGATAAATTAAACAAAAAGTGTAATTTTACAATAAGGATAAATATGTTATACTGTTAGAAAATTGATAAAGTGGGGAGGATGATTGAATGTCTCTTGAATTGGAGCGAAGAATTGCTAAGCTCGAAGAGGAAATGGCAGATTTACGTCAGGAGTTGTCTTCGTTAAAAGGTACACAAAGTACCGAAAAAATAAATACTCTTGATGCCAGACAGTCGATGATCAAGCAATCAGAACCAATAAAACCAAAACCAGCACTGGAGTCGAAGCCTGTCCCGACTAAAGTAACGGAAAAAGAAGTGCAACCGCAGCCATCGATGGAGGAGCGTGTTATGTGGGCACTGCCAAAAGTATTCATGGTTATTTTAGTAATGGGCGTACTTTGGGGCCTAAAACTTGTTAGTGATTATGGTTATTTATCGAATGGCGTGAAAATCATCCTTGCCTATGCATTATCGGTAGGTTTGGCGGTTATAGCCTATGTACTAGAACGTAGAAAAGTAGGCTCATCTGCTATAACGATTTCCTTATATGGCGGGGCATTTATTGTCGGTATTTTAACAACTGCCGCGAGTGCCATTTTATATGAAATCATTGGTCTTACTCCAGCACTAGGCATTACACTTCTTTATATTGGCTATGGTATTGCCATTAGTTATTGGAAGAAAAATGAAGCACTTACCGTTTTTGTAGCCTTTACATCGTTATTGCTACCTTATTTATTAGAATATATGGATTTTAATGCGGTCATTATCTTGCTTTTTGTCGTGATATTATTTGCTTCATTGCAATGGGTCATTTATCAGCACAAGCAAAAGCTAGCTCTCTATATTGCTACATTCTTCTCGGTGCTAGCGGTGAGCGTAGTAGCGTTTATGAATATTGATAAGCAAGTTATCTTCGCATTTGGTTTATTGGTGATTCTATCAATATTTTACGTAATTTGGTGTTTAATGTATAACGCACAATCCAAATGGAAGCCTCTTCATATAGGGCTTCAATTTTCCTTAGGCTCATTTAGTTTATTGCTGATGAATCTTATTATTCGTTCACTTCCGCATGGAGAAATGCTGCTCCTTGTCCTAATGGCTTTATTTGGAGCGGTGGCGTTATATAGCTATCGCCAAAAATGGCAGGAAGTATTGGATAGCGCTGTTACACTCGCATTTATCACCCTATGTAATACGATACTTTTAATGAATATACCAAATAAAGTGGATGATTTACTTTATCCGATGATTGCTTTTGCTGGCGTGATGATGAGTTTGCGACTACGGGCAAGTATGATGAAGGTCGTTTCTTCATTTGTTCTTATCATCACATTCATTTTAAATTTCATCTTTCATGAACCAAAACCATTTTTCAGCATAGATCATTTAAGCTTGTTCATGCCAATTATTTATTTCGTTATTATTTACTTATATGCAAGACGTCCAAAAGAGACACTTACGACATTTGAAAAGGTCATGAAGGATCTGTATGTGATTGATATTTTAGCAGTGGCCACAACTGGCTATTTCTTAGCCTATATTGGCAAACTAGATACCGTTTATTTTGCAGCAACAAATGGCATTCCATATATGATGTGTATCGTATTAGCTGCCTTATTTACTGGCTCTCTATTTGTAGAGGAAACCTATAAAGGTCGTGCTTTAACACCAGTTCTCGGCTCATTTTTCCTATTATTCTTCTTGATGATCAGCACCAAGCCGACCATGATGGAAAGCTTAAATATTATAACTAGATTGGTATATATGGCAGTCATTGTCGCCATCATCGTAGATATTCTAGTAAAAGGGTTTATTTATCGATTGTATGAGGTGCGTCTGGGGAAATATGTAGATGCTATTGTAAGCACTGGTATCGTGCTCACGATGATTTCAATATGGGGGCTGATCCATCAATTTACGTTTAACAACGTCCTTGATTGGAAGCTAAGCATCGCACTGACAACCATTACATTATTTTTGACGGCAAGCGTTTCCCTATGGATAAGCTCCACACATCAATTAAAAACACTGCGCTCAACAGGTTTTATTCTGTTAGTCATGGCGTTTATTAAGCTAATTTTCTTTGACTTATCTGCCCTTGATTTATTAATTAGAGCTATTCTATTTATAACGATTGGTGGTATTGGCATGCTACTATCGGGTAGGTTGTTGAAGAAATAAAGAAGAAGAGATTCCAATGCATTTTGGAATCTCTTTTTCTATTGTTCTACTAATTCATTTTCTTTTATTAAAGTGATAGGATCGCCAATTTCTGTATGTCCTGAAGAAGGTGGTTGGATTGTGCCTTCTGTAAATGTAACGGAGGTACCTCCATTAGCTAGTAAATTATCAGAAATAATAGCTCCTTTAATGTGAGCGCCGCCTTCTAAAATGACAGAAGCATTTGGTGCAATAATATGTTGACCATTTGAGTTTGAACCACCATTAAAAGTAACCTTAGTTGCTCCTGCATATATATTCCCCGTTAATCCTATCCCCCCTGTGAATGTTAAATTGGCTTGCTTAGAATAAAGAGAGGCAGCGCTTTGTGTTTCTCCTGCAATTGTGATAGCTGATGCTCCGTTATAATATAAATTTATTTGATTAGCATTACCGTTCCTGTTTAAAGATCCTTTTAGATTAAAAGTATTATTAATATATACATTTAACTTTCCTGTTCCTACAATTTTAATATGCCCCTGTAGTATATTAAAATCTTCGATATATAAATTTTTATCTGTATCTCCTACATTTATAGTTAACGTATTATTTTGATCTACTTTGAACTGTTTGAAATGTGTATCACCATTTAACTGTAAAGTATAGTTATTAGTCATCCAATTATCAGCTAAAAAATGTCCATTATTAATAATGAAGGTTTTGTTGTGTGGATCTTTGATGACTTCTTGATTTGGAGGAACAGGTAATTTTGATAATTGTTGCATTTTCTCTAATGGAAATAAAGGCAGGATACTTGAACCAGGATATTTCCTACTTTGCGTAAGTTTTCTTGATAAATCTCCCATCCAAGATGGATATTGGAAATGATCACTTGAAGCACCTACAGTACCAGAAATAGATGAACCACCATCCAATGAAATTATACCGATGTCAGTAGCTACATCTCCCTTTATGGATGCCCCACCTGTTAGCTTAATATTGCCTTTAGTTTGTACTGCAAATTCAGGGGTAGCAGTATTTAAATTTTCCTCATCATCCCCACCATTATTATTAGTTGTTTCGGCATCAAGAACAAAGTCTACACTTTGCTGTAGTTCTCTTTTTTGTGAAGGCGATTCCCCATATGTACCGATAGAAGTTATCCAATATCGAAGATTCGTATCTAAATCCTGTTTTAGGGTAATCCTGGCAATAGGTTGCATTCCTAGTTGTTCTTCAAAATTATTTATAATGTTTTCGTTATTTAATAGTGGTTCTATTATGCTTTTAATATTCTCTTCATATAATTCTACAAATTTTTCATACTTTTTCTGTTGAATTGGTAAACGATCGTATTCTGCTTTTGCACTTTGATAAGCTTCATTCGCTTTTTCTAATAAAATTGCTTTTTCATAATTTACACCTGCCTCAGCAATGTAATAAATGGATTGATCTTCTCGCTCATGTTTAGAGAGTTTTAAGGAATTTGAAGATACAGCAAGTAAACCTAGACCTAAAATCGTCACTAATACAATGGTTAAAAAAACTAATAAAAATGAAAAGCCTTCATCATTTAGTAGACTTTTTTTCATCTTTTGCACCGTCACCACTCCTAAAAGATAGTTGTGTAGAGATTGTGTGTTCGTTAATACTTTCAATATTAATGGAAATAGAGTCGCCAATACTTGTTAAGGAAAATGAGTGTATATGAGTTGCAATAACCTCGTTGTTACGAGTAATCGTATTTTTTTCAGCATCAAAGATATATGTGTATTGAATAGAACCATCTCTGTTTTTAAATGTTGAATTATTAGGATCATACGTAATGGTTTTTCTCATATCTTTCGTAATGAGCTTTAAAACATAAGACAACTCGGATAGCTGTTCATTATTTTCAAGTTGTTTTTTATTAGTTTCTTTGCTAGACGAAAGTATACTAAAAAGAATTGTTGAAACAATGCTTAAAATTAAGATAACAGCAAGTACTTCCACGAGTGTAAAACCTCTGTTATTTTTTATGAACCACATGTATTCACTTCCTACTATATATATTTTCCATCTTGCTTTTGAGTACATCGTTCTCATAAACTTCGATAACAATAGTATCTAGATATTCATATTGACAATGGCGCTTAATGGTTAGAATAAACCGTCTATCTTCCATCTGTTTTTCATAGCTCCAAATAGTTGAAAATTTACTATTTTTACTACAACTAATATATTGAGGATTTTCTGTACTTGTATAGAGTAATTGTCTAGCTAGTTGTTCTTCTGTTCTGCCTTTGATTTCTCTAAATATATTTTCCATTTCATTTTGAGCAAGATAGGTAGAATCTACGATTGTGCTAGAAGTTTTGGAAGTTTTGTTAGATTGAATAAATAATCCGAAAAATGAAAGCAATATTATTGTAATTAGAATTAAAGAAGCAACGACTTCAATTAATGAAAAGCCACCTTCATTTTTAAAATTTTTTTGCAATAATATCGCCCCTTATAAGTTTTTTGTGTCAAAAGAACCAAATGGTTATTTAGTGAATTATGTATTATGAAAAGAGTAGTTCAAAAAGAGTGATTCTAATCGACTAGTAATAAAGTATTCATAACGATAATATAACATTATATAAGAGATAAACTAGTCTAAATCGTGAAATTTTTATATATTTTGAAGGGGTTATTTAAAATAAATTAGGTTTTTAGTAGTGTAATGTAGTAGTAAATATAGTATTCTAGTATCTGGATGAGCATAAAGTTGCAAACCAATAAATTACGATGTTTAAGGGGGATTGACAGATGAAAAAAATTATAACCATTACTGTATTATTGATTGGAATATTTATACTAGCTGTAGTCTGTCTACCTAATTTTATAATAAATGGGAAAGTTTTTGCTAGTGATGAGACAAAAAGTTCAACAATTGGAGGTATAAAAGTCGGGGGTGTTAATAGTGCAAATTTATTACCAACTGTGGAAAAAGCAATTAAAGACTGGCAGCAAACAGAAATAAATGTTAAAAGTACTAATATCTCTAAGACCATTGACCCGAAACAATTAATTTTTGATACTACTACAGCCATATCACAGTTTGAACTGCTGACAAAAAAACCATGGTATGCCTTTTGGAAAAATGAAAAAATTGTACATATCCCCATTCCTGTAACTGCCAGCGACACTGTTATTCAGGAACTAGATGAAATGGGCATTTTGGATACTGATAAAACGCTTCAAAAAATAATAGTACAAGCAAGTTATTTGAAAGAACATGAGGTTGAAGCAGTAATCAATGCTGCTGCTTTGCAAATGCAAGAAAGGATTGCCTTTCAAATTGCGGATGTACCGACAGATAGTCAAGGGGTTGCAAAACTAATCCCTTTATTAAATGACGTCACACTTGTACCGAACCAGTCATTCTCCTTGCTTTCACTTTTAGGGGAACAGGCTGGAGCTGCGAATGATACAGGTTTAGATTTTGTAGCTTCCATCCTCTATAGTGTAATTCTTCAGACAGAGTATGAAGTTCTAGAAAGACATTCTCAACAAACAAAGCCCAACTATTTACAACTGGGGATTGAAGCGGATGTCAATGCTGCATTAGCGAAAGACTTACAATTTATTAATCGTTCTCATCAGCTTGGCAAAATGCAAGCTACAATTGAGGGCAATCAATTAAAAATAGAAATATTTACAGCAGTAAAAGACAAAGATATAACGGTTCGTATCAGTAAAGATAAAATCGTTAAGCCACGAACTATTTACCGTTATTCAGAAGATTTAAAGGCTGGTCAAGAGCGTGTGGAACAAGAGGGGAAAGAAGGGGTGAGAGTTGAAGTTTATCGTTCCATTGTAGAGAACGGTGCAATGGAAGAACAGTTTATTAGCAGAGATTACTATGCGCCTCAAAATCGGATTGTGACACGTTCATCGCAGGAGCCTATTACAGTCACTCCACCAACAAAAAACGCAGGGCAAAGTATAGCAGATCCTGATTTAGAGATAGATTTAGATGGCAACGGCTTACCTGATATAAAACCTTCAACACCTGAAGAATCTGAGCAAGAAGATGGACCAGAAATTGTCTATGGTTATTATGACAAGGGCGGTAATTTTGTACAAACAAGTCCATAATGATTGGAGGTATTTTTATGGCGATGAAGCCAGGTCGTAAACGTTTAGGGGATTTACTTGTTGAATCAGGCGTTATTACAGCAGAACAGCTAGAGTATGCACTGACTACTAAGTTGAAAAATGAGAAACTAGGTGATTTTCTCATTAAAGAAAACGTCTTAACGGAGCAACAACTCATTGAAGTTTTAGAATTTCAGCTAGGTATCCCTCATATTAGCTTAAATCAATTTTCAATCAGCCCTGAATTATTGCAATTAATTCCTGCTGAGTTGGCAAAGCGGACAAATATTATGCCTATCCGCAAAGAGAAAAATAAATTGTTTATTGCGATGGAAGACCCGATGGATTATTTTGCTATCGAAGAAGTCCGTATGACGACAGGCTGTCAGATTGAAACAAGCATTGCTGCAAAAGATGATCTATATCGTACAATTACCAAATATTATGATTTGCAGGAGTCGATGGATGCTGCAATGTTAGATTTAGCGGCAACTAGTACTGAAACGCAAGACGAGATTGAGAATGAAGATTCACCCATTGTTCGTTTAGTAAATCAAATTATTGCCAATGGTGTAGCACAAAGAGCCAGTGATATTCATTTTGATCCACAAGAAACAGAGCTACGTGTGCGCTACAGAGTAGATGGAGTACTTCGTACAGAGAGGTCATTGCCCAAGCATATGCAAAACGTAGTATTGGCTCGGATTAAAATAATGGGCAATTTAAATATTACAGAAAATCGTATTCCACAAGATGGGCGTATAAAAACGAATGTCAATTTTAGGCCAGTTGATATACGATTAGCCACATTACCGACTGTCTTTGGAGAAAAAGTTGTTATGCGTATTTTAGATTTAACCAATTCGTCCAATGATATTGAGAAATTAGGCTTTAGTGCTACGAATGAAGTACTATTCAGGAAAATGATAAGCCGTCCCAACGGCATGATGCTTATTACTGGACCTACGGGTTCTGGTAAATCCTCTACGTTATATGCAGCTCTTTCGCATTTAAATGAGGAAGGCGTCAACATTATTACGGTTGAGGATCCTGTGGAATACCAATTAGATGGCATCAATCAGATCCAAGTAAAGGAAGAGGTTGGCTTAACGTTTGCGGTAGGGTTACGTTCGATTTTACGACAGGACCCTGACATTGTGATGGTAGGGGAAGTTCGTGATCTTGAAACAGCGCAAATTGCTATACGTGCTTCACTTACAGGACATTTAGTGTTAAGTACGCTGCATACTAATAGTGCAGTAGAATCCATCTCACGTTTACATGATATGGGCATTGAACCATTTCTACTATCTTCCTCACTTGTAGGCATTATGGCTCAACGACTTGTACGTAAAGTTTGTCGTGATTGTGCTGAACCATATGTATTCACCTCACGTGAATTAGAAATACTAGAGGAAAATGGGCTGGAAGGTGTTACCCAAGGTAAAAGGGGGCGTGGTTGTCCTGCATGTAATCATACAGGCTATCGAGGACGTATGGCGATTCATGAAATCCTTCCAGTGGATCGAAAAGTGAAGGACATGATTTTAAATCGAGAAGGTGATTTGGTTCTTCGGGATTATATGAATGACAAAGGCTATCACACCCTATTAGTAGATGGACTATTAAAGGTTGTAGCAGGTCAAACAACAACATCAGAAATTTTACGTGTTGCAAGTGTAGATTAGGGGTGATAAAAATGACATCTTATTCAATCGTTGAATTATTAACACGTGCGTTTGAAGAAAAAGCATCGGATCTTCATTTAACAAAAGGTATTCCGCCAGTATATCGTATTCATGGGCAGTTGGAACATTACGGTGCAGATCCATTAGATTCTGAAGAATTAAAGGGAATGGTAAATGCCATTCTTCCTGTACATAAACAACAGGAGTTTGAGGAAAAGGGAGAAACTGACTTTAACTTTTCATTGCCTGGGAAATGTCGATTCCGTGTAAATGCCTATCATCAGCGAAATGAAGTGACAATAGCGGCTCGTTTAATTGAAGCTAAAATTCCTTCTATTGAAGCACTTAATATGCCACAAGTGTTATATAAGCTTGCGGAAAAACCACAAGGTTTAATTTTAGTAACTGGTCCAACAGGCTCAGGTAAATCAACTACATTAGCAGCAATGATTGATTATATCAACGAGACAAGATCAAAACATATTATTACGTTAGAGGATCCAATTGAATACTTGCATACTCATAAAAAGTCTATCATCAATCAGCGTGAGGTTGGTGTCGATACAATGAGTTTTGCGAATGGTTTACGAGCATCATTGCGTCAAGACCCAGATATTATTTTAGTTGGGGAGATGCGAGATTATGAAACGATTTCAACGGCTATCACGGCTGCTGAAACAGGGCATTTAGTAATGGCAACACTTCATACAAGTAGTGCACCAACTACAATCGACCGTATTATTGATGTATTTCCACCGCATCAGCAAAGTCAAATTCGAGTACAGCTTGCGAATGTACTGCAAGGTATTGTTTCACAGCGTTTATTTATTCGTAAAGATGTAAAAGGGCGCATTGCTGCGACAGAAATTTTAGTACAAGCTCCTGCCATTTCGAATTTAATTCGCAATGAAAAAATTCACCAAATTCCAAGCGTAATGCAGACAAGTAAAGCATTGGGCATGCACACATTAGAATCTTCGATGCAGCACCTGATTACCACAGGTAAGATCTCGCTAGAAGATGCACGGCCATACATGAACGCTGGTGATTATAGTTGACTGTATTTCGTTTTAGTGGTCGCACCAAAACAGGAGCACCTAAAAAGGGCATTATTGAAGCCCCAAATAAAAAAATTGCTATGGAGAAGCTTCGTGCACAAGGAATAAATGCGCGAGAGCTTCAAGAATCAAATAGCATTTTACATAAGGACATTGCCATTGGTACAAAAGTGAAGCACCAAGAGTTTGTTATTTATTGTCGGCAGTATGCGACATTAATTCGTGCTGGTGTCCCTGTCGTTGAAGCGACGCGTATTTTGGGTGAGCAAACACGGAATAAACCACTAAAGCGAGCATTGATGCAAGTTGAAGAGGATATTCGGAGTGGGATGGCATTTTCAGATGCAGCAGGCAAACATACCAAAGTGTTTCCCTTGCTTTTTGTCAATATGATGCGTGCTGGAGAGGCTACTGGTAACGTTGACGACACATTAGATCGTCTGGCAAGCACACTAGAAAAGCAATATAACATCAAGAAAAAAATTCAATCGGCAATGACCTATCCAGCAATATTATCCCTTTTAACGCTGGTGGTTGGCATGTTTTTAATGGTTTTTATTGTGCCTACCTTTATGGATGCATTTAAAGATATGGACTTAGAAATGCCGCTAATTACAGTTATTGTTGTTGGTATAAGTGATTGGCTGATTCAGTTTTGGTATCTCGTGATTTTAGGGCTATTAGTGTTAGTAGTGGGATCACGTTATTTTTATAAAAATAATAAAGAGTTTCATTATACGGTTAATGTTTTGTTACTCCGCATGCCTATCTTTGGCCAACTTTTACAAAAAGATATTATAGCGAGAATGACGAGAACTCTATCTACTCTTTTTAGTAGCTCGGTGCCGATTTTACAAGCCCTAACGATTGTTGAAAAAGTCGGAGGTAATCCAGTTATGGGAAAAGTAGTGCTGGAGGCCCGCGATAATTTAGAAAAGGGTGGCACATTATCAGAGCCACTTGAAAAAAGCTGGCTATTTCCACCTCTTGTTACACAAATGACAGCAATTGGTGAGAAAACAGGCTCCTTGGATTACATGCTTGAAAAAATTGCTGATTTTTACGAGGAAGAAGTAAACCGTGCCGTCGATACAATGAAGTCACTTATCGAACCTTTAATGATTATAGTACTTGCTCTTGTTGTAGGAGTAATTGTTGCGGCTATATTCTTACCAATGTTCCAACTATATGAAAATATGTAATTTTTAATTATATAAAACTTATTTAGAAATTGAATTAGAAGACCGTGTTTTCACACTTCATATAAAACTACTAAGGAGGAATTCTCTATGTTTAAAAAATGGAAAAATAAAAAACTATTGAAAAATGAGAAGGGTTTAACATTAGTTGAACTTTTAGCTGTAATTGTTATTTTAGCAATTATCGCAGCAATCGCTGTGCCTGCAATTGGTAATATTATTAATAAGTCAAAGGACCGTGCTATTTTAGCAGAAGCATCAAATATTCTATCTGGTGCTAAGATTGCTTATATTGATGGCGCTTGTAAAGGAGACAGCTCAGATAATGAGTGTGTGAAAGATGAATTAGAAGCGTTTGTAGATGGTATTGAGCTAGGAAGCAATGATAAAGTAACGTATAACGAAAGTGAAAAAAAATGGTCAATTTCATATGGTAGATTTGAAGAGATTAAAACAGAGAGTCTCAAAGTTAGCTCAACTGCAGGTGCAATAACAATATTTGAAGAAGAACTTAATAAACTATTAAAAAGTGCAGGAGTAGATAAGAAAAAAACAGAAAATACTAAAACTCAATAATCAGTCCTCCCAACCCATTCAGAAACGATAATTTTCTTGCGTTTCTGGCTGGGGAATGGATGACTAATTGATAAAATCATTTATACTGAATAGGAAAAGGAGGTCTTTTCACATGTTTAAGAGAAAGAGAAAGTCGCATGTATCGATTGAACTGAAGGATTATGTGCTACGTGCGATTGTGGCGAAAGGACCTGAGCCTAGTCAATGGCATGGCTATGAATATCCTTTACCAGCTGATATTGTTGAAAATGGAGCAATCATAGATGAGGTGGCTCTTTTTGAAATTATTAAAGAACAGGTTGTGAAGTGGACAGGAAAAAAACAGGCTGTTCGTATGTTTGTGCCTGATACAACTGTTTTATTAAAAAGTTTCGAGCATCCTAAAGATGTTAAACCTCAGGAATTACGAGGATATGCTGAAATGGAGTTGGGCCATTCTATTCATTTACCTTTTCAGGACCCGTTAATTGATGTTTATGATCCCGATGCGGAGGACGGTAAAGCGATATTATTTGCAGCACCTTCAGAGGAAATTACGAAAATAGTAGGAATGCTGTTAGATGTCTCCTTGGACCCTGAAGCTGCCGATATTCGTGCCTTATGCAATATACGTTTGTTAGAACATATGTCAATGTTAGTGCCTAATAAAACATATTTAATTGCTGATTGGTCTATCAATGAACTTTCCATTAGTATCTTTTCAAACGGACAGGTTGAGTTTTTGCGTTATCAATCGATTGAAACAGATATGGCACAATGGCAGGGCAAAAAAGTCGATGAATTTAGCTACCAATTTCTCTACAATGGTGAAACCGAAGATTACCAGATGGTCGTCATGGATCAGGTTTTAGAAATTGATCGGATGATGAATTTCTTTAAGTTTTCTTTACATAAAGGGGAAAAAACAGTAGATGAAATCATAATACTTGGTGATAACCCGTTACTCAAATCAATAGGAACCTTATTATCTTCTAATTTAGAGACACCTTTGATGATTGTTGATGGAGCAAAAATTGAAAAGTTCTTTCCTTATTTTAAAAAAGAATTTTCAACATTGCTAGGCTTAGCTTTGAAGGAGGTTCATTAATGGTTCCAGATATAAACCTCTTACCACAGCTTGAAAAACGGTCTACTTCACCAAAGCTTTTTTATAGCTTGATAATTGTCATAGTGGGTCTAATAGTAGCTTATTTACTATTTATATTTTTTACAGCTAAAAGTGATTTGTCACGTTTATCTGCTGAGGAAAAGACATTAACGACACAGCTTGAACAATTACAGCAAGAGTTAGATGTAAGACAAAGTGTTGATCAGGGATCATTGGAGGAATCTGTTGCCTATATTCAAGGTGTTTCTTATCCTGTAACCCCATTAATTGATGAAACGAAAACTTTACTACCAACTCAAACGTACTTGCGTAGCTACGTTTTTGGGGAAAATACAGTTACTATTGAAGTGGATTTTGAAACGATGACCGATATATCGAAATATGTAGAGCGACTTTTAATGAGTAGTTTTTTTACAGACGCACAAATTAATACAGTGTCAAACTTTGATATAGAGCTTGGCGAACAGAAGGAATTAACGCCTGAACAAAAATTTAAAGAAGTACCACGTTATTCAGTGTCCATTACGGCGACAATCGACTTTATGTATTTAGCTGGAGGACGACGCTCATGAATAAATTAACGAGTAGTAAAAATTCATCTATTATCTTGTTATTGACTTTAATCGTTTCTATTTTATTTGCGCTTTATTATTATTTATTATTACCAAGATTAAATGAAGTAGAAGCAAAAGAGAGTCATGTATCACAGATACAGCAAGAGATTTCTAGTGTAAAAGAACAATTAGCTCAATTAGACAAGGAGCAGGGTCAGCCGACTATCAATGTTTTAGCGTTAAGACAGAAGCTACCTACAACAAGAGCTGTTGAAAAGATCATACTAGATTTAGCTGAGATTGAGGAAGTGACAGGAACACGCATAAAGTCATTAACAGTTCAAAATGATGATGCGGCTGTTTCGCAATCAGATGTATCGCAAGACCTTAATCTGTTGGAGCAAGCTGAAGAAGAGGTTAATGGTGAGCAGGATAACAAGATTACGAGTTCACCGATTTCATCTATTTCAAAGGATTCCTTACCATCGAATTTAAAGTTGATTACTTTTATATTAGAGGTTGGGGCGCTTGATTTTAATTCTCTAGAGAGCTTTTTACAGGAAATTGAACAATTACAGCGTGTGATGAAAACGGATACTATCGAATTCAAATTGCCTGGAGAGCAGGATCAATTAGAAAAAGATACGGATCTTACTTTACAAGCTACCGTCCAGGTGACGACGTTCTATTACGAAGGAGAGTAATAATTGCATTGATAGGCGTTCCATACTGCATCTGTATGGGCGCCTATTAGTTTAGGAGGACAGAAAATTGGAAATGGCTTATACAATCTTTCTATTTTTATTTGGGCTTGTCTTTGGCTCTTTTTATAATGTGGTAGGCTTACGTGTGCCACAGAAGGAGTCGATTGTACAACCTCCTTCACATTGTACTAAATGTCAAAGGCAACTGACGGCGCTTGATTTAGTGCCAGTTTTATCTTATGTGTTTTTTGGGGGGAAATGTCGGAGCTGTGGTAATAAAATAGCTTGGATTTATCCAGTAATGGAATTATTAACAGGATTATTGTTTGCCTTTGCATATTGGCAGCTTGGTTGGAGCATAGAGTTTATAGTAGCCCTATTTTTTATTTCATTATTAGTCATCATTGTTGTTTCTGATATAGCCTATATGCTGATTCCGAATAAGGTGCTTTTATTCTTTTTACCCTTCCTTATTATTGGACGAGTATTGTCGCCATTAACACCCTGGTGGGACTGTGCTGTAGGTGCAGTCGTTGGTTTCGGCATATTATATAGTATTGCTGTGATATCAAACGGGGGCATGGGTGGAGGCGATATTAAATTATTCTTTTTAATTGGACTTGTTCTTGGTACAATGCATACACTGTTAACATTATTTATAGCTGCAGTTATCGGCATGATTGTCGGGCTTGTCGTGTTAACGAAGAACAAGCAGGGGAGAAAAACACCTATTCCTTTTGGACCTTCTATTGCATTAGCCGCTATCATTGTCTATTTTTATGGGGATTCATTAATCGATTGGTATTTAGGTTTTTGGTAATTGTTCAATCTTCAAGCATATGGAGGGAAGCAAGTGAAACCGATTATTGGCATTACAGCCTTTGTGGAAGATGATTTATCCTCTCGATTAAATGCTGCTTACAGTAAAAGTATCATTGATGCAGGTGGGATTCCGCTTATTATTCCACTTGGCGTAGAGGAGGATGCCACACAAATTCTATCCCTTACAGATGGTTTATTGTTATCTGGAGGCTATGACGTGCATCCATTTCTGTATGGGGCAGAGCCTGCACCAAAACTAGGGAAAATTCATCCAGCAAGAGATACGGTAGAGTTAGCATTAATTGAAGCGGCATTCACACGAAAGATGCCTATTTTGGGTATTTGCCGAGGCATTCAAATACTAAATGTAGCACTAGGTGGTACTTTATTTCAGGATATTGATAGTGACCATTTTAGTACTAAGCTGCTCAAGCATGTACAGCAATCTGCTCGAGCTGTAGCTACTCATTATGTACAAATTATGGAGGAGAATTTATTAGCGACCATTTTACAACAAGAGAAAATAGCGGTAAATTCATTTCATCATCAGGCAGTTAATGTATTAGCAGAGAAATTAAAAGTAGCAGCAAAATCGAGTGATGGCATTATCGAAGCAGTTGTTCATGAAGAGTTGCCATTTTGCTTGGCTGTTCAGTGGCATCCCGAGGAACTAGCTATAGCAGGAGATGAGCCTGCACAAAAATTATTTTCAGCCTTTGTTGAAGCTAGCTTAAAATTCAAAAAGGAAGCGTAGCAGGGGGACTGTACAAAGAATCCAACCATATATGGATTCTTTTTTTGCGTAAAAAAGAGGATACATGCTCTTAGAAGGAACACATAATCCTCAAAACCTACTTTAAATGATTAATGTACACGACGATATAGTCCTACAACTTGTCCTAAAATAGAAACTTGATCGACGATAATAGGCTCCATAGATGAGTTTTCAGGCTGTAAACGGAAATGATTTTTTTCCTTGAAGAAACGTTTGACCGTTGCTTCATCCTCTGCTGTCATGGCTACAACAATATCTCCGTTATTAGCTGTTGCCTTTTGCTTCACAATAACTAAATCGCCGTCTAAAATTCCTGCTTCAATCATAGATTCCCCCATAATCTCTAGCATGAATAACTGATCCTCGCTTGTGCCATACGTATCTGGTAATGGGAAATATTCTTCAATGTTTTCAATAGCAGTAATTGGGGAACCAGCAGTTACCTTCCCCACAAGTGGTACATGAATGACTTGCTGCTTTTGAATAGACTCTTCAGGCTCTAAAATTTCAATTGCACGTGGCTTTGTTGGATCTCGACGAATAAAGCCCTTTTGTTCTAATCGAGCTAAATGACCATGAACAGTTGAACTTGAAGCAAGTCCGACTGCTTCCCCGATTTCACGTACTGATGGTGGATATCCCTTAGCTCGTACCTCTTCTTTAATAAAAGCCAAAATGTCCTCTTGTCTTTTCGAAACTTTTTTCATGAGTGCTCACCTCTTTTTTCTAATATCATTCTTCTTATTTGATAGTATAACAGAATGCGAACATGTATGCAAACATAGGTTCGAAAAGTGTTTGACAAAAACGTTTGTTCGCTTTATTATGAGAACATACATTCCGAACAAACATTCTAGAAAAGGGGTTGTAACTATGACATGGTTAAAGAAAAATACACATATCTCCATTTTATTAGGAGCTTGTCTATTATTTGCAGGATACCTTTACATCACTGATCCAGGAGATGTTAATTACGCAGAAATTCAAATTGAACATGGGGATAGCTTGTGGTCGTTAGCAGAGCAATACCGTGGTAAGATGAGTACAGATGATTGGATTAAGCTGGTCAAAACAGAAAATGAATTAGCAGATATTAAAATTGTGGCAGGAAAGTCTCTAGTTATTCCTGTATTGGGTGATCAAGCCAATCCCATCCATACTATCGAAATTGCGAGAACTGAACAATGATGAATAAACAAATGTCGGCTGTTGTCTATTGCCGTGTAAGTACTGAAAAAGAAACACAAAGCTCCTCATTAGAGCGCCAACAGGAAGAGTTGCTGCGCTACGCTAGAGAGCAAGGCTATGAGGTAAAGGGTGTATTTAAGGATAAGCATAGCGGCTATGATGTGGAACGCGATGGCTTGCTTGAAATGCTTGATTTCATTAAAGAAAAGGGAATTAATGCCCTTTTTGTACAAGATGAAACACGATTAGGACGTGGGAACGCAAGGATGGCTGTGTTGCATTTATTGCAAAAATCAGCAACAGATGTTTTTTCCATGCGCGATGCAGGACCCGTTCAACTAAATGAAATGGACACGATGCTGCTTGAGATTTTAGCAATCGTGGAGGAGTATCAACGAAGAATCCATAATGCTAAAATACGTCGAGGCATGCGACGCGCTGTAGAAAATGGCTATCGTCCTGAAAATAATTTATCGAACCGAGGGAATCCCTATGGGCAGGAGCGAAAGGATCTACCTGTAGATGAAATTGTCAAGCTACGCAAACGTGGATTTACCTTTGAGGAAATTTCGATCACGCTTCGAGGGTTGGGCTTTGAAGTAAGTAAAGCGACTGTTCATCGTCGCTTCCAAGAACATCAAGAAAGATTAGCAGGCAAATAATATCGCCTGCTAATCTTTTTTATTCACAGTAAAAAATGCTATTGATAGGAAGCCAAACTGTCGATGATGATGTTAGTAGGTAGTTGAAAAGGATACTCTTTATTTATTCGATCATAAAACATTATGCCATTTAAATGATCGATTTCATGTTGGACAACGATCGCCCCATAGCCCTGAAACGGCAGGATGAATTCTTGACCATCAATGTCATATGCTCTGACCTTAATACGCTCGTATCTTGGCACAAAACCATGGACAGGTCGATTAACCGACAGGCAGCCTTCTCCATCAGGTAAATAAATCATATTGAGGGAATGACTTATGATTTTGGGATTGATAAACACCATTTCATTATGATCAAATAGTACAGCAAACATTCGTTTGTCTACACCTATTTGATTTGCAGACAACCCAGTTCCAGGGCGAAGCTTATATTTTTTTGCTAGCGTTGGATCTTGGCTGTTTTTGAGATATTGCAGCATAGCTAATAAAGTATTTCGATCCTCTTGGTTTAAGGGTGTCGTCACTTCTTCGGTTTGTTTTCGTAATAATACCGAGTCTTCTTTCACAAAATCTTTCATGGTAATGATCGAATCAGGAAGAAATTTAGTCATACATAAACACCTCATCAATACGGCTATTGAGGACTTTAGCCATCTTCAAAGCTAATGGCTCGTACTTATCATTTTCAATACAATTAATTGTCTGTCTAACAACACCGCATTCTTTCGTAAGTATAGCTTTGGTTATCCCTAATTTGTTTCTCAACATTTTGATCATACTCCTCAGGTTTATCCCTCCGTTTTGTCTGAAGTGTTAGCCATTTATTTTATACTCTTTTTACTGAATGACCAAATGTTGTTACTATGTAACACGGTCATTTTATAGAGTTCTATGCCATTCTTCTTGCAAGATTGCGTAATAGTATTCATCCCACCAATTGTCACCATGCGGTATACATTTTTTAAAAAATCCTTCACGCCGCATACCGATCTTTTCCATCACTCGGTAAGAAGCTATATTTTCGGGTTGGCATGTTGCTATTATTCTATGAAGCTTCAATTTGGAAAATCCATAATCTAATAGGGCTTGAGCAGCTTCTGATGCATAGCCATGTTGCTGATAAGCAGGATTCAATACCCATCCAATTTCATAGGTATGTTCGCCAAAGCATCGATGAAAAACTAAATGACCAATAACTTCTGGTTGATCGCGTAAAGTAATGGCAAAATGCTTAGCTTGATCCGCGCTATTTTCTGTTATAAATTTTTGGACTTGTTCTTCAGTTAAAACTCCTTCAGGCATATAATGCATCACCGTTTCATCAGACATATAGCTATAAACAGCCTGCCAATCTTGGGCTTCAAATTTTCGGATAAGTAATCGCTGTGTTGTGATGTTCATTTAATTTCCTCCAATAAATATAAATTTTTTCCTTTTATTATTAGTTATACACGACTAACATCTGGAAGTCATGTAAATTATGGCTAAGAAGTGTTATTAAGGGTTGGTATAACTGCATTTTAAGGGAAAGCATGCTATACTTTGCATACTGAAGTCATTAAGCTAGGTATTGAAAGGTGTGTAACAATGTTATCAAAGGAAAAAATTAACCGAATTAATGAACTTTCTGCTAAGGCCAAAAGTGGTCAATTAACAGAAGCAGAGGCTAAGGAGCGAACAGCACTTCGCAAGGAGTACTTAGATACGTTTAGAGCGACTATGCGAGATACGATTGAAAATGTAAAAGTGGTAGATGCAGAAGGTAATGATGTGACACCAGAGAAAGTAAGACAAGCTAAAAAAAATAAATTTCTAAATTAATGTGACACAATTCAATAAAGTATGTATGAAAACGCAATTAGTATAACAAAAGCATTGTTTTCTAAAGCAATGTTGACTAAACTGTAAAAGAACAATATAGGACGAGAAAGGATGTCACAATATAATGACTCAACACGCGGATCTTTTAGCAATTAATGCTATTCGAACTTTGTCAATCGACGCTATCGAAAAAGCAAATTCTGGTCACCCAGGTTTACCAATGGGGGCGGCGCCAATGGCTTATACGCTATGGACAAAACAATTACGCCATAATCCAGCAAATCCAAAATGGTATAACCGTGATCGTTTTGTACTATCAGCTGGTCATGGTTCTATGCTTCTGTACAGCTTACTTCATCTTGGAGGCTATGGTTTACCAATGGAAGAAATTCAAAACTTCCGCCAATGGGATTCATTAACACCAGGACATCCTGAATACGGTCATACAGTAGGTGTAGAGGCAACAACTGGTCCACTTGGTCAAGGGATTGCTATGACAGTTGGTATGGCAATGGCTGAGCGTCATTTAGCGGCTACTTACAATAAACCTGGTCATGATATCGTTGACCACTACACATTTGCCCTTTGTGGTGATGGTGACTTAATGGAAGGTGTAGCAGCTGAAGCTATTTCATTGGCTGGTCACTTAAAACTTGAAAAATTAATCGTACTTTACGATTCTAATGATATTTCTTTAGACGGTGACTTAGAAAAGTCATTCTCAGAAAACGTACAAAAACGCTTTGAATCTTATGGCTGGAATTACTTAAAAGTGGCTGATGGTACAGATGTAGATGCCATTAATGCCACAATTGAAGAAGCGAAAAAATCAACTGGCAAACCAACATTAATTGAAGTAAAAACAGTGATTGGTTTTGGTTCTCCAAATAAATCTGGTAAAGCAGATTCACATGGTGCGCCACTTGGTACAGATGAAGTTGTCTTAACGAAAGCTGCGTATGAATGGGCACACGAGCCATTCCAAATTCCTGCTGAAGTGTATGATACATTTAATGCTGCTGCTGAAATACAAGGTGCACAATCTGAGGAAGCTTGGAATGCTAAATTTGCTGCATATAAAGAAGAGTTCCCAGAGTTAGCGGCTCAATTTGAAAAAGCGATGAATGGTGAATTACCAGAGGACTTTGCGTCAGAGCTACCAGTATATGAGGCAGGTAAATCTGTAGCAACACGTTCTTCTTCTGGTGACGCGATTAATGCCATTGCGAAGAAAACTCCTTCATTCTTTGGTGGTTCCGCTGACCTTGCTGGCTCCAATAAAACAACGATGAAGGGTGCAGGCGATTTCTCTGCAGACGATTATGCTGGTCGCAACATCTGGTTTGGTGTTCGTGAATTTGCAATGGGTGCTGCGATGAACGGTATGGCTCTTCATGGTGGTTTAAATGTATTTGGCGGTACGTTCTTCGTATTCTCTGATTATGTTCGTCCAGCAGTTCGTCTTTCTGCATTAATGGGGCTTCCTGTAACATATGTATTTACACATGACTCTATTGCAGTAGGGGAAGATGGTCCAACACATGAACCAATCGAACACCTTGCATCACTACGTGCGATGCCAAATCTATCTGTTATTCGTCCTGCGGATGCAAATGAATCAGCGGTAGCTTGGGAGCTTGCCGTAGCATCAGAAAAAACGCCAACTGTTTTAGTATTATCTCGTCAAAACTTACCTGTCCTTGACGCTTCTATTGAAACAGTTCGTGATGGTGTTACGAAGGGTGCTTACACAGTATCTCCTGCTACAAAAGAAGTAGCAGATGCTATTTTAATCGCAACAGGCTCTGAGGTTTCACTTGCTGTTGAAGCACAGAAAGCATTAAAAGCAGAAGGTGTGGATGTGGCAGTTGTTTCCATGCCGTCTATGGATCGCTTTGAAAAACAAGACGCAGCTTATAAAGAATCTGTCCTACCAAAAGCTGTGACAAAACGTCTTGCGATTGAAATGGGTGCATCATTTGGCTGGCATAAATATACTGGCTTTGAAGGTGACGTTCTTGCAATCGACAAGTTCGGTGCATCAGCTCCAGGTGAATTAGTAATGGAAAAATACGGATTCACTGTAGAAAATGTCGTAGCGAAAGTAAAAGCACTATAATTTATATTAAAATACCGCAACACTCAGCGAACTTAAACATCGACTGAGTGTTGCGGTACTTTTTTATTATGATAAAAATGAGATTATTGCAGAGGTGCTGCATCATTTTGCCAAGTATCCAAAGGAACAATTTATCATGATCGGGGCTCGTGAAAATGATTTTGATGCTATCGGCGTGACATATGGTTATGGATCACGACAAGAATTAGAAAAGGTATATTGTGGATCTAATCAAGTATCTCTAAATACATGAAAAAACTGCATGCTGACATGCAGTTTTTTATGTAGGTGTTTATTTAGCAAGGCCATTTTGAAAAGCATAGACAACAGCCTGTGTACGATCTTGCACTTCGAGCTTTGCTAAAATATTGCTAACATGTGTTTTTACGGTCTTTAAGGCAATGTATAGTTCGTCAGCGATTTCCTGATTGGCTTTACCCTTTGCCATGAGCAATAATACTTCCATTTCACGGTCAGTGAGCTGTTCGTAAAGGGGCGTATTATTACCATGGCGCATACGGTGCATCATTTTGGATGTGACTTCTGGCTCTAATACTGTTTCGCCACCTATGGTTTTACGAATAGCATCGGCAATTTGTTTAGCATTAGAAGTTTTTAAAATATAGCTTACCGCACCAGCCTCTAAAGCAGGGTAGACTTTATCGTCATCTAAAAAACTAGTCACCATCATGATTTTTGCCTCTGGCCATGCCGTTAAAATTTCCGCTGTTGCCTCTGCTCCTGTCATGATGGGCATGACATTATCCATTAAAATAATATCAGGTCTTAGGGCAAGGGCACGCTCCACAGCCTCTTTGCCGTTTTCAGCCTCACCTACAACTGTAATATCTGGTTGTGCTGAAAGATAGGCTGAAACGCCAATCCGTACCATTTCATGATCATCCACTATGAGCACTTGTATCATCGACATGAACCTCCTCCTTCTGTAGCGGAATTTTAACCTCCACAATCGTTCCTTCTTCAGGCACGGACACAATTTTGTATGTGCAGCCAATTTCAACAGCTCGTTCAGCTATATTTTGTAAGCCGTACGAAGTTGATTTATCGGCCTCCACATCAAAGCCTAACCCATTATCCTGAATTCGTAAAATGGCTAAGTCATCTCGTGCAACAAGCAGTAACTCCACTTCACTTGCTTTGGCATGACGGAGCGTGTTAGAGAGGGCTTCCTGTGCAATACGGAATAAATGGTCTTCTTCTGCTTTTGTTAAGGCCATTTCCTCTAGCTCATATTCAATATGGAAATAAACTTTTTGTTGAAGTTCAATAATCAATTCCTCTAAGCCTTGTGCTAGCGTTTTATTGTGTAGAGCTACAGGTCGTAAGTGGAGCAGCAATGCGCGCATTTCTAGCTGTGCCTGCTGAACAATCTTTTCCACCTGTTTTAAGCTAGTAGCATTTTCGTCATTTTCAGTTAATGCTGAGAGTAACATAGAAGCCGCAAATAATTGCTGTGATACGGAATCATGCAATTCCCTAGCAAGTCGTTGGCGTTCAGCAATAATACGCTCCTGAATAATTTTATCATTTGCTTCTGCCCGTTCATTGGAGAGTCGCTGTAAGCTTTTTCGCTGTGTATCGATTAATTCACTTGTTTGAACTATTGCCTTTTTTAATGATTTCGGAAGTGCTTGTTTTTTAGGGAAAATAAAATCAGGCTCGATTAATTGCTTCACAATGCGTGTTGCTTGAGCTTCTCGTGCCCGAGCAGTCATGCTGATCCAGCTAGCAAACAGGAAGCTAAGTACAAACAGGCTAACTACGATGATGCCTCCTAGCGGAATATTATCGTAAGTCTGCTGCCACAATGGCTCCCATGTTTTTTCATCCGGATTGCCCCATACCGCCACAAGCAGACCGAAAACAGCACTCATTAAAATGAAAAATAGCGTAAACAATCTTGAGATAAAGGCAATCATTTTCGTAGCACCTCCAAATGTCCCAGCCAGGTTGCGACATGAATAATTAAAACGCGTTTAGCATCCTCAGGGTTGCCGTCAGCGAAAGTAATACTTTCATTTAAGATGCGTTGTGGCCCCTTATGTAAGCAGATAAGCTCACCAAATAACGTCGTATACTGTAAACGGAAAGGGATTTCATAGGGAATATAGATTTGAACTTTCCCGATCCCTTGGCGAATTGTAATGAGACTAGTGCCAGCAGGTAAAATTGTTTGTGTTGTATCAATCGTAATATCTCCTGCAAGGCGTTGAATTTGTACATCTTGCCATTTGTACGCTTCTGTAGGTGCTGGCATTGTGCCAATCAAGTCATTTTTAGTTGTAGGAAGCTTTTCAAAAAGCTCTGCACCGACTACCTTTGGTTCGTTTTCTCGTTGTAGGTATTGATAAAGCATATATAAGAGCATGATGACGACGAATAAACGTAGGCTCCACATGGTAAACAAAGCAATAGCAATGAAGAAAATTCCTGTCCATTTAAAAAAACGAACTTTTTTGGAAAAACTTAAATAAAGAAGTACTGCCCCAATCAATAAACAGAAGGCTCCGCCATTATTAAAAATAGTAAGCTCTACAAAGACGAGTAAAAAGAAGCATAGTACCCAAAACGTGAGCTTATTTGTTGTGAAATTTTGCAAGAGGGTCACCCTTCCTTCTACTAATAGTATAAGAGAGGGAATGGGACCCTCTATTTTTAAACGTGAAAGAATGCGCCTTATAAAGTTGGCGCATTGCTTTCATTATAACATGTTATTTATTTTCAATTAGCAGTGGTGAGTGATCTTCTGCTGCTTTTTTTTCTAATTCTGCCAGTCTTGCCTCGAAAGTTGTTACCTCATGATCTTTATCGATTTGGTAAGCTAATTTATCGATATAGGCTTCTAAATCTTCAAAATTTGTTTTATTGTTTTTGGCAATCATGCCGTCCATTTGATGGTGAGCACGTGTTACATTTTCTTTTCCCATCAGCTGTAATTGACGTACTTTCATATCTTTAATTTTATGCTTCATTGTTTCGAATTTACGCTCTAGCTCGAAGTATTCACGTGTACTCGATTCAATGCTCGCTTGTAGTGTATGATTACGAGCTGTGTAAGCCGTTACTTCATCTGTAGCGAAATCAATTAAATCCTGTTCACCACTAGTTGTTGCCAATGTTAGTTGGGCTTCACGTTTAGCTAGTAATTCAGCATTTTGCTTATATTCTTGCTCTAGCTTTTCTTTTAATTGCCCTTGTCGTTCTAATAATTTACCTGTTTGTTCTGTTTGTTTTTCTGCCTCGCGAATGTATTGATTTAACATTGCAATCGGATTTTTTTGTTCCTTTTTATCAAATATTTGATGTAAGTCTGCCTCTACTGTATATCTAAAACGTTGAAATAAATTCATTTAATTTCGCTCCTTTTTATTTTGTTAAGTTTGACCATTCTTTTTCAAAGTTTGTAAACGGATCTTCTTCTTTTTTCCCTTCGATTGTAGGGATTTTTACATCTTCGCCATTCCATTTTTTATAGATGACATAGATAATAGCGATAGCTGCAAGACCGATCATTGCTGGAATGTTAGACACTGCTGATAGAACACCGATTAGACCAACTGTAAACCAGAAAATTTTACCGAATGTTGATTTGCTTGCCATGTAGAAATGCATGCCTAGTGCTACAAATAATCCAGAGAATAGTAAACCTGCCAGTGGTCCTATTAAGGCAAGTGCAACACATGCTGCGATGACGCCTCCAGTTAATAAAAGAAATTTTTTCATTTGTTTTAGCTCCTTTCGTTTGTACCTTTATGTTACCTCTATACAAGATTGTCTAAAACGGACTCGAAATTGATTTTGATCTAGGTCTTGAGGCTGAGAACCATCTAAGCTGTAACGAAAGTGGGTTTTTGGCGTATAAAACGAGCTGCTTTTTCTTGTTTTTGGAAAATAACTATTTTGTTTTATCAAAAAATACCATTTGTCATAAAGTCATTTATAGATGCGAAACTAGAATTTTTTCGACAAAAATAGAAGATAGATCCTTCCTTCGTTTGACAAATTAACAAGGTTGGATGAGCTATACTTATGGAAAAGAAACTGAGCGAAGGAGGATTTCTGGTGAGAACCTATTCTATATATAAGATAAAAGAAGAGCATTTAACATTTATTTTTGGCAGAGAGCGTAAGTTGTTAGAGATGATGCAAGGCTGTGAAGACGCCAACGAGAAATCCTTAAAAGAGCTTGCATATATATGTGAATCTGTTCGTTTTGAAGAAATTGCAGCGATGTTGGAACATCAACTTGATTCCAAATATGCACATTTAGAAAGAGCCCGCAATGCTTTGTTTTTAGAACATCCGATAAAAGGCAAAATGGCTATTTATTTGGTCGATCGTAAAATTTGTGTTTATTGTGAAGGTTCGCGAATGCTAGATTTAGATTTATTTCAAATGCTTGCCAAAATGAGTGAACGGTTTATTGCTTTTAATAAACAGGATAATGAGTGTGGGTGGTTAAAGCCGATGAAGTATACAATGCACTAGGAAAATTCACTACAATATATAGTAACACGCTATCATTTGGTGTATAATGGTGCGTGGAGAGTTTTTCTCGGTATATTGTAGTGGAGGAGGTTGGTTGTATGCCTACATGGGGCTGGATTATTATCGTAATTATCGCATTAGCAGCGGGAGCGGCACTTGGTTTCTATTTCGCTCGTCAAGCTATGATGAAATATTTAAAAGAAAACCCACCTATTAATGAGCAAATGATTCGTATGATGATGGCACAAATGGGTCGTACGCCGTCTGAAAAGCAAGTACGTCAAATGATGGCACAAATGAATAAATTCCAAAAGTAATCGGAATGATGAGAGCAACTAGTTCAAACTTAACTAGTTGTTTTTTTTTATATTTTTTACAGTATTTAAAAAATTCTTGAAAATCATATAATTCTATCGGGAAACTATGTATAATAGAATTACCATACGGAAAGGGGTTATGTATTATGCAAAAAGAAAAGACAAATGTAGAAAGCTTTGATCTGGATCATACAAAAGTAAAGGCACCTTATGTTCGTTTAGCTGGTGTTAAAACGGGTCAAAATGGCGACGAAGTGTACAAATATGATATTCGCTTTAAACAGCCAAATAAAGAGCATATGGATATGCCTGCCTTACATTCTTTAGAGCATTTATCTGCTGACATTATTCGTAACTACTCTGATCACATTGTTGATTTTAGTCCAATGGGTTGCCAAACAGGCTTCTATGTATCACTGATTAATCATAATGATTATGAGGAATTATTAACTATTTTAGAGAAAACATTTATTGATGTGACAAAAGCAACAGCTGTTCCTGCATGCAATGAGGTGCAGTGTGGCTGGGCTGCTAGCCATAGCTTGGAAGGTGCACAATCATTAGCTGAAGAATTTTTAGCAAAACGAGATGAATGGCATATCGTTTTTGGAGAATAATCATTTATAAAACCTTGCGGAGATAATTCCGCAAGGTTTTCTTAGTGTTGAAAAACAAAACAGTCAATTGGAAGGTAGAAATGGATTTCCCTTGCAGGCTACTTGCTTTCCTGTGGGCGAGCGTCCCGAGCCGCTTCCTCCGCTATCGCTCCGTTTAGAGGCTCGCCTGTCTCGTTATCCCATGGGAGTCAAGTAGCCTCCACTCCAACCTACAAGAGTATTACCTTTTTAGCAAAGGTTTTCAAATAAGGCGAAGGTCTTCACTACTCTTTATGGAGAAGTGTTGTCACACATCACTTCCCCACATTAAAAATAAGAGCTTATTCCCTCTAAAAATAATGGGCTATTTAATCGCTATATTACTATGAAAAAAGTAAAGACACTTTGCAGAATGGTTGATTGGAGTGGAGCCAGCGTCACTCCTAGGGGATTAGTGAGCTGCACCCAAAATATTGGACTTAAAAATCTACTATAGGGGGTGCAGGTAGTGATTTCTGATGAACAAAAATTAGCCGCAGTTCTAGCTTACTTTGAAGAAAAAGAAAGTACGTATCAGATTGCCAATCGATTACAGAGGGATCGACAGTACATTCGATTATGGATTGAATTATATCGCTATCATGGCATCGAAGGAATTATTCGTCCTCAAGGGTTCACGAATTACGAAGATTCTTTTAAAATAAAAGTAATTCAACACCTGATAGAGACGGGCGATTCGCTCCTTCAGACCGCTGCGAAGTTTAATATTCCTTCCCGTGAAACCATTCGGAGATGGAAAAAACAATGGATGTCAACGGCTGGTGAGGTGCTCTATCAAGTAGAAAAGGAGCGCCAATCAATGCCAAAAAAACAACCACCTTCGTCCGATTTAAATGGAAAAACAACGGATGAGTTAAAAGCGGAAATTGAGTATTTACGGATGGAAAATGCCTATTTAAAAAAGTTGAAAGCCTTAGTTCAAGAAAAGGATGCCTTCAAATCCAAGAAAAAGTAAGAGCTGTCTATGAGCTAAGGTTGGATTTTCCTCTTCAAGCTCTATTAAAAGTCGCGAAACTTAAGAAAAGTACGTATTATTATCATCTCCAAAAATGGGTAAAACCAGATAAATATCAGGCGATCAAAGAACGAATTCAGACGCTTTTTCATTACCATAAGGGGCGTTATGGCTATCGTCGTATTTGTTTAGCCCTCCGAAATGAAGGGTTTTTCATCAACCATAAAACAGTCCAACGATTGATGCAAGAATTGGGCTTAAAAGGGACGGTACGCCCTAAAAAATACCGTTCGTATAAAGGGACAGTCGGCTATGTCGCAGAGAATGTCATCCAACGTGATTTTGAAGCCACTGCACCCAATCAGAAATGGGTAACCGATGTAACGGAGTTTAAAATAAACGGTCAAAAAATCTATATATCCGCTGTATTAGATTTATTCAATCGAGAAATCGTTGGGTATGAGGTATCAAAATCACCTAATTTTGAGTTAGTTCAACAGTCTTTTAAGAAGGCGTTTACGTATACAAAGTTATCGAAAAAGAGTGGCTTAATCGTCCATTCTGATCAAGGATGGTTATATCAAATACCACGTTTTAAAGCGTTATTGGCAACACATGAAATCAAGCAAAGTATGTCACGGAAAGGAAATTGTTTAGATAATGCCGTGATAGAAAGCTTTTTTGGCATTATGAAATCAGAATTTCTATACGCAACAACGTTTAAGAACTACGAAGCATTCAAAAAAGCGTTAGTAGACTATATCCACTACTACAATCATGAACGGATAAAAATAAAACTCAACGGAAAAAGTCCAGTTGAGTTTCGAAGAGTTTCTTAAAAGTTCAAATTTTTGGGGTCAGTTCATAGCGTCACAGATGAGACCCTGGAGCGAGCGTAAGTGAGTGAAGCGGCTCATCGGACGCCCCCTGGAAAGGGCGCTGGCGGAACGGAAATCAACCTCTCACCTTGCAAAGTTGCTTTTTCTGCCTTTGACATGATCTTTTTTCATGTGTGCTAAAAATGGAATGGAATGACATTGGAGGAGGAAGACTCGGGATTGATTTTTTGGTAAATAAAACTTTCTAAAAAATCATGAATTAAATCCTCATATTCATCCATATTTTCATTAAAGGACTGTGCATGTGCCCCAGTGTCAAAAAGTTTTAATTTTTTGGGACCTGCTTTTTTATTGTAGAGATCTAGTGACATCGACGCTGGAATAAATGTATCAGGAATACTGTGAATAAAGAGTACTGGTTTTTCAATATGTGTCACGGCTTCAGCAGGTGTTACACTTTTGAAGGAGTAGCCATCTCTGAGGCGGACAAAGAAATCGGCAAAGCGAATGGGAATAATGGAGCCATATTTAAATTCGGTTTTGGCGATTTGCTTCAACAACATGGAAAAATCGGAGAACGCACAGTCTGAAATATAGAAATCAGCACCATCTTCCACTGTTCCAGCATAAAGTAGCATAGTTGCTGCCCCCATGGATTCACCGTGAATCCCAAGGATAGCGTCTTCACCAATCATGGCTTTCACTGTCTTTACTACTGCATCAAGATCATTTTTTTCATAGTAGCCATAACTCGTTGTTTTGCCCCCAGATTCACCATGACGACGATGGTCAAAAATAACTGAATTATAGCCAAGTCTTTCAAATAATCGAGCATATTTTACGGAATTTATTTTATTTTCAGTGACACCGTGACAAATGATGATGGTGTTATTAGTTTGCAAAGGCTGAAACATAATGCCTCGAATTGAGTAGCCATTAGGAGAATCAATATTGAGTTCACATTTCAAGTTATTATTGTACCAAGCTTCATCAAAGCGCTTGGCAGTCGTTTCTCGTTCTCGAACAAACTCCGGGTCTTTTTGTTGGATATACATTAATTTATTGGAAAGCGCGAAGCCGAACAGACCTGTTGCAGCTGCGGCTAGCGTTGTTGTAATACCAGAGAATAAAAGCATCTTCTTTTTCATCATAAAACACCTCCACATGCTGTTTCTTATTTGTAATGTTCCCAACTAAGATTGTTTAAAACACGTCAACATTTTACAATATCTTTGGCAAAACTGCGATTATTTCTATTATCGAAAATCGTCAAAATATTTGTTAAAATATACATATCTGCTAGTAGCATATGCATGCAGTGTTGATTTTTGAACGGGGAAAAGGGGAGAATGATTATGACAAACGAGGTAGTAATCGTGAGTGCTGTGCGTACAGCGATAGGCTCATTTCAGGGGACATTAAAAGACGTACCAGCGACAACGTTAGGTAGCATTGTCATTAAAGAGGCGTTAGCACGTGCAGGTGTAGCAGGAGAACAAGTAGATGAGGTCATTATGGGGAATGTCTTAGCGGCAGGGCTTGGACAAAACCCAGCTCGTCAAGCGGCAATTAAAGCGGGGTTACCTCACGAGGTATCAGCATTAACAATTAATAAAGTATGTGGATCGGGTTTAAAGGCTGTTCATTTAGCCACACAGGCGATTATAGCGGGAGATGCTGAGATTGTTGTTGCGGGGGGCTTTGAAAATATGAGCCAAGCACCTTACGTCTTAAAAAATGCACGAGAAGGCTTCCGAATGGGTGATCAAAAGGTAGTAGATACAATGATTCAGGATGGCCTATGGTGTGCTTTTAATGATTATCATATGGGGATTACCGCTGAAAATTTATGTGATATGTATCAAATTTCTCGAGAAGAGCAGGATGCTTTTGCGGCTCGTTCTCAGCAACGTGCAGAGGCAGCGATTGCAGTTGGCAAGTTTGAAAATGAAATCGTGGCTGTCGAGATTCCACAGCGTAAGGGAGAGCCACTTCTTTTCAATAAAGATGAATTTCCACGAGCAGGTGTGACAGCGGAGTCCTTAGCTAAGCTACGACCAGCATTTAAAAAGGATGGCTCCGTTACCGCAGCGAACGCATCGGGTATTAATGATGGTGCAGCAGCAGTTGTGGTGATGTCAAAGGAAAAAGCACAAAAGCTAGGCATTCAACCAATGGCGATTATTACAGCGAATGCCAGCGCAGGTGTCGATCCAGCTATTATGGGGACAGGTCCTGTAAAAGCTGTCCAAAAAGCACTAACAAAAGCAGAGACAACTTTAGACGATATCGATTTAATTGAAGCAAATGAAGCATTTGCAGCACAATCAATTGCTGTAGATCGTGAATTAAGCTTTAATCATGATAAACTAAATGTGAACGGGGGTGCTATTGCTCTTGGTCATCCAATCGGTGCAAGTGGTGCTCGTATTTTAGTGACGCTATTGCATGAAATGGAAAAGCGTGACGCAAAAACGGGCTTAGCCACATTATGTATCGGTGGAGGACAAGGCGTAGCAACTGTTGTAAAGCGCCCTTGATATCAATAAGAAGGTGAATGTAATGGGAAAGAAACGAAAACAGCAGCAACGCACTGACAATAGCATGACAGCTAGCCTACCTAAGCAAGAGGCGGTCACATTAGCGGATCAGCTTGGCGGCGATGTGCTCGCAAAATTAAAAGCGGCGAAGCAAGATTTAACTGCTAAAGAGCAGGCGGCAGAGGAAGAACGTCAAGCAAAATTAGCGTTTGAACGCAAACAACGTGAAAAAAATAAATCGTTTGAAGAATTACTAAACGAATACGGCGATAAAGGCTCTAAATTTTAAAAATAAAGCAGTGAATTCACACAGGTGGGTTCACTGTTTTGTCTTTTACAGCATTTAAATTATGTCGTTATAGTCGATATACAAAGAGAGATTTTTGAATTTAATGGAACGGGAGACGCTGCCAATAACATATACCTAATTGTAGTTTAGTATCAATTAAATTATGTTAGGAGAACAACATGGTAGAATTACAGACAGAAAGAATAAGATTAATTCCTTTAAACGCCAAGTATCTAAAATTACTAATAGAGCATGAGAAACAAATGGCCAAGCAGTTGTCATTAAGTATGGGTGAGGGGCATTTAGATTGCGAGCTTAAACAAGCATTGTATTTTAGACTTTCCAAAGTCGTAGAAGATGAGCAAAACTATCTTTGGCATACGAACTGGTTACTTGTGTTAAAAGAGAAAAATTGTGCTGTTGGTGGCATAATGCTAAAAGGTATGCCAAATGACCAAGAGGAAGTTGTGATTGGGTATTATACTTTTCCTCCTTATCAGGGGCAGGGCTATATGACAGAATCAATCATAGCTCTTCAAAACTGGTTACTTCATCAGCTAAATGTAAAATACGTTATTGCAGATACCGAAAAAGATAATGTGGCATCCCATCGAGTTTTAGAAAAAGCAGGAGCTGCCTTGTATAAAGAAACAAACTCCCTCTATTTTTGGAGATTCCAACTTTAAAAAAATGGCTAAGACAAAAGACTATGATTGTGCCTTTTGTCTTTATTCTGGTTAAAAATGGTAATGTCACAAAAAAGATTTTTTAGCAAGGCGAGTAGTTCCGTTCCGCCAGCGTCCTTTTCAGGGGGCGTCCGATGATCTGCTTCCCTCACTTACGTTCGCTCCAGGGTCTTCTCTGTGACGCTGGCTCCACTCCACATTAACCATTCTGTAAAAGTGTCAGTAGCAGTAGTGAATAAAATATTTCTATTTTTAGAGAGTGGGACGCGATTAATCACCACTACCATCAATAAAGTAGTGAACACCTTCATTTTATTTGTGAAACCTTTGTAAAAAAGAGAACTCTTTTGTAGAGCGGCAAACCTTTTTTTACTTTAAATTCTATGGATATTTTGTTATTCAACACAATGAAGACAAAAGGCTACGGTAATGCCTTTTGTCTTTTATTTTTAAGTATTTTTCTCAGTGCAACAACGATACTCACAAAAACAATGGCTCCAGCTGTATCGACCAAGACATCTTGGAAGCTCATTGTGCGACCTGGTGTAAAGCTTTGACGAAATTCGTCAATGATAGCAATTGTAGCTGTTCCTGCAATGGCAATACTTGCTGCAAAATGTCTTTTTCCCCAAGCAAAATACAGACCAAGTGCAATGCATCCAAACCCAATAAAATGTGTCAATTTACGAATTAAAAACTCTACAAATGGAAAATAACCACGTTCTTCAACGGAAACGATGGTTCCCCAATAGGGAATTTTTAAAACAGATAGTTGTTTTTCAAAAGGTTTATTGGCAAGTAGATCTTCTAATTCTGGTAGGATACTCTGTTGCTCATAGGTCATACTAGAGGAGATTACTAATATGACAAGACAGATGATGAAGACCAGCCATTTTTTCATCGGTGTTCTTGATACTGCTCATTTTTAGTCAGTTTATTGGCTGCATTAAAATCTGTGATTACGTTGATTTTTTCATAGGCAGCTAGCGTTTGAGCTAGCTGTTGTTGTGAGCTTGCCCCAATTACCGTTGAAGCGATCGTAGGCTCTTTCAAATTAAAGGCGATGGCCAGCGCATGTAAATCATCATATTGTAAAGCTAAGTCTGTTAACGATGCTGTTAATTCCTCTGCCGTATAGCCGTTAAAACCATTGACCTGTTGTAGACGTTGTTGCCAGCTATTTGTTAATAAGCCTTTTGCCACTGTGCCACGTGTTACAACAGATGCACCTTGATTTGCAATAAACTCAAACCATTCTTCAGGGCGACGATCTAGAGCACTATATTGCATCATAACGCTTTTAGCTGAGCTTGCAGGTAAAAATCGCTGCAATACATTTGGACGAATAGAAGAAATGCCATATTCACGAATGAGCCCTTCTTTTTTAAGTCCTTCAAATGTGTCAATAATTCCATCCCAATCATCTTCGATTGTGCCGCCATGTAATTGATAGACATCAATATAGTCTGTACCTAGTCGTCGTAAGCTAGCATAGGCAGCTTCTTTAATATAGTCTGGGGATGCGTCCCAATGCCAACCATCGACGCCTTCTGTCCAACGGTTTCCTACCTTTGTTGCTAGGATGACATCATGACGACGTTTACCTAACGTTGTACCAATGATTTCTTCGTTTGCACCAAAATCATATAAATCCGCTGTGTCGATATAATTAATCCCGGCATCTAATGCCATATCGACAATGGCAGCTGCTTGCTTTTTATCTGTCGAAAGAGACATGCCTCCTAAACTAATCTCTGAAATAAACAATTCACTTATGCCAAGCTGTCTTTTTTTCATATGATCGTCCTCCTTCGATTTCTCTACTTGTAATGGTACAATGAACATATCTGAAGAACAAGCGAGGTTATCGTCAGTGAAAAAGTTTGAGGAAAAAACAACGACAACAACACCAATCTATGATGGAAGAATAATAAAACTACAAATTGATGAGGTAACTTTACCAAATGGACAGGTTGCGAAACGTGAAATCATAAAGCATCCCGGTGCCGTAGCAGTTATTGCCGTTACGGACGAGGGGAAACTAGTGTTGGTAGAACAATATCGTAAAGCGCTTGAACGTTCAATCGTTGAAATTCCGGCAGGGAAGCTGGAACCTGGTGAGGAGCCAGTGGTGACAGCACGTCGTGAATTAGAGGAAGAGACAGGCTATGGAGCGCATAAACTGACTTTTTTACAAACATTTGCAACATCACCAGGCTTTGCGGATGAAGTTATTCATTTGTTTGTAGCGAGGGAATTATATACAATAGATAATAAAGCAGATTTAGATGAGGATGAATTTGTCGAATTATTAGAAGTTTCGTTGGAAGAAGCACAAATAATGGTGGCAGATCAGCGTATATATGATGCTAAAACGGCATTTGCAGTACTCTGGCTGGCTGCCAATTTAGAAAATAATCTTTTAGCATAATAGAGACGGACGAGCATAAGCTGTACAAACCTTGATAGAAAAGGAGCATGTTTATGTCTCGTACGGTGTCTATTTTTTATCACGCTTCCATCATTGCAGTAAGTTTTGTTTGCGGCGTTATTTTCTTTCATATTATTGGTGGACCGAAAGCGGAACCATTTATATTATTTATAGAGCCTCGTTTAGCAGATGGGGACAGGCACTCCATTTTTCGTTTAGTACTGCCTGTCACTATTTCTATAGGTCTTGTATTATTACTAGCAACACATAGCGTATTAAAAGTTTTAGTGCGTGTGACAGTAGCCATACGTGCCACTTTTTTTGGCTTTAGTTCTGTTTTTTTATTACAAAAACTTGAAGCTTTTTGGCTTTATACGATTTGGTGGTTTCCATTTCAGCTCATCTATTGTATATTGTTGCTAGTCCTATGCAATTTACTTGTACCCGCTTGGTCCAAGCGAAAAATCGGGAAACAAGTATCTGGTCGAACAATTTTGTTGAATTTTATCGCATTTTTCATCATAATAGTTGCTGAGTTTATTGTTATTGCTTATGTGTTAAAATGAAGGATTGAATGGACAGAAATTGTGATCAGATAAAAAATAGAAGCATGTTAGAAATCTATTCACTATCTTGTAATAGGATTTACTCCTTTGGTATAATGGAAAGAGTTTAGGGGGGCGTCACATGGAGAGCCGAATTGATCGTATAAAAAAACAGCTGCATAGTGCTAGTTACAAGCTGACGCCGCAGCGAGAAGCGACAGTTGCTGTCTTGCTTGAGCACGAAGAGGACCACCTAAGTGCTGAGGATGTTTATCTTTTAGTAAAAGAAAAAGCACCAGAGATTGGTCTAGCTACTGTTTATAGAACGTTAGAATTATTAACTGAGCTCAAAATTGTCGACAAAATCAACTTTGGCGATGGCGTATCGCGCTATGACCTACGCCAAGAGGGAGCTGCCCATTTCCACCATCATCTTGTTTGTATCGAATGTGGTGCTGTTGATGAAATTCAAGAAGATTTACTTGAAGATGTGGAAGCCGTTGTTGAAAAACGTTGGAACTTTATTATAAAAGATCACCGACTAACTTTCCACGGCATATGCTGGCGCTGTCATGATAAAAACGACGAATCGAATGAAGAAAAATAACAAAAAGCTGTCTGTTTTAATCTTAAGTATAGATTGAATCGGGCAGTTTTTTGTTTTTTTGAGGCAGCAAATGTTTTTGTTCCGAAAGCGAAGTGTAAGAACAGAAGTCTCCTCGGACGAGCTTAATGAAAGAGTTATTAATAACTTGGACACATTTAAGTAGGGTGGCCTTGGATTAATTATAATGTAACGATAATATGGTTGGATTATGTCGAATAGAGGGGGCTTTAGCACATTTCTTAAGGCCATGATAAAATAGAGAATAATTGACAGTGAGGGGGCGTTATGATGAATGAATTTCAATATGCAGTAGAAGACTATATCCATTTTATTCAGGTGGAAAGGCAGTTATCTGTTAATACATTAGCATCCTATCGCCGTGATTTAGAAAGCTATGTGCATTTTTTGCAGGAAGCAGAGGGGATGGCTGATTTTAGCCGTGTGGAACGAACAACTATTTTGCGGCATTTAGAGCAATTGCGAGCACAGGGGAAGACAAGCCGTACCGTTGCCCGTCATATTTCTTCTATCCGGAGCTTCCATCAATTTTTACTGCGAGAAAAGCGTGCAGAAACAGATCCGACTGTTCATTTAGAAATGCCAACTATTGAGCAAAAGCTACCGAATATCCTATCTATCGAAGAAATCGAAGCGTTACTAACAGCTCCGAATCGAAGTAAGCCACAAGGTATACGTGATCTTGCCATGCTAGAGTTACTATATGGATCTGGCATGCGCATCAGTGAACTCATTGCACTGGATTTAGCCGATATTCATTTAACGATGGGCTTTGTCCGTGTCTTTGGGAAGGGTGGGAAGGAACGAATTATTCCACTTGGCAAAAATGCCCTTTCGGCGATTAATGCCTATTTAAACGGTGCTCGTGGTCAGTTGCAAGGAAAGCACCCAAAAACAGATGCGTTTTTTATTAATCAAAGAGGGAAACGTTTAACAAGGCAGGGTTGTTGGAAATTAATGAAGGAGCATGCTTTAAAGGCAGGCATCCAACATGAATTAACCCCACATACATTGCGTCACTCCTTTGCAACTCATTTGGTCGAAAATGGCGCTGATTTACGAGCGGTGCAGGAAATGCTTGGTCATGCAGATATTTCTACAACGCAGATTTATACACATATTAGTAAAACAAGATTATCTGAGGTCTATAAGCAATTCCATCCACGTGCTTAAAACTCTTCAATTAAGTAAAAATTATTTTAGTCGGATGTCTGACCTTTATTTTTCGCATTTTTTTGGTAAAATAGAGTCATGAGATTAGGAGGCAACCATTATGAATAAACCGTTTAACAAAATCCATGTTGTTGTCATGGACTCAGTAGGTATAGGTGAAGCGCCAGACGCAGCAAATTTTGGTGATGTTGGTGCACATACATTAGGACATATCGCTGAAAAAATGAATGGGCTTACAATGCCAGTGATGGAGTCCTTTGGTTTAGCAAATATTGAATCATTGCAAGGTATGCACGCGGCTACAGAGCCAAAAGCATACTACGGTAAAATGCAAGAAGCATCTGTCGGCAAAGACACGATGACAGGCCATTGGGAAATCATGGGGTTAAATATCGATAAACCATTTAAGGTGTATCCAGAAGGATTTCCAGCGGAGCTTATTGCTGAGTTAGAGCAACGTACAGGTCGTAAAGTACTGTGCAATCAACCAGCAAGCGGTACACAAGTGATTGAAGATTTCGGTAAGGAACATATGGAAACAGGTGCGATTATTGTTTATACATCAGCCGATCCTGTTTTACAGATTGCTGCTCACGAGGAAATCATTCCATTAGAAGAATTATATAAAATTTGCGAAATGGCGCGTGAATTAACATTACAGCCTGAATATTTAGTAGGACGTGTCATTGCAAGACCATTTGTTGGTACGCCAGGCAACTTCACACGTACTGCCAATCGACATGACTACGCATTGAAGCCATTTGGTCGTACAACAATGAATGTTTTAAAGGACGCAGGATTAGATGTCATTGCCATTGGAAAAATCTCAGATATATTCAATGGTGAAGGTGTCACTGATTCGGTACGCACAAAAAATAATATGGATGGTATGGATCAATTTGCAGAGGTTGTCCGCCGTGATTTTCGTGGGATGAGCTTCTTAAATTTAGTGGACTTTGACGCCAACTTTGGTCATCGTCGTGATCCATTAGGCTATGGACAGGCACTACAAGAATTTGATGCACGCCTACCAGAAATTACAGAAGCGATGTCAGAGGATGATTTATTAATCATTACTGCCGATCACGGAAATGATCCAACCTTCCATGGGACAGATCATACACGTGAATATGTACCGTTAATTGTCTATTCACCACGTTTCAATGGTGGAGCAGAACTAGCTTTGCGTGAAACTTTTGCGGATATTGCAGCGACAGTTGCTGAAAACTTTAATGTAGAAGCACCACCATTCGGCAAAAGTTTCTTACATGATTTGAAATAAGGGGGTTTTTCGTATGAATATGGTTCAATTGTTTGAAAAGAAAAAACAAGGAATAGAGCTATCTCAAGCTGAAATTCAGTATTTTGTTGAAGGCTATACGACGGGTTCCATTCCAGATTATCAAGCAAGTTCACTTTTAATGGCCATACGCTTACTAGGTATGTCTGATGATGAAACATTTTATTTAACAAAGGCCATGATCGAATCAGGGGATGTTATTGATTTAACGTCTATTGATGGCTTTAAAATCGATAAACATTCTACAGGAGGAGTTGGTGACAAGGTCACACTTGTTGTCACACCAATTATCGCTTCTTTAGGAATCCCTGTGGCGAAATTTAGCGGTAAGGGTTTAGGCATTACAGGTGGAACAATCGATAAACTTGAATCCATTGAAGGCTTCAAAACAGAGCTTTCATCACAGGAGTTTATTGACAATGTCAATCAGCATAAAATTGCAGTTGCCGGACAAACAGGGAATCTTGTACCAGCCGACAAAAAATTATATGCATTACGTGATGTGACAGGTACTGTCGATTCTATTCCATTAATCGCTGCGTCGATTATGAGTAAAAAAATTGCAAGTGGCGCAGACGGTATTGTACTTGACGTAAAATGCGGCTCAGGTGCGTTTATGAAGACGCAAGAAGAAGCACAGATTTTAGCGGATACAATGACGGCCATTGGAGAAAAACTTGGGCGTAAAGTTGTCGCACATATTAGTGATATGGATAATCCTTTAGGAAAAATGATTGGCAATAAACTTGAAGTTGTAGAGGCGTATGCCTTATTAAGTGGACGCTTGGAAGAAACGCATGAAGATTTGTTGGATGAATGTATTGTTATTTCTTCCTTAATGTACCAAGTTGCCGCTGGCGTGAATGAAGCGGAAGCGACCGCTGCGGTTAAGCGCGTGCTTGCTGATGGTTCTGCTGCTGCAAAATTTGAGGAGTTCATTGTTGCACAAGGTGGTGTAGTTTCTGATATTGTCCAAAATGAAACCGCTCATAAAGTAGCGGTGACAGCTGTTGCAGAGGGCACTGTGGAAACCATTAATGCGTTATTAGTAGGTGAAGCGAGTGTCAGTCTAGGTGCTGGACGATTAACGAAGGAATCGGTACTTGATTATGATGCAGGCATCCAGCTGATTGCTAAAAAAGGTGACCATGTCAATCATGGCGACACGATTGCTTATTTATATGCCAATCAACCAATTGTTGAAGAGACAATCAATAAAATACAGCAAGCATATACAATTGCATAAAGATTCGTTAGCGAGGGCTCTCACTTTAAGTGAGCTCTCGCTTTTTTTGCGTTCTAAGGATCGTTAAACTTTAGCTAGCAATGGCGTTTAGAAAATGTAGATTTATCCCATACTGCACTTAACCTAAAAAGCTATAAGTATGTCGATTAGACACTATTTCGGAAGACTTTGCACTAGTTCTGTCAGCCGCAAGGATTCATTGCATTGAATGTGGAATTGCACGAGGAGGAGGCGATGTTCATGCATTATCAATTAGAAATGGTCACAAGAGAGACTGTCGTTATACGTTTGTTTGGGGAGCTCGATCACCATGCAGTAGAACAAATTCGAGCGAAAATTTCTACAGCAATTTTTCAAGGCACTGTGACGACCATCATTTGGAACTTAGAAGGGCTTTCCTTTATGGATAGTTCAGGCGTTGGCTTAGTGCTTGGTCGAATGCGTGAGTTAGAAGCAGTTGCTGGGCGAACTATTTTATTGAATCCATCGCCAACAATGCGAAAAGTATTTCAATTTTCAGGATTAGGGCCATGGATGATGGATGCAACAGAGGAACAAGCGATTGATCGCGTAAGGGGGATTGTAAATGGATAACGAAATGACATTAACATTTTTAGCACTTAGTGAAAATGAAGCCTTAGCCCGTGTGGCTGTTACAGGTTTTATTGCACAATTAGACCCAACTATTGATGAGCTATCAGAGTTTAAAACAGTTGTCTCTGAAGCGGTTTCCAATGCCATTATTCATGGCTATGAAGAAAATGGTAAGGGTGTTGTTACAGTTCATGCAAAACGTGAGGATGACATTGTAACGGTATCTGTCATGGATAAAGGAATAGGAATTGAGGACGTTAGTCGAGCAATGGAGCCATTATTTACAACGAAAAGTGCGATGGAGCGTTCGGGTATGGGCTTCACCATTATGGATAGCTTTTCAGATCAGCTAACAGTAATGTCTAAATGGCAAGAAGGAACAACTGTAACGTTTACGAAGAAATTTTACACAGTTCGCACAGCGGTAATGTGAGGTTGAGACAGTGAAGCCGCTAGAACAGTCGTCCGATAAGCTATTGTCTCAGGAGGAAATGCGTGATTTAATTGCACGCGCACAGCAGGGCGATCATGAGGCTCGTAAACGAATGGTAGAAGGCAATACGAGACTTGTGTGGTCCATTGTTCAACGTTTTACAACGAGAGGTGTTGAGCTTGAGGATTTATTCCAGATTGGCTGCATAGGGCTGATGAAATCTGTAGATAAATTCGATTTAACCTATGATGTGAAGTTTTCAACCTATGCAGTCCCTATGATCATTGGTGAAATTCAACGCTTTTTAAGGGATGATGGCATGGTGAAGGTGAGTCGCTCTATTCGTGAGCTAAATTTTAAAATTCGTCATGCTACAGATGAATTTATTAAGAAAAATGAACATCCACCAACCATTCAAGAACTTGCTCAGGTACTTGGTGTGACAACGGAGGAAATTGTCACAGCATCCGATGCGCTGAGAGATCCAGCATCTCTTCATGAGCAATTGTATGAAAGTGAAGGGGATTCCATTACATTGATGGACCAAATGAAAGATGAAAAATCTGAGCAACCATTTGATTATATCCCATTGAAGGAAGTACTCACGAGACTTGAACCGAGAGAGCAGTCTATTATTTATTTACGCTATTTTTCAGATTGCACGCAAACAGAAATTGCGAATAGGTTAGGGATATCACAAGTACAAGTGTCTCGTTTAGAGAAAAAAATCCTTGCCCAGCTGAAAAGTTGGATGGCTACAAGCGCTACCGTGGAGCAGGAAGCTATAAAAAAAGACATCTAAGAAAATGGTGACAGCATGACAAATAAATTATTTAACAGCTTAGAAGAAGCCGAAGATTTTCTTATTGAACATTTTGGTGACGGCGAATCATTTGACGTTGGTATTAAACACTTATTTGTCAAGGATTTGCCGGTCCTTTGTGCATATATTAGCGGGCTTGTGGACGGAGAAGCTTTAACACAGTTACTCTCTAGCATGCTTCCAAATGAAGACATTGACATTGATGTGGAGGATGAGAAGGAATATTTTGAGTCCTATTTTAATTTCCATGGGCGTTCAGAGGAAACAGAGCGTAAAGCCTATTTATTAGCCATGTTAAGTGGACAAGTCACCTTTATTACTAAAAGTGGCTATTGCTACGTTGCAGAGCTGAGAAATTATCCAGGACGTTCTCCAGAAGAGCCAGATAATGAAAAGGTAATTCGTGGTTCGCGGGATGGCTTTACAGAAGGAATTTCTCAAAATACGGCTTTAATACGTAGGCGAATTCGCAATAGTAATTTACGTTTCGAGCTACATAAAATATCCAAAATCGGCCAAACCGACGTGGCGATCGCGTTTATGAAGGATATTGCCAATGAAGATATGCTCGAAAATTTACGACAGCGCCTTGGACAAATTAATCACGATGGCTTGACGATGGCCGATAAATCATTAGAAGAATGGCTTTTTAAGCAAAAATTCCATCCAGTGCCATTTGTACGCTATACGGAACGACCTGATATTGCAGCAGCGCATCTGCTTGAAGGGCATATAGCGATATTGGTCGATACCTCTCCATCCGTGATTTTAGTACCTGTTACTATATTTCATTTATTACAGCATGCGGAGGAATATCGACAGGCACCAACAGTTGGTACGTTTGTGCGATTTATGAGGTATTTTGGTTCTGTCATGGGTTTACTTTTATTACCATTGTGGTATGTGTTTGCTACAAATGAATCCTTACTGCCGGATGCCTTATCCTTTTTAGGCACCGAAGAGAAATCGCATGTACCATTATTATTGCAAATATTGATTGCAGATATAGGTATTGAATTTTTAAGGATGGCCGCCATTCATACTCCGTCACCATTATCGACTGCGATGGGATTGGTTGCGGGGGTAATCATTGGTCAAATTGCTATTGATGTAGGATTATTTTCTGCGGAGGTAGTTCTTTATACAGCAGTAGCAGCTATTCTTATTTTTATTATTCCATCATATGAACTCAGTATCTCGATCAAAATTTTTAGGTTGCTGTTATTAATTATAACGGGTCTCTGGGGTGTCAATGGCTTATTTATTGGCTTATTTTTATTGTTTACGTATTTATGTTCATTACGACCTATGCAGGCACCTTATTTATGGCCGCTTGTTCCATTCTTCCCAACGGCAATGCTTCGTGTCATCATTCGTTTCCCAATGACTTCGGATGCATTAAGACCTTATGTAGTCGCTTCCAAACAGCGAAAAAGATCATAGGAGCCGTTGCACTCGTTTTTTTCATGTGATAAAGTTCACATATAGTATTTTGTGATTTTTGCAAAAATTATTTTCATTCAAGAAAAAGTAGGGTATATACATTTTTCTTTTAATATTTTTATGGAAATAATTACTTGATGGGATGCCACGAAAGTCCCTACAAAGTGTGAAAATAACAAGATGGAACGATGTGAAAAGGGAGAGATGCACATGCATTTATATGGAACACAAGCGATTTCTGAAGATGGTCATTTAACAATTGGACAGGTAGACACACTAGAGCTAGCAAAAGAGTATGGTACACCACTTTTCGTGTATGATACTGCACTTATTCGTAAGCGTGCACGCGGCTTTATCGATACGTTTAAAAAATTAGGCGTAAAAGCAGAAGTAGCTTATGCTTCAAAAGCATTTGCATGTGTAGCGGTGTATCAATTAGCAGCAGAAGAAAATTTATCCTTGGATGTTGTATCTGGTGGGGAGTTATTTACTGCCTTAAAGGCAGGCTTCCCAGCAGAGCGCATTCATTTCCATGGTAATAATAAAAGCATTGCTGAAATAGAGCTAGCTTTTGACTCCAAGATTGGATGTATGGTTGTAGATAATTTCTATGAAATACAGCTTTTAAAAGAAATTTCGGAGCGCCGTCAGCAAAAAATGCGTATTTTATTACGTGTTACACCAGGTGTGGAAGCACATACGCATGATTTCATCACGACAGGTCAAGCAGATTCAAAATTCGGCTTTGACTTAAACAATGGTCAAGCGGATGAAGCATTCCAACAAACATTTAACCATGAATTCCTAGAGCTACTTGGCTTACATTGTCATATTGGCTCACAAATTTTTGATACTGCTGGCTTTGGCTTAGCTGGAGAAAAATTGATTGACAAAATTTCTGATTGGAACAAGACTCACGAATTTACGTGTACTGTGTTAAACTTAGGTGGGGGCTTTGGTATTCGTTATACTGAAGAAGATGCACCGCTGGAACCACAAGTTTATGTAGAGGATATGATAACAGTTGTGAAAAATAAAGCAACTGTGCTTGGACTGAAGATGCCAGAAATTTGGATTGAACCAGGTCGATCACTTGTAGGTGATGCAGGAACATCTCTTTATACAATCGGTTCACAAAAAACAGTGCCAGATGTGCGCAAATATATTGCGGTTGATGGTGGGATGAGTGATAACATCCGCCCAGCATTATACGATGCTAAGTATGAGGCAGTCATTGCAAGTAAAGCGAATGAGCCGAAAAATGAACTCTATACAGTGGCTGGTAAACTATGTGAATCTGGCGATAAATTAATTATTGATGCGAAACTACAAGATGCTGCTTCAGGCGATGTGTTAGCCATATTCTGTACAGGTGCGTATGGTTATTCGATGGCTAGTAACTATAACCGTGTGCCAAGACCTGCTGTTGTATTTGTAGAAAATGGACAGCATCAACTAGCTATTCGCCGCGAAAGTTATGAAGATATTGTGCAAAACGATCTCCCGCTAACTTTAAAAAAGGGTGAGTAAATTTGAGGAAAAATAAGTGGGTATTACTAGCGTCCATTTCAACTTTTATTTTGTTGTGGGGCGTTGTCTATTGGGTGTTGGCGTCTAAAGGTATTCTCGGACCTGGTTCGTAAGACAGAAATTGGCTTGCGGTAAAAGTACAAATCGTGTAGGATAGTCAAAGATTATGTACAGCTAGAAAAAGAGGGAATAGACAAATATGTTAATTCGATATAAGAAAGCTTTAGAGAAAATAGCAATGGGGCTACTTTCATTTATGCCTAATGAAAAAGACGTAAAAAAGCTTACAGAGACCATCCACTCCTATGAAAATGACGATAATTGGGTTTTATATTTATGGAAAAAGAATGATGAATATGTTGGCATTGTTGGGCTTGTCATTGATGAGCATAATACAGCTACCATCCAGCATGTATCGGTGATCCCTTCCTATAGGGGTGAAGGCGTAGCAACGGAAATGCTTCAAGAAGTGGCAGAACTTGGCCAATATGAAAGTGTACGTGCTACCGATGCAACACGGAGCTTGGTTCAAAAATGTATCCATTGTAAAGATGAAAAAGCAGACGATTAACAGCGTCTGCTTTTTCTTTGTTTGCTTTCTTGCCGCTCTGCAAGAATATGTGAGCGATCTCGTAGCATATGTTTATGAAGAAGATAGTTTGAACTACTAGAAGGCAAGAGCTGTATACGTGCAATCGTTAACTCCAGCAAATTGGGAGAGAGAGGGAGCTGGATAGCTTGAAAGGAATTGCCCGTTTTCAACGAAATAAGGGTCGTTGTTACTTGTGTTAGGAGTTGCTGATAATCGATTTCTTGGAAAAAAATATGGCCTTCATTTTCTTGGAAATTATGAAGTGCCTTTTCTAAAATTCGTATAGCGCCAGTATTGTTACCACGTCGCCAATGATAGAAACCTGTTGCAAGCTGCACATAGCCAACAAGCGGATGCATTTTATCACCAGGTGCAATTTCCTTCCAATATTCCTCCAGTACTTCATGGCATTCAAAAAAATCTTGATTGCCATTAAAATAAGCACAGTAATCTATAAATAAAGTATGATGCTGTGGATGCATTTTGGACTCCTTTCCACTATACTAAAAGAACATAGAATCTCAGGGTGGTAAAATAATGTCTTATGAAGTAAAATTAGAAGCCTTTTCAGGGCCTCTTGATTTATTATTGCATTTAATTCACAGATTGGAAATTGATATCTATGATATCCCAATGGCTGAAATTACACAACAATATATCGACCATATACATGCAATGCAAGTACTGGAATTAAATGAAGCAAGTGAATATTTAGTAATGGCAGCAACATTGCTGGCAATTAAAAGCCGCATGCTATTGCCGATTCATGAAGGTGAAATGGAAGACGCAGAATTAGAAGTGGACGGCCCTGACCCTCGTGAAGAACTGGTGCAACGCTTAATTGAATATAAAAAATATAAGGAAGCAGCCAGTAATTTGCAAGAGCTTGAAACGGACCGATCACAAGTATTTACAAGGCCTCCAGCTGATTTAACAGGGTTGGCCTCGGATGAACAAATGGCTTTGTTTGATTTAAATGTGAACATCTATGATATGCTTGGAGCATTTCAAAAATTGATGCGTCGCAAAAAATTAAAGAAACCACTAAAAACGACAGTAGCGAGGCAGGAAAGATCAGTAAAAGATCAAATGCGTTCTGTTGTTGATTCTTTACGTTTAACAGGTGGACGTGCATCATTTTTCGAGCTTTTTCCCTATGAAGATAAGCCGACACTTATTCTGACGTTTGTTTCCCTTCTAGAACTGATGAAACGTCAGGTCGTCGTCGTAGAACAAGATGGTAACTTTGAAGAATTAACGGTTACCTTGCAGAAGGAGGAATGGGAAGATGACGAAAACTTTGATGTTACAGAGTAGAATTGAAGCCTTATTATTCGTTGTTGGAGATGATGGCTTAACGATTAAACAGCTATCGCAACTTTTAGGAGAACAGGAAGAGCTGATTGTTCAGGCGATGAGTGCATTGAGAGAAGCCTTTGACGAAGATGTAGCAAGAGGCATTACTGTGAAGGAAATTGCAGGCGTTTATCAGCTCATTACAAAATCTGAGTTTGCTGATACGATTCAAAGATTAGTAGAGAATCCAACGGCACAATCCCTATCCCAAGCCTCCTTGGAGGTGCTGGCGATAGTGGCTTACAAACAGCCCATTACACGTGTAGCAATAGAAGATTTGCGCGGTGTAAAGTGTGAACGACCAATTCAAACATTAGTGTCACGAGGATTAATTAAAGAGGTAGGGCGTTCAGAAGGAACTGGACGTGCCATACTATATGGAACGACAAAAGAATTTTTACATTATTTTGGCTTAAATACTATTGAAGAAATGCCGCCTCTACCTGAAGAGGATCTTGTTGAAACAGAACAAGAAACAGATTTATTTATGACAAAGTTCCAAGAGACATTTAGCAGTGCAAAATAATGATTAGGTATAATGCGTAGCCTTCAACATAAATATGAATCTATATTTTCCTATCACATTAAATAAGGAGTGGCTCGTTGCTTCGGTTATTTCGTTTAACACTGTTCATGCTCATGATATTAATGGTAATGCTTCCTCAAACTAGCTTTGCCAGAGGGGGAAGTGGCTATGCTGTCTTAGATGGTGCTACAGGCCGCGTTTTAATAGGGTCTAATAGCGATGAACGCTTACCTATTGCTAGCCTAACAAAAATTTGGACAGCACTTGTTGCAATCGAAAATAGTGACCTGCAAGATGAAGTTGTGATATCACCGAATGCCGCTATGGCTGAGGGGAGTTCTATTTATTTACAGGCTGGCGAAACAGTAACAGTCGAAACGTTATTGTACGGTTTAATGCTGCGTTCAGGCAATGATGCTGCGACCGCTTTAGCAGAACACGTAGGGGGTTCTGTGGAGGGCTTTGTCAAATTAATGAATGAAAGAGCTGTGATTGCAGGTCTGACTAACACGGTTTTTATGAACCCTTCTGGTCTTCATCATGATGAGCATTTATCGTCAGCAAGAGATACTGCTGAGATGTTAAGACTTGCTTTGCAAAATAAAACATTTGAGAAAATTGCTTCAACGATTCTTTATCGGGCGAATACGGTAAACGGAATGCTTTGGGAAAATAAACACCGATTATTAAGAGAAGGTTCAGGGATGGCTGCACATATAGATGATGAAACGGAGCAGCCTGTTAGTTCTTTAAAATCAGCGACTGGCACTGCGTTCGCTGGAAAAACCGGCTTTACAAAGGTTGCTGGACGTACACTAGCAACAGCCTTTCAAAAGGACGGGCAAATCTGCATTGTTGTCACTTTAAATGAATCCGATGATTGGAATGTACATCGAGGTTTATCGAATAGAGTATGGCAAGACTATAGCCTTGAAACCGTAGTGAAGAAGGGCAAATACAACGTCAACAAAAAGTTAGCTATTCGATTAGAAGAGCCCGTTCGCCTACAATTAAATAAAGAAGAAAAAGAGCAGGTGCGGCAAGTTTTACATGTATCAAGAAAACGTCAAGAAGCTGTCTTGTCGATCTTTATTGGTGAAGAGCGTATTTATGCAACTCCAGTAAAAGTTGAATCAGCAGATCGTTAAAAACGATTTGCTGATTTTTTTAGTATGGAATCTCTGCGAAATGATGGAGGTATATTGCATAAACAGCCAAGTGATTCAGTGCAATATGCTTTTATTTTGAGCCGTTCTTTCGTGCTCCTATAATCTGCATTACTAGACAACTAACTGCTTGGAAGAAAGGTGAGTAAATCAATATAGAAAAAGCTGACGTAACAATACATGCTAAAATTTTTTTGTGCTACAAGATGTTTTAACAATTGAGCAAACACTAACAAAATGATAGCTTTCTTGTCTGTTAAAATAAAGATTTTTAAGTCGATTCGCTTTTTTGCCAAATGAGTATACTGGTTATGAGGAACGTAAAATGTAGGTGCAAATGATAAGAAATTTGTGAATGAGAAATAATTTGGAATACTCAATTAAAAAATGTGAAATTTGTTTTTCTTTAATAATGCTTAAAAGTATGACATAATTTTCACAGATTAGCGGGAAAGATAACCCTATTCATTAGAGCGAAATCGAATGATGACGAAAGTGTCAATGTGAAAGAAAACTAGAGGTGAAAAAATGGAAAGATTACAAAAGGTCATTGCCTATGCAGGAGTTGCTTCAAGGCGCAAGGCAGAGCAATTGATAGTAGAAGGCAAAGTAAAAGTTAATGGTGTAGTTGTTCGTGAGTTAGGAACGAAGGTTTCTAATTCTGATACAATTGAAGTAGAAGGTGTGAAATTGGAAAAGGAAGATAAGGTATATTATTTACTTTACAAACCACGTGGAACAATTTCGGCTGTGACGGATGATAAAGGACGCAAAACTGTCACAGATTTATTTCACCATATTCCGCAACGTATTTTCCCAGTTGGTCGTCTTGATTATGATACATCTGGATTATTGTTATTGACAAATGATGGGGAATTCTCCTATATGTTGACACATCCGAAGTTTAAAATTGATAAAACCTATATCGCGCGTGTCAAAGGTATTCCAACAATTGAAGGGCTTAAAAAACTTCAAAGAGGGATTAAATTAGAGGATGGGAAAACAGCTCCAGCTAAGGTTAGTATGACATCCTTTGACGAAAAAGCAGGCAAAGCAATTTGTGAAATTACGATTCATGAAGGACGCAATCGCCAAGTTCGTCGTATGTTTGAAGCCATTGGGACACCTGTTGTCAAATTAAAACGTGAACGCTTTGCATTCTTAGATTTATTCGGCCTTACACCAGGAGAATACCGTGAATTATCAAAGCATGAAGTCAAGCAATTACGTGTTTTAGCGGAGACTGGAAAGCTTGATTAAAGAACATTTGCCAAAAGAAAGTAGATACCACAATAGGTATTATTTGGGTGTTTACACTTTCTTTATGGTGAATTCGTTCATAAATCATTCATAATTAATAGCTAAGTGTTTTTGTATCATTTTGCTATAATAGGTGAGAATAGTACACCTAGTAACAGTTTGTTCAAAAGAACTGTTACACATACAATCTGGTATTGTTGACGTCAATTTGAAAGAAGTTTTTACATAATTAAAGACGTATATAAAATGAAAAAGTTCATTGGGTCTGCATTAGGTAAAAGCTTCGCGTTTACAAACTTTACGCTAAGCCGTAATTGATAGGGGGTTTATTAACTTGGAGAAAAAGAAAAAGCGTCTCGTACTGCGAACGGTCATCTTAGCACTGCTAGCGTTGGCAATCGGGTACACAGTATATGGAACAGCGACAAAGGAAAAAGTAGAGTTAGTGGCAGTAGGCTCTGAAGCACCTGACTTCACGTTAGTAGATTTAAACGGTGAAAAACATAAATTGTCGGATTATAAAGGACAAGGGGTATTTTTAAACTTCTGGGGAACTTGGTGTAAGCCTTGTGAGAAGGAAATGCCTGCGATGGACAATCAGTATCAAGAATTTAAAGATCAAGGTGTACAAACTTTAGCGGTCAATATCGCTCAAACTGATTTTGAAGTGCAGAATTTTGTTGATCGGTATGGTTTATCATTCCCAGTAGTGATCGACAAAACGAAAAGTGTTATGACTGCTTATAATGTAGGTCAATTACCTGCTACAGTATTAATTGATCCTGAAGGCAAAGTGACTAAGATTATTACAGGTGAAATGACGGAGGAAAATATCGCTTCGTACATGGAATTAGTGAAGCCGGAATAAGGAGTATATGACGATGGAAAAAATCATTTGTGCTTGCGGTCATAGTAACCCATACGGCACGAAGCTTTGTGAGAAATGTGGTCGTCCTTTAACCGAAGAAGAACAGCAAAATAAAGTAGTTGATATGCGCTACGATGGTATGGCCATTCGCTCTAAAACATATAACAAGTCATTTATTGATAAAATATGGAATTTCTTCTCAAGTGTTAAAGTCGGTATATCCTTAATTATTATCACATTAATTGCTGCTTCAATCGGAACATTACTACCACAAGAGTTTTACGTGAAAGCTTCTGATTTGGAGAAGGGAGCTTATTACGCAGACGTTTATGGTACATTCGGTAAAATTTATTATACGTTAGGCCTTTCAGATTTATATAGCTCGTGGTGGTTCCAAATTTTAGTTGGTATGCTTGCTGTATCCATTATTGTGGCAAGTCTTGACCGGGGAATACCACTTTATAAATCATTGAAGAATCAACGTGTGAAAAGACATGAAAGCTTTATGAAGCGTCAGCGCATTGTTGCAGAAGGACAAGTGACAGCAGGCGCAGAGGAAACGCTTGATAAAGTGGCACAAAAAATGTCTGAGATGAGATATTCTGTTCGTCGAGATGGTAGCGCTCTCTTAGCTGAAAAAGGACGCTTTTCTCGTTACGGTCCGTACATAAACCATGTCGGTCTCATTATCTTTTTAGGTGGGGTCATGCTACGTCTGGTGCCAGGTTTCTATGTTGATGAATCAATCTGGGTACGTGAGGGCGAGACACGTGCGATTACTGGCATGGACGGTTATTTCATTGAAAACAATGATTTTGTTTTAGAGACACATGATAATGAACCACAGGGTGAGCAAGTAAAGCAGGGTGTAAATGTTGTTGCGAAAAATTTCCAAACAGATATTACACTATATAAGCAGCCTAAAGATGCTTTGCCAGGTGACACAGATAATCTAGAAAAAGTAAAAGACTATTCCATTCGTGTAAACCATCCTTTAAAGGAAGATGGCTTTGCGCTTTACCAAATGGATTATCGTTTAAATGAATTAAAGCAAATGAATTTCGAATTAATCAATAAAACGACTGAACAATCACTTGGTAAGGTGGAAATTGATTTAACAAATCCAAAAAAGGAATATGATTTAGGTAATGGTTCTTCCGTTCAAATTCTTGTTTATACACCAGATTTTGATGGATTTGAAAATGGTGAGCCACAAACAAAAACATCCATTCCAAATAACCCAGCATTCTTATTTAAAATGACAACACCAGAAACACCTGAAGGCGAAGTGAGCTTTGTTGAAATTATGCAACCTCCTTTAGAGCCACTTGGTGAAAATAAATACAGAATGAAATTTGCAGCAGCAGAAATGCGTGATATGTCAGGTATTACAGTACGTAAAGATCGTACAATTCCTATCTTATTTGTTGGGGGCGTCATCTTTATGATTGGTGTTGTTATTGGTTCTTACTGGAATCACAGACGTTTATGGATTCAAGTGGAACCAGATGGCCGTGTGTTAATGGCTGCCCATGTTAACAAAAATATGTTCAGCATGAAAAAGGATTTAGATGCTGTTACAACATTTGCTGCATTGCCTCCGTATCAAGATCAGTTAGAGAAAGATGAGGCTGGCGAAGAGTCCACGAATGGTGGCATTAAAGAAAAGGAAGGTGACAACACCTTATGAGTTTGATTGACATAAGTGGAAACCTATTATTTGTAGCTTTTATTGCTTATCTAGTTGCGACATTATTATTTGGTGGTTCAATTAAGCAAGCAAATGCTACTGGTAAAAATACTGGCAAATGGGGCAAACTTGCCATTGTGGTAACCATTATTGGTTTCTTATCACAGCTAGGCTATTTTATTACGCGTTGGATCTATACAGGACATGCACCAGTAAGTAATATGTTTGAATTTACGACTGCCTTTGGTATGTTCATTGTTGGCGCGTTTATTTTAATTTATTTTATTTATCGTTTGACTGCACTTGGGCTAGTTGCATTGCCTGTTGCATTATTAATCATCTCCTATGCAGCAATGTTCCCGAAAGAAGTAAGTCCGTTAGTACCATCGTTACAAAGTCATTGGCTAACGATTCACGTTATCACAGCAGCATTAGGACAATCTATTTTAGCCATTAGTGCTGTAGCAGGGCTCATTTATTTATTAAAAGTAGTCGATTTAACAAAGCCTTCTAAACAACGTTTTTGGTTAGAAGCCGTGATGTACTGTCTTGTAGTAGTGGTTGGTTTTGTCGCAGTGACATCTACATTCGGTGCTATGGATTATGAGTCTAGCTATAATTATGTGGATAAAGAAGGAACTACTCGTAAAATTATTTACAATTTACCGCCAATTTTCGGTATGAATGAGTATGAAGCAGTTGAAGAACATGGCATGTCACCGCTAGTAGAAATGCCTGCATTAATTAATGCCAAAAAATTAACAACTGTTTTTTGGTCATTATTGGTAGGGTCAATCTTGTATTTATTAATTCGTTTAATTGCTCGTCGTCGAATTAGTGCCATTTTCCAACCACTTGTTAAACGCGTTAATTTGCAATTATTAGATGAAGTTGGTTATCGTTCGGTGCTGATAGGATTCCCTGTATTTACCCTAGGTGCTTTAATTTTTGCGATGATTTGGGCACAAATTGCTTGGAGTCGTTTCTGGGGTTGGGATCCAAAAGAAGTATGGGCTCTTATTACATGGTTATTCTACGCAGCATTCCTACATTTACGTCTATCAAAAGGCTGGGAAGGTCGAAAATCTGCTTGGTTGGCATTAATTGGTTTCGGAATTATTTTATTTAACCTAATTGCTGTTAACTTAATTCTTGCAGGTTTACACTCTTACGCATAACTTGTAAAATAACAAGCCTTTTCGCTGTGGCGAAGAGGCTTTCTTTTCTTTTCAATATGTGTCACACCATGTACAATAGAAGTTAGAGAAAGATTGGAAGAGAGGGATCGTGAAAGTGTCAGAAAATATTTCAGTATTAGTAGTAGACGATGAGGATCGTATTCGCCGATTATTAAAAATGTACCTAGAGCGAGAAGGATACCTTGTTGACGAGGCAGAAAATGGTGAACAAGCGATCGAAAAATCTTTAGAAAAAGAGTATCACTGTATTTTACTTGATATTATGATGCCTGAAAAAGACGGGCTAGAAGTGTGTGCGGAAATTCGAGAACGCGCAGCAACGCCGATTATTTTATTAACTGCAAAGGGCGAGGAAGCGAATCGTGTACAAGGCTTTGAGCTTGGCGCAGATGACTATATTGTAAAGCCATTTAGTCCTCGTGAGGTTGTGTTACGTGTGAAGGCTATTTTACGTCGTTCACAGGCTTTCTCACCAACGACAAATGCCTCTTCTTCAAAAGATTTAGTAGTGTTCCAGCATTTAATGATCGATCATGATGCACACCGTGTAACGGCAGAGGGCATTGAGGTTAATTTAACACCGAAAGAGTATGAATTACTATACTTCTTAGCAAAATCGCCAGACAAAGTATTTGACCGTGAACAATTACTAAAAGAGGTTTGGCATTATGACTTCTTTGGTGATTTACGTACAGTTGACACACACGTAAAACGTTTACGTGAAAAGCTCAACCGAGTTTCTGAAAACGCTGCTAAAATGATTGTGACGGTTTGGGGCGTTGGATACAAATTTGAGGTTGTCAATGAATAGAATATGGAATAGTGTTGTCGGGAAGCTATGGGTAACCATATTGCTTCTCGTTTCATTTGTATTATTTGTTTTCACGGTATTGATGCTTGAATTTCTTCAAAACTATCATATGCAGCAAGCCGAAATATCTTTACGGCAAACAGCTGCAACAGTAGCAAGTATAGTGGATGACAATGAAACAGCGGAATCTACTTCGGAATTATTAAAAGATATCTTACCTACAGGAACCAATGCATTAATTGCAATCAATCATGTTGAAGTATCCTTTGCCATGCAGGAGGGTGTCAACAAAAAAGAAATACAAGAGACCATTTTAGCCAATAAATCGTTTCGAGAAGTATTTCAATCAGATGAACCTATTACGAAAGAAATGATGATGCCTTCTTCGACAGATCAAGAAAAAATGGAATCTTATGTCGTGCTAGGTTTCCCATTAAATGTTGAAAATGCAGTACACGGAGCTGTCTTCATCTATCAAAGCCCAGATGCACTACATAAAACCTCTAAGGAAACAACGAAAATTGTTTTTTTGGCGGCTTTCATTGCATTCGTGTTGACGACATTCTTCGCGTTTTTCCTTTCCTCACGTATTACGTCACCACTTAGAAAAATGCGAGAGTTGGCTTTTGAAATTGCGAAGGGTAATTTTGAAGCGAAAATGCCAACAACTCAAAATGATGAAATTGGTCAACTTGCTGTTGCCTTCAATCAAATGGGCCGTCAATTAAAGCATAACTTAGAGGTCATCAATCAAGAAAATGAACAACTTTCAAATATTTTGACATCTATGACAGATGCAGTTATTACATTTAATCGTGACCTTACAATATTATTAAGTAATCCACCAGCTGAACGACTTATGCAAAAATGGTTCGTCAATAAAGGCTCACAAAGTGCTAAACCTATTCCTCCAGAGCTGTATCATATGCTTGATCATGTGCTAATGTTTGAGGATAAACTAGAAGAGGAAATTGAAATGGATGGTAACTACTATACATTTACTATTAGCCCTCTTTATAGTGGTGACATGATACGTGGCGCTGTGGCTGTTATTCGTGATATGACTGAGCAACATCGCTTAGAAAAACTACGATCCGATTTTATCGCCAATGTCTCTCATGAGCTACGGACACCAATTGCCATGCTGCAAGGATATTCTGAAGCATTAATGGATGATGATTTTATTCAGGATCAGGAAGAACGTAATGAGATTACTAAAATCATTTATGATGAATCGAAGCGGATGGGGCGTCTTGTAACAGATTTATTAGATTTAGCACGCATGGAATCGGGACATATGACGCTGTATAAAGATGAATTACCGATTAATTCTACATTCGAACGTATTACTCAAAAATTTGCACAGGTTGCAAAGGAAAAACACGTTCGTCTATTGTTTGAAAGTGAATTTAATGACGATGCCATGATTAATATCGATGAGGATCGTATTGAACAAGTGCTCACAAATCTAGTAGATAATGCACTTAGACATACGGATGAAGGAGCAGTCACTGTAAAAGTTGAGCAGGAACCAACATTCGCTAAAATATCTGTTCAAGATACAGGGCACGGCATTCCTCATGACGACTTACCTTATGTCTTTGAACGTTTTTATAAAGCAGATAAGGCACGCACCCGTTCAAAAGGTGGTACGGGTCTCGGCTTAGCCATTGCAAGAAATATTGTGAAGGCACACTCAGGTAATATTATGGTAGACAGTGTGCTGAAAGAAGGTACGACCTTCACGTTTTATTTACCGTTCGATTAATAACATGTATTGCTATTAATTGGCTGTAACTTTCACGAATGTAAGACGACAAATATTATAGAACGGGGGTGGAGTGCTTTGAATGACTCCGTGTTCCATCGACTATACGATGCATATCACCAAGACGTGTTCCAGTTTTTAATATATTTAGTAAAAAACCGTACATTGGCTGAAGATTTAGCACATGAAGTTTATGTACGAGTATTGCGCTCATATGATCAATTTGCAGGTAATAGTAGTGAGAAAACATGGCTTTTTGCTATTGCCAAAAATGTAGCGATTGATCATTTTAGAAAGCAGGCTGTACGCCAGAAGCATTCACTTGATTTCTTTGACTGGGAAACGGAACAGCTCCATTCAACCACACCATCACCGGAAGATATGCTACAGGCCAGTGATGAATTTATGCAAGTAGCGTCAGCACTGGAAAACTGTACAGGCGACCAAAAAATGGTCATTATTATGCGCTATTTTCAGGATTTATCGATTGCAGAAACTGCTCAAATATTAGATTGGACAGAAGCTAAGGTAAAAACGACCCAGCATCGAGCCATAAAATTTTTAAGGCAACAGCTACAGCCGATTAGAGAACAGGAGGCGAAACGGCAATGACGCATAAGCCATTTGATGATGAGCAGCTTGAACATGTATTGAACAATGCCCCTAAGCTTTCTGATCACCGTTCAAAAGAGGACATATTAAATCGGTTAATGGCAGATGCTCGCTTGCAGGATAACAGTTACCTTCAAGAAGCGATACAACAACCAAAAGAGGATGAACAAAAGCAAAGCAATTCCTCCATCCAAGAAGAACGAACAACACGATCTAAGCTTCGTAAAATGCCAATTTTTATGAGCATTGCAGCAGTTTTTGCGTTAACGATACTTGTAGGCTCAATGGTCATGAATAATGATGTTGGACATAAAGATCAAGCTAGTACTGCCGATACGGCTACCTATTCTACTTTACAGGAAGATCTTTCTCCAAAGGAGGCTGCTACGCAAGACGAAGCACTCCAATCTCCTATCGTAGCAGAGCATGAGCGCATGTTATCTTTACGGTCATCTGTCTATGAGGAAGATGTGAAAGATGCTGTCGTTTTCCGTATTGGCTTAGCAGGGCGAGATGCGGAAAGTGTACCAATGACGTATGTGATACCAAATGAGCGAGTAGCAACGGATTTTGGAACAGAAAAACCTTCTACTTTACAGATGTATGAAAAATACGCGCCTCAAATAGATGAGAAAGCTAAAGGATTTACTGATTACCATCCTTACAAAGGTGAGCTGAAGGAGAAGGACGATAAGCTTGTCCATGTGCTACCAAAGGACAATAGCTATGATGTTGCTTCTGCTACTGTCAATGAGTACAAAGGAACTTTGGAGGATACATTCTCTGATTCTGAATATACAGAAGTTGAGATTCAAAATGAAGATGGAACACCTTATGAGTTTTCTCAAGAAGGTGAGCCAAGTCCACCTATGTCATTAACGAACGCCAAGCATTATAATTATTATATATATCAAGATGGTACAGGTGCAGAATATTTATCACCAGATTTCCGTCAAACATTTGCAAATGTCACAGAGGCGCTCACACTGATGAAAAATAAAAATGATGATGTCTATGTGTCCGTTGTTCCTGAAAACGTATCATATACGGTGACAGAGGAAGCAGAGGGCGTAGTCGTTACATTTGATCTTCCGCTTGATTTAACATCAATGGAACCGATTCGTGCCACACAACTGATTGAGGCCATGATGTTAACGGCTGCTAGCTTTGACCAACAATTACGCCTAAATAATGTTGTCCAAGAAAGCTGGGAGGGCTTTGATTTAAAAATGTTTTTACCAAAGCCTGTAGGGCCAAATAAGCAATATATGCCTTAGTCAAAGAAAATAACAATAAGAAATGGAGCATTCCTGTTCGGTGAGGATGCTCCATTTTTTTTACAATGCATACAAGTCTAATAGGTTTTTTGAGCAGAACTATTTACTTTTTGTTGATAATTCTTTATAGTAAAACTGTAGTATAAAATAATAGTGATTCATCTTCGGGGCAGGGTGAAAATCCCGACCGGCGGTAATAGAGTGCTAAACCGTTAATGTTTATTCATTAACTCGAATGGTTTAGGCAAAACTCTTTAGCCCGCGACCTGTGCAAATTTATTTGCATGGCTGACTTGGTGAAATTCCAAGGCCGACAGTTACAGTCTGGATGGGAGAAGATGGAGGTACGATCGTCATTCATTGTTATGAAATGAACTATGACCGAGCGCTTTTTTTGTATGGCTTTTAAAATAGTGCTCAAAAAATAGTTTAGATTGACGCTTATTCGTCATGCCTTTCTCCCTTGTGCTTTTTAATGCATAAGGGTTTTTTCATGCTAACAATTGAAAGATCGTCACCTTTCTTCTTGCGAGATTGAATCAGCAAAGAGGAGAGAGTTTTCTATGAAGAAAAATGTTAAACTTCAATCGTTTATTACGATTGGTATGCTGAGCAGTATTTCGTTTTTATTAATGCTTTTTAATTTCCCAATACCGCCGTTCCCAGCATTTTTGGAAGTGGACTTTAGTGATATGCCTGCATTAATAGCGGCCATCACAATGGGACCTGTAGCTGGTATTTTAGTAGAATTATTTAAAAATGTGTTGGATTGGATTTTCTCGGGTACGCCAACAGGTGTGCCAGTAGGGCATATTGCCAACTTTACAACAGGCATTTTATTTATTTTGCCAGTTAGCTTTATTTTTAATCGTTTTAAAACGACTGCTGGTCTTGTTGGAGGTTTAGCGACAGGAACAGTCGTGATGGCAGTAGGAATGAGCGTTTTGAACTATGTTGTATTTTTACCGATGTACACATATTTCCTTGGTATGGAACCTGTTGTAGGTGACTCCCTTTATAAAATGATCGTCGCTGGAATTTTACCATTTAATATTGTAAAAGGTATTTTATTAACAGCTATTATGGCGTTTTTATTTACTACAATGCGCAAATGGATCGACCGCCAGCGCTCTATGTATATAGCAAAATAATGGACCATAAACCTCGAGTAGTTAGCTCGAGGTTTTTTTGTGGGAAGAAGTGATGGGACGAATAAAATTAGAAAAAAGTAGTAGAAAATGTTCGTGCTCTAGTGCTTTATTATTATAATCTAGTCGAAGAACACATTTTCATGTAGAATAGAGGGGAGTTTAGAAAGTTTGAGGAGTTTGAAGAGATGAGTGAAAAAAAGGGACAGTGGTCTAGTAAATTAGGATTTATTTTAGCATCAGCGGGTGCTGCGATTGGACTAGGAGCAATTTGGAAGCTACCGTATGTAACGGGGCAAAGTGGTGGAGGTGCATTCTTCCTAATCTTTGTGTTATTTACGTTATTAATAGGGTTGCCAATGCTATTGTCCGAGTATGTTTTAGGGCGTGGTACACAATCGGAGGCGGTAACCGCGTATAAAAAGGTTGCTCCGACAAAAACGGGATGGGCTTGGATTGGCCGAATGGGTGTGCTAGGTTGTTTTTTATTATTAACATTTTATAGTGTTGTTGGAGGTTGGATCTTTATTTACAGCGGGCTAGGTGTTGCTGGCGCTGTGATAGATCCTGCGATTGATCCAGCTGCACTATTTGGAAAAATTATAGGTACACCATGGATTACGCTAGTAGGTTTAGCTTTGTTTACATTAGCTAACGTACTCGTTATTTCATTAGGTGTACAAAATGGTATTGAAAAGGCGAATAAATGGATGATGCCGTTACTCTTTGTGATGTTCATTGTTCTGGTTGTGCGTGCTGTTACATTAGATGGCGCAATGGAGGGAGTGAAATTCTTCTTATGGCCTGATTTCTCAAATATTACTGGTAGGGCATTATTAGAAGCGTTAGGACAATCATTCTTTGGATTAGCTGTAGGATTTTCTTGTCTTGTTACATATAGTTCCTATCTAAAAAAAGATGTCAGCCTTCCGAATTCAGCAGGTTCTGTTGTGCTCTTAACCGTGCTTGTATCATTTTTAGCGGGTTTAGCAATCTTCCCTGTTGTGTTTGCCTTTGATTTAGAGCCAGCCGCGGGACCGGGCTTGTTGTTCATGGTGCTGCCGACAGCTTTTAGTCAAATGCCGTTTGGAGAATTATTTTTAGCGATGTTTTTATTGCTATTTTTATTTGCTACATTAACGTCATCATTTAGTTTATATGAGATTATCGTAGCGGCATTTATGGAACATAGTCAGAAATCTCGTCCGATGTGGACGCTTTTACTTGGTGTAGTCGTATTGATTGCGGCTATTCCAGCGGCACTTTCTTCTAGTGTTTTATCGGATGTAACCATTTTTGAGAAAAGTATTTTTGATGCCACTGATTTTTTAGTGTCGAATATAATGCTGCCATTAGGAAATTTATTCATTGCGATTTTTATTGCCCACATAGTGGATAAGGAATTTGTAAGGAAAGAACTGTTAATGGGTAGTCACTTAGGACAGGGCTATTATGCAACATATCGTATGTTAATGTTAGTCGTTGTACCGATCGTTATTCTAGTTGTGTTCATTAATATGCTATTACAATATTAAAATAAAAAAAGTGTATCCATTGTGGAAATGGATACACTTTTTTTATGCATCGAAAATCAAGATAAATATATTCTAAAAAAACTATGTTATAAAACCTAACATATCTATTGCGTGAATTTCAATTTTCATGTATTTTAAGAACAGTTATAAAAACGTATGTTAACTAAATTTACATTGGAGTGGTGAAGAATGAAACATTACACAAAAGAAGATATTATACGCCGAGTAAAGGAAGAAAATGTGAAATTTATTCGCCTACAATTTACAGATATATTAGGAACAATCAAAAATGTGGAAGTCCCTGTCAGTCAGTTAGAAAAAGCATTAGATAATAAAGTCATGTTTGATGGTTCATCCATTGAAGGTTTTGTGCGTATAGAGGAATCTGATATGTATTTAAAGCCTGACTTTGATACATTCGTGATTTTTCCTTGGACTGCTGAGAAAGGCAAGGTGGCTCGTTTTATTTGTGATATTGCCAGACCAGATGGAACGCCGTTTGAAGGAGATCCGCGCTCCAATTTGAAACGCGTTTTAAAGGAAATGGAGGAGTTAGGCTTTACTTCCTTTAATTTAGGGCCAGAGCCAGAGTTCTTCTTATTCAAACTGGATGATAAGGGGCATCCAACACTAGAGTTAAATGATAGTGGAGGCTACTTCGATTTAGCACCGACAGATTTGGGAGAGAATTGTCGTCGTGATATCGTTTTAGAGTTAGAGGGAATGGGCTTTGAAATTGAAGCCTCCCATCATGAAGTCGCACCTGGTCAGCATGAAATTGATTTTAAGTATGCTAGTGCTATTGAGGCATGTGATAACATACAAACGTTTAAGTTAGTCGTAAAAACCATTGCTGCACAGCATGGTCTCCATGCAACATTTATGCCGAAGCCATTATTCGGTGTAAACGGCTCAGGAATGCATTTTAATTTATCATTATTCGAAGGTGATAAAAATGCCTTCTATGATGAACATGCAGACTTACAATTAAGTGCAACGGCACGTAGTTTTATGGCAGGGATTATAAAGCATGTACACGGCTTTACCGCTATTACGAATCCACTTGTTAATTCCTATAAACGGCTAGTGCCTGGCTATGAGGCTCCTTGTTATGTCGCGTGGTCTGCTCAAAACCGTTCACCACTAATTCGTATTCCAGCAGCTCGTGGACTATCTACTCGAATTGAATTGCGTTCAGTTGATCCAGCTGCAAATCCATACTTAGCAATGGCTGTTATTTTAGCATCTGGACTTGATGGTATACGGAAAGATTTAACGCCACCTGCAGCAGTAGATCGTAATATTTATAAAATGACAGCAGGAGAGCGAGAGTTGAACGGAATTGATAGCTTACCTTCCTCATTAGAATATGCGTTGATTGAATTAGAGATGGATACCATTGTTCGTAATGCACTAGGCGATCATATTTATGATAAGTTTACAGCCGCCAAAGAAATTGAGTGGAATAAATATCGCACACGCGTCCACAACTGGGAACGTGAGGAGTATTTAACGATGTACTAAAAAGCGTTGGAGCTGTTTTGGCTCCAACACTTTTACATTTCCTTTCTTTTCATCTATTATTAGAGAAAAGGAGTGTGGGCAATGACACAAACGACCCAGGTTGTGACCATTCAAAACAATGATATTGTGCAATTTGAACATGACATTAACCGGGCTTTAGTAGATTTAAGAAGCTTTTTAATACTTGATATCAAATACAATACGCTCTATATTGGCGAACAGACAGTCATCCATTCTGCTTTAATTATTTATCAACAAAACGATTAGCAATATGTACTTGAGATGAGTCATGTCATTAAGACGTGACTTTTTTATTGAAATAAAGATAAAAGAAAGGCACGATCTTCTGGAAAAGTTAATGACAATTGGGCCACTTCATTTTTTGATTGCCAAGCAATGTCATAAATTAATTCGTCAGGATCATGAATCATCATTTGTCCGTCAATCATAACTGTTTCAAAGTAATGAACTTCCACAGCTTCATTCTGCTTACAATAAATTTCTTTTAGAATAGCCACTATATAGCCCGTTTCTTCATAAACCTCTCGAATACAGCAAGCCTTAAAATCTTCCGCTGCTTCTTTACCACCTGATGGAACAGCCCACGTTTTTTCTTCTTCCACCGTTCCTTGTAAAACCATTAATAATTGATTGTTATCGTTCAAACAAATAGCAGCAGCACCTTGCCATTTTCCCAAGAGAAAAACCTCCATTTCATTTCTATTTATACTTAATTTACCTATTAAAGAACGTAGTTGTAAATATGTGTAGGGTGGAGGGTGAAAATAAGTAGGGAGAATCGTCAGGGAAATACTTCCCTTTTAACCTGTCCAAAGTTAGCATAAAAAGACAGGTTATACAGCAATATCTATTTTATGATGGAATCAAGGAGTGAAAGCAATGAGTTGGATTGAGTCGATTCAAAAGGCCATTAATTTTATGGAGGATCATTTATTAGAGGACATTACGATTGAACAGATTGCACAGGAGGTTAATTCATCTGTCTTTCATTTTCAACGCACGTTTGCAATTTTGACGGATATGTCCATTGCAGATTATCTGCGACGAAGAAGATTGACATTAGCTGCACAAGAATTAATAGGCACGGAACAAAAAATAATCGATCTCGCCTACAAATATGGCTATGAAACTCCTGAAGCTTTTACAAAAGCGTTTCGTAAGCAGCACCATATAACGCCTAGTGAAGCAAGAAAGAAACAAGGGCCATTACAATCATACAATTGCCTGGTCATCCAGGTAAGCTTGAAGGGAGCAGAACCAATGAAGTATAAAATCGTAGAAAAAGAAAAGTTTCAAATTGTTGGAGTGAAAAGAACGTACAACTGTCAAGACGGGGAGAACACACGAGAAATTCCTCTATTTTGGCAAGAGGTAAATCAAAGTGGCTTCGACCATCAACTATACCAATTAAATAATGGCAATATCAATGGAGTACTAGGTGTTTGTGTACCAAATACAAACCAAGGACAAAAGGGTTTCATTGATTACTGGATTGCTACAGATCATGTAGGGGAAGTAGGAGAAGATCTATTAACAATGGAAGTACCTGCCTCCAAATGGGTTGTCTTTGAAGTACATGGCCCTATGCCAGATGCGATGCAAAATACGTGGAAGCAAATTTATTCAGAGTGGTTCCCGTCCAATCCATACGAACCAGCAGGAACAGCGGAACTTGAAGTTTATCCTGAAGAGGATGCCTATAGTCCTGACTCCTATTCTGAAATTTGGATTCCAATTAAATAACAAGAAAGCCGAGAATGCATGGATTAAGCATTCTTGGCTTTTATTATTCAAAAGAAAATTTATCCTTTTTTTAGGTGTGTTAAAGATGTAAAATATATGTATGTTTAAAATAAACGATTGAGTTAATCGTGATATATTTTCATGAGGGGGTTAAAGTATGATGAGAGGTACGATTCAAAACAAGCGTGTAGAAATTTCACAAGAGGAAGCACAGCATTTCTTAAAAGTAGGGCAAGTAGCACATGTTGCAACGGTTGATGAGGAAGGTTTTCCATACGTTATTCCGTTTGTCTATGTATATGAGGGAGAAGATAAACTATATTTGCATATTGGTAATATTCGAGAAAGCCATTTTTGGTCAAATATTAAACAAAATCCTAAAATCTGTATCGAAGTGAGTGAGATGGGCGATTTACATCCAGGGAAAAAATATGCCTGTCAATCTGCACTTGTGTATCAAAGCGTGGTGTTGTTTGGACAGGTCGTACACATTGAGGAGGAGTCGAAGAAAGAATGGTTCTTTGATGCACTGCTTGAGAAGTATGGCAATCCTGCATGGACATTTGAAAAGGAAGGCTATCCGATTCTGCCTAAAATTGAGTTGTTTGAAGTACAAATAGAGAAGTTAACAGGGAAAATTAATCACGGCATGTATCACTAAATGAAGAAGCTAAGAATGGTCGAATTCTATCATTCTTAGCTTTTAAATTTGATTTCGCTAAAGCGTATAGTTAGCCAGCAAAGTAAAATTTAATTTTTTCCAGCCTCCAAGATTTTCGTGATATTGGATGCAAAATATGGCTATCTGCGCATCATTCAGTCCCTTTAACTAAATTTATCTATTATTATAAGAGAATAGAAATAACAGGAGGAGGTAGCATGATGAAAGTTATAGAGGCTCATTACCCGATTATTAAACAAACCATTAAAAGAGCCCCGACATTTGTGTATAGTATACTAGATTAATTAATAGAAGGTACGGTCTATACAGACACAGAGAATTTACAAACATTATTATTTCAAACAAAATCAGGAATCTATTTTGTAGCTGGCGATTCAATTCATACGGTACTTGACGATCAGCTTGTCTGTTGTTTTCAACAGTCTATAGAGCAAAAGAAACGTTTTACCTTATTTTCTTATTCAGAACAGTGGAATATTAAAATTGAACAACTGCTAAATGACCAACTTCGAAAATTAGAGCGCTATACCTTTACTTTCGATGAAAGTTTGTATGATTCTAGAGAGGAGCGGGAAGTACCCAATTTTGAGGTTATGCCTATTACTCGTCATCATATAAAAAATGCACAGGCGTTTACCTATGCTTACTACGATGAATATTGGGATTCAACAGCTAATTTCCTTGAAAATGGTTTTGGCTATTGCTTAGTGCAGCAAGAGCAAATCGTTAGTGAAGCTGTCTCTATTTTTAAATCAAATGATTTTGCAGAAATTGATATTATGACAGATTCGAATTTTAGGGGGCAAGGATTGGCCGGCAGGATTGCCCACATTTTTATCGATCATTGTCTTGCCAACCAGCTAAAGCCTTGCTGGGATTGTGATGTGTCAAATACCGCATCTATTTATCTAGGCACAAAGCTTGGTTTTACGACTCCGCAAAAATATGCTATTTATACAAAAAAGTAGCCCACGCTGTTTGCAAAAACATCGTGAGCGTCATTGTTAAAAAAATCGATGACGTAATTCGAAAACGCGATAAAACAAACGGGCATCTCTAGCCATTTTATGATTTGCATCCATATGGGGGCGGAGGCATTGTTGAAACAATTCATCACAGAACTTTGTGCTACCATGGCGTGCATAGCATTCATCATGCAATTTACAGCAACTATCCACAGCATTCGTAGGCTCACCTGGTCCTGAGCAACCAGGTCCACAGTATCGATAACCAGGATAACAAAAACCGAGCTTGCGATTTCTATTCATCTGTTAAACCTCTCTTTACGATGTTTTTACTATAAAATATGAAACATTTTTTTGAAGAAGCGGATGAAAAACTATAAGACTATTTTTGATTTGTAAGGTTCCTGTAAGCTTAAAAAAAAATAGCTGTAAGGATGGGGAGTTATGCTAGCTATAGCATAAAAGATAAGGAGTTAATTCAACATGAATCCATCTGTTACACAAAAGGAACGTATCGTTTCCTTAGACATTATTCGAGGATTAGCGTTATTCGGTATTTTATTTATTAATGTAGGTGCCTATGTGGTCCTCATGGAGGGAGGACCTATGCCTGATATGAGTGGTATCAATGGCATCATTGATTCACTTATTGATATTTTCATTGAAAAGAAATTCTTCTCTATCTTTTCATTTCTGTTTGGCGTTGGCTTTTATATTTTTGCTTCACGTGCAGAAGCTCGTGGGGATAAACCAAGAAAGCGTTTTGCTAGACGTTTATTGGCCCTATTATTGATTGGCATTATTCATATTTTTCTATTTTGGGGTTCCATCTTAGCCATTTATGCGGTGATTGGATTTTTATTGCTACCATTTTACTCTGTCAAGATTTCAACTATTAGTAAATGGTTATTTACCATCATTTCACTTCATATTCTTGTTATCCTAGGTCAAATGTATATGCCAAATAATGCTGTTTTATCAGCTATTTATGGCTTATTAGGCAATGATGCCGTAGCGATTTTTATCATGTTTTTAAGTGGTTTTTTAGTTGCAAAAGCTGGTTGGGTTGGCCATATTAGTGAGCATGCTCAAAAAATAAAAAGAGTGCTTTATAGTACATGTCCATTCTTTATTGGATTTTCTCTATGGATTTGGTTCGCATCACAAGCAGATGACCAACAAATCCAATCAATTATTGGCTTAGGAGTTGTGCCAACAACCTATTTTTATTTAAGCTGTTTATTTTTACTATTAGAAAATAAACAAATAGCGAAGCTGCTTCAACCAATTGGACGTGTAGGACAAATGGCGTTTACAAACTATTTGGCACAAAGCTTTATTGGGACGGCTATCATTTCGTTAATGGGCTTACAAGTCGTTTCACCATCAGAAATAGTAATCATCGCGAGCATTACTTTTATCATTCAAATTATTTTTAGTGTGATTTGGTTTAAATTCTTTTCAATTGGACCATTCGAAAAGCTATGGCGATTTATGACTTACGGCAAAAAAACTGTGACAAAGCAATCATAAAACTCTGGAAATCCCAAACATGCATACGGTTTGGGATTTTTTTGTTAAAATTAATTGTATGTTTTTGTAAAAGTGAAACCTATCATGATAGACAATCGTAAACTAGAGAACAGAAATAAAGGAGCGTTTATAATATGGCAAAGCAAATGAAAAAATATATGGCTGTGACAACGGCATCTTTTATGGCTGTCCAATTAGCAGCATGTGGCAATAGCGAAACACAGACAGTAGCTTCTTCTACGTCTACCCCAGTAACGGAAGATCAAGGTCAAGGAAACACAAATGAAGAGATAGTAAGTGTTTATAATAGTGAAATGGCAGATGCCTGTGATGAATGGCAAGAAGGGGACGATGGTTCCTATGAATGCCTTGATGAAAATTCTCCTTACTATGCACAGCATTTCTTTAATGGGCTTATGTATGCAACTGCTGGAGCAATGATTGGAAGTGCTATTTATAAAAGTCGTAATTTAAAAAATGGCACAGATCGAAATGAGCAAAATGGTGGCGGTTCTGCAGTACCGCGATCGACACAAAGTGGTAATGCAAATAATAAATCTACAAATGGTATTACAAACAGTTCAAAAAATAAGGCTGGTACAACTTCAAATGGTTCAAATACTTATTCGAGTGGACAACGCTCTTATTCAACAGACAGTTCATCAAGAAACACGAACTCCTATTCTAATAGCTCCTCCTCCAGCACAGGAAAATCTGGTTTTGGTTCAGGTGGAGCATCCCGTGGCGGCTCGTCCTCCTCATAAAGTGTGGAAAGGGAGCAAATAACATGATGAATCATACACAACAACGGCAAGCGTTCTATTCAAAATTCCCAGACTTTTTTCCTGACTTTGAGGATTTAGAGTATGCGTTATATGATGTCTTAGAATTGCCAAAGCAGCAGATCGATCAACTTCACTACGCAACACAAATACTTTGGCGCATCTTTTTAAAAGTAGGGAAACAATTTAAGCATTTGTCGATTGATCAACTTTTAGCGTTAGGGATTCGCCCTGAAATGATACCGTATATTCAATTAGACTATTTACAACAGCAATCTGTTTTGGCGCGATTTGACTTTGTTTGTACAGAGGAGGGCCACATTAAATGTCTAGAGTTGAATGGAGAAACACCGTTCCTTGTACAAGAAACCTTCGAGATAAATGAGGCACTTTGTCAGCATCTTGGCTATAACAATCCAAATGATACAATAGCCTTACAAAAAACATTGTCAGGTGCGCTTTTTGCTGCCATGCAATATTTACATAATGTTAAAAAGCCAAAGGTTGTCATCACGGGTAAAGCAGCCAAAGAGGATTATGAGGAGTATTGCCAGGTACAGTTTATTAAGCGCTGTATTCCTTTTGATATTGAGTATGTACCTATCCAGGATCTCATCATATTTACTAGTGATACACCACATATAGTACAAGGTCTTTATACACCTGCAATGGAGAAAATCGATATATTATTTCGACCTGCACATCCTGTAGAGTTTTTAATGGATGATGTAGCATCAGATGGTGATCGCATTGGGCTGCATTTGTTAGAACTTGTCAAAAAACGACAGTTAGCTATCATTAATCCGCCTGCTGCTTATGTATTACAATCGAAAATCTTATTGTGGTTAATATGGGAGCGGAGAAACGATCCTTTACTCTTTACCGCTGAGGAACGGGTAGCTATTCAGCAATATATGCTACCAACCTATCTTTCAGCTGAGCCGTTTATTCGTAATAATCTTCCTTATGTGAAGAAGCCTGTTTATTCTCGGGAAGGAAATACAGTAGAAATTTACGCAGCAAGTGGGCAGAAAATAAATGCCTCCACATCCACACATTATGATGATAATTTGTTTATTTTCCAACAGTATGTGGAGATGCCTAGCATGACAATTCAATTAAAAGAAGGATATCAGACTAAAAAATGGCTAATAGGTTCATTTGTTGCTGACAATCGAGCATGTGGTTTAAGCTGTCGTGTCGGTAATCAAATAACAGAATGGGATTCACATTGGCTAGCTGTGGGTTATAGGGACTAACAAATCTAGTTTTGTAGAAGGAGGCTGGGACAAAAGAAAAAATGTTAGACCATTTACAAGTTTGGTCTAACATTTTTTTGCGTTATTAGAACACATATACTTTAATAAATTACAAAAATAACATTCATTTTTTGCTTTTTCTCAATAAAATGAGTTATGTCCCAGCCTCATCGTTTAGTCCTTATTCATTCCAGCCTTTACAGACATCAATCCATTCTTTATAGGGGGCATACGTTTCGAGTTCTGAAATCGTTACCTCAATGGCTGAATTGCTGCTACCACATGCAGGAAAAACAGTGGTAAAACGTCTCAAAGATTCATCTAAATAAATGGCTACACCTTCGTTCACACCAAAAGGGCAAACACCTCCGATATCATGACCAATCATCGTCTCCACATCGTCCTTGGATAGCATCTTTGCCTTTGTACCAAACATTGCTTTATATTTTGCATTATCGATTTTAGCATCCCCTGCAGCAACAATTAATACCGCGCCATCATTCACAAGAAAAGATAATGATTTTGCGATGCGTTCGGGCTCACAGCCAAGGGCCTGCGCTGCTAATTCAACAGTCGCTGAGCTTTCTTCCAGCTCTTGTATTTTGTGCTCAACATGCCATTTTGCTAAATGACTACGTACTTTTTCAATCGCCATATGTACACTCCTCCTACTTTTATCAATGACGCATGGTGTCCTGATTCATTCGAGCTTGTTCTTCAAAAGCTCCTCTCCCTTTAAAGAGGGACTTTTCCGTTTTTTTGTAAAAACAAAAGAAGTCGTTAAATCAAGATAAATTTAATTTTAGCATAATTTTCAGAATATATAGTTGTGAATGCTCTATCTTTCAAGTATGCTAACTATAGTGAGTGTAAAATTACACTAAAAGGGGGTTCCAATGTTAAAGTTTATACAAATCGTATCTGTGTTGATTGGTTTATCAGTAGTGACATTAATGGTTGCATTGATTATCACACTGAATGGCAGCATTCATTTGATACAGTTAGTTTGGACAGTACCTGTTTGTTTATTTGTCCTGTTTATTTGTAGTGTATTTAAATGGACCAACACCAAAAGACGAAGAGGATGGTTATTTGGAGTAATGGGTATTGCCTTATTAATAGCTTCCATCAAACCAATCCAACATTATTATAAAATGAGCATTCCTACTGTTGATGCGGAAATTGATGTATCTGCCTATCAGCCATTTACGCTGGGCAATAAAGTGATAAAGCCTGACACAAAAGCATCCTTACAATTGACCGAGTCATTACCAAGATTAGATGGTGCAACAGCCATGTATCCTTTGTATGCGGCTTTTGTAGAGGCTACTTATCCCAAAGGTGACTATCAGCCAGATACTAGTAGAGTTCAAGTAAGCCGAACACCTGAAGCCTATCAAAATTTAATAGCAGGAGATGTGGATCTTATCTTTGCAGCAGCACCGTCCACCTCACAAGAGTGGCAAGCAGAAAAGGAAGGTCTTACATTTGACATGACACCAATTGGACGTGAAGCATTTGTCTTCTTCGTGCATCATAAAAACAGTGTGGATAATGTAACGCTTGAGCAGGTGAAGAAAATATACGCTGGTGAAATAACCAATTGGCACGAGGTCGGTGGGGAGAATGAGCCAATCCGTGCTTTCCAACGCCCAGCAGATAGTGGAAGTCAAACAACATTAGAAAAATTGATGGGCAATACGCCAATTATGGCGGCGCCTTCTGAAGATATTGTGTCGGGAATGGGAGGAATCATTCGTGAAGTGTCGCAATATCGAAATTATAAAAACGCAATGGGCTTTACGTTTAGATATTATTCTACAGAGATGGTAGGTAATCAAAAAATCAAATTACTATCCATTGACGGAGTAGCCCCAACAAAAGAAACGATTCAAAATGATACATATCCTTTAGTTGCTGAATTTTATGCCATCACAGCCGGAACAGAAAATCAAAATACGCAGAAACTTATTGAATGGATACTTTCTGAGGAAGGGCAAGCGATAGTTGAAAGGGTCGGCTATGTACCAGTGGAAAATTATTAAAAGGTTTGCTATACTAAGAGCAACAATCGAATGAAAAGTTTTCTAGGGTTCCGTAGCTTTTGCTAGTCTGGTCCGAGAGAAAACCACAAATTAATTTTGTGACACGGAAGGATAAAAGCCTGGGAGATACTGTTTAATGACAGTTTCTTCAGGCTTTTTGTTTGGCTAAAATCATGTTATTTGGCGAAAGCTGAGGAAGGTGCTTTATCAATCAGTTAATCGACCGTGTCTCATAAAATGGAGGGATTTAGGATGAATAAACAATGGATCAGTGTCATTATAGCGGCTTGCTTTGAAGTAGGCTGGGTCATTGGTTTAAAGCATGCAACGAGTGTGCTGGAATGGATTGGGACAGTTATTGCTATATTTATTAGTTTTTATTTACTCATAAAAGCGGGGGAGCATTTACCTGTTGGTACGGTATACGCTGTCTTTGTTGGATTAGGGACAGCAGGGACTGTTTGTGCGGATAGCTTGTTGTTTGGGGAGCCGTGGAAATTAGCCAAAATAATATGTATTGTTGTTTTACTTGCAGGAGTTGTGGGCTTAAAGCTTGTAACGGGAGAGCCGAAGGAACAAGAGGTGAATGAATAATGGCATGGATGGCATTAGTTATGGCAGGGTTATGTGAGATGATGGGCGTATATATGATTAGTAAATATAATAAAACAAAGACTATAAAAAATTTAGGGCTGCTGATTTTTGCATTTACCTTAAGTTTTGCGGGTCTTGCTTATGCGATGGAAACATTACCAATGGGTACTGCCTATGCTATTTGGACAGGAATTGGAGCAGCTGGGGGAGCACTACTGGGTATGTTATTTTTTAATGAATCAAAGGACTGGAGACGAATGGTTTGCATTGTACTTGTTTTAGGAGCAGCCATTATGTTGAAGCTATTGTCGTAAGAAAAAATGCACTTCCCCTTGTAAAAGTGGAAGTGCATTTTTTATATTATTTTTTTACGTCTTTTGTCCATTCTGCTACTTTATCTGGATTAGCTTCCACCCATTCTTTTGCAGCCTCTTTTGGATCTTTGCCATCCATTACTTCAAGCATGACACTTTCTAAATCCTCTGCAGTCCAGTGGAAGTTATCAAGCACCGAGTATACATCTGGTAAATCTTCTTTTAAGCCTTTACGAGCGAATGTATTAATTGTTTCTTCGCCACCATATACACCTTTTGGATCTTCTAAGTATTTAAGATCATATTTCGCAAATTTCCAGTGTGGTGACCAACCAGTTACAATGATTTCTTCTTTATTTTTTAACGCTTTTGCCAATGAAGTTGTCATGGCACCAGAAGAAGATGTAATAAAGTTCCAATCTGCTAAATTATCATATTCTCCTAAAGCTTTTTCTGTAGCAGCAGTAATACCAGCACCAGGCTCGATACCTGTAATAGTATGATCAGCTTCATTTGTTAAATCTTCAATAGAATTTACATTCATATAACTTGGGACAACTAAGCCAATTTTTGCACCAGCAAGGTTTTCGCCAAGCTCATCTAAATTAGCTTTATATTTCTCATATTGTGAGGCGTGTGTATGTGGTAACCATGCCGCTACCATTCCATCAGCCTCTCCTTTTGAAACAGCCTCCCACATAATCGCATTATCCAAAGGAGTTAATGCTACATCATAGCCTAAATCTTCGAGTACTTGACCCACGACATTCGTTGAGGCGATTTCTGTATCCCATTCAACATAGGCTAAGTTGACCTCCTTAGAATCACTGTTTTTACCAGAGTTTGACCCTGTGTCGCCTCCACTACATGCAGCAAGCATGAGGCCTAGACCTAGAGCCATTCCTAACTTAGATAGTGTTTTCAGTTTCATCGAATCTCCCTTTCTATTCATCGTTTTGTATCAAACTGCCGACACCCATCGCTTGATGGCTGCAGGCGAGAAAGATTAACTATATTCTATACAGCTTTCTTTTTATTGAAGCTTTGTGTTAAACGGTCAATGATAATCGCAAAAATAACTAAGCCTAAGCCTGCAACGAAGCCATTCCCAACTTGTGTACGCTGTAAGGCTGTTAATACTTCACGTCCTAGACCTGGAGCCCCAATCATAGAGGCGATAACTACCATAGAAAGTGATAGCATAACGGTTTGGTTAATTCCTGCCATAATCGTTGATTTCGCAAGAGGAATTTCTACTTTAAATAGTTTTTGACTAGCCTTACTACCATAAGAGTCTGCGGCTTCTACTAATTCCTTTGGTACCTGACGAATACCTAGGTTTGTCATACGTACAGTTGGGGGTAAAGCAAAAATAACAGAAGCAAAGACACCAGGCACAATCCCGATACCGAAGAAGGCAACTGCTGGGATTAGGTACACAAAGCCCGGCATTGTTTGCATGAAATCGAGTATTGGTTTAATAATGTTTTCAGCTATTGTTGATTTGGACATTAGAATACCAAGTGGAATACCGATGATGATGGATATAATACTTGAAAAGATTACAAGCGTGGTTGTCTCCATAAGGTGAGTCCATAATCCTTGGTTATAGATAAACAGCAAGCCTATTAATGAAAATGCGGCAAGCCCGAATTTTTTACCAGCTACAAAGAAGGCAAATATCACGACAAGTAATATAAGAATAATGGCTGGGATACTAATTAGTAAATCAGTGACCTGATTCATGAGTAGTTTTCCAAATTGTTGAATCGTGTTAAAGAACCCTGAAAAATTACTCGTCAACCAGTCCATAGCTGATTCAACCCACGTAGCTAGTGGAATTGTTGGAATATTATCTAAAAAATTATTCATGTGCTTCGGCCTCCTCATCGCTCGTTGACAGTGCTTGGATGACAACGCCTCTAATCAGAACACCCAGTAAGCGGTCATCTTTGACAACTGCAATAGGAGTAGGTGAATTATAGATCATTCCTAAAATATCCTGTAAAAGCATATCTGGCGGAACAGTTAACACCTCTGATTGCACAATAGAATGGACTGTTTGTTCATGTTTTTTAGCTGCAGCCAGTGCATCATCAGCTGTAATAAAGCCTTTTAAATGTCTATTTTTATCAACAGCCATTAATAAACTGACAGCCTCTTGACGCATACGTTTAAGCGCTACTTTAGGACCGTCAAGGTCTACATTGACATAAACAGGACGCACCATAACGTTTTCTGCTGTTAATACTTTCGAACGGTCCACATCTTCCACGAATGTTTTGACATAGTCATTGGCTGGATTGGTTAATATTTCTTCTCCTGTACCAATCTGAATGATTGAACCATCCTTCATAATGGCGATGCGATCCCCAATACGTAATGCTTCATTTAAATCATGTGTAATGAATAAAATAGTTTTCTTCAATTTTTGTTGTAGATCAAGTAGCTCATCTTGCATTTCTTTACGGATCAATGGATCCAGTGCAGAAAAAGCTTCATCCATTAATAGTATTTCAGGATCGTTGGCAAGGGCACGTGCTAACCCAACACGCTGCTGCATACCACCTGATAATTGACTTGGGTATTGATCTTTGTATGCGAGTAATCCAGCATTTTCGAGAGCCTGTTCCGCTTTTGCTTGGCGTTCTTGCTTTGAAATACCTCGAACTTCAAGGCCATATTCGGTATTTTGAAGTAATGTGCGATGGGGGAATAAACCGAAGTTTTGAAAAACCATACTCATTTTATTTCTTCTGACAGTCCGTAGACTTTCTTTTCCCATAGTAGAAATATTTTCTCCATCGATATATATATTTCCGCTCGTTGGTTCAATAAGGCGGTTTAAGAGCCGTATAAGTGTTGATTTACCACTTCCTGACAGTCCCATGATCACGAAGATTTCTCCTTCGTTGACCGTAAAGCTTGCATCGTATACACCAACAGTCGCACCTGTTTCTTTTAAGATATCAGTTTTACTTTTTTGCTGTTTAACGAGTTCTAGTGCTTGGGGAATATGTTTACCAAACACTTTTGATACGTGTTCTATTTTAATTTTTTCCATAGAAGCACTCCTTTCGTAGATTATTACTATGTGAGGATAATGATACCCAAAAATAAACAAGTAACAACCTTACTGTAACAAAGGGTTGTTACTTTTGTCAAATCGACTAATAAGAAAAAAACCGTTTAAACGCTGTTATATCAGCGTTTAAACGGTTTTTAATTTGGATATAAAAAGCTTTGAACTCTGGCGAAGCTTTCATCATTTCCGACAAAATAAATAATGTCACCTTCCTCAAATGAGACATAAGGACCAGGGGATAGTAATAATTCATTGCCACGTCGTATACCAACAATGGTGCTTGATGTATTTTGCCAAAAATTTAAGGTTTGTACAGTTTGATGAATGCATGGACTATCAGCTGTCATTTCTAATTGATAAGGAATGAATGGATTGACCGAACGGTAATGCTCAGTGCGGCTAATGAGCTGCTTTGCCTTGTCTTGTAAATTAATTAATTCATGATGCTGCTTTTGAATACTCGTCAATAGTTCATTTTGTATTTCGTGAATGGATTGAACATCATGAAACTGTCTGACGAATTGTGCTGCTTTTTCATACGATTTAATAATTACGCCGCTACCTTTAGAAGCCTCAACAATTTCTAAGTCTTGTAACACGGCAATGGCTCTTCTCGCAGTCTCTGCTGAAACATTGTATTGACTTGCAAGAGAGGATCTTGCGTATATTTTATCGCCAATGCGGTATTTTCTTTCTACGATCTTAGAGGCAAGGTCGATGGCTATTTGTTGATATTTTGGCTGCTTTACTTGAACATTTTTTTCTAAGTTCATTTTAAACTTCCTTTCGTCATTACAGTACCACAGCTTATTATAGACTAGCCTGCACAGAAAAAATAGCACCTCCATAAGCTAGTGGTATATGATGAAAAAGTAATGCTAAAATTTTGGTATCTATCATTTATATTAAAAGAATAATAGCTGTTGTTTGACACTTTTTAGTTATTATTATAAACTAAGTTACGTTATGTAAGTGATGTAAAAATACATGTGCTCAGTTGGCGAATTCAGCCAACTGTTTCTATAGAAGGTTGGAGATTAATATGACAATTACGACTAAAGTTATGGACTTAGTGAAGGATAAAATGACAATCGTGAAGCATACAAATACAGAAAATATTTGTCTAGTTGGCCCAGTGAATTTACCTGTAAAACAAGGCGATTTTTCTGCATCATTTCAATGGTATAACTGGCTAACAGTTGATGCAAATTTAACGAAAGAGGAAATTATTGATGGTTTAGCAAATGCCAATTTAGCATTTTTGCAACAATCATCTGTGCTGGTGTATGGTGATTTTACCCATTCCGAGGATGCTTTAATCCGAATGCATAGTATTTGTCACACTGGTGACATCTTTGGCAGTCAGCGCTGTGATTGTGGCTACCAGTTGCATGAATCCATGAAAATGATCGCAGAGCACGGCTGTGGCGCTATATTTTATTTAGCCGATCATGAAGGTCGTGGCATAGGGTTATTCTCTAAATCTCTTGCTTATTTATTACAAGAGGAAGGGCTAGATACAGTAGAAGCAAATCATGCACTCGGCTTCCCAGATGATACTCGCTCATATGACGAGGCACTTGCCGTATTAGCTACTCTACGCACAAAACCTGTCACACTTATTACAAATAATCCGAAGAAATTGGCTGCTTTACAGGCTCGCGGTATGGCTGCCGAAGGGCATGTTCCATTATGGGGCGGTTTGACAGAGACAAATCGTTTTTATTTAGAAACAAAAGTTGAAAAATCTGGACATATGCGCGAAAAACAATAGGTGGAGGTTGTGATGATGGCAAATGTTGATGAAAAGTATATGCAACTAGCACTCGATTTAGCAGCGAGTGCCAAAGGAAATACGAACCCTAATCCACTTGTTGGGGCTGTGATCGTGAAGAATGGCGTAATTGTAGGCACAGGCTTACACAGAAAAGCAGGTGAACCACATGCTGAAGTGCATGCTTTTCGTATGGCTGGAGAGCATGCACAAGATGCTACATTATATGTAACGTTAGAGCCTTGTTCGCATTATGGGAAGACACCACCTTGTGCGAAGCTAGTGAAGGAATCTGGTGTAAGTCGAGTTGTGGTAGCCATGCAAGACCCAAACCCAGCTGTAGCAGGGCAAGGCATTCAATTGCTACGGGATGCGGGTATAGTAGTTGAGGTGGGAGTTTTGGAGCAACAAGCTCGCCGTGTTAATGAACGTTTCATCCACAATATGCTGACACAACGCCCATTTGTTATTTCCAAATTTGCTATGACTTTAGATGGGAAAATTGCCACACATACAGGGCATTCTAAATGGGTAACTGGCGAGGCTGCACGTGAGGATGTTCACTATATTCGCCATGAAGTAGACGGCATTTTAGTCGGTGTGGGTACAGTCATTGCTGACAATCCTACTTTAACAACAAGATTAAAAGAAGGATACGGAAAAAATCCAACACGTATTATTATGGATAGTTCTCTACGCACACCCGATTATGCAAATGTGTTAAATACGGAGGAAGCACATACGATTCTTGTATGTAGTGAGGACGTAAGCCAAGAAAAAATGAAGCGATTTACAGACAAAGGTGTGACGGTTTTACCAGTACGTAAAAATGAATATGGACTTCAGCTTGATGATATGCTTGAAAAGCTTTATACACATGGCATTACGGATATTTTGCTCGAAGGAGGAAGTAAAATAAATGCTTCTTTTTTACAGCAAGAAGCGATCGACAAATATGTGGTGTATATAGCGCCTAAAGTTCTCGGTGGGAATCTATCATTAACACCGTTTGCTGGTTATAGTCCTTCTCAAATGAATGAGGCATGGAATGTTGAATGGACTTCATTTGATAAGGTAGGCGAGGATTTGCGTATTATTGCTTATCCAAAGCAAGGTGAAGAAAAGTGAACTATCAAGCAGATGTTTGTATAGTAGGGGCAGGACCAGCTGGCGCACTGTTAGCCTACTTACTAGCCAAAAAAGGGCTAACAGTAATCCTACTTGAGCAAAACGCAGCACTTGGTCAGTCATTTCGAGGCGAGCACTTAAATGAAGAGGGCGAGGCTGTTTTAAAAAATCATCATCTTTTTGAGGCAGTTGAGTCACACGGTATATTACGAATGGAGAAGCTGGAGTATTACGCAGATGGTAACGCCTTTAAAACGATTTTTCCTGATGAAGCAGTAGGTCATTTAGGCATACATGTCCCACAAGCTCATTTATTAAAGGGAATTTTACAAAATACACGGCCGTTTCCCAACTTTACATGCTTGCTACATACAAAGGTAACAAAGCTCATCGTAGACACTTCTGGTCATTATAGAGGAGTTATAGCAATAAAAAATGGAAACACTATCAAAATTGATAGCCAATTAATTATTGGTGCAGATGGTCGCTATTCTACCATCCGTAAGGAAGCACATATTGATGTTCAGAAACAGAAACATGGCTTTGATTTACTATGGGCTAAAATTCCTGCACCTTCAAATTGGGAACCTTCTATAAAAATGGCACTAATCGATGATAAGCAGCTGTCATTGTTTACGCAAGTTGGTGGTTATATTCAAATAGGCTGGAATATCGAACAGGGTAGTTTCCCTCAGCTGCGCAAACAAGCTTTTACTCCTTTTATCCAGCAGCTTACAACACAATTTCCACTATTAGCTAATACAGTACAAGAGCATATTCAGTCTTGGAAAGACTTTGTGTTATTAGATGTTTTTAGTAGTCACTGTGACTGTTGGGGTACCCAGGGCATTGTATTGTTAGGTGATGCTGTCCATACGATGACACCAACTGGGGCATTTGGATTAAATAGTGCTCTAAAAGATGCCGATTGTTTGGCATCTTTGCTAAATAAAGACACGTTAGCACAATTTAATGTACAAGATTTTCAACAAATGCGTAAGCAAGCCATTGAGGAAGTATTAGCAAAACAAATTGAAAAAGAGCAAACATTTGCTTCTAACTTTATAAATAAGGCTTCTTGAAAGGGCGAACAACTAGATGAAATTTGGCTTTGATATAGATGACACTTTAATTGATTTACGAGCACACGCTTTTTTACTCTATAATAAAAAACTAGGTAAAAATGTTTCCTTTAAAACCTTTCAAGCCTTACAACGTGTAGAAATACATGAGCCTTTTGGTTTAACAGACGAAGAAGGTTATGCAATGTGGAATAGTACAATGGAGGAGATTTATTTTACGGACTGTCCTTCTTTTGAGGGGGCAATAAAAACGCTCCAAGCTCTAGCGGCGCAAGGGCATGATATTTACTATATTACATCTCGTCCCAAACAATACTGTACACAAACAAAAGCATGGATGGAGGCGCAAGGTTTTCCAATAACGGACGGTCATTTTTTCTGTGGAATGCAGGATGCAGAAAAAGTCAATATTATAAAAGAGCTTGCGTTAGATGTTTATGTAGATGATAAACCAACAGTGCTGGAAACACTTCATGATGTGACAACTAAGGTGATTTTAAAAAATCAATCCTATAACCAGCATGTGAATCTTCCACGTTTATATGATTGGCAAGAGTTTCAAGTGCTGATACAAAAATAAAAGATTGGTACAACGATTATGCGTTCGTTGTACCAATCTTTATTTTTTTAAAATCGATTCAACTTAAAGGTTGATAAATCCTGTTTACTTTTGCCATCTACAATTAATTCCGCTAGTACTTCCCCTACAGCGCTACTAAATTTAAAGCCATGGCCCGAAAAACCTGCAGCAATAATAATATTTTGATGTTTAGGCAAAAAGTCAATTATAAAATCTTCATCAGGAGTCATCGAATACTTGCATGTTTTGCCGTATTTTATTGCACCATGCTTGGGCATAAACTGATGAATGAAATTTTGTAAATCAACAAGATCTGCATCATCAAATGGGCGCAAAGGAGTATTTGGATTGATCACTTCGCCACCATCATGTCGCCCAAGTTTTAATCCTGCTCCATCAATACTAGGAAAGCCGTAGTAGGTTGAATCTGCAAATTCAAAGCAATAGGCTGGGAAATTTTCATCACGATAAAGCTCCTCATCTGCCTCAAACCATGCAAACGTTTTACGTGTTGGGGTAACTGGGATGGTTACGCCCATCGTTTGTAGTAACTCGGTTGCCCATGCACCAGCCGTCACTATTAAGTGCTTTGCTTTGTAAAGGTTATGTACAGTTTGCACCTGTACAATTTCTCCAGCTTGAATAGCAAGTACTTTTTCATTCGTCTGTAAGCTTGCACCAGCCTCTAACGCCAATTTTTGATATGCTCGAATACATGCTTCTACCCGAAGGACGCCTGCTGTCGGCTCAAAGCAAGCCACTAAATCTTCTGGCAAGAATAGCCCTGGCCATTTGTTCATCGCTTCCGCTGCTGAATAATGTTCGAGTGCTAAATCATAGAGTGCTGAGCTTGCCTTGACATTCTGAATAAAGTCACAGGTTGGTTCTCCAATATTGACTACGCCAGTTTGTAAAAATAAGTTCTCATTGGCTAAAGACTCTAGCTCTTGCCAAAGCTCACCAGCTCTTTTTACAAAAGGTACATAGCTAGCCCCTTCACCATAAGCAAAGCGAATGATTCTTGTATCTCCATGATGACTACCTTCTTCATGCGGGGGAGTAAAGGCATCTAGCATAAGAACTTTGTTACCTTTCTTTGCTAAATAATAACCAGCCGCCATCCCCATGGAGCCAGCACCAACTATTATGACATCATATACCATTCTGAATCCCTACTTTTTTGCTCTAGTATAACAGATTAGCAGGGAAGGAAACAGAAATTTTAGAAAATAAATAGGCACAACACCTGCAATCCAAATGGACTAGAGGTGCTATGCATTGTAGATACTTGCTATTTTGAGCTTGGTAGAATTTTATTAAGGAAAATCGCTACTAGCGCAGCGGTTGCGATAGGCGATCCAAATAAATATTGAACGGTTGTAGGTAGTGAATAAAGGAAATCATCAGGCAATAATGTCAGAGCTAACGTTAAAATGACAGGAATCGCAATGACATACATTTCCTTTTCGCCAATATGTTCATTTTTCATCACCTGTAATCCGCTGATGGCAATAATGCCACAGACGATGACAAATACACCACCAATGACTGCTGAAGGAATGGCTGAAATAAGTGCCGCTAATTTACCAGAGAAGCCGAAGATGATAAACCAAATACCTGCTGCTATAAATACTCGACGGCTCGCAATCCCTGTAATTGAGATAACACCTGCATTTGTAGAGTAACCCGTCACAGGTGTAGAGCCTAGTAATGAAGCAATAAAACAGCCAATGCCTTCACCAATAACGCCTCGATTAATTTGTTGATCTGTTAATGGTTTGTCGATGACATTGCTAATGGCAAACCATGTTCCTGTTGTTTCCGCCATTAAGACAATATAAATAATGACCATTGTGATAATGGCTGAGATATTAAAGCTAAAGCCGAAATCTGCAAATGGAATTTGCGGCATACTAAACCATTTTGCTTGTGATACAGGAGATAAATCTAAAACACCCATCCTATTTGCCGCAATACTGCCGCCGATTAAGGCAATGATGACAGATGCAATACGGAATAGACGCCCTTTTTGGTGGAAGACTGTCCCTAACATGACACAAATGATTAATACAATGGCTGAAATCAAAGCTAAATAGATGTTCTGATTAATGGATGCACCTGCTCCATTAAAAATATTATCACTTAAACCGACAGGCATTAAGGAAAGACCGACAACAAAGATAATCGTACCGCCAACAATCGGTGGAATAAATGTTTGAACAATTTTATTGAAAATGCCTGTATAGCCTAAAATAATGACGCAAATAGCACCGATTAAGCTGGCACCTAGCACAGTGCTCCAGCCTAAATCACCACTGCCACTTGCCGCATAGATTCCAACAATAGCCCCTAGTGGAACATAGGAAGGGCCTTGTGCCATCGGTAATTTCATACAAAAATGGGTTTGTACAATAGTCGCAATTCCTGCCGCAATAAAGGTGGATTGAATTAATGCACCTGCCTGCCCTGTTTGTAGACCAATGAGCATGGCAATTAAAAATGGCACAACGTAAACATCCATGGCCATGACATGCTGTAAACCTAATAGAGCTGATTGGCTGAACGAGATTTTTTCATCTGGTAATACGGTTAATTGTGTTTTTCTTGTTTCGTTTGTTCGTTTACTATGTTGCGTTTTCACGAAGTTGTACACCTCAAAATGATAGATTTTTAATGAATAAGAGAATGACTAGTCTCTCGCATGAACTTTACTTCCTTGCACCCATACCTCACGGATATTTTCTGGGCGTACAAGATACATTATTTTTTGGAATATATCGAGTAAATCTTCCTTTTGATCAAAAATTGGAAGCTTAGCAGTAGGGATTTTTGTATCTATAATTTGTACATCCCATGTATAGTTTTCTTGTAAACGCCCAATTGGAAGGCTTAAGCTTTCACCACCACCAGCAGTGGCTAGATAGAAGGCTTCATTAATGGTAATACGTGAATTTGGCACACCTCGTTTTTCAGCTGCAAGGGTTGTATCGACACCATCCTCTAACATTCTTGATGACATAACAGCTTGTCTTGCATTATCAAAAAGACTTGGAGAAAATCCCCCTGAAACATCTGAGCCTAATCCAATATCAATGCCCATTGCATGGAAGCGGGCGATTGGAATCACACTGTTAGCAAAATAGGCATTAGAGATTGGACAATGACCAATGGCAGTGCCTGTTTCAGCAAATAATTGAGCATCATCATCACTTAAAAAGTTACAATGAGCCATAACCGATTTATCACCTAATAAACCAAAATCATGTAAGGCTACTGCATCATTCTTATTAAATCTCTCTCTGACATAACCATGCTCCCAGTCACTTTCGCTACAGTGAGATTGAATATGAGTATCGTATTTCGCTGCTAAATCACCTAAGCCTATTAAGGCATCATCTGTACAACTTGGAATAAAGCGAGGTGTGACCACGGGGTAAACACCTTGTTTAGTTGTTTTCGCTAATTCTTTTACCGCTAAAATAAACTCTTCTGTATCAGCTAATGCGGTTTGTGTGTTTGCATCTCGATAAAAATCGGGATTTTGCTCAGGATCATCCATGACCACTTTTCCGACAAGGCCACGTTGGCCCTTTTCAGCACAGATTTTAGCTAACAGTATGCTAGCTTCTTTATGAACTGTCGCAAAATATAAGGATGTTGTTGTGCCATTGGCAAGCAGCGTGCTCACTAAATCCTCGTAAACCTCTTGTGCAAACGTTAAATCCGAAAATTTTGATTCGATTGGGAACGTATAAGTGTTTAGCCAGTCATAAAGTGGAATGTCTAAGGCTGTACCCGATTGTGCCCATTGTGGTGCATGAACGTGCAAGTCAACAAATCCTGGTAAGAAATATTGACCTTCAGCTAATGGATGGAAATTAGGTTGATGTTGATATGTAGTTAATAGTTGTTGGTAATCAGTACGTTCTGGACCGACTGCTTTATCAATCATGCCGTCAGCATTTATGAAAAACAAATAATCTTTTAAAATTTGAACTTCAGTAGCAGATTTACTAGTAAAAGCTGTCCCTTTGAAAATATACGTATATTCAGTCATAAAAACCACCTTAATGTTCGTTTATAGATAATAACACGGATTATTATAGGCTATACAAACGATGAAGTCTATAAAAAAACGAATATTAATGAGTTTGTGAAAGAAAAAAAGAAGCTGTCCAACTACATTTTTACAGCTTTGACAAGCATTGATGGATGAGAAGAAGGCACATGTTTTAGCGTGCCTTCTTTTTATAGAATGGATTCATTGATGATATGAAGAAAGTTATGAAAGGAGGGGGAATGGTGCTGTTCATTTTTTCGTGTACAAAGATAGATAGGACGTTGAATATCAATATCCTTAATAAAAACACGGGCAACTTGTTGCTGCTGGATAAAGCTAGAAGCTGCTATGGACGGAGCTAGCATTGTTCCGAAACCTGCTGCAATAGCATGGATCGATTCATTAATTCCATCTAGTTGCAGTCCTACTTTCGGTGGGGGAATTTTATGCACTTTACATAAAGCATTTAAATATTCTTTTGTGGAACTCCCGTCTTCCCTTGTCACAAAGGGCTGTTCCATAAGTTCTGCGAGGGAAATCGTTTGACCTGCTAATGGATGACTGTATGGTACGATAAACCAATAATCTAAATTCATCAGAAATTGATAATTAATATCAGGATGATGGCCATCTTCTTTAACGATAAAGGCTAAGTCAGCTTTATAATGCAATAATTCCTCAATGACTTGCTGTGAATTAGCCGTTTTTAAATGGAGATTTGTTGCTGGATAAATTTGTTTAAAATGAGCCAACCATTTGGGCAGTAAAAAATGGGAAGGCACATGCGTCGAGGCAATTTGTAATTCCTCATTGCCTGTATATTTCAGTTGTTCAATTTTATATTCAATATCGATTTCTAAATCAAATAATCGCTGTGCCTGTTTATATAAAAACGTGCCATTTGGTGTTAATGCAATGCCTCTCCCTTTGGATTCTATCAGGGTCAAACCTAGCTCTTTTTCTAAATTTCGTATTTGAATGGTGACAGCAGGCTGACTAATCATAAGCGTTTGTGCCGCTTTGGAAACACTATTGTGCTCAGCCACCTTTGTAAATAGCCGTAAAGCGTGTAAATTCATATGCAAGCACCTTTCATTAATTTTTTTTATGATTTTATATACATTATATATTAGATTTATTAATTTACGCTCTGTATCCTTATAATTACAGTAGGAAAAAGGGGAGGGGGATAAAAATGACTCGACAGCATATGGGGGTTGTCTTTGGAGGAATTTTATTACTAGTTGTCGCAATGGGAATTAGTCGATTTGCATTTACACCGATTTTGCCATTTATGCGTCATGATGTAGGATTTTCGTTAGAGGTGGCTGGATTTTTGGCTTCAAGCAATTATATTGGCTATTTCATTGGCGCATTATGGGCAGGATTTATTCATCGTCGACGTAAAAATATTTTATTGGCAAGTGTCGTTTTCAATGTTCTATCGGTGGGATTAATGGGCTTGCTAGAGGTGTATTCTGTATGGCTAGTTCTCCGTTTAATCGCAGGCATTACAGGTGGGCTTATTTTTGTTTTAACGTCTAGCATTATGATGGATTATTTGGCGAGACATTCATTATCGCGATGGTCTGGCTATGTATTTAGTGGCATTGGTTTGGGAATTGCTATTTCTGGCTTATGTGTTCCTACAATAGAAGCGAAATTTGCTTGGGAGGGAACATGGCTAGGTTTAGGTATGCTATCAGCTATCTTTTTACTCATTACCTTTATTCTGTGGAGAAATTTAGAGGTTCAAGACAGCATAAAAGTGATGAAAACGCTCGATACCAAAATGACAAGAGGCTTTATGCCATGGCTGATTCTATCCTATGGCTTAGAGGGATTAGGCTATATTATTACAGGTACTTTTTTGGTTGATATTATTCATAATATCCCTTCTCTCCAAGCTTACTCCTCTTACAGCTGGGTTATTGTGGGACTTGCAGCTATTCCATCAGCACCTGTTTGGACGGTCTTATTGGAGAAGTTTTCAGCGATAAAAATTTTGTTTGTGGCATACATACTTCAAGTGATTGGCATCCTATTACCCGTATTTTCACAAACTGTATGGAGCGTATTGTTAGCATCATTTTTATTTGGTCTGACCTTTGTAGGAATTGTCACGTTAACTACTTCCTATGCACGACAGCTTTTTCCGACACAGAGCGGTTTTGTTGTATCTTTATTAACAACCTTTTATGCTTTTGGACAAATTATCGGACCGATCGTCGCAGGAAAGCTGGTTGAAGTTTATAGTAGCTATAAAGCAGCACTTGTATTTGCTGGTGTCATCGTGTTTCTTGCATTGCTCGTTATGGTAATTGGTAGATGGCTAACTGTAAAAAAAGAAGCTGCTGCAGAACATACAATTTCTATATAGCGCATAAAAGCCAGAAATCCTATTTGGATTTCTGGCTTTATCATTTACTTAAAGAAGCCGTGCCTCTATCTACATGATATTAAAAAATATAATAAAAGTCTATATATTTTTTTCTTTATATGGAAAAATAGATAAGTGCACAAAGGACGTAACGTTACGATTCTACATTGAAATGGGGACTTTATATGAACACAGAACAAGCTATTCAACGTTGGAATCAATATGCAGAGCGGTATACAGCTACCTACGATGAGCAGGGTGACAATCATCGTGTAGTACTGTTAAATCCCACCATCTTTTCTTTACTGGAAGGGCTAGATGGAAAGCATGTATTAGATGCAGGATGTGGAGAAGGATATTTAAGTAGGTTACTAGCGAAGAAAGGGGCAAGCGTAACGGCTGTTGATTTTTCACAAAAAATGCTGGATATTGCTATGGAAAGAACACAACAGCAGGAAGCTATTCAATTTTTACACGGGAACTGTGAAAATTTAGCGTTTCTAGCAGATGAGCAATTTGATGGTATTGTGTCAAATATGGTTCTTCAAGATTTAGAGGACTACAAGGCTGCATTGCATGAAATGTATCGTCTTTTGAAACCTAATAGCATTTTTATTTTTTCAATTCTGCATCCATGTTTTGTGACACCAAATAGTGGATGGATAAGACATGAGCAGCTAGATCAACAGTATTGGAAAATCCAGCGTTATTTTTATGAAGGGGTTTACCAACAACTAGATGCTGACCCCTCAATTGTGCTGTATCACCGTACATTAACAAGCTATGTGCAAGCCATTATTCAAAGTGGCTTTACCATTGAAGCTATTGTAGAGCCAAAGCCATCACAAGACATGCTAGAGAAGTATCCTCAATTTGAGGAAGATTTGCATTGTGCAGATTTTATCGTCTTTAAACTTAGAAAATAAAGGAGAGTGAATCCATGCGTTTATTTCATGTCAGTGAGAACCCTACTATTACGATGTTTCATCCTCGACTACCTGAGCGAGCAGATTTAGATGCAACCAAAGGGCTTGTATGGGCCATCAATGAGAGATGCTTGCCAAATTATTTAACGCCGAGAGATTGTCCTCGTGTTTGCTTTCATGCAGGGGTACAAACAACAGAGCAAGATAGAGGGCATTATTTAGCACAAGCTTCTCATGTAGTGGTCATTGAAAACAAATGGTTTGAAGTATTGAAGAATACGAGACTTTACCTATATGAGTTTGATAGTAATGGATTCACATTACTGGATGATAATGCAGGTTATTATACAAGTGAATTAATACAAATGCCCATTAATGTCTCTGAGGTTAACGATATAGCTAAAGCATTATTGGAACGGAGTGTTGAATTGCGAATAGTGGATCGCTTGTGGGATATCCATGACGAAATCCAGTATACAAGCTTAAATTGGTCGATGTGCAGGATGCGCTTTGCACAGCCAAGACACTAAAGAACAAGCCTCGTCATGCTGCTAGTGCATGGACGAGGCTTGTTTGTCTATTAATTAGATAAAGGTATACAGCTAATTACGAGAAGCAGGGTGATATTCATTGAACCCTACCATCTATTCTTTGGTGGAAGAGCCAGATGGAAAGCATGTATTAGATGCAGGATGTGGAGAAAGATATTTAAAGTACTACTCTAACAAATTTTCAATCTCGTCTTCCAGTACGATCAAAATGAGGTAGTTTTAAAGGGTTTAGGTATATCGTTCATAGTGGTGTTCACTACTGAATGAAAAAGGAAAAGATACTTTTGCAGAATGGTTGATTGAAGTGGAATCAGTACCACTCCTAGGGGATTTAACGTCACAGACGAGACACTAGAGCGAACGCAGTAAGTGAAGCGGCTCAACGGACGCCCCCTGGAAAGGATGCTGGCGGAATGGACATTAGCCCCTCGCCTTGCTAAAAGGTCTTTTTCTGCTAGTAACATGATCCTTTTTCAACAACATTCCCTTTATAACTAGACAGCATGATAACGGCCAACAGGAACAATTAAAGGTGTTTTAGAAACAGGGTCTTCAATAACCATGCTATCTAAGTCAAATGTATCTTTAATTAACTCACTTGTCACAATATCTTTTGGCGAACCTTCTGCAAGTAAACGACCATTTTTTAATGCGAATAAGTAGTCCGCATAACGGGCAGAAAGATTAATGTCATGTAATACCATGACAATGGTTGTACCATATTTTTTATTTAAATCTGTTAGTAAATCTAAAATTTCAACTTGATATGTAATATCTAAAAATGTTGTTGGCTCATCTAAAAATAAAATATCAGTTTGTTGCGCTAATGCCATAGCAATCCACACACGTTGACGCTGACCACCTGAAAGTTCATCGATATTGCGGTCAGCAAACTCTGTAATGTTCATCATTTCAAGAGCTTCTGCAACTGCCTCATAATCTTGTTTGGACCAACCTTTAAATAATGTTTGATGAGGAAATCGACCACGGCCAACTAAATCAGCAACAGTAATTCCTTCAGGAACGATAGGGGACTGAGGTAAAAGTCCTAACACACGAGCTAATTGTTTTGGTGGCATTTGATGAATGGATTTGCCATCTAGCATGGCATGACCACCAGTTGGCTTAATCAGGCGTGCCATTGTTTTTAATAATGTAGATTTTCCGCAACCATTCGCACCAATAATAATGCTAATTTTATTACTTGGAATAGCAATGCTGACATTTTCTAAAATCGTCTTTTGCTCGTAACCAGATGTTATATGTTCAGCCTGAAGCGTATGTGTTGGTTTCATCATATATCTCCCTTTCGATTGATTCGAATTAACAAGTAAATTAAGTAAGGTGCACCAATGATTCCTGTAATAACACCTACTGGATATCTAGCTGTAAATGCGAATTGACCAATTAAATCAGCAGCCAATACTAAAATAACACCAATTAGACCAGCTGGAAGTATATTTGAAAACCCGACACCAACTAATTTTTTGGCAATTGGTCCAGCAAGGAATGCAACAAAGGCAATCGGTCCTGTAGTTGCTGTAGCAAGTGCAATGATTAATACAGAACAAAGCATTAAAATGATTCTTGTTTTGTTTGTGTCTACACCTAGAGAGGTGGATGTTTGTTCACCAAGCTCAAGCATTTCTAAATGCTTCCCGAAAAATAACAGTACAGGTGTAAATACAATGACGATTATCATTAATGGATAGAGTGACTCCATTTTCGCACCATTTAAGCTCCCACTCAACCATCTCATGGCACTTGGAATATCATGTGTATTGCCAATTAGCATTAAATAAGAGATGAATGCATTTAGCATTGCTTGAATACCAATCCCGATTAATATTAATTTGCCAATTGAAAAAGAAGAGCCTCTTGATAAAGCATAAATAATTAGGACAGTAGCTAAACCGCCAATAATTGAAGCGATGGATACAACGATATTACTTGCTTGCAGGACAATAATACAAAATACAGCAGCAGCACTTGAACCAGCTGTAATACCAATAACATTTGGATTTGCTAAAGGATTGCGCAACATAGTTTGGAAAATATAACCTCCAACACCAAATGCAAAGCCAGCAAATGTACCAGCTAACATGCGTGGTAATCGAATTGTGCCTACAGCGAAAGAGGCACCTTGTACATGTTGGCCAAGGAGAACACGGATAACATCTTCAACAGGATAAATCGTGTTACCAAGCATTAGCATTGTGCAACACAGTATTATGGAAATAACAGTCAGTACAGAAGTTATTATGACAAAGCGTCTTTTTCTTCGTTGTCTGCCTTTCATTATGGATATCAATGTTTCATTCATCATAACGCACGCATTTTCGCTTTCATCGTAATTAAAATCAAGATAGGGGCACCAATAAAGGCTGTTAAAATACCCACCTCTAGCTCACCAGGACTGCCGAGAAGTCGACCACAAACATCTGAAAACGTTAAAATAATTGCTCCTGTTAAGGCAGACATAGGAAGGATAAAGCGTATATCAGGTCCTATAATAAGGCGGACAACATGAGTTGCTAATAAACCGATAAAACCAATAGGTCCTGCTAGAGCGGTAGCAGCCCCACATAAAAGAACTCCACCTAGTGCTGCAAACATACGTAGTGTACCAGTACGAACACCTAAACCAGTTGCCACTTCATCCCCGAGTGCTAAAGCATTTAGTGCTGGAGCAGTGAAGAGGGCAATCAATAGGCCTACAACTAAAAATGGAATAAATAGCTGAATAGCGTCCCAGCTTCCAGCTCCTACACTACCAACTTGCCAAAATCGAAATTGATCCATTACATTTGTACGCGGAATCATAACCGCAACGACTAATGAAGATAAAATGGCACTTGTAGCAGCCCCTGCAAGTACAAGCTTTAATGGTGTAGCACCACTTGCACCCATAGAGCCTATTCCAAATACAAAAATAGCAGTGATAATGGCACCCGCTATTGCTAACCATATATATTGATTGGCTGAACTAATGTTTAAAAAGGCGATACCACAAACGACAAAAAGTGATGCCCCTGTGTTTACCCCCAAAATACTTGGATCTGCAATTGGATTACGTGTAACGGCTTGCATTAGTGCCCCAGAAACGCCTAATGCCGCACCACACAGTAAACTAAAAATTGTTCGGACGATTCGTTTTCGAACAACAACGGCTTCATGTGACTGAACATCAGGATGGAACAAGCCATCCATTAGTCCAGTCCAGCCAATTGTACGAGAACCGAATAGTAGCGAAGCAATTACACATAACGCAAGAAAAATGATAAGAAAAAGCAAAACTTTAGCGAAATTTTTAGGGATAAATAACTGCTTCTGTTCGGTAGCTTGTATCTTATTCATATTACTTTATATTTTTTGCTACGTCTGAGATTAATGATAAATAGTCATCAATTGTATAGGCAATTGATAGTGGGCTAGGGGTACCAGCAGCTGCAAGTGGCGTATTATCACCAATAACAACAACATTCCCATTTTGAATAGCAGGTACTTTCCCTAAAATTGGGTCAGCTTGTAAAGCTGGTAAAGTTGTTTCATCTCCGTAAGCAATAAAGATTTCTACATCAGCTAAAGCATCTGCATTTTCAGCGCTTAATTCAATATAGAAGCTGCTATCATCCGAAATTTGTTTTGTAACGCTTTCAGGATATTCCATACCTAATTCCATTAAGAATTCACCGCGTGGATCTGCAGGTGTATAAACATAGAATTTTGATAAATCTGTTGGAGTAAACATAGCGAATGCAGCTTTTTTACCTTTAATAGCAGCATGTTCATTCACTTTATCTTGGATCAATTTTTCAGTGTCTTTGATTAATTGTTGACCTTGTGCTTCCATACCCATACCTTGAGCGTTTAATGTAACTTGGTCACGCCAAGAAGTTACCCAAGGAGTTTCTTTATAGGCTACAACAGGTGCGATTTGACTTAATGTCTCATACTCTTCTTGCGTAATACCAGAGTATGCAGCAAGAATGACATCTGGGTTAGAGTCAGCAATGGCTTCGAAGTCTAAACCGTCAGTATCTTGATAAATATTCGGATTTTCTTCACCAAGCTCTTTTAATTTTTCAGCAGTCCAAGGAAGCATACCACTACCATCTTGTACACCATAGTTAGCTGCAGAGAAACCAACTGGCACTACACCAAGTGATAGTGCAACGTCATGGTTAGACCAAGCAATTGTTGCTACACGCTCAGGCTTTTTCTCAATAACAGTTTCACCAAAAGCGTGTTTAATTGTAATCGGATATTGCTGTTCATCAGTAGTTTCTGATGTATTGTCTTTTGTTTGTTCTTCTTTTTTAGCAGTGTCTTTATTAGATGAATCAGAACATGCTGCTAAAGCTAAAACCATTAATGATAAAAGCATTACTATGAACATAGAATTTTTAATTTTTGACATTTTTTTTACCTCACTTTATTTTAAAAAATGATAATGATAATCCTTATCATTCAGAGAAAAATATTACGCTAATTTCAGTAAAAGTCAACAAATATTTTTGCATTTTTGATGTTTTTTTGCTTTATCACAATTATACGATATTCGGTATAAAAACTGAGCTAGAAAAAAGCGGAAATGCCCCGCACTTCTTGGTTGAGAATTCTTAAACTATTATCCTTAATTACACATCCCTAAATTGGTATATGTAACGAATTTTTCCTAGAAGAGACGTTTAGAAAGCAAGCCCCGTCCTACACTTATTGCATGGACGAGGCTTCCTTGTCTATTAGACTGTAGATGTTTGTTCGATTGGTGTGGAAGAAATATGAACTAATTGTTTGTCTTGATAAGTGAAGATGTAATCATAATTAGTTGCCTCATTGAGCATTGTTGGTAAATAATGTTTTAAATCTGCAATGCCAACATTTTCAGGGTGGAAAATCCAAGTAAGGTCCTTCCAATCAAGAATACCCTCTGCAACTTTTATAGGTGTTATATATGTAAAAGATTCAGGTAGTTCTGCTATAAAAGCATACATACAGCCATAGTTAACAACACCATCTGTCCATGTGATTTTTCCTTTATAAGTAATTTCTTCAACCGTAATACCTGTTTCTTCTTTAATTTCTCGTATAGCACCTGCTAATGGCGTTTCGTCCTGTTCAATTTTACCACCTACACCATTCCAGGCTCCCATCCATGCTGGGTAATTTCTATTCAATAAAAGAATTTGTTCACCCTTCTTTAGAAAACAAATTGTAAATTCAGCCAAAATTGTTTCTCCTTTTCTATTTAGTCGTTACTAAAAATATTGTATCAAAGAAATCATTCTATCACGTCAAAATTGCATCCTGTATGCGTGTTATAGTTAATAAAGATAGTTGAAGGAGTGAGAATCGCTGTGATATTAATAAGTGCTTGTTTAGCAGGGTTAAGTGTTCGTTATAATGGCACCAACAGTTTAGATGAAAAAATACAAAGGCTTATGTTAGAAAATAAAGCGATTACTGTTTGCCCAGAGCTGATGGGCGGTTTTTCAACCCCTCGGGAGCCTGCTGAAATTGTGGGAGGCAATGGAGGGGATGTACTTGATGGCAAAGCAACCGTTATTGAAAGGACTGGGCGTGATGTCACAGAGCTGTATTTAAAAGGAGCCTATGCGACTTTACAAAAAGCACTTGAAGTAGACGCCTCTCTGGTCGTTTTAAAGGAGTATAGTCCATCTTGTGGTAGTGCAATGATTTATAATGGGGCGTTCAATGGTACTAAATTATTGGGTGAAGGGGTAACTACAGCATTACTACGAAGGTATGGGATTGAGGTTCTATTAGAAGAGCAATTTTTATGAAAGGTCGGTTTTAACGAGAGAGTAACCTTTGTCAGTTAGAAACGTCTGAACTGGTGGGAGGTGGCTTATATGCCATTAACATTCGCACATCCAGCCGCAATTTTACCTTTTTCAAGACGAAGTAAGTACATCCATTTTTCAGCACTTGTACTAGGAAGTATGGCACCTGATTTTGAGTATTTTTTTAGAGGTAGACCAATAGGTGAGATAGGTCATAGCTTAACGGGATTTTTCATTTTTAATTTACCTCTTATTATTGTGATTTACATCATTTATTGTAAGTATGTTCGGCAGCATGTAGTTCATCATTTACCAGTATGTTTACAGGATACAGCTAACCAAACAACTTCCAGGAGTAAACGACTCAATGTCATTGTCTTTGGTTATTCAGCGTTTTTGGGTATGCTCACACATGTCATTTGGGATTCCTTTACACATAAAAATGGATTTATGGTTTCGCATCTATCTATTTTATCAGAAACAATGCCCATTTTCGGTTTTCAATTCCCCCTTTATAAATACTTACAGCATGGCAGTACTTTAGTAGGCATTACGTTGATTATCGGTTATGTCTATGTTAGAGCAGCCCATCAATCAACGAATTCATTGCTCACTATTCATCCTAAACAAAAATTATTTTTCTGGATACAGGTACTTGGATTAGCAATCTTCTATGTATGTTGCTGGTCTATTATAGATGGGGTATCAGTTAGCAATTATGGTGTATGGGTGGTCCGTATGATTGATTCATTTTTCTGTAGCTTGCTAACCATTTGTTTATTGAAAACATATTGGCAAAAATAAATAATAACGAGCATGACAGGACTTCCTTTAAGTGGGAGTCCTTTTGTTCGTTACCTCCTTTTCAGTTTGGATAAAAAGAAAAATACATAGATAACGAAGCTAGCATAAACTAGTATCCAGATGAACTGCCAATAGAACTTACTAGGGATGGATTTTATTTGATCGCCAACAGTCATTATTTCTAAAGAAAGATGGAGTGGTGGTAGAACCAAAATAAGACCTTTCATTTGCGGGATTGAATCTTTTAACGTTGCGACTACCAAGGTTAATAATAAGACGCTAATGACTCCCCACCAAGTGTTTTGTTTATTTTTGACAAGCTCTCTTGTAAAGATAGCAGAGAGAGCAATCCCCAAAATCGCTAAGCTAACATGAGAGAGAAATCCAAGAAATAGGTGTGTAAAGCTTGGTTCCTCGGCAAAAGCATGGATAGCTGTGGGATAAATAACAGAAACCATACTTAAGCTAAAAGCAATCAAAATGGCAATTATAAACAGGCTGAAATGATAAGATGTCGCACCATTTGCATGTAATATCGTTATCATTTTTTGCCCTTCATCCTCTGAATGAAATAGTGTGACGGTAAACCAGCCCATCAGGAAAAAGAGGATTATAGAGGTAAATGAAAAGCTATCTAATATAGGGTTTGGGACGAATGTGTAGTTAACAACAAGACATAAAATAAAAATAGAAAAAGGTGGAATATACTGATAGGTTCTCAAATAATTTTGTAACTGATATCGGCCTAAACTAATCATGTTGTATGAACTTCTCCTTATCATTGATCGGTATGAGTTGTTTAATAGAAGCGTTTTTATCAAGTAGCTGTTGTAAAAGATGGTCAGTACGCTGTGCTTGGATATGGACAATCACTTCATAAAAACCATTCGCTAATGGTGATTGCTGCTGTATTTCCGTTACATGTAATAGATCTTTTATGTATGTAATATTCGAAATTTCAAAAATTAATTGATTGTAGGTTGTAGGAGTAACAGATAAATCCGTTTGCATCACTTCTTTATGGTGAATCATTAGAATCGTATCAACGACATGCTCCAGTAGCTTTGTTTCGTGACAGGATAAGATAATCGTCATCCCTTGTTGTTTGAGCGTCTTCAGTGTTTCTTCCAAATCATTCTGTGTTTGCAAATCCAGCCCTGATAAAGGTTCATCTAATATTAACAAGTCCGTTTCGTTGAGCATAGCCTGCATAATCATTATTTTTTGTTTCATACCTTTAGAAAAATGGGTCATTCTAGTATCCTGTACATCTTCCAGATGAAATAGTATTAATAAATCATTTATTCTCGATAAAAGTTTTTGTTTAGCCATCCCACGGATTCGCCCCATATGCTGAAGATATTCCTTGGGGGTAAATAGAATAGTGGAAGGGGCAACCTCTGGTACATAGCCAATGTTTAAAGCTTGTTTAGAAGACATAAAGGAACCATTGTCTGGCGTAATAAGCCCAGCAATCATTTTTAAGAGCGTGCTTTTGCCAGATCCGTTTTTTCCAACAATAGCAATTATTTGATTGTCGTAGATGGTAAAGGAGACATTTTCTAAAATGGAAGTACCTCTGTATTGCTTAGTGATGTTTCGTGCGTCGAGCAATATGTTCATCAATCTGCACCTACTTATACTGAAATTCATTCATTTCATTGTAAATGATTTGTAGTATGTATGGCAAAAGAAACCATTTTTATTGAAAAACAGTAAGGAGCTGTTGATGATGAACAGAACCTTACTGTATTTTTTACAGCGACCGATATTTTTTTAAACTAATGATATTTAAGGTAATAAATACTACAGCGAAACAAGCAAGAATACTGAGATTAATTATAATATCATTGAAGGAATAACCTTTATACATAACCCCATTTAATGCGTCCGCTGCGTAGTAAAGTGGCATGATACGTCCAATATTTTGAAGCCATTCCGCCATACTATCAAGCGGAAAAATGCCTGAAAAGAATACTTGTGGAACAATAACAAGCGGAATAAATTGCATCATTTGGAATTCTGAAGCGGCAAAGCTTGAAAGCAGGGCACCTAAGGATAACGATACAAGGGCAATCATCATATTAATGAGTAAGACAAGCCAAATGGAGCCTACATGGACAATATCAAGCACATAGATGCCAAACAGTACGATAATAATTGTTTGTAGGAAGGCAAATAAACCATAACCGACCATATAGCCTGCTACAATTTCTGAGCGTTTGATAGGTGTTGCAAGTAAACGTTCCAATGTCCCAGATGTTCGTTCCTTTAACAAGGCAATCCCTGTAATTAAAAAGACAAAGAAAAATACGAAGAAGCCAATGAGCATGGGACTAAATATATCAAAAATGGCCGTATCCTTATCACCATAAACATAGTCTGTTTCTAAACTACCTATGGAGTCTTGAGAAGTCTGTAAAAGTTGAGCAAGCTGCATTGTTAAAGCTTTTGACTGGGAAGGATCATCATTTAATAAAGTTAACTTTAGTTCGTTTTGCTCTATTGCTAGCCATCCATCATACTCTTTGTCCTGTAGCTGTTTTTTCGAAAAATCATCGTCTTCAATAATTGTAAAATCTGTCTCTTTCAATTTGTCAATCAATGGTGTGGGACCATTAGAGACGACAAGTGTGACAGAAGCCTCGTTACTATTGAAAATAAAATACATTAATGACAAGACAAGAAGTGGGGCTAAAAATAATAAAGCAAGTGTCCGCTTATCTCGTTTCATTTGTTGTATGATTCTTGTGACGATAGCACCCATTCTCATTGTACGTCACCTCCAGCCTTTAAAAACACTTCATCAAAATCTTTTGCCTGATAAAAGGCTTTTAATGCCTGTGGTGTCCCTTGTGCAATAATATGCCCGCTTCTGAGCATAGCTAATTGATCGCATCTTTCCGCTTCATCCATCGCATGTGTCGTCACTAAAATCGTTTTATGTTCGTGTTCTTTTAAACGAATAAGTTCTTGCCAAATTTCCTTTTTTAAAACAGGATCAATGCCAACCGTTGGCTCATCTAAAATCAATACCTTAGGATTTTGAATAAGGGCAATGGCAAGGGACAGCCGACGTTTCATACCTCCAGAATAATTCATCACTTTAAGCTGTAAGTCATCGGTCAAACGAACAAGGCTTGCGGCATAGGCTACACGCTCCATTTGCTCCGCCTTCGATAATGAATAAAGCTTGGCAAAAAAATGTAGATTTTCTTCACCAGTTAAATCCGTATAAAGTGCATCTGACTGTGCCATATAGCCGATATCATTCAATAATTGCTTATGTGGAACAGCTAAATCTAATACTTCAATAGTGCCATTATCAGGCTTTAGCATGCCCATAATCATTTTAATTAGCGTTGTTTTTCCACAGCCTGACGGACCAAGTAAGCCCATCAATTGTCCCTTGGGAATATCTAAGGTAAGGGGGGCAATAACTTGCTTATGTTGAAATCTTTTTTCAAGGGTTTTAATAGAGATTGCATGGTTTCCCATATGGATCTCACTCCTTCACTGAACACTATGTTGATTTGATAAAAATTTTACGGTAGCATGTGAACAAATACAATCAACAGTTTGCCTGTAAGTGTTAAGTAACTGGAGGGAAGTTTGTGTCTGTACATGAAAAGATGAATTTTGAAACAAAGCAAGCCATTAAAAAGGTTTTTATCCAGCAAGTAGAGGAGGTCGGCTTTGAACGTGTGACCGTCAAAAATTTAGCGTTAGCGGCCCAAATCAATCGTGGAACGTTTTATTTACATTATACGGATAAATATGACGTAATGGAGGATTTGCAACAGGAGCTATTAATGGAATTAGAACGCTATGTCAAACATGTTCAACCAGTGGAAGCATTCCAAACATTAAAAATGGGTCAATTCTATCAACCCTTTATTAAAGTGATAACATGTATAAAAGAGCATGCAACAGCCTTTCGTATGTTATTAGGAGAGCAAGGAAGTCCTGCTTTTACACAAAAGATGAAAACTATCTTTGGCAATCATATTTTGGACAGATTATCAGTGATTCGTGAGGAAGTAAAGGATCCGGAATTTCAGCAATACTTACAAGCCTTTATCGCATCTGCCATTCTGGGTGTAATTCAGGAGTGGCTTGACAAAGGCAATGAAAATTTAACGGTAGAAGAAATGGTCGCCCTCCATTTTCGATTATTACGATTTTTAGGAAATGTAGTAGCCAATAGTTAACGGCACTGTAGCGGTTGGGGATGATAATTGTCAATCTCGTTTAACGAAAAAATGACTAGCTAAACTATCGCAAAGTACACCAATTAGAAAATGACTGCCAAGCATCCACCGGTAAGAGCAATCTAGTTGAATTTTATTTGAACCGAACAATGTATAGATTGCCCCCTATTATTAAGTGCTTCAATGTGATAAAAGATATTAAAAATTCCAGCACGATAGGCATAGCAAGTTTTAAAGCCTTACTGCTACAACAAAAGTAGACCGAAATTTTGCAACAATAGCCTTGTTATGTTTAGCTCATAAGAAAACAACATTTCGAAGATTGTCACCAAGGTAGTAATAGTAAGGAGTATAAATAGCTAGCGCATTATGCGCATATAAAAAAGAACATGACGATGAGCCTTTTAGCTAGTCTCACGCATGTTCTGCTGATAACCCTTTGTTCAAATTTATTTGTCATAATAATCGTTCAATGCCACTTCCAAGCGTTCTTCTAAATGCTGAGAAATATAGCTTAGCACAAATTGCTCCTTATCCATCTCAATTTGAGCTGACTTGAACATTTTAGTGAAAAAACTTACTTTATGCTTCTCTGAAAAAAGCCGTAATGCTTCCGTTCGCAAAGTAGATACAATCTCATTTTCTATATGACGCTCTCTAATCTTCTGCACAATATCCTTCACACTGTTTTCTTGTAGCTCTGAAATTTGCTGTTGGAGATGTTCATTTTCTTGTTTCAATTCTACTGTTTCTTTTTGAATTTCCTCTACTTGAAGAGCGGAGTCTGCGGATAATCGCTGAATATTTTGAGCAAGAAAATCCTGATTGATGTTTACTTGTAATGTTCCTTGCTCTTCATCTGGCAAAATTTGAAAGAGGCCAGTTTGGATCATCTGCTGTAGGACGTTTCCAAGCACATCAATTTTATGTGATAAATCATCAGAATCCATAGTCGTTGCGGTAATTTGATGTTTCAGCAACTGACCATTATCATCAATGCCTAGCAATAATTTTATCCCCCTCACACGATACTCATCCTTCAATAATAAAATCATTCTTAGCCTTACTATAGCAGGTAGGTTTAAACGAATATTACCATTCACGTTCGGCGATGTATTGTCAAAAATGTATTGTTCAAATGGTTTTAAATAGTAGCGAAGCATAGCGTCTGTAATATCAAACCAGCCCGCGACTTCTGCTATTGTATAGTGTTTGGATTCATCGATATCTGTTAAATAAGCATCCTGATAAAGATTCTCCTCTAAAGGCGTATGTTGTAGTGCAACAAACAATGGGTCATCTTGCACAATTCCAAGTACCATTTCTTTTGCATCATTTACTTTAAGCATCCTTTCACACCCCACTTTATTTTTCCCCATGACTAATTGTTCTCTATATAGGTTTCTATTCGTTTGGCAGCAATTGTATGCCTATTTTATGTAGGAAATAATCATTAGAACAATGTACCTTTTAATCTTTTATGACTCTTGAGGAAAATATTAGTCATAAATGGAGATACATTAAAATAGAGGGGGAGGGGATACTCATTTAATACGTACCACGTTTTGTACCCTGAAATCCAATAAATCATTTCAGTAAAAGTGATGATGTTCGATATGTAGTTGCTAAAGAAAATACAGTGTTTTAATTACTAAGCCATTAAGGTTAGGACCAAGCAAATTATGGATACAAAAATTCCTCTTCACCATTTAGGAAGCAATCACCGATTATTACTATGGGTAACTTTAAGTTCATTTGCATCTCATGAACAGGTATCTAAGTGAAATTGCTAATATTGGAAAATTTCATCAGCATTTCCTTTTAGTACATTTTCGCTGCTTTTGCATCTAATTCATGCATAAATTTATTGTTTTTATATTGTTCTAATCTTTTATAAGCGAAATCCCATTCAACATTGAATAGCTCTTGAATTAGTTGAATGGCTTTATCCTCGCTTTCCGGTAAGGTAATTTTATTCAACATAAATGTTGGTACACATGCTTGTACCATAAAATTATTAGCTTTCCACTCTTGATACTCAATCCACGAGTAGGGCATCTTTTCCTGACTGCCACTATGAAATAAAACATGACACAGTTCATGACAAAAATCTTGCCACAATTGTTTAGGGGACAGATTTTGATCTAAAAAAATATAAGCCTGATCACCTAAAAATAGGACTTGACTGGGATTATCCCAGAAATATACTAGAATGCCTAACTTGTAGGCTATTTCATTTACATCTAGTTGATGTGGTAACAAAATTTCTAATTTAGTATAAAGATTTTCTATAAAATCTTCGGTGTATGTAGTATATGACATAAAACCATCCCCAAATTCCTTGTAATGAAACGTATGTTCTTATTTGATTTATAATAAAAGCCCACTTCTAGGAAGAAGGGCTAAAAAATATTATTTCTTTTCATGTTTGATAATCTCCCAAATGTCTCGTAAACGGCGAACAGTTTCTTCATCTGACTTAGGAAGTTCTTTATAAAAGACCTGCAATTCTGGATCATTAGCAAATGCTTGGAAAGCAGCCTCATCTTTATCAAAAGGTTGTTTTTCATCTGTTTCACATAATATATACGCTACGCTTACATCGTATTTTTCTGCTAACTTTTGAAGGCTTCCTATGGAAATTTCATTGCGGCCTTGTTCATAATACCCGTATGCACTTTCAGAAATATTTAAGAATTTGGCAACATCTGCTTGTGTTAATTTAGCTTCTTTTCTTAACTCTTTAAGCCTTTGCGGTACGTTAGACATGATTACACCTCACTTAAATATGTAACCTAATTATACAACAATTTGTTGGGTTTGTAGTTAAATAAAAATAAAAAAACAACAAAAAATCTAGTTTTGGTTTGACAGACAACTTTTTGTTGGGTAATATAAAACCATAAAAAGTTGGGGGTGTGGTTTTGGAAACAACAAATCGTCGGTTAATACTTATTGATGCTAGAAAACAAAAAAATTGGTTGCAAAAAGATGTAGTGGAAAAACTTGATATTGAACTCGGTATCACTATTAGTGAAAGCTATTATGGAATGATTGAACAGGGAGTACGCACACCGTCCTTAGATGTAGCATTAGCAATTTCTGACCTATTTGAAATGGCACCATCAAAAATTTTTTTGAAAAATAAAACAACATTTTGTTGTGTTTGGTAAGAAACTAATCTGGAGGTTCTTATATGAATCGATTGCAAACTTTTAACTTTCATAATCAAAACGTTCGAATTGTTGAATTAAATAACGAGCCTTGGTTTGTAGCCGCGGATGTTTGTAGAGTATTAGCACTAACTAATCCTACTGTAGCAATTAACCGTTTAGAAAATGATGAACGGTCGAAGTTCAACTTAGGGCGTCAGGGTGAAACAAACATTGTCAATGAATCTGGACTTTATGAACTAATATTCGCAAGTCGTAAACCAACGGCAAGAGCATTTAAAAAATGGGTTAAATCAGAAGTTTTACCCTCAGTTAGAAAGGATGGTGGCTATATCACTACTATCGAAAACGATGATGATGCATCAATTATGGCTAAAGCTTTATTAATTGCCAGTAAAAAAATCAAAAATAACGAGAAAAATATGGTTGAGCAGCGATTGTTGATTGATTCACAAAAAACAAAAGTGTTATTTGCAGATGCAATACAAGCTAGTGAAACAAGCATTCTTATTGGAGAGTTCGCCAAAATCTTAAAGCAAAATGGTATAGATGTTGGACAAAAGCGTCTATTCAAATGGCTAAGAGAAAATGGCTATTTAATCAAGCGTAAAGGATCAGCTTACAATTCACCAACACAAAAATCAATGCAACTGGGTTTGTTCGAAATTAAAGAAACACCTATTCATCATAACAGTGGGGAAATCAGTATTAGTAAAACATCTAAAATCACTAGTAAAGGACAGGCTTACTTTATTAATAAGTTTTTGGGCAAGGTAGTGACAATATGATTAGTACAATAGTGAACGAATCGATGGTGATTCGAAATTTTTTCATCATGACTAAAGAAAGAATAGAAGGCAACTCAAATAACTTTACTAGAGTCACTCTTCATCCCAAAGTACGTTTTGTTGATTTAGCACAATTAAAAACAATTGTCCCCTTCGAACCTGATTTCAAATAACTTTTTAAACGATCCACTAGTTAGACAACATCAGTGTCAACCACATAGTAAAAAGAACACATTAGGGGGAGAGAAAATGGCTAAATACAGACATGTACACACAACTTTTTGGGATGACGGCTTTGTATTAGATCTTACACCAGAGGAGAAATATTTCTATCTGTATTTGATGACAAACAATAATACAACACAATGTGGTATTTACGAATTACCTTACAGAGTAATAGAAATGCATACAGGTTATAACCGTGAAACAGTAAAGAAACTATTACAAAGGTTCTTTGAATACGGAAAAATTACTTACAACGAATTAACGAAAGAAATCATGCTAATTAACTGGGCAAAATACAACTTTATAAATTCGCCTAAAGTTAAAAAATGTATCGAAAAAGAGCTGTTTGCAGTAAAACATACCCCATTTGTTAAGAGCTATGTTACCTCATTGGAACAGTTAGGATACAGTCTCGATACCGTATCAATACTGTTAGAAGTACAGGATGAGCAGAAAGAACTTAATCCTAGTAATGACAATGGTTCGATACCGTATCAATACCCTATCGATACACCTTCTAAAGTGTGTGGGGAAGAAAAACAAAAAGAAAAACAAAAAGAAAAACAAAAAGAAAAACAAAAACAAACAGCAGATAGTGAAATAGTCAGTCAGTCGACAGTCACTGAGGAACAATTAATTTTCTTAACTAAATTCTATGATGAAAACATTCAAAGAGCATCTAGTTATATTTGCGAGTGCATAGAACGCATGGCAAGTGAAAATAATCCAGCACTTGTTTATGAAGCCATGAAAATAACGGCACTACATCAACCAAACATACCAATGCAGTATACAGAACAAATTTTAGCAAACTGGAGAAAGTCTTTTATTAAGAATGTTGAGCAATTAAAGGCCAAGGAAGAAAGGGAGAAAAAAAATAGACAGCAATCTAGCCGATATTCTTATCAAAAGTCTAACAGTCGTACAGAGATAGTGCCAGAGTGGTTCGCCAATCGTAATGATAAAGACGAGTCATCAATTCCATCTGCTGAGTCTAATAACAACACGATAGATTTTGAAGCTGAAAGACAAAAGGTTTTAGAAATGCTTGGTAAATAGGAGTGTATGAGCAATGACTAAAAATCAGATTGCATGATCGTATGTTTTGGTGTTCAAGGATGAAAGAGCATTTAAAAAACAAAACGTATATTGAGGGTGTGCGTTTGACATTTATTTAGCACAATGTAAAAACATTTGTTATAACGGCCAGTGGTGGAATGCTAGAGCAGAGAGAATTGAAAAGATACATAGGAGGGCATAACTATGATAAAAGAGAAAATACAACTAAATCGTTACCAACTAGATAAGGCAATTAAAAAGTACAATGACAATATGTGCAAGTACATGAGAATGAAGGATGAACTAGATTCATTAACAGCTGTAGCATCTACAGCAAAGTATGGCTTTGAGGCAGCAATGCCAAAAGCTATTGGAAGAACAAGCGACCCAGTGCATGCTCATGTTCAAATGAGAGCTTTACGCGAGGAGCGCATGAACAAGATTAAAGATGAGCTACTATTAGTTCAAAATTTAGCTGACAAGGTAACTGGCGACCTTGAACAGGAAGTACTTTTCTGGTTACTAGAAGGCATGCCATTCCGCTGGATTGGTGCAAATCTTAATATGAGTCATACTAGCGTACAACGTGTGCGAGAAAGAGTTTTAGATATGATGCTGAAGTAACCAAAGGGTTACTTCTTTTTTGTGAACCTTTAAATATTTTACTAGGGGTTTTATTGGGCTAACAGAAATGAAGAGCTATTATTTTGTTATATACTTTTTTCATTTAGACGACAGTATAGTATCAGCTATTTTATTCTAGTATTCATTTAAGCGTGATTGATAATATTTCATTTTACTTGCCAAATGTTCCAAGTGTGACAAAAGTTCCAAACGTTCCAAACATATCATTTTAAGTAATAGATAATGTAAACTTGGAAGTAGGACGACGGGTTAAGGATTTCACCTTTTGGAATTTATAAAACAATAAATGACCAAGGCGACAGACCGTCGACCAATCAATGTCCCATAAACTTGTTTGAGGCATAAAAAGGAGTGGTTTTCAGTTGAAAAATTTGTAGGATAGAACTAAATGGGCAAGAGTAGCAGCTATAGCAATCCCATCACTCCAAGAAGCACAAAACGTATTCCAAGCAACCATTTGAAAAGGAGGCTATGTGGAATGGCTAATGTTCAAGTAAAAGTTAAAACGACGCTTTCCTATTCGGTATAAGGAAGGGCGTTTTTTAGTTGGAGATGAATAAAGGATTGACGGTTCAATGTTAGAACGATTTGATGAGCTGAAAAAACTACTTAATGAACTACCAAAACGTTTGAAAGTGAGTGATTCGATGTATTTAATTCTATATTCATATGTTTACTAACTAACTTGTTGAAGGAGGCTTTTGATGGAAATTTATGATATTCAAAACGCTTTATCTAGTAAGCTCCACGAAGCTTTCGGAGCGGAATATAAAAAATATATTGATGAATTACCGCAGGAGTTTAATACGCCTGCTTTTTTAATTCAATTTTTGAGCTTAGAGCATATCCGACAAATAGGTGGTCGATGGAAAGTAACAGCACATTTTAACGTGAAGTATTTCCCTAAAAATGGCATACCTGAGGCGTCTAATATGACTTTAAAGGTTCAACAAGCAATCAAAGAAATAACATTGTTAAATGGTTCACTACTGCTTGGTACCGGAGCAACTAGCGAAGTTATTGAAGGCATTGGTAATAATTTTATTCATTTTAATTTCTTCTTACAAGAAATTGAAGAGAAAGCTTTTATGGGGTCATTAGATCATAATATTAACAAAGAAGAGGTGGTTTCAGTTGGCGAAAGCAATTCAGAAGAAGGTTGAGTCGATGGAAAGCAAAAACGTTGAAAAGGTAATTAGTTCGAATTTACCGAAATTTACAAAAGAGCAACTTTCAAAAAGTCAAAAATATAAAGATCGCCGTGATGCACTCAATGCATTGTTAGAAAAAGAAAAAACTTATTCATTCGCTCAAGTGGATGAAATACTGAAGAAATTCGATAAGGGAGGTAATTAATATGGCGTTAGGTGGAGGAGTATTTTTATCACAAAACAAAGTATTACCAGGGAAATATCACAATTTTATTAGCGCTACTCGTGCATTTGTAAATCTAAGCAATCGCGGTTACGTTGGTTTGCCAATTGCACTTGACTGGGGCGTAGATGGCGAAGTATTTGCTGTAACACAAGAGGATTTACGAAAGAATTCTCGCAAAATTTTTGGTTATGAATATATGGACTCAAAAATGAAAGGTATCCGTGATGTATTTAAAAATGCTATCACGGTTTATTTTTACAAACTTGCTGTGGATGCAGAAGCGGCTACAAATGATTTTGCAACAGCTAAGTACAAAGGTGCACGAGGGAATGATATTACGATTGTCATTCAGGCAAATGTCGATGAGCCATCGAAATTCGATGTTAAAACATTGCTAGCTAATGTGTTAGTAGACGAACAAATGGCGGTAGCTACTGCTACAGAACTAATCGCTAATGATTTTGTTGTGTTTAAAACGAATGCAACTTTAGCTGTTACAGCTGGTACCGCATTAGCTGGAGGTTCCAATGGCTTAGCTATTACTGGTGGGGCACATCAAGAGGCACTAGATGCTTTAGAAGCATATGGTTTCAATACTCTTGGCTGCTTGTCTTCAGAAAGTTCAATTAAATCGTTATATATTGAGTATACAAAGCGTATTCGTGACCAAATCGGTGGTAAATTCCAACTTGTAGGTCATAAACTTGGCAGTACTAACCATGAAGGGATTATTGACGTACAAAACGATACTAATGGACCAGAAGAAGAAGTGTTTGGTGCAGTATATTGGGTATCTGGTGCTCAGGCTGGAGTAGCTGTCAATAAGTCAAATACTAATAAAAAATACGAAGGTGAATTTACAGTTGATATGTCTGAAACAAAGACACAGTCACAACTCACAACGTTATTAAAGGCTGGCAAATATTTATTACATCGTGTTGGGGATGAAATTCGTGTACTTGAAGATGTGAATACCTTTACATCGTTTTCAGATGAGAAAAACGAGGACTTCAGTTTGAATCAAGTCATTCGTGTGCTTGATCAGCTTGCAATTGATACAGCTCAATTGTTTAACACTCATTATTTAGGTCAGGTGCCAAATGATCAAGATGGTCGAATTTCTTTATGGAATGACATTGGTAGTCTTCGAATGGAAATGCAACGTATTAGAGCTATTCAAAATTACAACAAAGATGAACTAACCGTGGCACAAGGTAATTCAAAGAAAGCTGTTGTCGTAAATGAAGTCGTGATTCCTACGGTTGCGATGTCACAACTTTACATCACGACAACAGTAGCATAAGGGGAGGGCAAACAGATGAAATCAAACAAAACATTAATTCCAATGAATCTACAGTATTTTGCGGATGCTACTATGCATGCTCGCAATGCCATTCATGGCGCTCAAGGCCGAGCATACGTGACGGTTGAAGGCAGTCGTTACTTATTTGCTCAATTAATTAATTTAGAAGCCCGTATGGATAAAACTAAAACGCAAGTTCCTATTATGGGGCGTGTAGCTAAGGGTAACAAAGCTACTGGCGCGGAGTATACAGGCAGCGCTACATTCCACTTTAATACTTCAATATTCCGTAAGTTATTAAAGCGTTACAAAGACACTGGGGAGGATATTTATTTTGATATCCAAGTGACTAACGAAGATGGCTCAGCGTCGGTAGGCCGTCAAACAACCATTCTAATTGATTGTAATATGGATGGAGGGATCATCGCTGCATTAGATGCAGATGCGGAGTACTTAGAAGACTCTATAGATTTCACTTTCGAGGATTGGGATATGCCAGAAGAATTTACAACTTTACAAGAAATGCTATAAGACGAGAGCTCATTATATATGGGCTCTTTTAAATATAAATAAAAAGGATATGGTGATTAATTATGTCAAACTTAACTGCATTTTTTGCACACAATAAAAAGCAAAATGAAAACATTAAGCATGCTATTTCAAAGAAATTCGTGGATGAACATGGCGATCCAATTGAATGGGAGTTCGCGCCAATTTCGCCAGAACGGGACGAGGAATTAAAATCTGAATCTACTAAGCGTTCTATGATCATGCAAGGAAAGCGTAAGGGGCAGTATAATACTGATTTTGATCATTTTAAATACCAACGTTTATTAACTGTAGAATCAATTGTATATCCTAATTTAAACGATAAAGAGCTACAGGATTCTTATGGTGTAATGGGGGCAGATGCTTTACTTGGAAAGATGCTGACAATCGGTGAGATTGCAGATGCCTCAGCGGTAGCACAGGAAGTCAATGGGTATCAAGCTGAGCTAGAAGATATGGTTGAAGAAATAAAAAACTAATAGACGACGGTGATGGTGAGGCTAATATAATGCACTGGTGGGTGCACAAAATGCGTCGCCTTCCGTCTGAATATGTGTCACTATCCTTGGCAGATAAAGCTTGTATTATAGCGTCTCTAAGGATCAAAATCGAAGAAGATAAGAAGCAAGAACGAGAGGCAAAACGAGGGTCTAGAAAAGGTAGAAAGCGTTAGGAAGTAGCTTGTTAACCTAAATGGCTATCGTTAAGCTAGCTGTTTTATATGTTTCTTTAAAAGATATGATATAAAAAAGGGACATTTATTTATTTGAATTCTGTCTGTTTTCAATTAAAAGGGTGGAAAGTTACTTTGGAGTCTTGTGAATTTAACCATGCAGGATAATGTAGTTGGAAACAACAGAAAATATATAAATTTACTAAGAAATAGAGAAAGTTAAAGTACAAATTATTAAACAATAGCCATAAAAAGCATCCTTTGAGTAGGATGCTTTTTTAATAAAGAGGTGAGAGTTCATGGCTACAATCCGTACGGCAATTCAAATTGAAGATCGTTTAAGTAAACCAATTAAAGTCATGCATAAAATGGTTTCCAGGATGGTCAATCAGTTGGAAGCTATGCATGCTGCTTCTAGGCAAATGATAGATACCTCTAGTGTTCAACTAGCTCAGAAAGAATTAGCTAGAGCTGCTGAGCAATTTAATAGAGTTGAAAAGGAAATTCGTAATGCTGATCATGCTCAACAAAGTTTTAGCAACAACATTAGGGATGGTACTACAGCAGTTGGTGGATTATTAACTAAAATCAAGGAGATAGCAGGGAAATATTTAGATTTTCAAGTAGTTGGGAGAGTACTCTTGTCCAATGAAAATAACACCACATCTGGGTTAAATGTAATCAACAATGGTTTACAAACAACCGAGCAACCTTTAACACAAGCAATGGGAAGTGGAAACCTTCAAGGCCAGGATTTAAATAACGTATTTCAGTCTACGTCAAATGGTATCCAAAATACTACGAATTACCTTAATGCTTTCATTGAGAAATTACGAGAAATAGCAAGTAGTGGTGAAATTTCTATGGCCAAGATAAGGAATGCTGTACTTGGTTTGGCTTTTGAGGGAATATTTGATGGGATTGTAAAAAGCGATCTTTTTAAGGAGCTCGTGCAAAATGCAGCTATTGCTATGGAGAAATTATCTTCAATTGCCTCGAGTACATTGAATTTTTTTATACCCGATGGAAGTTTAAAGGATAGTTGGTCGTTTATAGTTCCTATAATAAGTACTGTTGCAGCGGCAATGTTGGTATACGAGTCCGCTTTACTACTAGTTAAAGCAGCCGAAATAGCGAGTACGATTTGGACTGGTTTAAGAACGCTTGCAATTGGACTATTAACAGCAACTACATGGACGAGTGTGTCTGCAACATCAGCCGCAACGGCCGCAGCATGGGGCTTAAATGCAGCGATAGCAGCCAATCCAATATTTATTTTAGTAATAGCCATTGTAATTCTTATTGGTCTTTTCTATTTAGCGGTAGCCGCTTTCAATTATTTTGCTGGGACCTCGGTTAGTGCTACAGGAATAATAGCTGGGGCTTTCATGGTGTTAGGATCATGGATTTATAATAGAGTAGCCTATATGTGGAATTTGTGGGCCTCTTTTGTGGAATTCTTTGTAAATGTATGGAAAAATCCGATGTATTCGGTCAAGAAATTATTTTATAATCTAGCAACCAATATGTTAGATTTAATTATTTCAATGATTAGTGGATGGGATGGATTTGCTACAAGCTTTGTTAATGCTATTGTTGACGCAGTTAACTTTGCGATACGAGCTTGGAATTGGTTTGTGAAGCTATTACCAGAGAATATTTCATCTTCTGTAGGTTTAAAAGTGGGCACAGAGTATAGTCACCGAGAGTCCATTACAAGTGATCTAAAAGGTCTTAGAGGAGTTTTGGATAACTGGATTGGCGAAGCTCCTGATGATTATTGGGAAGCGCCGAAAATGGAATTTAAGGATCTTGGTAAGTCTTGGGATAAAGGCTACAATTGGGGAGCCAATCTATTTAAATCGGGTGAAGAAAAAAACGACAGTAATAAAGAAGATAAGATGAAAAATGACATTAATAATGCGCTAGCGTTAGGTGACAAACTCGATAAAGGTAATGAGCTAGGTAAGAAAACAGCAGACAATACCGAAAAAGCAACTGAGGGTATTAAAATAATGAATGAGGATTTAAAGTATCTCCGTGATATAGCTGAACGTGAAGCGATTAATCGTTATACAACGGCAGAAATCAAAGTAGATATGAAAAATGAAAACCGTATCAACAGTGAATTAGATATTGATGGCATTATTGATAGATTTGGTCAACGTGTTGAAGAAGTTTCAGGAATGCTAGCAGAAGGAGGTTCAATTAAAGATGTATAATTTTTTTCTAGATGGTTTACAGTTTCCTATTGCGCCTTCTGAACTAGCTCTAAAGATTAATGGTAGAAACGAAACTATGGTGTTAATGAATGAAGGAGAAGTAAATGTAATAAAGAGAACAGGGCTAACGGATATTGAGTTTGAGGTACTACTCCCAAACGTCAAATATCCATTTGCTGTTTATCCGAACGGTTTCCAACCAGCCACATTTTACCTAAAGAAATTAAAAGATTTGATGCTAGGTGAAAAGCCATTTCGATTCATTGTGAATCGTATGTTGCCTAACGGTAATCTCCTTTTTGACACCGATATGACCGTGTCACTTGAGAATTATGAGATATCGGAATCAGCCGAAGAAGGCTTCGATGTCAGTGTGAAAATTAAATTAAAACAATATCAAAATTATGGGAATAAAAAGATTATCTTGAAAACCTCTACAAAAGCCAAAAATGCAACAGGTACTACAAAGACAGCATCGAAAGCTGTAGTAGAGCAAAAAAGGCCAACTACAGGCAAAGAAACCCCTAAAACACATACGGTTAAATCAGGTGAAACATTGTGGGCCATTGCTAAGAAGTACTTAGGTGATGGCTCTAAATACACTGAGTTAGCAAAAATTAATAATATTAGTAATCCAAACATGATTAAAGCAGGGCAGGTGATAAAGCTTGGCTAAATCACAATTGTATATATCGAGTAAAGGGCAACTTTATGAATGTGCTGTTGAAGATGGGATTCAGTGGGAAACGAATCGCAAAGGTACTCCAGGAAAGCTAACGTTCAACGTACTTAAAGATGATGTGCTCAACTTCCACGAGGGTGATGCAGTCCGTTTCGAATATGACGGACACAAGGTTTTCTATGGTTTTGTTTTTATCAAAAAACGTTCAAATAACAGAATCATTACGGTTACTTGTTACGATCAGCTCCGCTACTTTAAAAATAAAGATACGTATAGGTATGAGAATAAAACAGCTGCTCAAGTACTTCAAATGATTGCAAAGGACTTTAAATTAAAGACAGGCACTATAGACAATACAAAATACGTTATTCCTTCTATGGTTGAGGATAATCAAGAACTGTTCACTGTCATGGATAATGCCTTGGCTGAAACGACTCTTAATACTCAAAGGCTATTTGTGCTCTATGATGACTTTGGAGCTTTGAATTTACGTGAAGCTAAGACACTTCAAACAGATTTACTGATAGATGAAGAATCAGGTGAATCATTTGAGTACACCTCATCCATTGATGAAAACACGTACAATAAAATCAAGTTAGAACGTGAGAATAAAGAGACTGGTGAACGTGATACTTACATTGTCCAAGACGATAGCAGGATAACTGAGTGGGGTGTACTTCAGTTAACAGATAAGTTCGAGGAAGGTGAAAACGGCAAAGCTAAAGCTGCAAGCATGCTCAAGTTCTATAACCGTAAATCACGAAAATTACACATTAATAAGGTGTTTGGTAATCCAATTGTGCGTGGAGGAAGTCAGGTAGCAGTGCTGTTGTATGTTGGTGACGTATCAGTAGCCAATTTCATGATGGTAGAAAGTGTTAAGCATACCTTCAAGGAATCTAATCATCGTATGGATTTAACGTTGATTGGCGGTGATTTCATTGCGTAGTATGGAGGATATTTTAAAAGAAATTCAGAAACTTGTTCTGGGCGTTCTCAATGCACAGAAGCTTGCTACGGTTATTTACGGCAATGTAATAAGTGTAGGTCCTTTAGAGGTTCAAATCGATCAAAAATTGACTTTAAAAGAAAAACAATTGAAGCTCACCCGTGCTGTTATGGATTATGAAGTAGAGATGAGTGTGAATGGTGGAGCAAAGCAGAAAGCTAAAGTCTTTAACGGCTTAATAACAGGTGACAAAGTGACGATGATTCGCGTGCATGGTGGTCAACAATATTTAATTATAGATAAAGAGGTGATTTGATGATTCCACAGGTCATAAATGATGGACTGGCATTCGATTTTGAGGAAGAAATTGAACCTTCTAATACTTTTAAAATAAATAACGAATTAGATCGCTGTTATGGCACCGTTGATGAACTAGAGGCCTTGAAACAAGCGATTTTTTTAATGCTCAATATCGAACGATACAATCATTTAATTTACAGCTGGAACACAGGCTTTGAAACTAATGATTTAATTGGGCAACCAACTGTCTATGTTGTTAGCGAAGTAAAACGACGCATCCAAGAGGCCTTACTACAGGATGATCGCATTACAGAAGTGGATACTTTTGAAGTAACAACAAATAAAAATAAAGTGCATATTCAATACACAGCACATACCATATTTGGTGAAATCACATCAGAGAAAGAGGTGGATTATTGATGGCAGTAGCCTTTGATTTAAATACTTCCTATGAGGATTTATTAGTTCAGAAACTATCCAATGTACCAACGCAGGATAAACGAGAGACATCGTTGATTTATCAGGCAACAGCAGCCAATACAGCTGAGACAGCTCAAATACTTTTTACATTGCTAAACTACGAAAACCAAATGTTCGCAGATACGGCCTCACGAGAAAATTTAGTAAGGCGTGCAGCTGAACGAGGGCTTAGTCCAACCCCTGCAACGAAAGCTATTCGAAAAGGAGTTTTCAATATTGATGTTCCGTTAGGCGCACGATTTTCACAGGAAGAATACAACTACGTAGCCCTTGAAAAAATTGAAAAAGGTGTTTTTAAGATGGAGTGTGAGACAGAGGGTGAAGTTGGGAATTTCGAGACAGGACAGCTTATACCGATTGATTACATTGCAGGTCTTGAGACGGCACAGTTAACGGACTTGTTGATTCCAGGAGAGAACGAAGAAGATACAGAGGCTTTTAGGGCACGTTACTTCAATAGCTTTGAAAGTATTTCGTTTGGTGGGAATCGCGCTGATTACAAAGAGCGAGTTGGAAACATACCTGGGGTTGGAGGTGCACGCATCTATCGAGCGAAGTATGGAGGCGGCACTGTTGGTGTTACAATCATTGATTCTACTTTTTCGAAGCCATCCACTGAATTAGTGGGGTTAGTACAACATCTAATGGATCCGTTAGATGCGCAAGGTGATGGAGTCGGGCTTGCTCCTATTGATCATATCGTTACTATCTCGGCTGTCAATGAAGCGAGAGTGAATATAGGTACAACAATAACGCTTCAATCTGGATGGTCTTTTGAAGATGTAGAGAATGCTATCCAAGAAGAAATCGATGGATACTTTGAGGAGCTTGCGGAATTTTGGGCATCTGCAGTTACTAAACAAGAAGATGAAACAGGGTTGATTATCCGAATAAGTCAAATTGAAACACGTATTCTTGGTATTAATGGAGTCATCGACATAGCCAACACAACATTAAATGGCAAGGCAAGCAACCTTGAACTTGATAGAGAAGCTATACCGAAAAGGGGGACTATAAGTGGCTAGAAAAGTGGATGTTTTAAGCTATTTTCCCCCTATCCTCCATGAAATCAAGGAACTTCAAAAGATTGCATCACTTGAAAATCCATCACTAGAGCGTATATGGGAACTGACTGAATCATTGTTAGGTAATCAATTTATCTTAACCCTAGATGAACGCGGTGCCGATCGTTATGAGAGAATGCTTGGTTTAGTTACTGGTGAATCCGAAACACTCGAAACACGTCGTTTCCGTATTTTATCAAGATATCAAGAACAAGCGCCCTATAGTTTTCCAGTTCTGAAACAGCTACTTGATAGCTTGCTAGGAGAGGGAAAATACGAGCTTACTCGCAGTACATCTGAAAAGTGGGTACGTGTAAAGCTAGAGTTAACGGTGTCTCGTGAATTTGAAATTGTCGAGGTATTACTTGAGCGAGTAACGCCTCAAAACATGTTGGTCTATGTGGAAATCAGATACATCCAACATAGTGCACTGGCGCGCTTTACACATGCTCAACTGGCTGCCTATACACATAAACAACTGAGAGAGGAAGTGTTATCGTAATGTCTACTGACACTGCTAATTATGGTTTTACAAAGGATAATGAAGATGATTTTTATAATGTAAATGTTGTTAACGCCAATCTTGATAAGATCGATACAGAAATGAAACGTATTGAAGATGAATCAAAGAGCTTTAACGAACAAGTAACTGATAACACTAATGCTATTGCCAACGCAAATACGAAGCTCGATACCCATATTGTCGATTATGTGAAGCATCCAGGCTACGGGGTGACTACTTTTAGTAGCCCAACCTATTCGGTCACATTGTCCCCCGCACCGACTCAATATGTTGACGGTATGGGGATAGTTTTGAGACTCAATGCCGATCAAATAGCGGGTAATGCGGCAATCAATGTTAACAATCTAGGTGCGAAAAACATCATAAGTTCGAAAGGTTTTTCTGTTAAAAACCTAAAGAAAGATGCAATTTACAGCTTTCGCTATAGCGCAGCGAAGGGGGCTTTTATCTTACAGGGTGAAGGGGGGGAGTATGGGAATGCTACAGAGAATGACGTAGCGACAGGTAAAACATTCGGGACAGACGAAGGGCTAAAGACAGGTGCGGCTACTATAAGCAAGTTGCCGCCATTCATGCCTAATAAGCAGAAGGTTTATACATCGGGTGAATTAAGATCGTGGAACCACTTAAGCTCACCTGTTTATGCCCGTGATGGACTCTTTGCTATTTCAGCAACTAACACACCCGATAACGTATATGCTGTTAAGGTTTTTAGGCTATATAATGGCGGTTATTCCTCAATCCTAGACTCTAGCGTATACCCATTCTTAAACGCTACGGTGTTCCGCGATAGTTGGCACTACGACAATGCCGCGTGGACGTTGTATAGTGGTTCACTGTCAACAGGCATTAGCATATGGCAAATCACATCAACAGCTATGAATCACGCAGGTACTGTAACCGCGGCAAAGGCTTGCGGTAGTTCGGTTTCGGGTATTATGTATGACGGCTTCTTATACACAATAGAGCGCCAAGCTGGAATCACATACCTGCATAAAATGAACGCACCTCTCGCGGGGAACCCAGGCGGTCTTGTGCAGTCATTCAGCGTGCCGTTAGATGCGTATACTAGCACTATTAACGTATCTTATACATGGCGTGTGCAATTAATAGACGGCTATGTAATGTTCACGCGGACAGACTACGGAGAGGTTAGAATATATGATCTGAAACTCACACTAGTTAAAACGATTACTGCTAACTATGGCACAGGTCAAGACGCTATATTAATAGACGCTAATATCATGGGATTGCTTTCGTCGACGATAGTGTACGATAGAAATAATGGAGTATTAGGTTTTAAAAACACAGGATTACAGCCATATTACGCTAACATACACACATATCCATACAACTGGATAACATCAAATGGCTAGGAGGAAAACACATGGACAACATCTATTTAAAAATCACTAATAATTTAGAGGAAGTCGTAGGCAATGCTACTACATATACGTATGGTGGCATCGACATGAGTAAATCAGTCGGCAGTTTTATTGACGACAAGAAAACGCCAAAGGTCGGGTATGTGATCTATAACGGCACACGCGAGTCCTTAGAGGGCACAAGTACAATTGAAATCACAAAAGAAGAATATCAAACAGCGTATGATGCTTATAGTGCTGTCATTGGTGAGGAACAGTCTCAAGGTGGGCCCCTCCAAGAACGCATTATAGAGCTTGAGCGTCAAAATGCAGAATTGAGAGTATCACAAGCAGATCAAGATGAATTAATCATGACAGCGTTACTAGGAGGAAACTAATATGTCGAGTGCTGTATACAATCTATTCTTACGTAATTGGTGTAATTGCAGAGCAACAGAAGAACAAATTGATTTAGCAGTTACAAAGGAGTTATTAACCGAAGAAGAGGCTATCAAAATTAAAGCCACTGAACAAAATAACGAAAACAAGTAAACGCAGCATAAGCTAGCGTTATTTTTTATGCTATGAGAGCAATCGAGATGGGCAAACGGTACATTGTACTGAACCTCGATGCTTCTCATGGCTTTTTTTTACACTAAAAAAGGCAAAGGACGTAGATAAATGGAACAATCAATTAAATTTTTACTTAGCACAGTAGGTGGAGTAGTATCGTGGTTCGTAGGTGGATGGGGTTTATTGATGACAGCATTGTTAATATTGAATGTAATTGATTTTTTATCAGGCATGGCAGCAAATTGGGGGACGATTAATAGTAAGAGGGGTTATCAAGGCATCATCAAAAAAGGCATGATGTGGGTTTGGATCGTGGTAGCCAATCTAATTTATTTAGTGCTACAAGATCAAGGGTTTTCAATTGGACAGATTATTCCTGATGCAGTTGTATTATTGTTCATTTTGAACGAGCTTGTTAGCTTAGGAGAAAATTCAGCCAAGCTTGGGGTGGACATGCCTGCACCAGTTAAGAAAGCTTTAGAAATCTTCAATACGAAGGAGGAGAAGACAAAATGAGTACAAGTGTAACAACATGTCGTGATTTAAGGGAATTAACAGTAGCTGCACAAACAGCCTGTCGATTACTCTTTCAGGAGTGTTGTAAAGCAGGTATTGATTTTATATTCGTCACAGAAACATATCGCAGCCAAGCTCGCCAAAATTATCTATATGAACAAGGAAGAACAAGACCAGGGCAAGTAGTTACCTGGACGCGTAATAGTAATCATACATCACGTAGAGCATGGGATATTGCTGTAGCACCGCCACGAAATCTATATGATATTTCTACTCTATTGAAGGTGGGGACAATAGCTAAAAAGCTAGGTATCACTTGGGGAGGCTCTTGGCCAGCAGGGCAATACGATGCACCTCATTTTGAAATTCCTACAACATGGCAAATGCCTAATGGCTATAAATTAGAAGGACAAGTAGTAGTGCCAACGAGTAGCGCTGGAAAGGTTCAGCTTATTGTAGAGGATACACTAAAACAAAAGGAGGAAGATTTAATGCGATTTACAAACGAGACAACTAAAGCCGCAGTACGTGACTACATTAAACAAGCAGTAGATAAAAAGCTTATTGAAAAGTCACATCTAGAAAAATTTGATGCCGGTACATTGACTGACGGTGATTTTGCAGGAATAAAAATCATTATTTCACAACGTAGTAACTAAAGTATAAAAGACCAAGATAGCTTAATTGCTTTCTTGGCCATATAACTAGTTTTTATATCTGCTATACTTGTTCCCCCTCTTACTATTAGATATTTCATAGTAGAATTTCTTGTAGTAATCATAGAGTGTTGTTTTCTTCTAAGATAATTGTTTTTTATCATACGTATCCTAGTATCGTACATAATTTTAATTAAACTATTTTTTATATCTCCCTCAGAATTAGAGGAGTTATTTGAAAGTCACCAAAATAAATTAAAAGCTACAGGACTTTTCATTGTGGAATTCATATTTGAAAAGCCGATTTTACTTAAAAACACTATGTACTATAGTAATATGAAGCTATCTTTTTCAAGTCAGATGCTGGGAAATTAGCTAAATCAATCTTGTCCATATCCGTCTTTTTAATGACCGTGGTCATTGCAGACCCAGTAGTAGGATTACCATAATCATCTTTGAAGTGATCTTGCCAATTGATGTGGATATTACCCATATCCTCTACATCCTTTAAAATTTTAAGTAATTTAACTGTATTTTGTTGAGCATCATTTAGCTTTTTCTTTTTTGTTATGGAATTATCAATCATCAGCTTTAAATAATAGGTATTTCCCATGCTTTCAACCCTAATATCTCGATCGCGACCATCAGTTGTAGTAGTTCCAAATAAATCAGCAGCTATCTTGGCAATACGTTCCTCTAGAGGGATATTTGTATCATTTGCAGCTTTCATATCAATAACGATGACATCATTTTTCTTCTTTAATTCCTTTTCAGAAGTTTTCTGATCGTCACCAATCATTGTAGTTCCAATAGCACCAATTACAATGAATGTGATGATTAAAATAAACCACCATTTTTTATAAAAAGGTTTATTCATAAATGTTGTCTCCTTACATAATTCGTTATTCTATTAAATTATATCAATAATGGAAGGTGTTGTCAGCTGTCACTCCATATAGATATTTGTCAAAAATTACGCATCTCAAAGAATGAGTGATTTTTTTATATGAACCTACAAATATTTCATACAAAGATGTAACCATTATGGAATTGATATCAACCAAATATTGTAAAACCTTAAGAAAAAGTTAAGAATTCTCCTTGCAAATCTTTAAGAAATGCTCTTTATAGTTAGAACCATCAACAATGAAAGCAAAGCGAGGAGAAAACGACATGCAGCTCATTACCTTCCTAACTGAATTTATCAAACATCCGAAAACAATTGGAGCAATATCACCTAGCTCCAAAAAGTTGGCTCATAAAATGGTACAACCCATTTGTTTTGAAACGGCTCAATGCATTGTCGAGCTTGGACCAGGGATGGGTTCCTTTACTACAGAGCTTGTGAAAAGAAAGCAGCCAGCTACATTGCTTATTCTCATTGAACATAATGCGATTTTTTGTGAAAAGCTACGTCATCAATTTGCACATGAAGCCAATGTTGTGGTAGTCAATGGCTCAGCAGAAAACTTAAGGCAGTTTATGGACGAACTCCATATAGAAAAAATTGATTATGTCATTTCTGGGCTGCCATTTACCTCTTTAAAGTCTGATGTATCATGTTGTATTTTAAGCAATGTGAAGGATTGTTTACGCAATGGAAAATTTATAACATTCCAATATTCACTTGTGAAAAAAGCATTCTTTCAATCATATTTTGAGGATATTTCTCATGAAAAAGTATGGATGAATATGCCGCCAGCATATGTACTAAGCTGTAAACTTGGTCATACGAGGGCTAGTTAATGGAGCTACAGGATCTTTTAGGATTCATTGAACAATATGGCTATTTTGCTTTGTTTTTTAGTTTATGGTTAGGCATTATAGGGATGCCGCTACCAGATGAGATGATTGTGATGAGTGGTGGCTTTTTATCTTCGTTAGAAAAAATGGTCGTATGGAAATCCTTTTTACTGACCTATCTAGGTGTTATTTCGGGGCTTTCACTAGGGTATTTCCTTGGTAAAATCTTTGGACATCGAGTGCTCGACAAACTTATCAAAAAGAACAAGGCAAAATACCTTGTAAAATCAAAGGAATTACTAAATAAATATGGTCGCTTTGCATTAGTTCTGAGCTATTTTATTCCGATTGTTCGACATATCTTGCCGTACTTGGTGGGGATGAATAATATGCCCTTTAAAACGTATGCCTTGTTTTCCTATACAACAGGCTTTGTTTGGACATTGATGTATTTTACACTTGGTTTATTATTTGGCAGTCAAATGGAAGTTATTTCGATGCTGGCTACTAAATATGGTATTTATTTTGGAATTATCAGCGTAATCATCAGCAGTTTTTATTATTTTTATATACGAAAATTAAAAAAATAGTTAAAATGAGGAAACGTTATAATGGACAAATATTTGATTATTGGTGGGGTTAGATGAGTAAAGAAACCATTTTAATTGTAGATGATGAAAAAGAGATACGGAATCTTATTGCTATTTATTTAAAAAATGAAGGCTATCATGTGCTAGAGGCTTGTGATGGGGAAGAAGGCTTGCAGCTATTAAAGAAGCATCAGGTGCACTTAATTGTACTGGATTTAATGATGCCTAAAGTGGATGGTACTGAAATGTGTATGAAGGTAAGAGAAATTGCGGAAATGCCTATTATTATGCTGACAGCAAAATCTCAGGATATGGACAAGATTGTTGGCTTAACAATAGGCGCTGATGACTATGTGACAAAGCCCTTTAATCCGTTAGAGTTAATTGCCCGCATTAAATCACAGCTTCGTCGCTATCTGAAAATGAATGGCATGAATAGCAGCAATAATGAAGAGCTGGAAATCGGTGATTTACGTATTAATACTGCGACACATGAGGTTTTTGTCAATAATGAAAAAGTCAAGTTAACACCAAGAGAGTTTGCGATTTTAGAATTGCTTGTCCGTAATCCAGGCATCGTGATGAGTGCAGAGCAAATTTATGAAAGGGTCTGGAAAGAGGAGGCTTTTCAATCAGAAAATACAGTGATGGTCCATATACGTAAAATTCGAGAGCGAATTGAAACAAATCCAAGAAATCCTCAATATATCAAAACAGTATGGGGAGTAGGATATAAAGTTGAAAAAGATCTTTAGGTTTTTATGTAAGCTCATAGGGCTCTTCAAACATATCGGTACGAAGATAAAAAACAATATCCAGCGTAGCATTCGAATTCAACTATTTACAACGTTTATCCTATGTGCGCTGGGCAGCTTTTTGGTGTCACGTGCAGTCCTCCCATTGTTTGAGAATATCAATGAGACCGTGATGGTGGATTATAGTGCCAGTATGCAGATGATGTATTATCAGGCACAGGATACAGCAGAATTAGCGATCCAAGAAAATAGTGTTAATGTGTTAAAGCAATGGATTGACCAAGAAAATGACAAGGTGGACAGTGCCCAGAATGCTTTACAAATTATTGTGACAGATGAGGGCGGGAAGATTTTATATAAAACCAAGCAGGTCAAAGAGCAAGAAATTGATCTGCATGAAGAAATAAGAAATGTCATGGATTTTGCAATCAATCAACCGTTTAACCATACGTATCCAGGTGCGATAGAAACATCACGAGAGGCATTTACCACGTTAGTGCCGCTAACCCTGCAAGATAAAAATTATTATTTCTTCGTGAGTGGGCTTCCACAAGGTGAAGCGATAACTAGTACAAGCGAAGGGCCCATACCTTTTTTCATTGGGGTTATTTTGTTTATCGTATCTTTTTTCTATAGTACCAAGCGTAAAATGAATCAAATTGAGGCATTGGCAGAGGGGGTTATGGTCATCGCAAAAGGAAATTTAGCTTATCGTATTGAGAAAAAAGGACAAGATGAAATTGCATTACTAACCGATAATATTAACCAAATGGCGGAAGAAATTATGACAAGCATCGAAATGGAGCGAAAAATCGAGCAACAAAAAAATGAGCTTATTACAAATGTTTCACATGACCTGAGAACACCTCTTACCTCTATTATGGGTTATTTACGTTTATTAAGCGAAGAGAAGTATGAGACGAAAGAGCAGTATGACGAATATTTGAAAATAGCTTTTTCTAAATCTGAGCAATTGAAAAATTTAATTGATGATTTATTTGAGTATACCAAGCTAACGAATGATAAAAATACAATAGTACGACAACAGGTTTGTGTGAATGAGCTACTCGATCAACTAATGGAGGAATTAGTACCCTTAGCAGAGGAAAAACAACGGATTTTTATGAAACATTTCTCAGAGGAAAAAATTTTTGCGGCGCTTGATTCGGAAAAAATTGTTCGTGTGTTTGATAATTTACTCATCAATGCTATTAATTATAGCGCTGATGATGGAAAAATTATGGTTTCTCTTGAAGGGCAAGACGATCATATGCGTATCTGCGTGGCAAATCAAAGTGATGCCTTTACAACGGAGGAGCTTGATAGTTTATTCGAGAGATTTTATAAAAAGGATCAAGCGAGAACAAATGTTACAGAAGGTTCGGGACTTGGGTTAGCGATTGCCAAAAGCATCGTAGAGCTTCATGGAGGAACGATTCACGCTAAATATAAAAATGAGACATTGTATTTTATTATTACATTGCCATTAGCAGCTTCATAAGTTCAATTGCAGTGGAAGAATGTAAATAGCATGCTGTCTGTGTTTATGATGACCTAGCATTTCCTGCATGGTTGCTAGGAGAGCTGTGTCCTTGATGAAGAGTTGAATTTCTGTTTGCTTGTATTGTTTTTGAAAGTCAAAAATATAGTCTGTAATGATTTGTAAGTTATAGTGGTTTTGAATCTCTACCTCGACGAAAAACGGCAGTGTTAACTCTGGCAGTTTTGTGCTCCCTCCACGACGAATCCAGACCGCTTCCTGCACATAGTAGCGGATAGGTAATTGTCGATTACTAGCGATAAAAATATCCATAAAAAGCTCCCTTCAGTATGTAATTACAGCCTAAAGGAAATGTATTCAGTCGTCAAAAGAAAACATAAGCTGCTCAGCCAAGGATTATGTGCTGAACAGCTTTTTAGTAGAAGGTGGATAGTAAAGGATAGCGTTACTAAAGTGGTGGATAGCGTTATCAAAGTGATGGATAGCAATACCAAAGTGATGGATAGCAATACCAAAGTGATAGAAAGCATTTCAAAACTTTTGGCTAGTATTCTCGCAACGTTGGTAAGCATCAAGAGATTCTAAAAAATACTGTAGTATAGGAGACTGTACATCATCCTTACGATAAATAAACCACGTAGGAATTTGTGCTTGCTTGTTCGTGATCGCATGCAGTGCCAATGCTTGTGTGGCACTATATTTTTCCGCGATGGCACGAGGAAGTAAGGTAAAACCTAATCCCGCAGCAACACAGCCTAAGATTCCATCAAGTGTTCCAAACTCCATTCGATTTTGTGGGCGTACACCATCCTCATGTAACCAATGATCTAAAATAGCCCGATAGGAACAGCCATGACGGAATGTAATTACAGTGCTACTCGCTAAATCTCGCAGCTGCTTAATTGGTTTATGCTTGCTAGATGTGACAATAACAAGCTCCTCGTAGACAAACTCCTTTACCAATAGATTTTCTTTATAAACAGGTCCAGTGACAAATGCACCATCTAATTCATAATTTTCTAACCGGTCAATATTATCCTGTGAAGGGCTTGTCAAAATGGTAATATCCACCTGTTCATGAGCTTGATGAAATATGGTTAATAACGCTGGTAAGTGTAGTGCTGCAGTCGTTTCCATTGATCCAATTCGTAATACACCTTTTGGTTCTCCTGTATCCTGAACAATCTCAAAGGATTTTTCATAGAGGTGAAGCATTTTTAAGACTAGCTCGTAAAATTGTTCTCCTTTCGGTGTAAGCTGTATTCCACGATGTCCACGATAAAAAAATGTTGTGCTATACAGCGTCTCAAGACTTTGAATTTTCATAGAGATGTTGGATTGCGTGTAATTAAGTGCTGTGGCAGCTTTAGAAAAACTACCTGTTTGGACGACTGTCCGAAAGATCGTTAAATCATTAATATTCATAGATCCTCCAACTATCAGTTTTTTTGATACCTATTATAACGAATTGAGTCTATTTGTGATATCTGGATATTTGTTATAGTAAATTGGAAGGAGTGATTCTATGCACAAGCAAACGATTCAATATGTAATTGGTGGGATTTTTACATTGGTAATCGCCATGGGCATCGCTCGTTTCTCCTATACAGTTATTTTACCGTATATGCAAGAAACATTTGAATTTAGCCGTGCAACAGCAGGATATTTAGCCACAAGCAATTATTTAGGCTATTTAGTAGGAGCATTGGTGGCAGGGCGTTTACCTATAGCAAATAAACGCATTCCTTTTTTACAGCTAGCACTCGTTATTAGCATTTTAACTACTGCCTTCATGGGCATTACGAATGCAATCCTTATATGGTACATACTGCGGTTTATCTCAGGTGTAATGAGTGCCTTTATTTTTGTCGTCATTGCGAGCCTTGTCCTTGATCAGTTAGCTAGCAGTCGTAACATGCATCTATCAGGACTTTTCTATAGTGGGGTAGGGACAGGTATTGCTTTAAGTGCCATCATTGTTTCACCAATACATGCCATTTTTCAATGGAATGGAACTTGGATTGCTTTAGCTCTGTTTTGTGTCATATTGTTTGTGCTGATTATAAGATTCATCAAACCGATCCCACCGTATGAACAACACTTAGTAAGTCAAGCCATTGCGCCTCAGAAAGCTCCACCGAAGACGTGGCTAAAATGGTTAATCATAGCTTATAGCCTTGAGGGGCTTGGCTATATTGTCACAGGTACCTTTATTGTGTCGATTGCACAGGAGTCAACAAGCTTTCATGGAGATGCAGCTTTTGTATGGTTTGTAGTGGGCGTTGCGGCGATTCCTTCATGTATTGTATGGTCGAAGCTAGCACAGCATTATGGCTATGTAAGAACATTACTGATCTCTATGCTATTGCAAGCATTTGGTATCGTGTTACCTGCATTTACAACGAATACGCTTACCCTTTATGCCAGTGCCTTTACTTTTGGTGCAACCTTTATGGGCATTACAACAGTTAGCACAACATTAGCAAGACATATTGTACCGATAAACAGTCATCAAATTATAGGCTATTTAACTGCTGGTTATGCATTTGGCCAAATGATTGGCCCATCCATAGCAGGGACAATGGCGAATATGACGAATAGCTATCAGTATGCATTGATAGGCGCTGCAGCCGTAGTAGTGCTTGGGGCTCTATGTTTAATTGGTGGAGTAAAATATGATAGGACGACTGCTCCCATAAGTGAATAAAAAAAGTAAGTAAGACCTATCTGTGTCTTACTTACTTTTACATTAATGGATATCTCGTTTCTTAAAGTTCCCACCACGAACTTCTGAAACATCAGAAATGACAACAAAAGCACCTTCATCGATATCCTTTATAATTGAAACTAATTTATTTTCTTCCATACGGTTAATGACACAGTTTAAAATTTCCGTTGGTTCGTTAGAGAAACCACCACGTCCATGTGTATAAGTAACACCACGTCCTAGACGAGCTTGGATCGCGTCCCCAATTTCCTCAGATTTTGCACTAACCACACGAACTTCTTTTGATTTCTCTAAACCAACTTGGATAATATCAATAACATTTTTTGCAATATAATATGTTAAAGCTGAGTATAAAGCACTCTCTAAGCCAAAGATAAAGCTTGCCCCTAAGAAAATAAAGGCGTTGATAAATAAGATAATATCGCCGACTGAAAATGGAATTTTACGTGATAATAGTACAGCTAAAACTTCAGAACCATCTAAAGCACCACCGTTACGTAATACAATCCCGATACCCACACCGAGCAGCATACCACCAGATAAGACAATCAGTAAGGGATCATTTGGGCCTAAAATGGTTTTAACATCATGTAAAAGCACCGTAGAAATGGATAATGCTGCGATACCAGCACTACTCATTAATGCAAAGGTTTTTCCAACTTGCTTATAACCGATATAAATGAACGGAATATTTAAGACAAAGAGCAGTATGCCTAACGGGATTCCGAAGAGGTGAGCCCCCATAATACTTAGACCCGTTACACCGCCGTCAATGACAGCATTTGGAATTAATACAGCTTCTAGTCCATAAGCGGCAATCACTGCTCCAATAATAATCATAATTAATTTTCGTATATTTTCTAGTGACTTTCCTTTTTTCATAAATCTTCTCCATTTCTTTACGTCAATAGTACTTAAGGTTTTGGAATAATATTTATCGCAATTGTTTTAGTCTCAGAACCTTTATTTGAGTCGGCCATATTATAGTATTTAGTGAGTAAATTGTTAAGATCATGTTCGAAGCTTACAAATTGATCAGTAGTTAAGGTTAAATCATGTAAAGAAAAAGTAGCTAAGTCGCTTTCACTTTCTTTTTCTTCAAGTGAGGATAAATAATGTTGATATTTAGACAGTAATGTTAATTGATAATAGGACATATACGTTAATTTTTGCTTCTTCGTTAGTTTTCGCCAATCCTCCTCGCTAAATTTTGCCGCATGTTCATTTAAGGCATAAAATTTTTCTGTAACTGAACGGATTTTTCGCTCTCTAACAATTTTGATGATGTTTTCGTCCATAAGGATTTGAATGTGGCGATATAAAGTAGCTTGTGGCACATCCTTAATGATTGTAATCATCTCTAAAGTACTTAAGCCTTCCTTTTTCATATGCAACAGAGCTTGTAAAATCTTCATTCTCACAGGATGTATTAAGACATCTGCTTTGCTGTGCATCAATTCTCCTCCTTCTAAAAATGAGATGGCTTTAAGGAAAGAAAGTAATATTATCAAAATGAGAACGTTATCAAATATAATATATTTTTTTTAAGATGTACAGTCAAATGGCAAGTGAATTTTCCTCTTTTATAGAAGGAACAGGAAATAATTCATTGTATCACTCTCTACTAAGATGGTAGATTAAAAACATAGCAACTATCGCAACAAGCCCAATGACCACAGATATTAAATTTCGTCTTGTCAGCTCAAATGGGCTCACATTACAAATGGCAGCGGCTGGAATTAATGCCCAAGGAATCAATGTTCCGCCACCGATATAAAACATATTAGGACATTCTAATTGAAACCGCGTCATTATTATTACTCTGAGCTGTTTCCAATTTAGACATATTAAGTAGGTCAAGTCCATGAAAGTTTTTTAAATTATTAAGGTATAATGTTTAAAATAAGGATATAATTAACAAATTAGTGTTATGGAGAGTAGGAAAATAAAGTATCTGAGAATTATCTCTTTTTGCTCTTTATAATCAAGACTTTAATAATAAAAAGAATGGAGTGATATTGTAATGTCATGGTTAGCAATTGTCGGATTTTTTTTACTCTTTATAATATTTATAACTTGCAGTATATACTTATTACTTAAAAATAAAAAGGAAAAAAATGTGCATAATAATATATTAGCTTTTATTTTTTTATTAGTAGGGATATGTCTATTAATATTAAATTTATTATTTTTGCTCGATTAATAATTAGAATAACATTCCCTAAAACTATATATATAACCAATTATATAGTAATATGGAAATATAGGGGAAATTAATAAAGGATAGGAGAGTGAGGGAGATGTGAGGAATTTAACTATTCCCTAAATAACTTGAATGGAGAATAAAAAATGAAAAAAATTATTAAAAGTTTAATTTTTGTGATTACTGCTGTTCTTATATTTTCAAATTTCGCTCCAATTCTAGCAAACGCTAACGAAATGGAAAAGAATAACTTCCTATCTTCGTCAAAAAAATTAATTGATAATTCGGACTTTAATTCAGAATTAGGTATGGTTGATAAGGAAGCAATTGAATACCTTGATAGTCTTCAAATAAATGTAATTGAAGATAATGAGAATTTTAGAATAGTAGAGTCAATTGAAAATGGCAAACCAATGGTCGCAATATTTGATAAAAATTCGAATGTTTTAACAACTCAAATTAAGGGTGATGATTCATCCAAATTAGTAATAGATTTGAATGAACTTGCAGCTTTAGAAGAGTCATTGAAAGAATCGATATCTGGAGATATTAGCGCTTTCGCATCTTCGATGAAACAAGATACTTTCACAAACTATGAATATACTATTGAATTTACTTCACCTGAATCATGGCAATTACGCAGACCAAATCCTGATAATCCAATAAACTGGTTGTATAAAGATGTAAAGAAAACAACTGGTAACGCAACTAACCTAGAAAAGTTTAAAAATGCTGTTAACGATTTAAATGATTATGAATGGAAGTATATTGGTGCAGCATCTGGAGCTGGCATATTAGCTATAGCTGCGCTAATAGTTGGTGCTATAAATGGAGGTGCAGGGATTGCAGTCGGATTAGCTGCAGCTGGAGTAACTGGTGCTGCTTACAATTATGCAATATCAATGAATAGAGCAGCAAAAGACGCTCATTATTATTACTTCCAAGTTTAAGATTATACGTATCACTAAAGGCCATCTGTCTGGAATTTTTTAGATAGATGGCTAATTTGTATGTTAATAAAATTACTTTGAAACGAGCAATCTATAGAGCTCGTTTTTTCTGTGTACACTTGCCATGTTTGAATTTTTAATAGTACATGCAATAAATTGACTCGAGGAAAAAGGACTACCGATATAGTCCTGTACCCCAAAAGTTAGATTTTTGACTCTAACTTTTGGGGACATCAAGGAGCCTTATTTAAATCAAAAACACCGCAACTATCGTCGTCGCAACAAGCCCAATGACCACAGGGATTAAGTTTCGTCTTGCTAGCTCAAATGGGCTCACATTACAAATGGCAGCGGCTGGAATTAATGCCCAAGGAATCAATGTACCACCACCAACGAAAGACAAATTATTTAGCTGAAACAATTATGATTTCTCTTGCTTGCTTAGTACTATGATATTCATCTTTTGTGTCAACTACCAGTTGATTAAATAGCGAATTCATTATTTTTTTACGTTCTTGGGCATTTGCATCCACCCATAACATTTCAATGTTTTCGATAATGAATTTAAAATTAGCATTATTATGTTTATCACTTTGCTGGATATTGTCTAATTCACGCTGTAATTCTTTTTGTTTAGCACGCAACTCATCAGTAGAGGTTATAAGCTCCTCGATACTTATCACATCAACCTCGTACATACTTTTCTTTTTTTGCATTAATTTATCAATAGCTCCTAAGTCAGATTTTAATATTTCAAGCCGATTAGTAGGATATGATTGTTGTGGCTCGTTAGATGCAATTTGACCGATTAGTTCATCAAATTTAGCGAATACTGCTTTGACTAAATTATCTTCTAAAATGATATGACTCGAGCAACTTTTTCCAGCCTTTTTTCCTGAGCAGCGATATGTTTTTTTATTACCTGATTTATGCCCAGACATTGAATGCCCACACCTTGCGCATTTTAAAATAGATGAAAAATAATAATTGCTCGTTTCTCGTTTTCCTCCAAATGTTCTTCGTTTATCCAATATGTCTTGTAGTGCCCAAAACTCTTCTCTTGATATTATTCTATCGTGATTACCTTCGTATAAGTTTTGCTCACGAGGAGGTTTTTTATATTCTTTGAGGTTCTCGCTGAAAGTCAAATAACCTGCGTAAACAGGATTGTTTGCTATATCTCTTATTGAATCAACATGCCAGTCACTACCTTTTCTTGTTTGGTAGCCTTTAATAGACAATTGTTTTGCAATCGTGTAAAAACCAAGTGTCTTAGATAACTCAAATACTTCTTTTACAACTTCAAATTCAGCTTCGTTAACAACTAACTGTTTATCTACTATTTTGTATCCGTATGGCGGAGTACCACCTTTCCATAGTCCTAGCTTAATTTTCTTTTCCATCCCCATTCTCACACGTTCTGCGGTGTTTTCACGTTCCCATTGCGCTATAGCTGCCACTAGTGTAATGAATAAACGCCCCATAGCATTGGTTGTATCATAAACTTCTGTTGCACTTTTAAATTTACATTCGTATTTGTCTAATTCTTGTAAGATTGAGTAAAGATCTACAACAGACCTTGTTAATCTGTCTAATCGATAGACCAATACAACGTCAATGCCACCATTTTTTACAACATCCATCATTTCTTTAAAATTTGGACGGTTTAAATCTTTTGCGGAGTAACCATCATCTATGAATTGTTTTACTAATTCCCAACCTTGGGAAACACAATATGCTTCTAACTTTTCAATTTGTGCAGCAATAGAATAACCATGTTTGGCCTGTTCGTCTGTACTAACACGGACGTAAATTACACATTTCATAAGAGCCTCCTTTTATAAAAGATATAAGAAAAGAGCTAGACAAATGAGTCTGCTCTTTTACTTTTTAATGCTTAGCGCTAAGTATTAAAGATCTTGTGTGTAACGTACTGCTTTTCCAATAATTCTAGCTGGGTTGTTTTCATCAACCAAAATTGGATCATGTTTTGGGTTATCGGGCATTAGGAAGATCGAGCTTCCTTGCTTCTTTACTCGCTTCAACGTCATTTCTGTATCACCATTCACGAGCACCGCAGCGATCTCCCCATACTCTACTTCGGGTTGCTCTCTTATTAATACATAGGAATTGTTAGGGATAGTTGGTTCCATACTATTGCCCTTCGTTTTTAAATAAAATAGATTCCCTTTAGGCAGAATTTCCTCAGGTTCATATCTATACCCATCGTGATTTTCAATTGCTGTGATAGGATCGCCACATGCGATAACGCCTAAGATTGGTATTTTCACAAAGTTAGGTTGTACAGGTATTAGGTTTGATGGTATATCTTCTACATCAAAGAAATGAGAGATAGGAACATTAAATAATTCTGACATTATTGTTAGTTTATCCATCATAGGTTTATTTGCATCTCTCTCCCAAGCTGATACAGCAGTAGAAACTACATCGAGCTTTTTGGCTAATTCGCTTTGTGTAAACCCTTTTTCTTTCCTCAACTTCTTTATTTTTTGTCCAACACTCAAAATATTTCCACCTCCTTTAGTTTCATTATACAGATACTCTGTATTTTTGTACAGTAAAACTGAAACTTTTGATTCATTTCGATTATAAAATACAGCAAATCTGTTTTTTAAACTTGAAACTACAGAAATTCTGTAGTAATCTAATTGCAGGAGGTGAGATATTATGCGATACACTTTAGAACAAGCTAGAATTTTAGCAGGTTTAACTCAACTCGAAATGGCTAAAAAAATGAAAATGTCAGAAAAAACGTATATTCAGTATGAAAAGTATCGACGTATTTTCCGCATGGACCAAGCTTACGATTTTGTTAAGCATGTGAATGTTCCATTTGACAGTATTATTTTTTTTGCTGGTCAAGTACAGAAATTCTGTAGTTTTAATGAATTATCTTGCTCTGTTTAATCGAACAATTAATGACAGCGTTGTACCGTGCCAATGACGGTATGGATTTTTAATCATGAGGAAGCGTTAAAGTTTATCAGCCTATGGCGCCCATCCACATCATTACAGATGGAAATAGACCAATGCAATAGCCAATTGGTTTTTGGATAAAATCAGACAAGCCCTTTCGACATATTCTGATAAAAAGGAGGGTGAACATGGAAGGCTTCAAAATTACGGAGGAAAAAGTTCGCAAATTACTACCAATTGTAGAGGCTATTTGGTCTCGGAAGTACGGGGTGGACTTGAAGCTAACTAATTTAACAGTTGGAGGAATCACGGTTTATAAAAACGATTGCGCAAAATAGCGCAGTCTAATGAATTTTTGTACAAGCATTGGGAAAGGGTGATACCAAATGAGAACAACCAATTTAGAGTGGCGAGCTGAAAAGTCTGCTGATTGCAGAAGCGAAAAATTGCGTGAGGCAATTGTGAAAACAGTTGCTATGTGGTCAGCTAGATGGGCTCATATGAAGGCAGGTGAAACCAAATGAACATCAAAACTGTCCCAGTTTCATTAGTTGGCCAAGCATTAACAAGTGGTATTACTCCAATGTATGATTTACACCAAATTGCTAGCAAGTTACCTATAGCTGTCCTATTAGATATTAATCAGCGCATAGGTGACTGGCTAGCAAGTGGTGGTAAAGAAACAGATCCATACATTAGGCAGCAAGTGGCTTATGCTCAGAAGGTTTATCAGGCTTTGAAGAGGAGGTGAATTCGGGTGAAACTTCAACCAGCAAGTGAAATGAAAAAGGTTACAAACGAAGCAACTGCAAAATTTGAGAAGAATTCATTAGCAAGCGAATATTTCAAAGACCTAGTTAAAGGTATTGAATCAAAAGCAGAACAAGGTAGCTGTAAATTTGCTTACATTTATCAAGGTGACGAACCACGTATGCTAGGAGTTTTTTCAAAAGAGTTAAAGAAAGCTGGCTATACAATTTTGGACAATAAGGGCGTTACTGGTTTCACGGTAAATTGGGGGTGAATAGTGTGGAAGACAATAAAAAACCCTCACAGGTTGCTGGAACAACGAGTGAGGATATAAATAGTATTACGGTTCAAGTATCTAGTTCAACACTAGCTCCAATATATGAAAGCATTAGTATTGCAGAAGAAATATTAGATTTTTCAAAAGCTAATGGATGGAGCAAAGAACAATTATTATTGGCAATTAACATTTTCCAATCACTTGAACATTTTAGTTAGTTTTTCTAATTCTTTCTTGATGTCTTTTATAGATTGATTATTATCAAAATTTATTGTGACATCACAACCTGAACATTTTTTTGAACCATTTTTCTTAAAAAGCTCACTTGCATCTAAAGTTATTTTTTTCTCACATTCTGGGCAATTGAAATCTACTTTTTGCCCCTTAAATAATTTTGCAATATCCATATGTATCACCTACCTTTCTACCAATAGTTTAACAGAAAGGAAATATAAGGAGGAGGAAATCAAATGAAATCAACAGGTATTGTTCGTAAAGTCGATGATTTAGGACGTGTGGTACTTCCAAAAGAGTTACGCCGCACATTAGGTATCGAGGAAAAGGATCCAGTAGAAATATTTATCGATGGGGATCAAATTATCCTTCAAAAATATCAACCAAATATAGAAAAAGATGAAGTTGTTGCATCACTTAAGAAAATGGCGGTAAGTGCTAAAAATCCAAATGTGCTTGAGACAATTGATCGTGCAATTAAATTAATTCGGTAGGTGAAGAAAATGAGCGATTGTTTATTAGAAGTCCTGGGCGATTACTTTGTAGCTAACAATCTAGTAAACAAAGGTTGGGAGTTTCATGAGTTTGTAGCCGAATGGCAAAGAGGAACTATCGTGATGGCAAAAAAATAGAGCCTATACCGCTGCAACGGTTCAGGCTCCAATCAAAATAATTATCTGAAATCAGTATATCAAATCGGGAGGGTGTTTCCTAGCATGACGAGAAAACCACTCGAAAAAACAATTGAAAATCAAATAAAAAAATGGCTCGAATCACAAGGTTATTGGTGGATGAAGGTACACGGTGACATGTTTCAAAAGTCGGGTGTACCAGACATCCTAGCTTGTATCAATGGAAAGTTTATTGGCATTGAAGTAAAGCGACCAGGTGGTGTTGTGAGTGAGCTCCAAAAATACCATATCGAAAAAATACAAGCTGCAGGAGGTGTAGCATTTGTCGCATACAGTGTCGAAGATGTCCGAATTAATCTCGACCGATTCCATGTTATATGAGTACCAAAAAGATGTGTTGCAGAAAGCAAAAGCCAATTATTTATATGCACTTGATACTGGCACAGGAAAAACTATTTTATCTATCCACCATTATTTACTTCATAGCAATGGCGAGCCCCTTTTGATTGTGGCACCACCACAAAAGATAAAAGAAGGTGGATGGGATAGGGATATTCAAACGGTCGCTAATTATTACGGCATTGAAATTAGTTACGATCTTTTGTCTTATGGCAAGTTATTTGCTGATTGGAAGAAATACAAAGGCTGGTTTGTCATATTCGATGAATGCCATTATGTGAAAACATCTACTTCACAACGAGGTAAGGCAGCAAAGAACTTAGTTAAAGCCAGTACGTATTTTTTACTCTTATCTGCCACACCGTCAAGCAATGGGTGGGGCGATACAATAAACTATTTCATCATGTTTAATTTGGCACAAAGTAAAACGCAATTTGAGCGTGAATTTGGCATATTTGACACGCTTTATCTTGGTCAACGCCGAGTAAATAAGATTGTTGGTTGGAACCGTGAAAATATACTCAAGCAAATGTATCAATCCTTTAGTGTGAAGCTATCGAAAGATGATTGTTTGGATTTACCACCAATGGTGGTTGAAGATGTATTTTTCAAGCGATCCACTGAGTATTTGAGGTTAAAGAAAGACCGAATTTTAGAGGTTGATGGGGAAAAAGTTGTCTATGACACTTATCCAAAACTTGCACAGGGATTGCGATTCTATGCCAATCAAAAGAACAAGCTCGAATATATTGAAATGCTCGCTGAGAGTACAAATGAAAACATCATTATTTTCTATAACTTTAAAGCTGAAAAAGAAACATTGCTTTTATTAATGGGCAAATTAAAGAAAAAAGTGTTCGAGGTGAGTGGCCAACGATCAGAATTGCCTGCACGTAATACATGGCCAAAGTTAAAGGGGAGTGTAACGCTTGTTCAGTACCAAGCTGGTGCTGCAGGCATTGAATTACAATACGCAAACCTTGTTGTTTTCTATACACCTACTTATAGTTTGCAAGATTATGAGCAGTCATTAGGTCGAGCATATCGCAATGGCCAGGATAAAAAAGTTACAGTCTATCATTTCATTACCAAACATACGATTGAGGAAATGATATACGGTGCTTTGAAAACAAAGAAAGACTTCACGGACGATCTTTTTGTGAAGTATATGGAGGGAAAAAAATAAATGTTTCAAACAGACGATAAAAATGTCACTGAAAATCGCCGCGCTTTTGTAGGTGGTTCGGATGTTCCTATAATTTTAGGTTTAAGCAAATACAAAACACAGTTTGAGCTTGCAAAAGAGAAACTGGGTTTAGTACCGACTGTATTTGAAGGAAATGAATATACCGTTTATGGCCAAACAATGGAGCCACAAATTCGTGACTACATTAATTTAATCAACGAAACAAACTTTCAACCAGACACAGTGATAAACAAAGAGCTTTGTATACGCGGTAACTGTGATGGTGCAGACAAAACGGAATTATTGTTACTTGAAATTAAAACGCATGGTAAAAAGCCAACAATGGAAGTTTACAAAGCGCAAATGCAACTCTACATGTACGTATTTGATTTACCTGCAGGATGGTTGGCTTTATATGAGCGTCCAGACAATTTCGATGCAGAATTTGATCCAGAGCTTTTAAAAATTGAAGTCATCCATTTTGACGAAGCATATGCAAATCAAATCTTACAAGCTATTGAGTTGTTCTGGAAACGTTGTGAAGCTTTAAAACAACAACCTGAAATGTCCGAAGCTGATTTTTATTCTATTACCTTAGAAGAAAAAAATGAGATTGCTATTGTAGCCAGTGAAGTTGAAAAATTTGAGGTCCAAATACAAGCCTTTAAAGAAACCGAAGCGCAATATAAGGCTATGAAAGACAAGCTATATCAACTAATGATGGACCACAAAGTGAAATCATTTGAAACGGACCAATGCACAATTACTTTGGTTCTTCCTACTGAATCAGTCTCAATAGACTCAAAAGCTTTACGTGAATCACATCCACGAATTGTGAAAAGGTTTGAAAAAGTTACGCCTAAAAAGGGCTATACAAAAATCTCTATGAAAAAAACGAAGGAGGCTAAATAACAATGGCACTACCACCAAACAAACCAAAGAAAACAATTGAAATACCACGTAATTATTTCATCTGGGGACCAACTATGAATGGTAAATCTTATCTAGCAAGTGAGTTTCCTAATCCGGTCATTTTCAATACAGATGGGAACGCTGCTCAAATTGAAACACCATCAGTTGATTTAAAAAATGAACGCGATCCAAAGACTGGTGCAATTAAGGTGTCTGTAGTTGAGCAAATGTTAGGGCTCATTAAAGACCTTGAAAAAGGCGGTCACGGCTTTGAAACGGTGGTTATCGATGTAATCGATGATTTAGTTACACTCATTGAACAAGCAATCTGTGAAGAAAATGGTGTTGATTATGTTGGTGATGTGCCATACGGCAAAGGTTGGGGTCTACGCAAAACATTCATTACCTCAATTGTGGTCCGTCTTAAAGCCCTACCGATGAATGTAATTTACATTAGTCGTTATGCAACAAAATTAGAGGGCACATTAGAAAAGTCAATCCCATCATTAGGAGATAAGGATCTAAATGTTGTAAATGGTAACTGTGACCTGAACATCATGTGTCAAAAAATCGGTAAAAAATATCTTCGCCGTGTTGTGGACCGCCGTAAAAATTATCAACGTGATTGGATTGAGGACGAGCGTATTTTAAAGATCTTAGATTCTGTAATCGGTGCATTTGATAAAGGTTCAGCTAGTGAACCACAAACTGAAAATAAAGATGAACGGCAAACCCAACCTGTTGAGCAAAAGAAAACATTAACTGAAATCGCCGAAGAAGTGTCAGTGGAGCTAGACGATGGTTCTATTGCTACTGTAGTGGCTGAAAAAGATAAGGATGTGGTTTCATCAGAAGACAATGAATCAAATGGCGCTGATCCTGGTATCGCACAATACGTGGAGGACAACCCACCACCGGCCAATGAACCGAACACAACGGTAAAAGCACCACGAACAGCGAAACCAGGTGCACCAAGAGCACCGCGAGCTCCACGTACAAAATGATTTGTCCATATTGCCAAGAACAAGCTGAGTTTATCAGTTCGAAAGATTTTTATGGCACGGATTATCGCGCCAACTTATATGTATGTAGGCCATGTGATGCCAGGGTAGGCACACACGGTCGAGGAAAAACACCACTTGGAACAATGGCAAATGCTGAATTAAGAGAACTACGTAAATTGTGCCATGCACGATTTGATGTACGTTGGAAGTTCGGGAAAGTTAGTCGCTCGAAAGCTTATATGCAGTTAGCCGATATGATGGGATTAACACGAGAAACGGCACATATCGGTATGTTTGATAAAGAACAGTGTAAAAAATTATTATCTTTACTACCAAAGGAGACGAAGAATATGAGTAACTTAGCAGCTATGGCTCAAAAATTATTAGCAGAGGGATTTGATCCAAAAACATCACCGGTGGATGATCACGAGGCGCTACCAGAGGGTGGATATGATGTTGTACTTTCAGAGGTGCAATGGCGTGTAAATGATAAAGGAACAGAATGGTTACAACTTGATCTTGAACTTTTGAATGAAGGTTATGAAAATCGTAAATTCTTTGGAATGATCTTCTTCACTGAAAAAATGATGGCACGTGCATTAAAACAAACGATGAAATGTGCATATGCACTAAACATCGAATTGGACCCTTCTGTTTTTGGTTCACCTGAGACTGATTTAGTCAATGCATTTAAAGAAGCGCTGGGTACCCAATGCGAAATGGATATTAAGCATTCTAAATCTAAAAATGGCACATTCGTTAACTTCTCATTAAGTCAACCGGAGCCATTCTAATATGTTTAAAGTGTATGATTTCGAGGTTTTCCCCAATGATTGGATGTGCGTCATCTTAAATCCAGCCAACAATAGAATCATACGCATACACAACGATAAAGAGCGCCTACAAAGCGCTCTTTCTTCAAAAGATATTCTAGTTGGCTTTAATAATTATCATTATGACGACATCATTTTATGGGCTATTTTAACCGACCAGGATCCATATGAGATTAGTCAACAAATTATAGGTGGTTCATTTAAGCGAAAAGTAAATTGTGGTTTTCTTACATTGGACGTAAAGCAAGAGTTAATAAATAAATCACTTTCATTAAAAGAAGCTATGGCCAACTTAGGCATGAATATTATTGAAACACCTATTGATTTTGACCAAAAGGAATTAACACCAGAGGAAGTTCAAACGATCCTTGATTACTGTGAAAACGATGTAAAAGCAACCAGTGAAGCCTTTCAAAAACGCGAAGATTATTTTGCTTCCAAATTTGAAATTATTGAATCGTTTAAATTACATCCATCTGATGTGAAAAAGACGCGTGCGAATTTAGCTTCTACAGTATTAAAGGCTTTTAAAATGAAGGACCATAAGCGTGATCGATTAAAGCTTAGTTATGATAAGAGACTCAAAATTGATGAATTGCCCAAATCAGTTGTCGATTTCTATAACAATATCCACATGTCCTACTTGGAGGGTGGAGCAGTGACTGATTTAGAAAAGCGACAATTTGAATATAAGATTGCAGGATTAACACACACGTATGGTTTTGGTGGTTTGCATGCAGCGAAAGAAAACTATTTAGGTGAAGGCTACTTTTTACACATCGATGCAAAATCTTATTTTCCCACATTAAAGATTAACAATGGATTTATCAGTAGAGCAGCTAAGATGCCTGAACGGTATGAAAAAATATACCAGGATCGATTAAAGTATCAAGCTGCAGGGGTATCAAAAGAGGAAATATATAAGATATTACTTAATGCTGCAGTAGGTGCTTGCAAGTCAGAGTTCAATGCGCTATTTGATCCGCAACAATTTAACAACATCGTAGTAAATGGCCAATTAATTCTTACGCATTTGATTGTGTTATTAGAGCCTTTTATAGAGCTCATTCAATCAAATACAGACGGCTTAATTGTTAAATATGAGGACAAGTCATTTCGGCCGTTTATCGATGAGATTATTAATCGATTTAGTAAACACTATGAAATAACTTTCAAAGTAAATGAGATTAATAAAATCGCTCAACGTGATGCTAATAATTATTGTGTACGCTATTCTGATGGGAAAATCGTAGCAAAAGGTATCATGAAAAACTTTGAAGGTGGTACCTGGGAACGGAATAGCTTATCTATTATCGATACAGCCCTGGTCAATTACTACATGCATGATATACCCATTCAAAAAACGGTCATTAATATGTTCAAGAAAGATTTAACGGCTTTCCAATTGGTGGCTAAACAAGGAAAATTCGAGGGTTTGACTTGTGAGGTATTTGAGGATGGCCAAATGAAAATGAAACAGCTGCAGAAAGTAAATCGTATTTTTGCAACGAATGACCCAAAGCGTGGTGGTGTTTATAAAGTACGTGATGAAAAATACCAAAAGGTTTCTAATAGTCCGGAGCAAGCTATTGTATGGAATGGTCCACTTGATCAATTTGAGAAACGTAAAATCGATTTGAATTGGTATGTAAAAATGATTCAAAAACAATTATTTGTATAGGAGAGTGTTTTCAAATGACAACAGAAACAGTACAAACAGTACAAACAAAAGACATTGAAATTAATGTGCTTTTTAAGAAAATGCAAAAGGATGATAAAAAAGAAGTTTTAATGTTTCATATTTTATCAGATGAAACGAAACATGCTGCTGAATTATTAAGGTTAACAGGTAAAATGACCATTTTAACAATTTCAGATGATGAGGGACCATATGAGCCCATTCAAGCTGAATTTGTGAACTTGCAGCGTGACAATAAAAAGACTGTGCTCAAATTTAATGTTGCAACAGAAGATGTAGACCGAGTAAACGCTATTTATCCAGCTGCAGGCACAAACATTTCTCTATTGATACAAGCTCAACAAATGAGCATTGATGATCTAGAAAGTGAACAACATGAAGGGATTCCTTATGAGGTTGGTTCAGATGGTACGGTAGAGGTTAATTAAAAAAAGTGTCTCACAAAGATTTATAAATGCAAGACACTATACTTATTTATTTTTTTTCTACAACTCTGTTACTTTTAAATACCATATCAAGATCATTAAGCAATTTATAAATATATGTTTTAGTTTCTTGATTTAAAGTTATCCCATATTTCTCAAGATGACTTTGGAAAGAATAATAAGAAAGAAGTTCGGTAATCTCATCATCAACTTCATTGTAATCAATATAAATTTGAACAGCTTCATTTATTTTTTTCCTATATTCGGGACTTATAAAAGGATCTGGATTTATTGAATTCTTTTTGATTGAATTTACTTCCCGCCTTACGCTTGAAATCTCATCAAGTATAAGTTGCTGTACATCAGAAACAGGAGTTTGATGTAATGCCGGAACTTTAAATTCTCCAAAATTACCAAGAAAAGTTGAGTATGATGGATCACTATTTGACTTTTTGTAGGTCTGACTAACCGCATTAGCTAATTCAGCCTGGAACTTAACTATTCTGTTAAATCGTAAGTCACTTGGGTACGTTAAATGTTCAATTAGACCAGTATCGAAAATAAAATCAGTTTTATCATCTTTTATAATAATTGTAGGCTTATCAAATGTTAGTCTCATACCTAATTCAAAAAGTACATTGGGATTTCTGCCACTAATGTCACAAATAACAATGTCTGCATTGTATAGGTTCTGAACAATACGTTTATGTATAACGTCAATTTCTCCATCAGAATTACTTACAATATCTGTTTTAAATTTAAATTCACTAACTTGTAACACTGCTTGGGTAATGATGCTTTTAACTTCTAACCAATGTTCCGCAGTGTAATCGAACATAGGAGCTATTGGCATAATAAGGCCACACTGTAATTCTGGATTTTTTTCCATTCTATTTCACCTCTAAGAAATATTGTAATAGAGTTCTAAGCTAAATTAAAGTTATAAATGGAAAAGAAAGGAGGTGCTAAGGTTTGAAGTCTACTATAAAGCCATTGCGCTATATCGAGCTAGAAGAAAAGAAGCCTAAACACTCATTCGACATATTTTCTACGGACCACAAAAATTATAAAGATGCTGGTGTCATTTTAACAAAAGATATAGTGGTCGTGGATTTTGATACACGCTCAGATGCAGCTGAATATATCTATTCTGTATATCCATCCTTACGTGTTGAAACGAATCGAGGTTTTCACCTTTGGTATAAACGCCCAAAGGCCGAGGGAATGACTACACCCATTAAAAACTACACAGATAAAACAACGGTTGCCGGATTAAAGGTCGATTACAAAACGGGTACTCGCTCACAAGCTACGATAAAGCAAAATGGCAAACTTCGACCAATGGAAAATGCTCACTATCTTGAAGATGTGAGCAGTTTACCGGAGCTTCCTTTGCTCTTGTATCCTTCTAAATTAAAACATAATTTACTGGGCATTAAAGAAGGGCAAGGGCGCAATAGTGCAATATATAGTCATTTGCTCACCACTTTAGAGCAATACGGCACCGATATGATCGATAATGAAACGCTGCAAGTACTAGCAACTTTTATCAATACAAAAGTATTTGCTGAGTCCATGGATGATGACGAGCTTAATAACACAATAAAATCCGTGTTAGATAAAAAGCCAGCACCTAGTTCGCAGCAATGGCTAAATTCAAAGGATATGGTCATGACGAGTGAAGTTTTGGCCAAACGTTTAGACCTTCATTATTACAACAATCAAATTTATTTTAAGCAGCTGGACCGTTATATTACCGATTCCAATAAGCTGCTAAGAGAGATAGACAAGCATATAAAATTAAAGCCAGCCCAGCATAAGCAGTTGATGGAACTATTTAAAATTAAATCGAATGTAGTAGAGGACAATGATTTTGTTATCCAGCTACCTAATGGCGTGATTATCGATGACGGTGAGCCCATCATTATCGATGCTGGCTTTACACCGTATTTTTTAGATGTTCAATACGATGATGACGCCTATGACGAGAATGTGGATCAATTTTTAGATTTCTTTACATGTAATCGAAAAGATTTACGGATGGTGATTGAAGAAATGTTTGGCCATATTTTAATGACAAAAGGCTTCCCGCATAAAGTTTTCTTTTATAAGTCGGAAAAAGGGAACAACGGTAAATCAACCTTATTAAAAATGCTTACAGCATTCACGAATGGCCTGGAAACGAACGTGCCATTAGATAAATTCGATGATGATACAGCCGTATATGGGATGTCCGGTAAATTAATGAACATTGCTGATGACATTGACGCGTCATACCTAGACAAGTCGGCCAATTTTAAAACATTGGCATCGGGAGATCCGGTTATGTTGCGTCCAATTTATTCAATCCCTATTACCATACGGTCGAAAGCGACGCTCATTTTTACTTGTAACAAGATGCCACAATTTAAAGATAAGTCCGGTGGTATTGGTAGGCGCTTAGTTGTCATTCCTTGTGATGCTGAGGTTAAAGTGATCGATGAAAATTTAGACGAAAAACTCTCGAGTGATGCAGCAAAGTCTTACATACTAAAATTAGCACTCGAAGGAATTAAGAGAATACGCAAAAACGGCAATAAACTGTCTGATTCAACCACAATTGAACAGCAAACAATTGAATATTTCATTCAATCTGATAGTGCTCTTTCATTTTTGCATCAATATAGTGATGAGATCGATGGAAAGAGGACTAGGGACGTATACGCAATGTATGTGGCCTACTGTGAAGAAGAAGGGCACAAACCAGCTGGAAGTACCGAATTCGGTCGTAGAATGAAGAAAGAGGGCTGGGAATCAAAAGTAGTAAAAGTTATGGGGAATCCTGTTCGAGTATATAAAAAGGTTACGGATGAGGTAACAGATGAAGGGATATAACTGTAACCCTATCAAATGTCTATTTATCAAGGGTTTAAGAATACTTTTATGTGAATGAGGGTTACAGATAAAAAAATACATCTGTAACCGTTACAAACCCTTATTATATATATATTTATATTAATATTATTTCTTTAGTTACAGATAAATAATAGATATAAGTATATAAAAAATAAATAAAAAGAAAAAAGAAAGAAATAAAAAAATATATAAAGGAAAATCGCTAAATAATCTGTATATCTGTAACCATGTAGCTTTAAACATTGATATATCAACATTTTAAGGGTTACAAACATCCTGTAACAGCATGTAACCATATCTGTAACCTTTATTGAAAGTAGGTGTTGCACATGTACGAATGGTTAAAGGACTATCGAAAGCTTGAGGAACAAATAACTTACCTTGAATACAATCTTAGTAAAACTAAACGTGAGTTAAGACGTTGGGAAAATGTAAATGATTTAGGTAAGTACAAGCTAGAAGCCAAATCATTAGGTGCAAATGTAGAAGTAAAAATCGAAGCAATCGAATATGAATTGGCTCATAAATTAAATGATCTTCATGATTTGAAAAACCTTATTAGCACATTCGATGGGCTTGAATATAAAATACTTTATCGTAAGCATGTGGAAGGTAAGACGCTTGAAACAATTGCAAGTGAATTAAATTACAGTACAAACTATATTAAGATGAAACACGCTAACATTATGCGTATGATGCAATACGCTGAAAAAGTATCATCTAAGTAATGTATTAAAATAGTACCTTACTATGTAGTGGCTGAATCTATTGAAAATCCATTATATGATAGTAGTATCAAAAAGCGTACGGCAATACGCTGACAAAAATAAACATTACGAAATAAGCACGTTGCTTGTACGTGTATGTCGGAAACAAGTAATTGAGACTACTTAGGTGGTCTCTATTATTTTTACAAAAAAATTGGTAATATTCTTTTGGAAGTTATTTCTGGAAGGAGTATTAGTTTTGAAAGCACTACTAAATTTATTATCTTGGTTATATGGTATTTTTGTAGTAATTGCATTATCTGTATTAGTATATTTAATCGGTTATACATTTTTAGTAAAAGTTAATATTAGTCCTGAGATTGCAACAATACTAGGTGGCTTATTAAGTCTGGTAGGTGGATTTGCTGGGGCTATGGGGGCCTACATGGTAGCAAGACATCAGGTCAATCAAGAAAAAGTACTAAAAAAAATCAATCTATTGTCAGCAGAATTGCCTATTTATGTTGGCTTAAGTTTAGAATTTAAAAAAGTTGTTTTAAGTTTAAAAAACTTTGAAGACAATAGGAACAACAGTTGGAAATTTAAACTAAATGATGAGTTCTTTGAGGGATTAAAAATAGGGTTTAAAATAATTAAATGGGATAGATGGATTGATACAAAAAAAATAAGTGATTCCATCTTACTAAACCAAATATTATTTTTTGAGGAAAGTTTTAAGGAAATCTCAGAAGTAATGGAATACGATATTAAAAAGAATAGACAAAAAGTCATATCATTGCTTCTAGAAGAAAATCATGATGAAGCAAAATCACTCACAAGAGATATTGAATGGTACAAAACTCAAAAAAAATTCTATTATTATGAAATGAAATACTGTTTACAAAAAGCAGAAAAAATACAGAACGTCGTTTCAGATAAAATCTCAATAATTGAAAAACTTGTTGAAGGAGAAATTAAGATTGAAGATTATCATTTTTTTTCCTCTACTAGTGAATTTAAAATTATAAGAAAAGATGGGGAGACTGAGGCAGTTAAAGTCACACTTGCTTAAGATGTTATTTTCTAATATTTAGTATTCTTTGTAATGACAATCTGTTCCATTTATCCTATGATATAGGTAGATGGGAGGTGATTAGTTATGATGCCTTATACCAAAAATATAAAATGTGAAAATTGTCCAAATGAATTTCTTGCTGTAGGAAGTGATGACCCAACAGTCTCAATGTCTACAAGTCCTGATGGTGCAATTGCACATACTATAAACAATAGACTTCATTTATCAACAGATGGTCTAGAACAAGAGATTGTGTTCGAGGTTAATTGCCCTGTGTGTGGTTTTCATTGTTCAGACTCATTAGTCAGACCAAGACCAGTTAGTGAGAATGATGCAATTGTAAGACAACAAGAAGTAGTGGAGTTATTAAAACAACAGTTGGAGGCTGAATCTTTAACTGAAATCGATGAAATACAAATCAAGAAATTAGAAGACAGAATTGCAATATTACGAGAAGAAATAAAATTAATTGAAAGCATTTTATAAGTATATATACATAAGAGGTCACATCAATTACGATGTGGCTTTTTATTATGCAATTAACTATGAATGGTGGAGGGATGAACAATGGAACTTACAAAAGCTGAAAAGATTGTATTAGTATCAATGGTTACTGATTGTATAGGTGTCGAAGCGCTTATCGAACTATGTGGAAAAGAAACTGTTAGTAAACTTGATACACTGGCGATTGATTTGGCAGGTAATACAACTCCAAATGAAATGAATGAGATTGGTCCAAGTGTTGTAAAGAAATTAGTTGATAGCATCTTAGAAGATGAATTACCAACACGATTAGAAGGCGGTGAATAATATGGAACCAATTTATACTAAGTGTAACAAGTCATGCGGCCATAGGTTCTACGTCAAACACTTCAAGTTAGACAAACTGGATAACAAGATTGAAAAGACATACTTCACCTGTCCTAACTGTGGACGTGAGTATGTCTGTTTTTATACAGATGAATCAACGCGTAAGCTACAGGCAAAGATGCGTGAGCTACACCGCAAGATGAAATGGGCTGATGGCCATAAGCTAGACCAGCTAAAGCAGGACGAGGCAAAGCTGAAGGACACCATAGCGCAGGGCATGAGAAGGGTTAAGCAAGAGGTAGAGCAGCATGAACAGTAAACCTCTACGACCATGCAACAAGCCAGGATGTCCAAACCTAACACGCGAAGGATATTGTGAACAACATAAAACAACCAAGGCTGACAACAACCGGTACTATGACAAGTACAATCGCAACAAGAAGCACGATCAATTTTATCATTCGTCATCATGGATTAAATGTCGTGACTACATCAAGATTCGCGACAACGGATTGTGCCAGCATTGCCTAAATGAAAAGCGAATCACAGTCGGAGTTCTTGTGGACCACATCGTGCCACTAACTGCTGATTGGTCCAAGCGATTGGATGAAAACAATTTACAATTGCTTTGTCAATCTTGTCATAACAAGAAGACGAACGAGGACACACAGAAGTACGGTAAGAAATAGGGTATCCCCCTCCATTCAGTTCTCATAGGACAGGGGGCCCTACACCGGCTGACCGATTTCCTCGCAGAAAAACCCGTTTTTGAATATTTTTTCTGGAAGGCTAAGGAAAATGAAAGTGAGGTGATAGTATGGCAGGTCGAAATAAGCAGCCATTGCAAGTGATTCTAGGGAATGGACGTTCTAAACATTTAACCAAGGATGATATAAAAAAGCGTCAAAAACATGAAGAAAAGATGCGTGGACCCTCTGAAAACATTGAAATTCCATCGTATTTAACAGCAGCACAAAAGAAGGAATTTGTAGAGATTGCTGAAAAGCTTGTAGCGCTTGAAATTTTCAGCGAGCTTGATGTTGATTCTTTAGCGAGGTATCTGGACTCGAAGCATCAGTACTTACAACTGGTGAAGGACATACGAAAAATCAAACCAACAGAGACAGTTGAGCAGGAAAACGGCAAGAAAATTACGATTGCGAATGAGGATTATCCAAAGTTGCAACGAACCAAAAATACATTGTTTAATGAATGTCGTTCTGCAGCTACTGATCTTGGGCTTACTATTACATCTCGTTTGAAATTAGTCATTCCTTCCCCTTCAACTGTGGAAGGCAAAACCGAGGCCCAGAAGCGATTTGGTGATAGATTATGAATTGGGTTTTAGAACGGGTCTTTAACTACTGTGATGATATTCTAAGTGGGGAAATTAAGGCTAGTATTAAACACAAATGGGCGGTTCAACGCTTTATAAAAGATTATGAGGATTGTCAAAATGATGACAGTCCTTTTTATTTTGATGAAGAAGTGGCCGAGGATTTCTATTGGTGGGCCAATGAGTTTGAACACGTTGAAGGTGTATTAGCTGGTGAAAAGGTTCAATTTAATGACTTTCAACTCTTTATATCTGTAAATATCTTCTGTTTCAAAAAGAAGCGGAACGGAGCTCGTCGTTTCCGTAAGGTTTACATTCAGCTTGCTCGTAAAAATGCTAAGTCTCAGTTTTTAGCGATAGTTGGTTCATACATCGCTTTCCTTGGAGATGAGAAACAGCGTATGTATATTGCTGGATGGCAGAAAGATCAATCAGATGAAGTGTATATTGCTGTTCGAGATGGGATAAATTCCAGTGAGCTGTTGGATGGTAGGTGGAAAGAAGCATATGGCAAAATTGAAGTCTTCAACAATGGGTCCGTCATCGTTCCGTTATCCCGTGAAACACGGAAAACAGGGGATGGTAAAAATCCATCAGTAGGAATTGTAGATGAGTACCACAACCATCTAACATCTGAAATTTACGATGTTTTATTATCAGGGATGGTTGCTCGTAAAGAACCACTAATGTTTGTTATCACCACAGCAGGATTTGATTTAAGTAGGCCGTGTTTTGTTGAATACGAATATGTTTCACGCATATTGAATCCTGATGATGATACAGAAAACGATGATTACTTTGGTATCATTTGCGAGCTTGATCCAGGGGATGACATAAAGGATGAAAGTAATTGGATAAAAGCGAACCCTATAGTAGCTACTTATGAAGAAGGTTTAGCATCCATTCGATCAGATTTAAAAACAGCGCTTGATGTTCCGGAAAAAATGAGGTCGTTCTTAACAAAGACTATGAATATATGGGTGGACATGAAAGAAGGGGGCTACATTCCTGCGAATAAGTGGAAGGCAGGACAAATAGAAGCCTTTGAGGTGAGTGGCCGTGATGTTTATATAGGAGTCGATTTATCTAAGAAGATTGACTTAACTTCGGTGGGTTATGTTTTCCCTACAAATTATGGCTACCACGTTGGACAACACTCATTTTTGCCTGAGGAAGCGTTAGCGGAGCGTAGAGCGAAGGATAAAGTGCCATATGATGTATGGATAGAAGAAGGTTGGATGGATGTTACACCAGGTGCCGTAGTTGACTATAGCTTTGTAGAACAATGGATTTTAGATTTCATCAATAACAATGAATTGAATGTAATTCTATTTTGTTACGATCCATACGGAGCCACACAGTTTGCTCAAAATATGGCTAACTATGGGTTAACCATTGTGGAGGTCCGGCAAGGGTTCCCTACATTATCTGAGCCAACAAAAGAGTTCAGAGATTATGTATATCAGAACAATGAACAACAAAAAAGAGTTACTCATGTAGGAGATAAAGTACTGGCTTGGGCTATAGGGAATGCTATTGCTGAAATGGCAGCTAATGAAAGTATTAAACTATCAAAATCAAAGTCCAGAGAACGAATCGATCCTATTGCAGCAGTAATTACAGCATTTGTACAAGCAAGATTTTCAACAAATGAAAGTGGAGATGGCAATATCAGCTTCATATCTATTCATGATTTATAAGGGGGAGGTGAGAAATTGAGATTATGGCAACGTACTAAGAGAGCAGCGTATATGGCTTATGCGGGTTGGCAAGGTGCGACATGGGATTTTAACAATTGGATTGGACGAACCTTTTGGGGCATCAATAACAGTCAATTAGCAACAAATGAAACGATTTTTAGTGTTATTAGTCGACTGGCTAATACAATTTCAGCATTACCTATTAAATTACATCAAAATTACGATGTGATTCAAAATGATATTTCAGATGTACTCATAAATGAACCAAACCAAAATATGAGTAGCTTTGATCTATTAAACGCTTTAGAAGTAAGTAGAAATGAAACAGGTAATGGGTACGCGATTATTTTACGTGATATACGGCTACGACCGAATGAAATTGTTCCACTGGATCCATCATGTGTTACTGAATTTATCAATAAAGATGACGGATTGTTGTGGTACCAAGTCCAAGGAGAGCGGGGGACGATGTTTGTAGCAAATACAGATATGGTACACGTTAAGCATATTCGAGGACCTGCTCGTATTAGAGGTTTATCGCCGTTGAAAGTATTGGCCAATACAATCAAGTACGACAAGGCAGTTCAAGAGTTTTCACTTTCTGAAATGGAGAAAAAGGAATCATTTATTTTGAAGTATGCGGCTAACTTGGATAAAGACAAAAGAGCTGCAGTAATAGCTGATTTTAGACGTTTTTATCAAGAAAATGGTGGCATTTTAATGCAAGAGCCAGGTGTTGAAATCACCGAAATGAAAAAACAATATTTTGCATCAGATACATTGGCATCAGAGCGGATTACACGCTCAAGGGTAGCCAATGTTTTTAATGTACCTGTGTCCTTCCTTAATGATGTGGAAGGTGGCACAATAGCTTCAAACGAACAACTAATGATTCAGTTTGTAAACATGACTCTTTTGCCGATTGTACGCCAATATGAACATGAATTTAATCGAAAATTACTTACGAAAGCTGACCGAAAGCAAGGTATGTACTTCAAATTTAACCTTGGTGGCCTTTTACGAGGCGATACAACAGCACGTACAAATTTCTATCAAGCGATGTTACGAAGTGGAGCTATGAAGCCTGATGAAGTCCGTATGCTAGAAGATTTGGCACCAATGGGTGGCAAGGCAAATGTGCTTTGGATTTCTGGAGACTTATATCCACAAGAAATGGATCCTGTATTGCGGAAGTCCTCTACTGCTGCATCAACTGTGGAAGGAGGTGGGAAAAGTGACTAAAAAACAATTACAAAGTTTTTTTCAAATGAAGGCGTCCGGTGATGGTAAATCTGCTGACGTTTTTATTTATGGCGAGATTACAAAATGGGCATGGGAAGAATATGGCGAAGTATCGTCTGTAACTTTTAAAAATGAACTTGATAAATTAGGTGATGTTGAAACGATTCACCTTTACATCAACAGTGATGGTGGTAGCGTGTTCGAAGGTGTAACAATCTACAACATGTTAAAGCGTCATGAAGCTAGAATTATTGTTCACATAGATGCATTAGCTGCTTCCATTGCTTCTGTAATTGCAATGGCAGGTGATGAAATCAGGATGCCGTCTAACTCTATGCTTATGGTACACAATGCATGGAGTTATGCAGTAGGGAATGCAGAAAAATTACGTAAAGCAGCAGATGATTTAGACCGTATCAATCAGTCCGCGATGATTGCTTATAAAGATAAAGCTGGAGATAAGTTGGAAGATACTACTTTGAAAGAACTTCTAGATAATGAAACTTGGCTTTCAGCTGAAAAAGCGTTTGAGCATGGCTTGTGCGATGTTGTGGAAGAAGCAAATGAAATGGTTGCAAGTGTTAGTGAAAAGGCGAAGAAACGTTACATCAATGTTCCTCAACAATTACTCCAACAATCTAATTGTAAATCTGTAATGTCTGCTGAAGAAAAGGCTTTACGTGAAAAAATTCTTGCGGATTCGAAGGCGAATTTAACTTATTTAAACACAATACTATAAAATTTCAGGAGGTTTTCACTTATGAAAACACAAACAAAAAAGTTTTTAAAATCATTAGAACAAAAAAATATGATGAAAATGCTTTTACCTCTTAACATTCAATTTTTCTCAGGGAATAAAACCATTTATGAATTGAAGCAAGCAATGGCTACAATCGGCCAACAATTAGCTAAAACAGAGGAAGATTTAGCTACAAAGGCTATGGATCCATCTGCGTCACTGGATGATATTAAAGCAGCCCAAACTTCCAAGGCTGATTTACAGGCTCGTTTTGACGTGATTAAGCAACAACACGATCAACTAGAAGCTGAACAAGCTGCAAAATTTGCGCAACAAAAAAACTTAGGCAGTATCGAAGATCCAAAGCAAAAACGCGCCGAGGCATTCGCTTCATTGGTTCGTTCAACGGTCCGCAATCAACCAATTGATCATGAAGTGTATGCAGCATTAGGTGATAATACGAACCCAGTAACTGGTGGTGAAAAATTCTTACCTAAAACAGTTGCACAAGAAATCATTACTGAACCAATGGTTAAGAATCCAATGCGTGAGCTAATTACAGTTACGAACATTGTCAACCTTGAAATCCCTAAACTGGCGTACACAATCGATGATGACAATTTCATCGCAGATACTGAGACAGCTAAGGAATTAAAGCTAGAAGGTTCAACAGTGACATTTGGTCGCTTTAAATCAAAAGTATTTGCAGGCGTCTCTGAAACGGTTCTTGCAGGTACACATACAAATTTAGTATCTCACGTAGAAAATTCACTACGTTCTGGTTTAGCTGCAAAGGAGAAGAAAGTACAATTTGCAACTACACCAAAAGCTGGTGAAGAACACATGAGTTTCTATCAAACAGGTACAAATGCGATTAAGAAAGTAAGCGGAGAAAATCTGTATAAAGCAATTAAAGCAGCGATTGCTGATTTACATGAGGATTACCGTGAGAATGCAAAAATTGTTATGACTTTTGCTGATTACTCAACAATTATTGAAACACTAGCAAATGGGAATGCAACACTTTATGCAGCACAACCAGAACAAATTTTAGGTAAGCCAGTAGTATTTGTGGATGCAGCCACAAAACCGATTGTTGGTGACTTCTCTTATGCTCACTTAAACTATGATCTCAATGTTTTATACGAAACTGATAAAGATGTTAAAACAGGTGTAAATGCCTTTGTATTAACAGCGTGGTTTGATCACCGTATTAAATTAAAATCTGCTTTCCGTATTGCTGATGTAGTCCCTACTCCTGACTGATGGAATAGGGATTTTTAATTTATTGAAAGAAGGTGAATTAAGTGTATAAAGTAATTAATCGTTTCAAAGAAAAAAATCATGACGGCCATATTTATGAGGTAGGGGACAACTATCCTGCCAATGGTAAAAAGCTTGTTAAAGCACGCGCAGAGGCTTTGACGGAAGTCCATGAAGAATATGGGGTAGCATTCCTAAAAGCTGTTGAAGAGCCTAAGAAAGCTCCTACAAAGCAAGCGCCTAAACTACCTTCCACAGATGAAAAGAGTGATGCTTAATGCAATTACTGGATGAGCTTAAAGAATATTTACGGATTGATGGGAATGACGAGGATCGTTCCCTTTCTACTATTCTGCAATCATCCATTTTTTATTTGGAGAATGCAGGGGTTAAACAGCCAGACGATTATTATTTGACTGTGGAGGGCAAAGATGTTTTTGCCTTACATCGTTTAGCTATTATGACGCTCGCTACACACTTTTATGAGAATCGTATAGCTATTACGCCTTCCACAATTAAAACAGCTCAACAACCTATCCCATACGGCTTACAGTCGATAATTTTACAGATAAAGTGGGTGAATCCTGATGAACTATCGCAACAACAATAACGCAGGTCGTATGAACAAGCGCGCTACATTCTTAAATCCACCAGGTACGATAACTAATGGATGGCCTAGTGATGAATGGACTAAACAAGTAACGGTATGGGCGGAATTGAAGACTGCAAAAGGTTACAGATTATTTAGTTCTGATGCTACACAATGGCAAGGGAAATGTGTTATTGGTATACGGTACCGAAAGGATATTACAGAAGATATGCGGGTTGAAGTAGCTGGTAAAACATACGAAATGGATTCGCCACCTGTGAATGATAATGGGGATAATCAGTGGCTCACAATCTTTTTAAAAGAGGTGGTTTAGATGAATTTTGAAATACAAGGTATGGACGCTTTAATGCAAAATTTAATGAATTTGCAATTAGAAGAAGCAGAAGAAAATAAAGCACTTAATGCAGGTGCAAAAGTAGTCAAAGAAGCTGTTGAGAAAGAAGTGCCAGTAGGAAAATCCAAAAATAAGAAAAATAAATTGAAAAATAATATTAAAATAAAACGAGCAAAAGATGGGGAAGCCAAAGTGCACACAGCTAAAGCCTACCACGGCCATATCTTAGAAGGTGGGCGAAGCGCTGGAAGTAAATATGTTACGAAAAAAGGTAAACGTCAGAAAGTAACATGGGGACCAATTGCACCAAATCCATTCTTTACACGGGGATTTGAATTAAGCAAACCAGGTGCATTAAATGCTATTGCTGATGAGATAAAGAAGGCAAAAAATCTATGATTGATATTTCTGCACATATTACAAGTATTTTGGCACCACTTAATTTAGATGTGTATTTCAACAGTGTTCCAACTGGATCAACCATACCAAATCAATACGTTACATTCTTAGAAATTAATTCAAAACCAGCACTCGAAGCATCAGATCAGGAATATGAGACTGAAAGACTTATCCAAGTCAACGTTTGGTCGAAACCCAATTACTATCAACTTGTGGAGGACATCAAGCGATTGATGGAATCTGCTGGTTATGAACGCACATTTGAATACGATGCACCAAAACAAGAAGGCGATTCCTACTTTAACAAAGTGTTGCGATTCGTCTTTTTTGATGAATATTAAATAATAGGAGGTCATGAAAATGGCAGCTACAACGGTAAATGAAAAACCACAAAAAATTAGTTTGAAACGGATCCATTATGCATTAATGACAGATGAACAAACAGAAACTTGGGGAGATGTTAAAACATTAACAATGCCAATCTCTTTAAATCTCACACCTAACTTCTCAGAAGCATCTTTAGATGCCGGGGACCGTGTGGTGGATCAAGAGGCACAAATGGATTCTATTACAATTGCAGGCGAGACTGCTGATTTGCCAACAGAGGTATTAATTGATTGGTATGGTCACAAGAAATCTGCAGAAGGTGGTATTATCACCAACTCAAATGATTCACCAAATGCTATTGCGATTGGCTTTGAATCAGGATCTAAACTTGTGTGGTTCTACAAAGCAAAATTAAAACCCGGTGAGGAATCCAACGCTACTCGTAAAAAAGGTGAAACAAACTACAAAGTATACCCATTCGCAGGTGAAGCTTTACCTTTAATTGATGGCATCATCAAACATACAGTAGATACGCGTGATTCAGGTGTAACAGATACTCCCGAAACGTTCTTCTCTACTGTAACAAAACCTACTGAACCAACAGTACCAACACCTTAAACTGAAGTCCTTTTATAGGGCTTCTTTTCTTTTAATCAAAACTAAAAATAAGTGACTAACGAAAAGGATGGATGAAATATGCAAATCAAATTACGAATCGATGGACAAGAAAAAACATTTACAAATGACTTTGTAAAGGCACGTGTTTTCAGAAATGCCCTGAAAATGAATGAAAAAATGCGTGAAGAAGACGCACAAGTTTCTGCGGAAACTTTTGACGGAATGATTGGATTTGTCGTAAATGTTTTTGATAATCAATTCACTGTGGATGACGTATGGGACGGCTTAGAGGCAGGGGTATTACAAGACGAAATTATGCGTGTATTCAACAGTGTACTTAATATTGGAGGTCTGCAGACGGCTTCCACAACAACTGAGGGAAAGTAAGTGGCCTAACAGCCTATCAAAATATTAAAAAGTTCTATCGTGAGCTATTAAAAGCAGGATACAAACTGCATGAAATTGATGAAATGGATATACATTTCTGGTTTGAACTATCAAATGAAGATGATGAGGAAATAGAGGAAGTCACAGCCGACGACATTGATTGGTTGTGATTTTTATTTTTGCCAAAAAAGGCGGTGAGAATATATGGCAAGCATAGGAAGTTTAGAAGTCAGTCTTAGTTTAAATGCAGCGAATTTCAATGGTACTGTAGCACAGGTAAACCGAAACATGAGAGCGATGGGAAGTGAATTACAGGCTATTCGGGCAAGAGGCTCACAATATGAAAATTCATTGACTGGTCTTTCTCAAAAACAAAATGTACTATCACGATCATTCGATGCTGCATCAATTAAGCTGCAGGAACAGCGAAGAAGATATGATGAACTCGTAGCATCTGGCACTGCATCGTCAGCTCAAATTGAACGACAAGCCAATGCGGTTAACCAAGCACAAACTCAATACAATCGCCTAGAACGTGAATTAGCAGAGGTTACAAATCAATTACGTATCCAGTCGTCGCAGTGGACACAAGTCGGTCAACGTATGCAAGAAGTCGGCAGTAAACTATCTGCTGTAGGCGACGGGATGATGAAGGTTGGTAAGAAATTATCAATGTATGTTACAGCACCAATCTCTGCAATGGGTGTTGGAGCATTTAAAGCAGCCGTTGATTTTGAATCAGCCTTTGCTGGTGTGCGAAAAACTGTAGATGCTACTGAATCAGAATTTCAGCAATTTTCTGGTGAGATTCGGAATATGTCGAAAGAAATCCCTGCAGCTGCTACTGAGATTGCAAGGGTAGCGGAGGCCGCTGGACAGTTAGGTATTAAAAATGATGCCATCATAGGCTTTACAAGAACCATGACAGATATGGGTGTTGCTACAAATATGTCTGCTGACGAAGCAGCTACTGCACTTGCACGGTTTGCAAACATCACTAAAATGTCACAACAGGACTTTGACAGACTAGGGTCTACAGTTGTTGGATTAGGAAATAACTTCGCGACAACAGAATCCGAGATTATAGAAATGTCATTACGTCTAGCAGGAGCCGGAGCGCAAATTGGTATGTCTGAAGCTGACATTCTAGGTCTTGCTACTGCACTTAGTTCTGTAGGTATTCAAGCAGAAATGGGTGGTTCTGCACTATCTCGTGTAATGGTACGTATGCAAGTAGCTGCAACAACAGGGCTTGGTAAAACGGAAGAACTGTCTAGAAAAACAGGCATGTCTTTACGTGAGTTACAAATGCTTGCGGCTAATAACAGCATGGATTTCACATCCCTAGCGGATTCATTAGGCATGACCAATAAGGAAATGAAAAACATTGTTAATGCTGGTGTGGACTTAGAGAATTTCGCGAAAGTTGCTGGCATGACAAGTAAAGACTTCAAGGAAGCATTCGAAAAGGATGCAGTAGGTGCAATCGGATCATTCATAAATGGACTTGGTAATGCAGAACAAGCGGGCGAATCAGCCATCAATATGCTTCAAGAGATGGGTATCACGGAGATTCTTCTACGAGACTCATTACTACGTGCTGGGAATGCTAACGAACTATTCGCAAGCTCAATCGATATTGCCAATAAAGCATGGGGCGAAAATGTAGCTCTAGCAAATGAAGCTGAACAACGATACAAAACAACTGAATCGCAACTAATTATCCTGAAAAATAAACTAGTCGACTTAGGGATTACCCTTGGTAATATACTAATTCCTTTTGTATTAAAAATGGTTGAATTAGTTGAACCATGGATTGAGAAATTTGCAAATCTATCTGAAAAAACTCAAAAGACCATTCTTATACTTGGTGGATTAGCTGCAGCTATTGGTCCTGTACTCGTTGTTGGTGGAGCTTTAATTTCAAGTATCGGCACAATTGTCAGTGCAGTCGGTGGGCTGTCCGTTGCTATAGGCGCTGCTGGCGGAGCAACAACGGCATTTGGTGCATCATTAGCTTTAATAACAGGTCCTGTCGGTTGGGCAATAGGCGGAATCGCATTGTTAACAGCTGGCGGAGTTGCATTATATAAAAACTGGGACACAATTGTTGAAAAGAACCCTCAATTATTAGCTGCATTTGCTGCTATTGCCCCTCCAGTTGTTTTAGCTGTGGGTGCAATTAAGACGATGCAAGAGGCAATGAGCCCTGCAGTAGAACAAGTTGATTTGTTTGCAGATGGAGTATCAGAAGGCACTAAAAAAGCACTAGGAGGATACTTAGAACTATCGGATGGAGTTTCGAAAACATTATCTGAGGTTTATATTACTTCTACAAGAATGACGGAAGAAATAGCAGCTGGTATGGCAGAGAAATACGCTGAAATGAATACAAAGATTGTGGAAGGCATGAAGGCAAGGCATCAAGAGGAATTATCTGAATTAGAAAGTTTCTTTATGAATTCATCTGCTCTTTCTTCAGCGGAAGAGGAAAAGATACTAGCAAATCGTCAAGCACGCAATGAAAAAGAAATTGAACAACAAAATTTTATGTTTCAACGTATTAAAGAAATTACTGAACAAGCAGCTGCTGAAAATCGACAACTCACTGAACGTGAGCACGAAATTATTAATAACTACAATCAAATGATGAAAGAAAATGCAGTAAGGACTTTTTCTGAAAGTGAACTAGAACAAAAAGTCATCATGGAGCGAATGAAAGAAAATGCATCAATAGCATCTGCTGAACAAGCAGCAGAGGTTGTAAAAAATGCTATCAAACAAAAAGATGAAGTCGTTAAAGAGGCTAATGAAACCTATGACAAATCACTTGCTAAAATCATTCAAATGCGTGATGAAACAGGAGAGATTACAGCTGAACAAGCTGAAAAAATGATTGCAGAGGCTACTAAAGCAAAAGATCAGACGATTTCTCTTGCAGAAGAACAACACCAAAAAATTGTAGAAACAGCACAAAAACAAGCGGATGAACATGTCGGAAAAGTAAACTGGGAAACTGGGGAAGTTGTTTCGAAGTGGGACATAATGAAATCAACTGTTGGTAGAAAAGCAAGAGAAATAGTTGAAGATACAAAAAATAAATGGGAAGAAGCTAAGAAAGATACAGCAGAAAAATGGGAAGCTATAAAATCATGGCCTGGTAAAAAACTTGACGAAATGAAAACGGCTGTTGATTCCAAAATGACAGAAGTAAAAACGAAAATTACCACAAAATGGAATGAAGCAGAAAATTTCTTGAAAAAAGTAGACTTAATTCAGGTCGGTAAAGATATTATAAACGGTCTAGTCAAAGGCATTGACAGTATGGGTGATGCTGTATGGAAAAAAGTTGAGGGTATTGCTGATGGCATTACTTCAACTGCTAAGAGAGTCTTGGGTATCAAATCGCCATCGCGTGTATTCAAACAAATTGGTTTATGGACGGGCGAAGGCCTAGTGATTGGGTTAAATGAGTCCAGTCCAAAGGTCAATCAAGCCATGTCTAATATTGGTGATGGTATTCTGAACGTATCTAAAAACTATCAAAAAGAATACACAAATTTGATCGATGAATTTAATCGAAAAAATGAAGATAAAAACGATAAGACTTTAGAAAAAATCTACAAGATCAGAAACAATGCTGCCAAAAAGAAACGTGCTTTAACTCAAAAAGAACTACAGGACATTGCACTTTTAGAGGCATCTTATAGGGATAACAAGCTTAAAGCTGACCAAGATTTCAATAAAAAGTACAAAGCACTTGTTGAAAAGTCTGAGAAGGAATATTTAGAAGTAATTAAAAATTTCATTGCTGATAAAAAATCCTTAGAGGAAATGTCTTTAATCGAAGAAGCAGCCATTTGGGAGCAATCAATAGAGTTATTTGCAGAAGGGTCGAAAGAACGTATCTCAGCTCAAAAGGAATATCAAAAAGCTGTTGAGACGATTAATAAAGAGATTGTTGCTATTAACAAAGACTACCAAGGGCAAATGCAAAAGATCAATGATGATTTGATTAAGCAAGAAAATGACCTGACTAAAGCATATCAAGATGAATTCAATAAACGCCAATCTTCCTTGATGTCATTCGCTGGACTATTTGATGAATTCAAAGTTGAAATTAAAAATAGCGGAGCAGAGTTACTTAGCAATTTACAATCACAAGTTGACGGTTTTAAACAGTGGCAAGATGAGTTTGCAAAGCTTGCATCACGAAACATAGATGCTGATCTGTTGGCAGAATTAAGTGACTTAGGGGTTAAGGCTCTTCCAGAACTAATGGCCCTTAATCAACTTACAGATGAACAATTAACTCAATATAGTGCACTGTATCAAGAAAAAGCAGCATTAGCTAGAGAACAAACTGAAGCTGAACTGGCGGGTATGAAAGAAGATACTGACAAGCAAATTCTTGCTTTACGTGAAGCTGCTATAAAACAGCTAAATATCTTAAAAGCTGAATGGGGCTACAAAATTAAAGAGCTCACAAGCACTACAGCAACCGAATTATCGTCATTGCAACAAATTGGTGTAGATGCCGGACAAGGGTTATTGAATGGTCTAGCAAGTATGGAAGGACCACTGATTTCAAAAGCACAGCAAATCGCTAATTCGATTGCGAGTACCATTCAACAAGCGTTAGATATTCATAGTCCTTCGCGCGTTATGCGAGGATTTGGGGTCAATATTGGCGAAGGGCTAATTGTCGGCATGGATGACATGGTGAACAAAGTTGCAGATGCTTCAAGACGATTAGCTTCATCTGTGGAGGACAATGCACCACTTTCTAGTAATAGGGGCAATATTGATAACTCAAAACACTTTAAACCATCTGTGGTCATCCACACTAATGATTCAGGAGCTAGAGAGATGGAACGTACATTACGTCGTATGCAATTTGGATTTTAGGAGGTGACGACTTGATAATTAAAGACATGACAATCACTAATAATCGTGGCGATTCGATAGTTTTCGGTCGTCACTTTTTTATTCGCGAAGATTTTGCTATTAGTGGGTTAGGAGCAAACGTTCATATGTCCGAATCAACTTCTGACGGTGCTCATTACCAATCTACAACGCTTTCTACCCGTGATATTGATGTGCCGTTTTATATAAAGAAATTGAATACAGAGAATTGGTGGATTGAAGAGAAACGACATGAGGCCTATAAAGTGTTTAATCCAAAGTTTAATCCGATGAGAATTGACTTTACGACAAAAGCTGGTGAATCTCTCTATGTTACAGCGAATTTAACAGCAGCACCATTGTTTCCTAAAGGATTTGAAAACGACAATAACAGATGGTCTACAGGTCTACTACAATTTGTTGCTACTGATCCATTTATCTATGAAGCAAAGTCAAGAAAAGTAGATATTGCCTTGTGGGTGTCTAATCTTGAATTTCCTCTAGAAGTTGTGGAGGAAGGCATCGAGGTTGGCTATCGAAGTCCATCTCTTATTGTGAATGTGCTAAATGAAGGTAGTGAGTCAACAGGGATGTCTATTCGCTTCTCCGCACTATCTGAAGTGGTCAATCCTAAATTACTTAACGTGAACACTTATGAAGCATTTAACCTCAATTTTAGGATGCTACCAGGTGATGTAATAGAGGTTTCTACTTACAAAGGAAGACGAAAAATTACTTTGATTAGAAATAATGTAAAGACTAATATTTTTAACAACTTGGATTTCATGTCCTCCACATTCTTGCAGCTAGAGCCAGGTGACAATTTATTACGATACGATGCAAAGAGTGGCTTAGATTTTTTAGAAGTATCGATTGAATTTACGCCAAAAAGGATTGGGGTGTAAGGATGATAGAGTTATATGTTTTTAATTTACAGTTTGAACTTGTTGGTGAAATTAGTGCATATAAGTCACTTGTAATTGAACGTAATTATGACAAGGTAAGCCAGTTAATTTTACGTATTGCAAGCTCACCAGGAGTGATTGAACTACTAAAGCATGACAATATTTTAACTACGCAAGACAATCCTAATTATGGCTATATAATTGAGCACTTTGATTACACAGATGAGGCCGAAACAGAAATAGAAATCCATGCTTATTCATTAAATTACATGCTCTCCTGGAGATCAATTGAAATACAGCAACGTTACCATGGTAACGTAGAGGACCTAATTAAATACTTTGTCACGATGAATGCTATCACTCCCAACAATCCTAATCGCATTATTCCTAATTTAAGGCTTGCTGCAAACAGTGGAATAAACATTGAGGATGAGTCGACAAAAACTGGTGGAGAAGTTATTGGACATGTCTTTGATATATGCAATAAACATGAAATTAGCATGGATATTTTACTAAATCATTTAGATAAAAAGTTTGATTTCGTTACATGGCAAGGAGTTGACCGAAGCACTCAACAAACAAACAATCCACACGTTATTTTTAGCAAAGAATACGACAATATCATTAACCAAAAGTACGTTCATAATAAAGTAGATTATAGGACAACTGCTATTGTTGCTGGCGAAGGTGAAGGAATTGAACGTACACATGTAGTAACCAACGACCACCTAAAAGGGTTCAATAGGCGCGAATTATATGTAGATGCGCGTGACCTACAAAGTGAGTATTCGGATGATAATGACAAAAAAAAAACTATGTCTCCTGCTGAATACGAAGAGGCCCTTCAAAAACGCGGAGATGAAAAATTATCAGATTTCCAGATCATCGAAACGTTTGAAAGTGAAGTAGATATGTATAGTCAATTTACGTACAACATTGATTATAAGCTTGGTGATCGAGTAAGTGTACGAAATGACGAGATACAACGCATTTTGCATCCACGTGTTATTTCAGCCACTCTAACAAGCAATAAGGAAGGAATAACACTTAGTATTAACTTTGGTAGCAATATCCCAACTATCTACGAAAAGATAAAAAAGAAGGTGAATAAGTAATGACGATATATAGTGGTATTTTCAACAGTGTCAACGGTGATCGTAAATACAATGCATGGTGGTTTGCGAAATATTTCGCTACCTTTATAGGTAATGGTGTTTTTCCTAATCCATCCTCAAATCTTCAAGTAGCTGCATATCAGAATATGAAAGTAGTCGTTAAACCAGGAAGTGGCTGGATTGACGGCTATTTTATTTTTAGTGATGGAGATCATGTGTTGTCATTAGATGTTGCGGATGGTGTTTTAAAGCGTATTGACCGGGTTGTCATGCGTCTTAATCATTTAACTAGGAAAATAGAAATCGTAGTCAAAAAAGGTACATTTGCAAGTAATCCAGTTGCACCAACACTACAACGTGATGCAGACGCTTATGAGCTAGCCCTTGCAGATGTACTAGTCAACAATGGGGCTACTCAAATAACTCAAGCTAATATTACTGACCAGCGGTTAAATAGTACTCTGTGCGGAATTGTACATGGAACAGTCAATCAAGTAGATACCACTACAATATTTAATCAGTATCAAGCGTGGTTCAATGATATAAAAGGCAGCATTGCTGGTGAATTAGACATTTGGCAAGATGCTCAAGAACAAGAATTTTTAATCTGGTTTGATTCAATAAAGGATATTTTAGATGGAGATGTTGCTGGTAATTTAGCATCTCGAATAGCGAGTTTAGAGCAAGGGCTTGATAATCATATAGCTGATGTTTCACATATAAAGTGGATTGAAACCATAGGTGGCACAGCAAATGTATTAACGGCAACCATTGATGGTCTTACAAGCTATAAAAACGGCTTAGCTGTTTCATTTCCAGTTAACTCAAATAGTACCGCAGCAATGACATTAAATATAAATGGATTAGGTGCAATACCAATCAAAAATTCGAATGGTATTGCAGTAAGCAATTTAAAAGCGAATGGAGTATATACTGTACGTTATCGTGCAGGGGCTTTTATCTTACAGGGTGAAGGTGGTGAGTATGGTAATGTTACAGCAAACGATGTACGACAAGGCAAGACGTTTGGTTCACCCGATGGAGTGAAGTCAGGTGCATTGAATTTATCTCAATTGATTCCTGGTAACATCAAGAACGGTGTAACTATTGATGGTGTAACAGGTAATCTTATTGGTTCGCCAACACCTAGTGTTGGAGACGCGCCTGTTTTAGCCGCAGTAGGTTATACAGTGCAATACACAAGCGATTTTAAAAAAATCAAAGAAATTATATGTAATTTCAGTGGCAGAGTCAGAATTACATTTGATCTGTATGGCTCAGGAACTGGAAAAGGTTATGAACATGTCTATGGTCAAATATATATCAATAGCGTACCAAAAGGTATTATAAGAAACAATAATAATAGTTCAGGTACTTTCTATTCAGAGGATTTTGATATAAATAATGGGGATCGAGTACAATTATACGCCCATGGGAGAACAAATCCAGATACGTGGGCAACTAGTGATGTACTTGCTATCTGTTTCGCTTCAAATCCGTTAGGTACAGTCGTTCAAGTATAACAAGTAAAAGGAGTGCATAGTATGTTTTATTTAGAATACGATGATGACACAAAATTAGTGATTAAAATTCATGAAATAGAGCCAGAGTCAGTGGTTGAAGGACATTCAATTGCTAAGAGTGATAGTTTCGATATCGGTATGGAACTTGAATTTATTATTACTGTTGATAGAGTAGACCAAGATGGAAACGTTACTGCATCATCTACAACAAAGCAGATTGTACCAGCTTATCAATTATTGAAGAAAATTGATGAATTAGAAAAAGAGAATCAAGCACTAAAAGGTAGTGTAGCCGATCTGTGGGAAACAATTTTAGTTGCAGGAGGTAATGCATAATGGAGATAGTATTTCTACCAAAATTACGGGGGTATCTGTTTTTAATTAGTATGAGTAGAATTACAATTGAGGATGTTCCAGAACCATATAAGCAAGCAATATCAGACGAACGGTAAACGCAGCATAAGCTAGCGTTATTTTTTATGCTTTTAAATTGCTTCTCATGGCTTTTTATTTTCACTAAAAAGGGCAAAGGACGTGGATAAATGGAACAATCATTTAAATTTTTACTTAGCACAGTAGGCGGAGTAGTGTCGTGGCTTGTAGGCGGTTGGGGCTTACTAATGACGGTGCTGTTAATTTTGAACGCTATCGACTTTCTATCAGGTATGGCAGCTAACTGGGGAACGATTAATAGCAAGCGCGGTTATCAAGGCATCATCAAAAAAGGCATGATGTGGGTTTGGATCGTGGTAGCTAATCTAATTTATTTAGTGCTGCAAGATCAAGGATTTACAATCGGACAGATAATTCCTGATGCAGTTGTTTTAATGTTCATCTTAAACGAATTGGTGAGCTTAGGAGAAAATTCAGCAAAACTTGGTGTGGACATGCCTGCGCCAGTTAAAAAAGCTTTAGAAATCTTCAATACGAAGGAGGAAAATGCAAAATGAGCACAAGCGTAACAACAACATGTCGAGATTTAAGCGAATTAACAGCAACCGCACAAACAGCCTGCCGACTACTCTTTCAAGAATGTTACAAGGCAGGCGTTGACTTTATATTCATCACAGAGACATACCGCAGCCAAGCTCGCCAAAATTACTTATATGAGCAAGGACGAACAAGACCAGGGCAAGTAGTCACTTGGACACGAAATAGTAATCATAAATCACGTAGAGCTTGGGATATTGCTGTAGCACCGCCGCGAAATTTATATGATATTTCTACCCTTTCAAAAGTTGGTGCCATCGCTAAAAAGCTAGGAATCACTTGGGGAGGCTATTGGCCGGTAGGTCAGTATGATGCGCCTCATTTTGAAATACCGACGACGTGGAAGATGCCTAATGGCTATAAATTAGAAGGACAAGTAGTAGTGCCGACAAGTAGTGCTGTAAAGGTACAACTTATTGTAGAAGGTACTCAAAAACCAACAGAAAAGGATGATGACACAATGAAATTCACAAACGAGACAACTAAAGCTGCTGTACGCGACTACCTCAAACAAGCAGTTGATAAAAAGCTAATTGATAAATCACACTTGGAAAAATTCGACGCTGGTACGTTAACTGGCGGAGATTTTGAAGGATTGAAAATTATCATTGCACAACGTATCGCTTAACAGCAGAAGCCTGTTACCTTAATTGGCAATGAGATTTTTTAACCACTTAATTGAATAACGGTTAAAGAACGGCTGGCGTAACCTGTGATTGGCGAATCTGATCCAGCACTAACTCCCACTATATCTCCCGCCGATAATGAAGCCTGAACAATGTAGGTTGAACTACTTCTATTTAGCACATTAAAGAAAGCTATTCCGTCTACAAAAATAGGTTGCCCATTAACTGTAATATTAACAGTGAAATACGGTTGATTTGGATCAGGTAATGCTGTTGCTTGTGCATTTATTGAAATAGTAATCTGATATACACCATTGTTTTGCACTACTAATTCATTGCCAGATGGACTTACTGTTACATTAGATAAAGGGCCAACTTCATGGAATGTAACTGGCGTCACTCCAGGTGGTAAAAGATCTAATGTATCTCCTCGCAGAGACCCATAACCTAATACGCCAGGAGTGACAGGTGCAACAGGCCCAGGAATAGCAACAATTTTAGGGAAGTAGTTCGCCTCACTTTTACAACAGCTTGTCTGTATATGTTTACTTAACACGTCTAGATTCCTCCTCTATGGTTTGTTTAGTATTATATTCTGATCTCTTAAAGTGATTTGGATTAATATCCATAAAATACAAACCGAAATAAATAGACCAAGACAGCTAAATGCCGTCTTGGTCTATTTTCATTTCTAATAATACTTGTTTACGTTCTAACATTAATTCCATGAACTCGTCTAAATCTTCCTCTAAGGCGTGGTTTCTTATAAAGCTACGTGCTCCAGATCGTGCGCTAAGGTATTTAGCACGTTCTTTATTCTTCGCTTGCCAACGCTTATTCGCCTCAGTCTGCGGATTCTTCTTCATTAAATCCTCCTTTTTTAATATAATACGATGATCTTTAAAAGGAAGTGCCTGGATTTTTCCATAATTTACATTTGATGAAACGCAAACGTTTGTTCTAATATGTATACAAACAAACGTTCTTACTTAGAATAAGTAAATAAAAAATTACGAGACGCAATGGGAGGAAACTACGATGAGAGAAAACTACGAAGGAATGCCAGATAGACCTATCATTTGCATCGATATGAAAAGTTTCTATGCCAGCTGTATCGCCATGCTCGAAGGGTTAGACATTTTAAAAGACCCAATAGCAGTCGTTGGTAACTTTAATCAACCTGGTAGTGTAGTACTTGCAGCATCCCCAGTAATGAAAGAACAATTCAAAATAAAAACAGGCAACAGACGTTACGAAATACCAAAGCACCCAGATATTAAGTTATTTGAGCCAAAAATGAGTTTCTTTATTCAAATGTCTATGACCATTACACAACTAATTGCTAATTATGTACCTGTGAATGCCATACATGTTTACAGTATAGATGAGAGTTTTGTGGATTTAACAGGGACAGAGAAGCTATGGGGTTCACCTGAGGAAACAGCTAAGGAAATACAGCAAGCCATACTTGACCAATTTAATGTACCTAGTGCTGTAGGTATGGGACCAAATATGTTGATGGCCAAATTAGCGCTTGATATTGAGGCAAAGAAAACTGGATTTGCTAAATGGACATATGAAGATATTCCCCAGAAGCTTTGGCCTGTTCGACCCCTTTCTGAAATGTGGGGAATCGGTAAGCAGATGGAGGCAAAGTTAAATGCAATGGGTATTCAAACGGTCGGTGGTTTAGCGAATGCTGATTTAGATGAATTAGAAAAGAAATTTGGCATAATGGGCAATCAACTCTATTACCACGCATGGGGAATAGATCTATCCAAATTAGGGGAGCCGTTAATAGCAAATGGAGCGTTAAGTTTTGGGAAGGGCCAAATGCTGATGAGGGATTATCACACACGTAAAGAAATCTCTGTAGTGCTCCTCGAAATGTGCGAAGATGTCATGAAACGTGCGAGGGATGCTGGATTTGTTGGGCGTACTATCAGTTTAGGCTTATCATACAGTCACAATGCAATGACTAAAGGGTTTCATCGTTCAAGGACTATCTCAAATCCGACAAATGAAACACTCGAAATATATAAAGTCTGCATTGAATTACTCGATGAACATTTTGCTGGTGAACCAGCTCGGCAACTATCTGTCCGTATATCCAACTTAGATCGAGAGCAAAGTATCCAATTAGATTTATTCGATGATCGAAAACCGCAACGGCAGCTGATTGGTCCAACGATGGACGCAATACGCAATCGTTTTGGTGCTACAGCTTTATTACGTGCTGTTTCGTTTACAGATGCAGGTACAGCTATCAGCCGTGATCGATTAGTTGGTGGGCATTTAGCATAAGTTGAATACTTCAATCATTTAAGTAATGAACAGGTGCTCGAATGAGGCCTGTTTTTTGTTCAAAAAAAGCCACTCGATTGAGTGACTGATTTATTGTGTTTCTCCATTAACATTAACTTGAGTTGCGTTCATAGCTCCTGTCATTCCTACTACATTACTGACACCTAAATCAGATGCAGCATATCCATCACCTGATAATGGTCCTAATGCTTCCACAGTATCACCTATACTCACATCAATTTCATATGGAGGGAAAACAGGAAGTACATAACCGTGGTCATTCTTAATTAATAGTGCGTTTTCCATATTTCCGAATAAGCCTTCTAATGATTTAACACCAACTACTTCACCTTCGAAATAATACTCCATACCTTTGAATTTCGATTCTGTTTTATCATAAAGCATTGCTCCAGGCTTTGCAGGATTTAATTATGCATTTTTTTCACGTATTGTCAAAGTGCTAGGTTTACTTGGCTCCGTTGCGGGTTTTGTATCTTCTTTTTGATTATCTTTTGTTGCCTGTGGTTGTTTCTGTGAGTTTTCAGTATTAACAGTTTGTTCTTTGTTCATTGTATCATCTGATGTATTTGTGGAGCTTTCTTCTTCTGATTTTGCCACTGTTTCTACTACATCAATTTTCTCCTCTTCAGGCACTTCAAACGTGAACATAAAAACTGTAAAAGAAACGATCATTACTACTAGTGAAGCACCAGCAAACATTAATTGCTTTTTACCTTTTGATTTGTTTTTTCTACCAAAGTGAATAGTAGCAATGAATACAAAAATAAAAATAGCGATTGCACTTAGTCCAGACAAAATAAAAAATAAAGTATCCATTTAATCGTTCATCCTCCTTACATTCCATTTTAGGTAACTATATGGAAAATGTATATACAAAAAACAGACAACCTTATTTAGTTATCTGTTAATCCCATTCCAGTATGTCGTCAAAGCTTTTTATTTCTAATGTTTTACAAATGGTTTCTAGATGCGCTTTGTTAATCGTGTCTCTTCGATTGTTAACAATTTCACTGATAGCAGCTTGGCGAATGCCTGTCATTTCAGCCAATTTTGATTGTGTGAGTCCTCGTTCTTCCATTACTTCTTTTAGTTTTATCCGCATTGTAAACCACCCTTCGCTAATTGATCTCTTATTCAAAATATATCAGAATATACGTTTATACGCAATATCAAATAAAAGTATAAATTCATATTGACTATACGAATATTCGTATAATATACTGTTATTAGTAATTACGAATAAACGTATATACGTAATGGAGGTGTTGGTATGGATATTTACGTAATCCATCTAAGTACAAAAAACGGAAACAAAAGCAAAGGTACTGCAATGCTAGTGGACACAGGTTATAAAAAATTAGAACGTGCTCAAAGTGTTTTGATGAATATTGGATTTGAAATGGTTGATGAAACTAATTTCAAAAAGACGACGGAAACAGGTAGTGAGCAAAAGGCTCAAATTGTTAAAGTTCATTTTTATGACTAAGCAAGTTTGGAATAGAAAGTGAGGTGAATAACGTTGGCATTCGAATACTTAGCACAATACATAACATTCAATTCAGTAGCAGATATGGATAAGAGTGTGGAGGACCACATGGCAGTTCACTATTACGAATTAACAGAATCAGAAAGAGCAATCATTTACAAACTTGCATCACACAGCTTAGAACACACAGGTGTATGCCACTTGAAAGCAAGTACTATTGCTACAGCATTAGAGATAAGCACAAAGACGGTTTATCGATCAATGAAGAAACTAACAGAGTTAGGCATCATCGAAAAAGTACCAAGTACTAAACTGAACGGCATTAAAGGGGCTAGTATTTATCGCATTTTACCTTATGTCCCATCGAGCGTGTCCCAACGAGAAACAGCTCAGGCCAGCAGTAATGACGCGGTTTCTGAGGATTTTACAGAAAACCAATCATCTAAATCTTTTAATCATTTATCTTTTAAAACAAGCACTTTACAAGAAATATATAATAATGCTCACGCTGAAAAAAAAGCTCATAAGGAATGGATGAATGAGTATCAAGCTATGCTATTTGATTTCATGAATAGCTTGCCATTAACAGACAACTTGAAAGATGAATTGCACAAGGTTGTAATAGCTGCACAAGTAAATTCTGTGGATGAATTTATAAAAGCTAAGAACGTGCTATTTAAAATTGCTATGGATATTAAAGAAGGTATTTTAACAGTCACAAGCACATTACGAGCCGTATTCACAGGAGCATATAACAAGGCTGTAGAGCGTTCAAGTATGAAGCTTAATAAATCATCATCTATAGAAGAAAAAGCAGATAGAGAGCGCCCAGTACCTTTCTATAATTGGCTGAATGAGCGTGATAGTCATCACCAATCAATTAGTAGACCGACTTTGGATAATTGGTTGGTATGGTGATTTTTATACCCACTTGTAACTCGATATGATGTCTAATGAAATAGGGTGTTTTTATTAAAAACATTATATAGAACTTATCCTAATAGAAATTAAAATGTGTAAAAAAAATATATAATGTATAATTAAGGGAATGGTAGAAAAAATATATGTTAGAGGTGTTCATAAATGAATAATATTAAACTAGATGACCCTAAATTATTTGGTAATTTAGCAGCTGAAGATGAAGACATAGACTTGTTAGATTCTTATTTTGTAGATAAATCTGTTTATGATTATTTTAGAAGTGAGGATAAATTATGGATTGTTAGAGCAAAAAAAGGTATGGGAAAGTCAGCACTTTTAAAAAAAGTTGCTTATGAAAAAGTTAATGCTAACCAAGATGATATAGTTATACAAATTAAAGGTTCAGATCTAATAAAAAATAATTTTCCTCAAACCTTGGATGTTCAACAATTAATTTATATTTGGCAGAGTGCCATTTGTAGTAGAATAACTGCTGAAATAGGGAAAAATTTATCTCTAGCTCTTACAGATGATACCATAACTATGGTAGAGAACTCAGAACTAGAAGGCTTTAAAGAAAAAAATATAATTGGTTGCCTAGTTGAAAGGTTAAAACGAAAGGTTGGAAAAATAGAGTTAGACAAACCTAAAATGGAAAATCCACTGGCTCTTCTAGAAAGATATCAACAGAAAAAAGATCGAAGGGTTTGGTTTTTTATTGATGATATTGATGCAACTTTTAATAATTCACAAGAAGAAACTAAACGATTATCAAGTTTTTTTACTGCATGTAGATATTTAATTCAAGAAGTTAATGGATTATTTATTAGAGCTTCTATTCGTACAGACGTATGGACTGTAATTGCTGATGAGGATGAGGCGCTAGATAAAGTAGATCAACCTCAATACATGATGGATTTAAGTTGGTCTGAAGATGAAGTTGAGAATATAATTGCAAATAGGATAAAAAGCTATATTATAGCCCATGTTAAAAATCATAACAAATATGGGTACATAAAAAATAATTTTGATGATCCTAGAAAAATTGAATATATTATGAATGAAATTTTCAAGCCAATATTGCCATGGGGAAAAGGTAAAAGAAAACCAGCTGTAGTTATATATACATTATCAAACAGAAGACCTAGATGGGCTATACACCTTTGCTCTTTCGCTGGCAAAGCTGCAATTAAGAAAGGGAAAGATAAAATTGGTATATATGAACTAAAAGCGAATTTAGAGGAATATGGAAAAAGGAGAATTACAGATATTGTTAGAGAACATCAACACCAAAGCCCGAATATCAGAGAGTTTATTAATATCTTTGCAAAAAAGCAAGTTCGATATACAACAGAAGAGTTATTAGATTTAATAAAAAATAATATTATTTCGAAAATGCAACCTTCTATTGAAGGTGTTATTGGAGACCCCAATGAAATGGATATAGCTTATTTTCTTTTTAGGATGGGGTTCATTACTGCTAGAGAAGAGTTAACAAATGATGAATATAAACATCATCATTTTGAAGATGATCACACTCTTCTTAACTCTCAAATTGATCCTGACAAAGGGTTCACTTGGGAGATACACCCTAGTTTTAGAGATGCTTTAAAAATATCTGATATTAAATCAAACCAAAAAATCGGGAAAGTTACCAATTTCTATAATGATAAAGGGTATGGATTCTTAGAAACAGAAAAGGAAAAGAGCATATTCGTTCATTATTCTGAAATAAATAAAAGAGGATATAAATCATTGAGTATGGGGGAAAATGTTAGTTTCACTATAATAAGTACTCCTAAAGGGTTACAAGCTAAAAATGTAAAGATATTAAATTGAAAATTTGAATTCTCTCATAAACTTTGTGTTCAGATACAAATAGGTTGACATTATGTGTAAAATAGTGCTAAACGAGTTATATGCTTGCATAGATAATAAAGTACTATAAAAAGAGGCTGGGACATAACTCGATTATATTGAAAAACAATAAAAATGTATATTATTTTTTTACTTCAAGTAGTTAAATACGCCTTCCTAAATCAAAAAAATGTTAGAACAATTATATCTTGGTCTAACATTTTTTCTTTTTGTCCCAGCCTCTAATTAATTTGTTTTACACGGGCAGTGGTGTTCCGCCACCAACCCAAATAGCTGTGATTTGTCCTAAAGCAGTTAACGTTGCGGTTCCTTCACCAAGGGCATTGCCGAACAGACTGCCGACAGAGCCAGCTAGGGAAATTCCCGAAAAGCCTGAGCCATCTAACCCTGTAATAGCGCCAACCACTGCTAAAGTGACCACGGCAATTTCCTTTGTTAAAGGTACTACCGCAGCAAGACCAACACCAAGATCATTGACAATTCCATGTGAGGTAGCGGGTAAATGGTCACCGAGAATTTGTGTAAAGCCAGCATCTCCAAGATAGAAAAAGGCGGCAATAGGGATGACAGGTCCAAACACTTTAAAGCCGAATTGGAATCCTTGAATCAAATAGCTTGTCGTCTTTTCGAGCCCCTCAGCTTTGTGAGTAACAACACTAAGCAAAAGTAAGATGAAGACAGAGGTTCCTCCGATTAAAGCTGTTGCATCGCCGCCTTGCAATTTAAAGACAGCCATTGCAATGACATCTAAGACGAAAGCAATGGGAATGAGTACAGCAAAAAATCGTCTTTGCCCGACAGACAGTAAATTTTCCACAATTTCATGTCTATCTTCACCAGCTTCACCGACAGTATTCAAAAGTAAGGTTCCTCGTTTCATATCTCGTCGTAAGAAAAAATAAGCAACAATTGTCGTTACAATCCCCATTGTAATGACGAGTGGAATACTAGCTGAAACGACATCACCAACAGGAATTCCAGCTGCATCAGCCGTTAGTTTTGGAGCCCCTTGTATGACAAAATCACTTGATAACGCAATACCGTGCCCAAATAAGTTCATCGCCATGGCAACGCCAAGTGCTGGGAGGCCAGCCCGAATCGCAACAGGTAATAGCACCGCCCCTAACAGTGCCACTGCAGGAGATGGCCAGAAAAACCATGAGATAAACATCATTAATAGACCAATCGTCCAATAGGCGAGTGCTGGTGTTTTAATAATCTTCGTGAAAGGTGCAACCATAACCTCATTAATCCCAGAAATCATCATCACTCGACTCATGGCAACAATAATCGAAATAATAAGAATCGTTGATAGCAGCTCTGTAATAGCATAAATAAAGCTGTTAAACACACCACTTATGGACGAAGTGAAATCGCCAGTCGCAACAATCGCTAGCATAAAGATGCCTACTACACAAATGAGGGTGGTATCGCGACGTTTAACCATAAATCCGATGATGAGTACAATAAAAACAACATAAATCCAATGGAGAGCTGTGAATTCAATCCCCATACGTTTCCCCCTCAATATTCTGATTCTATAGAATATGAAGAGAAAAAAAGATGGTGATGATTTTGAAAAATTTTGACCTAGGTGAAATGCTGTGTGAATTGAAAATAGAAATAATTAACTAATAATGATGGAAAATTAAGTTAGTAATGAAGTGCTCAAATTGTAAGGAGAACTTTAAGCAATCTAAACTATAGGATTTTCGAGTGTCGTTATCTACATCTTTGCAAACTATCTCAAACGCCTCTTATTATAAACAAGTAATCAACTTAACAACCACTTTCTTAGCAAATTAAAGGGCCTCTTAAAAGATGCTTGATGTTATACAATAGTGGCCGAAAACTACAGCTCAAACAAGATAATTGAAAGAAATGGATTTTTATATTAAAATACTTTTATAGATTATCGATAATCTATAATCCATAATATATAACACCTATAGCTAATCACCCTATACACTAAACTATGTTAAAATAAAGGATATAAATTTAATGGAGTGGTTTGATGGGGTTTGATGAAAGTTCAATTTCAAAAAAAACAATTGCTGAACAAATAGCTGAACGATTATTATTTCGCATATTTTCTGGTTATTATGAACAAGGTCAGCGCTTAATCGAAGCGGAAATTGCAAAAGAGTTACAAGTAAGTCATGCACCTGTCCGTGAGGCTCTTTATCTTTTACAAAAAGATGGTGTAGTCGAAAAAGTACAACATAAAGGTGTAAGAGTTAAGACTATATCGGATCAGGAATTGAAGGATTATTTGGAAGCGCTTTATTACCTATTGGATTCTGCACTTACAAAGTGTGAACCTAAATGGAATGCCGATTTGCAAAATGAACTATTACTTCGTTTTGAAGCGATGAAACAAAGAAAGTCTGCTGAAAATATTTATGAATATGTTGTTTCGTTTGCGCACTTGTTACAATTGTTTTTTGATGTTACAGGAAATATTGCGATGCTACGATTCTTTAAAGAAACCATATTTGTTACAAATGTAGCTGCACAAACAAAATGGAAAATGGATCTAGTTGAATCCTACCATCTGTCCATCAACACGTTTATCAGGTGTATAGAAGTGTCGGATTTTAATCATGCACGAGTGGCTATTAAAGATGTTATTTTATGGTACCAATTTAAATAATTTTATGGGGGTAACATAAATGAAAGCTGCAGTTTGGCATAATGTGAAAGATATTAGAGTCGAAGAGGTTGAATTACGAGCTTTAAGAGAAGAAGAAGTGAAAGTAAAAGTAGCATGGGCTGGTATTTGTGGAAGTGATTTGCATGAATACGAAGAAGGTCCAGTTTTTGTACCAGTTGATGTAAAAGCTGAATTAACAGGTGAAGTTGCCCCGCTTACAATGGGTCATGAATTTGCTGGGATTATCGAAGAAGTTGGCTCTAAGGTTACGGACTTAAAGGCAGGAGACCGAGTTGTCATCAATCCTACATTAACTTATAGAAACAAACATGAAGATGTCGATCGATATGATGGATTTAATTTCATCGGACTACATGGAAACGGTGGATTTGCGGAATATGTCAATGTCCCTGTAACAAATGTACACCGTTTAGCAGATAACTTAACATTAAAAGATGGTGCACTAGTAGAACCAATGGCTGTTGCTGTACAAGCTGTCAAAGATGCTGGGGTTACATTAGGAGATTCTGTAGCCGTATTTGGGGCTGGACCAATTGGATTGTTAACAGTAATCGCTGCAAAAGCATCGGGTGCAAGTAAAGTTATCGTATTAGATTTATCCGATGATCGATTAGAAAAGGCAAAAGAATTAGGTGCAACCCATGCCATTAACTCTGGTAAAGAAAATCCTGTACAAGCCGTTCGATCGATTGTAGCAGGTGGGGTTGATGTATCCTTTGAAGTTGCGGGAGTAGCTCCTACCTTTAAACAAGCAATTGATGTTACAAAACCACGCGGTAACATGATGATCGTTTCGATTTTTGCAAGACCAATCGAATGGAATCCAATGCAGCTTACAAACACAGGTGTTAATGTACTGTCATCAATTGTTTATACACCGTCAATTTTCCAAAGAACAATTGATGCAATGAGCTCTGGTCAATTAAATCCACAGGGTATCATCACAAGTCAAATTGAATTAGATGACATTGTTGATAAAGGATTCAAAACGTTAACAAACGACAAATCACAATCTAAAATTTTAGTCGCGATAAGTGGAGAAAATTAATAACATGGATAGATTAAAATAAATCTATCCTAACAAAGGGAGTATGGCTTATTATAGTCATGCTCTTTTCTTATAGCCTGTTTGATGATTCAAAACTGTTTTTCAAAGGATTTGCTGAACTTCATTGAGGGGAAGAGGGGCGTTGCAGCTTAAGAAAGCGTTTATACTCGATATTTTTGAAATATAATAAGAGAAGAAAAATGACAAAAAGAATCGAGAATGAATTTCACGATTCTTTTTGTCATATAGTTTAATTTCTTTCTCTTGCCCTCTGTGTGTCTCTAATATTTTTTTGAACTGTTATGGAGGCAAATAAACTAAGGACAAATGACATACCATAGAATCCTTTTTCGCTTAAAACAATACTTCCAGCATTATATAAACCAATACCCATTAATAAAATAGATACAATAAGTGCAATCCAACTAATACCATAATAAATAGTAGTAACTGGTATTCCCTCATCTTTATCTCTTACTGATTTTTGTAAAGATACTGCTGAATAGAGCCCGAATACTAAAACAGCTAAGTAATATCCTTTTTCGTTTAGTTGCATCGTTGCGTTAAATAGGCCTATAAGATAAGCAGTAACACCTACGAACAGTGCTGCCCAGGAAGCACCCTTGAAAGCAGCAGTCGGTTCTCCCTCTTTCCTTTCTACTTTTATTTTCGGATCAGGCTGTTTTCCCTTATCTAATGATGTCTCATTTTGATTAGACAATATCTTTCTCCTCCTTCTATCTCTGTATCAAAACATTCTTATTCTACAGGGATGTGATGAGAACAGAAATTTCTCTAAAACTGGCTTTTCAGTAATAAAGCAACCCCCTTTGAAGGAAGCGGCTTTATACTTGACCGTTATTTTGCTGCACTATAGATAGTCAATGTGGCTTCATCAAATTTAAAGGGACGATTATTGTTCCTTGGTAAATTTGCGCTTTACCCCGAGACAATTTTTTCTGTCCTTTGTTGCAATTCCTTTTTAGGGGCAGGAATCTGTTGTACCGATAAGAACTAGGTGTATAACTTTTTTTCATTTTATTCAAATAGACAGCTGAATATGTTAGGTAGATGTGGCTGCCTATTGTTGCTTTGCCCACTGTTATTGACGAACAATGAACGAAATAATTTAAATGGTTGATAATAGATAATGCATAAATAAAGCTGTGTAAAACCTGACTTATGGTTGAAATTAAATTGGTCAGTTGCAACAATTGTATTTAAATGCTAATAAAAGGCTTTTAAAGAAAATTTAAAAGCCTAGGCCCATTTGAAAGTGAGTAGCTGGTTTCAAAAAAGTACCCCTCACGTAGAAAGAGATTGCGCCACTGCAACCAACCTTTTTACTCCTTCCCTTAGTTGTTTTTCATTTGCATAAGAATAGCTTAAACGTACCCAGGATGATAGTTGTTTTAATGGATCACAAATTTGACCCGGTACAAAGGATATAGATTGTTCAATACTTTTAGATAGTAATAATTCAGTTGGAACATTATCTGGGAGCTGCACCCATAAATTCAGACCACCTTTTGGGCTAGCCCATCGCCAACCTGTTACAGCTAGCTCTTCTTCCATGATTTCCTTTCGAATCTGTAGGGCGATCCTAATTTTCTCCAAATGCTGTTGCAATCTTAGGGATGAAAAGTAATGGAGAAAAATTTTTTGATTGAGAAGTGGTGAGCCATTATCAGCCAATGATTTTTCTATTAGGAGTGAGTTCATTAATGATGATTGACAAATCACAGTCGCAATTCTCAAGCCAGGAGAGATATATTTGCAAAAGCTTCGGATATAAATGACTGTTCCAGCACTATCGTACGTGTAAATGGGTGGTGGTGGGGCTTGATCAAAATAGATGTCGTGATAGGCATCGTCTTCAATTAATAGAAATCGATATTGTTCAGCTAGTTCTACTAATTTTTTGCGCTGCTCGACAGAAACAGTATAACCAGTCGGGTTATGGAATGTGGGGTTGAGATAAAATAGGCGCGGCTTGTATTGTTTAATATAGTATTCAACCTGTTCTAAATCGTAGCCCTCTGGATGGATATCAACCGTTACAATCTGTGCTCCTTGTGCTCTAAAAATATCAATCGCAGCACTGTAGCTTGGACGTTCAAATAAAACGACGTCTCTTGGTTTAATAAAAGCTTGAGCGATTAAGTGAATCGCTTGCTGTGAGCCAGAAGTGATTAACAGATTATCTGCACTCAAATGAGTTTTATACTGGTTGATAAAATAGTGAGTGAGTGTTTCACGCAGCTCTAGATCACCTTGTACAGTTGAGTAGGTGGCAAGTACTTTAGGATAAAGATCAAACACTTCCTTCACATAATCTGAAAAATAATGATTAGGCAAAAGATTTGGATCAATCAACGCCTGAGAAAAATGATAGGAAACAGAGGGTTGATGGATTTCGGATAAATGATTTTTTTTTACGTATGCAGAAACAATGGGATTGTCCTGATCTAGATATTCAAGATTTTTCGTTACAGTTGATTGGACATAATAGCCTGCTTTATCTTTTACATAAACTTTGTCATGCTGTTTTAGTAATTGATAAGCTTTTAATACCGTTAATCGATGAACATTCATTTCAGATGCTAATTGTCGGACGGAGGGAATCTTGTCATGTTCTTTCCATTCTTTACGTTCTATACGGTGCAGTACATAATCGTAAACTTTGTTAAAAAGATAATCTTCATTTTGATTTGCTTTGCCCATATTGATTCCTCCTTTTCAAAACGATTGTACCACGAACCTATCTAATCTGTTCTATCTCTTTTAATCTGTTCTATTGTCTTTCTTTTATGATAGAAAAAGAGGAGGAGGTTTATATGGTACTTATTAATTATTTTTTCATGTGTTTGATTTTTGGAACGACTTTTTTAGCGATTAAAATTGGTGTTGAAGCAGGAATGCCTCCGTTTTTATCAGCTGGTCTCCGTTTTTTTATTGCCGGTTTACTGTTATTTAGTTTTATGGTTTGGAGAGAAAGAACGACAATACGGGTGTTATTTCGTAAAGAGATGTTTTTTACAGGAGTGGGCTTAACCTTTGGGACGTTTGCCACATTATATTGGGCAGAACAGTATGTGACATCAGGGATTGCAGCTGTCTTATCTGCTACAGGTCCAATGATGATCATTATTATACAGACATTCCTATTGAAGCAAAAAGGAAATCGAAAATCATTTATTGGTTGTGTTGTCGGAGTCGTTGGTGTTACGTTCTTGATCTTACCTAGCTTTTCAATTGAGATTAGTCCCTTCTGGATGGTTGGTTGTTTTGCCATAATACTAGGGGAAGTTTTTTATGCATCTGGAACCATTTATACGAAGCATGTCATCCGAAAATTTGAAACGACATCTCCAATTGCTTTAAATGCAGCGCAAATGATGCATGGTGGGATTTTATTAATCGTTTTGTCACTTTTTACTGAGAACATTCAGCTTCATTATCTTTTAAGCCCAGCTTCAATTGGCTCTCTTCTTTATTTAATTATTTTTGGTTCAATGATCGGCCATAGCATTTATTATTGGCTTGTTTCCCGAACGAATCCTGTTTTTCCTTCTACATGGCTGTATATCTCACCAGTCATTGCCGTTACATTAGGTGTGACCCTCTATCATGAATATATTTCTTGGCTAACAGGCATAGGTACTCTGACGATTATTGCTGGAACGGTTCTAATCAATTTCGAAACATTGAGGGAGTTGCTTTGGCGCAATAGGACTATGCTTCAGGATGTGAAAAATTAATATAACTTGAATAAGAGAGGTAAGAAATTCTATTATTCTACATTGATTAAATCTAATTTAAAAGGAGAATGAAGCTATGAAAATTTCTAAGGGAGTAGAGATTCTGGATCTTGAATTTAATGGGAACATCATTCATCCAACACTTTTATGGGATCAGGAAATGGCTGTTTTAATAGACACTGGATTCCCAGGTCAAATGGAAGATTTGCGCGTAGCAATGGATAAGGTAGGCGTGTCGTTCGATAACCTAAAGGTTGTGATTTTGACACATCAGGATATAGATCATATAGGCAGCCTCCCGGAAATAGTGCGAAATTGTGGAAGTAATATAAAAGTCTATGCGCACGAACTAGATAAGCCTTATATCCAGGGGGATTTACCACTTTTGAAAGACGCGCACATAGCGAATCCACCCAAGGGGAAAGTGGATGTAGCCTTGAAAGACGGTCAAGAACTACCGTATTGTGGCGGAATTCGAGTGATCCATACTCCAGGGCACACGCCTGGCCATATCAGCTTATATTTAAAGCAAAGTAAAACACTTGTTGCCGGAGATTCGATGTATAGTGTAAACGGTACACTGGGGGGAATTCATGTTCCAACTACTTTGGATATAAAGGTCGCTCGACAATCTTTGAAGAAATATTTAGACTTCGACATTGAATCTGTAGTTTGTTACCACGGAGGATTATGTAACGTAAATATTAAAGAGCAGATTCAAAAATTTTAAAAATAATGATCTCTTTTTTTGAGGAACTACTGCTAAGTGTAAATGGAAGTCTGTTTTATTGTTAGCCAGCTCATGTTATAATGAAGAGCTTAAGATGATTAAGACCTTTTTATAACGGATGCCAAGAAAAGCCTCCGCAAAATGAAAAATATGGAGGTGTAAGAGAATGAATAAGCGTTGGACGATTAGTGAAATTCAAAAGTTTGTTGAGAACAATTCAGAAAGTAAGTTGCTAACGACTGAATATCATGGTTTTTCTCAAAAGTTATTATTTAAATGTGCATGTGGAAGTAACTTTGAAAAAACATTTACGAAATTTAAAAATAAACATCAACGAAAATGTGATGTATGCCAACCGCCAAAAGAGTCACGCTAAATGTATTGCCAATTTTTACTAAAGAGAAATAGACTTTTTCTATGTGACTGATAGAAGAAAATGTTGATTAAAATCACTTTACTCTTATAGGTAAGGTGATTTTTTTGCCTAGGATTACTACTGAAAAAGATGGTAAAGTAACATACTTAAGCAAATACAGAATAAAACATCACCAATTTAACCTTCTGTATTAATGAAATATCATGGATAGAAGCCAAACCCTTGATACATCTGGGTTTGGCTTTTTTAATATTTCCAAAATTTTTCTTTTTTCACTGAAAAACTCGGTTTGTAAACCATTATTGCCGAAAAAAAGATTGTAAAATAACAATCAGTGATTTATATTGGAGATTATGATTTTTTTTCAAAATCTCAAAATCATAATCGAAATTTAATTTATATACAAGTTTTAAGAGGGAAGTGAATTAGCAAAATGTATCTTTATCCCCTATTAGTCATTATTGCAGCTAGTAGTTTTGGAATCGTTTCAACTATCATAAAACTGGCAATGCGTAGTGGCTTTTCGGTATCCGAGGCAGTGACAAGTCAATTTTTTGTTGGCTTCTGTATAGCAGTATGTATCTGCTTAGTTACAAACAGGTCAAAATTTAGCTTTAAAGGTGTTAAAATCCTTTTATTTGCAGGTATCTTAACTGGGTTAACAAATATTTTATATGGTCATTCTTTGAACTTTTTGCCAGCTTCCTTGGCAGTAGTACTACTGTTTCAATTTACATGGATCGGTATGTTGATCTCTTGTATTACAAAACGGCAATTTCCAAGCAGAATTGAATTAATCTCTTTAATTATATTGGTAGCTGGAACCATACCAGCTGCTGGAATAATTGATGTTGATTTATCCCAAATACCTTTGCAGGGATGGTTATGGGGATTAGCAGCTGCTCTTTGTTACTCTTTATTTTTATATGTGAACGGTAAGGCAACTGCAAGTATGACAACCTCTAACCGTTTAGTATTGGTTTCTTTCTTTGCTTTTATGATTACGGCGGCTTTTCAGTCTCCAGAAATTATTTGGAATGGTACTTTGTTTAATGAGGGGCTTTGGATTTATGGATTGGCATTAGGGTTATTTGGCATGATTATCCCCGTTTTCTTATTCACTATTGCAGTTCCTAAAGTTGGATTAGGTATGTCCTCTATATTGAGTGCTGTTGAATTGCCAATCGCCGTGATGGTATCTGTTATCCTATTAAGCGAAACGGTTACCATTTTGCAAATAGCAGGTATCGTCACGATCGTTGTCGGTATAAGCTTACCAACATTGCTAGATAAAGATGGATTGTTAAGTAGCGTCAAAACTAAGTACAAAAAATCCAGCAAAGAAGTAGCGAAAGGGTCTTCGATTTGAAGATCCTTTTTTCATGACAATCAAGCAATGTGATAACAATTCGGTTTTCTGATACGAATTTAACGTCCTCCTTAGTAGATTCAATTACACCTTTTATGCAACGCTGTAAATTTTTTTGTTCATACTCCGTTCATATTGTTGTCATAAGCAGTACACCTTCGTTGTATAAGCTATCCTTAACGGTTTATGAAAGTAGCCGGAATCCACTTAGAGATAACGAAAGGGAGGTGTGGCACGAGAGCAATGGAGAAAACGGTGATCGCTTACCGTTCTATACTATCGTGCAAACATAATGAAAAAAATGATCCTCATTTTAAGTAAATTAATAGCAGTTTTTGCTGTAGCCATCATACTTTTTTTAGCGATTGTTTTCCTAGTGAATATTGTCTGCTCTAAAATAGAGCAAGGAAAAATAGAAACTTATGGGCAGTCTGTAGCAGTGGACGGGAAAACGATGAATGTCTTCATTCAAGGAGAAGGCGAAGAAACCGTTGTGCTTTTACCTGGTTATGGAACAGCGGCACCAGCACTTGATTTTAAATTTCTAGTAGATGAATTATCTCCATTTTACAAAGTGGTTGTCATCGAGCCTTTTGGTTATGGGTTAAGTGATCTAACTGAAAAAGAACGTAGCACAGAGAATATTGTTAGTGAAATACATGAAGCTTTACAGCGTCTTCATATTGAACGTTATATTCTGATGGGACACTCCATTTCAGGCCTTTATGGATTGGATTATGTGAACAAATATCCAGAAGAGGTGAGTGCATTTGTCGGGCTTGATAGCAGTGTTCCAACGATAAGCGAGAAAAAGATTGATTCTTCTATAATAAGAACTATAAAACTACTTAAAAAATCGGGTTTAGCGAGATTGCAAGTAAAGCTAGGGGATGACCCATACGCCGTACTACCATATGATGATAAAACAAAAGAACAATTGAGAATTCTTAAACACAAAAACATGTATAACCCAAGCCAGTTAAATGAAGCTGAAATGATGTATGAAAATTTTAAAGCAGCTGAAAATAGATCCTTCCCAAAAAATCTCCCTGTGATTTTCTTTATACAAGAAAATCATCCATTAACTGACAGATGGATACCAGAGCATAAAAAACAAATAGAAGATTCTATAAATGGGAAAGTGATGACATTTGAAGGGGATCATTATTTATATCGTACCAAAGCAAAAGAAATCGTTGAAGGCTTCAGAGAATTTATGAAGGAAGTACAGTGAAGGTACTGAGAAAGATCCTTTATTTTATCTTATATTGATGGTCAGTAAGCGCCTTTCTCGATTGGGGAAATAAGGATGAGCCAACTAAGTGCCTCCGACCAAGTGTAATATATTTGTTGTAGTTAATTATTTTGTGCGTATGAACAGCCAGTATCTATTTTGAAGCCAATTAAATAAAGTTCTTGAAACGAATAACCAGGCGCTCATATGAGTACCTGGCCTTTTTTATGCAGTATTAGAAGTGTTCAAAAAGGTTCTGAAAGGTGTAACGATAACGCTGAAACCATCATCAGGAGGCTCATGGCAAAAATCATGGGGAACAGCTCTGTAATGACATAAATAGCGCTAACCAACTACTTACTTAATAGAGTATGGGTTTACTTTTATACTGTATCTAGTACAACTTGATTATGTTTAGATCTCTGAACGGAAGTTGTTACCTAGCTTGCTTCCCAGACCAAAATAATGCCGAAAATTATAAATAAGTGGGCTCCATTTATTTGGATCAATATGATTTTCTTCAATAATAATTTCCTCATGAGCATGTACATGTATCGTTTGTGTCTCAACAATTGCAAAAGTAGGAGAATAATCTGGGATACGAATATGTTTTACCTTTGCCTCGATTTGAATGGGACACTCCATAATCCGAGTAGGAATGACCGTTGTAGAATTAATAGGTGTGAATCCACAAATATCAAATTTCTCTTTTCTATATGTAAAACCAATTTGTTTCTTAAAATCTGGAACTGGTTTTTTTCCTGTGTAAGGAGCTAACTGCTCCACATTTTCCCATAGAGAGGGGTCAGGAATATTAATGACACATTCAGGATGTCGTTCTAAATTTTCTATTGCTTTTCCACCAAGGCCAATACCTAAGACAATACAGTCTCCTAATGCCCAAGAAGATGACAAAGGGCTAATATTCACTGTTCCATCCTCATTTAATGTACTCAGTAAAATTACAGGAAATCCATAATATAAAATTTTAGGATTTATCATTTTTGTATTTGGTATTTGCTTTATTATTGTCATTTTAAGTTCCTCCTACTAAATATTTTCGCTGTCATAACTCATTGTAAAATATAAAGATTTCGATAAGCATCGAAGTGTTGATTACAAAATAATTACTTCAACAAAAGAATATGGAGGAAAGGTAAAGTTTAAAGTTCTTCATTTCATCTCCTTGATATTTCTACATTTTTTATGCCAAGTTCCTTGACTTCATAAGAAAAATATGGAAATATATAAATAAACCGTTGGTCGGTTTATTTATAGGAGGTTTATGATGGCAAGGACAAATAAAAACTATGAACATAAAAAAAACGACATTTTAATTCGAATTTGGGAGGTTCTTCTGCAATATGGTTATGAAAAAATGACACTTCCGATAATCATAAAGGAATTGGGCATATCAAGAGGAGCCTTTTATCATTATTTTCAGTCAAAAGAAGAATGTGTAGATGAAGCTGTTAAATTGTTTGTTGAAAATGCGGTAGTGGAAATAAAGACGATGGATAATAAGACATTATCCGCAGATGTAAGACTTAAAATGGCAGTTCAAAATAGTATTTCTCTTTTTCATCAAAATAAAGAGCAAGATCGAATGATGAATCAACCTGAAAATGCTGTATTCCATCAAAAACTGATGATAGGTCTAACTAAATATCTTGCTCCGTATTTTGCAGAAATCATTGAACAGGGAGTGGAGGAAAAAATTTTTTACACAAATTATCCCTTAGAAATAGCTGAAATGTTATTGACACTATCAAATTTTTATTTAGATAAAGATTTATTTCATTGGGATCCAGAAACCATTCCATATAAAATAACAGCCTATGAAGAATTGATCAATAAAGGTTTAGGAACAACTGATAATATTGGCTTTTTTACTAACTAAAAAGGAGATTGGTAAATGGAAGCTGTTTTAAAATTACAAAATATAAGCAAAAAATTTAATGATTTTGATACAGTTTTACAAGAAATTAACCTTTCATTTTTTGCCCATACGTTTAATGTGATACTCGGACAAAGTGGTTGTGGGAAATCAACACTCATCAATATCATGTCAGGACTAATGAAGCCAACAAGAGGAAATGTTTATTATAAAGATTTAGATATTTCTCATGCGGAACAAAAAGAGATGATTCAATTCAGACGCTATAATTTCAGTAATATTTTCCAAGACTATTTACTATTGTCGGAATTAACGGTACGGGAGAATATTGAATTAGGGAAAACAGGGAATGCTCAAGATTTAGAATTCCGTGAACTTATAGCAAGGCTAGGGATCGAAACATTAGCAGATCGATTTCCCAATGAATTATCTGGTGGTCAGCAACAACGAGTTTCTATCGCACGTGCAATGATTAAAAATCCTGAAATTTTGTTTTGTGATGAAGCAACAGGAGCATTGGATGAGCATAACAGCAAACAAGTTGTGGACTATTTAAAGGAATTAAATAAAACCTATGGTACACTCATTATTTTTTCTACACATAACCTCAAAATTTCCACAGTGGCAGACCGTATTATTGTCATGAAGGACGGTCTTATTGAGGACGATTATTTAAATACTTCTCCACGGAGATTCTATAATGAGTAGTGTGTTTAAACAAATTTTTAAGAGTTTACTATGTGAAAAAGCGACTATGTCTGTGTTATTTTTTCTGAGCTGTTTAGGCTCATTTATGTACTTTTTTGTTCAAGTATCTATAGATGGGAATCTAAAACATTTGGCTTACAATAAAGCAAATGGGATATTAATTAATAGCTCGCAAAAAGAGCTATTGATTGCATTGCATTCTAATCAAATTTTAGCAGCTACTTTTTTAATCATTTTTTCTGTAATTGCAGCCTTTGCATTTTATATGTTTTTTTTAAAATATTACCGTAATCATCTGAAAGAAATTGGTTGCTATAAGGCTTTCGGATGTTCAAATAAACAAATAATCGCAGTTATGTTTTTCATTAATAGTAGTCTTTCTTTTATTGCCTTTATAGTAGGCTTCATATTGGGATGGGTTTGCTCAGATGTATTATTACAATTATATCGTTCATCTTTTGATATTGAATCACTTCAAAAGGGAATTTTCCCTTCAAATTTAGCAATAGGTTTCCTATTTATTGTTGTATTATCGGGAATAATGGCAATAGTGCCGTACTATAAGTTTTTAAAATTTGATATTTCCTCATTATTACGTAATTTCCCTGAAGAACACCAAAATAAATGGATTGTTTTCATTAGCAATAAACTATCCAATGCAGTTCCAATCAAATATCGGCGCTCATTTCGCATAGCTTTACGTAAGCCATTTGCAGTGTCTTTACTATTCCTGTCAGTAGGCTGTTTTACAGTTTTATGGATTATGAGCATGTCACTTCATTTCAGCAGTCAATATATTTATGAAACCCAGACACTTGGTAAGTCCTATAAACACGATATTCAGTTTGAAGATTATCAGCCGTATCATCCGCTAGGAGAAGGTAGCACTTTCTATTTAAGAAGTAATGTGAAGATTTCATGGAAAGGAGATGAAATTAATCAACAAGCAATTGGATTTCATAAAAAAACAAATTTGTTTCAATTTTATACATTAGATCACAAGGAGCTTTTCTTACCTAAAGAAAAAGAGGTGTATATAAATGAAGCTTTATCTGAACTCTATGGAATACGACAAAATGATTATATTGAAGTAAATATTAAACATAAAATCTATAAACTAAAAGTTGCTGCTATTGTGGGAAATGCAGAGAATAAGACTATTTATCTTTCAGAACCGCAATTAGCAAGTATGTTATCCATAAAAGAGTCAAGCTATAACGGAATACTTTCAAACACTGTTCCTAAACAGTATGAGAATAAATCAATAATAACAGAAAAGGAACGTTTAGCTTATTTACAAAAAAATAATGTTTCAAATAAAATAAGTGCAGTGATAAATCAACTATTAGGATGTATGATTGGCTGTTTGCTTCTTTATCTTGTCATACTGCTAAATTTTCAAGATTGCACAAGAAATATTCTTATTTTAAATATGTTAGGGTATTCTGCAAAGTCCATTAACAAAATGTTAATCAGTATTTATAAACCTCTTTTAAATGTGGCATTTATCATTATGGTTTCATTAAGTGTTATAGTTTGTCAGTTCATACAAAAAAGCCTCTCGATAAAAACGGGTGATTATATACCGTTTCAAACGAATTTGTTTATAATTGGCGGTATATGGTTGTTGCTAAATCTACTTTATCATCTTATCCACTGTAGATTTAATAATAAAATTGAAAAAATTCAAAATGCAGAACAGACTAAAAAATACATCCTTTAACACCAACATAAGTAAAATGATGTGACTATTAAGGAGATAGCAAACGAAGATGTTTTGAATGTAAAGAAATGCACTTCAAGGAACAGTGCATGGTAGTTGAAGATGCTGTTTGTTTTATCTTTCGTACGAGGGAAACTAAGGAATACAACATTAATTTTATGAGCAGGGTAAATCATATTACTATGTGAATAACTTCTTCTACTGGTAGAAATCTAAAGAGAATTCAATCACCATTTGATTATGAACGGTGGGGATTATTTAATGCTTATACAGTAAGCAATTTCGAAAGAATGGATGACAGAAATGAGCGAACTAACTGTATCATCTTTGTTTAAATGTGAGCATTCACCATATCCTAAGGGGTGCTTGAAAAGATGTATAAAATAGTGGTTGTAAAGTACAATAAGATGGGATACTCATAAGCTAAATTTCATTACGTGAGTTATCTACTATTTTCTTCATTCAATATAATTCTGTCTCTCTAATTTAGAAGGGTTAAATACGATGTTTAAAAATAAAAGGATTACATTAAAAACGAAAATACTAGGGTTAATTAGTTCCCTTATACTTCTCATTATTACGCTGCTTGCAAGTGTCTTTGCTTATTTACAAGCAGTAGATACTAGAAATCAAGTAGAACAATTAGCATTACAAGCGGCAAAATCGATTTCACTTATGCCTGAATTAAGAGATGCAATTGAACAAGAGGACTTGGAAACTCAATTTCGTCCTATCGCTGAGCAAGTGATAGATCAGGTAAACGCAGCAAATATTATCATTGAAAATCGTGATAAGATCATTTATTCTCATGTAGAAAATGATATTGAGGAAAGTGGTTTAGATGATACCAATGATCTAGCACTGCTATTTGGAGGCTCAAATATTTTTGAAGTTGAGCGAAGCAGTGGCTCCGTTATTATTGGGAAAGTGCCAATAATGGCCGACTATGGTGATTTCCAGCGCATAATTGGAGTCGTTTCGGTAGAGTTTTTGGAAACAGACATTTATCGAAATATTATTAGTAGAATTAAGACCATTGTCATTGCCTCTATTGTGATACTAATGCTCGGTATCATAGGTGGTATTTTTCTAACAAAAAGTATTAGAAAGGATACCTTAGGTTTAGAACCACACGAGATTTCATCGCTATACCTAGAAAGAAGCGCAATTCTTTTGTCTATTAAAGAAGGAATTCTTGCGATTGATCAAAATGGATTGTTAACATTAATCAATCATTCGGCTAAGAAAATGATGAATCTTAATGAAGAAAGATTAATTGGTCAGCATATCAATGACGTTCTTAAGAATTCAAAAATTGAAGAGGTTTTGCAAACAGGAAAAATGATGCACAATGTTGAGATTCTCTTGAATGATATCGTTTTTATCTTTAACGTTATTCCTATTATAAAAAACAATCAAATTATGGGGGCTGTATCTAGTTTCCGTGATAAGACTGAATTAAAGAATTTAATCAATACTATATCAGAGGTTAGGGCTTATTCAGAAGGCTTACGAGCGCAAACCCACGAATACACCAATAAATTATATTTAATATCTGGTTTGCTCCAATTAGAACGATATAAGGATGCTTTTGATTTTATTCAAAAGGAGTCAATCACCTATCAACATAGAAATCAAATATTATTTAATCAAATTCATGATGCTAATGTGCAAGCAATTTTGTTAGGGAAACTAGGGAAAGCTTCTGAAAAGAAAATAACATTAGAAATTGATCCTGATAGTCATGTCGATCCTTTGCCAAGCAATATTGAGGTAACAGATATTATTACAATTATCGGAAATCTCATTGATAATGCCTTTGATGCGGTCGCTAATCAACAAAGTAAGAAGGTATTGTTTTCAATTACTGGCTTTGGTAATGACATCATAATAGAAGTAACAGACAACGGAAAAGGGCTGTCTGAGGAACAAATAGATACCATATTCACTTTGGGCTATTCTTCTAAAGGGGAGAATAGGGGGTATGGCTTATTCAATGTTAAACGAATTGTGGAGTCATTAAGGGGCACAATTGAAGTGCATAATGATAAGAGTGGAGGAGCCATTTTTACAGTATACCTGCCAAAAAGGGCTTTCATATGAGGAGAGAAGTAAAGTGATAAAAGTTGTGATTGCAGAGGATGACTTTCGAATTGCACAAATACAAGAGGGATTTTTGAAGAGAGTATCTGATGTAAGCTTGGTTGGGAAGGCGTTAAATGCTAAAGAAACATTGAACCTGCTTGAGCAAGAAGAAGTTGATTTACTTCTATTAGATATTTATATGCCCGATGAGCTTGGAACTGATTTACTTCAGAAAATAAGGGGAGACTATCCAAATGTAGATATTATTATGGTTACGGCAGCAACTGAAAAAGCTATGCTAGAAAAGGCTATGCGTTTTGGCGTTTTCCACTATCTTTTAAAGCCGGTAACAATGGAAAAGTTTATTGAAATCATCGAGGAATATAAAAGGAAAAAAGAGCTCTTTAATAGTAGGGATGAAATCGATCAGTCAATTATTGATAGTTTCTTTGGCACTTCTGTCCAAACTGTGATGAATCAAAAGGACCTTCCTTCAGGGGTGGATCGTTTAACCTTGCAAAAAGTCAAAGAAATAATGTTTGAGCTTAAAGGTGGCGTTTCAATTGAGGAAATGGGGGAAAAGATGGGGGCATCTAGAACAACGGCAAGAAGATACCTAGAGTATTTGGTTTCAATCAACGTCTGTACAGCTAAACATGATTATGGAATTGTCGGAAGACCTGAAAGGAAGTATTACCTAATATGACAAAACACTGTAAATTTATGATAAAGGTCTAACGAATGAAGAAGAAACAACTCATGTTATTCCTACTGTTCATGATAATTCTCTTTACTTGCTCTACAAATGAATTTAAAATCGAGGAACCAATCACAAAAGAGGTAACGATTATTGCACCTAGCTCAATTGGTGGGGGATGGGATGTAACAGCTAGGGCTATGCAAGATATATTGATAAGTGAAAATTTGATGAATCAGAATATTTCTGTTATTAATAAAGTCGGTGTTGGCGGGGAATTAGGCTGGAAATATACAAAGGATCAAACAGATTCAGTAATAGCCATTAATTCAAGTCTACTTATCACTAATTATTTATTGGGTCAAAGTAAATTAACGTATAAAGACTTTACACCAATTGCCACCTTAGCGACTGAATGGGAAGTTACCATTGTTTCAAAAGGTTCGAAAATATCCAGTGCTAAACAGTTAATGGACGATCTCAAGAAAGATCCGCATGCTTATAAAATCGGTGTTTCCCCAAGGCTTGGAAATGATGATCAACTTTCCTTTGTATTAGCTAGTCAACAGGTTGGGCTGAAAACGGAACAGCTCGACTTTTATGTTTATGAAAATAGTGAACAAGTGGTGGAGGCATTATTAAAAAAACAAATCGATGTTGCCACGATGTCTTTATCAGAGGCGAAAAAATATGCTGAATCAAATCAAATAAAATTACTAGTGATTTCTTCTGAAAAAAGATTAAAGGAGTTACCAGAGGTTCCGACATGGGCTGAGCAAGGAATTGATTTAGTTTTTGAACATTGGCGTGGAGTGATGGGGCCTCCGAACATGTCAAATGCTGAAATTGAATTTTGGGATGCAACAATCGAAAAAATGGTGAAGACTGAGAAATGGAAGAAAACGCTTCAAATGTATATGTGGAATGATTTTTATAAAAATAGAAGAGAAACGATTATTTTTCTAGAAAATCAAAGTAGGATGTATGAACAATTAATGGGTATTCATATGGATTCGTAAATAAAGGGGCCGCTACATCTTAAAAGTAGCGGTCCCTTGTACTTAGTACTAGCTTAATGATAAGCCGATAGGAATACACAGTGGTGTTTGATCAACAGGATTTTCAATAATATAGCAATCAAGTCCAAATGCTTCTCTAATCATGCTTTTGGTAAATACTTTTTCAGGCGGCCCCTCTTGAAAAATTTTTCCTTTAACAATGCTAATAAGGTGGTCAGCATATTGTGCTGCCTGATTTAAATCATGTAAAACCATAACAATTGTTCGACCATGAGTTACGTTTAAATTGCGTAACAATTCTAGTATTTCAATTTGATGAGCCAAATCTAAATAGGTTGTTGGTTCATCTAATAATAAAAGATCTGTGTCTTGTGCTAAAGCCATTGAAATCCAAGCCCTTTGCCTTTGCCCTCCAGATAGCTCATCCAATGTACGATCTACAAAATCGGTCATTTTGGTGGCCATTAACGCACGGTTTACAATCGCATCATCTTCCAGCGTTTGTCTAGACAATAAACCTTTATGTGGATGTCTACCATAATAACAAAGATCTTTAACAGTTATATCTTCCGGAGCTTCTGGACCTTGAGGTAAAATAGCCAATTTCTTTGCAATTTCTTTAGAAGATTGCTGATGAATGGCTTTTCCATCTAAATAGACTATTCCTTCTTGAGGTGTTAATAATCTAGCTAAGGAGCGCAAAATAGTTGATTTGCCGCAACCATTCGACCCAATAATAACACTAATCTTACCTTCAGGAATGACTAAATTTATATCATCAAGGATTTGAGTTGATCCATAGGACAGTGAAAGATGCTCGGCTGATAATGTTGTCATAAATGTTCACCTTTCTTATGCTTTTTTTCGTTCAGCACGTAATAAATATAAAAAATATGGTGCACCAATCACTGCTGTAATGATACCAGCAGGTATTTCTATTGGAGGAAATAGACCTCTACCTAGGCTATCAGCGACTAAGAGAAGGATAGCACCGAAGAGCGCAGAAGCAGGAAGTAAAACGTTAAATTTAGATCCTACAATTCTTCTGGCAATATGAGGAGCGATTAAACCAATAAATCCGATAGAACCTACTGTGGCAACACATACGCCAATTAAAATAACGGAAACGCTTAGTAAAATATATCGCAAAAATTTTGAGCGTTCTCCAAGACCTGTAGCTATATCATCACCAAGGCTCAAAATATCTAATTTAGCAGTTAATCCAAATAGTATTGGGATAAGAATGAGGCATGGCAGCAAAAGATACACTTGGTCCCATCCTCTTGCCCAAAGACTTCCAGTCAACCATAAAAGAGTCATGCTTACATCATCTGGAAACTTAATCATTAAATATTCTATCCCTGCTTGACATATTGCTCCTAAAGCTATTCCCACTAAAGCCAACGTATTTGGCTGAGCACCTTTTTTATAAACAAACAGCATTAGAATGGCAGCAATGATAGCTGCTCCAATAAAAGCTGAAAGGGGAAGAAAAATAATAGGTGACGTTGGGAATAGAACAATGATGATAACGGCTGCTAAACCAGCCCCTTTCGTAACGCCGATTACATCTGGAGAGGCTAATGGATTACGGAGAATTCCTTGCAAAATTGCTCCAGCTGTTGCTAGTCCAGCTCCTACGATGATAGCGATTATAATACGGGGAATACGATAATTGTTTAGTATAAATCTTTGACTTTGTGTTCCTTCCCCAATTAAATTGTGAATGATTTCTGATGGTGTAATGTAAATAGCTCCTAAACCTAGACTTACTATTGATAAAATGAAGATGATGATTAAAAGCACAGGGAGAATAAGCTTAGGATGAAAATATTGTTTTTGCCTAAACTGTTGTCTATTATTCATTGTTTAATATGCCTTCCTTTCCTTGCTAAATAAAGGAAGAATGGTGCCCCAATGATTGCTGTAACTATTCCAACTGGCGATTCAAAAGGGTAAGCGATAAATCGAGCGAGAATATCTGCGTAAACTAAAAGTATAGCCCCAAAAAGTGCAGAGAATGGAATGATTCTTTGATAATCTCCTCCTAGCACTCTCCTAACAATATGAGGAACAATTAATCCTACAAAGCCTATTGGACCTGCGACAGCTACAGAAGAGCCAGCCAAAATAATGACCAGTATGCCAGCTAGAATACGGATGCGATTTACTTGTTGTCCGAGACCTTGGGCAGTGCTTTCTCCTAGGACAAGTATAGAAATAGATCGAGAAAGTAATAAGGCAATGAATAGCCCAGAAATAGACCATGGAAGAATGATCATAATATGTGTCCACGATTTTCCATTAATTGACCCCACTAGCCAATACAGAACATCCTTTGCCTGCTCACTAAAAATAATGATTCCTTGAGTTAAAGAGGACAAAAGAAAATGTACGGCCATTCCGGCTAACGCCAGTTTTACATGAGTCATTCCCCCTCCGGAAGCAAAGGAATAGACTGTTATTCCTCCTATTGCTGCCCCGATAAAAGCAGAGAAAACAAGCGATGGGGAAGAGAGAGAAGGAAAGAGGGCGAAAGCAGTGACAATAAACAATGAAGCACCTGCATTCACACCAAATACTTGTGGGGAAGCTAATGAATTTCGAGTAATCGCCTGCATAAGAGCACCTGCTACGGCTAAATTAGCACCAACTAATGCTCCGATGATAGCTCGGGGCAATCGAAGGGTCTGAATAATTAATTGATCTTTTGATGGATTGGTTTCGAAGAAGGACTTCAAAACCATTAATAGATCGACATCTGCTACCCCTACAGAGACACTAATGATAATTCCTAAAATTAATAAAACGATTGCAGTTATTGCTGTACTATATATTTTTACTTTACCTTTAACTATAGATTCCATTAACTACAACACACTTTCTTACAAAAGATAAGACTTACTAGAAAGAGAAGTAAGTAGAATAGCTTACTTACTCCTCTTTTATTTATTTTATTTTTCATTCAGCTTTGTTAATGTGTCTTTAGCAATTGCTTCTGCTGAAATAATGCCTCGGAATCTTGTCCATAAATCTCTATCAACACTATAAATCTGTTCATTTTTTACTGCTTTTAAGTCTTTCCAAAGTGGATTTTCCTTCCATTCATCAGTAAGCAGTTTGCCTTCATTATTAGCTAAAAGTAGTACATCTGGATTGATTTCTACAAGTTGTTCCAGACTCATTTCAACATAAGGTTGTTCGTTCTGAATGGCCACCTTCAGACCTAATTGTTCAAGCAATTCTCCATCATAAGAAGAAGTAGTATGTGCTTGAAATGATGTATCTCGTACAACCGCAGGTAAAACAGTTAGATTCGAATCATGGCTTAGCTTTGAATTAATTTCGTTTATAATTTGTTTATGTTCATTTAATCTCTTTTCAGCAGCTTCCTTTTGATCTAATGTTTCTGCAATTGTTTTAAAAGAGTCCAAATTATCCTGGTATGTCGATTCACGACTTTTTAAGACAATTGTAGGAGCTATTTGCTGCAAATCTTTGTAAATAGCACTGTGTCGTTCAGCATCTGCAATGATTAAATCTGGCTGTAAAGAGCTAATAACCTCTAAGTTAGGCTGTTCACGAGTCCCTACAGATGTATAATCTATGTCACGACCAACAAGCTTGGCAATCATATCCTTTTTATTATCATCCGCAATTCCTATAGGCTTGATTCCTAAAGTATTTAAAGAATCAACAAAAGATAGCTCTAGAGTAACTATCTTTTGAGGAGTGTTAGTAATAATAGTTTCTCCCATCTCGTGTTTAATTGTTCTACTATTAGATTCTTTTGCTTCCGTAGAAGTTTGTTCCTTTTTCTCTGTTTCTGTATTTTTTTGAGTAGCATTGCATCCAGTTAAAACCATCATGACTGTTAATAGGAGCAATAGCGTTATACCACTCAATTTCCCTAACTTAGTAAATCCTTGCATTAGTCTAATCATTCCTCTCTGGTAATATAAATGAAAATGATAATCATTAACAGGGATTATAATAGAATGTTCAATGCGGAGGGTCAATATAAAGAAAGTTATGTGACATAAAATTAATAGGAGTAAAAAGTTCATTTTGAACATTTTGTTCATAGCGGGTGACTAAGTTGAATATTCGCTTCGATAACATCGGGAAAGTGAGGGGAATAAACAGATATTTTATTTTCACCACCTACATACTTCCTTTAAATTCATACGAATAGATACGATTTTTTTGACATACAAAAATCCCCTTTAAGTTTCAACGTATTGTAGTTTTTTTACGTTCTAATGAAAGGGGATAATATCATGTCCTCAACAGGGTGAAGGTGATCTTTTTATTTTTTAGCTCCTTCATCCTTTATGAAAACATTTATATTAAATTTTTTAATTGAATTTTCAGTAATGGAGTTTAATTCATCTACAGTCCATGATTGGGGCTTGAAACGATAAGCTTTTTCTGAGAAATTGAAGACATCAGTGTTTATTTCCAGCCCTTTATTAAATGTACTTTGAAACTGTGATAAAATAATATTTTTAATATCATTTTCAATTGTTTCTTTTCCAATATTTTTTGGATTTTCTCTGATAGAAGCTTTTATTTCTAAATTAAGTATATATTTAGGAATCGAATTATCCACAATTTCTATATGATAATCTATATTATCAATAAACATCGAAACAGACTTATCCTTTATTGATAATTTCATGTTTTTAAAATCCTTATTAAACCAATCTAACCCTGATAGTTCTTCTTCCTTTATCCAGCCATTGAATTTTTGATGTGAAAGAAAATAGGCACCACTTATTTTTAATATATCTTTAGATGTATTATCCTCCATCCAATAATCTTCACTAATCTGTATGGAAGGAACCATTATTGATCCAACTGGTTCATAATATCTTTTAATCATGTCTTGTACAGTACTGGTGGAGATGAACGAATTAAAGAATAATTGTTCATTTGGATCATAAGGAAATGTTAAGATAGGTGGTTTATAAAAGAGACCATGTACATTCATTATCTCTTTAATATCATCATCTTCAAATCCATAGGCTAAAGTATTGTAACGTAAATAGTAATCCCTACTAAAAAAATCAAAAAATTCATCTAAATGTCCATCCAATATATTTTTGGAAATAAAGAAAGTTTGTATATGTCCATAATACAAAGGGTTAACCGAATTCTTTTCTATATCATCGATTGCTCCCTGTATTGTTTCACCTTCTCCATGTCCAACAACAATTGGAGCAGGCTCAGATGAAATGCCAGGATCTGAGCCCGCAACATTTGTAAATCCGAAAGCTTGAAAATATAAATGATACGCATCATTAGAATAATCTATACCAAGAGCGGTAATATAAACTTCACTTTGTATTTCCTTCGTGCCTAAACAACCGCCTAGCATAAATAATAAAGGAAAAATGAATGTTATTTTGAATATGCAAGTATAGTAATGGGACAATTATAATCTCCCTTCTGCTGAAAAAGCAGTCAGTCTTTTATTTTAATTCTAAATGGCATTTTTAAAAAACCTTTAATAAGATTGGGTATACTTACTTTGTAAAATGTAGAAAGGTAAGGATGCCCGAAACTTTCTAATGATGAGATATATGTTAAGAAAAATAAGACGCTTAAAACAAAGCCATACATTCCAAAAAAGGAGGCAATTACTAATGTAGCAACTCTTATTAAAAATACATTTCCTAGTATATTTTGATTAATTAATGTATAGCTAGATATAACAGTAAGTGCTCCAATTACTAATGTTGATGGTGATGTAAATCCTGCTCTTATGGCAGCATCACCAACTATTAAGCCTCCTAAAACTGCAACTGTTTGACCTACAGCTTTAGGTAAACGTATGCCCGCTTCTCGAAAGAGGTCAAAAAAAACGAGCATAATAAGAATTTCGAACGAAGAAGAGACGGGTAGTCCAATTTTAGATGCAGATATTGAAACTAGTAAGGGAAAGGGTAACTGGTTAAGTTGATGGACAGTTAATGCAATCCAAAACCCAGGTAAAAATATACTTGTTAATAAAGAGGTAATCCTTAAAATTCGTGAAAAACTCACAAATAAAAAATTAGTTTGATCATCTTCCGGGGCTTTCAAAATAAGTAGTAAATTTGCGGGTCCAATTAAACAGCTTGGACTTCCATCTACCAATATGACAAAACGGCCCTTATTGAGAGAACTTACTACAAAATCGGGTCTTCCTGAATAATCAAGGAGAGGGAAGAGGGTCAACTTATCATAAAGTAATTCTTCAATATGATAACTACTTGCAATATTATCTACTTTTATTTTATTTAGTTTGTTTTGTACATTCTTTAAAGTGGTCTGATCAATATTGTTCTCAATGTAGAGCAATAAAACTTTTGTTTTACTTATATCACCAATTGTAAACTGGTCACTTGATAAATTTTTACTTTTTAATCTCATTCTTATTAAAGAAAAATTGGTATCTATATTTTCAATAAACCCGTCTCTGGGTCCTCTTAATGAGACTTCCATATTTGATTCTTCAATGGATCGTTCAGGTAGTTTAGCTAAATTGGTTGAATATAAGCTGTTTGATGGAACATGAAAAAAATATAAAAAACCTGAGAAAATTTTGCTATTTATTTCATCTGTCTTCGTTCTGAACTCTTTTCTCTCCTGTACTTCTAAATAGCGATTTATAATTTCGACATCGTGTAAATGGCCTTGTTCAGCCAAAAATCTAATATTTGGTAATAATGAATTCAAAAAAAGTACACTATCAATTAAACTATGGCAATAGATAAATATAACTTCATGTTTTTCGTTATTAAACATATAGAATTTACTACTTACCGTTATATCTGATTGGTGACTTAATTCTTTATAAAAAAAATCCCTATTTTCAGTCAAGATTATGAACTCCCTTTTGCTTTTTTTCTAATACGTAGAAAACAGTCATAAATAAGAATAAAAATACAAAAATAGAAAGGAGATAAGTGCTTTTTATAAATGACAAAAAATCAGAAACAGACCAAGGAATTAATAATCCTATTGTTAAACATAGATAACAAATGAATAATATTAATTTTCGGTTTTTAAAAAAGGAAGATACAATATACATAAATAAGCATATGCGAATAAAAGCCACTGATAATATTTGGAGAACAGATAAAGAATCCAATCTTGTAAAGTACTTACCAAATGATAAAACCCTCCATTGCTCGTTTAGAGGAAAGAGCATTTTCTGGGTTATATAAATGCCGAATTCAGATATAGTAGTCGCAATGGAAATAAAAACCAATATGACAAATACAATAGAAAAAACGAGTATTCCTTTTCTTTTCATTCTCTCTTTTACATAACCATTTAAAACAATTAAAATAAAACCCATTTCTAAAATACCAATACATATGTATAATATTCCCCATAAAATGGACGGAGTATTACTTGTATATACTGGTAACAATAGTTCATATTCATTGTTCATTGAGTTCCCTAAGTTGAGGAGTACAAACAAAAAAATGTAGAGTGAACAAATAATTATGGACTGGATAGCTATGGTTTTGATCCCTTTTAAGGAACCATAAAAGCATAATAATATAAATAAAATAACTGTTATAAAATATGGATAATCAGAGTTAAAACTTTCATCTGCCCAAATAATTGTAAACTTGAGTGAGACGAAAGTGGATGAAATAAAATAAACTATATATGAAGTAATGATGAATAAATAGAGTGGTCTGCTAGTCTGGACAGATGTTAATTCAAGAAATGAAGTATTATTTGTTGTAATTCTAGAAATAAACAAGGCAAAAAAGAATATTGGGATTACACTAGCTAATGCACTTATCCATGCTTCACGTTCGACCACTGTGAAAATTGTGGGAATTAAAACGAAATGTGCTAAAAAACTAACTGATAAGAATAACAAACAATATACATGTATTGGTTGTAAAACTTTGTTCATTTTATCTTAAACCCCCTCCTAACAATACTCCCCATGTTTGTTGTCATCTAATCTAAATAGACTTCTTTTTATTATTAACACACATGAACCCCGTTATAGCTCTAGCTCAAAATTTCACTCTCTTCATGGAAGTTAAAATGAGGCATTGCATAAATAATTAATCTAACAATGATGCTACTAATTATCAAAGCAAGTTAAAAAACTATCAAAAGTAGATTTTGATTTATTTTATATAACTGCTAAGATTTAACTAAATTAAAGCCTTTTTTAACAGTGCGAAACTGAGAAAAGGTTTATAAATTATAAAAAAATTACATAGATTATAAAATTTAATGAATATTTTTATGATTTAAATGAAAAGGGGGACTTTTTCAATTTGCTTAAGAAGAATATGATCATTTTAGAAAACAATCTTTATTTGAAAATGGGTTTAGTGAAAATACTGGAAAGTGATTACAATATTTATTCAGACATTGACTTATCAAAAAATCTTTATGATTTAATGAAACATTACAAGCCAGATATTATTGTCATTAATGATCTAAGTAAAAATAACCTAAAACATGTAAAACGGATTCGATCCGAATATCCTAATACATATGTTGTTATTCTTACTTCAATTATTTTAGAGGACGAGATTCATGAGGCTTTGTTAGCTGGCGTCTCAGGTTATGTTTTATATAATATAAAATCAAAAGAATTAAGAAAGGCAATAGATTTAATTTCCGAAGGTGAATACTACTTTAATAGTTCGACAATGACCATTTTTATAAAAAGTTATTTAAAACTTTTTGATTCGAAGGAAATCATATCTCATCTTTTTACAAAGCGTGAATATGTCATTTTGCTCATGCTTGCAGAAGGTAAAAATATACAAGAGATTAGTCAAACACTCAATATCTCGGAAAAATCGATTAATATAAATATTAATAAAATTTATAATAAATTATCAGTGAAGACTCGTATTCAAGCAATAGATAAAGCAGTTAAAAACAGGTGGATTCCTTATAATTTAGCTATATCTAATTTATATGTAAATTATAATAAAAAACGTACATTACTATAATAAAAGAAATCCGAATATTATTTATATTCGGATAATTTTGTTTTATTGGGGAATACTCCCTTTTAAGCAGCTAGCTCATTTTCTTTTAACTGATTTGTATCTACATAAAGCCTTTGACACCAAAATCGTTAATTGCCATAACGAAATTTCTTATATTACAAATACTTCTTTTTTCTTATATCTAATTATCAAATTATGCTTCATTTGAAACAAATGTTGATTTTGAAGACATGTGAATAGATGTTATGGTATTTGTTAATTAGAGATAAAGAGGTACCTAACATAGGTATTTTTGATTATTTCGAATGAATTTAATAGGGATTCTTTGCTCGATAGGTTTTAAAAAAAGTGCAATAAACCATAATGTAGTTACCAGTTCTATATATGCGTATTTTCGGCGTATTGATAGACAAATTAGTAAGAAATAGAGGTGAGAGTATGTACAATTTTTTAGATCGTTTCACTTTACAAAAGGTGCAATTATTAGATCATATCCATAATGAAAAACGTTTCTTTTCTAGTCAGGAGTTGGCTAAAAAAATGGATTTATCTGAAAGAACCATCTTAAAAATAGTAACAGAACTCTCAGGTGATTTACAAAAATTTGATGAAGCTACTTTTTTAAAAGAAATTAAACATAAGCAATTTAAATTAGATTGTAAAGATTATTTTTCAATTAAAGCAATAGAAAGATATTACTTACAAAATTCTTTAGCATATAAAATCTTTAATGATATTTTCTACAATAAATTAGTCGATTTTAATATGTTTATTATAGAGAATTTTACAAGTCAAGCTTCTATATATCGCCAAATTAATAAGATTAAACCTTTATTAAAAGAATTTCAATTAAAATATACATCTCAGGATTTTATTACACTTGAAGGATCTGAAAAACAATTTCGCTATTTCTATTATTTATTCTATTGGAATTCATGTTGGGGAGAAATTTGGCCTTTCACAGGAATATCTAGAGAAGAAATATTAGAAGTAATTAAGGGGTATAATCGAGAACTTCCAATATCTGTTTTATATTTGCTGGCGATTTGCTTAATACGAGCTAAAATGGGTTTTGTCATAGAAGAAGACGCAGCATATACAAGATACACAGAACATCATTATCAATATGAAAAGTTTTCACAAACATTTAGTTCTTTATTTAAAAAATTCACAGCCCTTAATGATGAAGCAATAGAAAAAGAGATAAAGTTTTCATTTTCATTTCTAGAATCTCAACATCGTTATGAGAAAAATGAAAGTACAATAAGTTTAATGATGAATTTTGCTCAATACCATAATCAAGAATTATTTGTGCAAGCTACTTTGTATTGGATGGAGAAATTCAGGGAGTTTTTTTCTATTACTTTAGATATAGAGGAATATGGCGTATTGTTTGTAAACTTACTTAACCTTCATTATTATACGTTGAATTTTTCTGGTCCTGCATTTCTATTTAAAGAGGATCTTTATAAAAAGAGATTTGATAGTCATGCCACTATACAAATTGAAATTATGAATCAATTTTATGATTATCTCTTAGAGAATGAAGCATTTTATAAGATTTTTGAACGTAGGGAGCTTTTAATTGGTAGATATCATCGATTACTAAAACAATCAATCGACGTACTTAAAAGAAGCACAATAAAGGTAAAAATATACTCTGTGATAAATGATGTTCCTTATTTATTTGATAAGGTCAAACGCGTTTTTTCGCATGTTGATTATTGCACAAAAGATGAAGAAGCCGAATTGATAATCACTGATCGCCTATACTTAAATATTGCTAAAGATAAAGAAGATATTTTTGTGTGGAATTCTATACCTGAAAGGGAGGATTTTTTCAGACTAGGTAAAAGACTTCAAAAAATTTATTTTACTAAAGAACAACAGCCAGACCAACTACTTTTAAAAACATTATTAAGTCAAGTATAGAGTGGGAGAATTTAATTGATCTTGAGAAAAGGATACTGGGATAAAAATTATTGGATTATTTGGAATATTGAATTTAAAAATGATAGAAGGAGAATATAAAACTAAGTTATACATGATGAAAAATATTATTGATATAAATCTATTATCATTGATTTTAAAATACATACTTTTTTGTTGGGTTTGATGTTTTCTTGAAAATTACTGAAGGAAAGGATACTAGACTCATAGATGATAAAAAGTTAGACAGAGCAGACTATACATCAGAGGTTAGAATGCTACCGTGCTATATAAAATAGTTTGGATAATAGAGACACGAACCAATGATAAAGTAAGACAAACTTATTACCTATTGTTATTAAATGAATAACCAGTAAAACAAACAAATTTTCGTTTACTACATTTTCAAATCAGAGGGGATAATTATGATGTTACGCAATCTTTCCACAATGAAAAAATTATTAATCTTAATGTTAATATCCATATCTACAGTTGGTATTATTCAAGTGGTTGGGTATAACACGATGAAATCTTTAAAAAATAATATAGAGGATATATTTAAGGACCGCTTAGAACCAGGGATTATATTGACTGATTACAGGCTAAATAATCGTATTATTTTAACAGATATGTATAGATCCTTCCTTTATACTGATGAAAAAACGATAGAATTAATCAATAATGAGGTGAACAAAGCTTTTGAAGATAATGAAATGAATCTTCAATTACTTAATGACACCAACTTGAAGTCAGATGAAGCAGAAATTATAAGTGAACTGGTGGAACAATATCCAATTTTTAAAGAGACTATGGAGCAAGTATTCCAACTGAGTCTTGCTAATAAGAATGAGGAAGCGTTAAACCTCTATTATTCTATAGGTGAGCCTGAGTATAATAGTATTTTATCAAAAGGTTTAAAGTTAACAGAACTGAATAGAGATTATGCAAGCTCTTTATATAAAGATAGTGTAGACCAAGTAGATAAAAATACTAGAAATACAATGATCATTTCAGTGGTATTAAGCATACTGTATGTTGTAATTGGGTTTATTGGTGTTCGAAAATATATAACTGCTCCAATAGAAAAAATAAAAACTGCTGTTCAACGAGCAGAAGCGGGAGAATTAAATTTTAGTGTAGATTATAATTCTAAGGATGAATTTGGGATATTATCTACCTCACTTAATCGTATGATTGCTCAATTACGAGATTTAATTGGTCAGGTAAAGCAATCGTCTGAACATATGGTAGCGTTTTCTACAGAACTCACGGCAAGTACAGAACAAACAAATTCAGCTAGCGAGCATATTGCGACTGTTACGTTAGATATTGCAAGCGGATCAGAGCATCAAGTTAGAACGATAATAGAAACAGAAGATATTGTTACACAAATGGTACAAGATGTCCAAACAATTGAAAGTAATTCAACTAGCGTATCAGAGGCAGCTATCCACGCAGAACAAATATCAGTGGATGGGAATGAAATCATTAAAAACGCTGTTCAACAAATGGACAAAATCCAAACTTCTATCGATAATCTAAATAATGTGATCTTTGGTTTAGGTGATCGCTCTTCAGAGATTGGACAAATCGTAGAAGTTATAACAAGTATTGCTGAACAGACTAACTTACTAGCATTAAATGCAGCGATTGAAGCGGCAAGAGCAGGGGAAAATGGTAAAGGTTTTGCTGTTGTTTCAGAAGAAGTTCGAAAATTAGCTGAAGAATCCTCTTTATCCGCACAGAGAATTTCTGTGTTAATTGATGGAATTCAAACGGAAACGAATAGAGCAGTAGAATCAATGCAGTTCACAACAAATGAAGTGGTTATAGGTATGAATAGTGTGAACACCGCAGGAGAAGCCTTCAAAAAAATTCAACATGCTACCAAACAAGTATCTGTTCAAGTTCAGGGGATTTCTACTTCGGTAGAACATATGGCTATAGAAATGAATAATATGACTGATTCGATGAAGCAAATCAATGGAATCGCCCAAAGTTCTGCAGAAGGAACACAAAATATTTCTGCAGCTACAGAGGAACAGCTAGCCTCAATGGAAGAAATTACAGCATCTACTTTTACACTTTCTAAAATGGCAGAAGAATTACAAAATAAAACAAATATGTTCAAAGTATGACGTGTATGATTTATTTGAAATTCTTAGGCAAAGATAAAATGGTTTGATAAACAGACATTATGAACTATAAGCCAATAAATTAGTATTAAATGTTACTATAGTATTTCACACGAAATGTATTTACATTTAACTATTTAACGCTCGACCAGGAACTCATATAACAAGTGAGTTTCTGGTCTTTTTTATGTGGAATCATAAGAATTAGACAGATTCCTCATCAATGATATAAATCCATATGTTTAAGATTTTATATGCATATGAAGATGCAAGCGTACCTCTTACAAAAAATATAACAGCTTTAGCACAAGTGTCTTCTAATATATACGGTTATGATTTTGCATTGGATCGACTATCAATCCATTAGTTGCTACAAGGATTTAAGATGGGGTAAACCTTTCATTGCTATTACTATTTACAACTTCGCGGCTTTCTATATTTGGGGGATACAATGAATCCCTCAATTTTTTACTAATTATTGAGGACGTTAAATTATTTACATAACCAAGGAAGTGTTGAAATAGTATTAAAAGTGTATGCATATATTGAACTTTAATCCTCAAATATAGGAGTGGGGCAAGTGAAGGATATAGAGTTGTTTTTAAAGAAATTACATTACTTTGATAATAAATTTAAGTTATTTATTTATCAAAACAAGGATCATCTACTAGTTGATTATTTAGAGTTGTGTGCGTTAATTGATGAGTATTCTTCTTTTATTATAAATCATGACAATGAAACACAATGGAATAATTTAGGGCGGTCAATTGAAATAGTATCATTAGTTCAAAATCTACGAAAGAACTCTTCTGTTTGTGTCCAAATCATGGAAAAATACCGGGCTTTATTATTAAGTCATGAAGAAAAGGAGATGACGGATTACTTTCGTAATATAGGAGACTGTATTGGCAAGGAATTCGGAGGTTTTCAAGTTACTAGTCAATCGAAGGTGCTTTTAATAGGATCTGGGTCTTTTCCTATAACATTATTAATGGTTGCGGAACAAACAGGAGCAGACGTTTTTGGAATTGATATTGATGATGAGGCGATTCAGTTGGGGAAACATGTAGTAAATAAATTAGGAAGTCATTTATCCATTCAAATTGACAAGAAGACAGTAGAAGAGCTCGCAGTTATGGAACAGATTAGTCATATTATATTTAGTTCAACTGTAAGCAGGAAATATGACATATTAGACCAATTATATGATGTAACAAATAAAGATGTGCTGATTGCTATGCGTTATGGAAATGGGTTAAAGTCTCTTTTTAATTATCCAATGCAGAAGGTAAACAAAAATAAATGGCATACAATAGAAGAAATTATCCACCCTCAACATGTCTTTGATGTTGTTTTATATCAAAAGGTACAATGATTTTAATAGGTGAGGAGAAGACTATGTCTTATTTTAATAAAGTATTACTGTTAGGAACAGGGCCTACAGTAATTCAATTAGCTGTGAATTTCAAAAATTATTGTAATAGTAAAGTAGCTATTGCAGGTCGAGAATCTTTACGCTCCAACATTTTCTTTGACACGATCGTTCAGCAACAACTTGCACTCAAAGTATTTATTCAAAATACACAACATCAGGCTGTTGCGGGAAAATGTACGATTGATGCGTTTTTTAAGGGTTATCATAAAATATCTGGAAATTGGGATACCGTAGTTCTTTGTGTTACTACAGACTCTTATCTTTCAGTATTAGCACAAATTGATACGAAAGTGTTGAAGCAGGCTAGCTGCTATATATTAATGTCACCTACATTTGGTTCTAGTCATTTAATAGCAAATTTCCTAAAGAATCTAACTCCTCAGGCAGAGATCATTAGTTTTTCAACATATTATGGGGATACTAGATGGATAGATGGAATACCATCAAATGAAGTATTGACAACAGGAGTGAAGAAAACAGTTTATGTAGGTTCAACTTACTCAAAATCATATAGACTGGATAAATTATCTGAATTATTTCATCATTTAGGGATTCATTTAAAAAAATTAGCTTCTCCCCTTGAGGCAGAAACAAGAAATATTTCTTTATACGTACATCCTCCCTTATTTATGAATGATTTTTCATTAAAGGCAATATTTGATGAGGATAGTATAACAAAGTATGTGTATAAGCTTTATCCTGAGGGTCCTATTACTTATACAATAATTCGGCATCTATTAAATTATTGGAAAGAAATGATGGAAATTGTGAAACACTTCGATATTCAACCTCTCAATCTATTAAAATTTATGGTAGACGATAATTATCCATTGCAGCCAGCAAGTATAGACGGACAAGAAATAGAGAATTTTAATAAACTCGAATCTATACATCAAGAATATCTGCTCTATATTCGTTATGCATCCTTATTAATTGATCCATTTTCTATACCAAATAAAGAAGGAAGATACTTTGATTTTTCTGCCGTTCCTTTTAGAGGTATTTATAAAAATCTTGATGGAGAATGGGATATTCCTAGAATGCCAAAAGAGGACTATTTCCGTATGAAAATCATTCAAGGGATTGCGCATGCCCTGAAATTGAAAAGCCCGACGCTTGATTATTTTGTACAAACTTATGAAGAAAAACTACAACAAGTTGTGGCTTCATCTAAGCATAAAATCTTTTCTGATGCCTTTCAAATAAAATCTTTTTCACAAGAAATAGAGATGATTTGTAAGGAGTTAATTTTGAGTAAGAAAACAAAAGAAGGAGAAGAAGAATATATAAAATGATAAAAAGCTATTAAGTTTACAATAAGGTTTAACAAAAAAGCCACTATAGCGGTGTGCGAAAACTAAGGGCAATTAGCGGACCTTTCAAAATTCTTTAGACATGGCTCAGTTTCCGAGTTTTTCATGCGTAGTGCAAGCCACCAATTAGTAGATGGGTGGTTCTATTTCAAATTGACAATGATAATCATTATCGATAAGGTGGGGATAGACGAAAGTCATCATGCCCACCTTTTCGCATTTCAGGGGCTAAACATGATCAGTAATTTGGCTGAGATGACTCAACCCGCCGATTGATTATGGAATCCTTAAAATCAGTTCTCGATGCCACTGAAACTTACTTTGAGCAGTAGCTTGTTGAGGGGTCCATGCTATTTGTTGTCAAAAGCCATTACTAGTAAACAATTTTGAAACGAGGTATGCAATTTGAAAATCGATGTGAATCAGTTAGCAGAACATTTAGCACATATTCCTTTCCAAGTAGAAGGAATATATCGATATACGAGTTATTTAGGTGTGCCGTACGCTGATTATACAGATTCCTTTCCTGGATTTATTTTTCCACTTACAGGGAAAATACAATTTCAATTTAATGGCACGCCTTATATCTTTTCACCAGGAAAAGTTGTGCATGGTGGTGCAAAAATGAAACTAGATCAAAAAAATTTTGATAATGCGAACTGGGAATATATTCTTGTTTTATACCGAATATGTAACTCAGAAATACAAGAGTCCAGTTTTTCTCATCAGCATTTTGAATTATCGACTGGACAATCTCCTCGTCTTATTGAATTACTTATGCGTCTTTGGCATGTGTATAATCAGCGCGGAGGTATTTCAATGTTTCAGACCGAAATGCTGTTTCGCGATGTACTGAATGAAGCCTTATTATGTGTTGCTAATAGGCAAAATAGCTGTGAATCACATACTTTATTCGAACGGGTATCTTCTTATATTCATGAATACTATCATCAAAGCCTTACAATCCCCTTGCTTGCAGAACAATATAACGTGAATCGAAATCGACTTTCTTATGTATTTAGAAAACATGCAGGTATGGGACCAGCAGAATATTTATTAAAATATCGTATCAACATGGCGCAAAAAATGCTTTTTACAAGTGATGCGCCTGTACAATATATTGCGCAAACTGTTGGAATTGCTGATCCCTTTTATTTTAGTAGAGTGTTTAAGAAACAATTTGGTCTTTCTCCTACTGAATATCGAGAGAAGTTCATCAATAATCCATGCTAATTTCAACAAGCATCCATTCAAATCCGAAAATTCCTTTACTATACTAATAGCGTATCAAAGATAATTTGTTGGAGGAATTTCGGATGCACAAGATCAAAGGACTATTATTCTCAACGCTATTATTAGCAGGCATACTAGCAGGTTGCAATGAAACATCAGTTGAAAAGAAAGGCGTAGCTACAGAAGACACTTCTACCTCTGCGGTTAATGCAGATGCAACTCATTGGCCAAGAACCATTAAGGATGCTTTGGGTAAAGAAATTGTTATCGAGAAAAAACCAGAAAAAATAGTTTCCCTATGGTATTTTTATCCTGAAATACTAGTTGCATTAGGTGAGCCGCCTACAGCTTCTACTGACAAAGAGTATCTATCTTCTTTATCTTATTTAAATGGAAAGCTAGATTCAACTGAAGAATTAGGAGATAAATTGTCTCCTAGTATTGAAAAAATTTTATCGACTGAGCCTGATTATATTTTAGCAACGGAACATCATGAAAAATTATATGAGTCACTAGAAAAAGTTGCGCCAGTCATTACGCTGAAATCTAAGGACATCTATGATGACTGGCAATATGGCCTTCGTACAGTAGCCGAGATTATTGGAAAGGAAGACGAAGCGGAAAAAGTAATTGATAAAATGATGCAAGAAATTACAATTGGTCGTGAAGCATTAAAGTCGATTCAAGGAGAGTCAGTAGCACTTGTGTTGTCTTGGGATGGAAAAACTTTTAATGTTCTAGGTGAAGAAAATCCTGTATATATTCTTGCGTTTGATAAAGAAAAGGGATTGGGGCTTACACCAGATATCACATTTAAAGGAAAAAATAATCAGTTTACTGCATTCGAAGGAATTTCAACAATTCAAGCAGACCATATTTTCCTTATAGGTGACATTACAAAAAAGGAAACATTAATGAGTGAATTACAACAAAGTAATGTATGGAATAATATGAACGCCGTAAAAAAAGGGAATATTCATTTAATGGATACTTCCGCTATTACTGGTGGTCCATTAGCTATTGAATACGCTTTGCAAAATATAACAAATGCCCTGCAAAAACAATAAAACGAAGAATTTAATTCGAGAAACAAACAGTGTTAAGAAGGTCAATAGATGATAAGGAGAGATGGTTATGCCCTACCAAGTTATAAATATAAAAGAAAATTTGTCTCAAATAAATGAGCTCTGGTCTCCGAAAGTTGTAGGTGAAATAAACGACTTTCAATTCAAACTAATTAAGATTGATGGAGATTTTATATGGCACGAGCATCAAGGTGCAGATAAGGTATTTATTGTGCTAGAAGGAGAAATGTTCATTGCTTTTCGTGATGGCCAGGTAAAAATTTCTAAGGGAGAGATGTTTATTGTTCCGGGAGGAGCAGAGCAAAAGCCTTTCGCTGAAAAGGAATGCCATATTATGTTGGTTGAGCCTAAAGTTGCTGTAAACACTGGCGGTATTGAGTCTAAATAAACGGCATCAAACTCTACAGAGGAACTAATGTTTGTCATTAGTCCGAATTCAATATTTGAGAAAAGGGTTCACGGCTAACTGAATGGGCAGTAAATGGATTAAATTGCTGTATCGCAAATCGTAGAATTAACCTCTAGATAAATAAGTAGGACAAGAGGCAACATACAATGAAGGAGACCGTTCGTGTTAATTAAACGGTCTTCTTTTTGTTTTTCTTATATTTATACTTCACTTCATTACATGTGGTCTATCTTCTGGATTCTGATTACCTACCTTTGCTACAGCATATGCAATAGTAAAATGAGATTGTTTATTTGATTTCTTTCTATTGATTTTAATGAGTAGCTAAAATTGAAAAGATTGAAATTCATTCTAGGTAAAATATATTATTTTCATTTAATGCCATTTTTTTAACCTGATTTTAACCTTTCTACATTAATTTAGTGTAAGAGATACATCATTAAAGGAAGGTGTTTTAAATGGATCCATATGTTGGAGAAATTCGAATGTTTGCAGGTAATTATGCTCCAGATGGCTGGGCATTGTGCAATGGGCAACTCATATCCATTGCAGAAAATGAAGTACTTTATTCCTTAATTGGTACAACTTATGGCGGGAATGGACAAACGACATTCGCGTTACCAAATTTTCAAAGTAGAGTAGTTGTCCATCAAGGACAGAATCAAGCAACTGGTACGAACTATGTGATAGGTCAAATAGGAGGGGTGGAAACTGTCACTTTAAACACTTCACAGCTTCCAGCTCATACGCATCAAGTAAATGCTTTCTCACTTGAAGGTACAACACTGAGTCCTGAAAAAGCTGTTTGGGCAAAAAATATACAATATTCAACACAACCAGCAAATAGCACAATGAATGCAACAGTCGTTTCAAGTGTTGGAGGAAATACTCCTCATGACAATGTAATGCCGTTTCTGACAATTAGTTTTATTATCGCTCTTTACGGTATATACCCATCATTTTGATTAGGAGGAATGAAAAGATGAGTGAGCCATATGTAGGTGAAATCAGATTATTTAGCTTTGGAAGGGTCCCAAGAGGATGGGCATTATGCGATGGTCGAGTTTTGCCAATTAATACAAACCAAGCCCTATATTCCATATTGGGAACAACTTATGGTGGCGATGGCAGAACGACATTTGCATTGCCTGATTTAAGGGGGAGAGTTCCCGTTCATGTAGGTAACGGTGTCTCACTAGGACAAAAGGCGGGAGAAGAGACACATGTATTAACTATAAACGAAATGCCAGCTCATACACATGCAGTCAACGGTAGCTCGGACAGTGCTACGGTGAAAGCGGCTGCGGGTAATGTATGGGGGGCATCCACTAATAATATCTATTCTGATAATCAACTGAATACTTATATGAACACACAAGCATTATCAACATCAGGAAGTTCACTGCCCCATCAAAATATGCAGCCTTACAGTGTGGCAAATTATTGTATGGCTCTAGTAGGAATTTATCCATCAAGAAATTAAGAAAAAAGGAGATGCAGGAAAATGTCAGAAGCCTATATTGGAGAAATCAGAATATTTGGCGGTAATTTCGCACCAAAAGATTGGGCTTTATGTAATGGTCAGCTCTTATCAATTACTTCCAATACAGCATTATTTGCCATTTTAGGTGCAAATTATGGAGGAGATGGAAGGACCACCTTTGCTTTACCGAATCTAAATGGTAGGGCAGCGCTTCATCAAGGAACAGGAGCTGGATTAACATCGAGGAGTGTTGGAGCATCAGGGGGTGAAGCTACTGTTACGCTATTAACAACTCAAATGCCTAGTCATCATCATATAGCTGCTTGTAACAATGTTCAAACTTCAAATAATGACCCAACTGGAGCAATATGGACAGAGCAACAGGGAAGAGGCTCTGTCCCTGTCTATGCGACACAAGTAAATACACAAATGAGTTTATTGGCAATAGATGTAGTGGGTGGGAATCAACCACATAATAATATGCAACCATATCTTGGGTTGAACTTTATCATTTGCTTAGCTGGAGAATGGCCTCCAAGGAGTTAAGAATGAATGAAATGAAGGATGTGAAACAATTATAAAGGAGTAGTGTAGAGAATGGGGAAAAAGATAATAGCCATAACCTTGTGTTTTATGTTAGTAGTTTATAGTCAATTGACAGTCATATTGTTTGTTGCCCCTTTAAAAGCAGAGGCGGCTAATTGTGGAACGTCTAATTATCCAACTTGTGTTCAAGATTTAACACAAGCAAATTGGCTAAGTGATACAACGAACGGATTTGAAGTGTCTGGCATTGTAGGGAATGATGGTATTCATTTATTCACGTATAGTAATGATGCACAATTTCCAGCTGGCTATTATTTTAATGCAGATGAATATTCAACACCAAAATCGATTAGAATTTCTGCAGGTGAAAGTTTTTCAGGTGGTGTCTTTGATTTAAAAACGTTAAAGATTAATACTATCAATTCACATGCCGAAAATGATGCCTTGTCTCTGACGATTCAAGGGTATGATGAAGTAGGAAATCCAAAAGGAAATCCAGTTATTTTTAAGACAATTGCCAAGCATGACCCTATTTATGATATACCTATTAATATTGAGGGTATTAACTCTTTTATCATTACTGCAAGTGTGCAATTTATCAATACTGTACAGGCGGGGTTGTGGGATTTAACGTTTACGGAATTTACGATAGATATACCAAATAATAACCCTCCCAATAACCCACCGACATCTAGTAATGGAACCGTAAATGTAAATGAGGGGCAAGTGTATACATTTGATAGTACTTCCTTCACTTTTAATGATGCAGATGCTGGAGATACTTTGAAACAGATTCAAATCTCTACAATTCCTAATAGCGGACAACTTTTTCTCGATAACAATAATAATCAGCAATTTGAGGCAGGGGAAGCTATTGCAAATGGTGAGACAATAAGTAAAGCTGACTTAGATGTAGGTAAATTCAAATATATGACGGAAAATGGCTCTTCTGCATCTTTTACATTTAAGGTAAGTGACGGTATTGACTATAGCACTGTCTATACAATGAATCTAGTCGTCAATGCACGTCCTTCCGTGACCATTCCAACAACTATATCTAGCCCAACAAATAGCAATCCAATTTCTATAACGATTGTTTTCAGTGAGCCAGTGACTGGTTTAGCGGCTGGAGATATAACTGTTACAAATGGAACTATTCTATCTATCACAGGAAGTGGTGCCACATATACTGCCCAAATATCACCAAGTGTGGATGGAGCAGTGAAAATTAAAATTCCTGAAAATGTAGTTGCTAATAGCAGTGGCGCATTGAATAAAGCATCTGCGGAATATCAAATAATCTATGATAGTACACCACCTACGAATATTGAACTCAGTAATACTACTATAGAAGAAAAGAAGCCCATTGGTACAACTGTTGGAACAATGACGGCAACAGACTCAGGAAGTGCACAAACTTTTACGTATTCACTGCAATCTGGGGATATAAGCTTCTTTACAATTGATGGAAATGTATTAAAGACAAATGCCCCGTTTGCCTATGATACGAAAAATAGTTATAAGATTACGATAAGAGTAACAGATGCTGCTGGTAATACGTTTGATAAGGAATTTACAATTCAGATTATTAAAAATCATGCCCCAACAGGCACTATTATGATTAATGGTGGAGCAGGCTATACAAATACTACTAATGTTACTTTAACAATGACTGCAAGTGATTTAGAAGGAGAAGCGATAGAAATGCGCTTGTCAAATGATGGTACTACTTGGTCCGGTTGGGAGCCGCGTTTATCTTCAAGAAATTGGACATTGTCACCTGGTGAAGGTAGTAAAACCGTTTATATGCAACTAAGGGATACTGGTGGCAATATATCGAATACATTATCAAATACAATTGTATTAGATACGACCCCTCCTACCATAACAGGAGTGACAAATAACGGTGTTTATAATACAGACGTAACAATTAGTTTCAGTGAAGGAACAGCGACATTAAATGGTGCTCTCTTTACAAGTGGAAGCATTGTAAGTACATCTGGAAATTATACTTTGGTAGCAACAGATAACGCAGGTAATACAACAACAGTTTCATTTGTGATTGATAAAACGATGCCACAAGCTGTAGAGGTGACGATTAAGTCGAATAATCATGATCCGACAAAGGCCAAGATAGGGGATACTATTACATTAACAATTAAGACAGATAAAAGTATTCAAGCACCTACAGTTAAGATTGCAGGAAAAGCCGCAACTGTCAATGGAGCTGCAACAAACTGGCAAGCAACATATATGGTAACAAATGGAGATATGGAGGGGACAACACCCTTTACCATAAATTTCAAAGATTTACTAGGCACTCCAGCAACAGAGGTCACTGATGTAACTGATGGAAGCTATGTCATAGTTGATAGTAGGAAGCCAACTGTTCAGCAGGTGACAATGGCATCTAATAATGCCAATCCATTAGTCGCGAAGGTAGATGATATTATCACAATAGATTTTGTGACAAGTGAGGATATTCAATCACCCAATGTAACGATTCTCGGACAAACAGCCATCATAACCGATAAAGGTGATGGAGATGCTAAAACTTGGCAAGCAAGCTATACACTGAAATCTGGGGACACAGAGGGACCAATTAGCTTTGCAATTGATTATCGGGATTTAATGGGGCATGAAGGCATACAAGTAACGGAGGTTTCTTCAGGATCAATTGTGATATTTGATAAAAAATCTCCAGAAGTAACAGCTTATTTCCCAATACATCAAGCAATGGATGTACAGTTTACAGAAAATCTCGTATTAACATTTAATGAAAAGGTTTTACCTGTAACGAATAGAAATATTGTCATTCGTAATAGTTCAGACAATCAAGTTGTTGAAACAATTGAAGTTACGCAAGCAAACGTCTCTATTATTAATGAATCCGTGACAATTAATCCTACATTAGAATTAACCCAAAATACAGCTTACAGTATTCAAATTGATGCAGGTGCCTTTACTGATTTAGCGGGTAATGTGTATGAAGGTATTACTGATAATACTACCTGGAATTTTACAACGGGCGCACTGCCAACATATACAGTTACGTATGACGGTAACGGAGCTGAAGGAGGTAAAGTGCCAATTGATTCGAAGCAGTATATTGCTCACGAATTAATTAAAGTTATAGGCAATACAGGTAATTTAATGAAAGTCGGCTATACATTAATAGGATGGAATACAAGGTCTGATGGAAAAGGTGTTACTTACAAAGAGGGGCAAACCATTCAAATGGGGAAAGTGAATTTGATGTTGTATGCTGTATGGACAAAAAACATTGTACCGGGAGATGGAGGATCGTCCACTCCAAGTCCAGCACCTGAACCAGGTCTGCCAAGTAATCAAGTAAAGGTGAATGTTGTAGATCCGAATAAGCCAAACGAGGTTCTTCTTCAAACAGTGTTAACACGTCTATATATCAACGGTGAGATACAAGATACGGTAGCGTTTTCAATTGCCAATGCACAAGAGTTTCTTCGGAAATTAGTGAAGCTGGAAGAAAAACAATCTCGAATTGTCATACCAAATATGGAACCATCTGCAAGTGAAACAAAGGTGATACTTGCTAAAGAGGCAGCTAAACTATTAGTAGAAGGAAAATCTAGCTTTGGGATAGATATGAGGAATGTTAAAATCGAAATTCCATATAATTCAATGTCAGATTTCAACGAGGATATTTATTTCCGAATTGTACCGATTAAGAGTACAATCTCACAGGAAGATATTGAAGAGCGTGAAAGGGCATTGGGATTAACAAAAGGTACGAAAGTGAAAGTTATCAGCCAACCATTAACAATTGAAACGAACTTGCAAAATCGTCAAGTGTCATTGCTACTACCACTGCCAAAGAACCTGACATCCGTGCAAGAAAGAAATATAAGGGTTTATGTAGAACATAGTAATGGTACATCGGAATTATTGTCTGGAAGATTGGTAGAATTCAATAAAGGGCAGACAGGTATCATTTTTGATGTACAGCATTTCTCTACTTTTTCTTTAGTACATTTAGAACAAAAAGAGCTAGAGAGAACATCCGTCCCTTACATCCAAGGCTATGAAGATGGTACTTTCCGTCCGAATGAAAGTGTTACACGTTCACAAATGGCCGCAATGTTGGCAAGAAGTTTGAGTAATAATAATGTACCAGAAGTAACTGGAACTTTTTATAGAGATACAGCTCATTCATGGGCTAAACATGATATTGAGTATATCCGTACACAAGGAATCATGGAGGGACGACAAGATCATTCTTTTGGCCCCAATGATGAAATAACAAGAGCTCAAATGGCAGTTATTGCTATGCGTTGGCTTAATAAGCAATGCTCAGAGGAGACGACTGCTACTCCTTATTGCAATCTAAAGATAGGTGATAAGAAATACCATGATGTAGCTTCTACGCATTGGGCTGCCCAGGCAATAGAGGCTATTAGTGAGATGGAGATCATGGTAGGTTCTGGAAATGGACAATTTAGCCCAGATGAAAAGCTAACACGTGCCCAAGCAGTAAAGGTATTAAATCGAATTTTTAATCGTCCAATACCAACTTTAGATTCAGAACCAATCTTCAAGGATATACCAAAAGAACATTGGGCCTTTTTTGAAATTCAAGCAGCTACAATGAAATAAAAACATAATGAACTTTTTAACGGATTTGGAATTGCATAACTTCCAAATCCGTTTCTTTATTATTGATTTTTTATAACTGATAAAAGACTCCATATTCGATTCATCTAATTCTAGTAACACTGCACGAATTAAAAGCACATTCCTTAATCGAGCTACAGCAGGAGATGACCCGAAAAAACAAGAGATAATCAATTTTAAAATATGTCAATGGAAGTTTTATTTTGAGACACCACTTTTTTCATAAAAATAGAGATTTTTTTCTTATCAATCTGTTTTCATTGCTTCATAGACTTTTTGATTCTTACTTAACTTTTAAAATTGTTTAGGAAAAATAATCTATTTTGTATTAGTATTGACAAATTAATGTATACATAATATCATTCAATTAGTGATAATGATTATCATTATCATAATTAATATGTCGAACACGCAGAATAATAAAAAGGGATATTTTCTAATATCCCTTTTTATATGCATAGTGTTGATAATGATTATCAATTGAAAGGGGGTTTTACTATCAAAAGGTTAATTTCAGTAATGTTAGTCGCATTTTTAACAATTTTCGTTACACCTAATTTAAATGCTTCTGCTGCGCTTGCAGATGGGAAATATACAATCAATTACCAAGTGAATAAACCAGATTCTTCATCTGCTTCGATGGCAAATGATTACTTTTTGAAGCCTGCAACAATTATTGTTCAGAATGGTACTTCAGTTGTACAAATGAAGATGAAAAAAAGTGCGTGGATAACGAAATTTCAATCAAGTACAGGCGGTAATAAAGTCGTCAGCGAAAATAAGGCAGAGGATACACGTATCGTCCAATTTGCATTACCTGCTTATACATCGAAAACTGCTGTTACGATGAAGGTGGACATTGATGACTTAAATTATCATCATGAATATACAGTAGATTTTGTATGGGATGCGGCATCATTGAAAAACGAAGATGGTAGTGCAGTAGCAGCTACAACAGTACAAAATAACTCTAACACGACTAAAAAAACAGATAATACTGGTAAAACAGATATTTCGTCAGTTAAAGAAAAAGAAGTAAATCCACAAACAAGTGATGCTTTTCCAATAGGTATACTTTTATTGTTCTGTGTCAGTGGATTTATCCTATTTAATTTTAAAAAACGCATGAAGGAAGAAATCCATTGAAATATTTCGGAAGCACCCTCATCTACTTCACTCAGGTAGGAGTAGGGTGCTTTTTAAAAGGAGTGAATGGACATGATAAAAGAAACAAAAGTAAATAGTAGAAAGTTACATATGGTGGTGCTATGTATTATTTTTGTCGTTCTTTCAGCATGTACTAATTCAATTAAGGAAAATGAAAATAAGGTAAAAGAAAAAAAGGATGAAAATAAGACAACTGTTCAAGATGAAAATCGAATTATTCCAACGACAGTTGCAGTTGCTCATATTTTAGATGCACTAAATTTAGATGCCGTCGCTATTCCTACGACGATATATGATTTACCTAAACGATATGAGGGTTTACCCGAGGTTGGTAGTCCGATGTCACCTGATATGGAAATTGTAAAATCCTTGAATCCAACAGAGGTTTTCTCAGTGACTACGTTGGAGGCAGATTTGAAAAAGACATTTGATGAAGTTGGTATTAATGCTTCATATGTGAATTTACAGAGTATTGATAGTATGAAAGCTGCTATTTTAGAAATTGGAGAAAAATATAAACGGACAGAAGAGGCCACGAAGCTAGTGACGGAGCTAGAAGGAAAGATTACAGCCATTTCAATGAAGGCAGAATTAAATGAATCACCAAAGGTGCTGATTTTATTAGGCATTCCAGGTAGCTATTTGGTGGCAACAGAAAATTCATATATTGGAGACTTAGTGAGATTGGCTGGAGGTCAAAATGTGATGAGCGGGCAAGAACCGGAATATTTACCGTCTAATACGGAATTTTTACAACAAAGCAATCCAGATATTATTATTCGTCTGGCACATGGTCTGCCTGAACAAGTTGTGGAAATGTTTAATGAGGAATTTACTACGAATGATATTTGGAAGCATTTTGACGCAGTAAAAAATGGACGTGTTTATGATTTAGATGAACCGTTATTTGGCACAACAGCAACGCTTGCAGTACCTCAAGCGCTAGAAGAATTAATTAACATTATGTATCCATAATGAGAAATGTAGAGGACTGAGATGAATAAAAAAATAAGTAGTTTTTTAGTTGTAAGTCTATTACTTTTAGTCGTTATTATATATTCAGCCATTACTGGCTCTATTAAAATGGATACGATGGAGTTTATTAGGGCTCTTTTTGGGGAAGAAAACTCAAATTACACAGTCATTAAAGATTTACGATTTCCACGGATTATTGTTGCTTTATTTGCAGGAGCATCATTATCCATTTCCGGCGTATTATTGCAGGCAGTTATGCGTAATCCATTAGCCGATGCAGGTGTAATTGGCATCTCAGCGGGAGCATCATTTGTACAATTATTAATCATTACATTATTTCCAATGATGTTTTTCTTTACGCCATTATTAGCTTTTTTTGGAGGAGCCTTTGCTTGCTTTTTAGTATTTATGTTGTCCTGGAAATCAGGATTAAATCCTTTGAAAATAATTTTAGTGGGTATTGCGATTAATGCGATGTTTACGGGTCTAACAGAAGCCTTTGTTACGCTATGTAGCTATATGAATGTGATGGTTGGCGGTGTAGGTGGCTCTAATTTATCGATGCGAACTTGGAGTGATGTACGTTTAATTTCATTTTACGGTTTGATTGGTTTACTAGCTGCTCTTCTAATAGCCTCTTGGTGCAATTTATTGGCTTTACAAGATAAAACGGCCAAGAGTCTAGGCTTTAATGTAACACGTGCACGACTATTTATTGCAGCGATAGCGGTATTACTAGCGGCTATTTCAACTGCTACAGCTGGTGTTATTGCATTTGTCGGTTTATTAGTACCGCATATTTCAAGAAGGTTAGTAGGATCAGATCATAAATGGTTAATACCATTCTCGGCATTAGCTGGTGCCCTGCTAATTTTAACTGCCGATACATTAGGTAGAATATTAGTTGCGCCACTGGAAATACCAGCATCCACAATCATGGCGATAATCGGTGGACCATTTTTAATCTTCTTAATTCGAAAAGATAAATAAAGAGAGGTGAGTGTATTGAACGTTTCTCAAATTAAACTATCTTATGATCAGAAGCAAAATCATTTAGATGGGGTTACGACAACTATTGAAAAGGGAAAAATCACGACGATTATTGGCCCGAATGGTTGTGGAAAAACAACATTATTAAGTGTTATTTCACGTAATAATATGCCGCAACAAGGATCAGTAACGTTAGAACAGAAGGATATAATGACATACAAGGCCAAGGAATTTGCGAAAAAACTAGCCATTGTTTATCAGCAAAATTCAGTGCCGCAAGATATCACGATTGAAAAACTAGTTGCTTATGGACGGGTACCCCATCAACAATTAATGAAAAGAAATGTTGAAGAAGATGAGGCGGCAGTCAATTGGGCACTGTCAGCAACAAATTTAACACAGAAACGTACATGTAAATTGGATGCATTATCGGGTGGTGAACGTCAACGTGTTTGGATTGCCATGGCACTTGCTCAAAAATCATCCATTCTTTGTTTAGATGAGCCAACAACATATTTAGATATTTTTTATCAAATAGAATTAATGGAGTTAGTGAAGAAATTGAACAAAGAACATGCTCTAACAATTGTGATGGTGTTGCATGATATTAATCAAGCAATAAAATATAGCGATCATATTATTTTGATGAAAGACGGTAAAATATTATGCGAAGGTGCACCTATAGAAACCGTAACAGCAGAACGGATGAAAGAAGTGTATGGTGTAGAAGTGATTATTCAAACGCATGAAAGTGTTGGTACATATATGATTCCATTAAGCATTTAGGAAAATTATATGAGACAGATTAGCAGCTTCTTAGAGTTAATGAAGGTAAATTTTTAATCCTTTTAAATTTACAGTAAATATTTCAATGACAGTATGTTATTTAGCATTATTTACACAAAATAAAATAAAAAACATATTTTAACTTTCTTGACAATAATAGTTTGTGAGTTATAATTGGTGAGAATGAGAATCATAATCAATTAAAAAGGTAGATTTACTCACTAACATCCATGTAATTAATAGATGTTTTTCTTTTAATTTTAATTGAGAATGGGAATCATTTGGGTTTGTGGTAGTACTAGTTAAATTGTTTATACAAAAGGAGGTAATAACGCTTAGGATAGGTTGAAATAATTAAAAAACTCAGGAGGTTAGAGTATTGAAGAAATTTTTACAATATGTAGCAATGATAGTGTTGATGTTAGGTGCAGTATTACCTGGCTTGGGAATGGAAGTAAAGGCGGAAGAGAATACCGGATCTAGCTGCGTAGCTGACTATTCGGCAAATATCAAAATGCTCAACGAACAGCAAACAGCAGATTCAATGATGAATAGCTATGTTCAAAAGGAAGCTACTGTTCAACAAAAAGATGGTCAATTTACAGTAGACATTACTGTGCCACAAGCATATACAGCGTGGTACCAGGATTTTAAAGTAGAATCTGGCGGAGAATTAAAAAAAGCTATTGAAAAAACAACAGACACTAATGGTAACGATATTTACACATTCGTAGTCGATCAATATGAGCAAACAATAAAGGCATGGGTTGATGTTTATATTCCAATGCTATCGTATGATCATGACTATATAGTGTATTTAAAAATTGCTGATGTTACGGAAGTTAATCGTGTATGTGATGAAGCAACAGAACAACCAGAAGATAACAAAGATGAAATTATTACAAAAAACGTTCCTTTCACATTTTTAACAAATAATAAAACATATGATACGTATTTTAAAAGTTATATTAATTATGCTGATTTAGCGACAATTGGTGAAGAAAAATATGCCTATATTAAACTAACAGGTCACACATATGCATTTACGACACTAAAAGTAGGCAGTGAAAACGGAGAAGACGTAAAAATCGTAAGCTCTGAAGGAGAAGGCAATTCATTAGTACGTGTTATAAAGGTAAAATTAGATGCTGATTTAAAGGCTACAGTGATTATGTCAGGTGACAAGTATCCAGCAACACCGTTTACGTTTGATTTTGCACCGATAAAAGAACAAATTGTATATTTACCTGAGCATTTCAACTCGAACAATCAAGTAATTGAGTTTGGACTGACACCTGTTAGCTCTGGTGCACCTGCTCATACAATAATCGCATCCCTTTTAGGACAAGCATATGCTACAAAAACAGCAGACAATAAAATTGCTGTAACAATTAATTTAGTTGTAAATGGTACAACGAAGGGCTTTTCTGTAAAACAAGGAAATAAAATGATTGCAGAATGGACAGCAGGGGACACGAAAAATGTCATTAAATTTACAGTAGATTCATTAGAAAATTTAGCATTCACGTCAACAACTGAGCGAAATGGGAATGCATCCACAATGAGTACGACAGTTGAAAAAGTACTATTAACGGGTGAGATTGCTAAGCAAGAGGAGAATAGTTCGGAAGGAAATACCAACGGCAGTGAATCAGGTTCTGGGGAGAACAATAATAATTCAAATACCGGTGGCAATAACAATTCTAACACTGAAAACAATGAACAATCAACTAATGGGCTGTATACAGTGAACTTTACGTTCTTAAATGAATCAGGTACGGGTAGCTCTATTATGAACACATATGTTGATAATCAAGCATATGTAGTGAAAAATGGCTCTTCCTATCAAGTTCAATTAACACTAAAAAATAGTTCATGGATTACTGGATTTACAGTGAATGGTGCAACACCTAGTACAATTAGCGATACAAATGATGTACGAGTAGTGCAATTTACAGTATCGAATTTAGCTACTCTTCAAAATGCGTGGGTAAAAGTCGATATTGCGGATCTTAACTATCATCATGACTATAATATTCTATTAAAATTTGAAGAAGCGTCACTTTCAAAGATTAATGATAGTACAACATTCCCAAGTACAGGTGGTTCAACTAATAGTGGTTCAACAAATGGTAGTTCAACTAATAGCGGAACAAATACAAGTACTACAGGGAACTTTAGTCAAGAGGGAGTAGTTAAATTTGAATTTGCAAACAATACAAAAGAGATAGCTGTCTTCCTACAAAAAGCAAAAACAGTATTTGAAAATAACAAATATAAAGTTATGCTTTCATTAAATATTGAAAATAACTTACAAAATTTTATTGTCAAACAAAACGGTAAAGAAATTGCAAAATGGTCGAATAAAGTAGCTTCATTAGTACCGATTGCAACTGCAAAAACAACAACACTTTCATTTGAAATTGCTACACTAGATAATCTTGTTTTTGAAGCAATAACGGCGGATAAGACGATTTCCACAAATGTATCAGCAACGACAACAAAGACAAATGAAAAGAATACTCGTCAGTCCATTACGTATAAAATGGTGGCTGATCCAAACGGTAATATGGCTGATTTTATTACAAACTATTTAGCACCATACTTCACGAAAGCTGAATTAGTAACACTTGACGGTAAACGTTATATTGAAATGACACTAATTGGTAAAGCTTATGGTTTTGAAACACTTGCTTATATTGATGAAAATGGTAAGCAACAAAAAATCGAAGTGATAAGTTCTACAGGCGAAAAAATGGATCAAGTACGTGTTGTACGTTTACCATTAATTCAAGATCGCAATGGCGTAACGAAAATATTTGTAGATTCAGGTAGTTTAGGTTATGGGGCGTACACATTATTCTTTACGTTTGATGTGCCAACTTTAGAGGAAGAAACAACAAACTCTAATAATACAGAGAAAACGGATAATATTAAAAATCCTTTTACAGATATTGGTAATATATTCAGCAAAGATGAAATTTTAGCTTTATACGCTGCTGGAATTTCAACAGGTACAACAGCTACAACATTTAGTCCAAATAAAAATATAACTCGTGCACAATTTGCAGTAATGGTCGCTCGAGCTTTAAATATTCAATCTGCTAAAGCAACCGCGTTTAAAGATGTTAAAGGTCAGTGGTTTGAAAATGAAGTACAAGCACTTGCAGAGGTAGGTATTGTAACAGGTGTAAATGCCACAACATTTAACCCAACAGCAAATATTACACGTCAGCAAGCAGCGGCAATGATTTTACGCATGCTTGAATATAAAGGCTATAAAGTAACGGTTGATAAAAATGCCTTATCCTACAAAGATGCTAATCAAGTAGTTGACTACTCAAAGCAAGCCGTATCGGAATTACAGGCACTAGACATTATGACAGGGTCTAATGGCTATTTAAATCCAGAAAGTAATTTAACACGTGCTCAAATGGCGAAGGTTTTAAAACGATCACTAGAATTAGTCAATTTAATTGATTAATAATTAAAGCAAGATACTATTACTATCCCATAAACTCCTCTAACAGTTGGATGAGGTGACTATATCATGTGCTTCTATGAGGTTTTCAGCTTGAGCTATTGCCGAAGGGGGTCGCCTCATCCAATAAAAAAATGCAATTCAAGTAGAAATTGAATTGCATTTTTTAAACATTTATACATCCGATTTTTTTTGTTTGCCTAAAACAAGCATTTACTTTTCTAGGCTAATCTTATAGTGAAGACATGCGAATGTTAAGGGAAGCGTTCTAAACATAAAATTTGGCCAATATTAACTGCAAAAGTAGAAATACGGTGATTTATTTTGAAAATAGTTCATAAAAACTGTTGTCTTAGAAGAAGGATCCACAATAAATTATTGTGGAGGTTTTATAAAATAATTTAAAAAACGTTCTTAAACGATGCGAGTTTGAAATGCCAGGCTGTAAACTCGATGAAAAACGTCTAAGAACGTATAGTTATTATTCTTGTATTTTTACTGATATGTGTAATGTTAATCTTACAGATGGAAGAGGGAGCTGGCACATCTTTATCCTTTTAAGAAATCCTTGTACAGAAATTGCTGCTACTTTACTAAAGTTGCAGCAATTTCTGAAATAACAACCCGGTTACCCATTATTGGGGAAGACTCATTGTTTTCTTTGTTACCAATCTCTTCACGACGGTGTAAATTTTTAAAGTCATCTGATTCGCGCCATGCTTTGAATTGCTCGACTGTATCCCAGAACATCATAACGTTCATTTCATCGTGATCTTCTGGTTCAGAGCAAACGTTCACTTCAACTTTATTAAACCCTTCCCAGTTCAATAAATTTTTATCAGATATAAATAATGGTGCCATTTTATGAGCAAAACCTTTTTTTACTAAAAAACGGTTAGTTACTGTAATCATCTATTATATTGACCCCTTTATGACGTTTTTAATTGATATTGATTTTCATTATCAATTAAAACATACATTAATTGGCTATGCAATAAAAAATTTTAAAAAATAACATTAAAAACGTTTGTTGACAATTATTTTTATTTCAAATAGAATCATAAACAACTATATGAGAATGATTATCAATTTCAATTTGGTTTTTTTAAAAAAAGAAAGGGTTGGTAGTTACCATGAAGAAGTTTAAATTTCTATTAGTAGGTGCGTTAGCATTAGTATTAACAGCATGTGGAGAGGAAAGTAAACCAGCAGATGTGGGTGCTTCAACAGATAAAATAGAAATGGAACAACAAGTTGAAACAGGGGGGGCGGTAACATTAATAGATGACCTTGGAAATAAGCATGAATTTGAAGCAATACCGAGTTCAGTTGCTACATTAAATCCAGGAATGATGAATATTTTGCTTGCATTAGGTGCAAACGTTACTGGTCGACCAACGATTACATCTGATATGAAGGCAGAAGTAAAAGCTATTCAAGAGATAGGTAACCCACATGAACCATCATTTGAGCAAATTGCTGCATTGAATGCGGAAATACTTATTGTGCCACTTAGCTTCCAGCAGTTCGCTAAAACGGTAGAAGCTACAGGTACGAAAATTGTGTACTCAAATATGAATTCAGTAGATGATATAAAAAAGACGATTACAAAATATGGAGCATTATTTAATAACACAGCAAAAGCGGAGAAGTTAGTTGGACAAATTGATGAGGAAATTGCAAAAGGCTCAACAAAATCAACGTTAGATGCTCTCATTGTTTACGGTGCACCAGGTACATATTTAGCCGCGCTTGATAATTCACTATACGGAGATATTTTAAATAAGGCAGGTGGTAAAAATATAGCAGCTGATTTACCAGCGACAGATAAGTTTCCAACATACGCAACATTAAGTGTTGAGAAAATTGTTGAACGTAACCCAAAAATAATTATGCTAATTACGCACGCCAATCCAGCAACAGTAAAAGAAGGTTTTGAAAAACAATTGAAAGAAAATGCAGCGTGGAAAAACTTAGATGCAGTAAAGAATAAACAGATTATTATTTTACCAGCAGAATTGTTTGATAATCCTGGTACACAAGTTGTAGAAGCTATTGACTATATGCGCGGGCTTTTAAAGACAGCTGAAGAAGCAGTTAAATAATTTTATTGTGGGGAAATAACGATGATAGCAGAAGCGGAAAAATATGCACACCCACTTGCTAAAAAACGAAAAATAGCGCTAATTGTGTTACCTATACTATTAATCATTGTGAGTATTGGCAGCCTTATGATAGGACAAGTTTCGTTTTCAGTAAGTGAAGTGTTTAATGGAATTTTTAGTTCAGAAGATACTATGGCACGACGAATTGTTTGGGAAATCCGAATGCCCCGTATACTAACGGGTATGATTATTGGTGTTTGCTTGGCTATTGCGGGTTCGATTTTACAAGGAGTCATGCAAAATCCATTAGCCGATCCAGGAGTTATTGGAATTACTTCTGGCGCTGGAATGATGGCTGTAGCGGTTATGGTTGTATTTCCTGGCTATATTATTTACTTACCTATAGCAGCTTTTTTAGGTGCTTTTGTAGCGGCAATGATTGTGTATTCATTATCGGTGAAAAAAGGTGGCACATCCCCAATGCGAATTATTTTAGTTGGGGTAGCCATCAATGCACTTTGTGGTGCAGGAACAAATGCATTAATGATTCTTTATAGTGATCGTGTACAATCTGTATTGCCGTGGTTGTCAGGCGGTTTAACGGGTGTTGGTTGGATGCAATTAGAGATGATTGTCTACTATGTCCTTGTAGCTATTATATTATCAATTTATGCGATTAAACATATTCGTATAATGCGTCTAGGCGATGAAATGGCAAGTCTTTTAGGACACAATGTTGAACGCAGTCGATTTTTTTTAATTGTATTAAGTACGTTACTAGCAGGGATTGCAGTAAGTGTTGCTGGTTTAATTGGTTTTGTAGGTTTGGTAGTACCACATATTTTACGATTAATTATCGGTGGAGATCATAAGTATTTAATACCTACTTCTGCATTGGCTGGTGGCTTACTTGTTGTTTTCGCAGATACAATTGCGAGAACTGTATTTGATCCTATTGAATTTCCTGTTGGCATTTTACTAGCATTTATCGGAGGGCCATATTTCCTGTATTTAATTCATAGAAAGGGGAATTCCATTGCTACGAACTGAGCATATCAATTACCAACATGAGTTCACCAACTTCCAGTTAGATGATATTTCCTTGACAATCAATGAAGGAGAAGTTGTTAGTTTAATAGGACCAAATGGCTCGGGAAAATCAACTTTATTACGTGTAATTTCACGTCTTTTAAAGCCGAATAGTGGGGCAGTATATTTAGATGAGCGGAATATTCATGAAATGAAGTCTAAAGAAGTGGCTAAAACATTAACGATGCTCCCACAAATGAATAATCATCAATTAGATTTAACGGTGCGTGAGTTAGTTGAATTTGGGCGTCATCCGCATAGTGGAGGGAAAACGTCGCTGTCAAAAGAGGATATAAAAATTGTCGATTGGGCAATTGATGTAACTGGATTGAATCACATGCAAAATCGGGTACTACCTTCGATGTCTGGAGGAGAACGCCAACGTGCTTGGATTGCAATGACTGTAGCACAGCATCCCAAAGTTTTGCTATTAGATGAACCAACAACATATCTAGATATTGCTCATCAATTAGAAGTGATGGAGCTTGTAAAAGAGTTAAATCATAAATACAATATGACCGTTATCATGGTGTTGCATGATATTAACCAAGCCGCACAAAATAGCCAACGTCTAATTGTATTAAAAAATGGGAAAATTCATTATGATGATTCACCCCATTGTGTAATATGTAAAGAAATGTTTCAATCCATTTTTGAAATTGATGCTGAAATTTATATGCAGCATGGAAATCCTGTCTTTACCCCAGTAAAATTGTGTTCAAGTTCTTGTAAATGAACGTATTTTTTCTATGGTCACAAGATGCTTCTGTTAGAAATAGTAATTTGAAATTTATGAAGCATCTGTAGCACATATAAAATTAACTTATTCCATTGAAGTAAAGGAGTTTATAAAAATGATTGGTATAATTTATTACGCTTATGGCGCACCAAAATCTTTAGACGATGTTACACCTTATTTTTCACATATTATGAATGGTAAAACGCCACCACCTCATGTGATTGAAAATATTACAGCGCAATTTAAAAAATTAGGTGGTGTTGATCCGTTAGCAGCCAATACGAGCCGTATTGCTAAAGGGCTGGAACATGCTTTACAGCAACGCTTAGCCCAGCCTGTAAAAGTATATAATGCTTACAAACATACAGAACCTTACATTCCAGATGTTGTTAACACGATGCTTGAAGATGGTATCTCAACTTTTATTACGCTACCTGTAAATCCGATTATGTCTTCAGGTGCTGCTGCGTTTCATGATGAAGTAAGTGCATTGCTAGCTTCTCATGATGTTACTATTATAAGTGGTCAAAATTGGCATTTAAATACAGAATTACTTGCTGTTTATAAAGATCGTGTTCATCGTGCCTATGAATGGATTCCCACTGAAAAACGAGTGCACACTCATGTTTTATATACCGTGCATAGTCAGCCGATTAATCCTGAACGAAATGAACTGTATGTACGCCAATTCTCCGAATTAGCAGAGGCCATCTCAAAAGCTGCTCAAATTGATAACTGGCATATTACCTATCGAAGTAGTCATGGCAAAGGTGACTGGCTTGCTCCAGATGTAAAGGAAAAGATTAAAACATTACATGCAGAAGGTGCTCAAGGTTTTGTCACATGTGAACTCCTTTCACTTTCTGCGGATATTGAATCCTATTTTGAAATCGGAAGTGAATGTCAAAAAATTTGTGAAGAACTTCAAGTTGATTTTGCCCAAGCGGAATTTCCAGGTGACAGCTACGATACCATTCAAGCATTAGCTACCATTGTTGAATCATTTATTCCAGCGGCACAATAATAAAGGCTCAATTATTTACAACACCGAAGCGCTCCCACGGATGTAGTGGTTTAGCCAAGGCGACAACATACCTTAGTTTAATGGAGTTTCTTGTATTATAACGCCAAATTTTATGACTATAATGTAACTGACGAACAACTAAAAGACGCTTTAAATCCACCGTCTGAAGCAGCAAAATATTAGTGAAGATGAAGTTACTCACTGGAGCAAAATTGCTGGTCGTCAAACTGCTTTAAAGGATGAACATTGTGTAATAGTCGTTCGCCCTGTCATTATAAATAAGAAGATATAGCCATCTGATACCGATATTGAATTGGTGTCAGATGGCTTTATTGTTTTAAAATTAGAAAAGCAGCGGATACAGTTTAAGCACACTTCTATTACTGTTCCTTGCTCCGTTTTTAAATAATATTGCTAAAAAATGCGAGATAGTTAGTTGATGATAGAAAATAGCTTTTAAATATTTTTGTGAATAAAGTTTAGGGGACTGGGGCTAATATTCATTTAATCGATTTAGACAAAATAATTTTAGCAATCAACTAATTATTAACCTAGAATTTAACACTGATAGAGCTTTAATTTTGTTCAGCTATTATATTAAGAAAGTAATAAAACAAATGTAAATGAAAAAGAACTGATTACATATAATCCCTTTAAGTAGGTGAACTTTATGCCTATTCTATCTATTTTTCTATATTATAGAAATTTTCTATGAAAAGATTACCTATATAACCAATCTAGTAGTAAAATTACCTTATTTTTAGCGTTTATTTATTGGTAATCTAGTTATATTATTGTCTTGTAAAGCAAATTACAGTTTGATTGGGATATTTAATCTTGGTAAATTTAGAAGTTTGCTTTCCCTATAATTGGTTGTAATTATTATTTGCGAGAACAATTTATACATATTTTAACAATTGAATAGCGCGATAATATTGTTCTCACAGAATAATATAATTTATTAGAATTCTGGAGGAATATACTATGAAGAAACAAAACAAAGGTCGTAAATTTTTCGCAACTACTGCAACAGCAGCACTTGTAGCATCAGCAATCGTACCAGTAGCATCGGCTGCCGAATTTAATGATGCAGATAGCATTTCATCTTGGGCAAAAGAAGCTGTACAATTTTTAACTGACAAAGGCTACATCCAAGGTGATGAAAAAGGGAACTTCAACCCAGCTGGTACGCTTACTCGTGCAGAAGCTGCTGAAATTTTATCAAAAGCTTTAGATTTAAAAGCTACAGGAACAGAAGATTTTTCAGATGTTGATGAAAATGACTGGTTCTATAATGCAGTACTTGCAACTTCACCAGAATTATTTGATGGTATGGGTAATGGCAGATTTGAACCTAAAGCTCAATTAACAAGAGAACAAGCTGCGAAAGTTATCGTACAAGGCTACCAATTAACAGGTAAAGCAGACCTTAGCCAATTCGCAGATGCTTCGAAGGCTTCTAAATGGGCTGTATCTTACTTAGAAACGGCTGTTGACAACGGCGTAATCAATGGTAAAGGTTCATTATTAGCACCACAAGATAAAATCAGCCGTGAAGAATTCGCTACTATGGTAAAACGTACAATTGATGCAACTGTGAAAGAGGTAACACCAGCTGTAGCATCTGTAAAAGGGTTAAATGCAAAAGAGCTTGAAGTAAAATTCAACACAGCTGTTGATGCAAAAGATGCGGCAATCACAACGAAGTATGCTATTGAAGGCGTAGCTATCACAAGTGCAGTAGTGGCTGAAGACGGCATGTCTGTTACTTTAACGACTGATAAGGAGTTAAAATTAACTAACGGAAAAGTGACTGTAAAACCAGTCAAAACAAAAGCAGATGCTAAAGTTTTAACTGAAGAATTTAACAATTTATTAACTTTTGCAGATACAACACCTGTTAGTGTGAATACTGTAGAAGCAAAAGGTACTACAGCAGTGATCACTTTCGATGAGCTTGTACAAAATGAAGGAACAGTAAGCTTAAATGGTACTGAACTGTCAAAAGATCGCTATACTTTATCTGGTAAAAAATTAACAATTACTGGATTGACAGCTGAGCAAACTTATAAAGTAGATATTGTTGGTGCCACTGATTTCGCGAATAATATCGCGAATCCTATCGCTGTGAACTTCACAGTTGCTAAAGCAGATGTAGATAATTCAAAACCAACTGTTTCAACAGCTGTAAACGGTACAGAAATTACGTTTGATTTCTCAGAAGAATTAATGAAACAAAAATTTGTTGTAGATGCTGATGCTTCAGTTGAAGGGTATGCGAAAGTAACTGTAGGATCAACTGTTTTCTACTTAAAAGATGCTGATTTGAAAGATGTAGCTGATAAAACTGTATTCACGATTGATGCGAAAGCAGTGTTAGGTTCATCAACATTTATTAATACAAATATTAAAGTAGAAGGACAAAAAGATGTAGCTGGAAATGCTGGAGACGCATTTGAGTTCAATGCTATTCTAACTAAGGATACAACGCCTGCTACACTTGTCTCTGCTTCTACAAAAATGTTAGTAGCTGATGATGTGAAGGTAACTACAGATGTAGATGCTTTATACCTTACTTTTAGTGAGCCTGTCAAAGTAGATGGTATTTTAACAATTAAAACTCAGAACGGTATTGCTTACACTGCTGGAAAAGAAATAGCGGTAAAAGACGTTAAAGGTACTGGTTACGATGTAGATGGTAATGGCAAAATTGAGGGTGCAGAGAAAAACACAGTTAAAGTTGACATTGATTTAGATAGCAATTCAACATACACATTTGAATTATCTGCTGGAGCAGTGAAAGATTTATCTAAAAACGTGACTGCAGAGACGATTACATTTAATGTTACAACTGGAACGTTCGAAGCTACACCTGAAACGCCTACAGATTCATTAGTATTTGGAGCTACACCAGTTGTTGTAATAAATAACAATGTATTCACTGTTGAATATGCTACAGATGTGACTGCTACAGCAACAAATGCTGCTAACTACACACTTGGCGGAAAAGAGCTACCTGCTGGAACTCAACTTCAATTTGTAGATGGTACTAAAAAAGTACGATTCACTTTACCTGAAGGTTCTATTACTGCTAATGGTAATTATGTACTTGAAGCTAAAAATGTAGTTGATACAAAAGGAAATACACTTAAAAATGGGAAAGCTACAACTCAAGTAACACTGAAAGAAAATATTGTCCCTGTAGCTTCTCAAGTAACAGTAGTAGATAATAAAACATTTATCGTAGACTTCTCTGAAAGTATTGTAAATGAAGCTACACCAACAGGTTTAACAGTGAAAATTGCTGGCTCTACTGTGAAAATTACTGCTGCTGTTGTAGAAAACGGTAAACTTAAAGTGACAACTAAAGATCAATATGCTTTAACAGATAGCATTGTAGTAGAATTCAAATCAACTAACTTAGCTGATGTGAATAACAATAAAGTAAAAGACGGTTCTATTTCAAAATAATTCAACCTGTCAATTATAAGAAGCCCTGTAGAGATATCTCTACAGGGTTTTTAGTTTTATGATAATCTATGAATTTTATTTATAAGGGAACTTTTGCGGAATAGGCCCAAAAGCAATCCAATGGTATTTGAAAAATCTGCCCATTAACAGCACAATCATCCATGTAATAAATAGAGCAAAGATAAAGCCGCCAGCACTCCATAGGTGATAGAGGACACTATTGCCGCCAGTACTAATTTGTCTGTAAAGGAAAAGGAAAAATGGATGCAATAGATAGACGCCAAATGATACTACTCCTAAGTTTATGAAACCGTTGACCCATGCATGGTTCCATTTATTATAGATCCAATAAGAAAGCTGTAATAAGACGATACAGGCTGTTAAAGATTGGAGCTGAAAAACTAGTTCAAATATGGTGCTGTTCACTAAATAGGTTTGTGACGAAAAAACATAGTAATATAAATAAACATTATAGATAGTAGATAATAGCCCTACACACCATATAAAAAGGAGGGGGATAGGAAAATTTCCTTTTTTTAATTGAAGCCATCCTTTATATTTTTCAAAATAAATACCTAAAAATGCACCAGCTAAAAAATAGCAAATATAAGAGAAAGAAATACTCCCTCTATAGGGATACTGCCAAAACTCTGCATTTAATAGAATAAAGGCCCATTGAAGAACGAAGCCAATCCAAATTAGATGAGGAGATAGGGCTGGCTTTTTCTTTAAAACATATAAGAATAAAGGGAATATAAGATAGAACTGTACAATGATAAAAATATAATATAAATGAGTGTACGCTTTTCCTATTAATAGTTTTTTGAGAAATTCAACACTAAATAAAGCATGCCATGTGGATACTAAATCATGTGTCACATAAAATTGCATGGCTGTATAATAAAAAATAGAAAAAAAGAAATAAGGGATGAGAATTTGTGTCACTCTTTTTTTATAGAAACGAATGATAAGCTCTTTCGTTAGTTCTTTTTGTATATAGTTGTAAAATAAAACGAATCCGCTTAAGAAAATAAAAACAGGAACAGCGAATTTGGGAAAAATATTGAGAAATACATATAGTGGATAAAATTTTGATTCATTAGATAATGCTGTAACTGGTGTACTAGTAGAATGGATGAGGAGTACAGCAAGAATGGCTAATGCACGTGTAATATTTAATTCATTGATATGTGCTCGCTTCATATGATCATCTCCAAAAGTTGATTATAGTTTTCAGTTCCCAAAATGCTGCCTACATACTCTATGGGTATGCTTGTTAATGTTAAATTAGACAAACATTATCGTCTGAATTTGTTTAAAGTGAGCAAGTGGGTCGTTCATGAATTACTATAAATGGCCATTATGTCAGGGAGATGTCAGCCAAAAAAAAGCTACCACGCTTTATATGCGTAGTAGCCTTTGTATCATTGATGATGACTATCAATATTTTCTGGGAAATAAAAAGGGGAATGAGATAGTATATCAAACCTTTTTAAATTTAAATCGAATAGCTTATAAAGTAACAAGAATTCTTCCTCTTGCTTGGCCTCTCAGTAAAAGAGGTAAAACATTTGGAAGTTGCGGTAGTGTGACCTCTTGCTGAATGAAATTGCCAAGGTTTGCTGGTTTAAAATCTGTCGCAAGGCGCTGCCAGATGTTTAAGCGAATATCCATTGGACAATAAACAGAATCAATTCCAAGTAAATTTACCCCTCTTAAAATGAAGGGGAAGACACTTGTAGGAAGCTGTGTGCCTGCAGTTAAACCACTAATCGCAACAGCACCTCCGTATTGAATTTGACTTAATAAAGAGGCGAGTGGCTCTCCGCCAACAGAATCAACAGCAGCCGCCCATTTTTGTTTACCTAATGCTCTAATCTTCCCATCATAAACTTCTTCCCGAGTAACGATTGAAGTAGCCCCAAGATTATTTAAAAAGTCCTGTTCAGCTTTTTTTCCTGTGCTTGCTTCTACTTGATAACCAAGTGTTGAAAGAATAGAGACCGCAAAACTACCGACACCACCTGTTGCGCCAGTAACAAGAATTTTTCCTTTTTCAGGGTTAATGCCATTGTCCTCTAATTTTTTGATAGACAATGCAGCCGTAAATCCTGCAGTACCAATTACCATTGCTTCCTTGAGTGAAAGCCCTTTTGGAAGTGGCACAATCCATTTAGCAGGGATACGAGCATATTCACTAAAACCACCAAAATGGGAGACCCCTATTTCATAGCTAGTCGCAATGACCTCATCACCTTCGTTAAAGCGAGGGTCTTCAGAGGAAACAACGACTCCAGCTAAATCAATACCAGGAACAAAAGGATAGGAAGTAACGATTTTACCATCAGGAATAGAAGCAAGACTATCTTTATAATTAATGCTTGAATAATGAATCTTAATTAATACCTCACCTTGTGGTAGGTCTGCTAATGTCAATTCGTTTACTTTAACTGTAAATTCTTCCTCTTGATTGACAACTAATGCTTTAAAACTTCCTATTGTCATAGTAAACATCCCCTTATCATTTAATTCCAATAAACAGTAACAAAATTATTCTGACCGGTCAATATAAAATTGGAGTTTACCTATTCTTCCTGTATAATAGCTTTAACTTGATTCAGTATATGTTTTTGTATTGTTATGTACAGAAATCCCTCTCATTTATAATGGGAGATAGCCGTTGAATCCTCATAAAGCCGCCAGCGGATGTCACAGTTTTTTGAAATGAGCTTTCGAGCAAAATCAAAAAAATCTGGATGCATTGTTTCTTCGCGTACAAGCGAAGCGTCAGCGGCAATTACACTGAGGCGTAATTGATTAAATCACCGGAGGCATCTATGAAAAAGAAAGAGGAAGAACGTAAAAAACAAATTATGAAAGCAGCCTTTAATGCTGTTTCAAAGTTAGGTTATGATAAAGTTACACTACAAGACATAGCCGATCATGCCAATGTTTCAAAAGGGGTAGTTCACTACTACTTTACAAGTAAACAAAATATATTATTGGCATTACTGGAATCCACTACGAGCAAAATCTATAGTGTTGAAATACAAGAAATAGGCAAATATCAAACAGCTATAGAAAAGCTTCAAGCCTACTTAAACGCTGTTTTTGTGTCACCCCAAGATAATAAAAAGTTTTACAGAGTCTATTTAGATTTTTTAGCCAAGGCAAACGGCAATGAGGATTATAAAAGAATCAACTTAAAATTTTATGAGAATTGCTGGGGAATTGGTCAAGAAATTATTGAATTAGGAAAAAGGGAAGGTGTGTTTAGCCCAAACATTGATTCCTTAGCCTCTGCAAAAATGATGAGAGCAATGATTGATGGTTCGTTAATACAATGGTTAACTTGTGATTTAGAAGAACAGCATAAATTTTATAAAGAAACCTGTTTGAATAGTATTGTGAAATTATTAAAATAGGGATAATAAAGCCTAATTACTATTGTAGTAAGGCTTTTTTTATGTAGAAAAAAAGGGGTTAATTTGAATAAATTAGAAATTATTTATCAATATATTATCTTTTTTGCTAAAATCACCATCTTAATTTTCAAAAAAAACAACGGAAATAGAATATTTTTAATATTCATTTTGGTAATTTATGTAAAACGATAGCTTAAAATAGGAAAAAATTGTTTTAATATTCACTGAAATAGCGTTTATGCAATCGTTTATACAAGCAAATATCTATGTTTTCAATAATTTAAACTGTATAAAAATTTAAAATAATGTCGAGTTGAGTCAGTATATCATTTTCTTTATACTGTGAAAGTAATTATTGGAGAGGAGAAATGATCATGAATAAAGAAGTGACAATTATTGGGGTACCCATGGATTTAGGCCAAACTAGAAGAGGGGTAGACATGGGACCAAGTGCTATTAGATATGCAGGGGTAACGGAACGACTTGAGGGCCTTGGTTATTCCATACATGACGAAGGGGATTTAACCATTGACATCGAACAGGAAGATAAAGAAATAGAAGGAAAGACAAACTTAAAAAATTTAAAAACGGTCACAGAAAGTAATGAAAAACTAGGTCAGAAAGTAGATCATGAAATTTCTTTAAAACGTTTTCCTTTAGTTTTAGGTGGAGATCATAGTATTGCGATTGGCACATTAGCAGGTGTCTCAAAGAATTATGAGAATTTAGGTGTCATTTGGTATGATGCACACGGTGATCTAAACACAGGTGAGACATCTCCTTCAGGAAATATTCACGGTATGTCTTTAGCTGTAAGTTTAGGTCTTGGCCATCCTGCACTAACGAATATCGGAGGTTATGCGCCAAAAGTTAAGCCTGAAAATGTTGTGATTATTGGTGCTCGTGATTTAGATCCAGGTGAGAAAAAGCTTATTAAAGAAATTGGTATTAAAGTGTATACGATGCATGAAATCGATCGTTTAGGGATGACAACTGTAATGTCACAAACAATTGATTATTTAAAGGAGCGTACAGACGGTGTTCATTTATCTTTGGATTTAGATGGACTTGATCCAAACGATGCGCCAGGTGTAGGAACCCCAGTTGCAGGTGGTATTAGTTACCGTGAGAGCCATTTAGCGATGGAAATGCTGTCAGAAGCAAATATCATTACTTCTGCAGAGTTTGTTGAGACAAATCCAGTATTAGATCAATATAATAAAACGGCAATTGCTGCTGTAGCTTTAATCAGCTCTCTATTTGGTGATACATTACTGTAAACAAAGGATAGTGACATCATTTCTCTCGTAAAGGAAGAACTTTTCTTAGGCTATAAGGTCGCCACAACCAAATATAAGAAATTAGCTCTCCCTAAATAAAGTTTACTATAGAAAAAGCAAATGCTCTAGCACATCAATAGCCTTTATTTTGTCAGAAAATTGACAGTTTATAAAATATATTAACTTGAACATCTATCAATTATTTAAATTTCAAATAGTTATCTGTCGTGCACGAAAAAAAGAAAGTGCTTACAAGATAATTAGTGTAAGGAGTTTTTTATGGCAGCAGAACAATATGAATTGAAAAGAAGTATGAAAGCTAGACACTTATTTATGATTTCTCTCGGAGGATGTATTGGAACTGGTTTTTTTCTTGGCTCAGGGTACACCATTAATCAAGCGGGGCCAACCGGTGCCATTCTAGCTTATTTAGTAGGCGGAGCAGTAATGTATTTAACAATGCTATGCTTGGGTGAATTATCTGTTGCTATGCCAGTATCTGGTTCATTCCAAACATATACGACGAAGTTTATCGGTCCTGCCACTGGTTTTGCTGTTGGCTGGCTGTACTGGCTAGGCTGGGCAGTAACTGTTGCACTCGAATTTTTAGGTGCTGGACAACTTATGCAAAGGTGGTTTCCTGATTCTCCAGTATGGATGTGGTGCCTAATATTTGCTGCACTGCTCTTTGTCTTGAATGGTTTATCTGCAAAAGCCTTTGGCGAAGCAGAATTTGTCTTCTCAAGCATTAAAATTTTGGCCATCCTGATGTTCCTTGCGGTTGGGGGAGCAGCTATGTTTGGGCTGATCGATATGAAAAATGGAACAGATGCCCCATTTCTTACTCATTTTTATGAGGGTGGTCTTTTTCCAAATGGTTTAACAGCACTGCTCATTACCATGATTACCGTGAATTTTTCATTTCAAGGTACAGAATTAATCGGTATTGCTGCTGGAGAGAGTGAAAATCCCGAAAAAACAATCCCTAAATCTATTAAACAAACTGTGTGGCGTACGCTGTTCTTCTTTGTGTTATCTGTCTTTGTATTGGCAGCTATGATTCCTATGGATAAAGCGGGTGTTGTTGAAAGTCCATTTGTTGTTGTATTAGATAGTATAGGGATTCCGTATGCAGCGGATATTATGAATTTTGTTATTCTAACAGCTTTATTATCGGTCGCTAACTCGGGTTTATATGCTGCAACACGTATGCTGTTTTCTCTTTCCGTTGAAAAGATGGCAAGTCCATTGTTAGGGAAGGTGAATAGAAGAGGAATTCCAATGAATGCATTATTGATTACCCTTGCTGTTGCTGGTTTGTCATTATTGTCAAGCGTATTTGCCGCTAATACCGTATTTGTGTGGCTTTTATCCCTAGCAGGTTTAGGTGCACAAATTGGGTGGATTGCAATTACTGCTTCTCAAATTGCATTTAGACGCTCCTATTTACGCCAAGGAGGAAAAGTGGAGGATTTAAAATTCAAAGCACCATTCTATCCGGTTATTCCTATTTTAGGATTATTGGCAAACTGCATCGTTATGGCAAGCTTGGCTTTTGATCCCGCTCAACGATTAGCCCTTTACTGTGGTGGAGCTTTCTTCATTGGCTGTTATATTGTTTATTATTTAAAAGTGAAAAAAGTTACAAATTTAGTAATAAAACAACAAGAAGTCCAGTTAAAATTAGATCAAAAAATGTATCTTTAAGTAATAAGAGTAGCTGTATTATGTGGCTACTCTTTTCTTTATTAATAAAGAACAACAAAGACGAAACTACCAAAGAATAGTTCCAAAATAAAACGAAAAAAATTATCGTTTTTCGATAAAAAAATATTGAAATAGGATAATTTATCGTTTATTCTTCATACAAGAATAAATTTAGTTTTGAGCTAATCTGAGGTGGATTCATGTTAAAAAATTTTGTTAAAGATTTAGGAATCTTTACGTATCAACAATCGTTATCCTGTATTTTTCCTGTTGTAATATTTATTACACTTGCATTTTCTAGAGCTGTTCCAATACCAGGTGTAGCAAGATATGATTTCATTCTAGTCATCTGTCTATTGACGCAATACTTGATGTATAGATTTGGATTAGAAACAAAGGATGAAATAAAAGTCATCTGTCTGTTTCATATTATTGGACTTGTGCTAGAACTGTATAAAGTGAATTTTAATTCTTGGTCTTATCCTGAAGAGGCATGGTCAAAAGTAGGAGGTGTGCCATTATATAGTGGATTTATGTATGCTAGTGTGGCGAGTTATATTTGCCAAGCCTGGCGTAGATTCGATTTGAAAATCGTGAGTTGGCCAAAAAGTTATGTAGCCATTCCACTAGGAGCCATGATTTACTTCAATTTCTTCACCCATCATTTTATTTATGATTTTAGATGGCTGTTAATGGCATTACTTTTTGTGGTGTTTTATCGAACAATGGTCAAATTTAAGGTGCGAAATAAAATCTATCAAATGCCCATCGTTGCGTCTTTCTTTTTAATTGGCTTTTTCATTTGGATTGCTGAAAATATCGCTACTTTCTTTGGGGCATGGTCATATCCTAATCAAGAGGTAGCATGGTCGATTGTGCATTTTGGCAAAATAAGCTCTTGGTTTTTACTTGTAGTCATTAGCATTCTGATTGTTGCACAGCTTAAATTATTTTATCGAGATGCAGGTGAATAAAGATAGTGCATAACTAACTTTCATTTCAATATTTGAAAGTTGTACCCATCCCTTTTCATAAAACTGTCCCTTTTTTAGAGGGCAATCCTGCTGTAGACTCCTCTTTAGTAGAGGATAGGGGGATAAAAAGATGAAAACAGACATTCGAATGCTGCAAAGAGCTTGTACAGATGAAAAACAAATTCAACCATTTTTAAAAGACGCACAAACCGCTTTTCTTGGTTTAGTGGATCAACATACACCATATGTTCTGCCACTAAATTATGTCTTCAAAGATGGGAGTTTTTATTTCCACGGTGCCAATGAAGGCAGGAAAATAGACATCCTAACAGCCAACCCAAATGCATGTATTTCTATATGCGAGAATTATGGAACAATGGTAGATCCCATTCCTGCTAACACGGATACAGCTTATATGAGTGTCATCGCAAATGGTTTGGTGGAAATTGTCACAGATTTAGATGAGGCTACTGTGGCAATGCAGGCAATGCTTGATAAATATGTCCCAGGTTATTATCACGCCCCTTTGTCGAAAACACATATCGAAAAGTATCAATCATCACTCGGGAGTAAGACGCTTGTTCTGAAAGTAAGGCCAACCAATTTAACCGTAAAAGAGCATAAATTAAATGAACAAATGCACTATTATTCAGGCAGAGTGGTAACACAGGATTTGAATCGGAAATCTACTACTGTGGCGACCAATTGAACAAATTAAATATCGAATAACGATAAGGCTTGGGATTCAATATGGAAAGTAGAGTTGGAAAGAGGTTTTTTCCATCTCTACTTTATTATTGCGCTTTAAATAACCTATTCTTATTAATAGATATAGCTATTCGTAAGTGCTATAATGCCTGTGAAAAATCATTGGAAATTGTGTAAGTAGAAGGAGAGGACAATTCATTTGAATATTTTAGTTGTTGACGATGAAAAAGAAATTGCAGATTTAATTGAGTTATATTTAAAAAATGAAAACTACCATGTATTTAAGTACTATACAGCTCAAGAGGCTCTGGCGTGTATTATGCGGGAAAATGTGGATTTAGCTGTTCTCGATATTATGATGCCAGAGATAGATGGCTTTACCATTTTACAAAAAATCCGAGAAACATTTAATTTTCCAGTGATTATGCTTACGGCAAAGGAAGAAGAGATTGATAAAATAAATGGATTTTCTTTAGGAGCAGATGATTATATAACAAAGCCATTTCGTCCATTGGAATTGGTTGCTCGTGTCAAGGCACAAATAAGAAGATTTACATTGTACAACCAAGGTTCGAAGCAAACAGAAGATATCATTGATTTCGCTGGTTTGATGATCAATCAGAACACACGGCAGGTCTTTTTAAATGAAAGACAGGTATCCCTAACCCCTACGGAATTCGCAATTCTATGGTATTTGTGTACAAATCGAGGGAAGGTCATTAGTTCAGAGCAATTATTTCAAGAAATTTGGGGGGACAAGTATTTTAACAGCAATAATACCGTAATGGTTCATATACGACATTTAAGGGAAAAAATGAAAGATTCTGCGGAAAACCCAAAATTTATTAAAACTGTTTGGGGAGTGGGGTATACCATTGAAAAATGAGTTTGGCGGATTGAAGAGGAAGATGATTTTACAAATCGTTTTTATTCTTATTATAGCAATCATAATAGGTTTTATAATCAACTTTGCATTCATTGATGGTGTTTTACAAGCTCCCTTTGCAGATGCTTTTATAGCCTTTTGCGAAAATGTCTTGCAGCTCGATTACTTTGCTGCACAAAATGCCTACAATGTGTTATTTCAACAAAATAAACCTCTTTGGCTTACTATAGGATTTATCCTATTATTGTTGATCATTTTTTATATTGCCCTCTCTCGTTTTACTCGTTATTTTCATCAAATTAGTAACAGTATCATTATGCTTGCAGATGAGTCAGAGAAGGAAATTCATCTTCCGACAGAGCTCGATTTTTTAGAGAAGAAATTAAATGATGTGAAATATAAATTAGAAAAGCGTGCGAGGGATGCACAAGAAGCAGAACAACGTAAAAATGATCTGGTTGTTTATTTAGCCCATGATATAAAAACACCCTTAACATCTATCATTGGTTACTTAAGCCTTTTAGATGAGGCAAGGGATATGCCTGTTGAGCAAAAAGAAAAATATGTAACGATTACATTAGAGAAATCCTATAGACTAGAACAATTAATCAATGAGTTTTTTGAAATCACAAGATTTAATTTACAATCCATCGTTTTAGAGAAAGACCTTATTCCTCTTAACTATATGTTAATGCAAGTAGCCGATGAGTTTTACCCATTGTTAGCACCAAAGGGTCAAAAAGCCATCGTCAATATAGATGGAGAGATGACTATCTATGCAGACAGAAATAAATTAGCAAGGGTATTTAATAATATTTTAAAAAATGCAATTGCCTATAGTGAACCCAATAGTACAATCGAAATTAGTGCACAAAATGAAAACAATCAAACGTTTATTTCATTTAAGAATACAGGGAAGACCATACCGCCTGAAAAATTAAAGATGATATTCGAAAAGTTTTACCGTTTAGATAGTGCAAGGTCTACACAAACGGGTGGTGCTGGACTTGGTTTAGCCATTTCAAATGAAATTGTGCAAGCCCATGGAGGGACAATTACAGCTACTTCTCATCACAATCAAACCGTGTTCATAGTTATGATTCCAGCCAATTCTTAAGAAACCTTAAGAATTCACTAATAGTTAATTAAAAATAAGCTCCTTTTTTTATGGTTCAATAAAAGCATAAAGAGAAGGAGTTGTTTTTATGTTCACAAGAAAAGGTATTGTAAGTATATTGTTCCTGTTCATGATCGTATTTGTTTATTTGATATTGAAAGAAACACCTGTAACATTACGTCAGGAGATGGTTGATTCACCAAAAGTAATATCGACGATGAGTAGCGATATGCTCAATATCGATTTATATAGTTCTAATGCCATTTTAGTGAATTTAGATGAAAATCAAGTACTATTAGATAAAAATAGTGAGGAAGTCATTTATCCTGCATCTTTGACGAAAATGATGACTGTTTTAGTCGCGATTGAGCAAATTCCAAGCTTACAAGATGAAATCGTTTTACCTAAAAACATCTTTAATGATTTATACGAGGAAAATGCTTCAGTGGCAGGTTTTCTTCCGAATGAGAGGTTGACGATAGAGGATTTATTGTATGGTTCCATGCTGCCATCAGGTGCAGAGGCATCCATTGGTTTAGCTGAATATGCTGCTGGTTCAGAACGGAAATTTGTAAAGCTTATGAATGATAAGGCGCAGCAACTGGGAATGAAAAATACTCATTTTATGAATACAACAGGACTGCATCATCCAGATCATTATACAACTGTGAAAGATATGTCACTACTCTTACAATATGCCTTAACAAATGATGAGTTTCGAAATGTTTATACAGCAGAAAGATATTCTATTAAGTCAACGAACCTTCATCCGGAGGGTATTACATTTACTAATCGAATGTTTCAGCATATGACATCAAGTGTATTGCCAGGAGGGAAAATCCTAGGTGGCAAGACGGGTTATACAGAGGATGCAGGATTATGTTTAGCAAGTTTAGCAACTGTTAATGGACAAGAATATGTGTTAGTGACAGTAGGAGCTGAAGGAGGTCCTCGGACGGAGCAATATAACATTACGGATGCATTTTCTGTGTATAGTCAATTGTAAAACTGGTGACTATTTTCTATATGTTTTAATTTTCAATCTTTTTGAAGATGCTATATAGTGAATATATTCACCTTGAAGGAGAGGGTACTATGGGAAGATTAGTTCATTTTGAAATCCACGTAAATGATATGGAGCGGGCAAAGCATTTTTACGGGAAAGTATTTGGCTGGTCATTTCAAGACTGGAGTGACTATGCAGGCATGCCGTACTTTGGAGCAGTGACAGGTGAGGAAGATGAACTTGGTATTAATGGTGCGTTAATGCAACGACAAGGCCCACCACCAGAAGTCAATCAAGCGTTGAATGGCTTTGCTTGTACCATGGGTGTCGAAAGTTACGATGGAACAGAAGCCAAAATTCTTGAAAATGGTGGCAAAGTAGCTATATCGAAACATGCTTTACCTGGGATGGCATGGCAAGGCTATTATATCGATACAGAAGGCAATATTTTTGGCATTCACCAACCTGATAAAAATGCAAAGTAGCATTCGCTCCATAGTTGAGGGGTAATGCTCAAAAATGGGGAAGCCGCTTCAGTTGGAGGCTGCGCTGAGAAAGTGAGGGAGTTGCTTAGAAAAGATTGGTCTCGGCTCATTGGAAGAGAGAACTCCTTATAAACATGAAGAAACCACTCCAAAGCTAGAAGACTGCACCTGATCAAAAATGAACTTTTCTCACAACCATCTACAATAGTAAAGACCTATGTTCATTTTTTCTTGAACATAGGTTTTTTTGATCTCACTATAGAATGGTGATATTTGTAAATATATGATGTTTTGTTTTGTAAAATTTGGTATGGTTAAATTATGGAAATATTAAATATCTACATATGATCAAGGAGTATTTGTGATGAAAAAGAGAAAGTGTTTATTTAGTTTAATCGCATCCATAGGGTTATTAGCATCTTGTAGTAGTGGTGAGGTTGAGCCTGATACGACGAATGAAAAAATGTATATTTCATCTATTCAAAAAAAGGAAGCCTATGAAATTCAACAGCCTGCAAAAAGTAATATTGCGCGAGGCTTAATGGTTAACAATATGAATAATGCGTTAAATATAAATGAAATAGAGAGGGGACTCATGGATTTATCTGTGAATCATTTTGCAACTGAAAAGTATTATTTGCAGGAAGGTCAATATTTGGATGAGCAAATGATTAAGCAATGGTTAGGGAGAAAAACAGAGGAAGGTATTGGCTTGAATCCAGCCATTGAAACTAGAACTGGTGATGTTTTAGAGGATGAGAAAAAGTATCCGCTAATTCTCTCTCATGTAGTAGAACATAATTTTATTCATAAGGAAAGTAACAAGCTAGAGGGAATGTCGATTGCGATATCGTTAAATGAATTTTATGATATACGTGTATCGGATGACAAAGGGTTAATTTACACAGGACAAGTGAAAGTAGATCAAAATGATGATGATAGCAATGATGTGAAAAATTACGGCAAAAAAATAGCTGGCAAGATCATTCAGGATATAAGAAACAATAAAAAGATACCGGAAGTCCCTATTTATTTAACTTTATATCAGGAATCCAATATAAATGATATTATTCCTGGCTTATTTTTAGCTGAAACCTTTATTGCAAAAGGAGAAAATACTATAGCAAAGTGGTCTGAGATTGATAAAAAGTATTACTCATTTCCATCAGAGGCATTATATAGCTTAGATCAAAATATGTATAATAAATTATTAATTTTTAAAGAAGATATTCAAGCAGGGTTTAAGCATTTAAACCCTAAAATTATAGGGAGACTTCGCTATGAAGAGGGCAAATTAACAGATATTAAAATGGAAGTACACGCGCCGCTAATCAATGATGCAGAATTAGTAGGCTTGTTACAACTGATTAGTACAAAATTAAATACGATTTTATTTGAGTATATCCCTATTACCGTTCGGATCATTGATCAGAAGAAGGATGTGGGAATTGTTCTATGGGAACCGACAGAAAAACAAATTTTCGCAAATCCTATCTAACTATCATGTAAAAAGTCGTCGCAACTCAAATGAGAGACTCATGATTTTCCATGGGGCATAGTAAACGAAAAGTAATAAATAGCAATCAAAATAACAGGTCCTTATTCATTAGGTACCTGTCTTTTTTTGTATGTAAAGGATTTGGTTGCAATATTTAAAAAGTAAGCCTATTATGAAAATGATAATCATTTTCAATTAAAGAGAGGAGAATATAACAATGAGAAGACATCTTATTATTGGCATGCATATAGCTGTACATGGTAATCATGGTAAGAAGGGTGCGTTACTTGATGAACATATTGCATTTGCACAGCGTGCTGAGGAAGCTAAATTAGATTTTTTATTTAAGGCTGATTATTTAGTAGCACATCCAGAATTAATGGCTAAAACAAAAGGAACGGTTGGCTTAGATCCTAGCTTTTTAATGGCAACGGTGGCACGAGAAACTAAGCAGATTGGTTTAGTGACTACCATCTCGACATCCTTTATACCACCATATTTGATTGCACGTCAATTGCAATCGTTGAATTGGATTAGTGAGGGACGAGTAGGCTGGAATATCGTCACTTCCATTGATGGGGCCAATAATTTCAGTAATGAACCTATGGCTTCATCAGAGGAGAGGTATGCTAAAGCCTCAGAATGTATAGAGGTCGTGAAACAGCTATGGCATAGTCATCCCTATGAAGTATTAGAAACAAATGGTGATTTAGAGAAAATAAATGAGCTTGTCAAGCCGATTGAGCATGAGGGTGAGTTTTTCCATATTAATGGCCCTTTAAATCTACCTATGCATCCAGCAGGAGATATACCATTCTTCCAAGCAGGTGCATCGGATGTAGGTCGTCAATTTGCGGCTACTGTTTCCAATGCGATTTTTGCAGCGACACCTGCTATGGAGGTGGGTGTTGAAATGCGTAATGACTTGCGTAAACGCGCGGTTGAGGTTGGTCGTTCAGCCGATGATATTCGGTTATTACCAGGGCTCTATTTCTTTATAGGCGATACATATGAGGAAGCACTCGAAATGTACCGTCAAGCACATGCACATTTAACACTTGAGCGTCGCTATAGTGCTCTAGAATCAGTGATAGGCATGGATATTCGTCATTTGGCACTGCAAGATCAGATAACGGCTGATATGCTGCCGCCAAAAGATCAAAAAGTACGTAGTAAAACACATGCCGATTTGGTGCGTCGTTATATTATCGACAATGAACCAACTGTTGAGGTATTGCTTGCACGTCCAGAAGTAATTGGCTCAGCTCACCTTGTGGCAATCGGCACGCCACAGGACATTGTCAATCAAATCATTACTTTTTATGAGGAGGGTGCATTGGATGGCTTTATTGCTGTACCAGGTGGACCTCCGAAATCTTTAGATTTATTCTTTAGTGATGTGATCCCTATGCTAGTAGAGCGGGGGCTATTCCGTGCTGAATATGAAGGGAGCACATTACGTTCCCATTTAGGTCTAGATGTACTATTACCCAATTAATAGATGAAAAAGGTGATGTCAACGGCAGAAACAGTCATTTTGAAAGGCGAGGGGTTGATTTCTGTTCCGCCAGCGTCCTTTCCAGGGGCGTCCGATAAGCCGCTGCTCCAATCCACCATGTGGTAAAAGGATAGACTCTTATTTTCAATGTGGAGAAGTGATGAGTGACAACACCAGTAGTGAATACCTTCACTTTATTTGAAAAACTTTGCTAACAAGAAATATTTTTATAGAGTGGAAGGCTACTTGACTCCCGTGGGATAGCAAGACAGGCGAGCCTCTAAACGGAGCGGCTCGGCGCTCGCCCACAGGAAAGCAAGTAGCCTGCAACGGAAATCCTTTTTCACCTTTCACAAAAATTCTATGGATCGTTTTGTTTTTCAACACTATGAAAGGGCAAAGATATAAACTTTGCCCTTTCATGTTGCTAGAAACTCATTCGAATATTTATGGGGTAAAGATATGGTGATTCAGGCTGTTCAATTGTTACCCAATCATCAATATGAATAACGGGTAGGCTTGCACCCTCATAAGTTGTTTGACCGATTGTACCGATTACCTCAATCCATGTATCCTCTTTGATAGTTGGAACCTCAGGAAATTCTGTCAAAAAGCCTACGATACTTGCATCAGCAACACAATGGGTAATAAGGAATCTGGAAACCACTAGTTGCTTTTCTGTAAAGCTATCTTCTTTCAAAACAAAGCCTTTTAACTGGATTTGCTTCCCTAAATAGTTTGCTAGATGTTGATGCATGTCCTCGTAATAAATCGTATAATCCTCATCTGTCATTTTCAGCATAGTTTGTTGAGATAGCTGTTGCTTTAATTGTTCATATTGCTTTTTTGTCATTTCCTGCTTTTCCTCCATTAGTTTAGGGTCAGGATCATGCTCGTCATAGATATTTTCATCAATCGTTTCATTTGAAGTGAGGTAATCCTCAATTTTGGATGGTTGACTTTGCTGAGTGAGAAAGAAGGCCCCACCCTTTTTATCAGCGATTGCAGCATCTAAAATTTTGGCAGGCACGAAGAAGCCCGTCAAAATTGGTGTCATAATAATAAGATAGGCTAGCCATTTTTTGCGTGTAAAGACTGAATGACCATGGTCATGATGTGAACAGCAAGCATGTCCACTGTCGTCACAATGATGGGTCGTCTGAGTAAATGATATGACTCTTGTTAGCTGAACAAGAAACAGTATAAAAAATAAAATGGCAGCTGTTTGGCTAAGACTTTCATATTTGGGGTTAATGAATTTTGTTAGTTCCCCGGTCCAATGCAAGCTCGCAATCATAGCTGAGAAAGCAAGTAGAATAAGGGCTCTTAGCGCTTGCTGAACGTGAAATTTCATGGTTTTCCCCCTTAGAGATACGGTGAAAGAATCCATATACTAATATAGACAATGATAGCCACTAAGGCGGCTAACCAGAAGACAAATTTGAAGCGAAATACGCTCATTAACATAATGGTATTTTTCAAGTCAATCATAGGACCAAAAACAAGAAATGCAAGAATGGATGGGGTTGAGAAAGTAGCACTAAAGGATGCCCCAATAAAGGCATCTGCCTCCGAGCAAAGTGAAAGAATAAAGGCTAAGCCCATCATGACCAAAATAGAGGAGGATACGCCATCTCCAATTTCTACGAGTGTTTTGGTAGATACATAGGTTTGGACAAAAGCAGCTAAAAATGCCCCAATAATTAAGTATTTGCCCATATCAAAAAATTCATCAATGGCATGTTTGAACATATTGAATAGTTTTGTGACAAAGGATGTTGGTTGGTTAGCTGTTGCCAATGAATGAGGTTGTAAGGAGCTTTTAAATTGTGAACCTTTAAAAAACAAGCTAATGAGTAATGCTACGACAATAGCGATAACAAAACCTAGCAGCATTCGTAAGCTGGCTATTTTCAAATCATTTCCAAATGCCATATAGGTAGAGAGAATAACGATTGGATTAATGAGTGGGCCAGTTAACATAAAGCCTATAGCTGCATGTATCGGTACACCTTTGGCAATCAATCTTCTCACAATAGGCACGATTCCACATTCGCAGGCTGGAAATAATGCGCCTACAAGACAGCTCATGACAACGGCCATTACCGCATTTTGAGGAATCCACCTTTGAATATGTTCCTCTGTGATAAAAATCTGAATAAAGCCCGCAATGATGATACCAATTAACACAAACGGTAATGCCTCAATTAAAATACTTAAAAAAATAGTATGCAGACTGAGTAAAGAGGAACTTAAATCACTTAATGCTGAGATATTGAATAACAGGAATGGTAGCAAGCTTACTAATAGCATGAAGATGAACCAAAAATTCAATACATATCTTGAAAGATGGAGACGTTCCACATGTACCTCCTTAAAGTGTAATGATTACGTTTTAAAATATGCAAGTGGTACTGCAAGTATGACTTTTACTATGTAAAAAGAAAGTAAAAGCTGGTCACGAACATTCTTTTACTTTCTTTATTATTGATGGACATCCTTATTTCTATATTGCTTAGGGGTGATACCTGTAAATTTCTTGAAAACTTTTATAAAATAGCTTTGATCTGTGAAATTAAGTAATGAACCAATGTCTAAAATGGGGTAGCTTGTATAGGTTAACAGCTTTTTTGCCTCTTCAATCCTTTGTTGCTGAATATATTCACTAAAGGAAATCCCTACTTCCTTTTTAAACAAGGAAGAAAGATAATTGGGGCTTAAGTGGCAAATTGCTGAAAGTTGATTGAGTGTTATTTCACTATATAGTTGATTTTCGATCGAATGGATGCAGGTTGTAATGGGTGCTGAATATTTGTTTTGCTTAGCTTGTGACACACGACGTGTAAAATCATAAATAGCTTCCTCCATTAACGAAAGAATGTCGATTAAGCTGCTTTGATCCTCAAGTTTTTGAATGTAAAAATCACTTAATGTAAAGGCTGTTTCTTCATTTAATCCACCTTCAATAGCAGCACGACAAATTAGTGCAATTCCTGTAATCATCAAATATTGTACACTTCTTAAATGATTGTGCTTTGAAAGCACTCCAAGTTGTGCTTGTCCGACAATGGAATAGTTCAAGACTTCGTTTAATTTCTCCATCCGCCCATTTTTCACATTGTCTAACAATATTTTTTCATAGTAAAGATTTGTATGCACACTATCTTTTCTTCTTGCATAGGAAAGTTCAAGCGCAGTATGTCCCTCATGACGAATAAGGGGCTTTAACGCGTGGTTGTGGTGAATCACAGCTGTTTTAGATATTTTTTTTTGGTAGATTGAATAATAAACAAATAAACTGATGGCTAAGCATTGCTGATAATGGAGAGTAGGAAACAAATCAGGCTCATGATAAATAGTTGATTTTATAGTGTCTTCTATTACTGGTGAAAGGGACGGTCCAACAACAAGCGCCCCTAAATATTGATTGTCTACTGTTAAGTTAATATAAAAATAATTGCATTCAGCTATAGAGAAAAAAATAGGATAGCTATTTGAAGTCGTATGATATGGGTATGTTTTTAGCTGTTCCTTTAGAGAAATATAGGATGGGTTACTGGTATATTCTGCTGATGAATATTCAAAAACTACTTCTCCCGCTACATTAATATAAGAGACAGGGAGATGATGTATTTCAGAAATTAGTTGACTTATATATTGAAGATCGATAGTGGATATTTTCACATTTCTGCACCCCCGTTCGTAATAATACTATCAAAATGAAAGCAGTTTCAATTTTTATTGTATAGACAATGAGAAAGTACTATTTTGTGTAAAATAATACAATAAAAAAGAGAGAAGTAGCAATAAAATAGACAATGACTTCAAAATATTAGGGAGGAATAGAAGATGGATCTTTTGAATAAAATTGCAGTTGTAACAGGTGCTGGAAGCGGTATTGGAAGAGCCAGCAGTTTGAAGCTTGCTAGCAATGGTGCAAAAGTAGTAGTCGTTGATTTCAACAAAGCAACAGGGGAAGAGACATTAAGCTTGATTAAAAAGCAAGGTGGAGAAGGTATCTTCGTTCAGGCAGATGTTTCGAGAAACGAAGATGTTCAAAAATATGTAAATGTTGCTGTTGATACTTATGGACGCATTGATATATTTTTCAATAATGCAGGAGTTATTCAAAAAATTTCTCCATTAACAGAGATTGAGGATGTAGAGTATGAACGTATTATGGCTATCAATGTGAAAGGTGTATTCCTTGGCTTAAAATATGTTTTAAAGGTAATGGAAGAACAAGGTAGCGGCTCTATTATTAATACGGCTTCAACAGCTGGAATTCGTAGTGAGCATAGTATGGCTGTTTACTCTGCAAGTAAGCATGCAGTAGTAGGTTTAACAAAAGCAGCTTCTTTAGAGTATGTAAAAAAGGGGATTCGAATCAACGGAATTTGTCCAGGAGGCGTAGAGACAGCATTAACAAACAGTGTAACAACTATGTTTGAAACAGGTGGCTATATTCCAGAAGAAATTCCAAATATGAGAATGGGACGCTATGCAAAACCAGAGGAACTGGCTGAAATGGTTGTTTTCCTAGCATCAGACAAAGCAAGCTATATGACAGGCTCAATCGTGGTAGTTGATGGCGGCTTAACTTTATAATAAAAAGAGGAAATCCAGTGAACATTATTCACTGGATTTCCTGTTGTTGAAAAAAGGTAATGTCAACGGCATAATAAGCAATTTTGTAAGGCGAGGGGTTGATTTCCGTTCCGCCAGCGTCCTTTCCAGGGGGCGTCCGATGAGCCACTTCACTTACTGCGTTCGTTCCAGGGTCTCCTCTGTGACGCTGGATCCACTCCAATCAACCATTCTGCAAAAGTGTCTTTTCCTGAACAAAATAGCCCATTATTTATATTATAAGAGAGGATAGCCTCTCTTACTTTCAATGTGGAGAAGTGATGTGTGACAACACCCCTCCATAAAAGAGTAGTGAATACCTTCACTTTTTTGCTAAAAAGTGAACATTTTTATTTTATGGATTGGAGTGGAAGGCTACTTGACTCCTGTAGGATAGCGAGACAGGCGTGCCCCTGCACGGTAGCAGAGGAAGCGGCTCGGCGCTCGCCCACAGGAAAGCAAGTAGCCTACAACAGAAATCCTTTTTTACCTTTCACATAAATTCTATGGGTGGTTTTGTTTTTCAACACTAAGAAATCCAGTGAACATTCATTCACTGGATTTTGTTTGGCAAAGATATTATAAGGTGAATTTTTTCAGCTCATGCATCAATGTATCTGTCATACCTTGCAGATCGTCAATTTTAGCGCTAATTTTTTGGAAGGCAAGTAACTGATCCTGTGTCGAAGCTGAAATTTCTTCTGTACCTGCTGCTGTTTCTTCTGTAATGGCTGAAATATTTTCTATCGTACTATTCACTTGCTGGCTCATTTCATTCGTTTGAACCATTTCCTTTGTAAGGCTTTGTAAATCATGATGAATGTCTGCGATATGTGTCGCAATGACAGCAAATGATTGTTCCGTTTCTACCATTGAATGGGACTGTTCATTTGAAAGCTGATATCCTCGCTCAGCCGTAGTAAGAATATGTGAGATGCCATCCTGTATATGTGTGACCATAGAAGTGATTAAATTTGTTGCATTCTCCGTTTCAGAAGAAAGCTTTTTCACTTCCTCTGCGACAATGGCAAACCCCTTACCGGCTTCTCCAGCACGGGCAGCCTCAATGGCAGCGTTTAAAGCTAATAGATTTGTTTGGCTAGCAATAGTGTGGACAGCATTGGCCGCTCCTTCAATTTCTGAAGTGAATTGCGAAAATTGCGTAACAGCCTCTTTAATATCAAGTGATGTCGTCGAAATATCTTTTGCAATGGTTGATTGTTTTTCTAATGAATACTGACCATTTTGAACAGCCTCTAATGCCTGTTTACCATTGTTAGCGGATTGCTCACTTGTTTGCATAACCCCCTTAAATTGGTCGGTCATATTATTCATAAGGATGGCCACAGATTGAATATCTTCTGACATCGTATAGCTACCTTTTGCTAATTCGTCAGTAGATGTGGCAATTTGATTACTGCTTTCATGAATATTTCTCATATGGCTTGTCACATCTTGTGTGAATACGTTAACATCCTTACCGATATGATCGATGGATTGTACAGTACTTTTCAAATTATTCATCATCTGTGAAAAGCTTTCCGATAGTTGATCAATCTCGTATCGACTGTTTGGTTGATAGGAGAGTGTAGAGGTATCTATAGTTAAATCTCCTGTAGCTGCCCCCTGTGCACACTCTACAATCTGATTAATCGGTTTGGTAATTCTTTTTGCTGCCACATATGAATAAATAATCGTTGCCAAAATTAATAGCACACTGCCGATGATTGTAGTGGTTGTAATAAAACCAATTTTTTGCTTTGTCACTTGTATCATCTCTTGATACCATTCGTTCGTTTCTTTTTTGAGCAAATGCATATCGTTTAAAATACCTTTAATTCGGATAGATTGCTTTTTTATTTCAGAGCGGTTGTTTTCTTGAAAGCCGCTTTCTGTAGCTTTTTCTAGGTCTTCAAATTTATCAGAAATTTTGTCGATAATCTGTTGATGGTCAGGTATTCTTGTGAGAGTAGCCAATGCTTCTAAATTGCTTTTTGTTTCTTGTAAAATAGCAAGTGCTTCATTTTTATTCGCTTCACTATCTAAATAGGTATAATTATTTAATGATTGGCTGGCCACAACCAAACTTTGCTCCAGCTCTTTCACTGCAAGCAAAAGTTTCGTGTCATCCTGTGCAGTTGTTTGGATATTAAATGTTTGAATGATAATAAAGCCAATCATAGCCATAGCCAGTACGATTGGGATGAGTGTATTCATAAATAATTTTTTACGTAATGTCACTGGCCATTCCCCTTTTCTGCAGTAACTTTTATCTTGCCCGAGATAATGGCTTCTTGTGCCTTTTCAATGGCAGCCTGTTGCTCTGATGTTAGTTGAATGACACGAATATCAGCTAGTCCCACACCTTGATCTGCTAGCCCTAATGCAAACGATTTTTGGGTAATTTTTCCGTCCTCTACTAATGTTTTAGCAAGTTGATAGACAGCAAGATCCACATTTTTTAGCATGGATGTGACAACCGTCTTTTCGGCAACAAAAAATTGATCGATATCAACACCCGCTGCATAAATCCCCATTTCCTCGGCCTTTTTAATGGCGCCGAAACCAGTAAAGCCAGCTGCATGATAAATAAAATCAACGTGATTTTTTATATATTGATCTGCTATTGCTGCACCAGCCTGCGTGTCATCAAAGGTACCCGCATATTCGCTCATAATGTCAATAGTTGGTTGTACATAACGAGCTCCTTCGATAAAGCCATTTTCAAAGTGATGAATAACAGGGGCATCTGCACCACCAATAAAGCCAATTTTCCCTGTCTTGCTTGTCATAGCAGCAACCATACCAACTAAAAAACTGCCTTCTTGTTCTTTAAAGGTAATCGAAATAATGTTGTCAACATCAGATTGCCCATCAATCAATATGAATTGTTGGTCGGGATATTGTTTCGCAGTTTTCTCTAGTGCTTCCTGTACAGAGAAACCAAGACCAATGATGATATCATATTTTTCTGCTACAAGCTCGTTCAGCTTGTCCTCATAATCACCCTCAGGAGCCTCTTTGTAATCAAACAAAATGCCAAGCTCATCTCGAGCCTTTTCGAGCCCTTTAAAAGCTGAATCATTAAATGATTCATCGCCTAGTCCCGCGTCTGATAGTAAAACGCCTATCTTATATCCTTCAGTTGATGTCTCTGTCTGTGCGGATGAACAGCCTGTTAGCAATAGACCCATCAAAAGAAAAGTAATCATCAATTTCTTCAAAATGTTTGTACCTCCTGTTGTTTATAGCCTATATATCGGCAAAATGTGAATTTTTTTAGTCTGATGTCAGACTACAATGAAAATAAATTTTTATGTAGAGCATAAGAATAAATAGTCATTTCTATATACATAATAAGTTAATATTATAAACCTAGATGACTAATTAAGTAATATATTTATGAAGATTTCTACAGCAAGCTCTGTATGCCTAATCAATAATAAAGCCTAACGCAGATAGCGTTAGGCTTTCATGTTGTTGAAAAAAGGTAATGTCAACGGCATAATAAGCAATTTTGCAAGGCGAGGGGTTGATTTCCGTTCCGCCAGCGTCCTTTCCAGGGGGCGTCCGATGAGCCGCTTCTGAACTGACCCCAAAAATTTGAACTTTTAAGAAACTCTTCGAAACTCAACTGGACTTTTTCCGTTGAGTTTTATTTTTATCCGTTCATGATTGTAGTAGTGGATATAGTCTACTAACGCTTTTTTGAATGCTTCGTAGTTCTTAAACGTTATTGCGTATAGAAATTCTGATTTCATAATGCCAAAAAAGCTTTCTATCACGGCATTATCTAAACAATTTCCTTTCCGTGACATACTTTGCTTGATTTCATGTGTTGCCAATAACGCTTTAAAACGTGGTATTTGATATAACCATCCTTGATCAGAATGGACGATTAAGCCACTCTTTTTCGATAACTTTGTATACGTAAACGCCTTCTTAAAAGACTGTTGAACTAACTCAAAATTAGGTGATTTTGATACCTCATACCCAACGATTTCTCGATTGAATAAATCTAATACAGCGGATATATAGATTTTTTGACCGTTTATTTTAAACTCCGTTACATCGGTTACCCATTTCTGATTGGGTGCAGTGGCTTCAAAATCACGTTGGATGATATTCTCTGCGACATAGCCGACTGTCCCTTTATACGAACGGTATTTTTTAGGGCGTACCGTCCCTTTTAAGCCCAATTCTTGCATCAATCGTTGGACCGTTTTATGGTTGATGAAAAACCCTTCATTTCGGAGGGCTAAACAAATACGACGATAGCCATAACGCCCCTTATGGTAATGAAAAAGCGTCTGAATTCGTTCTTTGATCGCCTGATATTTATCTGGTTTTACCCATTTTTGGAGATGGTAATAATACGTACTTTTCTTAAGTTTCGCGACTTTTAATAGAGCTTGAAGAGGAAAATCCAACCTTAGCTCATCAACAGCTCTTACTTTTTCTTGGATTTGAAGGCATCCTTTTCTTGAACTAAGGCTTTCAACTTTTTTAAATAGGCATTTTCCATCCGTAAATACTCAATTTCCGCTTTTAACTCATCCGTTGTTTTTCCATTTAAATCGGACGAAGGTGGTTGTTTTTTTGGCATTGATTGGCGCTCCTTTTCTACTTGATAGAGCACCTCACCAGCCGTTGACATCCATTGTTTTTTCCATCTCCGAATGGTTTCACGGGAAGGAATATTAAACTTCGCAGCAGTCTGAAGGAGCGAATCGCCCGTCTCTATCAGGTGTTGAATTACTTTTATTTTAAAAGAATCTTCGTAATTCGTGAACCCTTGAGGACGAATAATTCCTTCGATGCCATGATAGCGATATAATTCAATCCATAATCGAATGTACTGTCGATCCCTCTGTAATCGATTGGCAATCTGATACGTACTTTCTTTTTCTTCAAAGTAAGCTAGAACTGCGGCTAATTTTTGTTCATCAGAAATCACTAACTGCACCCCCTATAGTAGATTTTTAAGTCCAATATTTTGGGTGCAGCTCATTCACTCACTGCGTTCGCTCCAGGGTCTCCTCTGTGACGCTAAATCCCCTAGGAGTGACGCTGGTTCCACTCCAATCAACCATTCTGCAAAAGTATCTTTTCCTGAACAAAATAGCCCATTATTTATATTATAAGAGAGGATAGCCTCTTACTTTCAATTTGGAGAAGTGATGTGTGACAACACCCCTCCACAAAAGAGTAGTGAATACCTTCACTTTTTTATGGATTGGAGTGGAAGGCTACTTGACTCCCGTGGGATAGCGAGACAGGCGAGCCTCTAAACGGAGTGGTAGCGGTAGAAGCGGCTCGGCGCTCGCCCACAGGAAAGCAAGTAGCCTGCAACGGAAATCCTTTTTCACCTTTCACATAAATTCTATGGATGGTTTTGTTTTTCAACACTATGAAAGCCTAACGCAGATAGCGTTAGGCTTTACTATATGTTCTAAACAGCTCCGAATAATTTTAATAGATTAATAATAATAATGCCGATAACACCGAAATCTGAATCGCCAAAGGTTGTGCCTTCATAGCCTATGTCGCCCATAAAGATTAGGAGTATGGCTGGAATAAAGCTAATTAATAGACCATTAGCAAAGGCCCCAGACATGGCACCGATTCTGCCGCCTGTAGCATTGCCAAAGACGCCAGCTGCAGCTCCCGTGAAGAAATGGGGAACGAGGCCAGGAACAATCACTTTTAAACCAATGAAGGGGAGGATAAACATAGAGACAAGTCCTGCTAAAAAACTAAAGATGAAACCAATGATGACAGCGTTTGGTGCAAAGGGGAAAATAGTTGGGCAATCTAGTGCTGCTTTTGTGTTTGGGACAAGCTTATCAGCAATGCCTTTAAAGGCTGGAATAATTTCAGCAATTAACATACGGACACCCGCCAAAATAATATAGACACCTGCAGCGAATGTGATCGCTTGCATAATAGCGAAAATAATAAAATTAGAGCCAGCTGATAATTGTGCCTCAATATAGGAGGGGCCTGCGAAAAGGGCAACAATGACAAAGAATACGCTCATTGTTAAAGAAATAGCGACAGAGGTATCTCGTAAAAAGCCTAATGATTTTGGAACCTGTATGTCCTCAGTTGATTTCGTTTTATTACCAAAGAGCTTACCAATCTTTGCAGAAACATAGTAGCCAACACTGCCGAAGTGACCTACAGCAAAATCATCACTACCTGTTATTTGCCGAACAGTGGGTTGTAAAATGGCAGGGAACACTACCATACAAAGACCAAGAATGATAGACCCTACGATAATAAGAGGTGTACCACTCATTCCACCAACTGACAATGAAGCCGCGATTAAACAAGCCATAAATAATGTATGATGCCCAGTTAAAAAGATATACTTTAATGGCGTAAATCGCGCAAATAATAGATTCATTATCATACCAAATACCATTATCAATGCTGTAGCTGTACCAAAATTAGTCTGAGCAGCTGCCACGATGGCCTCGTTGTTGGGAATGACTCCCTGTACTTGAAAGGCATGATCAAACATTTTACTAAAATGGTCTAACGAGCCAATCAAGACAGTGGCACCAGCACCAAGAATGACAAAGCCCATAATTGTTTTGAATGTACCTGAAAGAACAGTGGAGCTAGATTTTTTTTGAATGAGTAAACCAATAAAAGCGAATAGGCCGACTAGTATAGCTGGTGTTCCTAAAATGTCATGCATGATAACATCCAACATATCAACACCTCATCCTATCCAAATTTTCCGTACTTAAAGCAAAGGTTCTAGCTTTTCTTTTATTTCCACAATACTCATCATATTGACGATGCTCACAATGGTTCCATTGCCTTTCGCTAATTCATTCACAATATCTGCTGCCCCTAAATAAATATCTGCTTTCTCCGCCTTTGCAGATGCTAAATCTGTATGGGTTACCTCAGCATTTTTACCCAATGCCTCTAATACCTTTTTTACATTCCATTCTAAAATCAAGCTACTACCTAAACCATTTCCACACACGACTAAAATTTTCATCCTGGTGACTCCTTTGTCGTATATTGTTTGATTTTTTCACAAATCATGTCTGCATGCTGACAGGCAATCAGGCCTTCAATCTGGTCAGGGTCTTGTAACACTGCTGCCAAATCAGCTAACGCCTGTAGATGTGACGTATTGTCGATGGCAGCTAGCACAATTAGTAAGTAAACAGGCTGATTAGGGCTAAAAAAAACAGGCTGCTGTAACCGGAGCAAACTCATGGCAAGCTCATAAACACCATCAGATGGCCGTGCATGGGGAATGGCCACTTTTGGTGTAATGACGATGTAGGAGCCATATTGCTCAATAGATTGAATCATGGCTTCGACATAGCGTTGCTCAATTTTATTTTGCTGTACTAATGGTCTTGCAGCTAAATGAATCGCTTCTTGCCACGAATGGACAAAGTTTGCAAGCTGTATACAATCCTTTGTCAGAAGCCTAGTTAGCAAGGACAACCCTCCTTTCTTAAAAATATCCTCCCATTTCATGTTATTACGACTACCTGTGGAATTATGTCATAACAGGGGATATTTTTAATTGCTTTGCTACATCGTAAACCGACGTTTTGACAAATTCATCAAGGGTATGATCTAAACGCGTTTTCAGATAAATCAACTGAATCTTTCTGTGAAGCGTCACATCATCTAAATCCTTCTTCATCAGTACACCCGATGTTAATTCCTCTTCTATTAAGGCAATAGATAGAAAAGCCACGTTTTTTCCAAAGGTCAGCATTTTTTTATGGTGCTCACAGAATCCAGCTCAATCGTATAAGTAGAAGGCTGGAAAGAGTCCATCCACTTCTCAATGAAGTGATTAGTGGAGCTAGAAGAGGTATGCAATAAAAGCTTATTTTTAAGAATATCTTCTTTGGTGCTGTCCTATTTAGTCGCTAGTTTGTGTGAAGGGCTAAATGCCAAAACAAGTGCATCTTCCCCAATTGTTTCGTAATGCAGGAAGGGCTTTTCCTGTTGGGTCTCCATGATAAGCCTGAAATCTAATTCTTGAAGTGCTACTTTTTTTCAATTTCAGGTGCTGTTTTTACGTCTAATGAAATGCGGATATCTGGTAAGCTGTTGAAACTTGATGAATTAAATTTGGCATAAAAATATGAGCAGGTAAGCCACTTGCCCCAAAACGTAATGTCCCGATATGCCCTGCTAAAAGATTTTCTATAAAACGATTCATATCCTTTTGAAGTTGAACGATTTGACGAGTGTAGTGATATACGCCTTCTCCTGCCAACGAAAGGTGTTTTGATTTTATTTGTCCCTTCAGTATGAAGACAGCTATATCGAGAAGAGATCTATTTTTATGTTACTATTTTTGAATAGTGAAGAGTGATTTTATGGTAATTAAGAGGAGGATATAATATGGTGCAAACAGTTATTTTAGAAGGATTTGAAAATCGTCAACTTATTACGACACAATCAAAAGTAGAGCCATATAATATGTATATTATGAGTAGAGATATAAGTGAAAGTTGGAGCTATTTAACTGGTTATTATGAAGGTATTGTTCGCTATAATTATCAACTTAATCAAGTTGATCAATTGCTAATTCCGAATGGATTTCAGTTATCAAGTAATTCTTTTTATAATGAATATTTTTATTGCAGCAGATTGATGTGGGAAGGAAAAACTGCAAATTTAATATTAAACCAAATTGATTGCAAAAACCTAATTTTAAAAGATTCAATAACATTAAAAATAGAGGATAATAGTTCCAATCCTGAGAATTCTTCTTTATCTGAAACAGAGCTGTATGGCTTGGGAGAAAGATATTTAGTTGTATGTGTACCACAGATAGAATCGCAAAAATTTACTAGGCACTCAAATTGTATTCTCGTAGATTTTTTAGAAAATAAGTATTACTCAATACCTGAAAAAATAGGACAGGATGATACCTTTTTAAATGTTAATAACATAAAAGTAATTGATAAAAAAAATAAAAAATTCGTTTATTTTACAACTGGCTCATTATCCTACAGTAATAAAAAAAATGCATGGAATCATAGGGAAAAGGAAAATTCAAATTTTACTGAGAGCATTGTAATCATTGACTATAATTTATTTATAGAACAAATAAAAAATGATTTGCCAATTTCAGAGACTTGTATAGTAGATCAATGTGATAATAGTGAAAGTTTTGTATTGGAAAATAATAAAAACGAATGTGTTTATTGGTATAAACATAATCTAAGAGATGAAACATATATTTTGAAAATGTTTAATCCATTCAGTGAAAATTATCTAGAAAGAATTATTGATGGGAAGTATGATGTCATCTATTTCTTTAATGATGATTTATATGGAGTAAAAGAAAGCGAACATACACAAGTATTATATGATGCCAGTAATAATAAGGAGTTATATACAGTAGGAAATTCAAGTTATTTCTATTATGGAAACAAAGAATGGATTGTTTTCTTTGAAAATCCAACTAATAGTTTTAATATGAAATGGATTGTTTATGATTTAATTCATAACAAAGAAGTTGCTTCAATGGAAAGCCCTCATCCAACAGTAGATTATATTAAAGAAAATAATACGATTATATTTATAAAATAATTGCCTCTCCTCTTTTTGCTTGGGGTATGGTAGCAGGGAGTACGAAGGGAGCCTATCATACTTTTGTCTCTTACGATACGGTTGATGCGAGTGTTGCCCAAAAATTGATTCTCGAAAATTCGGCAAAGAAATTGTAAATTGGCATTCAGAAGCATGGTATAAAAATACGTTAGCTCAGGTAGTAGAATATGGATTTGCTAATGCCATAACTTATAAAGAAGCTTTCTAGAGCAAGAAGCGTACAAAGGAGACATTATGGTGGAGCTTTCTACAAAAGCAGATAATGCCAACCAAGCGGCTGTTATCGAAAAGCAATGGTATGAGCAGCTATTATCTGCAGGCTACTTAAGTATAGATCAGCGTGGAAAAACCGCATTTGTCATGAATAAATAAGTAAGAACATAATAAATTCGCAGCATTTTGAAACAATGAGAAAGATTTTGTATGCTCATTGATAGAAATGAGGCGAATTTTTCTTTTGTGAATTGAGATATTAAAAAAGTAGGTCTATGTTGTTCTAACTTTGATATTTTCGCTTACACTTACTATAGGACGAACTTTGGATGATATGAGGGGGAATTAACATAGCGAAGAAAATGGGCATTGTTACGCTACTATTATTCGGTGTTTATGTGCTTTGTATGTACTGGTATATATTCCATAGCGGCGGAGGAAAAATACCTAGCGCCTTACAAGGAACGGTGGCAGATCCAGTAATGTTTATGTCTGGTAAGGAGCTTTTTTTAAGTGGTGAATATTCAAAAATACGGAATTTTTTATTCTTTGTAGCGACTCCTTTGGAATGGCTTATTTACTTTTTGATTTTATTATTGGGCATCTCCCGTTATTTTGAAAAAGTGACGACCTCCCAAACGAAGTGGAAGCTATTGCAAAGTGCAGGCTACCTATTCCTGCTATCCCTATTGCTCTATATTGTTTTATTCCCGCTTGATTATTATCGCTATTACCTCAGCAAAAGCTATGGCATCAGTACGCAAGCATTTGCGTCTTGGATGAAAGATGGTGTTATTGATTTTTGGGTGAACTTTGGGATGAGCTTCATCATTGTGACGGTTATTTATTGGCTCATTAAAAAGAGCGAGAAAAGGTGGTGGCTTTACGCTTGGCTATTAACCATCCCCTTTACAATCTTTGTGATGTTCATCCAGCCAGTTGTCATTGATCCTTTGTACAATGATTTTTATCCGTTAAAAAATAAAGAGCTGGAAACGAAGATACTCTCAATTGCTGAGCAGGCGAATATACCAGCAGAGCATGTTTATGAGGTCAATATGGCACAAAAGACCAACTCCTTAAATGCTTATGTGACAGGGATTGGTAGCAATTCGAGAATTGTACTGTGGGATACCACATTAAATAGACTGACGGACAATGAAATTTTATTTATCATGGCACATGAGATGGGCCATTATGTAGAAAAGCATATTTATTTTGGCATTGCAGGTTATTTATTGCTTACGTTGGTGGGGTTATGGTTTACAGCGAAGGTTATGCGACGTTTGGTTGGACGCTATGGACAGGTACTGAACATCAATAAAGTTGGCAGCATTAGCTCATATCCATTATTTTTGCTCATTACCTCTATATTGTTATTTGCCTCTAATCCAGTGTCGAACTTCATCTCAAGATATCAGGAGACAAGAGCAGATCAGTATGCAATTAACCTCATGAATGATCGTGAAGCGGCCGTAACAGCTTTTCAAAAACTAACGATTTCAGGATTAAGTGAGGTCAACCCTCCGCTTCTTGTTAAATGGTTCCGCTATACACATCCGCCGATGCTAGAGCGTATTTATAAGGTGGCCGATACAGGTGATCACAAACAGACTGCCCCTTTAAAGGAAGAACAGAAGAAAAATTAGGAATATAGGTTTTTCATCAGCAGAAATTGGGTAATCTATGAGAAAGATATATCAAAATTTGGTCGTTGATTGATAGGGGATATCATTATGCGTAATGTGATTATAATTACTCTTTCTTCCATTTTAGTGGCCTTTGCCTATAATTATTTATTAATTCCCCATGAAATCTTGAGTGGTGGATTGAGTGGTATCGCCATCATGCTTGGCATTATTACCCCTTGGAATACAGGGGTATTAAATTTACTGCTTAATTTGCCTTTACTGATTTTAGGTGTGATGAAGCTTGGTAAGCGATTTATCAGCTATACGATTCTTTCTGTAGCCGTTTTGTCCGTGAGTTTATATGTTATTCCAATTCACAAGGCAACACAAGATCCTATCCTTGCATCCCTATTTGGAGGAGTTATTGTAGGCTTTGCGATGGGTATGATTTTTCGTGCAGCAGGCTCCTCTGGGGGCTTTGATATTATTGCCATGCTACTAAGTCGTAAACGAGATTTTCCACTCGGTACATTAATTGCTGCTATGAATGGTGTTGTAGTGGCAGCTTCTGGCTTTGTCTTTAGCTGGGACGCGGCATTATTAACGCTTGTTTCCATTTATGCAACAGGAAAAGTGGTAGATACGATTCATACAAGCCATATTAAATTAACGTTGATGATTATTACGAGTAAAGGGGAAGAAGTCAAGCAGCAGCTGTTGCAAAAACTTCATCGTGGTGTAACGATTATCGATGCGAAGGGAGCCTACTCTGGTGAAGGACGAAAAGTGTTAATCACTGTCATTACGCGTTATCAACTCGCGGATGTAAAAAGTACGATTAAGGAAACCGATCCAAAGTCGTTTGTGAATATCCTACAGACAACAGAGGTTATGGGCATGTTTGATCGAAGTACGAACTAAATAAGGCTAGTCCCTACACACGTTTTAGGTTATACTAACCATAATCGAACGTGTGTTTTATTTTGTGTCGAAAGGGGAAGAAATAGATGGAAAAAGAAATGATTCATGCTCATTGTCTACAACTACAGGGAACGATTTATGACTATAAGGAGGAATGGCAAGCAGACCGCTATCATATTGGTGGGAAAATGTATGCCATGATTGGGGGAAATGCTACAGGTAAGCCTGTATTAACGTTAAAATGCGAACCTGCACGAGCAGAGGAATTACGAGAATCCTTTGTCAGTATTATACCTGGCTACTATATGAATAAAACGCATTGGAACTCCATTTATATGGATGCTGAAGATGTCCCGATGGATTTGGTAGAAAAGCTTATCCAACATTCCTATGAGCTTGTTTTCAGTAAATTAACGAAAAAAGCACAGCAGGAAATTCAGTTGTTAGAAGTGACAAAATAAACAAAGAAAGTTAAACTGTCTCAATCCAACTGAAAATGCTATAGGGTGGAGAAAATAGATGAGAAAATTCTTGTTATTAGCAATAGTCACTTTAAGCGCTTTATTATTGTTAGGAGGCTATCGTTTAACTGCATTAAGCGCTGCAAAAGCAAATTTTTTTATGACACCTGAGTATAAGAATGTTGAAAAGATTCAAGAAGGACACGATATTTTTTATTTGTTTAAGCGTGATAAAAAAGAAATCTATCAAACTGTTTTGGTACAAAAAAACGCATTTCTATATAAAAGGGTTTATGCTACGGGTATCTCCTCCACGAATGATTCTTTAGAGACAATAGGAGGCATGAGCTATCGTTTGAATCATGAAGGAACTTTGTTTGTTGTATTATCTCATGATGAAAATGTTTCCTATATAACAATTAACTCAAAGCAAGGAATTATCAAAAAATCCATTGAACATAGTAAACTAGTTTCGTTTTATATACCTTATGCGCAGCAAATTGATTTATTAGAAGCTGTTGCTTATGATAAGAACGATCGCCCAATCTATTATTATGGCTATGATGATGCTGATAATTTAAGATGGAATCGTGTGGATGAATAAAAAATAGCTGAGGGAACTGTTAAATTTTCATTTGCTTGATCCCACAGCTATCTATTGGATAAATCCTAAGAATTATACCCACGCTCACCATAAGGATTTAGCGTGTCGAGCCATTTTTGCTCTAGCTTTTCAAGCTCTTTTTTGGCATCGAAATAGCCATCTTCTTTTTTCTTTAAATATTCAACGATTTTCACCTCAAAAGCATCTTGACCAAATGAATTGTAGTCCGCTTGAAGCTCCTTATTCGTATGTGTATTCGTTTTGAGCATAAACTGAAAACCATTTAAACGTTTTAAATTATTAAAGCTCCCCACAAACACTTTCCCAGTTTCTGTATTAGTCATCGTAAAAACGCCCGCTTCAATTTTCATGTCCTTATACATCTCTTTTAACTCTTTTTTATGATCCATTTCAAAAACCTGCCTTCTTATTTTTTAACCCAGTAAGCGCTACCGTCAGCTTTGCGGTCCAGAAAACCGTATTCAATTAAGTAGCGACGTATATGAACGTAGTCTTCATACATCGGTTTGATGATTTCATTTAATTCTTTTTCTGTATATTGTTTTTCTTTGTCAAAAAGCATTGTAATGGCACGAAGTACTATAATTTTTTGTTTTTCACGCTTAGGAAAACGAACTAGCTCCTTGCCAACACCATGTGGAAATAATTTCGCCAATAATTGCTGTTCTTCTGAGAGAGTGACATTATAGCGATCGTCAACCATTGTAGCTGTTTTATGAATAGACACAAATGGTTCCTCCTTTCGATCTTGTTCCTTCAATAATTCCATCATTACCAACAATGTTTTGGCTTGGCGTTCCTTTTCCTTTAAAGCAAAACGATGATGGCGAATGGTCGTGGCACTACCAATCTCTAATTCCTCTTTTATTTCCTGATCTGATCTACCTTCATAAAATAAGCGTAAAATATGGCTTTGATGTTCTGTTAAGCCTGTCATTTTTTTATTGAGACCGTTTAAATAATGAAAAACAGATTGATGTGTCATTGTCATATGCTGCTGCATCATTTTTTCGGCTTCATACAATAAGCCTTCATAAGGATAAATGATTCCTTTCTCTACTTTTTCACCGCACAGAAGGCAGGTGAAATGTGTTCCCTCATTGGTATAACCCTTTTTGAGGTCATCGATAGGAGCTTGCCAAAATAGTTCATTTACATCCATAGGGGAATCCTCCATAAATACAAACAATATTTATTTTTGTTTATTAATTTATATTTAAAATAACAAATTGTTTGTTTAAATGCAATAAAAAACACATCGTTTCCTAAACGATGTGTAAATCTGTTAGCTAAAATTTATTTATATTTTCTTTTAAATAACATCATAGATGCTAGCGCAAGTATGACGATTGTACAAACGATAATGATGAGGCTAGTCGAAGTGCTGAGTATTTTTCCATGAAGCTCGTAGACAATGCCATAATTGATTTTATAGTCTTCCACATAGGAAGCAGGCACACCTTCAAAAACATCGCCAATAGAGCTATCCATAAATGCATTGCGTAACAGTAATGTTGTATGACTAATGGGGAAATACATGATTAAATTTTGAGCAAAGCCTGGTAGAGCACCAAGAGGTACATAGACACCACATAAAAAGCCGAGTACTGTCCCGACGATTGTGCCGAGTGTTGAAAAAGCATTTTGCGTGGACACAAATAATGACAGAAATAAATTAAAGACACTTGCTAGCAGGACAGATAAAAACAAAATGCCGAGTACATGAACAAAATCCCCAAAGCTTAGGAGCTTACCACCTGTTGCTACAAGAAAGATTTCACAGCCGATGAGTGCGATAAAGGAAAAAATACTGCCGATGATAAACGCATTGATGACATAGCTTAGCTGAATCGTTGAACGGGAAAGGGGAGCTGTTAAAAAATCTGCTTGTGCTTTTGACTCCTGATCCTTAACGGCAATGCCATATGCACCGAGTGTAGTAGAAACAGCAATCATGGACAGTAATCCTGCTACAAGCCATTCATTGACCATCGTCATTAATTCTGGTGTTGCTTCTGTTAGTCGTTCAATGGCATCTACCTGCATTTTTTGGAGAAAGACAGCGTACAGCACAATGACAATAATGACTGACAGTAGGGAGAAGAATACCTGCGTTTTATCTCTTCTAAATACTTTATTATTCCGCTGAACTAGACTAATTAATGCTTCCACTACGCGATCTCCTCCTCTGCCATAATATGAAGAAAGACATCATCCATCGATCCTTTAATGACCTCAAAGGAAGCAATGAGTTTCTCTGCTTGTTTTAATAGGGTCAGCGCATGTAGAGTAGAGGATAAACGAATAGTATATATCCCTTGTTTCTCTGTATAAGAGAGCGCATTTTCCTCTAGCCACCTTACACCTTTCAATGGATTGTGAAAAACGAGAGCCATTGAATCATAGGCATATTTTGTTTTCAGCGCATCGGGTGTACCCTGCGCGACAATTGTCCCTTGCTTTAAGACAAGGACTTGATGGGCTACTGCTGCTTCCTCCATATAATGAGTTGTTAAAAAAACGGTCATATTAGTTTCCTGTTGAAGCTGCTTGATAGCCTGCCAAACGAATTGTCGTGTTTGTGGATCTAAACCCGTTGTAGGCTCATCTAGAAATAAAACACTAGGGCGATGAATAAGTGCACGAGCGATATCTGCTCGTCTTTTTTGTCCACCAGATAATGTTCCGTATTTTTGCTTTTCAATATCATCTAAATGCAAATAGGTGGAGACAAATTGATAATTTTCTGTGAGCTGTGTTTTTGATAAACCATATGTTTGACCACGATGCAGGATATTTTCGCGCACAGTTAATCGTTCATCTAATATACTTTGCTGGAAAACGACACCGATGGATTTGCGAATATCCCCATTATCATTGCTTGCGTCAAGAGTGAAACCATTAATGGTTACTTGACCGCTTGATTTTTTTAATAATGTACAAAGTATTTCAATGGTAGTAGATTTACCAGCACCATTTGCCCCTAAAAAAGCAAATAGAGTGCCTTGTTCAACTGTAAAAGAAATGCCTTTGACAGCTTGCTGTTCGCCATAGTGTTTACATAAATTCTCAACTTCTATTGCAATGGTCATCTTTGTTAATCCTTTCTTTTTTGAATTTCTCGATTCATTTTTTCAATATCCCTTATTTGAAAAACATATATAATACACCAAACAATGGAATAAATGATGGCTTCCGATAGTAACACATATTTCACACCTGAATGCTCAAACCAATTCCCGAAGTAGCCTGCCGTTAATACACATGCTGTGACAGCGATTAAATGTAAAAGTAGCTGAATCGTAAAAGGTATTGGCTCGATATCAAAAATGGCGGAAAATAGTCCAATCGCAATACCAAGAAGGGTAGCAATGATAATCTCCTCCAGTAATTCTGCTCCTGACATAACCGCATTGTTTGAAAGGACGCTTAATGTGACTAAGATGTAAGAAGAGCTAAGGGAAATGAGTAGTCCAATAATCATCATGCGTAAATACTTCATGCTATAGATCCCTCCCAATACCTAAATGTCGCTTTAATTCTTTTAAGTATTTTCGACTGACATGAATGGCTACTTCATTTTCGAGTAATAGTTGTGTAGTGCCGATTTTGCCCATTTGAATAGAGGCGATTTTATGGATATTGACAAGTGTAGATTTGCTCACGCGTACAAAATCTTTGGCTAGCTGTGCCTCTAGCTCATATAATTTTCGCTTTGACTCAAACTCTTGCTCATCCGTTTGTAAAAATACTTTGGCACCCTCCGCGTAAATGGAATAAATATCAGAAATTTTTAATAGATGAATTTCTTGTTGGAAATACCCGTCTAGCATCGTCGTTTGGGATGCTTGAAGCTGTTTCATCAATCTTTCAATTTGCTCATTATATTCGTTGGCATGAATATGAACCTCTGTTTCTTCAAGTTCATGATTGATGGTTAAATGAATTTTCATAGGAGGCCTCCTTTTAAAACACTGAATCAGGTATTACTAATGTAGCATAGAAAATTTTAACAAGGATAAAATCTACGATAAGAGGTTTTATTTTATAGATAACGGGTTCTTTTTAAGCGATACAGTTCACAAGTCGGCCCGGTAGAAAAAAAGATGCTTAAACGTCATAATAGGCTTATCGAGTTGAAGGGGTTGCTACCATGTTTGTTTTTGATAAGCATATGTTCATCACATTATGCATTGGTTTAATAGGTGCTGTGATTTTTCAATTTTTACATATACCGATGCCTTGGTTGCTAGGTGCGATTACAGCGGTGCTCATCGTGCAGCTGTCAACCAACGTACAATTGAAATGGCATCATTCTTTTCGTAATATTGGTTTAATCGTAGCGGGGTATTCCATTGGCTATGCTTTTACACCAGAGGCTGTTCAGGATATTAAGCTTTTTTTAGGGAGCATGGTCATTTTAAATATATTATTTATTTTGCTATTTTTCGCTGTTAGTTTTCTTGTAGCAAAGCGCACCGATTTGGATTTTGCGACTGCCTTGACGTGCTGTGTCCCTGGTGGCATGTCACAGGTTGTGGCATTTGCTGAAGAACAAGAGGAGATGGATATGGTAGTTATTACGTTCTTTCAAATCCTTCGTGTCCTTTTAATCGTCGGCTTTGTTCCTTTAATGGTAGCAGGCGCTGGTAGTAGCAGTTCTATGATCGATGGAATGTATACATGGAATCTTGTTGGTATACTTGTGGTATGTGGTGTAGCAGGGTGGCTAGCTCAAAAGTTAAAAATTCCAACAGGCTATATGCTTGGACCAGTGTTTTTACTAATGGGTATTAATATGGCAGGGGTAGAGGTACCCAAGCTACCATTATCATTACTGCATATTGCTCAACTCATGCTAGGAATTTATATCGGCTTATTGTTGAAAAAAGAGGATCTCCATTTATCGAAGAAGCATATTTTTTATGCATTTGTCTCAGCAGGTATTTTTATCGGAGCAGCTTATGGTCTAACATTTGTGATGACAGTGTTGTACAGTCTCGACTTTAGGACAGGCTTTTTAAGCATTGTACCTGGGGGACTTGATCAAATGGGAATTATCGCCGCTTCTGTACATGCAAACGTGGCAATCGTGACGGCTTTTCAGCTATTCCGTGTACTAGTGGTCTCGATCTTCCTTGTGCCCGTGGTAAAAGTGTTTGTGAAAAAAGTGAAAACATGAGGGGATAGTAGTACACTAAACCCTCATGTTTTTCTTTTATTTAATATTTAAATTGATGAATCAAATCCTGTAATGTTTCAGCGTTTCTCGTTAGCTGTGACGCAGCATCATTAATATCATCCATTGATAATAGATTGGTTTCCGCAATCTGAGTAACGACTTTTGATTGCTCACGAGCATCTATGGCAATTTCGGCCATAATTTGTGTGGAAGCATTGGCTTGTTCAATTCTTGCATATAACTCCTCTGCAATTCCTGAAACCTCTTGAATCTTATTCGTTACAAGCGAAACTTTGGTTGTAATTTCTTCAAAGGCTTTACTTGTCGTGTGAACCACCTCGGCACTTGTTGTGGCTTCTTGCTTACTTTGCTGCATGTGCACACGGGCTTCCTTAGAAAGCTGTTGCATAGTATGGATTGTTTCTGTAATTTCTGCTGCAGAAGTTTTGGATTGTTCCGCAAGTTTACGAACCTCCTCTGCAACGACAGCAAAGCCTTTGCCATGTTCACCAGCGCGTGCTGCTTCAATGGATGCATTGAGTGCTAGTAAATTCGTTTGCTCAGCAATCGCATGAATGACTTCCACAATTTCATCAATTTTATTAGCATGTGTGTCAAGGGCTGCAATGGAATTAGCACTTTCTTGAACAGCCTCTGACATCCTGCGCATTTGAAGCTGCATATCTTGTGCCGCTTCTTCTCCATGTTTAGCTGTATCCCAAGCATCGGATGCATAGGAGGATACTTCACCATTTGTTTCCGTAACGAGCTGAATCCCTCCAGCAATATCTTGCATTGCTTCAGCATTCTCATGAGCACTATGCTTTTGTGTACTCGCACCACTCGCTAATTCTTGCATATTAGCTGTTAATTTTTCTGTCGTTGCCGTAGTTGATCCCGCAGTGGCAGACAATTCCAAAGAGGATGCGGATACCTGATTGGCCGTTTCATCTACTTGTTGCATCATACTTCGTAAGGTGGTAAGCATGGCATTAAAGGATTTTGCGACTTGGCCAATTTCATCTTGCGAGTTCACCACAATTTGCTGAGTTAAATCGCCTTTCCCAGCTGAAATTGTTTCTAGCTGGTGATTTAATTGTTTCAAAGGTTTGACAATACCTCGTACGAAGAGCATGCCCGCAAGCACAGCAATGATAGCAGAAATCACAGCTATAATGCCCGTTTTTAGCAACATTTTTTGAGCTACTACATCAATGTCAGAAGAAGGTACGCCAGCGAAAATCATGCCAATAATTTCTCCATTTTTAGTTTTTATGGGTTTATATTTTGTAAAGTAGGGTTTGCCCACAACTTCAGCTGTACCAGAATATATTTTCCCTGTTGTTAAAACTGTGTCCGCTACTTTTGGATCGACAGTTGTGCCAATAGCACGTTGACCGTCAATGACAATATTTGTGTTAATACGTGTTTCTCCAGAAAAAATCGTAATCGCAGCCTGTGATAATTCTCCTAATGTATCAATAAGTGCTGTTTCCTTTGCGATGTTGACGTTTCCTTTGTACAGTTCCCCGTTTTTTATTTGCCAATCACCTGGGTGTGTTTGATCAAGATTATGTATACTTACATCTAAAATTTGATTGAGCCTTGTTTGGTACTCATTTTCTAAAGTTTTTTTCATTTCGCTTGTATTCATGAGACCGATGGCAATTAGCACAAACCCAATGATAACTACAATTAATAAGCTCATTTTACTTTGCATTCCTAGCTTTTTCATTAAATGTCCCTCCACATTTTTAGCTACATCATAAAACATGCATGAAAAACCATTACCAATAACCTAAATATTGAAATTAATTGGTAAATAATTTCTATTTTATATTAGTATATAACTAGAATGTCTATTTGTATATTTATAAAATTTAATGATTAGTGAATTTTTTCCTTTCCAAATAATCTGACTAATGTTATGATACCTATAACTATTATGAACGGAGGTGAAAAGGAATGAATAAAAACGCTACGAAAACATGTGTAAAAGTGGATACAGCTATGTATTTTGCACGTGTGATTACTTTCGATTTTGCGAACAACGGGATAGGTCTGTCCATTTTTAAGCAAAATCAAATAACAAACGTAGCGAATTAACCATTCTTTTTCACACATTTATATGAGAAGAAGACTGCTTGTTAAGGAGCAGTCTTTTTTGTGTTCTAAAGATGTTTTCGCACGTTTCATTGGAGGAAAAAACGATGCAAATGAAAGCTGAACAACTACAAAAAATTATGGGTGGCAATATAGTATTCGAAAATTTACAGCTAGAGGTAAATAGTGGCGAACATGTGGCGATTGTCGGTGTGAACGGCAGTGGTAAAACGACTCTCCTACAGCTACTTGCAGGTGTAGAAATACCTGAAAAGGGGCGAATTATTAAAAGTAAGGAAGCAACGATTGGCTATTTACATCAAATTCCCCACTATCCACAACATGCTGTGAAAGAAGTGCTGGAGGAGGCACTTTCGGATATTTATGCAATGAAAGCAAGAATGACAGCACTTGAGCAAGAAATGCAGTCAACGGTAACGGATAAAATATTATTGCAATACGGGCAAGTGCAGGAGCAGTTTATGTTGCTGGGGGGCTATGAAGTAGACACCCAGTTAGCCATGATCGCAAATGGACTAGGTATTACGGATATGCTAGAACAGCCATTTCACAGTTTAAGTGGCGGAGAAAAAACAAAGGTAATGCTTGGGCAAATTTTATTGAAAAAGCCTTCTATTTTGTTATTAGATGAACCAACGAACCATCTTGATATGCAGGCAATTGAGTGGCTTGAAAACTATGTACGAAACTTTGAGGGCATTGTCATTGTCGTCTCTCATGACCGGCATTTTATGAATCAAGTAGCGCAAAAGATTATCGAAATTGAGGATGGAGAGGCTTTTACGTATAACGGCGATTATGATGCTTTTATAGCACAAAAAGAAGCAAAGGTTGAACAACAGTTTGCAAATTATGAGGAGCAACAAAAGAAAATTAAAAAAATGCAAGAAACGATTAAACGTTTAAAGCAGTGGGCGAATGAAGCGAACCCGCCAAATGCGTCTATGCATAGACGTGCTAAGAGTATGGAAAAAGCACTGGCACGTATCGAGCGAGTAAAGAAGCCAATCACCAAAAAGAAAATGAATTTAGCGCTAACAATGGCTGAGCGTAGTGGCAAAGAGGTAGTGCTATTAGAAGGGGTTCATCATGGATATGATAAACCTTTATTGAAGGACAGCAACCTCGCTGTTTATTTTGGGGAAAGGTTGGCGATTGTTGGGAACAACGGTAGTGGAAAGTCAACGTTATTAAAAATGTTGCTAGGGGAAATCATTCCGAAGCGTGGAATCTGTTATGTTGGTAGCAATGTGAAATTTGGCTATCTCTCACAGCAATTTGAACATCAAAATCCTTCTATCCGATTAATTGATGCCTTTCGTGAAAATGTTGCAGTGTCAGAGGCTGAAGCCCGGCATATTCTCGCACGATTTTTATTCTATGGCTATGATGTCTTTAAAAAAGTGAAGGACTTAAGTGGTGGAGAAAAAATGCGTCTACGTTTGGCACAACTAATGCATGAGGATATTAATGTACTAATCCTAGATGAACCGACCAACCATTTAGATATTGAAGCAAGAGAAGTTTTGGAAGAGACACTAGAATCCTTTGAAGGCACAATCATCGGTGTGTCCCATGACCGCTATTTCTTACAGAAAATTTTCGCGAAAACAGCATGGATAGATAATCAAACAATTCAGGTTTTTGAGGGAGATTATGAGTGGGCTAAACAAAAAAGACAGGAATTCACAAAGAAAACGATTGAAAAACAACCAGCAAATAAAACACAGCCACCTAAAAAAGAACTACTGATTGAACAACAAATTGAAAAATTAGAGATAAAACTACAACAACCATCGCTTGCTAAAGAACAACGGCAGAAGCTTGAAATACAATTAGAACATTTATATGAAAGATGGTTAGAGGGGGGCGCAGAGCATGTTTAATTTAGAACGCATTATGCAGCTAGATATAGAGTATGTGAAGAGTTTCAGTGAAGTGGAGATTTGTAAGGAGGGGGTCTTATTTTACAATCAGTCTATTCCAACCTATTATGATGCAAATCATGCACAGATTTGGAGAAAGATTGAACAGCCAGATGCGTTTTTACAAGCTATCAAAGCGTTTTATCAATCAAAATCTCTGATTCCACGGATTTATTTATATAATCTTGAAGAAAATCAGTTATGTATGAAAGCATTAGAATCACATGGCTTTCAATATGAGCATTTTGTCAACGAAATTCAGTACTGGAACGGTGAATATGCGATACTTCCACCTAATCCTGCCATTCAAATTGAGCGTGTAACGGATGCAAATATGGAGGAAGCATTAGCAGTAGAAATGAGCATTGCTGCATTTGGAGAGCCTTCATTAATAAAAAAGGCATTTGAGCAAACCTATCATTCGTCACATTTTACGTATTATCTATTAAGGCTAGATGGGGTGGCGTGCTGCTCGGCAAATATTTTTGTGTCAGGAAATCAAGGAAGGATCGAAAGTGTTGCAACAACTGAAAACTATCGTGGTCGAGGTTTAATCGGTTATATGCTGCAACATATCCAACAGCAGTCAGTGAAACAGGCATTAGAGGATCTTTGGATATTACCGATTAGTGAACAGGTTGCCAACGTCTATGACAAGGCAAATTTTAAATCGGTGGGCTCCATTGCATCAATTCATGCGTTTACTGAGGGGAAGAGCATTCAAGACATTCGCCAACAGGCTTAAATAGATACACATAAAGATTGCCAAATTCCTGTAGTGCTTACAAGGAATTTGGCATTTTTATTTAGAACTGTACTTGCCAATTTTGATTACAAGTTACTTTGATGAAGGGATGCTTTAAAATATAATCAGCCATTATTTCGGTCATATCAATTTGTATTTCTTTTACAACGGGGCAATTTCTTAAAAAGTCAAAATTCCCTGCTCCTGTAGCACGATAGCTGCTCATTACGACATCAAATTCCGCATCCATTTGGATAGCCTTGCCATTGTACAAAAGTTTCGTCACACGTTCACCAATCGGTTTGGATATGTCAAAGATGTATTCGATACCCTCCCACATATCGTAATTATAGGGCTGTGCCTTAGGATAAAGAAATGGCTCTGCCACTTTTAATTGTCCTGCCTCGACCGTAAAATAACTAGCAGATTGTTCAAGTGCGAGTAAGATGTCCTGTCCTGATAGACGAAGTACCTTTAATGTATTGGCATAGATGTAGTTTGTAACAATATCACGCATGGTGACAGCTTGCTTTAAGCCACCTCGTTCATCATGGAAAAGAGCCGTACAAGAAATAGAAGTTCCGGATGTCGCCATTTGAATGCGATTGATAAACTCTATATAAGGATGCTCTTGAATGCGTGCTAGAAACGGATCTTCGATTTGTAAATCTCCTTGGATCACACCAATCGTTTCATCTAACCAGGCTTCGGTTTTTTCAAATATAGGAGCGATAAGCTGACAAACAGCTGCATTAGATATTGTACTTTCAGCGCTATAAATAAGAGATGGTGTATGAGAAATCGTTTGGATCGTATGCTGGTCATCCATCTCGATTTCGAGTTGAATGCTACCGAGACAAACTCCTTTAGTACCAGGTTGAACAACGGATTTTCCCATAATAGTTGTGCAAATCTCACGATGTTGATGACCAGAAATAATAATGTCGACTTCATCAATTTCTGCGCACATGCGGTACCCTTGATTTTCACCATCCTCTGCTTCAAGCAATTCTCCCGTTTCAAGATTTCGCTCAAATCCCCCGTGATAGCAAAGAATGAGAATATCAATTTGTTCATTAGCACGAATCCATTTTGCCCAGTAGCTAGCACTCGAAAAGGCATCCTCAAAGTGAAGACCTTGGATATGGAGCGGTTCTTCCCATTTTGTTACAAAATGCGTGGTCACACCTAAAATAGCCAATCGAACACCATCTACTTCTTTTAGTATATAAGGCTTCGTAAATGGCTTGCCATCCTCTGTCACGATATTTGCTCCTAGCCATGGAAAATTGGATTGGCTCCTAATAGATTGTAACGTCTCTTGACCATAATTAAATTCATGATTGCCGAATACCATGGCATCATATTGAAGCTCATTGGCAACTTGAATCAATGGATTCGGTTCTTGTGCTTGGAATTTCTGGTGATAAAAAGTCATGGGACTTCCCTGAATAAAGTCACCATTATCAATTAAGAGGGTAGGCATTTCAAGCCGTTTTTCCTCGATGATGGTTGCTAGCTTTGCTAAGCCAATTGCTTCATTATGATTGTTTCGGAAAGTAGTTGGCATAATATAGCCGTGGATATCGCTAGTTGCAAGTATTTGTATGGTTTTTATCGTCATAAGTGATCCTCCGATTAGTAGTATATCCACAGTATATAAAGTAATAGCCAGGAAAATAGCGTATTTACAATATCAAAATACTATTTTACGAATTAGATACATAGATTTACTCTCTTTTAACACTAGGAAAATATTAACTGTATATACTGAGGAAGCATTTCAAAAATGGGGAGGATAACACTTTGAAGAAATTACTACTTTTGACGTTAATGTGCATACTTTCTGTGTTCTTGATGGCATGTGGAAATGAAGTTACTAGTACATCAAGTGCTGATAAAACTGTAGAGACGTCTACTGGGGCAAGTGGCAATGAATCAGTAGACAAATTAACGATTGGCTTTGTGCCTTCACGTAATCCAGATGAAATTATTACGGCAACAGAACCTTTAAAGGGGTTGCTGAAGGACGAGCTCGCAAAATTAGGCTTTGATGTAGGTGAGATCGATATTACAGTAGGAACAAATTTTGAAGCAGTGGGTGAAGCCTTATCTGCAGGTACGACCGATATTGGCTTAATTCCTGGGGGAACTTATGTGCTCTATGATGATGGCGCAGAAGTCATTTTAACAGCTACACGTGCAGGCTTAAATAATGACTCTGATCATCCAATTGATTGGAATAAAAACAAGCCAACTGCTCCGACAACAACACAGACCACTTCTTATAGAGCCATTTTGGTGGCAGGGCCATCTGGAAAAGGGAAAGCATTAGCAGCGAAAGTCAATAACGGTGAAAAATTAACGTTTGAAGATTTAAATGATGCTACTTGGAACGTCATGTCCTCTTCTTCACCAGCGGGCTATATTTATCCAACATTATGGTTACATGAGAATTTTGATAAAACAATTCCTGACTTAACGAAGGTTGTTCAGGCGGATTCTTATGGGAGTGCCTTTGCCCGTTTAGCAGCAGGTCAAACGGATGTTTTGGTCACATATGCAGATGCACGTCGCGATTATGAAGAAAGCTGGCAAGGCGAATTTGCCCGCTCTGCTTCCATTTGGGAGGAGACAGATTTGATTGGTGTTATGCCCTCTATTTATAATGACACGATTAGTGTGAGTAAAAACTCAAAGGTTATGACAGCAGAGTTGAAAGAGGCAGTTCAACAGGCATTCATGAATATTGGCAACACTGACAAAGGGAAAGAAGTGATTGCTATCTATAGCCATGAAGGCTATCAGGCTGCAAAGGATAGTGACTATGACAATGAGCGTAAAGCACAGAAATTAGTGCAAAATCTAGGTTCGAACTAAAGTCAGTCTTGAAGGTGAAGAATCTGTGGCTTGCGGTTATCCCGCAGAAAGCAGATTCTTCTTTCATTCATTCGGTGAGATTCTTTTTTAGAAATGGAGCGGTACAATGATTGAGTTTAAGGAAGTAGAAAAACGTTATCCAAATGGTTATCTTGCCTTACAGCAAATTAATCTTCAAATTGAGCAAGGTGAATTTGTGGCTATCATCGGTTTATCGGGTGCAGGAAAATCAACACTGTTGCGCTGTATTAATAAAATGCATGATATTACGGGGGGAACATTGCATGTTAATGATGTGAATGTGCATCGACTCAAGGGCAAGGGTATTCGCCATCTACGCCGTAATATTGGCATGATTTTTCAATCTTTTAACCTTGTTACTCGTGTATCAGTTTTGCAAAATGTGTTGGTTTCCTTTGTACCGACTATGCCTGCCTGGCGAAAAATTTTAGGCATTTTTACGAAAGAGGAAAAGCGTAAAGCATTAATGGCACTTGATCAGGTTGGTATTTTAGATAAGGCCTATGTACGTGTCGATCAGTTATCGGGTGGACAGCAACAGCGTGTTGCTTTAGCTCGTACGCTTGCTCAAAATCCTCAAATCATTTTAGCTGACGAGCCTGTTGCATCGTTAGACCCTGTAACAGCAAAGCAAGTTATGGAGGACTTTAAACGGATTAACCAAGAGCTAAGCATGACCATTTTGATTAACATTCATCATGTTGATTTGGCATTAGCTTACGCAACACGTGTTATGGGTGTACGTGGTGGTGAAATTGTCTTTGATGGACAAGCCGATGAAATCAACGAGGAAACGCTTGCGTTCATCTATCACAATACGAATCAGGAAAGAGGCGTAACGAACCATGCGATGGAAGCTGCTATCACCGAAAAAAATAGTATTGCCTAATGGCAAAGAAGTGCTGGAAAAACGGTCATTCAAGCCAATCGTGTGGCTTATTCTATTCGTATTAGCTGTGCTTGCCATTCGTATTACAGGCTTTAGCTTAGAAATTTTAGTGAACCGAATTCAACAATTTTTTGTCATCCTACAACAGATGATTCCACCGAATTGGGCCTACTTATCAAAGCTATGGCAGCCGCTCTTCGATACGATTAAAATGTCGTTATTTGGCTCTATTGCGGGGGCTATATGTGCCTTACCAATAGCCGTTCTTTCAGCGACCAATATAACCAAGCATAGAGGAATTGCGCTGGTAAGTAAGTTTATTTTAAGCCTACTTCGAACTTTACCGACACTGATTATTGCACTTATTGCGACATTTATTTTTGGGCTTGGAACGATGGCTGGCACAGTAGCCATTTTCCTATTTACCATTGCATATGTTGGAAAGCTATTATATGAGCAAATAGAAAACGCTAATATGGAAGCCTACGAGGCCATGCAGTCGATGGGGCTAACGACCATTCAAGCCTTTCGTTTTGCCATCCTGCCACAAATCCTTCCTAACTACTTGTCGACATCATTGTTTTGCTTTGAAGGGAATGTTCGTTATGCGTCTATTTTAGGGTACGTCGGTGCAGGGGGAATCGGCCTGTTGCTCAATGAAAGTTTAGGCTGGAGAAGCTACGAGAATGTGGGCATGATTCTTTTAATGCTTGTTGGTACTGTTTTTATCATTGAGACAACGAGCGAATATTTCCGTAAAAAATTAATGTAGAGGTGATGTTATGAATGCAATCGAAAAACAATTACAGTTACAACCAAATCGACGCATGTCATACATCATGATAATTGTGATCGTTTGTCTTTTATTTATTTGGTCTATAACAACGATTCATTTTGAGAATATATCAGTAAATGGGATAAAAATCGCTAAAAATATATTTGTAGGATTGCTGAATCCCGATTGGTCATTATTAGTCAATACGACAACAGCAGGTGTACCTTATTTATTAATCGAAACGATGGCCATAGCATTTCTTGGAACCATTGCCGGCGCATTGCTAGCCATCCCTTTAGCCTTTTTGTCGGCTTCTAACATTGTGCCAAAGCCTATTGCTTTTGTTGTCCGTTTACTGTTAATAATCATTCGTACGATTCCTGCCATTGTCTATGGTCTTATGTTCATCAGAGTAACAGGCCCTGGTCCATTTGCTGGTGTACTGACGATGTCATTAACTTCTATCGGAATGCTGTCAAAGCTCTATGTTGATGTTATTGAGGACTTAGATAAAAGTATTCTAGAGTCAATGGAGGCAATTGGTTGTACGTTGCTGGAAAAAATACGTTACGGTATTTGGCCACAGCTAACAGCATTATTTTTATCCATTGTGATCTATCGTTTTGATATGAATTTACGAGATGCAACCGTACTCGGCTTAGTTGGAGCAGGTGGAATCGGTGCGCCATTAATTTTTGCGATGAACGCATATAAATGGTCTGAGGTAGGGTCCATTTTATTGGGACTTGTCCTGCTTATTTTACTCGTGGAGTATGTTTCGAATCGCATACGTACGAAGCTTGTCAAAGGGTAAGTATGAATTGATGAAAACTAGTAAAATCCTGAATAGTATCGACTATTCAGGGTTTTTCATTTATTGTTAAAAAGAAGGATTTTCAATTATTAAAAGTTTTTTACTTGAAAAAATGTCGTATTCGATTTATTGTCTTTAGAGATACTTGTTTAATGGACTTGGAGGATATAAAATGCACGGAATTTATATACGCTATAATGTCTCAGAAGAAACCCAAGCAGCACAATGGCCCAAAAAAATGGATGCATTTGCGTATGTTCAACGAGGAAAACCACAACAAGACAATGTTAGCTTGCTGTCAAAAGAAGAGCTGAAAAACCATGCCATACGCTATATTAAAAGCTTAAAAGACAATGCAAGTGTACATTTAGTAGAGCAACGCAACGGCGAAATTGAACATTTTGATCGACGTTATATGGAATCATTAAAGTTAAAAGAAAGCATCGATTCACAACTTATTAATCTAGAAGAAATTCGTTTATTATTACAATTAATGAATGTCTTGAATTTATCGCATGCATTTGGAGAAAATGCTGGAAAGCTATTGCGTCAAATTACCCCTTATGCAAAAGATGTGGAGCATCCAACATTCCAAACAACACGTGTTGAGCGCCATTTCTATTCGGAATTAATTGAACAAATTGAAATGGTCTATGCCCGAATTATGCGTCAACACAACCCATCAACGACTGAAATGCAGCAATCAGAAAAGCTCTGGACAACAGTCTGTGAGCAAGCAATAGAAAAGGTAGAAGCCCGCATTGAACGTTTATCTTCTATCAAATTAAAGCATGAGAAAAATTTACTAGAGTTTAATCACTTAAAACAGCAAAATATCGAGGCGAAGGAACGCTTAGATCTAGCTGTGAATGAACTGGATGAAATTTTAAATGTCCTAGAATCATAAGAAAAGCATGTCTACCGATTGGAGTGCCAGTCGATAGACATGCTTTTTATGCTGTAGACGGATAGAAACGCCAAAGTGACGGATAGAACCTTTGATATGAAGGATAGAAATGAGAAAATGATGGATTAAGCCATAGAAGTGACGGATAGCACCACTCTTGCTTTACTTTTCCTCATTTTGATCGCGTTTGGTTTGGCGTGAAATACGCAGTAAATCAAGTACAAGCAATACGACAATGATATAGAAAAGAGGGCTAGTAAACGATAAACCGATTTGCGACTGGCCACCAAGCAATGTTAAAACAATCCATAAACCAACTGTATACAGCGTCAAACCAATATAGGCTTTTTTGGACAATTTTTTATATCTACCTTTATCGATAGCTAGCTGTATGATAACTAACACGACTAATAGAAGAAGAATGATTTTTTTAGTTAAGACTGCTGCAATCGTTGTGTCAGGGAAAAAATCATTCACGAATAATAATGTGAAAAATACTAGAATTAAAAAATTTAAGATCGTTGAAAGTTTCATGCCATATCTCCTTAGTTGCCAAAATTCTTTTCTATTGTAACATGGTTCAGTTAGAGAGAAATGAAATTATGATATATTGAAGCGAAAATTATGTATGGGGTAGGAAATATTAATTTTTATTGAAAGAATCATGATATCTTTTTAGCATTGTCGCAAATTGCTCACGTGTTAAGAAATTTTGAGGATGAGTGCCATCTGTAATACCTTTATTTCTTAACCACTCCCACGCAGCATTATGCATGTTTGAGGCTTTTCGAGCAGGGACAATAGCTTGCTTTGTTTTTAAAGCCTCCTCAAGCTCTTTTATTTTACTGAGTAATTCTGTATATTGTGACATTGTTAGTTCCCCTTTATTAGCTAAGATAGTATTTTGGACAACTTTAAGAGCTCTTAAAAAATTGTCCATGCAGGCGATTCTTTTTACTGCCCTAAATTTAAAGAAACTGGTGGCTTGCTCCATTTTTGTTTGAAAAATGCGAAAAATTTCGAAACTTTTCCAGGGGTATATCCGTATAGTAGGTAATATGATGAAAGGGGTGAGCAACTTGACGCTATTTGGCTATTCACTCGAACAGATCTTTTTGGTTGTTTTGATTTTTGCTGGTCTTGCCACAATACTCGTTATGTTTTTTGGTGATGCTGTCGAAGGTATTGGTGAAGGACTGCCCATTTTTAATCCGAGTGTCATTCTATCTTTCATTACGTTGATGTCAGCAGCAGGATTTATTTTAGAAAAACTAGCCTGGTTCTCTAGCGTTTGGAACATTATTGCTGCATGTATCATCGGCGTTATTTTAAGTACTTTGTTTTATTTATTCGTCCTTGTTCCGCTGCGATCAGCTGATGTTTCATTGGCGTATACGGAGGAATCACTAGGGGGGCAATTGGGAAAAGTCATTGTACCAATTCCTGTAAATGGTTTTGGTGAGGTTGTTATCGAAACGACAAGTGGTATGATTTCGAAACGGGCAACAGGCTATGATAATGAAGCCATTGACTATGATGAGACCGTGCTTGTTGTAGATGTGAAGGATGGTACACTTTTTGTCAGAACGTATGAGAAAAAATTTGTATAAAGGAGAGATCTATCTATGTCAACCGATATTTTAATTGTTTTAGGAATTGTAGCATTTGTATTAATCGCCCTAGTCGGCTTATATGTGACAAAGTATCGTACGGCGGGTCCTGATGAAGCACTGATTGTGACAGGTAGCTATCTCGGCTCAAAAAATGTACATAAAGATGAGTCGGGGAATCGCATTAAAATAATTCGTGGGGGCGGTACATTTGTATTCCCTATTTTCCAGCAAGCACAGCCATTAAGTTTACTATCTAGTAAACTAGAGGTAACAACGCCTGAAGTTTATACAGAACAAGGTGTACCTGTTATGGCTGATGGTACAGCCATTATTAAAATTGGCGGCTCCATTTCTGAAATTGCAACAGCAGCAGAGCAGTTTTTAGGAAAGCAAAAAACGGAGCGTGAAGCGGAAGCACGCGAAGTTTTAGAAGGCCATTTACGTTCGATTTTAGGCTCCATGACGGTGGAGGAGATTTACAAAAACCGTGATAAATTCTCACAGGAAGTTCAACGTGTTGCTTCTCAGGATTTAGCTAAGATGGGTCTTGTGATTGTATCCTTCACGATCAAAGATGTACGAGATAAAAATGGTTACTTAGATTCACTTGGTAAACCAAGAATTGCACAGGTAAAACGAGATGCAGATATTGCGACGGCAGATGCAGAGAAAGAAACGCGTATCAAACGTGCAGAAGCCTCTAAGGAAGCACAAAAGGCAGAGCTAGAACGTGCGACAGAAATTGCGGAAGCGGAAAAGGAAAATCAATTAAAGGTAGCTGAGTTCCGTCGTGAGCAGGATATTGCAAAAGCCCGTGCTGACCAAGCCTATGAGCTTGAAACAGCTCGTGCTAAGCAGGAAGTGACTGAGCAAGAAATGCAAATTCGCATTATTGAGCGTCAAAAGCAAATTGAATTAGAAGAAAAAGAGATTTTACGTCGTGAGAAGCAATATGACTCTGAAGTGAAGAAAAAGGCTGATGCGGATCGTTATGCAGTGGAACAAAATGCCGCTGCCGAAAAAATGCGAGAGCTAGCGCAGGCAGATGCGGAAAAATATCGTATTGAATCGTTAGCGAAAGCAGAGGCGGAGAAAATTCGTTTGGATGGTCTTGCCAAAGCAGATGCCGAAAGAGCGCAAGGTGAGACAGAAGCAGATATTATTCGCCTACGAGGTCTTGCAGAAGCTGAGGCTAAACGTAAAATTGCCGAAGCCTTTGAATACTATGGTCAAGCAGCTGTGCTGGATATGGTAGTGCGTATGATGCCAGAATATGCAAAAGAGCTTGCGAGTCCTCTTGGTAATATCGATAAAATTACAGTGGTCGATACTGGTGGTGGCGAAGGCAGTGGAGCAAATAAGGTTACGTCTTATGCAACTAATTTAATGTCTACACTACAAGAAACATTAAAAGAAACTTCTGGTATCGATGTGAAGGAACTGATCGAAAGCTATGCTGGTAAGCACACTTTGCGTCCAGAATTAGAGCAAATTGCCCTAGGTTTAGAAAAAAAGCAAGCACCTGTTGAAGCAGTAGAAACAAAAGAAACTGTAGAACAATCCTAATAAAAATATATTTACCCAAAGAAAAATGGCATTTCCAATTGTGATAGGTTCCCTATTAGGTAGACAGATTAAAAAATAAAATCTGTTTATCTAATGGGATTTTTTTATGACAAAATATTCTTTCACTGAAGAAACAGTTAGCCATTATATCATTCTAGCAGGAGGAGCATTACACATTAAATGAAGTAGCAAAAAATTTAGATGTACACCAAGATACAAAAAAGATTGGCAAAATAATGATCTTTATTTTGAAGAAGGGGTCTGAGCAATTAAACCAATAGAAACCTACTCTAAAGAAATAACATTGAGACAAATATTTCGTTTTACAACAATGAATGCTACCAAGAAAATTTAATAGAATTTAAGGATCAACACTCATAAAGAATTTTTTATTTTCACTGTCTACTTGACTGGGAGCACCACACCCACATTTTTATGCAAAAAAGCCCAATCCTTTCAAATTGCGCTAATTACGTTTCATATTTAGTTTTACATAGTTGTCACATTATTTTTTTCTGAGGAAACCCGTAATTTTTTTGCCAGTTCGGGATGATTTTCAGCTTTGCCAACTGCTTTTGTTTCGTTTCGGCACTGGTTTTCAAATAACGTCTTGTGGTGTCAATGCTTTTATGTCCTAAAATATCCGCTAAATCCGACAGTGGATTGCCACAGTCTAAAAAGCTTCGGGCGAAGTAGTGCCGCAGATTGTGGGGGAAAACCATTGCTGGATCAACTCCGCATTTCTCTGCTACTTCTTTCATTGCACGTGCAATATAGGAACGGCTTATAGGGCTGCCTTTACTGCCCGTAAAAACAATACCGCTTTTCACATTTTTTTCCTTGCAATATAAGGATAAATGACCTTGTAAATCCTTATGTATGACAATCGTGCGTACAGTTCCTTTATTGTTAATAAGAACCTTACCGCTCTTGATAGCCTCAACGGTGATAAACTGCAGTTCCCCTATGCGTATTCCTGTGTAGGCAAGCGTTAGCATAATCATCGCAGTTTTCGTCTTTTTATTCGTGAAGGCGCTTTCAATCAACTTGTCAAATTCCTTTTGGGTAAGCTCATGTTGAGCGGTGGTCTGTTCTTGAATTCTCAGAGCCTTCAGGGTGAAATCATCCATCTCCATAAATTTTAAAAATTTATTGACCGCCGCAATGCTACGGTTGACGCTTGAAGGTTTCAGCCTTATTTCCATTGATTTTTTATACTCTATTAAATATTCCTTTTGCAGTTTCCCATCTTTTCCCTCTAAAAAATCAATCAATTTCAAAATATCTTTTTGATAGCTTCTGATACTATTTTTTGCGTATTCATTGTATGTTAAATGTTTAATGAATTTAGGCAAACCACCCTTTAGCTTGTTTAATAACATAAAAATAATATACTCCTTTTTGACTTTGACAAGAGTATATCAGCAAGTATTACAATTTACAACATAGTTGCGATAAATATAATTATCGCAACTACTAGTTTTATAATAAACTATAATGGGCATAGTAAACCCTACAATTATTTCATTATTTGAACAAATCGTCAAAAAAACTTCAAAGCTTGCAAAGCTCCTTCTTAGAAGGGTTTTGCAAGCTTTTTAAGTTGCGATAATTATATTTATCGCAACTCAAATAAAAAGATATGTAGGCAAAAGAACTGGTGCGGCTGGGGGGAGAAGCATATTAACACATACTTATGCGATCTTTTTGTTAACAGAATACATCACAAAAGTAATACTAATCCAAATTTAAAGTTGTCCAGAAGGAAGTTAGTAATAAATTGGAGGTAATGAAAAATGAATTATTTTAAAAGAATAACGGGTACTGTAAAAGGAATAGGCAATAAGTGGATGGTTTCACTGCTGTTATTTCTGACAATGTTTTTTTCACTCATGCCACAGTTTATGTTGTCGGCAAATGCGGATAGCGAAGTTACCCTGTTTGTATCACCCAGTACAGTTTCCAACGATACTGCTCCTAGAGTGGATGGCGCAACCTATGCCACGCTGCAGGGAGCGATAAATGCAGCCCAGAACAATGATACGATTGCTGTAACAGAAGATATAACGATGTCAACGACAATTTCAATTATGAAAGATATTACGCTAATAGCTAGTGGAGGAAATTACAAAATTACATTGGGTATTAATGCTAGTTTTTGGGTCCAGAATGGCTTTGATTTGACTTTGGGTGGAGGCTCGGATACTGAAGTACTTACGCTTACGGGTTCTCAGAGAACACTTATATCTATTGCAAATGGCAATATTGTAGTAAACAACGGAGCAAAGCTTTTAGCAACTGGCACTGGGAATATGGTACTGGATTTATACGATCCGAAGGCGTCCGGAAAAATAACTGGCGGACATTTGGAATCTTCCGGATCAATCGCCATTTCGATGACGAATGGTGCTACACTGGAGGAAATCAGTGGCGGAACTATCATTGGTAAAATGCACTCGTTATATATGTATGACGAAGGTACAAAAGTCAATCTAATTTCGGGTGGCACTTTCAAAAATTTGGCTGCTGCTCCAGATAGGTGGGCAAATGTTCAGGTGGACGGTAAGGCACAAATTGGTGAGATTTCCAACGGTGATTTTTTTGCGGAACATGAGATTTCCGCTCTTCGCCTGATTCGAGGTGGAAAAATTGGGGAAATCAGCGGTGGGAGATTTATTTGTGCGTATACTGGACTTACTACTAATAAAGAAGGAAGAGGAGTTGACATTGTAGCATTGGACTATCCGTCAGGTATCGATGAAATATCAGGCGGAACTTTCGACGGAGAGATAGGTGTTCTGCTGATCGAGGCCGGCGCTTATATTAACACGATAAGCGGAGGAACTTTTTCAGGTGGACAATCTGGCCTCCAAAATGATATTGGCGGTACTATTGGTACCATTAACAATGCCGTTATCACTTCAACGAACATTGGTCTTCTGAATGTTGGCACGATTAATGAAATCGGCAGTGGCACAGAAATCACTGGAGATTCTATTGCCCTTTGGAACTATGCGTCGAATAATCCAAATGCTATTATCAAGCTCATCAGTGGGGGCAAATTTACCACCGTTAGCGCATCTGGGGAAGCTTTTCTAAACGAAACCACAGTAAACTTGATTTCAGGCGGCATTTTCACTGGTGGGTTCTATGCAATCAATTCAACTACATCAAGCAGCACTTCTCCTGCAAAAATCGGCACTATATCGGGAGGCGTTTTTTACGCCCAAACAACAGGTGGTGCAAGCCTTGTAGCTATCAAACTAGCCAATCCGTTAATTTTGGAGCCTGCTTTAATTACTAATAAGGGGGTAGCGCGTTTTTGGGGAAACGGAGGCAGTATTTTTAATGATGAATCCCTTGTAATTTATCCAGCAGGTTATCATATGAGTACTGCTACTGAAGCGGTAAGCAGTATTGCAGGTGTAGAATTTAAATATTTGACAAAGTCACTTTATACGGTAACCTTTAATTCCAACGGTGGTTCTGTAGTGGCAGAAAAAACGGATATACCCCTAGGTAGCCTTATAACCGAGCCAACGTTACCGACCAAAAGTGGCTATACATTCAGCGGTTGGTATAAAGAAGATTCCCTAACCAATGCATGGGACTTTGCTATAGATACTGTTACCGACAACATTACGTTATACGCAAAATGGATAAGTAAAGGTGGTAGTGGTAGCGGTAATGGTAGTGGCAGTGGCGATGGCAGTGGTACACCTACGGCAACATTACTAGTTCAAGGCATAGACAAGCAAACCGGGGAAATTATTTATAGTAAAAGTTCAAGTATTACAGTTGGCAGCACAGAAACTATAAACGCCCCGGCTATTGAGAGTTATCAATTGGATGCAGGCAGTAAAAGGACGGAAACGATAACGATCAAATCAGGTGAAAACAAGGTTGTATTCTACTATAACAAGAACACAGTCGCTATCCCTGAGCTTGAAACCGGTGAGCATATCAAGTATATCAATGGCTACCCTGACGGCAGCGTAAAGCCAGAAAGCTCAATCACAAGAGCGGAAGCAGCAGTAATATTTTTCAGACTGATAAAAGACGAAAATAAGAATACGGCTGTAAGTGGAAAGTTCAGCGATGTCGGTGGCGGCACATGGTATGAACAGTCGGTCAATTACCTAGCAAGTCAAGGTATACTGAAAGGGTATGGGGATGGCACGTTCAAACCTAGACAGACAATCACAAGAGCGGAATTTGCAGCCATAGCCTCAAGATTTGATAACCTGTTAACAAGCGAAAACACTTCGTTCAATGATGTGCCAATCAATCATTGGGCGGCAGAGTATATTGACAGCGCGTATACTAAGGGTTGGATTAATGGCTATCCTGACGGCAGCTTTAGACCAGCAAGTTCAATCACCCGCGCGGAAGTTGTGAAAATTGTAAACACCATGTTAAACCGCAAAATCGAACTTAACGATATTCCATCGGACGCGCCGCAATACAAGGATTTAAATAAAACACATTGGGCATATTGCCACATCATAGAAGCGTCTACAGAGCATACCTACACACGTAAGGAAAACGGCTATGAGCTGTGGAAATAGTAAAGTAATTATTTTCTATTATTTTACTCTGCATGTTTCGATCTATGTGCCGAAAGAAAAAACAAAATCAGCGGAGGAGACCTTAAATTTGATATAATGATCGTTCTTCCGTTGAATTGTTAAAAGCATAGATAAATAAACTGGTGATAGGTATGCAACAAGAGTTCGATTAGGGGAAATTGATCTGGCTGATTCTCATATTCGAAAGTGAACTGCGCCGAATTGTTAGATCTACTCTAACAATTAGAGGTGCAGTTTTTCTATGGATAAATTTACTGCTGAGGAAAAATTAGGAGCCGTTTTACGCTATTTAAACGGCAAAGAAGGTTATAGAGAAATGGGGGAAATTATCATCTGCTGATAATACCCTATTGAATCGTTTCTTCTACATTAAAATCTGAAACGTTCTATTTAGACAATTGAAAGCGTACTATGACGGCAATCGTCAAACAAACTGTCAAAGACTATATAAATTTTGATAATGATATCCGAATACAAGCGACACTAAACAACCAGTCGCCGATTTAGTACCGACAACTGATTGGATAATGCTTTTTGATCCCTGTCTTATATTGGGGCAGTCTCAAATTGATTCATCAGGACGCTACTTTTATTTTTGTTGCTGCCATTCACTTACAAGCATGCCGTATACAACATGATCCACATAATGGTCATAGAGCCATTCTGCTGAGCGAATCGTACCTTCTTTTATTAGGCCAAGTCGTTCGGGTATTGCACGGCTTTTGTGATTGGTTTCAGCAACACGAATTTCCACTTTATGCAGCTGCAATGTTTCAAAGGCATATTGTAAGAGAGCTTTTACCGTTTTTGTCATAATGCCATGTCCCTGAGCACCTTCACTTAGCCAATAGCCGATCGTACCAATGTTATTATTCGGATTAATGGCATTAAAGCCAGCTATGCCGACGATTTCATGGTTAAAAAGAATAACGAGGGAGAGACTACTTTTTGATTCATGTCCTTTAATACAGCCCTCAATATAAGCTTTCGTGTCTGCCACTTCCTTCGTGTAATCCAACCATGGTAGCCATTCTTTTAGATACTCTCTAGAGGCATCTGTTAAGGCAAAAACCTTTTCTGCATCCTCCAAGGTGATTGTACGTAAAGATAGATCTTGGTCAATGGTTATTTGCATCTTGTGCACCTCCCAATTATTTTAATGCATCGTGCATAAAGCCCTTCATTTCGCGGCTTAGTACAGTCAGCTCTTCAATGATTTCGCTAAAATCCTGTACAAGCTGTGCTTGCTCATTCGTTGCATCATTGATTTGTCCCATATTTTGCTTTAAGTTTTCAAGATTTCTATTAATATTACGTAAGGAAGATTCTATATTTTCGGTAGCACTAGATGTCTCAAAGGACAATTTTCGAACTTCCTGTGCCACAATATTAAAGCCAGCACCATGCTGTCCAGCGCGAGCAGCCTCTATGGATGCATTTAAACCAAGTAAATTGGTTTGGCGGGAAATGCTTTTGATTAAATCCGTTACGGCATTGGTTTTTTCTGAATCTTCTAGGGCATGCTGTGCCTGCTTATTTATTTCCTCACTAGTAGCCGCTAATTCCTCTGAATGGGAAGCGATTGTGTGGACTTTATCTTGTAGGCTATTGACGATATTATCCATAGTACTCATATAATCTTCGAGTTTAAGCTCATTATCTATTGGTAGGCCAAATGCTAAGGCACCTACTACTTGACCATTTTCACGAATGGGGAATGAAAAAGCATTGATTGCTACGCCGTAAACATCCTTTGGTATAACCACATCTGCATTTTGTCCGTTAAAGGCAATGTAAACATTTTGGTCATTAGCATTTACTTTTTGTCCATCATGATAGCCTGAATCTACACGTTTCCCCGCTAAATACTTGATGACTGTTTCACTATCCTTTTCAATAACAGCTACAATGGCTTCTTGCTTTAATGCAAGGTGAATATAAGGTGCTGCAAGGGCTAAAGCTTCAATAATTTTCATAAAAATTCCTCCAAGTCTAGTCAATGAAAAATGGTTGTGTCATCTGTATTCATTGTGACAATGGTTCTAGATGATTACCTTTACTGTAGCATAATATTTGCCAAGTCAAAATAGTAAATTCCTTTTTATAAATAGCTTTTAAAAAGAGAGTTGGCGTGTTTTGAATGTCAATTAAAATTTGCTTTTTCCTGGTGAAAATGGTGATGAATTTGTCTATTATTTGACGGAGGGATCGTGTGTTTTACGAAATATTGTATTAGAATAATAGTAGTATGTTGAAGAGCTGAAGGAGAGAGAGTCATGGAATATATACAAAAAGGCACGAGAGCGTTTCATAAAGCAAACTGGGCCTTATTTTTGGCAGGCTTTATTACTTTTGCAAATCTCTATATAACGCAGCCATTACTACCGACATTTGCAGATGTGTTTCACGTCTCGCCAGCTGTAGCAAGTTTATCTCTTTCTGTCACTACCTTTGCCTTAGCAGTGAGTTTAATTATTGTTAGTTCTTTATCAGAGGCATGGGGAAGAAAATCATTGATGACGATTTCTATTTTTGCAGCCTCTGTATTGACAGTGGCACTAGCGTTTTCACCTAACTTTGAAATAATTTTAGGATTGCGTGTGCTACAAGGCATCGTTTTTGCAGGTTTACCGGCAATTGCCATGGCTTATTTGGGGGAGGAAATGGAACCAGCAAGCTTAGGTGTTGCCATGGGCTTATACATTAGTGGTAATTCTGTGGGAGGGCTTAGTGGACGAGTCATTATCGGGACATTAACGGACCATTATAACTGGCATATAGGGATGATGGTGCTAGGAGGAATTAGCCTTTTTGTCAGTGTGTTGTTTGTCTGGATGCTGCCAAGCTCCAAGCATTTTAGCCCACGTCCTTTACAATTAAAAGCATTAACTAAAACGCTGTTGCAACATCTGAAGGACCCTTCTATGTTGTGTCTATATGGTATAGGATTTGTTCTAATGGGAAGCTTTGTCACACTTTATAACTATATTGGCTTTCAATTAATGGCCCCTCCCTATAATTTGAGCGCGACCATTGTAGGCTGGATATTTGTCATATACCTAGTAGGGACATTTAGTTCAGCATGGTTTGGTAGCCTAGCCGATCGTTACGGACGCCAACAAATGTTATTACTAGCCATTGCCATTATGTTGGCAGGAGCCATAGTAACACTCAATGGGCTCCTTACTTTAAAAATTATCGGCATTACGGTGTTTACCTTTGGCTTTTTTGCAGCTCATTCTATCGCGAGTGGCTGGGTGAGTAGACGGGCAACACATGATAAAGCGCAAGCATCATCCCTTTATTTATTTTTTTATTATGTTGGTTCGAGTGTTGGCGGGACAGTAGGTGGTGTTTTTTGGATGAAGTATGGCTGGGTAGGTGTGATCGCCATGATTGCTCTATTTTTACTAATTGCTTGCGTGTTATCTTTCTTATTGAAGGAATTAATTGCTAAGCAACATGCTATAACCACTCTATAGTACTAAATGATGTGAGGTGTCGTTTTGCAGGAATTACTTTTGTACTTTTTTATTATACTAACAGCTTCCATTTTGCAAACAAGTACGGGGTTTGGTTTTTCTATCATGGCCACCCCTTTTTTACTGTTGCTTTTTTCTCCGCAAGAGGCAATGCAAATAAATATCGTACTGTCCCTTGTTATTTCATGTTCTCTCATTTGGAAGGTGAGGCATGATATTGATGTCGCTTTGCTGAAGAAGATAATAATTGGTAGTGTTGTGGGCGCTCCTTTTGGTAGTATTTTATTTGCCTTAGTCGATGTCACGACATTTAAACTTATTATCGCCATCCTCTTAATAGGTCTTACGTTTCTCTTGATGAAAAATCTCTCCATTCAACAAACAAGTGGTAGAGATTATGGCGTTGGTTTAATCTCAGGAATGTTTACAACAAGTATTGGTATGGCAGGGCCGCCATTGTTGCTGTATTTTGCGAGCACCCATCGAAATAAGGAAACCATTAGAGCTATTTCACTAGCCTATTATATTTTTATCTATCTTATTAGTTTACTATCTCAAGTCACTGTTGAGGGCACAAGTAAACTGGTTTGGATTTATAGTTTGTATGCCTTGCCTATTGTTTTCATCGGCCTTATTTTAGGACAAATCTTGTTTACTAGGCTCAATCAAAAGCTATTTAAATCATTAATTTATCTTCTTTTAATAGCAGCAGGTATAATTTTATTGATACAAACTATATGGACGATGCTATAAAAAAGAATGGAAGAGAATATTTATCTTCCATTCTCATAGTGTTGAGAAACAAAACCATCCATAGCATTTTTGTGAAAGGTGAAAAAGGATTTCCGTTGGAGGCTACTTGCTTTCCTGTGGGCGAGCGCTGAGCTACTTCCTACGCTACCGCTCAGAGGCTTGCCTGTCTCGCTATATAGTTAACCCATAATATTGTAGCCAGCGTCGATGTAAATTGTTTCACCAGTTACACCACGTGATAGGTGAGATAGCATAACAATCGTCATATCGGCTACTTCGTCTTGTTGAACATTCCGTTTTAATGGAGCTGTTTCTTCAATTTTGTGTAAAATGGTATTAAAAGAAGGTACACCTTTTGCAGCAAGTGTACGAATAGCTCCAGCTGAAATGGCATTGACACGAATATTATCCTGACCAATATCAGCAGCAAGATAGCGCATGGAAGCCTCTAATGCAGCTTTTGCTACACCCATAACATTATAGCCATCAAGCACACGTTCAGCCCCTAAGTAACTCATCGTGACAATAGAGCCACCTTCTGTCATATACGGATGAGCTGCTTTTGCTGTTGAAATAAGTGAATAAGCACTTGTATCTTGTGCAAATGCATAGCCTTCACGAGTTGTTTCAAGGAAGCGGTTGTGTAAGTCTTCGGCGTGGGCAAAAGCTACTGAATGCACAATACCATGAATAACGCCAACCTTTGAGCCGATTTCATCGAAAGCCGCTTTTGTACTGTCATCACTATTTACATCGCATTGCACGATGAGTGAATCAGAATGGCCAATTGTGTCTAATTGCTTTTGTAATTTCTTTAATGAGCGTTCTTGTCGATAGGTGAAAATAACATTTGCACCTACGTCAAATAAGCGTTTCGCAATGCCCCAAGCAATACTACGATCATTTGCTACACCCATAACTACAATGTTTTTATCTTTTAATTGTAATAAATTATCCATCATTATAAAGAACTCCTTTGCGAGATAATATCTGTTATTAGTACCAACTACTAAAATCTTATCATACATAAAATATCGTTGCAATAACAAGATGAAAAGAGAAGTCGTTTCATAAGCAAAAAAAATTCATCTCTTTCTTATGAGAGACGAATTAAAGGTAGTCCTATTTTATTTGTTACCATGCTGTTCATACAGATATACTGCTCGATTAACAGCACTGCTGACGGTGATTCTAAAGCTATTTTGTGAGCGAATGACTTGAGCTAGTATTTTGATTGCTCTTGTTTGATCTCGGTGGAATGTAGCATTGTCTGTTTGAAAATCATCCTCTAAATGAGCGAGAAAATATGGTTTTAGGTGTTGAGGGAGTAATAAATCAGCTTCAGAGCTTTTTTCAAGCGTATTGTACACCCACAGGTCTATTGCATTTGCTAATTGGAAAGCGACAAAATACTGTAAATCATCATTCTCAAATCCCTTTGTTTTTTGAATTATTTGAATCTTTTTGAGCTCGTCTATTAAAAATGTATTGATGGAATAGTTAATTGCTTTAGAAGGATTGAGAATGAGTTCATCGTTGAACTGAGATTTTAAGAAAACCCAGTTATTTAACACGATGGCCCATGAATCTAGTGTATTCAAACATTTAGCACAAACATCTGGAAAAACTGGTTGCCATTTAGCAGCAAGATTTTTAAATAAATTCATATGGTCTTGATTAATAAGAAATAAACTATGTTCAACTTGTAGCTGCTTAAACATTATCATTCCTCCAATAGATTGGTATGTATAGCAATAGACCATATGATTATCTCTTGATGCAAATATTTAATACACATAAGAAGGCACCCAAAGTAGGATGCCTTTTAGGGTATACATTTACTTGAAGACTATTCGAATTTTAATGAATCGCCATCGAAAGTTTCGTCGGCTACTTTGATGGAGTCTGTTGGACAACCTTCAAAAGCATCTTGCATATCTTCTAATAGATCTTCTGGTACTTCAGCAGTTCCCATGTTATCATCTAAAATAACGAAGGCAATCCCTTCATCATCATAATCATAAATGTCTGGCGCTGCGGCTCCACATGCGCCACAGGCGATGCATGTATCTTTATCAACTATTGTGTATTTAGCCATTTTTTTCTCTCCTTTAACGATGTTCCTACAAAGCTTCATACTCATTTTAAAGATGTTTATCTTACATTTCAACTTAAATACTATTAAATTGGAGGAATTTGCGTCAATGTTTCATCAAATTTTATTGCAAATCTTTCAAAAACTCCATAAGGAGCGGACAATTTCGGCAGCCTATCATGTCCTAAGAGGAAAGCGTTCAGGCCAGACAATTCAAGATATTGGTCTTTTTCAGTTGCATCCATATTTTGGTCTGTTGCCGAAACTACCTCGTGCCACATTTGACGAGGCGGTTACCTTATTTATGCAATATAGTTGGTTAAACGTGCAGGAATCCGGTCATTTTTACATGGAAAAGCTAGGATTGCAGCGTGCACAGCAAACACCGACCTTTTTCTTTGATGGTTGGCATTATCGAGGGAATGAGCATGTTTTTTATGCAAGGCTTTCTCTCCTTGTCCAAAGCTTGTCACATCAAACTGCAACAGTTCGTTCTTTTTCACCAATCAGTAGGGATCCAGTAATTCAAGCATGGGTGCGCTCTTTTTTACAGGAGCATCATTACAAGGAGGGTCATTTGCAGCAACAATTAGTGGTAGAATGCACAAATGTACTCCAAACGATCCCTGTTTCAGATGTCAACAAACAGCTTGTTCTTTACCGCCTCAGTGGTTATCGATTACCAGGCTGGACTTGGCAACAGCTTGCATTTGAACGGAAGGAGAACGTGTTAGATAGTCAATTAGCATTTATAGAAACACTACATATATTATTAAATGAAGTGCAACAAAAATTAAATGATTACCCACTGCTTGGTCGAGTGGCTGAAGGGTTAAAAGTGACAATTTTATTAACTGATTCTGCCCAGCAAACAGCACAGTTATATGAGCAAGGCTATTCAATGGAGGAAATTGTACAAAAGCGAAAATTAAAACAAAGTACAATTGAGGATCATTTTGTAGAATTAGCCATGTATGAACCGAACTTTTCTATTGGACCATTCGTCTCATATGAAGAAGCACAAAAAGTTTGGCAGGTATCCAAGCAATATCAAACAAAAAAATTGAAAATATTACATGGAGCATTAGAGGACATGAGTTATTTTCAATTAAGGCTTGTCCTTGCGAAAGGAGAAGTTTAAATGGAACTTGAACAATTATTGCACAAGCATTTTGGTTATTCATCATTTCGACCAGGGCAGAAAGAAGTCATTGAAGCTTTGCTGCAAGAGCAAGACGTTATTGCCTTATTGCCGACAGGAATGGGGAAATCACTCTGCTACCAGCTTCCAGCCTATATATTAGAAAAGCCTGTCTTAATTGTGTCACCATTGCTTTCATTAATGCAGGATCAGGTAGAAGAGCTGAAGCGTTTTGGAGAAAAGAGAGTGATCGCTTTAAATTCTTTTTTATCCCAAACAGAAAAACGCTATGTACTACATTATCTAGAGCAGTATCGGTTTATCTTTACCTCACCAGAAATGTTATTACAGCAGCAGGTACAAGAGAAATTAGCGCAAATGAAGCTTGGCTTAATCGTAGTGGATGAAGCGCACTGTATATCACAATGGGGCTTTGATTTTCGACCGGATTATTTACGAATTGGTGAATGGTTTTCGAGGGGAAATCGCCCGCCAATATTGGCGCTATCCGCCACAGCAACGGATAAGGTCGTTCGAGATATACGTGAGACCCTATCACTCAAGGCGCCATTTGAATTTATGTATAATGTTGACCGTGCAAATATTCATTTAGGTCGTATAGTAGTAGAGGATAAGGCTGATAAAGCTAGGTGGCTCATGCAGCATATTAAAGAAACAGCAGGGCCAGGTATTTTGTATGTATCTTCACGCAAACGTGCGCAGCAATATAGTGAAGCCCTTTTACAAGCAGGTATTCGCACCGCAGCATACCATGCAGGCTATGGAGCAGAAGACCGTCAGTTTATTCAGCAGCAGTTTATAGATGGTGAACTGGATTGGATAGTCGCCACGAATGCTTTTGGTATGGGCATCAATAAACTTAATATACGTCAGGTTATACATGAATCGATGCCTGCCAACATAGCGAATTATATGCAGGAAATAGGTCGTGCAGGGCGTGATGGTCAGTCTGCACTTGCCATTTTGCTGTATAGTGAAGGGGATGAAGAGCTAGCGAAATTTGTTGTGACAGGTGATTTGCCGACACCACACCATGTTGATCGCTATCAGGAGCTGCTTTCCCAGCAAATACAGCCAACACAGATGCTGAAAAATGGTGAGCTGAGCGAGACAGCTTTTCGTGTGCTGGATTATTGGGTGCAACAAGAATCTAGTGAACAAGTGAAGGCTCGATTAAATCATTTAGCCCTAGAGAAATACAGTGCGGTGAACGAAATGCTAAAAATCATTCAGACAAAAGACTGTATTCGTGAACATTTAGTCGGGTATTTTGGGCAAAAATTGCAGAAAAAGCCGGAAAACTGTTGTGAAAATTGTGGAATCCATTATGATGAAATCAAGAAAACACGCTTACAAGAAGATAAGAAAATTGAAATGGTTTCGTGGGAAAGTCGATTGCAGCAACTTTTAATGGGTATTTAGACTAAAACTGACGGTCATTTACTTTTTTCGTAAAATTCGTCATAATAGACATGATAGAAAGCGTAGTAAGGTTGGGGGAAAGGCGAATGAATAAAGAAGATTATCGCGATAAAATAGAAGAACATCGTCAATCATTTGAAGATGAACAAAATGAACAGCAATCCTTATCAAGAGTTTCCAGAATGAATAAAAATGGCAATAAAAATAAAAAGCCAAAAAATACAAGACGGAAAACACCGTTAATGACGATTTTGTTTGTTATTTTTATCCTAATTCCATTAACAATTCTTATTTATTTTTGGAAATTTTATGAGCCAGGAAAAACGATTGAACAAGCTGAAAAAGATACAGCAGAACAGGTCGTCGAATTAGATCCTTCCGAGTCATCTGCATCTGATAAAGAGAAAGATAAAGGTAAGGGACAAGACGATCAAGGAGATAAAAAAGCACAGGAGCAATCTCAAAAAGATGCAGACAAATTAGCAGCTGAACAAAAGGCTGCGGAAGAAGCGAAAAAAGCTGAAGAAGCAAAAAAAGCTGAGGAAGCGAAAAAAGCCGAAGAAGCTAGAATAGCACAACAACAGGCAGAGGCAGCAAGAAAAGCAGAAGAGGCGAAAAAAGCCGAAGAAGCGAAACAAAATGCTAAAGCCACTACACATACTGTCAAAGCGAATGAGAACTTATACCGAATCGCATTGAATCATTATGGCGATGGTAGTGAGGCGACATTAGCTAAAATTCGTGCTTTCAATGGTATGTCTTCAAATACGGTCAGGGTTGGGCAAGTAATTAGGCTACCTTAATAAGATTTTTTAATGGTTATATAGTTTTTCTAGTATAAAATAACAGACAAACGTTCACACCAAAACGTACGTCTGATTTAGCGAAAAGGCGATTCTTCTTAAGAAATGAATCGCCTTTTTGCTGTCGTAAGGAGAAGTGAGGAAATGCTATATATAGGGCTATTTCTTTTAGTTGTCATCGCCTTTCTACTTTATATGTGGAAGGTAGCGCATGAAAATAATGTATTACATCACCAGCTTTCATTACACGGTGAACAGGAACAGGTACGATTATTTTTTATTTCAGATGTACATTTACGTAAAATAAATAAAAAAATGATTGCACAATTAGAGGGACATTTTGATGCTGTGATTATTGGTGGTGACTTTGCAGATAGCCGCACACCTATTGAACGGATTCATGAAAATTTGACTTTATTAAAGTCTATCGCACCAATCTATTTTGTGTGGGGCAATAATGACAGAGAAATTGGAGAAGAAAGGCTAAAGGACATTTTACAGGCCTATCAGGTTCAAATCATTGTCAATGATGCTGTGCTACTTCCTGTAAAAAATCGTTTTTGGTTAAGTGCAATTGAAGATACAACAGTGAAAGAATATAGCTTTGAAAAGGCCTTTGAAAAGGTAGGAGAGCAGGATTTAGTTGTTTTCATTGCACATAACCCAGGTGTTTTTGCCAAAGTTCGAGCAAAGTTCCGAGCAGATTTAATGATGGGGGGACATTTACATGGGGGGCAGATTCGATTCGGTCCTTATGGTGTTCATCCCAACGGTTCCTATCGACAGCGTGATGGTGTCATGACCTTAGTAAGTAATGGCTATGGCACGACATTAGTGCCTTTTCGACTTGGCGCAAAACCTCAATGTCATATTATTGACATTGATATTTCGAGTAAATAACCAACCAATTCTTGTGAGAAGGCGTATAATAAAAAGGTATCGTCTATTCTATAATTATGTGAAAGCATGAAGCAGCAACTAATGCTGTTCAAATTCGATTGGAGTGTCAAGAAATGCAGCAAGCAGATGCAATTATTGTTGGAGGTGGCCCATGTGGCTTAGCAGCAGCAATAGCTTTGCAAAATATTGGATTACAACCTATTGTGATCGAAAAGGGCAATATCGTGAATGCCATCTATCACTATCCTACACATCAAACTTTTTTCAGTACAAGTGAACGTTTAGCTATTGGTGACGTACCTTTTATTATTGAAGGCCGTAAACCAAAACGAAACCAAGCACTTGTTTACTATCGAGAGGTTGTCCGCTTGAAAAATATACAAGTAAATCGCTTTGAAAAAGTGCAAAGTGTTGTGAAAAATAACGATGTGTTCACTGTCACATCTGATAAAGATACGTATGAAACGCCGTATGTAGTAATTGCAACGGGCTATTACGATCACCCGAATTATATAAATATTAAGGGTGAACAGTTACCCAAAGTATTCCATTACTTTAAAGAGGGACATGAATTTTTTGATACGGATGTACTTGTTATTGGTGGCAAAAATTCAGCTATAGATGCTGCGTTGGAATTAAATAAAGCAGGCGCTCGTGTAACAGTTGTCTATCGTGGTAGTGAATATTCTTCAAGCATCAAACCGTGGGTCTTACCTGAATTTGAAGGGGTAGTCAAAACGGGAGAAGTTGACATGCGTTTTAATACGAATGTGCTAGAAATTCGTGAGCATGAAGTGGTTTTAGAAGTAGCTGGGCAAGAGCAAGTAGTAAAAAATGATTTCGTTTTTGCTATGACTGGCTACCATCCAGATCACACTTTTGTCAAAGCGATGGGCGTTGAGATTGATGAAGAAACAGGGCGTCCTTTTGTTACGCCAGAAACGATGGAAACTAATGTCGAGGGCTTATTCATTGCGGGAGTTATTGCAGCAGGGAATAATGCCAATGAAATTTTTATCGAAAATGGGCGTTTCCATGGTGAATGTATTGCTCGAATTATTGAGCAAAGAAAAAAATAATGACCGAGGCTGTATAGGCATCTAGCTTATACAGCCTTTTTAGTAAGGAGGAATCACATTGATTGGGTTGTATTGGGCCCTTAGCTATTTAATGGGAAACTTCATGACAGCTTATTTCGTTGGTAAGGTGTATGGTGTCAATTTGCAGGCAGAGCGTAGTAAAAACTTGGGCGCACGTAATGCAGGAAGTGTTATTGGAAAAGCGGCCTTTGTTTGGACTTTTCTTGGTGATGCACTGAAAGGAGTACTAGTCGTTTGGTTAGGGTATTTGTGGCAATTAGAAGAATGGGTCATGATTGGTGGAGCTGCATGGGTAATAGCCGGACACTTATTTCCTATCTGGTTGAAATTTAATGGCGGAAAAGGTGTGGCTACTTTTATCGGTGTTGGAATCGCCTTATCACCGAGCCTATTTTTATGGATGATTATTGGTACTATGCTTTCGCTTGTCTTTATACGAAGTTTGACACTTAGTATGGTTGGAGGCTTTATTTTCTATATAGGGGCTATTATTCAGGCGGGGAAATTAGAGCCATATGGACTGCTCATTATAGCAATCATGTGCATGCTCATCAAGCATATGTCTAATATTCAGGAATCGTTAAAAAGAAGGAAGTGAAGAGATGTATTGGTGTAAAATTGCCCAAACAAATGCCGAGTTTGAGGCTATCGCTCGATTGAATTATGAAACATTTGTTGAAGAGATTCCACAGCATGAAGCGAATTCGACAAGAATAAAAGTTGATCGATTTCATCAGGAGAATACATATGTCGTTGTGTATAAGGAAACAGAATTAATTGGAATGGTCGCGTTTAGAGATCAACGACCGTTCTCGATTGATGAAAAAATTGGCGAGATTGAGGGATATTTACCTAAAGAAAATTGTGTGAAACCTTGCGAAATTCGATTACTTTCAGTGAAAAAGGGTTATCGAACGGGGCGGGTACTATTGAAACTTACACAAGCTTTAACTACCTTTGCCTACGAAAAAGGCTATACAGCAGCAGTAATTTCAGGGACAACAAGAGAAGAAAAGCTGTATAAGCAGATGGGCTTTAAACAATTTGCACCAGCTGTAGGAGCAAAAGATGCAATATTTTTACCGATGGTGCTAACAAGACATGAATTTGAACAATCATTACAACATAGACTAGCGACGGAACAGTTTACATTTTATCCAGGGCCTGTGAAGCAATTGGAGATGAGTGATTATTCAGATTTATCGCACCGATCGTTACCATTTTATGCACTTTATGAACGAGTGCAAAAAAAGCTACTGCATTTATCGAATGCCAATTATATTGGTGTAATCGTTGGTACGGGAACATTGGCAAATGAAGTGATGCTGGCCCAATTAAAGGCGCAACAATTAGGGAAAGGGCTTATTTTAACAAATGGTGAATTTGGCGAACGTTTACGGAAGCAAGCTACTCGCTGGTCATTATCGTTTGATGTAGTGGAGAAAGACTGGGGGACAGCGTTTGATGGAGATGAGGTGGCGTCACTGCTTGAAACGGGGGCTTATCAGTGGATGCTAGCAGTGCATGGTGAGACTTCCACAGGGACTTGTAATGATTTAGAGCATTTGAGTGAGCTAGCTAAGCAATACCATGTAAAGCTATGTATAGATAGTATCAGTACGTTTGGTGCCATGCCATTTTCTTTACAAGACTGTTATTTGGCTACAGCAGTGAGTGGCAAAGCCATCGGTGCGTTAAGCGGGCTAGCATTTGTGTTTTCACAATCCCTTGTACCACCAGCTGCTACATTACCTGCTTATCTTGATTTAGCAAATTATCAGCAAGGTGCCATACCATTTACACTACCTGCAATGTTATTGGGTAATGTTGAGGTGGCATTACAAGCCTATCCAGCACGCTATGAGCAGCTACAGCAACGCTTTCAGGCACTGCTGCAGCTTCCCATCATGCAATATCAATACCGAACAGTCCACTATCCAATGCTTGTAACTGTTCGATTGCCAAGTACTTATTCTAACCTACCCATTGATCTAGCATTAAATGGGCTATTGGTTCATGGTGAAAGTCATTATTTACAACAAAGGGGATTCATTCAATTTTCCGTAATACAACCAGATTTCGACGAAGCCCTAGCTCGTCTTCGTGAAATATTGTACTACTATGAACAAGTGATAGCGGCAGAGCAAAGTACCAGCTAAAAATATATTGCCTTTACAGGAAAAAATCCTTTAAGTTAATAGGCGTGCCTGTAGTGTTTAGACCTATTAACAATTTTAAGCGTGCCTTTTGGCCATTAATACCTGTGGCGAAAATTGCACCTAAGTCTTCCAGCATTTTCCCTCCACCAATGTAGCCATAAACACCCTCTGCAATCCCATTGAAGCAGCGGGATACGAGTACTACTGGAATGTCTCGCTGTAAAAGGCTTTCAATTCCTTTTACTACAGATGGAGGGACATTCCCTTGACCTAGTCCTTCCAGTACGACGCCATCATATTTGCATGCAAGCACGATATCTAGTAAATCTTCCTCCATTCCAGCATACACTTTTAACATCGCCACGCGCTTGGATAAATTGTTAACATCTACATATTGTCGACGAATGGGTGCATGATGGAATAGGATACGTGATTTTGTAATTAATCCAATCGGCCCATACTGTGGAGATTGGAAAGTATTCACTGAGCTCGTGCTTGTTTTAGTTGTGTTAACAGCAAGATGAACCTCATCATTCATGACAACAAGTACCCCTTTATTACGTGCTTCTTCATCGACGGCTACTCGGACTGCTTCCACTAAATTATAAATGCCATCTGCCCCTAGTTCGTTAGAAGAGCGCATGGCACCTGTCAGTACAATGGGGATGTCTAAGTTCGTTGTTAGCTCTAAGAAATAGGCAGTTTCTTCTAAAGTATCCGTACCATGTGTGATGACAACACCATCGATTGGCTGTGCTGTCATTTGCTCCATAATCACGTTGCGCAATTGTAGCATTTCCTTCGGTGTGATATGTGGAGAAGGAAGGTTAAAAGCTTCTATTTCGATGATGCTTGCAAGTGAAGCTAGTTTATTACTTTCCTTCATAAGGGGATTTTCTTCATTCGGCATGACTGCTCCTTCAGCACTCATAGCCATGGAGATTGTGCCGCCAGTATGAATTAATAAAATTGTTTTTTTCATAAAAAATAAAATCTCCTTTTAAAAAGTTTTTTTGTCATTACATGGTATAATAATAGCAGTCTAATTGTTGAAAGGAGCCGGCATCATGATCATTTTATTATCTGCTGCCATTGCTCCCGGTCTAGCGCTTTTTAGTTATTTCTATTTGCGCAATCAGATGGCTACGGAGCCAAGAAGAACTTTACTACAAACGTTTTTATACGGTGCATTCTTAACGTTCCCAATCATGTTTTTACAGTATGTATTAACAGAGGAAGGGGTTTTTCGATATCTTTATCTTCAAGATGTTCTTTTTTCTAGTGTCATTGAAGAGTTTTTTAAATGGTTTGTGCTATTAATTGCAATCTATAATCATGTAGAATTTGATGACCCATACGATGGGATATTATATGGTGCCAGCATATCACTTGGTTTTGCTACGATTGAAAATGTTCTCTATTTACTGTCCTTTGGCTTGGACACGGCATTCATGCGAGCCTTATTACCAGTATCGAGCCATGCATTGTTTGGTGTCGTAATGGGCTATTATTATGGACGGGCTAAGTTTTCAAAGCTTGTTAAGACGAAAGAAATGATTGCTATGGCGCTCTGTGCACCAGTTGTACTTCACATTCTATACAATACAATATTATCATTCAAAGGTCACTGGGTTTATTTAATGATACCTTTTATGTTGTTTTTATGGTGGTTTGGCTTGCGCAAAGTAAAACTTGCTCATTACCATCTGGTACAACATCTCCATATGCAAAAGAAAATTTAAAGCGTAGAAATCGTCAACGATTTCTACGCTTTATTTCTGTTTTAGCATGTATAAATTACTCCTTTTGTTTCAAGCTATAAAAAAAAGGAGTGATAAAAGTGCGTTTAGTAAGCATACTTTTTGCTTTGATATTAGGAATTAGTATAATTGCGATTCCTCAAAATGATGCCAATGCATTTAGCGATCAGCAAATTACTCGTGGTGCCTATGGAGATGATGTTATTGAATTACAGGCTAGGCTACAATACTTAGGTTTTTATAAGAGTAAAATTGATGGCAAATTTGGCTATAACACATACTGGGCTTTGCGTAATTTCCAAGAGAATTATGGTTTACCAGTAGACGGGATTGCCGGCACTAAGACAAAAAAAGCATTAGCAGGCAATTCTGATTATGATGAAAAATGGGTTAAGGCACAATTAAATGCAGGAAATCAATTTACTTACTATGGCGGTAAGCCACTTGATCAACAAGTGAAAAAAGGCACTGGCGGTGGTAATAGCAGTGGAAGTAGCAATAAGAATGGTACACAGACACAGGTTCCACCAAAATATACGGAACGAGATTTACAATTAATAGCCAATGCCGTTTATGGAGAAGCTAGGGGAGAACCTTATGAGGGGCAAGTAGCAGTAGCGGCCGTTATTTTGAACCGCTTGGAAAGCCCAGATTTCCCGAATACTATTTCAGGTATTATCTTCCAACCGTTAGCGTTTACAGCAGTAGCAGATGGTCAAATTTGGCTAGAACCAAATGAACGTGCAAAAGAAGCTGTTATTGATGCTATGAACGGCTGGGACCCATCTGAAAATGCATTGTATTATTTCAATCCTAAAACAGCAACAAGTAAATGGATTTGGTCACGCCCACAAATTAAACAAATAGGAGAGCATATTTTCTGTTCATAGGAAGGAGGAACATAGATGAAAACTTGGCTCGTGGTCTTAACAATCGCTGTCATTGGATTAGGAGCATATAGTATTAATTTACATGGAGATAAAGAAGATTTACAACGTACCGTGCTCGCACAGTATACAGATAAGTTAACAGATGCTTCTGAAAAACTGTCCCATCTTCAGCGTTCAGTATCGCAATCCCTCTTGTTTCAAGACGAGCAGGCGATTCACAATGAGCTAGACTCAGTTTGGCGTTTAAGCTCAGAAGTTCGTTCTTCTATTGCAAATATTCCTATTGGACAAGAATTATCGAATCAATGGATGAATTACTTAGGGCGACTTGGCGATGAAGCTAAAAGAACAGCCAAAACAGGTGATTATGATGCTTGGCGTGAAAAGATGCCACAGGTGTCAACCAATTTACAGTCTCTTTCTGATGAATGGACAGCTGCAACCGTTGATTTTTATAAGCATGATGGAAAAATGGATATTTGGCTACAGCAAGTAGATAATAAAAATCCAAATACACAATTTGATACTGTGAAAGATACGTTAAAAGGCTATGGTGAAAAGGATTTCCCATTAACTTTATCTGAATCTGATTGGCAGAAAAAAATTGAGTTAAAGGCATTGCAGGATGCCGTTATTACCGAAAAAGAAGCACTAGAAAAAGTGAAATATTTATTCCCAGTCATTAAAGATGCTACATTCACTGTCACAAAAAGTAGTGATACAGCACCATATCCTTTCTATCATATCCAATTCCACCAAGGGATACGTCTAGGGTATGTTGATTTAACAGAAAAGGGTGGCCATTTATTATCCTATTTAGTAGAACGACCTGTTGATGAAGCTAAGCTATCACAAGAAGAAGTTCTTAAAAAGGCACAAGATTATGTTAAGAAATTAGGCATGAAGGATGTAGCCTATGTGGAATCACGTGAAAACCACCAAGCATGGCATGTGACATTTGCCCGTGTAAATCCAGGCGATAATGCGTTAATTTATGCTGACGGTGTGCAATTAAAATTAGCGAAAGATACAGGTGAGCTATTAGGTGCTAATGCGATGGAATATATTCAAGAAGAGAATATCAAACCGCAAACTGCTAAGCCTATTGATTGGAAAACGTTCTTCCAGGACGATATTCAAGTACAAGAAGTAAAAAATATTTATACAGATAATGGACAATTTGAACAACGTCTTTGCTATGAGGTCATTGCATTACGTGACGGAAATACACAAGAAACATTCCGAATCGTTATTGATGCGGAAAATCACAACGTATTAAAAGTAGAATATCTCACTTAGTAATAAGAAAATACTACCAATTTTTATAGCCAAAATAAACATCTCATGAGATAATTAAACTATAATTTTCGTACGGGGAGATGCTCATGGAAATAAAAATTGGTACACAATTACAACTTGAACCTACTTATACTGAGCGTGTGGAGAAATTCCAATGTAAAGTGGTAGAGCAGCAAGACAATATTCTTTATATCGACTATCCAGTTAATACGGCAACGAAGAAAACGGCGTTTTTAATAGATGGCTCAGAATTTAGAGCGACTTTTCGAACCGAAGATAAACATTCCTTTGCTTTTAAAACAGAGGTCATTGGTCGTAAAGCAGGTAATATACCGATGATTATGTTGCATTGTCCAAAGCCGGAGGAATTTATAAAAATTCAACGACGAGAATATGTCCGAGTGGAAACACCAGTGGATGTAGCGGTCCAATTCAAGGATCATAAATATCAACTTGTGTCAGCAGATATTAGCGCAGGAGGCTTGGCAATCATCTTGAAGGGAACAGTAGCTTTCAAAGATGATGATGAGGTAAAATTAACGATCGCATTGCCGTTTACTAATGGAGAAGTCAAATACGTTATTACAGAAGCTACCGTCGTGCGCATTTTTGAAAAAGAGGGTAAACGCATTGCGACAATCCAGCTAACGGATACAGATGACGTCGACCAACAGCATATTGTGCGTTTTTGCTTTGAGCGTCAATTAGTCAATCGTCGTAAGGAATTGAATCCATTTAATGTTTAATGTTCATGATGAATATTTTTATTTAGCCCTCTCCTAGCAGAGGGCTTTTTTTAGGTTATATGGTACAATAAAAAGCGATAGAAAGTAGGGAAGAATATGAAAAAAAACATTCAAATTGCGATAGACGGACCGGCTGGTGCTGGTAAAAGTACAATCGCGAAAATTGTTGCAGAAGCACTTGGATTTACTTATATTGACACAGGTGCAATGTATCGAGCAGTTACGTATAAAGCGATGCAACAAAACATACATTTAAATGATGAAGCAAAATTAGCAGAGATGCTAGCGGCTAGCACAATCGAATTGAAACCATCCCAACAAGGACAGCTAGTCTTTTTAGATGGTCACGATGTGACAACGGAAATACGCTCAAATGAAGTCACTTCATCCGTTTCTCAAGTTGCTGCCCATGCGAAAGTTCGTGAGCTATTGGTTGCGCAACAGCAAAAGCTGGCAGCTAATGGTGGAGTGGTCATGGATGGTCGTGATATTGCGACACATGTATTAAAACATGCAGAGCTCAAGATTTTTATGTCTGCAACAGTAGAAGAACGTGCTAGACGTCGATTGATTGATAATCAAAAAAGAGGAATTGACTCCTCTCTTGAAAAACTTCAAGAAGAAATTGCGCTCCGTGATAAAAAAGATAGTGAGCGTGAAGCATCGCCACTGATTCAAGCGGAAGATGCCCTATTTTTAGATACGACAGCATTATCCATTGATGATGCAGCACAAGCTATTTTAAAATTAGCAGAAGAAAAAATGCTATAAATCCTAAAATTTCAGACATTTTTAGAATTTAAAGGATTTATTTTTGTCTTTGTCTTCAATATCGAATAAAATAGTAAGGGAAGATGCGAAGGAGGGTTACATATGTCTGAAGAAATGAACTATGCAGAACAAACGTTTAACGAAGGTGATATCGTCAAAGGTATTGCAGCGCAAGTTGATGAAAAGGCAGTATCTGTGTCAATTCCAGGTGCACCGTTTGATGGAATTGTACCGATTAGTGAATTATCAAGCTTACACATTGAGAAAGCTTCTGATGTCATCTCTGTAGGGGATGAATTAGAGTTGATGATTACAAAGGTTGAAGAAGAGAACTTTGTCTTATCAAAACGTAAAGTTGATGCTTTAAAAGCATGGGATACACTTGAGCAGCAATTTGCCGCAGAGGAAATTTTCGAAGCGGAAGTAAAGGATATTGTTAAAGGTGGTCTTGTCGTAGATTTAGGTGTACGTGGCTTTGTACCAGCATCCCTTGTAGAAGACTACTTTGTTGATGATTTTGAAGGCTATAAAGGCAAAACATTAAGCTTCAAAATTGTTGAGCTGGATAAGGACAAAAATCGCCTTATCTTATCACACCGTGCAGTAGTAGAAGCGGAAAAAGCTTCTCAAAAGAAAAATGTCATCAATCAAATTAAAGCTGGCGAGGTATTAGATGGTAAAGTACAGCGTTTAGCATCATTTGGCGCATTTATCGACCTTGGCGGTATTGATGGCCTTGTACACATTTCACAAGTGTCACATGAGCATGTGAATGATGTGAGCGAGGTTTTAGCTGAAGGACAAGACGTTAAAGTAAAAGTTCTGTCAGTGGACCCAGAAAATGAACGTATTTCATTATCCATCAAAGAAACGATGCCAGGACCTTGGTCAAGTATCGAAGAGCGTGCAGCGAAAGGCACTATTTTAGATGGTCGAGTGAAGCGTCTTACTTCATTTGGTGCATTTGTGGAAGTATTCCCAGGTGTGGAAGGCTTAGTGCATATTTCACAAATCGCACATAAGCATATTAACACGCCACATGAAGCGTTAAAAGAGGGACAAGAAGTACAAGTAAAAGTGCTTGATGTCAATGCTGAAGAAGGCCGCTTAGCGCTAAGCATTAAAGAATTACTAGAAAATCCCGAAGCAGAAGAAGTGATCGACTATGAATTACCTGAAGAAAACACAGGTTTCTCATTTGGCGATGTGATTGGCGATCAACTAAAAAACTTTAAATAATAATGTATGGAGCGAGGATGCATAAAAGTATCCTCGCTTTTTTATGTTGACGATGCGGATAGAATTCTCAAATCGAAGACTAGCATATAAAGTGGTGGATAAAAACTTCAGATAGAAGGATAGAACTTATAAAGAGGTGGATAGAATCTTTAAATGGAAGGATAGAACTGAAAAAGCGTTGGATAGAACTTTCAGATCGAGGGATAGAATTGAAAAAGCAGTGGATAGAATCCTCAAATCGAAGGCTAACTCATAAAGTGGCGGATAAAAACTTCAAATGGAAGGATAGAACAGAAAAAGTGTTGGATAGAATCTTTAAATGGAAGGATAGAACAGAAAAAGCGGTGGATAGAACCCTCGAATCAAAGGCTAGCACATAAAGTGGTGGATAAAAACTTCAGATAGAAGGATAGAACTTATAAAGAGGTGGATAGAATCTTTAAATGGAAGGATAGAACAGAAAAAGCGATGGATAGAACCCTCGAATCGAGGGCTAGCACATAAAGCGATGGATAGAATCCTTAAATCGAAGGATAGAACAGAAAAAGCGATGGATAGAACCCTCGAATCAAAGGCTAATGCTTAAAGCGTAGGATAGAATCTTCAAATCGCAGGATAAAACTCAAAAATCCGAGGATAGAATCAAATAAAATTAATCAAACGTCTCGTTATTGCCATACATAGCGTTCTACATTATGGATATGATATGATATAATGGCATTTTTCGTGTATAATAGCGAAAGACAAGAAGTTGGAAGGATGAAGTACAGATGACGAAACCAGTAGTAGCCATCGTAGGTCGTCCGAACGTAGGTAAGTCGACGATTTTTAATCGTATCGTTGGAGAGCGTGTTTCGATTGTGGAGGATATCCCAGGCGTAACGCGTGATCGTATTTATAGTTCGGCAGAGTGGTTAACACACGATTTTAATATTATTGATACAGGTGGGATTGAAATTGGAGACGAGCCGTTTTTAGAGCAAATTCGTCAACAAGCTGAAATCGCCATTGATGAAGCGGACGTTATTATTTTTATGACTAATGGTCGTGAAGGGGTAACGGCAGCAGATGAGCAAGTTGCTAAAATTTTATACAAAACAAAAAAACCAGTCGTATTAGCAGTCAATAAAATTGATAATCCTGATATGCGTGAAATGATTTATGATTTTTATGCACTTGGCTTCGGAGAGCCTTGGCCGATTTCTGGTTCGCATGGCTTAGGTTTAGGGGATTTATTAGACGAGTGTGCAAAGCATTTCCCGAAAGAAGATGAAGAACAATATGGAGATGATGTGATTAAATTCTCTTTAATCGGTCGTCCGAATGTTGGGAAATCTTCATTAGTAAATGCTTTCTTAGGGCAAGAACGCGTTATTGTTAGTAATATTGCAGGGACAACACGTGATGCTATTGATACGCCATATGAGTATGACGATCAGGAATATGTCATTATTGATACAGCCGGCATGCGTAAAAAAGGGAAAATCTATGAAACCACTGAGAAATACTCGGTTTTACGTGCGCTACGTGCCATTGAACGCTCAGACGTTGTTTTAGTGGTAATGAATGCAGAAGAGGGTATTCAGGAGCAGGATAAAAAAATTGCTGGCTATGCACATGAAGCTGGAAAAGCTGTTGTGATCGTAGTGAATAAATGGGATGCCATTGAAAAAGACGAAAAAACGATGAATGTCTTTACACAGCAAATTCGTGAGCATTTCCTATTTTTAGATTATGCCCCGATTATTTTTGTATCGGCTAATACAAAACAGCGTGTGCATCAAATTTTACCGATTATTCAACGTGTAAGTGAAAATCATGCGATGCGTATTCAGTCTTCTATCTTAAATGAAGTGATTGAGGATTCCGTGGCACGTAATCCTGCGCCGACGGATAAAGGTCGTCGTTTACGTATTTACTATGCTACTCAGGTTGCGATTAAGCCACCGACATTTGTTGTGTTCGTGAATGAGCCTGAGCTGATGCATTTCTCATACGAACGTTTCTTAGAAAATCGAATTCGTGAAACATTTGACTTTGAAGGAACGCCAATTCGTTTAATTACACGTGCTCGTGCTTAAGGTACTAGCTATACACATACAATACGCCAACCCGACATATTTGTTGGGTGGCGTCTTTTTACAAGAACAGAAATTATTATAGACAACCCAACAAAGGGAGGATTTTTTATGGAAAAAGTTTGTGTGTTAGGGGCAGGCTCATGGGGTACTGCACTGGCGATGGTACTAGCGGAAAATGGACATGATACGCTTGTATGGACACATAGAGCTAATCAGGCAGAAGAAATCAACCATCTGCATACGAATAAAAAATATTTACCAGAGACCGTTCTGCCTGCAAATTTACATGCGACGAGTGATATAGCAATGGCAGCTACGCATGCAGAGACTATTGTTGTGGCTGTTCCTACGAAAGCTATTCGAGAAGTTTGTGAGAAATTAACGGCTAAACTAGCTAGAAAAGTGTTATTTGTCCATGTTTCTAAAGGGATTGAGCCAGATTCATTAAAACGAATTTCTGAAATTTTAGCGGAAAGTTTGCCAGCTGAAAATGTGGAAGAAATTGTCGTTCTTTCCGGACCAAGTCATGCCGAGGAAGTTGTGCTGCACCACCCGACAACGGTTACTGCTGCTTGTGCTAACATAGACGCTGCTGAAAAAGTTCAGGATTTATTTATGAATCAATTTTTCCGTGTTTACACAAACGATGATGTGATCGGTGTAGAAATTGGTGGGGCACTGAAAAATGTCATTGCATTAGCTGCAGGTATTACAGATGGCTTGAATTATGGTGATAACGCGAAAGCAGCACTTATTACACGAGGACTTGCGGAGATTACACGTTTAGGTGTAAAAATGGGCGGTAATCCATTTACCTTCTCAGGGCTTACAGGCATGGGAGATTTAATTGTAACCTGTACAAGCGTTCACTCCCGAAACTGGCGAGCTGGGAATATGCTAGGGCAAGGGATGAAGCTACAAGAAGTGTTAGATCAAATGGGCATGGTTGTAGAAGGTGTACGTACCACAAAGGCAGCCTATCAATTAGCAGAAAAGTATGGTGTGGCTATGCCGATTTCCACAGAGCTTTATAGTGTTCTATTTAATGATGTTGAACCGAAAGTGGCGGTTGACGCATTAATGATGCGTATGAAAAAACGAGAAATAGATGATATGAAGCATTAATATTAATTTTTTGATTAAATCTGTCATAAAACGGACATAAATAAGGTGTCTCAACGAATCTGTTGAGACGCCTTATTGTGTGCTATTAGTTGAATAGTGCAAGCACTGTAAAAGAGTTGTCCATTTCTTGATAGTTATGGGACAACTATTTCTTTTTAGCGAAGGCACATAGTATAATATACTTTGATTGTTTCTTGACATTGAACGAAAGGTGGTTATTTGAAATGGGCCCGTTAGCTCATATGCCTGCACTGGATGTAATGTGGGTGTCGTTTTATTGTATAGGCTTTATGATAATATCAGTCGGCTTAATTTATTTAGCTCGGAATAAGATTTCAAATGTATTTTTACGAACAATCGTAAATTTATGTGCATACATACTGTTTGGACTTGGCACATTTTTAATGGTACTAATAGTTGCCACATGGCCAGCATAAAAAATTAATGAGGTGTTCAGTAACATGAAAAAACTAAGTGCTTTTCTGTTGGTATTTGCAACTGCCATACTGTTAGTAGGGTGTGCGTACCCAGAAGACGAAAAAAGGGCAAAGGTCACGCCTGATGTCGACCAGTTAGCTGCAGTTCAACGTGCCGTGAATGAATACCGCGAAGCAACTGGTGGGCTAGTACCAATTAAAAATAGTGAACTTGATACAGACATTTATATCAAATACTTAATCGACTTTGAAAAGCTTATGCCGAAGTATTTGACGACAATTCCTGGTAATGCCTATGAAAAAGGCGGTATATATCAATATATTATTTGGGATCCTGAAGATCAAGCGACGGTCAAATTAGTAGATTTAAATGCGGCTGAGCGTATACGTGAAATAGGTATTCGTAAACTATCTACACAGTATTTGCCAATCAAAGGTTCAATGTCCGATAATGTTTATCAAATTAATTATAAAGATTTGGGCTATAAAACAGATGTGACAGTGAAAAGTCCTTATTCTGGCGTCGAATTACCGCTCTTTATGACAGGTGACGGTGAATTGCATGTGGATTATTCTGTGGATTTAGGACAACTTTTAAAAGAAGACAAGCCTGATGTCAAACCTGGTGATGATATTCGTCAGTTACTTGTCGACAAATATCCTGTAGTGCCTGCTTATTCTGTTCCCTATACAGTGGATGATAATGGTGAGCCAATTTATGATATGGAAACGTATAGTGTAGATGTCCAAAAGGCGAAAGAACGACAAAAACAAGAGGCAGAAGCCGCTGAGAAAAAAGAAGAATAAGAAACAAAGCTCCTTACATTTGTGAGGGGCTTTTTCATATTTGTCTACAAGCTTGCATATAGTGAAAAAGCGTAGATAAAGGAGGCAGAAACCTTGAGTGAAGCAGTATTTAGAGAAATTGCAGAGCGCACAAATGGCGATGTTTATATTGGTGTTGTCGGTCCAGTACGTGTAGGTAAATCAACATTTGTAAAAAAGGTAATGGAATCAGTCGTGTTACCAAATATTGTGGATGAAACAGAAAGAATGCGAGCACAAGATGAGTTGCCACAAAGTTCTCCGGGGCCTGTCATTATGACTGCTGAGCCGAAGTTTGTGCCTGCTCAAGCAACCCGTATTGTGGTCGGCGAAGATGAGATGCCATTCCAAATTCGTTTAGCAGATTGTGTTGGTTATATTATTGATGGGACAAAGGGCTATGAAGATGAAAACGGTCCTAAATATGTTCATACGCCTTGGCATACAGAGCCAATTCCATTTCAGGAAGCCGCTAAAATTGGCACAGATAAGGTGATTCGTGACCATGCGAATATCGGTATTGTTGTTACGACTGATGGTACCGTTAACGGAATCAGTCGCCGTGCCGCAGAGAAGGCAGAAGAGGAAATTGTTGAACAGTTAAAAGAAATCGGCAAGCCTTTTGTCATCCTTCTGAATTGCCAAATGCCAGCGAGAGAGGAAACGGTTCAGCTTCGCAATGAATTGTTTGAACGTTACAATGTGCCTGTTATTGCCATGGCGATTGACCAAATGAGGGAAACGGATATTCAATATATTTTACAAGAGGCGTTATTTGAGTTTCCTATCCGTACAATTGAGGTGGAAAAACCAGATTGGCTGGACGTTTTAGATGCTACACACCCATTAAATGTTGCCTTGATTGATTCCATGGAGGAAGTACTCTCTTCTGTAATGAAAATTCGGGATGTGCAACAGGCGTCAGATGCCTTTAAAGCCATTGATTTTATCGATCAAAGTGAAGTCGTTCATGTAGATGCTGGTGTGGGAACGGCGGTAATTCGTGTATCCCTACAGGGCGAATTGTACAAATCGGTTTGTAATGAATGGCTAGAAGAGCCGATTGAAACGAAAAAGGATTGGCTGCTCTTTATTAAAGAGGCGGCAGAGGCAAAAGAAGCCCAAAAACGCTTCAAAAGTGCGATTCATGATGCTGATACGTCAGGTTATGGTGTGACATTGCCGATGATGCAAGAATTTGAGCCAACAGCACCAGAGCTCATTAAGCAAAATAATTTCTTTGGTGTACGAATGAAAGCAAAGGCGCCATCTTACCATATTATCCGTGTAGATATGGAATCTGAGTTTGCACCGTTAATCGGTTCGGAATTCCATAGTCAGCAACTGCTAAAAGATTTAAATCATGCTTATTTACATGATCGTGATGCATTATGGAATACACAGCTTTTTGGAACGCCACTACACGAAGTATTAAAAGAAGGAATACGCTATAAAATGGATGCAGTTCCATCTACTGCTAAAAAACGTATGCGTCAAACGATTGAACGTATGGTCAACGAAGGTGATCGAGGTTTAGTGACATTTATTTTATAGTGATAAAAATCAAAAAAAAGTACGAAAAATAGGTGAAGGGCTTTTCGTTTTTATGCGAAAAGTCCTTTTATTTTTGTTTTTTGGGTGAAAAACTGATTTTTTGGTTATAATCATGTATGAATACAGTTGCGTAGCGGTTTTCTATGTGTTACTCTTTTTACAGAATTGGTTCATGACCCTTTGAGAGGAGGTGAATGGTGTGAATAAAACAGAATTAGTAAACTCTGTTGCTGAAGCTGCAGGTCTTTCTAAAAAAGACGCTTCTAAAGCAGTTGAAGCTGTATTTGATACAATTCAAGATGCTCTTGCAAAGGGTGACAAAGTACAATTAATTGGTTTTGGTAACTTTGAAGTACGTGAACGTGCGGCTCGTAAAGGTCGTAACCCACAAACTGGTAAAGAAATCGAAATCGCTGCTAGCAAGGTGCCTGCTTTCAAACCAGGTAAAGCGCTTAAAGACGCGGTAAAATAATACACGTCTAGTAGTTACATAGAGCAGTCTTCATGTTAACGAACATGAAGGCTGCTCTTTTTAACGTTAAAATTCATTTTACATAACATTAATACGGGAATTTGCTGAGCTAGAAATGAATTTCTAATGAATCAGGTAAGTCATTTTGCGCTTCCCTTTTGGATGTGCTACGATGCATAGGGAAATGTGTAATGTTTTGATACGCAGGAGGGTTTTTCGGATGTCGAATATTGATTTATTAAAAATAGAAGAAGCAGTAAAAATGATTTTAGAGGCGGTAGGTGAAGACGTAAATCGCGAAGGTTTATTGGATACACCAAAACGTGTAGCAAAAATGTATGCTGAGATGTTTAGCGGCTTGCATGAGGATGCAAAAGATTATTTTAAAACGGTGTTTCATGAGGATCATGAAGAATTAGTGCTTGTCAAAGATATTCCTTTTTATTCGATGTGTGAGCATCATCTAGTACCTTTCTATGGCAAAGCACATGTCGCATACATACCAAATGACGGCGTTGTAGCTGGCCTTAGTAAACTTGGACGAGCAGTGGAAACGATTGCCCGCAGACCGCAATTGCAAGAGCGTATTACCTCTTCAGTAGCGGAAACAATTATGGAGATGCTTGCACCAAAAGGCGTTTATGTGGTCATTGAGGCTGAGCATATGTGCATGACAATGCGAGGATTAAAAAAACCGGGTTCCAAAACGGTAACATCTGTTGCTCGTGGTATTTACGAAGAAGATGAAGTGAAACGAAGAGAAGTACTGTCATTTATTCAAATGTCTTAAATTGCATGTCTAATTATGTTATGATGTACTAAGAATTTGTCGGATTTAAGGAGTGTACAAAGATGTCACAAGATTATATTGTTATTCAAGCAGAAGAAGATGGTGTCCATGTCATTGGTTTAACTCGTGGAACAGATACTAAATTCCATCATTCAGAAAAGCTAGATGCCGGCGAAGTAATGATTGCTCAATTTACAGAACACACATCTGCCATGAAAATACGTGGTAAAGCACAAATTCATACAGCACATGGTGTGATCAATAGCGAAGCAAAAAAATAATAAAGAGTTCTTTCGATAGGTTTTGCCCTGTTTTAAGTATGACAGGCACATAGAAAAACAATCATTGTGAAAAACTGAGTAAGAGGTTTCTGGGCAGTTAGTATTCCCGCATCAAATAATGGGAATGCTTTACTGCCTGTCCTATGAAGAAAGCAAATTTTTTTTATTCCACATCGTTGCATATGCTATAATGACTCAGTAAGCAAGCGTCAAGTCTTAGATAGGACTAGCGTATCTGAAAGTGAAATGGAGTAAGGTCTATGAATGCAACATACATTCAAAATTCAATTGCACAGTTAAAAACAGAGATTTTCATGGATGTTCGTCATAGAACTTTGCAAAAATACACAGGAGTTCCTGTGATAGATGAAAATCAATTGTTTTATTTGTTAATCCCTTTTTTGAATGGTGAAGAGTGGCAACAGGAGCAACAAGAGGCTGCAATTACTGTTGGCATTGTATACGCAGCATTAGCGGCTCACGATCATATAAAAGAAATAGATGCAACATCAAAAGAACAGCAGCTTACCGTTTTAGCTGGAGATTTTTATAGTGGTCGTTATTATGAAATATTAGCGATGTCAGGAAATGTCGCATTGATCCGAAATTTGTCACAAGGTATAGTGGCTCGTTGTGAACACCAGATTAAAGTGTATGAAGCAGAGCAACGAACAATCGAGCAATGGTATGCGTCGTTGTGTAATATTGAAGCGGGATTAATTGCTCAATTTTTCGGTCTTTATTCTTTCAGTGACTATATACCGCTTATAGAAAAAAGCTTATTAATCTTGCGTTTAGAAAGAGAATGGGCGGCTTATCAGCGTGGGCAAATGTCTTTAATGGGTAAGGCACTTGAAGCAAGTGTCAGACAAAATGGCGCAACCTTTAATAGCGTCATCCAGGAAAAAATTGTGCATTTAAAAACAGAGCTATCACAGATCATCAATCATTCAACTTTTTTACAAAGTGATATCAAACAAGCTTTACATGCACACGTAGAGGCATCCATTGCTTCTACTAACGGATAAGAGAGGTTTTTCAAAATGGCTAAAACGAAAGAAGAACACGTTCACGAAGTATTTGAGAGTATTTCGGACAACTACGACAAAATGAATGGTGTAATTAGTTTCCAGATGCATGTTGGCTGGCGTAACGATACGATGAAGCATATGGCTGTAAAACCTGGAACAAAAGCGCTGGATGTATGCTGTGGCACGGCAGACTGGACAATCGCTTTGGCAGAAGCAGTAGGTGAAAGTGGAGAAGTTAAAGGTCTCGACTTTAGTCAAAACATGCTGAAAGTTGGCGAACAAAAGGTGCAGTCATACCCGCAAATAGAACTAATTCATGGAAACGCGATGGAGTTACCTTTTCCAGATGATACGTTTGATTATGTGACGATTGGCTTTGGTCTTCGCAATGTACCTGATTATTTACAAGTCTTGAAGGAAATGCATCGTGTCGTAAAACCAGGTGGTATGGTGGTATGTTTAGAAACATCTCAATCTGAAATTCCTGGTTATCGTCAACTGTTCCGTTTTTATTTTAAATATATAATGCCGATATTTGGTAAAATATTTGCGAAAAGCTATAAGGAATATTCTTGGCTTCAGGAATCTGCGAATGATTTCCCAGGTATGAAGAAGTTAGCGGCATTGTTTGAGCAGGCAGGATTAGAAAAAGTAACGTACAAAGCATACAGTGGCGGGGCTGCGGCAATGCATATGGGCTTTAAAAAGGTACGTTAATGGGGGAAGGTTTTCACACGTGGAAAAGATGAAGTTAAAACTACTCTATTCCGATTTGAAATCAGATATCGATATCATTGAACGAGAGTTAGAAAAAGCGGTGGACTCGTCTTCATATTTGATCAACGATGCTTCTCTCCATTTATTACAAGCTGGTGGCAAACGGATACGACCAATTTTTGTGTTACTAGGTGCAAAATTTGGCGATTATGACATTGAGAAGATGAAGGATGTAGCAGTGCCTTTAGAACTCATTCATATGGCATCACTTGTGCATGATGATGTCATTGATGATTCCAATATGCGAAGAGGACGCCCGACTGTCAAATCACAATGGAATAACAGAGTAGCAATGTACACGGGCGATTTTATTTTTGCACGTGCACTAGAATATATTACAAAGCTGGAAGACCCGCTTGTTCATCAAATTTTAGCCCGTACCATGGTAGAGATTTGTAACGGTGAAGTCATTCAAATTGAAGATAAATTTAGATTAGATCAAGGCTTAAAAGATTATTTTAGAAGAATCAAACGCAAAACAGCATTACTTATTTCCTCAAGCTGTGAGCTAGGGGCTGTAGCGGCAGGTGTTGATGCTAAAACAGTGCGACATTTAAAACGCTTCGGCTACTTTGTAGGCATGAGCTTCCAAATTATCGATGATGTGTTAGATATCATGGCAACAGATAAGGAGCTAGGGAAGCCTGCAGGTAGTGATTTATTGCAGGGCAATATTACATTACCGATTCTATTGCTGAAAGATGAGCCAGAGATGCAGCCATACTTAGTCAAAGTATTTGCAGGCACATTAACAGAACCGGAACGTCAAAATATGTTGCAATATGTGCGTAAATCTCATGCAATTGAGCAAGCTAATCGTATGAGTGATAAATATTTGAAAAAGGCCTTACAGGAAATTGATGCTTTACCAAAACATCCCGTAAAGAAAAAACTGCGTGATGTAGCATTGTTCATGGGTAAGCGCAAATTCTAGCTTTTTGTTGTATAAAGGCTCATTTTTTGTTAATATTTATCGGTAGGTGTAAAACCTGTTAGACGAATTTAAGGAGTGTTTTAAACATGGCAATTGAACAAACTTTTTTAATGGTTAAGCCTGACGGCGTTGAACGTCAAGTAATTGGAGACATCGTTGACCGTTTCGAACGTCGCGGTTTTGTAATGAAAGGTGCTAAATTAATGGTAATTCCTAAAGAATTAGCAGAAAAGCACTATGCTGAGCATGCTGAGCGTCCATTCTTTGGTGAATTAGTTGATTTCATCACTTCTGGTCCTGTATTCGCTATGGTATGGGAAGGCGAGAACGTAATCAAGCTTGCTCGTACAATGATGGGTGCAACTAAACCTGAAGAATCTAACCCAGGTACAATCCGTGGTGACTACGCAACAACTGTTTCTCACAACATCATCCACGGTTCAGACTCTCTTGCTTCTGCAGAGCGCGAAATCGCTTTATTCTTCGGTGAAGATTTAGTTTAATTTGCGAATAGAATAGATTAGGCAGTCTCAATTTACTTGGGATTGCTTTTTTTATTGCCTAAAAAGTAAGGATAGATAGTATGGCAATAGAGAAATTATCTATTTCTAGATAGATATAGAATTGTTAAAAGCTTTTTCCTCCTGTACAATTAAAGATGTAATATTCTGATAATTAAGTTAGGAATAGATTGATAGGCCTGTCAATAAACTGTGAGGGATGACAAGGAAAAGGGGTTATGGATATGAGAGAAGTGGTAATCGTAGCAGCTGTGCGAACTGCTGTAGGGCGTAGTAAGGGAGCATTAAGTCAAGTTCGAGCGGATGATTTAGCAGCAGATGTGTTACAGGAGGCTGTAAGGCGAGCAGGGATTGGCAAGGAACAAGTGGATGATGTCATATTAGGCTGTGTAACGCAAACAGCTGAACAAGGGGGGAATATTGCACGGACAGCTTTATTGATGGCTGGCTTTCCAGATAGTGTGCCAGGGGTAACCATTGATCGTCAATGTGGCTCTAGCCAACAGGCCGTCCATTTTGCAGCACAGGCCATTCTAGCGGGGGATATGGATATTGTCATTGCTGGTGGCGTGGAAAGTATGTCAAGGGTACAGATGGGCTCAAATATGCAAAATGCACATGCTGGCAAACGCTTACAGGAGAATTATGATATTATCCATCAAGGATTATCAGCGGAGAAAATCGCCTCACAATGGTCTTTATCAAAAGAACAGCTCAATAGCTATGCTTATCAAAGCCATCAACGAGCAATCGCAGCCATTGAAGCAGGTCATTTCAAAGATGAAATACTACCTATTCGAGTTCCACAGGAGGATGGATCAGTGACAACATTTACTGTTGATGAAGGTCCTCGTGCAGAAACAACTGTCGATATTTTAAATGGGCTAAAAACTGTTTTTCAAGAGGATGGCGTTATTACTGCTGGCAATGCAAGTCAGATGAGTGATGGGGCATCAGCGGTAGTGGTGATGTCCTTGGATAAAGCCCAGGAACTTGGTATTCAGCCACTTGCTAAAATTGTGGCAAGAGTGGTCGTAGGCTCTGATCCAACATTAATGTTAACAGGGCCAATCGAAGCTACGAGAAAAGCGCTAGAACGATCAGGTCTCAACATAGAGGATATCGACACATATGAGGTAAATGAAGCCTTTGCACCAGTACCGCTCGCATGGCTACAGGACATGGGTGGAGATCCGAAGAAGCTCAATCCTGATGGGGGAGCGATTGCATTAGGGCATCCATTAGGGGCAACTGGTACAAAATTGTTAACGACTATGTTATATCGCATGGAGCGAGAAAATTATCGTTACGGCTTACTGGCAATCTGTGAGGGAATGGGGATGGCAAATGCCACGATCATCGAAAAAATGTAAGGGGGATATGTTTGATGAAACATCATGAAGTGGTAGCGGTAGTAACGGGTGGTGCTTCAGGTTTAGGGGAGGCAACTGTCCGTCACCTTGTTGAACGAGGTGGCAAAGCGGTTGTTTTTGATGTCAATGATGAACGTGGACAAGCTCTAGTAGAGGAATTAGGGCAAAATGTCATCTATGCACGAGTGGATGTTACGAAGGAGGAGGACGTGGCAACAGGTCTTGAGCAGGCCATTGCAGCATTTGGCAAGATTAATGTAGCGGTGAATTGTGCTGGCATTGCTGATGCGAGTAAAGTGATTTCGAAGCGAGGCGTACATGCCCTTGCTTTATTTGAAAAAGTGATCACTGTTAATTTAATTGGTACATTTAATGTCATCCGTCTAGTCGCGGAGAAAATGCAGCACAATGAGTCGAATGAGGATGGGCAGAGAGGTGTTATTATTAATACTGCGTCTGTGGCTGCATTTGATGGTCAAATTGGACAAGCAGCTTATAGTGCGTCAAAGGGTGGAGTGGCAGCGATGACATTGCCAATTGCACGAGAACTTGCGGAGATCGGTGTACGTGTGATGACCATCGCGCCAGGTTTAATTGAAACACCGATGTTTGCTTCGTTACCTGAGCCTGCAAGAACAGCTCTTGCTCAAATGACACCATTCCCTAAGCGGCTTGGAAAACCTTCGGAGTATGCCCTTTTAGTTGAAAGTATTATCCATAATGGTTTGTTAAATGGTGAGGTCATTCGTCTGGATGGTGCGATCCGTATGCAGCCTAAGTAACAACAACAATATTTAATTTTTGAAGTGGTTTGTCGCAGCTAGTAGTCTTGGTCGTTTCAAAATTTGATGTATGAAGGGACGCGGTATAATGCATATGATGGACACACCTTTATTATTAACAAGTTTTTTGAATCGCGCAGAACGATTTTTTCATTCGAAGAAAATTTATTCTAGAACAAGTGCGACAACTATTCATGAGTTTACGTATAAAGAATATGTCAAACGAACGCGCCGATTAGCGGATGCACTTACCAAGCTTGGAATGGAGCGAGGTATGAAGGTAGGCACATTTGCTTGGAATCACCATCGACATTTGGAAGCCTATTTTGCAGTCCCATGTGCAGGAGCAGTACTGCATATGATTAATATTCGGTTAGCACCTGAGCACATTGCTTATGTCATCAATCATGCAGAGGATGAAATATTACTAATTGATGATAATCTAGTACCACTTATTGCACCAATCTTGTCACAGCTGAAAACGGTAAAACATTTTATCATTATGGGAGATGCTGTTGCAGTCGAATCTATCCCCATCCCAAATGCTCTTTCTTATGAGGCTTTGCTCGCTGAGGCCAATGAACATTTCGTATTCCCAGAAGATTTAGATGAAAATACACCTGCTGGCATGTGCTATACAAGTGCAACGACAGGCATGCCCAAGGGAGTTGTTTATACTCATCGTAGCATCGTTCTGCATAGTTTAACGGCTGGCCTTGCTGATAGTATTGCTATTTGTGAATCGGATGTAGTGTTACCAGTTGTCCCAATGTTCCATGCTAATGCATGGGGATTACCTTTTGCCAGTGTCGCATTTGGTGCTACACAGGTCTTACCAGGTCCGATGTTTACACCACAGCTTTTACTTGAGTTATTTGACGTATATAAAGTAACGTTGACGGCAGGAGTACCTACTATATGGCTAGGGGTTTTACAGGAGCAACGTCAAAATCCGCGTGATTTATCATCGATGCGATTAATTGTTTGTGGGGGATCTGCCTCACCAATTGGCCTAATTCGAGGCTTTGAACAAGAACTCAATATCCCTTACATGACAGGCTATGGTATGACCGAGACATCACCGCTCGTAAGTCTCTCCACCTATTTAACCCATATGCAAGACTACACAGCTGATGAGAAAATGCATGTTCGAATTACGCAAGGTATGACCATGCCTCTAATTGAAACACGGGTAGTCAATGAACATGGTGAAGTGCCATGGGATGGCAAAACGATGGGAGAACTAACGATTCGAGGTCCGTGGATTGCTAATGAGTACTATCATGATGAGCGCACAGATGAAGCCTTTAAAGATGGTTGGCTCTATACAGGCGACATCGCGGTGATGACAGCAGATGGCTATATAAAAATTACCGATCGTACAAAGGATTTAATTAAGAGTGGTGGCGAATGGATTTCTTCTGTAGAGCTTGAAAATGCATTGATGTCCCATCCAAAAGTATTTGAGGCTGCTGTTATTGCTATTCCGCATGAAAAATGGTTGGAGCGACCATTAGCCTGTGTGGTAGCGAAGCCTGAATTTAAAGAATCGATTACCAAGGCAGAGCTACTAGAGAGTTTACAGCAGCAATTCCATAAAACGTGGATTCCTGATGATATCGTCTTCATTGAAGAGGTACCGAAAACGTCAGTAGGTAAATTCCTAAAGGCCAAATTACGAGAAGATTTAAAGGCGTATCGCGTACAAGTTTAATACAATGGTTAGCATGAAGGTAGTGAAAAACTACCTTCATTTTTTGTGCGAAATTTATTATATATCAGCGCATCTGAACAACTACTGACTAATGCAAAAAATATTGTATTGGAAGAAGATAAATTCCTGAAAAATGAAACTATTTTTTCCATTTTGCCGTATAATCTTAGTAACGAAAGGATGTGGATGGATTGTCAATTGCCATTGTAGCGATTATTGGAGGCGTCATTATTTCATTAGCTGGGATTTTTACAGACGCTCGCACAAGACAACAAAAAATTAAACTGAAGGCTGTTGAGAAAGAAGTAGAGTTAGAAAAGCTTAGATTGGAAACGTATACGATAGAAACAGAAAAAATGCGCCTAGAATTAGAACAGTCGAAAGTGTTACTATTAGAAGAAAAACAAAATGCAAGCAAGTAGATTGGCTTACCCAAGAAAGACTATTTCAGGATTGGGACTTTTCCGCTATAATGGAAATACGACGCTAGAGGGGAAGATGACCATATGTCTGATTATGAACAATTTATAGAAGGTATTAAGCGCAAAACAGGAATAGATTTAGCGTTATATAAAGAAGCGCAAATGAAAAGACGATTAACCTCTCTTTATGAGAAAAAGGGCTATCGTAATTTTGTAGACTTTCTAAAGGCACTTGAACAAGATCGTGATTTAATGAATGAATTTTTAGATCGTATGACGATTAATGTTTCTGAATTTTATCGCAATGGAAAGCGTTGGGAAGTATTACAAAAGAAAATCTTGCCGAAGCTATTACAAACAAATAAGCGTTTAAAAATTTGGAGTGCTGCTTGTTCAACAGGAGAAGAGCCATATTCTTTAGTAATGGTATTATCTCAATTGGTGCCTTTATCTCAAATTCAAATTATTGCTACTGATTTAGATGAGAATGTCATACAAAAAGCGAAATTAGGTGTTTATCCTGAACGTTCTTTAGCAGAGGTGCCAAGTGACATTAAAGCAAAGTATTTTGAACAAGAGGGCTCCTACTATCGAGTGAAGGATGAAATTAAGCGTTGTGTAACCTTTAAGAAACATAATTTACTGAATGATTCCTACGACAGCCATTATGATTTAATTGTTTGTCGCAATGTCATGATCTATTTCACAGAAGATGCAAAAGATCAAATTTATAATAATTTTAGTAAAGCCCTGCGCAAAGATGGCATTTTATTTGTTGGCTCAACAGAGCAAATTTTTAATCCAGCACGTTATGAATTTGATGTAGAGGACACGTTCTTCTATCGGAAAAATAGCTAATAATATGGATGAAAAGCTTTGTACAAATGACCAAAATAGTCTTGTACATATAGTAAGCAAGTATTAAACATAGATATTTCATACGCTTTTCGCTTATCATAAGCAAAGGCGTATTTTTTATAAAATTTAGCACTTCACTTTAGTAGTGCAACGAGTACTTTGTCAAATGCATGTTGTATCGAAGGCGAAACGTCAGCGGCAATTATGCTGTAGCGTAATGGATACAATTCAGCACGCCATTTCAGTAGTACACCGATTTCCTTTATAGACGTCGTTCAGAATATTCGCATTTAGAACGATGGAAATGGGGTGTACTGAAAAGACATTTGTAAAAGGACTGTTTTTTTAAAGAATATATGTTATAGTGAAAAATACATACTTTAGCGAGTTGAAGGGAGAAAGTGTTTATGCGTTACTTAACAGCAGGAGAGTCACACGGACCTCAATTAACGACAATTATTGAGGGTTTACCGTCACTCTTACCCATTACAGCAGAAAAAATTAATCATGATTTAAGACGACGCCAAGGAGGTCATGGACGGGGGCGCCGCATGCAAATCGAAACAGATACAGTAGAGATTGTTGCTGGTGTTCGACATGGTCAAACACTTGGCTCTCCTGTCGCACTAGTTGTAACAAATGATGACTGGAAGCACTGGACTAAAATTATGGGTGCTGAGCCATTAGCAGATGATATTAATCCTGAAGATATTAAGCGTCAAATTTCACGACCTCGTCCAGGTCATGCGGATTTAGTTGGGGGCATGAAATATGGTCACCGTGATTTACGCAATGTATTAGAGCGTTCTTCTGCACGTGAAACAACTGTGCGTGTAGCAGTCGGCTCTGTGGCAAAAGCTTTACTTAATGAATTAGGCATTTCCATTGTTGCACATGTGACTGAAATCGTAGGAATTAAGGCAGATACATCTGTACTAGAAGGAAAAACAACAGAAGAAATTCGTGCTATTGTCGAAGCAGATCCTTGTTACTGTGCTGACCCTGTAGCGTCTGCCAAGATGGTAGAAGCGATTGATGAAGCAAAAAAAGCTGGCGATTCTATCGGCGGTGTTGTTGAAGTCATTGTGGAAGGTATGCCAGCAGGTGTCGGCTCTTATGTGCATTATGATCGTAAGCTTGATGCGAAACTAGCAGCAGCCATGCTATCGATCAATGCATTCAAAGGTGTAGAATTTGGTCTAGGTTTTGAAATGGCACGACGTAAAGGCTCTGAAGTGCATGATGAAATTATTTGGTCTGAAGAAGAGGGCTACACACGAGCAACGAATCGACTCGGTGGTTTAGAGGGCGGTATGTCAACAGGAATGCCAATTGTCGTACGTGGTGTTATGAAACCAATTCCTACATTATACAAACCATTACAAAGTGTGGATATCGAAACAAAAGAGCCATTTAAAGCAAGCGTTGAGCGCTCTGATAGCTGTGCAGTACCCGCAGCATCTGTAGTTGCAGAACATGTTATTGCCTGGGAAATAGCGAATGCTATTTTGGAGCAATTTCATAGTGATCAACTACCTCAATTACAAGCTCAAATTGACGAGCATCGTCAATATACAAAGGGGTTCTGATTTATGCGTGTACCAGTTGCAACAAAATCGCATCAGTATGAAGTTGTTCTCGGTCATCAATTTCTAACTGAAGCTGTTCAAGCATTTGCAGATAAACTTCAAAAAGCAGATAAGCTGATCGTATTTACAGATAGCAATGTTTGGGCTGCACAGGGAGATTATTTCAAGGCAAATTTCCCATATGATTTTGAGGTTTTTATTTTACCTGGTGGTGAAGCTTGTAAAACCTTTGAACAATACAATGCTGCTCAAACATTTTTATTGGAACAAAAATGCTCGCGAAAATCATTTGTTTTTGCTTTTGGGGGTGGAGCTGTCGGCGATTTAACAGGCTTCGTTGCGGCAACCTATATGCGTGGAATTCCTTTTATTCAAATTCCAACGACCATTTTAGCCCATGATTCTGCAGTTGGTGGTAAAACAGCTATTAATCATCCGTTAGGAAAGAATATGATTGGTGCATTTTATCAGCCTGAAGGTGTTATTTACGATACGGCTCTTACCGAAAGCTTATCCGAACGTGAAGTGCGTTCAGGAACAGCAGAGTTAATTAAACATGCGATGATTTCTGATTCTATTTGGTTAGAGGAATTAATGACAGCTGATTCAGTGATTCATTTTAATCAAAATGAACTGGCCAAGCAGCTGAAAAAAGGAATTGAAGTGAAAGCTCAAATCGTAGCTCAGGATGAAACAGAGCAGTCCGTTCGGAAATTTTTAAACTTAGGCCATACATATGGACATGCCATTGAGGCGGCAGCTGGTTATGGCAAAGTAGCACATGGAGAAGCCGTAATGATGGGGTTGGTCTATAGCCTATTGTTAAGCGAGCGTTACGGAAAGCTGGAGCGAGCGTTCACCAAGACATTTTTACAATTCGCAGTGAAAAATGGCTATCCATTTGAGCCTGTGAATGATTATTCATTTGAACAGTTAACTAGTTATTTAATGAAAGATAAAAAAGTGGAATATGGCATTTTACAGTTCGTTCTTTTGGAAGAGATAGGTAAACCTTTTGTGAGAGCCGTTGATTTAGAAGAATGCAGAGAAGTAGATGCCGAATATAGACAGTTATTAGCGGAGGTGCTTGTATGATTCGTGGACTTAGAGGAGCAATAACAATTGAATCGGACAGGCCAGAGCTTGTATGGGATGAGACAGCAAGATTAGTGCGTGAGGTTGTGGCAGCAAATCATGTGGAGATCGATGATATTGCATCAATCCTTATTTCTACAACGCCAGATATTACCTCTGCATTTCCTGCCCGTGCAGTACGCTTGATGGACGGCTGGCAATATGTCCCTGTTATGTGTACACATGAAATGGATGTGCCGAACGCTTTACCTTTATGTATTCGTGTATTAATTCATGCGAACGTAGAGGTAGCCCAAAAAGATGTAAAGCACTTGTATCTCAACGATGCAGTGAAATTAAGACCAGATTTGGCGCAGGCTAAATAAGTAGAGGAGATGTTTTAGATGAAGTGGAAACAACAATTGGACGGTATGCAAGCATATAAGCCAGGGAAACCAATTGAAGAAGTACAACGTGAATACGGCTTAAAGGAAGTCATTAAATTGGCATCGAATGAAAATCCGTTTGGGTGCTCACCTAAGGTAACAGCTTATTTACAAAATAATGCAGTGAATCATGCCCTTTATCCAGATGGCTATGCACAAAATTTACGTACAGCTGTTGCGGATCATCTAGGTGTCAAGGAAACACAGCTTCTTTTTGGCAACGGCTCTGATGACATTATTGCTATTATTACGCGTGCACTGTTGTATCCAGGAGTAAATACGATTATGGCGGATCCTTCCTTCTCTCAATACTGGCACAACGCTGAAATTGAAGGTGCTGAGGTACGAAAAATTCCTTGTGTTGAAGGTGCCCACGATTTAGATAGCATGGCAGCTGCAATTGATGACCAAACATCGATTGTTTGGGTATGTAGTCCAAATAATCCTACAGGAGTTGTCATACCTGATACGGCATTACGTGCTTTTCTTGCAAAAGTACCAAGCGATGTCCTTGTCGTGTTGGATGAAGCTTACATTGAATATGTAACACATCCTGGCCATAAGGATACGTTACCAATCATTGATGAATATCCGAATGTACTTTTATTACGTACATTTTCTAAAGCCTATGGACTAGCTTCATTCCGTGTTGGCTATGCGATTGGGCAAGCTGGCGTTATTGCTAAGCTTGATCCTGTTCGCGCACCATTTAATAATACAATCTTAAGTCAAGCTGTGGCAGCTATTGCACTCAGCGATCAAGCTTACATTGAAGCATGTCGTGAAGCCAATGAAAACGGCAAAAAGCAATATGTAGAATTCTGTGAAAAGCATAATTTAAAATACTTCCCATCTGATACGAACTTTATTTTCTTTGATACTCAAGCTGATAGTGATGTTGTCTTCCAAGAGCTGATGAAAAGAGGCTTTATTGTCCGCAGTGGCAATGCTCTAGGATTACAAGGGTTTATCCGTGTCACAATTGGTACAGAGGCACAAAATGCAGCATTACTTAGCCAGCTTGACGAAGTATTAACACAGCAAGGAGTATTTGCATGACACGCAAAGTACTCGTTATTGGGCTAGGCTTAATCGGCGGTTCGATTGCCCTTGCTTTGCAAAAAGCACCCGAAACAAAAATTATTGGCTATGATATGGATACACAAACACGTGAGCATGCAAAAACATTAAATATTGTGCATGAGATTGTTACAGATCCGCAGGCTGTTGCGGCAGATGTCGATATCATTATCTTTGGTACACCTGTTAATGCAACACTTGTGTGGATGGAGCAATTAAAATCATGGCCATTAAAAAATAAAGTCATTATAACAGATACTGGGAGTACAAAAAAATTAATTATGCAAAAGGCCAGCGAATTACGTGAGCTTGGCATTACATTCATTGGTGGACATCCAATGGCAGGTTCTCATAAAAGTGGTGTGTTGGCTGCAAAGGCGCATCTTTTTGAAAATGCGTATTATATGCTGACGCCGCTTGCTGGAGAAGAAATCGTTCATATGGCTAAGCTTGAAAGTTTGCTAAAATTTACACATGCAAAAGTAGTCAGTGTATCTGCGAGTGAACATGACCATATGACAGCTGTGGTGAGTCATTTTCCACATGTTATCGCAGCCTCACTGGTCCATCAATTAGGTGAGGAAAATGGAGAATACCCGATGACACGCTCGCTTGCAGCAGGCGGTTTTCGTGATGTTACACGAATTGCTTCCTCGAACCCCGTTTTATGGCGAGATATTACGCTACAAAATCGTGAGGAGCTACTTACTCAGTTAGAAGGCTGGGAAAAAGAAATGACTCGCATTAAGGAACTGCTGACGGATGGTTCTTCACAGGCTATTGAAAACTATTTTTCTGTTGCCAAAGAGCTGAGAGATGAATTGCCGATTAGTGCAGGGGCCATGTATACGCCATTTGACTTATATGTTGATGTTCCTGACTATCCAGGCGTTATTTCAGAAGTGACGGGCTTGTTAGCGGATGAAGCGATCAGTATTACGAATCTACGAATCGTTGAATCACGTGAAGATGTTTTCGGTATTCTCGTTATTAGCTTCCAAAGCGAAAATGATCGCGAACGTGCTGCGTCATGTATCCAACAACGAGCAAATTTCGAAACGTATATTTCATAGCATAAGAAAGCGTCGGTATTTCGGCGCTTTCTATCTTCATATTGAAGGGAAGAAAGTTTATGAGTGAAAAAATTTTGCAATACAATAAGCCTTCTTTACAGGGCACTTTAACCATTCCAGGCGATAAATCTGTATCCCATCGTTCTGTCATGTTTGGAGCCATTGCTAGCGGGACAACGACAGTAGAGGGCTTTTTACTAGGGGAAGATTGTTTAAGTACAATCGATTGCTTCCAGAAGCTTGGCGTTCAAATTGAGGTCGAAGGAACTAATGTAACGATTCATAGTCCTGGCATGGATGGCTGGCAGGAGCCAACAGACGTGTTGTATACGGGTAACTCTGGCACAACAACACGCTTAATGTTGGGTATTTTAGCTGGTTCTTCGGTTCATTCCGTGATGACGGGGGATGCATCTATCGGCAAACGACCAATGCGACGTGTGATAGACCCACTGCGTCAAATGGGTGCTCATATTACAGGGCGTGCTGACGGGCAGTACACACCCCTTGCTATACAAGGTACAAAACTACAGGCCATCGATTACAAGATGCCTGTAGCAAGTGCACAAGTGAAATCTGCTATTTTACTAGCAGGCTTGCGTGCTGAAGGAACAACGATTGTTAGAGAAATGGAAGTTTCAAGAGATCACACAGAGCGAATGCTGCGACAATTTGGTGCACAGGTAGAAGTAGACAATGGCGTTGTCTCCATTGAAGGCGGACAGTCTCTCAGCGGGACACATGTTGCTGTTCCAGGGGATATTTCCTCGGCAGCCTTCTTCTTAGTGGCAGGAGCCATTTGTGAGCATAGTCACGTAACATTAAATAATGTTGGTATTAACCCAACGCGTGATGGCATTGTCGAGGTACTTGAAAAAATGGGCGCAACAATGACCGTGACACCGAATGAGGATAATCAAGCTGAACCTACAGCAACCATTCAAATGGCCACATCTACTTTAACAGGTACAACAATTGAGGGGGACATTATTCCTCGTTTAATTGATGAAATTCCGATCCTTGCCTTACTCGCTACGCAAGCACATGGTCAAACAATCATTAAAGATGCTGAGGAGCTAAAAGTGAAGGAAACGGATCGCATCACGGCGGTTGTAACTGAATTGAAAAAGCTAGGTGCACAAATAGAAGCAACAGAAGATGGAATGATCATTAATGGACCAACACCATTAAAAGGTGCAAGTCTTCGCACATACGGCGATCATCGAATTGGTATGATGGGGGCTGTTGCAGCTCTAATTTCGGATGGAGCCATAACATTAGATGATGCACAATGCATTGCTGTATCCTACCCATCGTTCTTTGAACATATTGAGGCAGTGAAATAACAATTCAAGATAGACTCTCCAGCTTTTGGGGAGTTTTTTCTTGTTTCAATGGTAAATGTTTTGTAGCATAAAGGTATCAATGAAAGAATAGGTGAATGACTGTGAACAATGCGATGACTGAAATGATGCAAGCACTTGAACAAGGGGACTTAGCATTAATAGATCAGCTACTAGAATCATTTTTAACGAAGGAGCTACCTGAGGAGATTTATGCACTCGCTGAGATTTTTATGCAGTATGGGTACATGAAAGAAGCTGACCGTGTGCTGGAGCATTTACAATTTTTATTCCCAGAAGAGGCACAGTTAAAAATAGATCGTGCAAATGTATTAATGGAGCTTGGTGATGAAGATGAAGCATTGGATTTACTATTAGAAATCGAAGAAGCATCACCAGAATATCCGCAAGCCTTATTAGTTCTAGCCGATTATTATCAAATGCAGGGGTTATTTGAGGTTGCAGAAAAACGTATAAATGAAGCATTAGCGATTTTACCTGACGAGCCGTTATTACATTTTGCTAAAGCAGAACTTTTATTTGAAACAGGTCGTTTTTTAGAAGCTGCAAGGTTGTACGAAGACTTATATGAGCAGCAAAATGAATTTGCAGGTATTCAACTTGTTGAACGATTGGCAGAGGTGTATCGTGCAGGGGCTGCCTATGAAACGGCTTTTGATTATTATGTCAAGGCCCTTGAGGATGAGGTAAAGCCAGATATTTTATTTGGAGCGGCTTATTCCGCTTTCCAATCACAAAAGTACGAGATGGCTATTAAACAACTAGAGGAATTGAAAGAATTAGATCCGGATTACTTCTCAGCCTATTTATTGCTTGCGGAAAGCTATGCTATGACAGAGGATAATAAAAAAGCTTATGGGGCCATTCAAGAGGGGCTAAAACGCGATGAATATGATAAATCATTGTATTTATTTGCTGGTAAAATGGCGTTGAAAAATGGTTTGCCAGAAGAAGCGGAGCAACATCTGCGAGAAGCTATAGCGTTGGATCCTGAGTACATGGAGGCGGTATTAGCCCTTATTTCTGTGTTGGGACAACAGGAGCGTCATGAGGATGTTATCGAATTATTTGAAACGCTACAGCAAAATGATTTTGAATGGAGCACATTATATCCATTTGCAGCAGAGGCATATGAAAATTTAGAATTGTACGACCGTGCATACGAATTTTACCGTTTGGCATATAATGATTTTAAGGAAGACGCAACATTTTTAGAAAAATATGTTTACTTCTTATTAGAGGAAGGAAAACGTTCAGAGGCAAAAGAGGTTCTTGGACAATTAATCAACATTCAACCGGGTGAACCAGAGTGGCAAGAGAAGTTAGAAGCCTTAGAATTTGAGTAAAGGAGGGAGTGGGTATGACTGCTTCTGTATCAGTTGTTGATAAAAAAGCATTTGTTCGATGGTTTTTAAAAAATTATCAATTGAAACGTCGTGAGTGTGTATGGATTTTAAATTATTTATTAAGCAATGATGACTTACTAAAAAGAATCCGATTTGTGGAAGAAGCTCACTATTGTCCTAGAGCGATGGTGATGTCGACAGTAGACTCAACAGGTGTACCTTTTCGTTTCTACAAAGGCAATGTGATGACAGCAGATGCTGAGAAGTCTTTCCATGATTTACGCTTACATGAACAAGAAGATATGTATATACAATTGAATTTTCCAAATATACCACCAAGTGCACAATACTTAGCAGTTCTCGAAGAAAACCCTTATATGCCAGAAACACTGCTAGTCAGTGAAAAAGATCGTTTACTGGCAGAAGAGCTGCTTTCCAATAGCTTACTCGTATTCCAAGAAGAAAAATTACTCGCACAAATTGATGAAGCCCTCGACCAGGGAGATGAAGAACGCTTTTATGAATTGTCTAATTTGTTACAAGCATTAAAGGAAACGGCTAATTTACGTTAATCATAGGTAAAAATTGAATGTCCTTTATCCACTTCAATATGGTAACATTACTAGTGAATGAATGATTGTTTTCACTTTTAATTGGGTATCCTATTTTAGAGTGGATAAGGGCATTTTTATTTTGCGATAAAAGGAGGTTTGTTGAATGTATTTTAATGCAAACGATGTGACATCGTTTCTGGCACAGAAGGATTTCATTGATACCGCTATTGTTCCACTTGTATCCATCGATCTCTCTTCTGAAAAAATGAAACAGAGTGGTGCCGAAGTAGATTTTGTTATGTCTTTAACTTCGTTTATAGAGCAACAGTTCAAAGGCCGTTTATTAGTTATGCCACCATTTTCTTATATGACAAATTTAAAAAACGATGAATTTCCACAGCAATTAGAAGCACAATTACATAATGCTGGATTTAAGCATGTGTTCTTCATTACTTGTGACCACTATTGGACAAAGAGTGAAGAGAAAGTCAATATAGTTTGGTTACCAGCTATTCCGTTAGAGAGCATGGATGCAAGTGTGAAAAAATCTATTTTAGAAGATCAATTACGCCAGGTGATTCCAATGCTTTCGACTAAATGGGCACAGATTTAACAATTAGTTTCAATAAATGTTCACATTCTCCAGCTTTCCACAGAATGCTATATTGACCAAGCTATGGACTTGATATATCATATATATGTCCTAGTATTACTATTTGTAAAAGTATGTCCGTTGGACTGACCTTTAAGTTAGAGGGGGGAAAATAATGAGTAATAATCGAGTTTCACGTCGTCAATTTCTAAGTTATACTCTTACTGGTGTAGGTGGATTTATGGCGGCAGGTATGTTAATGCCGATGCTTCGCTTTGCAATTGATCCAGTGTTACAAAAGCATGATGGTGGAGATTTTGTAGAAACAGAGCATAAAATCGCTGACCTCACTGAAGAGCCTGTCAAAGTTGACTTTTCATTCGAGCAAGTGGATGCATGGTACAAATCGAATGTTACAAACGTAGCGTGGGTTTATAAAAATGGCGATCAAATCATTGCTCTATCACCTGTTTGTAAGCATTTAGGATGTATGGTTGATTGGAGTGGAGATTCTGGACACCCAGATCAATTCTTCTGCCCATGTCACGCAGGTCGTTACGAGAAAAACGGGAAAAACGTTGCAGGTACACCGCCTCTAGGTCCGTTGGATGAATTTGAAGTACAAGAAAAAGATGGCTATTTAATGATTGGTCCAGCAAAAGCAAATACTCTAGTTAAATAAGTAAGGGGGTACGACAACAGTGCTAAATAAAATTTATGATTGGGTCGATGAACGCCTAGATATTACACCGATTTGGCGTGATATTGCCGACCACGAAGTGCCAGAGCACGTTAACCCTGCACATCATTTTTCAGCATTCGTTTATTGCTTTGGTGGATTAACATTCTTCATCACAGTAATTCAAATTCTATCTGGTATGTTCCTAACAATGTACTATGTACCAGACGTTGTGAATGCCTGGAAATCAGTTTATTATTTACAAAACGAAGTAGCATTTGGTGAAATCGTACGCGGTATGCACCACTGGGGAGCTTCATTAGTTATCGTAATGATGTTCTTACATACACTTCGTGTATTCTTCACAGGTTCTTATAAAAAACCTCGTGAGTTAAACTGGATGGTTGGTGTAGGTATTTTTGGTGTAATGATGGGTCTTGGCTTTACAGGATACTTATTACCATGGGATATGAAAGCATTATTCGCTACTAAAGTAGGTATCGAAATTGCTGCATCTGTACCGTTTATCGGTGGGATGATTAAAATATTATTAGCGGGTGACACTACGATTCTTGGTGCTCAAACGTTAACTCGATTCTTTGCGATTCATGTATTCTTCTTACCTGCAGTATTGTTTGGGTTACTTGCAGCGCACTTTATCATGATTCGTCGTCAAGGAATTTCAGGACCGTTGTAATTGTCTTGACGGTTCGATGATCTTTAAAAGGAGGGGACACTATGCATCGCGGAAAAGGAATGAAATTTGTCGGCGATTCTCGTATTAAAGCGAATCACAGAATGCCGAATGTTCCAAAGGATTATTCCGAATATCCAGGTAAGACGGAAGCTTTCTGGCCGAACTTCTTACTGAAGGAATGGATGGTAGGTGCTGTATTTTTAATTGGATACTTATTATTAACTGTCGCTCACCCGTCACCACTTGAAGGGCCGGCAGATCCAACTAGAGCATATACACCGCTACCGGACTGGTACTTCTTATTTATGTATCAACTTTTAAAATACTCATTTGCTTCTGGTCCATACAATGTAATCGGAGCTATTGTAATTCCAGGTCTTGCATTTGGAGCGCTATTATTAATGCCATTTTTAGACAAGGGTCCAGAACGTCGTCCATCTAAACGTCCATTACCAACAGCGTTCATGTTATTAACTTTAGCTGCTATGTTCTACCTAACTTGGGAGTCAGTTGTTAACCACGACTGGGAAGCTCAAAAAGCTATGGGTGCGATTGTAGAAACAGTTGAGTTCGATAAAGAATCAGAAGGTTATAAAGTTTACGCTGGTTCAGCATGTATTACATGTCACGGTGAAGGTTTAGAAGGTGGAGCTGGAGCGCCTACTCTAATGAACACAGGTTTAACTGCTGATCAAATTAAGGACATTGCTCATAACGGTACTGAGAGCGGTAAAATGCCACCAGGATTATGGACAGGTTCAGATGAAGATCTTCAAAAACTTGCTGAATTCATCGAAAGTTTAAAAGCAGAGTAATAGTAAAAGAGTCAGGGAACTGGCTCTTTTTTTCTACCTTGTTATACTATTGGGACTGAGAGCCAAGTTAAAAGGTTCCCTGGTATAAGAATTTTTAGCGAAAAATGTCGAAAAATATTATTTTGTCTGGATTCAGCAAGTATTAGTTGTATCGAAAGTGAAGCATCAGCGGCAAAATTAATGGGACAAATAAGCGCATTAAATCAACAAACTAACACATATTGATGGTGAGGAACAATTGAAATGTAGAGGGATTGCTCTAGGATTTCAGAACAATACATAACGAATGTTTTTTAAGAACGGAAGGAGTTGACTTCATGCAACTAACAAGAGCAAATATTTGGTATCTTCTGACCCATAAATCATTCTTATTAGCACTGCTCATTATTAATCTATTAGGGACAATTTACGGCTATTATTGGTACGGTTGGCAGCTGGCTATTACCAAGCCGATTTTTTATATTTTTGTTCCTGATAGCCCGACAGCTAGCCTATTCTTCTGTTTTGTGCTGATAGCATGGATTATAGGAAAAAGCTGGCCACTAATGGAGGTGCTCGCTCTCGTTACATTGGTGAAGTATGGTCTTTGGGCAGATGTTATGAATATTTGGACATTGATTGAAACTGGTACCATTGGCTGGCAGGGCTGGATGTTAGTTGGATCGCATTTTGCTATGGCAGTCCAAGCTATACTTTATTTGAAGAAGTATGTCTTCACTTATTGGCATGTAGCTATAGCAGCAGTGTGGACATTGCATAATGATGTCATTGACTATGTGTTTGGTCAAATGCCTATGTATCGAGATTTAGCTCAATACACAAGCTATATTGGTTACTTTACGTTTTGGTTATCCATTGCGTGTATTTTTCTTGCGATTTTCTCAATTAGGCAGCGCAAATATTTGCCGAATTAAGGTATAAATTATAGAATTATAGTATTGAGGTAGAAAGGGGTTAGAAAATTGTCAACTAGCATGTATATTGTTTATTTTGCCATTATTATGCTGCTCCCACTTTATGCACAGATGAAGGTAAAGGGGACGTATAAGAAGTTTGCAAAACAACGTACAATGAAGGGGCAGACTGGTGCAGAGGTAGCGCGTGCGATTTTAGATGCGAACGGCTTATATGATGTACGAGTTGTGCCAACGCAAGGTGTGTTGTCTGATCATTATAATCCGGCAACAAAAACAGTTGCTTTATCAGAAAGTAACTTTTATGAAGCGAGTGTTGCAGGTGCTGCGGTTGCTGCCCATGAGGTAGGTCACGCCATCCAACATAAAGAAGCTTATTCTATGCTTACATTACGTAGTAAGCTCGTTCCCGTAGCAAATATTTCGTCTAATATGTCTTGGATTTTTGTAATGATTGGTATTTTTGCAAGTAGTACGAATTTCTTGCTGTTAGGTATCATATTATTAGCAGCAGGTGTTGTTTTCCAATTAGTGACACTGCCAGTGGAATTCGATGCTTCAAAGCGTGCCTTAGTTCAAATGAATTCATTAGGTATTGTTACAAATGAAGAAGAACGTCCGGCACGAAAAGTGTTAAGTGCAGCAGCGCTAACATATGTAGCGGCGGCAGCAGTAGCCGTACTTGAGTTATTACGTTTAGTGTTAATTTTTACAAATATGCGTAGCGACGACTAAGAAAAAACTTGTTATAGTGGTACACCACTATAGCAAGTTTTTTATCTTCGTATGCTTAATGCAGTGGCTGCTTTTGATCGTCTAAGGTGAAGCCTTCCCCAGCCACATCTCGTACTTCTATAATGGAAACAAAGGCGTGCGGGTCGACTTCATGCACAATTGATTTTAATCGTACAACTTCATTGCGGCCAATGACACAATAGATCACTTCTTTAGGCTGTTTGGTAAAATGACCATGACCTTCTAAGATCGTTATCCCTCGCTCCATTCGTAACGCGATCGTTTCAGCAATTGCACCAGACTTTTCAGATATAATAAGAGCACCACGTGCAGCGTAGGCACCTTCTTGGACAAAGTCAATAACACGAGCACCTACAAATACAGCAACTAGTGTATACATCATCGATCGAGCATCTAAGAACGTTAGCCACGAAAGGATAATGACAATGGCATCGAAGACAAACATAGTTTTCCCCATACTCCAGCCAAAATATTTATGACCAAGCCGAGCCAAAATATCGACTCCACCTGTAGTGCCGCCAAAGCGAAAAACAATACCAAGTCCAAGTCCGACGAAGACACCAGCAAAAAGTGCCACAAGTAACATGTCATCCTCTAAATGAATGGTAAATTGGTATTTTTGAAAAATCTTTAGAAAAAGAGAGACAGATAAAGTGCCGACAAGTGTATAGACAAATGATTTCTTTCCAAGCAATCGATAACCTATGATAAACATGGGAATATTTAATAATAGGTTCATTAAGGCGGGGTCCCATCCTAATGTAAAGTACAGTATGAGTGTAATCCCACTTAGCCCACCTTCACCCAGCTGATTTTGGATGTTGAAGTGAACAAAGCCGAAGCTAAAAACGGCGGCTCCGAGCATAATTGCGATAATATTACGAATTTTAATCTGTTTTAGCATTTGACCTCCTGTAGTTCCAAACAAATGAAGTAATGTTATCTATTATCTGACATTTTATTGGTTTTGACAACAATGGTGTAAATTTTATAGGATGGTAAATAGGAGCGTGATGATAATGACAGATCAATTAACAATGCAAGCATTGCAACAGCGTGTTGATGATTATATAGGACAATTTAAAGAAGGCTATTTCCCACCATTTGAGCTACTTGCGCGTTTAACAGAAGAATTAGGTGAACTGTCACGTGAGGTTCAGGATGTATATGGCCAAAAAAAGAAAAAAAGCACAGAGGACACAAATAGCATTGAAGAAGAGCTAGGAGATTTTCTCTTTGTACTAGTATGTTTTGCAAATGCACAAGGTATTAAACTAGATGAAGCACTTTTACGCGTCATACATAAATTTGAAACTAGAGATAAGGATCGTTGGACTAGAAAGGATGAAGAATGATGTCGATTCGTGTAGCCATTGCGGGTGCAAGAGGAAAAATGGGGGCTGAGGCTGTACATACGGTCATGAAACATGACAAAATGGAATTAGTAGCTGTACTAGATTATAAGGAAGTAGGAAAAACATTAGCTGATTTAGACATGTTTCCAGCAAGCTATACGGTACCTATATTTACTGAAATGCATGACCTTGTAGAAGTCACTGCACCAGATGTATTAGTAGATTTAACCAACCCACATGCAGTCTATAAGCATACTAAGGAAGCATTGAATTTAAATGTACGACCTGTAATTGGTACAACAGGATTTACAGATACACAACTAGAAGAATTATCAGCCATGGCCAAAGAAAAAGAGTTGGGTTGCATTATTGCACCAAACTTTGCGATTGGCGCTATCCTAATGATGAAATTTGCAAAAGAAGCGGCCAAATACTTACCAGATGTAGAGGTTATTGAAATGCACCATGATCAAAAGCTCGATGCACCATCTGGGACAGCGTTAAAAACAGCACAGCTAATACAAGAGGCCCGTATGCAAAAGACTCAAGGACACCCAGAGGAACAGGAAACCATTAAAGGTGCAAGAGGTGGAGACTTTGATGGCATGCGCATTCACTCCGTTCGTTTACCTGGTTTAGTGGCACACCAGCAAGTATTATTTGGAGGAGATGGGCAGCTACTGACGATTCGCCATGATTCATTAAACCGAAACTCCTTCATGTCAGGCGTTGCATTTTGCATAGAAGAGGTTATGAAAATGGATCAGCTTGTTTATGGTTTAGAAAACATCATCTAAAGATTGGGATGGAAGCTATATGAAAATCGCATTGATTGCACATGATCGTAAAAAGGACAATTTAGTACAGTTTGCTATTGCTTACAAAGATATTTTACTTGAACATACGCTATATGCTACTGGAACAACGGGACAACGTGTCATTGAAGCTACTGGTTTAGAAGTCACACGTTTTCGTTCGGGGCCGCTTGGTGGCGACCAACAAATTGGTGCTATGATTGCCAATAACGATATGGACATGGTTATTTTTTTCCGTGATCCATTAACAGCACAACCACATGAGCCAGATGTTTCTGCACTTATCCGTCTTTGTGATGTTTACCAAGTGCCACTGGCAACAAATATGGGAACAGCAGAAATATTATTAAAAGGCCTACAAGAGGGCTTTGTGGATTGGAGACTGATACAAGAAAGACGTAACTAATAAAAGACGTGATTTAGAAAGGATGATCATCGAATGAAAAAGCTAAAAATCGGCATTACCTGTTATCCTACAGTTGGTGGCTCTGGTGTCATTGCAACAGAATTAGGCAAAATGCTTGCAGAAAGAGGACATGAAATTCATTTCATCACCTCAAGCGTACCATTTCGATTGAATAAAATTTATCCAACCGTCTTTTTCCATGAAGTCGAAGTTAATAATTATTCAGTGTTTCAATATTCTCCATACGATATTGCATTAGCGAGTAAAATGGCAGACGTCATTAAGGATGAAGAGTTGGATGTGTTGCATGTGCATTATGCCATCCCACATGCGGTATGTGCGGTATTAGCACGTGAAATGAGTGGTCGAGATGTTGGCATCGTCACAACCCTTCATGGCACAGATATATCGGTGCTTGGGCAAGATTCTACGTTGTCACAAGCCATTAAGTATGGAATTGATAAATCTGATATTGTGACAACGGTGTCACATGCATTAAAAGAACAAACCTATGAATTGATTGATACAGTAAAACCAATTGAAACGATTTATAACTTTGTGGATGAGCGTGAGTACTATCCTCGTAATTCAGGAAATTTAAAAGAGCAATTTGGTATTCAAGAAGATGAAAAAGTGCTTATTCATGTGTCAAACTTCCGTAAAATTAAGAATCTTCCGGATATTATAGATGCCTTTATGAAAATTCGGGCTAATATGAAGGCGAAACTCTTATTGGTAGGAGATGGTCCAGAAAAGCATCGTGTCATGGATCAAGTAAAGGAAAGTCTGTATATGAAGGATGTTTTATTTTTAGGGAAACAGGAAAATTTAGCAGAATTATATGCGATTAGCGATATGAAACTACTACTTTCACAGCAGGAATCGTTTGGACTGGTTTTATTAGAAGCAATGGCTTGTGGCGTACCTTGTATTGGGTCAAATGTAGGCGGTATACCAGAAGTTATTGAACATGGTGTAGATGGCTATATTGTGGAATTAGGGGACACAGATGCAGTTGCAGCGTATGCGACCCATTTACTGCAGGATGAAGAGCTATTATTGCGTTTCCGGGAAGCGGCCATCCGTGCAGTAGATAACAAATTCCACTCATCTAAAATTGTTGAACAATATGAAAAAATGTATGAGAAGGTTGCGGAAAGAAATCATGCAAAACAATAAAGAATGGCAGGCAGCCTATTCAGTCATTGAACAACTAGAACAGGCTGGCTATGAGGCAGTTATTGTGGGTGGCGCTGTAAGGGATACTTTACTTAATCGCCCAGCTCATGATGTAGATGTTGCTACAAATGCCTTGCCTGAAGAAGTGAAATCGGTATTTCCACGAACTGTAGATATTGGGATTCAGCATGGGACGGTACTTGTTATCGTACCCGCTGGACCTGTTGAAGTGACTACCTATCGGACAGACGGGGAATACACGGATCACCGTCGTCCAGAAAAAGTACAATTTGTACGTTCACTGCAAGAAGATTTACAACGTCGAGACTTTACGATGAATGCCATTGCAATGCGTCTTGATGGCTCTTATGTGGATTATTACGGTGGTTACCAAGATATTGAAAAGCATATGATTCGAGCAGTAGGAGATGCACAACAACGTTTTTCAGAAGACGCTTTACGCATGCTGCGAGCGGTACGCTTTTCAGCACAGCTTGATTTTGCCATAGCAGCAGATACAATGTCTGCGATTCAAACTAGAGCATCTGATATTGCTTTTATCGCAAGGGAACGGATCAAAGCAGAGCTCGATAAGCTATGGGTAGGACAAGCAGTTTTTGGTGGTATTCAAAAATTAGAGGAAAGTGGTTTGGCTGCCTATTTACCAGGTGACTTTCAGGCTGAGTATTGGCGTGGCTTTCATACAGAGGACAAGCTCTTGGGCTGGGCTTATTTTGCCTTACTGCAAGGGACAGATTGGCGAGAGATAGTGAGAGATTACCGCCTATCTAATAAAGAAATGGCGTTTGTCAAATCGGTTTTGAGCGCATATGAAGCGTTAAAAGAGGGATGGACAAATACCCATTATTTTATGTACACAGCACAAGAGTTAGAGGCTGCCCAATATTTTGCACGGCTTCGCCAATTGGACGCAGCGCTACCACAGCTGTCTATTCGAGAATTACAGGCAATGCTGCCCATTCAGCAAAAGCAAGATTTAGTGGTGAATGGGGCGGATTTATTAAAATGGTCTGGAAAAAAGGGTGGACCATGGCTAAAAGATGCATTGGAGGACATGTTGAGCGCTATTATTCATCATGAACTCCAAAATGATCGACAACAGATTAAAAACTGGCTAGAGCAGCACTATTTCTAGGAAAGCGGGGCTGACTTATGGCTAACACAATATACAACAAGCAGCCGTCTCAGAAACATGGGACGGCTTTTATCTTTGGTGGTCATTTAGACTGATTTACAGTATGATAAAGACAAAATAGGTTACATAAAAAATAGCATAGTTGACTAAAGGATTGATGTGAAGATGACAATTTCCATGAAAGACGAAATTTTAAAAAGAATACTGGCTGCTGATGGTGAAGCAGTTTCAGGTCAGGAATTAGCAGATTCTTTGGGTGTCTCTCGGACGGCTGTCTGGAAGCATATGCAGACATTGCAGGAGGAAGGGTATACATTTGAAACCATCAAGAAAAAGGGGTATGTATTGACGGGTGTACCTAATAGCTTGAATCCAACCCAAATTGAGCTCTTTTTAAAGACAGCGCATTTTGGACGTGAAATCCATTATTATGATGTGGTAGATTCTACACAAACGATTGCGCATAAGCTAGCTCAAGAAGGAGCCCCACACGGTACGATCATTATTGGTGAGGAACAAACAGCGGGGCGTGGCCGTATGGCGCGTCCTTGGGAATCTGCACATGGTACTGGGATTTGGATGACCATTATTGTACGACCTGATGTTACCCCCCAACAGGCATCCTCCTATACACTTGTGGTGGCAGTAGCAGTTACAATGGCTATCAAAACATTATATAAGCATGTAGAACCAGCGATTAAATGGCCCAACGATTTATTAATTAATGGAAAAAAATGTACAGGTATTTTAACGGAGATGCAGGCAGAGGCTGATCTTGTGCAAGCTTTACTTGTTGGGATTGGCATAAATGCGAACCAAGCAGCAGCTGATTTTTCACCTGATATAGCAGATATAGCTACTTCATTACGATTAGAGGCTGGAGAAGAAATCAACCGCGCAGCCCTTGTGGCATCTATCTTGCACTATTTAGAACAATTTACAGAGTTATATGTGAAAGAGGGCTTCGCGAGTATCAAAACGCTATGGCAGCAATTATCCTGTACAATTGGTCAACGTATAGAGGTGAAGACATTACGTGAACGTTTTGAAGGGATTGCTAGTGGAATTACAGATGATGGTGTTCTACAGCTTACTCAGGACAATGGGATAATCCGAACGATTTATGCAGGGGATATCAAAATATTATAGAAAAGAAGCTGCAAGGAATTTTTCTTGCAGCTTCTTGAATTCAACTTTACTTCAGTGATACATCTAAATCACCATGTGATAAGGAAACATGCAGTTGATGGTCACCATTAGTTACTTGCGTCACCTTGCCACTTTGTTCTTCACCATCCATCGTAATATCACCGAAACTAGTTTTTAAGTCATAGCCTAAATCACTTTGTTTGTTTTGTAAGTGAAGTGTCATATCGCCAAAGCTAGAAGAAATGGTGGATTGACCATTTAATGTACCATCTATAGTGATGTCACCATGCTCACTTTCAATGCTAATGCCGTTACTAGCATATTGTTGGAGCGTCAAATCACCAAAGGACTGTGTAATCTCTGTTTTGTCACCAGTCGTGTTAGTGAAGGTAATATCTCCGTAATCTTGCATGAGTTGAAGCTCCTCATAATGTAATCCACGAACAGCTGTATCACCAAAATCACTGTCTATTACAACTGACTCTACTTTTGTATCTTTCGGGACATAGAGCTTGATAGAGGGAGAAGAAAAGTTATTAAAGCCAAATTGAAAACCATCCCTTTTCTTCGCCTTTGTTTCAATCGTTAAAACACCATTGTCTATATGATAGGTTACGTCTTGCTGCTCAAAGACCTGTGTCTCTAATCTATAGTCGTTATCTCTCGCAATAATTTCAATATCTCCATAGTCATTCACTATATTAATACTTGTAAACGTATCTAACTCATGTGATTGACTCACTAGATTTGTATGGCTTGGGACGTGAAGACCGTCGGCATCTTTGAAAATAAGCCAGCGACCGCCCGAAAAATAACCAACCAATGCAAGTAAAATACCTAATGCAATCATTGTCATGGCGATAAGGGTATTTTTAGATGTCATTTAGAAGCCCCCTTTCCGTTTTTTCGTTATTTTGTGGAATAGTCTTCCTAATGCTTCAACAGAAACAAGAACCGTTTTCTTAATAAAACGTGTGACAAAAGGAAAGAGTAGGACACCTAAGCCCGTTACAACCAATCCCGCACCCATAAAGAGCAGTGCAGTAGGCCAATGCTCTGTTAAAATCAAGAAGCCTGAAATAAGGGCTACGATGCCACCAGCAAAAATACTAATGACTGTCGCGATAATAGCCAGGATCAAGCTGACGATGACTGCACCGAATGAAAAAATAAGTGCAATAGCTGTTGCCAGTAATGGCAGTGAAAGTGGCGCAGACAATATGGCTAGAATAATGAGCCAAATGGCTGACATATTCTTTTTCGTTGATTTGGCTGAGGAGGTTTCCAAATCCTTTAGTGCGAAATCAGCTAATATTTGTGAGGCGACATGAGAAGGGGAGCCAAGTTGCGACATGACCTGTTGCTCATTTTCCTCTCCAGCTTCCGCAAAGTATTCTTCATAATAAGTAAGTGCAGCATCTAACTCATGCGCAGGAAGCCGACGTAATTTTCCTCGTAGCTGTTTCAAATAGCTTGCTCTATCCATCTAAATTCCCTCCTAAAAGTACACAATCAACCTTTTCCTTATACACTTGCCATTCTTTTAATAGCTCTAATAATCGTATACGTCCTTGCTCTGTAATTTGATAATAGCGTCTATTTCTACCTTGATAGGGCTGATCGTATGTTGTTAAGTAATGTGCTTTTTGTAAGCGGCGTAATACTGGGTACAGTGTAGACTCCGAAATCTCCATGACCGATTGTACTTGCTGTGTTAAAGAATAGCCATAGGCGTCCTCTTTATCGACGATAGCCAATACACAAGCATCAAGTAAAGCTGAACCAAGCTGAAATGTCATCTCTCCACCTCACATATAGTACCTATACTTCATTTTATATTATATGACGTATAGTATGTGGATAGTATATGACGTATAGCATTAATTGTCAATTCTAATAAAAGATAAATTTTACCAATGTCGTTAAACGATGATATTGTAAAAAAATAATATTTGAAGATTAGTAGGAGAATCTGTTATAGTATGAGCTGAAGGGCAGTATCCATTGTGAACGGCACCTTCAAAAGCGCAAGATCCCATATTAACCAATATCTGCCTTGATCTTTTTAGACAGGGACGGAAGAAAACGATACGTTCAAATAGCTTTCTTTTTGTAAGCTATTGCCTCTTGATGAGGTTTTTCCAATGAACGAAACACTACCCTTCTGTCCTTTTTCGGCACAGAGGGGTTTTTCTGTTTTCTTCCCTTAACAAAGGAGGACTACAACATGAAAACGGCGACAGATTTTTTAAAGATGAAAGCAGCAGGCGAAAAAATCGTAATGGTGACGGCCTATGATTATCCGGCTGCTACATTCGCTGAAGACGCTGGTGTCGATATGATACTGGTCGGTGATTCACTTGGAATGGTCGTGCTTGGCTATGATTCTACAATGCCAGTGACTGTAGCGGATATGATTCATCATGCTAAAGCGGTTCGACGTGGAGCAAAGGATACGTTTATGGTCGTGGATATGCCATTCGGTTCTTATCATGGCGATGTCAATGAAACATTAACAACAGCCATTGCGATGATGCAACAAACTGGGGCTGATGCCTTAAAGGTAGAGGGAGCGGGTGAGGTTATTGCTGTCATTCGTAAATTAACATCAGCTGGTATTCCTGTTGTTGCTCATTTAGGTTTATTGCCACAGTCAGCAGGGGTGCTAGGCGGTTATAAAGTACAAGGAAAAACGGCTGAACAGGCTGCCACGTTAATTGAAGAAGCAAAACAATGCGAAGAAGCGGGTGCTTGTGCAGTCGTATTAGAATGTATCCCTCACCAGCTGACTGAGGTTGTCTCCGCTAGTTTAATGATTCCGACCATTGGCATTGGTGCAGGAGTAGAAGCTGATGGACAAGTGCTGGTGTATCATGACATGTTAAGCTACGGCTCACATCATGTGCCGAAGTTTGTTCAACAATTTGCCGATATGGGCAAAGAAGCAAGCGCTGGCATGGTTCGCTATGTTGAAGCTGTGAAAGCAGGTACTTTCCCTGCACCAAAGCATTTCTTTACGATGAAAGAAGAAGCATTAGATAAGTTATATGGGGGCGTCCAAGCATGAGAGTCGTAACTACCATACAAGCATTAGCTGAAGAAATAAACGCAGCCAAGCAGGCTCATCAAACCATTGGACTTGTTCCGACGATGGGCTATTTACATGAAGGTCATTTAACATTGGCACAAACAGCTCGTGCTGAAAATGATGTAGTCGTTATGAGTATATTCGTCAACCCAACACAATTTGGACCAAATGAAGATTTTGAAAGCTATCCTCGTGATTTACCTAGAGATACTGCATTGGCACAGTCTGTTGGTGTTGATATTATGTTTGCACCAAGTGTGGAAGAAATGTATCCCCACGATGGTGGCATCCGTATACAGGCTGGTGAGCAAGCAACCATTCTTTGTGGTGCGAGTCGTCCAGGCCACTTTGATGGCGTGTTACAGATTGTCTCGAAATTATTTCACTTAGCACAACCAACTCGGGCTTATTTTGGACAAAAGGATGCACAGCAAGTTGCCATTATTGCAACGATGGTACGTGATTTTAATTTCCCATTAGAAATACGTGTTGTCCCAATTGTCCGTGAGGAAGACGGTTTAGCGAAATCTTCTCGCAATGTCTATTTAAGTGAGACAGAGCGACAGGAGGCCCCAGCCATCTATGAAGCATTACAATTGGCACGTGATAGCTTTCTAGCGAATGGTGATGCTGTGCGTGCACTGGCTAAAGCAAAAGCTCATATTCATGCACGAACGCATGGTCAGATTGACTATATCCAAATATTAGCTTACCCAGATTTAACACCCGTGACTGCTACGACACAGCAAGCTCTGTTGGCAGCAGCTGTCTATATAGGTAAAACACGCTTAATCGATAATTGTATCTTTACTGTGAAAGAAGGACTGTAAATATGTTACGTATGATGATGAATAGTAAAATCCACCGTGCAACAGTGACACAGGCGGATTTAAATTACGTCGGCTCCATAACAATTGATGAAGATATTTTAGATGCAGTAGGTATGCTAGCAAATGAAAAAGTACATGTCGTGAATAATAATAATGGTGCTCGTTTTGAAACATATATCATTGCTGGTGAACGAGGTTCAGGCGTAATTTGTGTGAATGGTGCAGCAGCGCGACTTGTGCAACGTGGTGATATTGTGATCATTATTTCCTATGTCTATGTGGATAATCATGAAGCCAAAGAGCATAAACCAACAGTGGCCATTATGGGAGAGGGCAATACTATTAAAGAAATGATTGCACATGAGCCAGAAGCAACAGTGATGTAGTGAAGTGAGTAGCATTCATTAAGATGGACGCAGCAATTTATAATTTGATATTAGATAGGAGGATGGCAAAGTATAGCCGATCCTCCTTTTTTCTGTATTCGTATCCATTACAAAAGTTTTGGAAAAATTTTTCTTTTCTTATTATTAAACTAGTTTTAAGATTATAATTTTGTAAAAAAATTCGAATGTTCTAGTATTTTGTGTCATATTTATGTAGAATTTAGTTGTTAGTACATCATTTTACTAGTGGAGGTATCATTTGTAATGGAAAATAAACGTAACAAATTTTTAACAGCAACTGCCGCAGCGTTAGCTGTAACAGCGGTAGCAGTAGCACCAGTATCGGCAGCAAGTCCTTTTTCAGATGTAAAAGAAAGTCATGCAGACTTTGATGGCATCGCTACTCTTTATGCAGCGGGGATTATTAGCGGATACCCAGATGGTACATTTAAACCTGATACAAATGTCACACGTGGACAGGCTGCTAAAATGATTGCAGGTGCCTTAAAGCTGGATACGAAAGATGTTGAGAATCCTAACTTTACGGATATTGGTGCATCCAATCCATATTATGGTTCCATTGCAGCGCTTGTAGAGCTAAAAGTTATTTCAGGCTATGGGGACAAAACATTCCGTCCAAACCAAACAATTACACATGGTGATTTAGCAAAAATCTTGTCGTCTATTCCAACATTACCAGAGCTAGAAAGTGTAAAAAACCATGCGGCTAGCGAAAATGTTACACGTGGACAGCTAGCAACTGTGATTGCAGAAGCCCTAACAAAATCAACGCCAGAAGATGGATTTACTTTATCAATTTTACATGTAAATGATACACACGCTCGTGCAAATGAACTACCTAAATTAGCAACAGCTGTAAAGGAGCAACGTGCAGCAAAGGAGAATGTTCTAACATTACATGCTGGTGATGCATTTAGCGGTACACTATACTTTAACGAATTCCATGGACAAGCAGACTTAGCATTATTAAATGAAATCGGCTTTGACGCCATGGTATTTGGTAACCACGAATTTGATTTAGGTTCATCACCTGAAGGCCATCAAGCACTAGTAGACTTTATTAAAGGTGCTAAATTCCCATTTGTGGATGCCAATACAGATTTCTCAGCAGATGACAAATTCACTGGTTTATTTACAGATTTAATTTCAAGTGAGCCTGAAAACGGTAAAATTTATTCAGGTATCGTGAAAGAAATCAATGGAGAAAAAGTAGGTATTTTCGGCTTAACGACAGAAGAAACGAAAGATATTGCTTCTCCAAACAAAGTGAAATTTACAAACTATATCGAGGAAGCGGAAAAAGCAGTGGCTGCCTTTGAAGGAATGGGCGTCAACAAAATTATCGCTTTAACACATATCGGTTATAACGATAACCCTAATGTGGATAATGATATTTTACTAGCACAAAACGTACCAGGCATTGATGTCATTGTTGGTGGTCATGATCATACAAAATTAGAGGAACCATTTGTAGTTGACACAAACACGGTTGGCGAAGCAAAAGATGCTACATTAATTGTACAAGCAAATGAGTATGTAAAATATTTAGGTACACTCGATGTAACATTTGATGGAGATGGTGTTGTCACAAAGTATAAAGGTGAATTAATTGACCTTGGTAAAGTAGCGGAAGATAAGAAATTAGTGAAGCTGCTTGCACCGTATAAAGCAAAAGTAGATGAAGTGAACAACAAAGAAATTGGTGTAACACTGAAAGAAGCATTAGCCAACCCTCGTTCAAGTGAAACTAGTTTTGAAAGTGTGCGTAGCAATGAAACAGCTCTAGGTAATATTATTACTGATGGTATGTTAGCAAAAGCACAAAAATTTACAGATAAAACAGTTGTAATGGCATTGCAAAACGGAGGAGGTATCCGAGAAGCAATTCCAGCAGGTAATATTACTGTTGGTCAGGTTATTACAGTCTTACCATTTGGTAATACATTAGCATTAATGGACGCAACTGGTGCTGAGCTAAAAGCTGCGTTTGAAGTATCATTGAAAAATGTACCGAATGAAAATGGTGGCTTCCTGCACATCGCTGGGGCAAAATTACAATATGATTCATCGAAAGAAGCAGGCTCACGTGTTGTATCTGTGGAGTACTTCGACAAAGCGACAGGTAAGTACGTTCCGTTGCAGGATGATAAACGGTATACAGTAGCAACGAATGCATACACGGCTAAAGGTGGAGATGGCTTTGATATGTTTGCGAAAGCATATGAAGAAGGTCGTGTTACAGATTTAGGCTTGTCTGACTGGGAAAACCTTCAAGAGCAATTACTATCCCTAAAAGAAGTGAAAACAACAACAGAAGGTCGTATTGTTGACCTAGCTAAAAAACAATAAACTTCTGATTGATTAGGTAAACAGGTAATCGTATTTTCTTTTACGCAACCTTAGGGGCTTCCTCTAAGGTTGCGTTTTTTGTATGGATGAAGTGGCTCACCGAAGGAGGAGAAAGGATGCCGTAAAGACAAATCTATGATAAAATTCAACTTATCTAATGTGAACTGTGAGTTGAGATGTATGATGGAAAGTCAAAAATATGCAATTGTAGATTTGGAGACAACTGGTCATTCACCAGCAAATGGAGACCGGATGATTCAAATCGCGATTGTTATTATGAAAGATTGGGAAATTGAGCGTACCTATACGAAGTTCATTAATCCAGGAAAAACCATTCCATCTTTCATTCAAGATTTAACGCATATCACGGATGAAGATGTTAAGGATGCCTTACCATTTGAGGCACATGCGGATTACATATATGAACTCTTAACTGATTGTGTGTTTGTCGCACATAATGCAGATTTTGACTTATCCTTTTTACAAGCAGAATTTAAACGTGCCGGACTATTGAAGTGGCAGGGTAAAAAAATGGATACGGTGGAGCTAGCTAAAATTTTGTTTCCGATGTCCCTCAGCTTTAAGCTAGGGGATTTAGCAGCAGATTTAAATATCGAGCTAGCCAATGCACATCGAGCAGACGACGATGCTCTTGCTACGGCAGAGCTATTCAAATATTGCTGGAAGGAGCTGTTAAATCTCCCACAGCTAACGCTAGAGCAGATGCACAAGCGTTCATTTCGCATGAAATCAAATATTGCTCAGCTTTTTTTCGAGGCATTACAAATTAAACGTCAGCATCTGACAGGTCATGAAAATGTGCATTATTACCGCAATTTTGCCATTTGTAATGGTCGTAATCAGCATGAGAATGAATCACAAACGATGGACTATCCGCAAACGGTGGATGAAAAAAAGGCATTCATGGCAAAGGCACTCCCAAATTTTGAGGTAAGACCTGCACAATTTGAGATGATGGACACGATTTGGCAGGCATTACATGAACAAAAAGAGTGTGTGATTGAAGCTTCTACAGGTATTGGCAAAACCGCTGGCTATTTACTTCCTGCGATTTTGTATGCACGAGCTGTCCATAAAAAGATAGCCATTAGCACCTATACTTCTCATCTACAGGAACAGCTTGTAGAGGAAGAGCTACCTAAGATTGAAAAAATTCTTGGGACAAAAGTGAATTTATGTGTGCTAAAGGGAATGCAACATTACATTGATCTGGAACGCTTTGAGCAATGTATGGCCCATGCTGATGAATCCTATGATGATACATTTACTATTTTACAAATACTTGTTTGGCTGACAAAAACAGAGACAGGTGTGTTAAGTGAGCTCAATGTTTCTGGTGGCGGCCAACTGTTTTTAGAGAAAATCCGCAAAATACCGAGTGACAAGCCTTCAAAGGGCTTTGATTTCTATGAACGAGCGTTAAAGAATAGCACTGTTGCGGACTGTATTGTGACGAATCATGCCATGGTATTGAGCGATTTAGTGCGTCAAACACCGCTCTTTACACAAATTGATGGCTGGATTATGGATGAGGCACATCAATTTATTCAGGCAGCAATGCAGCAAGATGAGGTTGTCTTCTCCTATACACAATGGAAGTATATTTTCGGCCAAATCGGCACGATGGAGGACAGTGCTTTATTTCAACAGTTTTGCCAGGCAGCAAAGAAAAAACAGCGAGTAGCTATGCAAAATTTACAGCGACTGGATGCACAATTTATCCGTCTACAACGAACATTTGATGAAACAATTCAGCAAGCGATTCAAAAAATGCAACAGCAAGTTAAAGGGAAGCAAACTGGTAGTAAATGTACCTTGTTTTTAGAGGATGTTTCATTGGCGAAAGAGCCATTTGCACTAGTCAGTAAACTGACACAGCAATGGTTGGATCTAGCTAGTGGAATTACGCAGGCTTTCGAAAATAATATCGAGCAATTAGATAAAAATGACCTTTTTGTATTGTCTGAATGGCAGTATTGGATTCGAGAAGTGAAAATAAAAATTGCAGAATGGGAAGATATTTTTCTCTCCCCGCAGGACGGCAATTCTGTTTGGTTAGAATTTGATGTACGAAGTGTTCCAGGCAGTCTCCATGTCTTTAAAAAGCCCGTCAATGTCACACCAATTATTGAACAAGTGTTAGCACCTCTACGTCAGCAAGCAAGTATTGTTTGGACATCAGGTACATTAACGGTACCTGGCAATGAACGTTTTATTACACGTCAGCTAGGCATCTCAAATGAAGTCAAAGTTATGAAACTACAAGCACCACCAGCCTATTATGCGGGCGCTAAGGCATTTATTGTAACTGATATGCCAGATATTCAGCATGTCAGCCAAGAAGAATACATTGAGGCTGTTGCCCATGCTATTACACGGACAGTTCGTATGACAGAGGGGCGTTGCTTTGTGCTCTTTACGGCACAGGATATGCTACGAAAAACGGTCGAGCTTATTCAAGATAGTGAGCTTTTAGATGACTATATGCTTTTTGCACAAGGTGTGACAGGCGGTAGCCGTATGCGCATTTTAAAATCATTCCAAAAATTTAGCCATGCCGTGCTTTTTGGCACAAATAGCTTTTGGGAGGGTGTGGATGTGCCAGGGGATGCCCTTGCCTCTGTCATTGTCGTACGCCTACCATTTTCTTCACCAGAAGAGCCCGTCTTTAAAGCGAGAGCAAAGCATCTAACAGCTCAAGGCCGTAATTCCTTTACAGAGCTTTCCTTACCAGAGGCCATTATGCGCTTTAAGCAAGGCTTTGGTCGATTAATTCGTTCTTCACAAGATAAAGGTGCGTTCATTGTACTAGATCGTCGTATTACTAGTAAGTCCTATGGAAAAGAGTTTATTAAGGCATTACCGCCCATCGACGTAAGGAAATTACAGCTACCCGAATTGTTAAAAGAACTAAATCATTGGCAAAAATAACAGTAACCCCTTTTAGCATAAGCTAGAAGGGGTTTTACTATTGTATTGAGGGGTTTGATAATATTATTTTGCTATCATAATCACTGTTGCTTATTTTTATTTTACACATAAAAAAAGGTTGGCGTTTCGAACAATCTCAGTAATATAGTTCATGACGATTTCCGTTGCTTGTTGAACATCTTAGCCATTATTGGGTTTATTACAGTGGTCATTTGGCAACGTGTAACGAAAGAAAAACGACAAGAGATTGCCTTCCAGCGTAAGCATGCAAAGGAACAGGTGCTTACTTAATGTAGTTTGATTTGAAATAACATGAAAAGACGTCAGGACAAAGCGATTGTTTTGGACGTCTTTTTTGTATGCTCCTATTGCGTCCAACAAGACCATAATAGCAAGATTGAGGACGAAATAAGTGGAGAATTCCTGATAATATGAGGTCAATCAAACAGTATGGAGGCTTTCGCTATGTCAAAAATTCAGGAATTCAATGATTTACATTGTGCACAAGAGCTGTTGTTTTTAGGAAATGCTTGGGATGTATTATCGGCATTAGCATTAGAAAAAGCAGGTTTTCAGGCGATTGGCACAACTAGCTGGGGTATAGCGAATTCATTAGGCTATGCTGACGGTGAATGGATAGACTTTCAACACCATCTAAATATTATTCAAGCTATTGCAGAGCAGGTGAACATCCCCGTATCTGCGGATATTGAAGCGGGGTATGGTCATGATGAACAAAGTATTATCGACAATGTGTTAAGAACAGCAGATGTTGGAGTAGCAGGAATTAACATCGAGGATTCCTTTAAAAAGCAAACTGGATTAAGAAATATAACAAAACACTGTCACCTGCTAACAAATATGAGGGCAAGGCTAGATAATCATGGCTATAAAGATTTCTTTATTAATGCAAGAACAGATACGTATTTGCTGCTAAAGCATCCGTTCGAGGAAACCATGATGAGAGCACAAGCTTATAGCGAGAGCGGAGCAAGTGGGGTCTTTATCCCAGGCTTAATAGATATCAATGAAATAAGTGCTATCACAAGCAATGTAGATGCACCCATCAATCTTCTTTCTTTACCAGGATTAACAAATTGCCAACTATTAAAAGAATTAGGGGTAAGGCGTTTGAGCTTTGGCAATGCACTTTCAGATAAAATCATTGCCTATTTATCACAGCATGCTGCACAATTAGTAAAAGACCAAGATACTTCTTCTTTATATGTGTAATCTATGAAATCGAGGTGGTTCATTCGTGGACAATCCAATCAATTTATCCTTTGAGGAAAAGTGGGAAAAAATCATAGCATGTGATCAAACCTATGATGGGCTATTTTATACGGCAGTTAAAACCACTAAAATATATTGCCGTCCTTCCTGTAAATCAAGAAAACCGAAAAAGGTGAATGTTGAATTTTATGAAGATATTCAAGAAGTAGAAGCAGCCGGGTATCGTGCATGTAAACGTTGTCAGCCTGAAATCGAACATTCACCACATACCCAATTGATTAAAAATATTACAGCATTTATCATCAACGAGTATAAACAAAAGCTGACATTACAGGATATGGCGGCGCATGTCGGCATCAGTCCATTTCATCTTGAACGATTATTTAAACAAGAAACAGAAGAGACTCCCAGAACATATCTAGAAAAAATAAGAATTGATAAAGCTGCCCACTTATTAAAGCATACAGATGCTACAAATTTAGAAATTTGCTATGAAGTAGGATTTCAAAGTCCATCCAATTTTTATAAAGTTTTTCGACGGTTGAAAAATTGTTCACCTACACAATATCGACACCTTTCATAGAAAGGAGACCTATTATGAATTGGATAAATGCCGATTGTTATGTAGTCATCGAACCACCAAAAGAATTCAATTATATGGAATGTTTGCTGTTCTTAAAGCGCTCCAATCAAGAAAATTTGCATCATATAAAAAAGGACACACTCTTCAAATTATTAAAGATAAATGAACGGCTTATTTTATGTACCGTCACCGAGCAAGACAATAAAATAAAAGTATCCTTTCTGATGAATCAGCCAGCTGTCCATGAACGAGCAATCATCGTACAATATATAATAGAGTGGTTTGATTTAAACAGGAACTTGCAGGACTATTACCAGATGGCTGAACAGGATCCCATCTTATGTTCACTTACGAAAAAATATAGTGGATTACGTTTAATCGGAATTCCTGATTTATTTGAAGCACTGGTGTGGGCTATTATTGGACAACAAATCAATTTAACATTCGCTTATACGTTAAAAAAACGATTTGTAGAACATTTTGGAGAGCATGTTCACTTTAAGGGACAAAGCTACTGGCTCTTTCCGACACCAGAAAAAATAGCAACCCTTCAGGTAGAGGACTTGAGAAGCCTTCAATTTACATTGAGGAAATCAGAGTACATTATTGATATTGCGAAAAGTATAGCAAATGGCCAATTGACAAAAGATTTATTGCGTCAAAAAGACAGCTACGAGGATATGAAAAAAAGTTTAATGGCTATTCGAGGCATTGGTGCATGGACAGCCGACTATGTGTTGATGAAATGTTTACAAGAGCCATCCGCTTTCCCCATTGCGGATGTTGGATTGCATAATGCAATAAAAACACAATTAGCATTAGAGCGAAAACCAACGCTTGAGGAAATTCATCACTATGCGAAACATTGGCAAGGCTGGCAAGCTTATGCCACCTTTTATTTATGGAGGTCACTAATATGAAACGGTATAAATTAGATTACAAATCGCCCATTGGAATTATTGAAATCGAAGGTAGTGAAACAGCTATTGATGGGATTAATTTTGCAGAGCGAGGGGAGATTGTCAATGTCCCTCAACAAGATACTCCTCAAGTGCTACTAACATGTGCTAAGCAATTGCATGAGTATTTTATTGGTGAACGTCATGCATTTTCATTTCCCTACACCTTTAAAGGTACTGATTTTCAGCAAGCAGTTTGGCATGCCTTACCTAGTATAGGCTATGGTGAAACAGCTTCTTATAAAGATATTGCAATGGCCATTAATAATGAAAAAGCTGTAAGAGCTGTCGGTAGTGCCAATGGCAAAAATAACATAAGCATTGTTGTTCCTTGCCATCGAATTATTGGCTCCAATGGAACGTTGACAGGGTATGGTGGCGGGATGTGGCGCAAAGAATGGTTACTTCAGCATGAGCAAACCTATAAAAATCCATCCAAGTAATGTTCGTTCATCGTCGTACCTTTCTTTGGGATAATAGCATCACTGCAATTCCATGCTGTATAAAAAAGTAGTTATTGCAAAAAATAAGACCGTCAAAATGGCGGTTTTAATGACTAGTCTTTGTCATTTTATCGCTTCTTATGACATCTCCCTGCTGAAAATTTAGCTTGGAGTAAAGACGATAAAGGAGGTGTACGCATGAGCGTGCTTTATAGAATTGCCTTAGTATTAGTCATTATAGGTGCAATCAACTGGGGACTCATTGGATTCTTTAGATTTGATTTAGTTGCTTATTTGTTTGGTGGACAAACTGCGGTCTTATCTCGATGGATATATGCCCTTGTTGGACTTGCAGGTCTAATCACCATACCAATTCTTGTGAAACGATTTGAAGACGAGGATGATGTAGATACATTCACTCGTATGGACAGAAATCCTAGCTATGGCATGGAGGCTGGGGAGGAAGCGGATTTCACTGGAGTAACAAAGACAGAAGTGAAAAAAGTGGAGAAAAAAGAGAACGACTAATCAATCTGCAAAAACTGGTGACCAATTTGGTTCGTCAGTTTTTTTATATAGAGCAAAAACATTCGCATGGCTCCTTTAAGAAGCAACACGAATGTTTATTTTAGTGATTAGTCTTGATTACTCGGAAAAGCAAAGGATGAGGTTACATCATTTCCTTGTTCCACCCATCTTTCTGATATGGTTTTCGTTTTTGTGAAGAAACGTACTTGGTCAGGGCCAAACATATGCCCTTCACCGAATCTTGAACGTTTCCAGCCACCGAAATTGTGATAGCCTACTGGAATAGGAATGGGCACGTTGACACCTACCATTCCAACTTCAATTTCAGTGGTAAATTTCCGAGCAGCCGCACCATTGTTTGTAAAGATTGTCACACCATTCCCTAATTCATGGGCATTAATAAGAGCAATTGCCTCATCCAATGTAGCTACTCGAACAATATTCCGTGCAGGTCCAAATACTTCTTGCTCATAAATTTCCATCCCAGGCTTTACGTGATCGAGTAGGGTAGGACCCAAGTAGAAACCATTCGATTGCTTGGCGATATTAGGATTTCTTCCATCACAGACAATTGTAGCACCTTCTTCCACGCTACGATCGATAAAACCAATAATGGCATCCTTGGACTGCTGTGTAATAACTGGTCCAAAATCGACTTCGGAGTCTGTATACGGACCCACTTTTAATTTGGCAATTTTATCAGCAAGAATACTGACTAATTTATTGGCTGTATCCTCACCTACAGGAATAATAGTTGAAATCGCCATACAACGCTGAGAGGCAGCTCCAAAGGCAGCACCTAGAAAGGCATTGGCAACGTGCTCTAAGTCAGCATCTGGCATAACCACCATATTATTTTTACCACCACCTAACGCTGTCACACGTTTCCCATGTTTAGAGGCTGTGGCATAAATAGCTTCTGCGACGGGTGTAGAGCCGACAAAGGAAATTGCTTCAATGGCTGGGTTGCATAACAGCTCATTGACAGCCTCTTTATCGCCATTAATGACAGTCCAGACACCATCTGGTAAACCAGCTTCTTTCCATAGCTCTGATAAAAATAGAGCGGAGCAAGGAACACGCTCTGATGGCTTTAAAATCACACAATTTCCTACGGCTATCGCCATGCTTGTAATGGCTAGTGGAACCATGGCAGGGAAATTAAATGGCGAGATAGCCGCCACTACGCCTAATGGTACTTTCATCGAATAGGCATTGATATGACCACCTACATTAACGGAATATTCACCTTTTAGTAGATGTGGGGCATTAATAGCTAAATCTACTGACTCTAAACCTCGTGTAATTTCGCCTTTTGCATCCTCCATTGTTTTGCCACTTTCAGTACAGATCATATCGATTAACTCATCCATATTTTCTGTTAATAGTTGGCGAAACTTTAGGACGATTTCTGCTCGTTTCCCAATAGATAAAGCACGCCAAGCTGGGAAGGCAGCTTTGGCAGCAGTAATCGCTTCCTGCACCTCCGCTGTTGTTGCTAAAGGAACACGAGCGATGACAGTGCCAGTACTTGGGTTGTGAACATCTGATAACTGGCCACTTTTCCCTAAAATCGTTTGTCCATTGATAAAATGACCTAGCTCTTTTATGTCGGTATTCGTTACCATCTAGCTATTCCTCCTACAGTTTAATAGATTGTAATGCCTGCACAAATTTTTCAATAATAAAATCTTTCTCATCTGAGGAGATAATCAGTGGCGGAGATAATGTCAATACATTATTGAAACCTGCAACGGTTACACCATTTTTCCCAATGATTAATCCGAGTTCCTTACATTGCGCAATCACTTTGTTTACAAGCGTAACATCGAGTGGTGTTTTGCTGTCTTTATCTTGAACAAGCTCAACGCCAATCAATAAGCCTTTCCCACGAATATCCCCAACATATGGATGTTCCTTTAATTGCTCCTGTAAGGTAGCCAGAAGTGTTGCTCCTAGCGAAGCGGACTGGGCAAATAAATCTTCCCGCTCCATTATTTCAATATTTTTTAGTGCTACGGCACATGCCGCTGGTGATCCACCGAATGTGTTGACATGGCGGAAAAAGTCATATTCCTCACTCCCTGCAAAAGCCTCATAAATTTCACGGCGAACAGCTGTAGCTGACAGAGGCATATAAGCACTTGTTAAGCCTTTCGCCATTGTCACAATATCAGGCTGGATGCCGTAATTTTGAAATCCAAAAGCTTTGCCAGTACGTCCAAAACCACAAATTACTTCATCGACAATAAGCAATGCACCATGCTTTTCACAAATAGTTTTGACCCCTTGTAAGTAATGGTCATGGGGCATAAGCACGCCACCACCAGTGATGATCGGCTCCATAATGATAGCTGCAATGGAATCGGACATTTCCCATGTCATAAGATGATCAATCGCTTGAACGGATGGTAATGCACAAGGGTCCTTACTTTTAATATGGTCTTCATTTGCACGATACGTATCAGGCGGTGTGACATGAAGAAAACCAGGTGCCAGTGGCTCATATTTATATTTTCGCTGAGCTTGTCCAGTAGCTGCCAAAGCACCCATTGAGCTCCCATGATAGGCACGATAACGAGAAATAATTTTCGTTCGATTGGCATGACCTTTTTGTTGATGATATTGTCTAGCGATTTTGAAGGCAGCCTCATTTGCTTCAGAGCCACTATTGGAGAAAAAGACGACATAATCATCTTCTAAAAGCTCACTAATTTTTTCGCTTAATTTAATGGCAGGGATATGCCCTACAGATAATGGTGTATACGTATTTTCAAGCAATTGCTCATAGGCAACTTTGGCAATGTCCTCTCGTCCATAGCCAACATTCACACACCATAAACCAGCCATAGCATCTAAATAGCGTTTTCCTTCAATGTCGGTAATCCATGCTCCTTTAGACGATTGGACAATCATCGTTGCATTCGGATTGTATGGCTTCATAGAGTGCCAAACAAATTGTTCATCTTTCACTTGCCAATTTGGGCTTGTTACATTAGTCACGAAGCTTCACTCCCTCTGTATAGGTGGTTGAATAGCATGCATATGTTTGTATCAGATGTGGACAACGAAAATGCACAGTTGACCCCATTTGTACTTTATATGTATGCCTTAAGTGTTTTAGAAGGGGTATTTATCTTGATTGAACTGAAGATTTCCTCCTACACTGAGGGAGATGAGTGTTTGCAGTGGGTGTTCAATCAATCGCTGAAAGAAAAGAACACCGTCAAAAAACACCACGTTCTGTGGCAATGACGGTGTGACCAATATCATGTTGCCTCACAATCTCAGGAGGATGTCGCAAATTTTGTAGCCGAGTTTTTTTGAAAAAATAGCAGAAGTAAAAAGATTGAAAAATCAGATAATTAAGTAATCTACTGATGTGTTAAAACATCCTCAATTAAAAAAGCAATATACAGGTTAGTTTTCGTAAAGGGATTACTTAAGTCCATGTCCAATAGCATTTCGATTTTCTTTATTTTATAAAGAACCGTATTACGATGAATAAATTGACGTTCACTAATCCTACTTGTACTGCCATTTTCCTCAACAAATATGCGTAAAAAAGGAACGTAATCTGTGTTGTGCAATTCATCATAGCGATAAAGCTGTCCTAAAATATCCTGACTGAAAGACTTCATCAAGGGCTGATTTTGCACAGCCATAAGTATTTTATAGGCACCAATTTCTTGATATTTGTATAAGTAACGGTTGTTATGAAGCTGTGCTAAATGAATGACAGTTAATGACTCATCATAGCTTTTACGAGCATTTTCTAGCTCTTTATAATAGTTCCCTTTTCCGATAATAATATCTAAGAAACCGTTTTTTAAGGTGATTTTTTCATAGATTTCTTCCACGACTTTTGAGAAGGGTACATTCGGTGTTATGATTTGAGCTTTATCAATTAGAAAAATGAGGTGATTTTTATGCTTTAATTTTAAGAAGCGTTGATAGCGATTTTGAAAAGCGAATTGCATCATCACCTCATAACGGTCAATAGAAGCTTGAGTGCCAATGGTTGTGCAAGTAATGATCGCTAATTCTCTCCCGTGGGGAAATCCTAGCTGTGCTAGTTGATCTTTCATCGTGTTAGCGTTTTGTTTGTAGTGAAATAGTAGATTGAAAAGTACCTTTTCTTCGATGGAGAGCTCTTGATGATGGTTGGCAATAAATTGAAAAGTAGTTTTTAATAGATCGGCAATACGATAATTCCATGGCATTTGAAAAATAGGGAAATCATGTTGATTAGCGAAAGAGATGACGGCTTCTGGAATATCAGGAATGAAAGGCCCTGTATTAATGATAAAGCCAGCTACTTTTTTGGTGTAGGCTTGTTTGACAAGCTGTTCTAAGGAAGCTGCTTGTGCATCTAAATGAATGCCTGTTGTGACGACTAATTCATTAGGTCTACAAAACATGATTAAATCACTGCTCTCCACAACGTTAATACCAGTAACTCTGCGATACGTACCACTATGTCCAGCGACTAATGTGAGCATTGGGAATTGAACACCCTCTACAATTTTACGAATCGTCCCCATATTTCCCCCCCTTAATTATGAACATAACTTACCATATATGATGTGCAGTTGCACATATTTTTTTAGTTTACTATCCATATCTCACAAGTTTTATTTTTTTTAGAATGTTTAATAACTACTGTGAAAGAGAGGACTTGCATATGTATAAATGTAATAGTAGACGATTGCAAGAGTTAATTGAACAATTTAGTCAATTTGGAGCCACTGACAATGGTGGTGTCACACGTTTGTCTCTTTCGGATGAGGACGTTTTAGCAAGAAACTATTTTTGTAAGTGTTGTGAGGCGTTAGGTATGAACATTCAGGTAGATGATATGGGGAATATTTATGCCACGCTTCCTGGGAAAAAGAATGTGCCGCCCATCGTTATGGGTTCCCATCTAGATTCTGTTGAAAAAGGTGGGAGATTTGATGGCGTGTTAGGCGTACTAACAGCTATCGAGGCCATTCGAACAATAAAGGAAAATGACATTGATGTGGATATTCCACTCATGATTGTCAATTTCACGAACGAAGAGGGGGCACGTTTTGATCCAGCCATGATGAGTTCAGGGGTCATCACCTCGAAGTTTGATAAAGAAAAAATGCTGCAATCCACAGATAAAAATGGCATTCGCTTTCAAGAAGCATTACAAGCAAGTGGCTATGAAGGAGAGCAGGTCAATCGTCTAAAAGAAGCACTGGCTTATATTGAATTGCATATTGAGCAAGGGCCAGTACTAGAGGCAAAACAACGTGAAATTGGTGTTGTTGAAGGTGTACTAGGTATGGTCTGCTACGAAATCACCATTACGGGGCAATCGAATCACGCAGGGACAACGCCAATGTCAATGCGCAAAGATCCGATGATTGTTGCATCGACGATCATGACAGAGCTCCATGAGCAATTAGGCAAGGTGGATGAACAGCTTGTGTTTACCTTTGGTCGTATGCATGTTTCTCCAAATATTCATACAGTTATCCCGAATAAGGTGACATTTACCATTGATTCCCGTCACCAAAAGCCAGAGGTCATGCAACTGGTTGAGGATATTCTCAATGCACTTCCAGAGACAGCAGGCGGATGCCATATTCAGCCCGTCAAGCTATGGGGAAGAGATACCGTGCATTTCGATAGCGCCATTTGCAATGAAGTAGAAAGAGCATGTCAAAGCTTTGGTTACTCAGCTCATCGTATGTTTAGCGGCGCTGGTCATGATGCACAGTATATGGCAAGTATGGTTCCTTCCGCGATGATTTTTGTCCCAAGTATCGAAGGCAAGAGTCATTGTGAAGAAGAGGAAACAACCTTTGAGGATTGTGCAAAGGGAGCAGATATTCTACTAGAAACGGTGTTAACGCTACAAACAAAGTTTAGTCTGGGCGAGACATATACACTGCATTAAACATCAAGGATTCTCTAATTTTGTGATGAAGGGTGAGGGGCACAATGAAAAAAATCATTAAAGGTGGACGAGTTGCAACTGCTGCTGACGTATTTGAGGCAGATATTTTAATTGATAACGGTAAAATTGTTCAGATTGGACAAAATTTAACGGATGCTAATGCTGAAATAATTGATGCAACAGGGAAGTACGTATTACCTGGTGGCATTGATCCCCATACGCATTTAGATATGCCATTCAATAATACGGTGACAGATGATGATTGGAAATCAGGTACAATTGCAGCGGCCTATGGTGGGACAACTACTATTTTAGATTTCTGTTTAACAGCTGGGGAAGAAAAATTGTCTACAGCGGTGGAGAAATGGCATGACAAGGCTAAAGGAAAGTCAGCTATTGATTATGGTTTCCACCTAATGATTGGCGACTTAACACCTGAAACGGAAGCTGAATTACCGAAGCTACTGGAGCAAGAGGGCATTACCTCTGTAAAAGTCTTTATGGCGTATGCAAAAGAATTCCAAGCAACAGATCGTACTTTATTTAAAGCCTTTAAAATCGCTAAAGATCTTGGTGCCGTGGTGATGGTACATTGTGAGAATGGCTCTGTTATTGATGAGCTGGTAGAAGAAGCTCGACGTGCTGGTCATAAGGAACCCATTTATCATGCACTGACTCGTCCAGCCGAATTAGAGGGAGAGGCAACAAAGCGTGCCATCGAATTAGCCCATATTGCTGGAGCAAAGCTCTATGTGGTGCATGTGACATGTAAAGAAGCAGTGGATGAAATTATTGCTGCTCGTGAAAAAGGCTATGACGTCTATGGTGAAACTTGTCCGCCATATTTAACACTCGATCAATCAGCCTTAGCACAGCCAGGCTTTGAGGGAGCCAAATATGTATGGTCGCCACCACTTCGTCCGAAGTATCATCAAGAGCATTTATGGCATGCATTAAAGGCGAAACAGCTTCAGACCATTGGCTCAGATCAATGCTCCTTTAGCTTTAAGGGCAAAAAGCAGCTAGGCTTAAATGATTTCTCGAAAATTCCAAATGGCGGGCCATTCATTGAAGATCGATTCAGTATTTTATATTCGGAGGGTGTAGCAAAGGGGAGAATTTCAATCCATGAATTTGTGGATATGATTTCTACTAGTGCGGCAAAAATATTTGGCTTATTCCCGCAAAAAGGAACGATTGCGATTGGTTCTGATGCGGATATCGTTGTTTTTGACCCAGAGGCAAAACGCCAAATTTCGGCTAAAACGCATCATATGAATGTTGACTATAACCCATATGAAGGCTGGGAAGTGACAGGGGAGCCTGTTAGTGTCCTAGTCCGAGGGGAATATGTCATTAAAAATAAAGAATTTGTAGGCATACTTGGCAGTGGACAATACATTAAACGTCCATTAAGAACAGTAGTTGCGGAAGCGTTAAATATTTAGCTTCCTTCAGTAGACGACCGATTGTTTTGACTGGAGAACAAAACAATCGGTTTAGTAATTGATTCACGGAAAAAATGCTCACATGAGGGGGATGTGGAAATGGTTCCGATTCAAGAAAACGCGATGACCATACAGCTTAGACGTAATTTCATGGAATTAAAAGGAAAGATGACAAAGAATGAGGCTATTGAGGAAGCCAATCGTTGTCTATATTGCTATGACGCTCCATGTATTAAAGCCTGTCCAACAAGTATTCAAATCCCGAATTTCATAAAAAAAATTGCATCTGGTAATATGAAGGGTTCTGCTACGACTATATTAGAAGCAAATCCTATTGGTGCAAGCTGTGCGAGGGTTTGTCCAACAGAAGAACTATGTGAAGGGGCGTGTGTCTTAAATTCTTCAACAAAGCCAATTAAAATTGGTGAGTTACAGCGTTATGCAACGGATTGGGCAATGGAAACAAATGCCCAGCTATTCCAACCAGGCCAGCATAATGGACAGAAAGTAGCCATTATTGGAGCAGGCCCTGCTGGTTTATCGGCAGCACGTGAACTCAGCCGCTTAGGCTATCATGTAACGATTTATGAGGCGGAGGCAAAGGCTGGAGGTTTAGGTAGCTATGGCATTGTAGCGTTCCGTTTACCAAATGAAGTTGTAGATTGGGAAGTGGACCAAATTGAACAGCTCGGTGTGGACATTCAAACCAATACAGCTGTAGGTGTGGATATTACAGCAGCTGAAATTTTGGCGCAATATGACAGTGTGATATTAGCTGTCGGTATGGGGGCTGTGCCGAATCTGGGCATTAAAGGTGAAGAACTAGAAGGTGTACATGATGCCATTGACTTTGTGCGAAAAACAAAAATGGGACCGCTTACAAATGATATTGTAGGAAAACGAGTAGCTGTGATTGGAGCAGGAAATACAGCCATTGATGGTGCTACAAGTGCAGTGCGCTTAGGTGCTGACAATGTGCAAATTCTGTACAGAAGAACGCAAAAAGAAATGACAGCGTACAAATTTGAATATGAATTTGCTAAGCAGGATGGCGTGGAATTTAAATGGCTAACTGCACCGAAGAAAATTATTGGCAATGAAGCGGGCAAGGTGACAGGCATTGAATGTGTGAAAATGAAGCTTGGTGAGGCTGGTGCTGATGGGAGACAACGACCAGAAGAAGTTGAAGGCTCCAATTTTATCATCGAAGTGGATGCGGTGATTAAAGCCATTGGACAAACGCGTTTTGTATCGTTAATTGAAGCCTTTGGTTTAGCCCATACAAATGGGGTTGTCGATATTGATGAAACGACAATGCAAACGTCTCATGACAAAGTATTTGCTTGTGGAGATGTTGTCTTTGGTAATGGACAGGGGGAAGCGATGGTGGTGACCGCTGTACAACAAGGAAAAGATGCAGCATACAAGATTCATGAACGTTTAAGAAAACCAAGTGAGATTGCATAAAGTGAACCTTCAATCCGTGGAGGTTTTTCATCCTCCACGGATTGTTAGTTTCACCAATCGGGTTTTTACAGGCTGTTGATTCAGCATTTGAATATTTGGGCATACCTTTACATTCTGAAGTCGGGGTCTTACAGCTTATACCTGATGCTATGCTTTCGGTACAAAATAGCTTGTTAATAAGGGATAGAGGGGGAACTTATATGGCTGACTTACGCATTAATTTAGCGGGTATCAAATCACCTAATCCATTTTGGCTAGCATCCGCACCACCAACGAATTCAGGTTATCAAGTACAGCGTGCATTTGAAGCAGGCTGGGGTGGTACTGTTTGGAAAACATTGGGGGAACCAATTTTAAATGTGTCCTCTCGTTTTGCAGCAGTTAGTTTTAATGGTCAACGTGTCGCAGGTTTCAACAATATTGAGTTAATTACAGATCGACCATTAGAAGTAAATTTACAAGAAATATATGAGACGAAAAAGAGATTTCCGAATCATGCGATTATTGCCTCGTTAATGGTAGAGCCAAAGCAGGAAAAGTGGCATGAAATTGTGAAACGCGTAGAAGATGTGGGGGTTGATGGTCTTGAGCTTAACTTTGGTTGTCCACATGGGATGGCAGAACGAGGCATGGGTTCTGCCTCTGGTCAAGTCCCAGAGTTGGTGGAAAAACAAACGTACTGGGTAAAGGAAGCAGCGCGTACACCTGTTATTGTGAAGCTAACACCAAACATTACAGATATTACTGTAACGGCGGAGGCAGCGACAAGAGGTGGAGCAGATGCAGTTAGTATGATTAATACGATTAATAGTTTAGCAGGTGTCGATTTAGATTCGTGGAATACAGTGCCTAATGTAGCTGGCAAAGGGGCACATGGTGGCTATTGTGGTCCAGCAGTTAAACCGATTGCCCTCAATATGGTTGCAGAATGTGCCCGTAATCCATTAGTCAATGTACCGATTTCGGGCATTGGTGGTATCTCGAACTGGCAAGATGCAGCAGAGTTTATTTTAATGGGTGCCACAGGCGTCCAAGTATGTACAGCAGCGATGCATCATGGTTTTAGTATTGTGGAGGATATGATTGATGGACTGAATAATTATTTAGATGATAAAGGCCTAGCTTCGGTCATGGATTTAGTAGGTCGCTCTGTGCAAAGATATTCAAGCTGGGGTGATTTGGATTTAAATTATAAAATTGTTGCAGAAATTAATAATGATGTTTGTATCAATTGTAATAAGTGCCATATTGCGTGCGAGGATACTTCCCATCAATGTATTGATCTCTATACAGAGGGTGATCGTCCAATGCTAAAGGTTCGTGAGGAAGACTGTGTCGGCTGTAACCTATGCTCCATTGTTTGTCCTGTCGACGGTGCCATTACAATGGTAGAACGTCCATCAACGATTCCGCCAATGACATGGAATGAACGTCAAGCCCTTCTGAGCAGTCTGTCAAAATAATGGCCTCTTTAGCTCAATACTGAATATAAGATAAAAGATGATTAAAATCGAAATTCCACCTTCCTTCAGCATTTGGTGGAGGAAGGCATAACTTCAAGTAGGTTGTCACGGAAATTAGAGAAAAAGGAGAGAAGTAGGATGGAACGTGAAGGGAATTATTTGAAATCCCCAGATTTACTTCCAGTGACACATCAACAAAGAAATATTGGAACATTTGGTTTTGCAGTGATTTGGATTGGCATGGCGATTGTTCTAGCAGCTTTTGCCATTGGTGGCTCAGCCATTATGAACTTATCACTACCAATGGTTATTGTAGCAACATTGGTAGGCTCTTGTTTAATCGGTGTCTTTATGACGTTAATTGGTGATATAGGAATTGAGCATGGGCTATCATTCCCAGTCTATATGCGTGCACCTTTTGGCACATTCGGTACACATATACCTTCCCTTGTACGTGGTGTCACAGCTGCTTGTTGGTTTGGTCTTAATACGTATTTCGGTGCTTTAGCGATAAATGGTATTTTAAATTTAATGTTTGGCTTTAATAATTGGTTTATCTGTTTCCTTGTATTTGCTGCTCTTCAACTTTTTAATACATCCCTAGGTATTAAATCCATTGAGCGCTTTGCTGATTTAGCAGCACCTGTCATTATTTTAATTTCTTGTTGGATGTACTACACATTAGCAGATAGTGCAACGTCACAAGGAAAAAATATTTGGACGTGGGTGGAAACCCCAACAACAGGCATTGCTGCTTTTACCGCTTTTATGGTAGTCGTGATGGCAAATATGGGCTTTTGGGCAACACTCGCAGCCGATATGCCTTCCCTATCTCGTTTCTTTAAGGCACCTAAAAATGAGCGAAATTGGTTTAAGCGTAATAAAACACAGCTTGTTGGCTCATTAATTGTTATGCCAATTACCAATACATTCATTGTCGCAATTGGAGCAGTTTGTTATATGGCTGTTGCATCGGCTGATCCGATCAACGCCCTACAACAAAGTGCAAGCGGCTTTATTTTAGGTATTTTATTGTTGATGATTGTGTTAGCGCAATGGTCGACTAATACCTCTGCCAATGTTGTGCCAGCTGCGACGATTTTCTCTAATATTGGCGGTCCTAAAGTACCGTTTTGGGTAGGGGTTGTCATTGCAGGAATTATTGGTATTATTGCACAGCCTTGGAGCCTATTTGATGTGATGGTCAATGTCCTATTAATAATTGGCGGTATTTTAACGGCCATTGTAGGTATTTTATTTGCTGATTATTACCTAATTCGTAAACGCCGTGTTCATGTTAAAGAGCTTTATGAGTTAGATGGGCAATTTAAATATTATAAGGGCTTTAATATGGCCGGGTTAATTGCCTGGGTCATTGGGGGAGCGGTCGCGAATATTTTTGCAACTTATTCCTCTTTAGTAGGATTTGTTGTTGGAGCGGCTGTATATTATGTATTAGCGAAGTATTGGTGGTTTAAAAAGTATCCACAGGCGGAGCTAGAAGACCCGAGTGATGCCAAATATTTAGGCATTACAGTCGGGCATAATTTGGATGAACTATTTGGGCAACCAGCATCTGCTCCAACGTCGGCCCTAGAGGAGGAAGAACTTGTGGAGCAACCAGATCCTCTGTTAGAAATGAAGGGCGCCGAGTAAGATAGACTACATCAAGACATTTTCAAAAGAAGGTGAGGTGATGACATGTCTGAATTCCAACAAAGCACAGAGGAAATCCAAAAAGTAGATCATTATTTAGATAGTGGCTTTAAAATCAAATATGTCTACGAAAATTTAAGTGGGATGTTTGTAGAATTTGCTCGTCAGGAAGAAGTGACATTGTTGCAAATTCTGACAGCGGATGCACGTAAATACTTCTCTGCAAAATTACAAGAACAAACATTATTACAATAATGACCTACACTCTATTCCTTTCAATGAGATGGGAATAGAGTTTTTTGTATCTTTTGAAACGATGCGAGGGTTCCAAAGAGCTTCTAGCTATAGACAAGAAAAAAAACCCTTTCGTACAATGAGGTCTAGTCAATCAACTTCGTACGAAAGGGAATCCAAATGGATTATAAAAGTTTAGCACACAACATGGAATTGTAAGTATTAAATCGTCTTTGCTCCCCAGTATAGAAGACAGATTATTTATGGGCAAATCAAAGCAGATATAGGTAAAGTTTTACGCCAGATGGTAAGCATAAGAAAGCTACTCCTGCTAGAAGCAGTAATACTAAAAGCCTATACATTTCATTACTTATTCCTTTGTTGCTTTAAACATATAGCCGCTATAAGATTTGTAGATAATCATCACAATACCCATTAGCATAAAATTTGATATTAGTGAACTTCCACCATAGCTTAAAAATGGCAGTGTCATACCAGTTACTGGTAGAAGCCCAATGGTCATACCAATATTTTGGGTAATTTGGAAGGCCAATAAGCTAGAAATTCCTGCACCCATCAGTGTCATAAATGGGTCTCTTGCTTGTACTGTAATAACAACAATACGGTAAATAACAAAAAATAAAAGTGCAATTATAAATGATCCTCCAATAAAGCCTAGCTCTTCGGCAATATTCGCAAAAATAAAATCAGTATGTTTCTCCACGACATAAACATTATTGTTCATGTATCCTTTCCCAGTAAACTCACCTGTACCAATTGCTAAAAACCCCTGCCTCGTTTGATAAGAAGAATCTGGATATTCATATGGCTGTAACCAACCATGAATTCGAGAAATTTGATGCCCTGATAATTTATTTAAAATTTTATCTGTAAAAAAATCGTGGGATTTTATATATAAAAGTACCACAACACTAATAATTGATAGAGGGACGGCTGTAAAGATGACAAGCAATTTTCTTTGTATACCTGAAAAGAAAATCATTGGTAAAATCATCGACATATAAAGCATGACCATGCCTGTATCAGGTTGCTTGTAAACGGCGAGCATCGGTGGAAGAGATATAATAGCAATTATGAAGAGAAGCCTCATATCCGTGAAAAAGGTAGGACGTTCGTATTTCTCTCGATGTGCGACGATAACCTTGCTGACAACGATTAAAAAGGCGAACTTTAAAAACTCTGACGGCTGAAATGATCCTAGCAAAGGAATTTGGTACCAGCGCTTCGCCTCGTTTATAGTTCTAGCTATACTTTCAGGTGCAATGAATAAGCTAAATGTTAATAACACCATTATCCAATAAAACGGCCAGCCAATTTTTTTAAGCTGTTCAATATCAAGTATGGCTATCCCATACATAGTTAAAAATCCGATTATGTAATAAATAAACTGCTTTATAATAAATGAGCTTGAATACTGTTCGAACACCGTACTACTGGAATGGACAAAGAGACAACTAATCATACCTAGTAGCATCAAGCTAATTACTAAACTTTTATCCAATTTATTGAAATGTAACATTCAAATATCTCCCCTTTGTTAGAAGCAACTATTAACGATAACGATTGGTAACTATGGAAGGTTGCGACATAACGGGGTAATAAATTTGACTTCAGATTATTTTGCTTAACTATTCATCCAATTTCCACAAAAATAGAACAAGTGATTTCTAGCTATATACTTTAATTATTGGTGATATATGGATAACTGTTTTTTGATACATATGGGAAAGACAAGCTACTTGTACTATCGAATGGATTATTAGGTATTTTTAATGTTGATAATTTAGGGAAAAGTTATACTAGCCTATTAATCAAATTAAGCGTTAAAAGAAGTCTCTACTAACCTAGTGGAGACTTCTCTTAGTGTGGAAAAACAAAACAGTCAATTGAAAGGGAGAAATGGATTTCCGTTGCAGGCTACTTGCTTTCCTGTGGGCGAGCGCCGAGCCGCTTCCTCCGCTACCGCTCCGTTTAGAGGCTCGCCTGTCTCGCTATCCCACGGGAGTCAAGTAGCCTTCCACTCCAGCCCACAAAAGTGTTACCTTTTTAGCGAAATTTTCAAATAAAGTGAAGGTGTTCACTACTTTTTATGAAGAGGTGTTGTCACGCATCACTTCTCCATATTGAAAATAAGAGCTTATTCCCTCTAAAAATAATGGGCTATTTAATCGCTATATTACTATGAAAAAAGTAAAGGCACTTTGCAGAATGGTTGATTGGAGTGGAGCCAGCGTCACTCCTAGGGGATTTAGCGTCACAGATGAGACCCTGGAGCGAGCGTAAGTGAGTGAAGCGGCTCATCGGACGCCCCCTGGAAAGGGCGCTGACGGAACGGAAATCAACCTCTCACCTTGCAAAGTTGCTTTTTCTGCCGTTGACATCATCTTTTTTCAACAACATGAGAAGTCTCTACTAACCTAGTGGAGACTCCTTTGCGTTATTTAGTAAATTTATAAAATGAAAGAGCGGTATGAGCTAAATCTATCAAAATATCATTATTTTTTGTTTTTCCTAAAAATACATTTGTCTTTTTTAGAAAAATTGATTATGATTTTAAAGGTATTCAACGTAGAGAGAACATCAGAAAAGAGGCGTTAACGAGTGGCCAATAAGGAATTAAAACGAGGATTAGAAGCACGTCATATCCAAATGATTGCACTTGGCGGTACGATTGGTGTAGGGCTATTTATGGGCTCGGCCAGTGCAATTCAATGGACGGGACCTTCTGTACTCCTTGCCTATGGTATTGCAGGTATTTTTATTTTTTTCATTATGAGGGCAATGGGTGAGATGCTTTATATGGAGCCGAGTACAGGCTCTTTTGCAACGTTTGGCTATAAATATATCCATCCTTTAGCGGGGTATTTAACAGCGTGGAGTAACTGGTTCCAATGGGTTATTGTTGGGATGTCTGAAATTATAGCAGTCGGAACGTATATGCAATACTGGTATCCAGAATTACCAGCGTGGATACCAGGTCTTATTGCGATGATTATTTTAGGTTTGGCGAACTTTATTTCTGTCAAATCATTTGGGGAATTTGAATTTTGGTTTGCGATGATTAAAATTGTCACAATCATTTTAATGATTGTAGCAGGTGTAGGGCTGATCTTCTTTGGCTTTGGCAATGATGGTATTGCCATTGGTTTATCTAATTTGTGGAGTCACGGTGGCTTCTTTACAGGTGGCTGGACAGGCTTCTTCTTTGCCTTATCTTTAGTTGTTGCTGCATATCAAGGGGTAGAGCTTATCGGGATTACGGCTGGAGAAGCAAAAAATCCACAAAAAACGATTACTAATGCCATTCAAAGTATCATTTGGCGTATTTTAATTTTCTATATCGGTGCAATCTTTGTCATTGTGACGGTGTATCCTTGGGATGAGCTTGGGACAATAGGTAGTCCATTTGTAGCGACATTTGCTAAAGTAGGTATTACAGCTGCCGCAGGTATCATTAATTTTGTTGTAATCACAGCAGCTATGTCAGGCTGTAACAGTGGGATTTATAGCGCTGGACGTATGTTATATACTCTTGCGATGAATGGACAAGCACCAAAATTTTTCGCCAAGCTTTCAAGGAATGGCGTACCTTTATTTGGAACAGCAGGTGTGTTAGTCGGGTTATTCATTGGTGTCATCCTAAGCTATATTGCTCCTGAAAATTTATTTGTTTATATATATAGTGCGAGTGTTTTACCAGGAATGATTCCATGGTTTATTATTTTAATCAGTCAAATTCGCTTTAGAAAAGAGAAGGGTATGCAACTGGCTAAGCATCCTTTCAAAATGCCTTTCGCACCCATTACAAACTATGTAACGATTATCTTTTTAATCATGGTATTAGTTGGTATGTGGATTAATGATGATACACGTATATCATTAATTGTTGGTATTATTTTCCTAATCCTCGTAACAATTAGCTACTATGTGTTTGGGATTGGCAAAAACCGCTACAGTAAAGATTCTATAGAATAAGCTAGAGGGATGTATCTCAACGTGAGATGCATCCTTTTTTCTGTCTATTTTTACTAGCACAATTTTTACATAAATGAACGGATAAAAGCCAAACTACTAAAAAATGAATGACAATGACTGGTATTCATCGGAATTAAAGGGGTTGAAAGAAATGAACGAGATACCGGAACAAATTGTAGCTAAATTGACGCAGGAGATCAACGAAATTGATGATGTAAAACTGAAAATGGTGGCGACAGAAGAGGGAGATGTCACGGTCATTTATTTCTCCTCGCTCATTGAAAAAATGACCTTACAAACCATGGTGACGATTCCGTTGGCTAATAATTTAAAACAAATTCATCAAGTCGCTCAATATGTGGACCCAAAGGATGTCCAGGGAGCCGTTAAAAAATTGAATGCTGGGCAAACCCTCCTTTTTTTTCATGAAACGAATGCGTTGTTAAGCGTGGATACGTATAGTGCACCGACAAGGGCCATTACAGATACTGAAACGGAGTCCACAGTAATCGGTCCACAGGATGCATTTACAGAATCATTAGAAACAAATATTTCATTGGTGAGAAGACGCATACAAAGCGCTATGCTTAAAAACGAAAACCGTGTTGTCGGGTCTGAAGCCAATATTAAAATCTCGATTATGTATATGGATAATATTGTGAGTCATAAAAATTTAGAGGATTTAAGAAATCGGATAGATCAAGTAGATTATCCATTATTTACGGATATATCTGTGCTGAAGCAATTAATTGAGGATAATCCTTTATCACCCTTTCCGCAATATTATATGACAGTTCGTCCAGATAGTATTTGCCGTTATCTTCTAGATGGTAGAATCGTCGTTTTTATGGATAATAGTCAGTTAGCAATTGTTTGTCCTACGTCTTTTTTTGAAATGTTTGTGTCGATTGAAGATTATTACAACCGATGGACAACGGCAACTTTACTAAGGATGTTACGCTTTTTTGGTTTTTTCCTAACAATTATGATTACCCCCATGTATATATCAGCTCTAACCTTTCATCCAGAAATATTGCCCTATGAATTATTATTAAATCTTCAAGAGTCGAGGAGTAAAGTACCATTTCCACCGCTGATTGAAGTGCTATTTATCGAGCTGATTATTGAAGTGTTACGAGAAGCGGGTTCTCGAATGCCAGCCAAAGTCGGTCAAACAATTGGTATCGTAGGAGGTATTGTTATTGGTACTGCTGCTGTAGAAGCGGGATTACTCAGTAATATTCTCATCGTGCTAGTTGCGACATCTGCCTTATTATCGTTCCTACCGCCGATTTTCTTAATGAGTAATACTAGTCGGTTTGTGCGCTATATTTTTATTTTATCAGCGGGGCTCTTTGGCTTATTTGGCCAGATGCTCGCCTTTGCCTGGTTAATTCATCATTTATTAAGTTTAAAATCGTTAGGGACGCATTATATGACTCCAGGCATTCCAAGAAAGCCAAGCGATTTATTGGATGGTGTCATCCGATTTCCAACTAAATACCTAAAAAGTAAATCAGGTCTTTCAAAAGCACAGAAAAAATAGAACTAGAGGAATGAGGTGGTCAACTTTGAGTACAACGAAAGACAAAGTGTTAAATCGCTATCATGTCATTTTTTTAGCTCAAAGTGTAATGCTTGGTACGGGTATCCTTTCACTACCTCAAAAATTAAGTTCTATGGGATATTCTCAAACATTTATGCCACTTTTATATGGTCTGATAGCAACTCTTACACTGTTTGCAATGGTATGGCTGTGTTCAAAATTTCCTAATGATGATTTATTTAAGATGAACGAAATACTTTTAGGAAAATATATCGGGAAAACCATCAATTTTTTCATCATTATACAATGTATTGTTTTTAGTGCAGGGATTATAAGTAACTATATGCATTTAATACAAAGTACAGCGTTACAGGAACAAACGATTACATTACCTGTACTTTGCTTTTTACTTTTGCTTATTTACATCGTAAACGGCGGTATAAAATCAATTGCAAGATTTTGTATCATGACATTTTTTATTACGATTTGGATGTTCTATTTTACACGGTGGGCGATTGAAAAAGGGAGTGTAAGTCATCTTCTACCTCTCTTTAATTTTACGACTAAAGAGTTTTATGCAGCATTCAAGCAAGGCTATTTTTCATTTCTTGGATATGAATTAATTGTATTTTATTTTCCTTTTATCATTGATAAAAAGAAGGCTTTTCGTCATTCCTTATTAGGCGTTTGGATTAGTGTTTTTTTATGTTTTATCACAACGCTTATTAGTGTGATGTATTATTCGGAATGGCAATTGAAAAATGTAGAGTTTTCGGTGTTGAATTTATTTAAAGCAGGGGAATTTACCTTTATAGAGCGTATTGATATTATTGGCATTACACTTTGGGTATTTCTGATTTTAACTTCTATGACTGCTTATGTATGGTGTGCGAAACAAGGTGCCCATGCATTATTTCCGTTACCTAAAAAAAAGAAGAATTATTACTTATATATGATTACCTGTCTGATTTTTGTCATTATTAAAATGCCTGTTTCGCGAGAGGTTCAGGATAAATTATTTATGGCAAGTAACTATATAGGGTATATCTTAATTATTTGGCCACTATTTTTAATCATGATCTACTTATTTAGGAAAAAGCAGGTGCAAGTATGAAAACACGTCTATGTATACTCAGTTTGATTGTTTTAATTTTACTTGTGGGCTGTTCTCGAAAAGAACTAAAAGTGCCATTAGAGGATATTGGCATGGTTGATTCGATGGCATTTGATTACATTGATGAAAATGAGATGAGGCTTACAGTGGCTATTCCTCAATACTCTCCAGAGGCAGAGCAGGATACGCAAAATTTTTCCATTACGACAGATCTAGTGTCCAGTGGCATAGTCAAAATAGAAAAACAATCAGATAAAAAGATTGTTTTCAATCAATTACGTGTGGTATTAGTCAATGAGGATTTTGCACGAAAAGGAAATGTCAGAAAGATTATTCAGCATTTATATCGCAATGCAGAGGTGGGAAATAAAGTGCTCATCGCTGTTGTAAAAGATAACGCAGAAGCTATTCTAAAGGGAGATTATCCTGATAAACCTAATATTAATTTTTATTTAAATGATCTATTAGAACCTAGTATTAATACAGCCTTTAATCCAAACACCAATATCCATGATTTTATGTATACAATTACGAATCCAGTAATTGATACCATTTTACCTTATATTGAAAAGCGAGGAGATAAATTAGAGGTGGAAGGTGTTGCAATTTTCAAAGGAAATCATATGCATGAACTGATTAAACCAGAGGAAGCACTGGTGATTCAAGCTTTGAATGGACGGAAAAATCTTGCTCCGTTACACTTGGACTTAAACGCAGGGCATGGGGAAGAGAAACTCATGATTGATTTAATTGAGAGCAGTGTAAAAAAAGAGAGTAATCAAAACGTGAATTCACCAAAATTAACGATTTTCTTAACAATCAAGGGTACATTAAGCGAGTATAAGGGTAAAAGAGAATCTCATTTGTTTACAGTTGAAAGCATTAGTAATTTAGAAAAAGATGTGAATAAACAGCTTGAACAGGATATTGGTGATTTTTTAGAGCGATTAAATAAAGCAGAGGTGGACCCAGCTGGCTTAAGTGAGGAATTTAGAATGTACTATCATGGGAAATGGACGACGAAAAAAACGAGGGCGCTTATTAGTAAATTAGACGTTAAAGTCCATGTAGAAACGTCCATTATTAGTACAGGTACATTAAAATAAGTGGAGGCCAATTCGTCAAGAATTGGCCTTTGCAATTAGGATGTTTTCCGCATAATAAAGCTTAAATGTCTTCCTGCCTGTTTGTCCTGACGGTAGGAAAAGCCATTTGGGCTAAGGAACGTACAAGTTTCATCAATTTGAATTTTGTCAGCTGGAATACCAGCAAGCTCACATTGTTTTTTTACTGTTTGCTGATTATCAATATGATATTTATTCGTTTCTGCATTGTAGTACATAAAGTCTTCCGCATAACCAAGGCTGTGAAACTTTTCGTAGACATCTGCGTCCACCTCAAACTTTTGCTGACTCAGCGCCATACCAATTTGGACATGAAAATCCTCTGGTCGACATTGTTCTTCATTCATCAGATGCTCAAACAATTTGGGCGTTATTTCTTTGACAGTTCCTTGCCAACCTGAATGAATAACGCCAACTAGTCCGTTCACAGCATTATAAAAAATAACGGGAACGCAATCAGCCGTAAAACTACATAATAATAAATTCGGCTCTATGGTATAAAGGGCATCGGTATTTTTAACTGCTGTATCGATTTGCTCAGCACCTCGCCCTTTATCAGCTAATGTGACTTTATGAAAGTTCGCACTATGTGTTTGCTCGGTGCAAATAAAATGCTGCAAATCACAGTTCAACGTAGCGGCTAAATGCTGCCGATTGTCGATGATAGCTTGAACATTATCACAAATATGCAAAGCCATATTGTTTTGCTCTAGTTCCATATCATCTTTCAAGGTAGTCCCAGCGATAAATTGTTCATTATCCACATAAATTTTTGTTTTCATTCAATCACCTCGTTTTACTATATAAGATTACTTATGGAATGTATAGGTTGCATCTATTTGATATTTAGCTACCCCTTTACCCTTCTATTAAACTTTTAGACATAATGAATCGTTTTCCTCACATATAGTAGGAGGAATGCTATATAGGGGAGAGAGCGAACATTGACTGAACTAAACCTATTATTAATTTGCCAATTAGGAATGGGTCTGTTTTGGATAATTACATACATACTCGTGATTTATAAAGGGTGGCAAGATAAAAAATATGGAATGCCTATGGCCGCTATTTGTGCCAATATTTCATGGGAGTTTATCTTTGCTTTTATTTACCCACAAAATGATCTCCAACGATACATTACACTCATTTGGCTTGTATTGGATATCTTTATTTTAACGCAGTTTTTACGCTATGCGCCAAGTGAATATCGTAGGATACTTACTAAAAAAATATTGTATGGCTCCTTTTTGGTTACGTTTCTTTTCAGCATGTTGATGATTTTTGGCATCGTCTATGAGTTTCAGGATTTTGAAGGGAAGTACACAGCATTTTTCCAAAATCTTATGATGTCAGGGTTATTTATCGCTTTATTGTTGCAAAGAGGGAACTTAGCCGGTCAATCAATGGGAATTGCCGTCTGTAAAATGGTAGGTACATTGTTTGCTGCGGTTGGCTTTTATCTCTACTTCCGTACGCCATTGATTACCATTATTTCCATGGCAACGCTCTTTTATGATGGGCTCTATATTCTACTAATTTATCGATTAAAACGTAAACAATTAGCAAAATAGGCTATTTTGAGTAATTTTAAATAGCTGAATGTATTAGTAATGTATGCCAATTACAAAAAGATTGCAACTTGATGACAAAGCATATGATGAAAAATAGCGTAATAAAGGGTTTTGTTCGTTTGTGTTGTGTCGATGTCATACAATTGTAAAAATCCTTCCAAATATTTTGTGATGATTATGGCTCTGAAACTATTTACGATAATAGTAGAGCAAACAGGAAGGATGATGAACATGTTCAAAAAAATAAAAAAAGCAACACTCGCTTCAGTAATCGCAGCTTCATTATTAGTACCAGCAGCGGCAATGGCAGCCGAATCCTATACAGTGACATCTGGTGACACACTTTGGAAAATAGCGTTGAAAACTGAGACAGGCGTACAAGAATTAATAGATGCCAATCCACAGCTTGCCAATCCGAATCAAATTTCCCCTGGGCAAAAAATCAATATCCCTGTAAAGGAACAGGCCACGGTTGAGCAAGAGGTTGTTAAACTTGTTAATGCAGAACGCGCCAAAGCAGGTCTGCCAGCATTACAGGAAAATTGGGAGCTATCCCGAGTAGCCAAATATAAATCTCAAGATATGCATGATAAACAGTACTTTGACCATACAAGCCCAACATATGGTACACCTTTTACCATGATGAAAAACTTTGGTATTACGTACAAAGCTGCTGGTGAAAATATTGCAAAAGGTCAACGCTCAGCTCAAGAAGTTGTAACAGCTTGGATGAACAGTGCAGGACATCGTGCCAATATTCTCAATAAAAGCTATACCCATATCGGTGTAGGCTATGTGCAGGATGGTCATTATTGGACACAAATGTTTATTCAAAAATAAAATAGGACACTGTTCTGTACTTGAGCTTTTTTACAAGAGTTAAAAATGATAGAGCATCTACTGGCTCATTTGATAGCTAGTAGATGCTCTTTTTTACGTAAACTTTGAACGTCATTTCTGTTGCTTCGCGAGTAATTTCCCTTTCTTCACGGGAATTCATCTTGCTTATCGACAATAGGGCGTGCTAATTAGTAGAAATAACTTTTCATGCGATACGGATGAAAGTTGATAATTAAAATTCCGATGATTTCTCTATAAATTAGAATGGACGAGGGTTTTCAGTTAAGATTCTATATTAAAAGTTGCACAACAATATATTAACCCTGTTCTAAAATTAGGACAGGTTAACATCATTTTATTGTCCTTCACCATATAGGTGTTTCTCATTTACATAAAATAATTTGACGTAAAAAAGACTGTTTTTTAGCAATACATCGGTCAACTATCTCGAATCCAGCTTCTTCAATTAAGTCATCAATCGTATCAATTGTGGCAATAATAATTTTATCTGAAATTCGTCGAGCGTGCTTTAGTATCTCACTTTGTTCTTCCCTTGATGCGTGAGTAAATAAGTTATATGGTAAATCAACAATCGCTACATCATAGTGCTCCGTTACCTCTGAAATCGGTCCTAGTGTAATTTTACCTTCTAGTCCGAAATAAGTGATATTACTTCTGGAACCCTGACATACATGATAATTAATGTCTCGACCTTCAATATCAATTCCCATTGAAAGTCCCTCTATTATGACAGTTCCTATTCCACAACAGGGATCGATAGCACGTACATTTTCTATATGTGGAACTGCAATATTAGTAATAGCACGAGCAACTCTTGTGCTCAATGCGGTTGAATAATTGTGTGGCTTCTGTTTATGTTTAAGCCAAATGGGTTCACTTTTTGTATAGTTGCCAAAATACCAACGACCGTCTAAAGTAATAATCCCCAAGATAATTTCTGGATTGTCTAAATCTGGTTCTCCGTTAATCGACAATCCAATTTCTCTTTCAATTTTACGACGCTCTGCATGGTCTATTTTATTAGTAGTATTTATGACCATTTTATTTAAACTAATTACTTTGTAAGTGTTTTCTCCTACATTGAAATGCTTAAGACGATCCTTTAATACGTCTAAATCATTCTCTTCATATAATATCTCAAGTCTCTCTTCAATAAATGGGCTACGGCTTGGATCAATTTTAACATCGCTAATTAAATAGTTTGAGTCAGAATCTTTTCCAAAAAATGAGCGCATCTCCATTCTACATAAATCATATTCATCAATATGATGAATATAAGTGTAGATATACTTATCACGTATTTTTAAATCATTAGTCAATTTATTTTTCTTCCTTTAAATTCCAGATTTTATTTATGGGAAATGTAGTTATAAGTAGTGTTTTAATATAAAACAAAATTTAGTCATTTATTTTAATCTAAAGAATCATTCTACTAAACTTTAGCCTTATATGCCATTTTATTTCTTTGAGAAGTAATGTTTTTAGGCTGTATAAATGATGAATGCGGAATAATCTTATCTAAATTAAGATAGCGAAGAGAAAATAGCTGCACCAAATAGTACTTACAATCCTCTATCGTCTAAAGGTTTATTCAATCATAAAATTTCACAGGTAATGGTGGCCTTCATATAGTGTGTTTTTGCAGTATTGACAAATAAAAATCATCAAAAAACAACACACTATGAGCAATCTACGAATAAGATGTCTCTGTAGTATGAAGATAGAGGTAGGTGTTCATGATTGAGAAAGAAGTGGCTGGCTATATGCGGCATTATCTGTACGCTTGGGCTAGTAGGATGTCAGGACAAAGCGGCAAACGATAACAAGCTAGAACAAGAAATTCAACAACATGAAGAAGCTCAGCAGTCTGTTACGTATGAACAAGAGCACCCAATTGAGCCTATTGTAGAGCTTATTGATCCCGTAACACAGCAGATGGTTCAAACAATCTCTCCTAAGGAATTTGGCTTTGACACAGATCCGCAAGCTTATTACCAGCAGCTAGAACAATTAGCAAAGGAATTGGCGAGAGGAACAGACACAATGACTGGCTATGATCAACGAATGGTGCTCGATCGATTGGGAGAAGAAGGGCAAGTAATCAAAGGAAGACCGCAAACTATTTTAAAAGAAAGCGAATTAGTAGAGCGAATTCTAGAGGCTTCAACGACGGGTGGTCAAGTGGAAATGCCGCTCTATGTAACAGAAAGTGGCTATTATTTAGAGGATCTTCCTTTATTAGAGGATGTCGTTATTGCATCCTATACGACATATTTCAATAGCACAGATAGTGGAAGAAATAAAAACATCGAGCTGTCGGCTAGGGCAATCAATAATGTCATTGTAGGTAGTGGTGATTATTTTTCTTTTAATACGATTGTGGGTCCGAGGGATGAAGCGAATGGCTATCAACCTGCACCGGAAATTATTAATAAGAAGGTAGTCATGGGGATTGGCGGTGGAATCTGTCAAACGTCTTCAACTCTGTTTAATGCTGTCGATCAAATTCCAATTAACTATGTGGAACGTCATCACCATTCCTTAGATGTGGGGTATGTACCTAAAGGAAGAGATGCTACTGTTTCCTACGGCAGTTTAGACTTTAGGTTCCAAAACACGAATGATGTACCATTTTTAATAAAGGCTACCTATGGCAATGATTTTCTAACAATTGAAATCAGAACGGCAGAGAAATATGTAGAAAAATTGACAAAGTCATAATGGCATGAAAAGACACCACTGGACGTTGGTGTCTTTTTTTAAGTGACATGATATAGTTAAATTGAGATATTTTACAAAAGCTTTGGGAGAAGGGGGAAGACAATGCATCCAAAACTACAGGCAGCGATTGATTCGATTGATTTATACCAAGCAACTTATCCAGAGGATGCTTGTGTCATCGTGGCAGATAGAGAGAAAGTTCTTGCCTATAAACCGGGGAAACGTGTTGATTTAAAAGTAGGGGTTGGTGAACCAGTACATAAATATCGAGGGACTGCAACGGAAATAGCCTTAAGCTCAGGCCGCTTTGTGAAAGAAGAGCGCGGGGCGGAAGGGTTTGGCATGGCATACATTGCCTCTGCACAGCCTATTTTTGACGGAGGTCAGGTAATTGGTGTAGTAAGTGCCATTATTTCCAATGAAAAAATGGATAGTATGCGCTTGTTGGCAACTGAGCTTTCAAGTGCTGTTGAAGAAATGACGACTACCAATGAAGGATTAGCTACTTCCAGTATGGATGTGTCCAATCGTTTAGAGGAATTATCGAACTTCTCGGAATCGATGGCAAGTGATATTAAGCAGATTAATGACATTGTGAATTTAGTAAAGGATTTGGCTATGAAATCCAAAATTCTCGGCTTGAATGCATCCATTGAAGCAGCACGTTCAGGTGAGCATGGTCGTGGCTTTGCCGTGGTTGCTTCAGAAATACAAAAAATGTCCCAAAGCAGTACAGAAAGTGCTGATAGCATTACAGTGCAACTAGAAAATATTAAACAATCCATCGATCAAGTCAATGCGTCAGCAAATCAAATTTCTGCGTTTACACAGCAATTTGCTGCGAGTATGCATGAATTAACAGATGCCTATAAAGGGGTTAATAGCACGGCAGAAAAGCTCATGCAGATTAGTGAGATGAAAGGATAATAATATAAAAAAAGGATAATAGACAGGTAACATGCTATTATCCTTCCCCATAATTAAATAATCTCTAAAATTTCCTGTGGTGTAGCGACCTTATATTCAGGATTTTCGTTTTGCACGACCTCTATGGCATCATAGCCCCATTCTACCCATACAATCGGGACACCTGCTTTCTTACAAGCCACGATATCCCTTTGTTCATCCCCAATATATAACACGTCAGCTGAGTTGACATTTGAGTCCTTTAAAAACTTTTTCATCACTTTATCCTTGCCAAAAATTCGATTGGAGCAAAGAACATCTGCTACACAGTGAATACCGTTCATTTTAAGAAATGCTAAAATATTTTCCTTAGAATTAGAGGAAATAATAATGATTTTATAGCCTCTCTTATCAATTTCCATCAGGACTTCCTTCATTCCATCAAAAAGATGAACATCATTTAATGATTGACGATACAATTTATAAAATTGCGGTAAAATCATGGGCAATTTATACATTGGGAAATCAAATAATTTACTGCGTTCAGAAATCGATAATTTTTTCAGTGTATCAATTTCCTTTAATTCGATGCCTTTAAATTTATATTTTTGCGCTAATGTATTCCATGCTGATGCAAACACTGCGGTTGAATCTGCCAGTGTTCCATCAAAATCAAAGATAATATGCTTCATTGCCAATTTTCTCCTTTTCCATCTCGTTGTAATTGACGTTTTATCTTAATTCAGCAAGTGTTTTTTGTACCAAAAGTGAAGCAGTACTTTAGAGAAAGAAAAATACTTGTGTTGTTTTCTCCAAGGGGTGTTCAAATGCCCGCTAAAAAAGCTGAACTCAGGCTAAGAACGCCACATCTTGTGCCATATCTGAGTAATCATCATCATGTTAACCCGAAGCCTCGGCGGAAGTCACTGATTTTGAAGTTGACCTGCACGATGCAAGTCAGTTAACTGTCACAAGACGTGATGGTCTGAGGTTAACATTCTACTCATCAGCTCGAAAAAACGGGGCGCAAAGTTGATCTGCGCGAAAATGCAGAATCAGCGGCAATTACGTCAAAGGCGTAATTGATGTTTAAAGATATGACATAGGATGGGCGACCTAGTGTAGTGCATCATGAAACAACAACTATTTTGAGCGTACGTAAACATCTTATGGTAAATATTATCAGAAAATACTGCGATTGCAACGGAAATGACATAACAAAAGGAGGTGCCTTAAAATTCCTTCGAGACACCTCCCTTCTATACTAAAATTATTGAGTTTTTTTCAAAAAGAAAGAGAGTATGACATTGATGATTGCCAGAGCAAAACTGATTGCAAAGACAAATGCAGAGCCTGAAGCCGCCGCTTCTAGAGCATTAGTTGTACTGTCAGTTAAGAATTGCTGTTGCTTAGCTGAGAACAACGAGACCATTACAGCAATGCCTATGGCACCTGATACTTGTTGAGAGGTTTGTGTAATCGCAATACCATCAGGAAAATATTGTCTTGGCAAAGCATTGAGCGTATTCGTTTGGACAGAGGCCAATACCATACCAATCCCAAGCATCATGATGATATGTGTTAACACTAATGCCCAAGTAGCTGTTTCGGTACCATTTAAAGCATAAAGTCCATAGCCAATCACAACAAGTATGGTTCCGGGGGTAATGATTGCACGTGGTCCGTATTTATCGAAGTATTTACCGATGGTTGGTGCTAATAGGCAGTTTAGTAGACTACCAGGGAGCATCATTAAACCTGTTACAAAGGCCGATACCAAAAGTGCCGTTTGCATATACATCGGGAGCACCACTAGCATAGACAGCATATTGAAGAAGGTAATCATATTCATCAGAAGACCCAATACGAACATTGGATACTGGAAAGCTCTCAAATTTAACATAGGATGGTCCATTTTTGATTGACGCAACACAAATAAACATAAGGCAATTACACCTAGTAAAATGGTGCTAAGTACGTTGATGCTTGTCCAACCCAATTCTCCACCGCTACTTACACCATAGACGATGCCACCAAAGCCAATCGTAGATAAGATAATAGACCATATATCTATAGCAAGCTGCTTTCTTTCATTCACATTGGGAATAAAGATAAAACCAAAAATGATCGAGAATAATAAGAAGGGGACAGTAACCCAAAATATCCAGTGCCAGGATAGCGGGTCTAAAATCATCCCTGCTAATGTCGGGCCGAAAGCGGGTCCTGCTAAAATGACGAGACCCATCATCCCCATAGCACTACCACGTTTATTAGCTGGAAAAATCGTGAAAATCACATTTTGCGTTAATGGTAATATAATCGCTAAACCTGCAGCTTGAATAACACGTGCTATAAGTAAGACAGCAAAGATTGGTGCAACAGCGGCAAGTATGGTACCAATTATGGAAAAGAGTAAAGAGATTATAAACATTTGGCGAGTGGTAAATTTTTGCATTAAAATGCCTGTAACAGGTACTAAAATGCCTAATGTGAGAAAATAGCCTGTTGCTAGCCATTGGATAGTTGTGGCATCCACGCTGAAAAGTTGGCTAAGTTCCCCTAGTGCAATATTTAATGCTGTCTCACTAAATAGCCCTACAAAGCCGGCTACTAAGAGAGCAGCCATAATTGGACCTGTTTTTATTTCCTTATTCACTGTAAAAACTCCTTCAAAAATGTTCAACTTTCATAGAATATATAAAAACAGAATATTCGGAAAAATAAAGTTGCGATGCTTCTACTATTTCATGTTCTGCATTATAAAAAAGTCTATGAAGATATAATCGTGATGTCGATTATCAGCGATCATGATTCCTTTTAGCTAGTACACCTCCGCGATACTAACTGCTCTGTTTTTTACTATAGCAAAAAAAAATTCTCAAATGTAAGTACTAATTTGAGCGATTACTATACGATTTCATCATTTAGACACATTTTTTTGAGATAGCATTCATTTTTTGAAGGAGAGGAGGAGATTTGTCCAGACCTCTCACAAACGAGTGATAGGTCTGAACTCTTTTATGAGAGCTTTTCGGTTTTTTCACGTGTTCGAATTAAGTAATAGGCATTGACGGAGGAGGCGATCGGAATAATCAGTGCAATACCGATGCCAGCACAAAAAATAGTCGTCAATTCAGCACTAAAAACCTTGGAGTTGACGATTTCACCAATCGAATAGGAGAGATCTTTGAACCATATTAATAAGCTTAAATAGCCACCAAAGAAAGCGAAGAATAACGTATTCGTATCGGTTCCTAAAATATCTCTCCCGATATTTAAGCCGGATGTAAATAATTTCTTTCTACTAATCGAAGGGTTACGATAAAAAATCTCATGCATGGAAGTAGCAATGGAAATAGCGACATCCATAATTGCTCCAATCGTACTCATAATAATGACGGAGGCACCAATCTGCACAAAATCAACACCAATATAAAGGGAAAAGATGCTTATTTCTTCTGTTGATTCTTCACCAAATCCTTGAATCATCAACTTTTTCGTTACAAATGTAATAAAAAGAAGTAAGACAACAATCGTCACCATAGTGGAGATAAATGCTGTAATGGTTTTACTGTTTGTTTTATTGATATAGAAAAGGCTAATACAACTAATAATTGTACAGGCAACGAACGTTAAGATGATGGGGCTATTTTTAGGGTTGGTCATTAAAAAGATCGTCACAAAGAGCACACCGAAATTTAGGAATAAAGAAAGAAACGAACGTACACCTTGCTTCCCGCCAATTGCGACCATCAATAGACATAAAATAAAAGCTAATAACACAATTACATTCATTCTTGAACCCTCTTTCGATTAATGAAAAATAGAGCAGTATACTGACTGATCGGAATCGTGAGGACAACCCCAATACCACCTGCTAAGGCGCGAGCTAATTCTAAAGAAAGATTCAAGGACAGCGTGAGTCCTAAAGTAGAAGAATTTTTCAAATAGAGAATAACCATCGGTATGGAGCCACAAAGGTAGGCAAAGAACAAAATACTCGTAATGGTGCCCATAATATCTTTCCCGATTTCATGCCCTGAAGATTTAAGTGCCTTCACAGAAATAGTAGGGTCTTGTTCATATAAAGCAAAGATTGAAGAAGCCATCGTAATAGAGACATCCATGACAGCCCCAAGTGAGCCAATAAATAAGCCAGCCATAAAGACTGTACGATAGGGGCGTGTTAAAAATTGCATTTCTTCATAGCGAAGACCGTTTTCACCAGTTAACCACATCACGACAGAGCTAATGATGAGTGCCATAACGGTTCCTAAAAGTGTAGACACAATAGCTGCATACGTTTTCGTGTTCAAGCCGCTAATCAGTAACAACGAAATGATCGTAAATAGAAGAGCGCAAATACCACTGATGACTAACAAGCTCAGGTTACCATGTTTCACATATAAATCTAACGCGAATGATAAAATCAATGCATTGACAATTAAACTAATGATGGAAAACAAGCCTTGTCTTTTTCCTATAAGGAGTAAGACAAAAATAAAAATCCACGCAATCATGAGAAGGGTTTGATCTCGTTTTAAATCGAGAATGGTCCCAGTTAGCCCTGACTGTGATCCGTGATTATCTATGGAGACAAAGATTTCATTGCCCACACGGTATTCTTGATCGAAAGCTCCAGAGGCGGAATAGTCATTCGTCAAATGGATGGATTGCCCTTTATGTGGTCCATTTTGTATCACGGCTGTAATATGCTGTGTAAATAAATAATCATCATTATCATACATATCTGTCATTGGTTCTGATTCTGCTACATCAGCTTTTATCACCTCAGCAATCGGTCGATCATAAAATGATTCATTATGATGAACGAACACAATCGAAAGCACGCAGCAGAGCATTAATAAGGCATAGAAAATACCTTGCTTCAATGGGATGTTTTTAAAAAATAGCAAGTAAATGACCTCCAAAGTGCTGGACTGAATTGTCACTTGTAAAGGAACGTTTTAGTGAAAGGGAAGTTCCATGCACAGTTTAAATGTTATCAGTTTAATGATTTCGTTTACATTTATCAAGTCATTGTTATATTAAGCTGAAGACTCCCTTGCTGACGAGTGATTAAACACCTGATAACACCATCAAAAAACGCCGCCTCCTGTGGCAATAATATTGCATGTTGCCTCAATGCCTCAGGCGGACGTCACAAACGCGAAAAACCTGGATGCATTGTTGATCTGCTATAATTCTTTTTGAAAAATTTTTAAAAAGAAGGATGGATAATAGAATAAAATAGTGTTATCGTAAGATTAGCTAAATAAAAAATCCTTCAGGGTAGGGTGAAATTCCCGATCGGCGGTGATGAAGTAATTCAAAGTCCGTGAGCGCAAGCTGATTTGGTGCAAATCCAAAACCGACAGTTATAGTCTGGATGGGAGAAGGGTAAAAATGCGAGCTTTTTAAATTGATTGTAATTTAGAAGGTTTATTTTCCTATGCATTTATTACACTACTTCCCACAAGCTTGTTGGGAAGTTTTTTTATTTAGTGCCAATCGAATAGAAGATGTTCTTCGGGGTAGGGTGAAATTCCCAATCGGCGGTGATGAAGTAATTCAAAGTCCGTGAGCGCAAGCTGATTTGGTGCAAATCCAAAACCGACAGTTATAGTCTGGATGGGAGAAGAACAAATGAGATGACAGTCTATGGAAAAAATAGTTTTCAATTAGGCTTATTTGTTGATGTCTTATACTCCCAAACCCCTTTGCTGAAAGGGGTTTTTGTTTTTTATCGATAGCTAGAGAAGGAGGAGACGGATAAAACTAGAGAAGTGACGGATAGACCTTCGAAACTGATGGATAAGACTTCAAAAGTGAGGGATAGAAGCCTAAATCAATGAAAAGTAGGTGATGGAATGTTTACAGGGCTTGTAGAGGATATTGGCATTTTAAAAGCCATGCAAAGCGATAGGGACAGTATGAAAATAACAGTTCAATCAGCCAAGATAGCAGAAGATGTCAAGCTTGGAGATAGTATCGCGGTTAATGGTGTTTGTTTAACGGTGACATATTTTACGGAACAGACGCTTACGATGGATGTGATGCCTGAAACAGTCAACGCAACCAATTTACAGCAGCTCGTGGTAGGGGATTCCGTGAATTTAGAGCGTGCCATGCCTGCTAATGGGCGATTTGGCGGTCATTTTGTTGCTGGACATGTGGATGGGGTCGGTAAAATTTTGTGCAAACGTCCAGTAGCCAACGCAGTCTATATCGATATCGAATTGTCAGAGGAACTAACCAAATTTTGCATTCCAAAGGGTTCTATTACGATTGATGGCACAAGCTTAACCCTTTTCCATGTTGACACGAACAGTGTCACGATTTCACTAATTCCCCATACGTACAAAGAAACCGTATTAGGCATGAAGAAGGCTGGAGCGATTGTGAATATCGAAACAGATTTAGTTGGTAAATATATTTTACAGCACCTGAAAAAAGGGCAAGCAACACCAACCATTACGAGAGATTACTTAGCGCAACATGGTTTTTAACAACTGAACGAGGAGATGACAAAAGTGCTATATGCAATTGAAGAGGCCATTGAGGATTTAAAGCAAGGCAAAATGATTGTAGTGGTTGATGACGAGGATCGGGAAAATGAAGGAGATCTTCTGGCACTCGCTGAATTCATGACACCAGCAACTATAAACTTTATGGCAACCTATGGTAGAGGATTAATTTGTACACCGATTTCACAGCAGCTTGCACAACAGCTAGATTTACATCCGATGGTTCAGCACAATACGGATAATCACCAAACAGCGTTTACCGTAAGTATCGACCATGAGGATACAACGACAGGAATTAGTGCCTATGAACGAGCATTTACGATACAAAAAATGATTGAAAAGCAAGCAAAGCCGATTGAGTTTCGTCGACCTGGTCATGTTTTTCCGCTCATTGCGAAAGATAATGGTGTTTTAGAGCGAAGAGGGCATACGGAGGCGACTGTCGATTTGGCGAAGCTTTGTCATAGCGTGCCAGTGGGTGTTATTTGCGAGATCATGGGCGATGATGGTCATATGCTACGCTTTGAGGAATTGATAAAGTACGCAGCACAGCATGACTTGAAAATGATATCAATAGAGGCACTTGTAGCTTACCGCAGTCAATTGCTGACAACTGAAAATAAAATTTCTATTTAAAAAGGAGAAAGAACAATGGGTCAAACATTTGAAGCACAATTAATTGGAACGGGTTTAAAAATTGCAGTTGTGGTAGGTCGATTTAATGAATTCATCACAAGCAAATTATTGGACGGTGCAATGGACGGCTTAACACGACATGGTGTTGATGAAGCGTCTATTGATGTTGCTTGGGTTCCAGGAGCTTTTGAAGTTCCTTTTATTGCGAAACAACTAGCAGAAACAAAGAACTATGATGCCATTATTGGTTTAGGTACGGTTATTCGCGGCTCCACAACACACTATGATTATGTTTGTAATGAGTCAGCAAAAGGTATTGCCAATGTATCGTTATCAACCAATGTACCTGTTATTTTCGGTATTGTGACGACGGAAAATATTGAGCAGGCGATTGAACGTGCTGGTACAAAATCTGGTAATAAAGGATACGATGCTGCCATGTCTGCCATTGAGATGGCTAATCTAAAGAAAATGATTGGATAATGACCAAATGTTTCTTTGAATATTTTGCACATCCATGGGAAAAATATGCTTAAGTGTATTTATTGAAGGTAATCGTTTTTCATAAATGTACTAATCTGGAGATGGCTCAGTAGGAGATGAGAAGTATTTCATCAATGGAACAAATGATCAATTTGAAAATGTTGAAATCACTATTTCAACGCTCTGCTGATGTGATTTTTCAACAATATAAATTTCAGCAATATACAGTACATTTGATAACTTGTGATGCAATGATCAACGAACAAATACTTCAGACGGTAGTTGTTCAGCGAGTCCAATCCTTATTAAGTGATGTCGCTGATGACATGTTAGAGGAACAAATCGACCAGCATTTACACATTCCCTATTTACAAAAGGTTTTAACGCAAGAGGATGCCATAACAAGAGTCTATAAAGGGCATGTATTATTGTATTTTGAAGAAAATCAATTACTATTTTCTAGTGATATTTCTAAAAAACCGAATCGAGAGCCCGGAGAAACATCGCTAGAATTAGTGGTCAAAGGGCCAAGAGATGACTTTATAGAAGATGTTTTTATTAATATTGCTTTATTAAGAAAGCGTTTGCCCACTAATTCTTTTAGTGTAGAAACATTAGAAATTGGGAGACGTTCCAAAACCACTGTAGCGGTACTCTATATGGATGACATTGTGAATTTAAATATGCTAGAACAAATCCGTCTACAATTACAAAAGATTGATACGGATATTGTTGTCAATGGTGATTTATTGATGGAAGCAATTGAACAAACAGCCAAAGTACTGCCCAGGCATGATTATACCGGGAGACCGGATTTTGCTATGCAGGCATTAATTAGGGGAAGAATACTAATAATGATTGATGGTGTTTCCTACGCATTGATCACACCTACGAATATAATGTTGCTCTTTAAATCGGGTGAGGATAATGATTTTCCTGTCATTGTCAGTTCAATGGAAAGATTGCTTCGTATTGTTGGGATATTAATTAGTATGCTAACACCAGGCTTTTGGCTTGCGCTGACTACGTATCATCAAGAACAACTTCCTTTTCTTCTTCTAGCAACAGTTGTTGAGTCGAGAACGGGATTGCCATTCCCAACGATTCTTGAAATACTAATGATGCTATTTATGTTTGAATTGTTTCGTGAAGCCAACTTACGTCTTCCGAGTGCAATTAGTGGATCAATTAGTGTTGTGGGAGGTTTAATTATCGGAGATGCAGCGATAAAAGCTGGCGTTACGAGCCCTTCAATGATTGTTGTCATTGCAATTTCGAGTATTGCGGCTTTTACATTGGTTAACCAATCATTTGTAACAGCCATGAGTATTTTTCGACTAATCATTATTATAGCCTCTGCCTTTTTTGGATTATTTGGTTTTTTTATTGCAGTATTTTTCATCATCTTATACGCAGCGAATATGCGTGTGCTAGGTGTACCCTATTTAAATTTTAGTGCACATTTGAAGAAGGAAAATCTAAAAAAATCATTATTAAGACTTTCATCAAAGGGCTACAGTAGACGACCTTCCTTTTTAAAGCCACAGGATCGAACACGTACTTCGAATAAAAAATAAACAAATTTCATTGAAGATCAGGTATTGTAGTAGGTACCTGATCTTTTTGTGACTTTTGCTTTAGGAAGGTATTACATTAGCCTATAGGATAGGAAATGAGACATAAAATGTTATTAGTTACCTTTTTAGTTTACTTTCTTGTAAAGGATTATTAAACTATTGGTTACGGTGTGTAATTTTAGTAGAGTTCAAGTAAAATGGATTTTCTGTTTTCATTTCTGTAGGATAATCAAGAAATGTTCACTTTACAAACAAAAAATAGAGTTAATTATTATATAATGATATTCCAGAATATTTATAGGTGAGGAAGTCCCGTTTTATATGAAAAATCGAAAAATAAAACTAATATTAATTCTATCAACGCTTTTATTATGTTTGTTTACAAGTTTAAACATCATTACATCCTATGTGAAAATTAAAAAGACCGTTGAAGAGTCAATTGCCAATCAAAGCTTAGAGGCTGCCAATTCCATTGCTTCTTCTATTGATACAGCTGCTTATCAGCAGTTTTTGAAGAATCCACAGAAGAATGATTATTATTGGGAAGTAAGAAGCTATTTAAATGATGCCAGAGTAAAACTAGGTGCATTGTTTGTTTATACGTTGAAGGTGGATAATCCAGAAGTATCAAGTGCGATGATTATGGGGCTGCCAAATGAACTGAAAAAAGGCTTTGATATAGGAGAGGTTTGTACTGTCCCAGCAAAGCAAGTGGCAAAAGCCTACAAAGGTGAAACCTATGTTACAGAGGTGATTCATGATTCTGTACATGGTTCTTATTTATCGGTTGGTACACCTATCAAAGATGAGAATGGTAAAATTATTGGGTATCTAGGCATTGATATCAGCGCAGACACATTAAATGGCATTAAGGGAAAAGTCATTGAAGACAATTTATTTATTTTTATTTTTAATGGTGTATTTATTTTAATTGTCATTGGTTCTTTTTTATTTTTACAACGATGGTATCAAAAAGAGGTAGCGAAAGAAGTCGGCGCTACAGAGGACACATATCAAGCAGAAATTAAAACTTTGATTACTTCGGTATCATCATTACGTCATGATTTCACTAATCATATTCAAGTGTTACATGGTCTTTTACAATTAGAAAAAACAGAGCAAGCAAAACAATATTTGTCTTCACTATCTAAAGAAGTTCAAGCGATTAAGTCTTTAAAATTAAATATTGACCACCCAGGTCTGTCCATCTTATTACAAACGAAAAAATTAACCGCTCAAAATCATAATATTGATATGGACTTTACCATTTCTCAAAATGACTTTAATAAGATTAAAACGACAGATTTAATCAAGATTCTATCCAATTTAATTGATAATGCCATTGATGCTGCGGTTGAATTACCTGAAGGACAACGTAAAATTATGATTTGCTGTACAGCTGATGAAGTACAGTATGAATTTAAAATTACTAATACAGGGCCAAATATTGTGGATGCTGACCACATATTTAAGCAAGGGTTTTCAACGAAAAGGCATGAGCAGGGTCGCATAAGAGGACAAGGGTTATTTATTGTGAAAGAAATTGTCCATAAATACAATGGTCATATTTCAATCGACTCATCGAAACATTTAGAAACAACTGCTATTGTCCATATTCCCATTAAATAACTGAAAATAGCTTCCTACAAATTGTAGGGAGCTTTTTTCTATTTGTTAGACATACATTACAAAATAGAAAGTGTTATGATGAAGGGGATGAAAAAAATGGAAAAGGATCTCCTGACGTTATTGAGAAAGGGTGGGCTTCATTTATATGCAAGGCATGGAACGGCCACAGTTGGTGTAGATCAGGCATATGGCACGTTTCACAGTTGCCGCTATCAAAGAAACCTATCAGAGCATGGTCGTAGGGAGGCTGTTTACTATGGTCAAATGCTGCGTTATTGGCAAATTCCCATCCTTTCGCCCATTACAGCAAGTCCGTTCTGTCGAACAAAGGAAACGGCTCTACTTGCATTTCCAACTAACGGTGTACAAATTGACCCTTTTTTGTTTGAGATCTTCATGTTAGGTGGCAATCTTACCAGTGCTGAGCAAACTAGCATTTTAACGACACTGACATCCAAGCTGGAAATAAAACCATCACAAGGCATGAATAATGTAATGATTGGTCATAGCTTTCCGAGAGACGTGGGCCTTGGCATCCTTTCGAATATGGGGACGGTTGTCATCAAGCCTAAAGGTCCAGGGCGTGGGTATGATATCGTGAAAAAACTAATCTTAGAAGATTTAGCGACATTAGATTCCATTTGAGAAGAGGGAAAATATGAAGGTCAAAACAGTTGAACAATGCACATTAGAGGAAGTATTGAAAGCATGGAACAAAGGCTTCGAAGGCTATTTTGTGGATATCCATATGACGGCCGAAATGTTTTTACATCGACTGGTTGGGGAGGGGCTGTCTCCTAAACATTCCATTGTCATTTTTGACCAAGATGAACCGATTGCGATTGTTATGAACGGTTTCCGTATCATAAATGGCAAGAAAACAGCTTGGAACGGTGGTACAGGTATTTCCCCAGCCTATCGTGGTAAAGGCATCTCACGTTTATTAATGGAGGAAACCTTAGCTATCTATAAACGAGAACATGTAGAAATCGCTACGCTGGAGGCAATTAAAGAAAATCAGGTAGCTATTGCTTTGTATGAAAAATATGGCTATGAGGTTGCTTCTTCATTATTATTTTTAAGTGGCGAATATGGAGCGAACGTAGAGCCTACAGCCGCCACTCACGTTGCAACCATTCGCCCTGAGCAGCTAGCATATCTCTCTTTTTATCAGGAAGATGTTCCTTGGCAGTGTGGCTGGCAGAGTGTGAAGCAGGGGGAAGCCAAGGTTTTCTATAATGACAACAATGAAGCCCTAGGCTATATGCTATACAAAACCGTGTGGAATGACAGCGGTGAGATGGAGCGTATTCTACTCTATCAATTGGTGATCCTAGCAGAAAGTCATATAGATTTAATACCGCAATTTTTAGCCAGCGTCACAACACATAAAGTTCAGATAACGACAGTGAACTTTTTAGCAAGCAATCCAGCAACAAGCTATTTATTAAAGAATGGGCTTAAGGTGACAACAGAGCAGGTACAGATGACAAGGAGATTCTAGGCATGGTTGCCAACCTCCTAAAAATCCAGTATACTAATGCGATAAAGAATGGAAATAAAGGATGAATGAGATGACTTTTGAAGAAGTATTACCACGCTTAAAAGCAGGAGAAAAAGTAATTCGCAATGGCTGGGGTGGTGCTGAGCTATATGTGAAGCTGGTTGGTCAAAGCCAGCATGATGGCGAGACATTGAATCCTTATTTTTTAATTAACGTTCGTGGTGAGGGCTATACAATGTTCACACCTACAGTATGTGATCTATTAGCGGAAGATTGGATAATCGTAGAATCGTAATGAGTGAAGTCATCTCTTCTAGTGAGATGACTTCTTTCTGTAAGGAGACACAATATGAAGTTTGATGAATATAGAGAAAAGACGGTTTTTATTACGGGGGCCGCTTCAGGCATTGGACATGCTCAAGTTATTGCATTTTTAGAAAATGGAGCAACTGTTTTTGGATTGGATGTAGAGGAGCAGGGGTTAATACAGTTACAGCAGCAATATCCTGATCGTTTTGCCTATAAGGTTGGCTCTGTAAGTAGCCAACAAGATGTGGAGCAGTCGTACAAAGAAGCTATTTCACTATTTGGGCAAATTGATATTTTATGTAATACTGCTGGGATTTTAGATGGTTTTGCGAAAACTTTGGATACAGACGAAGCGCTGTGGGATAAAATTATGAACACGAATGTGAAGGGCACGTTTTTTGTGACGAACATGATTTTACCACATATGGTAGAACGTGGCACTGGTACAATCGTCAATATGGCGTCGATTGCTGGACTTGTTGCTGGTGGTGGCGGTGCAGCCTACACAGCTTCTAAGCATGCCATTGTCGGTTATACGAAGCAGCTAGACTTAGATTATTGTCGAGCGGGTATTCGTGCGAATGCGATTGCGCCTGGAGCCATTCAAACACCGATGAATAAGGCTGATTTTGAAGGGGACGGGGAAATGGCTGAATGGGTAGCTGAAGAAACGCCAGCAGGTCGATGGGCACAGCCTTATGAGGTGGCGAATTTGACTTTATTTTTAGCAAGCTCGGCTGCCGATTATATTCATGGGGCAGTGATGCCGATTGATGGTGGTTGGCTGACAAAATAGCATTGTTCAATTCGATATTCTTCTGCTATAATACGCAGGTAAGCAAAAACGGCTTGCACTACGGCACTTCAGATAGGGCGTGAAGCTCTCTTCCTTTGGTCGTAGTTATAACTAAAATAGCAACTAGCTATTTTACAAAGGAGAATAAAATTGAATACATCTATTGTAAAAGATTCTAGCCGTGTTTCTGTAAGTGAACTTACAAAAACGGCACTTGTTGCAGCCCTTTACGTCGCTGTAACGGTTATGTTGTCAGTCATTAGCTTTGGCGCTGTTCAGCTACGTTTGTCAGAAATGTTTAATTATCTGGCACTGTACAATAAGCGCTATGTGGTAGCGGTGACGATTGGCGTCATACTTGCAAACTTCATGTCACCAACATGGATTTTAGATGTGCCAATCGGTGGAATTGCGACCTTTCTTGTCTTATTACTTTGTAGAAGCGTCACAAAACATATGACAAATGACATTGCAAAAATGGTTGTTACTGCTTTGATTTTTGCTGTCTCCATGTTTACGGTGGCTGGTCAATTAACTATCCTTTACGATCTACCATTTTGGGCGACCTGGTTCACAGTGGGCGTTGGGGAATTATTGTCTATGACTGTTGGTGGACTGACTATTTACTTATTAAATAAAAAAATTGATTTATCTAAATAAATTCGATGAATAAAAAAGACATTATCATCGTAAGGGTGAGAGTATCAAGTTTAGAATAACTCTAACACTTCGGCTGAGTTATCCGTTCAAACTACCGCTTTAGCTACTTAATATAGTATTTTTCACTGAATATCAAAAAAGCCTCTTTGCCCGGATTCTGTCTAGCATTTTTCAGAACAAAATCCGGGCTTTTATTTATTTCCTCACGACCTAGCCAGATAGCAACAAGGCATCCCAAATCGCAAACCAATAGCTAACTCCCCATAAGCCGATTTTAGCTCACTTCCAAGCTACTTATGCCAAACAACATATCCAACTGCTAGAGCACAATTACCTTATTTCTATGATCCTTAAGCGGATAAGCGCATTTTACATATTATTAAACTGACTTTCACAACGACTTGATTGCTATCGATGCTTGTCAGACCAATCATTTGTGGGAGGGTCTAGAGACAATGTATTGCGCAGCACACAACAAGAAAGGACTCCCGATGATCCATAAAGGAGCATTGGGAGTCCCTACTATAAAGAAATTCTTTGTCCTATTGATTAATTGGAGTGTCTTGGGACGGCTCAACATTGATATTATCAGGCTTTGCCAGAAGCTGCACCGAATTAATAGACGAGTTTGATAGTATATAATTTCCATTTACCACAGCTAAAACCTTAGCAACGTATTCTGTGGAGGAAGTGAGTGGGTTACCAAATGCATCCAATTCTATGCTTAGATCTTGACTTACATTGGAGAGCCCATTCTGATAAATTCTAGTACTATTATCATTATTCATTGCATTACTTTCTTTGAAACCATCTGCTGCATCTTTAGGTAACATAAACACTCTATACTCCGTTACGTTTTGTCCGTTTTTGACATCGAAGCTAATTTTAATATCGGAATATTTATTTTTGTCCCCTTGAACACTCAGTTTCACATTCTCCACCGCTACAGGTGCTGAATGATCCACTAAAGTAATAGCAGAAGATGCGAACGATAAGTTATACATTGCCTTGGAATTTCCATTACCTATGGACAATATATACACGCGATATTCTTGGCCATTTGTTATAAGTTTTCCATCCGTATCTTTACTACCAGTTCCCAAGCTCATACTATATTGGCCTTTATTTATATCTGTATAATCAGTGACTTTAAGAGCTGCGTTCACATCAAAGCCATTTGCTTTTGATGCAGGTACGACAAGAATACGGTAATTGCCTATATTGGATTCATCAGAAGGCTTCGAGAATGAAATTTGTAAATCTCGACCATCTCCATAGTCCCCAATATCGCTTACATTAATATTACTTACCGCCTGAACAGCTTTACTTTTACTAAGTGTAATCACAGGCGAAGCAGAGGATAGGGCATAAGTATTTGGAGTATTTCCATTGGCTACAGTTAGTACATAGACGCGATAGCTAGTTCCTTCCGTAATAAAATTACCGCGCACATCCCTAACTCCATCCAACGTTCTAGTTGCAGCTATATTCCCACCTTTGCTTTCTGTAATGTAATAATTGCTACTATTGGCTTGTGAAAGATTAAAGCTGCTGTAATAAGCTGTAGGTACGATTAGAATTCGATAATGATTGACATTTGCTTCATTAGAGGGCTTCGTGAACGTTACTTGCACATCACGCCCATCTCCATTATCAGCTATATCCGCCACATTCAGATTGGTTACAGCTTGCACATTAAAATTCTTATTTAGCGTAATCGTAGACGTCGGTGCAGATAGTGCATTGCTTCCTATTCCATTCGCTACAGTTAAAACATAGATACGGTAGCTAGTACCTTCTTTGATCGTATTACCGCGCACATCCCGAGTATTTTCAGCTAACGCCTGCTCATATGTGGACTTTCCAGATTTGTAGACAGTCGTGTAATTGTTGCTGGATACATTATTTGCTTCCGTCAGACTGAAGTTATTGTAATAAGCTGTAGGTACAACTAGAATCCGATAGTGACTAATAATTGACTCGTCTACAGCCTTATTGAAAGAAACAAAGAGGTCACGCCCGTTGCCATAATCACTTACATCGCTTGCATTGAGATTCGATACTGCACCCGCATTGCTGCTAAATAGCGTAATCGTATTGGAGGCTGAAGACAACACGTTATTCGCTGAGTTATTTGCTACGGCCATAACGAATACACGATAGCTAACTCCATTCTGAATGGGATAACCATCAGTATCTCTTGCCCCTGAAGAGAGCACCTGCGTAATATTGTAGCCTGTCTTGTTCACTTGTGTGTAATAAGTGTTAGATAAACTGTTCGCCTTCGTCAATGTAAAGTTCGAATAGTTGTTAGCTCTTACAACAAAAATTCGGTAAGCGTTGATATTAGATTCATTGGACACATTATTGAAGCTTACTCTCAGGTCTCGACCATCCCCAAAGTCATTGACATCACTCACTTGTGTAATAATCGGAGTAGACATTGTATTTTGACTAAGTGTTACTGATGATGAGGCAGACGACAGTTTATTGCCTACTGAATTCGTATTACTTACAGACAGAACGACCGCTGTATAAGGTACGTTATTTCTAATGAACTCACCAGAGGTATCACGTGCTGAGGAAGACAAAGTTCCTACTAACGTACTGCCGTTACTCCCCGATTTACTTACAGTTGTATAGTAACTGCTTGATAAATTATTCGCAGTAGTAAGACTAAAATTGCTAGCATCCTTGGTTTTTACGATAAACACACGATAATTGGAAATATTGTTATCATTCTGCGGACGAGTGAAGCTAACTGAGACATCGCGTCCATCGCCAAAATCGTTAATATCGTTAATCTTTACATTTGTTACCTCTGTAACAGAAGACAAATTGGTTAAGGTCATCTTCGGAGAAGAAGTCGATAAAACGCTAGAATAAGAACCTTTCCCAACAGCAAGTATACGAACCACATAAGGCTGATCATTTCTAATGTAGTCTCCGTCCACATCTCGTGAATTCTGCGATAAATTGATGGTACGGTTCGAACTTGAAGTAGTTACCACTGTATAATTAGAAGGGGAGACTTTCAAGGCAGATGCTAAATTAAAGCTTTTTGAAGCCTTCACAACCATAATGCGATAATGATCGACGTATGATTCTGTAGACGATCTGGAAAAGCTAACCTCCATGTCACGTCCATCTCCCTGATCATTAACATCGCGAACGGATACATGGCTCGCAGGAGCAATACTGATATTGCCTGGAATGTTTGGATTGCTTGGAGTGTCAGATTGAATCGTTACGGTCTGATTTACTGAGTTCCAGTCAACATCCTGACCAAGTGCTTCACTAACGAAGCGGACTGGTACCATTGTTCTGCCTCTTAAAATTTGTGCTGGTACATCAAGCGTAACTGACTTGCCATTAATAGTAGCTACCTTCGATTTCATCTTGAGCACTACTGTTGTATCTTCTTTATACCCTGTTACCGTTTGATTCTTTGAATCCCAATTTACACTGGCACCTAATGCCTCAAAGATTGCTCTAAGTGGCAGCATAACACGCCCTTGAATCATCGCTGGCGGTTGATCGGTCTTCAATTGAACCCCGTCCACAGTAATTGTGATGGCTTTTGCCGCTTGTGCGGTTGCCGGTTGCAGCAATAGCGGTACAATAAGCATTGCTGCGAAAAATAAAGTCCATATTTTTTTCATAAATTCCACCCTTCTTCATGCCATATGACTGACGCAGCATGACAATTAATTTAACGTATCAAAGGGCTAAAAGTTTCATCCTTTTACCTCGTAAAGAAAATTTAACCATTTTAGGCTATATCGATGCTATTTTCTGATTCACTTACCGTAACAAAGATTGAGAATTTTGAGGGGAGGTGCCCAACTATTCGGTGCAGGAGGATCGGTTAATAACGAGGATTATACTTAGAGTCTTTACGAAACAAAGGAAGCAACTCCCTTGCCCATAGTCGTTTCCACTAAAAGTTGTGGATTCTATCATCAGTTTCATTTTGTCAACTGAATCAGAGGTGTTTGACGTGACTATAGATAAAAGAATTGCCAAGAAATATCATATACTATGGCTTGAACTATAGAAGTGTTTACTTTTTAGTTTTTATTCCACTGTCACTGAAAGTTCCTTGACAAGTAGCGAAGAGGAGCCATAGCCTTTTGGCAGGAAGTAAAGCTCAGAGCTAGTTTCTTTGATATCTTTTAAGAACTCGAAAAAATTTCCGGCTATTGTCATTTGCTTAACAGGGGAGGCAATTTTTCCATTTTGAATATGAAACCCTTTTGCAGCGACTGAAAAATCACCTGTAACCGTATTCGTACCAGAGTGAAGCCCAGATAATTCAGTAATAAATACCCCGTTACTAACCGAGTGAATTAACTCATCAAGAGATTTCTCGCCAGTTGAAATATATAAAATTTGGGGCGCAATCGTTAACGTTCCTTTGTAAGAATCTTTATGGGCATGCCCTGTTGTTTCACAGTTATCCTTTTTAGCTGTTTTCCTGTTATGCAAAAGTGTTTGGAGTGTACCCTCTAAAATAATTTCCTGCTCTTTTGTTGCAACACCTTCACCATCAAAGTTTGCTCCAGACAATGCGGCAGGATGGAATGGCGTACTCAGCAATGTAACTGCTTCTGATGCCACTTTTTGTCCGACTTTTCCTTTTAATAGAGATTGATCTTTTTGAGCATTTTCAGCTGATAGTATTGGCATAAAAGTGTCTAATAAAGAGGCTGATGCATCAGAGCGGAAAACGATTGGATATTTTCCACCTGGAATCGATTTTTCACCTAAATTGGCAAGGGCTTCCTCAGCTGCTTCTTTTGCAATATCATCAACATGAAGAGAATGGAAATCACGTGTCATTTTCAAATAACGGCCTGTTTTCATTTCTTCACCCTCCTTTACAACTGTGGAGAGGAAAATCACTAAGCCGTTCTCTTTATGTGATAAGTCAAGATTTTTACTATTTACTAATGAACGTTCAGCTGTATATTCTTGCAGTAAACAATAATCAAGAGCAATGATGCGTGAATCGTATGCACGAATCTTTTCTTCGATGGAACGAAGAAGCTCTATTTTTTCTGGAATTCCGATAGTCTCTAATTCTTCATTGTAATATTCATAAGATGGGTATTCAGAGCTACCATCAAAAATAGCTATGCCCTCATCCTCATCAAGTATGTTTGCATTTGCTTTGGCGCTATTGATTAAAAAGGAAATCGAATCATCGTCTAACTTTTCCGTTGTAAAGTCCTCGTAGACTTAGACCTCCGTCTTCAGATGTTTCGTAGCTATCAATCTCGCCCTTGTAGAGCGTGCATCCAATAGATTTATTTTGTTCATAATAAACCTCAGCTTCTATAAAGCCGGCTTCTAGCGCCTTGTCTAATAGTTTTTCTTGAAATTTAGCAATGTTCATCAATTATTCCCCCTTCGTTCCACCAACTGTTATTTCACTTACGCGTATCATTGGCTGACCTACATTGACAGGAAGGCTCCCGCTAAGTGAACCACACATACCTGCTCCATGGGCGAGATTATTACCTACTCGATCAACAAGCTGCAATGTTTTTGCGCCATTGCCTATGAGTGTCGCGCCACGTACAGGGCGTTCAATTTTTCCGTCTTTGATGATATAGGCCTCCATTACCGCAAAATTATAATCGCCAGTAGCAGGGGAAACTTGTCCACCTCCCATATATTTTGCATATATACCATACTCTGTCGATGAGATAATATCGGCTGGTGTCGATGTGCCTGGTGCGATATACGTATTTGTCATCCGCGATGTAGGATTAAATCGATAGGATTGTCGACGAGAAGAGCCTGTGGGCTGAGCATTCATGCGTCGAGCATTAAATTTATCGATTAAGTAGCCCTTTAAAATACCATTTTCAATTAAAACATTCTTCCTTGTTTTTTCTCCTTCATCATCAATATTTAGAGAGCCCCACTCGTTCGGTAGTGTGCCATCATCGATATATGTAACAATTTCAGGAGCGACTCTTTCACCGATACGATTGGCGAAGACCGAATTGTTTTTGGCAACAGCAGTTGCTTCTAAGCCATGTCCACAAGCCTCATGGAAAATGACACCACCAAATTCATTATCAATAATGACAGGGAATTTACCGCTTGGACATTCATCTGCGTGAAGCATTGTGACAGCGATACGTGCAGCTTCTCCTGCATAATGGTTAAGGTCTAGCTTTTCAATAAATTCAAAGCCTGCATGTGCACCTGGGCCATAGAATCCTGTTTGTACTTCAGTCCCTTCTGTAGCCGTCGCTTGCATACTAAGTCTACTGTGAACTCGCGTATCCTCTACAAATTTACCCTCTGAATTTGCGATCAGGACGTTTTGTTGCTCATCAAGATATCGAACTTTTACTTGGTGAATCCGAGGATCATAATGTCTTGCAATAGCGTCTGCTTGTCGCATGACCGCTGTTTTTCTTGTGTGCTCCACTGTATGAGGCATGTGGAGAATTTGATGAATAGGCGTGATGATTTCTTTGTGAAGAGGGTGAATAGTACCCGATCCACCACCTTTGATGGCTAGGGCTGCACGTTCTGCTGCTGCTAGTAAACCTTCCTCAGAAAAATCATTGGTGTAAGTATAGATGCTTTGAAGTCCTGAAAAAATACGGATGCCGATTCCAAAATCACGCCCAGAAATACTTTGTTCAATCTTGCCACTTTGTAAGACAAAGTCATTTACATATTTATCTTCAATAAAAATTTCAGAAAAATCCCCACCAGTTGCTAGCGCGGCTTCAAGTACATTTTCAATAATGGATTGTTTAATCATATATCTTCCTCCTTTTCTTGTTTGTACCAAATAGTTAAAAAATTCTGTATTATATTATTTTCTCAGATTTGAAGTTATGGTCACATAAAATTATGTATAGTACTTAAAAAATTTTTTTATGACATATTTCTCTAACCATTTCACCACACTAACGGAAAGAAAGAGGAAGGTGAAGAAATGCAACAACCATATAATGTCGGTGATATCGTTTATATTTTTTATCGGAATCCTCATATTCAGGATGTAGCGAATATACAGGAAGCAGCAGTAGTTTATCATCCAGAGCAACCAGAGGAGCTGGCTCTATTTTTATTTGAAACATATTATCCAATTTCAAATGATATGTTAATTTTTTCAAGCGAGATGGCGGCTGAGCAAGCCTATCATCAGTATTTTCATTGAGGGAGGGCTACTATGATCAAACCGTTTATCCCTCAGCTTGTCTATTTTGAGCCTGATGCGCTCCAGTATCCATTAGGTCAGGAGCTAAAAGAAAAATTTGAACAAATGGGGATTGAAATTCGCTATACGACTTCGCACAATCAAGTAAGAAATCTTCCTGGCGACAATGATTTTCAAAAGTATCGAGTAGCGAAATCGACATTAGTAGTAGGTATTCGAAAAACGTTAAAGTTTGATACATCTAAGCCCTCAGCAGAGTATGCGATTCCGTTTGCAACAGGCTGCATGGGGCATTGTCATTATTGTTATTTACAAACAACAATGGGCAGCAAACCTTATATTCGTACGTATGTGAATGTTGATGAAATTTTAGAGCAAGCAGATCTTTATATGGCAGAACGAGCTCCTGATATCACACGCTTTGAGGCATCCTGTACTTCAGATATTGTAGGGATTGATCATTTAACACATACGTTGAAGCGCGCTATTGAACATTTTGGACAAAGTGAGTTAGGCCAATTACGATTTGTGACGAAGTTCCATCACGTAGATCACCTATTGGATGCCAAACATAATGGTAAAACGAGGTTCCGCTTTAGCGTCAATGCTGATTATGTCATTAAACATTTTGAGCCAGGAACATCACCATTAGTGAAGCGTATAGAGGCTGCGGGGAAAGTGGCAAGGGCTGGATATCCGCTTGGATTTATTGTTGCCCCAATCTATCTTCATGAGGGCTGGCAGGAGGGCTACTATGAGATGTTTGAGCGTTTGGATGCGGAATTGCCAAAGGATGTACGTGACGACATCACATTTGAGTTTATTCAACATCGTTTTACAAAGCCTGCCAAACGCGTAATTGAAAAAAATTATCCCATGACGAAGCTAGAACTTGACGAAACAGTGAGAAGGTATAAATGGGGGAAATATGGGATTGGTAAATATATTTATCAAAAAGAAGAAGAGGAAGATATAAAGGAACACTTGTATGGCTATATGCAAAAATTCTTCCCTCAAGCAAAATTAGAATATTTCACATGACAATAAGAGGGAACAATGTGTTCTCTCTAACTTATTAATTGTGTATGTTAAATCATCTGGTAAATCCAATAATGAAAAAATACCACATTGTCTCTGATTCACGGTAATTAATGACTAAATCATCTGTAGTATTCTTGTAAACTAAACGGCAGTTACAGAGTAAAGTTCATCGCCATTAGATAGTAATCAGGTCCAGAAAAAATTAAGATTAACTGTAAATCTGTGCTGGCTAGTCCTGTTTCTTCTGGTCTCTCTCCTTTGTTAAGCTATCCACTAATTCCATCAAGTCACCTGGAAGCCCCAACCACCATTATATCTCTCTTGCCATAACACTACGTTTTCACTATTTAACATGATGATAACGGAACTAAGTAAAAAAGATTGGTTGATGCCCTCTATATTTATTTAGAAAATCCTTCTTATTTATTGTGTTTGTATAATCTAAATGTCAATGGTAACGCTAACAGAGATTGAATAAGAAGGGGAGAGTACTGGATGGATTCATTTCAAGTAAATTGTTGGTCTGAATATGACGAACTGAAGGTTGTGATGCTTTGTGCACCTTCGATAGTAGATGTAACAGATAGCACAATAGCGGAGCAGGTTGGATGGAGTGATACAGTCAACCATAATAAGGCGATGGACAATTTCCTAGCACTCAAAACAATTTTAGAAAACGCTGGAGTAAAGGTTCTAGATTATGCAAATGAGCTAGCCCATGAGCAGCAATTGTTAAGTAAACAGCTTATAAATCGTTATTTTGTGCGTGATCTTGCCTGTGTCATTGGTAATCGACTTTTACCTGGAAGGGCTGGGAGCTCATTAAGGAGACCAGAATATCCTCTAGCCCATGCCCTTTTAGAGAAATGGTTTCCTCAACAATTTACGGCACAGTCGCAAGCACTTCATTCATTTGAGTGTGGTGATCTGTTGATTTTAAACAAGGATGCTGTGCTCATTAATCTCGGAATGAGAACGACATTAGAGGCCATCGACAAGATAAAAGAAAGCATTTTTCAAGAGGGATTTTCGGAAATTGCCGTTATTGATTTACCGAAAAGTAATGACACACTGCATTTAGATATGAATTGTAATGTTGTGAACGTTAATTTGGTCATCGCTAAAAGCTTTGTGCGCCTTTTTCCTGTACAGGTATTGACAGCACAAAGCAGCCGTTTCGACATGATTGAGCCATTTTTAAAGCGTCATGGTTTTGATGTTTACTGGCGTGACACCTATAAGACAATACCAGATATTAATTTCATCAACCTTAATCCAGAAACACTATTGATTAGCAAGCAGGCGACGAAACAGCAATTCTTGGCGCATCCACTTCTAAAGAAAAAGAACGTGCTTGAAGTCGACGTCACAGAGCTTGAAAAGGGTGGCGGTGGCATTCGTTGTATGACATTGCCATTGGTAAGAACGTAACGAAGGACTGATAAACATGACTTCTACTTCAAATAAAGGAAGGTTGTCTTGGTGGCAACTTTCGCTTCTCGGTATCGGTTGTACACTGGGAACAGGCTTTTTTCTTGGGACAAGTATGGCCATCCATAAAAGTGGACCGGCTGTGCTCATTCCTTTTTTGTTAGCAGCTATATGTACGTATATTGTGTATGAGGCACTTGTCAAAATGTCTGTGGAAAACCCTGATAAAGGCTCCTTCCGTACTTATGCCAAGCAGGCTTTTGGGCGATGGGCAGGATTTAGTAATGGCTGGGTGTACTTAATTTCCGAGCTATTAATCATGGGTAGCCAGCTGATGGCACTCGGTATATTTACGAAGTTTTGGTTCCCAGCGTTGCCACTCTGGGTTGCTGCATCGATTTATGCTGTCCTTGGCTTAGTCGTCATTCTTACTGGCATGAAGGGCTTTGAAAACTTTCAAAATATTTTCGGGGCATTAAAAGCCGCTGCGATTGTCATGTTTATTATCGTAGCGATCATCATCATCATAAGAGCTACACAATCAGCTCCAATCGAATCATTACAGTCAAATTATGAAGGATTTTTCTCACAAGGAATCAAAGGAATTTGGCTTGGCCTGCTCTATGCATTTTATGCCTATGGTGGAATTGAGGTGATGGGTTTAATGGTCATCGATTTAAAAAATCCAAAAGAGGCGCCAAAAGCAGGGAGAATTATGCTCATTGTCATTACTATTATTTTTATCATGGCTATTGCGCTTGCGTTGGCACTTGTTTCCTGGAAAGACTTTTCGATAGATGAAAGTCCTTTTATTACAGCGCTTCAAGGTTATCATATCCCTTTTGTGGCAGATATTTTTAACGGTGTTTTAATCATTGCTGGTTTTTCAACCATGGTTGCTTCGCTTTACGCGGTCATAACCATTCTCACTACACTTGCCGAGGATCATGATGCGCCTGCCATCTTAGCAAAAAAGGGGAAGATGAAAATTCCTTTTCCTGCCTTTTTATTTTTAACAAGTGGCTTAGTAATTACGATTGTCATTGGTTTTTTGATGCCCGAAAAAATCTTTGAATATTTGATAACGGCAGCAGGTTTAATGTTGATCTATAATTGGCTCTTTATTTTAATAACATATAGAAAGCTAATGGAGCTATCGAGGTGGGAGCAAATTAAGAACAGTCTTGGCATGTTGCTTATTGCTGTAACCGTGTCTGGTACTTTAGGCGAAAAAACGAGCAGACTCGGTTTTTGCGTGAGCCTGCTCTTTATTGTCCTAATCGGTGTGGCGACCTGGATCGTTGTGAAAAGGCAAAAAAACATTGCGTAATGTCCTATTTTCCTGTGACATCCGTAAAAAAGGGCATTCGGATGGACTATGATTGTCATCACTTAAAAAATATTGCTTCCATTCATAGCTATCCTCTTGACCATACCATTTTAAATCTGGATGCCCTGGAATCTCGTCATATTCTGCGATGCGCTGGCGGATAAGTTTTTTGATTTTTCGTCCAAATGCAGTAGCGTCGTTTATATCGTCAAATATCCAACGTGGCTGAATAGCCATTAGCAAAGTAGAAAAGTGACGACTCTTCCGCAATTGATGAGCTGGTGTTGCACAAGAAATAAAATAGGGTTCTCCATTAAAGCAAAACTCCCATTCATGATGGTCTGGATTTGTCGGTATTGCCTCAGGCCAATCCAACTCATCCATATTGGTTAAATTGTTTAAAATGGACCAAAATAATTGCTGGTAATCCGCCACCTTATAGCTATCAAGCATATCATGAGGGGTATGAAAGAACACCGTGAGCGTTGTATATTTTCCAAAAGATCTTGCTGTGTTCCCATATTCCTTTAAGCATTCAGCTAACATCTGAATCGATTGCTCCTCCCGTGGATCCCCTATAAAGCTATAGCGTAAATGGTTCGATAAAAACCCCATTCTGGCTGGTACACAAGGAAACGTATTCCCTTCATCGGCAATTGTGGCAGCAAAGTCAGTATAGGCTGACTGTTGCCACAACGGCAATGTCTCCAAATGTTCCTCAATCCACTTCCGATCAAACACGATTACTTCCACTGGAAACTCCTCCTTTTACTCACATTTATTCTATTAAAGAAAAAGCAAATGGGTTACGACTCTGTGCAGTGTGCAAGGATGTTCTTTTTAAGGAGATTTTTAAAGATTTAAGGTAAATCATCAATAATCAATTTTTAGTTAAGGGATTGCTTTGATTAAGGAAATAGCTAAAAATCATCGTTTTTTGCAGAGGTTTGGGCTGTTGCGAGCGCTTCGGGCAAAGGAAAGAACGATTTTGAAGCAAAAGAGAGCACTTCGAGCAAAGATATGAGTGGAATTGAGCCAAAAGAGAGCGCCTCGAGTAAAGGGATGAGTGGTGTTGAGTCCAGGGTGAGCGCTTTGAGTCAAAGAATGGGCAGTATGAGCCAAGAGAGCGCTTAAATCAACGTTAAGAGCGACTCTAACCTCAGAAAGAGTGATTCAAGCCGCTAACACACAATCGAGGCTTAGTCTTTTTGTTGAAAGACCTTTTGCTCAAGGATGGTTAGGGCATGCTGGATGTCCTTTAAATCATCCGATGTGGCATGCTGAATAAGCGCTAAAAAGCGTTCCTCAATACAGGCGAATGCCTCTGCCATCATTTTTTCACCTTCGGGTGACAGGCGTACATATTGCTTTCTTCGATCCTCTGTGTCGCTAAATTTTTCAATTAATTGGCGTTCTTGTAGTTTTCGTAATTCACGGCTTGTATTCGGTAAGGACATGTGCTGACATTCACTGATTTCGGTTGGTGTGACAGGTTGGCTTACTTTAATATATTCAAGAATTTTATAGTGAAGCGGTGTGATATTAGCTGTGGTTACATTTTGTGTGAGATCATGTGTCACTTGATGGATTGTGGCTGTGAATGATACAAACTGATGAAATAAAGTGCTTTTATTCAATGGGATCACCTCTACTGACAAGATAACAAATAACTTGTCCTAAAACAATTATCATTTGACAACTAAAAAGGGATGGTTTATTATTTTGTTATCAAATGATAAGTAATTGGAGGGCACATGATGAAAACGTTAATTATTTATACATATCCAAATCATAAAAGTTTAAATTATGCTTTTTTACAGGAAGTATTAAAGGGTTGTCAAGAGAATCCTGCCATCGAAGAAATACAGATACTAGATTTATATGAAGAGGAATTTGATCCACGTTTAATTTTCCATGAGCATAAACGACGTCGTGATATGTATCAGGATCCGAAATTGGAAAAATATCGACAACAGCTTTCCTGGGCGGATCAGCTTGTATTTGTTTATCCGATCTGGTGGGGAAGACCGCCAGCAATGTTGTTAGGTTATATTGATCAATTGTTTGCAGCTAACTTTGCTTATCGGGATACAAAGGGGTTATTTCCAGAGGGACTTTTAAAAGGGAAGTCGGTTGTTTGTGTGTCGACGATGAAGGGACCAACCAATTATCCGTTTTTATGGTTGAATAATGCGCATAAAATTTTAATGAAGAGAGCATTGTTTAAGTTTGTTGGGATGAAAAAAGTAAAGTTTTTTGAGTTTGGAAATATGGAAAGTAAAAAGGGGAAACAGCAGCAAAAATTGGATAAAGTATATCACTATTTTAGAAAAGTTGCTTACTAGTTAAAAATAACTCGTGCAGACCGCTTTTAGTCGTTTGCACGAGCTGATGTACTATCGATGGGCACTGTAACCAAAAAGCTTGTAAATTCAGCGAGCTTGCTCTCCACAGCAATAGTTCCATGGTGCATATCAATAATTTTTTTGACAATGGCTAATCCTAAGCCACTGCCACCATTAGCCGATGTTCGTGATTGATCAGCCTTATAAAACCTTTCAAAAATATGCATTTGTTGTTCTTCTGTTAGACCAATGCCAGAATCTTGAATAATGACAGTGATCGAATCTAATTGCTTCTTCATAGACAATGTGATGGTCCCTTTAGCAGGTGTAAATTTAATGCTATTCGTTAGCAAATTCATCCAGACTTGATTCATTAAATCCTCATCTGCTGTGATGCTTATATTGTCAAGATGGAGGTCAAAGTCAAGCTGTTTGGCTAGCCAATTCGGTTCAAGAGCTAGGACAACAGTGCGTAATTGTTTATCAAGCCGATAATTTTTAGGTTCAAAGGGATGGTGATGTGATTCTAAGGATGTTAGTTTGAGTAAGTTATCGCTGATTTTTGATAAACGATTACTTTCCAATTCAATAATGTCTAAATAATGCTGACGCTTTTCTTCGGGCAAATTAATATTTTTAAGTGCCTTCGCAAAGCCATTAATAGACGTTAAAGGTGACTGAATTTCATGAGAGACGTTTGAAATGAACTCTTGACGCATTCTTTCAAGTTCACCTAATTCAACGGCCATATGATTGATGCCATGGATTAATTGCCCAAATTGGTCTTTTTCATCTGCTTTCAAGTCTAACTGGACATCAAAATCACCTTTTGCCATGCGACTTAATGCATCAACGATTTTATCCCAGTAGTTACGTTGTCGGTTCAGTCCAATTAAAAAGATAATTGCTGCAGAACAGGCAAAGAGTACAAATACACCAATTACCGTGCCTAATTGTAGCCAGAAACCATGGGGCTCTGTCCCCAATCGAGCATACAGCCAAGTGGTTGCGTGATAGGCAATAAAAGCAAATACAGTATTGGCAATAAGGAACAGGCAAAAGACCATTGCCAATCTTACAAGGAATCTTCGTTTTCTCATAACATTAATTCCAAACGATAGCCAAGACCACGAATAGTGCGAATGACAAAGCCACTCAGCTCTTGTGGGAAACGCTCGCGTATTCTTTTAATATGAACATCGACTGTTCGCTCATCTCCCTCATAGTCATAGCCCCATATTTCTTCAATTAATTGTTCTCTTGAAAAGGTTTTACCAACATAGCTGGCTAGGGTAAATAAAAGCTCGAACTCCTTTAAGCGAAGTAAAATAGTCTGTCCATTCATATCTACTTCATGTGTATGGCGATTGAGTTTGACGTTACCTGCTTCGACAACCTGAGAGAGAGAAATGCGATATCTTTTTAAAATCGATTTTACACGCACGATTAGCTCGGCTGGCTCGAATGGTTTCACGAGATAATCATCTGTCCCTAAATGAAAGCCTTTGACCTTTTGAGAAGTTTCGCCCTTCGCTGTCAGCATCAGGATAGGGAGGTCTGTATCAAATGAACGTATTTCCTCACATAATGCCCAGCCATCCATATTGGGCATCATAATATCCATTATGACCATATCCACTTTTTCAGTGGCTAATTGGGACAGTGCATCCACACCGTCCATAGCCTCAATCACCTCTAAGCCTTCATTTTGTAGAAAGACTTTTACTAATTCTCGAATATGTGCATCATCATCCACCACTAATAGTTTTGTCATCTCAACAAACCCCTTTATTCATCCTCTTTAATACGTAATTGTTGCATCGCAAACTCACGGTACATAGCATGTGTTTCAAAGAGCGTTTCGTGTGTACCACATCCTGTAATATGCCCTTTCTCAATAAATAGTATTTGATCGGCATCTACTACTGTTGATAGACGGTGCGCAATAACCAATGTTGTGCGACCTTCCATTAAGTTGTCTAATGCTTTTTGTACATAAATTTCTGACTTACTATCTAAACTCGATGTTGCTTCATCTAACATTAATATTTGTGGATTACGTAAAAGCGCTCTTGCAATAGAGATACGTTGACGCTGTCCTCCTGAAAGCTTAATGCCTCGTTCTCCAACTTCTGTGTCAAACTTATCTGGCAGCTCGTTAATAAATTGATCGGCATAGGCCATTTTGGCTACCTTTTCTAGCTCATCATCTTGCACATCTCGCTCAATACCATAGCAAATATTTTCTCGAATCGTTCCTGATAATAGGGCACTTTCCTGCGCCACATAGCCAATTTGACTGCGCCAAGAATGGAGTGAGAATGTTTCTATTGGTATATCTCCTAGCGTAATACTACCGCTCGTCGGCTGATAATATCTTTCTAACAGTGAAAATGTAGTTGTTTTACCACCACCACTTGGCCCGACGATGGCTGTTACTTTGCCTGGTTCAATCGTGAAGTTTATATCAGATAAAATAGGTTCTTCCCCATAAGAGAAATCGACATTTTTAACATAAATGGGTTGATTTACTTTTTCAACTGTTAAGCCTTCTTCAATATGTTCCTCTTCATGTTCAAGCAATGCACTAATACGTTCTGTTGCACCCATTGCTTTTTGCAGTTGAGTAAAGAACATTGTCAATTGCGTCATTGGCATAATGATTTGGATTAAATATAAAATAAATGCCACCATATCGCCAGCCGTCAGCTCCCCAGAGGAAACACGGACACCGCCATAGCCAATAATAGCTACAAGCACAGACATCAGCACAAATGAAATAAGCGGTGAAATCAATGCATGGATTTTTGCTTCTTTTAAGCCAAATGTAAAGAGATTAGAAATACCTTTTTTTCCACGCGCATATTCAATTTGTTCAGCATTGGAAGCCTTGACTAGACGTGTTTCGGGTAAAACTTGATTCAATACAGACGTAAATTTCGCTGTCTCATCTTGCATACCTTTTGAAATGACAAACATGCGTCGACCAAGCAACATTAAAATGACCATTGCCAGTGGTACAGCAATCAGCATCACTAACGTCATTTTCCAATCTAAAAATAACAGAATGATGATCGAACCAATAATCGAAATAACACCAGATAAACAATTTGCTAAATGCTCTGTAATCAGTTCTTTCACAACAGCTGTGTCATTTGTAACACGGCTCAAGGTTTCCCCTGTATCATGTTCATCATAATAGGGGATTGGTAAGTGTAGCAGTTTTCTCCATAATTGATCGCGTAATTTTGCTACAACATGATGACCAACTCGATTTAAATAGTAAATAGATAAGCCACTCGCAACAGCTTGTGCGATAAAGGCAATACCTAGCACAATGATTTGCCAATAATTAAGTGATTCTAAAGAAAAGCCATCCACTAATTGTTTTGTAAATAATGGAACAATAAAACCTACACCCGTTGTCGCTAAACTCATCACTAAAGCGATGACGAGTAGCCAAATCGGCGGCTCAGCCCGTTTTATTAATTGTATAAAGCGTCGCCAATCTTTTTGTTTTGTCGTATCTTTTGATGTCTCTTGCAAAGAAATAAGCCTCCTTCATTGTTCGAAAACAATGTTTTTCGTTTCTATGGCTTTACTATAGCATGCGATTATGAACTGAATATGAAATGAATCGTCATTAAAAAAGGTGATGTCACCATCATCTTTTGCTATTAGTCTGCGCATTCATCATGGTAGCAAGACTTCCCAAGCAAGCGATAGGTTCTAAGCTTTAGTTGAATTTGTAAAAGTTCCTCATAGCTTTTTAAATCAGTTTATAAAATTTCTTTAATCTATTCGATACGATAAATCAACATTTCCTTGGCGGTTTCGCTAATTTTCATATTTATGTAGATGCAATATGAATTGCAGAGGTACCCATTTAATGAAGGCCAACAAACGATTCAAAAATAAAAAGACGACCTACCTTGCTAGGAAGTCGTCTTTTTCATATGGATATGAGGTTGATTCTGATTGCCAATTTTTAGTTGAATCAGGACCATAGCTAGAACGATGATAATCATGCCAATAATCGCAACTGAAAAATTGCCTGTGAAGTCTCGTACTAGACCAACAAAAAATGGACCCAGGGCAGCGAATACGAAACCAACTGATTGTGTCATGGCTGCCAGGAAGCTTGCCTCGCTCATATCCTTGGCCTCATCGATAGGTAATGTTAATCCTAATGAGAATAGCCCACCTGCACCAATGCCAATCAACATACTACTTAACCAAGGATTATAAGAAAACAGTAGCATCAATAACCCAATTAATTCTAATGATGAACTGCTGATTAGCCATACAGCTCGATGCTGAAAACGATTATTTAAGATAGGCACTAAAAACGTGGCAGGCATTTGGGCGACGGTTAATAGTGTCAGCATCATGCCAGCATCGTGTTTGCTGTAGCCCATATTTTCAGCGATTGGTGGTAACCAAGCCATTATGGTATAAAACATGAAGGCCATTAAACCAAAAAAGCCTGTTAAAAGCCAAGCCTTTTGATTCGTTAGCATGTGCTTCACATTTATACCAGTACTAGATGGTTTAGCAGCGCCTGATTTTTGTTCGACTGGTTTCCACCAAAAGACTAAAGCAATCAGGGCAAGTATAGCCCATGAAGCGGCAGAAGCTTGCCATGAATGAAAGAGATTGCTCAATGGGATGGAAAGCCCTGAACCAAGTCCAGCGCCTACAACAAGTGCTAACGAGTAAAGACCGATTACACGAGACGGATTCGAAAACTTCTCCTTAATATAGCCCGATAATAAAGGACCCGCTATAGCAATACCAATGCCTGATAAAAAAGCCGTAACTAGCATCACCCAGGCAGAATAAGCAAAAAATCTTGCAGCTGTTGCTAGTCCAATAAGAATAAGGGAGTAAGCAATGGCTCTCTCAATGCTCCAACGATTGGCTAGTTGTATCGCAAAAGGAGCAAACAAGCCCATACATAGCACAGCTAAAGATGTTAATAAACTTGCAGTAGCCGCACTCATATGTAAAGATTCGCGGATGATGCCTAACAAAGGTGAGACCGAAGTAATCACAGGACGTAAATTAAATGAAGCTAAAATAATAGCGATAATGGGTATAATTGTTTGCTTTGCATTCATGTTATTTCAACTCCGATACAATTCATAGTAAGTTCAAATTGAAGTCTATACCAACCAAGATGATTGAACAATACTATTATTACTATTACAATAATAGATAAAAACTATGATTGGGTGTGATCGGTGTGGAAATACGTCATTTACACTATTTTATGGCAGTCTGTGAGGAGTTACATTTTACAAAAGCTGCTGAGAAACTTGGCATTTCTCAGCCAACATTAAGTCAGCAAATACGCGTGCTTGAGGACGAGTTAGGTATGCCATTGTTTGATCGGATTGGAAAAAAGATTGTTGTAACAGAGGCTGGCTCTCTATTATTTAGCTATGCTACGGAAATGCTCACAACATTACAAAATGTTAAAGATGCTATCAATGATTTACAGGAGCTGCAAAGAGGACAAATAAGTGTTGGTATTATGCCATCTGATTTAGATTATCGGATTACACAGCTTGTCATTGACTTTCATCAAAAATTTCCGAAAGTAAAACTGAAGATACTGGCTTCTATTGATATTATGCGGCAGGTTCTTGAAAATGAAGTGGATATTGGCATTGGGACGAATGTGGAGCCAGATGATCGTTTGGTAATCATTCCTTTACGTAGAGAGGAGTATGTACTGACCGTTTCACAGGAGCACCCATTGGCGAATCAAACCGCTATCACCATTGCTGAATTGAAAGGCCTGCCTATGGTGATGTATCCAGAAGGCTTCTTTGGCAGAGAGATTGTAGAGGAGGCTGTAAAAAAACATGGTTTTCAGCTTCATTCTATTCTTGAAACAAGCTCTGTCACGTCGATTATGAATCTTGTCCATGCCAATATTGGTGCGACAGTGCAACCATACCATCTAATCCAACAAATAAATGATCCTACTTTGTGTAGTATACGTATTTCAGATGGAGCACCTAGCCGTAGCTTGTCTATCATTTACCGAGTAGATCGCTATGTCAGCCAAGCAACAACAGCATTTATTAAACAAATTAAAGAATATTTCAAGGCTTGAAGCAAACGGTTAAGAAGATAAATTGCCAAATAAAGTTCCTTTTTTTGGTGAGATTACATATACTATTTATAAACCGACAGTCAGTCTAATTTATGTAGGGCAAGATATGAAGCGTGTAAAGTTTCACTTGTGCCTACACTTTTTTTACATAAATAATGACCGACAGTCGGTCTAATAAATTAAAGAGGTGGTCATTAAATGGAAATAACAATAACAGAAAAGGGCTATTCGAAAGATTTTTTTATAATGGTAGTTGGGCAAATTATTTCTATTTTGGGCTCTGCACTTTTAAGATTTGCTTTGTCACTTTTTGTGTTAGATATGACAGGACGCGCAGATCTTTTCGCTTTGCTTTTTGCTATTTCATGCCTACCTATTTTACTTACGCCATTTGGTGGTGCTATAGCAGATCGATTCAATCGACGTAATTTAATGGTCCTATTTGATTTTATCAGTAGTGCTATTGTCTTTATTTTCTTTTTCGTGTTACTGACAGACAATCATTCCGTGTTATCGATAGGGTTTGTTATGGTGCTGTTATCACTTGTCAGTGCAATGTATACACCAGCCGTAATGGCTAGTATCCCTATATTGGTTAGTGAACAGAAACTAGAGCAAGCCAATGGCATTGTCAACGGAGTGCAGGCTTTGGCAGGTGTGACTGCACCTGTACTAGGGGGAATTTTATATGGTGTGCTCGGCCTAAAAATGCTGGTCATTGTAAGTGGTTTTTTATTCTTCTTTACAGCTATTGTAGAAATGTTTATGACGATTCCCTTTATAAAGCGAGACTACGATGGGCATTTGGTGCAAATATTAATGAAGGATATGAAAGAAGGCTTTACCTATGTCGTGAAGCAAACATTTATTTTAAAATGCACGCTACTAGCTGCTTTATTGAATTTATTATTGACACCGCTTTTTGTTGTGGGCGTGCCGATTATCCTTCGCGTCACAATGGAAAGTAGTGATGCATTATATGGAATAGGTATGGGTATCATTGATTTGGCAACCATTTTAGGAGCATTAACGATGGGCTATTTTGCACAAAAGCTTCGTATTCACAACCTCTACATTTGGGTGTTGCTGTCGGCATTATTAGTCATTCCTATGGCGATGGCTGTGTTGCCTCGAATGTTACTAGTAGGCTATTATCCTTCATACGGCATCTTTATTGGGTGTGCCGTTGTGATTGCGATGATGATGACGATCATTTCCAATTACGTGATGACCCTTGTCCAAAAGCAAACACCAAATGATAAATTAGGGAAGGTCATGGCAATTATGATGGCAGTATCACAATGTATGGCTCCACTTGGGCAAATAGGGTATGGTATGTTGTTCGAGGTCTTTCAAGGTAGGATTTATATACCTGTTCTCATGATAGCTGTATGTGTACTATTGTTAGCGTTCATAACGAACAGAGTATGGCGATTTGAGACTAAATGATTTGTTATAACAAAGAAAACCACCTTTTTAATGGTAGTTTTCTTTGTAAAGCTTAAAATCTTCTCGCTCTATGACGCCTCTGCCTGTTAGTAGGAGCCTGCGTAGGCAAGAATGGGAAGAGAAGTGGTGGCCTAAACTGTGCATTATTGCCTACATGGACAGCCAGCGATTCCTTTTCACTCGTAGGAGCCGCACTCTCTTCCTCCTGTGCTATGGCGTTTAATAGCGGTGCTGGAGACTCGTTATGATGTGTAGTACTGGTAGTTTCAGTAGGATTTGTTGTAGCAGTCGCTTCTTGATGTTGTGCTGGATGTTCGATGGCAGCATGTGGCTGCTGGACTGCATGGACGTCTTTCATGACGAGGATTGGCCGCATCATATCATGGTCCTCGTGCTCAAGGAAGTGACAATGCCACATATAATGACCAATATGATCTTTCCAATGCATAATAATTTTCGTTACCTTACCTGCATCAGCTTTCACTGTATCCTTCCAGCCTCGCTCATAGTCACGTGGCTCCTCAGGTGGCCCTGTGAATTCTATAATGCCTTCATTTTGATAAAGTTCCAGATTAAAGGGTCTTCGCTCCAAAATTTTAAATTGAATGAGATGTAAGTGAATAGGGTGAAGAAAAGGTGTAGCATTAATAAAATTCCATATTTCCACACTATCTAAAGATGGTTTTTCTGTTGCTGGGTCATGGTACATACGGTCATTTAATAATAACATGGGGCGTCCAAATTCATCAGTTGTAGCTGTCAAGGGCAGTTGTCTTTCAATATGTGCATGGTGTGTATGGAGATCCATCGTAACGGCTAGCCTTTCAGGAATATCACTTGTATCTTCACATTTTAAAGGTACTGTGACTCTAAACTGCATAATGACATTTGTGTGTTCATTACTGAAATCTGTATCCGCATTGATTAAGGTGATTTCCTGTCCCGCACAGTTTGAAAAATCGATAATCACATCTGTACGTTCTGCTGGCAACAACTCGACAGATTGGATCAGTTGGGGGGCGGATAAGAAACCGCCATCTGTACCAATTTGAAACATTGGCTGACCATTTGACAGGCTGATAACATAGCCCCTCCGATTGGAACCATTAAGAAAACGAAATCTATATTTACGTGGCTCTACATCTAAGTAAGGCCATAATTTTCCGTTCACTACGATTGTATTACCAACAAAACCAGGTGTAATGGAGGGGTGAACGGGGACTGGGAATGGTGGTTCATCAGGATAAAACAACGAACCATCCTCATTAAAGGATTTATCTTGTATTAAAACCGGATATTCGTAGTCTCCACATGGTAAATTAGCGCGTTCCTCAAGTGCATCTCTCAGTAAATAAAAGCCTGCTAATCCTGCATAGACATTTAAACGTGTTAAGGCCATTGCATGGTCATGATACCACATGGTAGTGCCAGGCTGATGATTTGTATATTCATGTATTTCCTTATTAAATTTTGGCCCAGTATGCCGATAGTCTCTTGTGTACCATGCTTCTGGATGACCATCACTCTCCCAATCCACATTGGCGCCATGTAAGTGAGTGACGGTTCTTACCTCTTGAGAATCGTTGGCGGCATGAAGTGTAAAATCTACGGGCAAAAAGTGCTGTAAGGGTAGCTGATTTTTATATTTCACGTAAATGGTTTTGTCTTTAGTAGCTTCAATGGTTGGTCCTGGATAAAGCCCGTTATAGCCCCAAATGTATGTTTTGGGGAAATGCTTATGAAAACGGTGCTCGCCTTCCATCATGACTAATTCATAATAATCATTTTTTTGTTGCCCTCTACTATATTTGGGTTTAGCTATCATTGGTTTTGGAAGTTCATCTACAAATTTTGGAATAGTTGCTGGATCAGAAGGGTTAATTTGCATACTCACAACATCACGTCCTTTTTCAATACTTAAAATGGCTAATTATTTCATCATATGGGTAAAAACAATAGGTAACGGGGACAATGATGGAGAAAAGTGTGTGAAGGCATAAAAATTTAACGACAACTATGAATGGAAAGCGATGATTCATTTTGAAGGTGTAGCGCAAGAAAAAGATGGTTGGACCTAGTAAGAGATTTTGAAATGCAGGAAATAGTTGGTTATCTAATGAAAAGGGCGGACGGAGTGAATAAATATACCTTATAATTGAGAAAGCACAAAGTGTATAGGGCTTGGAGAAGTGGTGAAACGGTGAAATTAACATTAGAAGAGTTAAATAAAACGATTATGGAAATGCGCACGAAGGGGTTTTTAACGGAAGCATTAAAACTAGCGGATCAAGGTCTTTTAGTCGCATTAGAGAGCGAAAATTATGCATATGTATTGGATTTGTACTATCAAAAAATACTAGTTCACCATTCTTTAGGTGACACATTAAGCATGGTCAGTCTTATGCATGATTATGAGGCGATTTGTCAAAAATATGGTTCTAGCAAAGATTTAATGCATTATCATTTAATCATGTCTTTAATCTATGACTTGGTAGGCATACGGGAAAAAACAGTAGAGATGACGAAGAAATCGATCGACTATGCACAAGAGTTGCAGGACGCCATCATGCTTGTTCGGTGTCATAATAATTTATGTTATTTAGAGGTGGAGAAGGGCTGTACGAAGGAAGCACTTCAAGCAGGGCTTTTAGCTAGAACATATAATCAGTCCTTATCTAAGACAATGCCCGATCTTGCAAAATTACATGATATTCGTATTAATAATAATTTAGCAGATGTTTATATTTTAGAAGGGGATTTTAAAACGGGGAAGGCCTTGCTGGACAGCACGTTATCCTCTGACATTATTCATCAGCATAAACGCGAAAAAGTAGCTGCGTTGTTTGGCTATGGCTTTTTATATGAAAAGCAGCAAAAGTTTGAAGAAGCCGTCCCCTATTATAAAAAGGCTGTAGAGCTTGCTAAATCCTACGGGGATAAACCGACAACGAAAAAAGTCATGCGTTTACTGTTAGATGTATTGTATCAATTGAATTGGCGGGATGAAATTTTTGATGTACAGCGTGAATATATTGATCTTACAGAAAAAATGAGTGTTGCGAATTTACTACAGCAAGTCATGAATTTGGAATTTAAGCGTCAAAAGGAGAAGCTTGAGAAAAAAGCCCATTATGATCCATTAACAGGCGTGTTAAATCGTCATTTTTTGGATCATGAGCTACATGAATGGTTAAACATAGCCGAAATGACGCAATCATATGTGTGTATTACGGTACTAGATATTGATCATTTTAAATTGTTTAATGATATGCATGGTCATCTGTTTGGGGATATGGCTTTACAGCTTTTAGCCAAGGGCTTGAAGAACTTTTTACAGAAGGAAGATGTGAAAATTATTCGGTATGGCGGAGATGAATTTATCCTTTGTATCAAGCATCAACAAAAGGACTATATCAAAACACTTGTCAACAACACGCATGCTTATTTACTCACTTTAAAGCTAGAACAAGAGCATCAAAGCTATCCGTTAAAGGTGAGTATGGGTGCTTGTGTCAACGATCAGCAAAATTATCAGTATAAAGAGTTGTTTGAGCGAGCAGATAGCTGTTTGTACGAAGCGAAAGATAATGGCCGTGCCAGCTATGTTCTGTGCGAACTATCATAAATTTACGCATTCCTATTTACTTGGTTGAATAGGAATTTTTCAATGGAAAAAAATTCGCTATACCAATCATTTGAAAACGTTATTCTAGCAACGTACAATATATGAAATTAGGAAACACGACAGTACAAAATTGTTGTATAATGTTGTGGTATGAGGAAAGAAAGCAGGTTGACAAAATGGAAAGCAAAATGAATGGTTATACAGTGATAGACATACACAAGCTTCAGCTATGTGTTATGCCAAAACAGCTCGATAGGAAACATAAGGTGAATAGATGAAAAACTGGTTAATTTTCATTTCTGTCTTTATTGTTTCATTGTCACTTGTCATTAGCATTTTAGTACTCTGGAAAGCCGAGGCTCCGTTCCGTTCAATTGAAGAGAAGGCTGAACAGTTGGCACTCGATGCCAAAGCCCTCGCAATTGTCTCGGAGTCCTACACATATAATGGCAAACATTCGTATGTTACTGTGTTCGGGGTAGACGAATACGGTGATAAAAAAGCTGTCTTTGTTCCAACGAATCTAGATGAGGATTCCATTCAGGAAGTGTTATTAGAAGATGGTATTACGGAAAAGCAAGCATTATCGGTTTTTAAAAATGAAGGAAATGTACAAAAAGTCCTCCACATGAAATTAGGTTATGAGGAACCTGGCGCTGTTTGGGAGATTACCTATCTAAACAACCATGATCAGCTCAACTATGTCTATATCATGTTTAAGGATGGCGACTGGTGGAAGCGCATTACGAATTTATAAGAGGAGTAGATCCCGGATGAAAAATTTATTAGCAACACGTGTAAAAACTTTAACACCATCTTCAACATTAGCTATTACTGCGAAAGCAAAAGCATTGAAAGAGCAAGGTATTGATGTTATTGGTCTTGGGGCTGGTGAACCAGACTTTAACACACCTCAAAATATTTTAAATGCAGCCATTGATTCAATGGAAAAAGGATTAACAAAATATACACCTGCTGGCGGACTTCCAGTTTTGAAAAAAGCTATTATTGATAAGCTTCAACGCGATAATAATCTTGCCTATCAATCAAATGAAGTCATTGTCGGCGTAGGGGCAAAGCATATTTTATATACGCTATTCCAAGTTATTTTAAACGAGGGCGATGAGGTTATCATTCCAATTCCTTATTGGGTGTCTTATCCAGAACAAGTGAAATTAGCTGGTGGCGTACCTGTATATGTTGAAGGTACACGTGAACAAAGCTATAAAATTACAGCGGATCAACTAAGAGCAGCTGTGACAGATAAAACGAAAGCTGTTATTATCAATTCACCTAGCAACCCATCAGGCATGATTTATTCTCGTGAGGAGCTAGCAGAGCTTGCAGCTGTTGCAGAAGAAAAAGATATTTTAATCGTGTCAGATGAAATTTATGAAAAGCTTGTATACAATGGTATTGAGCATTTTTCAATTGCACAACTTTCTGATGCAGTGAAAGCACGTACAATCGTTGTAAATGGTGTGGCAAAATCTCACTCTATGACAGGCTGGCGTATTGGGTATGCTGCAGGTGACGCAGACATTGTTAAAGCAATGACTGACCTTGCATCACATTCAACATCAAATGCGACAACAACAGCACAATATGCAACTGTGGAGGCGTATAATGGCCCTCAGGACGCAGTAGAAGAAATGCGTCAAGCATTTGAATCTCGTCTTGAAAAAATTTATCCACAGTTAAGTGCAATTCCTGGCTTCCATGTCTTAAAACCACAGGGTGCATTCTACTTATTACCAGACGTAGCAGAAGCTATGGCTCACACTGGCTATGATTCAGTAGATACATTCGCTGCGGATATTTTAACAGAAGCAAACGTAGCAGTGATTCCAGGCTCTGGCTTTGGTGCACCAACTACAATGCGATTATCCTATGCTACATCTTTAGAATTATTAGAAGAGGCAGTCCGTCGTATTGATGCATTTGTAAAATCAAAATGGCAAGACTAATCCCTCTAGTCGACTTTGGAGGATTTCTATGAAAAAAATTATGATTAAAGATATGCCACAGCATATCGGTGAAACAGTCAAAATTGGCGTTTGGTTAGCTAACAAACGTTCAAGCGGAAAAATCGCGTTCTTACAGCTACGTGATGGTTCTGGCTTTGTACAGGGCGTTGTCGTGAAAGAAGAAGTAGGCGAAGCAATTTTTGCTACGGCAAAAGGAATGACGCAAGAAACGTCTATGTACGTTACGGGCGAAGTGAAAGCTGACGAACGCTCAAGCTTTGGCTGTGAGCTTGCTGTAACAGGTATTGAGGTACTACATGCAGCAACAGATTTCCCAATTACACCAAAAGAACATGGTCCTGAATTTTTAATGGATAACCGTCATTTATGGCTACGCTCTCGTAAACAGCATGCCATAATGAAAATCCGTAACGAAATTATTCGTGCCACATATGAATTTTTCAACAATAATGGTTTTACAAAAATGGACCCACCAATTTTAACAGGATCTGCACCTGAAGGTACTTCAGAGCTATTCCATACAAAATATTTTGATGAAGATGCTTATCTATCTCAATCTGGTCAGCTTTACATGGAAGCGGCTGCAATGGCGTTAGGAAAAGTATTCTCATTCGGTCCAACTTTCCGTGCTGAAAAATCTAAAACACGTCGTCACCTAATCGAGTTTTGGATGATTGAGCCTGAGATGGCATTTGTAGAATTTGAAGAAAACTTAGAAGTACAAGAGCAATATGTAGCGCACATCGTACAATCCGTACTGGCAAACTGCAAATTAGAATTAGAGCGACTTGGCCGTGATACATCGACACTTGAAAACATCAAAGCGCCATTCCCTCGTATTTCGTATGATGATGCGATCAAACTTTTACATGAACAAGGCTTCGACGATATCGAATGGGGCGATGATTTTGGTGCGCCACATGAAACAGCTATTGCGAATTCATTTGACAAACCAGTATTTATTACTTGTTACCCAGTAGGCATTAAACCATTCTATATGCAACCACATCCAGAGCGTGATGATGTTGTCTTATGTGCTGATTTAATCGCACCAGAGGGTTACGGTGAAATTATTGGTGGTTCTGAGCGTATTCATGACTATGAATTATTAAAATCACGTTTGGAAGAGCATAATCTATCATTAGATGCTTATGCATGGTATTTAGAGCTTCGCAAACATGGTTCTGTCCCACATTCAGGCTTTGGTCTTGGATTAGAGCGAACTGTAGCATGGATTTCTGGCACAGAGCATATCCGTGAAACGATTCCATTCCCACGTTTACTGAACCGCTTATATCCATAAGCTAATCAATTTAAAAGTCGCGTAGTGAAATATCTACGCGGCTTTTCTACTTACTAAAGAAGGAGTCTGGAGAAACATGAACGTAAATAATCATCGACTCCGTACATGGACTGAGCAGAGAATGATTCCCATTCCTCAGCTTTTTTTTCAGTTTTATAAGGAGTTAAATATGGAAGATGAAGAGGCACTCATTGTCATGCACTTATTAGCCTTTCATATGGAAGGGAATGATTTCCCAACACCTAATGATCTCAAAAATCGCCTCACAATGTCTGACCATGACATCACATCACGTTTACAACGCTTAATGCAAAAAGGTTTTCTTGAAATTTCACGCGATGTTGATGCGGGAGGCAAGCTATATGAAAAATATTCCGTGTACCCACTATGGGAGCGCATTGTGCAGATGATGGATATGAAAGAGCAGCAAAAAACGGCAGTGACACTTCGACAAGAAGAAGGCGAGCTATTCCGTCTATTTGAAGAGGAAATGGGGCGTCTTTTATCTCCTTTAGAGCTTGAAAAAATAGGATGTTGGCTTGATGAGGACAAGCATAGTCCAGCGCTCATTAAGGAAGCACTAAAGGAGGCTGTCTTTGCTGGGAAACTGAGTATTCGTTATATTGATCGCATTTTATTAGAGTGGAAAAAGAAAAATATTACGACACCACAAGCCGCACAAAAGCAAAGCGAGCAGTTCCGTGAGAAACAGACATTTAACAGAGCACCAGCGCGGACAGCTCAACAAGAAACAACGCAACCAACGAATAAAGTACCATTTTACAATTGGTTAGAGGAAAGAGAATAGAGGGGGCATCTGGTTTGTTAACAAAAAAACAGTGGGAGCATTGTCTGGGAGAGATGGATCGAATGTTTCCCGATGCACATTGTGAGCTCGTGCATGACAATGCCTTTGAGCTGACGATTGCTACATTATTATCCGCACAATGTACAGATGTACTAGTCAATAAAGTAACGAAAACATTATTTCAAAAATATAAAACGCCAGAAGATTATTTAGCGGTATCCTTAGAGGAGTTACAGCAGGATATTCGTTCTATCGGTCTTTATCGTAATAAGGCAAAGAACATTCAGGCATTATGTCAACGATTGCTCACTGAGTATGGTGGTGAAATACCTGCAACACGTGAAGCACTTGTGACATTACCAGGCGTAGGGCGAAAAACAGCCAATGTCGTGCTTTCCGTTGCCTTTGATATTCCAGCACTTGCAGTAGATACGCATGTGGAGCGAGTTTCAAAACGGCTAGGGCTCTGTCGATGGAAAGATTCGGTGCTTGAAGTAGAAGAAACGATTATGAAAAAAACACCTATGGACAAATGGTCGAAAACACATCACCAGTTAATTTTCTTTGGACGTTATCATTGCAAGGCACAAAATCCTGGGTGTCATGCCTGCCCTTTACTCGCTGATTGTCGTGAAGGTCAAAAACGCTTAAAGAAAGGCTTGGTGAAGGAAGCGTGAACAATGAGGCTATCGCAAAAGATAAAGTAGATGCATGGTTTGCTCAATGGTCAACCTTGCAAGCAGCGATCCATACAGCCCACGATGCGAGAAACGGTACAGCTAAAGGGCTAATGGAACAAGCCATCGAGCTATTTGAACAACTTGTACAGGCAGCAGGCGATGAGGTGCTACCGATCAATGGTGTTGAAAGACTTTCCTTTATTAAAGCCAAGCCAGGCCAATACGCATGCTACCGTCAGCTAGATGAATTATTCAAAGAAACCAAAAAGCGCACAGCTCGATTGCGAATTCAAGCTAGCAAAAGCTAGGAGTCGATAGAGCACCAAGATGCGGATAAAGTGCAAGAAGTGGTGGATAGAAAGTCAAAAGTAGCGGATAGAATGAGCAAAGTGATGGATAGAGCGCCAGAATTGATCGATAGAGCACTAACAAAGTGTTAAGAACGAATTTAAAAAGCCGAGAAGCAAATTGCTGCTTCTCGGCTTTGTGTTTATTCTGAGCTTTGGTCTTCTTCTATTGGGTTGGTTGGTTCGGTAGGAGGGGTTGGCTGTTGATTGCCATCATTGTTACCACTGTTGCTACCGTTACCGTTATTACCTTGCCCATTGCCATTATTATTGTTGTTATTGCCATTGTCGTCATTCCCGTTGTCATTGTCTTCTTGACCAGGATCTGTTGGTAAATCGATTTCTGGCTCATCTGGGTCTTCTGTTTCTAAATCTTCCTCAGGCGTACTTGTGATTTGGAAGGTAGTTGTGCCAGGTTCACTGCGTGTGCCATCTACAATGGCTACGACAGAGATTGTGTAATTACCATCTTCAAGCGTGTTGCCAACAGTTAAGCCTTTGCTGTCTGTTGTACCAAGCGTTATTGATTCTCCGCCATCACGTTTGGCAGTTACTTCAAATGAAGTTGGTAATGGTTCATCTGTTTTTGGATCTAGGATCGCATCATGTTCCCAAGAGATATTAATAGACTGTGCTCCTAAATCTAGGCTTGCTGATACATTGTAAGGTGTAGATAATTCTGGAGCCTCGTACACACTCGACACCTCTGTTGGTTCAGTACCACGAACGAATAGTTCTGTTTGACGTAGTTCGCTAGGTGTATAATCACTTGCTAATTTAAGTGGTTTAGAGCCGACTTCAATCGTTGCTTCTACAACGGTATTTGGCTTTTTAAAGCTTGTATTTTCAACATTTGATGAAATATCTTGCATAATTGATTTAAATAAATTTTGTGGTAATCGACGTTCTTCCCACGTTGTAATTGGATCAAAGTGTTTTTCATAACCACTCCAGATAGCAATGGAGTAGTTTGTTGTGTAACCCGCAAACCATGAGTCTGGTACACTTGTATTTGGTAAATTATATTTGCTAAAATCTTCTGCTGAGTAGTTGGTTGTACCTGTTTTACCTGCGATATCTAAGCCAGGTACATTGGCAGCAGTACCAGATGCATCTGGTTTATTGCCAACGACATCACGTAGCATATCTGTCACCATATAAGCTGTGTAATCGCTCATAGCCACTTTAGGCTCAGGTGTGTAATTTTTAGATGTTTTACCGTCACGGTAGACGATTTTTGTAATGGCATGTGGATCTGTATAGACCCCGTTATTGCCGAAAGCAGCATAGGAAGCAGCCATTTGGATAGGGGAGATTGTAATGGCACCTCCACCAATCGCATCTGACTCATATAGATTTTCCGTTTCAATTCCTAAACGCCCTACAAATTCTTTTGCTTTGTCAGTACCAACTTCTTGTAATGCTTTGACAGCTGGTACGTTACGTGATGCATATAACGCTTTACGTGCCGTCATGGCCCCCATATATCTGCCATCCCAGTTTGTGATTGTTTGTTTTGAATTTGTATAGTTCATTGGTTCATCGACAAGTGTTTGACCTGTAGACCATTTTAAATATTCAATTGCTGGACCGTAGTCAACTAATGGTTTCATTGTGGAACCAGGTTGATTTTTTGTTAGGTCATCTGCATAGTTGAAACCACGCTCAGCACCGTAATGACGACCACCACCAACGGCTTGAATGGCACCAGTCTTTGTATCGATGACAGCTACACCTGACTGAATTTCTTCAGTAGGGAAATTACTGTCGTCGTTCATTACGTTTTCTACAACTTGTTGGGCATTCGGATCAAGTGTTGTATAAACTTTAATTCCTTCTGCCATCGCTGTTCCATCACCATTATTTTCTAATTCATTAATCACAATATCGAGGAAGGCATCATATTTCGAACCTGCAAATGATTGACGTGTTGCATCATCCGCTAGACCTGATTGGACTTCCATTTGTTTTGCTTCTTCCATCTCAGCTTTTGTAATTTTTCCATGTTGATGCATTAAGCCTAAAACCGTATTACGACGTTTTTTTGCAAGCTCAGGGTTTTTTAATGGATTATAAGCATTTGGTCGTTGGACTAATCCTGCTAATAATGCTTCTTCATCTAATGTTAAATCTTTTAATTCTTTACCATAGAAATATTGTGCTGCTGTTCCGAACCCGTAAATACGACCCGACATGAGCATTTTATTGAAGTACATTTCAAAAATCTCTTCTTTTGAATACTTACGTTCTAGTTGGAAGGCTAGCCAAGCTTCTTGTGCCTTACGCTTTAGTTTTTTCTCGTTTTGTAAAAATGAGTTTTTGACAACTTGCTGTGTCAGGGTAGACGCACCTTGTGCACCAAAGCCATCACGGAAGTTTGCCAAAATAGCACCGCCTAGACGATAAAAGTCCATGCCGTGGTGCTCAAAAAAGCGCACATCTTCCGTTGCGAGAATAGCATTGACCATATCTTCAGGTATATCTTCATACTTTATATATTTACGGTTTTCAGCACCGATTGTAGCAAATAGTTCACCGTTTTTATCGTAGAACTCTGAAGAAACAGGGTCCTTTAATAATTCTTCATCAAGCTCTGGAGCTGTGCTTGCATAGTAGGCAAACAATCCAGCGCCTCCAATGAAGCCCGCCACACCGATTGCTAAGAGTGTTAAGAAAATACGTTTAAACCACGTCTTAGCAGGTGAAGATGATGTTGTTTTTTTCTTACCTTTTTTATTTTTTTCAGCGAGAGCTTTTTGGTGCTCTCCACGTGTTCGACGACGTTCAGTCATTCTTATTTCTCCTCACTTTCAGACCTGAAGCATGTTGCATCGATCCATTGTTGGATAATGGGTAAGTAATCGATACGTGGATAATAACTTGTAGGAATTTCATATGCCTCTTCTTCAATCGTTGAAAAGGGTATCGATTTACGATCGCCATTCTCCATTGCTTGCCAGGCCTTTTGTAAAACTTCGTAGGGCACAATAAAATATCGTTCAAAGGCAGAAAAGCGAACGATAATAAAAGCCATACCATTTTGTTCCGTCACTTGCTGCATATGGATCATTTGATGCTCATGAATATTTTTTAAGGGGAAGCTCGTTTTGGAAGCCGTTTCCTTTGCATCAAAATCTATATAATGCCCATTCCAAACACCATTGTAGTCGGTTGTAGAGGGTGTTCGAAAATATGCTTCACGAATAACAGCAGCACTTCGTGAAGGGTACTCTACTTTGACGATTTGCACAGGAACAGGTTTCTTATGAATGATAGCAAGTCGCCTTTTTATATAATAGTCGTTTGCTTCATTAATTTCATCTTCTAGAGTCTTGCCACGATTACTAAAAGACAAATCTTTGCTATTCCTTTTTTTTTCTGTTTTCTGTACAGACACATTCGGCGTATACAATTTTCCGTTTGGATAACGAATTGTCATTCAACTCACCCTTTATCATACTGCTTTTCTATACACTAGTTTACCATGTTTTAGCGGCTATTCTCTACCTCCATCAGTCATGTTATTGCTAATAGAATCGTAGAGAACAGATGGGAAGTAGAAACAAATTACGTCGAAAAATCACTAGCTTCTATTTTACTCGAATCGTCAAAATAACTGATTAATTTTAGTCATGAATTGGCTGAAAATATGTCCCTTTCAGATCTTTCATAGAAGACGTTTTTTTTAGGTTGAAGGTTCATTTTTAAAAATTTATCGAAAATCTTCTTCTTTCAGCTAACTTACGCTTATTTTGTCACGCTTGAAGGTAATTCTATACATACGAGGAATACTAAAGTAAAGCAAAGGAGGCGTTATATTGAACAAGTTAGAACAATTAGTTGCGCAGTTAGATCTGGTCAATCAATTACTTTTCACGAGAGTGTCCCTGGAAAACAATGCACATAGTTTGCACTTTTTTATGCAGCTTCAAGCGGTTAGCCAGAAAGTAAGCTTAGCAGAAAAGAACTGGCAAGTAAAGAATGCTTGTTCGCCTATTAGTAGTGAAAAATGATAGACTTTGGTACACTTATCTCATAAGCAATTGAACTAACACAATAGCATTAAAATTGATACATTATTTACCATGAAATAGCGGTGAATAAAGATCAAGAGCGTGATATTTCCATAGTTGCTTTGTTGGACAAAATATACTCACCATGTATATGCAGTGACTACGAAATATATTTGCTTATGCGTAATTGATGAGAGATGAGGTGCAAAATTGTTAGTGATTCAGCAAACATCCCAATTAATAGATGAATGTGAACAATGTGTTTTACGATTCTGGCAAATGCGTGAGGAAGATCGGACACCTGATTTTTTCCAAGAGGTGAAACCACACGCTGATGAAATTCATCAACTATTGAAGGAATGGCAGCAAGAGGCCAATACATGGATTCAAAAAAATAAACCGAAATATATGCATACGCAGCAAATTGCTTCAGTGGTAGAATCGATGGAGCAATTTGTTGTGCAATCTTTTTATAAAGAAACTAGTAAAAAACGTTTTTTAGATGCGACCCATTCTACCTCCTATACTTTAAAAACCTTTGAACGATTACTAAAGGAGGAGGAATCGAATGCTATCGAAGAAACGAACGATTAGGGAGCTTTTACAGGAATGGAGATACGATGAAGAATTAAAAGAGCGTATTTTACATTGGCAAACACTAGAAAGTCGACCAGCCAAATATGCACCTTTCCCAGGAAATTTACACCCATCCCTAGTGAAAGCACTACAGGCAAGGGGTATCGAGCAACTATATACACACCAGCGAGAAGCCTTTGATTTGGCGCAGCATGGTACATCTTTTACAGCGGTTACGCCAACTGCTTCGGGTAAATCCTATTGCTATCATCTACCAGTGCTGCAAAAAATAATAGAAGATAAAAATGCGCGGGCCATTTATTTATTTCCAACAAAGGCATTAGCACAGGATCAAAAAAATGATTTAAATGAACTCATTGAGCAAAGTGGCGAGGAAATTTTAAGTTATACGTATGATGGAGATACGGCGCCAGGCATTCGCCAAAAAGTTCGAAAGGCAGGGCATATCGTTATGACGAACCCCGATATGCTGCATTCCGGAATTTTGCCACATCATACTAAATGGGTCTCACTCTTTGAAAATTTGCAGTATATCGTTATTGATGAATTGCATACATATAAAGGGGTATTTGGTTCGCATGTTGCCCACGTTATTCGAAGACTAAAGCGTATTTGTGAGTTTTATGGTAGTAAGCCGGTGTTTATTTGTACATCAGCTACCATTAAAAACCCGAAAGAACTTGCTGAGCTTCTGACGAATGAATCACATGCACTAATTGCTGATTCAGGCGCACCTGTTGGCAAAAAAACCTTCCTTTTTTATAATCCACCAATTATTCATAAAACATTTGGGGTGCGTAGAAGTGCCGTGTTAGAGGTTAGTGATTTAGCCAAAAGGTTGTACATAGCTGGTATTCAATCCATCATTTTTGCCAAAAGTCGAGTACGAGTCGAGATGATTGTCACGTACTTAAAGGAGCTCACTCGCAATAAGCTACTCGATGAATCTGTGCGTGGCTATCGAGGTGGATACTTGCCCTCTGAGCGACGTGTCATCGAAAAAGGCTTGCGTGAGGGTACGATTCAAACAGTGGTTAGCACCAATGCATTAGAACTAGGTGTTGATATCGGTCAATTACAAGCTTGTATTATGACAGGTTACCCGGGAAATATTGCAAGTGCTTGGCAGCAAGCAGGACGTGCGGGAAGACGTCAGGATGAGGCATTGATTATATATGTTGCACAATCTTCTGCATTGGATCAGTATGTGGTGAATCATCCTTTGTTTTTGCTCGGTAGTACGCCTGAGGAAGCGCGTATCTATCCAGAAAATATGTTGATTTTAATGGATCATTTGAAATGTGCTGCCTTCGAGCTACCCTTTTCAATAGGCGATTCGTATGGAGAATATGACATACAGGAATTGTTGGATTACTTGGCGGAGGAAGGGGTTGTCTTTAAGACGAGTGACAAATGGCATTGGATGAGTGATCGTTTCCCTGCGCATGATATTAGCCTGCGCTCTGCGTCACAGGAAAATGTGGTCATAATTGATCTGTCCGTCCCTGCACAGACAAAGGTGATTGGAGAAATGGATCGTCATAGTGCCATGACCCTTTTACATGAAGAAGCCATTTACCTACACCAAGGTATTCAATTTCAAGTGGAGAAGCTCGATTGGGAAGAAAAGAAAGCCTTTGTCCGTGAAGTAGATGTGGATTACTATACAGATGCCAATCTAGCAGTCGAAATGAAGGTGCTAGAGGAGGATCGTAGCCGTCCCTATGGAGGCGGTACGATTAGCTTTGGCGATGTTGGCTTAGTCGCACAAGCAACGATCTTTAAGAAAATCCGCTTCGGCACACATGACAATATCGGTTCAGGCCCTATCCACCTCCCCCCAGATGAAATGCATACAAGTGCTTCGTGGCTTTCGTTCAATAGGGTGTCTCAATGGTCAGAGGCAGAATTAACGGATGCTATGGTAGGAGCTGCTTATGCGATGAACGCTTTTATCCCGATTTTTATCCAGTGTGATAGTAGTGATGTAGCAGTTGTGCCGCAAGTAAAGGCATCACACAATGAGTTACCAACGTTCTTTGTTTATGATAAGTATCCAGGTGGGATCGGTTTAAGTGAGAGAGTATTTGCACTATGGGAAGAACTGTTAAACAAAACGCTACAACATGTATCGAGCTGTCCTTGTGAATCAGGTTGTCCGTCCTGTATTGGGGCGCAAGATAGTTTAGAGCAAGGGAAGAAAAGAGTGATAGATCTTCTTCGAATGTTAAATTAAATAAAAAGGGCTTAGGGAATAAGCAAGTTCGTTCCTCAAGCCCTTTTATATTTTATAAATAGTATCATCTTATTTGTTAAAACGAGGGTTACCTACTACGCTTGTGGGAAGGAGGAAGTCGATTTGCTATTCGACCAAATGACACATTTTCTTTTTCATTTTCTTGATATTAAAATTTTATCAAGCAAGACGAAACGGCATTATCAACAAAGACTTGAGAGCCATTGCTTACTGTTTACCACAAAGGGGACTGCTAATTTGGCTTTTGGAAATCACCAACACAGGCTGCTTAAAGATAGTGTCTACCTTTGTCCTGCTCAGAGCGAGCTTATCTTAAAGGTGGATTTAGAGAAGTTAACTACCGTTTACCTTATTACCTTTAATGCTCTCCCACAGATGGAGGCGAAGACTGATAGAAGAGAAGAGATAAATCTTGAACAAACAGAAGAAATCATCCGTCTTTGTAACAGTCTAATGGCATTGGTTGAGAGTCCTATCAAAGAGGACATTTTATTAAGCCAAGCACATTTTTACTTGCTTTTACATACCATCACTCAGCATCGTAAAACCTCTAATAGAGACTTGCAACATATGTTAGAAAAAACAAAACAACATATGGAGTATCATTTTCAAGAAGCTATTCAAGTGAAAGATTTAGCCCAAATGATGAATATAAGTGCAAAATATTATATGGAACTATTTCGAAAACAGTTTGGTATTAGTGCCATCCAGTATTTAATGAATATAAGAATGGAAGCGTCTAAATGGCTTTTAATAAAAGGAGGTAAAACCCTTCGAGAAATTGCAAGTGAGGTTGGGTATAAAGACGAGTTTTACTTCAGTCGTCGATTCAAACAACAAATGGGTATGTCTCCCTCTCTATTTATGAAAAGTCGTAGAAAAAACATCGCTGTTTTAGATAGTTCCTTTTTTGGCTTGCTTGCACCACTACATTATATCCCCATTGCAGCACCGCTCCATCCAACATGGCGATTTCATTACTATAAGACTTTTGGCAATCATGTACCTATTCAGCTAGCTGTGGGCAGAACGCCAGCCGTTTTAAATGAAAATATGGCGTTACTTCTACAAGAAAATCTGCAATATGATTATATATTTTGCTTAGATAATGTGACGGATGAGCAGTTGACGATATTACAAAAGAGAGGCCATGTTTATCGACTTGCGTGGAGCAGTTTATCATGGCGTGAACAGTTGCTAGAGGTTGCAAAAATCCTAGATGCAGAGATGGAAGCAAGGAAATGGCTTATAGAATACGAACAAACTGTACAAGAGGCGGTTGCTAGCTTAGCGTACATTTGCCATGAGCGAAGTATGTTATTTTTGTTAGTGAGAGGGGATGAATGCTATCTGTATCAGGATAGAAGTATTCAAGAAGTTTTGCTGGAGGACCTAGGACTAAATGTGATGATCTCTGACACACAAGAACCTATTACAATTGGGCAATTATCTGAAATGAATCCAGATTTCATCATGGTACTTGTTTATGAAGACGAGGAATCGATGATGAAATGGGACGAGCTTCAATCAGATGAGCTGTGGCTTGAATTGAAATCAGTGCGAAATGATTCCGTCTATACACTTACTCATTTTCCATGGCGCGACTATGCTCCGTTGCCACATTTACTGATTGTAAAAGAAGTCATGCAATTGTTAACCGCAGATAGTTCATTATAAAATCCGCCTTTTCTACATGGACGCCAAAAGAACGCTTGTTTACTATTGATAATAGTTTTCATTCTCAATTGAGATTAGCGTAAAAGGAGGCGTTCTTGATGAAGAAAACTATGGTCATTTTAAGCATCATAGTATTAACTTTAACTTTATCTGCATGTACAAAAGATAAGGAAGAATCAACATCATCTGACTTGCAAAAAAAGGAAAGTGAAGAACAGACAACAAAAATTACTTATTTAAATAATCACTACAGCGTTCCAGTAAAACCAGAGAAAATTCTCTTTTTAAATGCCTTTGAATCCATTGAGGATGCTGTGATTTTGGGCATAGAACCCTATGCAGCAAGTGCAATTGGTAGTGATGAGGAGCCATTCCCCAGTTTTTTTGGCGACGTTACGGCGAATACAATTCCTTTATTAACAACGAGTGGGGACAGTTTGGAGTACGTTTTGCAACTTGCACCAGATTTAATTATCAGTACAGATATGGAAGATCCAAAAGTTTTAGAACAGTTAGAGAAAATCGCACCAGTAATTCCAACTTCTCATTATGGACCAGATTGGCAGGAGAATCTTGAAATGCTAGCTGAGATTACTGGAAAGGCTGAAAAAGCAAAAACACTTATTGATCAATACCATCAGGATAAGCAAAATGCTATCCATTATCTCGACTCATTCCAAGACAAGGATATAGTAGCCATACGTATTCGAGGTGGCGAAATGATGATTTACCCTAAAGACGTATTTCTCAATGATGTACTATACGGTGAATTGAATCTCCCTGTGCCAGAAGCTATTAACAAGGTGAATCAGCAAACCGTTATTACTTTGGAGGGCCTCTATCAAGCCAATCCAGATTATATTTTTATTCAGTATGATCTTTATGAAAATGATATGGATGGAAGTATACTTGAGGAGCTTCAACAAAGCCCAGTTTGGAAAGGATTAAAGGCAGTCGAAAGCAATCAAGTTTTTATTAATGCCGTAGATCCATTGGTAATGGGTGGAGGGACATTGAATGGTCGAATTCGTATTTTAGAAGCAACTATGGAAGCATTAAGTAACTAAAATACGTAAAGGTGATAAGGAGCGATTGTGTGAAATTATCAGAGGAACTTGAGCAACTATTTATGTCAAAATTTGAACAAGGGCTTTTCTCAGGCAATATTTTAGTAGCGAAGGAAGGTAAACCTATTTATATAGGTACTTTTGGCTTATCAAATTACCATAGTGGCAAGAAGCTTTCCGAAAATTCCTTATTTGAGTTAGCTTCAGTAACGAAGCCTATGACAGCCATGGGCATTATGATTCTCGAGGAACAAGGGAAACTTAATTATGATGACACTATCAAGAAATGGATTCCCTCATTTCCATACGAAACCATTACTTTACGACATGCATTAACACATACATCTGGATTGCCAGATTATATGGAATTATTCGAAAGCCACTGGGATCATCATTGTATTGCGACGAATAGAGATGTACTACGTTTACTAACGGAACATAGACCACCGCTCTATTTTGACTCAGGTGAAAAGTATCAATATAGTAATACAGGTTATGTTTGCCTGGCAATGATAATTGAAAAAGTATCAGATATGTCCTATGCCATGTTCATGTTACAGCATATATTTAAACCGTCAGCAATGCAACGAACAAGGGTCATGAATCGCAGGTATCATCCTGAAGATGTTGAGGATTTTGCTTTTGGCTATATCCGTGATGAGAATAGTGCATTAATCTCCTTGCCTGACGACCTTCCAGGTTATGAGTTTGTGAACTATTTAGACGGAATCCAAGGAGATGGAATGATTCATTCAACCATAATGGACTTACTTTCGTTGGATAGAGCACTAAAAAGGGGGGATTTGCTTTGTGCATCATCTCTTGAATTGGCTATGTCCTCAATTGTGACAAAGGATGGTCAAAAGACACCATGTGGCTTTGGTTGGTTCATTGATCAATCACCAAAAACAGGGAAAAAGGTATTCCATAGTGGTGGTTGGCCAGGTTATACCACGATGTTATGCTGTTATATAGAGACTGATTACACCATTATTATCCTCAATAATGTAGAATACCATACAGAAGATAACCTGCATGAAAGCGTATCAGATTGGTTACAGCAAATTGAAACATATATATTTCATTGAATGTGATACAGATAGAAACTCAGTGGGACTTTTTCCATTGAGTTTTTTTATCTTAATTTTGTGGATAGTATGCTATAGGTCGTGATAGTTTTAGGTTAACTTCTGCTCGTCAGTGTGAAAAACTAGACGAAATGACTTTGAATGAGTCTAACAATCATGGTAATCTTGCAAGAGAGTCTTATACTATAAGCAGAAAATGAGTGAAATGCATGTCTTACGAAAATAAAATACTACAAATGAAAAAAATGCTTGGTAAAAAACCAACAGCAGCTCAACAAAAGGTAGAAGAACCAGCTTATCAAAAGCCCGCTAAGCCGAGCTATACCGAGCGCTGGGAAAAGGCGGGGCTTACGGTTGTAGAAAATGATTTTGGGATTGTGTTTAAGCGTCATGTGCAGTATCCGTTTTCTTATCAGCATGGTCATTATCAGCTACAGTCATTCTTTGATGCCTTGAAAAAATGGCAGGGTGCCGAGTTTGACCATCCTTATGCACTTGATTTACAGGAGCCTGTATTATTTTTTGATACGGAAACGACGGGCTTAAAAGGTGTTGGTACGCATATTTTTTTGCTTGGGTTTTTAGAGGTAGACGAAGAATGTTTTAAATTGACTCAATATATTCTTGCAGATCCTGCACATGAGGCAGCTTTCTTGTTTGAATCAAAGCTTTGGCAAAAATCAGCGACTGTGATTACCTACAATGGGAAAAGCTTTGATTGGCCGCAACTTGAAACGAGATGGACGCTCCATCAAAAAACATTACCAAAATTACGAGCGCAGCGACAGATTGATTTGTTGCATAGTTCGAAGCGTTTATGGAAAAATGATATGGAGCGCTTAAAATTAAAATCTGTGGAGGAAGAGAAACTTGGTTTTTCTCGTATAGGAGATATTCCAGGCCATCTTGCACCAATTATTTATTTAGATGCTGTGAAAAGTGGCATACCTGACGCTCTTATGAAGGTGCTGCTTCATAATGAGTGGGATTTACTGTCCCTCATCACACTTTATAGTCATTCAACGCAATTATTGTTTGAAGAGGAGCATGAGGAATCAGCAAAAACCTTCACCAATATTGGGAAATGGTATGGCGATTTAAAAGAAAGCACACAAAGCGTAAGGGTTTTAGAAAAGGTGACAATGCAATTTGATGCACTAGAAGCGGGGAATGCTCAATATTATTTAGCGTTACAGCATAAAAAGGGAAAACGTTATAATGAAGCTATTGACTCATTTGTAGCCTCTCTCCATTTTGTTGAACCAAGGACAAAGTTACATGCCCTTGAGCAGTTAGCCATACTTTATGAGCATCAAATGAAAGACTATGACCAGGCCCTTTATTATACGCAAGAAGGCATACGTCTTATTCAAAATCATGAGCAATGGAGAATAGAACAAAAACAAAAATGGGAAATTTCGTGGGAAAAGCGATTACACAGATTAGGAAATAAGAAATAATTTCCTGGGGAAGCGCAAGAAACGACAAGTTTAGCCTTACAATTGGTGTTTTCAGACGATATAATGTGATGAAGTATGCTATAATGTATTCGTGTATGTAGTGTGAGGAAGGGCGATGTGAATGGACATTAAATTAACGTCAAAAATGATCCTTGAAAAGGAATTTAAAAAGAACTTTAAAGGCTACAATGTAGAAGAAGTAGATTCTTTTCTTGATGAAATTATTCAAGATTATGAAACGTTTGAAAAAGCGGTGGCCCAACTACGTGAAGAAAATAGACAGTTAAAAGAAGAAATTGATAGTACCCCAAAGAGACAACCAGTTGCATCAGCAGCTGCTGGTACAACTAATTTTGATATTTTAAAACGTCTTTCTAATTTGGAAAAGCATGTATTTGGCAGCAAGCTATACGAATAATTTTTTATTAATTATATTGTATTTAACATAAAACTCTAGTATAATCTTTCGTATCATCATGAAATTCTGGTAATCGCTGCGGCGCTAGACGTCGTAGAGGAAAGTCCATGCTCACACGGTTCTGAGATGTCCGTAGTGTTCGTGCTTACTGAAAAAATAAGGTAAGGCAGCTGTTCAAGCTGACGGCGGAAGGAAAACCTAAGTCCTAGGATATGGTTGACACTTCCTGAAAGTGCCACAGTGACGAAGCTTGCTTGGAAACATGCAAGGTGGAACGAGGTAAACCCCACGAGTGAGAAACCCAAATTATGGTAGGGGCACTCTCTTGAAGGAATTGAACGGATAGAGGGACAGAGTATGCTCTGTAGATAGATGGTTACCACCTGATCGTACGAGGCGCAAGCTGTTTGAGTACTCAGGAACAAAACATGGCTTATGGAATTTTTTGATGCTTATCTACGAAATATCAAACGCTCTCCAATTCGGTGGAGAGCTTTTATTTTGAGTTCATGAGGAAAAAGTAACCTTGTTAATCAAGTCTTGGTATGCGCGATACGTTTGAAAATGGCGAATATATCGCTACCGCTTCTAAGTCATAACATCTGAAAACGGCTATCGCATCCACGTGATGTATTGCTCTTGATGGCATATTTTATCGGGTGTCTAAACACCCGTTGATCAAGATAAAGCCTCTGGCGAATGGCGCAGATTTTAGTAATTTGCAGAACATGTAAGTTCGAAAATATCTGGACACAATTAGCTGAGGCGGAATGGATTACATACCGGTTAACCTGACATAAATGCCCTTTGAGGGGGAGTATAGAGAGATAGGATGGAGCGGAAACATGAACGGAGTAAACAATTGGGAAAGTATGGATAAACTAAAGCTAATTTCTAAATATCCGACTACCTTAATACTTAAAATCTTCGAAAATGTATCTGAAGGTATCATGATTACAGATGAATTCAAAAAGATAGTAATGGTCAATCCTGCCTTTGAATTTGTTACAGGCTATACACGTGATGAGGTGGTTGGAAAAACGCCAGCCGTATTACAATCAGGTGTACATGAGTTGCCATTCTATTTAGAGATGTGGGAACAGATACGACAAGAAGGCATTTGGCAAGGTGAGATATGGAATCGTCGTAAAACTGGAGACGTATATCCTGAATGGTTAACAATTGTTTGTGTAACCAACGATGAGGGTGAGGTTACAAATTACTGTGGTATTTTCACAGATTTGTCTGAAAGAAAAATAGTAGAAAACGAATTAGAAAAGCGTTTGCTTACGGATTCATTAACAGATGTATCCAATCGTTTTGCCTATATTGAAAGAATGGATAATCTCTTAGAATCGACTTCTGCTATTTCTCATTCAGTGCAGCATGCGATCTATTTCTTAGATTTGGATCGATTTAAGCAAATTAATGATACATTAGGCCATGCTGTTGGAGATTTAATTTTGAAAGAAGTAGCAAATCGTCTAAAACAGCTACTAAAAAACAAAGACATTATTGCTAGATATGGTGGCGATGAATTCGTCATTACTTTAACCAATGTGAAAAATGTGAAAGAGGCTGCAAAATTTGCTGATCAAATTATTAGTTGTATTGAACAACCGATGATGATTAACGGTCAGGAAGTTTTTATGTCGACAAGTGTGGGTATTAGTGTTTATCCAGTAGATGGTAAAAATACAGAACAACTCATCAATTGTGCAGATCGAGCAATGACCTATTCCAAAAAGAATGAATTAAACGGCTATTCCTTTTATTTTGATGAACTACAAACAGACGCACAGCGCGTTTTATTGCTAGATTCAGAGCTAAGAAAGGCTATAGAAAACCGTGAATTTGAGCTGCATTTTCAGCCGAAGATTTCGATGGAAGATGAGCAAATTCAAGGCTTAGAGGCACTGGCTCGCTGGAATAGCGAGAGGTTAGGCTTTGTGTCACCTGCGGAGTTTATTTCCTATGCGGAGGATACGGGTTTAATCATTCCGTTAAGTGAGCTTATTATTGAAAAAGCATGTGAGGCAGTTATTCAAATGCAGCAACAGGGTTGGAAAATACCTGTTGCCATTAATATATCGAGTATACACTTTAAACAGCAGAATTTTTTAGAATCGATACAAGCCATATTAGAGCGCTATAATATGCCAGCTAATAATTTTGAAATAGAAGTGACGGAGCGAACGGTGATGAACAGTGCGAACGAGACGGTTAGTAAATTGGTTCGTTTGAAACAATTAGGCTTTAAAATCTCAATCGACGATTTTGGGACAGGCTATTCATCCCTAAGCTATTTAGTTCGCTTTCCATTAGATTGTTTAAAAATTGATCGAAGCTTTATTCAGCATATTGGCTCACTCGATGAAAAACAGGCAGTTGTAGATGCGATTATTCAAATGTCCCATCGCCTAAAAATGAAAGTTGTTGCTGAGGGTGTAGAACAGGCACAACAAGTGGATATACTACGTAAAATGAACTGTGATATTATCCAGGGCTATTATTACAGCAAACCATTACCATTAAACGATCTCATTGAGTTTATGGAGTTTTGGGAAATTGAGCATCAAGGAAGGAAATAAGTTATGGCAAACTATCAATTAGTAGCTACGTCAGCAATGGGCTTAGAGTCTATTGTGGCCCAAGAAGTAAAAGCTCTTGGCTATGAAACAACTGTTGAAAATGGCAAAGTATATTTTGAGGGCGATGAAACGGCTATCGCACGCACCAATTTATGGTTGCGTGTAGCGGATCGTGTCAAGATAGTCGTTGGACAATTCCCAGCAAAATCTTTTGAGCAATTATTCGAAAGTGTCAAAGCATTACCATGGGAAAAATATTTACCTGTGGATGCGGCTTTTCCGGTTTCAGGGAAATCTGTAAAATCGAAATTATTTAGTGTACCAGATTGCCAAGCAATTACCAAAAAAGCAATCGTTGAACGAATGAAACAGCATTATAAACGACTTGGCTTTTTAGATGAATCGGGTGCGACTTACAAAATTGAGGTTTCGATTTTAAAAGATGTGGCGACACTGACTATTGATACATCTGGCGCAGGCTTACATAAGCGTGGCTATCGTCAGGCACAAGGGGAGGCACCGTTAAAGGAAACGTTAGCGGCGGCACTTGTGCAAATTTCGAAGTGGAATCCAAATCGTCCGTTCGTTGACCCATTCTGTGGCTCTGGTACTATTACACTTGAAGCGGCAATGTTTGGACAAAATATTGCACCAGGGTATAACCGTGAATTTATTTCTGAGGATTGGCCTTGGATGAAAGCGGCCATCTGGGATCAAGTCCGTGATGAAGCGGAAAGTTTAGCCAATTATGATCAGCCATTAGAAATTATTGGTTCTGATATTGACCATCGTATGGTCAGCATTGCACAAGAAAACGCAATAGAAGCGGGCTTTGGTGAGTTAATCACGTTTAAGCAAATGCAAGCACGCGATTTTACAACACAGTTAACGGATGGTGTCATGATTGGGAACCCACCATATGGAGAACGTATTGGTGATGTAGAAGTCGTGGAGCAGGTAATCCGTGATGTCGGGAAAGTCATGAAAAACTATCCATCTTGGTCTGTGTATATGCTATCCTCCATGAAAAATTTTGAAGAATTATATGGACGCCAAGCGACGAAGAAACGAAAATTATTTAATGGTTTTATTGAAACAAATTATTATCAGTTCTGGGGTCAAAAGTCTAAAAGAGATTAACGAATAGTAACGGAAGATAAGATCTTTTCTTATCTTCCGTTTCGTCGCGTATAATAGCACCAGATAGTTAGAGGGGGAACATCAATTGCGTAAATCTTTACCATTTGCATTATCAAAGGACCGTTCATTTTTTGAATCATTAGGTGATTGGATGGGCGATGTCCTTTATGATGAATTACCTGAAAAAGGCTTTGAATGCCGTGATGAGCAAATTTTTATGGCTTATCAAATAGAGCAAGCACTGAAAGAAAAAAATATCCTCTTTGCAGAGGCAGGCGTAGGAACTGGGAAAACAATCGCTTATTTATTACCAGCCATCTCTTATGCACGCTACACAGGGAAGCCTGCGCTAATTGCTTGTGCAGATGAAACATTAATCGACCAACTCGTGAAAGAGGGGGGCGATATTTATAAACTCCAAAAAACGTTAGGGCTCGATATAGATGTTCGTCTTGCAAAATCGAGAGACCAATATTTATGCTTAAAACGCTTTGAGGAAGCAGAAAAAGTGGAGACTGATGAATGGATTGATGATATTGCCTTTTCCATCCCTGATGGTGTCTATGCACAAGGCTCTATGATTGCTTTACAGCCATATGGAGAACGTAGTGACTATCCAACGGTTAGTGATGAGGATTGGCAAAAAGTGAATTACAATGCCATTATGCAATGTTCTGTTTGTGAGCTGCGTAATCGCTGTGGGCAAACGTTGCATCGCTCCCATTATCGTAAATCAACAGATCTTGTCATTTGTTCTCAGGATTTTTTAATGGAGCATTTGGCTACAAAGGAATCTCGTGAGCGTGAAGGTCAGCTTGCTTTACTGCCAGAGGTATCGATGATTGTGTTAGATGAAGGGCATTTATTGGAATATGCTGCGCAAAAGGCAATGACATATAAAGTTCAGGCAACTACCATCGTACAATTATTAGAGCGATTGATGGTAGATGGGGTACGCGAGCGTACACTGTATGCGATGGAAAAATTACAGGATGATCATGAGCTATTTTTTGATCAGCTTCGTGATGATATCGTTGCTTCAAATGAGGATCGTAAACGTATAAACAAATCGAAAGCATTGCTTGCTTATGGGAAGCAGCTAATAAATGATGTTGAAGTTTTGATGGAAGAATTCGTCTTTGAATCAGAAATGTATATGATTCCTGAATATGAGTTAAATATGGCGGAAGAATACTTAGAACAATATGAGGCTTCCTTACGTATTTTCATAGCACAGGGAGATGCGGTGGATTGGTTAGAGGAAACAGATGGCGAGGAAACGCTTGTCATTATGCCTCGTTTAATCACAGAAGTTTTAGCAGAAAAATTATTCTCTAAAAAGCTTCCAATCGTCTTTTCTTCTGCCACATTATCGGTCAATAAGGACTTTTCTTACATTGCCTACAGTTTAGGTATTCGCGATTACCAATCATTTTCTGTGCCTTCTCCATTCGACTATGAAGAAGTGATGAAAATTTATTTACATGAGCTTACGCAACGTGACAAAACAGCGCGTGTTCAGCAATTGCTGCGTGATGGCGAGCAAACATTGATTTTATTTAAATCAAAGCAAGCCATGCTAAACTTTAAGGCAGAATTGCCGATTATGGAGCGTATGTATGTAGCATTTGAAGGAGATCGAGAGCTATCGGCCATTGTTCGAGATTTCCAGCAGGGGACTATTAAAACATTATGCTCCTATCATTTATGGGAAGGCTTAGATTTACCTGAGGAAGCCTTAACATGTGTGATTATTTATGATTTACCATTTCCTCCACAGGATCCATTATTTGATGCGAAACGTACGTTTGCTGAAAATCCATTTGAAGAAGTGGAACTACCTTTCATGCAACTACGCTTGCAGCAAGGGATGGGTCGCTTAATCCGTACATCTAATGACCATGGAGATATTCATATTTTATTAAATGAAGAAGAACAAAAACAACGTGCAGCCTTTGAAAATATAGTAGCGGTTGTACCAGAAATAAAATAGAAAGAAGCGAGTTTGCCATAAAGGTAAGCTCGCTTTTTTAATATATTAAAATAACATTATGGGTATGGATATAATGTGGTGGTTTAAAAAACTGTTGAATATTTCTCTTTTAAGCTATATAGTTCTTTGTAATGCAACGAAATTTGGTGAAAGAAAATATTTTTTGTATTGAAAATAATTTCACAAAAGGTTTATAATAATGACAAGAATTTTTAAGAATAGTCAAATTGCTTGCTGACTATTCCTTGATAGGGGGCTTAAACCTGTCGAACATTCAATCATTGTGTAGAAAATATACAAATCTATCGGCAACGGATATTGACAAGTTAATAGAAATTGAAGCTACGCTAACATATTATGCTGAGTTGACTGATTGTTATATGTTCATAGATTGCCTGCTGGAAAATTTACCGCATGCAATTGTTGTGGCAGAGGCATTCCCGAAAAAGGAAATTGGTTTATATGAAAAATCAGTTATCGGAAAATTCGTATTTGAAAGTTTTGAACCAGCTGTATTTGCTGCATTCAAACATCAAGAAAAATCTTCTATTTCCAGAGCGATTACGCAGGAAGGGATTACGGTAGAGCAAAATGTGATGCCTATTTTTAATGAGCAACAGCAAGTGATTGCTGTGTTGATTCAGGAAAAAATGGTGAAGATGCAAACGACACCGAAAGATGATTTTCAAAATATGCCTTTTGCTTTAATTGAGCATATTGTAGAACCGAATCCGCAACCGATACCCGTAGTTTCTGATTTACTTGTAGAGTCCATAATTCTCACCAATCATGAAAATAAAGTGATTTATAGCAATCCTGCTGGCTATCATTTTATTTCTGAGCTATCGGGATTAGAGAACTTTGACAATGTTGCATTGGATAAAATTTTACCTTTTTTACAAGAAGTCTATGATAAAGGCGATGATGTCTTTTTCTTAGAAATTACAATTGATCGTAAATCCTTTATTGTAAAGAAAATTCCGATTCGCAGTCAAAACGAGAAGGTCACTCTACTCATTATTCATGATCTAACAGAGCTTAAGCTGAAAGAAAATGAGTTAATGATGAAAACCTTTGCGATACGAGAAATTCACCACCGCGTGAAAAATAATCTTCAGACAGTGACAAGCTTATTACGCCTGCAAATGCGCAATGATCGGTCTGCTGCGAATGCAAGTGCTTTTCAGGAGGCATTAAATCGAATATATAGTATTTCATCTGTTTATGAGCTTATTTTAGAAAATGAAGATAACGCTGAAGAAAAAGTAGATGTTATCGCGTTAGCTAAAAAAATTGGTCATAAAATGATTGATACGTCCAATACAGCAACTATTCAACTAGCCTTTCAACATGATAATTTGCAGCTATTCTGTCATTCAAAAAAAGCGGTATCTCTCGCACTCATTATTTGCGAGCTCCTGCAAAATGCATTAAAGTATGCTTTTATCGGTCGTGATGAAGGAACCATTGATATTCAATTCATTCAGGAAGAGTCTACTATTTCACTCCATATTTCTGACAACGGCGTTGGAATGCAAGAGGTGAAGGCATCTTTTGGGATGGAGATTATCACAAGGCTTGTAGAGTATGATTTAGCTGGCTCATTTTCAATTATCCCTAGTGAAGAAGGTACACATACTCAAATTCAGTTTCCTGTAAGTGAGGAGGTATTTATCGTAAATGACTAGGAAAGTTATGATTGTCGAAGATGAATCACTGATTGCGATTGATTTGAAGTTTATGTTAGAAGACAATGGCTACGAAGTAGTAGCACAGGCGAGTAATGGGGAAACAGCCATTGAATTAGCCTTTTTACATAAACCGCAATTAATCTTAATGGACATTAAAATGCCTAAACTTGATGGGTTGAAGGCAAGTAAAATTATTGAACAACAGCTTGGTATACCCGTTCTTTTCATCTCGGCATACAGTGAAAAAGAATTGTTGCTATACATGAAGCAAGACAATATATTAGGCTATGTCATGAAACCGTTTTCTGAGAAAAATGTGTTGCCTGTGTTAGAGGTTGCTTTTCATCAAATTGATAAATTTAACCGACTCAATGGCGAGATCTTACATAAGCAAACACAATTGGAAAAACGAAAAATCATTGAACGAGCAAAGGGTTTGCTCATGCAGGCTGAAAACATTAGTGAGGACGAGGCTTACCGTAAGATTCGCAATGAAAGCATGCAAACACAACAGGAAATGGTACACATTGCACAGCAAATTATAAACACCTTACAAGTCAATAGTTGAAGCAAAGGCGCTTTAAAGAGATTTCTTCTTTAAAGTGCCTTTTTTTATATAAATTTAATAATGAAAAAGGGGTGATGAGTAAGATGGCAATGATAGGAACGATTATCGTTTATATTATTATGATTTGTGCTGTTTTAGGGGCAATCGGGGCTATCCGAGATGCTGAGTATGGGATTGGGAAAGAATTTATGAATGGGATTCATACCGTTGGGCATATTTTTGTCCCAGCAGCAGGGATCATGGCAGCTATACCTTACTTAACATGGTTTATTAGTCATTTTATTAGTCCGATTTTTGAGTTAATTGGTGCAGATCCTGCGATTGCAGCGACGACGATTTTAGCCTCGGACATGGGTGGTTACCAATTAGCCAATGCGTTAAAGGAGTCTTATGAGGGATGGGTAATGGCTCTTGTTGTTGGCTTTATGTCAGGTGCTACCATTGTATTCTCAATTCCAATGGGTCTTGCGATGTTAGATAAGCGTGATCATAAATATATGGCGCTAGGTATTATGGCTGGCGTATTAACAATTCCGATTGGTGCATTTATTTCTTCGATCATGATCGTGCTATTTAACACAGAAGTACGTGAAGTTATTAGTACAACAGAGGCACCTACATATGTGTTTGCCATTTCTGTTTTACAAATATTAATTAATTTACTACCGTTATTCATTTTCGTTATTTTAATCGCACTAGGCTTAAAGCTTATTCCGAACGGTATGATTGCAGGCTTCATGATATTCGGACGCGTGATGGATGCGGGGATTAAATTAGTGTTAGTGTTCTCGATTGTAGAGATTTTTACAGGTATTTTTACAAAGATATTTGGTGCGTGGGGCTTCGATCCAATCATGGCTGATGAAATCGACCAATTCCGTGCATTAGAAACAGCTGGTTATATTGGAATTATGCTAGCGGGTGCGTTCCCAATGGTGTATTTAATTCGAAAATATGCTTCCAAACCACTTGAAGCGGCTGGTAAAAAATTAGGTTTATCATCTGTAGGAAGTGCGGGGATTTTAGCAACAATTGCTAATATTTTGGCGATGTTTACACTGATTCGCCATATGCCACCGAAGGATAAAGTAATTAACATCGCGTTTGGTGTATGTTCAGCCTTTTTATTAGGCGATCACTTATCATTCACAGCTAACTTCCAGCCAACCATTATTTTACCTGTAATCGCTGGGAAGTTTTTAGCTGGTGTTATTGCGATTATTTTAGCTTATAAGCTTTCTGTACCAACTGCATTAAGGCTGGAAATTGAGGATCGCAAGGCAGGCATTATTAAAGAAGGCGAATATTTAACAGATCAAAAATCTTAATTGATTAAAAAGTGAGGTGATGACGTGTGAGTGAAGAGAAAAAAAGATTTATTCAGGAGTTTGTGCCGGGTAAACAGCTAACATTGAGTCACCTTATAGCCAATCCTGATCCCGATATGTTTCAAAAGCTGGGTATCCAAGAATCGGGCGCACTGGGCATTATGACGTGTACCCCAAGTGAAACGGTGATTATCGCAGGAGATTTAGCGACAAAGGCTGCCAATGTCAGACTAGGATTTTTAGATCGTTTTACAGGTAGTCTCGTTATTGTTGGTAGTGTATCAGAGGTGGAAATGGCGATGTTAGAAATTAATCGTTTTTTATCTGAGGTATTAGGTTATACACCATCAAAAATAACAAAATCATAGGATGTGTCATATGAAAAATCGAGTAATGATAATAGGCGGTGTGCAGGCAGGAAAGTCAACATTGATGAATATGTTGTTGGGTAAAGAAAGCAGTGCCAATAAAACACAAGCACTCGTTTATGATGACTGGATTGTTGATACACCAGGTGAATATGTTGAAAATCCAATGTATTACAGGAATATTATGGCAACATCATTGGAAGTAACCCATGTCATTTACTTGCAGGATGCCACCTCTGCAAGAAGTGTGTTCCCTCCGCAATTTAGCTTAGGGATTCCTAAAATACAGATTGGTGTTATTACCAAGATAGATGCCCCTAATGCCAATATGGAAAGGGCTATAGCCTTATTAAAAAATGTGATGACACATGGGCCCATCGTGAAAACCTCTTCCTGGCAAAAGTTAGGCATCGAGTTGATTGAACCATTGATTCAACTTACGACACAGGAAGAAATTCGTCAATTCGTCAAGGATCGCGATAGTCCGTATCTCATGTATTGCTCACAGTAGCGAGAGGGAGGTATAGGGTGAAAACTGAAAAAATATTTAGTGCAGGCATTGATATTGGGACAAGTACTACCAAAATGGTGGTCAGTAGTTTTCTGTTAAAGAATGTGGCTGGTGTGACACATGTGCCAAGGATTGAAATTATTGAGAAAACGGTGTTACATCAAAGTCCAATCATTAAAACACCTTTTATCAATCGAGACATCATCGATATGAAAAAAATTGAAGAATTTATTTTTCAGCAATATCAATTAGCACAAATCGCACCAACTGACATTTCAACAGGTGCCATTATTATTACAGGCGAATCGGCCACGAAGGAAAATGCAAGCGAGGTTGTCCATACCATTGCCGATGGTGCAGGTCATTTTTTAGTTGCTACCGCTGGTCCTGATTTAGAGGCCATCATTGCTGCTAAAGGGGCTGGTACCCTACAGCAATCAAAGAATTCAGCTAAGGTGATTGCCAATATTGATATTGGCGGAGGAACTGCCAATATTGCTGTGATGCAGTTTGGAGAAGTTATTGGTACATGTACCTTACATGTTGGTGGTAGATTGATTGAATTTAAGGATGGGAGGGTTCAATCAATTTCTCCGCCACTCATGCGACTAATGGAACAATGGGCTAATCCGTTAGCTGTCGGTGATGCGGCCGATGATGCTCGTGTTTCACAATGTATTGACGAAATGGTTGGAACACTTGCCATGATTCTTAGTGGACAGTGTACCGATGGAGAGCATCCATTATTACTAGGGCATTTACCGAACTGGCATAAACCAGTGGATGCCATCGTCTTTTCTGGTGGTGTAGCTTCCTGTATTTATGAAAATGAATGTACTCAGCGCCAATATGATGATATAGGCGAAAAATTAGCGAAAATGCTTATACAACATGAGCAACTACAATCGTTTTTATGGCTACGACCAGAAGAAACAGCACGTGCAACAGTCACTGGAGCAGGTACACAAACAACTGAAATTAGCGGGGCAACCATTCAGGTAGATGCCGAGGTGTTACCACTAAAAAATGTACCTGTTTTCAACTGCCATATGGAGTCAGCGAAAGATTTTAATACTACGGTGAAGACAGCCGTAGAACGAGCAGATGATTTATTTTCCATCCAGGATAATCGTTCGCCTTTCGCACTCTATTTTAGCGAATTGCCGTATTTAAGCTTTCAGGATGTACATGCATTGTGCCAGGCTATTTTGCAACATTTGGCGACAAGATGTTCCAAGGACATACCAATTATCATAGTCATTCAATCAGATTACGCAAAGATTATTGGACAGACCATACAAGCCATTCATGCGACAGTACCAATTATTTGCATCGATCAAATTAAAGTGGAGACGGGCGATTATATCGACATTGGAGAGGCTCTGCCATCTGGCGTTGTTCCTGTTGTGGTGAAGACCCTTGCCTTCCACTCAAAGTAAGGAGGATGAATGTGAATCTATCGGTGATATTTGGTGGAGAAAAATATAATTTTAAATCATTAAAAGATGTAATGGCTAAGGCCAATGAAGAAAAATCAGGCGATCGGCTAGCTGGTATTGCAGCTGAGACGGTTCAACAACGAATCGCAGCTAAAGCTGTATTAAGTGGGCTTTTAGTCAAAGATATCCGAGAAAATCCATTAGTGCCGCAGGAAAATGATGAGGTTTCACGCATTATTGAGGGCGATATTAATGAGCAAATCTATGGAGAAATCAAAAACTGGAGCATCGAGCAGCTGCGTGAATATATTTTATCGAATGACACAGGGGATCGTGAATTAAAGCGATTAAGCAAAGGGATGAATTCAGAAATTATTGCTGCTGTCACAAAGCTCATGTCAAATCTAGATCTTGTTCATGCAGCCAATAAAGTAGAAATACTGTCAACGTGTAATATTACCATTGGGCAAAAAGGGACACTGTCCTCTCGCCTACAGCCAAACCATCCAACAGACAATATTGATGGCATCATCGCCTCACTAAAAGAAGGACTGTCTTATGGTATTGGAGATGCTGTTATCGGTATTAATCCTGTAGATGATTCAGTTGAAAGTGTCAAAAAGGTACTTACGGCTACAAAAGAATTTATCAATGACTGGTCCATCCCTACACAAAACTGTGTCCTAGCTCATATCACAACACAGATGAAAGCAATTAAGCAAGGCGCACCAGCAGATATGATTTTCCAAAGTATTGCTGGGACGGAAATTGCCAACCGTTCGTTCGGTATTTCTGCGGATTTAATAAGAGAAGCAGAGGAGCTCATTAAAAAGCAAGGAACGGGTACTGGCCCAAATTTATTCTACTTTGAAACGGGCCAAGGCTCAGAGCTATCGGCAGAGGCTCATATGGACATTGACCAAGTAACACTCGAATCTCGCAATTATGGATTTGCAAGACATTTTAATCCTTACATTGTGAACACAGTAGTGGGCTTTATCGGTCCAGAGTATTTATACAATAATAAACAGGTTATTCGAGCAGGTCTAGAAGATCATTTCATGGGCAAAATGCACGGTATTCCAATGGGTGTAGATATTTGTTATACCAACCATATTAAGGCGGACCAAAATGATGTTGAAGATTTAAGTGTGCTACTAACAGCAGCTGGCGTTAACTTTATTATTGCTGCGCCGATGGGTGATGATGTTATGCTCAACTATCAATCAATGAGCTTCCATGATGTGGCTACATTACTCCAAACATTTGGTAAAAAACCAGCACCAGAATATTTAGCATGGTTAGAGAAAATGGGCATTTATGAAAATGGTCGACTTTCAGCAAGAGCTGGCGATTTATCCATTTTTGAAAGGTAGGTGAGTCCAGTGAATGATCAATTAGTCTCTATGATTACACAGCTTGTTATGGAAAAGATGGAGAAAAGCACCGAGAGCCAAGTGCCTGAAACGGTAGCTACTCCAACAGAACAACCTCTTATTACGTTTTATGATACAGCAGCACATCAGGCAACAGAAACAACAACATCAAGAGCAACATCGCAGGAGCCATTAATTCAGCTGTATCAGCATGGAGCTCCACAGCAGGCGACGGTAGCTCCTACTGCTACTTTCGAACAACCCATCAATGTAGCTGTGTCGATTAAGCCTTTTCAGTTTGAGGCAGATACGTTAACGGATAGTGTACAAGCCGCTAAAAAACATACACCTGCTCGAATTGGCGTTGGAAGAGCGGGGACAAGACCAAAAACAAAAACTTGGTTAAAATTCCGACTCGATCATGCTGCTGCAGTGGATGCCGTGTATGGTGAAGTGTCCGAGGGTCTTTTACAAAAGCTTGATGTCTTTCAGGTCACAACGAAAGTCACGGATAAAGAGGAATACATTACAAGACCTGACTTAGGTCGTCGTCTATCAGACGAATCAAAAGCGTTAATTCAGCAAAAATGTAAGCCGCAACCAAAAGTACAGATTATTATTTCGAATGGCTTAAGTGCTAGTGCGATTGAGGAAAATGTGCAAGATGTGTACTTAGCCCTTCAGCAAAGTCTTAGCAATTTAAATATTGATATCGGCACAACTTTCTATATTGATAAAGGGCGTGTTGCTTTAATGGATGAAATTGGTGAGCTGCTACAGGCAGAAGTGATTGTTTATCTCATTGGTGAACGTCCAGGGCTTGTATCTGCTGAATCGATGAGTGCGTATCTATGCTACAAGCCAAGAATCGGTACAGTGGAAGCGGAGCGTATGGTGATATCAAATATCCATAAAGGTGGTATCCCACCATTAGAAGCAGGTGCTTATCTAGGAACCATTGTAGAAAAAATCTTGCATTATCAGGCAAGTGGTGTAGAGCTTGTCGCAAAAGAAGGTTAGGGGGCTGAACCATGAATCCTCAAAAAATTATGGCGCAAATTTTAGCGATGCAAACCATTCCAAGAGTGAACAGTGAACTAGCAGAGCAGTTAGATTTGAAGCCATATCAACACAGCATTGGACTTGTCACACTGACAATCGACGATGTGGGTTATGTTGCCTTAGACGAGGCAACAAAAAAGGCAGATGTCGATGTTGTCTATGCGAAAAGTTTTTATGCGGGAGCGGCTCATGCATCTGGCCCATTGTCAGGTGAAGTAATTGGCATCATTGCGGGAAGCTCACCTGATGAAATTCGTAGTGGACTTGATGCCATTCAACAAAAAATTGAATTTGATACGTACTTTGAAGCCATTAATCATAATGACAATCACGCCCTGTTTGCCCATACCGTGGCAAGCTGTGGTACGTATCTTGCCGAGCTTGCAGATGTAAAGGTTGGCACACCACTTGCTTATTTAATCGCACCGCCATTAGAGGCAATGATTGGATTAGATGCAGCATTAAAAGCGGCAGATGTGGAGTTAAAGGTTTTCTTTGGTCCTCCGTCTGAAACCAATTTTGGTGGCGGCTTATTAAGTGGTAGTCAATCGTCATGTGAGGCTGCGGCGAATGCTTTCAGAGAAGCTATTGAAAATGTAGCTAGAAATCCAGTGATCTAGAAAGGAGGCGGCTTTATGGCCACATTAGACAAAGACTTATTAGCGATTCAGGAAATGAGAGATGCTGTAAAACATGCTAATACAGCACAGGCTGCCTACATGCAATTTTCACAGCAACAAGTAGACAACATTGTGAAGGCTGTTGCGGATGCTGCCTTTAAGGAAGCAGACCGTTTAGCAAAAATGGCGGTGCAAGAAACAGGGATGGGTATTCCCAACCATAAAAAGATGAAAAATGAAGTGGCTTCAAGAGATGTCTATGAGGATATCAAAGACTTAAAAACGGTTGGCATTGTGGGCTATGACCGCATGAAAAAAGTAGCCGAAATCGCTAGTCCTTTTGGCGTCATCGCAGGTATAGTGCCAACGACGAATCCAACCTCTACAGCCATCTTTAAAACACTTATTTCTTTAAAAACAAGAAATGGCTTAGTACTTAGTCCACATCCATATGCCGTGAAATGTACGAAAGAGGCTTTAGATATTTGTCGAGTAGCTGCTGAAAAAGCAGGTGCACCAGAAGGTTTACTGCAATGTTTAACGATGTCTTCTATGGAGGCAACACAGCAGCTAATGAAGCATCCTGACATTCATTTAATTTTAGCGACTGGTGGCGGTGCATTGGTGAAGGCAGCGTATAGCTCTGGCAAACCTGCTTATGGTGTAGGGCCAGGGAATGTACCAGCTTACATCGAAAAATCGGCTAATCTTCAAAAATCTGTACGTCAATTAGTGCAAAGCAAATCGTTCGATAATGGCACAATCTGTGCAACAGAGCAAGCCATTATTGTGGATAAGGCGATTGCAGAGCAAGTGCAGACAGAATTAAAGAAAAATGGTGCTTATTTATTAAATGCTGAAGAAAAGGCTAAGATGGAGAAATTGATTTCGCCTGTTCCTGGAAAAGTAAATCCACAGATTGTCGGCAAATCAGCTACTTGCTTAGCAGATTCTGTTGGCATTACGGTACCAGACGATACAAAAGTACTCGTTGGATTGGAAACGATGATCGGTAAAAATATTCCGTTTGCTCTTGAAAAATTGTCACCAATCTTTGCCCTTTATGTAGTAGAAAACAGTACAGAAGCAAAGCAAGTCATGATTGACCTGTTAAATATTGGTGGACGCGGACACACATGCTCTATTCACACAGAAAATGCAGCATTAGCAGAGCAATTCTCCGTTGAATTACCAGTATCACGCATTGTGGTCAATACATTATCATCTATCGGTGCAGTAGGTGGCACAACGGGGCTAGCCCCATCCTTTACATTAGGCTGCGGTACATTTGGCGGCAATATTACGTCAGATAATATAACAGCAAGACATCTATTAAATATTAAACGTATGGCGTACGGTATTAAAGATGTTGAAGTGCCAAAACCAGAATTTGAAGTACTGTCCGTTGTCGAGTCGGTTGTAGCACAAGAACCTTCTTTAGATACGACAATGGTTCAGCAAATTGTCGATCAAGTATTAAAACAAATCACATTACAAAATAAATAATTTGGAGGAATGACAAATGAGTACAGCATTAGGAATGGTAGAAACAAAAGGTTTAGTAGGAGCAATTGAAGCAGCGGACGCAATGGTAAAGGCAGCAAGTGTTAATTTAGTAGGCAAAGTACATGTTGGTGGCGGTATCGTGACAGTTCTTGTACGCGGAGATGTGGGTGCGGTGAAAGCAGCAACAGATGCAGGTGCAGCAGCAGCACAACGTGTAGGAGAACTATTATCTGTGCATGTAATCCCACGTCCACACCACGAATTAGAAATGATTTTACCAAAAGCAGAAGCATAATTTATCTTCTTTCAGTAGGAGACGCTTATTGCTATAGATGGTGTGAGATAAATGCCAATATAGCTTCCATTTACAAAACACGTACTGGATAAGAAGCCATTATGCCAAGACGTAATGGATCAGCATGAGAGCTGACCTAACCGTAGGAAAGCTCTTATCTTGTCCAAGTCAAAACAATTTATGAAATATAGAGGTGGCTAACGTGATAACAGCGACAAAAACATTTCCAGTGGCCATTTCGGCTCGTCATATCCATCTTAGTGAAGCGGATTTACAAGCACTTTTTGGTCCAAATGCAACGTTAACAAAGGATTTTGACTTATCACAGCCAGGGCAATTTGCTGCCAAGGAGCGTGTCTCAATCGAAGGGCCAAAGGGCATTATTCATAATGTCCGTGTCCTTGGACCTGTAAGACCAGCAACCCAAGTGGAAGTCAGCCGCACAGATGCGATGAAGCTTGGGGTTACCCCTCCTTTAAGGCAATCAGGAAATATTGAAAACTCGGCAGGCATTAAAATACTTTATCAAGACAAAGTGTTGGAGATACAGCAGGGGGTCATTATTGCACAGGCACACATCCATATGACAGAAAAAGATGCCAAAGAATTGGAAGTACACAATAATGAATTGGTTTCAGTGGAAGTCATCAGTGATCGACCTGTCACTTTCCGTGGTGTCGTTGTACGTGTTTCAAATGACTTTAGTTTAGAGATGCACATTGATACAGATGAAGCAAATGCAGGCTTTATCGAACAACAAGCACAAGGTAGATTAGTAAAAGTATCATCGTAAGGAGGAGGCAAGATGCAAGAAAATTTAGTGCAAAAAATTGTGGAAGAAGTTCTGCAACAAGTTTTAAAAAATCAATCTTCCTCTCCACATGACGGTAAAATTCCCGTTGGCGTATCCGCTCGCCATGTCCATCTTGCACAAGCAGAGGTGGAGCAACTTTTTGGTGAGAATTATGAGCTTACACCAAAGTTTGAGCTTTCACAGCCAGGACAATTTGCTGCGGAGGAAACCGTTGTCATCGCTGGTCCCAAAGGATCGATTGAGCGAGTTCGTATTCTGGGCCCAGCTCGCTCCTTGTCTCAAGTGGAAGTAAGCTGGACAGATGCAATGAAAATAGGATTGAAGCCCCCGTTAAGAGTTTCGGGTGATATTCAAGGCTCTAGCCCTGTTACATTGATTGGTCCAAAGGGGAGTGTTGTGTTAAATGAAGGACTCATTGTAGCACAGGCACATATCCATATGTCCCCTGCGGATAGTGCGAGATTCAATGTAGTAGATGGACAGTCTGTACAAATCAAGGTAGGGGGTATTCGCCCCATTATTTTATCGAATGTGATCGTCCGCGTATCAGAGCGTTATCGATTAGAAATGCATATTGATACAGATGAAGCAAATGCAGGGTTCATTCAACAAGGAACGTTTGCTGAAATGGTCCATCATCAAGTAAGCGAGCCAGCTATACCTGAGAAAGAACAGTCTCCAGCTATACAGAAAGTAGCGCAACCATCCGTCTATCATTATGACAAAAAGCTACTTTCACAAATAGAAGTGCTAGATATCGATGCACAAGAAATTGTGGTCCCAAAGAAAACGATTGTGACAGCACTGGCTTATGATAAATTACGAGAGTTAAATAAAACATTAACAATTCGTTCGGAGTAATAAGAAAATCTGTGTCGCATAAAGAGGGTGAAGTTCATGCAAATGGGAAGAGTGATAGGCAGTGTATGGGCAACACGCAAGGAGGAAGGGCTGAATGGTTTAAAGCTACTCATCATTCAACCAATTGACTCCAATCAACAGCCGATTCGCACAGAAATGGTGGCAGCTGATCGTATTGGTGCGGGTATTGGTGATGATGTACTCATTACAAGCGGTGGGTCATCACGCTATATTATGAAAGAAAATCCGTTACCAATCGATGCAGTGGTCATTGGTATTATTGATTCTACTGAAGTGATGAGAGGTGAGGACAATGAGTAGTGCAATTGGTATGATTGAGACCAAAGGATTAGTTGGTTCATATGAAGCGGCTGATGCGATGATTAAAGCGTCAGATGTGACAATCGTTAAACAAGAATTCGTCGATGGTGGTATTGTGACGATAGTCGTAAAGGGCGACGTAGGTTCTGTACAAGCAGCAGTGGAAGCTGGTAAGGCTGCTGCCATGCGTGTTGGTGAATTATTAGGTGCTCACGTCATTCCGAGACCTGATGAAGAAGTATTCCAAATGATTAAAGGACCAGAGGCATCAAAGAAAAAGCCTGCCACTACAACAGCATCAACACGTGCTAAAAAAACAGCAGACACAACATCACCGACAGATAATAGAGGTGACGCATAATGGCATTTCGTAAAAATAAAATTGCTGTGATTGGTGCAGGTCATACAGGTGCTACATTAAGTTTATTTTTAGCACAGAAAGAATTAGGCGATGTGGTGCTAGTAGATATTCCAGAAGCGGAGAACCCGACAAAAGGGAAAGCATTGGATTTACTACAAACAGGCCCTATCGAAAAATTCAATGTGTCGATTAAAGGGACAAGTCATTACGAAGATATTGCTGGTGCTGATATTGTGGTCATTACAGCAGGTATCCCTCGTAAACCAGGGATGAGCCGCGATGATTTAGTCACAACAAATGCAAAAATCATTCAACAAGTGTCAAGACAGATTAAACACTATGCACCCAACAGTATTGTCCTTGTGTTAAGTAATCCGGTTGATGCCATGACCTATGTGTGTCATAAGGAAACAGGCTTTGCCAAAAATCGGATTATCGGTCAGTCTGGTGTATTAGATACAGCCCGTTTCAATACATTTGTTGCACAAGAGCTACAAATTGCTCCAGAGGATGTATCAGGCTTTGTGTTAGGTGGACATGGTGATGAAATGGTGCCATTAATTCGCTATTCCTATGCAGGAGGCATTCCATTAGAAAAGCTAATTCCCCAGGATCGACTACAACAAATCGTTGAACGTACACGTAAGGGCGGCGGTGAGATTGTCGGATTGCTAGGCAATGGTAGTGCCTACTATGCACCAGCAGCAGCGTGTGCACAAATGGTAGAAATTATTATGAAAGATCAACGGAAAATTATCCCCTCTATTGCCCTATTAGAAGGAGAGTATGGCTACAACGATCTGTTTTTAGGTGTACCAACTATTTTAGGTGGCAATGGGATTGAATCTGTGATTGAATTGCACCTAACAACTGAAGAACAAGCAGCTCTCCAGCATTCAGCTGAGGCTGTGAAGCAAGTGATTGCTATTTGCCAAAACATTGAATAGGGTAAACAGACTCTGTTCTTTGATAGAAAGAAAGTATCCCCAACTTTCTTTCTTATTGCTCTTAATTAATGTTTGATTGGAAACCGAACATGACTTGAAAGCTAGTTAAAATCCCCCTAATAATATATAAAGCTCTTATTTGTAAGAGGATAAACTGTAGCAAGCTCAAAAGTTTGCTACAGTTTTTTTATTGCACATTCACAACTTATATCATAAAAACAATGATGCCTTCTACTATAATCAAAGTAGGAGGGATGTGGATGAACAACATCGTACAGGAGATGATTGATTGCATTGAAGGTCATCTCTTAGAAGGGTTTTCGTTAGAGCAATTAGGGAAGGAGATGGGCTATTCTCCTTATTATTGTTCTTTCAAATTTCATCAGATGACGGGGATGACGATTAAAAAATATATGTCATTACGAAAAATCTATCTTGCATCCTGGGTATTAAAAGAGACAGAGGAGAAAATTATTGATATTGCTTTCTGCTATGGTTTTTCATCTCAGGAATCCTTTTCAAGAGCATTTAAAAGGGTCTTTGGCATAAGCCCGTATGATTATAGGAGGTCTCCTCAGCCTATGCAAACATTTGTGAAGTTAAATTTAAATGATGAAAGAGGCTGGTTTATAATGGACATTTCTCAAAAATTGAAAATTAAGGAATTACAAGAAAAGATTTTTGAGCAATTTGATCAAGAGACTTTGAATGTATTAAATGGTCAGATGATGTATGAAGAATTTGCAAAACATCAATTAATGGGAAATAGTGATTATGTACCTTTCAATGAAGCCATGTGTACGAATCCGACTGCTAGCCCGATTTTCAGCGAGGAATTCAATCAAATCCGAGCGGCTGGGCATCAAGTGTCATTACAGGCATACGAGCAAATGACATTGAATCCTTTGAAGCCTCTATGGACAAAAGGCTATCAATGCATTGTGTTATGGTTTGGGGATGATATGTTTTGTCAGATGAATTTATTGACCATGCTTGCTTTTCTCGAACAACAAGGATATCAAGGCAAGGTCTATTTCCATATGGTCAAGGAAACGACCTATGATGTGGAGGAAACAGAGCTGGAGTTAGGAGGCTATCTAGAGGTCTATCAAGAAGTTTTCATGCACCATCGTTTTCCGAAGGCTACACTTTTACCCGTCATGTATCAGGGCATTCAATTATATTTTAACTATTTACAGGAAGAAAATGATATTACGACGTATATAAAAAAGCATCTTGAGCAGCCGCTAGGGGATTTAATGAAGCAATTATTTTCTCTCTTCCCTCACTATGGGTTAGGAGATAGTCAATATTTAAAAATAATAGAGAAAGTAAAAGACGAATATTCTGAATAAAAATACTAAAAAGTCCACAATATACAAAATTTTCGAAAATATGATAAACTTATAATGTAAAAGGAGGATGAATGCATGACAGTTCAACAATTTACAGACTATGTGAAGAAAATGCAGCATTATGAGGAAGCACTCAATGTCGTTTATTGGGATATGCGTACGGGTGCACCGAAAAAAGGTTTAGCACAACGTTCAGAGGTAATCGGTACATTATCTGCTTCTTTATTTGATATGCAAACAAGTGAAGAATTGGGGGAGCTTTTAGTAGCTTTAGAGTCACAAAAAGCTAATCTTGACTATGTAACATTGCGTTTAGTGGAAGAAGTAAGAAAGAATTATGATCAAAACAAAAAAATTCCAGCTGACGAGTATAAAAAATACGTCATTCTTCAATCGAAGTCTGAAACTGCTTGGGAAGAAGCGAAGGCAAGTAATAATTTTGCATTATTCCTTCCATATTTAGAGGAAATCATTCAATGGCAGAAAAAATTCATTCACTATTGGGGAATTAAAAATGGATCTCCTTACAATACATTACTCGATTTATATGAACCAGATATGACGACTGATGTTTTAGATCAAGTATTTGGTGACCTACGCACATCCATTGTGGAACTGGTCCAAAAAATTGCCAATTCATCGAATAAACCAGATACAAGCATGTTATTTAAGCATTTCCCACGTGAAGCACAGCGTGAATTATCGTTAGAATTGCTTGCTCAGCTTGGTTATGATTTTGATGCAGGGCGCTTGGATGAAAGTGTGCATCCATTCATGATTGGCTTAAACTATGGAGATGCTCGTATTACCACTAAATATGATGAAAATGACTTCCGTTCAGCCATTTTTGGTACAATTCATGAGTGTGGTCATGCGATGTATGAGCAAAACATTGATGAAAAGCTTGCAGGTCTGCCATTGGCTACTGGTACTTCAATGGGTATTCATGAATCTCAATCATTATTTTATGAAAACTTTGTCGGCAGAAATGAAAAGTTCTGGGAGCATAACTACGAGCGTCTTCAGCATTTCTCACCAGCACAATTTGGCGATGTTGCATTAGGCGATTTTTTACGTGCCATCAATATGGTCGAACCATCTTTTATTCGTATTGAAGCGGACGAATTAACGTATCCACTACATATCATGATTCGCTATGAAATTGAACGTGATCTGTTCAATGGTGATTTACAGGCGAAGGATCTACCACAAGTTTGGAATGATAAATATGAGGAATATTTAGGTATTCGTCCTGAGACAGATGCACAGGGAGTATTACAAGATATGCACTGGTCAGGGGGCATGTTTGGCTATTTCCCATCCTATGCTTTAGGTATGGTTTATGCAGCACAGTGGAAGCATGCGATGGATAAGGATATTCCAAACTTTGATGCGCTACTAGAAAAGGGAGAGCTACTACCAATTCGAGAGTGGCTAACTGAGAAAGTTCATCAATATGGAGCATTGAAAAAGCCATTCGAATTACTAAAAGAAGCGACAGGAGAAGGCTTAAATGCTAAATACTTAGCAGACTATTTACAAGATAAATATAGGAAGCTCTATCAACTATAATATAAAAAAAGCGATTTCTCATTTCTGAGAAATCGCTTTTTATGTCTAAATGCTTACCACAATTGATAGCCTTTGGAGCCAGCCGGTGAGTTCGAAATAATATCGATAATTGGCACTGTGTAAGCGAATAAAATTAACGCTACTAAAATAACAAGCCATACTTTGAAGTTTTCTAAAATAGCTGGTGTTGGGCCGCTAAGCTCATGTACATCACCAATAGGGAATTCTTCTTCACCTTTAGGTGCAAACCAAGCTAATTTCACGACGATATACATAATGACTAGAATCGCGATAAAGAGAATCGTTCCGCCTACAGCTTGTGCGATTTGATAAGGAATCCAATCATAGGCCTGTGAAGCACCACCATATTCTGAGTAATCTGAGCGACGAGGTGCACCGATAAGACCAGCAATATGCATCGCAGAAGACATAATCGTCATACCAGTAGCCCATAAGATACCAGCGAAATTACTAAGATTATTTAATGATTTCGTCAATGTACGACCTGTTAAATGTGGAATTAACCAGAAGGCCGCACCGAAGTAAGTTAAAACAACAGCTGTAGCAATTGTTAAATGGAAATGCCCTGTAACCCAAATGGTATTATGGATTAATTGGTTCATTTGATAGGAGGCATTGACAATACCACCTGCACCACCAGGAATAAATGCCACCATACCGATAAATGGAACGAAGAAACGAGCATCTTTCCATGGTAATTTTTTAAACCATCCGAACAGCCCTTTACCACCTAATTCACGACCACGTAACTCGAACATGGCAAACATCGAGAAGGCTGTCATAAGAGATGGGACAATTACAGCGAACGTTAATACAACTTGAATGAACTTCCATGTACCATCAATACCAGGCTCTGTTAACTGATGGTGAATCCCAACAGGAATAGAGAAGAGTAAGAACAGCATGAACGAAAGTCTTGCTAAAGAATCGGAGAAAATTTTTCCGCCAATTACTTTTGGAATAATCACGTACCAAACCATGTAGGCAGGTAATAGCCAGAAGTATACAAGTGCATGCCCGAAATACCAGAAGAGGGTACGGGATAATGCAACATCGACACGTTCAATTAAACCTAATGACCATGGTAACAGTTGAATTAATACAGAAGCTGCTACACCAAGTGTTGCCACGAACCACATTAAATTATTGACAACTACCATAAACGATAATAATGGGCTGCGTTGTCCGCTACCTTTATTTTCTTTGCGCCACTGTACATAACGTAAAATTTGACCTGCGCCGCCAACCCAAGAACCAACCACGACTAATGTAAGGCCTAAATAGAAAATCCAGTGTGCCTTTAGAGGTGCATAGAATGTATAAAGTACAGTTGCTTTATTCAATAAAACCATGGTTGCTGAAGCAGCTGTACCAATTGTCATTAACCAAAAACCGATCCAGCCAAGTCTACGTTGACTAGCAGTGAATGTACCAGATGTACGACTTACACTAGCAATTTGGAAGCCGTAAATAAAGAATGTAGTTAAAATAAGACCAAGTAATACACCGTGTACTGTTAAAACTTGATAATAGCCAATGCCTGCTGGTAATGTAAATTGACCAGAACGCACAAATACTTGTAATAAACCTGCAAGACCACCTAATAGCAATGAGATGAATGCCACATAAATATGTGCCATTGCTAGCTTTGCATCGCGACGATCTACTTTTGTCATCGAATTAGTGTGACTCATTTGAATCCACCACCTTTAGCATAGAGTGCATCATCGTATGTCCTGTACCACAATACTCATTACATACGATTAAAAACTCGCCTACTTTGTTAACTTCTGTTACGTATTCCGAAATATAACCAGGCTCAAGCATCATGTTGATATTCGTACCTGCCACCTCAAAACCGTGCATAACATCTTCGCTTGTTGCGATGAATTTCACCTTTGCACCAAGTGGTACCTCAATTTGTGGAGGATTATAATTGAATGCAGAAGCTACTACTACCACTTCATAATCCCAATCTTTTCCCTCGACCTTATGAACTCCTGGATTATCAAAAGGTGCTGTCTCTTTCACTTTCTCGTAATCTAGTGTTTTTTTACCATTGTTCGGATGGGAGCCTTGATGAAATGCCCCGATACCGAGAATGATCAGGAATGCAACTAAAGTAGCAACTCCGAACACAAGCCAATACTTCTCATACTTATGTATGTGCATATGTTTCTGTCCCTTCTTTATATATTAAAATCTTCCAATGAACAAATCGAAGCAGTACACCCAAAGTAAAATGATGATAATACCAACTCCAAAAACTGCATAGAGTGAACCTTTTAAATTTTCATCTGACTTCTTTTTGTTGTTTGCCATTTTTGCCCCTCCTACGCTTTTTATTGTTGTGTTTCTTACTGTCATCATATAAAAATCCATATCATTTTGATGTGAAAAAAATCACACTTCTACACGTATTATGTGAAGAAAGTGTGAAGAATTAAAAAAAGAAAAAAACAAGCCATCTCAAAAGTCATTGAGAGAGCTTGTTATCTTATTATATTTTGCTTAATTTTAATAAAAACAATAGATGGAGAAAGACTTGAACATTCCTTCCCGTTTTTTCTACCTATACATGAAGGCTGTAGGCTTTTGCATACAATGATCCATTCTAGTTTTTTATCCTTCTTCCTCGATGGTTAATAGAACAGTTAATGCACCAATGCTTGGAACCGAAACTGGGAGAACAAATGCTTTTTCAAAGCCGTATAACTTTGTATTGCCCACCATCACGGTTGGCGGAGTGATATCAATCTCTAAGCTTTCTTGCCCAACAGTTGTACATAAATTTCCTGCAATCATGTTACCAAATTCTCCAGTAAAGGATTCTAGCATTTCTCCCTCCAGTGGCATACCGAACATGGTACTCCCAATCCGGCTAAACACATCGGGGGATGAATCAATGATAACGCGACCCTTTACATCTCCAATTAAACCAATTAATACGCCCATTTGCTGCTGTTGAAAGGGTTCAGAAATAATACTAGGCGACTTTACTTCTATATCCATAGGAAGAATGGATTTTAAAGCGTGAATAGTCCCGTTTAAAATAGTTTGAAAGTACTTCGAATTACTCATCATTACCGCATCCTTTTTCCGACTTTTCTACATCTTACCATGTAAAAAGGGTAAGATGAAAGTATGTCTTGACGAATTAACGTGAAATTTATAATATAATAATGAGAATGATTTTCAAATTCAATGAGATGGTCTGAAAGCCTAATAAAAAAATACATAATTTATATGAAAAGGAGCGGTTAGCAATGACATTCGTATTGATTGGAGCAGCTGTAGTGATCTATATTGGTGTTGGGAAATACGTCATGAAACAGGCGACTGCACATTTGAAATAATTACAGCCAAAAGAGTATGGAGCATCAGCGCTTCATACTCTTTTTACTTGCCCAAATGAAGAGAAATATTTATTTTTTCAGAAAATTGTTGTAAAATAAAGCCAATCCTTTAGGGTTATACATAAAGAAATCAGGTGACTAACATGACAAAACTATTAGTAACAGGGTTTGAGCCATTTCTTCATTATAAAATAAATCCAACGATGCAAATTGTCGCAAATTTAGATGGAGAAACAATAGGAGACTATCGCATTGTTGGACGAATTCTCTCTGTAGATTTTCAGCAATCGGCGGAACAATTAAAGCAGTATCTAGAGGAAGTAAAGCCACAAATTATTATTTCTTTAGGATTAGCAGGAGGGCGTTTTAAAATAACGCCAGAGCGCATTGCCATTAATGTGAAAGATGGCGAGCCTGATAATAATGGCTACACGCCGGTCGATGAAAGCATTGATAAGGATGGAGCGGATGCTTATTTAACGAATTTACCGATTCGCAATATGGTGAATCGCTTACAGGCAGCGGGGTATCCAGCAGAAATTTCAAATACTGCAGGTACGTACTTATGCAATAATATTATGTATGAAGGACTTGTTTATGCACAGCAACACGAAGGGGTTCGTGCTGGCTTTATTCATATTCCAGCATCATTTGACCTGGCCATCCAACATGGCAAAATTCCTGGCTGGCATATCCGAGATTTAATAGCTGCGGTAAAGCTTTGTATTGAGGAGAGCATACGTGCAACCAATCATTGAATTTCCTCATGCGATGTGGATTAGCCAACATACTATTCGCTTTGCATTCAAGGAGGAAATCTCCCACGCCAACTTTCAGGCAGTCCAAGCATTTAATCGGTTTCTGAAACAGCAGCTACAGCATAATCTCGTCGAAAGTGTTGCAAGCTATCATACTGTTACAGCCTATGTCAAACAGCCTCTAGATGTTGGTTCATTGAGAGGGGATTGGCTAGAGATGCAAACTCTCACAGCAATGGCAGAAGGAACGAAGAAAATTTTAAGAATACCCATTTGCTATGATGAGGAATTTGCCTTAGATAAGCAGCGAGTCATGAACTATACAGGTTTATCATTTGAAGACTTTAAAACATTACACTTATCGAAAAGCTATTATGTTTATGTTATGGGCTTTTTACCAGGTTTTCCTTATTTAGGTGAATTAGATACTAAGTTGTGTGTACCACGCTTAAAGAAGCCACGAGCTACTGTTTCAGCTAGTTCTGTTGGTATAGGCGGTAGGCAAACAGGCATCTACCCTGTTGAGTCACCAGGTGGCTGGAATATTATCGGGAAAACTCCTCTAGATTTATTTAATGTTGATCGCCAAGAGCCATTTTTATTGGCTCTTGGCGATGAAGTTCAATTTTATGAAATAACTAAACAACAGTTTTGGGAAATGAAAAGCAAAGGAGTGTAGCGATTGAAGCCACTTCTGCTCGTCACCAAACAAGGTGTCTATGGTAGCCTACAGGACCAAGGTAGATTTGGCTATCGGGCATTTGGTATTCCGTTATCTGGACCGATGGACAAAGTATCGTTTCAAGCAGCACAGCTAATCTTACAAAATCCTCATGACCAAACATCCTTTGAAATGTTTGTGGGTGGCTTTGAATTTGAGGCATTGGCAGATGGAGTCTATGTATTAACAGGTGGACATTGTACATGCTTGGTCAATAATACACCGATAGAGATGTGGAAAACTTTCCACTTAATGAATGGCGATCGGTTGGTGATTAGACATGTGAATCAAGGCGCGATTGTTTATTTGACACCTCTTGGCGGGTTTACTTCACAAGTTAAGCTTGGTAGTCGCTCAAACCTGTCACTTGGTCAACTAGGAACAAACATCACAAAAGGTAGCATTTTGTATGGGCAAGACTCAGCGCCATTCCATTATAATCGAGGTCTTTATGCGCCATATCGTCCAACTTTTGATCGTGCTATTTCAGTTAGAGTACTGAAAGGCCCTCATTTTCATTTATTTAGGGAAGAGAGTCAACGCCATTTTTTACAAAATGCTTTTCAATTTATTGGTGGTAATCGCATGGGCTATTACGTAAAGGGAACTGTTTTACAGCTGCAAGAAATGCAAGATATTTTGTCAGAGGCGACCCAGTTCGGCACCATTCAAGTGCCGCCAAGCGGTCATCCTATCATTTTAATGGCCGATGCCCAAACGGTAGGGGGTTATCCTATTATTGCGACGGTACATGAAGACGATTTACATAAAGTGGCTCAAATGCGTATGTTTAACACGATACGATTTGCACTGGAGGTAAGAGGATGCCAATAGATATTAACTGTGATTTAGCTGAATATGATGATGCTTTTCTAACAGGAAAAGAGGAAGAAATATTGGACTATGTCACATCCATTAATATAGCATGCGGCTATCATGCGGGGCATCATACGTTGATGCATCAAACTGTTCGCAGTGCCATTCGTAAAAATGTTCATATTGGTGCACATCCAGGTTATCCTGATCGAGAGGGCTTTGGTCGTCGAAACATGGCATTTAGCGCAGCAGAAATTTATGATATGATGGTCTATCAGATTGGTGCATTACAAGCCTTCGTTCAAATTGAAAAAGGCATGCTCCATCATATAAAGCCACATGGCGCACTCTATAATCAATGCGTAAATGATCGGGAAAAAGCGTTAGCTGTCGTCGATGCAGTCTATGATCTTAATCCACAGCTTATTTTATATTGTTTATCTGGTAGCCAAATCGTAGAGATTGCAAGAGGCAAAGGGCTTCAAGTATATGAGGAAGTTTTTTCGGATCGACGTTATAACGATGATGGCACTTTAGTGGATAGACAGGAGCCTAATGCCTTAATACAAACAGAGCAAGAAATGCTGATACATGTAAAAGGTATTTTAACGGCCAATGAAGTCTTGTCTGTGCAATCTAAAAAAATAAAAGTCGCTGCTCAAACTCTATGTATTCATGGAGATGGCCCCCGTGCGCTAGACTATGCAAAAAAAATTGCCGCGCTCAGACAGCAACTATAATAGTAAAATGGATGTCCTAAGGAGAGTTTAGGGCATCCATTTTATTTAGATAGTTTGCAGCTTCAAACACAATAATTGCAGCGGGGTTTTTTATGCAATGATGGTTGGGGCATATAAAAGTTCGCATCCATTGCGAACTTTTTAAATCTAAAGACCTCTTACTTTGCATATATTTTCTTGCGTAGCAAGGTAGATTCAAAAAGACGACCTAGTAACATAACTATGTAAGTTACCCCTAATCCAATACATGCGCCTGCTAACACATCTAGAAAGTAGTGCACACCAATAAAAATTCTTGAAATGGCCATTAAGCAGGCCAGCAGGATGAGTACAGTGCCCATTTTTCTTCGTTTCCAAAACAAAGCGAATGCCAGGGCAAATGAACCAGCAGCATGATTACTTGGAAATGAAGGGTCCAGAGTTGATTTTTCGAGTAATAATGTTACGCTATGATTGACAAATGGGCGAGGTCGAAAATACGCCATTTCTATAATTTTATCTATACCAAGTGTAAGAATAACAATCGTTAATGCATATAATACTATTTTTCTATTTTCCTGCTGATTTTGGGATTTTGAAAACCATAGCCATATAAATACCAGTCCAAATAGAATGGGTCCATACTTTGAAAACAAGAGGACAAGTTGATCTAAAATCGGATATTTTCCTGCAAACTGGTTTAGTAGTTTGAATAGTTGATAATCTATATTCATATTCTCTCTAAGATGAAACTCCTTCTAATTTAGTCACTTGTACATTGTCCTCTGATGATAAAAACTCTTCTAATGCACTTTTGTTCTTTTCCAAATCAATATCTAGCACTGCGCCTACATTTACATGTTTGTTGTCAAAAGAACTGGCGACAGGAATTCGTAAAGTATCCACACCATTAGATTTCCCATCCATTAAACCTTTCCCAATTGCAAGAATGGTTTTATTGTCAATATTAGTGTCGATATATGCCTCAGCAACACCAAGTATTTTGGGTAAATTTATTAAACTTTGAAAGCTAATTTGTTCTTTGACCTTTGTCATAACTTCCTGTTGACGTTCAACTCGCCCGAAATCACTTAAACGATCGTGGCGGAATCGTACATAAGCTAATAACTGGTCACCGTGTAAAGTTTGTTCTCCAGGAAATAATGTCATACCAATTCCATATGACATTTCATAAGGGATATCAACTTCAATCCCATTCGGTGCTAGAAGATCCACAATTTTGGGGAATCCTTCAAAATCAACGATAGCGTAGTAATTGACATCAATATCAAAATTCTGCTTAATTGATTTCCTTACAAGTTCCGGGCCTCCAAAAGCAAATGCAGCGTTGATTTTATTCATCCCGTAATCTGGGATGTCAACATACGTATCTCTCATAATCGAAACGATTTTTACATTATTCGTAGTTTGATTATAGTGTGCAATCATTAAAGCATCAGATCTACCTTCGTCTCCTCTAGAGTCACTGCCTATCAATAGCACATTAATCTCACCAAATTGCGGGTCTACACCTTTGAATGGCTCAAAAGTCTCTTCATCTTCTTTATTGATATCGTCTTCTGCCATAGCCAATCCACTATTGTACTGATATATCCAATAAACAATCCCTATTGAGATGATCAATGCAAATGCTAAAAACGAATTTCTTAGCCATCTACGGCTCGTTTTACTATGTTTCATAAATTAATTAATCCACCTATCAGTTATTTTTTAACAAACCTTTTGCAGTAAGTTGTACAGCTATCGCATCGTCCAAATAACCAATAGGAAATAGATAATCCGGAATGACATCCACTGGAATAATAAAATACAATAATGTACTTCCAATTATTGTTAATTCAAATAGTGTACCCTTATTTGTTGTAAATTTTTCATATAACTCTTTCAACTTGCTAATAAATGGTCCAACGCTACCTACACTCTGAATCTTTTCGTTAAAACTCTTATGAATTGTATTTTTTCCTTCTTCTGTTTGAGCAAATAATCCATAATCGTCTAATTTTTTTTCAACATCTTGCACTGAAAATTGATTGTCATAAACATTAGAAGCCTTAAGAAAAGTCTGTATTGCATCAACAGAAGTATGAATATCTGATTGAGACTCTTCATGTCTCTGTTCGATAGGATACCCTGCAGCTTCAACAAGATTAATGAAAGGAATACCAAGACATTCAGCGAATTTTTCTAAATGTTGAGGTGTTGCCTTTCGTTTATTATTGATAATCCGTGAAATCGTAGCTGTATCGACTCCTGTAAGTTCACTAAACTTCCGCATGGATAATGAGCGTTCTTTTAGTAATTCTTTCAACAATAAACCTAGAGTAGTACTTTCTCTATTTTCCGCCATATTCGATTCTCCCTTCTAATAGTTCCTTAATAATTGCCTAATGGAAAATTACTGTTGTACAGAAGTGTAATATTGTGTTGACGAAATGTCAACACAATATTAATAGAATGCTGCAAAAGCAAGCAGTAACATCAACAAACCACTAATTACTGTGCCAAATTGCCCTATAGTAAATGAACTAACCTGAACATCAGCGACCTTACTTCCTAATTTGACTCCTGCCCAAACAGTAATTAAGCTCCCGATTGCAGCTGTTAACGAAATGACAACAGGTGAAAGTCCGAGTAGGCCAGCGCCCACACCATTTGTAAGTGCATTTGCTGATAATGCAATACCAAGAAGTATAGATTCTCCCCAGCCGATTTCATCAGACTTATTAAAATCAGCTTCCTCAGGGTTTTTAAAAATACTTTGCCCATTTTTGGGCTGTAACGCCTCTTTTGAAGGTTCATTTTTACGTGGTTTAGCTAAAAGAATGATGCGAATGCCAATGATAAATAACAATAAGGCTCCAAAGATTACAGGAAGCATACCTGGAAGAATAGTCGAGAGCCAAACCCCGAACGTAATACCTCCCATACTCATAACAAAGCATATAATTGCTATTAATAAATTTTTCCCAAAACTAACATGTATCTTTCGAATCCCGTAAGAGAGCCCTACGCCTAAATTATCTATACTTGATGAAAGCGTAAAAGCTAAAATGATTAACCAAGTCACAGCTTACACCCCTTATTTTTTTATATCATATTATTTATGTTGACAATTGGTGCCTGTTTTCCTAAATTTGTTGACAAAAAAGCAACAGTTATGCCACTTAAAAAAACTCGTCCATTATTGAGCACTATTGTTTTGTTTCATGTACTTACAATGTATTAATTAAGTGTCCTTCGATTTTGGAATAAAAAAAGACCCAATACAAGCCTAATAGACAAAGAATCGGAGTTTTCGGTTTTCATTATTTTTTTACTTATTTTAACAGGGGAATCCAAACTACCACCTTGTACAATTTTCCGAACAGTTTCCATTTTTGTTAGAAGTATTGGTTCGAAGTCTATTTCCTGTAAATTTTTTCTTCAAGTGACTTAGATTTCTGTGAATCAATGGACAGAGCAGAAGTACCTGTTACATTAACATGACTATTGATAATGGAAAGTACCACCGATTTACGCCCTTTAGGGTCTTTATTTCATGGTGAAGCCTGTCTGTGCAATCTAAAAAATAAAAGTGGCTGCTTAAACTCTATGTATTCATGGAAATAGGCGTCATGAGCTAGACTATTGTAAGGTTCAGAGAGCTACTACAATTGTAAAATAGATGCCCTAAGAGAGTTTAGAGCATCTATTTTAGTTAGGTTAGGTAGTTGTGACTAATTCAACAGCTTCAAGCACAATTGGTGTACCAGCAGAAAGTGATGCTGTAACAGTGTTGAATGTAACTTCAGTTGCAGAAACTGTATAAGCATCACCCTCCTGTAGAACGCCATTGATATATAAATTATAGTAGCCGTTTGTAACTACTGGAAATGCAGTTGCCGCTGTACCGCTATCATCTAAAAACGTTGTAGCAGCGACTGTAGTACCATCTGTAATGGCAAGAGGTGCAGCTAAAACGTTAAAAAATCGTGTAGATGTACCTGTGACATTGACATGAATATTAATAATGGAAAGTGCCATATGATTCACCTCCTTTCTTGGATATTAATTTGTCATAAAGCCAAGCGATTCAATGATAATGGGTGTTCCTCGATACAAAGTGGCATTGTAGGGTACGATTGTTAAGGCGGCTGGTGTTATGGTGTAAATGCCACCTTCTTGCATCACCGCATTAATATAAAGATTGACGTAACCGTTTGGCGAGAAGAGGGTAAACTCTGTAATATTGTCAGCATTATCATTCCAGAAGAGAGTCGCTGGCAGCGTGACCCCATTTGTTAGATCAAGATCGGCTGTGACGATATAAAAATAGCGGTGGATAATCGGCAAAATAGTGCCCTCTGGAACGATAGGAGGAGGGACGATGGGCGTGCCGTTTGTTGCTTTGATACGGGGCCAGAAAAATCGATCCTCACAGTGACACGGACAACTTTTTTCTATGATTCGATGAGACTTAGGATTCAGCATGTGCGATCACACTCCATTCTTAAAAAATAACCTTTGCCCCGAATACATTTACTATAAAATATGAAGAAAATAGCAAGAGAACTAGTTGACCATCTATCATTTGAGGAAGATTATTTCGGATCATCAACATTTTATGATGGGACTTATTAGGATAGAAACGTTGGCATACATGCTTTTTACCGTAAATTAGTGTTATACTTTGCTAGTTGAATAAGGTAGAATACTAATTATGAATAATTAACGAAAAAGGGGTAACTGGTTTCATGAAAGATTTTGAACAACAATTGGAGGAGCTATTAAAGCAAGCTTCTTTGCAATACATAATCTATCAGCATAATGGTGATACAGAACGCATGGATAAAACCTCTCTTTTTGCTCGAAAAATTCAGCAAAAAGAGTATGTGATTGGCTTTGCGGGTCATTTCTCTGCTGGGAAGTCGAGTATGATTAATGCGCTGTCTGGTGAAAACTTACTGGCATCTAGTCCAATTCCAACAAGTGCGAATATCGTAAAAGTGCATAAATCAGAGGAAGATTTTGCAATTGTCTATATGCACAATGAGAAGCCTGTGAAATTTGAGGCAGGCTATGATTTTAAAACAGTAAAAGAGCTTAGTAAGAATGGGGATTTAGTGTCACAAATCGAAATTGGGCACAGTGCCTCTACACTACCACTAGGTGTTACTGTCATGGATACGCCAGGAGTAGACTCCACAGATGATGCACACCGTATGTCAACGGAATCGGCGCTCCATATTGCAGATATCGTATTTTATACAATGGATTATAACCATGTGCAGTCGGAACTGAATTTCCAATTTACAAAGCAATTAATGAAATACAATCCAAACGTTTATTTAATTGTCAATATGATTGATAAGCATAAAGATAATGAATTGAGCTTTGAAGACTTTAAAGCAACGGTCCATCAATCCTTTGCCGCATGGGGCGTTGTGCCGAAGGGTGTATTTTTCACATCATTGAGAGAGCCTGAACATCCACATAATGATTTTGAAGTCGTAAAGAAAATCGTGATGGACAGTATGAATGATTGGCAGGAGCAGCTTGTACAAACGGCAACGAATACATTGCGTTTACTGCAAAGTGAGCATGACAATTATTTAATGGAAGAAAGACAGGATCGTTTAACTATTGATGAAGAAATTTTAAGTGCGGACGACTGGGCACACCATCAAGATATTTTGGAGCAATACAATAAATTAAATCGTCAAGTTGAATTATTCTCCGTAGAGGCATGGAACGAAACATTTGAGGAGCAACGGAAGGAACTACTAGCCAATGCAGCCATCATGCCAGCTGATGTACGTGATCGCCTCCGCCTTTATTTAGAAAGTGTGCAGGAGGGCTTTAAAGTAGGGGGACTCTTTACAGCGAAGAAAAAAACAGAGGAAGAACGTAACCGTCGTAAAGAGGATGCATATAGTGCCTATCAAAACGTCGTTCAAGCACAAATTACTGGGCATTTAAAAGGACTTATGAAAAAAGCATTAAAAGATGTAGGTGCATTAAATGAAGAGCGTGCCTCCGTCATTGATGCCTATGTATTTGACTTACCCTTTTCATTGATTGAGCAGCAAGTTCAAACTGGTGCCCTGTTAACAGGTGATGCTGTGTTAAACTTCGCCAACCGTGTCGCGGAGGCAACGAAGCGCTACTTTATTCAGGAAACAGATAGCTGGAAAAATGCGCAAGCAACAACGCTTGAAGCTGTGGCAACAGAAACGGCTGCACCATCAAAATTAAAAATGGCGGGTATGCAAGACAAAGTGGATGCAATTAAGGCAGTGCTTGAAATCGAAGGTTATCAGCAATATAGTGCAAGCATTATGCATCAAGCGAGCAATGAAATCCGTAAAGTTGCAAATCAGCAGCTAGCCAATTGGGCACAGTCATTTAAGCAAGATTTAGCCGATATTCGTTTGTTTGATGAGTCCATGCTGAAGCCAAAAGAGCAGGTCATCGAACAAGAGGAAACGCAGCAAGCCATCAGTGCAACGACTCTCCCAATCGATGGTGTGATTAATCGCGCACTGTATACAGCCAATGCAGTCAAAGAGGTTCAAGGCTTTGCAGAAGTTGCCCATTACCTTGAAAATAAAGTGGAACGTTTACAGAAAAAAGATTTTACGATTGCTTTGTTTGGCGCATTTAGTGCAGGGAAATCATCCTTCTCTAATGCCTTAATGGGAGCAAAGGTGTTACCTGTATCACCGAACCCAACAACAGCAGCCATCAATAAAATTCGTCCAGTAACACCAGAGCATCCACATGAAACGGCCGATGTACAGCTTAAAACAGCCGAGCAAATGCTAGAGGATATTCAAGGCTCGTATGCGGCAATTGGCTTGTCTGTAGCTTCGTTGGAGGAAGCCTATAATCGTGCTGATGAAGGGCTTGCCGTTCAGTTAACGGATGAACGTTTAAATGTTCATAAGTCATTTATTCGTGCCTATAAGGAAGGCTATCCAACATTTAAATCTGAGCTTGGTACGATCATTCGTGTAGGCCGTGAAGAATTTGAAAAATTTGTGGCGCAAGAAAACAAATCATGCTTTGTTGATAATATTGATTTCTATTACGATAGCCCATTGACACGCATGGGTGTGACACTTGTTGACACACCAGGAGCGGATTCGATTAATGCTCGTCATACAGGTGTAGCCTTTGAATATATTCGCAATGCTGATGCCATCCTATTTATTACGTACTATAACCATGCCTTTGCTAAAGCGGACCGTGAGTTTTTAATTCAGCTTGGTCGTGTCAAGGATGCATTTGAACTTGATAAAATGTTCTTTATTGTAAATGCCATTGATTTAGCAACAACAGAAGAAGAACAGGAAGACGTAAAAGGCTATGTTCGCTCAGAGTTACAACGTTTTGGCATTCGTTTCCCACGACTGTATGGGGTATCAAGTCTTTTAGCATTAAAAGAAAAAGTAGAAGGTGCCGATTTAACATCTGGCATGCCACCATTCGAAAGCGACTTCCATACATTCTTAAATGATGAATTAAGTGCCTTAGCAGTACAGGCTCTTGCAGAAGAAGTCGATAAAACAGAGCAACGTTTAGCCGATTTAATCGCACAAACGGAGGAAAACTTAAAACGTAAAGATGAACGTTTAGAGGAATTAACAACACTTGAACAACATATCCAATCGAAGTTCAGCGTGCTCAATACAAGCATGCTAGAGAGTGAAACAAAGCAAGAGCTTGATGAGCTCCTGTATTATGTTCTCCAACGTGTCTATTATCGTTATCCTGAGTTCTTTAAGGAAGGTTATAATCCTTCGACATTTGCTGCGATGCCAGCACAGCAAGCATTGGAGCATGCACTGAAGGAAGTGATGCAAAGCTTGCGTTTTGATTTTACACAAGAAATGCGTGTCACAAACTTCCGTTTATCACAGTTCATAAGCAAGAAAATGCAGCAACGCTTTAAAGATGAGGTGCGTGAGCTGAAAGAGTTGAATAGAAGCTTCTCGTTCCTAACATTTGAATCTTCAGAGCCAAATTTACTGGATTTTGAAGGGCCATTCACAGATATTTCAAAATATACTAGCGTAAAATCTCACTTCCGCAATCAAAAAGCTTTCTTTGAGAAGAATGAAAAAATAAAGTTGAGCGAGGCGCTGGAAGCTGTAACAAAACCAGATGCACAAGATTATTTAGATGCACAGAAAGTTTCTCTTATGACATGGGCCATTACGTTTATTGCAGAGGAAGCCGAAAAATTACGTTTATATATTTATCATCAAGCGCTTGAACAAATTGAGACAGAAAGACTTGCCTTACAAGAAGAGAGCCGTTTAGCTTCTTGGAAAGCAATTTACGCACAATTACAATACGCATGAGGTGATTTATATGGGAAAAGTATTCAAATCAGTGGATGAAATACAGTTTGATGGCGTCCGTTTTATCGATGCTCGCTTCGATCTTCTGGACAAAGAAGCTGGAAAAAAAGCATTTGAAGAAGGACATGCAACTGGTGCTATTTATATTGATTTAGAACAACAGTTATCAGATATGGACAGTAAGGACGGCCGTCACCCGATGCCGAGCAAAGAAAAGTTGACTTCCGTATTTCAAGAATTAGGTTTACGCTATGAAGATCAAATTGTTGTCTACGACCAGGGAGCAGCCCCGTTCGCTCCGCGCGCCTGGTGGATGCTGACATACGCTGGTTTCCCAAATGTAGTGATTGTCAATGGCGGTGCCCCTGCGCTAGAGGCAAAAATTCCGTTCACCAAGGATATTATAAAATATCCCCCAACGATCATAGAATTTGATTGGAAGGATGAACTATATGCGCCACGCCAAGCGGTAAAGGCAATAGTAGACGGCGAAGTACAAGCAACCTTGCTCGATGCACGTGCAGCTGAACGTTATCGTGGCGAAATGGAACCACTGGATAAGGTAGCAGGCCATATTCCAACCGCAAAAAACTTTGACTGGGAGCAATTAAAGACAGACGGCCAATTAAAAGCGAACGACGCATTACGCCAAAAAGTTACGCCTGATGAGCAGATTGTCGTCTACTGTGGTAGCGGCGTGACAGCCTCACCGTTATATGCAGTGCTAGCAGATGAAGGCTATGAAAACATCCAATTATATGTAGGCAGCTTCAGTGATTGGATTACCGCGTATGATGTGGAAAAAGGCACAAATGAATAATTAAATTAAAACGCTCACTTCGGTGGGCGTTTTTTTAGCGCTTAGAGAAGTGGATAGAATGCATAAATTGATGGATAGAACAGAAAAAGAGGTGGATAGAAAGCTTAAAGTAAAGGATAGGCTCCATCGAGGTGGATAGAATGTGCAAAGTGAAGGATAGAACAGAAAAAGAGGTGGATAGAAAGCTCAAAGTGAAGGATAGGCTCCATCGAAGTGGATAGAAAGCATAAATTGAAGGATAGAACAGAAAAAGAGGTGGATAGAAAGCTCAAAGTGAAGGATAGGCTCCATCGAAGTGGATAGAATGTGCAAAGTGATGGATAGAACAGAAAAAGTAGTGGATAGAAAGCTCAAAGTGAAGGATAGGCTCCATCGAGGTGGATAGAATGTGCAAAGTGATGGATAGAACAGAAAAAGAGGTGGATAGAAAGCTTAAAATAAAGGATAGGCTTCATCGAGGTGGATAGAATGTGCAAAGTGATGGATAGAACAGAAAAAGAGGTGGATAGAAAGCTCAAAGTGAAGGATAGGCTCCATCGAAGTGGATAGAATGTGCAAAGTGATGGATAGAACAGAAAAAGAGGTGGATAGAATGTACAAAGTAATGGATAGAACAGAAAAAGTAGTGGATAGAACGTGCAAAGTGATGGATAAAACAGAAAAAGAGGTGGATAGACTGCTCGAAGTATCAGATAGCACGATTAAAATAGAAAAACGTACCTAGAGAATTAAAAATGAACACTGTTTACTTTTTAAATTTAAGATGATAAAATATTCTTAAAATTTAGAAAAGGAGTGTGTGTATTGGTGCATGTTGGAGAAAAAACATATAGTTTTCGAGAATTTATTGACAAAAGAGATGCTGTGAATGATTTAGATAATCCTTTTTTATTACAAGTTTTGCAACAGTTTTGTCATGAAACATGGGATGAGATGCTGCCGAGACTGGAGCCTTTTGTGGAAAAAGGATCATCGGACTGGCGGGCAATAGCTGCTGAAAGTGCACGTCCGGAAAATCAGCCTAAAATAAGACATTACAATGCATATAATGAGCGCATTGATCGCATTATTCGTTCAAACCAGATGCAACAAATGGAGAAAGACATATTTGGACAGGGTCTATTTTCTAAGGAACAGTTGAAAAATGAAGGGATCATTAAGCGCTTTTTTTTACATGGTAATGGAGAAGCTGGTATTACTTGTCCACTAGCATGTACAGACGGACTAGTTGCTTTAATCGATCATTTCGAGGAGGAGGTTCCTGATGAAGTAAAGCGTATATATGAGCATGTGACAGAAGGCTATGAGGGACATTTTGGCATCGGTGCACAGTATATGTCAGAGATTCAAGGGGGATCAAACATTCCAGCGAATGTACTAATGGCTAAGCCTGAGGGTGATCATTATCGGTTATTTGGCAATAAATTTTTCTGCTCAGCGGTGCATGCCGATTATGCTGTAGTGACTGCGCGCATCGAGCACACTGATGATATTGCGGTGTTTATTGTACCTACTTGGCTTCAAGGGGATAAGGAAAAAGAGAAAAGAAATCATCACGTGATCAATCGTTTGAAATGGAAAATTGGTACTGCAGAGTTACCATCAGCAGAAATCGATTATCAAGGAGCTATTGCTTATCGCGTAGGCCCACAAAATAGAGGTGTTGCTCTTGCTGTTAGTATTGTTTTAACCCGCTCAAGGTTGGATATCGGATTTGCTAGTGGTGCTTTTTTAATGAGAGCAGCACAAGAAGCTAAGCTATACGCAAGCTTTAGATCAGTATTTGATCGGCGCATTGATGAATTTCCAATGGCTGCAGCACAGCTTGAGGATTTAGAATATGCTGCTAAACGTATTGTAGGCTCAGCCTTTTATATTTACCAAGCGTTTCTTCAAACACAACAAGAACCTAATACTCTTGAAGCGTTCGTTGTGCGTGAATTAATTTTATTGCAAAAAATTTATGCTTCTAAAGAAGCTGTAGATAAGCTAAGGTTGGCTATTTCTATTTTTGGTGGACATGGGGCGATTGAAGATTTTTCAGTCATTCCAAGATTGTTTAGAGATAGTCTAGTGAATGAATTATGGGAGGGGCCAAGAAATGTTTTATTATCTCAGATATATAGAGATCTTGTGAAGATGAGACCGCAAATTTCTATTTATGATTTAATTGCTAGTATTCTTGTAGATAGCTCGGAGAAGGAAGTAAAGCGGTTTGCAGAGCAAATTGAACAATTAATGCAGGTGAATTTAACCGCGTTACCAAACTTTGAAAATCGACAAGCAGCAAGGAAATGGGAACAAATCTGGGAAGAGATATTTACCTTATTCCAGGAGCAAACGATAAAGGATATAAAGGATTTACCAATTGCACTAGATTAGTATGTGGACAAAAATTGTTTAGGGGTGACAATTATGAACATTAATATTGGTAAGTTATTACGGGATCGTGCAGTTTTAATGGGGGAGAAGGAGGCTTTTATTCACAAAGACAAGCGGTGGACATTTCAACAAATGAATGCGAGGGCCAATGGCTTTGCTCATTTTTTAAAGAAGCAAGGTTTTGCTAAAGGGGATCGTCTAGCGATTTTATCCAAAAACAATGAGGATTTCATTGCAGTGTTAATGGGAGCAGCGAAAATTGGTGTCATCACCGTTGTTTTAAATTGGCGTTTACAAGTGCCGGAGCTTCAATATATTGTGGAGAATAGTAAAGTAAAACTCATTGTTTATGATGTTGATTTTGCGTCAATGATGCAAGCATTACAAGTACAAGGTGTCAATACTGACATTCTATCACATGCAACTGTCCCTTCCTTGCAAGCTATTTTTGAAGAGAACAGTCAAGAACCTGTTTATGATGCAAGTAATGATGACGTAGCGCTTATTATGTATACATCGGGTACAACAGGTAAGCCAAAGGGAGCGATGATTTCCCATAATAATTTATTGGCTGCTGGGATGGGGTTATCGCAAACCATCGATTGGTGGGAGGATGATCGTTTTTTAATGGTGGCACCATTTTTTCACATAGGTGGCATCGCTCCGCTCATCACAAATATTCTGTGTGGTTGTACAATGGTACTCATGGAAGCGTTTGAACCTATGGCAGCTTGGAAAATTGTCGAACAAGAAAAGATTACGACCATGATGACAGTACCAACAATGTTAGCATACTTATTAAAAACGTATGAGGTTGCTAACGCTGACTCATCTTCTATTCGTAACATTACCTGTGGTGCTTCATCTGTGCCTGTGCCACTTATTTTAGGATTTCGTCAACTAGGTATTCCGATTCAGCAGGTATATGGTATTACGGAATACACAGGGGCAGTGACAATGTGGAAGGAGCAGATGAATAAAGATAAGTATGATTCTATGGGCAAATCGATGATGCATGGTGAAATAGCCGTAGTTGATGTGAAATCAGGCGAAGTGTTACCTGCAGGTGAGGTAGGAGAAATCCGCTTACGTGGCCCACAAGTGTTTGTTGGCTATTTCGAAAATAGGGAAGCGACAAAGCAAGTATTAAAGAATGGTTGGTACCATACTGGAGATGTTGGTTATATAGATCGTGATGGCTACTTATATGTTGTTGATCGAATAAAAGATATGATTATTAGTGGCGGAGAAAATATTTATTCTGCAGAATTAGAATTAGCTCTTGCCAACCATCCAGCTGTTGCTGATGTAGCGGTGATTGGCATGCCGGATGAAAAGTGGGGCGAGATTCCAAAAGCTTATATAGTGGTAAAACCAAACATATCGATAACAGAAGCGGACATAATGGCGTTTTGTAAAGAAAATTTAGCTTCTTATAAAGCAGTGAAAGAAGTAGAGTTTGTTGAACAGCTTCCTCGCAATGCTGTTGGAAAATTACTCAAGCATCAGTTAAAGCAGGTAGTCAAACAACCATAAAAAAATAAAAGGCAGGTATTATTTTTCCTGCCTTTTTATTGTATGGACCAAAAGATTTGTTAGTTGCTTAATATGTTGCAAATTGGAGTCTGATGAACGACCAGGTAAATTTTTATAGGTAATTAATAGGCCATTTAACGATGCGAAAAAAAGTTGAACAGTATGTTTAAGATGGTCATCAGGGAGATGTTGTCTTAAAGCTTCTCTGAAAAGTGAAAATAACTCATCGATTATGTCATGTAGCTCTTGTGAGACATTGCCATGTTGTTCGTTTTCTAGCATGAAATAGGTCATCATATGATATAAATTATCGTGCATATACATGTATTCTATATATTTTGTTGCCAGTAATTCGAGTTGATGATCTTGTCCCTCGACGGTTTGGTGCAATACGTTTAAAAGGCTGGAGCTTTCAATTTTAAATGCCGTCATAAATAAATGTTGTTGATCATCAAAATATTGATAGATTAGACCTGGAGAAACGTTTGCATGTTTAGCGATAGCCCGCATGCTCACCTCAGCAAATGACTTTGAACTAAATAATTCGATAGCGGCATTAATAATATTTTCTCTATTGATCGTTTTCTTCTGTTGTCGCTTGGATACATGCTGAACCTCTTTTGTCTCCATAAGTATTGCTCCTTTACACTTTATATAAATAAGATTCTATAAAAAACATCAGATATTGACAATCAAATTACGTGATACTCAGTGTAATAAAATTGTATTTTTTAAGATAAATGGATTTTTTTGTGTTAGCAGGGAGGTAAGCAAGCCCAGTAAACACGCAACTGTAAGAGCGTTAAAAACTTTTCATCATTGTTAGTTAGAAATTTTTACAAATGACTGGCAGGTAGTCATACATTGCTTTTGCTGACTGTCAATATATGTTTATTTCTTTATGTGTTAGCATTTCGGAAAACATGTAAAGAAAAATTCCGTTGTTGTTACCTATTCGCAAAAATGACTCGCCATTCATTATATGCTACACTTTTTTGTACAAGGGGCAAAGGGGGAAGAGGATGTTTACACGTGAGAAAAGTATAGAGATTGAACAGCATCGTGATGTACGATGTGCACATGGTAAAGTAGCAGTTCAGGGGATTGGCATGAGTGTGTACAGTTTTTTTGTGGATGGGTTACTGATTGATACAGGCTCCTATTCGCTGTCGCAGGAATTCCAATCCTTTTTTAATGAAATACCGATAGAGCAATTGGCCTTAACGCATTCTCATGAGGATCATGTAGGCAATGCTGCATGGATTCAACACCATCATAAAAATGTACCTATCTATATACACCGAGATTCAGTCAGCATTTGTGCAGTGGATGGAGATTATCCGCTTTATCGTCAGGCACTGTGGGGGGAACGACCGGCGTTTGTTGCCCAAGCAATTGGCGATACTATTCAAACGAAATCAGCTACATGGGATGTCATTGAAACACCTGGGCATACAACAGATCATTTGTCGTTTTACAATCGGGAAACAGGTGCTATGTTTACAGGAGATTTGTTTATCCAGCCAAAGACGAAGGTTGTGCTTGATGAAGAAAACATCGTACATACCTTGGCGTCTTTGAGGAAAATAGTCAACTACGATTTCGATGTCGTCTATTGCTGTCATGCGGGCTTTATAGCAGATGGGCGAACAAAAATACAGGAAAAAATTTCTTATTTAGAAGACATGGAGGGAAAAGTAAAGCAATTGTTTATGCAAGGTTATACGATTGAAGAAATGACCAAAACAATTTTTCCTCGTGATTATCCGATTACGAAAGTATCTGGGGAACAATGGTCTTCCAAGCATATTATCACGGCTTTTATCCATCACTTTACGCAGGAGTCCTTAACATAAGGGCTCTTTTTTTGTTGGTTAGCTGTGACTTACATAAATACTTTGAGATACATAATAAAAAACTTTGTGAAAAAATGTGAATAAATTGTGACAAACTCAATTAAGACAATGGATGCGCTTACATAAGTTTGTGAAAAAATTCTCATTTACATAAGAAAAATACTATGTGAAAAGATGAACAGGTGAAAAGGCTACAGTTGTACATTTTATGCGACGTAATATAGAACATTAATTATCTCGAAATAATTGATTGTGAAGTGTTTAATTTGACAGAAAAATATATTCAAAGGCATTAAATACTGTATTTTTGAAGGATAAAATAAATTGACAGAAAATTTGTTGACTATGTTTTCACAAAGTATTATGATTCTGAAATATAATGAAAAACAAAGGGAAAAGGATGGGATGGAATGGACGTAATGAAAAAAGCATTAGAAATGCATGCACACTATAGCGGAAAATTAGAGGTTATTTCGAAGGTGCCAGTACAGGATTCTTATGATCTTAGTTTGGCTTATTCACCTGGAGTAGCAGCTCCATGTGTGGAGATTGAGAAAAACCCATCACTTGTCTATGACTATACGATGAAAGGCAATATGGTAGCTGTTGTTTCGGATGGCACGGCAGTTTTAGGCTTAGGGGATATTGGACCTAAAGCGGCATTACCAGTAATGGAAGGGAAGGCGATTTTACTAAAGCGTTTTGCCAATGTTGATGCTTTTCCAATCTGTTTAGATACGAAAAATACGGATGAAATCGTCAGTATTGTGAAGGCGCTTGCCCCGACATTTGGTGCTGTGAACTTAGAGGATATTTCAGCCCCTAGATGCTTTGAAATTGAAGATCGCCTACGTCAGGAATGTGATATTCCAGTATTTCATGACGATCAGCATGGAACAGCGATTGTTGTAGGAGCAGCCATGATTAATGCCAACCGTATTGTGAAGAAGGATGTTGCAACGATGAAGGTTGTGATAAATGGTGCTGGTGCTGCGGGGATTGCGATTTTACGAATTCTTGTACAAATGGGCTACAAAAATATTTATATGTGCGATACAAAAGGCATTATTTATGAGGGACGTACAGAAGGGATGAATCAGATTAAAGAAGCAGTAGCTCATTTAACTAATCCAGAAAAACTGCATGGCACACTGGAAGATGCGCTAACAGGTGCGGATGTCTTTATTGGGGTTTCTGTCGCAAATTTATTAACAGAGGCACACATTGCATCCATGAATGAAAATCCAGTCGTCTTTGCCCTAGCCAATCCAAATCCTGAAATTACCTATGAAAATGCTAAAGCTTGGGGTGTGCGTATTATGGGCACGGGTCGTTCAGATTATCCAAATCAAATTAATAATGTTCTAGCATTCCCTGGTATTTTCCGTGGGGCCTTAGATGTGCGAGCAACGGATATTAATGAGACGATGAAATTAGCGGCAGTTGAAGCCATTGCTTCTCTTGTAAGTGACGCCGAATTAACAGAGGAATATATTGTACCGAAATCTTTAGATGAGCGTGTTGTGGCAATCGTTTCACGAGCTGTAAGTGGCGCTGCTGTTGAATCGGGCGTATCGGAACTATTCCAACAAAGTACAGCTCTATCTGTCTAGTGAATAACCCCTTTCTAAACAGATAAAGAAAAGTGATAAACTTTTCTTTATCTGTTTTTTTTGTGATTTAATGGCGAATATGCTCGAAAAATGTTGTTGTTTGATTTTTTATGTAATAAAATGAATATGAATAATGTAATAATTTACATTTTCTGTTTTAGAGGAATAACTGCTTAATTTTTCAATTTTATTGTGAAAATTAGGTCTAAAGTACATATAAAATGAAAGAGGTGTTGGCCATATGAAATCATTATTTCAATTTCGATCCATTAAGGCGAAGCTGATTGCTTTCTCTTTGCTGCTTTTATTGATTCCCCTTATTATTCTTGGCTTTTCAAGCTATCAACAAAGTAAAGCAAATTTAGAGACAGTAGGAAAAGAGAATTTACGAAACAGTGTAGAAATGACCATTGCCATGATTGAGCAATTCAATCAACAGGTAGAGGCAGGCAATCTATCCTTAGAGGAAGCGCAAGAAAAAGTAAAGATTGCGATTTTAGGTGAGAAGGATAGCGAAGGAAAACGACCGATTAATAAAGAGATTAAGCTAGGCGATAACGGCTATATATTCGTCGTAGACCAAAAAGGGAACTCCATCGCACACCCTAACATAGAGGGCTCCAATGTCTGGGATGAGCAGGATGATAGTGGCTTTAAATATATGCAAGAAATCATTGCCGTTGGGAATGATGGTGGTGGCTTTGTAAGCTATGAATGGGCATTACCAAATACAGATCAATTGGAAGAAAAGGGTGTTTATACAGAAACAGACCCTTATTGGGGATGGGTCATTGGTGCGAGTACTTATTTAATGGATTTCAATAAACCAGCAGAAAGTATTTTAAAATTAACAATCATTGTGATTGCTATTGCGGTTATTGTGGGCATATTTGTGATTTGGCAATATGCAAGTAGTATGGCAAAACCGATTAACCGAGTGGCTCAAGCTATGGAACAGTTTGCGCAGGGTGATTTATCTCAAGACAGCATATCTATTCGATCAAAGGATGAAATAGGCAAGCTGGCAAATGCAATGAATCAAATGCAACAGAAATTGAAGGATATGATTCATAATATCGCGCAAGCTTCTGATTTGATTAATACTTCTAGTAAAGAACTGACACAATCAGCAAATGAAGTGAATATGGGAGCGGAGCAAGTGGCGATTACGATGCATGAATTAGCATCAGGTGCAGAAGGACAAGCTCATCATTCGAATGAATTAACATCCTTGATGGAACGCTTCACGGCGGATTTACAGGAAACGAATCAGCATGGTGCTCATATTCATCAATCCTCTGTGGAAGTATTAGCATTAACAAATGAAGGAAGTCAGCTAATGACATCCTCCAATTCTCAAATGGTGAAGATTGATAGCATTGTGCAAAATGCGGTAGAGAAAGTGAAAAATTTAGATGCCCAAGCTCAGGAAATTTCAAAGCTGGTCGTTGTTATTAAAGATATAGCAGATCAAACGAACCTGCTGGCTTTGAATGCTGCCATTGAAGCGGCTAGAGCTGGTGAGCAGGGCAAAGGATTTGCAGTGGTGGCAGATGAAGTACGCAAGCTGGCAGAACAAGTAGCGTTTTCAGTTAACGACATTACATCAATTGTCACGAACATTCAGCAGGATTTTGATGTTGTCACAACCTCTTTAGAGGATGGTTATCAAGAGGTTAAAGAAGGAACGAATCAAATAAAAGCTACTAGCGAAACGTTTAATACAATTAGTTATTCCATCAATGATGTAGTAGAAAGTGTTAAACTAATTTCAACGAATTTATCGAAGGTTACAGAAGACGGCCGTAAAATGAACAACTCGATTCAGGAGATTGCTGCGGTAGCAGAGGAATCTGCTGCAGGTGTTGAGCAGACAACGGCTACAACGGAAGAGACAAGTAGCTCTATGGATGATATGGCAGGAAAATCTGCCCAATTATCAGAGTTAGCCTTACAATTGAAAGCGTTGATTGCCCAATTCAAACTATAGCCAAAAATCTCCCGCTCTCTTCAGAGAGGGGAGATTTTTTTAAATCATACCAACACCGATAATGCCGATGAGAATGATAAAGAAAAGAACAAACAATACAACGAAAAGAATAATTCCTGGAATAAAAATAGTGAAGAAGGCCATCCAGTTAGAGATTTGATGTGCTTCGGCAACAACACCTACTGAAATAACAAAAGACCAGATACTAACAACGATGGTTACTAAAATAGTTGGCCAAAAAATCCACGGCAATGAACCGATAAAGTTTGGGTCTAATAAAGAATCTGGGGAAGTTATTAACCAAATTAAATAAAGTGGGATTAGTACAATAAATGGAATGGCTGTAAGGCTCAATCCTTTAAATAAGTCCGAATAAGTACCAGTGCCTTTGAATAATTTACCAAATAGCCATGAAATGAGGGCGGAAAAAGCCGTACCAATAATCCCAGCGATTGGCGCAAAAATAACACATAATAAGGCTAAAATCCATGGTGAGAGATTAGGGAATAATTCCGAATCAATCAGCCCTGACATAAGAGAGCCGATATAACCAATAGACAAAACCAAAATGGCAAAGCCAATCGATTTTTCATTAATCATATAACGAGCTGCTTGTTTTGGATGCATCCAAACTGCTAAAAACGGATTTAGTTTAGGCCTCTCTTCTTTCGGTGTCTCCGTATAGTTTTCCATTAAACTACCTCCAAAATTATAGAATAATTGCTTATTACAATAGTTAATATACGAGTGGTGGAAGGAAAAGTTTCGTCAAAAATAAAAAAAGAGCCGCAGCCGACTCTTTTTCATAATTGCTTCTATTATTCAGCTAACATCATTTTTTCAAGCTCTAACGGTTCAATATATTCTTCGCCTTTGTAAGCACGCATATTACCGCCAGAAATTTCATCAATTAATAAAATATCATTTGTTTTAGCATCACGACCGAATTCTAATTTAATGTCATACAGTGTTAAGCCTTTTTTAGCAAGCTCTGCCGCCACAAATTTTGAAATTTCAATTGTACGTTGTTTTAAAATGGCGTATTCTTCGTGAGTTAACAGGTTTAACATAGCTAAAGCATCTTCAGAAATAGGGGGGTCTAAACGATCATCATCTTTAATCGTTACTTCCACAAAAGAGTCCAGCTCCTGTCCTTCCTTTACATAAGCACCATAACGGCGTAGGAATGAACCGACTGCCTTGAAGCGGCAAATGACCTCTAAACCTTTCCCAAAAACAGTTGCTGGTTTCACGGTCATAGTGGCATCCTCAAAGTTTGCGTCAACATAGTGCGTAGGTACACCTTGTTGATTTAATTTCGAATAGAAATAAGAAGTTAAGCGCAAAGCAGCTAAGCCCGCACCGTCAATCGTTAAACCAACAGTATTAGCACCTGGGTCAAACACACCATTTTCTCCTGTAACATCATCTTTAAATTTTAATAAATAATGGCCGTCTTCTAATTTGAACACATTTTTTGTTTTACCTGTATACAATAATTCCACAAAAAAACCTCCAATATTTCATAGTACTCCAAAATTATAACACGAATATTTCAAATGTTTAATAATAAAAACGTTCGTTTAAAACGTTTATTTATATGTTTTATAACGAAATTTCTAATAAAAAATAAGATGATAACGAATGTTCGTTACCATCTTGCGTGAAATTAAGAATATTCCCAATTCAAATGTTAGGAAACTGTTAAAAAAGAATGTTATTAATAGACACCTTCAGTAAGCATGCCATCTGCTACTTTGATAAAGCCAGCGATGTTTGCACCAACTACTAAGTTCCCTGGGAAGCCATATTTTTCAGCTGCTGCTTTACTGTCTGTATAAATATTTTTCATAATTTGGTGAAGTTTCGCATCTACTTCTTCAAATGACCAAAATACGCGACTTGAATCTTGTGCCATTTCAAGAGCAGATACAGCAACTCCACCAGCATTCGCCGCTTTTGCAGGACCAAATAAAACCCCTGCATTTAGGAATTCATTGATGGCTTCAAGGTCTGATGGCATATTTGCACCTTCACCAATTGCTTTAACACCATTTGAAATTAATGTACGAGCTGACTCTCCGTTAATTTCATTTTGCGTAGCACATGGTAGGGCAATGTCACAAGGAATTGTCCAAATACCTGTACAACCTTCTGTAAAAGTAGCATTTGGTCGGTAATTAACGTAAGTTGAAATACGGTCACCTTTAACTTCTTTGATTTCTTTAATAGCTTCTAGATCTAAGCCCTCTGGGTCAAAGATATAGCCTGAAGAATCCGAACAAGCAACCACTTTTGCACCATATTGTTGTGCTTTTTCAATCGCATAAGTAGAAACGTTACCAGAACCAGAAACAACTACTGTTTTTCCTTGGAATGAATCGTTCGCATCTTTTAGCATTTCATTAACAAAATAAACCGTGCCGTAACCTGTTGCTTCTTTACGTGCTAAAGAGCCACCATAGCCAGGCGTTTTACCCGTTAATACACCAGATTCATTTGCTTTTGTTAAACGTTTATATTGGCCCCATAAATAACCTACTTCACGAGCACCAACACCAATATCACCAGCAGGAACATCGACATCTGGACCAATATGACGGTATAATTCAGTCATGAATGCTTGGCAGAAACGCATAATTTCTGAGTCTGATTTGCCTTTCGGATCGAAGTTTGAACCTCCTTTACCACCACCGATTGGTTGCCCTGTTAAAGCATTTTTAAAGATTTGCTCAAAGCCTAGGAACTTAATGATGGATTCATTCACGGAAGGGTGGAAACGAAGACCGCCTTTGTAAGGTCCCATTACATTGCTGTATTGAACGCGATAACCACGATTTACCTGTACTTGGTTGTGATCATCTTGCCATGCTACACGGAAAGAAATAATGCGATCTGGCTCCACGATACGAGATAAAATATTGGCCTTGATATATTCAGGATGCTGTGTGAATACAGGTACTAATGAGATGAAAATTTCTTCAGCTGCTTGTAAAAATTCCGCTTGATGACTGTTCTGTTGTTTAAGTTGCTCAAATACGCCATCTACGTATTCTTTTGCTAATTGCTCGTTGCTAACAGTTGTCATTGTCATAGTTAAAACCCCCATTTAGTTGATAGGTGTATCGTATATCTATTTTTCAAACTATTCAATAAAATACTTTTTAAGTTTGTGAAAAATTGAGCAAGAGAGGTTGCGAAAATAATATATTAAAATAATTTTATTTAAAGTGATTTATCTAATTATGAGAAAGGAATGATGCTTTATTGTGAAGGTTCTAATTGACGCAGATGCTTGTCCAGTCGTGGATTTGGCGCTATCTATATCATCTGAATTTGAGATTGAAACTATCTTGTTTTGCGATACATCCCATCGGGTGGAACGTGATAATGTAATAACAATTATTGTACCCAAAGGTCCAGATTCAGTTGATTTTACGCTAGTGAACGCGCTTTCAAAACACGATATTGTTATAACACAGGATTACGGATTAGCTGCAATGGTTTTAGCAAGAGGAGGCTATCCAATTGATCAAAATGGACGAGAAATGTCTGATGAAAATATCGAACGTTTGCTCGATATGCGTCATGTTGGTCAAAAAATTAGACGGGCAGGAGGAAGAACAAAGGGACCTAAAAAAAGGACACAAGAAAACAATAATTCGTTTGAAATGAAATTTCGACAAATTTGTGAACGAGCAATTTTAGCTCATAAAATGGAGGAATCTACAGGTGAAAAATGAACGTAAACGCGAACTATTTCAGCAATATCCACAGCTAAAGGAAATAGCAAATAAGGGCACTGTATTGTGGGAAAATACAAATTGGATGGAAAAACCAGAAACAAGACTCTTTACTATGGCCGAAGTCGAGGATGCGGAAAACACACTACAACGATTTTCTTCTTATTTAAAAGTGGCATTTCCTGAGCTCGTAGAAAGTGATGGCCTAATTGAATCCACGATTCAGGAGATTCCAGCGATGAAAAAGGCACTTGAACAAAAATACGGTGTGTCTATACCAGGTCACCTGCTATTAAAATGCGATCATGCGCTACCCATCTCAGGCTCAATCAAAGCACGAGGTGGGATTTATGAAGTATTAAAACATGCAGAAAGGCTAGCGGTGGCAAGTGGAAGGCTCAAAGTAGAGGATGATTATGCACTTTTAGCAACAGAGGCATTCCAGTCGTTTTTCCAGCAATACACGATTGCAGTAGGCTCCACAGGAAATTTAGGTTTAAGTATCGGCATTATGGGCAAGAAGCTCGGCTTTAATGTCGTTGTACATATGTCGAGTGATGCCAAGGAATGGAAAAAAGCCTTGCTCCGAGAGAAGGGAGCTACTGTAATTGAATATGAGGCTGATTACAGTGTAGCCGTAGAACAGGGTCGACAAGAAGCTGAGCAAGATCCGATGTGTCATTTTATTGATGATGAAAATTCAAAGGATTTATTTGCAGGCTATGCAGTAGCCGCAAAACGATTAAAAGACCAGTTAGAAAAGACGAATATTACAGTCCATGAAGAGCAGCCATTGTTCGTCTATTTACCATGTGGTGTCGGTGGAGGACCAGGGGGGGTGGCCTATGGATTACGGGAAATATTCGGCGAGCATGTGCATATTTTCTTTGCTGAGCCAGTCGCCTCTCCTTGTATGACGATTGGTCTAATGACTGGTTTACATGATGCCATTAGTGTGGAGGATATTGGCCTTGACAATAAAACAGAAGCAGACGGTCTAGCTGTTGGTCGTGCATCCAAGTTTGTTGGCAAAGTGATGGAAACCTATATAAGTGGCTGCTATACAGTGTCAGATCAAGAATTATTTACATCATTAGGGTTAGCTATGGACAGCGAAGCATTGTTTTTAGAACCATCGGCAAATGCCGGAATGTTTGGCGCTATCCGCTTACTCCAAAAAGGTTCGTCCTATTTCGAAAAGCACAACCTCGTCAGCCACCTATCGCAAGCCACACATCTTGTGTGGGCAACAGGTGGCAGTATGGTCCCTGCCACAATGCGTGCCGCTTATTTGGCGAAGAGCAGGGAGTTGGATTAAAGGCAGTGCTTTGTTTTTATTGGGGGGATGATGGTAGTAGATTCGCTCCATTTTGATGGAGGAAGTGGGAATGCCTGTAAAATGTACTGGACCCGCTCAAGAGGAGAGTCAAGTGCTCAAGAAGTATACTGAACCGCTCAAAAAGAAGGTCACAATGCTCGCCAAGATGTTACCTCACTCAAAAAAGGAAAAGCCCTCACCAAGTATAACTAGAACACCGCTCACTGCAATTTCAAAATAATTTTGAACCTAACCAAAAAACAGGTGGAGAAATTTTTCTCCACCTGTTGGTTGTTTTAACGTTGCAGTGCTTTGCGTTGTGCTGCTAGAAATACTTCGTGTGCAGCAAGGACGCCTGCCCCTGGCTCAAAATCGTAGGAGAAGTCTTGGAGGGCAGCTTCCATTAGGGAAACGGCTTGTAAAATGTCACTTGGGAAGCAGTAGCCCATATGACCGAATCTGAAAATTTTCCCTTGTAGATGACCAAGCCCGCCAGCAAAATCTAGATGATAGTGCTGTTTCAGATGGGCTAAAAATTCGCCAAGATCGATTCCTTGAGGGGCCTTGATTGCTGTAATGGTTGGTGACGCGTATTGGTCCTCTGTTAATAGCTCAATGTGTAAGGCTTTCATAGCGCTACGTACCATATTTTTCATAAGTTCATGACGATCTACAGTTTGCGCAAAGCCGCCTTCCTGCTCAATCAGTTGACATACTTCGTGCAATCCATAGATCAGTGTGATGGCTGGGGTATTTGGCGTCATGCCCTTTTCGGCCCAGCTTCGATAGCTTAATAAGTTTAAATAGTAAGCGGGTGTTTGATTGTCCTCGATGACTTTCCAAGCTCTTTCGCTGACGCTGATAAGGGAAAGTCCTGGAGGTAGCATCATAGCCTTTTGAGAGCCTGTCACCAAAATGTCGATGCCCCAAGCATCCATTTCAGCAGGGGCACCACCAATACAGCTTACGCCATCTACAATAACAAGGGCATCTGTTTCGTCGCGGATTACCTGCGCTAAGTCAGCAACGGGGTTTATAATGCCTGTAGATGTTTCATTGTACGTAACAAAAACGGCTTTAACGTTGTGCAATGGCTGTAAAAATGCTCGTAGTTCCTCGGCTGTGCAAGCTTGTCCCCATTCTTTTTCAAGCTTATGTACATGGAAGCCATATTGCTCACAAATGGACACGAAATAGTCACCAAATGCTCCAACGGTAATGACCACAACTTCATCACCCGCAGTGACGGTATTGACTGCCGCAGCCTCCAAGGCAGCTGTTCCACCTGATGGCAAAAGTAAGATGTCTTGTGTCGTACCAAAAACAGGTTTTACTAATTCGATTGTTTCTCGGTATAACGTTACAAATTCTTGACTCCGATGACTAAAAATATCCCGATTCATCGCCAACTGAACCCTTTTTGGTATCGGCGTTGGCCCTGGGTGTCTTAAAATATTTTCATACACATTCATCAATCCCTTTCGTTGTGAATTCGAAATTTTCTAACTATAATAATACCATATTTATGATGATAGCTAGCTGCTATTTTAAAAAATGTTGGAAGAGATTAACATTAAGATGCAATAAAAAAGGGGACTGAACAGATGGAAACAATCATGCATTATCCATATATTTATTTTTTGTACAAACCAAATCAGGTATTGGTATATAAAATTCAAACATTTGAATATATCAAGCTAGCGGATGTGATGGAAAAGGGTGAATGGACGAGCTATGCACTGCAGCCATCTGAATCATTTACAGCTTTTCACCATGAACAACGTCAGCTGCAGGAGGGTTGGACCTTTTGGATGGAGCAGGAACAGCTTTATTTTTTGGTAGAAATGATTAATGACTATATTCAGCAGGTCATGATCACAACTACTGCACAAGCGGTACATATTGTTTGCTCTGAAGCTGTAGCTGGCTCTTTACGAGGGGCCCTTGCTCCACCGAAATATGTTATCGGGTTTCCAGAGGATTTGTCGATCGGCCCTCTCTGGAAACTCGATGAAGAAAGAGGACAGGCATTTCGTCATGAATGGTTAAGGGAAAATATAAATGATGGGTTGGACGATTTTGTCAATGACAATCATTTTAAGAATACGATAAGAGAAATACAGGATATTCCAAGTCATCTACCCATCTATATTTGGTATGGACATAATGCAGAAGAACAATGTGGCCTTCGTTTTTTCCTTTGTTTATTGCGCGATAAAAGCAATGACATCATGCTCATTAACACGGGTGAACAGAATGTGATTAATCGTCAATGGGACATAGCGCTATATGACAACAAGCCATTGACTACTAAAGAACACCTGATGTTTCAACAGCAATGGCAAGATTTGGCCCAAACAAAGGATGTATGCCGTTTATGGCGGCATCAGCGAATACAAGGAGTGTCAGAGAATCACTATGATTCCGTCATTATTTCGATGCTAGGACAACTTCATCATGAACAAGGAAGTATCGATTTTATACAAACAGGCGTATTCCTTTCAGAGCTACTTGTAAGAATGGAAGAACCACCAAATATCTTCTTTTTAGAGTATAGAATTCGAACTTTAGTCTATAGTGGGGAGTTTGAATTAAAGGGGATTCCTAAATCCATGCGACATTATCAGGTGAGATTACGTCAAAAAACCTCTTTAGCCTGAAGGCATAAAGAGGTTTAACAAGTTGTATTAAGCGGCAACGAATGGTTTGTTCATACGCATTAAACCGTAAATGGCAAAGAATAATCCGCCCGTAATAACCGTTAAAATTGTGTATAGTACAGCCTTACCTGTTTCGCCACACCAGCGATAGAATAGACGATACATGAAATAAATTGAAAAGCCTACCATACCTAGAGAAGCGAGTATGCCGAGAAATGGAATAAACGAAACGATGAACATGCCCGCATAAATAAGCGTATTTTTTAACGCTGTGGCACGTACCGTTTCCCGATTATCCCCACCAGCAGTCAGTAGGAAAAGACTGTATACATTAATAATAGGAATCCAAGCGATATAGGCTACATCTCCAAAACCATTTGTTTTAGACGTCATAAAATAAATGAGTGCACTAATAATGTAGGCGATTAAACCAAGAACAAGAGCTGCTAAAATAAGTATTATAAACAGACCACCCATAGCTGCATCCCAATCATTAGAGTAATAAGAACTATCGTAATTATACATCAGTGAAACCTCCCTTCATTTGAAAATACCAACTAATCATAACAAGCCTAGCCTGTTTAAGCTACAACGAATTTAATGTAATATTTAGTAGAAATCGCACGAATGTACTAGAATATAATTTATTTTTAAGTCTTTGATGATGATTTTTTGAGTAATAAATACAAAAAAAGCAAAAAATATCCTTGTGAAAATTATTGTGCTAGTTTTGGAGAACCATTTTTAGTGTTTTTCATTTGCTTTATACAAAACATTACTATCCTATGATGATAGAAGGTCAGAACATGCCATTGAATTCTAAAAAAAGCCATCCTACTAAAATATAGGGTGGCATTTTTACTTGGATTAAATGAATTTAGCGATATGCTCTAGCTCAATACGAGAAGAATTATATGCAGGAGCTGCTGCTTTACCAATCGCAATTAAAATGACGGGTACGATATGGTCTTCTAATGCAAAGTGTTGAGCGAAGGCTTCTTTATTAAATCCGCCCATTGGGACTGTATCATAGCCCATGTCTTTTGCTAAAAGCATAATTTGCATAGAAATTAGACCAGCATCAAATGTAACGATATTCTTTAACACTTCTTGTGGAAGCTGAGAATATAAGTTTATCGAGTTATTGATCATTAAATCTTTGGTTGCTTCATCAATATAACCAAGATCAAAGTTTTTCGTATAAACAGCCTCGGCATTTTCGTACATTTTTGTATCGCCTAAAACGGCAATAATCGCTGAGGATGTTTCGATTTGTTCTTGATTGTTTGCGATGGCACGTAATTCTTTTTTGATTGCCTCGTCTTGAATTACTAAAAAGCGCCAAGGTTGTAGGTTGCTAGATGATGGAGCAGAAGTCGCTTCTACAAGTAATTGTTCTAATTGCTCTTGTGGAATTTTATAGTTTTCGTCGTATTTACGAACAGATTTACGTTCATGCATAATTTTATTTAAAGAACTTTTTGTCACTGTCATAATTTTTTGTCTCCTTCATTATATGATGCGTTTTTTACTATACGATAAACGCATTCATTTTCCAAGTAAATTGCTCGAATTAAAGAGTCTTGAAAACAGGATTTATTATCTGCCTATCATTTAAAAAGTTACAAAAAAATATATTTTTATAGAGGTAATCCATTTATACTAGAAGGTAAATAGAGCAAAAATAACAGGTATGGAGTGACAGACAGATGAAAAAACTATTGGGAAATTTAAAGATTATGGCAAAAATAGGGATACTTATTCCTATTATTATTGTTTTTCTAGGTGGTATGTCCTTCCTTAATTATTTGAGTGTATCACATGAACTTGAAAGCTCTATTGAAAATGAAATGTCTTTACTGGCAGATGATGTAACGGGCTCTGTTGAGAGCAAATTACATGCGCATATTCAGTTGATTTATAGTGCAAAGACAACGATAGAATCAGCTGACAGTATGATGACGAGAGAGCAATTTATTCGCTATGTACAGCAGCTATTGCCATACAATAAGGAAACTTATGGTATGGGGTTATGGCTAGAGGAGGATGTGGCAAAGGGGGAAATTTTTGGCCCGTATGCCTATAAAGAAGGAGAAAAAATTGTCTCTACGGATACGTATGAAGATCCAGCCTATCATTTTCATGAGCAGGAATGGTACCGCAACAGCATCCACTCGAATAGCATTGTCCATACAACACCTTATTTTGATGAGGCTTTAGGAGAAATGTTTATTTCATTTGGCACACAAATTGTGAAAGATTCTAAGCCAGTGGGGGTTATTACAGGGGATTATGTGTTAGATTCTATCCAATCCATTGTCTCTGATGTGCAAATTCGACAGAGTGGCTATGCCTTTTTAATAGATGATAGTGGGAATTTTTTAACGCATCCTGATGTAGATAAAGTAAATAAAGAGACGATTCAGCAATTTTTAAATATTCCTGTTGAGCAGCTAGCTGAGCAGAAAAAGCTAATACAGACAACGATTGATGGGAATGACTTTACGCTACAATATCAGCAAATTCAGAACATGCCGTGGAAATTGGTTTTACTTGTTCCTACAGATGAGCTTTACAGTGAGGTACAGGCGATGCTTCAGCAGCAAATCGTGATTAGTGTGGTGCTTATTGCCCTGATCACCATCATTATTTATTTCCTTGCTCGCTATATACGTACGGAAGTGAAAACGATGAATACATATTTAGGCTACCTTGCTACGGGTGATTTAACGAAACAAATGGCCATTCATACAAAGGATGAATTTGGTGAAATGGCACAGTACTATAATGAGTCTGTGGAAGGGTTAGGGTCTATGATACAGCGCATTGTTGCTGAAACGGAGACAGTTGCCTCCACTGCCGAAGAATTAACAGCCAGTGTACAAGAGGTCAATAAAACCGTGACGGAAGTAGCTGTTTCTATGCAAAATGTGGCTGAAAATACGAGTTCACAGCAGCAGGTGAGTGGTCAATTAACAGGTGTCACAACACAATTAGGTGATGACATGAAGACTGCCATGGACGATTTACAAGAGGCAGTGCAACAGTCGGTAACAACCTCTCATCTAGCTACAGGGGGCTCGCAAAAAATACGGGCTTTTGTGGATGACATTGTCCAGCTTCATGCACAGGTAGACAGCAGTGCTAATCTGGTGAGTAGCCTGAAGGTGCAATCCGCTCAAATTGAGCAAATGAGTCAGCTTATTTCTGCTATTACTGACCAAACCAATTTATTATCTCTCAATGCGGCTATAGAGGCGGCACGAGCAGGCGAGGCAGGAAAAGGTTTTGCCGTTGTAGCTGGTGAGGTTAAAGCACTTGCTGAACAGACAAGTAGAGCCTCTTTAGACATTGCGAAGGTCGTGCTGACGATTCAGGACCAAATGAATGAGGCGGTGGACATGATGGAGCAAAGTCGAAAAATTGCTCACCAAGGTATTGGTTCTGTCCAGCAAGCAGGTACTACCTTTGATACGATTGCTAGTGCCATTGAAGGGCTCCAGATGACGATACGAGAAACGAGTAATACAACAGCAGATGCTTTTAAAAACTTGCAGGAAGTGACAGCACAAGTGCAGATGATTAACCAACAGGCGATGGCAACAAATGATCATACATTAAATGTTTCGGCCATCACTGAGGAACAAGCCTCCACCATGAATGAAATGGCTGTAGCCTCTGAGCAGTTAGCACAGCTTGCTCAAAATTTGCAGGAAGAAACAGCTGAATTTACTGTCTAATAGTAGGGCGTACATCGATAGGAAGATGTACGCCTTTTTAGGATCTAAATGAAAAAGCTTCCCACTCCACGCTTTTTGTAGGCAGAGCCGATTTGAATTGTTTAATCATTTTTGGGGGTCCACAAATATAAACACTTGTTTCAGCAGATAGTGACAGCTGATGGAAGGATAGCTTTTCTTCATGAGCTGTATTAATAAAGGTGACAGTGAAATGATCGTTCATTCGAGCATAGCTCTGTAGAAAATCTTTGTAGATGGCATTGTCTTGACCATGGAAGGAATAATACAAGTCAATTTTCTTATCAGGCTTTGTTTGTAAATAGGCAAGAAAAGGTGTAATGCCCATGCCACCAGCAATCCAAATTTGCTGATTGGCCACTCGATCAAAGTCAAAATGACCATATGGCCCAGCTATGGCAACTGGTGTATTGAATTGAAGATCGTTGTAGAGCTGTTTCGTATAATCTCCAATGGCTTTGATTGTTACCGTGATTTGTTCGCCATTACCACCAGTAATAGAGAAGGGGTGTGGCGCTTTTTCGATACCCTCTTGAAAAATTTTTAAAAAGAGAAATTGTCCTGGTCGATAGTCGAGTTTTTTTGTGAGTGTCAGTTCAACTTCAATCACATGGGCGTTCAGCTTTTGAATGGCTGAAACATGACCTGTATATGGAAAGAACATATCTTGATACATTGTCAACATATACAGAGCAGACATAAAACCAATCGTTGTTGTCAGTGCTGTGAAAATGCCTAAAGGAGAAGGCTGTAATAAATCATATTGGCTAGAAAAATAAGCATGATAAATACCGAAAGTATAAGGTACAAGTAGTAAACGATGTAGCCAGCGCCAATGCTCATACTTTAAAAACTTTGCAATGAACGCTAGGACAATCAGGGCAATAAAGCCATATTGGGCAAGCTCACCAAGGTCATTAGCGAAGTCTTTTAGTGAGGTTTCTTGTATGACTGCCTCATTAGGAATCATTTTTTGCAACTGACCATGCAAGAGGATGAATCCAAGTGAAAGGATTGCGAGTAATTTATGATAAAAATAAACATGCTCAAGACTAGAAAACCAACGCTCTAACAGTTTCATTCTGGTAGCTAATAAGAACACAAGAAATAAACTAGTCATGGCTAAGCCTCCAATGAGATGGCTTAGTATGTTCAATGGGTGGATGGGCTCCATAGGTGTAGCGGCATACCAAAGGAAAGCACTAGTGCCCATTATGCAAAAGATAAGAAGTAGTCCTTTATAAGCTCTCATATATAACCTCCATCCCTATTTTTATCCATATTCTATATCGCTATACAAATAATGAGTTGAAAAATATTTTCGAGCGTATGTTCGGAATGTACGTTCCCTTTCGGGCGGAATTATGGTACAGTAAGAAGGAAAAAATAGAGAGAGAAGGAGTGGAAGTAATTTATGCAAGGGAACACCCATATTGTTGGGGGCATCACAGCAAGTCTCGCCTTTGCACAGTTTTCAAATGATAACCCACTTGTCTTAGTAGGGGCAGGTGTTATCGGTGCATTACTTCCAGATATATGTCATAGAGGTAGTAAAATCGGTCGAACATTTCCCATCCTAGCGAAGCTGGTTAATACAGTGTTTGGACATCGTTCCTTTACACATAGTTTGCTTTTCCTATTGTTCGTTATGGTGGCGTTACATACTTTAGTTCCTTACAAAGCAATTTCCATTGGGATTATTATAGGGATGGCTAGTCATATCCTGCTTGATATGTGTACAAAAAAGGGCGTTAAACTATTTTTCCCAGCGACTGTATCCATTCGTTTTCCACTTACAACGAAAACGGGTAGCAAGGTGGAAGGGATCGTACTTATGTTGCTTTCGATGCTGTCCATCTATTTGAGCTATGAATTGATTGTCAAATTTATAGATTCGATATAAATTAAGAAGAGCCCCAGTATTGGTTTACTGGGGCTTTTGATGTTAGTCAGCTTGTACCTCTTCCACAGTCTGCTCTACTTCGGCGCGCGTCATTTTTTCTCGACCTTCTTGCATCGCCTTCAACGTTTTGTGGGCTAAGGCAAGTGGTAGGCGGCAAAACAGCAGAATGGTACGTTTATTAATATCTTTCATATAGAGGTCTGCTTTGGCTAAATTTTCTTCAGCATAGACAAACAAATCTTCGCGTGTCCAGCCATCAGGCACGAAGTTGACACCACGTTCATCTAAATCCTCATGCTGATTACGTAAGATGTTGACAGCCTGGAGTCCACGACCATAGCCTATTGCTAGCTCACGATCAGTTTGAACGTTGGCACCCCACGCCCAAAGCTCAGACAGCATCGTCCCTACAAGCCCTGCCACGTAGTATGTATAATCATCCAAATCCTCGCGTGTATGCACCTGCCAATTGGCCTTTGCCCATTTGGCCATACCAAAAGCCATTTCGCTTGTGGAAGCCTGAACAATTTTTCGCGATTCCTCAGGACAAAATGTTAGCCAATCTGCTAATCGAAGGGATACTTCTGGCAGTTGATCGGCATAAGGTGCTAATAATGCTTGATAAGCTTCTTTATTAAATGTGTCCTTTAATAATTCACTTGTTGCGGACAATAAATTAAATTTCACATCATTCGAAAGCTGTTCATGATCTTCAATTTCATCAATGGCACGCATGGCTAAATAGGCAGCAGCCACCGATATCTTTAAATCATTTTTTAAAAAAGTAATAGGTATATAAAACGTGCGGCTTGTATCTTTTAAAACCTGCATCGCTTCTTTGTAAAGTCTTTTTTGTTCGTTCACTTGTATTCCTCCGTTCAAATGGTTCCATATCTATAGTATATCGTATCGTAAAAAAAGGGAAAGATAAAACAGATTGTTCATATTTAGAGAGATATTCTTTGAAAACGATTACTACAAATGATATAGTTTAATAATAAACTATTTAAATCTATACTTTTATGGTGGTCAATAAGAGTGGATTTATACTAGTATAGCTACATCAATTTCAAATGAGAGGAAGTTTAATGAAATGGGACGTTTAAATAATAAAATTGCTATGATTACAGGCGGCGCTTCTGGTATGGGTGCAGCGATGGCTAAACTGTTTGCACAAGAAGGTGCTACAGTAATTGCAGCTGATATTAATGAAGAAAACTTAGCAAAAATTTCTGAGCTAGAAAATGTAGAGGGAATGAAATTAGATGTTTCCTCTGACGAAAACTGGGCAGATGTAACAAAAGCAATTGTTGAAAAATATGGTCGCATTGATATTTTAATTAACAATGCGGGTATTTCATCAGAAAAAGGACCCGATCAAATTACACAGGCAGACTGGTCAATTATGCATAATATCAATGCATTTGGACCATTTCTTGGCATTAAACATGCTGCGCACTATATGAAAGAAGCAGGCAAAGGCTCCATTGTTAATACATCGTCTTACACAGCGATTATTGGGGCAGGCTTTAATGCCTATACAGCCTCTAAAGGTTCTTTACGTGCGATTGCTCGTGCAGCAGCTTCAGAGCTTGGTGCTTTCAATGTCCGTGTGAACACGGTATTCCCTGGTGTCATCGAAACACCAATGACAGCCAAATTATCAGAAGCAAAAGAGGCAATGGATATGTTAGTAAGAGCTACACCAATGGGGCGTCTTGGTCAACCAGAGGAAGTAGCAAATGCTATTTTATTTTTAGCATCAGACGAGGCTTCTTACATTACGGGTGCCGAGCTTGTCATTGATGGTGGCTATTCAGCACGCTAGTTAAATATAGTAATTGAAAAGTGGAAATGCCTGTTCAAGCAGTGCATTTTCACTTTTTTTGTTTTTTTAGTAGAATGATGATAAAGCTTTAGAAATTCGTCAAAAAACAGCTATTGATTAGATAAATTTTGATATTTTTCGTGATTTTTTCAAGAAAGTGTACGAAGTTATTGCACAATCATTTCAACAGCGTTAAAGTTTAGAAAGGGCAAAATGTCATTACACGATTTGGGGGACTGTACTGAGCGTTTAGCTTTTGTACGAACAAAATCAGGAGTCAGGATTTTGGCATACATAACTCCTTGCAAAATCCTGGATACCAAAGAGGGCATGAATTTGATGAATTGCCTGAATCATAGCGTAAACCGTCATCATAGTATGAGAAAATTACGTAATAAAAACAAAGGAGAATTGTATGCCAAAGGCTATAGGTATTGATGCAGGCGGCACATTGACAAAGGTTGCTTATTTAGATCAAGACAATGAACTTGTGTTAACAACCTTTCCGTCGAATGATTTGCAATCTGTCACAAAATGGATTATTGATCATCCAGATATTGAGGATATTGGTGTTACGGGGGGACGTACAGAGCAATTACTTGATGTCATTAAAACAATGAAATCGATTCATTATATAGTGGAATTTGAAGCTACATTAAAGGGTGTCCGATTTTTGCTTAATAAAGAAGGCTACTTTTTTGAGCGCAGTATGATTACCAATATTGGGACAGGTACGTCCATTCATTATATGGAAGGTAATACACATATTCGCGTTGGTGGGACAGGCGTTGGTGGTGGGACACTAATTGGTTTGTCAGCGCTTACAACGGGCATTACAGATTACAATGAAATCCGTGAAATGGCTGCCAATGGCAATCGTGAAGGAATCGATTTATTGGTCAAGGATATTTATCAAGGCATGGATACACCGATTGACGGTCATTTAACGGCTAGTAATTTTGGGAAAGTAGGCATTACAAAGTCGATAAAGCATCCTGCTGAGGATATTATTGCGACCGTTCAAGGACTAGTAGGCGAAGTCATTACAACACTCAGCATTCAATATGCGGAGGAAAAAAATGCACAGCATATCGTTTATATTGGCTCCACATTAAGCAATAATGATCATCTTACCCGAGTGATTGCAAATTATACACGCACGAAAAAGCATACACCTGTCTTTATTAATGACCATGGCTTTTCTGGTGCTGTCGGAGCATTACTTAATATTACAGAATATACAATTGTCTAACGATTTAAGGACATAACATATTGTATGACAACTAGTTATGTCCTTTGTTATTCAACTACAATAAGAAGTTATTTAAACACTTTATTTTGTCTTTATCATAATCTAATATCCAGTCATTGTATGTATAATAAATGTCTCGTATAGATTCAGGTGAGGTAGCAAGTAAATCACAGCCTCTATCATCGTAAACGTGAAAAATGGTTTTCTTTTTGATATTTAAAAAATATATCCTATGAAAAATACTTGGTTGGATTCCTAAATCTTGATTACATACTGCTTTTAACAATGGAATGTACTTCAAATCAGATGTTTTACATGCAAGTGTAAACCTATGTGTTTTATATTTTCCGTCCTCATCATCTTCGGGGAAAATAGAAGACATTTCTGTATGCTTCAATTTATATAAGACTGATTTATCATAGATATATGGAGAAAAAATTCTCGCTTTGTGCTGATAGGTTTTTCTACCTCCAAGATCATTGATATCTACTACCATAAAAATTTCCTCGTCTTGTAAATGTAGTGCTTCAAACAGCGTGACAGCCCTTTTATAAACCTCCTGTATATAAAGACGATCTTCATAATCGTATTCTCTAGCTCGCTCTACCCCTAGTTCGAACCGTATGCCAATTTCCCAGTTATAAAACAAAGGTGGTCTAAGAAGTAAGGAAGGAAAATTTTCATTCATATAGTCATTTAAAAGCATATTTGCACCTCAACTTTATTTTTAAAATTTTACCTTTAACAAACCGCCAGAATAATAGTCAAAGAAGAAAATGACTCTACCCATTAATTTAGAAATTATATTTCGCTTTCGTTACTGCATTGGGGTAGATGATCAATTTGCCAGTTAGCATCTACAAATTCAATATTACTAATATATATAAGCATTTATCAATTTTGTTTTACCTGAACCTATTCCACCATTTAAAAATTGAACTAAGAAAGTATTGATAACGCCTCCGTAAGCTACTATTAACAGCTTCCATGCTACTAACGATTTTTACATAATCCATTCATAACACCATCATTTAATCCAAACGCTTGTAAATACATAACCATGAGAAATCTCACCATTGGGATTTTTAAGATAATCAATTGGTGTCGAAGAATTAATTGGTATTATATACCATTCGTCATAACTCATTCCTGTTGTAGTTTTAAACCTTACTTCTCCTTTTGTTCTCCTGTATTATACATAATATTCCGATTATTCTATATATATTTAACATCAAATTGATCATGTTCATTTTTTTTACAAATAGCGAAGAAACTTACCTACATGAAAACATCTCGAACTGAACAAATTAGGTAGTAGGAGGTGAAGCTACGTGGGAAAGCGTAATAATCGAAACAACAGTAAAACCATGAATATGAGAACACATAATCCTTTTGGCACTTACAAAAGCAAAGACCTCGATCGAAGTAATAGCAATAATAACAACCCAAATGATAACTTGAATGAAGAGTTCGCGGCAGAATTTGATGCAAAGGCTAAAAATAAAAACAATAAAACGAATCATGATAAAAACCAACAGTCGAATAAAACAAAATAGTGGAGGTACAAATCATGGCAAAAAAGAATAAGACAAGCTTTAAAAAGAAAAAGAAGGAAGATACACACAAAAAGAATGATCGTGAGGAATATTCAGCAGAATTTAATCAGGTCATTCATAATAATCCCCAACAGCCAAAGCAATAAACACAAGCTGCTCCAAAGTCTTTTGGAGCTCTTATTTTTTACTGTTTGTGCTGCTTTATACAGTCAAAAAGGGAGTGATTCAAGTGAGAAAATTTTATTTACTTGGGCTTCTTTTTGTTTCTCTAGCTATGTTTATACAAATACCAGTGGTTGCCAATGCACAACAAGAAACACCAGCTTATGCAAAATGGGGACAGCTGGCTATCAAAGAGGTAAAGGCGAAATATCCTACGGCTAAAATTGTGGATTATTTGCATGAGGGCAAGGAAGTACAGGGGGCATCAACCATTGAGAAATTTAAGCTTTGGCTCAAGCAGCCTGACAAGGAATTTGGTGTTCATGTCAGAATCAGCTACCAAACGACAACGCAGGAAGTAGAAAAAATTGAATTTCAAGAAAGTACTTCATAAAATAAGGATGCCCTATTTTAGGCATCCTTGTTCTTTAACCCTCTAGCTTTTGAATAAATGCACGCATTAAGCCTGGTAAATCAGGCCATGCATGCCCACTTATTAAATTACCATCTGTGTGAAGGTTGGCATCAATGTAAGTTGCTCCTGCCACCTGCACCTCAGGCTTGCAGGCAATATAGGCTGTTAGCTCACGCCCTTTTAGCACTTCAGGAATGGTCGCGAAAATTTGCGCTGCATGACAAACGGCTGCAATTGGTTTATTCGTTTCAAAGAAGTGGCTTACTAGTGCTGGGACATGCTCATTCAAACGAATGTATTCAGGTGCACGTCCACCAGGAATAATGAGCCCATCGAATTGTGTTGGATCAATAGCAGCAAAAGCAGCGTGGGCCTCTAATCCATAAGCAGGACGCTCGATATATGTATCGACACCCTCTACAAAGTCGTGTAATACGGTTTGTAATTTCTTAGCGGATGGTGCTGCAATTGTGACATCATACCCTGCTTCAAGACAACGATAATAAGGATAAAAAATCTCTAAAGCCTCTACTGCATCTCCTGCGAGTATTAAAACCTTTTTCCCCATGCTTCCATCTCCTTTACATTGTAAATCTACTAAGTTTTATTCGACACTTGCAAAAAATTTCCTGCTTACAGTAGGGTTACCTTTCCAAATTCCTTGCTTTACAAAGAAAAAAATGAAGCGTATAGTATTTATTTAACTAGGTAAATAAATTCGCAGGAGGTAAACAATATGAATCCAATATTTCATGCTTTATTCCAAAAAAGTCGGTATTTAACGAACTGCTTAAATGAAGTATTAAAGCAACATCATTTATATAGCTCCCAATGGGCCATTTTATATTGCTTACATAAAAACGGGCCAATGACCTTAACACAAATTTGGAAATATTTAAATGTGGAAGCGCCCAGTATTACAAGAGCTATTACACGACTAGAAACATTGGGCTGGGTCCAACGATTAGATGGAGAGGATAAGCGAGAAAAAATTGTGACTCTTTCCGCTCTAGGGGAGGAGCGCTTACCAGCGATCACCGTAACCATATTAGCATTTGAGGAAGAAATGGTGGGCTCTTTAACTGTTGAGGAGCAGCAGCAATTTCTGAAGTTATTGGAAAAAATGAAAGGTTGATGGACATGCAGCAAGAAGAAAATACACAAATATGGACGAAGCGTTTCATTAGCCTCTTTTTAACGAATATCTCTGTATTTTTTGTTTTTTATGGACTTGTAACGACTTTACCACTCTATGCGATTGGTGAACTACATCAGACAGATAAGGAAGCGGGCCTATTATTGTCAGGCTTTTTATTGTCAGCTATTATTGTACGCCCGTTTTCAGGTAAGTTATTAGATGTTTTTGGCAAGAAAAAACTGTTAGTCCTATCTATAGTGGGCTATTTTATCTGTACCGTTTTATATTTATTTATTCATCCGTTTGGACTTTTACTTGGTCTTCGCTTTATTCAAGGGATTTTCTTTAGTATTATCACAACAGCTGCAGGATCTTTAGCGGCTGATATCGTTCCTGCTAAACGAAAAGGGGCAGGGCTAGGCTACTTTACGATGTCTACGAATCTAGCTGTCGTCATTGGACCATTTATCGGCTTATTATTAATTCAATATAGTACCTTTAATGTCTTATTCATAGTCATGAGTATATGTATTCTAGCAGGAGGGATTTTAGCATTAACGGTCAATACAGATGATTTACCGAAGCCAGTGCATGAAGGAAAACTAACTTTTAAATTGAATGATTTATTTGAGCGTAAGGCGCTTCCTGTTGCAGCAATTGCCAGCCTCGTCGCTTTTTCGTATGCCAGTGTGCTATCCTTTTTATCGGTCTATGCACAGCAAAAGGATTTAATGGCTGTAGCTAGTCTCTTTTATGCAGTATTTGCAGCGGCAATGCTCATTACACGTCCATATACAGGAAAACTTTACGATACGAAGGGACCGCAATTTGTCATTATTCCTGGCATTATTTCCTTTGCCATCGGTCTAGTCATGCTAGCATTTGTTGAAGGACCAATGTTATTTTTAAGTGCTGCTATTTTTATAGGCTTTGGCTATGGAGCTGTAACGACTAGCTTGCAAGCATTAGCAGTTCAATCCACTGCCATTCAACGAAGCGGCTATGCAACAGCAACCTATTTTACCATGTTTGACCTGGGTATCGCACTAGGTTCGTATATTTTAGGAATGGTAGCTGTACAGGCAGGCTATGCTTCTGTCTATTTATCGGGGGCAGGCTTACTGGGGGTTGTCTTTATTATTTATCTATTACGCCTTGCAAAGATGAAACCGAAAAAAGTAGTGCATATATAGTCAAACAGTTGGGGTTGTGCCCAACTGTTTTTATAATTGTCCCAGACTCATCAAAATAAATTTTGTTCATTTATAAGAAAGATACGATTTATAAAAAGTTTTAATGAGCTCTTTTTCAAAATGAGTATTACTTTTGTCCTTTTTAAATCTAACGAAAACTACTTTTTGTTTACTTATCTTTAATAATGTTGACAATTGTCGGAAATTCTAATCGATTTCTTAAAACGCAGTACTGGTATTGGATTCATGATAAAAATTATATAATAGACGATTAAAGGAGAGCCACCCAAGCATGCTCTCCATTTTTATATTCTTATTTCTTTATCCTAGTCCAACATTAAAGCCTGCAGCTTAACTAAATTTTTCATTTCAAGCTTTTGTATTTAGCATAAAGAATGCATAGAGAAAAACACTAAGAAAATCTTAAGAATTGATGTCGGAGTTTGTTAAGATTTAATTAGTATTATATCCTTATACGAATCCTATAGGGGTGATGACATGAACCTAAAGTGGTGGAGGAGTGAATGTAGTTGAACATTTTGATTTGTGATGATGATAAAGAAATTGTTAGGGCGATTAGCATTTATTTAGAAAATGAGGGCTATCATGTATTCAAAGCTTACAATGGTATAGAGGCAATCGATCTTATTCGGGATCACGTTATTCATCTTATTATTATGGATATTATGATGCCAAAAATGGATGGGATTACGGCGACGATGAAGATTAGGCAAGATAATATGATTCCGTTAATAATGCTTTCTGCTAAATCGGAGGATTATGACAAAATACTCGGATTAAATATTGGAGCAGATGATTATATGGCTAAGCCGTTTAATCCATTAGAACTTGTGGCTAGAGTGAAATCACAGCTAAGAAGGTATACGACATTTGGGAGCCTCGAGATGAGCAGTTCTGTATTTCAAACGGGCGGGCTTGTGATTGATGATGAACAAAAAGTCATTACTGTTGATAAACAAGAGGTTCATTTAACACCAGTGCAATATAAAATCTTAAAGCTTCTGACAGCCAATGCTGGTAGGGTGTTCACGATTGAAGAGATTTATGAAAAGGTATGGAATGTCAGGGCTATTAATCCTGAAAATACGGTTTCGGTTCATATTCGAAAGATTCGAGAAAAAATTGAAATTAATCCAAAAGAGCCAAAGTATTTAAAAGTTGTATGGGGAGTTGGGTATAAGGTTGAGAAAGTTGAGAAGTATTAGTCATGCACTTATAACGAAAATAGTTGTGTTTCTAATTGCCATCGCTTGTTTAATTGGTATAGCGAGGGTAATGATCGACATGGAATTTAATGGAATTCATCTTAGTAGTTTAAATCAAGATAATTATTTTGAAAGCCGAGCATTCGCTGATGAAAGTTACAGCATTATGGCTCCTTTAGCGCAATTAATCGGGAAATATAAAAGTGAAGAATATATTTTAAGTGGTAAAACACTAACAGAAGAGGATAATAGAAGAATCGAAGAGGAATTATATTATGATTTTCGTAATTCTTACAGATATAATTCGAATTTGAGTGAAGAGGAAAATAAGCATATCTATCAAGAAAAATATGCAAATGACATTGCTAGAACAAAAGATGAAAGCATAAATGAACAGGTAAGAAATTTTTATCAGTTACGTAGTACGTTAGAAGCTTATGAAGGAATTGTGTTTTATGCGAGTGACGGTGAACATGAATTTTCCAATAGTGATCTCAAGAAGAAAGAACAATTTAAATCCTTTGATGCATATATGCTATTTGAGGATTACCAACAAAAGCTTTATCCAAATGAAATGAAAGAAAGTCAATACTTGGGTTACATTACACACGAAGTTGACACGTTGAACCCACAGACAGATGTTATGTATGTGGCGTTTAAAGATTCTTTCTTACAACAAAAAATGGCGGAATGGGAAAAAGATAAAGAGAATGCCCAAAGTTTTCTGAATGAATTCATGGTATTTTTAGCAGGGTTTATTTTATCTTTTGTTTATTTAATCATAGTTATTGGAAGAAGGTCATTTAAAGATAAAGAAATTCATTTCCATGTCATAGATAAACTCTATAATGATTTCAATATTGTGCTAGTTGGTTGCTTAACAGCGATGTGGATCACCATGATTGTTGAAGTGTTCCATGATATGTACATGTTCTTCACCGTGCCTATTTTTATCATTGCCTTACTATTGATTTTATCGCTCGTAAAGCATATTAAAAATAGATCGTTATTTCAGCATACACTGCTCTATCAAGTTTTCAAAAAGCTATTTATTTGGGTGAAACATGTTTTTAACAGTGGTAGTACAGGCGTGAAAATTGTGCTACTAGTCATTGGCTATCCATTAGTTGTAGCGGCAACATTTTTTATATTTCCCATTACGATAGGTGTAGCTGCCTGGTTGGCGATGCGAAAGGTGAAGTCATTTAATCGCATTAAAGAGGGCGTAGAGCAAATTAAGAATGGGGATCTTCATCATCGAATTGAAGTCGATGGAAAAGGGGAGTTTAGTCAACTTGCAGAAAATATTAATCGTATTACAGATGGGTTAAAAAAGGCAGTGGATAGTGAAATCAAGAGTGAGCGTTTAAAAACAGAGCTTATTACGAATGTTTCGCATGATATCAGAACGCCTTTAACATCAATTATTACGTATGTCGATTTATTAAAATTAGAAAACGATCCTGAAATGATTGCTGAATATGTAGACGTGTTAGATCAAAAGTCGAAAAGACTCCAGCACTTAACGGATGATTTATTTGAAGCGGCTAAAGCATCAAGTGGTAGTATACCTGTCCAGTTAGAGCGGATTGATATCGTATCATTACTAACACAAGGAATCGGAGAAATGGATGAAAAAATTGAAGCCTCGTCATTAGATTTTAAGTTAGCCCATCCAACAGAAAAGGTGTATGTGAAGGCTGATGGTAAACTTCTATGGCGTTCCATCGAAAACTTATTCTCGAATATTTTTAAATACGCACAGCCTACATCAAGGGTATATATTAGTGTTGAAGATTTAGGGAATGAAATACTTGTGACATTTAAAAATATTTCAGCATACGAATTAAATATCACAGTCGATGAGCTAATGGAACGTTTTAAACGAGGAGATGAATCGAGATCAAGTCAAGGTAGCGGATTAGGGTTATCGATTGCTGAAAGCCTTATTCACATCCAGAACGGCAAGTTCTTAGTTCAAGTAGATGGCGATTTATTTAAGGTCATGATTTATCTACCGAAATTTCCAAATGAATAATGTCCTATTCCTTTATGACTGTAGACAAACTCAACGAATTTTGAGTTTGCTTACAGTCTTTTTTCTTTTACAATGAAATAAAGTAAAGCCGTTGATTTCCACTACGGGCGGGGTCGAGCTGCTTCCCTCGCTTCGTTACTGTCGCTTCGCTTTCGTACAGAAAACATCCGCTCAGTCCATTTTCTATCGTATATTAAAAGAGATTATGCATCAGAGACTCCTCCTGCAGACCATCTATTTATGGATTCTACGCATGTGAAAGCGAGTGCGAATAAACGGAAGTATGATAAAAAGGTTGTGCGAAAAGAAACACAGGCTTATGAAGAGAAGCTTCAATTAGAGTTAAATATGGATCGTGAAGAACACGGAAAAAAGCCCTTTCCCCCAGAGAAGTTTGAAAAGGAAGAATAGAAAGAAATAAAGGAAAGCACGACAGATTCTGAAAGTGGCTATTACGTGAAGGATGAACGAACGAAACACCTCCTTGAAACCGAATAAGAGAGCAACATTTCAAATGATGTTCCTTGATATAATTCTCTATGTAATATAACTATGTTTGAACAAGGAGATGGAAGCATGAGTAAGTTAACAGGGAAAATCGCTTTAGTTACAGGATCAAGTCGAGGAATTGGCCGCAGTATTGCACTGCGTCTGGCACAAGAGGGAGCCTTTGTCGTCGTCCATTACGGGAAAAGACGTAATGAGGCAGAAGCAGTTGTTCACCAGATCGAACAAAGTGGAGGAAATGCTTGCGTGATTGGTGCTGACCTTAGTACCTTAGATGGTATTCAAGATTTATTTACTACTTTGGATGATACTATTCGGGAATATATGGGCGGTGGCGGATTCGATATTCTTGTCAACAATGCTGGAATTGGTCAAATTATTAGTTTAGAAGAGACGACGGAAGAATCATTTGATGAGGTAATGAAGATTAATGTTAAAGCACCACTTTTTGTTACTCAGCAAGCTTTGCCACGTTTAAAAGATGGAGGACGTATTATTAATATTTCATCTTTTGTGACTCGTGCAGCCTCGCCAAGTGTCTTCACGTACAGTATATCCAAAGGTGCTATCGACACATTTACGCGACTTCTAGCCAAACAACTAGGGAGCCGTAATATTACGGTAAATGCCATCCAGCCTGGAATTATTAACACAGAGATGAATGCTGAGACATTGGAAAATCTTGATGGACAAAAATATGCTGCTGGTCTTTCCATTTTCAACAGATGGGGTGAACCCGAGGATGTGGCAGATATTGCCGCCTTTCTTGCTTCCTCAGACAGCCGTTGGGTAACAGGTCAGCTGCTTGATGCAAGTGGAGGATCTCATCTATAACAAATTTATAAGGAACTTCAAATGAAGTGACCCCAAAAAGTTAGACACATATTTTAAACAGTTATTGAGGAATGAACTCTGTATTGGGCAGGTCTCATTCCTTTTTGCGATAAATTTCTCAACACGTATTGTTTCTGTGCTTGCATTGTTATTTACTTTTGCACAAGAAAGTAAATAACAATGCCTCGCCAGCATGTAAGATGGTTTACTTTCATCACTTGGCAAATCGCCTTTGAAGCAATTCGTATTTACTTATATACATGGATAAACGTTTTTTTAAATATTGTAAATTTAATAACTCTGGATAGAAACAACGAGTAAAAGAGTTCAGCTATTTAAGAAGTATATTCAAAAATGCTTATTAGTTATATGAAAGAGGAGCCCTCATTGAAATCTAAGAACATTGTCAATATAACAATTCTTTTTCAACAGCTTAATTACAAAGCTTTCAATATCCCCTTTGATTACGTTACTTATCTTTAATACCACCGAACTTATTATATTTTTTCTAATCAAGATTGTTTAATTTTAAAAATTATGAAAGCATAGTAGTAATTTAAATAATGGGAAGAACCCGCTTCAAAAATCACTATTTGTCGTAACTATTTTGTTATGGCTACTTGATGGTGTTTTGAAGCGGGTTCTTTCATTTTATTAAAATCTTTTTCAGGAATGAGGGGACTAACTAATGACCTTCGGGAGTTTGATAGATCCTCTAAAAATAGTAAAATTAGATTATACAAGAATCTAATTCATTTGGAGGGAATAAATATGAAACGTGGTACTTTTAGAAAGAACTCAAACAAATTATTACTTGCGACTTTAGCTCTAGCTGTGGCGACTCCCGTGTATGCTATATCTGCTACTTATACTGTTGCAGAAGCGGCAACGAAAACGACATTTAAAGATGTCCCTAAATCGCATTGGGCATATGAGTCAATTAAACAAGTAGCAGAAAAAGGGCTTGTGGCAGGCTACAGTGACGGTACATACAAACCATCTGCACAGGTAACACGAGCAGAGTTTGCAACATTCCTATCACGCGTATACGACGGAAACGACCGTACACCATCTAAATTTTCAGATGTTGGAGCTTCACATTGGGCAAATGACGCTATTCAAGAAGGACTAGCAGTTGGATTCATTAAAGCTAGTGATTTCTCAAATAACAAATTTGAACCAAACAAAGCAATGACTCGCGGTGAAATGTCTCGTTGGTTAGCAAATGGTTTAGCACATGCGAACGCTGATTATGGTAAAGCGATTGAAGAAATGGCAAATTCAAGCCTTACAATTATTCCGATTCCAGAATTTTATGGTGGAGGGGTTAATAAGAAGGATCTTCCGTATATTGGGGTAGCACTTGGTACTGGCTTGCTATCAGGCTATGAAGATTTCACATTCAAGCCAAATGGCAATACAACACGTGCAGAGGTAGCAACCATCCTTATCCGCTTCATGGATGCAATGAAGAAAGCACCATCCGACTTCACAGGGTTAAAAGAACTTCGTGAGGTTTCTGAAACAGGAACAAACATTTTAACTATTTCTAACTTCAAGAAATCAAAATATGGTGGATATGAAGATATTCTTGGTAAATCTCATACGTATTTAAATAACACAGGTGTCGCTACAATTGAACATGCCATTTTTGTGGATACGACAGGCACTAAACCAAAAGGTATTTTTAAAGATATGTTTTTTAATGAAAAAGGTGAAGATAAAATTCTACTGAATAAAGGGATTTATGCAATCTACTATGAATACACATTCAAGCCAAGTAGGGACGTAAGTGTTCAAAGTGTTAAGAATGGCTCTGATATGAACTTTGCTTCAAACTTATTAGTTGATAAAAGTAAAATTGCGCTGTTTAATTTATCATCCCCAAAAAGTACATCTAAAAATGAATTTTTAAAGGGTGAAACATATCGCTATTGGGCATCTAACGGAGTATTGCCTAAACCTGGTGAAATGTTTGGTAGCAGAACAGATGATGATAGCATGTTCTATTATGAACTGAAATAGGAGTTGATAATTTAATTGAAACTATTAAAAAAAGGTACGATTGTGATCGTATCTTTTTATAGGTCTTTACATGTCAGTAGGGAAATATAGGGATTTTAAAAAACTTAACGAGTTTATAAACAATTTATTTCGAAGCATACACAAGGAAGAAAAATAAAAAGTAGAGCGACATAAACACGCTCTACTAAAGATTCTTCTGTAAAAATGCCTTGGTGCGGTCGTTTTGTGGGTTTGTAAAAAAGTTGTCTGGATGATTAGATTCAATGATCTGACCATCATCCATAAAGACGACCTTGTTCGCTACCTCACGCGCAAAGCCCATTTCATGTGTGACGACAATCATCGTCATATGGTCTTCAGCTAAGCTTTTCATGACCTTTAAGACTTCTCCTGTCAGTTCAGGGTCTAGGGCAGAGGTTGGTTCGTCAAATAATAAAATTTGAGGATTCATCATCAAGGCACGGGCAATGGCTACACGCTGCTTTTGACCCCCAGATAGATTGGCAGGATAGGCCTTTGCTTTGTCGGCAAGTCCAATTTTCTGCAGTAAATCCTGACAGCGGCTCGTAATAGCCTCCGCTGATTCTGTTTTTAATAAGCTCGGCGCCATTTCGAGGTTTTGCTGGACTGTTAAGTGGGGAAACAGATTGAAGTGTTGAAAGACCATCCCCATTTTAGCTGTTATCGCTTTGATGTGCTGTGGTTTAGCATACTGACCGTTTTGAACAAGAAAATCGCCATCAATCACTATACTGCCACCTTCAATTTCTTCTAAATGTATTAAGCTGCGAAGCATGGTACTTTTCCCAGAGCCAGACGGGCCGATGACAGCAATGACATCGTTTTTCTCCACTGTAAATGTAATTTGTTTCAGCACTTCCACCTGATCAAAAGATTTCTTTAAGTTTGTTACTTGCATCAATGCCATATGTGTCACCTCTATTCAAATGTAAAACGTTTTTCAAGCCATTTAAAGAACATCGTCAAGACAAGCGTCATAACTAAATAAATAGCACCCGCGATAAAGAACGGCGTAATCGTGAAGTCACGATTTACGGCTGTTTGCGCAAAATGGAGTAATTCAGGCACAGCTACTGCATAGAGTAGGGCTGTATCCTTAATAAGTGTAACGGATTCATTTGATAATGCGGGTAATGCGACGCGGAACATTTGTGGCAAAATTACACGCGTCGTCGTTTGCCACTTGGATAAGCCAAGTACCTGAGCTGCCTCATATTGTCCTTTATCAATGGCAAGAAGACCGCCACGGAATATTTCTGCAAAGTAGGCAGCATAATTTAAAATAAAGCCAAGGCAAGCGGCCACAAAACGATCAAGTACTAAGTATTCACCGATTACTGGCAGCATAGGTAAACCAAAGCAAATTAATAATAATTGTAGTAATAGTGGTGTACCACGCATGATATAAATATACGTATGTGCAAGCCAAGAGATTGGTTGAATGCGACTTTTTACTGCGAGTGTTAGTAAAAAGCCTAATGGAATCGAAACCAGAATAGCGATGAAAAACAGTAACACTGTCGTTTTCGCACCTTCTAGCATCGGCCATATCATAGTTTGCCAGTAATCCGCCATAAAGATGTCCCTCCAAAAAGAGTAAGAGTTTCACAAAGGAAACTCTTACAAATGATGTGTCCTGTCATTACTTTAATACTTTATCTTCACCGAACCATTTGGTAGAAATTTCAGCAGCTGTACCATCTTCGTTCATTTTGTCTAATGCGGCTTGTAATTTGTCCAATAGGGCTTCATTGCCTGGTTTCACGCCAATTCCATACTGTTCTGGTGCAAGTGATTCCTCTAATAATTTAAATGTATCAGGCTCCTGTGTCATATAATATTCTGCAACAACCGCATCGATAACAACGGCATCAACACGACCTGTTTTTAAGTCGGATAAAGCTAAAACATTATCCGCAAACTCTGTAATTTTTTTCACTTCTTTATGAATTGGATGCCCGTTTAGTGCATCTGCCGCAGAAGAAAGAGATTGAATACCTACTTCTTGTCCAGCTAAATCACTTAGTTTCAAAATCTTTGAATCTGCTTTTGTCATGACAACTTGAGCGTTTTCAAGATAAGGCTTTGTAAATAGTACTTTTTCTTTACGCTCATCTGTAATGGTATAACCGTTCCAAATTAAATCAATTCGCCCACTTAGTAATTCTGCCTCTTTTGTTTTCCAATCGATTGGTTGAAATTCTGCTTCGACGCCCATATGCTCAGCTGCCGCACGGGCTAAATCGATATCGAACCCAACGATGTTGTTCTTGTCATCACGGAAGCCCATTGGCGCAAATTTATCGTCAATGCCAATAATCATTCTTTCTACATCAGCAGCTTTGTCATCTTTCTTTGCTGCATTTTCTTTCGATGTACCACACGCTGCTAAAACGATCACAGCTGTCAGCATCATGAATAAAGTCAATACTCGTTTCATTTTGTTTCCCCCTATAATCTATCGCTTTCGTTTGCTAAACTACTAATGTGTTAAAGGATATCATCGTGATCTAACAATGTCAATATCGTTTTGGATTAATCAGAAAATTAGCTGCATTTCCTAGCATTTTTTGAATGAAGCTTATTTTCATAAAAAGTTTGAATAGGGGGAATAGTAAACAACGGGAGAAAAAGGGGAAAAGAAAACGAGACTGTACATGACGGACAGTCCCATGAAATAGGATTAAGTATTTTTACTTTGAATTGCTTTTCGAGCCAAAGCATCGGCAGCTTTATTTTGTGAGTCGGGCACCCATTTAATAAAGAATAAATCAAAGCTAGTGGCTAGGGCTAAAGCTTTTTCAAGATAAGGTTTAAATTCCTCGTTTTTAACATATTCTTTTTCCATAGAAGCGACAACGATTTTAGAATCCGAGCGTACGGATACTAGTGTTGAGCCTAGCTTTTGTGCTTCTTCAAGACCGCGAACTAATGCAGTGAATTCAGCGATATGATTATTTGTTTCGCCAATATACTCACTAATTTGGATATGATGGCCTTCACCTTTAATAAATAGCCCGATCCCACTTGGACCAGGATTTCCTGCACTGGCAGCGTCTATATAAACTTCTAACATACCATCCCTACTTTGCAATGTGACTTCTCTATAATTGTACAACAAGGATCAGAATCATAGTCTGTAAAAAATGGAACAAACAAAATAGTTGCTTGTTCAAATTGAACGCTTCATAATAATAAGAAGTGAATTTTGGACGTGAAAGGAGCGGGGGCTCAACATGGATAAAGTGACGGTTATGAGGGATATTGACGAACTGCATGATACGTATTGTGCGGATTGCTTGGTGATTAAGCAATTACGTAAAGAACGTGGTAAACCAGGAGCTCACCGTTTCTGTATTGAGGCGTGTTCAGTTGGAGAAAAGTTACAGTTTTTGGGAGAAGAGCTTTTGAAAGTGTATAGTAAATAAAATACGAACCTCATGAGAAAAAGCTACATTGATTAGCAATCCGCTGGTCAATGTAGCTTCTTTCATTATTACTTTTATTTTGTTTCAGCATAACTGCTTAGGTCTTGATAATATTTTGTCAGAGACGAAGCAGAAATATCAAAAGTTGCAGCAATTTCCTTTACGGTCATGGATAGGGACTCGAATAGCTCTTTTTCCTGACCATAACGAATCGCACCAGCTGCAATAGCCGCTTCTTTGCGAGCAGTCGGTTGTCCTTCGATTAAATAGTCCTCTAAAAGTTCAAGCATCGGAGCTGATTCACGCTCATTTTGCTCTAAGAAATCTTTTACTTGTGTCAGGACATTGCTTTCGAAGTTTGAAAACTCCTCACCTTTATAGCCATTCGATACTAATAGTTCCCAGAATGTTAGATGCTCTTCTTTTAAGAATGAGCTTACCTTCTTCTCGGATGCCTCATAGTTTTTCTTAAATTCTTCAAATACTTTTGCATGATCCTCAGGGAAGAAAATTAGGGTAGACACAGCTAAATAATGTGTCGATTTCTTCGTTCCATCTGGTAAGATAAAGGCAAATACATGCATACCTTCAGGAATCGGTTTATTATTTTCACGACGAATAGAAAGCTCTTCATTCGTAAGTAAATGATTAGCCTTGAAATATTTTTCCTCAACAACAGACACCGTACCAATAAATAAAGCCGGCTGAGACCAGTCTTCAAGTACCTTGACAGTAGATGGTCTTACTGCCTTTTTCTTCGTTTTCTTTAAGTAACTTTTCCAAATAGATGGCTCTTGATGGAAGAAAAAGTCGTCTAAAGCGATTGCTTCAATGAGCTCACGCTGTAGCACACTCTCTAATTTAGGCTGCCATGTGCCGACATGCTCAATATATGCACGAACATCTTTACGTTCGGGATATTCTAAGTAAAAAGTTTGTAGCACACGCTCTAATTCTTCGATTTGTACTGTTTCCACTGTTACTTGCTGTTTGCCTTCACAACATTTTTTATATTTTTTGCCGCTACCGCATGGGCATGGATCATTACGTTTTACCATAATTAGAACACTTCCTTTAATAATTGTTAATCGTATATTGCTAAATAATTTGCGTACTCTTAATAATAACGGTACTTTTGTATGAAGAAAAATGATTGTCTATTTTGAAATATCTAAAAAATGTAGAGGGACGCCCTGATTCTATTATATGTACGTATTTTTCCACTTAGAACTAAAAAAAGAAAACGATCTGCACCTTTAGCATGCAGGACCGTTTTCTTGCTAGATTATTGCTGAACCGCTTCAATTTCCAAAGTTAGGCGTTCAAGCTCATCAATCAAATGACCGATATAGGCAATCGTATCACGAAGCGGTTGGTCTGTTGTAATATCGACACCAGCCATTTGTGCTAACTCTACTGGTGATTTTGTGCCACCAGCCTGTAAGACAGCTAACCATTCTTCAACAGCTGTGTCACCCTCTTTTAAAATACGTTGAGACACTTGTGTAGAGATGGTTAACCCAGCACTATATGTGTATGGGTAAAGACCCATATAATAGTGAGGTTGACGCATCCATGTAAGTTCTGCACCTTCAGAAATGTCGACTGTATCACCCCAGAAATCTTCTAGCACAGAGCGTTTTAATTGATTTAAAATTGTTGCATTAACAGCTTCACCAGCATCAATTAATCCATACACTTTACGTTGATAGGCTGCTTCTAGTAAATGAGTGACAAAGTTATGATAATACGTTTTCGACACAATATTTGAAATCACCCAACGTTTAAACCGTAAATCATCGTTATGTGTTAGTAAATAATTCGCTAACAGCATTTCATTCATTGTTGATGGTGCTTCAATAAAGTATAGAGAAGGTCGGCTATTAAGATAAGATTGATGTTCATGCGTATTCGCAAAATGCCCTGCATGACCAAGCTCATGAATAAGAGTAAAGACTTCATTCATGCGTTCGTTCCATGACATTAAAATATAAGGATGGCTACCATACGGACTTGAGCAAAATGCCCCTGTAGATTTTCCTTTGTTTGGTGCATAGTCAATCCAACGTTCATTGAAGGCTCTATCCATTAAATGATTATAGTCTTCCCCCATAACAGCTAATGCTTTTTCAACATATTCTTTCGCCTCAGCCATCGATAATTTTGGATCATAATCAGAATCAAGCGCTATTTTTAAATCTGCAAATGTCATTTTATCGATATCGTTCGCTTTTTGAATTAAAGCTGCATAACGACGCATATGTGGGGCAAGCTCTGTCGTAATTAAATCAATTTGACGATTATAGAGCGAACGATCGACGTCCTGATCAAAGAGTAGATAATCAATGACCGAGTTAAAGCCTCGTAGGTCTGCCATTGTTTTTTCCTGCTGAATATGCGTGTTATACACTTGTGCTGTTGTATGCTGGTAATCGCGTAGCTTGCTTGAAAAGGCTTTAAAGGCAGCGCGGCGTATTTCTGTATTCGCTTCAAACTCCCAGTCATTTTCGTAAAGGACGAAGCTAAGTGGATGCTTTTCACCATTGGCTTCAAATTGACCAAAGTTCATGTCTACTAATTTCGTCGTATTGTATATTTCATATGGTGCATCGAATGTAGCACTAAATGCGGCCAATGCTTTTTCGACTTCAGGATGTAGCTGGTGAGGCTTTTGCTTTAACAGTTCCTCTAGATAACGTTTGTAAAGAGGGCTTGATGCTGCCGCTTCTTGTAAAATAGCTTCATCCAACGCTAGTAACTCACTGCGCACGAAGGAGAGAGCGCTGCTTACCTTTCCAATAGCTGTAGCAAATTTTGCAGCCCGCATTTGCGCTCCATCATTTGTACGATCTGTTTCAAGGTTTAAGCTGGCATACGTGCCAATCGGAACAAACCTTTTCTGTAGCTCTTCAAAAGCAGATAGCACGTCAATAACTTTTTGTGCATCTGTAATCGTTCCTTGGTATTGCTGCTCGAAGCTAAGTGCGTCTTCCACCAATTGTGCTAAAGTAGGTTCAAAATCAGCATCATGGCTCAATAAATCTGTTAAATCCCAAGTTTCTTCTACTGCTACATCTTTTCGTAATGGTAAAACTTCCATTCATAGACACCCCTTTACATGTAAGTGATTTCATTATAACGAAACTATTTCGGAAAGTGAAATAATTTCATAGAATAGTTGCAATATTCTTAATGTATATCGTTTGTCGAAGACATGTTTGAAATATTGTCGGGCGGGAACAATAGATGTATAGCCGACATCATTTGTTACACATATTAAAGGCTAGAACAAGACATATTGGAGGAGAAAGTGATTATGACACAAAACTTAAACAAACAATTAAATAAGCTAGTGGCTACATGGTCTGTACTTTATACAAAGCTGCACAATTATCATTGGTATGTGACAGGACACTCATTCTTTACACTGCATGCAAAATTTGAAGAGTTGTATAATGAAACAACCTTGAATTTAGATGAAATTGCAGAGCGTATTCTTTCAAAGGATGGCAAGCCAGTCGCAACATTAAAAGAACATCTAGAGCTTTCCTATGTAGAGGAGGCGGCAGGAAATGAGACGACAGAGGAAATGGTCGCTACGATAATTTCGGATTTCCAAAAGCTCATGAAAGCATTAAATGCCACAATGGAGCTAGCAGCAGAAGAAGGGGACGATCGTACAGAGGATTTACTTAACGCCATGTACCAATCTCTTGAAAAGCATACATGGATGTTAAAAGCCTTTCTTGACAAGTAAAAACGACAGTTACAGCATGTTGGAGATATTAAGTACTCTGGCATGCTTTTTTTCTGCAATTAATGCTTGATGTCAAAGCCATAACATGTATTAAGGGTTCATAACAATTATGACAGTTTGGTAAAAAGCGTTTGCTTGTGTACAGCAAGGGTAATTATCTAGTAAGCCATATAAATTAGGAGGAATTGAACATGATGAATGAACAAAACCCACAAATTGAGGTGGCCCATACGAGGGATGAAATGCTTCACATTTTAGAAAGTATGCGGTTAGAAGGTTATCAACAAGAGGATATTCATATTATTGCGAAAGATTCCGAACAGTTTGAGGATGTAAAATGGGATGCTGATGTCCAAACACATGAGGCTGGTAATTGGGTGGACCAATTTAAGTCTTGGTTTACAGGTGACTCGGCTGTGACAGAGGGCTTAAAACGATTTAATCTATCAGAGGGACAAATCGCTTATTATGCACATCTTGTGGAGCAAGGTAGTATCGTCTTATATGCGGAACGTGAGGATGATGTAGATCAGCTACAAGCACATTCTGAGACAGTTGCCGAGCAAGAGGCACGTTTAAAACAGCAAGAGCGTATGATAGAGGCAGAGCAATATAGAAGGTTTTTATAATGATCAAACCAGTGAGATATGGCTCTGGCTTGCTGGTTAAAATATAGACAAAGTCGTTTTATTCGACTTTGTCTATTATTTTATTTAATATTGTTGTCCTTTAAATCCCATATCTATATTTAGCAATGTTATCCTTCGCATTTAAAATCGAAAGTATCGGGTCACTTGTAGGCTTTTCAAATGGCTGCTTAAACAGGTTATGAGGCATAGTATGTAAATGGCTAGCTTCTTTATTGTCATGGCTTTGTTTAGTTTCCATCAGGAGTACTCTTTGTCCATTTGGTTTAACAAGATATTGACGCACATAGCCATTTTCGTGTCTGACTTCAATTTTCGATTTGTTCTTTTTGGCGTCTTCCTCTTCACTGCCATCCACATATTTAAGTAAATCCAATAGGTTTTCTGTTTTAATAGGTTGATTGACCTTAGCTGGTAAATAGTATGATGTATTTCGGGGTTGAATTTGCATAGATGACTCTCCTCCAATTAGTTTCTGTAAAAAATAGACTGTATAGTAAACTATTTTACATGTAGTGATGCTATAAATTCAATACATAGTAGAAAAGGAAGCTTGAGATATAACTCTCAGCTTCCTTTTTCATTCGTAAATGAAGTGACATGACACACTATTTTATTGTATGACTTTTTCCTGTGCTTCTTTTTTAATAAAACGTAACGCATGGAAGTGCTCTAATTGAGCCACTAAATTACCAATAAGGATAAAGCTACCGCCAATCACTAATTTCACTGTTAAACTTTCACCAATAAACATCATGGCAAACATGGCTGCAAAAATTGGTTCTAATGAAAAAATAAGTCCTGTATGTGTAGCAGAAGTATACTGTTGTGCAACAGTTTGCCCAACAAAGCAAAATGCACTACAAATGATACCGAGCCCTAAAATAGCCAGCCAGGATGACATTGAATTTGGCAATGTCGGTGTTTCAAATATAAATGTTAAGACAAGGGCATAGATACCAGCAAAGCCGAGCTGATAAATTCCGTATGAAATGGATTCAACATTTCGTGTAAATGAGCTATTCAGTAGTAAATAAATGGAATAGCATAGTGCTGCAATGGCTACTAATAAATCCCCTTTATGGAAGGTGAATGAGCCATGTGCTGTTAAGACTGTAATACCAATCATCGTGCAAATGACCGCAAAGCTAACGGCTCTCGATGGTAATTTTTTTTCAATGAAACTGCTGAAAATCGGCACTAATACTACGGTTAGGCTTAAAATAAAGCCTGCATTTGAGGCAGAAGTAGACTGTAAACCAAATAAACTTAACGCGAACACAATGAATAATAAAAATCCTTGAATAGCCGCATATTTTAATGTTTTACCATTTACTTTGATTATCCGTTTATAAAAAATAAGTCCTGCTACGAAAAATGCAATGATACAACGCAATGCCACCACATTATAAACTGCCAATGTTTCAAGCCCCATGACCATAAAGGTATAAGATAGTCCCCAAAACATTGTGACAATAACCATCAATACATTTGCTTTTCCTTGGATACTCATTATGTTCACCTACCATCTGTGTACTAAAACAGTTTTTATACTAAAATTTACTATATATCTTGTATTGTGATTAGTAAAACGAATGTTTATAATGAATAGGATTAAAAAAATTCATGTATATAGAGGGATGACGGATGAGCTTAGTTAAATATGAGATTTTAACAAAGGTGGCAGAGGTAGCAAGCTTTACAAAAGCAGCGGATGCACTAGGACTAACGCAGTCTGCTGTGAGCCATGCCGTGTCTAGTTTAGAAAAAGAATTTGGCTTTGCTCTCATTCATCGAAGTCGTGCAGGTGTAACACTGACGAGTGAGGGGCAGACCATGCTAAGGGCGATGCGTCAGGTTCTGGATGCCCAGGAATTATTGCAGCAGGAAGCGGCCCATATACTGGGTGTAACACGCGGGAAAGTTCGAATTGGCGTTATTTCAAGTATTTCCTCGAATTGGATGCCAGAAATTGTTCGTATTATGGATCATCAATTTCCAGGTATACAAGTAGAGTTACGAGAGGGAGATTATTACGAAATTGAACAATGGCTGTTAAGTGGGGAAGTCGAAGTAGGATTCTTGAATGGTCAAAAATCAGAGCAATATCAATTTATGGAATTACAACAAGACCCTTTATTATGTATTGTTTCAGATAAAAGCCCTTTATTTCATAAGACAGAAATTGATATTGTTGACCTAGAAGATATGCCTTTTATCATGACTTCCTATAAAGGGACAAATGATGTAAAGGTACTGTTGGAGCAATATCATGTAAAGCCCCATATTCGCTTTGAGCTTTCTGAGGAGGTAGGGATTCTTTCAATGATTTCCCATCATTTAGGCATTAGTATTTTGCCTCAATTGGTCATTCAACATTTACCATCAACGTTAAAAGCAATCCCGCTAAAGCAAGGAGGCTACCGTACCATTGGAATTGCGATGAAGCACCACGCTTCCCCTGTTACTAAGAAATTTGCGGAAATATTAAGTGCTTGGTTAAAAGAGCAAAATAGTACGCTATGATTGTGGCTATTGAAGCACATCCTTACATTACGTTAAAATAGTATTTGTATATATTGTAGAAAATAGGTGAGTGTATGGGGACATTACAAGGCAAAACCGTACTCATTACAAGTGGGGGAACACTTGAAAAATGGGATCGTGTACGAGGGCACACGAATTTATCAAAAGGGACAATGGGCTGTTATTTAGCAGAGGCCGCATTGGCTAAGGGTGCGAATGTAATATATATGCATGGCTACTTTGCACAGCTTCCAGCAAATCACGACAAAATGACATTGGTAAAATTTGAAGGTATTGAGGATTTAGGAGAAAAGGTACGTCATGCGGTTCAGCTACAACAAGTCGATATTGTTATTATGGCTGCTGCTGGCTCCGATTGGGTTATTGACAAGGTTTATGATCAATCCGGTAATTTAATGGAGGAAGCGGGGAAAATGCCTTCTGACGAACCACCTATTATCCATTTTAAAAAGGCACCAAAAGTATTAGGGCAAATCAAGGGCTGGCAACCGAATGTAACGCTAGTGGGCTTTAAGCTAGAAGCTACAAATGATGAGGATTTTTTACTCGCTCGTGCAAGACTGCGTATGGAAGCCGCGCATGCTCAATTTATGGTTGCAAATAGCTCGCAGTCTTTATATGGCGGGGATGAGCCTCATTGGATCGTGCCTGCTGAGGGACAACCAATTAAGGTGATGGGCAAGCAACAGACAGCACAAACTTTAATGGAATGTTTGCATAGGGAATAACGTGATGAACTGTGGAGAAGGTCATACTTCTACACAGTTTTTTCTTTGCCATTGTGGTTAGATAGACTGACATAGCATACAATACGATAGGATTATGAGTGAATTGTAACAGAGAGGATGCTATTACAAAGTATTCAACTAGGTTTTCTAATATTTTATATTGACATTCGGTTAACAGAATTATAGAATTATTTTCAAGAAACGCAGTACTCTTATCAAGAGAGGTGGAGGGACTTGGCCCCATGAAGCCTCGGCAACCGAGAAGATAGGTGCCAAGTCCAACAGATGGTGTCTGAGAGATAGGAGGGGCTATCAATCGGTTTGATGCGTTGGCCTCTTTTGTACAACTAGGAGAATAAAGAGGGGGTGTATCGTATGGCTCAATCGGCAAAGGTAGATGATAAAAAATTAGAGGCAATTGCTAAGGCAATTCAAAATCTTGAATTTGGTGAAGTGAATATTACGATTCAAGATGGTGTGATTGTGCAAATTAATAGGCTTGAAAAGCAGAGATTTCCACAGAAGAAATAATGCTCATTTCAGTTGAACGATGTGAAAAGGCCACTAATAAGCATGGTTTCCATTGCTTACAAGTGGCTCTTTTTTATGGAAATTAGCTATAAAAGCTTTTTGGAATTGGACCGATATGACGACGATGATAGAGAAGGGGTTCTTTTTGAGAATTTGTAATGTCTAGCACTTGCCCAATAAAAATAGTATGATCGCCTGCATCTATTTGCTGAAATGATTTACATTGTAAAATAGCTGCTGTATCATGTAAAATCGGTAGCCCAAAAGTAGAAGTAGACCATTTAGCTTGAGCAAAGCGATCCGGGACTTTACTTGCAAATAATGTACATAAATGCTCTTGATTACTCGCTAAAATATTGACAGCGAATTTTTCCGCACCCATAAAGTAAGAATGGAGCTGAGATTTTTTATCAAGTGACCATAAAATAAGTAGTGGGTCAATGGAAACAGATGCAAAAGAATTGACTGTTAAGCCAATTGGATTCGTTTCATGACATGCTGTCACAACCGTTACACCTGTAGGATAGTTACCTAATGCCAATTTAAAAGCAGCTACTTGATCTGTCATTCAAATCACCTCTTTATAGTTAGTCATAAATTAGTTAACGGAGTTAGTAGGTAAATTGCACTTTTTTTCATACCATATAGTAACTCCTTTTCTTAAGTAAATTTTAAATCAATTAAACATCCAGGTAAAGCTAATGGGGGAAAGAAAGGGGAATTGCCATGACTTTATATTTTGATCATCTGGTACATCAAGTAGAATCACCAGAAAATATAAAGGTTTTCTTCAATAAACGAAATGTCCGTACAGTGAACGGTGGTCAACACACGATGTGGGGGACTTATAATACGCTAAGCTATTTTGGCTTAAGCTATATTGAACAAATCGCTATTTATGATCGTGATTTATTTGAGCAAGCGGCTTTGTACCCTTATTCCCTACATTATACGTTTAAACGTGATCGTGAGCGCCAAGGATTTTCACGAATTGCCTTGCGCACCAAAAATATTGAAGACGAGGGTCAACGATTGCGTGCATTGGGCTTTGAAGTATATGGTCCCGATGCTTGTAGCCGAACAAGACCAGATGGCACGACACTAGAATGGAAGCTATTGCATTTTGGCATGCCCAATCTTTCATTGGATTTTCCATTCTTAATTGAATGGGCAGATGAAGATGAGGAACGTTTGGCACAATTAAAAGCTAGTGGTGCAATCGATGAAAATCAAGCCATCACAATGGAATCTATTCAGTTTTTTGTCAAGGATGTGGAGGAGACGGTTCAGCTTTGGCAAAAGGTATTACAGCTACCTGATTCTGAGCAGCATGAGCAATTTGTGTCACTACAGCTACCAAATATGCGCTTGGATTTTTATGAGGAGGCGGCAGCATCTGCCATGACGCTAGGGCATTTAAAAGAAGGACCCATCGGTGTAACATTGAAAGATCCACACCGAACAAAGGAAACATTAGTTTGTCCAGGTGCTTTTTATTGGATTAATAGATAAATTAAAAATCCACTTCAACAGTTGAAGTGGATTTTTATGTGCAAACATGTCAAAAAGCGGATTGAGCACTATTCATCTACCTCATCCACTTTCAATTTTGGAGCTTATAATTTTACAACATTTGATGCCTGGGGTCCTCGATTGCCTTCCACAACATCAAATGACACCTTCTGACCTTCTTCAAGTGTACGGAAGCCTTCCTCCTGGATGCCCGTAAAATGTACAAATACATCTTCTCCATCATCACATTCAATAAAGCCATAACCCTTTTCATTATTGAACCACTTTACGATCCCCTGTTGCATAAGCATTCGCCTCCAATGCGCTTGAATGTAAAATAAAGTTAACTAAGTTGTGCTATCATTGAGAAAATGTGAAAAATTGCATTTTCTCTTAGAACATACATGAATTGAACAAAGATGTCAATTGATTGTCGAAATGCTTGTGTATCTGGCTTTCTTTTTTTTCACAATTAAGACTATAATGGAAATGAACAACATAGAAAGTAGGATGCCAAATGACAACGAAAAATCAACCATTATCAGATTTAGAAATCGCTAGTCAAGCAGTAATCAAACCGATTACGGAAATTGCCAATGCTGCGGGTATTCCAGAGGATGCTCTTGAGCAGTATGGACGCTACAAAGCAAAAATTGATCCTTTAAAAATTACAGCTCAGGGTGAGGACGCAAAGGTTGTGCTAGTTTCAGCTATTAGTCCAACACCAGCAGGTGAAGGGAAGTCGACGGTTACTGTAGGACTAGCAGATGCTCTTCATCAATTAAATAAGAAAGTAATGGTCGCTTTACGTGAACCGTCATTGGGTCCAGTTATGGGCGTAAAAGGCGGGGCAACTGGCGGCGGCTACGCACAGGTTGTACCAATGGAGGATATTAATTTACATTTCACTGGCGACCTTCATGCGATTACAACAGCCAACAATGCTTTATCCGCATTCATTGATAATCATATCCATCAAGGAAATGCATTAAACATTGATCCACGACGCATTATTTGGAAGCGTGTGATGGACTTAAATGATCGTGCCCTTCGTAAAGTAGTTGTGGGATTAGGTGGCCCTGTTCAGGGCATGCCGCGCGAGGACGGCTTTGATATTACAGTGGCCTCCGAAATTATGGCGGTGTTCTGTTTAGCGACAAGTATTGAGGATTTACGTGAACGCATAGCTAGTATCGTGGTTGGCTATACATTTGAGCGTGAGCCTGTCTTTGTACGTGATTTACAAGTAGAAGGTGCCTTAACATTATTATTGAAAGATGCCTTCAAGCCAAACTTAGTTCAAACATTAGAAGGAACACCAGCTATTATACATGGTGGTCCATTTGCTAATATTGCCCACGGCTGTAATTCCATTATGGCGACACAAACTGCTCGCAAGCTAGCGGACATTGTCGTAACAGAAGCGGGCTTTGGCTCCGATTTAGGTGCTGAAAAATTTATGAATATTAAAGCACGTAAAGCGGGCTTTAAACCAAGTGCAGTCGTTATCGTAGCAACGATTCGTGCCTTAAAAATGCATGGTGGTGTACCGAAAACGGCACTTGTTGACGAAAATGTGAATGCCCTGCTACAAGGAATTGAAAACTTAGCTAAGCATGTTGATACGGTACGTACATTTGGTGTTGAACCGATTATTGCGTTAAATCGTTTTATTACAGACTCAGAGGCGGAGCTAGAGGCTGTTCTGAACTGGTGTCAGGAAAATCAAGTTCGTATTGCCCGTACAAATGTCTGGGAAGAGGGCGGGAAAGGCGGATTAGCGCTAGCTGAACAAGTATTAGCTGTGCTTGAAGAAGAAAACAACTTCTCTCCTTTATATGATGTAACGGAGTCCATTGAAGAAAAAGTGCGTACGATTGTGCAAAAGGTATATGGCGGAAAAGATGTACAATTCACTGATCAAGCCAAAAAACAAATTGCTCAAATCGAAAAATTTGGCTGGGACTCTCTGCCAGTTTGTATGGCGAAAACACAGTATTCTTTATCCGACCAACCAAGTTTACTCGGTCGACCAGAAGGCTTTACGATCACAATTCGTGAAGTTATTCCAAAGCTTGGTGCAGGCTTCCTCGTTTGTCTGACAGGCGATATTATGACCATGCCAGGACTACCTAAAACTCCAGCTGCCCTTCGCATGAATGTTGATAATGAAGGCCATGCGGTAGGATTATTCTAATAACTTCTTTAAAGCTGCCCAACTTAAATGGGCAGCTTTTTTTAATGGATAAAGGGGAAAACTTGGTTCCTAGATGCTCTCTGCATAATTTGGAAGAGAACTACTATTTATTTTCCGCACGACTCATCGTCTATCTATAATTCAAGCATGGCATAAATGTGAAATTTTAGTTGATTTCTTCATCTACTACATGAGTGAAAATTCATAAAAATTAATTTTTTTTAAAAGATTTTAAGATTCTAGTGAAAACTAGGATCTTTTTTATGTTGCAAAAAAATCATGAGAACTTTCCTTATATAAATGTGTTTGGCATTTTTTATTAATAGTTCTCTGATTTTGGAAAGATAGAGCGGATTTTTACAACGCAGATTAATTGTCAAATGAATTTTTATTTAAAAAATACATTGAATTTTCTTTTTCTTTTAAATATAATTTACTTAATTCTAATTCGGAACACTGTTCCGATAATAGGAACACGGAGGGATGCAGTCTTGAAAATCGCAACAGATATTGGCGGTACTTTTACCGACTTAGTTTTCACAGATGAAAAAGGAAATCTTCATTTTGATAAGGGACATACAACACCTGGTCACTTTGAGGATGGCATATTAAATGTATTAGGACGACATGTTACAGAAGAATCTCTGATTGAATCATTTATTCATGGTTCAACGGTTATTATCAATACATTAACGGAAAGAAAAGGGGGCGTAGTTGGGTTAATTACAACTAAAGGCTTCCGTGACGTCATAGAAATTGCACGTGGGAATCGACCGGACTTATATAACTTTAAATATAAAAAGCCACAACCATTTGTAGAACGTTACTTACGACAGGAAATGGATGAACGCATCGATTTTAAAGGAAATATTATGAAAGCGCTTAACACCGAAGAAGTCGATGAAATCGTTCGTAAATTTAAAAAATTGGGTGTTGAGGCGATTGCCATTTCATTCATTCACGGCTATAAAAACCCTATTCATGAACAACAGCTAAAAGAGGAAATTTTAAAAATTTGGCCTGAGGTGTATATCACACTTTCAAGTGAAACCATTAAAGAATATCGTGAGTATGAAAGAACGAATACAACGGTGTTGAATTCTTATGTAAAGCCGATTGCCCATGCCTATTTAAAAAGCTTAAAAGAAAAATTAAGTACGATCGGTATTACAGACCATTTAAAAATTATGCAATCAAATGGTGGGACGACAAGCTTTGATAAAGCAATGGAGCTACCGATCAATTTAGTGGAATCTGGTCCTGTTGCGGGGATGTTTGGGGCAGCCAAATTAGGGCAGCTACTCAATGAATCGAATATTATTGCGTTCGATGTTGGTGGGACGACGGCAAAATGCTCCCTTATTACAGATGGCAAAGTAAATGTGACAACAGATTACTATATCGAAAGAAATGAAAAATTTGCGGGTTATCCAATTAAAACGCCTGTAGTGGATATTGTTGAAATCGGTAATGGCGGCGGTTCCATTGCACGTGTAGATCCATTTGGCTCGTTAAAGGTTGGTCCAGATTCTGCTGGTGCAAATCCAGGGCCAGTGGCATATGGCTTAGGCAATACACAGCCGACGATTACCGATGCAAATGTGTATTTAGGAAGATTATCATTAGAAAACTTTGATAATCCAGTATCCATTGACAAAGTAGAGGAGGCTCTAGTGGAAGCCATTGCGAAACCGTTTAATGTAACGGCAGAAGAAGCGGCTCAAGGTATTTTAGATATTGCGAACTCTAATATGTTAAATGCACTGAAGTTGATTTCGATTCGTAAAGGCTATGATCCAGAAGACTTCACAATGGTAGCATTCGGTGGTGGTGGCCCACTACATGCGATTAACCTAGCAGAAGAATTAGGTATGAAAAAAGTGATTATTCCATATGGTTCTTCCGTCTTTTCAGCATTAGGTATGATGATGACAGAATACCGACAAGATTATATTCAAACAAGTTTAATGAGCTTTGATGCCAACCATCTTGCGGCAATTCAAGAAAATATTGATCAGGCGATTGCCAATGCCTATGCGGATGCCCCTTTATCAAAGGATCATTATTATTTTGAGATTAATTATGATTTACGATACAAAGGACAAGAGCATGCAGTGAAATTGAACGCATCGACTAGCACGATTACAGAAGAGGGGCTACGCGAATTAGCGGAGGATTTCCATGTTAAACATAAACAAGAGTTTTCATTTGATTTACCAGCTACGCCCATTGAGTTAGTCAATTTACATCTTACAATCTACGGAAAAGATGAGGCAGTTCAGTTTAAGGAACTAGACTTCTCACAGGTCGACGCTTCCACATGTATCAAAGCACAGCGTAATTTATATGTGAAGGGAACAGGTTGGGTAGAGGTCAATGTCTACGATCAACAAAAGCTCGTACCAGGTTATGTCATTGCAGGTCCTGCTATTGTGGAAAATCCAACATCTACGGTCGTAATCAATGACAAGCAATCCATTGAAATTGATAAATATGGCAATTTGATTGTAGAGATGGAGGGGAAATAAAACATGAAAAAAGACGTTTTTGCAGTAGAAATTATTCAAGATTCATTGCTAGCCATAGGGGACGAAATGTTTGTGGCTCTAGCACGTTCATCCATGAGCCCAGTTATTTATGAAGTATTAGACTACGCTTGTGGTTTAACGGATGCCAAAGGTAATTTAATTAGCCAAGGGAATGGTGTCACAAGCTTTATTGGGATGCTAAGTCCAATGGTGCAACGTGTTATTGAAAAATTCGATAATGGAAAGTTGCATGAAGGCGATGTCATTATTATTAACGACCCATATGTTGGGGGTGGATCGCATTTATCGGATGTGGGCTTAGTATTACCGATTTTTTATAAAGGTGAAATTATTGCTTACTCTGCCAATAAAGCACACTGGACAGAGGTAGGAGGGATGGACCCAGGTTCGTTTACAAGTAATTCTAATGAAATCTATCAGGAAGGTTTACAGCTACCGGGTGTCAAACTTTATCATAAAGGGGAGTTGAACGAGGCGGTCTATGAAATTATAGCAACGAACGTTCGTTTACCAGAGCTTTCAATTGGCGATATGTTTGCACAAGTGGCAGCCTTAAAAACAGGTGAAAAACGCATTGCAGAGCTTTGTCAGAAGTTTGGTGCTGAATCGGTGAAATTGTCCATTCAAAGATTATTGGACAAGGGGGAGAAAATTGTAGAGCTTGAGCTTCAACATTTACCAAAAGGTGAATTTTATGCGGAAGACTTTATTGAAGGGGATCCATTAAAGGGCGGACCCTATCCAATTAAAGTGAAAGTAACGATTAGTGATGAAGAATTTATTTGTGATTTTAGAGGCTCGCATCCTGCGGTCAATGTGCCAGTGAACTGTTCACAATTTGGTTTAATGGCAAGTGTGCGCGTTATGTTCTTAGCTTTACTTGGCGATATTGATGTAATTAACGAGGGTGTCTTTAAACGCTTAACGATTATCACAGATGAAAATTCGATTGTTTCCGCTAAACGTCCACATCCTGTATCCATGAACTTTGAGGCGCGTATTGGGGCTGCGGATTTAATTTGGAAAGCTCTTGCACCGCATTTGCCAGAAAGATTATCGGCAGGGCATTTACAGTCCGTTTGTACATTTATCTTAACAGGTAAAAACCCTGAAAATGATGAGTCGTTCCTAATTGTTGAACCATCTGTTGGTGGTTGGGGAGCAGCAAATGATGATGATGGTCAAAGTGGGCAATACTGCATGGGAGATGGTGAAACCTATAACCTTCCTGTGGAAATTGCAGAAACAAAATACGGTATTCAAATTGACGAATATAGTTTAAACTGCGATGGTGCTGGTGTCGGTCAATTTAGGGGTGGCTTAGGTGTACGTCGTGTCTATACAGTCAATCATGATGGTCAAAAGGTTTCTGTGAACCTAGGCAGACATCAATTTGCGCCATTCGGTTTAAATGGTGGTGGGGAAGGCTCTCACAACTATTTAATCGTTCATAAAAAGGATGGAACGAAGGTTGGACCAGTAGGTGTACTTGCCAATTATGAATTGCAAAAAGGAGACCGTATTGAGCTTGTTACAGCAACTGGCGGTGGTTACGGCAATCCATTAGAAAGAAGCACGGAAGCCATTGAACGTGATTTATTAAATGAATATATTTCTGAAGAAGTGGCGAGAAAGCAATACGCTTATCAAAACGCTTAAGGGAGAAATAAATGACTGTCAAGACATTAAAAAACTCATTGGATATACTAGAATGCTTTGCTACGACAGAAAACGCATTAGGTGTTCGTGAAATTTCACGCATGATGAAGTTGCCGACAAGTGTTGTGCAAAGAACCATTAATACATTTACAGAAGCGGGTTATTTAATACAGGATGAATACACTAAAAAATATAAATTAGGTTACAAAATGTACCTTTTTTATGATGTGCTATCGAATTCAAAAGACCCACACTCGACCATTTATGAATTAATGCAAAATCTTGCTAGTGAAATGAATGAATCAGTATTTCTTACTTATATGGACAATGAATATGGTGTCACAACAAAAATAGCCGAAAGCAATAAAAATGTAAAGTATGCGGTGTCTTTAGGAACGAAGACACCCCTTTACATCGGTGCCTCCTGTAAGGTGATGTTTGCCTATTTAGAGGAGAACAGACAGCTCGAATTAATAGCCTTCTTTCAAGAGGAACAATCGAAAGAAGAACATAAGTCCTACCTTGAATCATTAAAGGGAGAGCTGCAGCAAATCCGTCGCAACAACTGGTGTGGAACGGTTGGGGAGTATAATGAACATGCATTTGGCATCAGTGTACCATTATTTAACTATAAAAAAGAAATCATCGCATCTCTTACAATTTCTGGTTTGGTATATGATTTAAATGATCAAAGGGAGAAATATATGCTTGAACAGTTAGTGAAAGTAGCTCAGCAAATACAATCACACATTTCAAAACTATAACAACAATAGGGGAGCTGTCACTATGAATAATAAAGTATTACATCCTAGGGCTTTAGAGCCTGTAACGTTACTAATGATCGTCTTAACATCTGTCGTTGGGGCTATTATTGGGATTCAACTGATTACAACTTTAGGGATTTCTGCTAATACATCGATCGTTGGGGCAATATTTGCGATGATTCTCGGAAGAATACCAATAGGAAAGCTCATTGCATTCAAATCCGTGCACAGACAAAATATTATTCAAACGGCGATTTCATCGGCTACATTTAGTGCAGCAAGTAGCTTAATGCTGCCAATCGGTATTCCATACGTTTTAGGTTATGAAAATTTAGTTTTACCATTATTTATCGGTGTTATTTTAGCGATGTTTGTTGATGCTTTATTATTATATAAATTTTTTGATACAAAGATTTTCCCCGCAGCAGGTACTTGGCCACCAGGGATTGCAACTGCTGAAGCTATTAAAGCTGGCGATAAAGGCGGTAAAAATGCAAAGGTATTAGTTGGTGGTGTATTAATCGGTATCGTGGGAGCTGTTCTTAAAATTCCAATGTCAGCTTTTGGGGTGGCGTTCATCGGCAATATTTGGGCGCTGACGATGTTTGGAATTGGTCTTTTACTAAGAGGCTATTCTGTTCAATTATTTAATGTTGATTTAAATGCCTATTATATTCCACATGGTATTATGATTGGTGCCGGAATTGTGGCTCTTTTCCAAGTAGCATTTACGTTAATGAATAAACGCTCTGCTAAAAAGTCAGAAGAGTTAAGCTATTCAAAAGATGCTAAAGAAATTCGCCAAGGTTTTGGTGTAGGTTTTATTGCTTATTTAGTCATTGCATTATTAATCGCCCTTTTAGGCGGAATAATTACACATATGTCATTCGGTATGTTAATAGGCTTCATCATTTTCGCAACAATTGCAGCATTTGTCCATGAGCTAATCGTTGGTATTGCAGCGATGCATGCAGGTTGGTTCCCAGCATTTGCAGTGGCATTTATTACACTAATTGTTGGTATTTTAATAGGTTTCCCAGCACCAGCACTTGCTTTATTAGCAGGCTATAGTGCCGCTACGGGGGTAGCATTTGCCGATATGGGCTATGATTTGAAAACAGGTTTCATTTTACGTGGAAATGGTAGTGACCCAGCTTTAGAAAAAGAAGGACGCAAGCAGCAAATGATTGCGGGTATGTTAGCCTTCTCGATTTCAGCAGTAGTTGTTCTACTTTCCTATAAATCTTATTTTGCACAAGGTTTAGTAGCACCTGTGAATCATGTCTATGCAGCGACAATTCAATCAGGTGTTACAGGCGATGTAGCGAAACAATTAATGATTTGGGCGATTCCTGGTGCATTGATTCAATTAATAGGTGGTTCAAAACGACAAATGGGTATCCTGTTTGCTACTGGTTTATTACTGATTAACCCGATTGCTGGTTGGGCTGTATTAGTGGGTATCTTGCTTCGTGTTATTTTCACGTATATGACGAAAGGCAAGAGAGAATCTGAAATGACGGTCTTTGCAGCGGGTGTCATTGCTGGAGATGCGTTGTATAGCTTCTTCTCTTCTATTCTAAAAATAGGGAAATAGAAAGGAGTAAGGAAATGGCAAAAGTATTATCATATGAGGATGGGATTGCTGCAGTTTATGGAGGAGCAATCCTTGGTGGTGGCGGAGGTGGTCTCCTAGAGGAAGGGCTCAAGCTAGTGGAGGAAATCTTTGCTGCTGGGACACCTCAATTAATGGATATCTCTGAATTAAATCATGAGGACTTAGTGGCATGTGTAGCAATGGTCGGCGCACCATCAGCAGCCGATCAATACATTTCTAGCGAGCAGCTTTGTTGGAGCTACCATAGTATGAATCACTATTGCGATCAACGTCTGAAGGGCATCATTACGAATGAAAATGGTGCCAATACGTCGATTAATGGCTGGTTACAGTCGGTCCTATTAAATGTCCCAGTCGTTGACGCTCCTTGTAATGGTCGAGCACATCCGACAGGTATTATGGGTTCTTTAAATCTACATGAACAACCAAATTATCAATCCGTACAATTTTACGCAGGAGGAAAAGCTCATTTTGCAGTTCAAGGCTTTGTGGAAGGAACTTTACACAATACGGCAAAAACAGCACGTCAAGCCTCTATTTTAGCGGGTGGGCTTGTAGGCGTAACAAGAAATCCAGTGACGATTGACTATCTACAGAAGCATGGTGCACCAAATGCCATCACAATGGCCATTGAGCTTGGCTATGGCTTTTTAAAGGGACAAACTTTTGAAGAAAAATTAGCTCATGTTTTACAGCAATTGAATGGGGTACACATCGTTTCAGGTACAGTAAAGAAATATTCATTAACGAAGGAAAATGGCTTTGATGTTGGGAAATTAGCAGTTGGTGATTATCACCTAACTTTCTGGAATGAATATATGACGTTATCGAAGGAAGGACAGGTGCAATCGAAATTTCCAGATCTCATTATGACATTCGATATCGAAAAAATGATTCCTGTGCCAAGCGCAAGTATTCAAGAGGGGATGCATGTAGCAGTAATCCACGTAGACCAAGCTAATTTGAAATTAAGTTCAACGATGCAAAATGAAGCCCTTTTACAGGAAATTGATGCAATCATTCAAGACGTACTGTAAAGAAAAAAGACAAAACAGTAAAAGCTGCCATCATCTACTTGATTGTAAGATGGGCAGCTTTTATTTGTCCTTCAGCGGGAGGGTCATACTTTTTATCAAAATTGTTCCTACTTCCTTTATCGCTTCATACATTTATGGCTTACATGTTTTTCATTCTAATGAGCACAACTCATTGAACATGGTGTTCACAAGCTGTAAACAAGGATCGTGCACGATTTTCATTAATGGGAGGAGCTACGTTCATACATACTCAAATAATTGACTAGAAGAAGGTAACAACCATTAATAAAAAACAATTCACTTTTGCTACATCTAGTGAAATCCTTTTGGTCATGCATCAAACTAACTTGTTGTTCATATTTTTTGGCATGTACATATGGCTATGCGGGTTAAACAAAGAATTTCTAAGGGAAAGTGTTCACTTTTATTTGTTTAGATGATTGGTTTTCAATACGCACGTCATCTTTAAAACAGGTTATTCAATTGTAAGCCCGCTGAAGTTGATGTTCCATTTGTCAAACACATAGCTGTTGTACACGACTAAAAAAATATGAGATACAGAACAAATAGATTGTTCTGTACGTTTATCATATAATATTCAGAAAAATTTGTCAATTGAAATGATGTTGTTTTTTTATTTTACTACATTACCTTTTACTCGAAAAAGTACAGTATAATCTTATAGGAAAGGAATGAGAGTACATGATGGATCATTTAATGAATAAAGTACGTGAAGTCTATGCACAATTTGATGCTAGTCATGATTTTCAACATATTGAACGCGTTTATCAAAACGCATTAGCTATCTTACATACCGAGCCTACAGCAGATGTTGAGGTGGTCAAAATAGCGGTGCTTTTGCATGATGTTAGTGACAAAAAGTATACTGATAGCAAGGAACAGGAAGAACAGCTTATTGCAGAGTTACCTGTTAGCGAGGAAAAAAAGCGGCATATTCGAGACTGTATCGCACAAGTGTCGTTTAATGGTGGAAATGAGCTAGAAGCAACCTCATTGGAAGCAAAAATTGTTCGAGATGCTGATCGTTTAGATGCGATTGGGGCTATTGGCATCGCTAGAACATTTGCTTACGGTGGAGCAAAAGGTCGCAAGCTATATGATAAGGACGAAGATGCACGTACAAATATGTCTGAGTCAGAATATCGTCAAAAAAATACTGCATCTGTTACGCATTTTTATGAGAAATTACTACTACTAAAAGATTTAATGGTGACAGAAAAGGGCAAGCAAATGGCCTTAGAGCGTCATCAATTTATGGAAAGCTTTTTAAAGCAATTACAGCACGAAATCGGTCAATAGCACAAAGAACCGCCTTTGAATTTACCCCTGTCAAGTAGACTGTTTTAAAAAGACTAAGCAGCTATCTGATGTCGATATTCTATCGGTGTCAGATGGTTGAGTAGTTTTTGGAAGCGTTTATAGTTATACTGTTCAACAGCTCGGATCATTTCCTCTTCAGAATGATCTTGTAAAAGATACAAACATTCTCTTTTAAAGTGTGAGAAGAATGATTCAATGCAGGTGTTATCGTGGCAATTACCTTTGCGGGAATGGCTGCCAATCATGCCAAGTTGTTCAATTGTTTGATGATATTTAAGGGATGTGTATTGAAAGCCTTGATCTGAGTGGATGATGCTTCGATAACACATTTCTTTTTGTTGTTAACCCGCTTAATGTGTCCATCATCAGCTGTAAATCATTCCATTTGCCTACTTGCCAAGCCACAATTTCGTTGTTGTTTAAATCTTGAATGGCAGACAGATATAGAAAGCCTGTTTCTGTCGGTAAATACGTAATGTCTGTGACGAATACTTCATTCTTTGCACGGTCTTTAAATTGGCGTTCTAACACATTGTCAAATGTACGTGATACTTGATTTTTCCACACGCGACGTTTCTTACGGATGATGGATTGGATGCCTAATTCGCTCATTAATCGATACACTTTTTGTGATTCACCTTAAATCCTTTATCACGTAAAGCGATTTTTATGCGTGGATAACCATACATTTTATTTGTTTGATGAATGGTTAAAATGTGTTCTTTTCAGAGGATATCATCCTGTTTCCGCAACGATACCTTGCTATTTTTCAACCACTTATAATAGCCGGAACGTTGGATTTTCGCCATTTCTGCAAGCCACGTAATCGGATAACGGTCTTTCATTTCTTCAATTATTTGATAACGATCTGGATAAGTGGGCATTCCTCCATTTACAGATTTGGGTACTGCTTTTTTAAGTATTCTATCTGTGCCTTGTAGTAGTCACGTTCTTCTTCTATATCCTTGAAGTGAATCCGTTTGCCTTTGAACGGATTTTTTACGTCTTTTGCCCCTGACCCTGAAGATGGAAGACGGTTAAACGCTTCAATCGATTCTACTTCTTTAAATTTTCTCAACCATACCTTTACTTGTGAAACATTACGAATCTCGTATTTTTCCACAACCTTTTGCATACTTTCTTCTCCCGCCATATAAGCCTGTGCTACTTCTAATTTCAACTCATTTGAATACGTATTATTTTTTCTCGACATAGAAAAACCCCCTTAAAGTAAACTGTTATCTACAGCGTACTGTAGTTTTTTTAACATTGTCTACCTAAAGGGGATAATATCACCTTAGAAATTATTGAAATTAGCCATTATGGTTTTCAACATAGTATCACTTTTATTTGCCATTCCTAAAATTTTTATCAGTTCATTATTCCTATTTTATATTTAGTTATTTATAACCACTTTACTTACAGATATTGATAATAAAATTTATATTATCACATTTGAATCAGGAGGCAAAGCGCTACTGTTAGACCACACCCTATTGGTAGGAAATGGAGTTACCACAATTCTATAAATCCATCTTTTTTAAGTTCTTAGACTTCCTTTAGTATTAAATATATTATAAACAGTAATAAAGTTACTATGCCAATTTCATATACTATTCTCACAATATCAAGCTCATAAATTGGATAATAATCATCAACTTGGAGTTCCTTAGATTGTAATTGCCATAAAGGAACATACCTTTTATCATAAAATTCAAGTTGAGGCCCCCACTTTAATGATACTGGTACAAATAATATGCCAATGCAGGAAATTATTACGAAATATACAGAGAGTAAAAATTTTTTCAACAATACCAAATCCTTTCTAATAAATGCATTATTTACATATTTTACTTTAAAAGTATATATATATGCATTATAATATGAGTGAATTACAAAAAGGAGGTAATAAAATGTTTGAAAAAGCTTTTGGTTCATTATTTTTAGCGTCAATTTTTTGTTTTTCAATAGTTCCAACATCTTTTGCGAGTACCTCTTCATCCGATTGTAAGGTAGATGGTATGAAGATTGAAAGCGAAGATACTATGACTTCAAAAATACCCATTAGCCTAGAGATGCAAACGCAATTACAGTCCTCTGAAGGTGTATCATCTGTAATTATTACAGATAAGTCAGTATTGGAAGAAATTGCAGTAGAACAAGGTTTAGAAGAAGTTCCTGTTAGAATTGAATATGAATATACACCTTCAGAAACAGACTTTAGTAAACCAGACCAAGAAGTTACTCCGTATGCGAAGGGCGAAATATGTTATGTAAAAGACTTAGGGTCTGGCTGGTATAACGAAAATTACCCATATAAAACCTTCTTTATAGATGGTCCAGATACCTTTAAAATATCAGAAAAGAAAAGTTTTAAATCAACTTTTGACGGAACTTTTGGTGCCTCTAAAGCTGGTCTCGAAGCTAAAATCGGATTTAAGTTGGAGCAGGATTTCACTGTTGAGTTCACAAGTAATACACCAATCAAAGCAGATGAAAGCATCTATTTCGAACTTTTCACAACTCACCACAAAGTTCAGTATGCTGTAGATACTGGTTCTACATGTAATTTCGGACATGCTTATAAACCAGATGGTACTTTCATTAAAAAAACCGTTTATAAAAAATAAGATTAATCACCACAAAACACAAAATCCCATGGGAAAGCAGACAGGTTTGCTTTTCCGTGGGATTCTTTTATCATTGTTTGACTAAACTTAACTTTTTTGAAACATAAATATGAGCACTAGCGTCGCATTAAAATAAATCAACGCTTTTTTAAAAAGTAAACTCGAATAAAAATTTTTTGGACTTACCCCTGTCAAGTAGACTGTTTTAAAAAGACTACGCAGTAATTTTACCCCTTAATGCATGACGATTATTGATGTTTTTTTCTAAAATGAACACAAAGTTAGCAATAGTTAAAACTAAATTTTTGACGACTGCTAACTCCATAAAAAAACCCCATTAAAAAATAGGATAGTTGTTGACATAACCCTGTTATTGTAATAAATTAGTTGAAATTTTTTTAATAAAATCGGCCGTACTTGCATATTGAGCAATTTCAGCACCCGTAAAATGTATCGAATTATCTGAACTCTCTTCTATAAAGCTGTATCGTTTTTCAAATAGCATAAATATCGTGTTGAACTCTTCTTCTAGGTGGCTATTTGCCTGTGTTAAGCTATGGTCCTTGAAATAGATTTGGACAAATATATTCGTGCATTTGCCCTTGTCATTTGTTGCTCTACATTTGAACCAATAATCATTGTATTTTGAATCAAACGTAAAACGGCGATTTTGCACTTTTTCTTTTTCTGCAACTCATTTTTTATTTTCATAAAAACTAGCAACTTCCCAATTTGATTTCTTGATTGAAACTAATAATTCTTCCTTTATGTCTATGCTCTCAGCAAGCATCATATCAAAGCCAATAGCAGTACTTTGGCTAACTTCTTTCCTATCTGTTACGTTTACATGGTCAATGTTTGCCCCACTCTGTTTGACTAACTTTAGTAATTCAAAAAAACGATCCAAGTCTTGTTCCTCAAAATACGCAATGTCTAACGCAGTAAGGGAATAAAGATTTGCCCAAATATTTTTATCAGAAATAAATAGTAATTCATCATCGGTAGAAACGGCAAACCATTGCTTGTATTACATTCGTATCTAAAACCACAGGACATAGAACAAGGAATCATCAAGCTTTGTCAGCTTATGCACACGAATTTACAGGACATTCACCCATCGTAAGTACGGGTTGTTGTTCTTTGTTTACCTGTCAAATGATGTTATGATGAATAATGGATATCAATAATCGTCTACATAAAAATCGTGTGGGCATGAACAATACCTAACATGAAAGAGATGGAATAGTGGAATGAGTCATTTAATCGTACAAAATCTAACCAAAACGGTGGGCGATAAAACGCTTTTTCAAAATATTGAATTTACCATTTATGAAGGAGAGCGAGCAGGCTTAATCGGTATTAATGGAACGGGCAAATCAACCCTGTTATCCATTTTAGCTGGAGATATAGAAGCAGACATGATAACAGTCGATCGTCCGAATAAATACCGTGTTGCCTATTTGCCACAGGAGCCGACATTTAATGCTGGAGAAACGGTTTTACAGGCTGTCTTTGCAGGCGATTCACCGATTTTACAACTCAATCGCCAATATGAAGATACAGTAGCTGCACTAGCTGTCAACCCAACATCCGAAAGTTTACAAAAGACATTGTTTAGTCTGCAACAGCGCATGGATGAAGAGCAGGCATGGGATGTTAATGCCCTTGCGAAAACGGCATTAACGAAGCTAGGCATCGAAACATTCGATAAAGAGGTGTTAACGCTATCAGGTGGTCAGCAAAAACGAGTTGCCTTAGCCAAAGTGTTAATTGAGCCTGCAGATCTTTATTTATTGGATGAGCCTACCAACCATTTAGATGTGGAGTCAACGGAGTGGCTTCAAGAAATGGTGCTACGTCTAAAGGGTGCAGTCATTTTCATCACCCATGATCGTTATTTCCTCGATGAATTATCGACACATATTTACGAGCTTGCAGATCAAACGTTGTATCGTCATACAGGAAATTATGGTGATTATTTAGAGTCACGTGCTATTCGTGAGGAAATGAAGGCTGCCTCTGCCCAAAAGGATCGCAACCGTTATCGTTCAGAGTTGAAATGGATTCGTCGTGGTGCGAAGGCACGTTCAACTAAGCAAAAAGCGCGTATTCAACGCTTTGAAAAGCTGGAGGATAACCTAGAGCGCAAATCAGAGGATGTTTCATTGGAATTGGGCCTTGCAACTACACGCCTTGGTCGAAAAGTACTGGAGGCTGAAAATATTTCGAAAGCCTTCGGACAGCAAAAAATTCTTGAACACTTTTCATTTTTACTACAGCAGGGGGACCGTATCGGCATTATTGGTGCGAATGGTGTAGGAAAATCAACTTTATTGAACATGCTGGCAGGGGAGCTAACACCCGATCAAGGTGAAATTCTTGTAGGGTCAACAGTGAAGCTGGCACATTTCAAGCAAACATTGCCGAAAATGAATGAAAATGAGCGTATGATTGAATATATACGTGAGGCTTCTAATGATATTACCGATGCAGAGGGCGTTCGCTATTCAGCGGCTCAAATGTTAGAGCGCTTTTTATTCCCGCTGCACGCCCATGGTACACCAATTGGAAAATTATCTGGTGGTGAGCGCAAACGTCTTCATTTATTACGTTTATTAATGGAGCAACCAAATGTTTTATTACTTGATGAGCCAACCAATGACCTGGATATTGAAACATTGGGTGTGTTAGAGGATTTCATTGAGCATTTCCCTGGCGTTGTCATCACGATTTCCCATGACCGTTTCTTCCTAGACCGAATTGCGAAAAAGTTATGGATATTGGATGGACAAGGACAGGTAGAGGAAACGCTGGATCTATACAGTGAGTATTTAGAGAAGCGCGAGCAGGCAGCTACTGTCAAAGCAGAGGCGCCAAAAGTCGAAAAGGCGAAGACCGAAAAGCCAAAATCAGACAAGAAAAAGCTATCGTTTAAAGAGCAAAAGGAATGGGAAACGATTGCAGATGACATTGAAAAGACGGAAACAGCCATTATGGAGACCGAAGACGGAATCGCGAATGCGGGCTCAGATTTCACGAAATTACAGGAATTAACAGCTAAGTTGGATGAGCTAAATGCTCACTATGAGCATCTGATTGAAAGATGGTCTTATTTAGATGAAATTGTCAACGGATAAGGAGCGATAGACATGAAGATTATTACAATTGAACCGACGCCAAGTCCCAATTCGATGAAGATTGTCGTTGATACAGAGCTACCGTTCGGGAAAAGCTATAATTTTACAAAGGATAATAAAGACGAGGCAACTGGCGAGGCTGCAGCCATTTTAGCTATTGAAGGGGTAAAGGGCGTTTACCACGTAGCCGATTTCTTTGCTGTTGAGCGTAATGCCAAATATGCATGGGAAGGTATTCTCGCAAGCATTCGTCAAGTGTTAGGGGAAGATGTTCAAACACAGGATGAAACCGTTGTAGCCAATGAATTTTATGGTGAGGTTTATGTGCATGTACAGTTTTACAAGCAGGTGCCACTACAAGTAAAAGCTTTTGATAATCAGCGCGAACATCGTGTTAGCTGTGGCGACCGCTTTGTTGATGCCTTTAATCAAATTATTGAGTCGGCAGTAGATGAAAACTATATTTTCCAACGCAAATGGATTGATTATGGTGTACGCTATGGCGAGCTTGAGGATATAGCAGAAACAGTCAAGCAGGAGATCGATGTCACGTATTCTGCGGAGCGTTTAGCAGAAATTGTCACAGCTATTAATAATGATGATGAAAAAGCAGCTATTAAAACAGCTAAAATAAAAGTGACAGTGGAGCAGTTCAATCAACCAGAATGGGAGAAACGCTTCCAGTTGCTCGACCAAATGGCTGATCCAGAGCTAGATGATTTACCATTACTTGATTTAGCCTTACAGGATGAACAGATGTCCATTCGTCGACTAGCGACTGTCTACTTAGGCATGATTGAAGATGTGGCTGTTGTGCCTTATTTAGAAAGAGCCTTACAGGATAAAAGTGCAGCAGTACGTCGAACAGCAGGCGACTGTATGAGTGATCTTGGCCTTGTAGAATTTGAAGAAGCCATGCAGCAAGCCTTGCAAGATAAAAACAAATTGGTTCGCTGGCGTGCAGCGATGTATTTATATGAGGTCGGCACGGAGCAATCTTTACCAGCACTAAAAGCGGCTGAGGATGATAAAGAATTCGAAGTGAAATTACAAGTGAAAATGGCTATTGCTCGTATCGAACAAGGTGAGGAAGCAAAAGGCTCGGTCTGGAAGCAAATGACCGAATCCCGTCAACAATAAACAGGAAAAAACCAGCAGCTGCTGGTTTTTTTCGTTTTAGGAGGGGATAGGGTGGTTGTTCGCTCTCAAATAAAAGAAAAGGTCGCTCATAAGTAGCGTGAGGCTCAGCTCTAAAAGGAGAACAAGTCTTTCAAAAGTAGGATGCACCGACTCACTCACTATAAAATCAAGCACCCCAAAATCGAACCATAAACTCTTCTTTATTCAAAAAATCTATCAAAAATTCACGTAAAACAGAATAATTTGTCATTTTCTAGCGTTTTATTGCTAAACAAAAAGTTAAGGTCATTCTAGGAATCATTAACATATTGTCTAGTTTCATAGAGAAAGGACAATGATAAAATAACATAAATTCAGAATATTCTCTAAAAATAGGGGGCCTTTGCATGACAGTAACTAGTTTGAAAGCAACGAAATCGTATGTGCGTGATCGTGAGGCGGTCATTGCATTAACACAGAAGCTTGTGCGAATTGAAAGCGTTTACCGTGAGAACGATCCGAAGGGTAATGAGCAAGAGGTGGCAACTTTTGTAGCCTCTTATTTACGAGATATTGGCATCGAAACGCATGTAGAGGAAGTTGTGCCAGGGCGACCGAATGTAATTGGCATTATTGATTCGGGCAAGCCTGGGAAAACATTACTTTTCGAAGGACATACAGATGTCGTGACAGAGGGCAATCGAGAGGCTTGGGCTTATGATCCATTTGGAGCAGAGATTGTGGATGGGCGTATGTATGGCAGGGGAACGAATGATACAAAGGGGAATCTGGCTTGTATGATTACGGCTTGCCAGTCATTGCTGCTAGATCGAGAGGAGTTTACTGGCAAGATTATTTTATGTATTCCTTGTGATGAAGAGGGGCTAATGCTTGGCATTAAGCATTTTATTAAAAATGGCTGGGCTGATGGAGTGGATGGCGCGATTATCTGTGAGCCACAGGAAAATAATGTATGTATTGCACAGCGTGGGGCCATACGTTTACAAGTAGATATTTTCGGTAAAATGGCGCATGGTGCTATTTCGTGGAGCGGTATAAATCCAAACTGGCGCATGGCGCGTTTTATCGTAGAACTTGAAAAATTGGAAAAAGAGGAGCAAGCACGATTAGGGCGTGATCCGATGCTGAATTGGCCATCTATCACACCAACGATTTTACGTGCGCCGGTTAAAGGTGATGCACAAATCAATGTCATTCCAGATCATTGTATGACGACGCTCGACATCCGCACAGTGCCTGCTCAGGATCATGATGAGCTATTAGGCAAAATCGAGGCCATTATTAAACGGTTACAAGCAGATGACCCTGATTTTAAAGTCGAACTAACGGTGCTTGATAATCGGCCGGCTACTGCAACGGCTAAGGAAGATCCTGTGGTACAGGCTATTTATGAGGCGGTGGCAGAGGTGACGGAGAAAGAACCGAAATATAATGGTGTTCCGGGTGCGACAGATGGTACGTTTCTTCATGTTCATGGCATCCCGATTGTGACGGTCGGTGCTGGAGATCGCGAAATCCCTCATCAAATCAATGAATATGTAGAGCTTGAAGAATTAGCAGAAACAACGGCTATTTACCGTTTAGCAGCATTAAAATTTTTGGCGGGTGATGAACAATGACGTCAATAAAAATGGCCGTCATACCAGGGGATGGCATAGGAAAAGAGGTAATGCAGGAAGCATTAAAGGTGCTGACATGTTTGCAGGAACAGGACAGTTCCTTACACATTGAAACGACCATTTTTCCTTGGAGCTCTGATTATTATGTGCAGCACGGCTGTATGATGCCCGAGAATGCATTGGAAACACTTCAAACATATGATGCGATTTTATTTGGTGCAATTGGCGATGCTCGTGTGCCAGATGATGTCACGGTTTGGCAATTAATTATGCCTATTCGGAAACATTTCCAGCAGTATGTGAATTTCCGTCCTATTAAATCGTTGCCAGGGATAGCATCTCCTTTAACGAATGGTAAAGACATTGACTTTGTCATCTTCCGTGAAAATGCGGAGGGCGAATATTCGGATAGTGGTGGTCGACTGTATCAGCAGCAGCCACAGGAAATGACCATTCAAAATACCATTATGACGCGGATTGGCATTGAAAAAATTGTCCGAGCTGCCTGTAATTATGCCAAGCAACATGGTAAAACCAATATCACCAGTGCGACAAAATCGAATGCCATTATTCATTCGATGAAATTTTGGGATGAACAGACAAAAAAAACGGTGGCACAAAGCTCATCAGACCTACAGTTGAAATCCATTTATATTGATGCTTTGGTAGCCTATTTTGTCGAACGTCCACAGGATTTCGAGGTGGTTGTGGCGTCCAATTTATTCGGCGATATTTTATCCGATTTAGGCTCAGCTATTGTCGGGGGACTTGGTCTGTCTCCATCGGCAAACCTGAATCCAGAAAAGGATTTTCCATCGATGTTTGAGCCTGTTCATGGGTCTGCACCAGATATTGCTGGTAAGGGCATTGCTAACCCCATTGCACAAATTTGGTCGCTTGCCTTACTTCTTGGACATCAAGGTAGAAGCGATTTAGAACAGCTCATTGTTAAGGCGATTACAACAGTGCTACAGGAAGGTATCGTAAAGACAGCAGATATTGGTGGACAAGCGACAACGGCACAAATGGGCGATGCAATTTGTCAGGAAATCATTAATAGGACTTTAACAGCAGGAGGTGTTTAGGATGGCAATCGAGCAAAAGGTGGTCGTAGTTACAGGTGCAGGAGGCGGTATGGGAAAAGCGATTATTCAAGAGCAGCTAAAGCAGGGTAATCAGGTTGTAGGGCTTGATTTATCAATAGATGCACTATCAGATATCGCCCATGATTCATTACAATGTGTTGAAGTCAATGTATTGCAGGAGGAACGTGTTCAAAGCATTTGCCAACAGGTTTTTGACAAGTATGGCAGAATAGATGGCCTTGTCAATGCACTAGGAATTGCCCAGTCAGCGACACCGATTGAGCAGGTCACGATGGATGAGTGGAACCGTTTAATGGATGTCAATGTAAAAAGCTTGTTTATCACGACAAAAGCAGTTGTTCCTTTTATGAAAAAACAGCAAGGGGGCTCCATTATTACAATAGCCTCTATTTCTGCCGTGCGTCCTAGACCAGGCTTACAGGCTTATATTGCCTCAAAGGGGGCGGCAGAAAGCTTTACAAGAGGGCTTGCAATTGAACTTGCATCAAGCCAAATTCGCGTTAATACGATTCATCCAGGCCCAGCTGACACACAAATGCTTGGTCAATTTGCTGCACAGGATGCTGATATAGAGCAAACGAAGCAAAATGTGTTTGTGCAGTCTGTCCCACTTGGGCGCTTAGTACAGCCAGCGGATATAGCAGGGGCAGTCAGCTATTTATTGTCTGATGCGGCAAGTATGGTCACTGGAACGACATTGCATGTAGATGGTGGTCGTGGATTATAGGAGGGGTACGATGAGAAAAATTCCTATGTTAATTAATGGGGAGTGGGTTCATGGTGAAGAAGAGACACACCTAGAAGTTAAAAATCCCTCGACAGGGGAAGTGATTGCACAAATTAGCAATGCAAGTAAAGCGCATGTGGAACAAGCAGTACATTCAGCCCGTCTAGCGTTTGAAGGACAAGACTGGCGTCAATGGAAGGCCTATGAACGGGGGCAGTTATTAATTGAATTTGCCCATTATATTCGACAGCATGCAGAGGAATGGAGTTTACTAGAATGTCGAGACGTAGGAAAGCCCTTATCACAGGCAAGAGCAGATATTGAAGCAGCGGCTCGCTATTTTGAATTTTATGGTGGTGCAGCGGATAAGGTGATGGGGGATACCATTCCGATTGAGGATGGACTATTAAATGCGGTAGTGCTAGAGCCAGTTGGCATTACGGTACATATTGTGCCATGGAATTATCCGATTCAAATTACGGCAAGAAGTGTCGCAGCGGCTATAGCAACTGGTAATGCTGTGATTGTGAAAAGTGCAGAGGATACACCCCTGACAACACATGCCATCGCTGAATGGTTTGCCAATAAAGTGCCGAAAGGGATTTTCCAGCATATTACAGGATTGGGGCGAGAGGTTGGGCTCTATTTAACGTCACATCCCGATATTAATCATATTACGTTTACGGGTTCTGTGCCGACAGGGATAGCGGTGATGAAGGCAGCAGCAGAAAATGTTGTGCCTGTGACATTAGAGCTTGGAGGAAAATCGCCTAATATTGTGTTTGCAGATGCCGATATGGAGCAAGCATTAGAGGGGGTTGTACGTGCCATTATTCAAAATGCCGGTCAAACTTGCTCTGCAGGGGCACGTTTACTCATTGAAGAAAGTATTAAAGATACATTCATTGCACAACTAGCACAAAAATTTCAAGCGATACAAGTTGGACCTGGGGAAGCGGATATGGATATGGGACCGCTATTAAATGAACGCCAATATACGAAAATCACGGCATTATTACAACAAGCAAAGACAGATGGCTATGTGATTACGGGTGGCGAACCAGTGACGATAAAAGGCTATGAAAAGGGCTTTTATGTACAGCCAACTATACTGGATGGCGTTGATCCAAATGATCCATTAGCGCAGGAAGAAATTTTCGGCCCTGTCTTAACCGTCCTGCCATTTTCCAGCGCAGACGAGGCTATTGCATTAGCCAATAGCACTGACTACGGCTTAGTTGCTGGTGTTTGGTCACAGCATATTGATACGGCTCATTATGTGGCAAGTCGTGTGCAGGCTGGCCAAGTATTTGTCAATAATTATGGGGCTGCTGGAGGTATTCAAATGCCATTTGGCGGCTATAAAAAAAGCGGAATTGGTCGAGAGAAGGGCTTTGTTGCACTGCGAAACTATACGCAAATGAAAAACATCGCTATACGCTATGCACCACCTAATCAACAGTGAGATGGAGGGACGCATATGGAACAGCCAAAAGAAAAAGAAGTGCTTTTAGAGGTCAATCAATTATCCATCCAATTCCAGTTGAAAAATGGCAAAGAGGCGAAGGTTGTTGAAGATGTAAACTTTACTATTCATAAAGGAGAAACCGTTGCACTGGTAGGTGAATCAGGAAGCGGCAAAAGTATCACATCCTTAGCGATTATGCGTTTACTGCCCATACCACCAGGTGAAATTACAGCAGGTTCCATTGCCTTAAACGGTAAAAATCTACTCGCCTATAAACAGAAAGAGATGAGCCGTATTCGTGGTAATGAAATTAGTATGATTTTTCAAGAGCCTATGACCTCTTTAGATCCCGTCTTTACGATTGGCAATCAAATGATTGAGGGCATTCGCAGACATCAAAAGGTATCGAGAAAAGAGGCATGGAAGAAAGCATTACTACTTTTACAGGAGGTAGGGATTGCCAATGCAGAAAAGGTGATTGCTGAATATCCTCATCAACTATCAGGGGGAATGCGGCAACGTGTCATGATTGCTATTGCGATGTCTAATAATCCGCAGCTATTGATTGCAGATGAACCAACCACAGCACTGGATGTGACGGTACAGGCACAAATTTTAAAGCTGATGCTGAAAATGAAGAAAGAGCATCAGTCGGCCATCTTATTTATTACACATGATATGAGTGTTGTTGCAGAAACAGCCGATCGTGTCATGGTGATGTATGCAGGGCAAATTGTCGAGGAAGCTCCAGTGAGAGAGCTCTTTTTAAATCCGCAGCATCCTTATACAACTGCTCTCTTAAAAACGATGCCTAGCCTTGATTCAGATGTCAAAAGGCTGCCGTCGATCCCTGGCACCGTACCACCAGCGTATGCATTGCCTGATGGCTGTCGCTTTGCCCCACGCTGTCCACATGCGATGGCACATTGTCATGTGGAGCAACCGGCTATCCATTACATTCAAGAGGCACATAAAGTACGCTGTCATTTATTCACAGAGAAAGGGGAGCTGGCTCATGATGGAGAAAGAAGTTTTGCTGGAAATTAATCATTTAAAAGCCTACTTTCCTGTGAAACGCAAATCGATGAAGGAAGAAAAAAAGGTCATCAAGGCGGTTGACGATATTTCAATAGAGATTTTTAGAGGAGAAACATTGGGCATTGTAGGAGAATCAGGCTCAGGCAAATCAACCTTTGGGCGAACGATTTTAAAGCTCGTTGAACCAACAGCAGGGGAAGTATTGTATAAAGGGCAGCCAATCCAGCATTTAAAGGGCAGTAAGCTACAAAGTTATCGCAATCAAATGCAAATGATTTTTCAAGATCCCTTTTCCTCCCTTAATCCTCGGATGCGGGTCGGCTCTATTATCGAGGAACCGATGAAACTGCAATTAACATTGACGAAGGAACAACGAAAAGAGCGTGTGAAGGAGCTCTTACAAAAGGTAGGGCTACCTGAGGATGCCATGCATAAGTTTCCGCATGAATTTTCTGGTGGGCAGCGACAACGAATTGGTATTGCCCGAGCATTAGCGATACACCCAGAATTCATTATTGCTGATGAGCCGGTATCTGCTCTGGATGTGTCGGTGCAATCGCAAGTTCTTAATCTCATGATGGATTTACAAGATGAATTTCAATTAACCTATTTATTTATTTCACATGACTTAAGTGTTGTGAAGCATATTAGTGACCGTGTGGCAGTGCTGTATTTAGGAAGAGTTGTGGAGATTGGGACAAAGAAGGAGCTCTACGCCAATCCATTACATCCCTACACACAAGCATTGCTATCTGCTATACCAGTCGTTAATTTTGATGAGCCGAAACAAGAAATACTTTTACAAGGTGAATTACCAAGTCCAATGAATCCACCTGTTGGCTGTGTCTTTCATACCCGTTGTCCATTTGTGATGGAAAGATGTCATCAGGAAAGACCGATGCTTCAACATGAAAATAATCATCAACGAGTGGCTTGCTTTTTATATGATAAATAATCAGAAAATTAAATTTATTTTGGAGTGGAGGTGTTGCAGATGTTTGGCAATATAACGGATGTGCCAGGTGTCAAAGTCGGACATCGTGAAAATAAGGAAGGGATTACAGGCTGCACGGTGCTATTAGTAGGAAGTGGGGCGGTGTGTGGAGTGGATGTTCGAGGCTCTGCACCAGGCACTCGTGAAACAGATGCATTAGACCCTATTAATGAAATTGATCGAGTCCACGCCATCTGTTTAGCTGGGGGCAGCGCCTTCGGATTAGATGCTGCCACAGGTGTCATGCAATTTTTAGCCGAGCAAGGAATTGGCGTTGATGCAGGTGTGGCAAAAATACCGATTGTGCCGAGTGCTGTTCTCTTTGACTTATTTATCGGTGATCCTCATGCTCGACCTACTGCGCAAATGGGCTATGAAGCGGCACAAGCAGCACAAGTTGGCCCATTTACCAATGGCAATATAGGTGCTGGCTATGGCGCAACTATTGGCAAACTAGCAGGACCTAATTTTGCGATGAAGGGTGGGCTTGGTAGTGCTTCCTATGCGGGGAAAGATGGTCTCGTAGCAGGAGCCATCGTGGCAGTGAATGCCGTGGGAGATATCAAGGACCCTGCTACACGGCAAATTTTAGCAGGAGCCAGAGATGCGCATTCTGGTCAGTGGGTGGATTGCTGTGCCTATTTAGAGCAGCATGCACAATCAGAGGCATTAGCTGGCACTAATACAACGATCGGTGTGGTAGCAGTGAATGCCAAGTTAACGAAGGCAGAGGCTAAAAAAATTGCACAGCTTACGCAAAATGCTTTAGCACGAACGATTTATCCCGTTCATACCATGCTGGATGGCGATACGATTTTTGTGCTAGGGACAGGCGATCAACCTTATGCACTTGATTATCTAGGACATTTAGCAACAAAGGTAATGGAGGAAGCCATTCTCGCTGGCATTAAAGGCGCTGATAAATTGGCAGATGTTGAAAGCTATACAAGCATTCAAAGATAGGCATATGGGAAAAGGGGGAACGACTATGCAATGGAAAAAAAGAGGACTGATGCTCGTGACATTGTTATTAGCAATTATCATGACAGCATGTTCAGGTGATGGAAAGAAAAATACGACAGGTTCAAGTTCTACAGATGGTCAAACAGTAGCCGATGTTCCACAGGAAATCGTTGTACGTGTCAATGACGATCCAGATTTTTTAGATCCACATAAGGCTACAGCGTCTATTTCCTATCAAATGATACTTAATCTGTTTGAAGGGCTTATGGCACCTGAAACGGATGGTTCCTTGAAAGAGGGGCTTGCAGAGAGCTACGACATCTCGGAGGATGGTTTAACGTATACGTTTAAAATACGCCAAGGTGTGAAGTTTCATAATGGTGATGATTTAACGATGGAGGATATCCAATATTCCTTTGACCGTTTAATGGGGAAAAATGGTGGGGAGAAAATGTCTAATAACTTTGATAATGTAGCATCTACAGAGGCACCTGATGCGACTACATTTATTATCAAGTTAAAAGAGCCGAACTCTAATTTCTTGTATTCATTAACAGCAAGACAATCAGCTATTATTCCTAAAAGTAATGATGGTAAGCATAATGAAAACCCAATTGGGACAGGACCATTTGCCTTTGTAAAATACGCACCTGGCACCAATTTAGAGCTCAAGAAAAATGAGCAGTATTGGCAGGAAGGATTGCCTTATTTGAATAAAGTAACCTTTGCCTTCCAATCAGATGATCAGGCAGCCATTATGAGCTTGATGGCGAATGAGGTAGATTTAACGAGTGTTCCTTGGCATCGTGTTGGTGAGGTAGAGGGTAGCTATAATTTATCCCATCAAAATAATAACTCATCATTAATCGTTACTTTTAACGAAACAAAGGCACCTTTTGATAATGTGAAGGTTCGTCAAGCGATCAATTACGCCATTAGTAAATCCGATATTATTGATTCTGTATTTGCGGGCTATGCTGTTCCTCTTGGATCTAATATGAGTCCAGCAATGGGAGACTTCCAAAAGAAGGGCTTAGAAAGCATGTATGAGCGAGATGTGGAAAAAGCGAAAGCCTTATTAGCGGAAGCGGGTTATCCTGATGGCTTTAAAACAAAAATAACGGTGTCTTCACATAATGATATTTACTCAAATATTGCCCAAATTGTAGTGGCTAATTTGCAGGAAATTGGCATTGATGTAGAAATTGAAGTAGTTGAATGGGGTATCTGGCTAGATCGTGTGTACTTTGGTCGCGACTATGAGATGACAACGATTGATTTAACAGGTCGTGCATCTGCCTTTGAAATTTTGAATGACTATATCTCCACAAATGATAGTGAAAACTTCTTCCTGTTTAAAAACGAAGAATACGACAAAATTATGGCTGATGTCTTGAAGGAAACTGATCAAGCTAAACAAATCGACTACTACCATCGTGCACAGGAAATTTTAGCAGAGCAAGCTACTGCGGTTTACATTGCTGATTATCAAATCGTGTGGGGTACTGACAAACAAGTGACGGGGCTTAAGAGTTATCCATTCTGGTTCCATGATATGTCTGAGGTTAAGTTTTCAAACTAGAAAGGGATGAATGCTTATGATGTATATCCTACGTCGAATCATCCTGTTAATAATCACCATCCTTCTAGTATCCATCATTACATTTGGCGTTTTTCAAATATTACCTGGTGATCCGGTTCGCACGATGTTAGGGACGGAGGCGGATCCCACACAAATTGAAAATTTACGATCTGAGCTCGGCTTGGATCGTCCTCTTTATGAACAATATGTAGATTGGATGAAGGGCTTATTGACAGGGCAATTAGGGAATTCCATTCGATTTTCCATGCCAGTAAAAGAATTATTATTTGATCGACTTCCTGTCACCATGTCATTAGCAGGGCTTACCCTTATTATGGTCTTAATCATTTCCTTACCTTTAGGGATGTTTGCTGCAAGAAGACAAAATAAATTAAGTGATGTGTCATTATCCACTATGACGCAAATTGGGATGGCAGTACCATCCTTTTGGCTAGGGATGATGCTTATTCTTTACATTGGCTTACAGTTTAGCTTCTTTAAAATTAGTGGCTATATTCCTTGGACCCAAAGTATAGCAGGAGCACTTAGCACGCTTATTCTTCCAGCTTTAACGATTGCCATTCCACAAATTGCGGTGAATTTCCGTTATGTCCGTACAGCTATTCTAGAACAAGTCCAACTCGATTATGTCCGTACAATTCGCAGTAAAGGGATGTCTGAACAAAATGTAATGTATAAGCATGTATTAAAAAATTCGATGATCCCGATTTTAACGGTTTTTGGTTTGATCATGGCAGAGGTAATAGCAGGAACGATTATTGTGGAGCAGGTGTTTTCCTTGCCAGGTATCGGTCAGCTACTAATTACGGCTATTAGTAATCGTGATTTTCCACTTGTGCAGGGGATTGTCATGTATATTACAGTAGCTGTCGTCATGATTAATTTTATCGTTGATGTTTTATATTCTGTGTTGGACCCTAGAATTCGATTACGTTAAGAGGTGGCTATCATGAAACAACTACAGCGCTATACTAAAAAAATCAATTTAGTCATTGGTCTCCTCGTTATTGTCGGCTTTTTGCTCGTCATGCTTGTTAGTTTCTTTTATACACCACATGATGTCAATGCGATGAATATACCTGAAAAATTGCGTGGACCTGGTGGTGCCTATATGTTTGGAACAGATGAATTCGGGCGTGATATTTTTAGCCGCATTATGAAGGGGACACAAACAGCCTTTGCTGTGGGTCTATTAACCGTGGCAATTGGAACGGTGTTTGGCATTCTTATCGGTGGTATTGCGGGCTATATTGGTGGCTGGATCGATGAAATCTTTATGCGGACGATGGACGCTTTAATGGCTTTTCCAGGCATTATTTTAGCCTTAATGCTTGTAGCAGTATTCGGTCCAGGGATTACAAATACCGCTATAGCGCTTGGCATTATCGCTATTCCAGCTATTGCAAGGATTGCACGTAGTGGCTTTGTGCAGCAACGTGACTCGGAATATGTACTGGCAGCGAAATTAATCGGGGTCAAGCCTTATAGCATTATGTTCCGCCATATTTTACCGAACATTTCGTCGCAAATTATTGTGGCTGCAACCGTGACATTTGCGACGGCGATGCTAGCCGAGGCAGCACTAAGCTATTTAGGGCTTGGAGTACAACCACCAAACCCTAGCTGGGGCAGAATGTTAAAAGATTCACAAGCCTATTTAATCGGTGCCCCTTGGTATACGTATGCGCCAGGAGGAGCCATTACCATTCTTGTTCTTGGTTTATATATGCTCAGTAATGCTTTACGAGATTTTATGGACCCACGTTCAAAATCGTAACACATCAGGTGCTGTTTTTTGTAAGAGTTCATATGCCTTAACAGCCATTTCAATATTGAGGCGATGGGGAGCTTGTAAAAAATCAGCACCTAATATACTTTCTAGCCGTTCAATTCGTTTATAGAGTGTTTGACGGACGATAAACAGCTGTTCTGCTGTATCATTTTTAGCCCCGTTACAGGCCAAATAAACAGCTAATGTTTGAAATAAATCAAGGCTACTTTTTTGATCTAATAACAATATCTCTTGTAAATAATCTTTCACAAATTGTAGGAGAGCTGTCTGATCCTGCTGTAATAATAATCGATAGACACCTAGATCCTTATAGTAGATGGAGCTAGCCAATTGCTGATGTTGCATTTGAATGGCCGATTTCGCCTCTTTATAGCCAAGATGAACACTTTCAATCGACTGATAGACATTGCTAATGCCACAGCTAAGGATAAGCTGTTCAAAAAACTGTGCTGCTTTTCTCGCTATAATCTGTGAAATGGCTTGATCGAAGGAATCACGATTGTCTTTCATATAATCTGCGGCAATAAAAAAGGCTAAAATAATAATCTCATGCTGTCGTACCGAAACAGTAGGGAAAAATCCGAGCTTTTTTAAAATTGAGCGAATATACATGGCATTTTGGAGCTGTATTTCCTGCCACTCTTCTTCAGACACTGTATTAGCTTTATCATGAAGATTGAATACGACGACTCGGTAAAATAAATTACGACTCTCGATTGGCAAATAGCTTTGATAGTATGGTATATCAACGGGCTGTCCTTGAATTAAGGCAAGGATAAATTCATCCTCACGGCTTTGCTGTCGCTCCTGCAGCATGCGATTACGCATTAAAATATGGGCTATTGACATCGTAGCCCGTTCTAGATTCAACAAGGTGTAATCACTCGGCTTTGGCAGTCCAGAATGCATACATAAATAGCCCCAAACTTGTCCAAGTCCATTCACAGGGATGATGACAAAATGATCCTTATCAATGGATAAAAGGTGTAGAGGCTCTTGTATTTCTAACTGCTGACAATGCTCCTCCATAACACGCAAGTATTTTTTAGCCTCCACAGGATAATAAAAGCTTTTTGTATCTTCTGAGACAAATAAAAAGGGCGCATCCGTATCTTGGTGGAGAACTTGTAATATTTTTAAAATTCCATTTGGCATTAACGATAATTCCATAAATGTTTTGGAGAGTGTATCTAGCTGTGTTAGTGCCTGCTGGTGTTGATTAATTATGTACGTGTGTAAATCTTGCGTAATATCGATAAATCGTACAATGTCTTCAAAAATAATAATTGGGAAATGATGGGCGTTCGCCATAGCAATCAATTCTACAGGGACATGATCGAAATAGTCTCCAATTTCTATACAAAGACCAGCAGCTTCATTGCGAATAAGGTTTTGTAAGTAGGCGATTTGTGTTTCACGTTCGAGCTGTAAACCAACACCAGTAGTTAAAATCAATTCACCACCATTAATTAATGTATCAAAATCTTTGATTTCTAATATATGTGTCCATAAAACTTGGCGATCAAGACCATGCTGCCCAGCGATAAGCTTCGCTGATTCAAAATGCTTGCGCTTGAGGACATCACGTACGAGTAGAGGATGTTTCGCCATCAATTAGCACCTGCCCTTCGAATGTACAATGTCTATTTCATTATGTTAGAGAAATCAGAAAATTTCAATATTAACTAGTTTAATAGGGAAAATGGTGATAGATAAAAAGACATCGATGATCACGATTGGAGGTCATGATATGGAGCAGAACGATCAATTCACACATGATTTACAGCAAAAAGACCATGAAAATGTTTGGCATCATATGTCTATGTACAATGACAATGCGCCCCCTATTATTGAACAGGGAGAAGGAGCATGGATTACCGATAGTTTAGGCAACCGCTTTTTAGATGGCATGTCAGGCTTATGGGCAGTGAACGTAGGCTATGGCCGTGAGCGTCTTGCTAAAGTTGCGTATGAGCAACTGAAAAAGCTATGCTATGCCCCTTTAACCCAAAGTCATGAACCGGCCATCAGACTCGCTGAAAAAATGAACAGCTTACTAGAAGATGACTATATGATGTTTTATTCCAATAGCAGTTCGGACGCGAATGAAGTAGCCTTTAAGCTAATACGTCAATACCATCAACAAAATGGGGAAGGAACTCGTTATAAAATCATTGCTCGTTATCGAGGTTATCATGGCAGTTCACTGGGGGCATTGGCAGCCACAGGACAGGCCTTACGTAAATATAAATATGAACCCTTAACACCAGGCTTTTTGCATGTTGCCCCACCTGATCATTATCGTCGACCAAAAGGGCAGCCCGTGGAGGCGTATAGTTTAGCATGTGCTCGTGAAATCGAGGAAAAGATCATTTGGGAGCAAAAAGAAACAATAGCGGCCGTTATTATGGAGCCACTGATTACTGGTGGTGGCGTTCTTATTCCACACCCTACTTATGTTAAGGAAGTCGAGCGCATTTGTAGACGACATGGGGTATTACTTATCATTGATGAAGTCATATGTGGCTTTGGACGAACAGGGATGCTATTTGGTCATCAGCATTTTGACATTCGACCAGATGTCATTACTATGGGAAAGGGGTTAACAAGTGCCTACCTACCGTTATCCATCACGGCTGTACGCAAAGACATTTATGAAAAATTTAAAGAGATGGACGGCTATAGTCATTTTCGGCATATTAATACGTTTGGTGGTAATCCAGCAGCCTGTGCAGTGGCTTTAGAAAATATAAAAATCATAGAAGAAGAAGGGCTCGTACAGCGCGCAAGAGATTTGGGTATACAATTGCTACATGATTTGCAAGACTTATTGGAGCTACCCTTTGTTGGAGATATACGAGGGCTTGGGTTGCTCATAGGCATCGAGCTTGTCGAAGATAAACCATCACAAGCACCCGCAAAGCCAGAGCGAATAGCGAAAATTATAGCTGATTGTCAAGCAAACGGGTTAATTGTTGGGAGAAATGGCGAAACAGTAGAGGGCTATCATCATATCATTATATTAAGTCCGCCACTTTGCTGTACTGATGAAGATCTTGATTTTATGGTAGCCGTGTTAAAAAGAGTATTGGCAGCCAATGTTTAGTACGTGGCGATTCCAAACATGTGGAAATACAAGGAATCGCCTTTAATAGTGTCGTTTATGCCCCTTTTTTACATCCTCCCAGTCAATCTCGATGTTATGCAAAACACGCGTTAGTAGATTGTTGATGCTGTCAATCTCTTCAGTGGAAAAACCTGCAAGTGCACGAGCATTGGAATATTCGCCCTCTCGTTTCAAGAAAGGATAAATCTCTAAGCTTTTTGCTGTCGGGAAGAGCAATTTATTTTTTTTATTTCCTTGTTCAATACGCTTTTCAATAAAGCCCTTGGTCTCTAATTTTTGAATAGCCCGTGAAGCAGTCGTACGATCCACCTTTAATAGCTCTGCAACTTTTTCTTGAATGATACCAGGATTTTCACAAATTCGGATGACATATAAATATTGTCCCTTTGTTAAATCCAACTCCTTAAATTCAATATTACTAATTGAGTCTAATGCCCGTGCAATAGCACCTATTTCACGTAAAATTTCTTTCATGGTCGATCCTCCTGAAATTTTTATTGTATTTGCAATAAAAATTATTCTATACTAATAGTATCATCTTCGAAGTGAAATTGCACCTAGTGAAGATGGTCAATAGGAGAAACTAGGAGGAATATTCATGAGCATAAAAAAAGTGACAACTGAAGAAGAATTACAAACAGCGTTCGATTTTCGTCGACATGTTTTTATTGAAGAACAACAAGTACCTGAGGTAGAAGAGTACGATGAATTTGATTCGCTCGATGCACCATGTGATCATATTCTTGTGTATTACAAGGAGCAACCTGTTGGAACAGGCAGGCTTCGCATTGTGGAGGGCTATGGCAAACTAGAACGTATTTGTATATTGGAACAATACCGTAAATTTGGCCTGGGGAAAGAAATCATTATGGGCTTAGAGCAAATCGCTCGAGACAAAGGCTTAACAAAAGCAAAGCTGAATGCCCAGTCCTATGCAGAAGGTTTTTATGAAAAATTAGGCTACCAGCGTGAAGGCGAAGAATTCATGGATTGTGGCATCCCACATATTTTAATGAAAAAATATTGGTAGTGGACGAAAGCGTCTTTTCAATAACCTTCCTCATTAGTGCTAGATTTTGTCACTTAGTATTCGTTTGCAGGGAGAAGAGGGAAGATCTGCTTTCGATAAAGTATACAATTCGATGGCACTACTTATGTTTAGCTGCCATTAGAAAGGCTCCTCCTTAGCTAAGGGGAGCCATTTTTTGCACGACGGATTCTAGTTTCAATTAAAAACTACCTTCATAAAGAAAGTTGGGCAGCTTTCAATTATTTTTCTTTGACAATCGTACCTGCGAAATTGTCATGAGGTAGACATTGTCCATGCTGTTGCTCAAAGGTCTGGCGATTTTTTAGATAATCAAACGTACTGAGGGTGTCTCGATAAGCCATTCGTTTAATTATTTGACCGTCTGATAGTGGATGGCCATCTTCATTTTCAAGTGCCAGTTTCATTGCTTTGTAGCCAATGGTTTGTCCATTTTGACGGAGCTGTGCATATTCTAGTGCCCATAGCACGGCTGTTGGCGTAACGAGCGCATGAACGACTTCGTTTTTCACTTTTTTTCGTAGGAAATATTCAACACCCAACGTGACTGCGGTTGATATCGCTGTATCGATTAAAAATGCTGCTGTTCGTCTTTTTGTGATCGACTCCATGTATGTCCTCCTTTATTACTCTGTCACTAGTACATACGAAACATAAGGACAAGAAGTTTCGCGTTAATCTTGATTTATTTCCAATGGCAATACGGGATAAGAGGGAATGGCCCCATGCTTCGTTGTCGAAATCCCTGCATAACGGTTTGCAAAAGTGAGCAGGGACATCGCATGCTGTTCGCAATAGGCTTCAACATCAGCTACTGCTAGTTGATGTTGAAGGAATTTACTTAAAACAGCCCCAATAAATGCATCTCCAGCCCCTGTTGTATCGACAGTTTGTACCTCCTTAGCAGGAGCCTTTACATGGAGCTTTTTCGTATATAAAGTAGCCCCAGCAGCGCCATGTGTAATGATGATGACGGCTACATGCCCCTGAAATAATGCTTGGACGGCCGCCTGTTCCTCCTCTAATGCTGTTAAAAACAATAGCTCCTCCTCTGAAAGCTTCACAATATGTGCTTTAGGTAGAAAGGCGAGGATGGTTGCCCGACACGCAGTCTCATCCTGCCATAAAGGTAAGCGCACATTCGGATCAAAGGAAACAAGACTACCTGCTTGATGTGCCTGTTCAATAAAAGCAAGATGTGCTTGCTTCATAGGGCTTTCCACAAGATTAACAGAGCAAAAATGAACGATATCTTGTGCAGTGAGTAATTGTAAGGGGAGATAGTCTTGCTTGTACAATAAGTCCGCTGCATGTCGGCGATAAAATTGAAAATCACGCTCACCGTGACCATTTAATGAGACAAAAGCAAGACTTGTTTCTCCATCAGTTGTTTGGCGAATGTACTGCGTGTTTACACCTGTTTGCTGTAACGTTTTTATTAGGAAATCGCCAAAGGCATCCTGACCGACCTGTGTTAGAAGAGCTGCCTGCTGACCTAGCTTTGCACAGACCGCAGCTACATTTGCAGGTGCACCACCCGCATGCTTAGTAAAGTGCTCGATATCGGCAAGGGAGCCATGCTGCTCTGTTGGCGTAAAATCAATTAGTAATTCCCCTATAGTAAAGAGCTTGCTCATGAGGATGCCTCCTGTGGCAGCCGCTTTTTCTTCGGAATGTAAACTGTATAGAAAATACCTCCGAAAATAAGCAGGATACCTAACGTTTGCATAATGCTTGGCATAAAATCAAGCAACAGCATATCCAGTAAAATCGCGACAACAGGGTCAACGAACACTAATACGGATACAAGAATGGTTGTAAGGTTGCGAATACTATCAAAAAATAAATAGTAAACAAATCCTGTATGAATAAAGCCTGTGCCCAAAATATAAAACCAATTGGAAGTGGTTAATCCTTCAAACAAGGAGAAGTCGATGAAAGGCAGTAGTATGACGATACCAACCGTTGTTTGAATATAGGTTAACGCATAGGAGCTAAGCTTCGTAATGGTTTTGCTTGTTAGCATGGTAAGGGCATAAAATACCGCTGACAGTAATGCCCACACAAAACCAGATTGCATAAACTCTGAGAAAGACACAAAATTATGGAGACCAATGATGAAAATACTACCGATAAAGCAAGTGATGGTTGCTACAAGTGCTTGAATGGTCATTTTTTCCTTTAAAAAGATAGCGCCTAAAATTAAGACAAAAATAGGGGCTAAATTATAGATGGAAATGGCAATCGAAATCGACATTTCTTCAAAGGCTTTAAATAAAAATACCCAGTTTAAAACGATAAAGACGCCACAAATAATTGTTTGGAGAATTTCCTTCTTATCCCAAACCTCTGATTTATGCCCCCCTGTAATAAGCCACATTCCTCCTAGAAAGAGGGTGGCACAAATGCATCGAACAAAGACAAGCTCTGTAGCAGGAACACCAGTATGAACCGTAAAAAAGCCTATGGAACCAAACAGTGCCATGGAGACGGTTAGTTTAATCATTGCGGAGATGTTCATACGACACCTTCTTTCTATTTTTTGTAAAATTATTAAAGCAAATAAGTAACGCGCGGCTTCCTTTTATTCACGAATTTGGCCGTTGCCATATATGAAATATTTAGTTGAGGTTAACGCGGGCAAGCCCATTGGCCCACGAGCATGTAGTTTTTGCGTACTAATGCCAATTTCTGCACCATAGCCAAATTCAAAGCCATCCGTGAAGCGGGTAGAGGCATTATGATAAACAGCGGCTGCATCGACATTATTTAAAAATGTTTCTGCGACCAATTGATCTTCTGTAATGATCGCTTCAGAATGATGTGTGCCAAAGCGATGAATATGCTCAATTGCTTCATAGACATTTTCCACCAATTTAACACTTATTGTTAAATCAAGATATTCCATCGCATAGTCTTCCTCCGTAGCTGGAAGAGCAGCCTCAAATAGCTGACATACTTGTTCATCACCGATGATGGTCACACCTGCGTCATGTAGTGCTGTTAACAGTTGCATACCATGAGACTTAAACCAAATAGGATGAATGAGTAAGCTTTCTGCTGCATTGCAAACAGAAGGGCGCTGCGTTTTAGCATTCAGGCAAATTTTTTCTGCTTTTATGTAATCCGCCATTTGATCCACGTAAATGTGACAGTTGCCCGCACCTGTTTCAAGTACAGGGACAGTTGCTTCCTTCACAACTAAATCAATAAGCGCTTTGCCGCCACGAGGAATTAATACATCTAAGTACTCTTTTAAATGAAATAATTCTTTCACCGTTTCACGACTTGTATCCTCAATTAATTGCACAGCCTCTATAGGAATAGATGTTTTAGCAAGTGCACGGTGGATACTTGCCACTAGGGCGGTATTTGAAAATTTAGCTGAGGAGCTGCCACGTAAAATGACGGCATTGCCTGTTTTCAGAGAGAGAGTCGCTGCATCTACTGTGACATTTGGGCGTGCCTCATAAATCATACCAATGACCCCAAGTGGTACAATCCGCTTTTCGATGTGTAAGCCATTCTCTTTATCAATCTGCTCAATAACTGTGCCTACTGGATCTTGTAGGGAGACAAGTAAATGAATGGCATCGGCCATTGCCATTATACGTTCTTCATTGAGCATCATTCGATCTAGTGTAGAAGCAGGCAAGCTCTGTTTCTCACCCAGTGCTAAATCTTTGGCATTTTCAGCCATAATAGTATGCTGGTCAATGATTAACTGTTCTGCAATTTTTGTTAGCGCCTCATTCTTTTCACAGGTCGTTTTAATATTTAATATGTAGCTGGCAGCCTTTGCCCGTTGTCCTTTTCCTTGAATTTCACTTGTCATTCGTCATTCCTCCCTCATTCGTTTGAATTTTCAGCCATTTATCTCTGTGTATCACCTCAATAGGGCATTTCGACAATGTATCCGTCCGTTTTCCCATTGCTACAGTTAACTCTAGGGAAGAGTACAGTACTTCGCCACGTCCTAATAAACCTTGTTCACTATAAACTTCTACAACATCCCCATTGTCAAAATCACCTTCTACACGATATACGCCAGCGGGTAATAAGCTTTTGCCATTGTCCATTAACGCCTTTTCGGCACCACTATCTATAAAAATTTTACCAGAAACTTCCGTAAGTGCAATCCACTGTTTATGATTTGTTAAAATCGCAAGTTCATCATGCTCGACATAGGTGCCATCCCCATGGCCTGCTAAAATAGCAAGTAGTTTATGTGCACCTTGACCTGTTCCGATAAATACTTTCACACCTGCACGTAGCGCTGTTCGGGCTGCCAATAGCTTAGATGCCATGCCACCCGTGCCAACCTTTGAACCTGTACCATCAGCAAAGCTTAACATGTCATCGGTAATAGCTGTTAACCGATCAATACGTTCCGCCTGCGGATTTTTAGCAGGATTGGCATTATATAAGCCATTGATGTCTGTTAAAATGATGAGCTGATCTGCATGGACAAGACCACTTACAAGTGCGGACAGCATATCATTATCCCCAAATGTCAATTCACTAATAGATACTGTATCGTTTTCATTAATAATTGGTAGCATGGAACGTTCTAATAATTCCTCGAAAGTAGCATAGGCATTTTTATAGCATTCTTTTTTAGAAAAATCTGTGCGTGTCAGTAAAATTTGAGCAGGCGTTATATCGTAAATGCTAAATAAGGCACTGTATGTTTGGATCAGTAAGCTCTGTCCAACAGCTGCCGCGGCCTGTTTTCCTTTTACCGTTACAGGACGAGCAGGGTAGCCAAGTTGTTTAAAACCAGCGGCTACTGCACCCGATGATACAAGCAAAACTTCATGACCCTGCCTCTTTAATTCGGCGATTGCCTGCACATGATCCATTAAACGAACTTTATCGATTTCGCCTTTTGCATTTGTTAAAGAGCTACTGCCAATCTTCACAACAATCCTTTTTCTCTCCATCACACTACCTCCAATTGTCTTATGTTCGTCATTGCTTTGTTAAATAGAGCAATGACGTTTCATCTTTGACACCAAAATTTTGCTGAATCAAGATAAAAAAAGCCTTTTCATCCTAAAAATTAGGACGAAAAGACTTGCCTTCCGTGGTACCACCTACATTGAACATCATGCGACATTCCACTTTTCTCATAACGCTAGAGACTGCGCCTAGTTTGGCCAGGACGTTTTACGAAGTAGGTTCATCAGTCTTCCTTGTACAATGCCTTACAGCCGATGGGCATTGCTCTCTTTTCAAGCAGTGGCTAACTACTAGTCTCCGTTCGTTTTCTCATCATGGAGTTGGTAACTATTGACTAAAGAATGCACTACTTCCTAAAGTCTGTCAAGCTGAATAGTGAAATTACTTGAAAGTTTTGATAAATTAAGAAGGAGAGATTCAAAAATGCTAAAGAGGCAACCTATTCGATTATTTAAACCACCAAATGGCAATGAACAGGGGAAGCATAGCTAAAACAATGACAAAAAAACTCCAAATAACTTGTTTACCTGTTGACATATTTCTTGGTTTAATACTCATTTGTTCATAAAGCTGGTTAATGGCACGTTGCTCTTTCGAATAAAGCATTGCTTGAAATTCTTCGTAATCTTGAATATAGCTGGAGGGGGGACGTGGACTAAAGCGTAAATTTCGAATGGAGTCCGTAATCTCTTGATCGCCCATCCAATAGGTGATCACTGGAGCGAGACCTGCGTTTTGTGCGGCCTTGACGTCAATGTCATGTGATTTCATTTTATAGTAAATCTGTCCATGCTCATCCTCATACTGCGTAACAATATCACTTACTGCCATTAACAATCACCTCTTATGGAAGTTATCTATTTTTTCATGAGTTTCTACTATTATAATGGATTAGGGGAGAAAAGTATCGCATGAACGAGCAGAATTTGTGAAATGAAAATTTGTGAAAAGTTTTTGATAAAGTCATAAACTTACAGCTAATGAGTACAACGTCATGTAGTATAATGTAAATAGTTTTTTAAAAGAAGTTGAAAGAAGGGAAAGTTTTGGAAATTTCAACGTTATTCGCGTTTTTAGGGGCTGCTATTATTTTAACCATTATGCCAGGGCCAGATAATTTATTTGTACTTGCCCAAAGCATTACACAAGATAAAAAGGCTGGTATTGCTACATCCCTTGGTCTATGTACAGGGCTCCTTGTCCATATTAGTGCAGCAGTACTTGGTATATCTGCGATTATTTATCAATCCACAATCATTTTTTCAATTGTCAAATTTGCTGGAGCAGCCTATCTATTATATTTAGCTTGGCAATCATTTCGAGCCAAGGGAGATCCATTTACCTTACAGCAGCAAAATACACAAGCTTATATTACATTATATAAAAAAGGAATTTTAATGAATATTTTAAATCCAAAAGTATCATTATTTTTCTTAGCGTTATTACCACAGTTTGTGAATCCCGCACAGGGACATGTTGCGTTTCAAATGCTTATTTTGGGTATAGTATTTTTAGTGCAAGCACTCGTATTATTTTCGTTATTTAGTATATTTGCAGGGAAAGTCAGAAAACTCATTATTGGTCAACCTGCAATTGCCAAGCGATTAAATATGATTCAAGGTATCCTCTTCACATTTATCGGGATACAAATTGCCATCAGCAAACAGTAGGAGGAATGGTCATGGCTATTTTACATATTACCTTTAGCTTAGCAACGCAGGGCTCCCTGAAGTTTGCAATTCGTCAGCATCATTTGCAGCGTAATGAAACGGTTTTAAGTGTCCATGATGATTTCTCAATTGGACCACTTCAACATTTAGAAGAACGTAAAACTTGGTTAAACACTCATATTTTTAAGGATAATGAAGATCAGCAATTGTATGATGATATGTATGAGAACTGGATGAAAAAAATCGCAAGTTTACCTTGTGATTTGGATGTATGGATTTGGTATAGTCAAAACACACACGAACAAATTGGCCTGCGCTGTGTGATGAGTGAGTTGATTCATAAATGTAGTATGGTTTATGGAATTGATACAACTGAGGGTTTGAAACGATTGCAGCCTAATATGAGTATTCGTCATACAGGGGAGCTTTCCTCCAATATGCTCATGAAGCTTCGTCCTGAGGCCAAACGATTTTCTGTCCAAGCATGCCAACAACTCGCGAAGGAATGGGAAGATATCAAAAAACAGCCAAGTACGTTGCGATTGTGGAAAAATGAGCTAGTGCATGTAGAGGAAGATGCGCTGGATGCACTCATTATGGCTAGTGCAAAAGAGTTGCAGATCCAGTACAAGGAAGAATGGCTGATGCCTACACATATTTTGGCTCAAACATTTGGGGCAATTGATCATTATGTCGGGGATGAATTTGTAGAGTATCGCTTAAGGACCCTCGTCGAGCAAGGATTGTTTGAGATTCAAGGTGATATAACGGACATCTTTTCATATCAGGTTAAAGTACGTTAGGATATGGAAAATAACAACACAACTAAATGAACGAGCAATAAAAAAGATCAGGAGCGCAAAGCCTGATCTTTTCTATTGCTTCAAATTCATGAAGCAGTTGTTCTATGCATAACAGGATATTTAAGTCTCTATCTAGTTATACGAAGTGCTTTCATGTTGATAGCACGTTACATATTCATCTTTCATTAACAAACTTTTACAAGCCAAACCATTTTCGTGATAAATCTCTTTATCCACATTTAATTCTATACTTCTATTTGAATTTGTATACTTAGACTCATGATTAACAATAGATAATTTAACCTCGTCTAGCCATTCCATTGAAAATTGACTTTTTGCAGCTGCATAATAGATGGTTTTGATTGTATGATTCTCGTTATTTGAAATTTCTACCCATACATTGACACCACTACTTGGACCTGCACCACCATAGGGTTCATAATAAGCGTTCGCTGTGTATTTTCCAGAAGGGGATGATACAGATTCGGGTCCTTTTTGTATCAGTTTTTTATCTATAGTTCTAAATGTAAAAAAGTATTGGATAGATATAAATAGGCCAAAAAACAGGACTAAACCCGCCACAAATGCTGTTAATGTTTTTTTAGGGAAATGATTCCGCTTAAAAAAGAAAATGATTAATTTGCTAACAAAAATGAAAAATAATAGCAATGTAAATAAAAATACAAAGAAGCCAATCGTGTTAAGGTATAAATGCAAATTATTACCTCCTTAGTATGATGAACAGGTTAATAGATTGTATAGTTGTAATTAGAAATTTAACATGTTTTTCTACAGTTATCGTTAAAAATCTTTATGTTCAAACCAAAAATCAAAATAAAGCGAGTAACATTGACACCGAGGTGATGTTGTTACTCGCTCTTTTTCTATTTTTTTTCATAAAAATCGAAGACAAACTGTTTAAATTGGCGTGCAGAGGGGGGGAGATAGCGATTGTCAATCCAAGCCATGCCGATAATTCGTTCACATACCATATCCTCAACATGGATTTTAACGATTTTCTTCGGATTTAAATCCTCATCATCTGGAAGTAAGGAAACGCCCAGCCCCGCACCTACAAAACCAGCAATGGTCGATACTTCGTCCCCTTCATAAGAAATTTTAGGCTTTATGCCAGCAGCATTTAACAATCGATCAGCAGAGCGGCGCAGTGCATAGCCCTTTTTCATGAGCACAAAGTTTTCATGCTCCAGCTCTTTCATTTTAATGCTTTTACGATGTGCAAGCGGATGATCAATCGGTACCATAATAAAAAGCTCATCTCGCCATAATTCCTTCCAACATACTGGCGGCTCTGTATCAATGGCTGCCAATAAGCAAAGGTCTAATTCACCAGCCAACAATTGTTTTAATTGTGAGTGAGAGTAGTTTTGCGTGAAATGAAAACGGATATGGGGGTGTTTCTGACGAAAAGCACGAATCAAGTCTGGTACGATACTCGTTCCAAGCGTATGTAAAAAACCGAGTGATACATCGCCGAGCTCTGGATTATTAAGCTCTTGTAATTCTAAAACTGCCTTTTCATATTCTTTGCGCATTCGCAGTACACGATATAAAAACAGTTCACCATATCGGTTAAGCATAATTGAGCGCCCTTGTCTGTCGAAAAGCGGTACACCTAATTCTTCTTCCAGCTTTGAAATAGAACGACTAAGTGCTGGTTGTGAAATCGCTAATGCTTCAGCAGCTCGTGTCATATGCTCTAACTTTGCCACGGTTACAAAATATTCTAATTGTTGCCACTCCATTTTTTCACCTCTTTTCTCGTTATTTTTAAGTTATCTGCATTATAACGGGAAACAGAGTGGAAGTATAGGTTGCAAATTATTTTTAAAAGGACGTTGTATTTTATTAGCAGAATGGAAAAGTTAAGTAGCAAAAGTGTGATAGCACAGCGGTTAAGTTGACATCATTCATGCATGGTACACATTGATTTGATAAAAACTATAAATTATACATTATGAATAAAGGGTGGTAAGATAGACACATAAAATACACAATTATAAATTTCCGTGAAGGGGATATCATAAAATGAAGTTAACTAAGCCACAACCTCTAACTATTGAGGGAGGCAAAAAAGCCGTACTATTACTGCATGGATTCACAGGTAGCACAAAAGATGTGAAAAAACTAGGAGAATTTTTATCTCAACGAGGTTATACCGTTCATGCACCAATTTATAGTGGGCATGGTGTAGAACCAGAAGCATTATTAGAAACAAAACCAGAGGACTGGTGGAACGATGTAGTGGAAGGATATAACTTCCTCCAAGAGAATGGCTATGAAGAAATCGCCGTTGTTGGGATTTCACTTGGTGGCGTCTTCTCATTAAAAGTAGCAGAGACGTTTCCAGTGAAAGCGTGTGTAGCGATGTGTGCACCAATTACACGTGATAATTCAAAAGGCTTATTTACACGTTTGTACCATTATGCTCGTTTATATAAACACTTTGAAAATAAATCAAAAGATCAAATCATTTCAGAATTACATGAATTACGCATTACACCAAAAGATTCTTTGGATGGCGTAACACGTTTAACAACTGAAACTCGTGAGGAATTATCAACGATCAAAGCACCTACACTTGTGTTACAAGGTTCACTAGATGATGACCTATACCAAGAAAGCGCACCTTTCATTTTAAATACAGTAGAAACAGACGACAAAGAAATCATTTGGTATGAAAATTCTGGTCACATTATTACATTAGATAAAGAACGTGATAAAGTGTATGAAGATGTTTATAAATTTTTAGATCATATTGAATGGTCAGTTGCAAACTAAGGAGGGGCTGTCAGCAGGCAGCTCTTTTTTTGTTCAATCAACTGAACTTTGTAGCATTCATCTAGATAAACGAAAAAACTATTGTAATTATAATAAATGCTTGATAACATGATGAAATTATAGTGAAAAATCATTCGATTAAAATAATTTGCTATGGTCTAAAACTTCTAAGGAGCACATCAATTATGCAACAAAAAATACCTTTTTCAACCTATGCAGTCATCGGAACAATGTTATTTGGACTGTATTTTGGAGCAGGGAACCTCATTTTTCCTATTCAAATGGGCCAATTTGCTGGAACTAATTTTTGGTTTGGGTTAATCGGATTTTTAGTTACTGCCATCGGGCTACCATTCCTCGGAATTTTAGCGATTGGTTTATCAGGTAGTAATGGTTTACGTGATTTAGCGAACCGTGTTCATCCTATATTTGGCATTGTTTTTTCATTGGCACTGTATTTAACAATCGGTCCGTTTTTTGCCATTCCACGTACAGCAACCGTACCATTTGTTGTAGGCTTTGAGCCATACATTCAACCACAACATGCAACGCTGCTACTAGCAGTATTTAGCTTTGTATTTTTTGCCGTTGTCTATTATTTCTCTTTAAATCCAGCAAAAATTATGGATTACATCGGTAAATATTTAACGCCTGCTTTTTTAGTCGTCTTATTTATTATAATTATCACAAGCATCATCAAACCAATGGGTGATTTCCAGCAGCCAGTCGGTGATTATTTGGATGCTGCTTTTATGACGGGCTTTAAAGAGGGCTATAATACGATGGATGCCCTAGCATCGCTGGCATTCGGGATTGTTGTTATCAATGCTATTAAAAGTGCAGGAATTACAGATCGCAAGGAAATAGCCAAGGCTACATGGACATCGGGTATTTTTGCGATGGCTTTAATGACACTTATTTACGGCTTAATTACGTATATGGGAGCTTCTAGTATTGATGCTGTTGGTACTTTTGACAATGGTGGTTTAATTTTTGCCGCAGTAGCAGATCACTATTTTGGCTCTTTTGGGGCCATTTTATTGGCGCTTATTATTGTCCTCGCTTGTTTAAAGACAAGTATAGGGTTAATTACGTCCTGTAGTGAATTTTTCCACGAAGTGTTTCCAAAAATCAGCTATAAATGGTTTGTGTTTTTACTTTGTCTTGTGTCCTTTACGATTGCAAACTTCGGCTTAAACAATATCATCCAATTTGCGATCCCTGTTTTAATGTTCTTATATCCACTAGCCATTGTATTAATTTTGCTTGCTCTTTGCTCATCCTTCTTTAAGAATAAGCAAACAGTTTATGCCATTGCGATGATTTTTACATTTTTCATCAGTTTAATTGATGGCTATAAAGCCTTGGTGGAAAGTGTGCCAGGAGCGAACTTAGGCGTTTTGGACGCAGTGGAGAAGCTGTATTCAACGATCCTTCCTTTTTATGACATCGGATTAGGTTGGATACTACCAGCTCTTGTAGGAGCAGTGATTGGGAGCTTGTTCCCGTCTAGAAAAGTCATATAAATGAATAACCACGCACAGACATAATTCACTGTGCGTGGTTTTTTTTATGGCTTAATAAGCTGTCCAGCCACCATCCACCGCAATCACTTGTCCATTCACAAAGCTTGCTTCGTCTGAACCAAGAAAAATAGCTAATTGTGCGATTTCTTCTGGTTGACCAGCACGAGGATTAATCGATAGTCCAAGTGATTGGCGTGCAGCACCCGCTTCACTCATACTAGTCATAGAAGAGGCGATATTAGTCATAACTGCTCCTGGTGCAATCCCATTACAACGAATATTTTTATCAGCATACATAAACGCTGTGTTTTTTGTTAAACCGACAACGGCATGCTTCGAAGCTGTATAGGCTGCCCCTGCGCGTGCCCCGTATAAGCCACCAGCAGAAATATTATTCACAAAGACACCATGCCCTTGCGCAAGGAAAATTTCTGTAGCCATACGCATAGAGCGCATAACGGCTGTAGTATTCACGGCGAATACTCGATCCCAACGTTCATCAGAAATTTCACCAACTGGCTCCATCCCATCCATAATGCCCGCATTGTTCACTAAAATATCTAATTGACCGTAGTTCGTGTTCGTTTCGTCAAATAAACGTTGTAAGTCTTCTGTTGATGCGACATTTGTTTGAATGGCAAATGCTGTACCCCCAGCTGCTTGAATACCGTCCACAACTGCTTGGGCACCCTCTAAATTTAAGTCTGAAACGACAACCTTAGCGCCCTCTTTTGCATATCCTTCAGCAATGGCTTTCCCCATGCCTGAAGCTGCACCTGTCACAATGGCTACTTTACCTTCTAATCTCATCTCAAAGACCTCCTCATGTATGTCGATAGTTATTGAACATCTGTTCATTAAAATCATATAATAAATATGAAAGCGATTTCAATATGCAAATTATCATGATGTGTTGAGTATTCAACACTTTTGGAAAAACTGTTGAATAAGGAGCTGAAAAAATTGCGTACAACCGATTTACGGATTATTAAAACGAAACAAGCCCTGCACAACGCCTTATTGACCTTGCTCAGTCAAAAGCCATTGGAGCAAATATCGATTGCAGAAATTTGTAGAGAGGCGAAGATTAATCGAGGAACATTCTATTTACATTACGAGCAAAAAGAGGGGCTCTTTGAAGAATACTTTCAGGAAATTATGGAGGATTTATATCAATCCTATGAAGAACCCTACCGTGCCGTCCCAACCTTGGACACCCATCAACTCGATCCAACAACCATTCGGATTTTTCATCATATTGAACGCTTTAAAATGTTTTATCGTATCGTATTTTCTAAAAATGTCCCGTTGACCTACTATTACATGCTATTTGACGGGATTTATTCACTGTTAAAGCGAGACATTACTACACACCATGAGCATCAAATAGCGGACCATATTTCGATCGACTATTATAGTGCCTATCAAGCGAACGCCATCATCGGACTCATCATCCAATGGTATCGCGGCGATTTTAGCGACAGTGTAACAGTTCTAAACCAGCAACTAGCTTCGATTTTAAAAAATGTTCGGAGTGAAGGGTAGAGAGACAAGTGTAGGATAGAACAAGAAAAGCGAAGGATAGCCTGCTGAAAGTGTAGGATAGGAAAGGAAAAGCGGTGGATAGAACGCTCGAAGTGAAGGATAGGGAGAGAAGCGAAGGATAGCCTGTTAAAAGTGGAGGATAGGAAAGGAAAAGCGGAGGATAGAATGCTAAAAATGAAGGATAGAGAGAGAAGTGTAGGATAAAACCGGAAAAGCAGAGGATACTCTGCTCAAAACGAAGGATAGCTTATCTCTTTCAAAGTGATAAAGCGATGGGCTACTAGCAACGTAGCCCATCGCTTATTTGAATTATGGAATTGGAGCAGGTTTCAGAGCGACAACGATTGTCACAAGGATGATGAGCTGTATAGCCCTTTTCACTTATCAATTGTAGAGCAGCTTCGATAATTCGTTGTGCAGTTCCTTTCGTGCAAGTAATTACTTACATGCTAACGAAGTATATTTTTATTTGCAACATAATGGAAGAGCATTGACAACTATATCGACTGCTGATATATTTTAATTGTATCGACTGACGATATATTGATGGGCGATATAAGGGGGGATTTAGATGACACAGGAACATCCGCCATTAACAGAGGGCGTTTATTATATTTTATTAGCATTATACGAGGCTAGGCATGGCTATGGCATTATGCAATTAGTGGAGGAAATGAGCAATGGGCGAGTGCGTTTAGGCGCAGGTACCATTTATGGTGCGATTAAAACATTGCTAGAACGAGGCTGGATAGAGGCGCTTGATGAAGATGGGCGAAAGAAAGAATATATCATTACCGCTACTGGAAAAACGGTCATTGAATATGAAATTTTAAGATTAAGGGAACTTTTTGACAATGGTATCCGTATAACGAAAGGAGTTGAATAATATGCATAAATATCGCTTGATGATTAATCCCTATGCAATAGAGAAGTGGGTTAATGACATGGCTTGTCAGGGCTGGCATTTAAAAAAATTCACATGGATTCGGTTTACGTTTGAACGAGGAGAACCAGGTCGCTATATTTATCGCCACGATGAATTGGAGCGATTTGGCAGTCACTATGAAGAGGACTACCTGGAATTTCTTCAATCCTCTGGCATTGAACAGGTTGATCGCTCTGGCAATTTTGTGTTTTTTAGAAAAGTAGCACAGGAAGGTCCATTTGAACTCTATACAGATAAAAAAACCAAAATTGGCAACTTGTCAAAAAAGATGACACTGTTATTTTCCCTTATTCTACTTAATTTGTTCATTGGTATCATCGGTTTAATGGGCGATTTTTCGGAGCAAACGACTGACTGGGTTGGTTTCACATTGAATACGTTGAATCTAGTTGTTGTCGTATTATTCTCTCTCCCACTCTATAAGCTTATGCGTGTACGTAATCGATTAAAGAGAGAATTAAATGTATTTTCAGATTAAAAAGCGAGCATTATTTTCCGGGAAATCAGAAAATAATGAAAATTTAAGCATGACTTCATAGTAGAGGTGAGATTAGATGAAAAAAAGGATGTATCGTTTTTTTATGGATTACGAAAAGGAAGAACGATGGGTCAATGATATGGCGGATCGGGGGTGGAATCTAAAAAAAACAGTGGCAGGTTACTTTGTATTTGAAAAAGGCACACCAGAACTATATATTTATCGAAATGAATTTGTGAATAGAAAATCAAAGGATTATTTTGAGTTTCTAGACGCGATGAATATTGAGTGTGTGTCCAAATTTGGTGGATGGGCCTATTATCGAAAACTAAAATCAGAGGGACCCTTTGAAATATTTACAGATACCACTTCCAAATTTAACTATATAAAATCAATGAATCGCTTTTTTATACTCGTGTTACTGTTAAATTTAATGACTGGTATTTATAATATAGCGCTAGGTTTATGGGAATCTGCTGCAGGACTAGTGAATACTAGTGTAGGATGCATGAGCTTGATCGTAGCCTTACTGCTGGTCATTCCTATTGTGAAAAATGAAAACCGCAAAAAGGGCTTAAAACAAGACTTACATATATTTGAAGGATAAGGAGGATGACAACATGACATTACAGTTACAGCGTGTTACAAAGAAGTACAAGGATTTTACAGCTGTGGATGATTTGAATTTTACCATTGAAAAAGGTGAAATTTTTGGTCTGATTGGACAAAACGGTGCAGGGAAGACAACGACATTCCGAATGATTTTAGATTTACAGGAAACGACGGCGGGTACAATTACTTGGAGTGGTCAGCCAGTCAATGCCATTAACCGAGATATCCTTGGCTATTTACCCGAGGAGCGGGGTATTTTCCCAACGATGAAGGTAGAGGAGCAGTTGTACTTTTTTGGTGAGCTACGTGGTATGAAAAAAGCAGCGCTAAAAAAAGAAATAGATTTTTGGATTCAACGCTTTGAACTGGAAGAAAAACGTAAAGATAAGGCAGAAACATTATCAAAGGGGAACCAGCAAAAGGTTCAGCTCATTGCAAGCTTTATCCATAAACCAGCGTTTTTAATTTTAGATGAACCATTTAGTGGACTAGATCCCGTTAATAAAGATTTACTGAAGGATGCGATTTTACTATTAAAAGAGCAGGGTACAACCATTTTATTCTCCAGTCACCAAATGGATAATGTGGAGGAGCTTTGTGATCATTTGTGCTTATTAAAACGAGGTGTCTCTTTATTTTCTGGAAGCTTACTAGATTTAAAGAAACAATATGGTAAAACAAAGCTTGCAGTTCGTACGGATTGGTCAACGACACAGCTATTGGCACTAGAAGGCGTCAAGGATGTGCGTGTAGAGAAGGAGCAAACGGTTCTTACATTAGCAGACGAAAGCTTTGCCCAAAGTATTTTTGAGCAGCTGTCCAATGGGAAATATATTGAAAAATTCAGCTTGGATTATTTATCGTTAGATGAAATCTTTAAAGACAAGGTAGGTGGCCATGTTGTCGAAGTTTAGTTTACTAATGAAGCAATTATATAAATCTAAAATCAAGTCCAAATCGTTTATCTTAATGACCTGTTTATATGTCCTTGTCATGTCTGTAGCTGTATTCTGGTCAGAAATTAAAGAGCTATTTACGGGTGATGATGAAGCACAGCAAATCGCCATTATTAATGAAACTTCTGCAGATTTAAGTGGAATCTTTGTCTCCAATGGGGATATGGCCTTTATTCAGGATGAACAGGATGTTTCAAAACTTGAAAAAAAAGTAAAGGATGGCAAGCTTGATGCGATTGTGACGATTAACGATCAAGATGGTCAGCTACAAGCAGAAATAGCGACGTTCACACCATTGAAATTGAACGATCAATCCACATTGTCATCCTTATTGCAGTATGCTGGTCAGCATTATGCCGTACAGCAATTATCGTTATCACCTGAGCAAGCAGCACAAATTATGGCAGCTCAAACAACGATTTCAACGAAAAACTTAAATGAGGAATCAGCAGGTGGGAAAAGTGAGGAAGAAAAGCAATCAGGGTTAGTTGTTTCCTATGCTGTCGGCATTTTAATCTATTTCTTCATTTCTACATTCCTATCGATGATTACGACTGAAATTGCCTCTGAAAAAGGCTCACGAGCAATGGAAATGCTCCTAGTAAGTGTCAAACCAGCGACACATTTTAAAGCGAAAATTGCTGGTGTATTATTGCTGGCTTTAACACAGATGGGTATTATTGCAGCAGTTTTCCTCATCTATGCGAAATTTATTAAAGGTGGCATGGTATGGGATGCGGCTGCTAGCATTATCAAGGAGTTATCTATTGGCTATGTAATCTATGCTATCGTATTCCTGTTGTTAACGGTCATTCTGTATTTAATCATTGGTGCATTATTTGGTTCATTGGTATCAAAGGTAGAAGAAGCGGGTCAAGTTTTAATGCCAGCGATGATTATTACGATCATTGGCTTCTATGTCATGCTTACAGGCATGGGGAATCCGGATACATTAATCATTAAAATTTTTTCTTATATCCCGTTAACTTCTGGTATGATCATGCCAATGCGAATTGGTGCTACAGATATCGGAGGTATTGTTCCACTATTATCCTTAGGTATTTTAATCGCAACGATTGTTGTCGTGTACCTATTTAGTTTATCGTTCTATAAACGCAGTGTATTGACATATAGCTCTGGTGGTGTCATTCAAAAAATTAAAACGGTATTAAAGGTAACAACATAACACAAGACCAAAAGCAGCTACATGGATGATGTAGCTGTTTTTTTGGTCATTAGATGCCATTGCTAGCAAACAATGCAAAGGAATTTACGGAATCAGTCGAATTTTGTATAGAAAGAAGCTATAATTTAAAAAAGGGGTGAGACTATGTTAACTAAATCAGAGGTGGACGCGCTTCTTGCCCTAAAGCCAAAGTGTCGTTTAACAACACCTGAGGAAAAAGCTCAGTTCTTTCAAAAACTTCAACAGCGATGTCCCATCAATAAAGAAATGGAAGACATTCTCCTTCATCGTGCCCAGATAGAGGTTTTTATTCATAATGCTCACCCTAACCAATATAGCTTACAATATGGGCTTCACCAGAATGACTATAATGTAACAAACTCGTATTTTTTCATACTGTAGGAAATGAAACTTTTTTACATGGTAATCGTAAGTAATTTAGTAGAGATAAATTGCAGGGGGTAAAACGTATGTCTGAATTCAACAATGATCTTTTAAAATCCAAGGACCCATTCGCTTCAGAAAATCCTTTATTACAGCCAAATCCACTAGTTCAACAGGCATCTGAGCAAAAGCCGGTACTTGTGTCAGAGCAGGAGTTATCGCAAATTGCACAAAATCAGCTGGTGTTAAAGCAAGATCCTGAGGTTCATGCACTGGCACAAAAAATTGATGTGAAAGATCAAATTGCTATGCTTGAGCTTGGTAAAGAAACAGCAAGTGGCATTTCTACCTTTTCAGATAAAATGCTCGCAACGATGAAAGCCAGTAAGCTGGAAGAGTCGAGTGTGCTATTAAATAATCTTAATAAAATTATGGATAAGTTCGATCCACAAGATTTTGCGGAAGAGAAAAAGGGCGGTTTCATCTCCAAGCTCTTTAATAAAGGGAAAGAGCAATTGGAAAGGTTCTTATCTAAATATGACAGCATGAACAAAGAAGTAGATGTTATTTATCGTGAAATTCAAAAGTATGAAGGTGAAATGAAGCGTAATACCATCGACCTTGAAAATCTGTATGACCAAAATTTAAACTACTTCCAGTCATTAAGTAAATTTGTTGCAGCGATTGAAGTAAAAACAGAAGAGGTTCGCGCATCATTACCTGCACTTGAGCAAAAGGCACAAACAGGTGATCAACTGGCAGCAATGGAATATGAAACAATGCTACGCGCTGTAGAATTATTAGAGCAACGTCGCTATGATTTAGAAATGGCACAGCAAGTATCATTCCAATCAGCACCTCAAATTCGCTTAATGCAGCAGGGGAATAACCATTTAATTGGTAAGATTAACTCTGCCTTTGTAACGACGATTCCCATTTTTAAACAAGGGTTAATTCATGCAGTCACATTGAAACGCCAAAAGCTAATTTCCGATTCGATGGTTGAACTGGACCGTCGTACAAACGAAATGCTTGTTCGCAATGCTGAAAATATTAGTAAAAACAGTGTGAATATTGCACGTCAAGCTGGTAGCCCGAGCATTAAAATCGAAACGATTGAAACAACATGGCAAACGATTATGGCTGGTATTCAAGAAACGAAGCAAATACAAGCAGAAACAGCTAGAAACCGTGAAGAAGGTCGTAAACGAATTGAACGTTTGCAATTGGAATATGAAAAACTGAAAAAAATGTAAGTCTAAAGCTTCCTGCAATCATTTTGCAGGAAGCTTTTTCTATGCCATGTATGACGTGACTCTGTCTCAAATGGAAGTATTACGCCAAGTGAAAATTGTTTTTTGACAAAAAGCAAAATACTGATTATGATAAAATTAAATGAGAATGATTATCAAATGAAAAAGGAAGCGGATAAATGTTACTTCAAGCAATAGGATTACATGAATTGATTCGTGGAGGAGTGAAAAACGAATGCCAAATAAACTAAAGCCCTCTACATTGTCGTATGAGCCTTTTAAAGATGGCACGATTGCTCTCTATACGACAGATAGCTTAATGATCGTTCCGCAAAGCCGCTATTTAGAATTGTTGCATATGGAAGAACTGTACAATACTATGCATACAGATTTAGATAACAAGCAAACAAGTTTAGAACGAGAACGAAAAATGCTAAAAAAACAAAATGCTCAGCTTACAGAGGATTTGCAAAAGGTCAAGCAGCAAAATATGGTGCTACAGAAAAAGGTAACCGAATACAATTGTGTGATAGAGGAGATGAAGGTGCTCCGCCAACAAAATACGGAGCTACTGATTGAATTAAGTAAATATACAGCTATGTCTAGAGAGTCACTGACGGGTCCTTTGAAGTCGATGATTCGAGATATGCGTGAACAAGGGGTTGGAATTAAAGAAATCCATATTCGCATCAAACGCCAGATCAATCCAGATATTAGCTATAGCACCGTGCGAAGATACATTTCCGAGCTAGAATCTGAGCCAAAAGGCTAACAGCTATTGTCAGGCACTTGAAATTTGGCATTTACAGTTGCCGCACAAAGTCCTATAATGGGTCTATTCTTTAACTAGTTTAAGAGTATGTGAAGTCGTTCATCGATTTCAATAAGAGTAGGAGCGTTATTGGCCATGTCAAATGAGAAAAAAGGGGTTTTGGCTGCTATTTTAGCCTATGCCTTTTGGGGAGCATTCCCTTTATATTGGAAACTACTTGAACATGTACCAAGTATGGAAATTTTATTATCCCGTGTCATTTGGTCTTTTGTCTTTACAGTACTGGCTGTCATCGTCTTTCGAATGCGGAAGGATCTTGTTGCAGATTTAAAATATTTATGGTCTCATCAAAAGCATTTTTGGCAGCTTGCGGGTGCATCCTTTGTTATTTCAATGAACTGGTATTTGTATATTTGGGCAGTCACACATAACCATTTAATTGAAACGAGCTTAGGCTATTATATTAATCCGCTCTTGTCTGTTATTTTTGGGGTGATTTTCTTTAAAGAATCGCTAAGTCGTGCACAATGGGTAGCGACGGGAATTGCTTTTATTGCGGTAATTATTTTAACGATTAATTATGGCTCTGTGCCATGGGTAGCATTGTTGATCGCGCTATCTTTCGCTATTTACGGTGTACTGAAAAAGAAAATTACACTGGACCCTACAAGGGGATTAGCGATTGAAACATTATTGATTTTACCGTTTGCATTAGGCTATTACATTTATCTGTTTACAACCCATCAAGCCTCATTTTTACATGTCGATGTCAAAACAGACATTTTGATGATCTTCAGTGGGTTAGTCACAGCTGTGCCGCTTATTTTATTTGCGAAGGGCGCACAAAATATTCCTTTATATTTACTAGGCTTTATTCAATATGTGGCGCCAACCATTGTCTTGATTTTAGGCATCGTGCTATACAAAGAGCCGTTTAGTCAAGTAGAGTTCCTCGCATTCAGCATTATTTGGGCGGCTTTACTACTATTCTCAGGGTCTAAAATCATAGAAACAAGGAAGGCCCATCATAAATCCGTTTCGTAAAAGACTTGTAGAGTTTCTACAGGTCTTTTTTGTGATGGAATTATGACGTCCACGATAACAATAATGGAGAAGTAGAAAAAGAGGTGTTTTAAATTGGAGGAACTTTTCCTTTTCAACCTTTACTTCCATGCTAGCATATAGTAAAATGTCAATAATTAGATAACAATGATAATTTAATGCGAGGTGCATGTTTGTGAGTGCGGTAGGTTCTAACTAGGTAAAAATTGAATGAAATAAAGGCTATGACGACAGGGGATATATGTCATGAACACACCCCTTAATTTGTCATGGATTTATTTCAAAAACCTATGTAGATACCTACAATACTTTATGAAGCGTGGCACACATGCTTGGAACTTCAATTAGATGAGGTTTTATTTGTGATGCTAAAAAACTCGCCTTTTAAAGATGAAGCTGTGGGGAATCCTCACAGCTTTTTTATGTTGCTGTACCCATATGCTTTTGTGCCGAAAGTGAAGCGTCCATTACTTAGAGACGCAATTGCTATGTTTAAAAAACCATCATTGCTATCTAATATTGGGTAGGTATCTTCATGTATGATAAAACATTACAATGAGGAGCATAAACAAATGAATAGTATGACTCTTGATAAATTACAATATGATGAATTAAAAGATATCGTTAAATCCTACTGTGTTAGCGGATTAGGAAAACAACTTTTAGATAAATTAATGCCCAGCTCAAGCTTAAAGGTAGTCAAAACGCGCTTGAATGAAACAACAGAGGCTCGTGCGATTTTAGATGCAGAGGGTCATGTACCCTTTTTAGGGGTATCGAATATAGAGCATTTGATGACGAAGCTTGAAAAGGGCATGATTTTAGATCCAAGTGAGCTAGTCAGTATGTCAGACTTTTTACGAGGCTGTCGTAACATCAAAAAATTCATGCTGGATAAGGAATTTTTTGCACCAGTTCTTTCATCTTATGCCCATTCCATGGCTGAATTTAAAAGCGTTGAAGAAGAAATTAATTTTGCAATCAAAGCCAATCGTGTGGATTCGGCTGCTAGTCGCGAATTAAAGCGTATTCGCCATCATATGGAGACGACAGAGGAAAAAATGAAAGAACGCTTAACGAAATTTTTGAATAACAGTGCCAATAAAACATACATTCAGGAGTTTTTTATTAGTCAAAAAGATGATCGTTATACGATTCCGATAAAGGCTTCTTATAAAAACCATGTACAGGGGACAGTAGTGGAAATTTCCTCAAAAGGGGCAACCGTTTTTATGGAGCCGAGTGTAGTGGCTAAATTAAATGTAGAATTGGCGACCTTAAAAGCCGAGGAAGCGGTAGAGGAGTATCAAATTTTAGCAACTTTATCTGGGCTTTTAATGGAACATCTACAAGCCATCCATATTAACATGGAGTTAATTAGCCAGTATGATATGGTCTTTGCCAAGGCAAAGTTCAGTAGACAAATTGGTGGTATGGAGCCACGTATTAATGATTATGGCTTTATCCAATTAATCAATGGCAAGCATCCTTTACTACCAGGAAATGCAGTACCTCTACAGTTTTCTATCGCGAGGGACTACCGTAGCTTAATTATCACAGGACCAAATGCTGGAGGGAAAACGGTCGTGTTGAAAACAATTGGTCTCTTAACATTAGCTACGATGTCAGGCTTTCATATCGTGGCGGATAAAGGAACTGAAATGGCGATATTTGATCATATCTTTGTTGATATTGGCGACAATCAAAGTATAGAAAATGCCTTAAGTACGTTTTCGTCCCATATGAAAAATCTGTCCGACATTATGAGCGCAGCAAATAATCATACACTTTTACTGTTCGATGAAATAGGCAGTGGAACAGAACCAAATGAAGGAGCTGCACTGGCAATTGCAATGCTAGAGGAATTTTACCAGATGGGCTGTATCACCGTAGCGACAACACATTATGGCGAAATTAAACGATTTTCAGAGATGCATCCTGATTTTATGAATGCGGCAATGCGCTTTAATAGTGAAACACTAGAGCCTTTGTATCAATTACTAATTGGCACGTCTGGAGAGAGTAATGCCCTATGGATTTCTAAAAAAATGAATGTCCGTGAAACGGTTTTACAAAGGGCAAAGGATTATTTGAATAATAAGGATTATCAGCTAATGCTTGTTCAAGACAGCAAAATTCGTAAGCCACAAGCAGAGAAAACGAGCATGGGGGCGACGTATGCCTTTGCCAAAGGCGACCGTGTAAAATTATTGGATTATGATGATGTAGGCATTGTCTACGAAGAAATGAATCCATACAATAATGTCAGCGTATTCTATAAGAGGCAAATGCTAGAGGTGCATGTCAAACGACTTACCTTGGAATTACCAGCAGAGGAGCTATATCCTGAGGGGTATGATCTCGAGACATTATTTGTAGACTATCATGAACGCAAGCTTCAGCATGATATCCAACGAGGCTCCAAAAAGGCGTTGCGTAAAATCCATAAACAAATGAAGAACGATCGTCAGTAGTAAAAATAAGGGATTGCACGAGGCTGTGCAATCCCTTTATTTTAGGATATGGAATCAATTTGTGCCTTAATCGTCCGATAGACTTCCTCAATTTTGTGTTTATAGGGTAAATCAACTAATTCCAGTGAATCCGTGTAGGCCATTTTCGCAATGTCATAGGCTGTTGTCAGCTCCCCAAAATGGGCATAGCAAAGGGCTTTATAGGAAAAGCACTCATTTAAAGCTAGGATGTCATACGGATGGCTAATAAAGATCGGTTTTTTTGTAAAGTGTTCAAATGCGGCCTTCGCTTCCTCATAATGACCAAGTAAATAGCAGGACTTTCCTTTTTCAGCATAATAATAGTTTGCATCCAAAATTTCAAAATCTTCATGTATGAGCTCATTAAAACGCTCTATTTCTATCAGAGCCTGCTCATAATTAAGTTTGTAATTATTATAATAATGTGCTCGTAAAATAAAAATTAAAGCATCTACTTGAACACGTTCGGCAAATGCCCGATACTGTTCCAACTTCATAAACATATGCTCCGCTTGTTCAAAGTCATGGTCAATCATGGCACAATACGCACCAATACGATACATATCATCAATTTTATAGAACAGTTGGTTTTTATGTGCGTTGGCAATTGTCTCGTTTATTAACTTTTTCCCTTCCTCATGCTCCCCAATGGCAAGCTGTAAAACGCTTGAATAATAAGTCATTAACAGGGCATCCCGTGAATCAAGCTGATAGTCCTCTTGTTCAATGATTTCTTTTGCCTGTAAAATACAGCTATAAGCCAATTTATATTGACGTTTTTCAGCGAAAATGGTCATTTGTAGAACGAAGGTTTTAAACCAATGGCTCAGTAAATTAATTTCTTTAAAGATGATACGTGCTTGTTGAAGTGGGGATTCCCATGTCGTTAATCCCGCTTCATACTGTGCATCAGCGTAAATATACAATAAACGGCCTGCTTCATAACTAAGCAGAAGCCCCTCTATAGACGGCCTAATCAAATCTACAATTTTTTGATGATGGTCTGCATCACCACGTTTTACTTCTGCAAATAAAATTTCAACCTGCTCTAAAAGCTGGCGAATGGAGGATGAGGTTACTTCTTCCAGTAACTCACTAGCCTTTACACCTAAACGCTCAGCAATATAGTCAAGGCTTTCCATTGAAGGCTTGGCCTTATCATTTTCTATTTGACTTAGCATTCCTTTTGTTAGACGGTCACCAGCAAGTGCTTCTAATGTTAATTTTTGTTCTTTCCTTAATTTGCGAATGCGTGTGCCTAAAGAGTCCATTGCCTCGCCTCCTTTTGTTTAATTATATTAAACTTTTTATTGCGTGAAAAGGGGAAGTTGTGGTATATTTTGTTTAATATAATTAAACTTTTTTAATTTAGTTAAAAAACGGAGGGATTTATGGATGAATGAAGCGGATAAATTAAAGAAGGCGACCTACCATTTATGGACATTCACGGCAAGCAAAATGATTGCCATGCTAGGAGCGAATGTCATGGCGTTTGGCTTCAGCTTGTATATTTTAGCGATGACAGGATCGGCGATGAGCTTTGCAACGAATATGATTTGTTCTGTATTACCACGTGCACTTGTAGCCCCTTTAGCAGGCTATGTTGCGGATAACTTTTCGAAAAAACGAACGATTTTAATCGCACAGGCAGGGACTATTTTGACCGTAGGGGGTTTGCTGCTCTATACAGAAACAGTAGGAATGTCTGTTTATGCCATTTACATAGCTACTGTTTTTAATACGATTTGCTCAGCATTTTCTGGTGTAACGTTCTCATCTGCCATTGCAACGCTAGTCAATCCAGAGCGTTTACAGCGTGCGATGTCCTTTAATCAATTGTCGATGTCTGTGGCTGCGATTGGGGGACCAGTCATCGGTGGTATGATGTATGGATTTTTTAACATGGATGTATTTTTAATGGTCAATATGGTGGCCTATACGATTGCCTTTTGTTTAGAGGCTACGATGGATTTTAATCTTTATAGTACAAGAGGGGCAGATGTGATAAAAGAAAAGATGTGGGATGGACTGAAAAATGGGTTTCATTACATCAAGCAACGTACAGTTATTAAAACCATTATGTGGGTGGCATTATGGATTAATTTGTTCTTTTCTGCTATCGCTGTAGGGGGAACATACATTATTATTGAATTGCTAAAAGTAAAATCCATGCATTTTGGTTTTATTGAGGCTTCAGGAGCAGCGGGTATGCTTGTGGCATCCCTTTATTTCGCAACAAGACCAGAAGTGAAGGTGCCGTTACGCTTTTCGAAAATGAGCTTATTGCTATTGGCTGGAAGTGTTGCCTTAGCAATTATCCCATTACTCACAAGCTTTTCCTATATAGCCATCATCATCTTTTATTTAATCATCTACTTTATTTTCGCAATTTTCGAAATGGGCATTAATATGCCGATTGGGGTGTATATGCAAAAAATTATTTCAGAGGAGTATCGTGGGCGTGTCTTTGGCTTAATGGAGACAATGGCGATGTCCATGATGCCAATTGGTATGGTGGTCTATGGAATGTTATATGATACATTACCAGCAACTATTATTTTACCAGTAACAAGCATCATTATTATTATCCTTTCGCTAGCACTGCTACGTCCATCTATCTTGAAGGAAGCACATCCAGAGTATTATGAAAAAGAAAACTCAAGTGAAAACGTTCCAAATACAACAACATAGCTCGAGGAATTGAAAACCCAAACAATCAAAAACACTTCAGCGTTTTGTAGATCGTTTGGGTTTTTTGATGAAGCCATTTCAACGATCCTCAATAACCAAATAAGTAGCTTGAATAGGGCCATGTACACCAACGATGAGAATCATTTCAATATCTGCTGAGTTGCTGGGACCTGTTATAAAGTTAATGCAGGAAGGAATGTTGTCACCACGACGGATTTTTTCGCTAATCCAACGTGCCGCTTGTGTCATACGAGGGACAATCGTACTTTTTGGGATTAAAATAATCGATTTTTCTGGTAAAAAGCTAACGCTTCTCCCTCGATTCTTACTACTAAAAAGCACAGCAGTTCCTGATTCCGCCAAAGTCATTTCACTTATCGTAATGCCAATATTTGCTTTTTCTGCTTGCCTAATATTTTCCTCAGGTTGCTGTGCATTCCATTCATAGAGTTCGATATTGGCTTGTGGCCATTGTTCGGTCATTAGTGGAGATAGTCCATAATCTTTCCATCTTTCGTCCTTCCATGTAATGACGGACTGACCACCATAATGGTCAACAATAGCTTGTAAATCCTGGGGAAGTGTGGACGTACTAGATATTTTAATATCCGTATGAATGTTAGCACATTGCTTGATTAAAACCTCTACTAATTCATCCTGTGTCGCCTCCTTGAGCACACGATCTTGTGGCTGATACTGCCAAGTTGGGCGTGGAAGTTCTGTGTTAGGAGAACGTCCAAGCTGTTTAGCAATGTTAGCTAAAAAGCTCTCTCGGTGTTGAATCATACTTGTCATTCGTGCTTACCTCCTTTTGTACGCTGCTGCATCCAATCTCGGAAACTATCTTTATTTGGTGCTGGGAAATCCCTTGCTTCAGTCCAAGCCTTTAATGGGCCTGGCCCCTTTGAAATGGTATGGTCCTTCGTAAAAGGGGACATAGCTGGAGCAGCTATTTTTGTTGCCATTTTATAGAGAGTAGGGGAGGAAGCCCCTAAACCGAAAGCCTTCATTAAAAGCTTTTCAGACATGGGTGCTTTGCCTTCATTCTCTACAATAACTTGACGATGTCGATGAATCAGCTGATGTAAAGGAATTTTAACAGGGCATGCATCCGTGCAAGCACCACACAATGTAGAAGCGTATGGCAGTTCTTTAAAATCATCATAGCCTCCTAATAACGGAGACAGGACAACCCCAACAGGACCAGAATAGATAGAGCCATACGTATGCCCGCCAACATGTCGATAGACTGGACAAGCATTGACACAGGCAGCACAGCGAATGCATTGTAAAATAGGTTGAAATTCGCCACCTAAAATCGCAGAGCGCCCATTATCAACTATGACTAAATGGAATTCCTCAGGTCCATCCGTTTCGCCCTCGCCTTTAATCCCTGTTAGTGTGGTAATATAGCTTGTTAGCTTTTGACCAACCGCACTTCTAGTCAGTAAGCTAACAAGGACCTCCATATCTTCAAATGTAGGAACAATTCTTTCCATCCCCATGACTGTGATTTGCGTTTTCGGCAGCGCTGTTACTAAATCCGCGTTGCCCTCATTTGTGACGAGTGTAATCGAACCACTTTCTGCGATAGCAAAGTTGCAGCCTGTAATACCGATATCTGCGGTTAAATATTCCTGTCTTAATTTTTCCCGCACATAGAGAGCAAGCTCCTCAGGCTTCTCGGTTTGACGATAGCCTTGTTTTTCTTTAAAAACATCGCGAATTTGTTCCTTATTTTTATGCAAGGCTGGCGCCACAATATGGGATGGCGGCTCGTGATCTGCGACCTGCAAAATATATTCGCCTAAGTCTGTCTCAATCACTTCACAACCAAGCGCCTCTAAAGCCGTGTTTAAGTTAATTTCTTCTGTCACCATGGATTTTGACTTCACAATTTTTGTCGCATTCTTTTGTTTCGCAATACTTTGAATGTACGCTGTTGCTTCTTGTGCGGTTTGGGCAAATAAAACATGTCCACCTCTTTTAGCAACATTTTCACTTAATTGATAGAGGTAATAATCTAAATTAGCTAAAACATGCTTGCGAATTTCCTCACCATGCGAGCGCCATTCTTCCCAATGTCCCAATTCTCTTGTTTGTTGAAGGCGGCGTGTTTGGAAACGTTCTTGGGCACTCGAAACAGCATGACGCATAAATTGATTTTCCAGCTCTTTCGTTACACGTTGATGAAAGCGATCATCACTTGTTTTCATAGCCATTCTAATTTCCCCCTCTTAACGGCAGTTTAAGACTTCTGCAATATGCATCACTTTAATCGGCTTGCCTTGACGGTGAATGCGGCCACCAATATTCATTAAACAGCCAGCATCTGCCCCAATTAAAATATTTGCCCCTGTTTCTTCCACATTGTGTACTTTTTCATTGACCATTTCTCCAGAAATATTGCCCATTTTGACTGAGAATGTACCACCAAACCCACAGCATCGATCTTTGCCAGGGAGGTCCACATAGTGTAAGCCCTTGACATTTTTTAATAATTGAAAAGGTGCATCTGTTACACCAAGCAATCGTGTCATATGACAGGATGTGTGATAAGTAGCTTTGCCTTCTAAATGAGCTCCGACATCGTTTATCTTTAAAACGTTGACAATAAACTCTGTAAATTCATAGGTTTTATCTGCTAATGCTTGTGCCTTTGTTGCCCAGATCAGGTCTTCTTTAAAAACCTCAGGATATTCTTTTAACATATAAGCACAAGAACCTGAGGGGGAGACGACGTATTCAGCATGCTCAAAGGCTGTAATCATTTTTTTCATCGCATTTTTCGATTCCTTCACATAGCCGCTATTGTAGGCAGGCTGACCACAGCAAATTTGATCCTCTGGAAAATCAATCTCACAGCCAAGTCTCTCTAACACCTCAACAACGGCTTTCCCTACATCCCCTTGAAACAAATCCACTAGGCAAGTGGCAAATAGTGTGACTTTCATCTTTATCGCTCCTTTTAAAAAACAACTGGTCATCTGATGACTTGTCGATGATTTTATCATACAACAAATTTTACAGAGAATAAAACTATTTTTCATGAATTTTCGGAAAATAAAAAAACTACCTAGTGAGTGCTAGGCAGTTTACTATGATTGAGACTCAGTTGTTTCAAAATATTGTAAGAGCACTTTTTCAACATTGCTTAAATGAGACGCCATGGCATGTTTGGCTAGCTCCTCATTTTGTTGTTTAATTGCGAGGAAGATTTGCATATGTTCGTCATATAATTGTTCACTCGTTGTTTTCTGGGAGTACAACCATATTCGTCGCGTTTCTTTCATCGTGTCTATCATTAGGCCAGAAATTTGATCTAAGATTGTAGCGAGTAGAGGGTTTTGTGAGGCAGTGGAAATAGCTGCATGGAATTGATAATCTACTTTTTCACCGAGTTCACCATCCCCATGTGCTTGCTTCATGTTCTCTAAAATTTGTAACATCGCTTGTACATCCTGTTCTGAACGATGGATTGCTGCACTTGCTGCTGCTCCTACTTCAATTATTTTACGCACCTCTAATAAATGCGCAATATCCTGTTTATTTGTTAACATGGCAGTGGATAAAGGAAAATCAAGTTGCTTGGCTGGTACACTTTTGACAAAAGTTCCAGAGCCTTGCTTGATTTCAATTAACCCCATAGCTTTTAATGCAGAAAGCGCTTCTCGAACGGCGGATCGACTCACTTGTAATTGTTCGGCAAGCTGTTCTACAGAGTCCAGTCGATCGCCTGGTTTTAGGACACCAGCCCTGATTTTTTCATGCAGGATTTCGGATACTTCTTCATAAATCTTTTTTGGTTTAATTTTTCTTAATTTCAAGGGCTACACCTCTTTTTTTCGATCCATTGCACATCGGTTATCAATATTATACATGAAAAGTAGTCATATACTCATGGTTAACATGAACACTTTGTGGAGTAGGGGATACTTGTCGAAATGTAAGATAATAATATTGTTAATGTTACCTTATAATATGGTCATCTGATGACTTGGTGTTATGATGAATCTGTTCGTCTGAATAGTTTCTTACAATAATTATGAGGGTTTCACTACTAAAGCCTCTTTCAACAATAACGGCAAGCAATCGACAATGTCAAGGCTAGAGGAAAGGAGTGAGCGATAACCTCTATAATAGGGTAGAAGAATGGCGGATTATGTTGACAGAAAATCAAGAGGAGGGCATAATGCAGAAGGAGCTTGATGGAACTTCTTAAAAACCTCATTATTTTGCCATGAAACGTTCACAAACAGAAAGGACGCTTTTTAGCCTTTTTTTTGGTACGATGAATGCAGTAACTGTAAGGAGCGATTAAAAAATATGGGATCTGATATTAACGTATTTTTAGCTTTTGGTGCAGGGTTTTTAAGTTTTATTTCACCATGTACTCTTCCACTATATCCAGCATTTTTATCGTACATAACGGGTATGACACTAGATGAGCTAAAATCAGAAAAAGGCATGCTTCAAAAACGTGCCATTTTCCACACATTATTCTTTTTACTAGGATTTTCAATTATCTTTATCATTATTGGACTAAGCGCTTCATTTGCGGCAGAGTTTTTCCTAAATTATCAAACTTTATTACGACAGGTTGGCGCTATTTTAATTGTAGTATTCGGTTTAATGATTGTCGGATTATTGCAAGTAGACTTCTTAATGAAGGATCGAAAGTTCCAATTTAAAAATAGACCGTCTGGCTATTTTGGATCTGTCTTAATTGGTATTGCCTTTGCGGCAGGTTGGACACCATGTACGGGACCAATCCTTGCGTCTATTATTATGTTAGCTAGTACAAATCCTGGTGCGGGCTTTAGCTATATGCTTGCGTATTATTTAGGATTTGCGATTCCATTCTTCGTGCTATCTTTCTTTATTTCACGTATGACATGGATTCGTACACACAGCCAAAAAATTGTGAAAATCGGTGGTTATGTCATGATTGCCGTGGGGATTTTATTATTCTTTGACGGCTTAACGTATATTACCCGCGTTTTACAGCCTATTTTCGGTGGATTTACAGGCTTTTAATTTGTTAAACTAAAAGGCATACCGAACTTTAACGCGGAGGGAGATGAACATGTGCCTACAGTTTTAGTAGTGGATGATACGCTATTCATGCGTGTTGCAATCAGTAATATGTTTTCAGAATGGGGTTATGAGGTAGTCGGTAAAGCAGCAAATGGCAAAGAAGCTGTGGCGATGTATCGTGATTTACAACCAGATTTAGTCACAATGGATGTAACGATGCCCGTTATGACCGGTATTGCGGCAGTAAAAAAAATCGTCCCAGAATTTCCAAATGCAAAAATTATTATGGTGACAGCATTAGGTCAGCAAAAATTAATCGTAGAAGCGATTGAAAGCGGCGCCAAGGATTTTATCACAAAACCTTTCGAGCCAGAAAGATTAAAGGCTGTCGCCGATCAATTACTTGGTCAAAATTGCTAATTAGACATTAGAGGAGGATTTTTATGTTGAGCAGTATCCCTTCTCACTATTATGTTATAGGGTCAACTATCATGGCCATTCTTATGGGCGGCTTTGTGATGATCATACGAATGAGAGCTTCCAAAAAGCCGACAAATGAGAAGAAAATTATTATCCCGCCAATTGCCATGTCTTCTGGCGCACTCATGTTTTTATTTGAGCAATTCCGCGTGCCAGCCATGCAAATTTTAGAAGCAGCCGCGGTGGGCATGTTGTTCTCGACAATCTTAATTGCTACTTCAAAATTTGAAGTAAAGGGACGAGACATCTATTTAAAACGTTCCAAAGCCTTCGTTTTTATTTTATTCGGTCTGTTAATATTCCGAGTCGTAGCGAAAATGATTTTAAGTAATTCCATCGATGTCGGTGAATTAGCAGGTATGTTCTGGATACTAGCCTTCGCCATGCTATTACCTTGGCGAATCGCTATGCTGATCCAGTTTAAAAGAGTCAAAAAAACAATCCCACAACTACACTAGTGCAGAAGCTAGTGTAGTTTTTTTGTGCTTGAATAGCAAAAGTGTGGATAGAAGCTTAAAAGAAGAGGATAGAATTTTGAAGTGTGGATAGAAGCTCAGAAGTGGTGGATAAAACAGCAAAAGTAGCGGATAGAATGAGGAAAGCGAAGGATAGCTTTGCGAAAGAAGAGGATAGAACCTAGAGCGTGGATAGAAGCTCAGAAGTGGTGGATAAAATAGCAAAAGTAGCGGATAGAATGAGGAAAGTGAAGGATAGCTTTGCGAAAGAAGAGGATAGAACCTAGAGCGTGGATAGAAGCTCAGAAGTGGTGGATAAAACAGCAAAAGTAGCGGATAGAATGAGGAAAGCGAAGGATAGCTTTGCGAAAGAAGAGGATAGAACCTAGAGCGTGGATAGAAGCTCAAAAGCGAAGGATAGCCTTTCAAAAGCAGCGGATAGCCACGAACACCCACATTATAAATAAGAAAAAACGCTGCACATAGCTTCGTGCAGCGTTTTTTTAATCAAATAAATGTTCGTAGGGGGCGATGTCAATGTGCATTTGTTCTAATTTTTTGCGTAAAAATTTGTGATCGCGTTTTGGTGTGGCCTGGATATATCCACGAATAATAAGGTCATTATTGATGGCAGCAGCTTTTTCTTCTAATGCGAGCTCGCCAATTTTTCCTGCAATTTTTTCCTTTGCTACTTGTCTAAAGAGCTCAGGTACAGGGCTTACTAGCTCATAGAGTAAGTCTTTTTCAGCTTGTCCCCATAAGTGAATCGTTCTATCTAAATAATATTCTTGCCAATCTAAATCTGATTTTCCATCTTGTTTAGGGAGTGCCTTTAAAAATTTTCGGAACATGAAGAATCCGCCAATAGCCATCAATGAAATGAGGACGACAACCCAAAATAAAATAAACCATAAAAACCAACCTTGTAACAAATCGTTCACCTCTTTGCCTTCTCTCATTCTATTATAAGAGCTTCCGAAAAAAAATTCATCCTATAATGTCCCTTTTTTAGCAATTCGCCATTATATAGTGTGCAGAAGGGAGGTGAGACTCGATGGTAGACGTTCACTTTTTAAATGCAACACTGCGTCTTAAGTATGTGACGGGCTATGATGAACAAAATGAACCAATATTCATCACAAAATCATATCGAAATATTAGCCCCTCGCATAATGAGGGCGACTTAGTAGCGGTTGCACATGTCATTGCTAGTCTTTCATCACAGACATTGGCTAGTATTGTCAAGCAAGAAACAAACGAGTTATCTTAAGGAGGAATCAAACATGACACAAGTTTTAGAGTTACTCTTTGCAACGACTGATGGGAAAACGACAACACTTACAATTGATGCACCAAAGCCGCATATCACAGCGGCTGAAATACAGCAGGCTATGACATCGATCATAGGTAAAAATGTCTTTGCTGGACAGACTGGTGCTTTATCTTCCATCAAGGGTGCACGCATGGTAGATCGCCAAGTAACAGAATTTGATGTAGCAACAGAATAATTCAAAACTGGTCTTTGCAATGAAACCGCAAAGACCTGTTTTACTGTAGGAGAGAGGGGGAGACAAATGGAACCGTGGCTGAACATGATATCCGATATCGGTTTTCCGATTTTAGTGTCATTTTATTTATTGCACCGTGTGGAAGTAAAGCTCGATGCGATTCATGCGGCGCTCGTTTCGTTAAAATGAAATTTATTTCACAAAGATGTACGAAAGCTGTCACGTAGAAGTTCTTGTCAACGTTTACAACCTACGGTAGGATGAGGGTAGTGTAGGTTAGGGAGAGTGTTGACATGAAACGTAAGTTAATAGGGCTAGTTCTACTTTTAGCCTGTGCATCTGTGCTTGGCGCATGTGGAAATTCAAAATTTAAAGCAGACTACAGCCTCGAAATACCCGATTTTGAACATATTAATCAACGTGGTGAAACCGTTTCGCTCGAAAGTTTAAAAGGTAAGCCTTGGATCGGTATGTATATTTTCACGAACTGTATATCGATTTGCCCGCCGATGTCATTGAACATGGCACAAGTGCAGGAAAAGCTCCAGAAAAAAGGAGTAGAGGATTATCACATCGTTGCCTTTTCAGTAGATCCAGACGTTGATAAACCAGAAGTGTTAGCTAATTATATCAGTAAATACAATGTGCCAGATGAATCTAAGTGGAATCTTCTGACAGGCTATTCACAAAAATATATTGAACAGTTTGCAGTGAAAAATACAAAGATATTAGTGAAAAACGACCCTAACAGTGACCAAGTCATTCATGGCAATCAATTTTTCTTAGTGGACAAAGATGGTGTAATGGTCAAAATGTATAATGGCTTTGCTGAAAATATTGAAGATGTACCAATTGATACGATAGCTTCCGATATCGAAACATATATTGATGAAAATTTATAAAGAAGCAATAAACCGTCTCGAATTTTAGAGGCGGTTTTTTTATGTCATTTTAAGCTGGAAAAATAATCTTTTTCTGGTTGGGAATCGTTTATAGTGTGGAAGGAGGGAAATTACATGTCAAATAACGAAAAATTAGAGCAGCTAATGGCTATACACACGGAGCAAATGTTTCGAATTGCTTATTACTATACGAAGGATTTACAAATAGCCGAAGATATTGTGCAGGACGTATTTATTAAATTTTATCATCAAAAGGATTATGAAGAGAGAGGGGAGATGAAAGCATATCTTGCCCGCATGACAATCAATAAATGTAAGGATTACTTAAAAAGCTGGGCATACAGAAAAATTACAATGCAGCATAGATTTTTTACAAAGCAAAAAATGGTCTTACAGGACACACTGATTCGTCAAGATGAGCAAGCCTTACTAGATGAAGCGATTTTACGCTTACCAATCAAGCAACGCGAAGCAATCGTTTATTTTTATTTAGAGGAGATGACGATTAAAGAGATTGCGGAATTACTTACAATTCCTGAAGGTACTGTGAAATCTCGTTTAAAGAAGGGGAAGGAGCTATTAAAAATAGATTTGCAACATATTGAATGGGAGGTACTTTTCCATGGATAAGCATACAATGCAGGCGTTACAAGATGTTTCAGCACATAAAGAAGCAATCATACATAAGGTTCGCCAACAAATTCAGCAAGAGCCTTATCCGTCCAAACCAAAGTGGACGTATCGTGCAGTTACCATCATGATGACATGCTCTATTTTATTTTTCATTGCCTGGCAAGCAGCCAAACCGTCTAATCAACTGACGACACAGGTAATGAATGAAGAAGAAAAACCTCCTTTTACGGATTTGTTTCAAACAGAAGTGGAAGGAACAGATACAACATACAGTCAGTTTTTCCCGCTAGCCAATTTTTTAAGTCAGGCAAAAAATATCAAATATTATGCACCACTTCAGGGTTTCGTGGCTATGCAATCAGTAGCAACCTCACTGGGCAATGTCGTTCATCTTACTACACCGGAAGAGTTGCCATTTCAACCAAATATTCAGGAGGTCTATGCGGTATCATCCAAAATGGATGATGGCAGTCAACAAACGCAATTTCAATTTAGCTATAAAGAAAAATCCTCCACTGGCAGGGATCTACAATACATTAATTTCTCAGTGACAAATGTAGATCGTAATCCCTTATCAACATATATTAAATCGAAAGATATTGAGGAAACTTTAGGGATTAAAGTTTCAAATGTAGGTTTAAATTTTATGAATCCTTTATATTATCGGGAGATGACACCAGATCGAGGTTTTGTTTACATTTACTATAATTACGATGAAACAGATAAGCGGATCTTTCAAATGACTACAAATGCCAATGAATTTTATACGTACTATAACGGCTATGTCTATCATATTGGTTATCAATTAGATGGCGACCCACAAGAAGTCCAAGAAAAAATGGCGACCATTGTAAGAGCGTTTATTCTTGGCGATTAGTAAAGCACAGATGAGACAATCCCTTTGAACTATTATAGAATGATAGAAAAGAGGGGATGGGTACAATCATGACAATCGCACACACTTATTTACAAGTTGTTCAAAAAAGATTTAACAATGTGAAAGAGCAAGGGGATAAGGCGCTTGCCCAATTAGAAGAGGCACAGTTACATTGGGCGTATAATGAGGAATCCAATAGTATCGCAGTTATTGTGAAGCATGTTAGTGGCAATATGATTTCACGCTGGACAGATTTTTTAACGACGGATGGTGAGAAGTCTACGCGTAATCGAGATGATGAGTTTATGGATAGTCTTCACACGAAAGAGGCCATGCTCGTAGCTTGGGAAAAGGGTTGGCAAGTGTTTTTAGACGCCTTAGCGAGTTTAACAGAATCTGATTTGCAGCGATATGTCACAATTAGAGGAGAGCAGCTAGCAGTCATTGATGCCATTGAAAGACAGATGGCGCATTATGCACAGCATGTCGGTCAAATTATTTATATTGCGAAACAAGTTAAGGGCTCTGCTTGGCAAACGCTTAGTATTCCAAAAGGACAGTCACAGGCTTTTACAGAATCCATGCTAGATAAACAGCAACGTTAATAAAGAAAGATCGTAGCCAATAACATGTGCTACGATCTTTTTATGTTAAATATAGCTTGTACATGGCCGTTTCTGCATCAATAGCTTGGGCGAGTTCGAATGCTTCCTGCTGATTTCTTTGATTCGTGATGATCTCATAGAAAAAGCGAATAAGAAACATGAGATTCGCGTTACCTTCTATATAATCATCGGGTGCTAAATAGGAGTGACAGCCACTTTCTAAAAAGGCTGTCGCTAGCTGTTGCCAGCCTAATGTACAGCCAGCTGCTATCACCTTGACATCCTGTAGCTGACAATAGGATAGGACATCCTGTCGTTCAAAGTAGATACTTTTAGGTTCATTGTCTTCATATACATCTTCGCCTAACTCGGGTAAACAAAAGCGTCCCTCATTACCGTGGAAGTTTAAAATAAGATAGTCCATTTTGCTTGGTAGATCCTCTCCAGACAAGACATCAATCAAATCATTTGGTCTTCCGATTAAATGAATTGTCACCCGTGCATCAAAGGATTCTAGTGCCGCTCTGATGGCCATGGATTCGAAATCACAATCAGGTCCAATGACTAAATGTACGTATAATGCTGGTTTACTCATATTTGCTTCACCTCTATTATTAATATAGATGAAACTTATTGGGAGTGTAAACCGTATATTACAATAATTACTATATATAAAAGTCTGTAAAGGAGGCGTAGGGATGCACAAGGGAGGCCATATTTATACACTGTTACTAGGCATTATTCTTAGTATAAGTACACTTCTACTTTTCAGTTACAATGAAAGGCAGCGAGAGGAGCTAGTATCCCTGCATCATAGTGAATTTCAAACAATTCAAGAGGCTTGGTATTTGTCTGGAAGTGATAGCAAGGAGCAATATTTGTATCCATTAAAGCAAGTGTTCTACATCAACCGTTATGAGGTGAAAGACAAGGAACATCTCCAACAAGCATTACAGTCCCAAAAAAATCCGGTTAGTCGACCAGCTAATGCTACTACGGTAAGCGACTTATATATACGTCTTTATAATGGCAAGGAAATGGCCGTGAAGGTGATTAGCAAGGATGAACGATTATTCCTAATGGATCAGAAAACGATGCAGTATTATGAACTAAAGGCACAAGATATGGTGGATTATTTTCATTTGTTGAATGAAGAAAGTAGAATGCCGTTTCTATTATTTATTGTGTATACAATTATATTTTTCAGTCTAGCCTTTATGCTAGCAAAGAAACTTACAGGGGCTAAATCGATAGAAAAAGAAACGGCTCCTCCCATATATTTAAACAAAGCGAAGAGCAAGAGACCGTTAGCAGATTTTATTTTTCCAGCCGCCTTGCCATTCGTTATTACATTTTCTTTGCAGATCTATGGGGCTCAGCATAGCTTATTGTTACTAAGTGCCATTATGCTTACTTCAGGCATTCGAGAATATGTTGAAAAAAGAGGGCTTTTTCTTAAAATGGTTCTGTTACTCCCACTCTTTTGGGTTTACCTCTACGGTTTCCAAATGCTTTCTACCTATTTAAACTAGCGATATAGTGGATATTATTGTCAATAGATTGAGCGTGGAGTTCTTATTTTTGTTAAATTTTAGCGATAATTCATGAGGATGGATACATATTATATAGGTTAATAGGTTTAGGTAGGCTATACTCAATATGATTATAGTAGAATTGAGGGAATCATATGAGACTAACTGTGGAACGAAAACTACAAATTGCTTTTGGCATTGTACTCGTCTTCCTACTGCTTATTTCAGGTATTGCATTATACTACTTGAATCATAATAATCAGACTCTAGCAGAAATTGAAGACAAGACAGAATTTATTCATTTATATCAAGATATCTCGTTCCAAACAGTTCGAGCAAATGCAGCTATTCGTGGGTATATATTATATGGCAAGGAAGAAATGCTTAACAACCACCATGAAATCCGCGAGACCTTACATACGTCGATTAATCGTCTCCAAGAAAAAGGTGATAGCAATGAAGAGTTTGAGCAGTTTTTACAGCAACTAGCCGATTGGGAAAAGGCGATAGATGGGCAGATAGTGCCACTTTATCAACGAGGAGATCATCAACAAGCCCAACAGCAAGCATTGCCAATTTTAGGTGAAGGTTCTCTGAAGTTAGTTGTCTTTGGTAAGACGATGGCAACGGCTCAACAGGAAGAGATGCAAGCTCATATTGAAGCAACCAAGCAAGAAGGAGAAAGAAGCGGGGTAGAAATTACAATACTAGCCGTTATTTCTTTGATTGTTAGTATCATCATTGCCACAGTATTTGGAAGACGAATCGCTAAAAACATTCAGCAAACTGTAATAGAAATGGATAAATTCTCTGAAGGGAATTTGCACACGCATTTACAATTTAAAACCAAGGATGAATTCGCCCATTTAGCCGAATCCTTTAATAGTATGTCACAAAAGCTTCGACAGATGATGAAACAAGTAGGCAACTCCTCCGAACAAGTTGCAGCCACATCAGAACAACTGACAGCTAGTAGCATGGAGGTTACACAGGCGACAGAAGTGGTGACGGCATCTATTCACGATATTGCACAAGGAATTGACCAGCAGGACACTTTAACAAGCGATGTACGGAATTTATCAGCTCATATTTTAAAGAAAATGAATGAAATTTCTACAAGTATCCATAACGTGAATCATGCAACCGTCGAAACGAAAAATATGGCGAGTATAGGGCGTTCTTCTGTGCATGATGTGACGGAACAAATGAATGAAATTTCTGCCAATACAAGCGAGTTAAATACCCGTGTGCAAGATTTAGATGACAATACAGCGGCGATTGTAAAAGCCGTGAATGTCATTAAAAGTATTGCGACACAAACCAATTTACTGGCAATCAATGCCTCAATTGAAGCGGCAAGAAGCGGCGAACATGGCAAAGGCTTTGCGGTTGTTGCAGAGGAAGTACGTAAGCTAGCAGATGAGTCCAATCTTGCAGCAGGGGACATTGAAAAAGTAGTGGCACAAATTACCGATAGCACGAGAGTCATTGAAGAGGATATGGTCAATAGCAATGATTCGGTCCATGTAGGACGTGAAAAGGTCAATGTGGCAAGAGATAATTTTATACAGATTGATGATGCCATTAATGATGTACAAGCACAAACTGAGATAGTGACAACAGCCATTCGGACTATTCATCAGGATGTAGAAAAGTTAGTCAAAGAAATTGATTATATTAGTGAAGTCTCAATGAAATCGAGTCGCCATGTACAAAGTGTTGCAGCCTCTTCAGAAGAACAAAATGCAGCAATGGAGGAGGTAGCAGCTTCCTCTACACATCTAGCGAAAATGGCGATAGATTTGCAAGAGTCTATACAGTCATTTAAATACTAAGGAAACACTACCTCTGTATATTTACAGGGGTTTTCTAGTTGTCTGCAAAGCCTGAATAATAAGAAATTCAAAAATATGTTTGAAAAATAATATTTCATCCGATAAAAGCTTTGGGAGAAATGTGAAGCAGATAAAGAGAGGGAAATACTGTGGAAAATAGCTTGCTATTTTTTCACGACAAGAATCAAAAGGAGATTGATATATGAAGAAACTATTTAGCAGTTTTAAGGGCAAGCTTTATACTTTATTTGCGCTAGTATTACTAATTCCTGTCATTTCTGTTGGGAGTTTATCTTATTTATCTGCCAAAGACTCAATAGAAGAAGAAATATTATTTAGTGCCAATGAAAGTGTGGGCATTTTAAATAAGCTTATTGATAAAACCATTAGCGAAAAAATGGATGATATCAATGTATTTAGCAGTGAATTAGATGCAGGAAAATATCAGCAATCCCAAGCCTCTATTGAGACGAATTTGCATCAGTATGTAGAGCTAAATCCAGATGTGCTAAGTATTTATATTGGCATGAACGATGGCTCCTTTACACAAGAGCCAAAATTAAATGATGCAGACTATAATCCACTAGATCGAGATTGGTATAAAGAGGCAACAGCCCTCAAAGGAGAAACGTTAATCACAAATCCTTATAAAGATGCAGGAACTGGCGATATGGTTGTGACAGTTGCCAAACAGATTAAGGATCATACTGGGGTTGTGGCTATTGATATTAAACTGACAGACCTTCAAAAAATTGCAGATTCCATTCGAATCGGGAAAAATGGTTATCCTTCTATTTTTGGTGAAGAAAATATGGTTATCTCACATCCTACGCTTGAAGCTGGAGGAAAACTAAAAGAAAGCTTCCTCGATCAAATGTACGAAAATCCTTCTGGTACCTATAAATATGTCTTTGACGGTGATAACCGAATCCTGTTCTATACAACAAATGAACTGACTGATTGGAAAATCACAGGGACCATTTTTGCCAAAGAAATTGATGAATCGGCATCTAAAATTTTATACCATACGATTTTAGTGCTGATTGCGGCTATTGTTATTAGTACGATTGTCTTTTATTTTGTTATGAGGGCTGTGTTAAAGCCAATTAAAGCTTTAAAGGATAGTGCTGTGACGATCAGTAAAGGCGATTTGACAGAAACGGTGACAGTTACGTCGAAGGATGAGATTGGTCAATTAGGACAAGCCTTTAATGATATGCAAGAAAGCTTACGGACACTTATTCAAAAAATTGAGCAAAATGCAGAGGAAGTGGCTTCGTCAGCAGAGGAGCTAACAGCCAACGCGAATCAAACAAGCATTGCAACGGAAAAAGTGGCGATTTCTATTCAGGATGTTGCCTCAAGTGCTGATTCGCAAACGATCAGTGCCAATAAAAATGCAGAATCACTGCATGAGCTTTCAACAGCTATTTTGCATATTGCCGAAATATCCTCTGCTGTGACAGACCTTTCGCAGCATGCAACATCACAAGCAGATGAGGGTGGACAAGCTGTGCAGAATACGAAGGATCAAATGCAATCCATTCATTTATCTGTAGCAGATTCCAATGCGAAAATTCAAACCTTGCATGAACGATCTCAGCAAATTACGTCCATCTTAGATGTCATTACGAGCATTGCCGATCAAACGAACTTACTTGCATTAAATGCAGCTATTGAGGCGGCAAGAGCAGGTGAGCATGGGAAAGGCTTTGCCGTTGTGGCAGATGAGGTTCGCAAGCTAGCAGAACAATCACAAGAATCGGCCAAACAAATATTTGAGCTTATTCGAGGTATTCAGCAAGAGACGGAGCAATCTGTCAGTATTATGGCGAAGGTAACGGAGGATGTGCAAAGTGGTCTGCATATTTCGGATGAAGCCATTGCAAAATTCCAAGTCATTATGGCAAGCATGAATGAAATTACACCTAAAATGGAGGAAGTCTCTTCAGCCTCTGAGCAAATGTCAGCAGGCGTCCAAGAGGTGGCAGCCGTAACAGAAGATTTGGCATTCTCTGCAAAAGGCAATGCTTCTGCATCCGAGGATGTAGCGGCATCAACAGAGGAACAATTAGCCTCAATGGAAGAAATCAATGCCTCGGCACAAGCACTCGCACATATGGCGGATGAATTAAAGCAACTGATTAGTCAATTTAAATATTAAAGCACAAACGCCACTCCTATCAAAAGGAGTGGCGTTAGCTGTTTATCGATTTTCTTCCCAACAGTCTGTATTTTTTAAGGTTGGAATTGATTTTGCATAAAAGACAGGATTTTTACCAGCTTTACGTTGCTGTGTAAAGTCGTCTAATACAAGGAAGGCAATTTTACCGAGAATAATAATAATGGCTATATTGATGAGCGCCATTAGACCCATAAATAGGTCAGCTAAATTCCATACAAGCTGTACCTGAGCTACAGAGCCAAACATGACCATAGCTAACACTAATATACGATAGCTAAACATCCAACCTTTATGCGCATCCATAAACTCAATATTGGATTCACCATAATAATAGTTTCCAATGATCGAACTGAAGGCAAAGAAGATGATGGCGATAGCAATAAAGTAAGGAGCCCAGTCCCCAACTTGGACAGCTAAAGAATTTTGCGTCAAGATAATGCCGTCACTTTCGCCTTTATCATATAAGCCAGCTAAAATAATGATAAAGGCAGTCGCTGTACAAATCATGATCGTATCAAAAAAGACACCTAAGCTTTGTACTAGCCCTTGTTTGGCAGGGTGTGAGGTATTGGCAGTTGCCGCCGCATTAGGTACACTCCCCATACCAGCCTCGTTGGAAAATAAACCACGACGGACACCTTGCATAATAGCCGCCCCAATTGCACCACCAGCAGCTTCCTGTAGGCCAAATGCATGTGTGAAAATTAAGTTAAAAACATGCGGGATTTCCGAGAAATTTGTCACTACAACAAAAAGGGCTACAAGTAAATAGAAAATCGCCATGACAGGTACAAGAATTTGCGTCACCTTCACAATTCTATGAACACCGCCAAAAATAATTAAGGCTGTTAAGGCGACAAGTATTATCCCAATGATCGCTGGTTTGATATCAAATGCTTCTCCAACTGACGTGGCAATTGTATTGGACTGTACAGCATTAAAAATAAACCCAAAGCTAAATGTTAATAAAATACTAAAAATAATTCCTAGCTTTCGTTGACCTAACGCTTTTTCCATGTAGTAGGCAGGTCCACCCCGGAATGTATTACCATCCTTCACTTTATAAACCTGTGCTAAGGTACTTTCAATGAAGGCAGTAGCCATCCCTAAAATAGCGATGATCCACATCCAAAAAACAGCACCTGGCCCTCCTACACCAATGGCTAAGGCAACACCTGTAATATTCCCTGTGCCGACACGTGAAGCAGCACTAATAGTAAAAGCCTGGAACGGTGATACACCTGATTCGCCCTCTCTTTTTTCTACAATTAAACGAAACATTTCAGGAAACAGACGAATTTGTACAAACTTCGTACCAAATGAAAAATATAGTCCTGCTACGATCAGTAAAATAATTAGGATATATGTCCATAAAACATTATTTCCACTATTTACAATACTTGAAATCCATTCCATAAGTTGTCCTCCTTTCACAATACGCTTTAGTCTACACTGTTTTTTTATAATAAATCAACATTTCTAAAATAATGGAAATAATCGTAATATTTTGCGATTTTAAAATATTTAAATGGATAGAGTTGCTTTAAATACTATTTTTCTGTCATATTCGATAGGGAGATAAAGCGTTGAATTTGGAAAATTCTCTTATTTTATTGCGAGTTATGCGTATAATAATAGAAAAGGAGTGTGATATTGATGAAAACAATCGGCTTAATTGGTGGGATGAGCTGGGAATCCTCCGCTGCCTATTACAGGCTCATGAATGAGCAGGTCAAACAGCGACTAGGAGGCTTACATTCTGCCAAATGTATTTTATATAGTGTGGATTTCCAACAAATTGAGCATTTTCAAGCGAAAGGAGAGTGGGACAAGGCGGGGAATGTTCTGGCACAAGCAGCGCAATCACTTGAGCGTGCAGGTGCAGATTTCGTTATTATTTGTACGAATACGATGCATAAGGTCATTGATGTTATAGAGGCAGCGATTACCATCCCGATTTTACATATTGCGGATGCAACGGCTAGACAAATTAAAGAGGCAGGTCTACAGAAAATAGCCCTTCTTGGCACGAAGTATACGATGGAGCAGGCGTTTTATAAAGCAAGAGTGGAGGGCTTTGGTATTGAGGTTATTGTGCCAGACAGCCACGAACGAATGGAAGTAAATCGGATTATTTATGAAGAACTGTGTTTAGGTATCATTAAGCAAGACGCCAAATCGTACTATATCCAAGTTGTTGAGGAGCTTGTGCAAGCGGGGGCACAAGGAGTGATTTTAGGCTGTACGGAGATTGGTTTATTGATTCAGCAGGAGGATATTAGTGTGCCAGTGTTTGATACAGCAGCCATTCATGCACAAACTGCGGTGTCCATGGCGATTCAGGAGGAGTTGTAATATGCCAGGCAAGGTACGACAAATGGGCATCAAAATTGGCAAGTTACCAGTTGGACCAAAAAACTGTATGACCGATGTAGCGGGAGTTCAGGTGGGACATGTCACATTGGATGAGCCATTAGATCAGGACGGTGCTTATGCGTGTACAGGAGTCACAGCCATTTTACCGCATGGTGGTAATTTATTTCAGCAAAAGGTAACGGCGGCAAGCTATGTGTTAAATGGTTTCGGAAAAACAACGGGGCTTGTGCAAGTCAATGAGCTTGGTGTGATCGAATCACCTATTATGTTAACGAATACCTTTGGCGTGCCAGCCGTTACACAAGGAACATTAAGCTATATGTTGGACTTGAATGAAGATATTGGGCTCATAACAGGAACGATTAATCTTGTTGTAGGCGAATGTAATGATAGTTATTTAAATTCGATTCGAGCGTGTCCCGTGACACCAGAACATGCAATAGCAGCCATTCGTCAAGCCTCTACGGATATAGCACAGGAAGGAGCCGTTGGAGCAGGGAAAGGTATGATGTGTTTTGGCTATAAAGGGGGGATTGGTTCGTCTTCTCGCCTTGTTAAAGTTGAACAACAGGAAATTAGCTATACAGTAGGTTGTCTAGTTCTCAGTAATTTTGGTCAAAGCACTGAGTTTTTAGCCGAGCGTTACAACGCTTCCAATAGGCAAAGCCAATCAACATTATCTCCTAAGGATGGTTCAATACTTATTATTCTTGCAACGGATGCCCCGTTGAGTAGCCGCCAATTGCTGCGCGTCATTAAACGCTGTGGTATCGGTCTCGGTCGGACAGGTAGTCACTTTTCACATGGTAGTGGGGATGTAGTCATTGGTTTTACAACGGCACACAGTATTCCTCATACGACAGATCAGCTGATGGAAACAAGAACACAGATACGTGAGGATCATCCCGTCATGAATCAGTTGTTTGTCGCCGCAGCTGAAGCGACAGAGGAAGCGATACTTAATTCATTATCTCAGGCCCAGACTACAACGGGACGCAATGGCCATACAGTGGAAGCTTACGCTTTTCATAAGGCATAACGATTAAAGCTATTGAGACATCATCCATGTTTCGATAGCTTTTTTTGTACTTCGTTAGCATGAGCGAGCAATGTGATGAATAAAATCCTTAACTAGAGGACAAAAGTGATTTTTCGACAGTGTTTTGCTGGAATATGGATCATTATAAAAGAAAAACTATTATATTGTAATTATTCCTTTTTTATCTAGTCAATGCTAGAGAGATATGATAACATTCATTTTAAAAAACTGAATTATCTAAAAATTAAGGAGGTGTGCCAATATCATCAACCTATTTCAACCAATAGCGGCAGCTATAAATAGGAATCCACCTCTATCTCCGTTTGTTCGTGAAAACGGTGAGCCGCTTATCCAGGTCACAGCTACACATCCGAGACTATTCATGGAGCCTATCTACTATCAGCAACAGATTCCTGATAGTTTGCAAGTTATTTATGTGCGAGAAGGGGTCTATAAGCGTTTGCAGCAGGCGTTAACGTTATTACCACAGGAATATAGTCTCTTACTTTATGATGGGTATCGTCCGTTTCAAGTACAGCAATATTTGTTTACCCATTTTTCAAAGCAATTAGCACAACAAATGCCACAGGCAACACCACAGGAGCTTGTGCAGGCTACGAAAAAATATGTAGCTTTGCCAAGTGAAAAATTCGCCCATTTAGCCCCACATTTAACAGGTGGTGCAATTGATGTCACGCTGGCTGATGTCCACGGTAAAGCATTGGATCTTGGTACAGCTTTTGACGAAATGCATGAAAAATCTGCGACACGTTATTTTGAACAGCACTTGAAGGAAAATCCGCTAGCCTGTCAGCATCGGCGTCTGCTGTACAACTGCTTGTCACTTGCTGGATTCACGAATTATGCAGAGGAATGGTGGCATTACGATTATCACAATGTGGCATGGGCAAGACGTGTGCAAGCGCAGGTAGCCCATTATGGAGCAGTACACGCAACAATACAAAATCATAATGTAAAGGAGTTGCGATTTCTATGAAGGTTTATATTAGCGCAGATATTGAAGGGATTACAGGTACAACATCATGGAGTGAGACCGAGTTAAACGCACCGGACTATCTGTTTTTCCAAAGACAAATGACACGAGAAGTAGAAGCAGCCATTGAAGGAGCGATAGCAGGAGGCGCCACAGAAATTTTATTAAAGGATGCCCATGATTCTGCTCGCAATCTCGACATTTCCAATTTACCAATCAATTGTAAAGTCATCCGTGGCTGGACATATGATCCAATGTGTATGGTGGCAGGTCTCGATCAAAGCTTTGACCGTGCCATTTTTATTGGCTATCACAGTAAAGGAGGAAGTGAGCGCAACCCACTTGCCCATACACTTTGCACATATGCCGACGTCAAAATTAATGGTCATTATGCAAGCGAATTTTTAATCAATACGTATGCGGCGGCTTTACATGATGTTCCTGTATCCTTCGTTAGTGGGGATGTGGGGCTAACAGAGGAAATACAGGCCTTGAATGAACACATGATTACATTTGCCACAAAGGAAGGCATCGGAAATGCAACGATTAGTGTCAGCCCACAGCTAACCATTATGGAAACCAAACGTCTGGTAGAGTCTGCAATGAAAGTGCCACGTGCTGATTTGCAGGTAGCGTTACCAGAACGCTTTGTGGTGGAGATTATTTATCGAGACCATACACGAGCTTATCGCAATTCTTTCTATCCAAATGCCACATTCAAACCACATAATACCGTAGAGTTTATCACCGATGATTTTTATGAGGTGCTTCGTATTTTACAATTTTTAACATAATGCTACTGAGCTTGCTTTATCAATGAATGATCAATAGTGATAGCTTCGTTCCAAAATAGGAATAGAGTGCTCATCCAGGAAAAGCCTTACAAAGTGCTCATCGAAGCGATGAGCTCGCTCAGAAAGAGGAGAGGCGCTCACCCGAGTGAAAAATTTGCTCAGTAAAGCGCTTGCCCCGATCACAACAAGGCAAAATCGCTCATTCCAGCGAAGCCACCACTCAAAGATGTAGTCAAAAAGCAGTGGGACACGCTGTCCAATATGTTTGATTTGATAGAACCTACAAATTTATCTCATTACCGTGACAACGAGCATGGAATCGTTGTGCATTTCATCGATAGTGGGTCGATTTAGAAGGACCTAGCTTATGTTTGAAAGATCCTATTGAAGGTGCATCCGTCCTTGCAATAGGATTTTCATTATAAAAAGATGATTAGGGGGATGCTTGTGAGAAAGTCTTGGTTGCTGTTCATATGTCTGGTCGTATTGTTTTGTGTAGCCTGCAATGATGAATCATTGAGTGAAAAGGCATCGGAATATCGTGTTGTGTATTCGGGAGAAATTAAAACGTTAAATTATTTAAAGACGTCTGAAACAAATGAATTTGCGGTGGCCGCAAATATGGTGGATGGACTCATAGAATACGATCAATATGGAGTCGTTCAGCCAGGATTGGCGAAGGAATGGTCTGCTAATGAGGATGCTACTGTTTGGACGTTCAAGCTACGTGATGATGCTAAATGGGTCACACATGAGGGGAAGGACTATGCAGATGTTGTGGCACAAGACTTTGTGGATGGCTTACATTATGTGCTTGATGCTAAAAATGAATCATCGACGTCTTGGATTGCGACGGTCGTAAAAAATGGGGAGGCCTTCTATAACGGCGAGTTGGCTGATTTCAAGGAGGTTGGCATAAAGGCGCTAGATGAACATACAGTAGAATATACTTTAGAAGCCCCGACACCCTATTTCCTTTCTATGTTGAACTATGTTTGTTTCTTCCCGGTGAATGGCAAGTTCATTGCCGAGAAAGGGAAGGATTTTGGTACGACGCGTGAAAATTTCCTTTATAATGGCGCTTATCTTTTAGATAAATTTGAACCGCAAAATGAGCGTGTTCTTGTGAAAAATGAGTCGTATTGGGATAAAGACAAGGTGCTGATTGATCGCATTCGCTATAAATACAATAAAGAAGCGGCAACAGTGGCACCAGAGCTGTTTTTACGTGGAGAAATTGATTCTGCTAGTATTCCAACCTCTATTATTGATGAATGGTTTAAAGACGAGAAGAAAAAATCCCAGGTTCGTCAAACACAAAATAACTTCTATACCTACTTCTATGCACTTAACTTTAATCCACAATTTGACGCCCAATATGAGCCAGATAACTGGAAGGTTGCAGTCAATAATAAAGATTTCCGTAAATCCTTATTCCATGCACTGGATCGGGTGTCCGCAATGCTGACGGTTGAGCCTTATAATCCAGCAGATTTGCTGAGCAATACTATTACACCGAAAAACTTTGTCGATGTGGAAGGGGTGGATTATACCCAATTAGCGCCACTTACGACCATTTCCAATGAAGATTCCTTCAATAAAGAGCTCGCTCTAGAGTACAAAGAAAAAGCGAAAACAGCATTAGCAGGTAAAGCCACGTTCCCTGTAAAAGTATTAATGCCCTATAATGCAGGCAGTCCAGATTGGGCCAATCGTTCTCAAGTAGTGGAACAGCAGATTGAAAAATTACTAGGGACAGATTATGTCGACATTATTGTAGAGGCTGGTCCATCGACAGGCTTCTTATCAGAGGTGCGTCGTCCTGGCAAGTTTGCGCTTTTAGAAGCGAACTGGGGTCCTGACTTTGCAGATCCCTCTACGTATACAGATCCATTCACAGTGGACGGTACTTACAATAAACCAGAATTAGCAGAAGGCTATAAAGAGGCAAATGGCAAAACGACGTACCAAAACCTTGTGGATCAAGCGAAAGAAACGATTGATGCTGCAAAACGCTATGAGCTATTTGCAAAGGCAGAGGCCTTTTTAATTGATGAAGCCTTTGTGATCCCTTATTCAGTAGGGGGGAGTGGCTATGTGGCGTCTAAATTAAATCCATTTGAGGCGCAATATTCGCCATTCGGTGTAACGGCAGAGAAATTTAAAGGACAGCAAGTGCTGGAGAAGCCAATGAGTAATGAAGAATTTAAAAAGGCGCTCGCGCAGTGGGAGCAAGAACGTGCGGAAGCGTTAGCGAATGCTGAAAAGTAGTATGGCTTCGTAGAGGAAAAGGAGATACCGAAAGAATAGTCGGCATCTCCTTTAGTCTTTTGGATAAAGGAGGATAGCGCCATGTTGCAGTATATAGGAAAACGTCTCTTACAATCCGTGTTCACCCTTTTAATTATCATCACGATCGTCTTTTCATTATTACGATTAATGCCGGAGGAAGGATATTTAGGAGCGGCAGCCGATAAAATGTCACCGGCTCAGCAAGAAGTTTATTTAACAAATCTTGGCTTGCGTGATCCATTGCTTGTTCAGTTAGGAAATTTTTATAAAAATTTGTTGCAAGGGGATTTAGGCAAATCGGTCACTTATCGTACGGATGTACCGGTTGTGACGATTATTGCGGATAAAATTATGTATTCTCTGCTCTTTGGTTTGGGGGCAGTAGCTTTATCGCTACTCATTGGTGTGCCGTTAGGGATTTTGATGGCCTATCGTAAGGGGCGTTGGCTAGATCGGCTAGGGACAGGCTATATCGTCTTTGTCGTTGCTGTCCCTGCAGCAGTCTACTACTTAGTCATTCAAATGTATATTACGGAACTCTTTCAATTACCGATGCTGTTTGATGCGTACAGGCCGATTACTTGGATTTTGCCACTTACCTCCATGGCGTTGGCGCCGACAGCCTCCTATGCGATGTGGATGCGACGATATATGGTAGATGAACTGAACAAGGACTATATTAAGCTAGCAAGGGCGAAGGGTGTGAAGGAGCGGACATTGATGTTCCAGCATGTACTGCGAAATGCCTTTATTCCAATGGCACAATACTTACCTGCCACCATTCTATTTACGATTACAGGCTCTATTTATATCGAATCGCTCTATTCCATTCCAGGGATGGGGGGCTTGCTCGTGGATGCCATTCAGCGTCAGGATAATACGATTGTGCAAGGTTTAGTGCTAGTGTTCTCTTCTCTTGGCATCATCGGACTTATTTTAGGGGACATTGCCATGGCACTTGTCGATCCACGCATTAAATTAGGCAAGGGAGGGGGTGTACGCTAATGGGTATGTATACAGATGAAATCAATAATATCTCGAATAAGTCCCGTCAAACATTGTTTGAATTTGCTGAAGTTGACGCAAGACAGGCAGAGGAAACTGGCTATTCCAATTACTCTTATTGGCGGTCTACATGGCAATCCTTTTTAAAAAATAGACTAGCCGTTTTTTTATTAGTGGGAGTGTTCATTATTGTCAGCTTCACCATTCTCCAGCCCTATTTACCAGCACAAAAATCACCAACTGAAATTTACTTGGATGAACAAACAGGGATGCAGGCACGCAATATTACCCCCAATGCAGAGTTTTGGTTTGGCACGAATTCCATTGGTCAGGATTTATGGTCTCGTATTTGGGCGGGCACAAGAACATCTCTCTTTATTGGCTGTGTCGTAGCCTTGGTAGAGGCAGTAGTCGGTATTACAATCGGTACACTGTGGGGCTTTTCACGAAAATTAGAAGCATCGATAACGCAGCTATATAATGTTGTCGATAATATCCCCACAACCATTGTGCTCATTTTAATGTCTTATATTTTACGCCCAAGTATTTCGACGATCATTATAGCTATGTGTATAACGGGATGGGTGGAAATGGCGAGATTTATTCGCAATCAAATTGTTATTTTACGTGACCGTGAATACAACCTAGCCTCAAAATGTTTAGGCACTCCTGATTACCGTATTATCTTAAAAAATTTATTACCTTATTTAATTTCAGTGATTATGTTGCGTATGAGCCTCGCTATTCCCTTTGCGATAGGAGCCGAAGTATTTCTAACATATATCGGTTTAGGGCTACCAATCAGCGAGCCGTCCTTAGGAAATTTAATTAATGAAGGACGCGTACTCATGATGTCACCAGATTTACGTTATCAGCTGATTTTTCCAAGTATTGTGTTAAGTGTCATCACGATAGCATTCTATATTATTGGTAATTCTTTTGCAGATGCAGCAGATCCGAAAAACCATGTGTAAGGAGAGGAAATAAGTGACATTGAAAAAATCGCGCATATTAGTCATACAAAATTTAATCATTCAGTTTACGCTACGGGGTCGTGTCTTAACAGCTATCCGCGATATTTCACTCGACCTTTACAAGGGAGAAAGCTTAGCCATTGTTGGTGAATCAGGTTCGGGAAAATCGGTGCTGATGAAATCCATTATGGGCTTGCTAGATAAAAATGGCAGCATTCAGCAAGGACGAATCATTTACAATGCACAGGATGTAACTCAGTTTACGACAGAGCAAGAATGGTTGCGTATTCGAGGTAAGGAAATTGCGATGGTAACGCAGGACCCAATGACATCGTTGAATCCGCTCAAAACCATTGGGAAGCAAATTGAGGAATGTGTCGTCATGCATCAAGGCTTAAGAGGCAAGGAAGCCTATGAAGAAACATTAAAGTTGCTAACAGATGTAGGTATTACAGATGTGAAAAAACGCTATAAGCAATACCCACATGAATTTTCGGGAGGCATGCGCCAACGTATTGTCATCGCTATTGCGATTGCCTGTAAACCGAATATTTTAATTTGTGATGAACCAACAACCGCTTTAGATGTGACCATTCAAGCTCAGATATTACAACTATTAAAGAATCTTCAGCAGAAATATGGCTTATCCATTGTCTATATTACGCATGATTTAGGCGTTGTCGCAAAGGTGGCTGATCGTATTGCCGTGATGTATGCGGGTGATGTCATTGAGGTCGGGGAAACGCATGAAATTTTCTTTAATAGTAAGCATCCTTATACGTGGGCACTCATTTCCTCCTTACCTCAGCTTGGCTCAAAGGGGGAACAATTATATTCAATTAAGGGCACGCCACCGAATCTTTTTCAGGAAATAAAGGGTGATGCCTTTGCACCACGCAATCCATATGCATTAAAAATTGACTTTGTAGAGCGTCCACCTTTTTTTCAGGTCAGTGACACCCACTATGCGCGCACATGGTTATTAGATCCACTTGCACCAAAAGTAGAGCCGCCAGCCGCTTTACAAGCATTTTTTGTAGAGGGGAGGCAGTATGCTAATGACCGATAAAGAAGTGCTAGTAGAAGTGCAAAATGTATCCGTCGTATTTGGTAAAGGGAAACATAAATTTACAGCGATTGATGATGTCAGCTTTCATATTTTTAAAGGTGAAACATTTGGCATTGTAGGTGAATCAGGATCTGGGAAAACAACGGTTGGTCGGGCTATTATGCGTATTAATGAGGTGACAGAAGGACAAATTTTGTATCATGGCAAAAGTATACAGGGCAAAATTTCGAAAAAATGGGATAGAGAAATTACGCAGAAAATCCAAATGATTTTTCAGGACCCGATGGCCTCCCTCAATGAGCGAGCAAAAGTGGATTATATTATTTCGGAAGGATTATACTCTTCAAAGAAATATAAGGATGAGGCAGACCGTCAGCAAAAGGTTCGCAATGCTTTATTAAATGTAGGCTTGCTGCCAGAGTTCTCTAGCCGCTTTCCTCATGAGTTTTCAGGAGGACAACGGCAGCGTATTGGCATTGCTCGTGCTTTAGTGATGGACCCCGAGTTTATTATTGCAGATGAGCCTATCTCTGCCCTAGATGTGTCCATCCGAGCACAAGTATTGAATTTATTAGCTAGTCTGCAACAGCGTAATCATTTAACGTATTTATTTATTGCCCATGATTTATCAATTGTCCGTTTTATTACCGATCGGACAGCGGTCATTTATAAAGGGAAAATGGTTGAGCTGGCAGACACAGAAAAGCTATTTACTCATCCGCTGCATCCTTATACAAAGGCACTGTTATCTGCAGTACCAGAGCCGAATCCCTATAAGGAACGAGGGAAAATCGTTGAAGTGTATGATCCGTCACAGCATCGTTATGAGGAAAATCCTCCTTCATTTGTTGAAGTAGAGGAAGGTCATTTTATTTTGGCCAATGAAGAGGAACTAACGCATTATCGTACTTCACTGAAAATGGAGGGAAAAACATGATTTGTCCAAAGGCATTGAAAAAAGGTGACACTATTGGTCTTATTAGTGCTTCTGGGGCAACACCACCAGAAAAGCTGCAGCCTGCTATTGCGAGTATTGAGAAGCTAGGGCTCAAGGTGGTCGTTGGGGAGACCTGTCACGCAAGGCATGGTTATTTAGCAGGTGCTGATGATGTGCGGGCGGCAGATGTCCATCGCATGTTTGGTGATCCGACCATTGACGGCATTTTTTGTATACGTGGAGGCTATGGGGCGACGAAGATTTTAGCACAATTAGATTTTGAGCTGATTCGAGCAAATCCTAAAGTATTTGCAGGCTATAGTGATGTGACTGCCTTACATATAGCCTTTCAACAGCTATGTGGCTTTGTTACGTATCATACCCCGATGCCATCCACGGAATTTATTAGACAGGAAATGGACGACTACACATGGCAATCCTTCAGGCAGCAGATTATGGACAATGACAAAACGTCGTTCTACTTAGAAAATCCCTCTAACCAACCCATGTCAACACTTGTCAGCGGGAATGCTACAGGTCAGCTAATTGGTGGTAATTTAACATTGATTACAGCGTCACTTGGCACACCCTATGAAATTGATACAAGAGGTAAAATTCTGTTTTTAGAAGATGTCGATGAAACGCAACAACGGGTCGATCGTATGTTGACACAATTAAAACTGGCGGGGAAGTTGGATGACGCGGCAGGTATTTTGTTAGGAGCATGGACTAATTGTGGGCCTGAAAATCTGCAAAGGCCAGAGCATAGCTTATCACTACACATGATTTTCCAAGAAATACTAGTGCCTCTAGGTAAGCCAATTATAGCCGAAATGGCATGTGGTCATTGCTTACCAACGATGTCGCTGCCTTTAGGAAGAACGATCTCAATGGATGCGGACAACCAGCGAATCCATGTGATTGAGTAGGTATTATATGGAGCAGATTATTGAAAAAATGGTTCAGGAATCCCCTTACAACGTACATCTATTTGTTCATAATCTCACAACCAATCAATTGCTTACGAGTCATCAGCTAGAGACTGCATTTTCTAGTGCCAGTGTCATAAAAGTTCCAATTCTAATAGCCTTGCTCTCATATATAGAGCATAACAAATTATCACTTGATACTACGCTGCCGATTTCACCAGACGATTGGGTGGGTTTTAGCGTGATAAGTGAGCAACGGCTTACCCAAAGCACTTTATATGACCTTCTTGTATGGATGATTATTACGAGTGATAATACAGCTACGAATGTCTTAATTGATGAAGTAGGGATGAGCTTTTTGAATGACTATTTTCGACATATTGGGTTACAGGACACGGTGTTACAGCGAAAAATGATGGATGTAGAACGGCTAGCTCAGGGCATAGACAATCGCACGTCAGCACGGGATATGGCGCATCTTTTTACGCGTATCTATCGGCAAGAGCTACTAACAGCCCCTTACAGTCAACTGGTCATTGATATCTTAAGCCGTCAGCGTGTGCACGACTCCTTAAAGCGTTATCTTGTGGAGGATGTGAAGCTGGCACATAAAACAGGCGGGCTTGATACGGTCGATCATGATGTCGGGATTGTTTATAGTAGCACAATCGATTATAGTATCGGTGTTTTTATGACAAACGTGATGGATAATGAGCAGGCTCGCCAACTAATCGGTCGTCTATCAAAGGTTGTTTATGCGCAGTTGGTGGAGGGAAAGGAGGGACACAGTTGAAGGCTATCGTGACAGCAATGGTTGCCAATTTACAGGCCAAGCCAGATGCAGCTTCTGAATTAGTCGATGAGGTACTTTATGGGATGACAGTAGATATTGTCAAAGAGGTGAATGAAGCTTGGGTATATGTCCAAACAGCCTATCGCTATGAAGGCTATTGTCAGAAGACAGATTTACTGTTAGATGCAGCAATCGCCTCCACGTGGCAATGGGAAGCACAGCATGTCATTCGTCAAAGCTTTGCAGATGTTTTGCAGCAACCGCGTATCCAAAGTATTAAACGACTCACGCTTGTAAAGGGCTCGTTCGTCAAAGTCATGTCTTTAAAGGATGTACCAGAAGAATGGTCGGCCATTCAACTCGTATCGGGACAAACAGGGTATGTTCGGACAAAATGGCTGCAGCCGAAAATTTCAGTTCAGGCATTATCGGAGGCACAGTTTCGAGAAAACGTTGTGGAAACGGCACTTAGCTATTTAACAGCACCCTATCGATGGGGTGGTAAATCGCCTTTAGGGATTGATTGCTCTGGCTTATGTTCAATGGCCTATCTGTTCAATGGCGTTTATATTTTTCGAGATGCCAAAATAGTAGAGGGCTTTCCGATTGTCAAAATAGACCAAGACCAGATGCAAAAGGGTGATTTAATCTATTTCCCTGGTCATATTGCTTTATATATGGGCGATCAGCTTTATATCCACTCATCACTAGGAGGCAATGAAGTGACCATTAATAGTCTAGATGAAAAACATCCGCTCTTTCGACAGGATTTAGCTACGACGATAGTAGCAGTAGGTACTTTTTTTCAGGAGAAGCCAAATATTTAGGCTTCTCTTTGAGTTTTTATAAGAGAAAAATCGATGGCATGTCTGTCCAATCAACAATGAGATTTAAGTCGATCCAGTTTTTTTAAGGACATCCCAATTTTGGTGATAACTAATGTACTAACATTCACAAGCAGTAACGCTATTAGCTGCCACACACCGATAAAAAAAGTAATCATACATAAATCAAAGGCTGCTTCACCTGGGGGCATGTCTGGATAGGGCTCTAATTGCCAATAATGCAACACAAAATAACAGGCTAAAGCTGTTCCTTGACCGACATAGATAAAGATCCAATGGATAGAGGATGCTATTTTGAGTCGACAACACCAAAGCGCTAAATTTAGCAAAAGGATAAGTAGCGGAAACAGCAACAGTTGAAACATACTTTCAGCTATGGTCGTAATGAAAAATAGGTTATAGCTTAGCTGAATGACTGGCAAAAGGATTAAGTTGACGGTGATAACACTGAGCAGTTGTATGCGCGTCATGATATGTCTACCCTTTCCGTATTTTTACATAAAGACGTTTTGACAAAAGAAAGGGTTTCGTCCACTATAAGAAACCCTCCATACGCTTGTTTGTTGGCTGAGTACGGAGGGTTTTGGATTAATAATGATAGATATTAAGTTGTTGGCCTGCTTCAAGGCGATCTGATCGCAGCTGATTCCATTGTTTAATTGATGTCACCTTTACATTATAGACCTCTGCAATCTTCATAAGTGAATCCCCATCAGCCACCGTAATCGTTTTCTTATCTTTCACAGGGGTGTCATATTGTTGTAGATCATATTTTGCAATTAGTGCATTTAATTTTTCACTGTATGATGAATCAGTAGCATAGGAGCCTGTTAAAAACGCCGTCGCATCTGTATAGACTTTTGTGTTGCTTTTGAAAACGCCCGCGTAAAAATCCTTGTTCCATGAAACGCCATTACGCATTAACTTTACATAATCTTGCATGGATGCCTCATAGGAAGGGTATTTGCGGAAGGCAGCCATGATTGTGGAAAGATTACCTGAACCATCATCCTCTGATGTTTCGAGTGTTACGGAATCATTTTGGTAGCTGCCTTTCATGCCAAATAAATTATAATTGGGTGCAGAACCTAGTCCACTTTGACCATGCTCACTTTCTAGAATCGCTTGGGCAATCATGACGGATGCGTATAGGTCATTATCAGCACCAAGGTCCCGAGCAGTTTCGGCGATTTCACCAATAAACTCCTCCACACTTGGGCCATTATCAATGACGACAGGCTCTTCTCTGTCAGTCGTATTCAATAACTGTGTTACCATATAAAACGAAATACAAATAACAACAATGGTAATCATAAGTCCTTTAAAAAAGTTTAGCACGTATTTCATTGTAGCTGGATGTTGGTCGTGACCACATCTCCCTCCCTTCTATTAAAAGTTTAGCTATCTCTCATTATTACAGAGAGTTTAAAAGAAATAAAGAGCAGTCTAAATAAATAGATTTCATCATTAATAGAACGCTACCAGTGCTAATTAGTTCCTCGTTATTGCTCACTTATACTTTAAAATTTTGGGACATAAATTGTTTGAATCTCTCAAAATATTGCTCGGAGGCTTCCCATTGTCTAGTGTTCAAATAAGATAGCTCTTGAAGACCATAATAATGAGGAGGCTGATAATAACGGGAAACATAGGATTGATTTTCAAGTGTATAAAAATAATACGCTTCGTCAGGCGTCTGAATTTCAATGCGAGCATGTATCCTATCACCATCCTCATCCAGATAGGCTTGACGGAAACTATAGCATTTGGAACCATCCCAGAAACCATCATGGTCTTCTTCTAATTCTTGGATTGCTGACTGCTGGAAAATTTGTCGTACATATTGTATCTCGATAGTATGCAAGTAAAGCTCTGCTACATTGATGCACGTTAAAAGCATGAGCCAGTGATCGTGAATATCCACTAAATGCGCCTGCGATGATTCTGTAATATCCCACCATTCAGCTTCTTCCCCTAGTGTTTTTCTCAAGAGGGAGACGGATTGATCCTCATTAAGCCAAATAAAATAGTGATACTGAGAAGTCTTCATATAAACACTATCATTGCGTTTGTCTCCATCAGCATTGGTATGTGCGTGCTGGATCATGAAATAAACATCCTGTTCCGTCAAATCAAAAGAAGGCTTGTCTGGTGTCATCAAAATACATGTAGTCAGTTTCAGTATGTTTTCCGCATTAATCGAATGGTGCGTGAAATAAACAGAAGATGCTATCGTCCTTTGAGGAACGCTTGTAAAATGAGTGAGTGCGGAACGTCCTTCTTTAAAAATTTGCACCAGTGAAGCGAATGAAAAGCCGACCTCATCCTCATCCTCATCCTCGTCTAAAAATACTTCATCGATTAATATGTCCTGAATACGAATGGGGAGTTCTTGAAAAATACCGTCTCCGTGCCAAATATTTACGATACACTGAAGCGACCTCTGGCCATTTACATTGATGCGATACTCGTCATCCTGAACTAATGTTGCTGCTTGAAGATTGCCGTTAACAATAGCTTCTCCATGATTGTATGAGCCACATAAAATATTCTCGACCGTCAGATTTCCATGTACATAGATTTCCTGACCACCGACCGCTATATTTTTAGCCATTAAATTGCCCATCACCATCAGCCCAATTGCACCATCTGTTTCTAAATTGTATAGGATGTCAACGGTTAAATGGCCATTGATGAAAATAAGAATGGTTTTATCTTGCTGTGGAAAAGGCATACCCCAATCCAAATCAAGAGAGGGAAGTGTCAAATCGCCCTCATAGTACGCTACTAGATCATCCTCACTAAAATCCTTGTAAAACTTTGCCCACCAAGAGTCTGCTGGAAATCTTTCAGCTAGTTGGGAAATCGCCATGAATTGATAGACATTGTGCATACGTCACGACCTCTCTATTGCTATTTTTTTTATCTTCTCACAGCGAGTAATTGGCAGTCAATTTCATAGATTGGTAGAGACAAGCACAATTTAATAGAAAATGGTATTATGAACCTTTAAAATGATTAGTTGAAAGGAAGTTTTGATTGAATACGATTTTTAGTGTTACACAAAAACAACTATACGATTTTTTACTGAATGTAGCGACGATACGACCTGTCTTTATTTGGGGAGCACCTGGCATAGGGAAATCAGCGATTGTTGAAAATTTTGCTAGCGAATTAGGCTTGCCCTGTGTTTCGTTATTGGGCAGTCAGCTAGCACCCGAGGATATCATTGGCGTTCCGCAAATTAAGGATGGCTACAGTGTTTTTTGTCCACCCAAAATGATTGCGCGCAATGAGCCTTATTGCCTTTTTTTAGATGAATTAAATGCTTGCTCACAGGAAGTACAAAAAGCTTTTTATAGTCTCATTCATGAACGCAGAATTGGAGAGTTTACGTTGCCAGAGGGCACGATTGTCATTGGCGCAGGCAATCGTGCTCAGGATAATGCGATTGTTAAACCGATGTCCTCAGCATTAATCAATCGTATGGTCCATGTTCAGCTAAGGGCATCGCACAAAGATTGGCTTGAATGGGCCTATGCACATGAAATACATCCCTATGTGATTGAGTATATTCAAATGCGTCCCGACCATTTATGGAGCGAACCGCCGAAAACAGAGGAACCATTCTCTACACCACGTTCATGGCATATGCTAAGTGATTGCTTGTATGCATACGGCAATAGCTTGCCAGAACAAACAATCGATCTATTAGCAAGCAGCTGCCTATCTGCACATATTGCCAGTCAATTTAAAGCCTTTATCAAACAAGTGCAAAGTAAATATGATCTAGCCAAAATTATCAATGGTGAATTGCGTTGGCCAGATCGACCGGAAGAAAGAGATTTGCTTTATTTCATGGCGCAATCCTTCCGTGCGCAGTTACTGAAGGAGCTTCCAAACGAGCATACGACATTGAAGGGGAATCAACGACAATTAGCCTTTCGTGCCAAAGATTTGATCAAGGACTTAGCGTCCATTAGCTTAGAAATTGCACAGATGGTTGTGTCAGAGCAAAAGGGTGAAGCTTTACCCACTTGGTTTATGCTGGAGGTTATTCGGGATTTACCACGTTTAGTAGCCAAAAAGGACGGTTAACATATGGCCAAAAAAAAGAAAGCATCACAGCAGGAGCAGAAAAATGAGAAGGCGATCGCGCGTGGGCATGAGATTGTTTGTACACATCCCTTGTTCGAGGCGTTATGTCATGCTGTGTACATGCAATATGAAAGTATGCCACAAAAGGATTGGGCTTACGTCACAAGCGCGGGTGTCATCTGTGTTAATCAAGATAAAAAAGGACAGCCCAACGAATGGGCCTATGTCATAGCGCATTGTTTGCTACACCTTGGCTTACATCATCATCAACCAAAAGAGCAGCAGGAACTGTGGAATATCGCCTGTGACTGCTATATTACAAAGTTTTTAGCAGAGCTAAAATTTGGTCAAGCACCTAAAGAAATGAGTAATCCGCTTTTTGAAGCTTTTAGCTCAGAGGAAAAATTGTATGACAGATTTTTACGCGAAGGTGTGCCAGACGATTTGAAAGGTTATAGTACAATGCCAGGACAAGTGGACTTTATTATTTCACAAAATAAAACGAATGTTCTTTATAGAGGAGCTAGCAATTACGCTGCGTTATTTGCAGAAGGTTTATCGAAAGCAGTGCAAAACGCCATTCGTGTAGCAGGTGGGGTAGAAACCACATTTGGAGGAACAACGAGGGTAACACAAGCACAACGCGCAAAGGCTTGGTTTATGAGCTCATATCCCTTATTTGGTGCTTTAGCTGCGGATTTTACGATAATTGAAGACCCACTTGTTTGTACAAGAATGGATATCTCGGTTGCCGCCATCGCAGTGGAAACGAAGGAGATTTATTTGAATACGGCTGTAGGCATGACCGATGAGGAAATGCGCTTTTTAATGGCACACGAACTGCTGCATGCGGGATTAAGCCATGCTACGCGCAGACAAGGACGTGATCCCTATCTATGGAATGTTGCTTGTGATTATGTCATCAATGGCTGGCTCATCGATATGAAAATTGGCGAGATGCCAGCATTTGGCGGGCTATATGATCCAGCCTTAAAAGGGCTCTCGGCAGAATCTATTTATGATCGCATTGTTACGGATATCAGGATGTATCGCAAATTAAGAACCTTTCGAGGGCAAGGCACAGTAGATATGATTGAAACGAATCCACCAGACTTTTGGGAAGGTAAGGCAGGTGTGGATTTGGATGCTTTTTATAGAAGAGCATTGAGTCAAGGATTAAGCTATCATATGGCACAGGAGAGAGGATACTTACCACAAGGACTCATTGAGGAAATTCGTAGTCTAGCACAGCCACCTATTGCTTGGGATGTGGCCTTAGCCAAATGGTTTGATCGCATGTTTCAGCCAATAGAAAAGGTCAGAACGTATGCACGACCAAGTAGAAGGCAAGCATCGACACCTGATATAGCTAGACCAAGATGGGTTCATCAAAGCGGAGAGGAAGATGGGCGTACTTTCGCAGTCCTTATTGATACCTCAGGCTCTATGGATCGTCTCTTACTAGGAAAAGCACTCGGCACAATCGCGAGCTATAGTATTGCCAGAGATGTTCCCCTTGTACGAGTGATATTTTGTGATGCCGTTGCCTATGATGCAGGCTATCTAGCACCTGAAGAGCTATTGTCTAAAGTGAAAGTAAGAGGCAGAGGAGGCACGGTGCTACAGCCTGGTGTCCGTTTACTAGAAGAAGCGCAGGATTTTCCAAAGGATGGTCCTATCCTTATTATTACGGATGGTCAATGTGATCGTTTAACCATAAAAAGAGAGCACGCCTTCGTATTGCCACAAGGGGCCAAGCTACCGTTTGTGCCAAAAGGCGAAGTATTTAGAATGAAATAGCCAAACCTACCTGCACATGTTTGAAAGAACTGTTGTTGGTGAAATATAGAAGTGAACTTATTCTCATTTCATTCGCAAATTTAAAAGGAGATGACAGATGATTACATTTGACAATGTCTCAAAAAAATATGATAACGACCATACAGCTGTCAAAGCTCTAAATGTCGAAATTAAAAAGGGTGAATTTTTTGTCATTATCGGCCCTAGTGGATGTGGCAAAACTACTTTATTGAAGATGATTAATCGATTAATTCCATTAACAGAAGGAACGATTTGGATCAATGGTAAAAGAATCAGTGACTATAATATCCATGAGTTACGTTGGAGTATCGGTTATGTATTACAGCAGATCGCCCTGTTTCCACATATGACGATTGAAGAAAATATTGCGATTGTGCCAGAATTGAAACATTGGCATAAAACAAAAATTCAAAAGCGTGTGGAGGAACTGCTGGAGATGGTTGGGCTTGAACCAGAAAAATATCGCCAGCGTAAGCCACAGGAGTTATCAGGTGGCGAACAACAAAGAGTGGGCGTTATTCGTGCCTTAGCGGCTGACCCATCGATTATCTTAATGGATGAGCCGTTCAGTGCCTTAGACCCCATCAGTCGTACAAAACTCCAGGATGATTTACTGGAGATGCAACGTACGATAAGGAAAACCATTGTATTTGTCTCACATGATATGCAGGAGGCACTGAAGTTAGGGGATCGCCTCTGTATTATGAAAGATGGCGAAATTGTCCAAATAGGTACGCCACAAGAATTGATACAAAACCCTGCCAATGACTTTGTACAACAGTTTATTGGTAGCAAGCATCAGGTAGAGCATGCGTTTACTATCCATGCCATCATGCAACCAATCATGACAACAAGCGAGTTCCAGGATACGATACTTGTGGATGCTTCACTTGCGACAATTTTTGACAAGCTAGCCCAGCATGACTTATTAGGTGTCGAGGAGGATGGCAAGCTCATCGGTATGGTGACAAGAGCCTCTATGCTGCACTATTTAGCAAAGGATTCAAAGGAAAGAGGTCTTGCGCATGACTAATGTGATGGAGATGTTTCAAGAACGGAAGGCACAACTGCTAGCGGCATTGCTAGAACATATCCAACTATCCTTCATCGCTTTATTTTTTGCTGTTCTCATTGCCATTCCTCTAGGTATCTATTTAACCAATAAAAAGAAAATAGCTGAAAGTATCATTGGCATCAGTGCCGTTTTGCAAACGATCCCTTCATTAGCTTTACTGGGCTTATTAATACCTCTATTTGGCATTGGGAAAGTTCCCGCCATTATTGCGTTAGTCGTCTATGCGCTATTGCCTATTTTGCGAAACACCTATACGGGCATTAATGAAGTCGATCCATCATTAAAGGAAGCGGCATTAGCCATGGGGATGAATAGAACGAAGCGTTTATTGAAAGTAGAATTACCACTGGCCATGCCTGTCATGATGGCAGGTATTCGAACAGCGATGGTGTTAATTGTGGGGACCGCCACATTAGCTGCTTTAATTGGAGCTGGAGGATTAGGAGACATCATTTTACTTGGAATTGACCGTAATAATACAGCCCTCATTTTAATAGGAGCTATACCGGCAGCCATGTTAGCATTGATTTTTGATGTGTTGCTCAAAAAATTAGAATCCCTGTCCTTTAAAAAAACATTGACTACATTGAGTCTCGTTAGTTTGACGGCATTCATCATTATTTTCTTCCCGCTATTTAGTAATAAACCACAAGATGAAATCGTGATAGCAGGAAAGCTAGGCTCTGAACCTGAGATACTCATCAATATGTATAAATTATTGATTGAACAGGAAACGGACTTAACTGTGCAACTAAAGCCAGGGCTTGGTAAAACCTCGTTTGTATTCAATGCGTTAAAATCGGGGAGTATTGATATTTACCCTGAACTTACGGGCACAGCTATTACGGAATTTTTAAAAGAGGAAGCGATCAATCATAACCAAGCCGATGTCTACCATCAGGCAAAAGATGGCATGCTGGCGCAATTTGATATGGTCATGCTAAGCCCCATGAACTATAACAATACGTATGCATTGGCCGTATCACAGGATTTGGCGGAGACGTATCAATTGCAAAAAATTTCTGATCTGCAAGCGATAGAGCAGAAGGTGAAGGCAGGCTTTACATTAGAATTTAATGACCGTGAAGATGGCTATGTTGGCATTCAAAAACGTTATGGGATTGTGTTTCCAACACTTGCAACGATGGAGCCAAAGCTTCGCTATCAGGCGATACAATCGGGCGATATCAATTTACTGGATGCCTATTCAACGGATAGTGAAATTCGTCAATACAAGCTACATGTATTGGAGGACGATCAAGCATTGTTTCCACCCTATCAAGGAGCACCATTACTAAGAAAAGAAACGCTAACAAACTATCCAGAGATTGAAAAGGCATTAAATCAACTAGCAAACCACATTACAGACGATGAAATGCGAGAAATGAATTATCAAGTAAATGTGGAAGGAAAGCTCGCAGCAGACGTAGCAAAAGCATTTTTAGTAGAGACAGGATTATTAAAATAAAAGCCAGGCCCTCTAGCATTAGAGGGTTTTATTTTTATCGATAATTATTGATAGGGATAAAAAAGGAAGGAAAGGGGATGCTGATTTTTGGCTTGACGATGCTTGTGATTCTTTTGGTAGGAACAATGAAGGTATCAGAACAATTAGTAGCCAAGGGGAGTATGGCGGCTTCTATTCATTTTAAAGGGTTGGAAATGCTGTTGTCCGATTAGGTAGGCAAGGATATGCATTATGCAAAAAAGATGTCATGACCCTTTTATTTACTGCTACAATATACATAGCTATTGTCTTATTGATTGTTGTCTAATTTACAAAAGGTATCCTATTTTCGTTAGCTAATAGTGAAAATGGAAATAATTTCATGCTGTGTGATCGTGTTGAGCTTGATAGCTAATGCATTCCATACCTATTTCCCCTATCTGATGATGCAACAGCTTAGGAAGTGAGAACATGACCATAATGATTCGCTTAGATTGTATGCAAGCGGATCGTAAAATGCAGCTAGGTGATGGTCAATCTCTCTAATTTAAAAACGGGTAAGGTAATACGATTGGTAAAGCGCAATCTATTGGAGTATGTTGAGGAAGAAGATGACAGATAGAAGTGAACTAGAAAGGATTTTCAAGAATGATGGTTTTTAGTTTTTTATTGATCGCCATTGTAGCAGAGGTTTTTGCAAGCTCCATGCTAAAGCGCACAGAAGGTTTCACGCGCATTTGGCCATCTGTTGGTGTGGTGGTTGGCTACGCAGCGGCATTTTATTGTTTAGCCTTGACATTACAGGTTATCCCTATCGGCACAGCCTATGCCATATGGGCAGGTTTAGGGACAGCGTTAACGGTTATTGTCGGGGTTGTCCTTTATAAGGAACAATTTAATCGCAAGAAGGTCATAGGGATACTATGTATTATTTTGGGTGTCGTAGTACTCAATCTTGCAGGTGGACATTAGGAGGCTGAACAGCATGAAGGGCTATTTATTTTTAACATTATCGATTATAAGTGAGGTTTTTGCGACAACTATGCTCAAGCTTTCTGAAGGCTTCACCGTGCTGGGTCCCTCTTTAGCGGTGGCACTTGGCTATGGCATTTCATTTTATAGCTTATCCTTATGCCTAAAAACATTGCCATTAAGCCTAGCCTACGCTATTTGGTCAGGTGTTGGGACAGCTTTAACCGTTCTCGTAGGTATGATTATTTGGCACGACATGTTTAATCTCTACTCGGCACTTGGCATAGCCCTCATCATTGGCGGCGTGATTTTGTTAAATCAAGGGGATAAACGTGACAAGGTGATGGATAGTTTGCAGGAGTAGGTGGATAGGGTTGTGAAAGTGATGGATAGAGTTATAAAAGTACTGGATAGCAGGAAAAGAAGGATAGAGTTGCAAAAAAGGTGGATAGAACAGTGAAAGCGGTGGATAGAAATGCAAAAGTAATGGATAGAACAACAAAAGCAACGGATAGAACAGTAAAAGCAGAGGATAACATGCTGTATAGAAGTATGATAGCGTTGGATTAGTTCAAAGGGGGAAAGTAGGATGTTGAAAGCGATTGTTTTTGATTTTGATGGTACGATTATTGATACAGAAACGGCGTGGTATACCGTTTTCAAGGAGGCCTATGCTCATTATGGTGTTGTGTTATCGTTGGAAATGTATGCAAAATGCCTTGGTACAAATCTTCAAGCCTTTAATCCTTATACATATCTTGTTACACATCATCACATCAAATTGGATGTGGAGGCATTTCGAGCATCTATTCAACAAAGTCATGCACAATTAATGGAAAAGGAAACGCTCAGACCGGGTATATTAACACTGCTGCAGCAAGCAAAGGAAGCGGGTTTACAAATTGGTCTTGCTAGTAGCTCGAGTCGTCAATGGATTGATCAGTATGTTGATAAGCTTGGCATTCGAGATTTTTTTGATTGCTATTGTACCGCGGACACAGTGACAAATGTTAAGCCTGATCCAGAGCTATACTTGCAGGCGCTTAAACAATTAGGTGTAAAGGGCAAGGAAGCGATAGCGATTGAGGATTCACCGAATGGCGCACAAGCAGCTGTGGCGGCGGGCCTTTATACAGTGGTTATCCCAAATGCTATTACGAAGCAATTACCATTCGGCACAGGGCATCATACAATGGATACATTAGAACCGAATAATGTACAAGAACTGCTGACATGTTTCTCTCAATGATCTCATGAAGAAAGCCTCTCCATTCTATGGTAGAGGTTTTTTTAGTTTCTGTGTGAAAAAGTCGTCATATTTTTTGTCGCTACATATTATAACGAGAGGGCAACTTACATGGACCAACAGACATATTCAAACTAGAGAGGGGGCTACAATTTGAACAGTGAGAAGAAAAGAAATCACTTTTTATGCGAAGCTTTAAGTGATTTGAAGGATCTTCAGGATATTATGATGAATTTTCATTCTAAATATTTCGGTCAGCTACTTGTCAAAATAGTCGGTAGTGATACGATTCCATTTTTTTTAATTACACATAGTGGCGCTCATTTAAGGTTAATGGATACAGTGAAACAATTTGAAACGGAGTATTTCCGTATCGAGGCGATTGATAAAGAGCGTTGCCGTGGCACAGTGTCGTTGTTGCGCGCTTTTGATTATGAAGGAAATGATACTAATTCGATTGCTGACGTGGTGAGGTTAGAAAAAACAAGTACGCACAAATCGATTGAACTTAGTGGGATATCGGCGATTCAGCTCTTAAAGCCAGACATGTTGAAGGGGAAATTTATCATTGAGCCTAAATGGTAGCGCCATATTAAACTACTAAAGCTAGAGCATCTGTCTATATGTGAGGGATACAAAGTGAATGTAATAGAGAGAGAATCTAATGAAAGGAAGTTTAACTATGACGATTATTGGTATGCTGCATCATCGACTTGATCCAACTACAGTTCTCAAGTCATATGCCTATGCAGCAGTTGCGAAAGCAGAAGGGGCACAGTTTTTTTACTTCACCCCTAAAAGTGTTGACTTTGCCAAACGCTCCATTCAAGCAAAGATCTATGAGAATGGCGAGTGGCAGGAAAAAACGATGCCCTTTCCTGATGTGATCTATAATGCGGGGAGCCCAGAGAAATTATCTGTTTCCAAAGATATTATCGATCGTTTAAAAGAAGAGATTCCATTTACGACCCATTCGATAGGGAATAAATGGAATGTCATGAAGCGATTGAAGGAAGCAAAGGAATTTGAACAGTATTTGATTCCATCGGAAATTGTAAAGGATGTCGATTTATTTCACAAGTTCATTAATTATTATAAACGGGTTGTCTTCAAGCCGATTGATGGACGTAAAGGGAAGGGCATTTATTTTATTACGAAGGCGGGAACTAAGCATTTCGAGGTTCGTAAGGATAGCACCAATACGGCTTATTCAAAGCCTCAATTAGATGCATTGATAAAGGAGCAGCTTGCGTCTGGTACGTTTATTATGCAGCCCTATATTCAATCGGTCACAAAGTCGGGTCAGGTTTATGATTTCCGTTTGCATGTTCAGAAAAATGGTGAAGGAAAATGGGTAGTGACGACAGTGTACCCACGAATTGCACCAAATGGTTCCATCATACCGAATATTAATAATGGGGGCTATACGAATTATTTAGATCCATTTTTAGAACAGGAATTTAAGGAAGAGGCTTATAATATTCGGCGAATGCTGGAGCATTTCTCCTTAGCGCTAGCTCATCACCTGGATGAAATTCAAATAGTGAAGTTTGGGGAAGTGATTGATGAAATTGGGATTGATGTTGGCCTAGATCAGCAGCAAAAAATTTGGATGTATGAGGTCAATTGGCGACCAGGCTGTCCTCCTGCCTTTTACTTGGAGCTAGATGTGGTCATTCATTCCATCCGCTATGCGATGTATCTTGCGAAAAATCAAAAACCTCTAAAAAAGAAAATTGTCCAACAAAAAAGTAAGCAACAGGCTGACAAGAAAAACTTGCCGATTATTGCCATTACGGGAAGTGCAGGCAAAACAACAACAAAGGCATTTGTCGGCTCGATTTTATCGAAAAAGTGGAATGTTTTTGAGTCGAAGGATTATTGGAATACGACTGAGCATACGAAAAAGCATAAGGAAGAAATCAATGATACACATCAGGCTGTCGTATTAGAGTATGGTATGGCCTACCCAGGTATTATTACCAACCACTGTAGTATAATTCAGCCGAATATTAGTATTGTAACGAATATTGGCTTAGCGCATGTGGGGAACTTTGATGGGGATGTAAGAGGCGTTGCCAAGGCGAAATCCGAATTGATTCATGGTATGGATCAGCAGGGCTTACTCATTGTCAATCAAGATGATGACAATTCCAGATACTTAGAGACAGAGCAATTTAAAGGGAAAATCTTGACGGTGGGTATTAAAAAAGAAGCCGATTATCGTGCCTATGATTTGCAGTATAAGGATATTGGCATGTCCTTTAAAATGAAGCTACATGGGGAAGAAATCGAAATGTATATTCCAATTTTAGGGGAACATCATGTTTACAATGCGCTCAATGCAGTGGCAGTGGCAGATCTTTTAGGGTTCACGCCCTTTGAAATTCAGGCGGGGCTCAACTTTAAAAAACCACCAAGACGTTTAACGATCTATAACTTGCGTGATGATATTACGGTCATTGATGATACGGTTCACTCTCATCCACAAGGGGTTCGAGCTGCGATTGATGTACTAACGAATATCGCGAAGGAACGGAAAGTAGCGATTATTGGACAAATGCGAGAGCTCGGCGTCTTGAGGGAGGAAGAATATAAAAAGGTTGGGGAGTACATTTACGAGGTAGGCATTGATGAATTCATTACCTATGGCTTTAGGACGGAAGAAATGAGCAATGCCGCCATTGCGAAGGGCATGGACCCATCCAAGGTACATCATTTTATCAATAAAGACGAATTGCATGTCCTACTAGAAACATTGGTAGAGCCTCATGATACCATTCTTGTAAAAGGTGCTAGTAAAACGAATATGTTTGAAACTGTGAAATTTTTAGACGAAACGTTTAAGGAAGAATGAAGTATGCTCTGATGTAATTGCGGCTGACGCTTCGCTTCCGTGCAGATACAATAATGCGTCCAACTTCATATTGAATAATGAACAGACCTGCATCGTGCAGGTCTCTCTTTCATGATATCTGTCAAATCAAGAAAAAAAGCCCGAGTAACTGTCCACTGGCAAGCGGCAATTATTCGGGATATTTTTTTCAAACTCTCAAAATAAATTTAATTTCTTTTGCTGCATTTGTTGCATGATTTCTAGCTTCCCTCAATGTTGACCCTTCTGCAATTACATAAGCATAACGATGTCCCATCGATAAAGGTGGCATTAGCAGTGTCCCTTTTCTCGGTTTGACATACACTTCTACGACACCTGTTGATCTTGTCGCTCTTGCCTTGCCAATCACCTTCTCTAAAATGCCTTTACTTTCCACAATAACATATTTTGTATAAACAAATTTTTTATGTCTTGGCTCGAGATTAGGCTGTTCACCAAGTAATAGTTTCAATGTTTCTTCCACTAAACTAAATCCTAGTGCTGCCTGTAGCATATTGTTCATGGCACCACCAGAAATCCGTGGATTGATTTCGATAAGCTTCCAACCATTTTGCGTTAATCGAAGCTCTAAATGGAGTGCTCCATTTTCGATATCAAAGGCCTTCACAATGGAATGGAGTACCTCTTCGATTCCTGATTGGATGTCTTGCGGAGCTTTCACTAAAACACCGTAGCCTGTAATAATAAATCGTTTTCCTTGCGTAATTTCCTGTTCAATAATGCCAATGACATGTGGTTGTTGTTGGTACACAACCGCTTCTACTAAATATTGTGGACCATCCAAATATTCTTCAATCATGATGGATTCGTAGGGATTTTTACTGCGTAATGCTTTGAGGTGATGATTAAGTTGCTCTGCATCTGTTGCTAATAATACATCTTTTGAACCTGTTGATTTTGGTGATTTTACGATTAATGGGAAGGTCAAATTTTTAGCAATAGGTTCCTGGGGCTTCAGAAGCGAAAACTTTGGTGAGTATGGTTGGTCTTTTAAAAAATTTCTTGTTTTCTCTTTATCCTCCATCATTTCAATAGCAGTGGAGGATGCATAGTTATGACAAAATTCATCACATAGCATAGAAGCAACATGGACAAATGGATCAACAAAACTAACGATACTTTTAATCTCTAATCCGGTTTTCCCTAGTTTATCAATTTCCTCTTTCATTCTCTCTATATTCAAAGTATCAATGAGTATCATTTTGTGGATGTCGGGGTAGGCACGTCGCTGCTGAAGTTGTTTTTCATTATTTGTGAAAAGTACTGTGAAGTAGCCTAGTTTTTCTGCTGCTCTTGTTGCTTCACGACTAGACCCGGATTTGTTTGTACCGATAAATACAATGGCTTTCAGGTATATCACTCCTTCTATTGGTACTTAGATACTTAATCACCTTTATATATATGCAGTGAAATAGTTTTCTTCTAGTTATGTATCTTGTCTACATCCAAGCAACTTTTAAGAGGTTACATATACTAGAAAAGAAAGGAGGGAGAAAAGATATGAAGCCTCTTTCGGTGAAAAATTTAGCAATGATTACGGCAGGCTATCTAGTGCAAGGGTCAGAGGATGTACTGATTCAGCATGGGGCTTATCGATTAAAACAAGTGAAAAAGTCCAATACGGCACTATTTACAAGTAAACGTATTGTGAATTGGAAAAGTCTTGAGCCGCTTTCTCCTCTAGTGCTAGTGACCGATAGAGCTTATCGGCCAAATGACATTCCAAACCAAGTCATTATGATACAGGTAGCGAATGCAGAAGAGGCCTATTGGAAATTTGTTCATTTTTATCGCAATCAGTTTCATATTCCGATTGTAGCGATTACAGGTACTTCAGGTAAAACAACGACAAAAGAGATGATTAAACATCTTCTTTCTGCTGATCGGAAAGTGACAGCAACGACATTAAGCAGTAATTCTAGAACCGCTTCATTGCAATATTTATTGGGCATTGAGGAAGAAACAGAGGCAGCTGTCTTTGAAACAGCAGTTGGCTCGCCAGGAGATGTCACGAATGCGGGAAAATATTTTAAACCGACCATAGGGATTATTACTAATATCGGAGCTCACCACTTAAACTATTGCAAAACATTAGAAGGCTATATACAAGCAAAGGGAGAAATGCTAGATATCATTCACCCCAAAGGTACATTAATTATTAATGCGGAAGATAGCAATACGCAGAAGCTAGATATTTCTAGATTCCGTGGTCGTTTGCTTAAAGTAGGGAAGCATGAGTCCTGTGATTTTCGAGCAAGTCATATCCACTACTATCAAAAAGGGATGAAATTCGTTCTTCAGCACAATAAAAAAAACTATGACATTCTTGTGCCAGGATTTGGAGAACACCAGGTCTATAATGCGCTTGCTGCCATCGCAGCCGTCTATGACATGGGAATGCCCATTCCAGTCGCAGCCAAACTACTCCAATCATTCCGTCAATTGAAAAAACAATTACAACTTTTTGAGGGCATCAATCATTCCATGCTATTGGATGATACCTGGAGTATTACAACCACTTCCTTGGAGGCAGCCTTAAAAGTGTTGAATGAGCTAGGAGATGGCAAGAAAAAGATTGCTGTCATTGGTACGATTACCGACTTAGGTTCATGGGGTTATATTATTCACGAGCAAGCGGGGGAATTAATAAAACGCATTGGCGTGGATGTCTTGATTACCATAGGGGAGCATGCAAGGATTATGGCTGATCATGCAGTCAAGTTAGGATTTAGCGAGTCTGTCTATACATTTAAAAATAGTACACTCGTCTATCCGTTATTGCAGAAGATTGTCGATGACAATACGATTGTGCTCATAAAGGGAGATATGTATAGCAAACAGATTTCTAAACTAGCAGCGGAGCTAAAGCTGAAACCTACCCCACCTGCTGATTAGTCAGCTTCTTTCTATATAGGATATTGACTGTGCCACATAGAAGAACATTCTAATAAGGTATAGTAATTGATCAGAATATAACACGCTGAATCAAGAGAAGGAGTAAGTCATATACAAGATTGATAAAGAGAGGAGGCGCAGTACACTTGCAACCCATTAGTGTGCAAAAACTTAGAACCGTTCTACAAGGAAAGCTCATTCATGGATCAGAACAATGGTCTGTGCAGCAGGCCATTTACTATAATCGGCATGACCTAACAAAAAGTCATTCCCTCATGTTTGTTAGTCGAAACGATAAAATCAACTGGCAAGAGGTTGATCGGAAGGGACCGTCTTTAATCATCTCCGATAAACCGTCTACAGAATTGAAAAGCGCTTTAGCTAATACAACCGTTTTACAAGTGAAAAGTGTTGCACAGGCCTACTGGACATTTATCGAGTATTATCGTGGTCTTTTTCAAATTCCTGTTGTGGCTTTAACAGGAACTTGTGGTAAAACAACGACAAAAGAGATGCTAAAACATATCGCTAGTAAGCATTGGCAAGTGCAGGCATCCGTTAGCAGTAAAAACGAGCCAAGGCAATCATTGCCTTATTTAACGGGGATTGAAGAAAAAACACAAGCCGCTATCTTTGAATTAGGTTTAGGCAACACAGGGAATATTAAACATCAGTGTATGATCTATCAACCGACTATTGGTATTATTACAAATATTGGTGTGCATCATTTAGATGGCTGTCTCAACCTAGAAGGCTATATAAAGGCCAAGGCAGAAATTGTGGAAGGCATTAAGGAAGATGGTACGTTAATTATTAATGCCGATGATACCAACATCAAAAAAATTTCGCTGAAAAAGTTTAAGGGGAAAATTATTAAGTTTGGTTTACATGAGACGGCAGATTTTAAAGCGTCGAATGTAGAGTTTGCCAATACGGGCATGAAGTTTACTTTAGAAGTAGATGCTATCACGTACAATGTATTTGTCCCTGGCTATGGTGAGCATCAAGTCTATAATGCATTAGCCGCGATTGCAGCTTGTCGTGAAATGGGGCTGACAATTCGTCAGGCTATAGCTGGGTTACGAACGTTTAAACAGATGGCAAGACATTTAGAATTTACGACAGGGCTTGGTGACAGTACGATTATTGATGATACGTGGACAAATAACCCGACATCTGTAGAGGCAGCTCTAAAAGTGCTAGATACGGTAGGAAAAGAGAAGAAAGTCATTCTCGTTCTAGGGGATATTAAACGATTAGGTAATTTTGAAGAAAAATACCATCGCGAAATTGGCTCCATGGTAGCAGAAAGAAAGATTGATACATTAATTACCATCGGCAAAAGGGCGGAAAAGATTGCCGATCAAGCTCAAAAAGATGGAACCAGCGCAGAGGTTCATACGTTTAAAGAGGTAACAGGCGTTTTAGAATTATTGAAACCAAAGCTCGATGCAGACACAATTGTCCTAATAAAAGGACCGATGTCGAGTAGATCAATGATTGAATTTGCCAATACGCTTAAAAACTCATCCTAGCAAAAAAGGGTGTCTCAACATCATTGAGACACCCAACCATTCTTATTTTAAAACACGTCGAGCTGTTACAAAATTCTTTTGTGCCCAAGTGGAAGAAATGTTTTGTTTCACAATACCATTAGTAGTCATACTAATATATTGATTATTTCCTAAATAAATACCAGTTTGCGTGATATCTTGTCCACCATTATTCGTTGAGAAGAACAGTAAATCACCTTTTTGAAGCTGTGATTTTTGGATACGTGTCCCTACTAAAGCTTGCTTACTTGCTAGCTTATCCTTTAAATCAATACCATGCTTTTTAAAGACATAGTACGTAAAACCAGCACTTGTAAAAGTCAGTGCACTTTCGTTGTACGTATAGCCGAATTTTGCTTTGCTTGTTAACCCGGTAGCTGTTGCAATAATTTGATTGGCTGAAGTACTAGCTGAAGGTGCACTTACACTGGGAGATGAGTTGGAATCAGAGAAAACGCGCTTCGCTGTAATATAATGTTCAGTATAATAATCTACAAATAACACTCTTGTCATCACACCGTCTGAATTAGGAATGATGATTCGATGATCGCCCGCATAAATCCCTACAAGCGAAGGTGTCTTAGAGCCTTTAACACTATTAAAGAAGACTAAATCGCCCTTTCTCAAATTAGCACGAGCCACTGTTGATCCTTGGTTCATTAAATTGCTTAACGTAGTAGCGCCGAGTGTCACGCCACTTTTACGATAGATGAAATCAACAAATGCTGGAGCTGTGAAGCGTAGGCTTGACTCGCTTGTTGAAGTGCCAATCGTTACTTTGTTTTTATACGTCAGGGCATTCTCTACAATTTTATCGCCTTTTGTTGCAGGATTGGCTGATAGTAGGGTAGGCAATACTCTACGTGCAGATACATAGTTTTCTGTATAATACGGCTTACTGTTTAAATCAGAAATGACAATATTTTGTTTGGAATCAGCCATGTGGATGATTTTATTGTCACCGATATACATGCCGACATGATCGGGGTCAGTCCCTGTTTTTTTACTTTTAAAGAACACTAAATCGCCTTTTTGTAATTGGTTCCTTGCTACATATGTCCCTTGCTGAATCATATAATTTTCATTATATGTCCCAAGGTCTACACCATTTTTCTCAAAGATGTACATTAAAAATGAAGCACAAGAAAATTTATATGGATATGTAGACTTGTAAACCGAATTGCTATATGTCGCTTGACCCATTAAGCTTTTCCCTGTCTGAATGAGTTGATCTGCTTTCGCTGCAACAGCCTGTGCGTTGTTTTGAGCATTTGTTGTAGCAGCCTCGACCTGTATCGGCTGGATGGCTGTGTGCACCATTCCGAATGAACTGAAGCCAATTGTTAAGGCAAGTGTTGTAGATAAAAATCGTTTATTCATGTTGTTATAACCTCCTGAAGCATCTAGTAGAATTTCTCCTGTATAGCTTTGCCATGGAAATAATCGTAGCATGAAAATAGAGGGCTTCCGGGAGGTAAATGTTACCAGGGTAACTAGAGGGAGGGCTTCAACACTTGCTATAAAAGGCTTTATCAAGGGAATTTACAGTTTTATTACAAATGTTTCAGCAAGATGTAATATGGAACAGTCCCATGAAAAAACTGCCCTAATAGCAGGGCAGTTTATCTTAATTTTTGAATCATTTCGACGCGATTACCAAACGGATCTCGAAATTCAAATCGCTCATAATGAGGGATTGGCACAGAATCCAGTATGTCTATTTGATGTTCTGCTAGTTTCCTCTTCCAGTACTCAATATCTTCTACTTGATACGCAATATGCGCCTTTGTTGTCAAGCGATCAAAGCCATCTTCCGTGCCCACATGAACCTCCTGCTGACCAAGCTGTAACCAGAATCCGCCTCGTCCCTTCAGCGACTCAGGCTTCTCCAATTCCTGCAAACCTAAAACCTGACAATAAAAAGCTTTCCCCTGCTCCTCTGATCCTTGTGGAATGGTAATTTGCACATGATGTAAACCGATAATCATCTCATAATGCCCCCTTTTTCTTTAAGTATAGTTTAATTTTTGAATATTTAAAATGTTGGCGGATAGCAATGGGAAAGTGATGGATAGCTTTTCAAAAGAGGAGGATAGAATCTTCGAAGAGAAGGATAACCTTCAAACAGAAGGAAAGCCCATTAAAAGTGATGGATAAAATCTCAAAAGAGGTGGATAGAACCTTCTAAGTGCAGGATAACCCATCAAAAGAGGTGGATAAAACCTGCAAAGAGAAGGATAACCCTCAAACAGGTGGATAGAACCTTCTAAGTGCAGGATAATCCATCAAAAGAAGTGGATAAAACCTGCAAAGAGAAGGATAACCTTCAAACTGGTGGATAGAATCTTCTAAGTGCAGGATAACCTATCAAAAGTAGTAGATAAAACCTGCAAAGAGAAGGATAACCCTCAAACAGGAGGATAGCACCTTCGAAGAGAAGGATAATCCATCAAAAGAAGTGGATAAAAACTTCAAAGAGAGGGATAACCTTCAAACAGAAGGAAAGCCCATCAAAAGAGGAGGATAGAATCTTCTAAGTGCAGGATAACCTATCAAAAGTAGTAGATAAAACCTGCAAAGAGAAGGATAACCCTCAAACAGGGGGATAGCACCTTCTAAGTGCAGGATAATCCATCAAAAGAAGTGGATAAAACCTGCAAAGAGAAGGATAACCCTCAAACAGGGGGATAGAACCTTCTAAGTGCAGGATAACCCTCAAACAGGAGGATAGCACCTTCGAAGAGAAGGATAACCTATCAAAAGAGGTGGATAGCACCTTCGAAGAGAAGGATAACCTATCAAAAGTAGTGGATAAAACCTGGAAAGAGAGGGATAACCCATCAAAAGAGGTGGATAGAACCCCTGAAGAGAAGGATAACCCTCAAAGTATGGATAGAACTCAAAAAAGGGGGATAGAGCCCCCAAAAAGCAAAGGATAGTCACTCATACAACACCTACATATTCGCTTATTCTTCAGCTCCAAAAAGATTCAAATTATACTTTTCTGAAAGGGATATGATAGTATTCCATGATTTATTTAGTTCCTGTAAAGATTGCTCATACTCTTCTTTAGCATTTACTCTATCAATTTGGTATGTTGCATCGACTAATCTAATAGTTGGAAAATCATGAGAGCTTTTTTTTTCTTTAAAATCAATTATCGCATTATAGAGTTCTTTTTCTTCTGGGGAGCTTGTTTTAGGTTTGAAATCTATTTTATTATGTGAATAGTCTATCGCATCTTCATAATATGCTTGCTGTTGTGAGAGTGCTTTTTTTATTCCATCGCTGGAATGGGCCATTGAATATGTTTGTGATTCATATAAATTATTCAAGTTATTTATATTATTTTCTTCTATGTTTTTATATTTCGCTTCTACTTGAATATAGTCTTTTAAATCAGCGATAAATTGATCATCGAAGCCTGTCTCATTTTCTTTACTACAGCCAGATAAAAGTAAGATAAAGAGTAAACTTTTCAATAGTAGTATTGCGGTTTTATTGCGTTTCATATGTATTCCTCCTGAAATCTATGTTTCTTTATATGGTAACATAGTAATAAAATAGAAGAAAGTTAAGTGTAAATGGAAGTGCCGATCAAGTCATTACATCTATCACAGTATTTTATGAAGATCGGGTCTGTGCACACAAATCTTTATGGTATAATAATAAAAACGGAATAATAGGATAGAGGTACAAATCAGATTTTAGGATTTGTTTAAAAGGGAAGATCGGTGTAATTCCGACGCTGTCCCGCAACTGTAAATGGGAGCACTTTTCAAAAGGCCACTGTTACGTGTCGTAATGGGAAGGTGAAAGGTGTGATGAACATAAGCCAGGAGACCTGCCTTTATCTAGTACAGCCAAAAAACCTACGCGGATAGGGGGTGTTGAGTGTGACTAGAGAAATTCTCCTGCATGCTCATAGTACGATGACTGCTAAAAAGGTAGCTTCTATGTTGAATAGAAAGCTTATTTCCAGCTGGCAATCACCGTATTATGTCATGTATTTGTCATAGTAGACATCTTTCTAATAAGAGAAAGATGTCTTTTTTATGTAAAACATTAAAGGAGCGGTCCACATGAATCCACAAGTTGTTGAGTATTATGAGAGCCTATTAAAAATTGAAATTATGCAAGAGCCTTATGCTGCAAAGCCTCTAAAGGAGCTTGTTGAACAATATGTTGGGCATGATGCTGCACATGAGCAATCCATTTTAGCAGCGTATACCAATGTTTTAAAAGAATTACTTGGATAGAATGGTTTTGGCTACTTCGTTTTTCGAAGTAGCCATTTTTAATAAGCGCATGCTTTGACAATTAATAAGAGAAGGCGTAAAATTTCGTTGAACAATTGTTTTGAACGTTTGTTCAAAAAAGAGGTGAGTACAGTCGATCAGAAAGAGAACGTATCAAAAGAAAAAAATAAAGAGGTAAAGGATCAAATTTTACAGGCCGCGAAATCGTTGTTTTCGTCCAGAGGCTATGATGGGACGACGGTGAGACAAATTTGTGATGAGGCAAATGTGTCACTTGCGCTTGTTTCCTATCATTTTGGTGGCAAAGAAAATGTATTTAATGCATTGTTTGAACCGCTACGCCACACCTTTATGAATGCCCATTATGATATCCATGATTCACTTGGTGCACTTCGTAGCTTTTGCCGAAACTTTGTGCTTTATCGCATTCATGAGCATGAATTAATTGATATTTTACAGCAAGAGATTGTTATGAATAGTCCTAGGTTAGAGATGCTTAAAGATGTTTTTTTACCTTCCTGGGAGCAACTTCGGAAGATTTTATTAGCTTGTCAGGAGCAGCAGACCATTCGCTTTGAGTCGCTTGACGTTGCGCTGAATTTTATTATGGGGACGTTAATGTACTCCTTGAACAATCCATTTTTAAATCGTTCTTCCTTACAATCAACACCTGAACAAATTGCAGAACATGCAGTCAACTTTGTGTTATACGGTCTTCAAACTAAATCATAAAAAGAAGGTAATTCTAATGAAAGCAGCAAAATTTTACGGTATTCAAGATATTCGGGTAGAGGAAGCACAATTGCCAGCACTAGAACCAGGCATGGTAAAAGTAAAAGTCGCATTTGCAGGAATTTGTGGTAGTGATTTACATGAATATGTAGGGGGTGCCTATGCATTTCGTACACAACCTGTATTAGGTCATGAATTTGCAGGTGTTGTTGTAGAGGTCGCAGCAGGCGTTACTCAAATAAAAATAGGGGATCGTGTAGCAGTGGAGCCACCGATTCCTTGTGGTAAATGTAATAATTGTCGACGTGGGTATACTAACTTATGTAAACGTGGACAATCCTATGGTTATACGATTTCAGGTGGATTTGCTGAATATGCTATTGTGCAGGAAGAAAATATTCACCACCTTCCGGATGATATGAGCCTAGAGCTAGGCGCACTTGTTGAACCTACAGCAGTAGCCGTTCATGCAGTGCGTCAAAGTCAATTAAAGCTGGGCGATACAGCAGCTATTTTTGGCGCAGGTCCTATTGGTTTATTAGTCTTACAGGCTGTGAAGGCAGCGGGGGCAAGTGAAATTTTTGTCGTGGAGGTTTCTGATGAACGACGCCAAAAAGCACTTGAATTAGGCGCAACCTATGTCATCAATCCAATTGACACAGATGCTGTCACGTTTATTCGTGAAAAAACAAAGGGTGGGGTGGATGTTGCGTATGATGCAGCAGGTGTGCAGGCAACGTTTACAAGTGGTGTCAATGCGGTACATCCAGGCGGCGAATTTAAAATCGTTAGCGTCTGGGAAAGACCAGTAGAATTTAATCCAAATGCGGTCGTTTCTCCGGAAGTGAAAATTAGTGGCTCCTTTGCTTATGTTAATATTTTCCCCGAAGTAATTCGTCTACTCGCTCGTGGGGTCATTGATGGTCAAGCTGTTATTACAAGCCAAATCGCTTTAGAGGATATTGTGGAAAAAGGTTTTGAAGCATTAACGAAAGACCGTAGTCAATGTAAAATTCTTGTCAATATGAATCTATAAATCTTACTGAAAATCGTAGCCAAACTTGCGTTAAAACAGGTTTGGCTACCATTATTTTTGGTCTATTAAATAGCATAATACCAATTGGATTACATTTATTTGTCATAAAACTGTCTTTAGGACTTCATTCATATTTCACTTTTACTTTATATAATAAATTTGCTATTTATAAATAGAATGGAGATCAAATATGAAAAATCTGCTTTATTCAAGGTTTTGGCGATTGCATTTTTTCGCAGCACTTTTTATTACACCATTACTGCTGTCTCTCACATTAAGCGGGATTGGCTATTTATTTTTCACAGATGTAGAAAATCGATTATATGATGATTACTTCTTTGGCGAAAGCCATAAAGAAGAGGTTTTAACGATTGATGAAGCCGTGGAAAAAGCGGAAGCGGCATTTGCAGGCTACTCCACTACGAAAGTTATTATGCTGGAAGAGCCTTATAATACGCGTTTAACTTTATCAAATGGCAAAGAACAGAAGTACGTATTTTTAGATGATCACAATCAAATGGTTGGTAGTCAGGATGCGAATTATACATTTTCTAATATTATGAGAAATACACACAGCTCCCTATTTATTGGCGGTACTTTTGTCAATTATTTAGTGGAACTAGCGGCGTGCTGGACGATCTTTTTATTATTGTCAGGACTTTATATGACATTTAAAGGAAATCTTTTGAAGAAGCCAAAGGCAGAGAATAAACGACAAAAAAGTAAGAGATTGCATGCACTCGTTGGGACAATCATTACAATTCCAATGGTGCTGTTTATTTCTACAGGGCTATTATGGTCTGCTTTTCAAGGGTCGATTCTTGTGAATATAGCTTCAGAAAGTCCAACTTTTGGTTACCCATTATTACAGCAAAAGCCACCAACATCGGATGTCTCTGAAATTCCTTGGGCCACTCGACAATTAGAGGCGCCTATATCAGAAGGTGAACATGCGCAGCATCATGGAGGCGGAGCTGTCCGTTATACAAATGACAGCCAAATTTCGATTGCTGATCTTGAAAAAGAAATCAATGTCATGAATATCGCAAAACCTTATTCGATTATTTACCCGTCAAATGAGGAGGGCGTATATATAGTGGCGAAGGCGAGTAATTCAGGTGTGACAGGTCTGGATGTGAAGCCTTCAGCAGAAGCAACGATGTATTTCGATCAATATAGTGGGAAGTTTATCGATCAAGTAAATTATGCTGATTATGGCATGTTGGCTAAATTCTTTACATGGGGCATTCCTTTACATGAAGGTCACTTATTTGGCTGGCCTAATAAGATTCTAAACTTAGTGGTTTGTCTAGCCTTTTTAGCCGTCATTATGTGGGGCATTCGCACATGGATTTTACGTAGAAAAAAAGGGGAGCTTTCTGCACCACCGCAAATTTCTCATAAAATGTCCATGCCGTTTATCATTTTCCTTGTTATTTTAGGCATTATAATGCCGTTATTTGGCGCCTCCTTGATCGCTGTCGTATTGATGGAGCTCATCATTATAGGCTGGCAAACAAAGAAGAAGTTAAGAGCAGAAGAAACTAAATAATGCGAATGGATACGGTACAACAGGATTGTGCCGTATCTTTTTTGTTTATTTCGTTTATATGAACGCAATACTATACTGAAGCTGCAAAAATGTTTATAGATTTTTCAGCCCAATTTTATAAAGTTTTAAGATTTGTATGGTACATTGCTAGTAGTTTCAGCTTATTGGGGGAGTGTAGATGTCAATTAAAACGAGGTTTTTGCTATCTTATGTGGGTGTTATTATCATTGCTATCACGCTTTTACTTGCAGCCGTTTTTCTTTTTTCCTTTGCGATTACGGGTGATATCAAAGCAATAGAGCATTTTTATAAAAAATCCTATGTACAAAAGCCTTTGACGACGGTAGAAGAAAACGCTTTTCTAGATTTAAAATTACTAGCTAAAAATAATCCCCAGCAGCTTTTAGATCTCGAACAGCTAGAAAAAATCAATGCACCTTCGATTGAGATTGTGGTACGAAAAGATCATCAAATTGTTTATTCAACGCAGAAAGAGCATGAACAATTATTACTTCAAAGCTTACCTGGCTTTGAAGCGACCAATATTAATTCGCGTGATACCATCATGATTAATCAAGCCTTTTATACGTATGTAAAATTTGATTTTTATTTTCCAGATAAAACCGAGGGAAGTATTTTCGTTTTAAGAGAGGTTAGTTCTCATGCGGAAGTAACGCGTGAACTGTTGCCCATTCTTTTAGGAATCTTATTTGTACTATTTATGATGATTATTGGCTTATTAAATTATTTAGTTTCAAGAAGTATTATTAATCCAATCTCAGCTTTAAAGGATGGGGCTGAACGCATTAAATCGGGCGACTTAGATTTTGAAATTACGTCTCATTCCAATGATGAAATTGGTCAGTTGAATCGATCGTTTGAGGAAATGAGAGTTAAGCTAAAAGAATCAATCCAGCTTCAGCTTCAATATGAGGAAAATCGGAAAGAGCTATTATCGAATATTTCCCATGATTTAAAAACGCCTATGACTTCCATTATCGGCTATGTAGAGGGCATTAAAGATGGCGTGGCTAATACAGAGGAGAAGATGGATAAATATTTAACAACCATCTATACAAAAGCAAAGGATATGGATGTATTAATTGATGAGCTGTTCTTATTTTCTAAATTGGATTTAAAAAAGGTTCCATTCCAAATGGAAAGCGTCAATCTCCAGCAATATATGCATGATTATGTAGAGGATGCGAGCTTTGATTTTATTGCACGAGACATTCATTTACAATATATATCAGCAGGTTCGCCTCTTTTGGCCATGGCTGATCGTGATAAATTAAGACGTGTCCTGTCAAATTTACTAAGCAATAGTGAGAAATATATGGATAAATCCTATAAGCAAATTATTATTTCGTTGCACGAGCGAACTGAGGATGCGATTATTCAGGTAACAGATAATGGTACGGGCATTGATCCTGCTGCGTTACCTCATATTTTTGATCGTTTTTACCGTGCGGAGCCTTCCCGTAATTCGCAAACAGGGGGCAGTGGCTTAGGGTTAGCGATTGCGAAACAAATCGTCCTTGAAATGGGCGGCGACATTTGGGCGAAGAGTGAATTAACGAAGGGAACGAGCATATTCATTTCATTGAAAAAGGCTGAGGAGAAGGGGAGTCATCATGAAAAAAATTCTGTTAATTGAAGATGAAGTGAGCATAGCAGAGCTCCAACGAGATTATTTAGAGATTAATGGTTTTTCAGTAGATATCCAGCATAACGGAGACGATGGCCTGAAGCAGGCACTAAAAGGTGATTATGCTTTAATCATTTTGGATATTATGCTGCCTGGGATGAATGGCTTTGATATTTGTAAACAAGTTCGAGCAGTGCACAATATGCCCATTTTATTTGTTTCAGCCAAAAAAGAGGATATTGATAAAATTCGTGGCCTTGGTCTAGGGGCAGATGATTATATTACGAAGCCCTTTAGTCCAAGTGAGCTAGTAGCAAGAGTCAAGGCACATTTAGCCAGGTATGAGCGCCTCGCTACGAATCAGCAAACAAATCATACGATGTCCATTCATGGCATTACGATCGATACATCTGCTAGAAAGGTTTTTGTCAATGGGGATGAAATTGCCTTTACAACAAAGGAATTTGATTTACTCGTTTTTTTTGTTAAACACCCAAATCAAGTATTAAGTAAAGAGCAGTTATATGAGCGAAACTGGGGCTATGAATCAGCTGCAGATGTTTCGACCGTTACCGTTCATATTCGCAAGCTACGTGAAAAAATTGAACGTGATCCCGCACAGCCAAAGTTTTTGGAAACGGTATGGGGAGCAGGCTATCGTTTCAATGTTTAAGAGCAAAATATCTCGTCCATGTGGCGAGGTATTTTTTTGGCAAATTTTTAGACTTTTTTAAGAAATGGTTAATGGAATATTTAGCATTACTACTTACACTAAAATAAGGAAGACAGAAATAAAAGAGAGTGTGGTGCAAGGGGTGAAAAAAATACAAACGGTTATGATCGCATTATCATTTTTGCTTCAAGGATGTGCCTCCAACGAATCAGAGGCGATACAGCTTGATAAAGGGGAGAGTGAAGTGGTGAAATCAAATTGGAAGAGTGAACTGTTTAAAGCAGCCGAAATGGGAGATATGGAAGCGTTACAACGTGCTTTGGATCAAAAAGTTGATATCAATGTCCAAGATTCAAACAGCAGAACAGCCTTGATGATTGCAACCTATAATCAGAATGTCGAGGCAGCACAATTAATAATAAATGCTGGGGCCGATGTCAATATACAGGACAATAGGCAAAATACGCCCTTTCTTTATGCTGGAGCAGAAGGCTATCTGGATATATTAAAGATGACGATTCAGGCTGGTGCTGATCCTACTATTTTGAACCGATATGGAGGAACCGCATTAATCCCAGCTGCAGAGCATGGTTATGTGGAGGTCATCGAGGAGTTGTTGCGTAACAGCGACATCGACGTCAATCATGTGAATCATTTAGGATGGACAGCGCTGATGGAGGCGATTGTGTTAAATAACGGCAATCCAACACAGCAAACGGTAATTTAGTTATTGATTGAGCATGGTGCTGATGTGAATATTCCGGATCAAAATAATGTGACACCATTACAACATGTGAGACAGCGAGGATTTAACGAGATTGAACAAATCCTGATTGCAGCGGGAGCGAAGTAATGCAAACTGTAGGGATTTTTATGAAAGCCCATTACAAATTTTGTAGTGGGCTTGGAAACATTAATTCAGTATACGTATTACCAATTGGAGTTGCAGTTTCAGTACGTCTTTTTTTACACCAACACGGCTATATTTATTAGGATACAGCGATAACGAAGATTTTAAAAAAGGTGGCATAAGAGTGGTGAAAAACAGGCGGATTTTTTGTGCTTTACTTGGACTAATGTTTACGCAAACGGCTTGTAGCAACGGTGTGAGAGTTGATTATGAAGAGGAATTTGTAATTTCGGAAACCGCGCAATTAGAAAATGTAAGAGTACTAGAACTGGACACTAATGACGAAGATAATCAAAAGGTACTTAACGTATTTAGAGGAGACTTAAAAGATGGCGTTTATGCTTATGACGAGAATAAGCATAAAACCTATATCTTGATAAATGCCAATACTAGGAATTATGCTGATTATTCGTTTAAATTAGATAAGGAAAATAAAATTCTAACACTTTTCTATACAACTACAGAAGGAAGTGTTACAAATAAAAAAACGCTATTCCTTATAGAAAGTAAAAATAAGCATCCATTTGAGGAAATAAAATTGATTAACAACGGTAATGATGATGGTTTTATAGGAGTGTATACTAATTAAAGAAGGTCTGACATCATTTATAATTATCCATTGATTGTGTGGCTAAAAATAGCCCCACTTCAAACCAACAATTGCGTGAAGTGGGTAAACTATTAATAATCAAGCGAAGTATCTTATTTTAAAATGGTGAAAATCTCGTCACGGCTGTGGCGAGATTTTTTGTTATAGCCAGCCTTTGTCACTTGCTATCTGAGCAGCCTGCTGTCTTGATTCCACTTGCAGCTTTTGAATAGAGGTAGATAAATAATTGCGAATGGTACCCTTTGTTAAAAACAATTGCTTGCTGATTTCATTTGTGGTCAAACCCTCTTTGACAAGCTGTAGTACTGCAATTTCTCGTTCGTTTAAAGGGTTTTGCTCCTTCATAAACAAGGTAGCGGCTAGATCCTTACTAACCACCTTTTCTCCCTGCATGATTTTTCGAATGGTAGCGATTAAATAATCGATCGGTTCATCTTTCAATAGATAGCCGTGTACCTCGCAATCCATAGCCTTTTGTAAATAGCCAGGACGAGCAAAAGTTGTGACAATCATCACTTTACACGGTAGGTTAGCCTGTTTAATTTTTTCAGCTAGCTCTAGCCCAGACAGATGGGGCATTTCAATATCTACGAGGCAAACATCTGGTAGCTCCTGTTGGATGTAGTCCCATGCTTTTAGCCCATCTGCCACCTCGGCTATGACTTCAATATCTGGTTCAAACGATAAGAGCGATGTTAAGGCACCGCGTAGCATTTGTTGGTCCTCCGCTAGTAATACACGTATCATGATGTGGGCTCCTTTCCGTCTTGAATTGGTAGCGTAAGAGTTACGCTCGTGCCTGTAGGTGTATGGCTGTTAATTGTGGCATAACCTTGTAGGATATGCATTCTTTCCTTCATCGAATGGATGCCATTGCCAAATCCTTTTTGCTGTAAGCCTACGCCATCATCTTTCATGATTAGCGTGTATTGTCCCGTGTGATATTGAATGATGATGTGGCATTTTTTTGCCTGACTGTGCTTGAGTATATTGGTCGTAGCCTCTCTTACACATAATGCGAGCATCGTTTCCTCCACACTAGAAAGAACAATTTGAGGGCATTGATTGTGAAGGCTTGTTGTGATATTTGCACTTTGTAAAAGCTGTTTGCAATGCACTAGCTCCGTCTGTAACGAAATGAAATTCATATCAGATACTAGCTCACGCACTTGTTTTAAGGCTGTACGTGTAGTGGCTAATATATCATCCAATTCTTGCTTCACCTTTGAAGGATCTCGGTCAATTAGTTTTGTCGTTAGTTCCGTTCTAATCTTAATCATTGTGAGTGTATGACCAATTGTATCGTGAAGGTCTCTAGCAATACGCTGTCGTTCTTCCTGCTGAACAAGCTGCATATTGACGTCTGCCAATTCAGCTTGCAGATTTTTCGACTTTTCCACAAAGTAAATAAGAATTGGCAATACTAGCTGAAACATCATGATAGGTACTAACACCTGTGATTCCTTCTGTAAAAAGGAGTTTGTCGCCAGATACATGACCGTCAAAAACATGATCGCGATGGCTAATATTCCACAGCCGATATGCCATTTTGATTTCGCCCGTCCAAGTAAATCGGCAAAGGTAAAGCCAAAAATAAGCATAAAGGGCTCTATATAAATGCTTAGTATAGTGATGACGATGAAGCCTACTAATGATGCGACAAGGAGTCTCCCATTTTTATGCCATAAAGCATTATAGAAAGCTCCTAAGTATAAAAGGAGCAATGTTATTTTCATAGCTAGAGGAAGTGATCCAGACCATAGTACTATTGTGATGAGAAAAATCACAGAAGCTACATCGATGATTAAATAATGCTTTATTTGTTCTCTAGGATATATTTTTATTGCCTACACCTTCCTTTGTTGCAAATTGTTGCGTCATTGCTCGAATGGATTTTTGACGAATCCATTCCATCGGACCCAATTGAAAATGCTGTAACCAAATAGACGCCATGACCAGTTGTAGGAATGACAAAGTTAGCCAAATGCAAATGACGATCACGCTATTGACATGCCCTCCTAAGCCAAGGCCCCAACCATAAAAAATAAATGATGCAAGTATGTTTTGAAGGACATAACAGCTTAAAGACATTTTACCGACTTGTGCAAAACGTTGCCAAAGCCAATTGAACCTCTTATATTCTACCAGTTTCCCTAAAATTCCAATATAGCCAATCGAAAGAATAGGGGCACATAAATAGCGAACAGGAAAATCAAAAAGTCCACCTGGTATAAAGATAAGTAGATTGAGGGGAATGCCAATGTATATACCAATCGTAAACAGCTTTTGGCGTATTTGCCGTCCTCTGTCTGTTTGTGAAAATACATCGTTGCGCATAAGCTTCACACCAAGTAAAAATAAAAAGATATTCATAGGGATAATGAAAATAGCCTCTGATCGATAGAATAAAAAATTTGTCAGACGATGCTGTACTTGTGTTAGCCATGAGCCGTTTTCATACAATGTGGCAATGCTCTCCATCCCATTGAAGGAAACACCAACACCTTGTAACGTACTGATAAAAATAAGGAGGATCAGTAGGACATGAAAGCTGCCAAAAAGATAGAAAGCCCAGGTCATGGCTTTGTTACTTAATCGGATGAGAAAGGCAACGATGAAGGCTGTAGCAGCATAGCTCATTAAAATATCGTATTCCATGACAAGGGTATAATGAAGCAGTCCCTCTAGCCCTAAAAAGACGATTGTCCAAAGGTAGACCCCAGGCCAAGCATTGCCTCTGCGTAAGGCTTGCTGATATTTTAATTGTAAACCTACCCCAAACATAATCGTTAACAAGCCCAGTAGCTTACCGTTGACGAAAAATAAGACTACCATTCGTAAAAAATCCTGGAAGGACCACCAACCAGAGTAGTTGCTTGTTGTGATATACGATAAATCACCTAAATAAGCAAAAATCCAAATATTGGTGCCGAGCGTTCCTAAAACGGCGAAGCCTCTTAACATATCGATAAAGGGAAGTCTTTGTTGCATTTGCATATGTTCAATCACTCTTTCTGTATTTTCTTACCTTCAGGATAAGAAAATACGAAGAAAAAACCTATTCACACCAGTCAAAGGAATTTTATGACAGGTGTCATAAAGTGATTGGGACCACATAAAAAACCAGCAACGCTTTGGGTGCTGGTTCGTTTATTTCGTACAAGTATAGATGCGATAGTCTAAAAATGGCTGATATTTTTCGTTCATGGCAAGATGCTGATCCATGACCTCATAAAACTCGGATTCAATCGCTGCGGAAACATCAAATTCAGGCTTGGAGGAGATGGATTGATTTTTTTGTATGCGAATATCGTGAAAACCAGCCTGTTGCAGTAGCTTTACCCAATCCTTTTTCATCAGGAGGGACTTGAATCCGTAAAATTGTTGGATGTCGTCTGCTAGCTCAGGGGGGAGAGTTGTAGGTTTGGTGAATTCAATAGCAATGAAGCGTCCACTTTTCTTCAATAAACGATAAATTTCTTGCAAAGCCTGTTGCTGATTTACAAAGGCTAGTACTGATTCAGCTAGAATCAAGTCAAATGATTCATTTGGTAACGAAGTTTTTTCAATTGAGCCTTGCAATAGACGGACGGGTAAACGCGCTTTTTGCATTCGTTTCTGCGCCTTTTTGATCATGACGGGGTGAATATCGATGCCTGTGACACTAGCTTGATAGGCAGTCGCCAAATAAGCAGCCGTTTGTCCTGTACCACACCCTACATCTAAAATATCGGCGCCTGGCGTAATATTCTCTGTTGAAAAGAGAGCCTTTGATAGATTAATTCCTCCTGGATGCGCCCCTCCAATGCCGAATTGAGCTAAAAAGGCAAGATAATGTGAGCCTTGAATGCGTATCACCTTCTTTTTTCTTATAGTATGACAGGGAAACTAGTCTTGTTCCCTCAAACATCTTGAGTGGGCAAGAGAATATTTTTACAGCCTTCTTCAAAAGTCTATTTCACTACTAAAATTCCCACATATACTAGTTAGAAGCTTTCAGACAGGAGGTGTATAAATGCCATATTTTCAGCCGAATGCTAGAAGGGGTCCCTATCCGCCAAGCAATAGACAATATTTTGGCCCACCTTTTCGAGGTAGAATGGTGCAACCTTACTATTCTCCCTATCAACAACAACAAGGATCCAGATTAGGCAGTTTGCCAGATCATTTAAATACGATTATGGGGCATGCTGGGACGATTACAAATGGAGTCAATATGTTGAGGCAGATGGGATCGTTACTAAGTTTATTTAGATAAAGCTAGAAACCCTCTTAAGAAAATATCTTAAGAGGGTTCATGTTCGTGCTTAATCGGCTTGGACAAGTTGTTTTTCAATAATCGAGCGATTCTTTTCTTTAAATAGCTCATTATGAGACGATACCATGCCATGACGATAGGCTGTTGGCTCCAAATACGTTTTAATGGAGTTGACCGCATTGGCTGCATCTTGGAATGTTCCTAGTAGCAAGTGGATTTTTCCTTCAAATGATAAAATATCACCAGCCGCAAAAATACCTGGCTGTGCCGTTTCACCTGTTGCTTTCCCTTCAAAATAATAATCATCCTTTTTGGGAATAGCAATGGCTTCATCAAATGCGAGAGATGCCTCACGGTTATAGCCATGACTAACGATCACCTCATCGATTTGACGGGTATAACTTTGCTGCGTTTTCGTATTTTCACATGTTACTAATTGAATAGCCGTTTTATCAGCATTCGCTGACAGCTTTGTAATCGTCGTATTGCACTCTATATTTACTCCCGCATCAAGTGCTTCCTGTACCGTTGCTTCATGCGCTGATAAATGCTCTTTACGGTAAACTAGGGTCACGCTTTTAGCAATTGGGCTTAACTCAACAGCCCAATCGATGGCTGCATTACCACCACCAGAAATCATAATATCTTTGTCGACAAAACGTTTATAGGATTGAACGGTATAATGTAAATTTGACATTTCATATTTTTCAGCGCCCTCAAGCGTCAGTTTTTGAGGGTTAATAATACCACCACCTACAGCTAGCAGCACCGTTTTAGAATAATGCTTTTCACCAGCTGCTGTATGGATAATAAAAACATCATTCTGGCGTTCAATCAAATCTACTTTTGTATCTGTCAAAATGGTAGGATCGAATGTTTTGGCTTGCTCGATTAATTGTTTGACAAATTGCTCGCCTAAAACAGGAGGATGTCCGCCAATATCCCAAATCAGCTTTTCAGGATAAAGTAATACTTTTCCGCCAAGCTGTGATTGACTCTCAATCAATTTTGTTTTTAATCCACGCAGACCGCTGTAGAAGGCACTATATAAGCCAGCAGGGCCGCCACCAATAATTGTCACATCATATACATGTTGCATTTTTATTGCCACATCCTTAAAAAATAGTAAAAAGTAATTGACAAATTCTTATCAGAAACTAGACTGAATCTAGTGATAATGATTATCATTTTAAGCTGTGAATAGCATAGCATGGAAAGATGTAAAAAGAAAGAGAGGCTCCGATTTGCAGGATGCGCTAGTGACTGCTGCTGTCTCTATAACAGATGGTGTAGCCTTGTTGGTTCATATTGCCACTTTTCAGTGGAGCGAGCTTGCTGAAATGGTTATGTCGGCACACTTCTTGTATTTATTGAATGACTAGAAAAGTATTAGCAAATGTTAGTTGCTGCTCGAAAGAACAGACTTTTGATCTAATAAAAACTGTGAAAAATTAATTTTACAACATCGACCTTTCAAGTTTTTGAGAACCTCATTTGTTGTGGTTCTTTTTTTATATAATCAGGGCAGGAGGTGAATACATGATTCTATTAGCACGGCAACCATCAGATTCGCAGAAAATACTGGAGGCGATGCTACAAAGATTGCCTCAGACACACAAGGAATACGCGTATGTACGAGAGCGTTTAGGACGTGTCAAAGCAGGGCTCGCTGGTGAACAGCGTGTCGATGCAGAATGGCTTGAGCTGGACTTACCAACCCCCCATTATTTTCTCCATGATTTTCAAACAATGAATGACTTCGGTTCAACACATCAAATGGACACCATCTTTCTCTGTCCCCATTTTTTACTGATCCTAGAAATCAAAAATATAACAGGCATTCTCTCATATGATGCTTCATACGCTCAACTAACACGCACGACCATAGAGGGTACGGTCGAAGGGATGGTTGATCCATTTCTTCAACTGGAGCGGCATGTGGCCTGGATGAAAAAATTATTACAGCGTGAACGTTTTCATTTACCAATTGTGCATGCAGTTGTACTGGCAACGAGAAATGGAATTTTAACAAAGGGGTTTGAGGGGCAGCCTATATTTCATGTGACGGGGCTGCGTTCTTGTATCCAAAGATGGACAGAGATGTATCAACCCGTAAAGGCAGAAACCCTCTTACCCTTTGCGACACGTTTATTGTCGATGCACACAAGGTTAAAAAAAGAGATGACTGTGCCTTTTAAGGAAATGATGAAAGGCGTAGTATGTCCTCATTGTGGGAATGGACAGCGATTACAGTATCACTATAGAAAATGGACTTGCCCTCGCTGTGGATTGGTGGATCACAATGCATTAAATCGAACATTGGAGGACTACCGATTACTAGTCGGACCACAGCTGACCAATCGAAGCTTTCGTGAATTCTTCGCCATTGAATCCCCAAACCTAGCGTACAAATTGTTGCAGCAACTACCTTTGAAAGCGGAGGGTGAAAAAAAGCATAGGAAGTACTGGATTATAGATTAAGGATTTAAAAGCCCAGCAACCATTCAAGCGGTCTGACTGTGTTGCTTTGTGGATAGAACGCGCGAAGTGATGGATAGAGTGGAGAAAGAGGAGGATACGCGTGAAATTGGTGGATAGGAAAAGAAAAGTGTTGGATAAATTTGAGAAAGTAGTGGATAGAACGCGCAGAGTGGTGGATAGAGCGGAGAAAGTAGAGGATACGCATGAAATTGGTGGATAGGAAAAGAAAAGTGTTGGATAGAACAGAGAAAGTAGCGGATAGAACGCGCAGAGTGGTGGATAGAGCGAAGAAAGAGGAGGATACGCATGAAATTGGTGGATAGAACAGAGAAAGTAGCGGATAGAACGCGTAGAGTGATGGATAGAGCGAAGAAAGAGGAGGATACGCATGAAATTGGTGGATAGGAAAAGAAAAGTGTTGGATAAATTAGAGAAAGTAGCGGATAGAACGCACGAAGTGATGGATAGAGTGGAGAAAGAGGAGGATATGCGTGAAGTTTTTGCATAGAACAAAGAAGCGTATACGCTTGCTTCAATTGGACAGGATAGAACTCACAAAAAGAGCGCTATAACCTGTCTTGCTGAGCAAGGGTTCGCTTATTTCCTACTAGACAAATGGATTTTTTAAGTATATAGTTAGCTAGGCTAACTAATTTAAAAGGAAGTGATAGTGTGACAATTGAACAGGAATTTTTTAATCAGTACCGCTTAATGTATAGGCCATTTATTAATCAGCTGAATGTGCAGCTTGAACCTTATCAGTTATATAGCTCGCAGTGGGCAGTGCTTCGTTTCTTGAAGGATAAGGGTCCACATTCTTTTGTAGATATCGCTAACTTCATGTCTATAGAGAAGCCAAGTGTCACGAAGCTTGTACATAAATTGGTGGAGCTAGGCTATGTGGAAACGATGACGGGCAAGGATAAGCGTGAAAAACTGGTACATCTATCAAAGCATGGGGAAGAGCTTGTGCTGGAAATAAAGTCGCATCTAAATCCGTTTTTTGTGCAGGCATTGGCAGGTGTGCCGAAGCAAGATATTGACATTGCGACACAGGTTTTAGCAAGAATTTGTATGAATATCAATTAGTAGGAGAGAGTAACGTGGAAGCAACTAGAAAGAAACTATGGACAAAGGATTTTTTAATTGTCTCACTTATTAATTTTACCATTACGTTAATCTTTTATTTATTAATGGTGACCATCGCGGCTTATGCTGTGGAGCATTTTAATGCTTCTACAAGTACAGCGGGGCTGGTATCGAGTATTTTTATTATTGGAACATTGTTAGGGCGGCTTGGTACAGGGCGTATTATTGGTGATTGGGGTAGCAAAAAAACATTGTTTTGTGGCTTGCTGTTATTTATGTTATCCACGATGTCTTATTTTGTAGCAGGCAATTTACCGCTGCTTATGGTTAATCGTTTAATACAAGGGATTGCTCTTGGAATTGCTAGTACAGCAACGGGAACCATTATTGCACAAATTCTACCGCCGGAACGACGTGGCGAAGGGATTGGTTATTATAGCTTAAGTGCGATTTTAGCGACAGCTATTGGTCCATTCATTGGCATTTTATTAACACAATTATTTGAGGATTATCGCATGATCTTTGCAGTCGATTCGGTTTTAGCTATTATTTGCTTTTTTATGTACTTCATAGTGACCGTACCAGATGCACCGAAAAAAGCGACGGATACAGCTGTGAAGGCAGGCTTTAAGGTGACAAACTTTATTGAAATGCGTGCGGTGCCGATTGCCTTTGTGGCACTTGTTATTGGCTTTGCCTACTCAGGTGTCATGTCCTTTATGACGTTTTATGCAAAAGAGCTACATTTAGTATCAGCAGGAAGCTATTTCTTTATTATTTATGCCATTGTCATTTTGGCTACCCGCCCATTTACAGGGAAATTATTAGATACGCGAGGGGCTAATATTATTATCTATCCTTGCTTAGTGCTTTTTGCAATTGGCATGTATGCCTTTAGTTCAGCGACAACAACGATCGCCTTTTTAATCGCTGCTGCCTGTATCGGGGTTGGCTATGGAAACTTCAACTCCGTTGCGCAGGCGATTGCTATTAAAGTGACACCGAATGAGCGTTTAGGACTTGCGACATCCACGTATTTTATATTTTATGATTTAGGTTTAGGTGTTGGGCCTTATTTCTTAGGGTTATTTGTTCCTTCTATGGGCTACAGTGCGATCTTCTTTGCTATGGTCTTTGTCATTTTTGTATCGATTGTGCTTTATTATTTCTTACATGGAAAACATGAAAATTTGAAACAAGCAAAAATCTTGTAGATTAGAATCATTATATTGTAGAAAAAACGTTATTTTTCTAGTTGTGTATACAGATCAACTGAAAAATGACGTTTTTTTCTATTTCAAAAAATAGTTGTTGCAATAGATGATGATAATCATTATCATCACAAATATAAAACTAATTCGGAAGTAGGTACTAAGTATGAAAAACAGATCATTTTTGTCGGTATTAGTAGCAGGGGGCATTTTAATGGCTGGCTGTGGCAATACAGAAGAAGCTAAAAAAGAGGATAAGCCGGCAACAGAACAGGCAGAGCAAGCGACACAAGAGGTGGATTTATCTGCTGAACTATCAGCCTATCAGCAATTTGCTTTAGAGCAAATGGATCAATTTTTACTGGACACAGAAAAATTCGTGAATTTATTCAAGGCGGGCGATATTGAAGGCGCTAAAGCAGCGTATGCGCCAGCACGTATGTATTTTGAGCGCTCAGAGCCAATCGCAGAAAGCTTTGGTGATCTTGACCCTCGCATTGATGGACGTTTAGCGGATATTCAAGAAGAAGGAAAAGGCGAGGAAGAATGGTCAGGCTATCATAAGCTTGAGTATGCATTATGGGAAGAAAATACAACTAAAGGTTATGAGGCTGTAGCAGATCAACTGCTTGCGGATGCGAAGGAATTACATGCACTAGTGCAAACGGTGGAAGTGACACCTGATTTAATGATTACTGGTGCGGTAGATTTATTAAATGAAGTTTCAACATCTAAAATTACTGGTGAGGAAGAAATTTACTCACATACAGACCTGTATGATTTTAAAGCGAATATTGAAGGCGCAGAAAAAATCTTTGAAATTTTACGTTCAAAATTAGAAGCGAAAGATTCAACACTAGTGTCAACACTTGATGAAAAATTTAAAGCGGTGGACGATTTATTAGCGCAGCATGCAACGGCTGATGGTGGTTATGTATCCTATGAGGAATTAACGGAAGACAATACGAAAGCACTTGCGGCAGCGGTGAATCAGCTTGGTGAACCATTAAGTCAAATGGGGATCATTTTGGAGTGAAAAAAATGACAACGTCCAATGAAGAAAAATTGATTAATAAAAAAATTTCTAGACGTGATATGTTGAAGCTGACAAGCATCGGTGTGGCAGGTGTTGCCATCGGTGCCTCCGGTTTGGGTGGTGTCATGAAAGCGATGGGCTATGATGTTTTTGAGACAGCAGCAGATAGCACGACGGCTAGCAATAAGATCAATTTCTATGGCGAGCACCAGTCGGGTATCGTGACACCTGTTCAAACGAATATTTATTTTGCTTCTTTAGATGTGTTAGTGACATCGAAGAAGGAACTACAAGAGTTGTTCCAGCAATGGACACCTCTTGTTGTGCGTTTAATGAATGGTGAATTAATGGTCGATGTTTCGACGAATACGAGAGTACCAACAGGTGATACAGGAGAGGCAGAGGGCTTAGATGCAGCCAATTTATCGATTACTATCGGTGTAGGTCCTTCACTATTCGATAAACTGGGAATGCAGCATGTAAAACCAGCGGAGCTAAAGGATTTACCACATTTCCCTAAAGATCAGCTACAGAAGGAATATACAGGTGGTGATCTGTGTATTCAAGCCTGTGCAGATGATCCACAGGTGGCATTCCATGCAGTGCGCAATTTAGTACGAGCTGCTTCTGGTAAAGTAGAGATTAAATGGTCACAGGCTGGCTTTAACTCGTTTCCAGCTGGTGGAGGGACACCTCGAAATCTCTTTGCCTTCAAGGATGGTACGGTGAATCCAGCCATTACGGATGAAAAAGACTTAAATAAGATTGTGTGGGTGGATAAAGGCTGGCTAAAGGGCGGCTCTTATTTAATCGCACGAAAAGTTCAAATGCATCTTGAAACATGGGATCGCACATCATTGAAAGATCAAGAGGCTACATTTGGTCGTTATCGTGACAGTGGTGCACCATTTGGCAAAACAAAGGAATTTGATGATTTTGATGTAGAGGCAAAGGATGACAAGGGCAATTATATTATGCCTGATACGTCACATGTTCATTTAGCACGTAAATCGGGTGCACGTGTTTTACGACGTTCTTACTCGTATGCATCGGGTGTCATGTCGAATACAGGAACCCATGATGCAGGGCTAATCTTTATTTCTTTTCAAAAAGACCCAGCCCAATTTACAACAATCCAAAATAGCTTAGGGCGTATGGATAAAATGAATGAATACATTACCCATCGAGGCAGTGCCGTGTTTGCTTGCTTCCCTGGTGTACAAAAGGGGAGTTATTTAGGTGAAGCACTTTTTAACGCGCTGTAGTATTATCATTGCCTTAATCCTAACTTTAGCTCTACCTGTGCAGGCAGCGCAATCTTATAGCCATTTATATATTGCGATTAGTGATGCACTGATGAATACGAAGCAGGATAAAGAGACGGAGGCCAAGCAGGCGCTCGAACAATTTGCTGCGGACTGGGCTAAAGTTTCTTCAGAGCAGAAAGATGCCAAAGCAAAGGTCGATGAAATGCTTGCGCAGGCTACTGAAGCAACATCCAAAGACGAGCGTTTAGAGGCGTTGTCGGCACTGTCGAATGCATTACGTGCCCTAGAAAAACTTGAAAATCCAGTGGACGAAGTGGCACAGCGAGCAGAGTTTGGGCAAAAGTTTAAGCCAATCATGGCAGACTTCGAAAAAGCTTTAGCCAGTGGGGACATTCAGTCTATTGATGAAGCCTACAAAGATTTTAATAGCAAATGGAATAAAAATGAGCGCCCTGTGCGTGAGCAAAGCATTGCGATGTATGGGCAAATCGAAACACAAATGGCGTTTCTACGTATCGCCATTTCGGCAGAGGAGCCAGATATAGCCCTTATGCAATCTCAATTTGAGGATTTGCAGCAAACGATTGAGGATTTTGTGGCTGGTAACGAAACAGCTGAAGTGGTTGAAGGGGACTATTCGTTAGCGACATTGATTGCTTATATCGATGAGGCAAAGGACTTTGTTGATGCTGGTGATTATCAGGCGGCTTCTGATAAAATACGTGAGTTTATTACCATTTGGCCAAGTGTAGAGATTGAAATTTCCACACGTAATGGCAGTCTTTATACGAAAATCGAAAGTGATATGCCGATTATCGCAAGTGATTTATTAAAATCCAACGTCGATCAGCAAGCAATCACAAAAAAATTAGATACTTTCCGTACTGAAATCGAACTGATTCAAGGGGATTCAGATTATACAATTTGGGATGCTGCATTAATTTTGCTGCGTGAGGGACTAGAGGCGTTACTGATTATTTTAGCCTTAGTATCATTCCTCAATAAATCAGGACAGAATAAGATGCGCAAATGGATTTATGTTGGAGCGTTTGTCGGCGTTCTATTATCAGCCATTGCTGCCATCCTCATGTCCACGATTTTGAATTCAGCAACAATTGATACGAATCGAGAATTAATGGAAGGTTATGTTGGGCTAGTTGCAGCAGCGATGATGATCGGTGTTGGTATTTGGCTGCATAGTAAATCAAGTGTAGTCAGTTGGAATCGCTATATTTCGAAACAAATGGGCAATGCCATTTCTAGTGGTTCTATTTTTGCGATGGCTGCCATTAGTTTCTTATCGGTCTTCCGTGAAGGAGCCGAAACACTAGTCTTTTACGCGGGTATTGCACCGAAAATGGAGACTTCGCAATTTATTCTTGGGATTGTTGTAGCACTGCTTATACTTGCTGTACTGGCTATTGTATTATTTAAAGCAAGTGGCAAAATTCCCATTCATAAATTTTTTGCTGTCGCAACGGTGCTTATTTATGTATTAGCCTTTAAAATTATTGGTGTCAGTCTGCATACATTGCAGCTCACGGATAATCTGTCCACGACGATTGTTGATGGCTTACCTGTCATTAGCCTGATTGGCTTCTATCCAACAGCGGAAACCATCATTGGGCAGGCAATCTTACTTGTGTTAGTGGCAGCTACTATAATCTATAAAAAGAAACGAGCCTAACGATAAAGGGTAGATGAGCGTACGTAAACCGCCATCTACCTTTTTGATTGCCAATGGGCAGGTCGTTTCAGATAGGAAGGTAATTTAGTAGAGCGGTCACCTTGTGCGGCGTTTATTTGCATTTGTGTTAAAAACAGACTTGTCGAAAGGTCAGCCCCACGTAAATTGGCATCACGTAAATCAGCCCCGATGAAATCTACTGCTTGTAAATTAGCATCTTGAAGATTGGCTGCGATTAAATAGCTACCCCTTAGATCAGTCGCTCGTAAATCCTTGCCTTTTAAATTTTTGCCCATCCAATCCGCTCCACGCTGATTCAAATGTCGAGTGATTTTGCCTTTCAGCCTCTGTTGACGAATTTGTTCGCTTGTTTGTAGTAATAGCGCATTGACAGGCATACGAATAGCCATCATATCGAGTGCTAATAAGGCATTGGCATCAAGTGATTTTGCTTGTTGTAGCTGCTCCAATTGCGTTAGAAGCTGCTCATCAAGCGTGCTGTTCACCTGATAGGATAAGGCCTCAGCTACATAAGCAAGCATTTCGTAAAGCTGTTCCATGATTGGGAAAACCCGAAACATCTTGTCAGCATGCTCACGGGATTGTCGCCAATCTTGTCCATGAAACGTGACCTGTGACACTTGCTGCCCAGCACCCAAACAATCATAAACCGTACAGCCTTTAAAGCCTGTGTCTCGTAGCTTGCTATGGATATGACAGCTATAGTCATCCTGTAAATTAGGGCATGGTGAGCCAGCTGGTTTATTGATGGCAAAGTCACTGGAAGCAACGATATTTAAAGCGGTACAGCACAAGCCGAAACAGCTTTGGCAATCCGCCTGTAAGCTTTCACGGATTTTTTTGCCAACAGAGGTAGCTCTTTTTGTCTGATGTGACATCCTCATTGTCCTCTCTTACCTCATTCATATAGTTAATAGTTTATTATTAAAGACAGGCTAGCAGTTAAAATAAGGATAAAACTGTATTTTGAAAGATCGTAGGGGATATGGTATTCTTCTTCAAAAGAGTTGTGAAGAAAAGTGGTGGTGAAGCATGGGGTAACGGTCAATGAATTATTACAATTGCCATCCTTTCGGGGGGCAGAGGTGCTAACAGGTCGAAATAATTTACATCGTACGGTATCTTCCTTATCTGTATTAGAGGTATCCAATGTTGATTTTTATTCTAAAATTATTAATCGTGTGCAAGAGGAATGGTATGCAGAAGAGATTGTCATTAGCTCTTTTTACTCCATACGAGATAGTGTGGAGCAGCAATGCGAAACGATTCAGCATTTACATGATTTAGGAGAGCTTGGTCTTATTTTATATTATGTCGGTATTGTCTTGCCCGATATTCCAAAGGAAGTGCTTGACTTAGCGGAGGCGCAAGGATTTATTATCATTTGTATGCCAAGAAATGATTATTCACTGCGTTATAACGAGGTAATTTATGAGGTAATGGAGGCAATTGTTAGCAATCAAGGTGTGAATGATCATTTTGTGAAAGAAACGTTGGAAAAGGTATCCTTACTGCCAGAGCATTTAAGAAGTGTTGAAATTACGCTGAAAATGCTCTCAGATCGTTTGAAAGCCAATATTGTGCTCACAAATAATCATTTTGATATTGTGAATCAAGTGATGTGGCCACGAAATTCATCATTAGATGTAGCGAACGTTATTGAAGAATGCTCGCAGGCCAACTTCCAGCACGAAACAGGAAAGCTAGAGCTAGAAAGAAGTGATGTCTCCTGTGTCGTTGACTATAAAAGAGTGCATCAGAAAAATGGCGAGCCCCTCTTTTTATTCTTAATTAAAGAAAATACAAAACTGCCTGCCAAAACGATTGAAAAAGTAAGTGAGGTTGTGCAAGTAGCCATTAATTTATGGGGGGACAAGCATGATGAGGTAAGTGAGTATGCCTTAGTGAAAGCCATTATTAATGATGAAAGTGAAAAAATGAGAAGATTAGCGAATCTCCTTCATATAGATGTTTCCGCCATTCAAATGATGTGGCTCGTCTACATGCATGATTTAGCGGACGAAAAAAGAATTCGCGATGAATTAGAAGAGCAGCTGTCCAAGTATTACCAAACAAGAGTGATACAATGCATTGATCATTGTATAATTGTGTTACTAGGGAATTGTTTGTATAAACATCATGAATTTGAAATTGCCACTGAATTTAACGATACTACAAGCTATACTGCTCAAATAGCGGAAATTGTTTATGCGCCCAAAATGAGAAATACAAAGTCTGTTCGTCAAATGTATCAATTGGTCAATCAGGTGGGGGACAAGGCCCATACCATTTATCCAATGCAAAAGCTGTTTACGGCAGCGGAAGTACGCTCCATGAAAAGGGCGATGGATGTCAGTATACAGGGAGAAGAAATGATTGAAGAGTATTTGTCTGTCATTGAACCTATCTTGCGCGATCATGATTCCTTACAGACCTTAATTACCTTTTTATTAGACGCAAATGCTAGTGTGGAGCGCTGTGCAGAGCTACTTTATATTCATAAAAATACAGTGAAATATCGCATTAAAAAAATTAGTGAGCTGATTGGCACAGATGTCACAGTATACGCAGAATTTTACGATGTGTATATGGCTTGTATGCTGTATCGATTAATTAATGATTGATTAGAATAATCTGAAATTTTGTCATTTTGAACAAAATTTCAGATTATTTTTTTCATTTACGCAAAAGACGTGAAACCACCCTTTCTTTTATAATGAAGAACATTAACCAATCAAGCAATAACAAGGAGGGAGTCATATGCAAAACGAAAACAAAGGTCAATCATGGTATAGCTTAGGCATTATTTGGGCGGGTGCCATGATTTGTATTCCCAGTTTATTAGTAGGTAACGCACTCATAACAAATATGAGTCTATCAAAGGCACTTGCTGTCGCTTTTGTAGGCTACGCGATTGTCGTATTCATTATGATTTTACAAGGAATGCAAAGCAGTGATTTAGGAAAACCAACTGTTCATGTGGCAGGGCAAGTGTTTGGTAAAAAAGGCTCTCGTACTATTTTGTCCATTATTTTAGCCATTGCTTGCTTAGGCTGGTTTGGTATTCAGGCCAATGTTTGTGGCGTTGCCTTAGCGAATTTACTAGCAATCTATCATTTGAATATACCTATTCCGCTTGCTTCATTGATAAGTGGTATGGTGATGGTCGTATCCGCTCTTTATGGAATGAAAGTGTTACGTGTATTAAGCTATATCGCCGTACCATTACTTGTCATCATTTGCCTTTACGGTTTAGGGCAAACATTAACGGGCGATCAGCTACAGCTTATTCGAGACTATCAGCCACAGGGGAATATGAACTTTATGGATGGTTTAGCTGTAACGATTGGATCTTTTGCTTTAGGGGCTGTCATAGCGGGAGATTATTCGCAATTTTCCAAAAAACGTTCAGATGTAGTCAAGGCCGCTGCATTGGGCATTATTCCAGCTGGTGTACTAATGATTGCAGTAGGAGCCATCTTAACGATTGCCTATCAAACAAGTGATATTACAGCTGTCTTTCTGCATATCGCAACACCGTTTATTGGCGGGGTTGGCTTGATTTTAGCGACATGGAAAACGAATTTAGTCAATGCCATTTCTGGCGGTATCGCTTTAATTAATGTATTCGATGTTGCCAAAAACAAAGAGCGCTTAGCGATTGGAGTTGCAGGAACAATTGGCACAATTTTAGCGGTAGTTGGGATATTAAATTATTTTACACCTATTATGTCGATCTTATCAGCCATGATTCCACCTGTTGCAGGGGTGATGATTGCCTCCTATTGGGTCATTCATAAAGGCAAAGCAGATAGCTGGCATGAGGTGGAAGGGGTCAATCGATTAGGCGTATTTTCTTGGTTAGTAGGGGCTATGATTGCCTGTATGCCAGTGGTATTCTCTTTATTCCCTGAGTTGCCATCACTGCCAAATCAACCGATGATTGGCATTATTATTTCATTCGTTATTTATTATATTGGGTATCGTCTATCCATACAAAAAACGGTCATACTGGAGGAACATAGATGAGATATTTAGATCAAGCAGCTATTGAACATATTGCCATTGGTGCAGCATTTCTAGGAACAGGTGGAGGCGGAGATCCATACATTGGGAAACTTATGGCGCTTTCTGCCATCGAAAAAAATGGGCCTGTGAAGTTGTATTCGGTGGATGAAATTGGGGATGATGACTTTTTCATTCCAGCAGCGATGATGGGTGCACCTTCCGTGTTAGTAGAAAAATTTCCACGTGGGGATGAATTTGTCAAGGTATTCCAAAAGCTTGCTCAATATTTAGGAAAAGAAAAAATTGCAGGCACTTATCCAATGGAAGCGGGCGGCGTCAATTCGATGATTCCGATTGTAGTAGCTGCACAGCTTGGATTACCGCTGATTGATTGCGACGGGATGGGTCGTGCATTCCCGGAATTACAAATGGTGACCTTTAACCTAGATGGAATTTCGGCAACCCCAATGGCCATCACAGATGAAAAAGGGAATATTGGTATTTTTGAAACGATTGATAATAAATGGACGGAGCGTCTCGCCCGAACTGCAACGGTAGAGATGGGCGCTAGTTCTCTAGTGAGCCTGTATCCTACGACCGGTGCACAAATTAAGAAAAGTGGTGTTCATCATATTGTGACGCTTTCTGAAAAAATCGGTGAAATTATTGCCTCTAAAGATCAAGAGGTGAACGATAAGCTAGAAAATCTTTTAACGCTTGTAGAGGGCTATGAGCTATTCCAAGGAAAAATAGTAGATGTTATTCGTGAAACAAAAGGTGGCTTTAATCTAGGTAAAATGAATCTTGAAGGGATTGATTCCTATAAAAACGATCAAATGAAGGTTCATTTCCAAAATGAAAACTTATTAGCAGAGAAAAACGAGCAGGTTGTTGCGATGACGCCAGACTTAATTTGTTTGGTGGATTATGAAACATTATTGCCTGTTACAACAGAAAGCTTAAAATATGGTAAACGTGTGCGTGTGATTGGCTTACCAGCACATGAAAAGTGGCGTACAGCAAAAGGCATTGAAACAGCAGGACCAAGATACTTTGGCTATGATTATGATTACATGCCAATTGAGGAAATGGTGAAAAAGGAGGTAGCAAAACATGTATAAAATTGGAATTGATGTAGGCGGAACAAATACGGATGCCATCCTTTTAGATCATAATAGTCAACTTATTTACAGTGTGAAATCACCAACAAGCTTAGATATTAAAACGGGTATTGAAAAGTCCTTGCAACAATTACTCAAGGGTGCAAATATTGATAAAGCAAAAATAACACATGCAATGTTAGGGACAACCCAATGTACAAATGCCATTGTTGAACGTAAAAAGCTAGCAAAAGTCGGTGTTATTCGGTTAGGCTATCCAGCAACGGCATCAGTACTTCCTTATACAGCTTGGCCAGCGGATATGATTGATCAATTGTCGGGTCATTATGCGATTGCACATGGTGGCTATGAATACGATGGTCAATTATTAAGTGCTCTTAATCAAGAAGAAATTAAAAAACTATTAGAGGAATGGCACGACCAAGTAGAATCGATTGCAATTGTTGGTGTCTTTTCTTCTATTAAAAACGATCAAGAATTACAGGTTCGTGAATGGATTCAAGAGGTCTATGGCGAGGAATTTCCTATTTCCTGCTCCTCATTAATTGGTTCTGTCGGGCTAATTGAACGTGAAAATGCAACGATCCTCAATGCGGCATTATGTAAGGTCATTGAGACAACAACACAGGGCTTTGTCCAGGCGCTTCAAACGGAAGGTATTTTTAATGTAGACGTTTATTTATGTCAGAATGACGGTACGTTAATGTCCATCGATTATGCAAAACAATTCCCAATTTTAACGATTGCCTGTGGGCCAACAAACAGTATTCGTGGAGCGTCGTATTTATCCCAAATTCAAAATACAATGGTGCTGGACGTTGGGGGAACGACTTCAGATATAGGCGTATTACAGGATGGATTCCCACGAGAATCTTCAGTTGCTGTGGAAGTAGGAGACATTCGGACAAACTTTAGGATGCCAGATATTATTTCAGTTGGTCTTGGCGGTGGTAGTATTGTTCGTGTGAACGGTGACAAAATTACCGTTGGACCAGATAGTGTAGGCTATCAAATTAGTGAGGAGGCACTTGTCTTTGGTGGCTCGACTTTAACAACAACGGATATCGCTGTCCGTCTAGGCTTAGCAGAAGTAGGCGACCCCACTTTAGTCGGACATATAGATGAAGCATTTGCCAAAGCCGTTCAAGAAGAAATTTCTTCCTTACTGGAACAGGCCATTGATAAGATGAAAACCTCCTCAGAAGATGTGTCACTGGTCTTAGTAGGCGGTGGGGGTATTATCGTGCCAGAGCAGATTCGAGGCGTTTCCACTATTGTGAAAAATGAATATGGTGGTGTGGCGAATGCCATCGGTGCCTCTATTGCGCAAATTAGCGGTCAATATGAGCAAATTTATATTTATGCCAAGGAACCTCGCGAGGAATCATTAAAGGATGCCCAAAGTAAAGCGGTAAAACAAGCAGTATTAGCAGGAGCCATTAAAGAGACGATTGAGCTGGTAGAAGTAGAAGAAACACCACTAGCCTATCATCCAGAAAATGCAACAAGATTAAAGGTAAAAGTAGTAGGGAAAATGGTCTAACACATAAAGGAAGAGTCCTAATCAAACAGGGCTCTTCCTTTTGCTAATGGATCAAACGAATGAATCTCTGCATAGGGTCTGATGTCAGTATCATTTTTGTGCCTATATGGATTGAACCATATACCCTTGATCTTTGCATGCTGACAGCCGCCGATATCCTTTTCTAAGTCATCTCCAACGAATAATGCATCTTCTGGTTGCACTTGAAGCTTGTTTAAGGCAAGTTCAAAAATGCGCTTGTCAAGCTTGCTGTAGCCCACTTCCTCAGAAATAATGAGGAGATTGAAACAGCTAGTTAAATGAGTGTGCATGATTTTTGCTTTTTGTCTCTGAGCCGACCCGTTTGTGATAATGCCAACTTGTACATGCTTTTTGATAGAATGGATAATATTCAACGTATTTTGATTGATAGAAAAACAACAAGGAAACTGTCGATTCCAAAAGTCTTCGATTCAGTAATGTATCGTCTAAATCAAATAGCATCGCTTTCAACTAGCTGTGAATTTGTAAAAATTTATTAAAAATCATTTCAGCTTCGTAGATTTCTGAAAGTGAAATAGTTTTTTGAAGTTGCTATAAAGATTGTGAAGAAAGATATTGAAACGAACCAAAGCAGATTTGCTGAATAAGGTTACACAAAAGTTTTTAAACTTTCCCTCTAAAATTTTCAAGATATTGTTAGGCAGTAAATAAATGTCTCAAGTTGTAACCTCCAAAATATAATATTGTAAAAAATATGGAATAATGGTATATTCAAATAGTAATGGGTTTTTTATGCAGATAAGAGGTGAATATATTTCCTTTATAATGAGGAAAATTCCATTACATTAAGATATTTAATTTACTATTTTCTCAAAAGTTTTATCCTTTACTCATTCTAGAGATTGAAAATTTACCGAGTTATAGTTGAATTAAGTGGAAAAACTACTAGTTGGAGGGAGAAGTTAAGATGAAAAAAAATAGCAAAGTAATAGCGGGAGTACTTTCCTTGGGTCTTTTAACAACTGGCGTGTTAAACGTACAAGCTCTAACAGAGCCCCGTAACATCAATGCGTCTGTTCCTGGTTTAAATCAATCATCAGCTGATGGATATCAACAGAAATCTATCTCAGATAAGGATGGATATTTATTTATTGATTCTATCTCTAACGAGAGTAAACTAGATGCAAGAGCAGAGACGGCAAAACTTACAAATACGGGTCCTTGGGTACGTTTATCTCATGTTAATAAGGGCTATCTATTAGAAAATTCAATTAAAAAAGATAAATATATACAAGCAAGATTCAGTTCTGATGTAACATCATTTTTACCTATCACCGTTACTGGAACATTCCAAGGTAACTAATTCACGGATTTTGTCAACCTGTTTAAACAGATTTAAAGACCATGAGGATTTTAAATCCACATGGTCTTTGTTAATAAGTAAACTTTATTTTTTATTTTACTCCTTTCATTAATTACTATTTAATCTATCTTTTTTAGAGTTGATACTATTAATTAGGGAAACTAGAATTTTGTAAAGTTACCGTTATTTTAGATGTTTGTTATTTTAAGTCGAAGAATAGGAGAGAGAGATGTTAAAACAACAAATAGGGGTTGAATTTAAGCAAATACTTACGTTTAATAGAGTTCTAACTTGGTTTCTTATTATTATTTTACCCGTATGGATACAATATTTAATAATCCATGAAGGCTATTCCTTCACTGACAATATTGATCTCTATGGGCGTTTGCTCAATGGTATTGGAGCAATGATTTTTCCAATTTTAGTATTATTCGTTTTTGCAGATACAATCATTCATGAGAGAAATAATAATTATTTAACATATACCAAAATAAGAATAGATTTTAATATCTATTTGAACGCTAAAATCATAGTAAATGCACTTCTTTCATTTGGGGTTTCATTTTTGTATGCGTTTTTACCATTCCTCTTTGCTCAATATATAAACCCCCAATTTGCATTCATCACTAATATTGGAGATAGTGGGAATATGCCTGGTACGGTAACATTCGATCAACTCTTAGTTTACGGACCTTTTATGTATGGATTTATATACTCCCTCTGGGTAGGTATCAATGGAGTTTTATATGCTACTTTACCTTTAATTTTATGCTTGATCTTAGATAATTCCTTTGTTGCTTTATCGATACCATTTGTATGGTATCAAGCAATGAGCTTTGTTTCTGCTGTGTTAGGTATTTCGAAGTTTGCACCATTATATACAGTTTTTCCGTACTCTATAATGCAACAAGACTTATGGACTGTATTTGTACCATTTATGTTTTTATTAATAATTGTGATTGTGAGTTATGTATATCTTAAGAGAAGGAATTCGACAGAATGGTTATTTTGAGAAGTCTTATCAATGAGTTGCTGCAGTTAAGGTGGAATGTGTTGGGTTTCGTTATTTTTATTTATTGTTTTGGAATAAGAAGAACAATTATTGAAAGTTATGCACCTGTTAATGCTTGGGATCTACTAATAATATTATTAAGTGATGTTAACTTAATTATTTATTTCGTTTTACCATTCCTCTTATATTTCTATGTAACTTTTTTAGTAAAAGGCTTTGAATATCATATATTGATCAGATTAGGCTCATATAAAAAGTGGGTACTCATGGCTTCTAAGAAAATTTTATTGTATTTAGCTTTGACGATTATAGTTTGGCTATTAGTTGCATTCATCATGAGTATAGGGCTTCCCTTTGCAAGTGAATGGAGTTCTGGAAGTAAATTATTCGAACCTACTGCCATTATGAGACAGTATTTTGATCTCCCTCTTCTTGCTCTTTTATATCAAATAGTTATGTTCGTTATTACTACATTTATTATTTTAATGTCGGTTACTACTATATATGTCTTTCTTCAGTCATGGAGATGGATAAGCTTTGTTGTTACGGTTCTATATATATTTTCTTTTGTATCCTGGAAACTTTTCCCTGAGTATTTAGCGAAATTGTCTTTATCAAACTATGTTGTTATGTTCCAAACATTAAATCTTTGGAATAACACATTAACTATCCCTTTAATAGCAATTGTTTCTCTTGGATTAATCTATTTAGCCGTGCAATTTAAAGATGGAAAACAAATAGTCAGCTTTACTTCTTTTCAGACGGGCATAGTAGTATACCTTTTTGTATTAGTATTAGGAACTTACTTTATGGCAGATACCCGAAGTAATACTGTAATTGATCTATTTCTCCTTAATTTTTTCGGTACATCATCTGAGGGTTATACTTTTTTGTCGTATTTGTATTACATAGTAATTTTCTTCGGCTTTTTATATTTGGCACAAATCTATTTAGCAAGTGAGTTTTCTGAGTTGAGCTACTACAAAATTATTCGCTACAACTCTATGTTTAAATGGATGGGCGAATGGTTGCGTAATATTTTATTAATGGCAATATTGTATTTGTTTTTTATATTTATATTGACTTTAACAGTGGCATATTTTAAGGGCATTGAATTTTCCTTTCGAGTGACAGTAGTGGAAGATATGAAATTTACTTCTTTGCTATATCACTTTTTTATCAATGGCTTTCTACAAATAAGCATTTACATTCTGCTGTCGATTACATTACAAATAGTTTCAAAGAGCAGTTCAACCAATTTGGTTACTATAGGCATCTTTATCGCATTATTATTCCCTGGTTATAAATACATTCCAGTGGGTTTAAATGGGTACAGCCATTTGATATATGGCACATCACCAATGATCGTATCATTGTATTTGATCCTTATAGTATTAGTTGAAGGGGTATGTATATTTTATTTACTTAACAAAAAATATATATTTGAGGGAGTATGACTATATATGAGCCTTATTGAAGTAAGAAATGTCAAAAAGTCCTATAAGGGCTTAACTATATTTCAAGATATAGATTTAACTATTGAAAAGGGGAAAATATATGGAATTGTAGGTCCTAACGGTTCTGGGAAATCTGTATTATTTAAGTTGATTTGTGGATTTGTTAGACCCGATCATGGTGAAATAGTAATCAGGGGAGAATATTTACATAAGGATATAACTTTTCCTAAGAACTTTGGAGTCATAATTGATAGGCCAGGATATTTAGGAAATAAAACGGGTTTTGGAAATCTAAAATCTCTGGCTATGATACAGAATAAAATTGATGATGAGCAAATCATTAAAACAATGGAATTAGTTGGACTTCAGCCCACAGCTGAACAGAAAGTACGGAAGTATTCACTAGGCATGAAGCAAAAGCTAGCTTTAGCACAAGCATTTATGGAAAATCAAGAAGTATTAATATTAGATGAACCATTTAATGCTTTAGATTTTGAAAGTGTAGAAAACTTACGTAGCCTCTTACTTAATTATAAAAAGGAAGGGAAAACAATTATTATGACCAGTCATAATCAAGAGGATATCGATCTTCTTTGTGATGAAGTTTATAGAATAAATAAATTTAAGTTAGAGAAGTTATAAAAGTAATATTATTAACAATTTAACTCAGAAGCTATAATTAGAAGGATCAACTTCTAAAAGCTATAAGTGAATAGAGGATCTTTCTCAAATAGCAATTGATTATAAGTGTCCAAAACATGATGAAGATTTTTACAGACTATGGTATTTTAATAAATTGAAGAAGCATTAGAAGCTCATTTAATTGATTAAATATTCTTATAAAAATTCCATACTTAGTTAGAAAGATTAACTCCATTTTGATCATTTTTTTCAAAATGGAGTTTTTGCATTTGCTGATAAATAAAGGATGAAGGGAATTTTTAAATCAAAAGCAATACTAGCTCCATATCCTTTCTTATTACTCATTAAGAGTGCTTCGCTTATGCTTTTCAGTAATAATTTTCTTATTGAGGATTTGCACCTTATCTACCATAAGCAAGCGCATATCTTCCACAATATACTTTGCTAGCTCTTCGTCCGATATATCATCTCCATTAAGATCAAGACGGAATTCCTGCCCTTGTATGCCACCTCCATTTGTAAACTCAATTTCAAAGTCAAAGACAACTCTTTTCTCCATTCATATACCACCTTATCTCTTAGAATGCTATCAATATATTCTGTTTTTCACATGCGAATACCTTCTTTCGAGAAGCAGCGTTTTGAAAAGAAGTGTTTCTGCATGCACAAATGAGCCCCGTTCATTCAATCAAATATTCATTCATATTGCAAAAGAATAAAGGAATGGAAGGCTTTTTAAAAGGACAGACCTAAAGAAAAAGTTTTTTCCTTTTTCTTGTATTTGCCACTTGAAAATTAAAAAGTCATAGTGTACTATTTGACTAGTACACTATGACATGAGGTGTTGAGGTTGAAAAGTTTTGCAGGGCTTTTAAAAAAAGAATGGGTACTTTACCGATCATGGTTTCTAGTGGGGATATTTATTGGTCTCATGTTATCTTGGATCGTTCCCTATGTATTACATCAATATGTTGATCTCTTTGCGCATGAGAATCAACTAGCATTTGCCTTTACGATGCTCGTCCTTGCTCTAGGCGGATTTTATTCTGTCTTACAATTTTTAGCGACGTTGCGTTTGGATATTAAAGCAAAGGAGAGCTGGTTACATTCAACAAGCTCTATCACGAAGCTTATCGGTGCAAAGTTGGTTTGCTCGTTAATAGGCTATGTCCTCTTCAATACACTTTTTACGAGTATAGCCATCTACAATATTAAAGATGAACTGATTGTAAGTACTGGACAAATTTTATTGACTTTGGTATTAGTTGTTATTGTGTTAATGATTTTCCAATTAATGCTATTTATCCTTCTTTTATTCTTTTTAGCTTTTTATTTGCAGTTGAAGCGCGTAATAGGACGTTTTTCGATTGTGCTGACAATGGCTGCATTTTATTTAACGACAGCTGGTTGGGTGCGAATGACGGAAAGTGAGCTGTACCAAACGATCTTCCTCCGTGGAGAAGTTTCGCTTCGCCATATCGAACAGTACTTACCAAAAGGGAAAGAGATGACAATGGAATGGATGCTAGGCTCGTTTTATGTTGTCGAAGAAGTGGCAATGACATTATTCATGCTACTGCTCTTTTTAGCAGCATCCAAATGGCTTGAAAAGGTGGTATTACGATGACAATGGATTTTTCACGTGATAAACCGATTTATAGCCAGCTTGTCGATCGAATTTGTGGGGACATATTGAAGGGAAAGTTACGGCTGGGAGATCGACTGCCGTCCGTTCGAGAATATGCAGTTGAAACAGGTGTGAATGTCAATACGGTGCAACGTGTCTATAAGGAGTTAGAGGCGATGAAGATAACGGAAACCAAACGAGGTCAGGGTACATTTATTACAAGCAATGAGGAACGCATTGAATTATTACGAGAAGAAATGAAAAATCAGCTAGCTGAAAACTTTTTAACATCGATTGAGGCATTAGGCTTTTCAAAGGAAGAAATGCTTGATGTTTTGAAAAATAAAGCGTGAGGTGAAGGGTATGTTAGAGCTATCAAATGTGTCTTTTCAATATAAGAAACAGCCGATTTTACAGGATATATCCTTTTCCTTCCCGATTGGACAAATCATTGGGCTTGTAGGGGAAAATGGAAGTGGTAAATCTACGCTAATGAAAGTATTAGCGGGTTTATTACGACCTTCTGCCGGTAAAGTCACACTGAATGGCAAGCCTGTCACACGTAGAAGTGCGGACCAAATTGCTTATTTACCCGATACTGATTTGTTTTTTGAGTATTATACGGGCGAACAGCTATTCCAGTATTATGCCTCTCAATTTGAAGATTTTTCCTATGATAAGGCCTGTATCGTCGCACAATTTTTACAGGTGGATAAAAATACGAAGCTACGTCAATTATCAAAGGGTAATCGTGGTCGGATGAAAATGGCTGCTACGCTTGGTCGAGAGGTTCCTTTTTATGTCATGGATGAGCCATTTGCTGGGCTTGATCCCATTGTGAGAGAACAGCTGATTAAGGGCTTAATTCAATTTACAGATATCGAAAATCAAACGATTTTGCTATCAACACATGAATTATATGAGGTAGAACCTATTTTAGATCAAATTATTTTATTGCAGGCGGGGTCCATCACGGCTTATGAAGAAGTTGAAACCTTACGCGATGTGGCGAATAAGGACGCAGTCGAGTGGATGAAGGGATTTTATCGTCTTTGAGTACAAGATACCGACCTCTCAAAGTGAAGAAAGGATCGTCAGTAAGCATTTTTAGCAGTGTTGCTTCAATAGCATCCACTGATTGAGGATATAGTCGCTGGCAGATGTCATAGATTTTGATCGTGGAAGAAGTACCATCAAAATCTGGACGCCATTATGCCAAGGCGAAATGGATAAGAAAGGGTGAAAAAATATGACAGAACCAATTGTACAATTGCAAAATTTATCGAAAACAATTCGAGGCAAGCAATTAATTCAACAGTTAAACATTGATTTATATCCAGGGCAGATTACAGGATTTTTAGGACCGAATGGAGCGGGGAAAACAACAACCATACGAATGATGACCGGGCTGATGCATCCAACAGAGGGCAATGTCATTATTGATGGACTTTCCCTACAAGAGCATTATGAGGAAGCCATTAGTAAGGTTGGCGTAATTGTCGAAAATCCAGAGATGTATAAATTTATGTCAGGCTATAAAAATTTACTCCATTTTGCACGTATGCATAAAAATGTGACGAAAGAACGAATTCAAGAGGTCGTTCAACAGGTGGGTCTTGAAAACCGTATACATGAAAAGGTTTCTACGTATTCACTAGGGATGCGCCAACGACTAGGATTAGCGCAGGCGCTGCTACATCGACCGAAGTTTTTAATTTTAGATGAACCAACAAATGGCTTAGACCCTGCTGGTATTCGTGAGTTCCGTATGTACCTGCGCAGGATTGCTTCGGAAGATGGCGTATCCGTTTTTGTATCGAGTCATTTATTATCTGAAATTGAGTTAATGTGTGATCGCGTGGCAGTGATTCAAAATGGGCAACTCATTGACCTCCGTGATATTCATAATGAAAGCTCATCCTTTTATTATGTGGAGGCACAGCCAAAAGAACAGCTGTCTGCTCATTTTGAACAGCATGATTACCATTTCGTTGCTGAAAATGATGGCTATGTAGTGGAAATGAAGAAAGAGGATGTTCCAGCATTGACGACTCAATTAGTGCAAGCGGGTATGCAACTATTTGCTGTACAGCCACATCAAAAAACATTAGAGGATCAATTCTTAGAAATGACTGGAGGCGGACAAATTGCTGAAGCTAATTCAAAATGAGTGGATGAAATTATGGCATAAAAAGGGAACCTGGGCAATGGTGGCGATGCTCATTCTTGTTATTCTTGTTCCTGGTGCTATCATGAAATATTATGAAGTAAAATCAACAGATGAAGGCTCCTGGCAGGAGCTGGAGCAGCAAGCAATCCAAGCGAACAAGGAGATGCTTGCAAGTGATGATTTAATGGAGGAAGATAAGGCCCGTTATGAAGAGCAAATCGCTATTTCTGAATATCGTTTAGCCAATGATGCGCCTAGTCAAAAGGATAATAGTCTTGCGAGCTTTATGTCCTTTACAAGTGGTATGCTCACACTTGTTACGTTATTTACGGTTATTACAGCGGCTAGTATTGTGTCGAGCGAATTTTCAACGGGTACGATTAAAATGCTGTTAACACGTCCGATGTCTCGTGCGAAAGTGTTAACGTCCAAACTACTGTCAACCTTCCTATTTGGTTTATTCTTATATGCTGTGAATGTGGTGGTAAGCGCTCTTGTGGGCTTGATCTTGTTTGGTATGGGAACAGGTGTCGAATTAGAAATCGTCAATGGTCAAGTAGTTGAAAAGGCTGTATGGGGGGATTTAGCGTATCATTATCTACTTTCTAGTGGTGATTTTGTTATGTCTACATTATTTGCCTTTTTAGTAGGTTCGGTGTTCCGTTCAAGCTCATTAGCGATTGGTTTAACGATGTTCCTCTCCTTTACAGGTGGCATGATTGTTATGTTCTTGAGTAGATACGACATTGTCAAATACATTTGGCTCACGCATTCAGATTTAACACAGTATGAACATGGTGGTGGCTCCATGATTGCGGATGTTACGATGCCTTTCTCTTTAACTGTGCTTGCTGTTTATGCATTCTTGTTCCTTGTGATTAGTTATACAACCTTTATGAAACGTGATATAACTGCATAATCTAAAATAAGAACTGTGCCCTAATTGAATTAGGGTGCGGTTTTTTTATTGGGCAACACGAAATATTAAAAAAGTATTTATTTTTTTTTGAATTGCGCCTATAATAATAGCAACTTAGTGAAAACGCTTTTTTTTTACTAAAGTGGTCTAGACAACTATACCAAAGGGGGATAAATAATGTTTGCTTTCTTACAAAAAATCGGTAAGTCTCTCATGTTTCCAATCGCTACATTACCAGCAGCAGCATTACTATTGCGTTTAGGTTCAGGGGATATGCTTGGAGCCGTACCGAATGAAGCAATCCAGTACATTGCTAGTATTATGGCCGCTTCGGGCAATGCTATACTTGGCAATTTACCAATCATTTTTGCGATTGGGATTGCGATGGGATTTGCACATGATAGCAGTGGGGGCGCAGCACTTGCAGGTGCAATTGCTCATCTTGTATTAGTGGCCGTTTTAGGAACTGTTAATGAAGAATTAAATATGGGTGTGTTTGGTGGTATTATTGCCGGTATTACGGCAGGCTTATTATATAACAAATATTATAATGTGAAATTTCCAGAATGGTTATCATTCTTTGGCGGACGGCGCTTTGTACCGATTATTACGTCCATTACCATGGCGATTTTAGCTAGTATTTTAGCGATTGTGTGGGCACCAATTCAAGGTGGTATTGATTCTGTCGGCAATTGGATGATTGGCGCAGGATCACTTGGTGTTGGAATGTATGGTTTCTTCAACCGTCTATTAATTCCAGTTGGTTTACACCATGTCATTAACACGGTCATTTGGTTTGATTTTGGTGAATTTACGAATGCTGCGGGCGAAGTGGTGAAAGGGGACATCCACCGTTTCTTAGCGGGAGACCCATCAGCTGGACATTTCCAAGCTGGTTTCTTCCCAATCATGATGTTTGGTTTACCAGCAGCATGTTTGGCGATGTACTTTGCAGCGAAAAAAGAAAAACGTCCTGTTGTTGGTGGGATGTTCTTTTCCATCGCTTTGACAGCTTTTTTAACAGGTGTTACAGAACCGATTGAGTTTTCATTTATGTTCTTATCACCAGTTCTATATGGTATTCATGCTGTACTAACAGGTATAGCACTCGCTGTGGCCTATATCGTTGGATTCCGTGATGGCTTTGGATTCTCGGCAGGTTTAATTGACTATTTATTAAACTTAGGTCTAGCAGATAAACCATTGCTCTTACTGCCTTTAGGCTTAGGCTTTGGTGCGATTTACTTTGTTGTATTCTATTTCTTAATCAAAAAATTAGACTTAAAAACACCTGGACGTGAAGACGACGAGGAAGAGGATGGAGAAGCAAATGCTGCCATTTCTGACGATGTTGATTTACGTGCCTACTATACAATTGAAGCATTAGGTGGAAAAGAGAACATTCAGCAAGTGGATTACTGTACAACTCGCTTACGACTGTCTGTACAGGATGCCAATGTTGTAGATGAAAAAACATTGAAGCAAACAGGTGCACGAGGGGTAATGCGCATTAGTAAAACGAATGTTCAAGTGATTATTGGTACATCTGTTGAGTTTTTAGCAGAGGCTATCAAAGATCGTTTGAAAAAAGGCAATCCAGCACCTACAAATACACAAGTGCCAACAGCACAGCCTGTAGTGCAAGAAGCAGTCAAAAATGAAACAACGAACTTCCATGATTTTGAAATGCCCATGACAGGTGATTTATTGCCATTATCAGAAGTGCCAGATGAGGCATTTTCGGCAGGGTTGATGGGTCCTGGGTTTGGTATTCGTCCAATGGATGGCACAGTTTATGCACCGTTTGATGGGGAAGTGGTGATGATTTTCCCAACGAAGCATGCGATTGGCTTGAAATCAGATGCAGGTCTGGAAGTATTAATTCATGTTGGTTTAGATACAGTCAAACTTGATGGTAAAGGCTTTGACCTGTTCGTCACGGATGGTCAAAAAATTCAGCGTGGAGATATGCTTTTAAAGGCTGATATCAATCAGATTAAAGACCAAGTACCTTCTGTGATCACACCAGTTGTTTTCACAAGTTTAATGGGTCAAGAGATTACACTCGGAAAATCTGGCTATCAACGAGCGGGCTCTACCAATATTATTGCAATGAAAAAGTAACAACAAATAGGGCTGTTTGCAAAAGCTACACATAGGCAATAGGAAATTGCAAATGGACACCTTTTCAACAGCCCTTGTTCAAGAAGAGGAGATGTTTTTCTTGAGTTTAATAATTCGGAACATCACAGTGGTCAACGCAAATGGTCGAGATGAGCAAGTGGATGTGTGGATGAAGGATGGCAAAATTGCACAAATTGCTACACAGCTCAATGTCAATCATGTGGAACAGCTAGATGGTTCAGGGAAATTTTTATTGCCTGGATTTATTGATATGCATATTCATGGGTCCGCTCAAATGGATACAATGGATGCCTCAGATGAGGGACTTCATATAATGGCACAATCGTTACTCAAAGAAGGTACGACAAGCTTTTTAGCAACAACTATGACACAAAGCTATGACAAAATTGAGCGGGCCATTGCCAATGTGGCACAGTTCCAGCCACAGTCAGATGAGGCGGAAATATTGGGGCTTCATATTGAAGGACCATTTGTTTCAAAAGAGCGGGCGGGAGCACAACCTCTTGACTATATTGTCCCGCTTGATATGGCTATATGGACAAAATGGCAGGAATTAAGTGGCCATAAAATTAAGCAAATTACGCTAGCACCAGAGGAAACGAATGGCATGGCAGCAGTGCAAAGCATTTCTGCAAGCGGTGTCATCGTATCGATTGGTCATTCAGATGCAACATTTGAGCAAATGCAAGAAGCGGTTCAATTAGGTGCTTCACAGGGGACACATTTATACAATCAAATGCGTCCATTCCATCATCGTGACCCAGGTGTCGTTGGTGGCGTCTTGTTGCTAGATGCCATCAAGGCTGAGCTCATTGTTGATTTTATTCATATGCATGAAGGGGCAGTGGAAATGGCCTATCGGTTAAAGGGAGCAGACGGTCTTATATTAATTACTGATGCGATGCGCGCAAAGGGTATGCCATATGGAGCGTATGATTTAGGCGGCCAAATGGTTCATGTGACTGAAGCGGGCGCTCATTTATCAAACGGTGCTTTAGCGGGTAGTATTTTAAAAATGGATCAAGCTATACGAAATATGCGTCATATTACGAAATGTACAATGGAGGAGCTTGTGAAAATGTCAAGCTTCAATGCTGCTCAGCAATTAAAATTAAACAATAAAGGGCAGCTTGTGCAAGGCTATGATGCAGATGCTGTGATTATGGATGAACATTTAAAGCTTCATCAAACAATTAAGGCAGGCAAGGTCTTATATGATGCCATGCAATAGGCGATGACCGTTAACGTCAGAAGGCATGCAAACATCTAGCATGGAACGATCGAAATGAAAAGGTGATAGAACATGAATACCTATTTTCAACAAGTCAATCGATATTTAACAATGGTGGCACAGCAGGAAAGTGAACAAATTAGACATGTTGCCCAGCAAAGTGTTGAACGTCTCACAAAGGGAGGCATTATCCAGCTGTTCGGCTCTGGTCATTCCATGTTATTAGCACAGGAATGTTATTACAGAGCGGGTGGCTTAGTGCCTGTTAAACCGATACACATTGAATCGTTAATGCTGCATCAGGGTGCACGGCAATCCTCGCAAAATGAAAAAAAACAGGCATTTTTAGCCTCATACAAGGATCAGCTACAGTTTGATGACCACGATGTTTGTATCATCATTTCGACATCTGCCAATAATCCAGCGCCAATTGATATGGCTATCTACGCTAAGGAAGCGGGTGCTTTCACCATATCCCTGCAATCACTGGAGTATCAGCAACAGCCATCACGACATCCATCAGGTAAGCGTTTAGAGCATGTGGTCGATGAAGTATTGAATACGCATGTTCCATTAGGGGATGGTGTGTTAACTGTTAATCAGTTGCAATATGCACCTGTGTCCACCGTCTTAGGTGCGACATTATTAAATGCTTTATTCGCACAAATTATTGAGCTAATGCATGAACAGGGTGCAAATATACCAGTGTTTGGTAGCAATAATCTAGGTAAAAATAATAACGATGCGCTCATTGATCAATATGGTCAGCGTATTCATTTTTAAGGCACGAATGAAGGAGGATGAACGGTGAGATTAAAAAGATTTTCCTCAATTGATGATTTATATGCACAAGCCGTGACAACAATCGTTGAAGCTAAAAATAATGGGGCGACAACTTTTGGATTGGCTACTGGTGGAACAATGGAACCGTTATATGCTAAAATCTGCAAAACAGATCTCGATTTTTCACATTGCATTAGCTTTAATTTAGATGAATATGTGGGGCTTGAGGCAACTCACGAGCAAAGCTATGCCTATTATATGAACAAACATTTATTTCAGCAAAAACCATTTCGAGCATCCTATTTGCCAAATGGTCTAGCAGCAGATCCTTTAGTGGAGGTAGCTCGCTATGAAGCCTTACTGCAACAGTATCCCTTAGACTTCCAATTGCTTGGGATTGGTCAAAATGGTCATATCGGCTTTAATGAACCAGGCACGTCATTTGCTTCCTTGACGCATCTTGTCACATTGGAAGAATCTACTCGTCAAGCCAATGCTCGTTTCTTTTCATCCATTGATGAGGTGCCGACACAGGCATTCACGATGGGGATTCAATCAATTATGCGTGCAAAGTGCATTTTGTTAATCGCAGTGGGAGAAACTAAGCGTGAGGTTTTAGAGCGCATGCTGGCATCTGATTATACAGAAGATGTTCCAGCAAGTGTGTTGTCCAAACACCCAAACGTTATCATTTTGACAGACTTACAAGAAGAGGAGAATATATAATGAAAACACAACAATTTACAGTAGTCGATCCTTTAGGAATTCATGCACGTCCAGCAAGCCAACTTGTGGCAAAAGCAACACCATTTACTTCATCAATTGAAGTGCGTACAGAAGAAAAAGCAGCTAATTTAAAATCCATTTTAGGTGTGATGGGATTAGCCTTGAAGCAAGGCTCACAATTTACACTTGTTGTAGATGGGGAAGATGAAGAGCAAGCATTAACAGCTTTAACGACACTCATAACAGAAATGGGGCTTGCACAATGACACAACTCACTGGTATTGCCGCTTCAGACGGCATTGCCATTGCCAAAGCATATCGTTTTGTCCAACCAGATTTAACATTCACGAAAACAACGGTTCAAGATATCGAGGCTGAGCAACAACGTTTAGCAGCCGCTCTTGCCAAAGCAGAGCAAGAGCTGGTGGTCATTCAACAGCAAACATTGAAAAAATTTAGTGCTGAAGATGCTGCGATTTTTGAGGCGCATTTATTAGTGGTGAATGATCCAGAATTAATTGGGCCGATCAATCAAAAAATTGCAGATGAGGCGGTTAACGCAGAGTATGCCTTACATGAAGTATCGTCTATGTTTGTGGCATTATTTGAAGGTATGGACAACGAATACATGAGTGAGCGTGCATCCGATATTAAAGATGTGACAAACCGCATATTAGCACATTTGCTCGATGTACATATTCCAAATCCAAGCAGTATTAACGAACAGGTGATTATTGTTGCGAATGATTTGACCCCTTCAGAGACAGCCCAATTAGACCGTAATTATGTCCTTGGTTTTATTACGGATATCGGTGGTCGTACATCCCATTCAGCCATCATGGCACGCTCGTTAGAAATTCCAGCAGTCGTAGGGGCAGGGACGGCAACGACAACGATTCAAGATGGCGATTGGTTAATCGTCGATGGTTTATCTGGTCAAGTGCTTGTAAATCCAACAGCAGATGTCATTGCTAATTATCAAGAAAAGGCACAACATTATCGTACACAGCAGGCGGAGTGGTCTACATTAGTAAACGAACAAACTGTGTCCAAGGATGGCGTACATGTTGAACTAGCTGCGAATATTGGATCACCAAGTGATTTGGACGGTGTGCTGCGTCATGGTGCTGAAGGAATTGGCCTGTATCGTACAGAGTTTTTATATATGGGTCGAGAAAACTTGCCATCAGAGGACGAACAATTCACCGCATACAAAACAGTCATTGAAGGAATGAAGGGTAAGCCAGTAGTTATTCGAACACTGGATATCGGTGGTGACAAACACTTACCATATTTGCCATTGCAAGAAGAAATGAACCCATTTCTTGGTCATCGTGCTATTCGTCTATGCTTAGAGCAACAAGAGCTATTCCGTACACAATTACGCGCTTTATTACGGGCTTCTGTATATGGTAACTTAAAAATTATGTTCCCAATGATTGCGACCATCCAAGAATTTCGGGAAGCAAAAGCCATTTTGCTGGAAGAAAAAGAGAAGCTTGTAGCGGCATGTATTGCTGTAAGCTCAGACATGGAAATCGGAATGATGGTTGAAATTCCAGCCACAGCAGTAATGGCAGACATCTTTGCGAAAGAAGTGGATTTCTTCTCCATTGGTACCAATGATTTAATTCAATATACAATGGCTGCGGATCGTATGAATGAAAAGGTTTCTTATTTATATCAACCGTATAACCCAGCCATTTTACGCTTAATTCAAATGGTTATCGAAGCTGCCCATAAAGAACAAAAATGGGTAGGGATGTGTGGTGAAATGGCAGGCGATGAGTTTGCTGTTCCACTATTGCTAGGATTAGGCTTAGATGAATTCTCCATGAGTGCTACATCTATTTTAAAAACACGCTCCTTGCTGAAACAATTATCTGCCACAGAAATGCAAGCTTTAGCAGCACAAGCCCTCCAATTAGCAACAGCCGAGGAAGTGTTGGAAAAAGTAAAGCAGGCTGTGAAATAAGATAGACCAAAACCCATCTACCTATACACAATTATGGTAGATGGGTTTATGTTGTTAAAAAATAACATTAAAAACCATTATAGCAAGGCTAGGGGTCGATTTCCGTTCCACCAGCGTCCTTTCCAGTGAGCACGTAGAAGTTATATTGCACTCTAATCAACCATGCTACCAAAATAATCGAGAAAGGATTAGACATAACATCAATAAAATAAGTAGTTTTTTACCTTTCACAATATTTCTATTCTAAATAGAATTTAAATAAAAAGTAGCTGAAGATAAGCTTCAACTTCTTTTTTAGTGAATTATGCATGTTTTGAAATGATTTGCTGAAGCTTAGCTTGCAGTGTCGGTAAGTCATGCATCGTAATCGTTGTTCTGACATAGCGTTCATCCATATCTAATGCCTCTGCAAAAAAGCTACCAATGCCTCTTACCTTGCGATCAATTTGCATTAAAATTTCCGCTGAATGATTAGACTGGGAGAGGAAAACGATTTCCAGCTCATCTAAATGCCCTCTATATTGTCCAGTTGGTACAAATTCAAATTCCTGTACAAATGGATAGTAGCCACGGAAGCGGGAAGGGGCTTGTTCGCATTCAGCTTCCCGTAAACGGAAACCTAGGCCTTGAATTGTATCCAATATATGCCCTGCAAGCGTTGTTGGCTCCACACGAATATAATCCTTATCACTTGGATCGACAGCATTTTTAATATCGAGGCCCGTTTGAATCCAAACCTGTGTTTTACCAGCACTAATCGGTGTTTCAAATGGCAGTGTTATCGAAATAGGAAAGGCCTTTTCTTCACCAGCCGCCAGTGTGAAAGGCTCTGTTACTTTGACTTTTTGTAGAGCAGCAACCTCTGTATGTTTATGATCATTGGACTCGCGAATATAGGTCGTATTAACTGACAGATAAATAGCATCAACTTGTTGGTCAATTTGACCGCCACGCACGATGATTTCCCCCTGCATAACCTCTCCAGCGCGATAAGTATCCTTTGCCAATCTTGTATCCACTGTTGCTGCACCTATTCCAAAACTTGCTAATGCTTTATGAAAAAAAGACATCTTTCATTCCTCCTACTGACATGGTTAGCTATACATACGCTCGTGTTGAAAAAAGGTTTCAAGACTGGCAAATTTTTCGCTATACTAGTTGGAAAATGAAATTTTTAAATGCGTGTTGTTTTTGTAAGAATACTAAGGTAAGTAATGGTTTCTGCACCGATTATTCATATTTAGCTTTTATACTAAATGAATGTAGGTCTTCCTAATGATGAAAGATAGAGGGTGTTGAAATGTATAGTGTGATGTCCACCATTAGTCAGTTTATTAGTGAGCCAATTACGCAATTATTACATGGCTATGAGCATTCTGCATGGATGATGGCCGTTCTGCTTGGCTTGATAGGTGCACTTGCTCCATGTCAAATAACAGGGAATATGAGTGCCATTACGTTTTATGGCAGTCGAACGCTTCATAGGAGCAGTATTTTGCAGGAGATTATGTTTTTTATGATGGGCAAAGTGGTTGTTTTTAGTGGGCTTGGACTGCTAGCTTGGCTGTTGGGTCAATCGTTTGAAACGAAGATGACGCTATATTTTCCAATCTTTCGTCAGGCAATCGGACCAATGCTGCTATTAACAGGATTCGTGCTAATCGGTTTAGTAAAATTCACCTTTCTGCAACGCTTGTCATCGAAATTACCACCTATAGTAAAAGAAGGGAAATTGGGTGCCTTTTTGATGGGTGCTAGTTTTTCGATTGCCTTTTGTCCGACCATGTTTGTCTTGTTCTTTGTGTGGCTCATGCCCGTTGTAGCAAGCACTTCCTATGGCTTCATCCTACCAAGTATTTTTGGCGTGGCAACGGCTGTACCGCTTATAATCATGCTCCTCTTGCTATATGTTTTTAATGCCAAACGTCTTATTGTACGGACAAGCATGAAGATGGGGAGAAGTATGCAAATGATTGCTGGTTTATTATTACTATTAGTCGGCATGATAGACACGATTACATATTGGGGATTATAAGGATAAAGAGAACATAGCCGAGTGTTTTTGCTTGGAAACAATAAGGTAAATCGTCTGTGCCAAAGTGACATCTTACAATATACTCGATTTTTGCAGAGCTAGATTTTCGATTAAACATATACCCAATTTGGCAACGAAATTTAGTTTTTCACCATATCACGTCATCATCTTTGCGTATGCAGATGCTGGCAATATACCGATTAGTCTCTTCATGGTAATTACTAATACGATGGTTGAGTGAAAGGGAGATGAATGGTTATGGTATATCCTGCAAAAGTAAACAAGGTTCCGGTTATATTGAGCTTCTTAATGGTCTGGCTCATGGCGGCTATGGCACTGTGGCTCTTCGCAACATCTTTAATGGTCATGATTATGTCTGTGTGTTTTATTCTTTCAGCAAGCGTCGTCTGGTGGTACGCCACATCTATTCAGTTTGTTTTTGATGAAGAATATCTATTAGTGAAAAGTGGTCCATTTAAAAGTAAAATCCCGTACCAAGGCATCGCAAAGATTGCTCCTACAACTGCCGAATTTACGGGTTATCAGATTTCTACAGCTGATAAGGGATTAGAACTTTTCTATCAAACGCCAGCTCAAGGGAGTGTAAAGATGTTGCCACAGGATAAATGGGCATTTCTTAGTGAGCTAACAAAGCGATGTCCCCATGTACAGATTCCACAAGCCCAACATTTCAAGTAATGCTAGATAAGTTAAAAAAGGTAGCTGATGTGTTGATCAGCTACCTTTTGTTATTGATCAAGCTTTGTTAACGTTTTGCCGCTCCAACCAAAAATAATCGTTAGAATGGGACCTAGTAAGCAGAAGAAGGTGAAGGGTAGATAATCCAGTGTGGAGATACCGAGGACACTTGTGATGAAAATACCACAAACACTCCAAGGGACTAGCGGATTGACGACCGTACCAGCATCCTCCATGACACGAGAAAGGTTTTTCGGCGCAAGACCTACCTTGGCAAATTGCGCTTTAAAGGCTTCACCAGTTAACAGAATGGATAAATACTGCTCACCGATTAATGTATTGACACCAATGCCCGTAATCGCAGCACCTGTTATAACGGAGCCAGCACTTTTAAATAAGCTTTCAACTTTCCCTAAAATACTTTGAATAATGCCGAGTGTAAATAATAATCCACCCATTGTTAAAGCAAGTAAGACAAGCGCGATTGTAAAGAGCATACTATTCATGCCACCACGCGTTAGCAAGGCATCTACTTCCTCATTACCAGTTTGAGAGACATAGCCATCAAAGAGAATTTTGAAAACATCTGCAGCTGGTAACGGGTCAAGCATATAGGAAAGACCTACACCGATAATGGATACGACTGCCAAAGTAATGACAGCAGGTGCTTTATAAAAGGTCATGATTACAAGGACAACAATTGGCAATAATGTATACCAATGAATCAATCCTGTCGACAGTAGTCCTTCTTTAAATAGCTCCACGGTCTCAAACGATGTTGAAGCACCAGATGGCGATAAAATAGCGTACAGCACAAAGGAAATGATGAAAGCAGGAATAGTGGTCCAGCCCATATTTTTAATATGCTCAAAAAGATCTACCCCAACCGTACCTGAAGCAAGATTGGTTGTATCCGATAAAGGAGACATTTTATCACCAAAGAAGGCACCAGAAACAATCGCTCCAGCCGTGATCGTTAATGAAATGTCCATCGCACCAGCAATGCCCATAAATGCCACACCAACTGTTGCCACCGTTGTTAACGAGCTCCCAACAGAGATGCCGACGACGCTACATATAAGGAAAACAATCGCAAAGAAAAAGTTCGGTGAAACGGTTAAAAAACCATAGTAGATGAGCGTTGGGATCGTTCCACCCATAATCCAGCTCGAAATTAAAATACCAATGAAGAAGAAAATAAAAACGGCACCAAGTCCAGCACTAGCACCAGCAATCATACCGCCTTCCAGGTCACGAAAAGATACTTTCTTCCATAACCCATAAGCCAGCAAAATGGCAATCACTAAAAAAATCGGGATGTGGGGTGCTGCTTTTAAATAGCCAATACTATAAGCCATTGTGATAATAATTAACAGTATAATAAAGAATGCCTCTATAAATCGAGGGTTACTCTTTGCTTCTATTCGAAACATGTGAATCCTCCTAATACGAATAAATACTTCTGCGCTTCAATGCGGTGAAGCCCAAAAGTATTATAGCACGCTAATATTTTTTGTCAATTGACTGAAAACAGAAGGCCCACATGTTTTCATGCATTTATTGTATAAGCAACTCTAAGGACGAGCATAACAAGAAGGAATACGTTTGCGCGTACGATAAAATACAAAAAATAACAATGAAATTCCAGCATTTTCATGTAAATTTCGTTTACAATTCCTTAACATTTCACATCATAAACAAATAAGCGAAAAAAAGTTTATTTCAAGTATTTTTATAAAAATAACAGAAAAAACGGTTATATTTAAAGAAAAAACGGTGATTTTTAATATTTGATTTCCAACGTTTGCAACTTGAAAAACAGCTTAAAAATAAATGTGGCAAAATTTATATTACATTTTTGTAAAATCAACATCTGCATGTTTAAAATTTTGTTGAATTGTGTAAATGTTTTGTTATGATGATTCAGAAATCGACAATATTTATTTCACAGGAGGAACAGGATGTTCAACTCAAATAAGCAAGATCCATTTTTTCAGTCATTATTAAAAATCGCAAAAAACGTGAATGAAGGTATTTATTATGCACATAATGCCCGCATTCAAGATATAGATGCGTTAAAAGAAATTGCCGATACAATGAAGCAATATGAAACAAGTGGCGATAAACTAATTCATGAACTTATTGTGATGCTAAATAAATCTTTTATGACGCCTATCGAGCGTGAGGATATTTTAGCATTAGCGAATAAGCTAGATGATGTGATTGACGGAATGGAGGGCTGTATTGCTCACTTCAATATGTACAACTTAACGGAAGTGACTGAGCCAATGCGCCAATTCCTCACATATATTGCAAAAAGCACAGATGAAATGGTACAAGCCATGGAACTGTTAAATAGTAAAAAGCTTGTAGAAATGCGTAAACATGCTATTCAAATTAAAGATAATGAACGTGAATGTGATGAAATTTTCCGTTCTTCCATGAAACAGTTATTTATCCAAGAAAAAGATCCAATGCGTCTGATTGTTTTCAAGGATATTTATGAGCAATTTGAAGATATTGCCGATAGCTGTCAAACAGTAGCTAATACAATTGAAACAATAATTATGCGTAATGCGTAAGATGGAGTGTACGAAATGGATACGATATTATTAATCACCATACTAGTCGTTATTTTCGCACTTGTGTTCGATTTTATTAACGGCTTCCATGATACAGCAAATGCCATTGCCACTTCTGTATCAACCCGTGCCTTAAAGCCACGTACTGCGGTTTACATGGCAGCGGTAATGAACTTCGTCGGAGCCATTACCTTCGTTGGGGTAGCGAAAGCATTAACAAAGGATATTGTGGACCCGTTTACTTTAAATGCCTATGACGGCGATATTACAGGTTCTGTAGTGATTTTAGCAGCTTTATTATCTGCCATCACATGGAACTTGTTAACATGGTACTTTGGGATTCCATCCAGTTCTTCTCATACATTAATTGGTTCTGTTGCAGGCGCAGCCATTGCCGCTGCAGGATTTGATATTTTGAACTATGCTGGGTTTATTAAAATTCTTCAAGCACTTATTTTTTCACCATTGCTAGCATTCGCAGCTGGTTTCCTAATGATGACAATATTGAAGATTATCTTCAAAGATATGAATTTATATCGCACAAATAAAGGCTTCCGTACCATGCAAATTGGGACAGCTGCCTTACAGTCTTTTACACACGGAACAAATGATGCTCAAAAAGCGATGGGGATTATTACACTAGCTCTAATCGCGGGCGGCCTACACCATGGGGACGATATCCCATTCTGGGTACGTTTTGCAGCAGCAACAGCGATGGGTCTTGGTACATCGGTAGGTGGCTATAAAATCATCAAAACAGTTGGTGGTAAGATTATGAAAATCCGCCCAGTAAATGGAGTAGCGGCAGATTTAGCTTCTGCTTCTATCATCTTTGGTGCGACGTTGATCCACTTACCAGTATCTACAACACATGTTATTTCTTCATCCATCATGGGTGTAGGAACAGCGCACCGCGTCAAAGGCGTTAAATGGGGCATGGCACGCAAAATCGTCACAACTTGGGTCATCACAATGCCAATCTCAGCCGTTATGGCAGCCTTGATTTACTATTTTTTAAGTTTATTTTTCTAGTACGATAAGAGGAATGCACAGCAATTGTGCATTCTTTTTTTATTTGCGTAGATAAGTGAAGGATAGCGAGAGCAAGAAACAGGATAAAGGAGAGGAAGAGGATAGGAAGAGCAAAGTGGAGGATAGAACGAGAAAAGCGGTGGATACAACGTTTAAAGTGGGGGATAGCGAGAGAAGAAAGCAGGATAGAGGAGAGGAGGTGGATAGGAAGAGTAAAGTGGAGGATAGAACGAGGAAAGTAGTGGAAAGAACGCTTAAAGTGGAGGATAGCGAGAGAAGAAAGCAGGATAGAGAAGAGGAAGTGGATAGGAAGAGCAAAGTGGAGGATAGAACGAGAAAAGCGGAGGATAGAACGCTTAAAGTGGAGGATAGCGAAAGAAGAAAGCAGGATAGAGGAGAGGAAGTGGATAGCAAGAGCAAAGTGGAGGATAAAACGAGAAAAGCGGAGGATAGAACGCTCAAAGTAGAGGATAGCCTGAACATAGCGGTGGATACAACGCGCAAAGTAAAGGTTACACCTAGTAGAATGCTGGGAACATTCCTACTTGTGCGAGGAGCGGATTCCCTCTAAGGTTAATTATAAAGAAAGTATAAACTTCGGAGAAAATCACTTTTTCCATAGTAAGGTGGAAACAGGAGGAGAACGAATGAAGGAAAAGTTACTACTGATTGAGGATGATGTCGCTATTGGTCGGATTGTCAAAGAGACGCTAGAGCAGGAGGGGTACGGTGTGGCGTGGGCGACTACGGGCCTTGAAGGGTTAGCAGATTTTCAGGCGGATTCCTTCGATTTAGTGTTGGTTGATTGGATGCTGCCAGAGATGGATGGGCTTGCGGTTTGTCAGAATATACGCTGGGAAAGTGATGTGCCGATCATCATGATGAGTGCTCGTAAGGAAGAAGCGGATAAGGTGGAGGGCTTGCAGGGGGCAGATGATTATATTGCAAAACCGTTTAGTTTAGAGGAGTTGAAGGCACGTGTGGCTTCCCATCTTAGGCGCTGGAAACGTTATAACAAGCTAGAGGAAGTAGAAGATCGGACTGCCTATGCCTTTGGATTAATGATTGATTGGCAACGAGCGATAGTGAGTGTTAATCAGCAAGAGCTAGCGTTAACCCAAAAAGAATTTGCTCTTTTCAGGCTACTTGCTAAAAATCCGAATCAAACCTTCACAAAGGAGGAACTGTATCAGCATATTTGGCAGCAGGCGAGTATAGAGGACACACATACGGTCACAGTACATATCAAGGCATTGCGTGAAAAGCTCAATGATTCTGTGAAAAGCCCCCATTTTATTCAAACTGTATGGGGCAAGGGATACCGTTTTATAGGTGAACCATTATGAAAATTAAAACATGGTTACTCCTTACTTTTTTTCTTGTCATGGTGTTACCGATTGCAGGGGCATACAGCCTTTATGTATGGATAAATGCTTATTATCAAGATAAAAATGTTGCGGAATACTTTGATAAGTGGACTGAGCTGAACCAAATAAAAGCAACCATTGACAATCCAGCGCTCTATCAAAAAAACGCGGATTTACAAGAGTTAGAAGAGCTGACAAATGAGCAGCTAGGAATTACCCTTTATACAAAATCTGGCTTTATTTTATATTCCTCCAATCCTTTGTTATCAGGCTATGTTGGAAAAGAGCGCATGTTTAAAGGATTATTTGATTTACAACAAACATACAACGCCTTTACCTATAAGGAGCCTGTCTATCAACAGGGCGATTTATTGGGTGTCTATGAAATTCAATTAGTTAGGGCAGATTGGGTAAAGGGTGTTGAAAATCGTTCATGGCTTGTTATAACAGGTTCCATTCTACTATTCCTTGTCATCTATTTAGCTGTCCTGTTCGTGCTTAACCGTAGACTAAATCGACCATTAAAAGAGCTGATGCAGCAAATGCGCATTTTTGCAAAAGGTGGTCATGTGGAAACAAATCTTAGCGCAAGAAAAGATGAAATTGGAGAATTAGCTCAATCATTTGTGGCCATGCAGAATGAAATTGAGAAGACAAGAGCTTCCTTAAAAGAGGAGCAGCTACAAAAAGAGTTGATGATTGCAAGTATTTCCCATGATTTAAAAACGCCCCTGACTGCCATTCAAGCCTATGCAGAATCTTTACAAAGCAGGGGGCTTACAGAACAGCAACAAGAGGAATATCAGCAGGTCATCGTAACGAAGGCTGATCGGATGAAGCATATGCTAGAGGATTTACTCATGTATACATTGCTCCAATCAACGAATTATGAATTAGAGCTGGTTGCTGTTGATGCTGCAGAATTTTTTGAGATGGCATTGTCTGACTATGAACCATTATGTGAGGAACAAGGATTTACTTTAAACGTTTTCTGCGATGTAGATGGGCTATATGCGGTTCACCCGAAACAATTACAGCGTGTGATTGATAATTTAATGAGCAATGCTTGGCGCTATGGTGACATCGGTACATCTATTGGCTTAGCGGCCGTCAATGCTGGGAGTTATCCAGTATGGAGTTTTGATTTCCTGAAGTCAACTTTGAACAAGCAAGAAGGTGTATATATCATTGTACAAAATAGTGGTCAAGGTATTTTGCAGGAGGACATCACAAAATTATTCGAGCCCATGTATCAAGCAGATCGTGCAAGAACGAAGGCTGGAGAACGAGGGACAGGTCTAGGTTTAAATATTACAAAACAAATTATCGAAAAACATGGTGGTACAGTAGAGCTGTTTTCGCAGGAGAATATCGGAACAGCTGTAGTATGCTGGCTACCACCTTTTAAAGGAGCAATTAAAAATGAAATGGAAAAAAACATGCCGAACAGCGGGCTTAATTGCTGTGATGACATTTAGCTTAGTGGGCTGTAATACGGAGGCATCGTATTCACCACAGGAAATTATTGAGCAAGCACTACAAGAATCCAAAGAACCACTAACTTATTATGGCGAATACACGTTAGATATGGGGGAGCTTGGTGGCAAAGCCCAAGTGAAAGAGTGGGTCAAGGATGGCAATAGACGTATGGAGATGACAGGTGACAATGGTGAACACGTCATCTCAGTCATGACTGATTCACAAGTGATAAGCTATGATGTTGCTGAAAATACAGCCTATAAAATGGCCTTTCCACAAGGCGGACTAGATGGGCTTCAATCACCTAGAGATCAAGTACAGCTTATTTTTAAGTTAATCAAGGATACACATGAGATTAAGATCGCAGGTGAGGAAAAGGTAGCTGGTAGAGACACGTATAAAATTGTAGCCAAAACGAAAAAAAGCGAATCGTTATTTGGGGATATCGAAGTATGGATTGACAAGAAAACATGGCTGACATTAAAAACGAAGACAGATAATGCAGGAAATCAAATGATCACGGAATTTACAAAGATGGAGGAGGGTAAAAAAATAGATGACCAACAATTTACACTAGATCTACCTAAGGATGTAACGATTGAAGAAATTAGTGGGGAGGATACTTCAGAATCTGTTTCGTTAGAAAGTGCCAAAGAAAAACTAGGAGCTTTTTTAGTAGTCCCACAAGAAAATGATCTTACGCTAGACAAGATTTCCATGGCTAAAGGATTAGAAGATCGACCTGAATATTCGTTTGACTATGGATTAGATGGGCAGCCAGCATTTTTTGTTACTATTTTCAAGGCAGATCCGAGTTTGGCAGAAATTGAGCCAATATTAAATGAAAAAGAGATGGTTATTCGAGGGCAAAAAGGAACTGTTATGGATGATGAAAATTTCCGTTCCATTTCTTGGCAGGAAAATGGCTATCAATACAATATCGTTGGGGAAAATCCAGCGTTAACGCTTGAGGATCTTTTAAGCTATGTGCAACAAATGACACTTGTTCAATGAGGTGATGCTATGAAAAGAGCAGAAGGGCTGAAATGTCTTGCATTGTTTTTATTTACCACTATTTTCTTATATGGAGTAGGGGAAACCTATGGAGTATCTTGGCTACAATTTCACTTTTTAGGTCAGTATGATGATGCAGGTTTTTATTTTAGTTTTACATCCCTGATTCCCATCGTGATTGGCCTATTTATGGTAGGGCTTTATGAATCCATCTTAAAACGTTTCATCTAAATAGAACAGTGGTAGGATCACAGATGGATGATCCTGCCTTTTTATGGTTTAATTTAAAAAAGGAGGTTTTTGACGATGTCTACATTTATAGTTGGCGTACTCCAACAATTGACCTCACCCCTGTTGATGGTTGTATGCTTTTATTTTACATTAACTTATTTTCATCATCTAAAGATAGGTGATGACAGGGGCATCAAGAACACAAAATGGGCAGCGGTGCTGTGCTTAGCGCTTGCTTTGATATTACCGTTTATTTACAACTTTCTTATCTTCATCATGAGGGGATAAAGTGATCCGTACATAGTAAATGTAGCAGGTTTATGATTTATAAATAGATGATCTATTAGTTTAAAAACAACCACTCTATACGGTCACCGAACCATGTAGAGTGGTTGTTTTTTTGTAATACTTACGTAATTTGCTGTAAATGTGTTTTCTGAAAGGCTTCCTCATATTTTAAACCGTAGCCAAGTGCGCGATCTAAGAAAATATGTGCGAGCCAAATTAAAGCAACCATCAGAAATATAGAGCTAGACATCATAAAGCCTATTACTAGAAGGAGGGCAGGCAATACAAAGCTATGCCCAATATTATAGAAAACAGCGCCTATTTTCGGATTGAGGAGATAGCCGATCATAGTGATGTCAGGGAGTAATAAAAACACCATAAAATACAGCCATGAAAAATCCAAGTGCCCATAGAAAAAGACGGTGATAATCAAGGCAATCACATATTCTAAAGAGATGATTTTACGTAATTTCATCATAAGCCACGACCTTCCAATAAATTTTGATACATCCCCTCTATGAGAGAGGCAATTTTTTCTTGATTTTTTTCATATTGTCCGTCAGCCATTAATGTTTTAGTCAATTGTAATGATTGCAGTGCGTGCTGATAAAAACGTAGTTGTTGCTCGATTTGTGCTATTTTGACTGAAAATAGCTGTACGGTTTCTTCATTACAAGCTGTGGAGATAGGTTTTTGTTCCAATGTCAGTAAATGTTTAATTTCTTGTAAGGTAAAGCCGAGTTGACGTAAGACGATGATGAATTTCATTGTCTGCTCACATGCGGCATCATACACACGATAGCCATTGTCCTGTTTTCGGGGATGTAAAAGACCCTCTTTTTCGTAGTAACGGACTGTATCAGTTGTGAAGTGAAATTTTTCGGCGAATTGTTTAATTTTCATACGAGCACCTCCTAAATTAATCCTAACATTGGAGTATGCTCCAAGGTCAAGGTTCTTTTTTGACAATAGTTAAAAAAATGAAACGGTTATTTAGTGGCAGTCGTTTATAGTGTAAGAAGGGGAGGTGGACGGCATACTTGAAGAAATAATTGATGAACATGCAGAACATTTATTACGTCTCGCCTATTTTTACGTGAAAAACCGGCAAACAGCCGAGGATATTGTACAAGAGGTCTTTATTAAATTTTCTCAGCGTGGCTATGAGGAGCGAGGGCAGCTACGTGCTTATTTATCCACGTTAACGATTAATCAAAGCAAAGATTATTTAAAAAGCTGGCATTATAGGAAATTACTATTCCAAGAAAAACTATTTCCGCTACAGGGGCATAAACAGCGGGATGAGCTCGTTGCAGCAGAGGAACGATCTCAGATTGGAACAGCCATTTTAAAATTGTCCTTAGCCTATCGTGAGCCCGTCATTCTTTATTATTTTGAAGAAATGAAGATTCGTGATATTGCGCAGCTACTAGGAATTGCAGAAAATACGGTGAAAACAAGGCTGAAACGGGCAAGAGAAGCATTAAAGCCCCATCTAAAGCAGGAGGAATGGGAGGTGCTAGGGCATGAATGATATACAGAAGGAATTAGTCAATGTAGCAGGGGATGTGACAGTGAGCAAAGAAAGAGTCAAAAAACATGTGTTACAACAGCCGACTAACAGAAAAAAATCTGTACGATTCACGCTATTAACGGTTGTGCTCACTCTTTGTGTTGTGGGTTTTATAATGATGCAGCTTTTAACGAATGAAACAAAGCAGACGACCGCCCTATTCCATGAAAGGCAACTGGAGCACTTTGAGCGTATTAGCCATATGATACGGTCAGGGCAAGAGCAGGCATATTATAAAGAGGAGGCGTATTTTTCATATGAAAAACTTGTTGCCTCCTACTATTTTGCGAAATCATTAGGGGTTACCTATTCTAAGGAAGAGTTAGAGGCAGAAAGAAAGAAACAGGTTGAGCAATTGGAAATGCTACAGCAATCGCCTGAATCTGAAGCTCTTTTTCTCGGACTAGAGCCGAAACAATATGCGAAAACATACCTTGAACCCCTCCTGCCAATGTATACAGCTAGGACGAAGCTGTATACGATATATCAAGAAAAATATCCAACCTTTTATGCTTATCAAGAGGTAGCCAATATTGATGCCAAACGGTATTTCCAAGCGCATTTTGCTGAGCAGGCAAGAACCTTTCAAAAGGAGCATAACATCGAAATACGTACCAGTGCACATGGCTCTTCAATGGTCGGCACAGTTGCGAAGGTCGAATCGAATGTTTTCTTATTTATAGAAGGAGTGATTCCTGAGGATCTTAATCATATGACGGAGGGACAGCTTGCGGAAAAATATGAACAAGCCGATTGGTATCCTGTGCTGGATGAATTTCCTGTCAAGCAGGGGGATTATATTACTTTCACTTCAATGGGAACAGGGAGCATTGAGGAAAACGGAGTCATAAGAAAATATGGTTTATTAACTAAATTGGAAAAACTAGAGCCAACCATTACAAAGGTGCTTGAGCTGGAAAATGAACAAGAAGTCGCTCAGTTTTTGCAGGATGTCCCATGGCAGCCAGCCAATAAGATAGCAAGACCTCCCGAGTATTCTTTTCAGGTTGATGGCGTGCGTATCGAAATGTGGAAGGGCTATGGTGGATCTCTTTATCTTCAAAAGGTAGGGAGTGGAGAAATCCAGCTGAATGCTAAAAGAGCAATGCAGTTAAAAGCGCTAATAGGTTTACAGGAATCTTAGCAAGTCTCTTTGAAAGAGGCTTGTTTTTTGTTGAGGAGAAAATTATAGTGAAAGTACCATGTTAAAATAACTTTTCATTACATCTAGGATAAAATACATAGAGATATTTGTTGTTAGGAATAATTGCTTAATGATGGGAAATTAAATGAGTCCAAAGAATTGTAATATTTTGTGTGCAAAGGTAGTATTAAAGAAGTAAGGGTGAAAATAAGGGGGAGCGGTATGAACACACAAGAATTTGAAGAATTATGGATTACGCTCAATGAATTATATAATGCTGATCGCTTTTTAGAATATATAGAAATAAGTAGTGCCGCAATCGAGAGTGCCATTGAGCTTGGAATGTATGATAAGGCTATCCTGCTATTGCGCTATAGTTGTGCTAGTTATTTTCAAACGGGTGATCTACAGCTTTCCATCAGTGTCCTTGAACAATATCGTGAGCTAACCTTTCAACATGGCAATGATATCGATTTAATTCAATACTACAATTTAGCCGCTATTTATTGGGGAACATTTGGTCATTTAAAGAAATCAGAAGAGTTAATGCTGAAGGGCTTAAAAATAGCTGAAACGATTCATCATGTGGAGAGTATGGGGAAAATTTACAATAACCTAAGTGATTTAGAAATTTCGATGGGCAACTATCGCACAGCCAAGGAATTTGCCCTAAAAAGTCTTTACTATTCGAATGCATTTGAAGTGAAGCATAAAGAGCCCTATACAGGGGTTATGTATCCTAAAACGAACCTAGCTGTTGCACTTATCTGGCTGGAAGAATTTGATGAAGCGAACGAACTCTTACTAGAATTGCTGGCAACGATTCAAGATCCGCCTTATTCGAAAGTACAACTAGAGGTATTCAATGCGTACGCCTTCCTATGTGAAAAACAAGGGCGTATCAGTGAAGCCATTGATTTATATCAAAAGACGAAACATTATGCCCTGCAAAACAATGACCTGTCCTTGCTGCAAATCATTTATAATTCTTTAGTGAAATTAATTGAGGCACAGGGCAATAAAATTGTGTTATGTGCTATACAAAAAGAATTTATAAATATTTTATTAGAAATTCAACGTGAAAACTATTCACATGTATTGTTTGAAATGGAATATAACGATCATAAGAAGCAATTTGAAAAAAATGCCTATATGGATCCGCTGACAAATATCTACAATCGACGCTATTTTGATGAACAGGCGAAAAAGATGGTTGAAAAAGCGGCCGAAAGTAATCAGCAACTAGCTTTAATGATGGTGGATTTAGACCATTTTAAAGAAATCAATGATATGAATGGACATTTAATTGGCGATGATGCGTTGACGAGTACAGCCAAAGCATTAAAGGACTATTTTGAACCGTTTGAGTCCATTGTTGCTCGTTTTGGTGGGGATGAATTTATTGTGCTAAGTCAGGTTAAGGAAGGGGAATCGGTGCAAATATTGGCTGATAATCTTTATCACGCATTAACGGCATTGTCTCTGGTAGTGAATAATGAAAAGGTTCATTTGGAATTTAGCATTGGAGTAAGTACCAATCAGCGAGGCAGCATTGTAAAAGTGGAAGAACTAATCCAACATGCAGATGAAGCGCTCTATAAGTCCAAGCGCAATGGTCGCAACCAAATTACGCACTATAATCATTATTCCGATGTGGGAAATGGTATATAAACGAGGGAGAGGCATATCTGCATAGGAAGTGCCTCTTTTGTGTAAGTTGTCAACTAATGGTTTGGATTGATTAAGCCATAATAAACAATATCTTCGAAAGCACCATTTTTATACACATGCTGTTTTAGGGTTCCCTCATAATGCATCCCGCATTTCTCCATGATTTTGCCGGATGCAGGATTGGATTGAAAATACTGAGCATAGACACGATGATACTTTTTCTCTTGAAACGCAAAGGCGATGATTGCTTGGGTTGCTTCTGTCCCATAGCCATTTCCCCAATAGTGCTCCCCAATCCAATAGGCGATTTCGCCCCTTTGATGTGGTTGCTGATTGGACAACCCTATCGCCCCATATAATTGCCCACTAAGTTTGTCTGTTATAGCCCATTCATAGAGGCGATTCTCCTCAAAGTTTTGTTGATGAGTGGCTATCCATGACAATGCACAATCTATTGTATAGGGATAAGGTACGTTCAGTGTGCTTTTGTAAATGGCATAATTGTTACATAAAACACTTACCTCAGGTGCATCTGCTTCTGTAAAAGGGCGGAGTAATAAACGCTCAGTCTCCATTGTTTTTTCTGCTGCTCGGTAAATCATCGAATTCCTCCTTTGTCTTCAGCGATATTTTTTAAAGCTTGAGAAGATGAATCGATTATAGCACAATAAAAGGGAAAATAAACCAAATAACAGTTAAAAATACATCTTGAATCAGAATAAATATTTATTGAAAAACGATAAAAATTATGATAAATTGTACAGGAGAATAAATAAAAGAGGTGCGTCAGATGAAACGAGAAACGCTCTTTTTAAAGATAGCTGTTTTTCTAATGGGAATACCGGTTCTTGCCTTATGTCTATTGGTAGTTCCTCGTGTAGCGATAGGGGCAGCACAGCATTTTCCGAAAACAACCATTTTTGCTTTACTAGGTGTTTATGCAACGGCCATCGCCTATTTTGTTGCTCTGTATACGACGATTAAACTACTAAGCTATATCGATCAAAATATTGCGTTTTCAGAACGATCTGTGAAAGCTTTAATCAATATTAAATATTGTGCAATTATCATTAGTGGTGTATACGTGGTAGGCATGCCACTGATATACTATGTGGCGGAAGTAGATGATGCCCCTGGTCTTATTATTATCGGAATGGTTATTATTTTTGCTTCCTTTGTCGTGGCAGTCTTTGCTGCTGTGCTGCAAAAGCTTCTAAAAAATGCCATCGATATCAAATCAGAAAACGATTTAACGGTTTGAGGTGAATACTATGGCAATGATCATCAATATTGATGTAATGCTGGCAAAACGAAAAATGAGCGTAACAGAGCTTTCAGAAAAAGTGGGCATCACGATGGCAAACCTTTCTATTTTAAAAAACGGCAAGGCCAAAGCCATCCGTTTTTCAACATTAGAGGCCATTTGTGAGGCATTGAATTGTCAGCCTGGCGATATTTTGGAATATCGAAAGAACGAGGACACGCAAAAATAAGAGTCTGCTTCATGCAGATTCTTTTTTTTGTAGGAATTATTGCCAGTAATAGCCGTCCTATGATACGATAAAGGAAAGATATATCGACAGGCAGTCGGTCAAATGTAAGGGGTTGTGATTATGAGGGAAATGAAGAAGGCGGAAGAGCGTCGCAATGAAATATTAGATGCAGCAGACGAATTATTTACACAGAAGGGGTTTGACGGTACTAGCACCAGCAATATTCTTGAAAAAGTGGGCATTGCACGGGGCACGCTTTATTATCACTTTAAGTCTAAGGAAGATATTATGGATGCCCTCATTGAGCGTTATACAAGTACGATGCTTGCAAAGGCAAGAGCGATTGCAGAAGACAAAAGCATTGCTGTGAATGAGCGCATTCTACGTGTTGTGATGGCATTAAACATACAGCATGAAAATGGTGGTCAGGAGATTATGGAGCATGTGCATAAGCCACAAAATGCATTAATGCATCGAAAAATACAGCAGGTGGTGATGAATCAAGTGCCACCAATCCTTACGGCCATTATTCGTGATGGTATTGAACAGGGCGTTTATCATACTCCCTATCCATATGAGTGTATGGAAATGATTATCGCCTATACCAATGCTGTATTCGATGATGATTTAGTGCTGATGACAGATGAAGAACGAGCGGCACGCATTCCAGCATTTATCTTTAATGTTGAACGAATGCTTGGAGTGGAAAATGGTAGTTTGCTCTATATGATGCAAATGTTTGGCAAGGATGGCGAAGGTAGTACGACATAAATACGAATGAGGGTCTTATTGGGTTTGACGGTAGTTAAAAACTTCCAAAGAGGTGACCTATGTATTGGAAATTTGTGCGAAACGATATGGCAAAGAGCAAGCTTATAGCAGGTATCACGATACTGTTTGTGGCAGCTGCTGCTATGCTTGTCACGCTCTCGGCAATGCTCATTGTCCATTTAACAAGTGCGATGGAAACGATGATGGAGCAAGCAGAAACGTCTCATTTTCTACAGATGCATGCAGGCAAAATTGATCAAGCACGACTCACTGAGTTTGCGGAACGTGATGAACATGTAGACGAATTTCAGGTCAATGAATTTCTCAATGTAGATGGTGCCAAGATCCATATTGCTGGCACCACACTAGCGCATAGTGTACAGGACAATGGCTTTAGTACGCAAAGTGAGAAATTCGATTATTTACTGGACCTGGATGGTCATGTAATTGAAGTGGCGAATGGCGATATTTATGTGCCAATAGGCTATTGGAAGGATGGGACAGCTAAACTGGGTGACACCGTGATTGTTCAAGATAAGCACTTGACGATTGCAGGATTTTTACGAGATTCACAAATGAATGCTATGCTGGCCTCTTCAAAACGCTTTCTTGTCAGTGAACAGGACTATGCAGCCATCCAGGGAGCGGGCACGGTTGAATATTTGATTGAATTTCGGTTAAACGATTTGGCTGAATTAAAAGATTTTGAAGAAGCCTACACACGTGCAGGGTTAGAAGCGAATGGACCATCCATTACGTTGCCGCTCTTCAAAATGCTAAATGCACTATCGGATGGGCTAATGATTGCTGTCATTTTATTAATCAGCCTTCTTGTAGTATTCATTGCTTTTATGTGTATTCGTTTTACATTACTCACGAAGATGGAAGAGGATTATCGCGAAATTGGTGTCATGAAAGCGATTGGCATTCGAGTTGCGGATATTCAAAAGATGTATTTTGCCAAATATGCTGTGATCACGGTAATAGGCTGTATGCTAGGGTTTGCTAGCTCTTTCTTGCTTCGAAATAGGCTACTTGAAAATATCCGTTTGTTCATGGGGGAAACGGGCAATACCTCACTGATTTGGCTGTTCACCTTCATCGGGCTATTGCTCGTATTTATCGTGATAATGGGCTATGTACAATCTGTTCTGAAACAATTTCGCAAGCTATCAGCCACTCAGGCGTTGCGTTTTGGTACAACACAAGGAAAAACACAGCATACAAAATGGTTGAACCTCAGCTCAAATAAAAGACTTCCCATTAATCTCTTTCTTGGGGTGAAGGATGTCCTGTCACGGAAAAGGCTGTATGCCACTATGCTGGCCGTCTTACTCCTGGCAACATTTATCATCATCGTACCTCATAATTTACACAATACGATTGCCGCCAAAAGCTTTATGACGTATATGGGCATTGGCAATAGTGATATTCGAATAGATGTCCCACAAAGCAAGCAAACTGCCCAGCAGGTGGCAGCTGTCATTAAGACATTAGAACAAGACAAAGCAATCGAGCATTATAGTGTGTTGACGACAAAAAAGTTCGCGACAATGGCCGATGATGGCTCGGAAGCAAGCTTAAAAATAGAGCTGGGCGATCATACAATCTTCCCAGTAGAATATGCACATGGCAGGGCGCCAATTGCCCACAATGAAATCGCGCTTTCTGTGCTAAATGCTGAAGAGCTTCACAAAAAGGTTGGCGATGCTATGTCATTGATCATTCATGGTGAAGTGAAGGATTTGATTGTTAGCGGCATTTATTCTGATATTACGAATGGTGGCAAGACAGCAAAGGCAGCTTTCTTTGACCATTCTACAGAAAGTATGTGGAGTGTCATCTATGGAACGATGTCTAAGCCATCGCAGGTCGAGGAGAAGCGAAAGGAATATGCAGAAACATTTTCTTTTGCAAAGGTCTCAGGCATTGATGATTATATCAACCAAACCTTTAGCACGACCATCCATGCCATTGAAAAAGCATCTCGTGCAGCACTTGCCATAGCCCTCTTGCTGTGTTTGCTCGTCACGCTGTTATTTATGAACATGCTAATGGCGAAGGATCAAACATCTATCGCTATTATGAAGGCATTAGGCTTTACCAACAGAGATATCGCTACACAATATGCGGCTCGAGCCGTGTTTGTTTTACTATTGGCTATAACAATGGGGACGTTCCTCGCCAACACGCTAGGTGAGCTTGTGACAAGTACGGTTATCGCATCATTTGGTGCGGCTTCATTTAAGTTTACGATTCAACCTCTAGCGGCCTATGTTTTTTGCCCATTAGCGCTCACAAGCGTTGTTCTGCTAGCTACACTCATAGGTACGTCCAGGGCGGGGCATGTCAAAATGATGGACCATATAAAGGAGTAGAACCTTATGAAACTAGTGAGTGGTAAGCAAATAGCAAAGTCATTTCAGGTCGGCGATGAACAGTATAATGTGTTAATGAATATTTCCGTTACAATAAATAAAGGGGAGTTCGTTGCCATTATGGGGCCCTCTGGCTGTGGGAAATCGACACTCTTGTATGCACTTAGTGGGATGGACACTATCGATCATGGGCAAGTGATCTTTGATGGCATGGATTTAGCCTCACTTCGTGACAATGAGCTTGCGGATTTGCGCAGAACAAGAATGGGCTTTGTGTTTCAGCAGCCGACCTTTCTAAAAAACTTAAATATCCTTGATAATATTTTGTTACCTGCGATGCGTGATCAACGAAAAAATGTGAGCATCTTAACAGACAAAGCGCTGTCCATCATGGAAAAAATGGGGATTGCGGATTTAGCAAAGCGAGATTTGACACAAGTTTCTGGCGGACAATTGCAACGAGCAGGCATCTGTCGTGCATTGATTAGCGATCCTCTAATGATTTTTGGAGATGAACCAACAGGTGCTCTAAATTCAACGTCTGCACAGGAAATCATGGATTTATTCACGGTCATCAATAGCGAGGGCACAACAATCATGCTCGTGACACATGACCCAAAAATTGCTGCCAGAACGGAGCGTATTCTCTTTATGTGTGATGGAGCCATCGTAAATGAGCTACGATTGCCCACCTTTACAGGCATAGATTTAGACGATAGAATGGCCAAAGTAGTGGCTACTATGCGAGAAATAGGTATTTAAATAGATGAGAATCCGTAATGATTAAAAAATTACGGATTTTTTTTGTGAAAATTGAATCGTAATGGCAGTGGCGTCCGTCAGTAGTGTAGAAAGAAGGTGAGAGCAATGATGGATATTGAACAGATAATCGAGGAGCATGGTGATTACTTGCTAAAGGTCGCCTATCTATATGTGAAAAATAAGACGACAGCAGAAGACATTGTGCAGGATGTGTTCATCGCCTTTTATCAAAAGCAGGAACAGTTTCGCCAGGAAGCATCATTGCGTACATATTTAGTGAAAATGACGGTTAATCGAAGTCATGATTATTTACGGAGTTGGAAAAGCAAACGGCTGACACTGTTTGAAAAGATTACAGGGCGCACGACAACGGTTACACCTGAAAAGGAGATGCTAGAGAAATCCGTCAAAAAAGAGCTAATGGAGGCATTGTTTACGTTATCAGTCGCCTATCGAGAGGTCTTGATTTTGTATTATTTTGAGGAGATGACGACTGTGGAAATTGCCCAGCTCGTGCATTGTCCAGAAGCAACAATTCGTACAAGACTACAGCGAGCTCGTAAACAGCTGGCAGCAGCAATGGGTGACTTTGATTGGGAGGGGCTACGTCATGAATCAATTTAAAGAGGATTTGCTTAAGGAGCTACAGGATGTCAAGCTCTCACAACAGCGCAAGCAATTAATCGCTGACAAAGCGCGACGACAAGGGCAACGTAAAACAGGAGGGGAATGGACATATCGTCTCGTGCTGGCAACCTTTACTGTTTTCGTCATTGGTTTTAGCTATATTTTGACACAGCAAAAGGAACAGCGTACCACAGGACAGCAAGCAGCTAGTACATCATCAGATACATGGCACTGGTGGTCCCTTTTTGACTCCGATTACGTAAGAGGCATGTTATTGCTTGGTATATTTATCGGAGCAACTTTTATTGTCAAGCGTTTGTTAGTGAAAAAAGGATATGGCCTACCTGTTTGTATTGAATGTGGGGAGAGCTGGTCTGAGAAAGATGCACGTAAGTTGTATCGCAAAAATGGTGAAATTGTGTGCCCTCATTGTGGACAAAAACAATATCGCACAAAAAAATCTATTCAAATCAGTGGTGTGATGACGATGCCAGTGCCGTTATTGATTATGCTGCAGCATGTTTTCCAACATTTTGTTATCGGACTTATTTTCTTTTTAGTGGGCATGTTCTTTTATCATCATCAAATTGCGCCATATGTGTTTAAGCTGCAAGAAAAAGATCCAATGAATGAACCTTTATGGTAATCATTTTGAAAGGAAATTACTATTGTAATCTAGCAATTTCCTTTTTTATTCGAAAATAGATTGACAACGGTTTTTATTTGCTTTATCTTTGTGTTAACTTATTTTAATTATTGGTTAACGCACAAGGGGAGGCTTTTTACATTGAAAAAAGGAAGTACATATCAATACGTGTTAGCAGCATTTGGGGCAGCGATTATCGCCGTTCTAGCACAAGTAACGATTCCACTACCACTTATTCCGATTACAGGACAAACTTTAGCGGTTGGAATTGTCGTAACCATTTTAGGGACAAGATTAGGGACGATATCTGTCCTGCTTTATATACTATTAGGCGCAGTAGGTTTACCTGTATTTAGCGGGATGTCAGGCGGACTCGGGATTTTAGTTGGTCCAACAGGCGGATATATCGTCGGTTTCCTTGTCACAGCGATTATTATGGGCTTATACTTAGATCAATTTGGTATTACATTTGTTCACGCTATTATTGCGAATATTATTGGCATGATCATCACATTAGCGTTCGGAACAGTGTGGTTAAAAATTGTAGCAGAATACACGTGGACAGCTGCCTTTATGGGTGGTGTTGCACCATTTATCGTAGTGGGGATCGTCAAAGCGGTACTTGCAGCGTGGATTGGTGTCATTGTCCGTCGTCGCTTAGAGAGCGCACATTTAATTGAAGCAACAGCATAGGACATGGGAGGAATTGTTTTGGCAACATTATGGACAGGTGGCAAGATTTACACGATGGCTCAGGTTGGTGAAACAGTGGAAGCAGTCCTTGTAGAAGATGGAAAAATTGTGGCGACAGGCTCAGTGGAGAGCTTGTCGCCACTAGCTGCTTCTATCCAACATTTACAAGGACATGTAATGTATCCAGGCTTTGTCGATAGTCACTTACATATTATTGGTTACGGTGAAAAGCTCAAGCATATTGATGTCTCCACAATTACAAGTAAAGAGGCATTACTGAAGAAGCTTCAAGAGCGAATGTCCAAAGCTACGGCACAGGAATGGGTCATTGCAATCGGGCTAAATGAAAACCAATTTGATGAACCGATTTTGCCGACATTAGCGGAGCTGGATGCACTTGGAGAAGCCTATTTAATCATTAAACGGAGCTGTCATCATTTAATTTTAGCGAATTCCAAGGCACTTGCCTTTGCTGGCATTACCAATGATACACCTTCACCAGAGGGCGGTGTCATTGACAAAGTCGACGGTCAGCTCACAGGTGTACTAAAGGACGCAGCATTGTATTTAATTGTCAACCATATGCCGCATATTACACCTGCGTATATCGAGGATGCTTTGGCAAAAGCGGTGGCCTCGCTCCAAACCTATGGTTTAGTAGGAGGGCATTCTGAGGACTTAAGCTATTACGGACCACCAAGCCAACCGATTCTGGCTTATCGTCAAATCGTGGAGGCACAGCAATCCTTTAAAGTTCATTTATTACAGCATCATACGGTCTTTGAAGAGGTCGCAAAAATGGATTTAGCCTCATCACCATTTTTAGAGTTTGGCGCTATGAAAATTTTTATTGACGGAGCCTTTGGCGGTCGCACGGCGGCGCTACGTCAACCGTATAGTGATGACCCTAACAATGCTGGGATGCTCATTCATACAACAGAGCAATTAACAACCTATGTTCAGCTTGCTCGTCAGTACGGACAAACTGTGGCCGTGCATACGATTGGAGATTTAGCAATAGCAACGATTTTAGACGTTTTTGCGGCCTATCCGCCGCAGGATGGTCAGTTTGATCGCGTGATTCACTGTAGCTTAGTTGATGATGAACTATTAGCCAGACTAGCTACTTTACCTGTTGCGGTAGATATGCAGCCGCAATTTGTACAGGGAGAATATCAAGCAGAGTTATCGAGACTTGGAGAGGAGCGCGTTCAAGGCTTACATCCTTTAAAGTCGCTTCTTGACCGAGGGCTGATTGTGGCAGGGGGCAGTGACGCCCCGATTGAGGTTCCCAATCTGCTACAAGGCATTTACGCTGCTGTCACAAGAAGAAATATTGGCGAAAGCCATGAGGGCTATAATCCGCAGGAGAAAATTTCACGGTTTGAGGCCGTCCATCTGTATACCGTAGGAGCAGCCGAAATAATCGGTCAGTCACATAAGCGTGGCAAAATTGCAGCAGGCTATGCAGCCGATTTTACGGTTTTACAGGAGGATCTTTTTACTGTAGATATTGAACAACTACCACATATACAAGTAGCTTGTACGGTGGTGGATGGGAAGATGGTATATGAAAATCGCTGTGAAGGATAACCTTTGCAGCGATTTTTTTCTCGGTCTATTGTTTGTCAGCCAAATTTTTTACTTGCTGCTCTAAGCTCGATACACGTTTTGTTAAGTCCTCTACTTGCTGTTGCATGGTTGGTGGAGGAGGCACAGGGACGGTTGACTTCATTTTTTTAATCATATGAATCATCACGAAAAAGATAGCTAGAAACATACATAAAAGAACAGTTGTACTAATGATATCGCCAAGAGTGAATTTCATGTTTGCGCTCCTTTCTCTAGTGGGTATCTAGTTATATACTGGATAGCAACATGAAAAGTTTCAAAAAAATGGAGAAAGTCACGATAAATACACAAATCTTCTCTTACTTTGATGCATAGGATACTTGAACAAATTGCTATTTTAGCGGCTTTCAGTACTGTGCTATAGCTATTTGAACATACGTTAGAAGAGAGCTATTCTAACAGCATGACAGGGGTGAGTACGTGCACAAGGCAGGACAAGTAATGCGACAGGCTGTCCACAATATTTATGCGTATCGGTTAGATTATGTACAAGTTTTCGCATTGATTAGAATTTTTCAGTTTTTATTGATAATCCCTGTAACCTCGATCGTCTTGAAGCTCATGCTCCGAGTAACAGGGTATACACATATTACTGAGCAAAATTGGCAAAGCTTTGTGGCGCATCCCTTTGTCATCATGATGATTTGTCTATTAATTTTGCTGTTTTTATTATTTGTTTATTATGAAATGGGCTTTCTCTTTCTTATGGCCTTTCATCAGCAAAGGGGGATGCGCTATCGCTTTCTTCCTTTATGGCAGCAATTGAATCGAAAGGTTATTTATTTTTTTAGTGTCCAAGTCTTATTTTTAATTGTCTATCTTGCACTATTAATGCCATTAGCTTCCTTTATGCTACCACTCACCTTAACGCAATCCGTTTCTCTGCCACATTTTTTAACAGACGAAATAATGAGCAGTCGAGCTGGTAGGCTAGCATATGCTGCGGTGGCAAGTATCGTGGTGATGATCGGCATTCGTAGTATTTTAACGTTACCAATTTTTACAATCCAGCCCAACATCTCGATTCTACGTTCCTTTAAGCAAAGCTGGCATTTTTCTAAACGAGGTTTATTTGAACTGTTAGTATTATTAGCGATGCTTTTAACAGGTCATTTGCTAATGATGCTAGGAATAACGGTCATCAGTACGTTTCCGCTCTATTTAATAGAGCGCATAATGCCGAGCGCAGCATTGGTCACAGCGGGGCTTACACTTGCCTTGTTAGAAATGGTCTTTGTAGTGCTATTTAGTTTATTACAGGCTATGTTTTCACAAGTCATGGTTGCCATTACGTATAACACGCCAGTGCTAGGCAAAGTCAGAGTGGCTACCAAGAGACAGCGACGCTATAAGCCATTACTATTGATCAGTTTCATCGTTTTTATCGTATTAAGTATGATGAACATCAATTCTTTAGAGAAAAGTGTTTATGCCCCAGATACTAAAATTATTGCCCATCGAGGCTATGTCGCAGGCAATGTAGAAAATACGATTAGCGGGTTAGTAAATGCAGCGAATGCGGGGGCAGATTTAATTGAAATCGATATTCAGCAAACCGTAGATGGTGAATTTGTTGTCTTTCATGATCGAACATTAAGACGGCTAGCCGGTAAAAACGGTGTCATTGCGAATATGACCCTAAGTGAACTAAAGTCATTAATCATTCACCAAAATGGCTACAGCGATAAAATTGCATCTTTAGAGGATTGTATCGAAATTGCCAAAGCGTTAGATGTGGCGTTATTAATCGAATTAAAGGTGCACGGCCAAGAAACGGAAGATGTTTTACCTAAATTAGTCGAGAAGCTACGTCAATACAAGGTGCTGGATTCCTACTATGTGCAATCCGCTGATGTACAGAAAATGGCGCAATTAAAAAAATTGGTGCCCAATTTGCGAGTGGGCATTGTCTATGCACTCAACATCGGACCAATGGAGGAAAATGTTGATTTTATCGCATTAGAAGAATCCTGGGTAACCGAGCAGCTTATTGAGGAATTAAAGCAGCACCCAACTGACTTATTTGTTTGGACACTCAATGACGACCGTTCCTTGCAAACCTTTATTGAAAAAAACGTCAGCGGCGTCATCACCGACCACCCCGACGTCGCCCGCGAGCTAAGAGCACAACAAAGCGAACATCAATACTTCTTACAGCGCATCCTCAATCGACTGCGATTTATCTTTTGAGGAAGCGAAGTGAATGCTCGCGAGCGAAGTGAATACTCGCGGAGGAAGTGTGAATACTCGCGGAAGGAGAGTGAATACTCGCGGAAGGAGAGTGAATACTCGCGGAAGGCAAGCGAATACTCGCGGAAGGAAGGTGAATACTCGCGGAGGGAGAGTGAATACTCGCGGAAGGAAGGTGAATACTCGCGGAAGGAGAGTGAATACTCGTGGAAGGAGAGTGAATACTCGTGGAAGGAGAGTGAATACTCGCGGAAGGCAAGCGACAACCCGCGAAAGTAAAGCGAACACCCAGATGCCCTCAAATCAAAGCGAACAACATAAGCGTTTCATCATACGCAACCGTTCAATAGCAGTGTGACTTCGCTGAAAATAAAAAAATCGGTCAGATTGTAACCTTTTTCATGCAGAGGCGACTACTTCTATGAATTCGAGATATGAAGGAGATGCTTTTTTATGAAAATGACGAAAGTCGTACCATTTGCTATGTCAGCATTATTATTAGGGGGCGCGATTGGAGCTCCAACTGCATCAGCTAACGAAGGTGAGGCTGTGGTGACGAACGCAGAAACTACGGAGCAACAAGTGCAGCCGACTTTTATTAAAGTAACGGGTACCGTGGAAAATGTAGATGTTCGTGAAAACGGAACGTCCTATACAGTAATGGACGGTGACAATACGAACATTGTCATCGCTAATAAAGAGTCATTCATTTTCGATAATACAGGAAAAGAAGTCAAGCTTCAAAAAGGGGATAAGGTGTCGGCTTACTCTTATGCGAAAAAACCTATGCTTGCAATTTATCCACCGCAGTATAACCCAGAAGTAATTATTGTTGAAACAGAAGCAATGGGTAGCGTGGAAGTTGATTTCTTCGATAAAAATTTAATCGATACAGACAACAACTTAAAATTAAATGTTGGAGAAGATACTAAATTAGTAAGTGCTTCTGGTAAAGATGTAAAATTGGATGATTTAAAAGAGCAGCATTTAGCCGTGTTCTACACAATTGCTACGATGAGTATTCCTGCTCAAACACCACCTTCTAAAGTCATCGTGTTGGACACGATCGAGAAGGAAGAACCAATTGAAGTAGATCCAGAGCCAACTCCTGAACCAGCACCATCGAATCCAGCTGTTCAAGAAATCATCAAGAAAGACTTTTATGAAGTAGAAGGGACGAAAATGGTGCCACTACGATTAATCGCAGAAGAACTTGGCTTTAAAGTAGAAGTTACGCCAAAAGGTGCTATTGTTTCGAAAGGTGCCGTTTCCTATACCATTACTCGTGGTCAAAAGGAATATGGCTACAATAAAGCGCTTCGCCAATTTAAAGTTGCGCCCGCTTTATTAGAAGCTGGCAAAACATATGTACCAGTTGAATTAGCAGAAGAACTAATGAAATAATGACATTGAAGTATCTGGCAATTCGCTAGGTACTTCTTTTTTTATTTCCTTCTAATGGAAAATTCAGTACAATGAAAAAGAAAAGTCGAAGCATAAAGGAGAACGTTATGAAGCAAGCACTCATTATTATTGATATCCAAGAGGCTTTCTTTTTGGATAGCCAACAAAATCTATGGAATGATGAAACGATTATTAAAAATATCAATACGGTAATCACATGGGCACGTCATAAAGAAGTCCCAATTATTTTTATTCAACATACAGAGGCCAATGATGTTGATTTTGCAAAGGGTCAGCCAGGGTGGGAGCTGTATCATGGACTGCTTAGACAGGCACAAGATAAAGTGATTCAAAAAACAACTTGGGATGCTTTTTATCAAACGGATCTTGCACAATATTTGAACGAACAGCACATCGATCAGTTGATTTTTGCAGGTGCTCAAACAGAGTTTTGTCTTGATACGACGATTCGCAGCGCTTTTAGTCATGGCTACCATCATAATATTTTAATCGAAGATGCACATAGCACCTTAAATAGTCAAGTACTCGCAGCACCTCAGATCATTCAGCATCACGAATCCGTATGGCGTAATCGCTTTGTAAAAATTCAGCCAGTTGAGGAGTTCCCAAATGCTCATTGACCAAAAAGCGTTTCATATAAAAGAGCTAGACTATATTATTCGCTGTGCACAACTTGAGGATGCTCAAGCTTTATCGGATTTGCGCCTACAATTGGACGGTGAAACAGAAAACTTCGACCGAGAGCAGGGGGAGGCATTCATCGATCAAGCGGGCTTCGAGCAGCTTATTCAGCAGGATACAGCAAGTCCGAAAAATCTGTGTTTAGTAGCGGTTGTAGGTGATCAAATCGTTGGATACTCCAGATGTGAGGGCTCTCCATTAAAGAGACTTGCCCATAAAGTAATATTTGGCGTCGGTGTTAGGAAGGCTTTTTGGGGCTATGGTATTGGAAAAGCTCTACTACAAGTATCTATTGATTGGGCGGATACCAATGATATACGGAAAATGGCATTAGAAGTGCTAGAAACGAATGAAAAAGCTATACAGCTCTATGAAAAATGGGGCTTTATAGTAGAAGGTATTTTGAAAAATGATAAATGCCTTGCAGATGGTAAGTACTATCACACAATCATAATGGGTAGATGGCAACCCTAGTTAAGAAGGAACAGATATGACCAATTTTATGTATATTTTTTGTTTAATTGTCTGGGGACTTAATTTTATTGCAGTAAAGATTCAAGGAACCCCAGTCAGTCTAGAATTATCTTTAACCTATCGTTTAGTTATAACTGCTTTTTTATTTGGCCTACTTGCTTGGTTGATGAAACCACAGGGTAAGCCACAGCAGCATGATTTTCCATTTATTATCGTCTTTGGTATTTGTAATTTTGCCTTCAGTTATTTAGCTCTATACTATGCGACGATGTTGAGCTCCGCTGCGATTGTCACTTTAATTTTTTCATTAAAAGTAATTTTAACGCCCATAGCTCTACGATTATTTCTTAAAGAACCATTACATCGTCGCGTTTTAATCGGTGGTACTTTAGGGGTAATCGGTGTTGGGGTATTAATCTATCCCACTTTACATAGTTTTTCAGGTTTGGCTGATTTAAAAGGGGTCCTAATTGCTTTACTCGGTACTGTCCTAACAGCAATCGGGGATGCAAGCTCTGCAAGAAATGCAAAGCGCCAGATTGACCCCATTTATGCCAATGCCATTGGTTTTACAGTCGGCAGTGTAGTCATGTGTGGTATTGTCTGGATACAAGGACAAAAAATCGTCTTGCCTACATCCATTACCTATTTATCAGCCCTACTGTATTTAACGATCATCGCATCATTTCTTGCCTGGCTATTTTATTTAAAGCTAGTAGAAAAAATTGGCGGGGCGAAGAGTGGCTACATGGTTGCGTTGTTCCCTGTGATTGGCGGGATTGCTTCTGTTGTCATAGGGGAATCTACGCTTAACCTGTATTTAATCATAGGCTGCCTCTCTAGCTGTATAGGAGCTGCAATTGCCTTAGGCTTTCAATTTAAGCCTTTTTTACGAGGAACGAAAACCTCCTCCCCTTCATAAAATAGAGAAGAACGCTTGAAAAGGGTGAGGACAAAATGTCATTCGTTCAATCGAGTACAATGGCAAGTAGCAGAGAAAAAGAAGAGGATCATTGGGACATTGACCGTTGGGAAAATGATGGTGGCAGAAGTTTGCAGACGTAAGGGGGGACGAAAATTTGTCTCCCTTATAAAATGTTGAAACCTTTTTTCGTGTTGCTCGTATGATTAAGTAGACAAGTTTTAATAGCAGATTTGAAAAAAGGGAGAAATATTTTTTGAACCATTGAACAAAACGATTATTATTCATTATTTATTTGATTGTTATTGCGGATGCATATTACACAACATTGTATATTGAACAAAAAACACCACCGCAATATCAAACCATCAAAGCATCAGCCATTACAGTTAACATGGTACGGTAGCAAGCCTCACAAAAAGAAGCGGACAACCCGTCGCTTGAAGCCTATGTCCTTCAAGCCATTGCTTCAGAGAGTGACCTATGGCATGGTGACACAGGTAAGGAATTTAGAACATCGTACAAAAATGCACGTCTTTTTACGATACCAACAGCTACGTTGCTGACACCCTGTACATTTACAGGGTGTTTTTGATAAGGAGAATGAATGAAATGAGCATGGTAACCTACATAGGATTAAATTTCCAGGCTGCAATAAATGACGACGATACGGAAGATGAAGTTGAAATAACAGATTTGTTCCTTAGTAGCGAAGAGCGTCAAATGCTTCAGCATCAACATTTTACAACGCCATACCTATATGAGCTTGAAGCAAAAGGGAGTCCCATTTGGCAAATGCATAACGACAATAAAGTGCATTCGCCACATAACTACGAAAAATCCAAAAGCACATTACTTCTTGTTTGTAACTTCCTGAAAAAACTTCTGCCAAAAGGTGATTATTGCGAAATCTACATTTGCTGGAAGGGGGAAGAAGGGGAGGATAGCGAAAAGAAATTCGAGCTCCTGTTAGACCAACTCTCAATCGACCAGCTCGAAATGAATGAAAAATACTTGATTACAATAAAAAATCAATTCTAATAAAGATTGAAGCGAAAAGCCTCACCCTTTATTAGAATTGTTTATTGGAAGTCGATCGGAATAAAATCGTCCCCGAAGAATGCTAGGATATTGCAAAGATACTCAAAGACATTCGTGAAACTCGTTTCTCAGATGGCTTGTCTTGTCTACATTGTGTTAGTATATCGGTATAGTTAGTTGCAAAAAGTTTATTTGTTTCGTATTATGAAACAATCTCACATTTCAAGGTGTTTCGATTTACTGTGATATATTCCCCAGTTGATTTATTCATTACTTGTGACACTTTCTTGGTATGCGTTATCTCGCACCAATCATTTTGTACATCCACCAATATTTTTATTTCCACACCACTTTCTCCATATTTTAAACCACTATAAGATAATTTCGTCATGATCATCATTCCTTTCTTAATCTTTAATATATTGTCAAATATGATATTTCAATCTACCTGTTTCTATTATACTGCACATTTATTGATTTATAAAAAAGCAACAATCTTTACGAAACCAGCCTAAAATAAAACGAGTATAGATATTATTAAACTGCCAGGGCAGTTTGGTTTAATAATCGTACAATTGTTAGAATTTGGTATAATTATTTTGGAGGTGAACGTTTCATATATGATAGTATTTGTGTTCATTAGTATTTATTTAATGCCGATTTTAGCAATTATATTTTGTCTAAACCTTGTAGAAATAATAAAGAAAGTAAAAAAAGAACAACCAACTACTGCTAACACAGTTTGGTTAACAATCTCTTTTGCATTAATTATATGGAGCATTGCTGTTACATCTTTTGGTGAATAATAGAAACGCTTTAGCCAAAGCAATCAACAGCTCTCCCTTAAAAATAAAATTTAACAACCAGCCACGATTCTGCTAAAAGAATTGTGCCTTTTCTTTGGGGGAAGGGACAGATTGCTAAACGGATAGTAGTTTAAGGCGAGGGGAAAATAAATTTCAGTTAATCGTTCAAGTTGCATACAAATATAAAGTGTGATGAATATTAGTAACTCATTAGCTATAATTATTCCAGAAAAAAGCGCTATTTGTGAGTTGAAAAAAATCCCAATTTCTCAATTTGAACACTAGGAAATTGGGATTTTATTTGATATAACAGTCAGATTTGCTTTTAAATCGCTTTGTTGTATGCAATAGTCAAGCAATTTTAAGCATCGTTTATAAATAGGAGCGTTTAGCTGGCCATGAACCTTGTAGTTTACGAAGTTGTACAATTTGTCCTGTATGATAAGCATCGTGCAAAAGGATATTTAGATATTGTTGCCAAACTGGAAGAGAAGGACTAGGTTGATCCAATTCTGCTTCTTGAAGGGATGCTAATGAAGATTGTAAGGCATCATGTACGTGAAGTGTTCGCTTCACAGTTTCTTGCCAAGCATCCTCATCATTCGCTCCACCTTGGACAAACGTTTCATCATTATTTTGTGGAGCAACAAATGAGTGATCTTTATGTAAGCGAGAAAGTAAGCGCTCTTTAAAGGCTAGTAGATGGTTAGTATTTTCCCAAATCGTATTAGCGGCCTTTCCTTCTGGTTGCCAACATGCTTGTGCAGCAGTGAGATTCTTTAATGCTTCTGATAGTGGTGGATACCATTCTTCTTCGAAAAAAACTTGATTGACTCCATTTTGCAAGAGTTCCTTTTTACTCATTGAGATAGCCCCCTCTTTTGTAACCTTCTAAACAGTACTTACTATTAATTTATCAAATTTTCCGAAAAGAGTATATAGGAGTGAAAATATACTAACAGGGACGTTAACCTTAGGCTCAGTGCAGGTTAGAAGAACAAGAAAGGCTATTGAATGACGTTCTGTTTTGTATCGGAATCTGATGGATTTGCTTAAGTATTTATTTATAATATAAGGGAAAAATACTTACAAAATTTACATTAGAGGTGGCGATAATTCTTGAGAAGGTTAGTCATACTAGTCATGGTGATTTTTGGATTATTTTTCCCGATACAATTGCTATTAGTAAAGGCGAGTATTCAACCAAAATTGGAAAAAGTAGATGTTTCATTTATTCAAGTAAATCGTTTAAACGGGGAAACTCGTTTGTTTAAGGAAAATGATGGATATGAGGAAGTGATTATCGATAAGATTGTTAACTGGATAAATACATCAAGCCCTTCCGAAGAAGCAAATGAGTTAGAGTTAAATCAAACTTCCATCATCTCGATAATGAAAATAAAACTAAAAAACGAAGACGTTGCAGTTATTGAACCAGCTTATAATTGTGTATCCCAAAACCAAGTAAAAACATGTACGATTGCAGATGGTGAGGTTATCTATACAAGTAATAATAAAAAGCTTCGATTGAAATCAGTAGAACTTTATGATTGGCTCTTAGTTGGCTGGAAATATGAAAGTGTTGGAGCACCAAAAGATGAGTTGCTTGAAGAAACTTTATATAGCAAATATTTTTCCTATCTCGATGAAACTTACGCAGATTTTATCATGTGTCCAAAAATCGATAAAGTTGAAACAATAGATGGCAATACAAGGAGACATATTGTTCAGGCAAGTGCGTTAAATTATAGTGCACATCATGGTGATGTTCCCTTTGATAGAATCCATATAATGTTGACTGATACGCCAGAAAATGGAGTGAAAATAAATAAAGTGACAATACAAAAGGGGATTATTGAAAAAGAAAGCGCTATACAATGTAGGCGAGCGAGCTAAAGGATGACAGTGTGAATGGATGGAACAATTGATAAAGGAAATAATGTCTCAGAGTAGCCAATATAAAGTTCAAATTATTAAACGTAAGGATTGTCTCTATACTATAGAAGTATTTATGTGGCAAGAAGAGTATGAATATGAGTATTGGCGTCCAATAAAAAAAGATTTGACTTTGGTTGAAACGGAGGAAGGTGCAATAGCATTAGCCATTGAACATTTAAGCGTGTACTCTGGAGAACAATGCTTTTATTAATGTGCCCAATTTTGGATTGATGTTTTAAAATGCACTTGCTTCGGCAGGTGTTTTTTTCATTATCAATGCTCAAAAATAACATGTTTAATAATACAAAAATGGTTAAATATTGTATAATGAAGTTAGGATATTTTGATATTAGTAGCTTGTAGAAAAGAGAAAGTGGTTGAGAAAATGAAGAACAAAAAAGGCATAGTTATTGCTAGTATTATATTATTATACTGTGTGATTTCAGTTATCTATACGCTTTTACTGGATGGAAAAATCAATTGGTCTCTATTATTTTTAGCAATATGTATGATTTATATTATAGAAGTTGCTATATCTAATAATAAATTACTTAAAAAGAAATTGACTAAGTAGGGCCAATACCAAAAGCTTAACAGGTTAAATCAGTTTTTACAGTTAAGTTACATCTGTTGGTAGGGCATCCACTCACATTCCAACGGTTTTATTATTCTCCATGTGCATTTAATACCTCACATTATCAGGTGAATAAGAAGGTGGGTATGCTATTGTTTAAAGAAGTTTCAAAGCTACAATTGGTACTATCTTTTTTGATGGCTTTTATTGGCTTCTCACAAGCATTTAACAACTGGGGAGAAAAGAGAATGTTATCTTTATTCTTTTTGATTGCTAGTATGTTTGTTTTAATTGTTGCGAGTTTAGCTCTGATTTTTTATAGAAAACGGCAAATCATTAAAGAGTAATGATGGGCTTCAAAAAGAAAAAGATTGAAGCTTTTTAGCTCCAATCTTTTTTCTTGTGCAATCATACCGTATTTTCTAGCCGAGGCTCAAAATAGGGGACATGATCTAAAACATTGATATATCAACTTGCATTTATTTTATTTGACGTTTGGATAAATCATCGTTGCTGGGTCGACATATTCATCGAATTGCTCTTCTGTTAGTAAACCACTTGCGATAGCTGCTGCTTTTAAAGTAGTGCCTTCTTTGTGCGCTTTTTTCGCGATTTTTGCTGCGTTTTCATAACCAATGTATGGATTTAATGCCGTTACAAGCATTAATGAATTTTGTAAATTATGATCTAGTACTTCTGTGTTAGGCTCAATGCCTACAGCACAATGGTCGTTAAATGATTTCATTGTATCGGCTAATAGGCGAGTCGATTGTAAGAAGTTGTAAATAATAACGGGTTTAAAGACGTTTAGTTCAAAGTTCCCTTGAGAAGCGGCGAAGGCAATTGTCGCGTCATTGCCGACTACTTGTGTGACAACCATTGTCATAGCCTCACTTTGGGTAGGGTTTACTTTACCTGGCATAATCGATGAGCCTGGCTCGTTTTCAGGGATTGTGATTTCGCCAATACCAGAACGAGGGCCACTCGCAAGCCAGCGAACGTCATTAGCAATTTTCATTAAATCAGCTGCTAATGCTTTTAATGCACCATGAGCAACAACAGCTTCATCATGGCTTGTTAAGGCATGGAATTTATTCGCAGCCGATGTGAACTGTTTGCTTGTTAGTTCACTAATCTCTGCTGCTACACGATCACCAAATTCAGGATGAGCGTTGATACCAGTACCAACAGCTGTGCCACCAATCGCAAGCTCCTTCATATAGTCAATATTTTGGAGTATCATATGCTCGGATTTTGCTAGCATGGCTGCCCAGCCGCTAATTTCCTGACCCAATGTAAGAGGTGTCGCGTCCTGTAAATGCGTACGACCAATTTTAATAATGTCTTTAAATTGAGCTGCTTTGTCTTCTAACGTTGATTTTAATAGACGAAGTCGTGGTAATAAGTAATCTTCCACTTTTAACACAGCTGCAATATGCAATGCTGTTGGGAATGTATCATTTGAGCTTTGTGATTTATTGACATCATCATTTGGATGAACAATATCAGCTTCGCCAGCGTCCTTTAATAATTGGTTCGCACGGTGTGCAATGACCTCATTCACGTTCATGTTGGATTGTGTACCGCTACCTGTTTGCCAAACAACAAGTGGGAATTGATCGTCCCATTGACCATTTAAAATTTCATCTGTCGCTTGTACGATGGCATTCGTTTTAATATCAGAAAGTTTGCCTAGTTTGTTGTTCGCAATCGCAGCACTTTTCTTTAAAATAGCCATGGCTTGGACAAGCTCAATCGGCATTTGCTCTGTACCAATTTGGAAATTCTCTTTACTGCGCTGTGTTTGCGCACCCCAAATTTTATCAGCAGGTACTTTAATTTCACCCATTGTGTCTTTTTCAATACGATAATCCATGTTCAAACAGCTCCTTTATTATGTAAAACTCTCCTAATATACAGATAAAAACGGATACTCTTAGTCTGATGTAAGAATATCCGTTTGATACATGCTTATTCAAAAAAGAGGGGGATTCTGAATTAAGCAATTTGGAGAAAAGAAATAATCTACTGATAATGATAATTGTTATCAATTAAAAAGTCAACGGTTTTTCTTGAAGAAATTAATGATGAGAATAATTCGCAATCGTTATCTTTGGTTTTCCCGAATTTCTAAGAAATAAACGGCGCTGTGAGGCGTTATCTCTTTTTCTTTCCGATTTCTTTCAACGGTTGTTTTTTAGGGATTTTTTCAAATAAAACCTTTACCTGAAAATTATGGTCATCCATTTGAAGTACCTCTATCACCTTGGCTTTACGCCCTTTAATTCGAATATCCTCTTCCACTGTAGGCAGTTTAACGAGCAATTGGCTTAAAACAGACGTCTTGTTTTCATAAAAATGAGTCACAAACATCGCTCTTCTCCTTCTAACATTTGATGTTACTCAATTTATGAGTGGGGCATAGTAGATAGAACTTTTGGTGAAGTGGTTGATTAGATTGGAGCTTCTTTAAGCGTTCATCAATTGAAGAGACTCGCTCACCGAGATTTCCAAATTGCTCATCATGTGAGAGAACCATGCTTCATAAAGCATTCCCCATAAGTAATCTCCCAAAATGTCTGCGCAATAAAATCATTGAAATGAGCCAATTGCTAGGAAAACCAATGATTGTTGCGGAGAAAGCGTGGTTCATTCTGAAATACTTCACCAACAAAAGGTTTTATTTTATTTGAAAATCAAAAATATGACATAATTCTACGTATGAGAATTGCAACTTTCGACATATCCTTTATTTATTTCTCGGGAAATATCTCATAGGATTATGAGGGAATAGTAAGGATTTCGTAAGCTATTTCAGACAATGATTTGATTAGGGATTCAGATGGGTTCTTTTAGAGAAATATAATGTGTTTATGATTTGATTGACTATTCTTATTTTTCTTTTGACTCGTGAGATAGGTGTATTATGTTTCAGCTAGGGCGATGTTCGTTATAATAAGAGAAAGGAGGAAACGAGATGTATTTAAAATCATGTAAGGTATTACAGGACACGATTCCGAATAAACAAATGTATCCTTTTAATATCCCAAGCTTGCAGGATTTATATGAGCTGGAGTTTCCGACAAATGTAACGTTCTTTGTTGGAGAAAATGGGTCGGGGAAATCAACATTACTTGAAGCAATTGCAGATCGCTGCGATTTTAATACAGCGGGTGGTGGTCGCCAGAATTTATATGACGTACATAAGGCAGAGTCTTCACTGGGTGAATATATCCGCTTGTCGTGGATGCCGAAAATCTCGAATGGCTTTTTTCTACGATCAGAAACATTTTATCAATTTGCCAGTCATATTGATTTGTTAGAAGATCCAAGGAAATATAACGCTTTTGGTGGGAAGTCGTTGCACCACCAATCTCATGGTGAATCTTTTCTTGCATTATTTATGAATCGTTTTAATGGCAAAGCTATCTATTTATTGGATGAGCCTGAGGCAGCATTGTCTCCAACGAGGCAGCTAAGCCTGCTGAAAATTATCAAGGATCTAGAGCATGAAGCCCAATTTATTATTGCCACACACTCGCCCATTTTACTGGGCTATCCCAATGCTACAATATATAGTTTTGATGAAGGAGAGATTGAATCGATTCGCTATGAGGATACCATTCATTACATCGTCACTAAACGTTTTTTAGATGCACCGCAATCCATTTTACGTGAGTTATTTGATGAGGAGAGGGAATTATGAATCAACGAAAAGGCTTAGTCATGCGAGAAATTCGATTAGACGAAATGGCACAGTCCATTGATTTACTGAATTATGTATTTCAGATGTCTATGTCCATTCACAAGGATCGCCGTTTTGTAAATGCCAAGAGCAGGCAGTTTAATGAAGGGCATGCCATTGGTTGGTTTGATGGCAAACAGCTTGTATCCCAAATTTTAAGTCTACCTTTTGAGGTTAATGTACATGGCAAAATTTATGAAATGGGCGGCATCACAGCAGTTGGCACATACCCTGAGTATTCTGGGCATGGCTTAATGGAGAGCTTGATTATTGAAAGCCTGCAAAGTATGCGAAATGAAGGACAATGCATTTCCTATTTATTTCCATATTCTATCCCTTATTATCGCAAAAAGGGATGGGAAATTATGAGCGATATTGTAGAGTTTCAGGTGAAGGATACACAGCTTCCGCATTATGCGGGACTCAATGGGAAAATTCGTCGTGTTGATCCCAAACATGAGGATGTTGTAGATATTTACGCACGTTACGCACAGAAAACGCACGGAGTAATGGTGCGCAATAGCATTGCGTGGAATGAAAAATTTCAGGAGGATTTCTGGGAGGAGAAATTCATTGATAGTGATGTCCAACTACAGGCAGCGGTCTATTATGATGAAGACGATATAGCGCAGGGCTATATGTTCTACCGTATAATGGAGGAAAATTATTATATTGATGAAATCGTTTATTTACAGGAAGAGGCTCGTAAAGGCTTATGGAACTTTGTCTCGGCACATAGCTCGATGGTTTATAATGTTTACGGGAAAACAACGGGAAATGAAGCTGTGGCCTTCTTATTAGAGGATAGCGAGATTATTCAAAAGGTCTCTCCTTATTTCATGGCGAGAATTGTCGATGTCAAAGAGTTTTTACTACGCTATCCCTTTGTCAGTCAGGATTTCGAGCTTCAGCTTGCTGTCAGTGATCGCGTTGTGGCGTGGAATAATGGTACATTCATCATCAAAATGAAAGATGGAAACCTGTCTGTGCAAAAGGTAAGTGAGACGTTAAACGATAATGCTGTTCATTTAACTGTGCAAACATTGGCTACGATGCTGTTAGGCTATAAACGCCCAAATTATTTAGAAAAAATTGAACGGCTACAGGGTCGTGCTGAGGAAATTGCGTTGCTTGAAGCTGTCCTGCCAGTGGGTATCCCAACATTTATTGATTATTTTTAAGCCTTTTAGTGCGCGAGGGGGAGAGCCATAACGTTGACAGTTATGGCTGCCATGCCTCTTTTAGCCGTTCGACACCTAGTTTGATTTCTTCCATTGTTAACTTACTAAATCCTAATTGTAGCAATGGGTCCTCACTTGTTTGATTAATAAAAAACGGGCTTGTTGGATAAACCTTCACACCATAAGTCTCGGCTCGCTGGATGAGCTGTTGTTCTGAAAGGGGAGACTTGACCTTCACTACTATATAAAGCCCCGATTGCTCGCCCAATACAGCTATTTGTGGACCAAATTGTCGTTGCAGCTCCTGAACAAGGTGCTGCATTTTTTGTTTATACGTCAAGCGCATTCGTTTAATATGACGTGTCCATTCCCCTTGTGCCATGAATTGGGCCATTGTCCGTTGATGAAGGGACGAGGCATTTTGTTCAAAATGAGCAAAGCGTTCTTTAAATGGCTGTACTAGCGTATTGGGTAAGACCATATAGCTTAATCGTACACCAGGTAAAAACGATTTTGAGAAGGTGCCGAGATAGATTACCTTTGAAGGGTCGATCGAGGCAAGGGCAGGAAATGGTTGTTGTGTATAGCGAAATTCGCCATCATAATCATCCTCAAGAATATAGCCATTGACTTGCTGCGCCCATTGAATTAAGGTTTGTCGCTGCTGAATGGTCATGGACACACCGTATGGGAAATGATGTGAAGGGGTGACATACAATAAGCGTGATTGACAATGTTTAAGTATATCAAGTTGTGCCCCTGTCTCCATTACTGGCAATGTCTCTATGACAAAACGATGTAACTGAAAGGCCTCACGCGCCCCATTATAGCCAGGGTCTTCTAAAAGAACACTTGGAAAATGATCTTTTAATAAAAAGCCCACATACAGTAGCATTTGCTGTGTGCTACTGCCGATCATGATATTTTCGCTCGTTGTCGATACGCCTCTTGCTTGTAGTAAATACGGGACAAGCTGCTCCTTGAGCAAGGGATCTCCAAATAGCTCTCCATATTGATAGCATGATGGTTCCTGTAGCACTTGATTGGCTAATTGACGCCATGTTTTCATAGGAAAATATGTCTGGTCAACAGCCCCAGCACGAAAATCTACAAGCAATGATGTTGTGTTGCTGGTTGGCTGTGATAGAACTGGCTGTTCCTGTTCCTGCAAGAAAACTGGCTCTAATGCATTGACGAAATAGCCTTTGCGTCCTTCTCCACGTATATATCCCTCAGCTACAAGCTGTTCGTAAGCAGTTAACGTTGTATTACGGCTAACCTGTAACGTTTCTGCTAATTTTCGAATGGAGGGCAGAGAATCGTTTGTTTGAAGTGTTCCTTGTGTAATGAGTATTTTCATTTGCTGATACACTTGTTTATATTTAGCCTCTTTTTCTGTTAATAGAAAGATAAAGTCATCCATATGATACCACCTTGACATGTTGAAATATTTGAAATTGTTTCTTTTGGAATGTCAGATTATTTACTACCATCATATAAGAAGGACAATGAAAAAGAAATGGGGAATCGAAACATGAAAATTTGTACAGTGTCACAGGCGACCATTGAGGATGTTGTGCCTTTATTTAATGCCTATCGGGAATTTTATGGGCAATTGTCTGATATACAGAAAGCGGAGCAATTTATACGTGATCGAATAGAACGGGCAGAGTCCATTATTTTTCTTGCGTATCAGGAGGATGAGGCAGTAGGGTTCGCTCAATTATTTCCTCTCTTTTCATCCGTAGCCATGAAAAAAGCGTTTATCTTAAACGATTTATTTGTCGCCAAACAAGCCAGACAACAAGGGGTGGCACAGGCTTTAATGGAACAATGCTACGTCTACTGTAAGCAGGAAAATGCTCGTTACATGATGCTTGAAACTGCAACGGATAACATCAATGCACAGAAGCTCTATGAAAAGATGGGCATGACGATTGATAACAATGTCTATTATTATAGTATTTATTGGTAATTAAGCTGTATGGTTGCTTAAGCGTGGAGCTCGATTGGTTGGTGATGGGATTGCTCATAAAAGGACGAAAGTGCTAGACCTCGCCATGTCTAATTAGACATAGCGGGGCCTTGTGTTAGGCATGACTCATCCAGCCTGCGAAAAGACCAGAGGAGAAAAAGCGGGTAATGTTTTTGAATCCAGCTTCACTTAATAATTGTTGGATTTCTTGATCGGAAATGAAAGAGATATTCATGATGACTTTACCCATATTTTCTACTTTCTCTTTTGTGTAGCCAGCGTCTAAAAAGCCACTTTGCCAGATTTTGATACGATCTTGTAGTTCGTCACTTTCTCGGTCTCCATAGGCACAAGCAAGGACGAATGGTTTTCCGGGCTTTAATTGATCGTGAATGTTTTGTAGTAGATGTAGTTTTTCCTGACGATCTACAATGAAATGAAGGACGAGGATACAGCTGGCCGCATCGAATTTTGGCGTGGTTTGTGGCAAGCTCTCAATAGTTCCTTGTAGCAGTCGAACTCGGCTTTCTAATTCGAGTTGTACGGCCTTGTGTTGAGCGATTTGGAGCATTTCCTCAGCTGGGTCAATGCCTGTGAATGTCCACAGAGGGTTCGTTGGTCCCCATGCGGAAAGTTCATTGCCACCGCCAGCCCCCACAACTAGCAGGGATGCCTCTTGTTCACCTAAATGAGAACGGAAATAGGCTTGAGCCACGGCAAATAATGTGTCATAGGCAGGCACCGAAATACGAGTACTTTGCTCATATGTACGTGCCTTTTCTAATAAATGTGTTGATAGTTTATCCATCGATATAGCCTCCATTGCTTTATTATATATATTACAGACCCTTATTATCTGTAATTGAGTATAAATGAAAATGATTGAAAGGACAAAGAAATCGCTTTTTATAAAAGAGATTGGCGAAGCCTTTTGGTTTTCAAATGAGCAATTTCATGCAGGGCATCGTGTTTGGCTGAGCTATGTTGTGGGGACACTTTCCGTTCATGTGACCTTGTTAGCCGTGCTTATGACGGCATTTGCGGGCTATGTCATATGATAGATGAATGAACGGATGACAGGAGGCTTCATAGTATCGCGATTTTGGTAGCAGCAGGTTTTTCTATGTTTCCAATGCTATCATGATGACATTTTGACTTATTTGCATTTCTTGGCGGACGCTTGCATAATAGGGCAGAGAAGATTTTTTCGTGAAGGGACGTGCAAGCATGACAGAATGGCCTAAGGGAGTAGCAAAACCAGCAATTCGTGCATTACAGGCAGCGGGTTATACAGAATTGAAGCAGCTGGAAAAAGTGGACCTTACGACACTAGCTCATTTACATGGGATGGGACCAAAAGCGTTAGCGGCGATTGAAGCGGCTCTAAAGGAAGGTAGTGAGCCTCGTGAATAAGCTAACATTGTTTTTACTAGCTATGGTTGTCTACTATATTATCGTTGTATTCCTTATTAGCAAGCTGTTTATTATTCCAATCATGAAAGTGATGGCCTTGATCTTTTTTATAGGGGCAGGCTATATTTTTTCTCGTAAAATGCGTAGAAAATTACAGTAGGAGGCAATATGAAAATTGTAAATCTAACATTCTTTTATGGAGCGGTTATTATCTTAGCGATTACGCTGTCATTAGCAGGTGTTCGACTATCCATCTCACTCGGGATATTTGCGTTATTCGCAATAGGGGTAATTTATCGTCATATACATATTTTATATCGCACCAACAATATGGAGCAGGTGGATAAATGGGTGAAAAAACATAGAAAAGAACCCATCTTTGCTGCACTTTATGCCAATGCTTATGAGACGAAGGAAGAACAGATTCGTGCAGTTGATGCTATCATCGACTATTACAAGCAACCTGCCGTAAAGTATAATTATCAATTTATTAAAGCAATCATGGAAGAGAATTTGGGTGACGCGAAAGTAGCGGCAACAAAAATTGGCAAAGAACCTTTAGCTAGCTATGCACATTGTTATATCGCTGCACTCGAAGGCAGAACAGCTGACATGACAAGTGATAAGCTAACACAGCCGTGGATGCAACCCGCAATCGAAGCAGTCTATGCCTATACAGTAAAGGATCAAGCAAAGTTTCGCCAATTTGCAGATGCGAGCATCGAACACGCTCGTGGCATACAGAAATATGGTCTTATACATAATTTCAAGCAACTAGAAGAAGATTTGGTCATTCAATAATAGTTGGGCTACTTGGTAACCAGTACATACGGTATCAAGTAGCCTGTTTTCGTGTAGCTTACAATAAATGAAAAAATGATTTTATGAGGTGACAATGATTGTCTAAAATTGATCATATGATGCAGATTCTATGGATGCTACATTCAGGCAGGAAAATTACCGCGAAAGAAATAGCTGAAAAATTAGAGATGAATATAAGGACAGTATACCGATATATTGACGCACTTTCTGCCAGTGGTGTACCGATTATAGCAGAAGCAGGTCATAACGGAGGGTATACCCTGTTGAATAATTTTATTAAAAGTCCTCTTCTATTTGAGATTGATGAGAAAGCGGCATTACTTCATGCTGCTATTTTTGCAAAAGAAGCTGGTTATTTTTTAGATGAGGCATTAAATAGTGCAACATCAAAGCTAACAAAATTTTCAAATCAAGAGCAAGATAAAATGATTAAGCAACATTTAGAAGGATTCGAAATTGTAAGTCCTAATGCTCAATCATCTATGGAGCCGATATTGAAAAAAATAGAGGAAAGTATAGTAAACGAAACATCTGTTGAAATGGAGTACCGTACAAATAATGAAGAACAACCTAAACATAGGTTGATTAACCCGTATGGCTTAGTTTATTGGAATAATAACTGGTATGTCATTGCCTATTGTCATTTAAGGAAGGAGATCCGTAATTTTAAAGTAAGCCGCATTATCAATATGAACCAAACAGCCATTACCTTCCAGCGACCACAACCTTTCTCGGCAAGTGATTTTTTTATGAAAAGCATTCTACCACAAGTAGAAGATAAACGGGAGCTTACGCCTTTTATCATTTGTGGTAAGACGGATGCGGTAGATGACATAAGTCAGCATTGGTTTTTAAGGCATCACCTCAAAGAACGGTCCTCAAAGAAAGCGATATTTCTAGTAGGGGAAGAAGCGTTACATAGATATGTTCCCTATTTGCTATTACCATATGGAAAATCAATACAAATAGTAGAACCAATAAGCTTAAAGCAAAAAATGATTGACGTACTTTATGAGCTAATTAATTTTTATCAAGTTGAAAACTTTACTGACGGAGAATGTCAGTGAAGTTTTTTTATAATAAGCGTAATTCATTTAAAAGGAGTGGTTATTATGCATACAAGAAGAGTGTATCTTTATGTATTTAATACGATGTCAGACTGGGAAATAAGCTATTTAATTGCTGAACTGAATTCAGGAAGGTATTTTAAAAAAGGATTAGCGGCTTTTGAGGTAATTACGGTAGGTATTGATAGAAGCCCTGTTACTACGATGGGAGGAATTACAATACTTCCTACTATTTCCATTGATGAATGTCAATTGAATAGTACGGATGTCTTAATTCTTCCAGGAGGCAATACATGGCTTAAGTCTATACATGATCCTCTATTGAAGAAAGTATCCATAGCGTTGAACGAAGAAATTATCATAGCTGCAATATGTGGCGCAACTATGGGTCTCGCAAAGATTGGTTTGCTAGATTCAAGAAAACATACAAGCAACGATTTAGAATACTTGAAAATGTTTTGTCCACATTATATAGGGGATAAACATTTTGAGGAAGGCCCTGCTACAACGGATGGAAATTTAGTTACGGCATCAGGTACAGCCCCACTGGAATTTGCTGTTCATGTTTTGAGGCTACTTGACGTGTTTAGACCAGAAACATTACAGGCGTGGTTGAATCTTTATCAAACGCATGAAAAAAAATACTATTTTGAATTAATGTCTTCTATTGAATAATTAAGGTCTCAGTGGAGCATGTGTAACAACATGCTCCTAAATTTATTCTTATATAAAGAGGTACACTATCGCATTTTCTTTTCCAACAAAATGCCTCGTACGATGCCACCAATAAAGAGGATGCCTAACACTAAAAGAAATAGGTAGGCATGCCACTGCTGTAAAATACGCTCGTGACCTAGTGCCACTGTCAGGTCATTGAAAAGGGAATAAGTAAAATATAATAATATACTATTTTTTATGAGACAAAACGTCATAATGCCATTTTGTCGCTGTCTATGGGACAGGGGTGCTTTATTTTTGCGCATGACAGGGTAGGCAGCTTTCATTTCTAAATAATGTAAAAGTAAAAATAGCATAAGTGCGATAAAGGGTAAATAAAAGATCGCAATTTTCGGTCCAAACTGGGCTTGCTCATTCGTAAAGCTTTGTAAGACAGGAATCATTGCAGGGAGCTTTGAATATTGGATTAGAGTGGCGGTGATGCCAGCTCCAAAAATAGTGGCCGCTATAACAGTCAGCTGGTGACAAAAGCGCGGTGTGGGTGTTTTTTGTTGTGTATGCATCCTTGCCCCTCATTTCTCATCATTCAAAATGTTAATCTGTTATACTGTAACATAGAATGATTGCTTTTTGTGTTAGAGAAAGAAGGATACTATGGAATACTTGTTGTTTTTACTAATTGGCATCATTGGGAATGTCGTGGGCACATTAGTGGGTGGTGGCGGCTTAATTACCTTGCCTACCATGATGCTTATGGGCGTGCCCGTCCATTCGGCTATTGGCGCGAATAAAGTGTCCAATATGGTGAGTGCCTTTTCCAGTTTTTATACGATTTATAAACGAAAAGAATTAGCCTGGACAGAAATGCGTGCTGTCCTACTTGTATCCTTGATTGGAGGCACACTTGGTGGACTTTTCGCTTCGTTCATGAGCAGTCAAACATTGACGTTCATTGCCATTATGTTACTAGGCTTTGCACTCATCATGTCCTTTATGGGTGGAGCTGATTTTGGTGACAATGAATGCTTTACAATGAATCGAAAAAACGGTCCAATCCTTCTTGGGGTTGGTTTTTATGATGGTATGTTTGGCCCTGGCAGTAGCACATTAGCTCTCTATACATATGCACATGAGAAGATTTCCTATATCAAAGCAGTAGGGCTCTCACGGGTGGGGGTATTTGCCATGTGCTCAGGAGCGGCGATTACGTATATTGCGACGGGAAAAATTGAATGGCCATTAACACTTATTTTGATGATTGGCTCAACGATTGGTGCACAAATTGGGCTCGTGCTTGCGAGAAAAGTGAAAGCGAACCAAGTGAAGCTATTATTGCGGATCGTAACGATTGTGCTGATTGTACAGCTTCTTTATGATTTTATCCATCAGCTTTAGGAGGCGATTGTCCTGTTTGAAATAACACCATACCCAACCTTTTCGTGGTCACTCTCGCGTCATAAAACATTGACAAGCTGCGCTCGCAAATATGGCTATGAATATTATTTTTCACATAACGGCTGGCTCAGCTATAATGTAGAGCCTTACCATCAACAGGTGTATCGCTTAAAAAAGCTACAATCGATGCCTATTTTATTTGGGCAAATTGTCCACCGATATATTGAACAGGCCATTAATGATTATCTACAGACAGGGAAAGCTTCTACACTGGAGGAGCTGATGCAAGGGGCACGTGGACAGCTTAATGCAGCCTTTATTGATTCTACACGCCATGTGGAGTTTTGGAGGCAAAAGCCGAATAAATACTATATGATGCAGGAAATTTATTATTACGGCACACTTTCTTCTGAGCTTGTGCAGGACTATAAAGAACGTTTACAGCTTGTGTTTGACCATTTTTTGATGAGCGAAACATTCCAGCAAATCACGGCACAAAAGGGCGCTCTCCGTATTGGGGAACCAGAGCAATTCCGCTCGATGAAAATAGACGGCATCCAAGTATTCGTCGTCATGGACTTTCATTATTATGATGAACGAGCAGATAAATGGATTATTGTTGACTGGAAAACGGGCGGGGAGTCTGATGATGACCGCCAGCAATTAGCGCTCTACGCCTACTATGTTCAGCAAAAATACCGTGTATCCTTGGAGCAAATCGAGGTCTATAACGAATATTTATTAACGGGAAAACGGAAGAAATATAGGTTTACTGCCTACGATATGGAGAATATTTTGCATACATTTCAACGCAGTGTCTTAGCAATGAAAAAATACCAAGCCGATATTTTTTCTAACGAGCCTGTGGACTTGGAAGATTTCGAACAAACACAAGAAAAATGGCATTGTCGAGGTTGTAATTTTAGAGAGTTGTGTGGGACAAGGTGAGAAAGTAAAAGAAGCGAGTGCTAAAATAGCCACTCGCTTCTTTATTATGTCATTTAGGGATGACAATCCAGTACTTCTTCAAGAGACCTTTGTAGTGGTTTTCCTAATAAAATAGAGAAAAATGAGCTGAATGAGCATAACAACTAGAAACACGATGCCCAAAATAATGAATGACACCATTTTAATGGCAGGAGTTTGCACCATCCCAGCAGCATCAACATTTCTTACCCCAATAAATACTGCGAGGGCAGAAAAAATCAATAACCATACAATATTTATAGCCCACCATATAATTTTCGTAAACAAAATGAACATCCTCTTCCTATTTATAATTTCCTTTTATGGTTTTATTATATTGTTTTTGTTTGTTTTTGGAAACACACTTTAGACGGTGTTACCTCTCCGCCTTGAGACGGATTGACTTATTACTCTTCGGTTGGTGTGTAGAAGGTAAAACAATTTTGCCATTTGTCTAGAGCTAAAAAGGCTTTATTCCTTATTTAGGGTATATATGGTAAATTTGGTATATGTAAATATTTAGGTATAAAAGGGGGAGAGAGTATGTTACATAAGAAATCATCTAACCATCACTTAATGGGTATAGCACTGGTAACAAGTGAGGAGACTTCGCAATGCCCAAACAATTTCAAAACACTTTCTGGAGAGGGGGGAGAAAATGATTAATAATAAAAGGGCGCTTATTCGTTCAATCGTAATTTTAGGTATATGTATGTGTCTTTTTTTCCATATCCTTCTAATGAAGTGATGCATGCCCAATCTTCCTTTATGTCGTTTCCTATACAAACACAAGATGGCTATGTGTTGCTCGGCATCATTGGCTCGATTTTATTTATATTTGCGATGATTTTACTAGCTAGGAGCATAAACAAATATCACCTTACAACAATTGTTTCCGTAGTGTTACTCTATTCATTTTTACCCCATTTTCTCATAATGGCGTATCAAGAAACCTTAGCTACTGGTATTATGGCCATTTCATACAAAGGGGATGGCAACTGTGATTTTGAGATGGTGAGCAAAGATTTAATGAATGGGGATTGTACCCTTATCTTACATAATCGAAGCAATGAAGCTGTGTCATTTGATTTAGTATTTTTAGATAGCCATTTCTCGAAAGAAGACGTGCGTATACCATCACTTATGAATATAGCAGGTCCATATCATGTGACAATCGAGGCCAATCGTGAAAAATTGATTCATCTGAAGAAATTACTCGATTTATCAAAAGTTCCCCATCCTATTTATGGTGGAGGTTCGTCCAATGTGCAGGTTAAATTATTGGATGGAAACAATGAAAGAACTTTATAAATAGTCAAGGAGGGGGAAAAGTATGAGTAAATTATCATGGTTTTACTATGCTACCAGCTTAATCATAACGGCTATCATTTTTAGTCTTATACATATTTTCACTGAACCAATTGTGATAGGAAGCTCCAATGGTATAAGTAATGGTAATCCAGGACTCTTTCCCTTAGTATTTTTCACACCGTTCTTCATTGTTTCCATTATGGGTACATATAAACTTGCCAATAGACTGGCTCTAAAAACGATGAAGACGATGCCATTTTACAGCATGATAGTGCTATCCTTTCTGTTTCCAAGTATTGTCTATTCATGGATTTTGAAAAAAGCACAAGAGCTAAGAGTGTTCGTGTTTGAACATAATCAGTTAGTTACGGAAATAGCTGAAATTCCATTGTTGAACACTTATTCCAATTCTATCTTTTTTACTGGATGGACCTTCCTTGCGCTACATTTTACAGTCATTTGGATCGCTTATGTATTAGCATTTCTAAAGCATAAAGGTTAAACAGTTAGCCACTCCAAACAGTTGCAACCTTAGCTGAACCAGATAGGATGGGTTGTGGATATTAATGCTTCTACATTACAGTTTACTCGTTATCATCACTACTCTAGCACTCTGTGTGGGAACACAATTTCCTAGTATAAAATTGATTCGTTCAACATATACAAATAGTAGAGAACGTATTCCTTTTGACATAATAGAGGAGGATGTAGATGAGTAAACAAATGTCTATGTTTGAGCTTTTGGGAACACCAAAGACCGTAGATGAAGCTATCAAAAGTGTGGAAAAGAAAAATGTAGTCGTACCTCGTAAGGTGGGCTATATTGTGCAGCGATAAAACATGCCGTGTAACAGTAAATTAAAACGCTGTATTTGCTTTTATGAGTTACTTGTATTAAATTATAATAAGCTATTCATAGATTTTTAGAGAGGAGGCAAAATGTGATGGAAACTGTTTTCAGAAGAACTGCCGTTGAAGTAAAGACATTTTTACAATTAGATGATTACTGTTCAAAGGGACCAGTCTGTGATTTTTTAGAAAAACACCATATAGAACTCAGTAACCGGAAGCTTTTTGCCTTTGTATGTCATTCGTGAAATACGTATTTTAAAAACGATACAAAGTAATGCTTAGACGCCGGTTTTATGGCGTCTTTTTTGTTGTGATAAAACTTAGAGAGGGTGAGCAAATTGCTGAAAAAACTAAGGCAATTAAGGGATGTTTCAGTGTTCCAAGCGCTTCTAATTTAGCAAAACAATTAGAAGCGAGGAATTTTAACTATGAAAAAACAACCCATTTTTACTACATCATTTCTTTTTCTATTTATAAGTAATTTTTTCATTTTTATAGGATTTGAAATGTTACTGCCTATCTTACCGGCCTATTTATTAAGTATAAACGCCACTCCTATGCAAGTAGGTTTGGTAACGACGGTATTTACACTAGGCGCCATTATAATAAGACCTTTTATAGGTTATTATTTAATCGATCATAAGCGAAAACATCTAGCTATTGGGGCGGGCATCATGTTGCTGATGATTACCATGTTATATCCTTTTCTTAGCACGATTTGGATTTTTTTATTGTTACGGTTTTTCCATGGAACAGCGTGGGGGATTTCTACTACAGCCAATAGTACAATGGCTGTAGATATCATTCCTAAAGCTAGATTAGGAGAAGGAATGGGTTATTTCTCGGTTTCAACAACAGTCGGAGCTATTGTTGCACCAAGTTTAGGTATCCTTATATATAATTCCTTTTCCTTTCATACGCTGATTTGGTCATCTGCATTACTCTGTTTATTTGCGGTTATAATGCTTCCATTTATTCATTCAGCTACACCTAAACAATTTGACAAGCAGCCATTTCGATTTATGGAAGCGATTTTTGAAAAAGATGTATGGTTTCAGTCTTTATTGACTGTAGTGACGACGCTTGGTTTTGGAGCCGTCATTACATTCTTAGTCCTTTTCGGAGAGCAAAAGGGATTAGATCATATTTTTCTATTCTTTTTTATCAACGCAATTGTTTCCACTTTATTACGTCCATTTACAGGAAAATGGTTTGATAAAAATGGACCATGGTCTATTATCATTGTGTCAGCAACACTTGGTTTCTTATCACTAATTGTGTTGTCCTATACAACAAATAATCACACTCTTATTTTGGCAGCCATTTTATTCGGTGCAGGTTATGGGACCGTTATGCCATGTTTACAAACATGGACTGTTCAAAAAGTAAGTGAAGCCAAAAGCGGTGCAGCCAATGCTACTTTTCTTTCAAGCTTTGATGTTGGTGTTGGCGTTAGTGCATTTTTCTTAGGGATTTTAGCAGAATGGATGAGTATAGCAATGATTTTCCGTCTTGTTAGCTTAAGCTTTCTTTTTGTTGTCCTGTTAGTATACTGCGATTACATTACCAATAAGAAAATGAACCAGTAATATAATAATAGGGACCAGTCTCAAATGTCTGGTCCTTTTACTATGATTCATTTCCTAATGATAAAAATAAAGGAAGAAAGCAGGGAATTCTTATTAAAAAACAGAAACTAGCTAAATGCCATAATTTATAAGAAACGGTGAAGGAGGCGCATGTTATGCAAATGGCGAACGGGATAGCAATGCTGGAACTCCATTATCAGGGCTTTGTGATTCATCCTACATTGGTGTGGGACCAGGACATGGCGGTGTTGATTGACACCGGTTTTCCTGGGCAAATGGAAGAGCTGCATGAGGCGATAGTACAGGTGGGTGTGTCGTTAAATCAGCTCAAAGCGATTATCTTAACGCATCAGGATGTGGATCATATCGGCTGTCTACCTGATTTATTACAAGTGTGTGGGCCACATGTTCAAGTATATGCACATGCTCTCGACAAGCCCTATATTCAAGGAGAGCTGCCGCTAGTAAAAGATGGACATTTAGAGAACCCTCCGAAGGGTAAGGTGGATGTGGTGCTGAGTGATGGTGAAGAACTACCATTTTGTGGCGGGATTCGTGTTATTCATACACCAGGGCATACACCAGGTCATATTAGCCTGTATTTAACACAGAGTAAAACATTGGTGGCGGGTGACGCGATGTATAGTGTAGACGGTCATATTGCGGGCGTTCATGAACCAACTGCATTGGACGTAGAAGAAGCTCGTCAGTCTTTACAGAAATGCCTAGATATCGACCTTGAAGCGGTGATTTGTTATCACGGAGGCATCAGTAAGGGAGCAGTCCTTGAACAAATGAAAAAAATATTGTCATGATAAAAAGACCACGCCAAGAGGTCCTGCACCCCTAAAGTTAGAGTCAAAAATCTAAACTTTAGGGGTGTTTTTATATGGCGAAATACAGCGAAGAATTCAAAATACATGTGGTTAATGAATACATGAAAGGCCCTTTAGGTTATAAATTATTAGCGAAAAAACATGACATACCAAATCATTCGCAAATAAAGCGGTGGGTACGTGCCTTCAAAGAATTTGGAGAAGTTGGATTACGTAGAAAAGTAACAAAAAAGGCTTATTCTGTTCAATTCAAGCTCGATGTATTACACTTTATGAAACAAACAGGTGCTTCTTATCAAGATACAGCGATTGAATTTAACATGAATAATCCAGGCTTAATAGCGAACTGGAACAGTAAATTTTTGAAGGAAGGTATAGAAGGCCTGCAAGAAAAAGCGAAGGGACGGCCACCTATGTCTACTAATCCTAAAAATAAACCTGTCAAACAACCAAACACATTGTCTCGTGAAGAACAGCTAGAACGTGAAAATGAGCTTCTCCGATTAGAGATTGCGTACTTAAAAAAGTTAGACGCTTTCGAGGCGAATCCGGATGCCTTCCTCGAAAAGCACAAGCAGCGTTGGCATTCGAACTCAAAGAAGAAGGGTTCCGATTGAAAGATGTATTGAAAATCATTGAGATCCCAGAAGCAACGTATCATTACCATATTCAACAGTTAAAAAATGAAGATCCCAATCAAGAATGGAAAACGTTGATTTCAGCGCTATTTGAGAAGCATGAAGGTAGATATGGTTATCGCCGAATCCATGCAGAATTAAAAGCGCAAGGATACGTCATCAATCACAAAAAAGTACAGCGAATCATGAAGGAATTGGACTTAAAGTGTGTAAAATTCGTTCGTAAATCTCGTTATAAATCGTACAAGGGCAAGGTGGGTAAAGTCGCAAATAATCGATTAAACCGCCGTTTCAATACGCCAAACACTTTACAAAAACTGGTGACAGACGTAACAGAATTCAAGTGTACAGAAGATGAAAAACTTTATTTAAGTCCAATTATGGATCTCTATAATGGCGAAATTATTGGGTTTAGTATGTCTAAACGCCCAACATTGGATTTCGTATTAGAATCGCTACATCAAGTTCTACCAATTATTCAGAACCAAGCTACATATCGTGCAACAATTCATTCGGATCAAGGCTGGCATTATCAACATAATTCATGGGTGAAAACATTACGGCAAAACAAGGTTTTCCAAAGCATGTCTCGCAAAGCGACATGTGCAGATAATGCGGCGATGGAAAACTTCTTTGGCATACTTAAACAAGAGATGTATTACGGTGAAGTATTAATCCCGTTTGAAGAATTGAAGGAAAAAATCGAACGATATATCGACTACTATAACAATGAACGTATTAAACAAAAATTGGCTGGCATGAGTCCAGTAAAATACCGAACTCTAGCCAGCCAATTAGCTGCATAATAAAAACTCTAACTTTAAGGGGTCACTACCTGATGGGTGGTCTCTTCCATTATTCGGCGATGGTCTCTTCAAATGTTTTACGGCCAGGGCTTACTTTATTAATATGAATATCGATTTTACGGATGGAATCCTTCGTTAATGGAATTTTGCCATCCTTTTCTAGTTTCTTCCATGCCTTTACATTATCGCGGTAGAGGTATTCTGATAAGCGAAAGACATCCGCATCCATTTTCAAGCCTTCCTCGAAGGTAGCCATAATTTCATCTTTGACTGCTTTTTCTACTTTTTTTCTTACTTGATCGGGTGTCAGCTTCCCTTTAAAGCCATTTAAAATTGTGTTGAATTTTAAATACACCTCAAATTGGACTTGATTGTTTTGGACGATTGGTTTGACATCGACATCTAACTTTTGAATATCGACAGTTAAGAAATCACTTTTCTCGTTATTTTCCAATTTTACAGTGATTTCCCCTTGCTTTGTTTCATCGTTCATCCATTCAATACCGCGAGCGGCTTTACCTTTAATATAGCCTTTAAAACTATCCTTTGAGAGGATACCGACACCTGCAAAAACGGTTTCTGTTTTGGTACCATCTATGGTTTCCCAGTTTTCATTGACAGTTACGTAAGGGATTTTCATTTCATGGTTTGGCTCATTTAAGCCAATCACTAGCTGTCGCAAATTAACAGGCTCTACAAAGGACTCCTGCTTAGCCGTATTTTTAGGATTACTTAATTTCGCGGCAGTCGGTGACTTCTCTAATAAAGGGGAAACTAATAAAACATCCTCGATGGGGTCTTGTGTGCAGTAGACCCAAATATGATATCTAGTTTCACGAAAGCGTAAAAAAGTATCGATTACAGCAATGGCATGCTCATCCTTCATCGCATTCTCTGAGAAAAGAAGATAGGTCATATGCCCCCAAAATACTTCTTGGTCCATGGAACGATATAATTTATAAATCGCTTCTTCTATTGTTTTTCCCTTCGCTTGACCAATTTCTGTAGGTGAGGCTTGAGGGTTAGATTGTTCTGTTTTCGCTACGTTGGCAAAGTTGATAATTTGTAAGTACACAGTATATTCATTATCCTTATAATCAACCCCAACACCTTGCACATAATACATTCGTTGAGGCTCTGTAACATCCCAGCAGCCTGACATGAGTAGTGTAGTCGTAAGCATTAAAATAACAATCGCAATATTTTTTTGACTCATATGTCTCCCTACTTTTTCTAGTTCATGTATAGTAGTTTGGACAAGAACACATGGTATTATAAGTACAGATTATGTAGGAATGACAAAAGAAAGTGCTATCCCCAGTCAATGTGACATGGTGACAGCACTTGTTGTTTTAGTGGAAATATTTTTCGACACGTTGAATGACGTCATTTGCTGATAGGCCATCCGCATCAATGACAGGGCCTGCCATGACAGGATCACTAATGCCCATCACGTCTCTGTCCTGACCTGTAATGATACAAGCATCACATTTTTTAGCATCCTCTTCATTGCGAAGCTGGATGACCTCATAGCCTTTTGCTTTTAAAGCATCCTCGATATTAGATAATGATTGTTCCACACCAATAATTCTAGACATTTTTTTGTCCACCTCCTATAAATAATGTGCCATTTCAGCTTGTTCATTATTCATATTATTTTTTAGAGAAGATGGATGATGTCTATGCATTTGTCCGTAATAGTGGTTGTGTGCTACATCTAAACGAACCACCAAAGCTTCGGGAGATGTTAAAATCAATGTATTCTACTGTGACACCTCTTTGTACTAATTGCTCGCCAATCCATGTAAATTCTTTATCTGTAATGTAAACCTCTTCATTGATAGGGAGACCGTTTGTTGCAAGTCGTGAGGCATCTTCTAGGGAAACATGAATTTTATCCCAATCCTTTAGCTGTTCGGGGATTCCCTCTAAGAAAGCATCCTCGCAGACAATCATCAGACCATCCCTTACCAAACTAAGTGCACAGTCTAGATGGAGAATCGTTGGATGAAGTGGAACCTCGACCACTGTAAAATCAAAATGACTGGCTAAATTACGCAGCCACTGCACGCCATTTTTATTGGAGGCTAGCCCTGAATTTCCTATGAAAATCGTTTTATCTAGCACTAACACATCGCCACCCTCTAAAAATGGGCCAGCCTCAGAATCCAGCCCGTCTGCGATATCAGGCTTTGGAATGGACACATAGAAACATTGGTTATCGTTTGCTTCCTGAGCTAAAATGTTACGCACTGGCAAGATTTCGTTCCGTCTATGAGGAAATCGAAGGGAGCCTTCAATTAAAAAATGACCGATAGTGAAAAAGGGATCACGAACAAAGAAATTGCTATAGCCATCCTCTTGTCCTAGCTCTTTTTCATAATCTGTTAAAAGTCGTGGCACCTGTACTTCCACACCATATTTTTCAAGTACCTTTTTAAAATTTGCTCGTTCTAATCCCCATTGCTGCTGTCTTTCTGGAAAGACCTCTTTGAAGTTTTTACCGAGCGTATCAACGCCTGCATAAAGGGCTAGCGTTTCTTCTGTTAAAAATTCGTCATCTGTTGGATTGCCTGTAGCGGGAAAAGCAAACTCTGATTGAGCCATGACAACTCTTTTTAACGGAGCAAACTCACTTTTTACAAAAATATTCGTCATAGTACGACCTCCTGTTATATCATTTAGAGAAAATAGTGAAATTTTTTCCTGCGTTGTTCCATATCGTAAGGGATATAGTTACTACATAGTCAAGAAAGGTTGTAGGGTGGTGAAAAGATGGGCATTGCAGAAGTGTTGACCATTGTCTTTGTCGTTTTAAAGCTAACAGATGTGATTGCTTGGTCGTGGTGGGTCGTTTTATTACCAGCCATACTCTCATTCAGTTTGTATGTCATTGTGGTAGTAATAAAGCTTATGACGGTCCTTATTGCGGTAATCGCTGTTAAAAGGCGGGAAAAAAGAGTGGATCAATAAAACAAGGAGAAAATCGAACAAATTCGAAGATCACCTTATTCGTTGAAGTAGCTTGATTTCATAGTCAAAAATTATTGTACAGCGTTCCTCTGGATTCGCTAAAGAAAAAATGATAGAAGCATCTGTATGAGGGAATGAACTTCTTTTTCATCACGAGGTTATCTAATATCGAGATCAGTTGCGCTGTTTCCGCTGGATCAGTATAATACAATTTTTCCCTCGTATCTGAAATTAATACAGTATTGACTTCAGATATAGCATCATACTAGTGGTCTACGATAAAATGATAGTAAATAGTAATCGGAAAATAACCAAGTCCATCTTCTTTTAAGAATCGCGGTCGCCTCCCAGTTCTTGCGCCAATATAAATTAATTTTGGGAGTGGGGGAATGATGTTGTCAAAAATTTCAAAGTGGTAAGATCAGCCCGCCTAGGGCCAACCTTACCACTTCACTATTTGCTTAATTCATAGGTTTTCACAGCTGGAGCAACAAAGCTTTCACATTTATCTAAAAGCGTTGCAGCGTCTTCAGCGACAATTAATGCTTCACGATTTTGAGCTTTTAAAAATTGTTCATTTTGCATATGGTCAAAAAATGAGATTAATAAATCAAAATAGCCTTCCATATTGAAAATCGCACAAGGCTTTTGAAGCAGCCCTATTTGATTCCAAGTAAACACTTCGAAAAATTCCTCTAAAGTACCAGGACCACCAGGAAGGGCAATAAAGCCATCAGCTAGCTCCATCATTTTACTTTTCCGTTCATGCATCGTGTTCACAACAATCAGCTCGGTTAAGTGCTGATGAGCAATTTCACGTTCTTCTAATAATGTAGGAATGACCCCTATAACCTTGCCACCTTCTTGTAGCACGGTATTCGCTACTGTAGCCATGATGCCAACTGAAGCACCACCATAAATAAGGGTAATTTGTCTTTTAGCTAATTCTTTTCCTAGTAGAATCGCACCTTCACGATAAGCATCAGAAGCGCCAAGACTTGATCCGCAAAATACAGCAACACTGTTCATAGTAGATTTCCTCCATAACTGATTAAATTCTTCTTGTACCGAAAGCAGTGTAAACGCCCGTTGAACTTAGGGAATAGCGTAAAAACGCCACGCCTTTAGTAATGACAGTCTCATGCTGTTCCCAAAGCTTCCCATGGGTAGCATAGATTTTAACAAGGGCTTTGGCTAAGGCACAAATAATAGTATAATTTATTTTGAAGAGGAAGGAAATGGAGGAAAAGGAATTGGAACTAAATGAATTTCAACGCTGGGTAAAGGATTATTATGAAGCACGAGGCTGGTCAGAGCTCAATATTTTTACACGTATTGGCTTCTTGGCAGAAGAAACTGGTGAGGTAGCGAGAGCCATTCGAGCGATCGAGATTGGTAGAGATCGACCAGATGAAAAAACACAATCCTATGAGGAACATAAACAAGAGCTTATTGAAGAGCTAGGGGATGTACTAGGCAATCTTATTGTCATTGCCAATCAATATGATATTCCATTAGAAGAAATATTTGCGGCTCATCAAGACAAGCTAGTAAAACGCTATCAGGACTAGGAGGAACTCGATGGAATATCAAGTTGAGGTTTTACATAAACAGCATGAAGCGTTTACGAATTTTTTAAGTGAAAAAATTCGCGCCTATAATAATGAACATTCCTCTTATCATCGTGCAAGTAGACAGCAGGGGGCAATCCAACCATTGCAATTGATAGTCACAGATTTACAGCAGCAATGGGTAGGTGGTATAACGGCTGAAGTCTACTGGGGATGGGTGGAAATACATAAGTTTTGGTTTAGTGAAGAGTATCGTGGAAAAGGAATTGGCACAAAGCTCCTAGCCAAGGCAGAGTTAGTAGCAAAGGAAATGGGTGCTACAAAAGCTCTGCTGACAACCTACGAGTTTCAAGCTCGCACATTTTATGAGGCACAAGGCTATCAAGTGGTAGGAGAAATTAAAGATTATCCACCAGGGAGTAGTTATTATACGATGGTGAAAAATCTAGTGTAAGAGCGGTCAATGGCGATAGAAGCCGGCTTTAATTGACATCTCCTAAATAAATCGCTGTTTGTTGACCTTGGATAAAGTGCTGTAGAGGGCGGATGAATGCTTTAGGATAAAATCTATAAGTGTGTAGCTCTTCTATAGGTATCCACTGTGTGCCGATTTGATGTTGATCTGGATTGGTTGGCTGACAAACTTGCCCATTGAATTGACATTGAAAATAATATTCTACCTGGTGGACATTTGCGTCAAAGGCGGCATGCTCATGATTTTTTCCAATATATTCTCGGATAAAAAGAAGCTCTCCAATCTGAACAGAGGAGCCGATTTCTTCGAGGCATTCTCTTTGCAGTGTTTTAGGGAATGTCTCACCATGCTCTTGTCCACCACCTGGGCAAAGATAAAAATAGCCCTCGTCATCTTGATTTTTTATTAGCAATATATTGCCATCAACGATAATGATGGCTTTTACAGAATTTCTAATCATAGGTATCTCCTTTGGATAGTTATTTTTCGTGGTCATGACTAAAATGCTTCATGAATGTCTACCTTAGTAAAAAGGGGAGATCAAGCGTGTATTCAATGTCCAATTTTAAACTACTTGTCGAAAAACAGGCTGAAATCGATACGATTTATCAGCGTTGTGATGATTTAATTGAGAAGACTGTTACACCGCAATTAGATGAAAAAGTAGAGCAGTTTTTAAAGATGGTCGAACAACATTTAACAAAGCAGGGCTTTAAGGTTACGAATACATCCACAGGTGTAATTGCCAATTATCAAGAAGCCGTCATTAATGTAGATAAACATTCCAAGCATTTGGAAGAATGCTTTTTTATCAATTTAAATAGCTATGCTGAGGATCAAGTATCCATTGTTTTGAACATCTCACCCACGATGCTACCGAAAATATCTAATCAACTCGATGGCTACACGGATATTATCGAGCAAATGACCGATAAGCTAAAGCAAGCCAAAAGTTTAGAAAAAGCCTGTACGAATCCAACATTTCTTTATAAAACGCAAAGCAATAAGGTTTTTCATTCGGCACAGGAAGTATTGGATTATTATTTTCAATAATGTCGTCAATAGGAGAAGCCACCTTAATTATTTAAGGTGGCTCATTTTTATGCTGACGATAAGATGCCCGCTTTCATCGATTATCGTATAAATTTTCTCCCACAAAGCCACATCGTCAGGGATAGACCTAAGAAATAGAGTGGCATTGTTAATAAAGAACCGTTGTGTAGCAAACTCATACCCGTTGTGATGGCACTGACTAATAGGTAATAGCCGAGACTAAAAATCGCGCCTGCTGTCCCAATAACATCCTGAAAGTCTACTAGTGCAAGACTTAGGCAATTAGGAAGTGCCATGCCAGAGCCGAGCAGTAGGACGAAAACGGTCAGCAAGATGCCGATTTCTACGAGTATTGCATGCAGTGGCATCAAACAAACGATAGTCAACAGCACAGCACCCAAAAGCATCACCAGACAGCCGAGGTGAATGATTTTTTGCGGTGGATGGTTGATGACCAGTCGTTTTGAAATCATGGCCCCTATGATAGAAGCCAATGCCACAATGATACCAAGAAAACCGTATAGGCCTGGTGACATTTCAAAATGACCAATGAAGATAAAGGGTGCTTCGGCATAGTAGCTAAATAGTACACCATTGATGCCCCCAATCAGTAGTCCATAGACAAGAACGGTTGGCGAAGCAACAATGCGTTTGACGACAGGCCAAATCGCTATTCGTTGTCTTGCGGCTGGATCTGTTGTTTCAGGAAGTCTGTAATAAGCATACATGAACAACAAGATACTCATCACCACAAGGACAAAAAACACGGCTCGAAAGCCAAGTGCTTGATCGACCCAGCCACCAATCAACGGCCCTACCGCAGGGGTAAAGGCAATGACAGCTGAAATTTGTGCGAACATAGCATGTCGCTGGCTACCTGCTACGCTTTCACGCAAAATGGTCTGTGTAATAATGGAGCCAGTGGCAGCCCCAAACGCTTGAATAAATCGACTTGCAATTAGAAAGGGAATCGACTCTGCGTAAACACAGAGCAAGCTCCCTATACCGTAAAAAAGGAGACCGGCTAACATGGCAGGTCGACGGCCAATGAAATCAGAAATCCATCCCCAGCAAAAAACACCTAATGCAAAGCCAATAAAATAGATGCTTAAAGTTAATTGGACAGAACTATTGGATACACCAAGTGCAGCGGCAATATCTGGTAGAGATGGTGTGTATATCGTTTCACTAATTTGTGGAAATGCCACAAGAACAATCATTAATAATAAAGATGGTACTGCCTGTTTTTTCAACATATTGCCCTCCTACAAGCAAAATCTACTTTGTTCGTTACAAGTAGATAGCGTAGCTAGGGAAACGGCGGGACCATTATAAGTATACGTTCATAGGATGTCATGTTGAAAATCACCTTTATCTATACTCAGCAAAAATGGTATACCGAAAAATACGGAAGCTGAGCTGTAATGGATATGCATGTAGTAGGAGTGCATAGTCTGATTACTATTATAAGCTATTTTATAATACCTTTATAGTAATAATTGCTAATCTTATCAATTTTTAAGAGATAGAGCTAGTGTCAAAAAGGATTTTGAAGGTGGATTAGAGAAATGGTAATGGGTGGTAGAGGAGGAGAAGGGAATGTTTCCAGTTTTAGAAACGGCAAGACTTAGGTTAAGAGAGCTAACTTTAGAGGATGTACCAGCCATTTTCCGCTGCTTTTCGAATGAGGCTGTAACACGCTATTATGGGCAGGAACCCTTTGTCGATACACAGCAGGCTATTAAGCAGTTTGCTAAAAACTTTGAACAAAAAAGAGGGATTCGTTGGGGCATTGAACGCAAAGATTCGAATGAAGTCATTGGTACGATTGGCTTCCATTTATGGTCGGCTGCGCATCATCGAGCAGAAATTGGCTATGAAATTCATCCCGATTACTGGCGACAAGGTTATATAAAAGAAGCCGTGCAAAAAGTGATAGCCTATGGCTTTCAGGACATGAACCTGAATCGCATTGGAGCTGTTGTCTTTTTAGAAAATGAAGCTTCCAGTCAACTATTGATGAAGCTAGGGTTCCAACAAGAAGGCATCCTAAGAGACTATATGTATCAAAATGGGCAAGCCTATGATACATTCATTTATTCTTTATTAAAAAAGGAAGAATAGTGACAATTTTTATTTTAAAAGAATGATATTTAGTGAAAAAAGGATGATAAATAATGATTTAGGCTGAGTTTCGATGCTGCTTTTTTCGGCTATAGTACTAATATGAACAACAATTCATTTGTTCGTGTAAAAAGTATGTGACGAGGGGCTGGGTGTTATGGAGCAATATAGCACAGCTTATTTTCAAAAGCTAGATTTACTAGCAAGCTTATACGCAGGGCATGCCGCTTTAAAGGATTCAATATCAACAGAGAAAGTCAACCAAATGGAGCGCTATCAACAAATCGAAGCGGCAATTGCCAAACTAAATAATGAAATAAGACTGATTGAACGGACTATTTTAAAGTCCTCAAGAAATCGTTAATAGCAGCTCAACCCATGCGTGTACATGCATGGGTTTTTATCTGTAGAGGGGAGAAAACATTGCAACATGCATCGATGAATAGAAGATCTTATTGTTGTATAGTTGAGACTTCAGCATCAAAATATAGCACTGCTTTCATAGAGCTATCCTTCTAGTTACTCGATATATCCGCTACTTTTAACACGTTATCCGTTACTCTGTCCGTTTTATCCACCAATTCGCGTATTTTATCCGTTCCCTTCCTGCTACATTGTATTATTGAACAAGCGTCAGTAAAAATTGATCGCGTTCTGCTTCCTCTTGCATTTTACTATCAATAAGCATTGCACCAGATTGGACACTTGTGATGGCATTGTCTACAAGAAATTGCACATTGACCTTGGCTATTTCATTGTCAACGGGGCAATCCCCCTTGAACTCTACGACGTCCTGTCCCTTTTGTGTTTCAAAATAAACCCAATATGGATTTTCACAGGCAGCGGCAAAGGCACTTTCTAAAGTTTTTGTACTATTTTCATACGTATAGTTTTGTACATATGTAATATATTCATTGTTTGTAATATCCTTTTGTGGGCCATAAAAGTACCAAAATACCCCTAAAATACCGATAGGCACAATCCATAATATATTCCTTTTACTTAATTTCCCCATGCTTTGCTTCCCCCTTTATGTGAATATTTTAACATCTTCTTTTGCATTTTTGCTAGCTTACGATAATATTTTCTATAGAAGGCCGTGATTCTGTTCATAACGTGAGCTTTGAATTCAAGTGGCAGTTATGATAACGTTAGTTGATAGATTTGTTTCGAAGTCGCCATTTTGTTTGGTGAAGGAGGTTTTTGCATGTATAAAAGAAGACGTGGTTTGCTCCTAGTTCTCGTGCTGATATTACTGGGTTTGTTCTTTTTTCTCGGCACAAAAATGCGGCCGGCCACACAAACGACAAGAAATTCTGAGCCATCCCCAGTCCAAGAGGAAGTATCTGAACAAGAGGGGGTGTCAGAAAATGTGGAGGTCATCCTACAGGACATAGCCAGTTTAGCACTAGAAGGAAGAGTCCCTTATGTGCCGTTTGCAGCAGGTGAGGCGGATCAACAAGTGGTTCATCAGCAATGGGGGGAGCCTCAGCAAGTAACGGAGTCAGTGAATGGACGATATGAAGCTTATCAGGATGTGACGATTGGCTTTCAAGGTTCACATGCTTTTGATATTCGTTCATTTAAAGAGGATATCAAGAAAATTCATTTAGCCGATATTAAAAATAAGCTAGGTGAACCCGATGAGGTTCGTTATTATCAGGATACAACGACCAATCAAATCATTCTTGTCTACCAAGTGAATGCCGACTATCAATTAAAATGGATTTTACCAAAACCGACTGACAGTGATCCTAATCCTGTCGTTCATCATATTTCGGTCTATACTGAATTAAAGCAACAAGCAGCTGATACGGTCAAGCAGATGACATTGGACGAAAAAATTGGTCAAATGATGTTTGCAGGTGTGTCAGGTACGACGCTTCAGCAGGACACAACAAGCCTCATTCAAGATGACAAAGTGGGTGGTTTGATTCTTTATGGTAATAATCTTGAAACCCCTCAGCAAACAGTCACATTGATGAATGACTTAATGGCTGCCAATACCAATAATCAGGTGCCCCTTTTCATAGGAACCGACCAAGAAGGTGGGAAGGTGGTTAGATTACCAGGGCCTTTAAAAAACTTCCCAACGAATAAAAGCATTGGGGATATCAATCAATCCCAATTGTCATTTAAAGTAGGTCAATTGCTAGGGGAACAATTAAAGGCATTTGGCTTTAACCTTGATTTTGCCCCTGTACTAGACGTCAATAGCAATCCGAATAATCCGATTATAGGAGATCGCTCGTTTTCGAATCATCCCGATATTGTCAGCAAATTAGGCATTCAGACAATGAAAGGGCTAGAGTCCAAGCAAGTAATTCCAGTAATCAAGCATTTCCCTGGGCACGGTGATACTTCCGTGGATTCCCATTTAGAATTGCCAAAGGTGACGAAAAGTTTGGCCGATTTAAAGCAACTGGAGCTTGTCCCCTTTAAAGATGCCATTGATAACGGTGCCGATGTGGTCATGGTTGCTCATATTTTATTACCAAAGATTGACCCACAATACCCTTCATCGATGTCGAAGGAAATTATCACAGGTATGTTAAGGGAGCAGCTAGGCTTCGATGGGGTTGTTATGACAGACGATATGACGATGAAAGCTATCACGAATCATTTTGCTATCGGTCAAGCGGCTGTAGATTCAATCAAGGCTGGCAGTGATATTATATTAATTGCCCATGAGTACACGAATGTCGCATCAGCCATAAAAGCTGTGAAGGCAGCCGTCCATGATGGAGACATAACAGAGGAGCGCATTAATGAGAGTGTCCGTCGAATCATGCAGCTAAAACAAAAGTATCAGCTTGTCAATCAACCCGTGACAGCAGTTGATATCAACAAGCTCAATACAGACATCGAAAACGTATTCAATATGTATAAATAAAGATGGAGAGGGACATACAGCAAGTAATGTATGTTCCTTTTTGTGAATGATGGATAAGGGTGAGAACGTGGATAAGGAATTCAAATTAGCTAGTCGATTATTAACGCTGTTAGATGCTGAACAAAGATGGTTTACTTTAGCGGAGGTTGAAAAAAGTTTACATGTTTCAGATAAAACCATCCGTAAGCTAGTAGAAGAAATCAATAGGCAATTGCCAGCAGCGATGACTATTGAAGTGTCTAGAGGAAAGGGAATCTTTCTACAACGCGATGGGCGAAGTACAACAGTTAGTGAAGTGGTTTCAAGCATGCTTAGACAAACAATCTTCTATCGACTAATGCATTTATTGTTTACAAATGGGCATCAATCCACCATGGAGGAGCTTGCAGAAGCTATGTTTATGAGTACCTCATCTTTGAAGAAACTGATTATGCAATTAAATAATCACGATTTGAAGCCATATAAGCTACGAATTACATACTCGACGCCAGCCATAAAGGGAAATGAATTGAATATCCGCTATTTTTACTGGAAGTTATATGGTGATGCTTATGAGTTTACAGGATGGCCATTTACGAATAGTGACTTTGATTTTATCAATCAATCCATTACGAATATAGAGAATGAGAAGAACATTGTTTATTTTATCAATTCCAAACGGAAATTATCGTTTTTAATAGCGATTGTACTTGAAAGAGTGAGAAAAGGGAACTATGTCAAAATTGCTGAGGGTGATTATCTTTGGGAAAGTGGGATTTTCTATTTGCCAGTAAAAGACTTTGCGCTGGCACTGGAAGAAAGATTCTCTATAGAATTACCAAAAAGTGAATTGTTTTTCATGCAATCCCTATTTAGCCTAAGCCAATATCATTATTATGAAGGGTCTGACATGACGCCGGAGAAAGAAATTGAATTGTACAAGAATAAAGAAGTCGATCAAATGGCGCAGCAGTTGTTAACAATATTGGCTAAGGCTTACCCCAATCTAGATAGGCAAGAGCGTTTTATCTTGGAAGTATATGAGTTTCTTGACAAGCTTTTAATCGATAACGCCATTCCTGAATGGTTGACGATTGCAAAAAGTAATTTAACAAACTATGTTCAAATCGAGTGTCAGCAGATTTATCAAGATATGCAGAACTGCATGCAAAAGTGGCAAAAAACATACCCTTCTGTCCTGTATAATGACTTTCATTTAACCAAACTCACCTTACTTGTTCGTTCAGGACTACGCTATAAAAGTAAACGAGCCTTCTTGGTCATTGGTGAGGAGTTTTCTATCCGTCATTATATAGCTAATTTGATAAAAAACGAAATTGGAGACCAGCTCATTATTAATACTTCCATTATGAAGGGGCTAACCGATGAAATGGTGGAGCAGCATCACATTGATTTTGTCATAAGTAATTTTCCTGTTGCCTTAACGACAGTGCCCGTTGTTATTATTTCAACGATTCCTTCAAAAAGGGATTTAGATAATATTCGCCAAGAATTGCTTCAGTAATTTGGTCAATTATTTCCTGTACACTACGTAACAATCTGGTCTAGTTTGTTATGATAAAAAAATCTTATACTCATAGTAGTTTCTGAACCGATTTCTTTTAAGAGAAATTGGTTTGGAAACAGCTATGGGTTTTTTTGATGGCAAATGAAAACGTTTACCTTATGGAATTTGAGATAAATAGTTGGAGGGATAAAGATGAGTAGGCATTTAGGTGCAAAAAAGGGAGAAATAGCAGAGCGTGTGCTGCTTCCTGGAGATCCTCTGCGTGCAAGATTTGTAGCAGAGCATTTTCTAGAGAAGGCTTATTGCTATAACGAAGTAAGAGGGATGTATGGTTACACAGGAATGTACAAAGGTGTGCCGATTTCAGTTCAAGGTACTGGGATGGGCAATCCATCGATGAGTATATATGGTACGGAATTGGTCAACGATTATGGCGTTAAGAAACTGGTTCGTATCGGAACATGTGGTGCGATGCAAAAGGATATTAATATCCGTGATATTATATTAGCCCAAGCAGTGTCCTCAGATAGCAATTTGACGGAGAAAATATTCTACGGTAATAATTACGCACCAACAGCAGATTTTTCTTTATTAATGAAGGCGTATCAACAAGCACAAGACAAAAAAGTAAATGTCTTTGTTGGCAATATTTATAATTCTGATGAATTCTATCGTGAAACACTAGACAGGCTTCATAAGTTTATGGAATTCGGTGTGTTAGGTGTAGAAATGGAAAGTACATCCCTCTATACTTTAGCTGCTAAATACGGGGTAAAAGCATTATCTATTTTGACGGTAGGTAGTCAATTATTAACAAATGAAAGCTTATCTCACGAGGAAAGTGAAAAGTCCTTTTATGAAATGGTGGACATTGCACTTCAGACAATCATCGATGAGTAATGCAATAGTAATCGTAAGAAAAGGGGAAGACCGTAATGAAGGCAATATTGTCTGGATTACAGTGGATGGTATTTATGCTCGCTGGTGCTATCGCAGCGCCGATTGCTATCGCAGATGTATATAATCTAACACCTATTGAGACGTCTGGGCTAATCCAAAGTACGATTATTACTTTAGGGATAGCTGGTTTTTTACAAGGGCTGATTGGTCATAAATTACCAATCCATGAAGGGCCAGCTGGTTTATGGTGGAGCATTTTTACCATTTATGCGAGTTTGGTAGGGGTATTATATTCTTCTCACATGGCTGCCTTACAAGCTTTATGTGGAGGAATGATTATAAGTGGTATTTTATTTATCCTACTTTCAGCACTTAAGCTAATGGATAAAATTGCTTGTTTATTTACACCGACCATCACTTTTATCTATTTGCTTTTATTAATCTTTCAATTAAGTGGCTCCTTTATGAAAGGAATGATGGGTATTTCGTCAAGCCACGCAACAGTAGATATTAAAGTATTTCTACTTAGTACGATGGTCATTTGTATCACCTTTTGGTTAGGCAACAATCGCTATACTATCCTGCGGCAATTTTCAATCATCATTAGTATATTGATAGGTTGGTTATTATTTGTGATTTTTGGTCAGACATCTGGGATTTCACAGGTAAATACACTAGTTAAGCTCCCTGAATTCTTCCCATTTGGAAGGCCGAGATTTGACAGTGGAACCATCACTACAGCATTCTTGTTAGCATTGCTATTAATAGTTAATGCGATTGCATCAATCCGTTTGATGGTGACAGTCATGAAACAAAAACAATCAAGGGATGATCGCCGTTATTTGCGTGCTGGATTTATGTCAGGGATTACACAACTAATTTGTGGAGGCCTGGGTGCGATCGGCTCAGTGCCAATTTCGGGGGCAGCAGGATATGTTGAACAAACAGGTATGAAGGAACGCAGGTCGTTTTTAATTGGGTGTTGCTGCGTTATCTGTATCTCCTTGCTGCCACCCTTTATGAATATATTAGCGGGTATTCCAGCACCAATAGGCTATGCTGTAACATTCGTTATTTTTGTCAAAATGGTCGGAATCTCCTTGAAGGAATTGAAAACGGTTACGCACGAGGAACGAACGTATATCGTGAGTGGCGTGTCTCTTTTAGTTGGTGTTGGTTTAATGTTTATTCCTTCATCTGCGACAAGCCAATTATCTCCTATCGTGATTGCTATTTTAAACAATGGGTTAATTTGTGGAAGTTTTTTAGCGATTATTTTAGAACAAGGATTAATCTGGAAGGAAAAACATTCGAGTAAGTCTATATCTTAAACAGAGTAAAACACGGAGGGGACAAGATGCATTATTTAATTTCTATAGTAGGACTCATGCTAGTTCTATTATTAGCATGGGTTGCAAGTAATAATAAGAAAAAGATTAAATATCGCCCCATCATGGTGATGATTGCTATCCAACTTATTTTAGGCTTTCTTTTACTTAAAACGGGTATCGGGGAATTTCTAATTAAAGGTTTTGCTGATAGTTTTGCAAAATTACTTGAATACGCCAATGAAGGTACTAATTTTGTATTCGGTGGGATGGCCAATGAAGGTGCACATACATTTTTCCTTTATGTATTAATGCCAATTGTATTTATGTCAGCAATAATTGGAATATTGCAACATTATAAAATCCTCCCATTTATTATTAAGTATATTGGTTTAGTATTAAGTAAAATAAATGGGATGGGTAAACTAGAATCATATAATGCAGTTGCAGCAGCTATAGTAGGACAAAATGAAGTATTTATTTCCGTGAAAAATCAAATTGGATTTTTACCGAAACATCGTCTGTATACATTATGTGCTTCTGCGATGTCAACGGTATCTATGTCGATTGTCGGCTCCTATATGACGATGTTAGAGCCTAAGTATGTAGTGGCAGCATTAATATTAAACTTATTTGGCGGCTTTATCATAGCCTCCATCATTAACCCGTATGACGTAAAAGCCGAAGAGGATATAATTGAAGTACAAGAAGGTGAAAAGCAAACCTTCTTTGAAATGCTAGGCGAATATATTATGGATGGGTTTAAGGTAGCCATCATCGTTGGGGTCATGTTAGTAGGTTTTGTTGGGTTGATTGCCTTGATTAATGGTGTATTTAGCGGTATATTCGGCATCTCGTTCCAAGACATCTTAGGCTATATCTTTGCTCCAATTGCCTTTGTCATGGGTGTACCTTGGCATGAAGCTGTCAATGCCGGAAGTATCATGGCGACAAAGCTTGTGGCAAATGAATTCGTTGCCATGCTGGATTTTGTTAAAATACAAGATAGTTTCAGTGAGCGCACAACAGCCATCGTATCTGTTTTCCTTATATCCTTCGCGAACTTTGGGTCCATTGGTACCATCGTGGGTGCGGTGAAAGGGTTAAATGAAAAGCAAGGGAATGTGGTTGCGCGCTTTGGATTAAAATTGCTATATGGTGCTTCACTTGTAAGTGTTCTATCAGCAATCATTATCGGCATTGTATTTTAAATAGGCTCATAAGATTTGAATGACTTAAGAGTATCTACACCATTTCCTATCACCTAAAATTGCTCAGTTACTTGGAAAAAGGGAGGGTAGATCTCTATAAATAGCTATAATTTTTAACCCTTTCGTTGATAAGAAAGGGTTTTTGCATATTATGTAAAAGGCTAGGAACATTCATAACATATAGACCTTTCACATATGGCAAAATTCTTTTTATCTCCTTGTAATATTTCTCCCTCTCAAAGTACCATATATTAATAACCTCTTAATATCCTCCAAGAAAAGGCAACAGCTTCTACACTTTTACCTATTTCGATGGTTTAAATTGCCATATAGGTCTTTAGACAGTTGAGTCATTTCTGTCTTTCTTATAATATGTAATTATTGTTGAAAATGATAATCATTATCAACGTTTGTCAACAATTCAATTGTTTCCATTTACTTCTTATCATCTCATCAGTCTTTTTAATTTGGAAGACTCATTTTTTTAACAGTGAATGATAATAATTATCATTTGATAGGGAGAAGGCTCTGTGAAAGGATGGTTAATGAATGCAACAGATGGCTAAACAGATTGCAGAAAATGCAACGTTTCAAGCGTTTATGAATTGTTATATACGAGAGGTGAGTAGCGGACACTGGGTCAGAAAGGAGGAATGGATAAAAGAACAGCGACTATCTATCCTGATGACAGAGGAATATATATTAGAAATCGAGTTGCCATTACAAAACACACGTTTTGCATTTGGCATGGAATACAAATCTCTTGTTGGAAGACATAAATTTGGTGACTCGTTGAAGTATTGTACGAAACAAAAACAATGGCTTGTCGAAGATAAATTAACAATACTCATCACATTTATTCAGGAACTCCATTTTATGGCAAAGAAGGATGGATGTCATGAACTTTCCTCCCATTTTGATGAACTCATTCTTCGCATAATTGAGAGCTATCAAACGATGACAAATTATATTGAAAAGCGTCTGGAAAATAAGAAACAAAATGGAGCTAACGGTACGTTTATTGAAGCTGAGCAATCACTCTTACTTGGACATTGGCTCCATCCGACACCTAAAAGCAGACAAGGGATGTCAGATTGGCAGCAAACGAGTTTTGCTCCAGAGTTACAAGGTTCTTTTCAGCTTCACTATTTTCGTGTTGACCGTAAAAATGTAAAAGAGTCCTCTGTATTAGAAAAAAGTGCAAGTGAACTCATTTCTCAGTCTTTAACAACATCACAACCTGATTTTGTGATGTCAGAGAAGGATTGTCTCATTCCGATGCATCCGCTTCAAGCACAATGGCTTTTGCAGCAACCGCATGTAAAAAAAGCGCTTGCTGAAGGATGGATAAAATACGAAGGTGCACTTGGGGCACTTTATACAGCAACCTCCTCGATAAGAACGGTATATAGCACAAATGAAGAAATGATGTATAAGTTTTCAATTCCAGTCAAAATAACGAATTCATTGCGGGTGACTAGAACGCATGAATTAAAAGCTGGGATTGTTATGGCTCGGTTAATGAATAAGATTGATTTCTTACAGAACCATCCATCTTTTCGGATGATTGATGATCCAGCCTATATGACTGTAGAGTTCCCAAATCAGGCGGAATCAGGGTTTGAGGTTATTTTTCGCTCAAATGTATTTCCTGAAGGACAGGATGAAGGAATCTGCATGATCGCTACGCTTTTGCAAGAGCCCCTACCAAAAGAAAAATCAAAATTATGTCAGCTCATCATGAAAATTGCTCAATCAGAATTCCGATCATTAGAGAGTGTAAGCTTAGATTGGTTTAAGGCTTATTGGAAATGTTCGATTGAATCGTTATTAAGATTATACGATGAGAATGGAATAGCTCTCGAAGCACACCAGCAAAATAGTTTGTTAAACATTTCTTCCAGTTATCCAACTACTTATTATTATCGTGATAACCAAGGTTATTACTTATCAAAAACATATAAAGAAGTACTTCTTTCAATAGAGCCTTCTTTACATGAAACAGAAGAGCTATTTTACGAAGATGCCCTTATTCATGATAGATTTACATATTATTTATTTATGAATCAATTGTTTCCCGTTATTTCTCGATTTGGAGCCGATCAGCTAATCGATGAAAAAATTCTTTTGAAGTGGTCTATCGATCAACTGCACTTATTAGAAAAAGAATTTACAGGTTTCGGGAAGGCATTTATTCGTAACATTCTAAAGCAAGAGGAGCTTGCGTTCAAAGCAAATTTATTAACAAGATTTCATGATGTAGATGAACTAGAAGCCGAGCTTGAACAAGCGGTATATACGAAAGTGCCAAATCCGTTCGTTGTTCAGTATGAGGAGGCAGAATATGAAGCAGCTACAGCCTTTAGTTACTAAACAAGAAGAGCTACGTGTAAGGCGGCAGCTTGTAGAAGCAATGATGTTTGAAGGACTAATCAAATATGAAGAAACGCCTCTAGATAAATGGTCTTCCATTTTTACTCTTGTTGGACAGAAATGTACCTATCGTTGTGAAGGGCGAAGAATGGCCTTTGATCGTATCCGAATAAAGGGCGATAGTATTTTTCTAGTAGGAAAAGATGAGACGTTACTAGAAGCTACGCTTGAGGATCTAGTAGATGAATTACTATCTACTCGTAAAGACAAAGTTCGTTTACTGGAAGAACTTCATTTAACGAGTAAGCTTTGTCAATGGAATGAGCGTCATCTCCAAATGCCCATGTCGAGAAGAAATTCGAGCTATGAAGAATTAGAATCAGAAATCATGGAAGGGCATCCCTATCATCCTTGTTTCAAATCTAGAACCGGTTTTACAATTGACGACCATAAAAACTATGGCCCTGAGGCAAAGCAATCATTTACCCTTCAATGGGTTGCGGTGAGAAGAAGCTACGTACGAATCACCGTTCTTGAGGAAGAGAGCTTTTGGAAAAGAGAGCTAGGACATTTTCTGTGGGAAGACCTTCTAGCAAAGCTTGCGATTTTCGGTGGAACATTTGACGACTATACGTTCCTCCCTGTTCATCCTTGGCAATGGCATAACCTGAAAATGGAACTAGCTGGATTAATTGAGCAAAAAGATTTAATCCCTCTAAATGTGAAAGGAGATTACTATAGGGCAACCCAATCAGTACGAACATTATGGAATGTTTCACATCCTGAAAAGGCGCAATTAAAATGTGCAATGAATATGGTGAATACTTCTTCCTTGCGAAAGTTACATTCTCATGCTGTTTGTGCCGCTCCTCCTATTTCATCATGGCTTAAACAGGTGATTCAATTAGATGCCTATTTACAAAAGGAAGCATCGCTTATTGTACTGGAGGAATATGCAGGTATTATTTTTGAACCGAATGCCAAAAAGCATAGTAGCAAACTAGAAGGTCAGCTTGGTACCATATGGCGAGAAAGTGTGCGCTTGTATATGAAGGATGAAGAGGAAGCGGTTCCTTTTACAGTACTAATGATGATGGAGAGAGATGGGCGTCCATTTATTGATGATTGGCTTTCCCGATATGGAGCAGAGGAGTGGGTAAAACGCTTGATCGAAGTGAGTGTTATTCCTGTGTGGCACTTGCTGGTCGCCCATGGTATTGCGCTGGAGGCACATGCACAAAACATGATTTTATTGCATCAAAATGGGTGGCCCACTCGGGTTGTACTGAGGGATTTCCATGACAGTATCGAATATATGGAAGAATTCATTGCAGACAGAAGCCTCGTTCCAGACTTTGCAACGATACACGAACGTTTTAAAGATGCACCTGTCGATCAGTATTATTGGATGTCTTCTCTAGAGGCTTTACGAGAATTAATTATGGATACACTATTCGTATTTCATTTAAGTGAACTATCGTATTTGCTAGAGGAGCAGTATGACTTTGCAGAAACACATTTTTGGTGTCAAGTTAAGGACAGCTTACAGAAGCACTTGGAACGCTTTCCATCGTTATGTGCAAGACATGAACAGCTTCAGCATACTAGCACACAAATTTATGTTGAATCTTTGCTAACTAAGAAAGTTCAAAATCAAGAGGAAGGTAATTTTCGACATATCGTCAACAATACGTTGGCGCAAGCGGATAAAAAGGAGAAATGATGATGTTTTATGTCAATGATCAATTTTATGCAGTAGAAGATATTGAGAAGCAATTTGAAATATATGAAAGCTTACCTCATTTAAGGGAGTGTAACAATCGCAGACTAGCTATTTGTACGGATGATACTTTCCAATATATAGCTCTTTGTTTATACATTCGCGAAAAAGGGGGATCAGTTGTCCCCATCCATTCAGCAACGCCGAAAGAGGGAGCTGTGCGGCTTGCTTCTTCAGCAGGTAGTCATCTGCTGTTGTTCCAATCGATTGATACTTTCATTGAACTATCAAATCATTGCAATAACCAAGAGGGCGTATTAGTTCAAATGAGCTCAGGCACAACAGGCGCTCCGAAATGTATTGAACGAACGTGGGGCTCTGTGGAAAAAGAGATTGAAAGTTATGTGACGATGTTACCTGTCGATTCCTTGACAAATTCGGTTGTTGCTTGTCCAGTAACTCATTCCTATGGCTTCATTTGTGGTGTTTTGGCTTGCCTAAGAAGGGGAGCAAAGCCAGTTATTATTACAAATAATAACCCTAAATATATTTTGAAAAAGCTAAAAGAATATCCTCAACACATACTCTATGGGGCCCCAGCGTTACTTTATACATTAAGTCGATTATTACCGATGGGTGAACAATTTGATCGTGTTATGACGTCAGGAACTTTGATGCCGCATAGCTGGCTGACAACATTAAGAGAGAAATCTCGCCAAGTACTCCAGCAGTATGGCTGCTCTGAAGCAGGCTGTGTTGCGATTCACCCTAATGTGGAAGATCCGAAAGAAATGGGCTACCCACTTCCTCATGTAAAGGTAACAGCCGGTGATAAACAAACACCGAGCGAAATTATTATTGAATTGTCGACACAAACGATTTATACGAAAGATCTTGGCTATATAGAAGATAATGTTCTGTCTTTTCTAGCAAGAATAGATGACACGATTAATGTAGCAGGCTTGAATGTGTATCCGCAAGAAGTGGAAACCGTGTTAATGGATGACCCAAGAATAGTCGAAGCAGTTGTATATAAGAAACAAGATAACCTGTCAGGAGAGCGGGTATGTGCACTATATGTGTCTACTGAACCAATCGATAATATGGAGCTTCGAGAATGGTGCCGAAAATTTCTAGCTCCACATCAAGTTCCAATAGAGTTTTTGCCTGTTCAAGAAATTGAAAAGCTGCCTAATGGAAAAATAAGTAGAAAAAAACTTGGAGGCATACCAGTATGACGCGACAACAATTGATTCAGAGCATCTATGATATTATGGAAAATTCATTAGAGTTGCCGACACTGTCTTCTTTCAATGAAGATGCCCGATTAAATGAGGATTTGTATATGGATTCCATTATGGTCCTTCAACTGATTCTTCATATAGAGCTGGATCTTGGCATTGCCATCCCCGATGAGGTTCTCGTTCCTAAAGATTTCAAAACAGTAGGAACATTAGCAAGCTTTTTAGAAAAACAGCAAAAGGTAGAATAATCGGAGGCCAAAAATGATAAAAGTTCATTGTTTTGTAAGCTGTGTTTGTGAGGTTATTAAGAAAACGAAAGGTGTCGATCATAGGCCCTACTATTTTGGGGTATGGGACGCTGATTTTGATGTGCTTGATAATGGTGTGCTAACATACCATTCTGATCAAATCGATCATGATTTCTTTCAAACATGGTATGAAATGCTCTATGGCATCAAGCTTTACAAATGGTATGACGAAAAGCAGTCTAAACAAGAAAATATAAACAAATTGCTAGGGCTAGTAGAGAATAAATCGCCACATCAGCATGTGATGGTGATGCTGGATTTATCGATGCTGCCAGAGCGAGAGAATAAATTTCATCAACGTCCATTCCCTCATTATGTGATGCTAGAATCGACCGAAAATGAAGAAGAGTGGTTTATGTATGACCCTGATTTTCGCTGGGAAGGAATTTTACCGAAGGAGCGAATTTTAGCTGCAATCCAAGAGCCAACTGTCAAAGGTGGCTATTACTTTGATTCTGAGACGATTATTGCTCCTACTACAGAGACGGTTGAAGCCTATTTTAATACATGCATCAAGCTTGATTGTAATCCGTTGACAGATGCCGTTACCGAAATTATGAAAAAGTCTATCGCAGGAAAAGAACGTCTGTCAAAACTACCGACGGCCTTAAAGCAATTGCCAGTTATCGCGATTAGAAAGTATGCATATGAGCATGCATTTGCATTTTTTTGGGAAGCACTTGGGCGAGAAGAGGAAGGCTTTGACACATGGTGTGATGAAATTGAGCGTCTAGTGACTGGCTATACAACGATTCAGTATCGAGCGATGAAGCTGGCGATGACGCAAGATTTGTTATTGGTGGAAAATATTTTTGTGAAGTTAGAAGAACAAAATCAGCTTGAGTTCAAAATCAAGCAAGGATTACAAGAATGTTTTCAAGCATGGTTAACATTACAGCACAAGAAAGAGGTCATGTTATGAAACTATCAATTTGTACAATCTCATTTCGGCACCATCTCCACTCGATGGAGCAATTAGCTCAATTTGCTAAAACACAAGGCTTTCAAGGAATCGAGCTCTGGGGCATTCATGCAAAGAACTTGGCAGATGAACCTCATTATGGAGCAGATTGGCTAAGCTCCTACGGTTTGGAAACGAGCATGCTTAGTGATTATTTGCCATTAGATGCACCCGTTTCGGAGATGATGGCTGAAACAGAAAGATTATCTGCACTTGCCAAGCGCTGGGGAACAAATAAAATTCGTACATTTGTAGGAAAGCAAGGCAGCTCAGACACGAGTAAGAAAGAAAGGGTAGAACTTATTGTCAGACTTACAATGCTCTGTGATTATCTTGAGTCACAAGGACAAAACTTGCTGGTAGAAACTCATCCAAATACATTAACAGATAATCTACCTTCAACCATGCAGTTACTTGAAGAAACGAATCACTCAAGCCTACGAGTGAACTTTGACGTTTTACATATATGGGAATCAGGAATGAACCCGATTGTCGCCATGAAGCAACTACGTCCTTATATCTCACATTTTCATTTTAAAAATATTGCCTCACGTGCTCAACTAGATGTTTTTTCACCAAACAATGTGTATGCGGCAGCAGGGTCTAGGGAAGGAATGGTTCCTTTGTTTGAAGGTGCTATTGATTATGGTGAATTCCTAGCAGAAGCAGTTTCAACGATGGAGGTAGATGCATCATTGGAATGGTTTGGATCGAATGTGATGAGCGTATTAGCAAAAGATAGTCAAGAGGTTAAGAAGGCGTTGCAGTTGGTGCAAATATAGTGTAAGGCTGTTTATACCCAGCAATGATGATGGGGTATATGGCTGCTGAGTTGGTTAAATCACAGCAGCCTGATTCCTCGATTTGAAGGGTCATTTTAGTTCATAGATTTTAATAAGTGATATTTTTAATTGTTTAAAGTAAAATAGTAGTAAGGTATTCACCATCAACTCAACTAATCTGATTAGTTGAGTTTTATGTTTTTATAGAAAAGCTACGAAACTATTTTAAAGAAGATGTGATGATCAATGGGGAAAATCGCCATTTTGGCAGAGAAGCCATCTCAAGCAAGGGCTTATGCAGATGCATTTAAAATAAAGAAAAAAGAGAAAACATTTATTGAACTGGAACCTTGTTCAACTTTTCCTAATGGTGCAGTCATTACCTGGGCAGTGGGTCATCTTGTTGAATTAAAGGAACCAAAAGAATATCAGAAGGAATGGGAGAAATGGTCACTGGGATCATTACCGATCATTCCACAAAAATTTGAAGATAAAGTTGTCTCTAAAATGTATACACAATTTCATGCAGTCAAAAAAATCTTTAATGATCCGCAAGTAACCATGATTTATAATGGCTGCGATAGTGAACGTGAGGGTTCAAATATCTTCTACTCCCTTTTAAAAATGACGAAAGTCAACAAGCCTGTTAAACGATTATGGATCAATTCATTAGAGGTTGAGGAAATTCGAAAAGGTTTTAATCATATGCAAAGTAATGAGCGTGATTTGCTCATGTACCAAGAAGCAAAAACACGTCAAATTAGCGATTGGTTAGTAGGGATGAACTGTAGTCGCCTCTATACGCTACTTTTACAAAAAAAGGGCTTTAGGGGCAGTATCTCCATCGGACGTGTGCAATCACCAACCGTCTATTTAATTTATAAAAGACAGCAGGAAATCGAACATTTCAAGCCTGAAAAATTTTATGAAATTGAAGGGGTTTTCAAAGCACAAAATGGTATATATAAAGGGAAGGCAAATTTAAAAACGAAAGAGCGTGCAGAGGCTGTGCAATTATTGCAACAGCATGGGATTGAACCGCTGGATACGGGTCTAATTACAAGTGTAACGAATAAAACGAAGCGGATCGCACCACCTAAACTACATGCGTTATCAACATTACAAGCTGCTGCCAATAAGCGTTGGAAATACAGTCCATCGCATGTGTTGAAACTTACGCAATCACTTTATGAGAAAAAGCTCGTTTCTTATCCACGTACTGATTCTCAGCTCATTACACATCATGAGTTTGCCTATTTAAATGACTCATTGGCCAACTATCAGCAGCTCGTGGGAAAGTCATTTCATGCAATCAACCGAGGGAATAACAAACGCTACGTCGATAGTGCCAACGTTGGGGAGCACTATGCTATTATCCCAACGAAAAAAGTGCCGACAGAAAAAGCGTTACAATCCATGAATGCGGATGAACGAAATATTTATTTTGAAATCGTCAATACGACACTCGCTATGTTTCACCAAGATTATCAATACGACGAAAAAACGATCATAACGAATGTCAAAAACGTTGCGTTTAAAACGGTAGGGAAAACAGAGCTTGTAAAAGGTTGGAAAGAATTGTTTTCAAATGAGAAAGAGTTGCAGGAGCGTGAAGAGTCGTTACCTGTTGTTTTCCAAGATGAGATGGTACAAAGTAAGGTTTCTATTTTAGAAGGCACGACAACGGCTCCTAAGCCTTATACAGAAGGTCAACTCATTACGATGATGAAAACATGTGGTAAATCGGTTGAGGATGAAGAGGAAATCGAGGTGCTGAAGTCGATTGAAGGTATTGGGACGGAAGCAACTCGTAGTGGCATTATCGAGACGATTAAAAAGCATGGATTTATTGAAGTACGAAAAAATATCGTGAGTATTACGCCTAAGGGTGCGCTTTTATGTCGAGCAATTGAAGGAACATTACTGTCAAGTCCATCGATGACGGCAAAATGGGAAATTTATTTACATAAAATTGGTCATGGAGAAGGGTCAGCCAAACATTTTATTGAAAGCATAGGCAAGTTTATTAATCAATTAATAGCGGAAGTGCCTAAACAGTTAGAGTCACTTACAATTGAAGCGGAGCAGTTTAAACCAGCTGTTGTGAAAGATATTGTGATGTGTCCGACATGTAAAGTAGGAAAAATAGGTTTGCGTAAAAGTTTTTACGGTTGTTCGAATTATAAAAATGGTTGTAAGCAAACGTTTCCAGGAAGGCTATTAGGAAAAAAACTAACGGAGAAGAATATTCATGATTTATGTAAGATTGGTAAAACAGCTGTGATGAAAGGGTTTAAATCAAAGAGTGGCAAACAATTTAATGCGTCACTCCGTTTGGTAGAAGGGAAAATTGAATTTGAGTTTAATGAAAAGTAAAGCGGGGGAGCTTTATGATCTATGGTGCAAAAAAACTGATCAATTGAATTCATTTTATAGCTTTTGCTAACAGTCTTATGTGGATCGAGCAATATAGACAGAAAACCCGAGCTAGTCAAATCATATAGTTCGGGATTTTTTATGGGCTAATGTGAGGTTAATTTTTGATAGTGATGAAGGAGATTCTCTACTTGGTCTTGGATTATTTGTTGTAATGCTTTGGGCTTCACGGAGATAATATGCTGACCATACCTCATAAAATAATTGCCGATAAATGTTTCTTCTCCTGGGTTGTAAAAGCCCTTAATTACAGTTTTATCATCCATTTCTAGTGTCATAGAAGGGTAATGTTCTTTATAAAAAATATCCTTTGCCTGTGCTGAAATTTCTACCTCAAATGCAATACGTTTCTTTGGTTGATCCATTTCTAATGACCGATTGATTAGTGCGTCTAGAGAAAAGTGCATGCTACTATCTATTACTTCAATGGACGTTATTTTATCACATCTGAAAACCTTCACTTTCTTCGTATCCACTTCTATGCCAGTTACATACCATTGCCCAAATTTAGCAGATATTTTGAAAAATTGAACATGGTAATCTTTTGGCTCATTATTTTTTTGATATTGAAATTGACAGCTATATTCATGAAGAATACTCATTAAAATCTTATCTAAAAAAAGACTAATATGATGATGCTGGTTAGCTTCAAATTGCAGGACTTTTTTCATTTGATGCATCTGTTCTACTTGATGTTTAGACAGACAGCTTTCAAATTTTTCATTTAATTGATTAACACTTAGATGAAAAGGTGTTGATTGGTAAGATTCTAATGTGAGCATAGCAAAGTACAAAGCATATACCTCATCCAATGTAAAAACAATAGGGGATAATAGCCTGTTTTTTAAGATGCCATACCGTCCATGTCTTCCATGTTCAGCAAAAATCGGCATGCCTAATTGCTCTAAAGAATGAACATCACGTAGCGCTGTACTTTTAGAAATGCTGTAGGTAGTCATTAAATCCGTTAAATTAAAAAATTCCCGACCATTTAAGTATCTAATCATATCATTAAGTCGTTCTGATTTTTTCATGGCTATCTCCTTAAAAGGTGTCATGTTTTGATACCTTTATATTCTAAAATAAGGGTTAGGTAATATCAATGGAGTTATTATCTAACTATTTTACTAAGGGAGATTGATACGATGAGTGCCACACTTGAAGTCGCTATTTTTTTATCCATGAACGGAAAGGCAAAAGAAGCTGTCCAATTTTACAAAGAACATTTGAATGCGGAGGAACTGTTGCTTGTGACATATGAGGATATGGCAAAACGTGACAAGACAATGCGTCTTACAGAAGAAAATAAACAGTATATAGCACATGCTGTTTTATTAATTGGCAAAACAAAGCTAATGCTAGCAGAAGCTACAATGGATGTTACGGAACACTATGTAGTAGGAAATCATTCCTCATTATGTATACAGAGCGCAGACCTAGAAGAAATGGAGCATTTTTATAAGAGCTTAACGTCAGATGAAAGAGTAAGAATCATTGTTCCGTTATCCAGTAATGTTTTTAGTAAAGCTTATGGCATTATCGAAGACCCGTTCGGCATTCAAATACAATTAATGTTTGATGAAAGATTACTAAATGGCGCATAGGTAAGTCCTTTGGGTATGGGCTTAACCTATACCCAAATCTTCTTTACTTTTCAAAGGGGTTGTCAATATAAGGCCCTTTAATGGTAATACGCATGAGCTGGGTCGCCATAAATTTTGGTGTATACGGCATATCATGTTCCAACCACCAAACAATCACTTCAAGAAAGGCAGCGGCATAAAACCGTACAGCCATCTCACGGGGCACTGTTAGCTTTTGATCGTTAGGCTCCATAATTTGAATGCCACTTGAGACGAAATTGATAATAATGTTTTTCAAACCATCAGAGAAATAAGGGATATTCTTTTCCGTGAGATAAACCTTATAAAGCTTACTATTCAGCGCTATTTGTTCAAATAAATGCATAAATGTCTCGTGAGGCTGGTCATAATTTGGTAATAAATCAAAATCCTTTTTCTCCTCAAAGTTTGGACGAATACTACTGACAAGCTCATGCAAAGTTTCTTCTGAGCTTTGATAGAGAAGGTCCAGCTTATCACGGTAGTGTAAATAAAAAGTGGCACGATTTAATGTGGCTCGTTGTGTAATATCTTGAACTGTAATCTTCTCATAGCCTTGTTCATCAATTAATTCCACCAGTGCATCTCTTAATAATTGGCGTGTTCGGATGACGCGGGGGTCCATTTTTTTCGACATTTTTATGCTCCTTGTATCAAATTTTCTATTTAAACAACAGATTTATTGTGAATGTTGTGTAAGCATCATAACAGGTTTTTGTGTTGTTTGCCCTTTTTAAATAGCGAGTTATAATTATATTAACGACACAGTGTCGATAATACAACTAGTTGTTAACGTGTTCACGAATTGTTCATTTATATAGAAGGAAGGAAGTTTTTATTATGGGTCGTTTAAATGGGAAAGTAGCAATTATTACAGGAGCAGCAATGGGGATGGGTGCATCCGAAGCAAAATTATTCGCACAAGAAGGCGCAAAGGTAATTGCAACAGATGTGCAAATCGAGCCATTGCATAACTTAGTTAAAGAAATTAAAGAAAATGGTGGAGAAATTATGGGGCTTTCACATAATGTCACTTCAGAAGACGAGTGGAAAGCAGTAATTGCGGAGGCTGTAAAGGCTTACGGCAAAGTCGATATTCTTGTCAACAATGCAGGCGTTTCATCACCAAAAACGATGGCTGACATGGAAATGGCTGAATGGAATAAAATTATGGATATCAACCTGAATGGCTGTGTTATTGGTATGAAATACGTGATTCCTGAAATGCAAAAAGCGGGCGGCGGTTCAATCATTAATATTTCTTCCATTGGTGGAATCGTTGGGATGGCTGGTACAAGCCCCTATACAGCAGCAAAAGGTGCGCTGCGTGTACTTTCTAAATCAGCTGCTATCGAATACGGCAAAGATAAAATTCGCGTGAATTCTGTGCACCCAGGCATTATCGTCACACCGATGACAGCACCGACAATGGTAGAGGGGGGCGCACTGCCATTCTATCAAACTTACACACAACTACCATACTTCGGTGAACCGGAAGATGTAGCCTATGGTGTAGTCTTCCTAGCATCTGACGAATCTCGTTTCATGACAGGCGCAGAGCTAGTGATCGATGGTGGCTGGACAGCCATGTAATCCAATAGCACAAGTAAAACTAGGCATCACATAACGTGAGCCTAGTTTTTTTATGTAGAGGAAGGCAGCTGCTCATGAAAGATTGTTGCATCCAAGCAATTGAGCGAGAACTTCAATGATTAATAGAATACTCGCGGAAGGAGGAGGAATACTCGCGGAAGGAGGAGGAATACTCGCGGAGGGAAGAGGAATACTCGCGGAGGGAAGAGGAATACTCGCGGAGGGAAGAGGAATACTCGCGGAGGGAAGAGGAATACTCGCGGAGGGAAGAGGAATACTCGCGGAGGGAAGAGGAATACTCGCGGAAGGAAGAGAAATACTCGCGGAGGGAAGAGGAATCCTCGTGGAAGGGCAAGAAACTCTGTGAATGAGATAACGCCCTTGAAATCAAGCGTTAGAACTCTGCTCAAGTCGTCTTTTTTACATATAAAATAGCACAAACATAGTGGCTGTTTGTGCATATCATAGTTGGAGTAAGCGTTTTCTTCATTATATAGAAGAAAGTCAAAATGGAAAATTTCACGAATATGTGAATGTCACGAAAAAAAATTCATAAAAACCTTAACTATTTCATGCGAAATCCGTATAATAAATCAAACAGTACGAAAATTGTCCATATTTCTCGATAAATTGCGTGAATTTTTTAAATTGTATTGACGTAGGAAACGATAATTTGTACACTGTGTACATTCAATTGTTTTTTGGAGGAATACAATTAATTTGAAAAGTTAGGATTTGATAGATATGATCGTGTGTAAATTTGGTGGAACATCTGTAGCAAGTGCAGAACAAATTCAAAAAGTGGCAAACATTGTGAAATCTAATCCGGCACGTAAGATTGTTGCCGTTTCAGCACCAGGGAAACGTTCTGATGACGATATAAAAGTAACAGACCTATTAATACAATTAGCAAATGCAGCGTTACAACATGAGAATACGGAAGAAAAATTGCAAACTGTTGTGAATCGTTTTCGAGCGATTGCAGATGGTTTGGGATTAGACCATGCCATTTGTGACGTAATTGCGGAAGATTTACGTGAACGTGTACAAGGTGACAAAACGAACGTGGAATTATTCATCGATAGTATTAAAGCAGCAGGTGAAGATAATAATGCCAAGCTGATAGCAGCTTACTTTAATGCCATTGGTATGCCCGCACGCTACATTAGTCCAAAAGAAGGTTTAGTGGTCAATGATTTGCCTGAACGCACATTTGCTTTACCCGAAGCGTATGCTAATTTAGCCCCTTTAAAAGATACAAAAGAAATTATTGTGTTCCCAGGGTTCTTCGGTTACACTAAAGCGGGCGTATTGCGAACATTTGACCGCGGTGGCTCTGATATTACAGGTTCCATTTTAGCAGCAGCCGTTGAAGCGGAGCTGTACGAAAACTTTACGGATGTGGATTGTGTGTTCTCTGCGAATCCGAAAGTTGTCAATGATCCAGTGGAAATTAAAGAAATTACGTATCGCGAAATGCGCGAATTATCATATGCAGGCTTTTCAGTGTTCCATGATGAAGCGTTAATGCCTGTCTACAAGATTGGGGTGCCCGTTAACATAAAAAATACAAATAATCCATTAGCCCCAGGTACTCGTATCGTACCAAGCCGTCCTGCAACAGGTCGTCCCGTTACAGGAATCTCGGCAGACAGTGGCTTTTCAACTTTATATGTTTCTAAATATTTGATGAATCGTGAAGTAGGCTTTGGACGAAAGCTGCTCCAAATTTTAGAAGATGAGAATATTTCTTATGAACACACACCGTCAGGCTTAGACGATATTTCTGTCATCATGCGTTCAAATCAACTAACTCCAGAAAATGAAGCACGTATTATTAGTCGTGTGAAAGAAGAGCTACATGCTGAGTATGTAGAAATGCGTCACGGTTTTTCGATGATCGTGATTGTTGGCGAAGGGATGCGTCATAATACAGGTTTAGCTGCCCGTGCTGCCACAGCGATTTCAGAAACTGGCGCAAATATTGAAATGATCAATCAAGGTTCTTCTGAAGTCAGCCTCGTATTTGGGGTCCTTCAGGAATATGAAAACCGTATTTTACAAGCGTTATATGAAGAGTTTTTTGCTCATGCGAAAGCAAAATGACACAATCATCACTAATCCAAGTGTTTCTTGCTTGGATTAGTGTTTTCTTTTTGCTTAGAATACGGTAAAATCGAGGGCGTACATAAGTTGGGAGGGTTTTTCGTGAAGAATTTAACAATTGGGATGCTTTTCTCCATCCTTGGGATACTTTTTGTCTGTTTAACGATTATGGATATTTTACCGTCATCGACCAAAACAATGAAAATTGTTTACATTGGCATTGGCTGGGTCTTTATTATTATAGGCTCTGTGATCCGCTTTAAAAATCTCAAACAAAAGCAACAATAACGCCTTGAAATTGGAATTGTGACAATAGCCAAAGTTATGATACAATTTCAAAGAAAATAAATAATTTGAGTATTATGAAGTTGTTATTCTGTACATACGTTCAGAAGGTTCAAATTTGAATAAAGAATCGACAGTACAAATTCTTCTTTGTAAGAATTTGTTTTTTTATGTTCCGTAACTATCTCGTGCGAGGAGGCGATGAAATGCCTATACTGACGAAAGACCATATTCAACTATTTGATCATTATGTTGCTCTTCAAACAGCTTCACCTATGAAGGTCGTATCCTCCGCCATGCATAATCCAGGCTTTGGACATTATACGCATCTCATGAATCGAACAGTACCCATTACTTATGATGAACGGCAACCCCATCAGGAATTACAGCAATTTTTGCAGGCACAGGGCTTTCCGCCCCACAACACTGTAGCCATGATGACGGCCGTTCAGGCCCAATTTGCGACCATTCGCGACTTTACATTTGAAGGCATCCAACTTGTCGTTATGATTACTGCGGGGCTAGGTAATGCGGTCGATATTACACGTGCTTTTCATCGGGAGGAGCAGTACCATGCAGGGACGATTAATACATGGGTGCTCATCAACGGAAAGCTATCGGATGAAGCACTATTTCAGGCAATGATTTCAACAACAGAAGCCAAGGTGAAGGCGTTAGTGGATGAAGCTATTACAGACCCAACAACAGGTACGCAAGCTACAGGTACTTCTACCGATAGCTTGCTAATTGCCTCCACAGAAGAGGGGGACTACCATCAGTATGCAGGCCCCATTACGATGCTCGGCAAGGTCATTGGCTATGGCGTCTATGAAACGATGCGTGAGGCTGTAAGGAAATACAAAAAAGATAAAGAGGAGAGAGCTTGATGATTGCTATCGTAATTGCCTGTATCATAGGGCTTGTTTTCGATTTATTAGTAGGAGACCCTCCAAAGCTTCCCCATCCTGTACGCTGGATTGGACATTTGATTCAATCGCAAACAGCTCTATGGAATAAGGGCAAATGGCGAAAGCTGCGTGGGATGGTGATGGCACTTGCTGTTGTTGGGACGACCATGTTTATAGTGACATTGATTCTGCTCCTTAGTTATCAGGTAAGTATCATTTTTGGCATTCTAGTAGAAGGGCTTCTCATTGGGATTGGACTGGCACAGCGTAGCTTGAAGGAGGCGGCAATGGCTGTCTATGAGCCGCTTGTCAAAGGTGATTTTGCGGAAGCGCGTGTCAAGCTGTCGTGGATTGTTGGACGTGATACCGAGAAGCTGGATGAAGATGAAATTGTGCGTGGTGTGGTAGAAACGGTTTCTGAGAATACAAGCGATGGCGTGACAGCACCGCTCTTTTATGCCTTTTTATTTGGGGCAATTGGGTTATGGGGCTATAAGGCTGTCAATACATTAGATTCGATGGTCGGCTATAAAAATGAAAAATACAAAGACTTTGGCATGTTCTCTGCCAAGCTTGATGATGTGCTAAATTTTATTCCAAGTCGTATTACAGGCTTGCTAATTGTGCTTGGCACAAAAAATGAAACAAATTATTCGCTTGGCAAGCGTTTAAAGCGATGGGCACAGGATGCGAAAAAGCATCCAAGCCCAAACAGTGGCTATTTAGAGGCAGCGACGGCTGTGCAGCTCGGTGTACAGCTCGGTGGAAAAAATACATATAAGGGAGTTGTCTCTCATCGAGCAATTATGGGAGAAAAATTAGTTCCTTTAACAAAGGAGCATATTGCTACATCTATTCTTCATATGCGTATTGCCACAGTTCTCTTTACGCTTGTCATGCTAGCAGTGGAGGTGTTCATTTATGCCATTACCTAATCACGGAGCAAATCCGCATAATGTGTATCAGCAATTAGGCTTAACTATGCCTGAAGTAGTGTATGATTTTAGTGAAAATGTGAATGCCGCGGGACCGCCATCCTTTGTGGAGGCACGGTGGCGTACATTTTATCCGCTAATTCAACGTTATCCAGATCCTGATGGAGAGCCCTTTTTAACGAAGGTTGCAGCTTTTCATCAAGTGGCAAAGGATACGATTCTATTAGGTAACGGGGCTTCAGAGCTTTTTAGTGTGCTAGCAAGACGCTATGCGAAAAAGCGTGTCATCATTGTGCATCCGACTTTTTCTGAATATGAGCGAACATTGCGTGCAGTGGGTGCTGATATTATGCCCGTTTTGGTGACAGACTTCATCGAGTACACATTACCTATGGAGCAGCTACAGCATGAAATGATGGAGGCAGACGCAGTTTATATTTGTACACCTAATAATCCGACGGGCGTCCTGCCGAAAAAAGAAGATTTACTTGCCTTAATAGAGCATGGAGCTGCCGTTAACTGTGAGCTTGTCATTGATGAAGCCTTTATGGATTGGGTAGATGAGGCGTATTCGCTAATTCATAATAGTACACAACAACCGCATGTCATTGTCGTACGTTCGATGACTAAAATGTATGCGATTCCAGGTTTACGTCTAGGTTATTTAGTTGCACATGCTTCCATTGTGAGCACTTTAAAGGACATGCTGCCTCATTGGAATTTAAATGCCTTTGCGCTTGTTATTGGTGCGAGCTGTTTAGATGAACAGCATTATTGTCAGCAAGCCATTAGCTATGCGACAGCGCAAAGAGAATGGCTGCATCGTTATTTACAAGAAAATGGCTGTCAAGTAACCAATAGCGTTACCAATTATGTGTGCTTCTCACTACCAAAAACACAGCAGGCAGATACCTTTTTCACCTATTGTCTAGCACAAGGTATTGTTCTGCGTCATACGAAAAATTTTCAAGGTTTACAGGGTGAATGGTTCCGTATTGGAATAAAAGATATTGCGGCCATGACTTCTTTACATAATTGTCTGCAAGCTTGGTTTAGCGCAAATAAGGGGAGAGAAAAGTGACAACTTTTTATCTAGTAAGACATGGGGAAACACAATGGAATCAAGAGCAACGACTACAGGGGTGGCTGGATTCATCATTAACAGAAAACGGTAGAGCAGCGGCTGAACGGCTACACAAGCAACTGCAACAAATCCCTTTTGCTGCTGCTTATTGTAGCTCAAGTGGTCGTGCGAGGGAGACGATGGCTATTCTCACAGCCAATCGCCAGCTGCCTATTGCCTATGAAGATGATTTACGAGAAATCTATTTAGGGGAATGGCAAGGTCATACCATTGAGGAAATAATGGCGACGAATAAGCTGGATTATGAGCTATATACAAACTATCCAGCACAGTTTATTGCTACTCATACCGAAAGCTTTGGCGCTGTGACAGAAAGAGCGATGTTTACACTCAAAAAAATAGCAGCCCAATATCGGGATGAATCAATCCTCATTGTCTCTCATGCCGTCACCATTAAATGTATTATCAACGCTATTTTACAGCGTAGCATTAGTGAGCTGTGGGCAGCGCCATATATTCATGGGACGAGTGTGACAGTGATTGAACGACAAGCTCAACAATGGCTTGTCCAAGATATCGGTAATTTGCATCATTTACAATAGGAGGTGCCTGAAAATGCCACTCATTTTTATTACAGGTGGTGTGCGTAGTGGTAAATCTCATTTTGCTGAGCAAGCAGCGATGCAGCAATATCAAACGCAGTTTAGTACTGCAAAACGTTTGATATATTTGGCTTCTGGTCTTGCTGTAGATCGTGAAATGGAGAAGCGGATTCATCGTCATCAGGCAGATCGACAGGCACAGCCTATCCAATGGCTGACGGTGGAGGCCCCATATGCGATAGCAGAGGTGTTTGAGACACTTCAAGATGGGGATGTGGTGCTGTGGGATTGCGTCACAACTTGGCTGACCAATGCTTTTTATGAAGGCTATGACAGTGGGACACCGTGTGTACAACGGCCTGGGTGTTTAGAAAATAAGCTACAGATTGTTAAACAGGCTATTCAGTCACTACTAAAGAAGAACATGACTTTTTTTGTTGTCTCCAATGAACTGTTTGATGAGCCACCTTATAATAGTGATGAAGTAGAATTATACCGACGAACACTCGGACAATTCCATCAATGGTTCGTTGCAATGGCACAGGAGGCCTATGAGATGAATGACGGTATTGTGAAGAGGTGGAAATAAATCGAGAAAGAGGGCAAGACGATGAAAAATTTTTGGCATAGCCTGCTATTGGCATTTCAATTTTTTACGGTTTTGCCAGTACATAAAGAGTTACCATTAACGAGGTTCACCATCACAGGCGTGTTCGCTTGCTTACCGTGGATAGGGGCTTTGATGGGGACGACGGTGGCAGCCGTGCTGTATAGTCTCACGCAGTGGACCGCAAGCAGTGAAGTGATGCTAGCTTTTATTGTCATAGGGCTATTTGCTTTATGGACAGGTGGTTTACATTTAGATGGCTTTATCGATATGGGCGATGCCTATTTTTCTTATCGAGATCGAGAGAAACGATTGGAGATTTTAGATGATCCTCGTGTAGGGGCATTCGGGGTATTGTCTGTCGTGTTTTTATTAATGGGTAAATTTGTCATTCTACATGAGCTATTTGTACAGCAGCAATTCGCTTTATGGATGGTGTTATTTGTGCCATTTCTAACGAGGGTGGGTATGAGCTTTTATTTTATGTCACTCCACTGCTCCAAGGAAAAAGGCCTTGCCTATTTTTTTAAGTCTCATATTAATGCCAAGCTATTGCAAATATGGTTGCTGTTATCGCTCCTCTTAGCTATAACGGCTGTATTTGTCTTTACTGAGTTCTCTCTGCTACCCATTATATTAGTGATCGTTTTAGCCATTGCACTTTTTATTTTTCGCCAATTTACGTTGCGTAATTTTGGTGGCGTATCAGGTGATTTACTAGGTGCATCGATTGAAGGGATGGAGGTTGTGCTATGGGTGACATTGTTACTGTGTGCTTAATGAGGCATGCACCAACGAAAGAAAATTTAGAAAAGCGCTATCTTGGTTGGACGGACGCACCATTAGCAGCGACAACCGAGCTTGCTGTTGTAGATGCGAATGTCGATAAGGTTTATGGCAGTGATTTACTACGCTGCCGAGAAACAGCGGCTCATTATTTTCCGAATGCAAGCTACCAGACAGAGCCACGCTTTCGTGAGACAAACTTTGGTGCGTTTGAAGGGCAAACTTATGAGGAATTAAAAATGAATGCCCATTATTGTGCATGGCTTGACGATCCGATTCACACGCCCCCACCACAAGGCGAAGCGTTTGATGATTTTGTAACGCGTGTTATAGACGGCTTCAACCATTTACCAAAGGATGAGGATCATTATTATTTAGTTGTTCATGGCGGGGTCATTCGTGCGTTACTCGTTGCTTTTGCCCCAACAGAGCAGCCTTTTTGGTCCTATCAAGTGCCACATGACAAACAATTTGTTTTAACGTTTTCAAGAAAGGCTTGGGAGGAGGGAGCAAGATGCATGTCTTTATCGGAGGCGCCTATAACGGCAAAACCGACTATGTGAAGGGTTTGTATGAACAGCATCAGATGGTAATGCTTGATGGCGAATTACCAGAGGTGGCACCAGCCTGTGATGTCCTCGTCATAAAAAATTTAGAAAAATGGCTCGTGACACAAAATTTGGAGGAAGATGAACAAGTGGTTCAAACGGTGCTAGCAACAGTACAGACATTAGAACAACAATGTAGATTAGTGCTCATTGTCACGGATATGGGGCGTGGTGTTGTGCCGATGGAAAAGCAAGCACGTCTACTAAGAGATACATGTGGTCGTTTATACCAAGCTTTGTTCAAGGAAGCAGAGCAAGTTGTACGAATTTGGTATGGATTGGCTGAACAGCTGAAATAAGGTAAACACTCAGATAGAAAAGAGGAGAAGGCATGGAACGACAAAGATTAAGGAAATGGATATTGACGGCAATGGTAGCGGCCATTTGTGCTGTAGGGGCAATGATTAAAGTGCCAACATTTATTTCAACGGCGGCTCTAGACTCGGCTCCAGCCTTTTTAGGGGTTGTCTTTTTATCACCGCTACTAGCAGGTGTCGCTGGGCTGATCGGTCATTTTATTACAGCGCTCACGGCTGGATTTCCACTAGGTCCTCTACATCTACTAATTGCCGTAGAAATGTTGATGGTTGTCTGGGTCTTTGGTGTGATGCATAAAAAAGGCATGCATTTTTGGAAATGGCCCGTTGCCCTAGTATTAAACGGCATTGTGGCGCCACTTCCGTTTTATTTTATTATTAGCCCAGCATTTTTCTGGGGAGCGTTAGGGAGTATTCTGATGGCAACGGTAATCAATTTAGTGATTGTCGCTGTAGTTATGCCCGTTTTGTCAAAGGTTTTTGTGCGTAAGGAAGGTCGTGTACAGTGAGAAATGCGATGAAAGTAGGCTCGTTGGTTGCGACAATGGATAATGCGGCAGCCATTGGGGAAAAACCTCAGGATATTGTGTCTGCATCCGATCAATTGACAGCCTATATGACGGCACGTGTATCGTTTTTAGAGCAGCTTGCCGCGCAGGCATTGCCCATCCAAATACTACTTGCTAATTTTTCTGGTGATGCCGCATGGTCACGCTATGAGAAAGGCATTCAGCAAGTGTTTGAAGAGGCGGATCTTACATGTCCAGCCATTGCAGGTAGTACAGAATCCAATATGCCCACATTGCAATCAGGTTTAGCTATTACGATGCTAGGGGAGAGCCAACAGCGCTGTGCATTTGACCATGAACAGCTTAGCTGGTACACCTATGGCTTGCCACTTGTGGGCGAGGAAGTGTTGGCTCAGCCTGAAGATGTTGCACAGTTGCAGCCAATTTTTCAGGCATGGCGAGCGGAAATGGTTCAGCAAGTATGGCCTGTTGGATCAAAGGGGCTGCAAGGAGAATTCGCCCGTCTATTTAGGGGGCAGCGTGTTGAAAGTTCTATTGATTGTACAAAATCCGCAGGGCCCTGCACGGTCATTTTGCTAGGCATTGATCCTAATAAAGAGCAACAGGCACAAAAGCTTTTCCTGCAAAACTTCGAAAAACTACACATCACTACACTGTAACAGGGCTTGCTTCGAGCAATGGTCATCCTAAGTAAATGCAAGGAGCATGGCCAGGAAAACGCAGCTTTATTGGCATAACAATGGGAACGTCCACATCCGGGCGTTCCCTTGTTTATTACAAAGCTTTTATTTTCAAGGTTTATGTCCTGCGCATATAAGCACGTATTGTGAGAGGGGCCAAGATTGCCACCATCACTACACACCGTAAATGCTTCCAGCACGAACGTTCAGATCGACACCATCAACAGCACGATTATTTCCAAAAAGCTTAACCAAACCAGTGGCTTCAATTGCCCACTCGACATTCGTTGCTAGTGATGCTCCCATGGAATTTCCCCTTATATCTACAAACAGATCATACATGACATCAATGAACTGAATATTAACTGGCTAAAAATATGCTAGATAGCACCTAACTTAAATGATTGATAGGGTTGTAAATATTACGAGACCCGAAAAATTATTGCCAAATGGGAATGATTTTCAGTTATAATGAGGAACGAATGGGATTTAAATAGAACGGAGACGAATGTATGCAGGTAGTTAAACAGTTAGGGCAGTATTTGGGGCCTTATAAATTTTTCACTTTGATTGCGCCGTTATTGATGGTGCTAGAGGTGACGATGGATTTAATTCAGCCAACCATCATGCAGCATATGATTGATACAGGGATTGCCAACGGGGATAATCGTTATGTATTGACTATGTTTGTCTGGATGCTTGGCAGCGCAGTGCTGGGGCTTATTGGTGGAGTCGGTTGCTCGTACTACAGCTCGAAGGCAGCGATTCATTTTGCATCGGATGTTCGACAGGCTCTTTATGAGAAGATGATGACGTATTCAGCCAAGGAGCGGGATGCGTTTACGACAGGGAAGCTGATTACGATTTTAACAAGTGATGTGGAAAGTATTCAGCGCGCGTTTATGATGACGCTACGTATTTTTGTGCGTGGGCCTTTGCTTTTTATCGGAGCAGTGATTATCGTGTTTGTGACAGCGCGTGAGCTTTTTTCCATCCTTCTCATTATCGTGCCGTTGTTGATGATCGCCATGTATTTTTTTACAAAGTATTCAGGTGTGCTGTATCGTCGTGTTCAGGAGGCGATTGATGGGGTCAATACGAAGTTACAGGAAAATTTGGCGGGTATTCGTGTGGTCAAAGCGTTTCGTCGTGAGACACAGCAGGTGGCACAATTTGGAGAATTAAATGAGGCGCTGACAAAGCGTTTCATCACTGCAGAGCAAATCGTAGGGGTACTTGTGCCCTTTACGATGTTTATTGTCAATCTGGGCATTGTAGCAGCACTTTGGCTTGGGGCTATTAAGGTAGAGGCGGGTACTTTGAAAGTTGGGGTCATTCTGGCGTTTATCAACTATTTAACGATTATTTTAAATGGCTTAATGTCTTCTAGTATGGTGCTAATGCAAATTGCACGAGCATTGCCTTCAGGCGAACGGATTGTGGATATTTTAAATAAAGACATTGCGGTGAAGGAATCGGAACAGGCGATTTCTGCATCCATACAAGGTGCGATTGACTTCGATCAGGTGAGCTATCGATACTATGATACAGCAGAGGATGTCCTCAAAAAAATTTCGTTTTCTGTAAAGCCTGGGCAAACGGTAGGCATCATTGGAAAAACAGGTAGTGGCAAATCAACGCTAGTAAAGCTGCTTCCTCGCTTATTTGATCCAACAGATGGTGAAATTCGCCTAGATGGCAGACCACTCAAATCGTATGCCCTCGCAACATTACGTACGCATATCGGCTTTACCTCCCAAAAAGCGTTATTGTTTTCTGGAACGATTGAAGAAAATATTCGACTCGGCAAGGATGAGGCGACAGCCGAGGAAATACAACAGGCAATAGAGGCAGCCTGTGCGAGTGAATTTGTGGAGCGACTTGATAAAGGCTTAGCCCATGAATTGTCACAGGGAGCTACAAATTTATCGGGCGGGCAAAAGCAGCGCCTTGCTTTAGGCCGTGCATTTATTCGTAAGCCTGCCATTCTAGTGCTAGATGATACTACCTCCGCGCTCGATAGTGCGTCGGAGCAGCATGTGCAGCAGGCTATTGCCACACAGTATCAAGACACAACGACATTGATCGTAGCGTCGAAAATTGCCTCGATACAGCAGGCTGATATGATTTTGGTCTTAGAGGATGGCGATATTGTTGGGCAAGGAACCCATCAGCAGTTACTACAAGCCAATACGCATTATCAAGCCATTTATGCGTCGCAGCAAAAGGCTGGTGAACAAAAATGAGTCAAAATCAACCAAAGCAAATGAATTTTGGACGTGGCCCACGTATCGGAGGGCCATCTAAGAAGGCGAAAAATCAAAGAGCAACACTGTTCCGAATATGGCATTATGTCAAACAGCAAAAAGTAGGGATGTTTTTAGCCATCTTTTTTGTCGTTGCTTCTACCTTTTTAAGTCTAGCAGGGCCCTATTTGATTGGGCATATTATTGATGATTATATTATGAAAAAGGATATCGACGGCACGATCCGTTTAGGTATCGTCTTAGCTGTTATTTTTACGGTAGCATCTATTCTGACATGGCTGCAAACCTATGTCATGATTCATGTGGCGATGAAAACAATTCGGACATTGCGGCTGGAACTGTTTCATAAGCTTCAAACGCTCACATTACGATTTTTTGATCAGCGTGCACTTGGTGATTTAATGAGCCGTGTCACAAATGATATTGATAATTTAAATACTGCTCTTGCACAAAGTGTGACGCAAATCGTGTCATCTATTTTAACTGTCATTGGTGTCAGTATTGCGATGTTCACATTGAGCTGGCAGTTAGCCATTGTGACATTGATTATTATTCCGCTTATTGTGTTCACGACCAAGCAAATTATTAAGCGCAGTAGTAAAAATTATGCAGCAAGGCAACGGGATCTTGGCAGGCTGAACGGCTATATTGAGGAAATGATTACGGGTGCGGAGGTCCTCACGCTTTTTGGGAAGGAGCAGCAAACGATTGATACGTTTCATCAGCAAAACGAAAATCTGCGAAACTCCGCCCAACGTGCAGAAATTACCTCTGGCTTATTAGGACCGATTAATAACTTTATGAATAACTTGGGCTTAGCCGTCGTTATCGGAACGGGTGCCTTTTTAGCCGTGAAGAGCATCATTACAGTTGGGATCATTGCCGCCTTCGTGACGTATACACGGCAATTTTTCCGTCCGCTTAATCAGTTATCGAATCTGTTAAATACCTTTCAGTCGGCCATTGCTGGTGCAGAGCGTGTGTTTGAGATTCTAGATGAACCATCCGAGGTAGTAGATCAGCCTCATGCCATCGAGGCAGCATCGCTCAAAGGGGATGTTATTTTCCAGCAAGTATCTTTTAGCTATGAGCCAAATAAGCCTGTGTTAAAAAATATTCACTTCCATGCCAAGGCAGGAGAGACCATCGCTCTTGTTGGTCCAACAGGCTCAGGGAAAACGACGATTATTAATTTACTGACGCGTTTCTATGACGTGGATCAAGGGGAAATTTTAATTGATGGGCACAATATCGAACACTATCAAATGGCGACCATTCGCCAAAGAGTAGGCGTAGTTTTACAGGACACGTATTTGTTCTCTGGCACCATTCGTGAAAACATTCGCTTTGGGAAGCTAGATGCCACAGATGAAGAGGTCGTGGAAGCGGCGAAAATTGCGAATGCCCATCACTTTATTAAATATTTACCAGCCCAATACGATACACCTGTGCAGGCAGGTGGCGCTAATTTAAGTCAGGGACAACGCCAGCTCATCGCCATTGCTCGTGCTATTTTAGAGAATGCTGATATTTTAATTTTGGACGAAGCGACATCGAGTGTGGATACGCAAACAGAGGTCGATATTCAAAAAGGCTTACAGCATTTAATGCAGGGACGCACAAGCTTTGTCATAGCCCATCGTTTAAAAACAATCGAGAATGCCGATCAAATTCTCGTCATTCAACAGGGGGAAATTGTCGAGCAAGGTAATCACCAAACGTTAATGCAGCAGCAGGGCATTTATCGTCATCTCCAGCAAAAATTATTGTTAGAGCAGGTAGAATAGGGAATAATAAAGGTACATCTTCCAGAAAGCGAGGGATAGACATGTATGAATTAAAAATGAAAGAAACAGATGCAAGTGTCATTGAATTTATTGAAAATGTGGACCATCCACAAAAACGAGAAGACGCCTTTCGGTTATTGGACATTTTTACAGAGGTCACAGGCTATGAAGCCAAAATGTGGGGACCGAGTATTATCGGCTTTGGTAGCTATCATTACAAATACAAAACAGGCCATGAAGGGGATGCACCCCGTGTTGGCTATTCCCCACGCAAAGCAAAAATTAGCCTGTATTTCGCCCCAGGTGATGAGCGAGAGCAGCTATTACAGCACTTTGGCAAGCACACAACGGGGAAAGCCTGCGTGTATATTAATAAGCTTGCGGATGTGGATGAAGACATCCTAAAAGCCCTTATACAACAAACCATCGACTTTGTACAAAAAAACTATCCAGATGCTTAGTACTAAGAAAGCTGCCTATCTCAATGTAGGCAGTTTTTTTGATGGAATCACGAAACGTATATTGCAAATGGTCTCAATTTAATGCCTTGGCTAAATCATTTGTAACGTATATATACAGGATACGTCTAAAAATACTAACAAAAAAGAGGGTGTAACATTATTGCGGCCTTCATTGTATTTAAATAAAAGGAAGTGGTAAGAGCAGTAATACTAGATATTACAGAGAAGTTAAAAAAAGTAAACAGATGATATTTAGAGATAGCTAGTCCAAATGCTTTAACAGTGTCCTATTATACTACTAATGATTTTACTATTGGAATAAAATGAATCGTTCAAAGCTATGCAGCCATCTGGTGCCGATATTCAATCGGGGTCAGATGGCTGAGTCATTTTAGGAAGTGTGCAACTATAATTTTTCTCCAAAAATTAATTAGAAATTTATTTTTAATGTGTATCCTTGCAAGTATGAACGGAGAGGAGCTACGTATGAAGAAATTAAAGAAATTATTGGTATACATAGGAGCATTAATCATGCTTGGAATGGTGGTTGTTTGGATCTACCATTATTATTTAGTACAGAAGGAATCTGCTATTTTACAAAATAATGGCACACTAGTAGACGTCGACGGTCATCAAATTAATGTCTATCAGGAGGGAGTTGGCGAGGACACGTATGTATTTATGGCAGGCTCAGGTATTGCAGCCCCAGTGTATGAGTTAAAGGGGCTGTACCGTAAGTTTTCACAGCACCATCAAATAGCCGTAGTGGATCGAGCTGGCTATGGTTATAGTGATGTAGCCCATGATGCAAGAGACATTGAGACAATCCTAGCGCAAACACGAGAGGCTCTGCTACAAAGTGGTCTTCAGCCTCCTTATATACTCGTACCACATTCCATTTCAGGGCTAGAAGCCATTTACTGGGCACAAAAATACCCCGAAGAAGTAAAGGGAATCATCGCGCTGGACATTGGTTTACCTAGTCAATATGTAAAGCATCCAATGGGAACCGTCGATAGATGGATGGTGAAGGGGATGAGTCTAGCAACTAGAATGGGTTTACACCGACTTCTGCCATCACAGGTCTATAATCCGCAAGTATTGAAAATGTCCTTTTTAACAGCAGAGGAAAAGAAAATGTATCAGGCATTGTCCTTTAGACAGTTTTTTAATGAGGATATGAAAAATGAGCTGTTACAGGTCTATGAAAATAGTTTACAATCAGAACAGCTTCCAAAGCCGCAAAACACGCCAATCTTGCTGATTGATGCCATTGCAGAGGACAATAAAGATTCGCAATATACGAAGCAGAAAAGGCAGGATTATGCAGACTTTGCACAGCAATTCACCTATGCACAGGTGGAAGAGGTCAGTGGCACACATAGTATTTATCTTTATCAACCCGATGAAATCTATCAACTAGCCATGATATTTATGAAAACGAATGCTGATAAGAAAGGTCGATAATATGAAAGGATTTACCATTTTAATTGTAGAAGACGATCAAATGATTGGGGATTTGCTACAAAAAATACTACAGCGAGAAGGCTATGAAGCGATTTGGAAAACAGATGGTCGAGACATTATGTCACTCATTCAGCAAGTGGATTTAGTCATTATGGATATTATGCTGCCAGGAGAGGATGGCTATCAATTAAGCAAAAATATTAAACGATTAGGCTTAAATATCCCCATTATTTTTCTATCGGCACGAAATGATATTGATAGTAAGCTAGAGGGCTTAACGGTCGGGGAGGATTATTTGACAAAGCCATTTGACCCGCGTGAGCTTTTGCTTAGGATGCAAAAAATGTTGAGCCAGCAATATGGTATATTGACGCAAATCCAGCATTTATTTATTGATGGGGAGCGGCGTAAAGTGTTTAATCAAAATCTTCATGATGAAATTGCATTGACAGCGATAGAGCGGAAAATGTTCTTTTATTTATTTGACAATCGAGACAGAGTGTTAACAAAGGATCATTTTTTCGACTATCTTTGGCCACTGGATGAACGCAATCATAATATTCTCAATGTCCATATTAAAAAGATTCGAGCAAAGCTACATGATCCAGCAGGCAGCATTGTGCAAAATATTTATGGAGAAGGGTATCGTTTGAATACCTACATCAAAAAATGACCTTAAAAACGAAATACCGTACTTTATTATTTTTGGCGATTGCTAGTGTACCAATTGTGTTATTAAGCATTAGTGTGGCTATAGCTGTTGTTTATGACAAGGTCTTTAAATTGAAAAATGAAGGCATTCCGTTTCATGAATCCTTTGCCTATCCTATTATGCTCGTAGCGTTTGTGCTGTCATTAGGACTGTTAGCATTATTATTCTCAACAACTATCCATTCTTTATTGTCAAAAATCACGATGCTCAATAAAACGATACGGGAATTAGCTAGTAATGAGCGGATACCAAATACGTTAACAGTTAGTAGTGAGGATGAAATAGGACAGCTTATGCAGTCTGTCAATCTCTTAATTGAGCGGACGACTTACCGAGAATTAGAGTTAGCGCAGCAGCAGGAGCTCCAAAAAGAGCTGCTGCAAAAGTTACGACATGACATCCATACGCCCTTGACGGCCATACGTTTACAGTTATTTTTTCTAGAAGATCAATTACAAGGGCAGCCGAAATTGGTGGAATCCTTAAATGCACAAATCCACTATATAACGAATTTAACAAATGCATTTCAGTTACAAGCCTTTGATACAAGTGAAAATTCCTTTGTTGTCCAGGAGGAAATCCAGCTTGTACAGCTACTAGAAACGATGATGAAGAAGTGGCGTTATTTATATCGCATGCAAAACATAGCCCTGCATTTTCACCATGATGACCCACATGCTATTTGGATTAGCAATGAATTATGGCTACAACGTTTATTTGATAATGTCTTCCAAAATACATTAAAGCATGCCCAAGCAACGCAGCTAGAGGTTTCAATAAACAATGGTCAAGTGTTCATGTGTGATGATGGAGTTGGCTTCAAGCCTGATGCCGATTATGCAGGACTTGGGCTCAAAATTATACAGGACATTGCCAAAACATTGAACATCGACGTTTCATTACAATCAAACGACACGGGGACTTCCTTTGGCTTTGCCCAAAAGTCCCTGCAATAACAAAACAACGGCAGCCTTTGCCGTTGTTTTGTCTTAATGAGATTTTCGTTGTTGCAGTAAAAAGAGCGCAAGTCCTAGTAAAATGACGATAATGCCGATCCCTTGTTGAATAGAAATCATCTCATCTAAAATAAAATAAGCTAATATACATGTACCGATCGTTTCGCCTAAAATGCTCATCGAGATAACGGTTGTACTTAACCATTTCAATAGCCAATTAAAAATGGTTTGCCCAAAAATCGTTGCAATAACGGCTAATCCTACAAGAGACCACCAAGTGGATGCTGAATAGTCGAAGAACGATTCCTGCATAAAGAGGGCGTATACAGCTAAGAAGATGGAGCTGCTTCCATAGCCAATGATCGAATAAGGAACAAGTGATAAATCCTTGCGAACAGATTGTCCGATAAAAAAGTAGGCCGTAATAATACCTGCCGCTATAAAGGCAAGGATATCGCCATAAAGAGCTTGTCCACTAATCTGGAAATCCTGCCAGCCGATGATGAAACAACCGATAATGGCTACGCAACAGCCAACAATTGCTCCTTTAGAAAAACGTTCTTTAAATAAAAAATAGCTTCCCACTAAAGAGAATAAAGGTTGTAGTGTTACAATGACTGTTGAACTAGCCACCGATGTGTAGTTTAATGATTCAAACCATAAGACATAGTGACAGGCTAAAAATAATCCTGATAAAATGCCCAGTCCCCACTGTTTTTTGGAGAGGCTCGTCATTTCCTGTCGCAATCCCTTTTGCGCTAATAAAAAGGGGAGTAGCACTAGTAGCGCAAAAAATAATCGATAAAAGGCCGTAATGGCTGGTGGCGCTTCGGCAAGCTTGACAAAAATAGCTGAAGTCGATAATGCAAAGACAGCAAAAAATAAAGAGATGTAATAAAACATGATGAACTCCTATGTATTTGTTTATAATAATAAACAAGATTAATAATATTGCCTAACCTATTATAGTGTAGTCTTCCTCAATAAAATAGGGTTTTTAGAATATCAGCACAAAACTAGAAAAATACACATTATGATAAAAAGGAGTCGTGCCATGCAGTATCATCAATTAGGACAAACCGTACTAAGTTATCGGAAGAAAAATGGTATGACCATTAGAGAGTTTGCAGATTACGCAGGAATTAGTACTTCTTTAATTAGTCAAATCGAACGTGGACAAGCGAATCCATCGTTAAGTGTGCTGGAGTTAATTGCAAAGGCTTTACATGTACCATTGTTTACACTTTTTATTCATGATATCGATACAAGTACACTTATTTCACGCAAGCACAACCGCAAAAAAATATATCGAGAAAACAAGGATCATATTGTCTATGATGTATTAACACCTGACTTTATGAAAGCTCGAATTGACATGCTCATGATGGAATTAAATCCACACGCAGTGACCACGGAAAGTCATTATTGTCACAATGATAAAGAAGAGATAGCAGTGATGATGAGGGGGCAAGGCTATGTAGAGCTAGAAGGAGAAGAGTATGAGCTATTGGAAGGGGATGTTGTGCGGATTCCGCCGAATGTTCGACATCGTTTCCTCAATAAAAGCAATGACAGCATCCACGTATTATTCGTTCTAACACCTTCATTAATATAGAATAAGCAAGGACTAGCGAAGCCTTGCTGTATTCGATACTATTCCGTTTCAAGCAAGGACTCTATTACCTGCTTTAATTGCATAATAGAGGAATGCTTGCTGTCGTTTTCATGATAAATAAAGACCGTTTCAATTACTTTATTGAGATCATCCATGTCATAAAAGTGCAGGTCAGGGCAATGATAAAGTGCCAATAATTTCGTATTTAAGACTGCAATCGTATGCTCAATTTCTAAAAAATCAAGAATACTACTAACGGATTTAATTTCTTTCATTGTGAAAGGAACTTGCTTCATTGTTAGCCATTGTGCCAATGCATGTGTATACATACAGCCTTTACTTAAGACGAGTAGTGTTACTGGCGTTCGTTGCTCAAAATCGATGACATGAGAAGGGCTTGAAATGACCTCAAATGTTTCTGACGCAATTAAATCATAGTTTAAATCGGCATACTGTTTAGTTGGATTACTAGTCAGTGCACAATCCAGCTCAGCATTATGTACTTTGTGATTTAAAGATGTACTTGATTCGACAGTGAAATCGACATCAATTGGACTATGACTCGTTTGGAGTTCGTTCATAATGGATGCACCATAAATTTTAATGGTTGTATGAGAAGTTCCAAAATGGAGGCTCGTTTGAGCAGGTCCGATCATTTGTAAAAATTCTTCATAGTTTTGGGCAACCTGTTTTAAAAATTGTAAATAATGGCTACCTACCTCCGTCAGCTTTAAACCTTGTGGTGTTCGTTTAAAGATCTCCTGTCCAATTTCACTTTCTATTTTTTTTACCTTCGAAGTTAAGGCAGATTGTGTATAATTAGTGATTTCAGCGGATTTACTTAAGTTTTGCCTTTCTAAAAGCTCTATTTTTAAGGCAATGTCTTCAATGTTCATATTGTTCGTCACACACCTATTAAATTTTTTGATAGCTGCTATCATTTTCCTCCATTTTACGTATGCTATCAGTCAACGTAAACTCTAGTTAGCGACAAGGTATACTGCATAAATAAAGCGGTATCAACCTGATGGAGGGTTAACATGCATACATATTATCAATGGGTTATTTTACTAGTGGCTACACTGTCACAGACAGCTTCAACCTTTGTCACCTATGGGATGGGGCCAGTTGCCTCTTTTTATCAAATGGAATGGCACTTAACGTCCTTTCAAACTGGACTGATTGTTTCAGCCGTCAATATAGGGCCGATTTTCTCCATGCTGTTATTTGGCTACCTTATGGATAAAAAAGGAGAAAAGCAGATTATTGGATGGGGCTCCATTATACTGGGCCTGTCAGCCTTCTTGTTAATACCTGTGAACCATTATACGACATTGCTACTCGTATTAATAGTTGTTGGTATCTGGTATGGCAGTGCACAAACTGGCGGCAGTACCGCTATTGTGAAGTGGTTTCCAGATAAGCATCGTGGGCTTGCTATTGGTATTCGCCAGACAGGTATCCCCATTGGTGGGGCACTTTCTTCTATTGTACTAACGTATTTATATCAACAGCACCATCTGTCCACTGTGCATTTGGTACAGGGTTTAGTGGCGATAGGTGGGGGACTTTTATTTTTACTGCTGTATCATGAACCAAAACAGCACGTAACCGTTGCCGCAAATCCTATTTCCTTTAAAGAAAAGATGATGGCTATTCAACATAATCGAGCGCTCTATCCTCTATTTTTTGTCGGCATTGTCATGATGTCCTTACAAATGGTCATCATTGCTCATTTTATGAGCTATTTACATCAAGAGGGCGGCTATACATTAACAGAGGCAGGGAGCTATTTAAGTTTGATTTTGCTGGGAGGCATGCTAGGGAGAATTGTGCTTGCTTGGCTGGGTGACCGATATTTCGCTCATAAACGTGCGTCATTGTTAGTGCTTGTCATGGTTGCCACATTTATGATGATTGGCTGTTTGCCCTTTGTCATACATGGGAAGAGCTTGATGATTATTTTTTGTGGTGTGTTTGGCTTTTTAGCACTCGGCTGGTATTCCTTATATATTACCTGTGTCACCGAGCATTCTGATCCTCAAGCTGTGGGACTTACCGTGAGTGCAGCTTTAACGATTAATCAATTTTTTATTGTCTTAGCACCAACGTTGTATGGTTTTTTAGTTGCTGTTTTCTCAAGTCATCAAATAGCCTTGGATTTCATGGCCATGTTCATCATCATTGGGGCATTTCATTTATACCGAACATCCCAAAGTAGTCTATCGTTTGAAAATTCGGTAAAATAATGGAAAACAGAAAAAGGTGGTAATGGTGAATGACCAGTTCGATTTGGATTGATGCGAAAATAGATAGCGTGTGGCAAGCGATTACAGAGGAACAACTCCTCTCGCAATGGTATGCACCAGGCTCCACCTGGGATATCCCTAAACTCGCAGATGGTGAAAAGATAACGTTTACGTTAATGCCTAATGCGCATAATCAGCTATCTGAAAAGCTACCTATGCAGCTCACGATTCAGCACGTAAAAAAACATGAGGAGTTTTCCTTTTACTTAGAGGTGCCGGAAACGTTGATTGCCATTACGCTAGTACAACAGCACGAGGGGACAACTGTAAGCTTTAACTCACCAGGCTATGAGGCTTCGCTGGCTAATTTAAAGGCATTGCTGGAAGGGGGAGATATCCCTTATCAGTAGCGAACCCTACGTCTTAGGTCTTAGATAAATTTCGAGCGCAGGGTCGTATTTTAAAAGGTTGACTCCTATATAATGAAATTATTGGTAGATTATATGGTGGGAGGAAATCATGTTGAAAAAATTAGTTGGTTTAGGTGTCATAATGGGTACATCTGTATTGGTCTTATCGGGGTGTTTCTCCTTTATTCCAAACAACAAGATGCGAGAGGAAGCCATCTTGGTAGAAAAGGATAAAGTGAAAGCATTAGAGGTAGACATTGATCTAGGTGTTGGTGAACTGACAGTATCGAGCGGTGCGAAGGAATGGGTAGAGGGCAAGGCCGACTATAATATTAAAAAGCTAGCCCCACAGGTAGACTATGATGTCCACGGCGATACGGGAGAAGTGGATATTCAGCATAAAGGCTCTACAAAGCTAGGAATCTCAAATATTAAAAACACTTGGGCAATCCAACTGAATGACAGTATCCCGATGGATTTGACAGTTGAAACAGGCGCATCCCTTGCAAACCTAGATTTACAGGGGCTCCAGCTGGAAAAGCTTGATATTGATGCAGGTGTCGGTGATGTAACGGTTAATTTAGGTGGCGATTGGAAAAAGAGCTTTAAGACATCGATTGAAACGGGCGTCGGTCAAACAACCGTTATTTTACCATCAAAGGTTGGTGTCAAATTAACGACAGAGAAGGGCATCGGATCTTCAAATATAGAGGGTCTTGTATCCAAAGGCCAGGGTGTCTATGTCAACGAAGCCTATGACAAGGCAGATGTTGTGCTAGAGGTTCATTCGGAATTGGGTGTCGGAGATATTACCTTTAAATTAGATCAATAAAGGAAAATGTAGTAGGCTACTTAAAATACAGTAGTCTACTTTTTGTATGGCCAAAAAAATAAATAAAAGTGAAACCTTTTGCTTGGATAAAAGACTCTAAGTATGGAAGGAGGGGAAACAAGTATGGAACATGATTTATCTATCGTTAAACAAGCGATTGCGGGGCAGAAGGAAGCCTTTGAACAGCTACTTGTGCTAGAGGAAGAAAAACTATATTACACGGCGCTATCGTATGTTGGTCAAAAAGAGGATGCGCTAGATGCTATTCAAGAAGCGGCATGTAAAGCCTATTTAACCGTTCATCAACTAAAAAATCCAGCATTTTTCTCGACATGGCTGTTCCGCATTTTAATTCATGAATGCTATCGTTTGCTGAAAAAGGGCAAGAAAATGATTCCCTATGAGGAGAGGGAATTATTAGATCGGTTACATGAACAGGAGCAAGTCATCGGGAATCCTATTGATTTAGCAGAAGCTATCCAACAATTAAACCATCCTCAGCAAATGGCGCTCATTTTATTTTATTATCGCGATTTGCCGATTAAAGAAATTTCAGACATGATGGAAAAGCCTGAGAACACCATCAAAACCTATTTGCATCGTGGTAAAAAACAGCTAAAGCGACAATTAGAAAGGAGTGCAATGTTCAATGAAAAAGTCAGTGACCCTACCTGAATTTCCACGTGATGAGGTACGAGCAGCGATTGCACAAGGTATTCAACAAGCACAAGGTAAACCAATTCAAATGAAAAGAAGAAGCAAGCGTAAACCATTCGTATTTATTGCCAGTACTGTTGCCATTTTTAGTTTAACCATTGGCACAGCCTATGTATCACCAACATTTGCGAGCACATTGTCCAAGCTACCAATTATCGGTTCCGTATTCAATGACTCAGGCTTGCCTGGGCTAAAACAAGCCAGTGAACAGGGGCTAACCAAAGCTGTTGGCGAAACACAAACCATCAATGGGATTTCGGTCACAGTAGATGAGGTGCTTTATGATGATTCTCGTATAACGGTTGGGGTAACGATGCAATCTGAGCAGGCATTGAGTGAACTATATTTTGGAGCAGGCTTGGAATTTACCATTAATGGCGCCCAACCAACTGTCAGCTCAGGTAGCTATTCTGAACATAGGTTAAGTCCTACGGTTCGGACAGGTATTGCGACGTTTGATGTCAAACAGGTTGAGGAAATGCCAGATTTCTTTCAATTGGGCTTAATATTAGCAGGGGAAAAGGGAGAAAAATGGATGTTTTCGACCCCGATTGAAAAGATTACAGAGATTGTCCATGTTCCTGTGAATCATCGACAGCAGGTTGAAGGCATTGAGCTTGATATATCCAACATCTCCTTCAGTCCATCAGGGATCTCCCTTGACTATGAAGCAACGATGAACGGAATCCTCGATAACTCACCAGCATCTATAGAATTTTTCATAACAGATGGGCAAGGCAGAGAGATTGCCTCTCATTCGGGCGGAGGAAAAGCACAATTTGATGATGGGTTGTGGAAATTAAGCAGCACGAAAGCCTTTGATCCAATAGCACAACATGTTGAAAAATTAATCATTACGCCTTATGTTTCCATTCCATCAGGAGGTGGGAGCGTTCAAATAGACGCTGATGGCAAAGAAACACATATCCCATTTAATCCATCAGCCTATAAAGAAGTGAAGTTCCAACCATTTACAGTAGAAGTACCCATACAATAATAGGAGCGTCAAATACATCCTTTGTATTTGGCGCTTATTTTATGGTAGCTTTAAGAAAGTTATTGTTTTGAAGGAGCGAAAGTCGTGAAAATTTATACATACAAGCAACCAGCAGCCATCGAGTCAACAGAGGCCATCCAAATTATCAATGAAGCGGGGGAGGTATCGTCCACTGTTCAACGTGTTTATTCCAATGCTCTAAAAAAAGCATTTGACCGCACAATGGACTATCGTTATTTTGTTCGCTTTGATGTCAATGATCGCAACGGTCGACCACTTTTTACGTGTAAAAAAGTATCCCGTCGTGGGCGCGTACATTTCAGAGGCAAGGATTTGGTGTCAGGCAAAGACTATATGATTGCCTATGATGGCTGGCAAATCATGATTCCTGATTTACTGATTACAAATGGTGAACAGCAAATCAAGCTCAACAAAGAAATGGAGGGCTGGTCTGTATTTACAGTGAATGAGCAGCCTATCGCACGTTGGCAAGCTACTTTCTGTGAGACGCATTTTGATATTACGCTAGAAATTGAAGACAGTAGTCCCATACAGGAGGAAGCCTTTTTTATTGCGATAGGACAGGCAGTATTGTTTGTGGGGGCATAAACTAATTCGAGAAAGGGCTTGATTATGTGCTAAAGATACTACCAGCGAAAGAAATTTATTTACAGGGAAACGAGCATGCCGTATTACTTTTACATTCTTTTACGAGTCATACAAGAGATATGAAGAAAGTAGCCACTTCATTACATGCACAAGGCTACACTTGCTATGCACCGTTATACCGAGGACACGGTCATACCCCAGAACAGCTATTACACTATCAGGTAGACGACTGGTGGCAGGATGTAGTCGATGCCCACCAATTTTTATTGAATGAAGGCTATCAGAAGATTTCGGTCATTGGCTTATCCATCGGTGGCATTTTTACTTTAAAGCTTGCCCAATTCGAAAAGCTATTACAAATCATTGTCTTATCAGTACCAATTGATAAGGAGCCAGCGCAATTAAAACAAAGAATAATTGATTATGCCTACAATTATAAAACGATAGAGGGCAAATCAGCGTCTCAAATTTCACAGGAAATGGAGCCATTTCAACACATGGCGTTAGATGCTATGAGCGCATTTCAACAGTTTATCCAAGCAACGATGCAGCAGCTTGATAGAATTACCGTTCCTATCGCTATCTACTACGGTGAACGCGACGATGCATCATATGCACAAAGCGCTGAAACGATTTATCAACATGTTCACTCTTCCACTAAGCAGAAGAGGGGCTTTGAAAACGCTAAACATTTGATGACATTAGGCCGGGATCAAGATGAAATCATACAGGAGATAATAGATTTTTTGGAATAAATGCTAATGGAGGAATGTTGCAGGACAAGCATTCTGGAGACCAAGAGGTGTTAGGATAAAACCAATAGATGCACCCAATCGTTAGGGAAAATCTAATGACTGAGGTGCATGTTTCTTTCTAAATTAAAGGATCTTTTGTTTTTGTTTCTCCAGTTGGATTCTTTCGTATTCCACCTCTAATTCTCTGTGTTTAATCAAATACTCTTTTTTTATTTGATACACCTTAATCACACTGAAAATCGCAATAATAAAGGCAAATACAAGCATTAATAATTGTATATTTGAGAAATACAAAAAAACACCTCACTTTCTTTATATATTATACATTTATCTGGATATTATGTATAATGAAGTTAATATTACATTATCCATTAATGTAATATTTTAACATAAATAAATAAAACAAGGAGGTTTGCTGTGATGAAGAAGCTTCAATTTTTTATTTGTGGTTTGATTGTTACGTTGATTGTTGCTACAATTTTTCCGAATTTTGCGAATGCTAATGAATTTGGACGTAAAGAAAGTGCTTTAGCCGAATCCATCTACTATAATTTGGCTACACAAACATTAGAGTTTGATGAAGAAGCTGCCCAGGAATTATATCATTTCTCAGATGAAGAATTAAATTATTACGAATCTCTCGAATCACTATCTCCTAATGAGGTTCACCATAAACTTTTAACCTTTGGGCTAGACATGGAAAATTACGATGGTACAATCCTTTATAAAGAGAATGAAGATGGAGAAGTAACACCATATGCTGTTATAGCATGGCTTGCCGGAATTGGTTTGGTTTCTTTCATAGGCTATTTCTTCTGGGACCGATACTTGACACATAAAGAAAAAATGAATTACATGAATAAATGCTTTGCACAGGGTGGCAACCCCATCATTGACTCAAGAGATGATGCTGGTTTAAATGGACAAACCAATGCGACGGAGGCTAGAAAAATAGGTGGTTATAATTTTGCTTGCCAAAAACCATAACCTTCGATGGAATGGGCAACTCGTCGAAAAAATGACGAAACGAATGTGAGAGCCCTTCAAAATCTGAATTTTGAACAGTAAAGACAACAGCCTTTCTGAATAGAAGGGCTGTTGTCATAGTGTTGAAAAACAAAACCATCAATAGCATTTTTGTGAAAGGTGAGAGGTGAAAAAGGATTTCCGTTGCAGGCTACTTGCTTTCTTGTGGGCGAGCGCCGAGCCGCTTCGTGCAGGGGATCGCCTGTCTCGCTATCCCACGGGAGTCAAGTAGCCTTCCACTTCAACCCACAAAAATGGTACCTTTTTAGCAAAGGTTTTCAACTAAAGTGAAAGTATTCATTACTCTTTATGGAAGGGTGTTGTCACTCATCACTTCTCCACATGAAAAATAAGAGCCTATCCTTTCTCTCATCATACAAATAATGGGCTATTTTGTTCACTACGGCTCATCGGACGCCCCCTGGAAAGGACGCTGGCGGAGCGGAAATCACCCGCTCGCCTTGCCAAAGGTTCTTTTTCTGCTATTGACATCACCTTTTTTCAACAACAATAACAACAGCCCTTCTGATATAGAAGGGCTGTTGTTATTTAGATTTCCACGATTTCATTCGCTAATTTTTGTCGGCTAATCCAATAGCCTTGGAGCGTAAAGACAATAAGTGTTGCTATTAAGAAGGCGCTGCTTGTGATGCCTAATGTTAAGTAGTCATAGGACATCGGAGAGCTTTCATCAATGAATCCCAGCATTCTTGTTAAAATAAGTCCAATAAACGTGCCGACAGTGAGGCCATATAGCACAAACGATAGGACTTGCGTCAAAATAAGTTTTATTAAACCATTTGGTGATAAGCCTATCAATCGCTGAATGACATAGTCACTACGTTTAGTATAAATGGTATGCAGTAATGTTTGCAGTACACCAAGGACAGTAGCGACAATTAATAGTACAAAGACGCCGACAAATAGGCTCCAACGTTGGAAGAACATTTCACGGGATTGCTCCATCATGGTCACTTTATCCGTAAATTTCAAGGCTGGCCAGCGCTCTTCTAAGAATGACAGGTCAGACAATGCTTGCTCAGGGTTAGTTGTTTCGACCATAATGTCTTCAATGATTGTGTGGTCCTGAGAAGTGAGGAAGGATGACCAATCCACGATTAATTCTGCGTAGTGAAGAGGTGCATCAATAATTCCTATAATTTGTAATTCACCTGTTGGCCGATCCTGCTGTGCAGCAACATCATAGGAGCCTATTGTAATACGATCACCAACCGATAAATGATGACGATTCGCCAAGCTTTTTGTCACTAACAGTCCATCCTGTAAAGGGCCCTCGATTTTTGGCAACTTCCCTAATTGTCCAAATTTCTCGATATCAATGGTTGTATAGTTCTCTGGTAGCCATTCATCGCCGAGTTGCAGGGCAATGTACGCATTATTACTTTGTGCATAAGCATACTGCACGCTTGGCAAGGCCTCCATTTCCTTAATAACTGCGGGTGTAAGGGTTGGATCATTTAATTCATTATTGATTTTTACAGCGGTTTCGTATTGTGATTCGGTGAAGGCTAGGTCATTATGCTGTAACGTTTTCATTAACGAGCTACCAAAGGTTAAAATGACCATTAACCCAATAATGCTGAGCACAATCGGCCTATTTTTGCGTACTTGTGGCATGACTTGCTGGCACGCTAAATAGGCTTCCTTGCCAAACACTGCACGAATCGGCTTTAATGCAACCTGAAGGAGGGCTGTAAACAGATAGGGGATGAATAACAGTAAAATCCCACAAATCAATAGTGTTCCGATTAAAATCAAGAGTGCTCCTTGATTGCTTCCTGTTCCTGTCAGTTGTGCTTGCAACAAGAATAAAACAGCGATAATTCCTCCAATGCTGACCATGATCGTTTTCCATTTGGTCCAACGAAGACGTAAATTTTCATTGTCTGTTGCGATTTGTAATGGCAATAATCTGGCACTTTTTGCTACTTGCCATTGTGTCATTACCTGAAGAATCAAGAAGCTCGAAAGCGCGATGACAATCACAAAAGGAAGAGGAAGCTCTGTTCTAGCATTTGGTAAATGTAAGAGGCTAATCAATTGTGGTAGCCAAATTTTTATTACCAGTAAGCTCATCGTTGTCCCGAGCATAACCCCAAAGCAAATAATAAGTGATAATTGTAGTTTGACAATGCGCCTAACTTGCTGCACTGATGCACCGAGAGCACGTAAAATCATCAGCTGTTCTTTAATTTTATAAAATAATAGCTGGAAAGTGGACAGTAATAAAACACTTGCAATGAGTAAAATAAAGACAGCTAGGACAATCATAAAAATCATTAAGCTTTGTAAATTTATTTTAAACAAATCATAATCACTCATGACATCTACACGAAAAGTTTCATCAAGCTGCTTGATCTCTGTGCCAACTGCCTTAGCAAGGCCATCCTCTGTTTTAATAAGTGCAAACATACCAGCAGTTTGTGGCTGACTATTATTCATCCATGTTTTCACAATGGTATTTGGCAACAATATGATATTAGGGCTATCCGTACCTTTCATCGTTGGTAAAATTTCTCGGACAATAAAATTCTTCGTTTGAATATGAATGGTGTCTCCGACGTTCTTCTTGAAAATACGTGCCACATTTTCTGAAATAATGGCATCGTTCGGACCAAGATTCATCTCGAAATGATAGCGGCTTTTCACAAGGTCATCATTTTCTACGCCAACGGTATAAAAGGTTGTGCTTTTTTCTTGCTCAACCTTTGTGTGAGCTAAAGATACATTAGACACTTGGGTGACACCTGCTAGGCTGGAAAGTAACTCTATTTGTTGTGTCGTTAACAGCTGATGTTGATCTGGATTATAGCCGACCATTATATCCATTTCTCCGTACAAGGCTTGGATGTCAGCCTTCATTTGATTATGGGCGTTTAAAGCGTAGACACTCATCGTCATCACAAGGCAAATGGAGATGGTTATAATGCTAATACTCGTTAGGACATTTGCCCAAGCGGCACGAAAAAGTTTTAGGGCAACGGCACGCATTGTAAACATTATCGCTCCCCCCTCGTAGCCTGCTTAAATTTCATTAAAATACAATCCAAATCCTCTTCATTTCGCTGATTCTGATAAGAGTCTACAATCGCACCATCATGGAAGAACAACACCCGATTGGCATAGGTAGCAACATAAGGGTCATGGGTGACAAGTAAAATCGTTTGTTGACTCTTTTTTTGAAGCTCAACAAGCAACTCCAATATCTCATCCGTCGTATTGACGTCCAGCGCTCCTGTTGGCTCATCAGCTAGCAAAATAGGCGGATTTGCGATAATGGCACGAGCAATAGCAACCCGTTGCTTTTGTCCTCCTGATAGCTCATGTGGTCGATGCTTTGCCCAAGCGCCGATTTTCAGTTTTTCCATCATGTGCTGCACGCGCACTTTAATGTCCTTACTAGAAACATCATTTAAAATAAGGGGGAGTGCAATATTATCTTCCACGGATAAATCTTTTAACAGATGAAAGGATTGGAAGATAAAGCCGATATTTTCTTTACGAAATTGCGATGCTTTGGGCTCTTGATATATATCCTGAGCCTCCTGACCAAATAAAAATAATGCCCCGTCTGTTGGTTCATCAATCGCACTAATCATATTCAGTAGGGTACTTTTACCAGAGCCGCTTGTCCCCATAATGGCCACCATCTCTCCTTGATAAATGGTGCAATGGATATTTTTTAAGGCGTTCACGGTGTGATGCTTTTGCTGATAAATTTTGGACATCCCTTCAACACGTAACACTTCCGTTAAACGTCCTTCAGGGATGGGTATTGCATTAATGACTTCTTTCAACGGATTGAACCCACTCATCAAGATATGCCCCCTTTAATTGTTGTCGTAATGCTTGCAAGCCACGGCGAATATGTGTTTTGACGGTGCCTTCAGGGCATTGTAAAATCGCTGCAATATCCTTGACGGAGTAGTCCTGATAAAATCGTAGCAATAACACCGTTTTATACTTTTCCTCAAGCTGGCAAAGAGCCTGCCATAAATCCAGTTCTTCCTCGATATATGTAGGAGATGTACTTTTTAAATCCTCTAAGGTTTGTGGTTCGACAAGCTGAACCTTCTTTTTCTTGGCTATATAGGTTTTACAGCAATTGATCATAATACGGGTTAGCCAAGTGGTAAAATAGTGCGGCTCCTTTAATTGTGCTAAGCCCTCAAAGGCTCGAATAATCGTTTGCTGAAAAACTTCTACGGCGTCGTTTTCATTTTGTACATAGACATAAGCCATACGATAAAGCTTATGCTGCTCCAGCTCAATTAGCTGATAAAACGCTTGCTCATCGCCATGTTGGGCTAAGGCTACAAGAGATTGTTGCGTGGTTGTAATGAAAATCGCCTCCTTTTCGACTATTAGACTCGGCAAGTCGTCATTTCGATTCAAGTTTTTTATTTTTAGGAAGAAACTTAATAAGCATACCCATTTAATAGAAGGTTATCAATTTACTGCTATAATGATAGTGGTTTAATCGAAAAAAAGGAGTGAGTTTATGAGCAAAAAACCTATTTATGTTGAGATAGACATCCAGGCTCCTATAGAAAAAGCATGGGATTATACACAAAAACCACAGCTGCATGAGCAATGGGATTTACGTTTTACATCCATTACATATATACCGAAAAGAGCACCTGAGGAGTCACAGCGTTTTACCTATGAAACGAAGGTCATACCTGGCTTACAGGTTAGTGGCTGGGGAGAAAGCAAGGGGGAGCATCATAAAGAAAATGGCATCATTGACCGCTTTGCATCGGATGACGATATGGGGGATTCCTTTTTTACAAATTGATTATCATATTGAAAGAAATAAGGGAGATTGGCAGGAAATGACTAGTTCAAACGAGAAGGTCCTTATAGAGTCAACTAAAAAGGAGTGATGGTTTGCGTTTAACAAGAGGAATTACTGGTTTTGATGCCGAGCATTTAATCGAGCAGGATATGCGTACGTTTCAGTCAATGGTGTACCATTTAGTGACAAGTGAACAGCGAGCAAAAGTAAGACAATTTATCGATGAACCTCCCTTTGTCTACATGCAGGCAATGGTGGACTTAGATGGGGAGAAGCTGACAATTCTTCATCATCGATATATGCCCTATATTGCGTTTGCGAAGCAGAATGAGGAGCTTCCCTTTACATTTTTATCAAAGCCTCGGCTACACAAATATTTCCCTATGCGTAAATGCTTAGAAGCGACTACTCTTATGACATTACTATCAAAGGATCAGGCTTTACATAGCTTATCAGTGACGGAATGGCAGTACATCGCTTATTTTAATAGCCAAACGATTGGCGACGTTATGTTTAATGCTTGGGATTGATTGTAGTCCAATATACTCAAGACGAAAGATGCTATAAAAAACACTATATTGACCAAGTTATTTCTGGAAATCTAGTAAAAATTCCTAAAGCCACCAATCCTTCTTGTTAAATGGTAGATTACTATTTATGGAATAGATATGGAAAATAAGGAGTTTTTGCAGATGAAGTTCAAAACAATCAGTCGACGCATTGTTTTTTCTTTTAGTATTGTCATCGCCATCATGATAGGCTACATTGCGTACAATTATTATGCCATCACACAAAGTAACAATGCGACAGAACAAATTGTTCAGCAAGAATTACAATTATTAATTGCAGATTTTGAGCAAGCACAAACAATCGATTTAAGAATAGCGGCAGTTAGAGGCTATGTACTGTCTGGTAATGAAAGATATAAAGAGATTTTCCAAGATAATGTGGCGAAGGCAGCCGACAACGAGGAAAAACGATCAGCACTCACAACCTCAGGTGAATTCGGGAAATATGCGCAAATGGCAAAGGAATGGAATCGTTATATTGAACAACAAGTATTTGCAGTATATGACAAGGGTCAAACCGAGCTTGCTATCCAAAATTTAACGAAAATGGATGACACGGCAACCGCGATTCGTGAGGGCTATGAAGGGTTAGCGGCGCAACGAAAGCAAGCCATTAATGAGGTAGGCACGGACATGATTGCTGCTGGTGAAAATAAACAGCTAATTGCGATTGTCGTAGGTATTTTCATTGTCCTGCTAGCCGTGATGATTGAACTACTAAGTGCCCGTGGTATTTCAAGACCCATTATTACATTAACAGAGCGTATGCAACGAATGACGAAGGGGGATTTAAGCGAGCCCCCTTTACCTATTCAATCAAAGGATGAAGTGGGCCAGTTGATGGAAGCGACCAACACAATGGCAGATATTTTAAATCAACTCTTGAAACATATTCAAACAGTGTCGGATGAGGTAGCGGCTCACAGTGAGGAGCTTTTGCAGTCAACCACGGAGGTAAAAGCAGGTACAGAACAAGTTGCCCATACTGTTACAGAAATCGCCAGCGGTACAGAACGACAGGCAAACCATGCAGCAGATGTCGCTTCCTCCATAAACGACTTTGCTGTCAAAGTAACGACTGTTCATGACGGCAGTAAAGACGTTCAACAATATTCGCAGGAAGTCAAAGCTTTAACAGAAGAAGGTAGAGATGCCATGACCTCTTCCACAAAGCAAATGGAAGCGATTCAGCAGATGGTAAAGAACGCGGTGGATCAGGTAACTGGTTTCAGTAAACAAACACAAGAAATTTCTAAGCTTGTAGCGGTCATTCAAAATATTGCGGCACAGACAAACTTATTAGCACTGAACGCAGCGATTGAAGCAGCCCGAGCTGGGGAACAAGGAAAGGGCTTTGCGGTGGTAGCCGACGAGGTTCGCGCATTAGCCGAGCAGGTGGCCTTCTCCGTTGATGATATTACAGCTATCGTAAGAGCTATTCAGGATGATTCAAGTACAGTGACCTCCTCATTAGAGCAGGGCTATGGAGAAGTAGAAAAAGGCACAGCGCAAATTGCCACGACCAATACAACATTCTATCGTATTGCAGATGCGATCGATGCCATTGCAGCAAGCATTAATGGGATGTCCTCCGATTTACACGGGGTTGTTCACAATACTGTCACGATTCACCAATCTGTCGATGATATTGCGGCTGTCTCAGAGCAGTCAGCGGCAGGTATTCAGGAAACATCGGCGACCATTGAGCAGGCTGCAAGCTCTATGGAGGAAATGAAACATAGTGCCGAGCATTTAGCAGAAATGGCCGAACAATTAAATGGCCTCATTCGTCGCTTCAAACTATAGAAAATTGCGCTTGATTTCAAACTTCCAACACATTTACGCTGTATACTATTGCATTGGAAGGTGGAATCATTTTGAGAAAATATTTACTTTTATTATTAATGAGTACTTTATTCATGGCACCAGTTGCCTATGCCCATACGATGGATAAAAGTACACTATTCACAGATGTCCCTGAAACAGCCTCCAATATTCAGGACATTATGGTATTACACAGTATTGGGCTTCTTGGGTACAATGGCAAAGATATGGCCTTAAACCCAACAGACAACTTATCACGCAAGGATTTTGCAGGCTGGGTAGGTGGCTTCTTTGGCCTAGCAGGATCGACTGTAGATGAGCTAGCACAAGCAGCACAAAAAGAGGATTACGTTTCTTCCTTAGAGGGGGACCTTACGTACAAAGAAATTAATACTGCCCTTTTTCATCATAAACTAGAACTAGCGAATCCAGATGCAACCATGACAAAAGAGGAGTACATTGCGTTCTTAACAGAGAACCTAACATTTGATATGGGTGGTCATACGCTTATTCAAATGGGCGGCTTTGCAGAAGGACCAACAGGCACTATTGAAGATGTCGTAACAGGTGACGAAACAGGGCTCATCATTGGTGGTAAAACATACATGCTGTCAGGACACCCGCGCATCTTTGCTGATTCAACAGATGCCAAAAGCTGGGTAGGTCAACAACTGGAACGCTCTATTTTCACAACAGCAGGAGATCATCATCATGGTCATGACGGTGGTCAAGAAGAAAGTCACGGGGATCATGCCGAAGGGCACGGCGACAGCCATGAACACGAAGCAGCAGCCTCGAATGAAGCTACTCTACAATATGTGCAAATTAGCTCCGCACAAGTAGCAAAAGAGGACGCCAAAGAAGTGCAGTCATCGAATGCCACGCCAAAAGAACAACAAACAACTGCAGCAGATGACACAACATCCAACTCAAATACAGTATGGATGATTGCCATCCTAGTAGTCCTAGCAGCCATTTTCGCCTTTGTTTTTGTGAAACGAAAAAAATAAAACAAATTTTAAGAACCAGCAATGATCGAGGAAATTCGGTTATTGTTGGTTTTTTTAACAGGAAATGATTGCTATAATAAAGTAAAGTGCGGATAGTAAGCTAACATGATTTCATAGCATGATTCGCACCAAAAATATTGATGGAAATGCCGCTTGGACAGAACTATATTGGTTATTAATACCTATTTTTTATTTATAAACATTAATATTAAGGATATTTTGTTGAGAATTTATTTATTTTCGCAGTCACTCTCTGTATAGAGAGTGTCGATTGAAATCTCCTGCCCCTCGTAACTGCCTAAGTGAGTCCGTCACTTACTGCATAAAAAGTGTGCTATTCTTTAAAACTAAATAACCATCACAGATAAATAAAAAAGGTGAACAGCAACAGGTGGGGTCAGTTGACCTACAATCGCTGTTCATTTTTTATTCCCCAAAACCGTACACATTCATTAAAATGTCAAACCTTTCATGTGAATGCATGCATATTGCAGCAATTTTGCACAAAATTGAATAACCCTAAGCATGTTCGGTATATAAATAGGGTACGATCATTTTTTAGGCTAAGGAGTGTGCAAATGGCTGTACTTGTGGTGAAGAGGAGTATTATGCATCGGTATCAAAGTATCGGGCAGGCAATTGAAGAGGCAATGCCTGGCGATATGATTGAGATTCGGGATGGGATTTATGAGGAGAGCTTGGATATTTCCAAGCGGCTGACGTTGTATGGGGTTGGGAATGTGACCATCAAGGGTGGCGTTTTTATTCGCTATCAAACCCATGTGGATATGCGGAATTTACGGTTTCGGCAAGGTCAAGGGCTATATATCAAAGGGGATTTACAGTTAGAAAACTGTATTATTGAGGAGCAATTGATTCGGACACAGATGATGGTGAGCTATGGTAGTTTGCTGATGAAAAATTGTGCTGTGCTGGCGACATCGCTAAATCATTTTGGGCTGCGGGTGGCAAATGGTTCAAGTGTGATCCTCGTTGACACGACATTTGAGCATCATGTGAAGGCCCAAATCATTGCCCAAAATTGTGAGCTGACGTTGACGAATTGTATGCTGTTGGAGGGGAAAAAGCATGGCATTTTTGCTATTCGTCATGTGAAGATGGTGCTGGAGGACTGTGAGATTCATGGGCATGCCAAGGCACAAATTATTGCAGCAGCGAGTGAAATGGCTATGACGAATTGTCTGGTTCATCAGGGGCAAGGGGTAGGAATTCAGCTATTTGATGGCACAACTTTGCGGATGGATGGCTGTGAAATAAAAGAGCATCTCGATACGAATATGGTTGTCCACCGCAGTGAGCTAATGATCGCTGATTCAATCTTTTCAGATGGGCAAGGTCACGGTCTTTACCTTGGTGAAAAAACGGAAGCGAAGTTATATGATTGCCAATTTTATCGACATGTGAAGGCACAGATTCTGATTGAAAATAGCCAGGTAGAATTTCGTAAATGCCACATTCGAAATGGCATGGCTGTGGGTGTAGCGATTGTCGACGAAGCAGATGTTTCGTTGACGGAATGTCAAATTCAAAATCATCAGCAATTCCATATCATTGTGGATGCCAGTGGACTTCAGCTTCGTCAATCTACCATTCAATTTGGACAATCGGGTGGTATTTATGGCAATGATCATGCCAAGATTATGATGCAACATACAATGATTCGAGAGCTGCAAAGCCATCACATCTATATAAACAATGCCCGTTTGTTTACACAGTATTGTACCTTTGAACAAATGCAAGGAAATGGCATTACTTGTATTGATGCCATTTTTGAAGTAGCCCATAGCTATTTTAAAGACGGTCAAGAAAGTCCTTATGCCATGATTTGGTCAGATCAATCAATGGGACGTATTGAACATTGTACGGTGGATGAGGCAGCTCGACCATTTTTAGCATTGTCCAATAAATCATTAATGGAGATGCGTCATACGGATATTCATGCAGTAAAGGCTCCGGCTGTGGTCCAGGAAAATAGTCAATTATTTGTGCAAGGGCAAGTTCATACAGGGACATGGCAAAAGGATGCAGCGTCCAAGGTTTCCTCAATTGAGGGTATGCAGGTGATGAAAGACCATAAGATAGAAATCACGAAACATGATATTAAAAAAATAATATAAAAGCCGATTATACAAATAAGATAAGTAGTTTCAATTTTGAAATTACTTTTTTTATGGAATGGAGAAAATAGGTTTTATTCATGTGAAAAGTGGGTAAAGGAATATGTTTGCACAGTTACAAAACCTTGAGTTTGTGCAAAAGAACACGATAATTCGACAAAATGCATGATTATTTTTATAATAGAATAGATGTCATCCTGCGATTTCTGTAATATTTTGAATATTTTAATGGAAAAGCTATACAATTCCTTGTAAAAGTTATGATAAAAATAATAAAGTATAAATAAAATGTAAAAAAATTATTAAGTAATAATCGATAAGAGATTGATTATTTACGATGTTTTATCCTATAATTAGTAAAAATGGTTCATGTGATAAGGTAATTATACGTTATTTGAGAAATGTGTGTAATGATTTTACAATAATAAAATGACAGAGATATTGGGGTGATATGTGTATGTTTGGGCTGACAAAAGAAGAAATTATGTTGCTGCTAGAGGGGATTGAGTTAGCAGAAAAGCAAAAGAATGTGATTGCTGATATCTTACATTTAAACAATATGCGAATCGAACAACAACTCGCATTAATGATCCATTTAATCATAGATGAGCGCGAACGAAATATTTCCAACAATACATATCTAAACTAAAAAGTATCGAAAAATCACAGGTGAGCTACACAAAGCACCTGTGATTTTTTTGTCAGCCATTTTTATAATTTTTTTGTGAAGCAGATAATGCGATTGGCTTCTGTAAAACCGAGTTGTAGATGGACGCGTAAACTTTCTTCATTGTGCCATTCACAGTCACTAGCAAACTCTTGACAGCCTTTGTTCTTTGCCCATTGCTCACAGTGCGCTACAAGCTGTCTTGCATAGCCTTGCTGTCGATAATCTGCCATGACGAAAAGACCTTCTAAATAGCCTACGGGGCTAGAGTTAGTACCTTCTACATAATCCGTTCGCAATTGGCATTGAGCAAATCCAATGGCTTTAGCCTGGTCATAGGCTAGAAAAATAGCGGCGTTGTCTTCCTTTAAGAGCTGAGCCATCTGTTCGGCAAATGCCTCTAGTGAATGATTGGGCCAAAGCAGTAAGGCTAATGTGGCTGTTGCTAGAGCATCCTGTTGTGTTGCTTGCTTGATCATACAATCCCCCCTGGAAAAAAATGAAACGAAACGATTTTTAGCACGTACAAACTAGTAAGAGCTTCCACTAATGTTACATTTTCTATTTTAACACCAGTACTGAAAAGGGGGAATCTACTGAATGTCACTCTTACAAACGTTAATTGAACAAGCGAAAAAACCTAATGGCTGGATTGGCTCATGGATGCTACGGATAATGAATATTGCCCATCGAGGTATGTATGCATGGCTCATTCGGCAAGGCGCTATCAATGATGGGGATCGTGTGTTAGACATTGGGTGTGGGGGCGGAAAAACGCTTCAAATTCTATCCAATTTGAATCCAAATGGTATAATCTATGGTATAGATATTTCTGAGCAGGCAGTGAAGGAATCCATCAAACTGAATGACGCACGTGTCGCCAGTGGCAAAGTGATGGTCAAAGAGGCGAGTGTGACAAGTATTCCATTCGAGGATCAATTTTTTGATGCTATTACAGCCTTTCAAACACATTATTTTTGGCCATCATTGGAACAGGATGTCAAGGAAGTATGGCGGGTGCTGGAAAACGGAGGGAAATTTATTATTATAGCAGAGCTATATAAAATGAATTACCATATGGAAGCTTATCAAACACCAACTGCTATGAAGCAATTATTAGAACGTACAGGTTTTCAAACAGTCTATGTTACGGAAAAGTCGAGTAAAGGGTGGCTCTGTATGACAGCCATTAAGTAAGAGATACATAAAATGGAGGGAATAAAATGAAAAGATGTGATTGGGTCAAGTTAGATGAGCCTTTGTATGTGGCATACCATGACAAGGAGTGGGGAGTGCCAGTCTATGATGATCAGCATTTATTTGAAATGCTTTGTCTAGAGGGAGCACAGGCAGGGCTAAGCTGGTGGACGATTTTACAAAAGCGTGAAGGCTACCGTGAGGCATTTGATCAATTCGATGTGGAAAAAATTATACATTATACAGAGGACAAGCTACAGGCATTACAGCAAGACACACGAATCGTGCGCAATAAATTAAAAATTGCTAGTGTGGTGACAAATGCTAAAGCCTATCTACAAATCAAGGAAAAATACGGTTCATTCTCTGACTATATTTGGGGATTTGTTGATCACCAGCCATTGATGAATGAATGGGCATCTATAAAAGATGTACCTGTGACGACAGAAATTAGTGATCGTATGAGCAAGCAATTAAAGAAGGACGGCTTTAAATTTATCGGTAGCACGATTTGCTATTCCTTTATGCAGGCAGTTGGCATGGTGAATGATCATACAACGGACTGCTGCTGTCGCCAGAAGGAGCTAGCGCATGACAATTGAATATATTCGTGCGCAACTAGCAAAGCAGGCCACGATTTTTCAAACAGGTGGTATTCGACCGACACATGATTTATTGGAAAGCTGGATTGGCTATGTCGGCTGGTCTTTACCAGAGGAGGAACAACCACCATCTGGCTATCAGCCGCTTGCTACCTTCTTTTTAAAAGATCTACCCTATGTACCAGCAGCGCTAAAGCCTTTTCAATTAGTCACATTGTTTGTCGATGAACGTCTTTTGGATCATCTAATGGAGGATGATCTTAGTCCTTATTTTCATATTAGAACATACACGACATTGGAAGGTTTAGTAAAGCGTGAATGGCAGCATGATGGCATTCGTGCATTTCCTCTCCAACCAAAGCTTATTACGAATGACTATCCAGTATGGGATGGGGGAGGTATACCGCTTCAAATAGAAGAAGATATTTTGACCTTGGAGCGTGAAGAGGAGCTAGAATATTTTGAGGATATCGTAGAAGACCTTTATCCGCTTCATAAAATCGGTGGCTACCCAAGCTTCTGTCAGAGTGGCTATGATTTTGGAGAGGATACACCATTTGTCCTCCAAATTGCCTCGGATGCGAAGGCACGATTGAACATTGTGGATCATGGCAATTTTTATTTTTTCTACAATCCAACAACGCAGACTTGGCGCGTCTATTGCGATTTCTACTGAAGGGAAGAGGGCTTGCCTTTTTCACGAACGGTCCAATCGATGATTCGGTTAATCAAGTATAAGCCGAGATACGCTCCTGTCAATAGAAAAAGAGGGTTTAAGAAAACCGCATGAATCGTTGTCATAAAAACCGCATCCTCAAGAATAATGTGCGTTATAGAAGTAGCAGCAATCGTGCTGAAAAGTATGGCAGCGATGATTCCTACTATGTTGAACAGCAGGCGAAAGATCGCCCATTTGAGCTGTAGATAAACCATAAGGCTCGGGATCACAATGGTGGTAGCCAGCATGAAAATGGTCATAACATCACATCCTTTCTTTCAGGATGCCCTTGTTCGCTTATGCATAAACATCATTGACGATAGGAGGAAAACATGTTGCGCTGGCAAGATGGAGAGGTGAAAAGAACAAAGAAGGTGAAAAGAGTGGAGCATAAAACGGTCGTAAAAAATGGCATTGGCTTTGGTTCAGTTTTAGCGATAACGATTTCATGGAGTGTCCATCATTCGATTATTTGGGCAATCATCCATGGCTGTTTTAGCTGGTTGTATGTTGTATACTATGCCATTACGCGCTAAGCTTGTCTGTCAAACTATCAACGAAGAGGTTGTTTGAATAAAAATAACTGAGGGTACATAAAAACAAATGTTCATAATTTTTGATTTGCCCGCATAAATAACAAAGTGCTCTTTTTCCAAGGCCAATTAAACTGTATGAACGTAGAAGAAAGGTTGATAGTATGACACATCAAGTAACGGCTTTAAGTAATGTTAATGGCAATGCTACGGGAGTGGAAGGTATTTTACAAAATGTAGCATTTATTTTATCAACGTTTACGATCCCCTGTCCGCTTCGAGAATATGCGATCAAGTGTGAAACTCGTAAACCCTTCCAACGTATAAAGAAGCTGAACACAACTCGCCTCATAGAATGTATTCAACGTTTTGAGCCACGAGCTGTTGTAGTAGATGTTGATTATCTTGGCGATGTCAATAGAGGAAAACTAGAGCCCATTGTCAAAGTGATTGTGAATGCATAATAGAAAAAAATGTATTCTGCCAGGTTTGAGTCAAATAACCTGGCAGAAGATCAAATTTGCTAGTAGTGGTAGGATTTATAGTATATGAATTGGTATCCAACAGGGCGTTCAAACATTTACGCTAGATTGGCACTTCTAATGGCGATAATTTGTTGGCAATCGATGATGAGTGGTGACGCGGCTGCACCGGCTACCTCAAAGAATGTTGCACAGCAAGTTTTAGGATCTAAGCTGATAAAATAAATACCCGCGAAGCTACCGCCACCTGCTAAAATAACATCTACGAAAGCCCCAGTAGACAGGCATTTTAATTGATGACAAATACAGCCTTTACAGTGGTGATCTTTAGCATGCTCCGCCTCGTAGTAATAATCTTCTTCATCACAGTATTTTTCCTCTTTTTTGCAATGGCAGTGCTTATGCTTTTGTTCCCGCTGACATGGCTCATTTTTTTGCCAACACTTGCATCCATCCTGTTTATGTTCCCATTTATATTGGTCATATTTATGCTTGCACTTGCATTCTTCTACTTTGTGCTCACATTTCTTCTGTAAATGACAATTACATTTTACATACTGTTCACAGCACTTTTCTTTTTTCTTATTCCAATTCATATAATGGCTAAATCTACTATCTTGCATCTTTTAATCTCCCTTTTTGTTAGTTTTTTAGTAATGGTAGCGCTAACCTTTACACTTATAATCTATGAAAGGATGAACGATACTTCTTGGTAATTGCCCCCTGCGACAGCTTAAAATTATTTTTTGAAAAATTAAGAGAGAGATAGCCATAGATAATTGTGATAACCCTAACAGTTTTCAGGAGAAAAGATTGCTAGACTTCCGCCTGTTAATTTCATGAAGAAATGGAGTGAATGTATGAAGAGAATACTGCAAATCTTCTTTCTTTTCATGTGCTTAATAGTAGTGATCTCATTGCTAATTGTACAAAGGCAGCCTTTAACCACAGCGACCAGTGCCAATAGCCCAACTCTTTATGCAGAGGAGCTTGGCCAAAAATTACAGACTACAGATTTTACGAAAAAGGTGTTGCAGGCGATACGAGAGGTAGGCTACGCCCCTGATAGTACTGTTGGCTATTTAATAGACTCGCCAGAACATCAGGTCATCACGATTCAATTACACAATGGCGAAGAAATTGATGTAAGTACAGAAAGTGAGATTCAATCCATCATCGACGAGCTAGCCAGAAAAAACAATATCCCTCTATTTATGGTTAATGTCCAGCTAATAGAGGCTAAATGAGCTGAGAGGGAGGCACATGGGATAGTGTCTCCTTTTACATATAAAGGGAAATTAAAGCATGCTATAATAAGAAAAGAGGTGAGATCAATGAAAATCTTAGTATTAGGGGCGAGTGGACGTGTAGGTAGCCATATGGTTGAGCTGGCATTAAAGGATCAGCACGAGGTCACTATATTGGTCCGTGATCCTGATAAAATACAGCAACATCATCAACAGCTGCGTGTTATTCAAGGAAATGTTTTAAATAGGCAGGATGTTGAGCAGGCAATGGTTAATGTGGACGTGGTGGTCAGTGCATTAAATACAGATGGTCGCGATACATTATCGGCAAGTTTACCGTTGATACTTGGGGAGATGACACAACAACAGGTGAAAAGAATCATTACAATCGGAACAGCAGGGATTTTACAAAGTCGTGTTACACCGACGATTCTCCGCTATCAATCGACTGAATCTAAACAAAAATCCACGTTTGCCGCACAGGAGCACCAACGTGTATTCGAACAATTACAGCAGTCTGATAGGGACTGGACGATTGTCTGTCCTACTTATCTACCTGATGGGGCTTTGACAGGGAGCTACCGAATCGAACGTGATTTCTTACCAGAGGGTGGCACTCAAATTTCAGTAGCAGATACTGCAGACTTTGCCTATCAACAAATCTTTAGCGAGGAATTTTTGAAGACACGGGTAGGTATTGCGTATTAAAAAGGGGAATGAGAGATGAAAATTATTCATGCCATCATTGGTATGGTTATCATTGTCGTGGGACTTACATTCCTCAGTACAACGATTGAAGAGGCGCCTGTTAGAAATGTGATGCTGAAAATCTATGGCAGTATTCTAGTTTTTATGGGTACATTCTATCTCAAAAAAATTGCTAAATTTGGTAAGCAAATAGTCTAAATGAACTTATTGCTTTAACTTATTTTCATACCAGCAGTCAATCCAATATTCAAAATGAGTGAAAAAATATACTGATATTTTCCTTTTTATAGAAGGTTTGCTATACTTTATGTCGAATATATCATTGAAGAGGTGATTGTATGGACAAAGAAATATCAAATAACTGTCAATATCCTCAACACCTAACAGGCCATGATGGAATCGAAACGACAGAATTATATGTCATCAAGATCACAAAGGAACAAGTGGATAGGTTGATTGAGGATATCGATCAAACATTAAAGGCGTCTACATGACGTCTTTTTTTAATGGCAAAAAGGCCACCTTCAGGGGAAAGTGACCTCAAAACAGGAGAGCTTTGGAAAGGCTAGATTTGCTTTACACTACTATACATATGAAAAAGTAATTTTGTTTGCTAGCCATTTGCCCGAGAAATAGATTAAAATTTCTTGAATTTCTAGCATACCACTGCCCGCATTATGTACAACCTCAGTCCTTTCGACATGAAAAGGAATAATTCAATGCCAAATAATCTCGTACGATTTTTGGCTGGCCTCCATTTTCAAGACATAGCTTACTAGCAATTTTAATTTCCTGCTGATTATAGTGAGATTGTGCCCCAATCAAAAATATGCCTGACAGTATCAATAAAGTACCGATTCCCAAAACATATTTTATAATCCTTTTCAATCAACTGACCTCCATTTCCACCTGCCTATTTTCTAGCATATGTTTGACTAGCAAAGCAATATGTTAATTGACATTTTGTATGCAAATGTATACAATCAGTTTAAATAAATGTATACATTTGTATACGAGAGGAGGATTTTTATAATGAGAGGTTCTGGATTTAGAGAACATATGCGAGAAGGACATCACCGTGGAGGACGTCATAGAGGCATGGATGGTGCAGCACAGCGAGGAGCGAAAACATTCCGACGAGGCAAGGCCATTTCATTTTTAGAAATGCTACATGTTAAGCGAGCAACGATTAAACAGCAATTAGAGCAGCCTGAGTTTCAATCGATTCAGCAAATTTTGATAGGGGAATTAAAAGCGATTGACATGGTCATCCAAGAATTTAGCCAGTTATTTGACATTCAGGAAGGTGAAACAACGGAAGCAGCTGACAGTCCACAGGAGGAAAATGTGCATGAAACAAATGAATAACTATATTGATACGGTATTTTATCAGCAGGATACGCTGTTAGAGAATGTTATTTCCTCGATTGCAGAAAAAGGCATGCCTGCCATTTCCGTGTCACCATCTTCAGGGAAACTGCTGACGATGCTTGTATCGATTACAGGGGCTAAGGCTTTATTAGAAATCGGTGCGCTCGGTGGGTATAGTGGCATCTGTTTGGCAAGAGGATTGGATGCAGAGGGTTCATTGACTTCATTAGAGTTAGATGAAAGCTATGCACAGCTTGCTGCTAAAAATCTTGCCAAGGCAGGCTTTGAGAAGCAGGTTACCTATTTGACGGGCCCTGCATTAAACAGTCTGGAAAAGCTAGTAGCAGATGGACGACGTTTTGATTTGTTCTTTATTGATGCCGATAAGGATAATTATGAAAATTATGTAACGGCGTGCATCAAGCTAGCAAACCCTGGCGCATTAATTGTGACAGACAATGTCCTGGCAGGGGGCAGTGTAGTAGACCCTGAGGCTACACCAAAGCGCTATACAGCCATCATGAAAAAATTCAATGTGACGATCGCTAATCATCCACAGCTTGAGTCCATCCTTCTCCCAATTGGGGATGGCATAACCGTTTCCAAGGTTAAAAAATAGTATAACTAATTGACTATTAATGGTAAAATATTGTTAACAAACAATAAGGGAGAGATGCTTTTGAAGCAAGCACTAGTGGTGATTGATGCACAGCAAGAACTAATCGAGGGTAATCAGGATGAACAAGCCGTCTATCAGAAAAACGAATTACTGGAGACAATCAATGCCGTCATCCAGAAGGCCGCGGAAGCCCAGGCACATATTATCTTTGTTCGTGACCAAGATGTGGCAGGTGGCGAAGGGGATGGCTTTCAAGTACATCCAGCGATCCAAGTTCCAACAACAGCTGTCTTCTTTGATAAACTGGCAACGAATGCTTTTTACAAAACAGGCTTACTGGACTATTTACAGACCCATGACATTAAACATTTAGTGATGATGGGCTGTAAAACCGAGCATTGTGTGGATACAGCAGTAAAAACAGCAACCGTTCATGGCTTTGATGTCACATTAGTGGCAGAAGGTCATTCCACTAACGGCTCCGACTGTTTATCACCAGAAGCTATTATTGCACATCATAACGACATTTTACATGGCCATTACAATGTGGATCATTTCTCACTTGTGCGCAACGCCGATGAAGCACTATTTAAACCAACACATAATAATTATCGCTAACAAAAAATGACCAAGAATCTAGGTTCTTGGTCATTTCATATTAGGATTGAAAATCGTCCTACCACAGTACATACGATGCTAAAACGTATCAAACATAGCCCCTGAATATTCAAAGACCCCCTTAAATAAAGCGCATAGTATGCTTGAAAAAGGATCGCTTGGCTATATTTAATAATAGTAGTAAATGGAATATACAGAAAATTTAAAAATTACATTGCATCATGAGTTCTTCTATTTATAAGGGTGTTTTACAAACATTGACATGTAAGCTATTGCTGGTCATAATGGATAGGGCCACCGTGCGAGCAGTGACCCTAAGTATCAAGTCAGGAGGTGTAAGGCTAAAAAATTAGCTTTACACTATTATATATATGAGAAAATAGCTTCGAAAGTTAGTTATTTGCCTGTTCGATAGATTATTTTTTGAAAGGCGACTAAATGGTGCATCAATTGTCGGATGTCGTATTGTTATGCCTGTTAAGGTAGTGATAAGGAAGGTGATGGATATGGATTCTTTAACAAGATTAAATGAGGCAGTAGCTTATATTGAAGCTCATCTAACAGAAGAAATAGACTTAAAAGAGGCTGCAAGAATAGCTTATTGCTCGGACTATCATTTTAAACGAATGTTTTCCTTTCTAGCAGGGGTATCGTTGTCCGAGTATATTCGTCGTAGGCGGTTGACACTTGCCGCTCTAGAACTGTCTCATTCCTCTAGGAGAATCCTTGATATTGCCATTTGTTATGGCTATCGCTCCGCAGATGCTTTTACAAGAGCCTTTCAGCAAATGCACGGCATCACACCATCCGAGGCGAGGCAAAGTGGTCAAATCTTAAAAGCCTTCCCCCGGATGACCTTCCAACTTACTATTAAAGGAGGTAGTGAAATGAATTACCGACTCGAGCAAAAAGAAGCATTTCACATTATCGGACTCATGAAAAGAGTACCAATTGTTTTTCAAGGAGAAAATCAAGCAATAACAGAGCTGGCTCGCTCTTTGACAATGGCGGACATTGAGCAACTGAAAAAGCTGTCCAATATCGAACCAAAGGGGATAATCCAAGCCTCCACCAACTTTTCAGAAGGGAGAATGGAAGAAAAGGGAGAACTCGACCATTATATTGGAGTAGCCACAACAGAAAAAGGTACCCACCACTTTACTGAGTTGGATGTACCTGCGTGTACGTGGGCCGTATTTGAAGCGGTCGGACCATTCCCGCAAACACTACAGGAAATGTGGGGCCGCATCTATGCCGAATGGTTCCCATCATCTGGCTATGAGCAAGTAGCTGGCCCTGAAATCGTACGCCATGCAAGCATCGATTTCTCCTCCCCAACATTTACAAGTGAAATATGGATCCCCATTTATAAAAAGGAGCCTTTTGCGTAATGCAAAGGCTCTTTACTGTATTTTTGTGCCATTTGGTACCTGCTGATCAGGTGTTAACAGGATCACATCGCCCTCTACAGGCACTCCACCAATAACTAATACCTCAGACTTAAAACCAGCCACACGGCGGGGAGGAAAATTAACAATTGCCACTACTTGCTTCCCAATCATTTGCGCCGGTGTATAACGCTTGGTAATTTGTGCAGAAGACTGTTTAATGCCAAGCTCTTCACCAAAATCAATGGTCATTTTAATCGCAGGAACACGCGCTTTTGGCAATTCCTCTGCCTCTAAAACCGTGCCAATTCGTATATCAAGTGCTATAAAATCTTCAATGGTAGCCATAATCATACTCCTTCTTCTTTTATGACAATGCTATCATTTAATAGAAAAATATTCAAAAAAAGAAGAGCACGTGCAGCGCTCTTCTCTCATTAACGACGATGCTCTACCAGGTCAATAGCTCCTAACACAATGTGTGCTAGCCCAAACCCAAAGAGGGTATTGGCCACCATTTTGTTAGAGCCATGCTTTTGCTTCATGGCATATCCAGCAGCAGTAACAGCCGACCCTAGGATAGTAGGGATTAAACCTTCACGAATTCCATTCATAAATTGATCCCTCCGTCGTATGATTCGGTGTGAATTTCACACCATACTTACTATGAACGTTTGGCGAGCATACTATACTAAGCATCAATCAAATAGCGTATCTTTGTACTAAAGGAAGAAAGCCTCCTGCAAAAAAACGTAATAGAATGGCCACTCTCATTTACATAATGTATGTAATTTTTGAAATTATTGAAACAAATAGAAGACGTTAGCCGTATAATAAAATAAAGGGGGGCTGAAAATGAAGTATATAGGCATTGGCACGATATTATCGATTCTAGGTGTTGTATGTTCCATCTTCATATGGGGTACCGAGCAAGCGCATTTACTCTCAGGGATACTAGGCGGAGTGTTCATCTTTGTCTCGATAGTAATGTCAGGAGCAATAGCGAGCGGAGATAGAATACGAGCCAATCTTGCTACAGAAACAAAAGAAGCTAGAAACGAACGCAATCGCATGATGACTAACGCGTCACTATTAGCCTTACCCAACATTATTGTAGCCATCTTCGCCTATTATCTCTGAAGCATCCATCAATCTGAACAAACACTCCATTCAAAGTAGTTCTATCGCTCAAAATAGTGGTTCGATTCACTTAGAGTAGTTCTATCAATCAAAAAAAGCGTTTTATCGATCAGTTTATGCATTTTATCCACTACATTTTAAGTTCTATCCACCACATTTTGAATTCTATCCATCAGTTTAGATGAACGCTCCACTGAGAGTAGTTCTATCAATCAAAAAAAGGTTTCTATCGCTCAATATATGCGTTTTATCCACTACATTTAGAGTTCTATCCATCAATTTTAGATGAACAATCCAACCAGAGCAGTTCTATCAATCGAAAAAAGAGTTTTATCAATCAAAATAAGTATTCTATCGCTCAATATATGCGTTTTATCCACCACATTTAGAGTTCTATCCATCAGTTTGGATGAACGCTCCACTTTAGAGTAGTTCTATCGTTCAAAAAAAGGTTTCTATCGATCAGTTTATGCGTTTTATCCACTACATTTAGAGTTCTATCCATCAATTTTAGATGAACAATCCAACCAGAGCAGTTCTATCAATCGAAAAAAGAGTTTTATCAATCAAAATAAGTATTCTATCGATTAATATATGCGTTTTATCCACCACATTTAGAATTCTATCCATCAATCTAGATGAACGCTCCAATCATAGAAGTTTTATCAATCAAAAAAAGGTTTCTATCGCTCGATATATGCGTTTTATCCACCACATGTTGAGTTCTATCCATCAATTTTAGATGAACAATCCAACCAGAGCAGTTCTATCGCTCGAAAAAAGCGTTTTATCAATCAAAACAAGTATTCTATCGCTCAATATATGCGTTTTATCCACCACATGTTAAATTCTATCCATCAATTTTAGATGAACGCTCCAACCAGAGTAGTTCTATCGCTCGAAAAAAGTGTTCTATCCATCAAAATAAGAATCTATTCACCTCTAATAGAAAGGATGTCGCGTGCTATGGATGAAGAAAAAGATTATTACCCAGAAGCTTCTAGATACACACTTGCTGTTGTTCTTTTGACACTAATTATTTGGGGTATTTATGATTGGCGTAATGCACATGCAAATGGTTTTCAATTCCTATTAATTAATGAAATTGTAATCACACTTGGGATCACGCGCTATATGTTGAAGAAGCGAGATCAAAGAAGGAAGCGCTCTCAATAATCGGTACATATAAAATTCATAAAACGTGTCACATCTACCCTAGGTGTGGCTTTTTTTATTGCATTTAATAGTGGATGAGTACATTTGTAATAGAGAGGTGGTACTATGCAATTAACAGATGGTACACGGACATTTGACACGGACATCATTGATGAGGCTGCCAGAAAGAAAGAGCGTGATGAGCAGGAGCGGGAGATGCTCAATGCCTTTGCACGTTATGCTTATCTTCGCTACAAGCAAATACGAGATAAAGTAAATCCACGTAAATGTAAATATATGTATATCCATCAAGTTCGCCAGCAAATAACATCACCTGCTAGGCTTCAACGTGTTTGTAAGCTGCTGACGATGACAGAGGAGGAAGTTCTGTACATTGTGGAATTTGTGCGAAAGTATTTGAAATATGTGAAGTAAACCTCATCGACTGATGGGGTTTTTTTACATAATTTCTAGGGAGAATTATTTTTCAACGACCTGCTCCATATAGTATGATGAACGTGAGTAAAGGAGTGAGAATTTGAGATTCATTAAATTTCTAGTAGTGATGATTATTTTCCTTGGCGTAGCTGGGTATGGTGTGTTACATTTCGGCACAAAATTTGCCTCTGAAAAAATCGTAGATACGTTGTCAACGGAATTAGAAAGCAGCGGACAAAAGGAAGAAATCAAAAATACCATTGAAAATGACCCTCAGTTGAAAGCCTATATGGAGGAGGCAAAAACGGTTGACAGCAGTACATTGCCGTTTACGACAAAAGAAGAGGCGACTAAAGTATTAATTCAAAAAGTGGGGATCACGGAGCTGAACGACATTCGTGTGAAATTGCAAGATGGCTCGATGACACAAGAGGAAGCACTGCAAATGGTTGAAGGAAAATTGTCGGATGAAGAGCTTGCTGCTTTAAAAGTAATCGTTTATCAAGAGCTTTATCAATAAAATTCGGACATGCTGTTGTGGCATGTTCTTTTTTTATGTCCCTTTTTCGAAAAATTCCCTTTATATAATAAGAAAGGGAATTTGACAGAAAGAGGGGATCATAATGATTTATAGAGTAGCCAAAAAGGAGAATTTCGTTGTCTTGGACAAGGGATTTTTAAATGATGATCAATTAAGCTGGAAGGCGAAGGGGCTGCTTGCTTATATGCTGTCCTTACCAGATGATTGGTCTTTTAGTCTTGCCGATTTAGCAACCCGCAGTAAATGTGGACGAGAAGCGACTGCACGAATTGTAGACGAACTGATACAGACGGGTTATCTTCAAAAAATTCAAGAGAGAACAAAAGATGGTAAGTTTCGTAAGGTGGAGTTTCTCGTATATGAAGCTCCAGCACTTGCTGCCATGCCGTCAACGGGAAATGCGTCAACGGTAGCACCACAAACGGAAAAGCCCACACTACTAAATAATGAATTACTAAATAATAAATTACTAAAAAATATAGATGATGATAAACAATCTGCACCCTCTGTCTATCACTTTTACGAGCAACAAGGCTTTGGTGCACAAACTGCCCATATTGGTGAGAGAATTCATCATTGGCTCACTATTTTTACGGAGGAAATGGTTATATATGCGATGAAGCTAGCAGTGGAACACAATGTATTACGTTGGCGGTATGTAGAAAAGATTTTGCAAAATTGGTATAGCAAAAAAATAAAAAGCATGGAAGATATAGCCATCGAGCAGCAGCGATTTCAAGCACGTAAGCAACAGATGACACAGCAGCAAGTTAATAGACGTCAAGAAATCATTCCGAAGTGGTTTCATCAGCGTCATGAAGAGGAAGTACTATGTGATCAACAGCCAACAATGGATTTTGCAGCGGAACGTCAAAAAATATTAGCATTAATAGAGAGCATATAATCGTCCGAATACCATAAAGGTTTGGTTGATGAAAAGTCATCATGATCCTGTAATATCAAATGAATCCTTGCCAACGCATCGTCAAAAGAACGTGGGTCGTATTGGCGTGTCCAAACAATGGTTGAAAAGACCGTCATTGCCGCATATAAGGCATAAAGCTGCCAAAATGTATCGTCTGGAGTAGCCGAAAAAAAGCCATTGATTTGCCCGATGCAGTAGGGGATGCTGTGACGTCTACTGAATAAGGCAAGATTATAAAAGTCATGAGAAGGGTCACAGGTCGATGTTTTAGCAGTGGCAGATGCGCCTCAATAAAGCTTCATCATTTTGCTTCCTGTGGTATGTGATAGGAACCTTGCTGGTATGCCTTCCAATAAGCAGAGAATTTCTTGCGCTGTGTCGCCTCCCAATTGAGCATTGGCGGAGCACTCACTTGATGGATTTTTCTCAATTGTTGCCCAGCAGCAAGACCGAGATGGAATTGCTCAAAGTCAGTGAATTGCTGGATGACATCATCCGCGGGTATTCCTTCTAAAAAACGAACGACCGTTGCGGTTAAATGGGCTTCTTGCAGCACCTTATAGTCAATCGCTTTATGTGTTTTTACACCCTGTTTTTCTAATTCCTGTAGCAACATAAATTCATTTTTGCGTTTTTCACGATGCGCTACATCTGCTAATCGTACAAAAAAGCGCGTTTCTCCCACAGTTACGAGATACTTAGTATCAGGAGAATAGCCTTTGAGGACTTTGGTTATTTGCGTAAAACCATCTAAGCTTGGCAATTGCTGAAATATATCTACTATACGCACATGTCATCCCCTCACTTTCAATATTTTAGAAGATACAAAATACTATAGGAAGCAATCTTTGTCAATGTCTTGGATAGTAGGAAGGGGTAAAAAAATCATATATAAAAAATAGTAAAAGAGCACAATTAACTAGAAATCACTGGTATGGGAGCATTTATTAACTATAAGTGAATGTCTTTGTATCATTCACACTCAGAAAGAGAGGTGAAATGATAGCAATAGTCGTATGCAAGAAAAGAACCTGTTAAGCCCCGTAAGGAATACCTCTGATTAATTATCGTTTTTCCCTGAACATCACAAATAGTAGAAATGGATAACATAGCTGTCATTCACGAAAAAATGATAGGAAAGGGTGGTGTAGTATGAGTTATGTTATTGAAAAACAGATCATGTCAGGGTTACCGAATCAAGCGCTCACGGCTATAAAATATGTGGTGGCGCATGAATCAGGTAATAGCAGCAATACTGGTCCAAACGCATTGGAAAACGAGATTGCCTATATGAATAGAAATAAAGCGAATGCTTTTGTATCCCACTGGGTAGGCGGTGGTGGACGAATCGTACAAGTAGCCCCCGTGAATCGTGTGCAATATGGCTGTGGTCCAAAAGGAAATCCATATAGCTATGCCCAGGTGGAGCTGGCACGGACAGCTAATAAGGAACAGTTTAAAAAGGATTATGCAGCGTATATTTGGCTGTTACGTAAGCTTGCCATAGAGGCAGGAGTCCCAACTGTTTTAGATGGCAATGGTAACGGCATTAAGTCACATCGATGGATTACGGAAAATCTAGGAGGTACCACACACAAAGATCCTTTTGCCTATTTAAAAAGTATGGGGATTTCAGAAGCACAGTTCCAGCTAGATATTAAAAATGGACTTGAGGAGGGATTAACAGTGTCACAATATAATGAGCTGAAACAAGAAATTGCGATGTTAAAAAGCTTATTAGCTGAAAAAGCTAGCCTACAAGCAAGCAGGGAAGTAGGAGCATCTCATAAAGAGGCATGGGAATGGGCCGTTAACGAAGGAATTATCCGAGGCGATGGCAGTCAGAACATGAATCCGGCAGGCGCTCTCACGCGGGAACAAATGGCGACAATGCTTAAACGTTATTACGATAAATTTATAGCGAATTAACTGGGGAGGATAGAGCTTGCATGCAAAAGCGAGCTTTATCCTTTTTCATTAAATAAAGGTTTTTTCAAAGTTTTGTCGAATGTAGTAGAAGAGAGGAGGGGTTTTGATGTTAACGAAAATAAAAAAAGTGAAATTCGAGCAAGAAAGAAAAAAACCATTGTACAAGGTGATAATGGAATGTCCAGAGGGGAAACAATTATATGTGAAGTTTGATTATACTTATAAAACGGAAAATTTCTGGCCTTTAGAAGTGAATTATAATAAAAAGAACTATGGTGCGAAACTAGCATGGTATACAAATGAAGTCGAGAATATGACAGTGGCATCATTTTTAGAAACCATTGCTGGGAAAATCAATAAGAAGTACGACTTTGACTTTAAGCAACAATAAAAAACAGCATCCTGAGGAATGCTGCTGTAAAGCCTATCCATTAATTGGTCGAGATATAAACAATCAATGCTGCCTCATCAAATGTTACATTTGCACCAAGTGCTTGACTGACAAATCTTAGAGGGACCATCGTTGTTCCTTGATAAATTTCAGCTGGATGGCTGAGGGCGATAGTGGATGTAGTACCATTTGCATCAACATAAGCCATTTTATTCCCCACACCAAGCACAATTTTTTTACTGCCCTTTGTTGCCGTTACTTTTTTCGTTGCACTTTCATAAGCAACAGTTGCTCCAAGTGATTCAAAAATGGCCTTCATCGGCACTAATGTTGTGCCATTTTTCATATAAGCGCCAGGCGTGTAATGTTGCTTTACATTATTTAAATAGACAGCAACTTTTGTCAACACTGGGGCTGTAGTTGCTTTTGGTGTCGGTGTAGATTGGCTTTGACCACCTGAGGAGGACCCTCCATTATGATAATGGTAGCCTGAACAAAGCCCTTTCGCTTTGGACTTGTCCGAGCAATTATGCCCACCATTGCCATCTAAACGCCCAGGATGCGCTTCCGCAATAGAGGCTGTAGCGAGAAATAATGTAAACATCGCCATTAATAAAACCAATTTCTTCATAAATATCCTCCTATTATTGAAATATGTAATTATTATACTGTTAAAAAGTAAATTTTGATATGTTTTTATAGTAAAATAGTTGTAAAAATTGGAGGAAACTAGAGCAATAGGCATGTGGCGTATAAAAAGAAGCCCTTTTACGAAGAACTTTCGAAACAGCGGAAGTAGTAGGACATGTATAGGCGATAAATTGGCACTAACAATTAAAAGTTGTTAGTGCCAATTTATTTTGCTTCAGCGGGTGTTGAAACCCAATAAAACCATTTCTTATGGCAAATCAATATCCTGTGCCTCTGACGGATGGCAATGGTTTTCGAGCAACTCGAAAAAATGTAGATGCAGCGTAAGCGATTATGCCGAATCGTAATGCCAGTTATGTCTTCCTTGTCAGTAAACATGATGATAGATGCTGCAATGCCCAGTGCAAGAAAGAGAACAATCGTGAATGTACAATATTTGATAGTTCTCAAAGCCTTTACAGACGATGCCGAGAACGCTTTATGCTGGTTGATGTTGATTAAGAGACGATATAACGTAATGTAGTAGGGAACACATAGAGCAGACACATAGATTAAAAAAGATAGGACAAATAAGCAGATTCGAGATGTGCTACTGCGTCTCGATTAGCCATGTCAAGTAACGAAAATAGCCCTAAAGCTAAAGCAGGAATACCTAGCAAAATAATGACAATTTTTAAGAAATGGTTGCCCTTTGTTTCTGTTTCATTCAAAGCACCTCATTGGTTACCTTGATTTTAAAATTCATTGTTTTCTATCTAAAAAAGACATCCATCCTTGTGGGAGGGATGTCTTATTAGACACGGTGTTTAACATCTTACATATTTTCGTTTAAAACCAAGTCTGCCTCGCTCTACTTCCTTTTGAATCGTTTCATAAGCATTTAGCGTAGTGTTTTTTTTGTTGTCTCTTTTCATTTCCACTGGACCAATTGCCTGTGCCGTTTCAATGGCTTGCTCATGAAGTGGTACATAGGAAATGGCCACTGTGTATAGAAAATTATTCATCGCAGATTTCGTGCGTGCTGGTGCATCATGAATTGTATTTTTTACCACTTCCAGCATGTTGGCTAATTTGCTTATAGAAAATTCGCTATCCTTGCGATTTCCTAAAAGCCAGCAATAGCAGCTCCAGCCCGCTGACATTCTTAGCTCCTCACCGCTGGCAATCCATGCATCCGCAACCTCCTGTGCAATAGGTGCTTCCGCTAACGTGACCGCTACAACATAATCAGACAGCATATAAAAATAAGCCGCATCCATCCAACGATCAAAATCTTCCACAGTCATTGCTTTGGGATCAGCAATAACGCCTGCAAAATACATCGCATCATAGTTACCTGTAGCATAAAGTTCTTCTGCTAGAGCCTGATTGATTTTGATTTTCTTCGCAATAGGCTTCATGGCTCCCGTTGCCACACCAAACAGTGGCTCCTGAGCACCATTTGACAGATACATTTTTTTTGTCCGTTCCTTGCCTAGAGCCTCTAGCTCCTGCATCACCATTTCTGCATTCATCCAGTAGCACTTCCTTTACCTTTAATAGACACAAGCCCATTATCCTATAACAAACACTCATTTGTCATGGAGGATACAGATAAAATCGCCTAATAATAATGATTTTATGTTAGATGAATGCCTTTTGGGAGATTTAGCTTGGTTGAAGAGGTTAGAGCCTATTCCATATAAACATAAATTGAGCTGCATCAGATTCCAGCGCAATTCGATGATCGTCCGTCGACTGATCTTCAGTCAGCAGGCGACCTTTTTGCACGTTTAAAATGGCATGTTTAATAGTGTCAGGGTGTTCTATTTCGTAGTGAGAGTTTTTCAGGAGGGTTAAGGCAGATTGGCATTTATATTTATCAATGCGCTCATTTTTACCTTTGAAATACAGCTTAATCAAGTAGGGGATATCGTCGATGATTAAACCAAGTTCAGGATTGGAACGCACCGTTAATGCATCACTATACCAATTAGCCTTACCTGGTTCAAACCATTGAACATTTTTATTTTTTAAAAATTTTAAATAGGCTTTTACGACATCCTGATAATTTTTTTGCCGTGCAGGGAGGGCATTATCAATCATATCGAGTAAATAATCGTCAGGCAAACCCTGTTCATGGTATTTTTTAAAACCATCGCGTAATGCCTTCCAATAATCTTTAATTGGATGATAATCTCCCTGATATTTAATATCTTTCACAAACTTCGTCTTGGCTGTACTTCCCTTCATCGTGAAGTCTGTAAATTGGGTTAAGCCAATGGATGGCTTTGTGATAATCGTCATCATTCCATCGCCCTTCTTTCCTTATCAATGACATGTTATAGATTATATTGGAAAGGGGGACTGTATATGATTTTCTGGCGTGTTAAAAGTTATCAATGAAAAGAATTCTACTAGGCATCGCTTTCTCGTACAATTGACATCTTTACAATGAAAAAACAACATTCTATAAAAGAAATGTACCGCCAAGAACACCTTCTATCGATGCTCATTGAAGAACATGAAAGGAATAGTCAATTTAAGCAAACCGCATGGATTCTTAATTGTGCTATACCAAGCAGCATAGCCTTGCGACCTACCATAAATTATATGAGCAACTGTATGACCATCTTTTGAACCAGCAGACAGTGAAATTAGTTTAGCTAGAAATAATCATTTCATACTGTACTGGGAATAGATCAAACCAAATAGGGCAATGTAAGACTACTTGGAGGTGATCATTTTGTCGAAGGGCAAGCAATATAAACGTCAGTCAGAGTTGGCAGAATTAGCGACAGATTTAAGTCCAGATGATTTAGATGTGCGTGAAGAAAATGCTTTAACACAAGAGCAAAAGAAAAATTCGAACGAAGGTACTCGGTCGAAAAAATCTGCAACACGTAAATCGCAATCATAATACTGACACCACAATCATCGTGATTGTGGTGTTATTTTATCTTTCATTTCACGTCCACTAGACCAATGCCACCTTTCTACAAAACACATTAGCAATAAAAGAAATCCAGAAACAATCCATAGTATACTGTAAACAATAACAATAAATGGTATAATATATAAAATGGTTGAGAGGAGTTGATATAAATGACTTTATTTATCTTGTTTATTGGGATCATCGTTGTCGTCGGTATAGTCAGTATGCTCAATCAACCGTACAATAAATCGAGCGAGCAATCACACCATAGTCACCCAACAAACGATTTTCTAACAAATGATGCACAGATTTCCTCACAGGAAAGCCATCATTGTGCTGATTATAGCGCATCCACTAGCGATTCCTCATGTGGCTCATCAGGAGAATGAACGAATGGTTTAGATAATTTGCTATATTTCCTTGTAATTCCGCTCAAAGGCAAAATCACAAGAAAACGCAGCCAAAAGCGTGTTATAAAATAACCGAATTGTCAGGAAGCATCTCAAAATCGGAGCATAAGCATCCACCACGAAAAAGCTGGAAACCGGTAGTAGACTGGTCTCCAGTTTTATTCATATGTAAGGTTATCTTAAATGTCTTGTTTCTGCATCAATCATCTAGTTAGCCAAATTGACACTCGGAGCGATAGTACTAAAGGAGTACTTGATGTTTACACAGGACGCGGTATGAATGATAGAGGAGCCAGTAAATAGTCAATATTCGGAGCATTTGTTTCTACAATCTCTATTAATTGTGCAGAATCATCGGTGAATGCTGATAAAATGACGATTCATTTGGGACGAACAAAGGGACATCACAATGAGAAGCATCACCCTATCATAAGAACAAACAAATGGCGAAGATGGGGCAATATGGCGTAAGATAGAGTAATAGATAGAGAGAATTTTGGAGGGACTCAATATGATACGATTCGAAAATGATTATGCAGAAGGCGCACATCCACAGATTTTGCAACGATTAGTGACGACAAATGAGGAGCAAACACCTGGCTATGGTATGGATAAGCATTCGGAAACAGCTAGAGCTTATATTAAAAAAGCGATTGCAGCAGAACAAGCAGATATTCACTTTTTAGTCGGCGGTACGCAAACGAATACAATTGTTATCTCGTCTATTTTGCGTCCTCATCAGGGAGTCATTGCCGCGCATACGGGACATATTGCGGTGCATGAAACAGGTGCAATTGAAGCCACTGGTCATAAAGTGCTGACATTGCCGAGCGAGGATGGCAAAATAACGGCGGCACAGGTGAAAGCATGCTATGATGCTCATTGGCAGGATAGCACGCATGAGCATATGGTGCAGCCGGGCTTAGTGTACATATCTCATCCTACAGAAAATGGCACGACGTATAGCAAGGCGGAATTAACGGCTTTAAGTGAGGTTTGTCGAGAATGTGGCTTACCGCTATTTTTAGATGGGGCGCGACTAGGATACGGGCTTGTAGCGCAAGAGAGCGATTTATCCTTAGCAGAGATTGCGAAGCTTTGTGATGTTTTTTATATTGGTGGCACGAAAATGGGCGCATTATTTGGCGAAGCGGTCGTAATAGTGAATCCTGCGTATCAAAGGGATTTTCGCTACATGATGAAGCAAAGAGGAGGGCTGCTTGCTAAGGGGCGTTTATTAGGCATTCAGTTTGAAACCCTATTTGAAGAAGACCTTTATATGGCTATTTCTCATCATGCTGTAGACATGGCGATGCTAATTCGACAGGCGTTTATCGACAAAGGCTTTGCATTGCGCTATGATTCGAAAACCAATCAGCAGTTTCCGATTTTACCAAACGACATGCTGACGGCTTTGGCTGAGAAATATTCCTTCTCTACTTGGGAAACCTTTGATGACAACCATACCGTTGTGCGCTTTTGCACAAGCTGGGCCACAAAAAAGGAACAAGTAGATCGCTTGATAGAGGACATTCACCAATTAGCCTAATCAGTGAACTGCACCTGGAATAAAAGGGTGCAGTTTTTTCCTATTATTCCTTAGAGGTTGCTATACTAGAGGATGAAAGGAAAGGTGGAATGGCATGACGAAATATATAGCATTTTTAAGAGGCATTAATGTAGGTGGACACAATAAATTGAAAATGGCTGAATTAAGAGAAGCGCTTATACCGCTGGGATTACAAAACATTCGGACATATATTCAAAGCGGCAATATCCTGTTTGAATCAAGTGAGTCTGAGGTATACCTACAACAGCAAATACAAGCAACCATTCAAACAGTTTTCCATATCACGAGTATCGTGATAATCAGAACAGCCGAAGAACTGCAATCAATCGTCCATAATTGTCCGTTTTCAGAGCAAGATATGGCTGAGGCAAGTACCACAGCTACAGGGGAAAGTCTCCATGTCGCCATGCTACCAGTTGCACCCACTGAAGTGAATGGTGCGAAGTTATTAGCCTACGAAAGTGAAAAAGAGCGTTGTCTCATCAAGGGCAGAGACGTTTATCTGTTATTTTACGAGAGCATCCGCAATGCCAAGCTGGGTCAACAGCTACACAAGCTGGAGATACCTGCAACGGTGCGCAATTGGAAAACGATGAACAAGCTTGTGACGATGATTGACCAGTAAGACGGATAATAGAGGTGTAAGATTGAGACGAGACCAAATAAGTTATTTTATCTATCCTTGTGCTTATTTCATTGTGAGAACGATCAATCAATGGAGAAAACAAGAATCGATTACATGGGGAGAAAATGTCATGATGATGATCGGCCTAATGTTCTTCATCTATCTGTTGATTCTCATGTGGAATTGGTCAAATAAGCCCTATCAATGGGGGAAAAAAGATAAAGAAACATAAAACAAGAGAGCCCTTTCATTTTCTTTTAAATGATTGCTCTCTTTTTTTCAACTCGTCAACATATAAAAAAACCTGCAGCGAAGTTAATCGCTACAGTTCAGAATTGGTTGATACCCTTTGAGTATTCTCATGTATTATAGCATAACTCTTTATTTCCTGTATAGAAATGTTTAAGTCTAAATCAATTTATGCAATTACTGCTTCATCATCACTTGAACGTTTTATAAAAATAGGACTCGATGTGCAGTAATCTCCTCCAAGCAATGCGACCAAAGATGTTATGGTTTGCTGAAGCGATTCAACCGTCAGCTAATCAAGCAATTTTTGTGTAGCAGCAGCTTCACATGTCCAAGAATGTAAAAAATGGTCCATTGTCTGAAACATAAAATCCTCCCCAAAATAGCATAGGATGTTTTATTTTGCTATGTGCCCAAAATAAAAGCAATATAAAGTACCGCATAAAGAGGCAAGGCAATCGAAAGCATGATATACATGGTCCATTCACCAATTGTTAGTGTTCTTTGCCATTTCGTTAATTTTAGCTGTCGACGATATACCATACTGGCAATTAATATGACTAACAAAGCGAGTTCCTTTAAGTTATCGAAAAAGGTAATCACAGTATCAGCTCCTTTAGGCTTTTGCAATATATGAGCCTACAATTGTCAACATGACTAGCTAAGGTAGCGTCCAGATGTCAACATAAAAAGTGCGTCTCTATATAAAATAGAAACGCACGTCCATTTATTCATCTCGAATGACGATAAAAACACCACTCAATATGAACAGGGAGCCTAGCCAAAAGGACAGTCCTATCGTCTCTCTTAATAAGAGCCAGCCTAAAAATGTGCCGACAATGGGCTGGAAGAAGAAAAATAAGCCGCCACTTGACGCATTCATTAATTGAAGCCCTTTATTCCACAATAAAAAGCCACCCGCTGTAGAAACAATGCCTAAGTAAAGCAAGCCGCCTGAAATCGTTGGCTGCAAAATAGTTGTTAGCGCCAAATCCTTTAATCTTGGCAGGATAAAAGGTGTCAACAAAATCACAGCTACTATAGATGAATAGGTTGTCACGACAATTTGTGAGTAGTGGCTAGGCACTTTTTTTACTAATGCCGACATGAAGGCCCATGTTAAAGCAGCGACTAGTAAGTAGAATCCACCTAATTGCTGTGTAATATCGATTTGGCCGTTGCCCACAATGATCCCAACGCCAATGTTCGCGAGGACGATGGACAAGCATTTTTTAATCGTAATGTTTTCCTGCAAAATAAAACGAGCGAAGACAACCATAAAAGCAGGGGTTGTAGCAGTAATCATCGCTCCCATTTGAGCAGTGGAGAGCATTGTCCCCATTTCTTGCGTGACAATCGAAATCGTATTTCCGATGAGACCAACAAGAAAAATAATCAACCAATCTTTTTTAGCGATTGTCCAAGATTGCTTCATCACGATGCCGATAATACCGAGTGCAATCACCGCAATCAAATAACGAATCCAAACAAGCTCCAATGGTGGCACAACCTCCACCACTACTTTAACTACTACATACATGGCGCCCCAAATACTTGCAGCAAGCGATAAAAAGATGGCGCCGATACTTTTATTTCTCATGTTTTTTCCTCCGTTTTCATAGATACCTATGCCCTTAACGGAGAAAAAGCACTTCTACCGTTAAGGAAGAAGGATTGCTGGTACGTCCTGTTCAAATAATGGAGCAAACATCATAATAATCCCACCATCCCCAAGTCATTTTTATTAAGTATAATAGACTATCCATCGTTTTCCTAGGGGAGGTGGATGATAATGGTATTACTTCAATACGCGATGGGAGAGAAGGATTTACCAATAATAAAGGAGGTTTACCAATCTGTTGGATGGAAGAAACATGATGAACAGATTATCAAACAAGTTTTCAATGTAAGTACATATCAAGTATTCACTATGGTGGATGGAAAAACAGTGGGCTTGGCCAGATGGAGTATTTTATGCCGCCATTTACAGTGTGGTTGTACATAAAGCTTATCAAGGCTCATTTACTCCTAGAGGATATGATCGTCCAATGAGGAGAGGTATCCTGTAATCAGTTAATCATTACAACAGAAAATGAACCGTATTTATGTAAAAATGGGCTTTGAAAAATATGAAGCTGGGTATGACCATCTATCTAAATCAGCAACTTGCTCAAGAATATCTGGAGTAAAAGGACGCTTTTTCCCACGAAATTTTTTCAAATTACTGTTCCTCCATTTAAAGAAGTTGTTCTTTTCCTTGCTTTCCCTTTATTAAAATAATGGCTTTGGCAATCCATTAAGGTGCGCGATAACGGAGATTTGCCCAATATGGTAAGCTTCATGCGAGTATACATGATGAAACAACCAGTTAAGTGTAGGTACGGAGGGTGGTGTCCAACCATCGGAAAATTTAGGAACTTTAACTAATTGATTGAGTTGCGAATTGTCCAATGTATGTAGAATATTATCCGTATAATTTCTAATTTCAATATAGCTATCTAGTATTTCCTTCGGCGAACAATCATCGTGAAGGTTTAACATACAAGGTTTTTTAAGTCCAATTTCATTCACCCAATAGTCTTCACTACTTGATAAATGCAAAATAACCCATGCTATATTATTTGGATAAAAATCTGACTTTTTAAACCAAAATGCCTCATCAAGTGTGTTTAGGTAAGGTATTAATGTTTTTCTAAGATCATTCCGATATGGAAACAGCAAATCCATCCATCCTTTCATTTATGAATACGTTTATTGTAAAGGGACAAACAAGGAGTAGAAAATGAATACTTTATTTCTCAGGTTGAAGGAGGTCTGGAATAATTAAACGATAGATAGTGTCCAAAAAAATCACCTAGAGAAAGGTGATTAAATCGGATTGACTTTAAGTTCTCTTAGAATCAAAAGAACGCCCATTCCATACACGATAGAGATTGCTAAAGGTACAAGTGTGTAAGCTTGATCGACAAAGAAGCCACCTAAAATCAGAGCAGAAAAACAAACGCCTAAAGTCACAAATAAATAAGCTTTACTTTTATAAATCCATATGTAAGGTAGAAAATGAGCGCCTGCAAGTAAACCAATTGTGAAGGGAAGGAATTCAGGTATGTTCATATACACAATGATAAATACAGGTATGTAAAAAGCTTGAGGAGCGGCAACGATTCCTCCTAACGTCCCTAAAGGGTTACCAGTAGCGTTTAAATTAACACCAAGAATTTTACTAATGAAGAAGCCGATGGGAAAAATAGCTCCTAAGCCAAATATCCAAATTAAACGTACAACTTCTATTGGCAAAACTAAGGGCATTAGGGTGAAAAGTAAAAAAACAACGGCACCAGAAAGTAAAATAGGGAATCCTTTTTTAACTTCAACGATCATTTCTCTTTGTAAATCTCCCAGCGTTTTATCCATCAACGCACCACCTTTCATGAAATAAATACAACCTATAATATACCAGTAATTATCTATTTTTACCATATATGATTTGACATGGAGTTTTTGAAAGGAGCTATGCTGAAAAAGATTGAACATAAAAAAGCCGATTAGCTCGCCTAATCAGCTTCTATTTTTTAGCTTTTTCTCCGTTTCCATACCGACACTGAAAGCCGCGAATACCATACCAAAGAAAAATATAATTTGAACGAATCTGTCTGCGGTCCAATGCCCTAAAAAATTCATGAAGACAAAGATCATAATGAAAATGGTTGAAACCACTTGTATATAGAAACGTAAATTAACAACCATTTGTACACCTCCAATTTATGTAAATCACATCACACTTTAAGGTTAACATGACTAAGGGTGTAAAACCATTATTATTGAATATTGGAAAGATAATGTTATGTAAAGTTATTTATCTTTTTGAGGTTTTACAAAGAATGAAATGAACATAACAGAAACCCCCATGGCAATGAATAGTACTGCAATAGATTTATTTGAAATAAATCTATTGTATTCTAGGGCACCAGTTAATCTCGCTGATCCGATTGAAAGCGATAAGATGCCTAAAACAAATATGATATGTCCAATTTTAGAATGTGTTTTCATTGCATAACAACTCCGGATATTTAGGTTAATAACTTACAAAATGATAACATTATTAGGGAATATTTAAAAATATGGTTCTGTTTGATTGCTGCACAATATAAGGAACATGCTTGAAAGATATTGATTGGTAAAACTATGAAACTTTTTCTTTTTTGGGTTTCACAAAGAAAGAAATGAACATGACAAAAAAGCCCATAGAAATGTATATTAGTGCAACAAATTTATTTGGAATAACTGAATCATATTCAAAGAAACCAGATAATCTTCCCACTCCGCTTATAAGCAAAGTAATGCCAAAAATAAATATGATCCATCCAAGTGTAGACATTGTTTTCATTGCATAACAACTCCTGATATATAGGTAATTACCTATATAAGGACAATATAATTGGGCAATATATGAAAATATGGAATGATGCATTTACTGCACAATCTGAGGATTACAGTAAATAAAAAGGAATTAATAGGACAATTAATTGTTAGGAAATTTGAAAGAAGGTTATAAGCATGAGAGATAGAAGTTCGGTTGTAATAATTGAAAGTAAAATGGTTGCACTTATTAGAAGGGAAAGAGATGGTACCGTTTATTATGTTTTTCCAGGCGGTGGAATGGAGAATAATGAAAAACCTGAAGATACTGCAAGGAGAGAAGCATTAGAAGAATTAGGCGTAATCGTTAGGGTCAAGAATTCTTTACTGAACACTTTAAGGAGATTATGCAAAAAAGAGATTTAAAATCAAAAAAAGAGCTGTCCAAAAGAACAGCTAATTATTTGGCAGCTTTAAAAAGAGTTTTTCCCTTATTGTAGAGAAATCTTTCCCACTTAGCTAACAACCCATTGCCATTCTCGCCATTTTCTATTGCTAACGAATGATTTTTATGGAAATCTTTTACTCGTTTATGATGTTCTTTTTGCCATGGGTGCAAAGGTTGATGTTTCATTTTTTAGCCTCCTTTTCGTTACTTAAGTATATGATGGAGTCAGATAAATTAACAGTAAGCTAGATCATCTAGTTAAACAGAAAAAATTAGTTTAATAAGGGGATGGAAATGATGGAATTTGAAGAATTATATACTATAGCAAAAGGTGCTTTAAATCCAAAACAAATTTCAAAAAATCTTATGCAGGTTCTGTTGCTGCTGCCATTTTATGCGAAAATGGTAAGGTATAAAGGGGTGTGTTTCGATATGCCTTGCTCTATGGGATTTTGTGCAGAACACGAAGCGATAGCAGCGATGATTACGGATGGTGAATGTAAAATAAAAGGAATCATTGCAGTTTACAAGGATGGAACAATCATACCATCGTGCGGAAGATGTAGAGAGTTTATTTGTCAAATTCATGATGATGACTATCAATGCGAAGTAATGATAGGAGAGAATAAGATCTTGACGATAGGTGATTTACTTCCTATTCGTTGGGCATGAGGATGTTGATACAAAGGAAGGCATTGCAAAGAGCTGAAAGTGTGAATGGATTAGAAAAACTACCTTTATATTGAATATGCCGATTTTCAATATAAAGGTAGGATAAAAACATTTAATATTTTACTTTAGTCATAAAAGGAGTTTCAGTCCTACTATTCATTTTTTTGAATAGCAAGATAGCAAGGAATAAAGCCATGCTTACAATGCCAAAACCTACCCAATTCAAGTTTAGGACAGAGGTATGGCCGATGACAAATCCACCTAATGCAGACCCTAGCGCAAAACCGAATTGGATAAAGGAGGTATTTATACTTAGGGCTATGTCTGGATTTCGAGGTACTAGCGTGACAAGAAGGAGCTGCTGGGCTGGGGAAATACTCCATGTTGCTACCATAAAAATCATTAAAACTAAGATCAATACAAAGAGATTGATACCAGCTAATGCAAATAAGAGGAGCGTTGTTGCTTGTAGCAGCAAGCCAAAATAAATGGTGAAATGCGAACCCTTTGCATCAGCCAATTGCCCACCCATTCTTGATCCAAGGAAGCTACAGATTCCAGCCAGAAATAGAATGCCGCTAATTTCGGTTATAGAAAGAGTGGATGTGGCTTGCAAGAAAGGCGTTATATAAGTAAATAGGGTAGCGTAGCCACCTACATAAAATAAAGTAATAGCCAGTGCAGTTAGAATTTTTGAATCTTTTAAAATGGAAAGCTGCGACCGGAGGGTAACGGCTTCTTCTTCCTTGATTACTGGAACTTTTTTATAGAGGATAAGCAATGGAAGAATGGTTAATAAACCGATCAACATAAATAAAACTCTCCATCCAAACATTTCGCTAAAAAATGTGCCAATTGGAACACCCAGCACAAGCGAACTGCTTAGGCCCATCAAAATTATGCCGATAGCACGGCCTCTTCGTTCTTTTTCAACTAGTCGAGTAGCTACTGCCATGGCTACCACTGTAGCGATTCCTCCGCTAACCCCTTGAATAATTCGTATCCATAGTGCGAATTCAAACGTAGAGATTATAAACATTAGCCCGTTGCTAACAATAACACACTAACGGTAGCCATAAGCAACTTTTTGCGATCCATATTTATGGTGAGCGCAATGAGAATTGGAGCGAAAATGGCTGCGGCTAGGGCAAATAATGTCACTAATAACCCAGCTTCTGAAATTGTTACTCCAAAGTCTACTGCAATCATTTCAATAACGCCTGTAATAATGTACTCAACGGTTCCGATTAGAAAAACAACAAGCGATAGAACATAGATAATTAGATTATTTTTCAACTCAATTCACTCTTCTTTCAGCTATCTATTTGTAATAGGTATTTGTATTTCCATTAATTGGACGTTTTGTGTTGTAGATAATGGTAAATATATTTCTCTACCTGGTTCGTTTTCCTTGATCTGATAGTTATTTTTCACAATCCAGTTAGCTAAATCAACACAGGCCGTACAGGCAAAGTTAGAATCCGAACGAAAGGTCATTGTGGCCATCATCGGCTCTGGAGGAAGCGTCCGTAGTTGAAATGTATCAGGGAATGATGGAAGCTCCTTGGTTAAAAAATAACCGACTTCAAATTCAAACTCATCTTCTTTTTCCTCTATTTCTTTCCATAAAACGACCTGGGGACTTTGAGCCAAATGGCGCATTTCCTTTTTTAATAATTGATTAAATGTACGAAACAGGTCTGGAATATCTTCTTCTCTCCCACGTGCTTTCAATGAAAGGAACTGCTGAACACCTTCTGCCTTGATTCGGATTTCTTGATCTGATTCCACTTGTCCCTCTCGTTCTAAAAGCTGCATACGCTCTTCAATCCGTGCGAGCTTGGCTTGTTCCGTATCGATAATCAGTTGGATTTCACTTTTTTTCAGCTTAAACATCCCTTGAATATCCTTCAACGAAATATCATCGTGGAGCAAACGTATAATCTGTGGCAAGGTGAACCCCAATTCCTTATAGAGAAAGATTCGATTGAGCTCAAGTAATTGGTCTGCTGAATAGTATCGGTAGCCAGTGTCATCGTCCACCTTTCTCGGCTTTAAAAGGCCAATCTGATCATAATAGCGCAATGTTTTTAAGGATACTTTGCTTAGTCTAGAAAATTCACTGATTTTAAACACAATATCATCTCCAATCTAATAACTTAATGTAAGTATACAGTTTCCTGTGCAGGGGAAAGTCAAGTGTGCAAAAGGAACTTTTTAAACAACTTTAAGGAGCCTTACTTCAATAAAATGTAGTAAGGCTCTGTCCCTGTAAGCCGATTTTGCGAAAAGTCCAGTTTTCCTAAAGAACCTTCAACCCTTAGTAGCACATTCGCATCATTTTGAATCAATGTAAATCAATCAAACTACATTTTAAAAATCTTAAGTAATAGTGATTTCACAAGGAGACCATAATTTTTAACATAGGCTATCAAACGATGGTTTGGGGGGCTATATTTCATTCAAATAACGAAGCAAACTACTTTAGCGAAGAAAAATATTTAATACAAATTGACTGAACATGATATGATAAAATGGTTATTAATTCCATTGAGTGATTTTAATTTATATGGAGGGTATTTATGCATGATTTTTATTTAATAAAAAAGACTGAAACACAAGATGAAGAGTTTTTTGAATATTTTTGGAGAGACATAGAGCAATACAAAGATTTAATTGTTGCATACATTGGACTTGAAGACAACATCGTTGATTATATTTTTGATTCGCTTACATGGATTCCATGCAGGAACCCAAGCTTGCCTGGAATGCCTCAACACATAGGCTTTAATAACATTGGTGTCACCCTATTTGATGAACATTCGGCAACTTCCCTTATTTCGATTTTCACTGCTTGGTGTGATTTATTAAAAAATGGTCCAGAAGAAATCCTCAAAATGATTTATTACCATGATTACTCTGAGGATGAATTACTGCGTTTCGATAGAGACTATGCGATAGCCAAATTTGAAAAAATGAGTTCTATATCTAAACAACTGTCTGAGGGCAATTATTATATCTATCACATGGGGATATGAAAATCAAAAACTAATTTTTCTTTGAGCAGAAAGCGATGAGCGTTTATCCTGATTAACAATCATAAAGCAATAATCGTACCACACACGGCTTTGGGGATTTCGGAAGGTGATGCTGTTAATGGAAAACAAAGAAATAATACTTAAAATCTTAAATGAACTCAAAAATGGCAATATACCTGTTCATACAGATTACAATTTTAATATAGACATGTGGGCAGATCTTATTGAGTATATGCATGATAGAGCATATATTGCTGATGTTACAATTTATTGGTTTGACGATGATGATACATATAACGATGAAAGAGTTTACTCTGTCGATCTATCTAAAGTCATAATGACAACTTTTGGAGAAAGATTTTTAACAGAAGAAATGAATTAATTATGTCATATCCTTTTATATACAGCTTTGGTTAGTAAATCAAAATGAAGAGACTAATGGTTTAAAGCCATTACAGTAACAAGTCCGCAGATGATATACTGGTATTCGTCGTATAAGATAGGGAGTAAAACTATGAATGAATTTAATAAAGCGTTAACATATGTAAATGAATTACTTTATGAACCTCATCATTTGACTATAAAAAACATCCAAGAGGAAACTCAAAATGCTGATTACGGGGCTGGGATTTTTCAGTTGGATTCGAAATCTGTTAGATTTAGAGTCGCAAAAATAACGCCTACCAAGGTAGGACAGTTTGTTTCCTTTTGGGAAAAGGATGCTGCTAATAAAAACCAAGCATTTTCATATGAGAACGCCACTGATTTACTGGTAATAAACACTTTTCATACTAATGGTGATTTTGGCCAATTTGTATTTCCAAAAGAAGTTCTTTTACAACAAAACATCCTTAAAACGGCTAATACAAAGGGGAAAATGGCTATTAGAGTTTACCCAAGTTGGGATACGCCCACCAGCAAACAGGCAATCGCAACTAAAAAGTGGCAATCACCGTATTTTGTTAAAGTGGACGCTACTACTCGTTTATCAATCCATGAGCTATTAAAATTATACGCCCTCTAAAATTAGATATTTTTAACTGTGTCATTCATTTCGAGGGGAAATGTTGTCGCTTCTTCTATAATCAGACGTCATCCTGTAGCATGGATAAATGTAGGTGTAGGATCATCGAATATTAAAAACTTATCAGCGCTCTACTTAGGAGGAATCTTACTGAAGATGAATGAACAAAGCATAAAAAATAAAAAGGCGTGGGAATATCGAGCATATGAATTTTGGCATAAAAGTAACGGCACTCCAAAGGATTTGGCTATTCATATATTAGAAAACCCTAGCGCATGTCTGAAAAAGCACAAACAATACTTTGAACATATTGAAGGAAAGAAGATTGCCAATATTTGCGGTTCAAATGGCAGAAAAGCAGTACCATTAGCATTATTAGGTGCTGAAGTAACCGTATTTGATATTTCAACAGAAAACCAAAAATATGCCTTGGAATTAGCAGAGCATGCAAATACCTCTATTCATTATATTGTCACTGATATTGATGAAATTGACTTAACAAAGTATCGATGTCATTTTGATATGATCTATTTGGAAGGTGGCATATTGCACTATTTTAATGATATTGATAAATTTATGTTGATTCTGTTTTCTTTACTAAAAGATGGTGGGGAAATGATTCTCAGTGATTTTCATCCTTTAAGAAGATGTATAGTTAAAGGGCCTAACGCTGAATGCCAATATCAAATCCAACAAGGTTATTTTGACCAAGAATTACAAAATGGAGACGTAGCGTATAAGCATTTCTTTGATGAGCATGAACAACAGGACTTTCCTGATGTATCTATACGATTTTATACACTTAGTGAGATAATAAATGCTGTCATCACATCGGGTTTCAAATTAAAGAAATTTGATGAGCATCGTGGTTGGAAAAATGAAAATATCCCATGGGAATTTACGATTTTAGCTTTTAAATAAAGACAATCGAAGGAGAAGTAACCACGACAGCAGAAGGCTTAGCAGTCGGTTTCTTTCCGATTGGTCGCCTAATTAATAAGGATAGCAGGTGAATTGAATGAATGAACACTTTAGAGGATGGCCCTCAAATAGCAGGAAAGAATTCTAAAAGTGCAGGATAGAACTAAAAAAATAGCGGATAAAACGTTCAAAGTGGAGGATAGCCCTAAATAGAAGGATAGAATTCCGAAAGTGCAGGATAGAATTAAAAAAGTAGCGGATAAAACTAAAAAAGTAACGGATAGAATACTCAAAGTGGAGGATAGCCCTCAAATAGAAGGAAAGAATGCTAAAAGTGCAGGATAAAACTAAAAAAGTAGCGGATAAAACTAAAAAAGTAACGGATAGAACGCTCAAAGTGGGGGATAGCCCTCAAATAGAAGGAAAGAATTCTAAAAGTGCAGGATAGAACTGAAAAAGTAGTGAGCGCTATCCATAAAAAAGGATAAGCGCTTTATTTTTTTCTTAAACTTTTAAGCCCTTAAACTAGTATTTAACCTTCAATCCTAGTAATGAAGCAAAGCCTATCGCTTGTTCAGAAGATACTTCACAGCCATTTAAACTTTCAGGAGTTACTTGCAGTCTTTTAAATTTACATGTACTGATGTCTATGCTTTTTAAGGAAGTTTGAGAAAAATCAACATCATTTAAATCACTTTCATGAAACGCTACTTTATTTAGTAAACAATCATAATAATTTGCACCCTGTAGGGAGGTGTTATCAAATAATACTTGTTTGAAACGCACTTCAGGGAAATTGCATAAGTTTGCAATACAATTTTCAAATGAAACATTCCCAAGATTAGCTTCAGTAAAATTCAGCCCTAATAATTTACAGTTTTTAAAAGCCACTCTATGAATGATGCCTTCACTTAAGTTTGAGTTAGACAAATCACAGTTTTCAAAAATGACATCCGTTAGATCAATTTTTTTAAAAGTACAATTGATGAATGTGACATTTTTAAACATAAATTTAGATACAATGAATCGTTCAACTTCTTCGTGATCAATGACCGTATCAGCAATCATGCCATTTGTTAAATACGGTTCTTCATCATAAAAAATATCCTGAAAATTTGCCTTTTTGAGATTAGTAGGTATTTTTGGTGATGTAATTTGGAAATGGAATGACATATCAGCACACCCTTCAAATGTAAAATAAAAAGATTTTCCTATTTAGTATAAATGTAAATCTAAAATAAAAACACCGTCTATACAACGGAGCTTTTTGTCACCAATTTACTAAAAACAGAAGCTAGCACCTGTTGAAAGAGCATACCGAACACAACAGGCATAGCGACTTTACCTGGAAAGTATGTTGTGGCAACAATGACCCCGACAGCTATATTTCTCATACCGCCTGTAAAGACAAAGGTCGCCATTTGAGGAGCGTCTTTTAAAAGCGTCCGACCAATTAGATAAGCAAAAGCATAGCCTGACACAGCAAGCAAGAACACTAAAAGTATGACGAAAAATAGTTGTAAGTTTATATTTTTTAAATAGGGTGAGATTGCACTACTGTTAATCATGATGACCGCAAATAAACATAGCTTTGAAAAAGGAGCCAGCTTCTTGCCATACTTTTTAGGTATTTCGCCCTTGGAAAGCTCATTCACCAATATGCCTAAAATCGTAGGTAACACAATCATCAGCAATAAATTCACAATCAGTGAGGCTACATCCAATTCAATTTTTTCACCCGACACGATATAGAGTATGAAGGGAAGAATGAATGGAGCGAGTAACGTATCAATTAAAATAATCGATAAGCCTAACGGTAAATTGCCTCTACAAATATTAATCCAAATCACACTGGTTACACCTGTTGGGAGGGCGACAGCTAAGACAAAGCCAACCGTCAACAAATGGTCATCGAAAATAACGGTGGATAAAAAATAAGCCCATAAAGGCATCAAGAGATGAAGAAAAATGATGGAGAATAAAATGAGTGCAGGATGTTTGGTAAAAATCTTTACATCTTTAAATTTCATGGATAAGCTTCCTGAGAATGTCATGAATGCAAATAGCCATGACACAAGGAATAATAAATGATGTCCAACACTTTCTAAGAACACACCTACAATTAAACTTAATGGTGTCAGGAGCGCTATGTATTTTTGGAGAAATCTATTTAATTTTTCTAACATACAAAGACCTTCTTTTTTTATCTGATTTTATCACATTATTATAATAGTAATCATGGAATAGTAGGAGTATTTGTAGCAAAAAAAGCAGAAGGAATACTGCCGATGACTAACGTTTATGGGGTAGGGGCGGCCCTGTCCATCAATTGGGGATTCACTGACAATAGAAAAGCCATTTCTTAAATAACAAATCTTTGCCTTTTTGACATCAAAATGTGGATGTGTTGATGAATTGGTTTGCCATGAAAAGTTGAAAAGCGAAGAGAAGAAGTATTGTGAACCGCATTTGGATAGCAAGGTAGGGGAAATATGAAGGGATTTCTTTTGCTATCTTTAGTAAATCTTCTAATTTGATAAAATCATTTGTTGCTTTTCTCTTTTGTTTTTTATCACACGCGTTCCCTAGCCCGATTTTATGATCCTCACGATGAAGCTCCAAGATATATAAACCACCATATGTTTTCCTTATTTCAATTCAATAAAGCAGGGATATCATTTTGCTCCATCTGATCTTATTGCCATTTAAGTATAGTAAAAAACACTGCAATCTTTTACACCTAAGTAGGAAATTATACATTTAAAGAAATAGTTTCCAATATTAATAAATAAATGTATAATACAAAATGTCGAAGGGATATGTAATAAACTAGAAGGAGGCTGATGTATGCTTGCATTCACTTTAAACATCAAGCTTAAATGGTAAGAAAGTTGGCAAGACAAAAAGCTTTATCATACATAATTTAGTCATCGTTGCCTTTATTGGAGGTCTACTTGCTGTTACGATCATTGGGTTTATAAATGCACACGCACTCAAACTAGATAAGCATTACATCAGACTACTGATAGTAATCAGTATAATCCTCAATACAGCTACTATCATCTGCTATGCTTGCCTTCCTTTGTCCGCAGAAATGGATGTACTTATCAATCGATTACTGGCTGGAGTAAGTTATTTTATCTTTTTCATTATTCTAAAGAGACCTTATAAAGAACATTTAGTATTTGTAGGGGACACACAATCCTTGTACTGGCGAGGGATTATCTATTGTTTACTTTCCATCTTTATAGATGGTTTTCTTAGAGAAGGTGTCCTAGCTTATTAAGGAAGGAATTCATGTGCATGAACAGTGAAAAGGAAAATACACCTATGGCTCTTATTGAACATTATTTTACGCTTGGAAAGTACACAAATGTTATTGCCTTAGTGGAACAGGGAATAGCTGATGATATGGAAAATAAGGAATTGTGGTATAAACTAGCTGTCAGTCATTAGGCCAAAGGTCAATATGAAGAAGCGTTAGAGCCATTTCATAAAGCATTTCAGTTAGGTTATGATAAGAGCGCAATTTACTATTTTTTAGGCGGCATCTATGTGGTAACAGAGCAGTGGCAAAAAGCAGAAGAAGCTTTTTGGGAAGCATTACATAATAATCCAAATGATGCGGATGTTTATTCAGCGTATGCTATTTTGATGAACATGACGGATCATAGAAAAAAAGGCAGTTTATTATTAGAAAAAGCTCTAGCATTAGATCCTAACAGTACAGTCGTTTTACACCACTATTTACTTACCGAAATGGCTGCAAAAAAGGAAAAGCACAATACTGCTTTAGCACTTTATATGAATTCAGCGGATAGTGAGTTCGCAAAGTTCATCCATCTAGGCTGGAGTGTTGCCTTTTATAATCGATTTAAGGAAGCTAAAGAATATTATCACCAAGCCTTTATAATGAAACCTGAGGATAAAGGAATTTTAGCAACTTTAGAGGAATTGGAAATTAAAACGCACCCACTTTTACTTCCCAATCGTATAGTAGAGCGATTAGGCGGGATTGGCTTTGTTTTAATGATGTGGATTATACTATGTATCCTTCTTGACACGTTTATTTTAAACGATAACTTTGTCAATCACCTTCTGGGCTTTTCTATTTTTTTAACACTTTATTATTTTATATCTATTCCCATTGTAAAAGGCTTAAGAAAATGGAAGAGTCCCAGATAGGGGAGACAAAAATTGTAAAGGATGAAGATGAGAGATAATGGAAAATATTTATCAACCTAGCTTAATAAGCGAAAATGAGGATCGAACACGAAGTTATAATGTAAACAATTTATTTTTCGTCGCTTTTTTAGGAGGAATTATTGCTATAACAGCATTAGGTGTCCAAAATGCTAAGTGGCTAAAACTTGAGAAAAAATATATACGTATACTAACAATTCTTAGCGGTTTACTAATTACAGGAAAACTAATAATGGTATATGCCATCGGACAGGGAATCCTAGCGATTGATGAAAACTACATAAAGGTTTTTGGACGAATTATTGCAGTGGCAGGATTTTTTATTTTTTTCGCCTTTTTAAATAGGCCCTATAAAGATCATCTAGCTGTTGGTGGACAAACTGAGTCCTTATGGAAGCCTGGCTTTCTAGCATGTATGATTTCTGGGTTTATCGAATACCTCGCTATGGCATTCCTATTAGCGCTTTAAAAAGGAGTTTTACTACAGAATGATTGAACATGAAGATATAGAAATGAATGAAAACTATGAAGAAGCAGTATTTGAATTAATAGAACACTATTTTGAAATAGGAAAATATGCACAAACGATTGAACTTATTCATGGAGTATTAGATGAACATCTTGAAAACAGCCGACTATGGTATATATTAGGCTATAGTCATTATGCGATGGGAGATTATAATCGAGCTGAATTGCAATTAAAGGAAGCTCTGAATTTAGGTTTTTGTGAAGAATCGATTTTCCATCATCTCGGCTATATTTATATGAAAAAGGAGCATTGGAAGGAGGCCGAGGAAGCTTTTCTAGAAGCATTACGAGCCAATCCAGATAGTGCTGTAAACCATGCTTCTTATGCAGTTCTAATGAAAAAAATGGGGCATCGAAAAAAAGCGAAACAATTAATTACTAAAGCACGTGAGATGGATCCTGAAAATAGTATTGTATTACGTAACTATTTTATATTAGAGGAGATTAATAGCCCTAAAAAACAACGAGTGCTTGCATTGGAGCAATATATGAATTCAAGTGATAGTGAATTATCTAAACTATTACACTTAGGAATCCATGCTGCCTTTCATAACAAAGAAAAAGAAGCACAAGAATATTTTAGACAGGCATTTCTGCTTAACCCTGAGGATAAAGAATTGTATGAATTATTAGAGGAGTCTGAACTGTCGGTACACCCGCTATTAGCACCTAGTCGCCTCATTGAACATGTAGGAGGCACTGCTGTCATTTGGCTGATGGGAGTGGTCATTTACTTTTCATTACTAGGTTTAGGTTTTAATACGGCAGCGGTTCTATTTATAAAATGTTATATTGCATTAGCATTATATACATGGATTTCATTTCCTCTTGTAAAGGGATTAAGAAAAATAAGGGGCTACAAGTATGGATAAAATAAAATGGTTACAACAAATGGTAGAGCAAAATCCTAATGATCCACAAGGGTATTTGTGGCTTGGCAAAGAACTTGCTGATCATCAGCGTTGGCTTGAAGCGGTTCAATCTTATTCTACTGGTCTCTCACATTGTACTGATGTGGCATTGCAGAAAGACATCATTCATGAGTTAACAAAGGCTAGTTCACAAATTCAACAGGGTGCTAGCCTTCCTAATGGCAATGAAGACCTAGCCGCATCACCTATTGAAGATGATTATGTGGCCACAATAGCTGAGGAGGAGCAAGATCATTTAGAGGGCTGTTCTGACATTCAGGTGGAAAATGGGAAATTAAAAAATCTTGAGCCGAAGTTTAAGGTGATTGATGGCGACGCCACAAAAAAAGCCATGAAAAAAGTCAACGAAACAGTGACCTTTGCGGATGTTGCTGGTCTTGAGGATTTAAAAAAAACGATTAACTTACGTATTATTAGTCCATTTTATAACAAGGGATTGTTTGCAAAGTTCCGTAAAAAAGTCGGGGGTGGCGTTCTTCTTTATGGACCACCTGGCTGTGGGAAAACCTATATCGCTAAAGCGACAGCGGGAGAATGTAAGGCTAATTTTTATCCCGTTCATATTACAGATATTTTAGATCCTTATATAGGTGTAAGTGAACAAAATTTAAAAGCTATATTTGATAAAGCTCGTTTCCAAAAGCCCAGCATTCTGTTTTTTGATGAAGTTGATACAATCGGGATGAGCCGATCTCAAACAACCTCACACGTTCGAGGTATCATTGATACATTTCTTACGGAGATGGAGGGTGTGGATACTAACAATGATGAGGTTTTAGTGATGGCTGCTACCAATACACCTTGGGATGTTGATAGTGCTTTAAAAAGACCTGGTAGATTTGATCGACTCATCTTTGTTGCGCCACCAGATGAAAAAGCCAGAGAGCAAATTTTTAATTTGAAATTAAAGGGAAGGTTCGTTGAAAATGTTGATACAACCGTATTAGCAGCCAAAACGCGATTTTTCTCAGGTGCAGATATAGCAAATGTAGTGGAATTAGCTACTGAAAACGTGCTAGAAGAAATATTACTATCAGGTAATGAAAGGCCGATTACTACCGATGATTTAGTAATGGCACTACAAGAACTTCAGCCTTCTACATTAGATTGGCTGCGTACAGCAAAAAATTATGTCAAATACGCAAATCAATCAGGGTTGTACAATGACGTGGAAAAATATCTCCGAGCCCATGCACGTTATATATAAATGGGCACTTGCTCATTTTTGAGAACATTTCAGTAAACATAAATCCTCTTAATATAAACCTTCTAAACATTCATTGTTTGACAAAATATATGTTTAGAGGGTTTATTTACATATGAAAATATAATTTTCGGTCATGGATCAACCATTAAAGCCTACGTTCCTCATAATAATTAATTTAATTATTATGAGGAACGTAGGCTTTATTAATATGTCTAAAGTGACGAAAGGCAACAAATATTCATAACTAGCTTTTAGTTTCCTTTAAATCTCGTAATTGTGTAATATATGTAAATAATAACATATTGGTAATGGGCATGGTGAAGAGTTTACTGGCAAAAACAAGCAGAGAGGAACTAATCTATCAATAAAGATTGCTCAGTTGCTGCTATTTGATAGTAAACCAAAAGGAGTTGTTTTAAAGGTTTAATTTAAATCAACGTAGAGTTTCGTTGAATGAAAGAAATCGGGGTGGAGTTGTGAGCGGGATAGATAAACGAAATAGGCTAAACGAAGAACCATTTACTTATCAAATCACAAAAAAAGGGACAATTGTTATTTATTATGAAGGTAAACAAATTAAAATCGTGAAGGAGAACGAGGCTGAGCATCTTCTAGCAAAAATTCATAAAGTGGAGGGTCAAACAAAGGAAATCCAGTTATTGTTAGCTAAAATTACGGGTAATTTTAAGCGTGGTAACGAAAAATCGGGGAAAAATAAAAGAACATTTTGAATGGGGGAATAACTTTTTAATATAAGAATTATGCAAATCTAGTATGAACATTTTTAAGGAAGAAGGTATGGGAGTTAATGAATGCATATAGTTCGACTCGCCATTTGAATCCAATTCCTTGACCTTGCTAATGTAATATTCATAATAAAAACATATTGATAGGATTGATTAATAGGAAGAGGAGAGGCAAATGAGGTTATGGCATGTAGATTTAATCGAGTATTTACCGAAAGGGCAGCTACTTTCACAGTGGAGAGAGCTAAATAGCATATTTGCTAAAGAAGACCAGCATATTTTGATTAATTATGTCTACGAATACCCTAAAGAGGACCTGTATGTGTATAGCGAAAAAGTCATGGAAGAAATGAAGAAGCGCGGTTATCAAATTAGAACATATGAAAAAATGAATCGTTACTTTGATGGCTTGGGACCAGTAAAGGATAGGAAACCGTTTCAACAGCATCATGATAAGGAATATCTTGAAATTTGTTTTTATAATTTAAAAGAGAAATATATTCGTGGTCAGAAGGATTATGCAGAGGAACTATATCAGCAATTATGCATGTATGTAAATAACGTGCTTTAACTAGGAGGAACACTCATGTTGAGAGCGATTATTTTTGATGTAGACGGGACGATTTTGGATACTGAGCAAGCGATTTTACAGTCATTGCAAAGAACGTTACGGGAAGAAACGCAAAAAGAGTATTCATTTGAGGCACTACGATTTGCTTTAGGCATCCCAGGGAAAGATGCCCTACAGAGGCTCAAGGTCGATAACATAGAGGCTGTTCATCAGAAATGGTCTGCGGCGGTTCTTGATTTTTCACACGAGGTGGCCGTCTTTGAAAATCTAGAGGAGGTCATCCAACAGTTAGCAAGAACATCGCTTCAGATGGGTATTGTGACTTCTAAAACAGCTCAAGAGATAGTGGATGAGTTTAATCCGTTTGGGCTAAGTGATTATTTCCAACATATTGTTAGTGCTAGTGATACGGAAAAGCACAAACCACATCCAGAGCCCCTTTTAAAATGTCTGGACACATTGCAGGTAGCTCCAGAAGAGGCTATCTATATTGGCGACTCTATCTATGATTTCCAATGTGCTAAGCAAGCAGGAGCCAAATTTGCCCTTGCCCTCTGGGGAGCCAAAACCACTACTGGATTTAAGAATGCAGATTACGTGCTACAGGAGCCAAAGGATATTTTGACACTCATTAGCTAAGAAAAAACACCCGAACTATGACAAAACACTTAAGGTATGGAGTGTTTTGTCATAATTCGGGATTTTCATTGCTTACAATTCTTTTGTTCCCGTCCCTTCGATTGCTTATGTAAAAATTGGAGAAACCTTTCTTGCGCTTGCTTATTCTTTATCATTCGCTTGACCCGAACATTACTTTGAAGGTATTTTCTGACATGGCGATTCGCAAAAAATAGGCTGCGGTATTGATCATGATGGTAAATGTCGTGAAACCAATCGCAGTGCTGTAGCCTTGCTATATTTTGATCAATTTTTCTTGTATGTAAAGTTGGTTGACCGACATAGGTATTTGATAAGAAATTAATAATAAATTCTAACATAAATCCACATCCCATAATGACGAATAAATTCTATCGTAATGGATGTCGTTGAAGTGTGCAATAGCAAAAAAGATAGAAGGGACACTCGATAGAAGTGCCCCTTAGTAACAAATCGGGAGGTGCCATGTTAAACGAATTCGCTTAACACTACTATTTATATGATAAGATTACTTGGTTTTATAGACCATCATCCTGAGTAAGCTAAAATTTACACTTCGTATCGAAGAATGGCTGTTATCCAGTCTTTTACTAAACGTTCCCGCTGTAGCAGTGAGCTATCTAAAGGAAGAGAAAGACTTTGCAACTCTTTGGGGAGCAAGTGTATTTTGTGACGAATCATTTCATTGTCAGGTGATTCTGTATCGATAAATAAAAGATAGCGTCCGATTAAATCTTCCTTGTACATAGATGGAAAATCAAGAGCTTTTAATACACGTGTAGAAAATTCTACACCATTTAGGTTCACTTCAAAATGTCCCCGCACATTAAATTCACAGCGAATATGTGTACCAGGCAATCGATGTAGCGCTTGGACAAAAGCAGCTAATGTGTTTTCACTGATGAAATAGGTTTCAAAATAGTATTGATTCTCTGTATGAAGATTTGAATTAGCATCATATGTATCATATCTTATTTCTAGTGTGTCTTCTGCTGCGTCAGGTTTTTCCGTAGTGAGGTAATGCCGAACAATTTTTTTAATGGTGTGATGATCTAAGTCACATCCATAGCTGAGAATAGTTACTTGTCTACGTTGTGCTTTGGCGAATAACCACATTTCCAAATGTGCATCATCATTTAAATCCCAGCCATAGCGTGGGTTGTAATGGATACATTTACTTTTGCTCATGGAGTCCTCCTTTTTGCCTTGTCTAATAATATCATAAATAATTTTGTCTAATTTTCCTTATTTTTCTTTTTAAAATGAAACTTTTGGATTTTAAGTCTCGTATAAACTGGAAAATACTTTTTAGGAGGTAAACATGGCACAATCCTTCTATGTACTTTGCTATTAACAGCCTGTACAGCGGAAACCGTTCAACCTAAAGAGCAAATACAAGAAAAAAACGATGAAAATATTGTGGTGACAAAGGATGGTAAAATAACTTTTGAGATTAAGAATGATATCAACGTTCCAAAAGAAAAAGTAGCTATCTTAAAAGATGAAATCCTTACGGCGTATGATAACATTCAGCAATCCATACATACTTCCTATGTGCCATCTGACAAGATAACTATTTATCTTAAAGAAGACGATCAATCATGGGGCTTAGCATCAAAAATCAAGTTAACTGGCGTTAAAGAAGATATATATCCACTTGTCCATGAAATGACACATTCTTTACTTGGTTATGGCAATAATTTTGGATCTGACCATGGCTATTTTACGCAAGAGGGTTTTGCGAGTTATATGGAGGATCAATATGGAAAAAATAAATTATATTTTGAAAAATACATGAAGCATTATATGGATTCAGACAAGTTAATTCCTATTAGTAAGTTAATTGATCCAAATCAAGATGATGCCTATTTTCGCCCAAAACTTTCAAATATAAAAGAGAATCAAATCCTTATGGAGCTGAGCTACACACATACGGCTTCATTTACAAAATATTTAATTGATACCTACGGACTAGAAAAGTTTGAACAGATCTACAATGAGAAAGATTTAGCAAAAAAAGTAGAGGAAGTTTACGGAAAGAATAGCGGTGAGTTAGAAAAGGAGTGGTTAGCATTTATTCAAAATCAAAAAGAATTTACTCATGAGGAAAAATTTAAGTCGGGAAATTTTTATGATATGAATACAACTCTTATTCAATTAGATCTAAAATATTTTGAGAAGGAATAATTTTTTCTAAATCATCAAGCATACCCAAGTGCTCTTTATTTTGAGTTCCTGGGTTTTCTTTTGTATGAATGTGGATGAAATTGTCTATGTACTAAATGAACGCCCTGTAAAATGGACAGGACACCAATGATTCTTAATAATATATTTTTGAGCCATACCGTATCGTCAACCGTAATGGCAATCAACATAGGACCAACCATAATCAATGCGATTCCTAGTAATGCTTTTATTACTCTCAACATGTAGGGTTCACCTCAATTTGCCATTTCAGTTAGGTGGGATATTGTTACAAAGCTAATTCTTCTTCATTATCGCACGTCTGTCTGAAATATAAAAGGGTCACTAGGCTGGTAAAGCGACCCTTATAAAATGGTTAAAATGACTTCACACGGCTTTAGCAGCGTGTAAAAGGGTGTTCTAGGTGCTAGTTGGGATGATTAATACATGAAAGAAGCGCCAACGATAACTAATAAAATGAATAACACGACGATTAATACGAATGTTGATCCGTAATAGCCGCCACCGCCAGAGTCGCCGCCATAATAGCAGCTGTTGTTGATATTACCTACGTTTCCACTGTATCCCACTGAAAATCCCCCCTTTCTACAACATATAATATGTATCGATGCAGAAAGGGGAAATGGTATTTACCCTATGATTGCTTTTTTTCTTTTGATTCGCCAGAGATTCATATGCCAATATAAAACATAAATGGAGGAAAAAACCTTTTTTGTCGAATGACTAATCATTGAAAGAGGGAGAATATGCAACGAAAAAAGTTAAAACAACGAATAATAAACGAATCCTCTGACTGTAAGGCTATCAGAATAGAAGGGAAGGTATAACAATAATGAAATGGTTCATGACAATAGCCGAATGGTTATTCTTTTTTTGTGTGCTGATTTGTCTATTGATTTTCAACATGATTCACTTTGGTAACCTTCTCTATGTGGATATGCCGTGGGAAGAGCCGATGACTGTGACACCCTCCTTTGCTCAGACAGCACTGTTGATCATAGGGATCGGTGTTGTTTGTTTCTTGTATATGAGATATTTAAGAGGCGACAACGTTCATAAAAGGACGAAAGCGGCAATCTGGGGAGGTTTATTTGCTTGTAATGCGTTGGGAGGTGGTTTTTTTATGTTTATACGACATGGACTGCCATTTAATCAGCTCGAAACTATGGAACTTTTATTATCGACTTTGATTAGTTTCATTCTAACCTTTCAGGCTGTTATGAAATATTACGCGTGTAATATGACCGAAAACTGATTGTGTAAAAAGTGAAAGAAAGTGATTAATGGTATTGAAATCGGCTACTGTTTAATTAACACCTCTGTTCTTCTTAAACTTATGGAGCAGAATACTTGAACTAGCAAGTAGCTTTGAAACGTATGTGGTAGTAAGAAACGATAAACCAAGATATAAATGGAGGGAATAGGAATGGATTTAATCATTGGAATAGCTATTGTACTAATTGTGTTTTTCTCTTCAAGCATAATTAAAAAAAGGTTAAAATCGATTGAAAAACAAAACAATCGTGTAATAGAAATACTAGAAGAAATAAGAGATAGAAAATAAATTGATATTCCACTAATGGGGTGTGTTAGTTAAAGTATCATGAGATTGCCATAGGTAATGCTAATTTCTTTTTCAAACAACGCAACCGTTTTAAGGAGGAAGTGAATGACAAAATCTATTCACGATGGTGTGATAGTTGGATACTCAGTAAATTTTCTAGAAAATGAATTGCTAGTACATATCGAAACAATGGCAGATGAAATTGTAACTGTTACATTCGAGAATTACTTAGCGCATGATTTCGACCATGTAATGGCAGGAAGTATTTTATTCGATATTGATGAAATGGATTTGAATACATTTTTCGTAGAGAACAGAGAGCAGTTTGAATCACATAAATTATACGCTTGGCCGATTGGTTACGAAGATACGAATGAACTTGAACAATACTTACAAAAAAATAATTATAAATGCTATGTTATTAGTGCGTCACTAGGATTATCAGGTTATGTATTCGCTAAAACGCAGAAAACCAAAAGAAATTAAGTTGCGTGAGAAAAGCTAGAGCTTGTGAACAATTCTACTTAAACGAACGGATGCTATTGTTAAAGAAAAAATTTTGATACAGTTTTACTATTAACCCCGTTCCTACTTTGAACGGGGGTATGCTTCTTTGAGGTTTTTACATATATACTTTTAGTAAGTCACATTCTACTGAGGATGTGGCCTTTTTTGAAGTCGACAAACTATGAAGTAATAAAATGCTAGATGTGTTTTCTTCCCTTTTTACTGTTGCAGTAAGGAGTTGAATCTTGTTGATAATAATAAGTGTGCTTATTATCATTGATAAGTGCACTTGCTAATTTGATGTATGGATTATGACTAAGGCAACACCAGAGTCAAATTGAGCGTTATATAGTAATGAAAAGGCGGGTTTGTACAGTTTTATAAGAAGGTATTTTTCCATTAAAAGGATATTAGTTAATAAATTATTGGCCAAAGACTAAGTTAAATGACCCAAAGGACAGTACGGATTTTTTATTATGGCAAGTGACACATTACAAAAGAACTCAACAAGGGCGGTTTGACATATGCACAGTTTATACTATTAGCTACATGTGATTACCTCCACACGCACGGAGAGCTCATAAATTAAAAAACTTGCTGAATTCACAAAGTTAAACATCATGATGATTTCAGATAGTGCTAGGACGCTTGAAACTAAAGGCTTTAAACGTAGAAATAAGAATCCTTTAGATAAAGCGTGAAATCTTACTTTCACCCACTGAGGAAGGAGCGAGTCTCATTAAACACCAAAGTTGATGACTAAAATTATTGGATGAAGCGTTGCTCACGGTGATGGCAAATGGTTGAGGCATTACATACAATTTTGACACCTTTCAGGAAGCATGTTATTTGGATATGTTATGATTAAATTTGTGAAGAGATGTAGCATAGTTAAGTGAAACAGGAGGACAGAAGATGGATAACCAATATTTCGCAGGTTGGGGCACATTGGCGTTGATAAATGCGGGGCTTGCACAAGGGAAGAATAGATCGGGGTTAAATTGGTTTTTACTTTCTCTTGTATTAGGTCCATTGGCAACACTCATTTTGTTGTTTGTTGAAAAGAGGCAGTGATACAGTAAAAGCACTATTCTTATGCGAAATAGTGCCTTTTTTGAATCCCTCTATTCTGTTTTCAGAGCCAATGCTATTCAATTTTACTAAAGATATTACATTTTTATTTAAAATGGTGTCGAAACTGAGTATGCAATTAGAAAATGTTAAACATAGTATTGACAATCGAGTTAGAGTTGTAAAGTATGTTAGAATTAGATGCGGGATTTGATGGGAGGACTTAATTTGGCTGCAGAAAAAAAGTTAAAAGTTTGTGAAAAAGGACATACCTTTTACAAAAGCACGGATTGTCCAAGTTGCCCTACATGTGATCAAGAAAATAAACCAACTAGTGGCTTCCTTTCAAAACTTAGTGCACCTGCAAGAAACGCTTTAGTACATGAAGGCATTGATACGTTGGAAAAGCTATCTACGTATACGGAAAAGGACATATTAAAAATACATGGTATTGGACCAGCCTCCTTACCCATTATGAAATCTTCATTGGAAGAAGAAGGCTTGTCATTTAAATAAGCGAGGGGGAAGACAAAGATGACAACGAAGGAATTATCACAAGAGCAACGCGAGGAACTAATCCATACTTTGCAAGTTCGTTTTGAGAAAAATACGTCTCGTCATGAAGGGCTTGACTGGGCTAATGTACAGGCTAAGCTAGAGACTAATATGGAAAAACTAGGGTCGCTCCATGAAATGGAAGCAACGGGCGGTGAACCAGATGTAGTTGGCTATGATGCAAATACAGACGAGTTCATTTTTTATGATTGTTCTGCGGAAAGTCCTAAAGGTCGCAGAAGTTTATGTTACGACCGTGAAGCATGGGAAGCCAGAAAAAATCACAAGCCAGAAAATACGGCGATGGATGTAGCCAAGGATATGGGCATTGAGCTTTTAACAGAAGAGCAATATCGACATCTACAAGAGCTTGGCAAATTCGATTTAAAAACATCGAGCTGGGTACAAACACCCGACAACATTCGAAAACTCGGCGGTGCTATCTTCTGCGACCGTCGCTATGACACGATCTTTATGTATCACAATGGAGCAGAATCCTACTACGCAGCAAGGGGCTTCCGTGGCTCATTACGAGTTTAAGAAATAAAGGCATGTGTTCGATATACGGTCGAGCACATGCCTTTTTCTATGGGAAAGAGGGTTCACCCTAGCCTCTAATGCTGAAAACATAAGGAAACAATATTACATAAGAAGCCTCTCGAACGTCTAGTTATCTTACATTGTATGATAAACTAAAAAAGGGGGTGGAAAGTAATGTTAAATTGTTTGAAAATTATTTTCTCAATCATTGGTATTTCTCTCGCTGCTTATGGACTAATCACCCGTGATTTCCAACTGAATTACCTCATGATATTGTTCTTAGGTTTATTCTTGTTCACTTTAGGCATTCAAGAATGTCAAAAACAGAGAACCGTTTATGGGTGGTTGCTAATCGGGCTATTTTTATTTTCAATTTATGTGTCCATTCAAAGCTTTGTCTTGATTTAACGGAAGAAGTAAGGTTGTTCCAAGAATCAATTAGTTCGATTAAAGTAGGAATCACTTCTTCATTCAAATAATACATATCGTATAAATAAAACCTTCCTTAATCAAATCCTTCCAGTTTATATAATGGTTCTTCATCTGTTTGAAGTTCTATTAAAATGTTGGCGTTTTGCAAGGCATTTTTAATTCGATGTTCACAGCATGTCGTATTTCTTGTCTATTCCCTTCACTATTTGCTCCTTTGTCCCGTCACCATTCATCAGGAAATGCAAACATTGTTACTCTGTTTTCATATTACACCCTACAAGTAATAACAAACTGAATAATAAGAACGTTTTGGTCCTTTTCCATTTGATTATATACATAATGTTGAAATTTTGAATGGACTGACACGATCCTCAGCGTTAGCTAGAGCGTGTAACGAGATGGAGTGATTTATGTTATAATTTACATTAATTACATAAAGAGGTGAGATAATGGGAAATGAAAAGTTAGTTTGCAAGGTTTGCGGTCGAGATACCTTTACAACTGGACAGGTTGGGGGTACGACGAGTCAAGGTAATATAAGACCTATAGGAGCAATAATGGCAGTAGGGTCACCACTTTTGATGACTTTCTGTAAAAACTGTGGGGAAGTAGCTTCCTTTAAAGTGGTAAAACCAGAAAAATTTTAAATAATTGGTGAAAGGACCACTGAATAGAAAGTGACTCTTTTAATATAGTGAAAGTTTCAGATTACCAGATATAATCAGAGAGTCTCAATAAATTTTACTTTCACTAATGGGAGGGAGCAGGCTTAATGATTGAAATAATTTATGATACGAATTTACTCGAAGGTTCATGTTATATCGAGATTTTGCCAGATCAATACAGGGGCGAATGCTGGAATAGTTCTTCTATTTACTTTACCGAAGACAACTTCGGATACATTTTGCCTGCAATCGACAAGCATTACAAGAAATTCGATTATTTTGCTTTCAATGAAATCGAGATGGGTATATGGGATTTAATCAATCAGGAATTGGAAAGAATGAAACAATTTTTAAATAGTAAGCCCAATCCTAATTCATTAAAAGAGGGTATAGGATTTCTATACGGCTATTCAGAGCAGGAGTTCATAGAAAACTATGATACTAATGTCCAACAGCTAATTACCATGATAACGGAATTTCAATCTTGGATCATGCAAAAAAGATCAACAACCCAGTTCATTTCTGTTTTGGGGATCTAATCTATAAGACAGGTGTGAAACGACACCAATTCAAGCATCTCGCCGTTCATTTCTCCTGAAACCCGCACACTTGAGATTGAGTAATTAATTAATCGAGTCATATGTAGGCTATTCAAAGAGGGTTTGAAAATTAGAAATTTCACTTTGTAAATTTAAAAACACCCTCTAATTATTTGGAGGGTGTTTGAACGCTAATAAAATTAGATTGAATGTCGATAAGCGTTTAATGTTGAATTGTGCTTAGTGTTTGATAAAATTTTTTGGAGATTGTATTTCCCCCATGGTCCTAATGTTTTAGCACTAGAGCCTAACAAACCATCCTTAGCAGCACTTTTAAGTGTTTCAATCTGTTTCGCAGAGAGTCTGGAGGTTTTGCCTTCTTCAATAATTTTACTCACACTGTTAATTCTCTCTTGACCCTTTGTAGAGGTGTTATTAGCTTCATTGCCAGTCTGTTTTGTTAACCCATAGTACTTAGATGAAGACCGACGTGCCATTAAATATTGCATGTTTGAAAATTGAGAAGAGATCATAATTGAATTTACTCCTTTCTATTAAATAATTTATGAATCCATTTTGTTATCGAACAAAATCTGGAATAATTTAGTGTCAGTACATATTTTATAGACAAATATGTACATTTATTGAATTGATTTGAGCCTGGGCGTTTTTGTTTTAATGAAAAAGCAATATCGATTGTATAAATTCCATTTTTAGGTGTATGACGACCTTAGATAAAATAACCATCTGTTACACAAAAAAATTTGCATTTCTCTCTAAAGCTCATGAAATTGAATAATAAGTATGTCTTGTGCATTCGTAAAACCTTGCTAAAATATGCTTTGCGAATACATATGAAAGAGGGTAAAAGCATGAATGCTTATGATGAATATAAGCGTTCATGCTTTTTTGTTCATTGGTATATCAACGTTTGTATGGGATAAATGCAGTTTGATTTTGAAAAAATTCACGTAAATACATAGAGACTACTATAAAGAATATACATAAGAAAAACAGTCGTAAATTAGGTTGAAAGATATGCTCCAGAATCTTTCGAGCAACGTGCTATTAAGCTTTATGTATTACATGAACATGTAGTAAGAGTGGAAAAAATGCTGAATGAACTGTGCTTTCGTATAGGTAAACGCAAAGGTACTGATGTGTCGAATATCTTTCGAGGAAAGCAAACAGATGAATTACATGTCATAGCAGTTGAATTGTTTAAAAACTTAAAAAAGGGTTAAGAAGCGAGTGTAAATGGAAATCATGAAGAACTATGCAGATCTAGTAAGTAATAGCAAAATGCAGATTTAATTAATTGAGGAAGACAAAAAGAGGGAAATAAATTGGCAAATACAAATTGGAATCCAGGTTCACCAGCTATGAAAACTGAAACCGAAAACTATATCTGACAGGCTATGAAGGAAGGTATGTTTTACAAAGTGGAATAATGACAATTGATTGTTTTATAGGGTTGGATTTAGCGAAAATAAAGTAAATAGACTAATTAAAATTAAGATGCATTAATAAATTAGATGAAAAAAATGTTGAATTTTGTAATAAAATACATGATAATTATACCTGTTATATTATTTTTTACCAGGATTATTAACCTATTAACATTGATTGGGAGGATTACTATGAAAAAGATTTTAATGATAATATCAGCAGCTATAGCTATATTATTCAGTTTCTCATTTCTAGATATCGAGGGAAACAAAGCTAAAGCTTCTACTGTTGGAGAACAATTAAAAGAACCTGAGTCAGGCTGGCAGAGATTTGATGACACACATTCCGCAATTAAATATACCAATTTTCCATATCTGGGTTTCAAAGTAACCCATGCGTACAAAGGGACTACAAGCTTTAACGCCAGCTACTCAACTCAAGGAGAGGTACGATTTAAATTTAAAGGTAAGAACCTTAGAATTATTACACCTACAGGGGCTCCAGATTATAGAGCAAGTAGTGTAGACATTACTATAGATGGGATTACAGAATCTTTCTCGATGGTATTAAATAATCAATATATGAACCTATCATACGAGAAATTAGGGTTAGATGACACAGTTCATGAAGTAGTTATTGATAATTTCAAAGGAGGAAGAAGTGGATGGTCCTTATTCGGCTTGGATGCTATAGACATTGATGCTGATGGTACACTTATTCATCCAGATACGGAATTAGCTGAATCTCTAAAACTAAACAAAGAAACACTTGAACTAACAATAGGTTCTAGTGAAACTTTAGTAGCAACAATTGAACCAGAAAACACAATAAATAAAAATGTTAAATGGACAAGCGGCGATTCAGAGATTGCTTCAGTTGATGATAACGGCAATGTAATAGGGAAAAAAGCTGGTAAAGTAACGATAACTGCCACGACTACAGATGGAAGTAACTTAACAGCAACAGCTGAGGTTACAGTAAAAGAAACGGAAACAGGGGAAATTGGAACGAGAGCAATTTTAAGACTTACTATGACTAATAAAGATATTCATGAGTATGATTTATCTTTAGCAGAAATTGATCAGTTTATGAATTGGTTAGATGGTCGTGAAGAAGGACAAGGGAAACCGTATTATAAATTTAAATTAAATGTAACGACTGGAAATATTGTTGCAAGAACTGAGTATATTATGTATGACAAAATTGTTAGTTTCACAGTTGATAATTATAAATAATATAGTATTTTACAGTTAGTCTTTCACAGAATTTAATTTGGATATAGTTTATTCAAGCAAATAACAGGTGCTCATTATTAATGGAGTACCTGGTTTTTTATTTACATAAATTAATACTTGTCAAAAGGGAGCGGATGAAGCTGTATGATGAATTATGAACAACAACGATTGCTTCAAATCAGTCCCTACAAAGAAACACCAGTTTAAGAAGTACTATTAGATCAGAAAAAACTATGCGCTCATTTAAAAGGGAGCACTTAGTTTTTATTTGAACTAATATTGGAATATTAAGTAATTAAAAGTATACTATTATAAAATGCTAGTGATGATCTGTTAATAATAAATTGGGAGCGATGAGCATGGTGAACGCTTTAAATTGTCCAAATTGTGCGGCCGTATTCAATCCAAAGGACAGCATTTGTGAATACTGTGGAAGTTACATCATCACATCTGAAGCAAAGCAAGTGACATACGATTTGAAGGAATTTAAAGCTACTTACAAAAAGATTTTCTTCCACGAAATTGAGATGGGTTTAAATGAATTACCAATGCGTTCTGGTCTGGCGAATATCTATTATAGTGCAACTAAATCTGATGGAGGCCGTTTGTTATTAACAAATCAACGTCTTATTTTTTGTGCTCATGTTTTAAACATTAATCCTAATTTATATTGGGAAATTAGTTTAAAGGATGTAGATCGAGTGGAGCTTGTTTTAAATCTTCTTATCTCTCAAAGAATTAAGGTTTTTGATGTGAAAGGTACTGAAACAACCTTTGTCGTTTATGGTGGGAAAAACTGGATAGCTGAAATTGAATGTGCTTTAAACCAAAATTAAATAGAAGTGACCAGGAACTTAATTAATTTTGAACTAGGTCATTTTTTTATTGCAATCACAAACTACACATGATTTAGTTTCATTTTTTAGGTGTGTAACGGCCATTAACCAATACATCATTCGTTACACAAAAAAGTCACACTTCCCCAAAAATCAAACAAAAAGCATGTCTTTGTACATTCACACAAAACCTTGCTATAATAAGCTTTGCGAATACATAGGAAAGAGGGGAAAAGCATGAACGCTTATGATGAATATATGAAGCAGGTTGTGAAGCCGATGCGTGAGGAGCTAGTGGAGGCTGGATTTACGGAGCTGACAACGGCTGATGCAGTGAATGAGTTTATGGCAGAGACGAAGGGGACTTCGTTAGTGGTTATTAACTCGGTATGTGGATGTGCGGCAGGACTTGCTCGTCCAGCAGCGCGCGAGGCAATTGCTGCGGTGAAGCCTGACCATCTTGTGACGGTGTTTGCAGGGCAGGATCCAGAGGCGACTGCAGCAATGCGCGGTTATTTTGAAGAGGTGCCACCGAGCTCACCGTCTATGGCGATTTTAAAGGACGGGGAACTGGCTTACTTTATTCCGCGTGAACAAATTGAGGGATTCCCTGTGGAGCAAATTGTCTCTCATTTAACTGGCGTGTTAGAGCAAACATGCGAGAACTAAAAACGATTGTGACGACAGCGGGCAGACCAGACGAAGTATCGATGGCGCTCGCTGCTTTTGCGTGTCAAACATTAGGTGCTACATTTGAGCCACGGAAAAAGCGCTCTGTTCGTAAGATTTCACAGGAGTTGCAGGCACATGTGATGGTGGCGGGGAAGAATCGCTATGAATATTATGCCTATGGGGCACAGGAGCCCTTTTTCTTTCATCCGAATTCTGCAGCGTTTCGACTAAAGCGTGTTGCTCGTGGTGAGGCAGAGCCCTTTTTGGAAGCGGCACAGCTTCAACAGGGTGATTCGGTGTTGGATTGTACATTAGGTCTTGCGGCAGATGCTATGCTAGCGGCTTATATCGTGGGGGAGATAGGCCATGTAGTAGGGCTGGAAGCAAATCCAAATGTAGCGTTTATTGTCAGTCGGGGGACGCAAACCTATGATACGTCCGAGTTACCATTAACCGCCTGTATGCGACGAATCGAGGTAGTTCAGGCTGAAGCGATTGCTTATTTAAAAACCTTGCCAGACAAGGCTTTTGATGTGGTCTATATGGACCCGATGTTTGAAGAGGTCATCGAAGAGGCGAATAATTTTCAGGCGTTACGGCTCGCGGGTGAGCATGTTACATTAACGGATGAATGGGTCTATGAGGCCAAGCGTGTAGCGAAAAAGCGGGTGGTATTAAAGGCACATTTTCGTTCAGAGTGGTTTGCACAGTACGGTTTCCAGCAATTGACGAGAGTAACCGCGAAGTTTCATTATGGTGTGCTAGAAGTCTGACCGAGCTCCAATAGATATAGAATATATGACAAAAGATGTCCAACCGTTCGAAATGTCTGACTTGGGCATCTTTTGTCATTTTAATTTTTGCGGAAGTGAAGTAGTAGAGGACATTATAATGCATCAGAATATCTGAAATGTGTGAGTGCTACTGAATATTGCTCTCCATGATCCTCGGATAGAGCAAGCCTTTCAACAATTTTAGCTTGCGCAAATTTTCCATTAAGTTTTTTTGTTGAGATGGTTATTTATGAAGGCTTAAAAAAGTTTATAATAGAATATATAAAAGCTTATGGAGGGATTGTGATGGAATTGAAGACATGTCCAAATTGTAATAGTCAGAACATTCTTAAGGGTATTATTCGAGCTGTTCATGCTCCGCTCCACATGTTTCCAGAAGAATCATTTAAAAAAAATGCACCGCTTAATTCTCATCTAGGAAATTCCTCTAAAATAACCTCATACTATTGTCAAGATTGCGGTTATATTTTAGGCGCATTTGTAGATGAACCGAACAAACTTGTTAAATAAGTTAAGGTTAAGAATGAAACTTTTTATGAAAATCTTAGCTATAAAGAAAACTTCACTATTCGGGGCTTTTTGTTCATTTCACAAAAAATCTCATTATACTAAAATATACGAAATGAAGAACGGGAGAAATTAGCATTTCGTAATACTAGTTCACTAACTGACATTAGGCTTGATAATATGGGCAGTTCATTTGGGGGTATTTTTGGAAACAAACAGTGATGGTATCGCCATTCGTGGATTTACAAAATCATTGGCTGTTGGCAATTCTCGTCTTTGCCCTCAATATTTTTGGCTATTATTTAGTCGGCTGGCTGATTGGTGCAGGGTTTTATCGCTATGGCGGCTTGTTTGGTCTAGCTTTTATAATCATGGCTTTAGTTATTGTTTTGGTACAGGCTGTTTTAGTAAGGGCTGTACTTGGTTTGCCATTAAACTCAGCGATTGTATCGTTTGATGTGCCTGCTGTGATTGCAGCCATAGGGATTTTAACAGTCATCAGCCTCGATCCGTCAACTAACAAAAGGGTTGTCATTAAAATGTAGAGTGGAAATGGAGTATGCAATAATAAAATCAGTATGCTAGGTGACATGTCCTACCATACTGATTTTTTGTCATATATCATGATGTGTATGTTGTATATAAATTTCCAATGTTTATCTACTTATAAACTGGCTTTTTTACAGAAATCACAGGTATTTGAGATTGTTCGATTTACTGAACAGGCACTGTTTGTTGAAGTAGAACTTTCATTTCCTGTGCATAGGATTCTTGATGGAAGTTTTCAGCGTGAATGTACAATTGTTCAGAGGCTCTTGTGATACCTACATACATAGTTTTTCGATATTTTAATGCTTCTTCTTTTACAGAAGTAGAGATAAATCGATCTGTATCCAATAAAAATACGATCGGAGCTTCTAATCCTTTTGCTGATTGATAAGTTGTCACAATAATTTTATGCTCAGTGGATGCTTTTTTATTTAATGATTCCGCTTTTGCTTGTAACACCTTTGGAAGTGTTTGGATGAAAGTGTTAGCTCTCTGCCAGTCTTTACAGAGTACCATTATTTCATTTGGATTATAGCCAGCTTTATAAATCAATTCCTCAATTTTTATGGCTACCTCTTCAAGTTCTCCTTCAATCATCTCGATGCCATTTTCAACCGAATTTTCATACTCAATTTCCTTCATAGGGCAATAAAATTTTTCTACCTCGGCTTTTAATTTTTCATCTACACTTAAAAATTGTAGAGCTAAATCAATATGCTCATTGGCTGAACGATAGGCTTTTTTTAGTAATTTACTTCTGCCGCGCATGTCTAAAATAGGGTCAATTTCTGTCCAAGGTGTATCTGTTGAACGGTAGAGACCTTGTAAGCGATCGCCAGCTAAAAATAAATTAATGCTGTTTTTTTCTTCTTTTTTACTATCAATAGTTTTAAAAGTCTTACAGCTTTGAATGGCTAAACGAATCCAATCGTCTAAAAAATCTTGGTATTCATCAATTAAAATTGCATCATACATCGGTTTAGCTTTTTGTAGAGACAAACTTGGCAAATCATAGTCCCACCATTTTTGCTGTTCATCACCAGATAGTTTTGGGATAGAGACATGTGCTATATCTAATGCAAACTTGTGGAAGGTACTGATTTCAATATTTTCAATATGTATATCTAAAAATGATAAATTTTCTGCTAAGCTTTTTACTTTTTGTTCTAGTTTTGTAGCTAAACTTCTATTGTATGTTAAAACGCGTATTTTCCAATCTGGGTTTTCTCTGATCAAATGAATTGCTCTTGCTAAAAGCATAACTGTTTTTCCACTGCCAGGTACTCCCGTCACCATATAATGACCGTATGAAATATTTTTAGCAAATCGTTCTTGCTCAGCATCTAATGCAGCAATTAGTTCCTGCGTGTGGTTTTCACTTGTAGAGAGAATTTGAATCTCTGGGAAGATAATTGCTCTGAGCATCTTTAAATACATAGGGCTCAAAGGCTTAATTTCTGAAAATAAGTCTGATATTTCTAAACCGTTAAAATCCTCCGATAATAGATAGTGTGCAGGTTTCTGATTAAAAACATCTGCTAAGCGATTTTCTTCAAAGGCAGCTCTTTTTAAATGAGGCAAAATAGCAAAGGAAGAGAGCTTCACATCTAGTTCACCTTGCGTGTTGTATAATCTATCATCCATTGAAAATAAGCCTTCCAGAGATTTATAATATTGACCAGCTTTAAATACTGGATTATCTAGTTTTTCGCCATTGATATTTTTAATTTCTAGACGAGTCCAAGAGGCAAGGTAGTCAATACTCCAGTCCTTCACTTCTAAAATACTTACTCCTCTTAAACAATCAATTAGAATAAAATCTGGAATAAGATTTTTAATCTTGGGTTGAATATAGAGGTAGGCATCACTTTGTTGTGCTTTATATAAATTTTTAATCTTATTGAGCACACTGCGCTCGCCCTTAGTTAATGTAGGAAGATCATTTGGTATGATATGTAGCAAAATATATTAACCTCCAAATATTAGTGTGTTATACAATATTTATAATACACTATATATTGTAAAAAACAACAACTTTAGTCTTGTGGTAAAAAAGTATTATTATAAGCTAAAACATTGGTTATTTAAAATATGATCCTTTCTAAAGAGGAATTTTTATGAGTCTTTAGGTATATGAATTAGAAAGAGTAAAGAGTGAAAAAAGAGTGTGAAATTGTATTTTGTATAAAATATTTTACTTATTTAATTCACTGTGCTATAATAAGAGACGTGCTATTTTAGGTAGCATATTTCTGTAATCTGGCATTCTGCTTTTTGTTTTTGTAGATACTTATTCACACTGGCGCATGCTTTGGGGCTGCAAGGACGCAAAAGATGGTAGGGTTTGCGTTGCTTAAGTTAGAAGGCACACAGTGGAATTTTACCGCGGTGATGAAACGAATCTGGTTTCAAGATAATATTCCCCAGACGATTGGGTTGAGACTTTTACAATTTACGAGAATGTTACCTATAAATACTAAAGGGGTAGTTTCGCAATAGCGAGGCTGCCCCTTGTCTAATTTTCCCAGCCTGTCGTCCCTAGCTACGACAGGCTTTTTTGGTATACATTACCGTTTACTCTATACCTTAAATAAGTGATAATAAAAGCATGAATTTTAGTAAGAATCTAAATTCCGACATGAAAAAACTGAAAAATCAAAAAGGTGAGGGATATTTATGGAAACAATGAGCACACAATCCACGAATGTGTTTACACAAATAACAGAAATGGCTGCAGCACGGCAAGAAAATAGGGAACAGCTAGTATTCCTTTATTGTCAAGAAAGGCTCCTTTATCGTTTATCTGTCTCATCATATAACGATCAATTTTACTTAGCAGGGGATTTATTATTATTTGCATTAACAGAGGGACTGGTGAAGCCCACAAAAGAAATCACACTGCTAGCGAAGCCGAGTGCTCATCAACAGGAAATAGTGAAAAAAGCATTGAAAGAAATTTGTTCGATTGCAGTACCAGAGGATGGCATTGAGTGGAACGCAGAAAAAATAGAGAGTGCTTTAACAGAAGACGGTATTCATTTCACAATACCAGCTACATTAGGCCAAACAACAACATACATAGAAGTAAGAATAACCTATAAAGAAAGTGTGCCAGTGACACCGAAAACCATTATGTTTCCAACCTTACTAGCCAGCAAGGTGGCTGTGCTTTATACATATCCAACGGAATTCGTGATAGCACAAAAATTTATAGAAATGTATCAATATCCAGCCTTAGAGAAAACATCAAAAGCAATGTTGGAAGTCAATCAACTGTTGCAAACCCAAAACATAGAAGGACGTATCTTACAGGCGTATATAGAAGCATTATTTGAGCGCCATCATTTTACAATTGAGCTAAACACTACACTTGAATTAACAGGCGTACTAAAACAATTTTTCAGCCCAATTCATGAAGTGCTATTGGCTGAGCATGAATTTTTCCAGCAGTGGCACTTTGACAATCAGGCTTGGCAATAACGATAGAAACCCGCGGACATTATGTTGTTCGCGGGTTTCTGCATAGTATGAGTAGTTATATGGGAATAGAATAAACATTTTTAGTTATCATCTAACGCATCAATGCATTAAGAAGTAGACATTATAAACTAAAAAGGAGAGCGGATTTATCTATTATGACTGATGAATTTTCTCTTCTAGAATCACAAAGGGATTAGGTGAAGAATAGGATAAAGCTGGCTAGCTTATGTGTTCAAGAGATTGTTCAAACAGGCGAATTGCTGTGCAGCCGACAAAAAATATGTCTGAGGCGGGGAAAATTTTGCAAGAGGTATAGTTAGATAAAGTATTTTTGCTTGCCTTGACATCCTCAAATAGTATTTGTTATGTTGTAAATCTGAATGAGAATGATAATCATTGAAGCTGTATGATCTATGGGAAGGAGCAATCTAATGGACAGGATCAATAATGTTCATTTCGTGGCAATATTATGAATATAAGCGAAGAAATTCAACTGTGGAATCAAGTCGTCATTCGTGTACTGGACATTCGGGTAAAACGACTTGGGCGTGGTGACGAAATTCGTAATTATGTAACACCAGCAAGCACGTTTATGTTTGTGGCAAATGGACGGGCTGAGCTGTGGGTAAACGATGAAGTATGGCTATCCGAACGGTTTCATTTAATACATATCGGCAAGGGGCAGCGGATAACGGTTCAATCTATTGACTTTCTTGACATCTACATGATTTTATACAATGCTTCTTTGCCAGCTTCAGCATTGCGGGAGTTTCATATGATGATGCAAACAGACAATCCATTTATGAAAAGTTGGGCAGTGTCGCCATCCGAACCGCTCGTTATGTTGGAGAGGCTAGAAACAATGTTGAGCGATTGGCAACAAATAGATAATGGGCAGATAGACAAAGAGAAAGACATGAAGGATATCCATGAATTAAGAAGATTGAAGGTAAGGGGGAGTTCATCCGTTTCGTCCATGCAGCGTTACAGGAGCGGATGGAGCTTGCACACGCCCCAACGTTGGCTGAACAAGTTGTCCGCTATATCGCAAGGAATTATCGTGGAATGATTTCCATGGAGCAGTTGGCCCATCAAATGAATTACACCCCACAGTATGTTTCAAGGAAATTTAAAGAGCAGATGGGATGCAGCCCACTTGATTATACGATTCGATTACGCATAGACTTGGCACGAAATTTGCTGTGTGATACCGAAGCGACGCTACAAGAAATTGCTGCTTATGTTGGTTATCCAGACACAGTCTATTTTAACCGTATGTTTAAGAAACAAACAGGTATAACTCCAGGGGAATATCGCAGGCAATACCAGTTTGTAGGTTCGAAAGATACTATGAATTGGACAGATTTGTCCATTGTTGCTCCACATCCAGCCATGTATCATTTAAACGGTAATGATATTCATTATCAATTAATGTTAGATGGAGGAAATGATATGGCAATGAGTAAAAAAAATATGTTAGCGATGACACTATTGTGTCTAACAATGGTTACATCGGCATGCGGGACATCATCAGAAGGGACAAAGGGAACTAGTGGCGCAGCCAAATCTGATCAATTGAATGCAGAAGCACCTGCCAATATCGAAATGCGAACAATTAAGACCGCTCTCGGAGATGTGGAAGTGCCTGCGCATCCACAACGTGTAGCAGCATCGGCATTTTTAGGTACCGTGTTGGCACTAGACGTCCAACCAGTGGCATCTGATTTTTTATTGATGGAAAGTCCGTATTTAGAAGGGATGCTTGACGGTGTCACTAATGTGGGAGATTCGCTTGAAGCACTGGTTGATTTGAAACCAGATTTAATCATTACAAATATTAATAAAGAAGAAACAGTGGACAAATATTCGCTCATCGCGCCAACAGTGGCTATGCCTTATAATAGCTTTGAAAGTATTCAGGAGGAAATGCGATATTTCGGTGATTTATTAGACAAAAAGGATGTCGCTGAACAATGGATTACCGATTTTGAGAGTCGCACAAGTAAGTTACATGATGAAGTTCAAGCTGTACTTGATGAGGGAGAGACCGTCTCCATCATGCAGGAGTATGATGGAAAGGTATTCTTATTCGGGCCGAAGTCTGGACGAGGTGGGCGAATCATGTATGAAATATTGGGCGCGAATCCACCTGCTACGATTCCCGAACATATGCTAGCTGAATCATTTTATGAATTTTCACTGGAATTGCTTCCTGAATATACTGGAGATTATTTGGTTTTAACAACAGAATCGACATTGGAGGAACTACAGGCTGATCCGATTTGGGGTAACCTGCCTGCGATTCGCGATGGAAAAGTATTCTTGTGGACTGAAAGCCAGTCATGGTTTCGAGACCCAATTGCTGTAGAAGGGCAAATAGACAATTTAGCTAATTGGATTTTGGAAGCTGCCAAAACAAAATAAATATTGTAGTGTAAGAACTGACTTACTTAGGCCAAGTAGCTGAAAAATATTGTCTTCTTCATCATCTCGTTTTTCCTCTATTATTTACAATGAATTTAATCCCTTTACAGATTCCTAACAAGGCTCTAGAAAGCAACCGATTAAAAGTTGCTTTCTAGAGCCTTCCCTTGTCACAATTTCCTATGTATAGATACCTCGTCTGCTTTTTGCAAATTTCTTACGAACGTATGATGATAGGTAAAAATTAATAAATTGTGACAATTGATACTACCATCAATCATTTTATTGCATCCTTCTGCCCTAAATACAAAATAAACAATATATTTAGGGAAAGCAACGATTAAAAAACGATGAAAAACAATCCATATGTCTTTATAAAAGATAGTTTAAACCCTTTTTTGTGAAAATTAGTGACATTTAATATGATATGTACATTAGATAATCTATGAACGCCCCTAGCCAAAAGATCAAAAGTGTACACACTCATGGGTGATGGCGCGTTGTATGGATACGGTTAACGTTCATAAATGGGATAGTATAATCAGAAGTTCTATAGTATAGGAGGTCAAATGAAAAATGAATATTAACAACGTAAAAGGAATGATGAATTACAATAATGTATTACATGGTACAAATAATAAGTCTAAGTTCAATAGTATCTCGAATCAATTTAATCATTTCAAAGATGCAGTAGAACTCTCTAGTACAGGGAAAACAGTGATGGAAACACTTGATAAGGGCACAGCAATCAAAACGACACTTTATGTAGATTCCTATACCTATAACCAAATTTTAAACTACACTACCAATAATCCTGAATGTCAATGGAGTGAAATGGGCTTTGATGGTGAAAAACGTTGGGTTGTTGTGAATGGACAACGTTTTGAGTGTCCATTAAGCGAAAAAGAAAAAGCAGCTAGAAAAAGGGCGCAACTTACACTTTTAGATTACATGGAGGAACATCGATTACAGAAGGAGAAGACTATGCTAAAACATAAAAAATATGAGCAAATAGACATTGATTTTACCGGTACATCTAATGCTAGTATTCTTGGAATTGATCCTAAAATCGATCATTTATTGAGCAATGAAAAAGCAATAAACATGCTTAAAGATATTTCTAAATATACAAATGGAAAGATCTCTTTATCGTCTAATATATAATTACTTTTTTAGACCGAATTGTAATTTAGGTAATCGTTGATAACTAAATACAGTTTTCTGTGGATGTCAATCAGAGCTAGTATACTTTAAAGCTTTTACAGTTTGGAACGCCTCTTTTAAAGGCGTGTCTATTCGTTTTTAACAATATAAAATGAACTAGTAACTATATGCATGAATCAATCAATGTAACAACTAGCTACTAATTTAGCTATAAGGTTCTTAAATACGCAGCATAAAATTTTCGATTCTATCCCATTCTTTGTGTATCAAAATAGTACTTAGAAAGGAAAGGAGATAAACGTGAATATAAATTCCCTTTCTATCGAAAATCTACTTCTCACACAAAAACTCCTTCAAGAATTGCCTGAAAATAAAACATTAAATTTATCAGAAAAACAAAAAGCTTCTTTCAAACAAATATTAACAGAAGCCCTTCTTAAGAGTTCAGATACAAAAAATTTATCTGATTTACAAAACCAACTGTTTTTAAAAAATCCTACATTATTTAATATGATCAATTTAAATAATCAGAGTGGTTTTCTAAATCTACTCGAAGCTCAATTAGATGAGGATCATTATCTATCCAAAGTGCAAAAACAACTATTAAAAAGTACTGATTTAACGAGCGAAGGATTTATCTCACCTTCTTCAAATATAGCTATTAACACGTTAGTAAATTCTAGATTAAAACCAAATAAAATGGCGGCTAAGTCTCATGTAGACAAGCATAATGCAGCTAAAGCAAAAGCATCATATCCACAACAAATCCCAATAATTTTAAGTACAAATATGGGTGAAATGTTCTCAAGAATTCAGCAAATTACATCTAGTTTTTGGTTTAGAAATCCATTTTCTCTTTGAAGCAACTGAGGTTTAAATATCTTCTGTCGGTTGAAGAGGCGGTACACCACCGCCTTTTTCGAAGGTATTGGTTTTAACCTTTCTTAGCTTAGTAAGAGACGTTTAAGTTGAACAAAATAGACTGTTTCTTTAAAATTTGAATAATTGTTGTATGATAATAATCTGCTGATTCCAAAATAGCAACAAGTATTCGTCCTATTATCGATTGAATCGCTATTATATACCTCGTAAACTTATTCGATTTTTCACAATTAAGCTTTATTAGAGAATTTCCCTATATGAATCTCTTTTTTGAGAATCCTGCATCTTACTTCCCACTTAGCTACATTACTTCCTGCTACTGCACTCATTTTTTACCTCCTCTAACCACTATACCTTCGTTTGTTATACAAGATATACGTCCCAACCAACCCGCAACATATTTTTACTTTTATTCTTGGAAAATAATAAATTAATCCTTATCGTTCAAGTTGAATTCATTTTTTTGACATTTTAATATTTAAACGAATGGACTGATAAGAATTATGTGTATTTAGCTTCTATTTGTGCTGCGTTTATACAGAATAATAAGCGATTTTTTTTAATTTCAGAGAAAAATCAAATCAATAAATTATGACAATTTATGCTAATTTTTATTGTTTTTTATATCCTTCTGCCATAAATACAAAATAAACAATATATTTAGGGATAGAAACTATTAAAAAAATAGTAAAATCAATCCATATGTCTTTATAAAAGATAGTTTTAACCCTTTTTTGAGAAAAATTGTGACATTCGATATTATATTTATATTAAATAATCTATTAATATTAGATATTTAATAAAAAAATATTAGGAGGGTTTCACAATGAAAAATAAAATAATACTGTATGGTGTAGTAACAAGTACTTTATTGGCAGGCGGTCCCTTTTCTAATAATGCAAGTGCTTCTGAAAATCAAGGACTGACGGGGAATAATATTGGAGTTGTTTCAAGCAACATAAAAGCGGCTGAACAAAGTCAAAATAAAAATAGTGCCTATCAAGATATTGATGAAAGAGTGAAAAAGATGCTGATCAGTGCTGCTTTTGATGGTACAGAATATAGATACCACCATATAAAAGATACCGAATTAAACGGTAATATTATAGAAGGGTCTATGATTGAAAACGCTCAAATTTTGACAATTGGAGAAAATATTTTAGAAAATAATCTAGGGCATGAGGTAACGTTATTTACTAGTGGATATGAGCATGAATTTAAGGAAATGACTAGTACAACCAATACTTCAGGTTGGACATTTGGATATAACTACAATGCAACCCTATCTGTAATGATGGTCTCAGCTTCGCAAAGTTTTAGTGTTGATTATAATATGTCCACTTCAAACACTACAGAGAAATCACAAGTTAGAAAGTTCACTGTGCCTCCACAAGGATTTCCTGTTCCAGCAGGGAAAAAATATAAAGTTGAGTATGTATTTGAAAAAATAACAATATCGGGCAGAAACAGACTGAATGCAGATTTATATGGGGACGCTACTTATTATTACAATAATTTACCGATGAGCCCTCAACTTTTATATTCTGCCATGAACTTTGCTTCAGATACTCAAGGATTTGAACGCGTAATTAGAGATAATGCAGAAGGAAATGATCGATTTGGAATTAGAGCGACGGGCGAAGGACGATTTAGCACAGAATTCGGTACACGTTTATATGCTAAAATAACAGATATTACAGATTCGAAAAAGCCCGTAACAATAGAAACAAAAAAAATTCCTGTTAATTTTGAAACCCTTTCTGTGGCTACTAAAATAATTGAATAAGAATAGAAGCATGCAATACCCTTAGCGTATTAAAAGTAAGGGTATTGCATTTTTATATTGCCTCTAAAAATTGGATAACATTTTACATTATCAAAATTTTTATAGCTTTAGGTAAGTTACAATGAATGGCAATCGAAACGATAGATTATCAATCAACTTTGTGAACAAAACATTCTTGGAAAACACTAAATCAATCCTTATCGTTCAGGTTGACTTCATTTTTTGTGAAATTTACCCTGGGAGAAATACTTCGATATTCTTGCCTAAAGCATATGAATTATTTTTTGTGACATTTTAATATTTAAACGAATGGACCGATAAGAATTATGCGTATTTATCTTCTAATTGCGCTACATTTATACAGTGAATGAACCAATATAGAATAATAAACGATGTTATTTTTAGTATTTTTGTTTAATTTAATGAAGATTCGCAATTGAAAATAATAATCTGTATGATTGTAACAAAGGAAAAGCAACAGGATTTCCAAGAAAGGAGGAACCACATGAGAAATTTTTTTGAAGATCAATATATAAATAGTGGTGAGCAACAAATAATAAACTTAGTTAGTGAAATTAGTGAATATAAAGGAAAGTTGACCGCTTATCAAGAGCAAAGACCTGATATGTTCACTAGGCTTGCAAAAGCGATGCCACTACAATATATAAAAAACTATGTTTCGGTATATGAGGATATAAAAGTTTCTAATAAGCGATTAAAAGAACTTATTTTAGAAGATATGATACCCCAATCGATCTCAGAAGATGCGATATTTTGTTATTATGAAACGCTGACACTTGTACATGAAAAATCTAGTGCTTTCTCTATTAGTCCAGATACTATACAAGAATTGCATTTTCAATTAGTTCATTTTATTACCTCTGACGGTGCAAAATGGCGTCAAAAGCCATTCTCTATCCCGGGAATTCCGGAGAAAGGGATGCACACGATTGTTTATCGTCCTCTTCCTCCTGAAAATATCCCAATGGCTGTAGAACAATTATGCAACCAGTACAATGTATTAAACCATAAAAAAGAGTTACCTACACTTATATTGATAGCTCGTTTTATATTCAATCTTTATTGTATAATCCCATTTAGTCAAGGTAATGGTAGATTAATGCTTATGTTAATGCAATTATTACTAGTAAAAAGCGGACATACATTTGTTAAATATGTTTGTTTAGATGAATATATCAAGAAAAGAGAGGCAGAATACTATGAAGCCGTCTATCAATCATCGGTAAATTGGTATTGTAATGGGCATAATATGAGCTTCTGGTTAAAAACATTCTTATCTATTATTTTAGAGGCTTATAAAAATCTACATAACAGAATACGGGATTCTATATGCAGACATACTAAGATAGAGCGAATTCAGAATTTTATTCTTAATCAAGAACAACCCTTTACAAAAGAATACATTCGAAGTATTTATCCTGATATAGCCGAAAGTACAATTAGTAAAGCTTTAACTGATTTACAAGTAGGTGGTGAAATTAAACTGATTTCAAAAGGGAGAAATGCGTGCTGGATGAAAGTCAAATCTTGAAGTCGGAGGGCTACTAAGTCAGAAAAAATAGTAGTAATGCGAAAAGGAATATTGGAATTACACTGGCCAAGTCACTTATCCATGCTTCACGTTCGACCACTGTGCAAATGGTAGGAATGAAAACGAAATGTGCTAAAAACTAACTGAGAAAAATAACAAATCGTATTGGTTGTAAAACGTTGGTCATTTTATGTTATACCACCTCCTAATGATACTCCTCTTGTTTGATGCCATCTAATCTAAGTGGACACGTTTTAGTTTCTATTGACTCACATAAACTCCCTTCTATCTCTAGATACAAATTCCACGTTCTCCATATTGACGCCAAATAGGTCGAATTTAGTTGGACGATCAAGGTGATATGAAAATAAATTTTTTCAAACGTGCATTCAGTATTAATAGAATCCACTCATATCTAGCAGGGGGCAACATCTCCTTTTCTTTAATGATTATACGAAGATGAAAGAGTTCCATTTTATAAAAATTCCATGTCATGATGAAGAATACATTCCTCCAAAAAAATCAGCAGATTCAAGATTAAGCCTGTGGATATTTGGGGGAATTTTATTCTATGATGGAACTTATTTTTATGAAATCTAAGTATGACTATAATCGTAGGGTTCATTTATATTTTTTTAGAAAAAACGAGGTATCTTCACATAAACTACAGATTGCGTGGTTATAATGGCTAACTAGGGGGAGATCTTAATGAACTACAAGATTCTTGTAATAGAAGATGATTTAGAAATTCAAGAATTAATTAAGCAGTTTTTGAAGACACAAAATTATACTTTAGCGGTAGCGTCAGATGGAGTAGAGGGAATAAAGAAATTAAATACTCAACCCTTTGATTTAATTCTTCTTGATGTGATGATGCCAAATCTAAATGGATTTGAAGTAGCCAAAATGATTCGTAGTCAATCTAATATACCGATTATTTTCCTAACGGCATTAGAAGAAGAACAAGATCAAATGAAGGGCTTTGATCTTGGTATTGACGATTATATAACGAAGCCATTCTCATTTCATGTGTTGATTAGACGTGTACAAGCCATTCTCAGAAGAAGCAATTATAAAAATCGGGGTAACGATTTACATTTTAATGAACTTAATGTTGATTGTGACGGATACAAAGCTTATGTAAATGAAGAGGAAATATCTTTAACGACAAAGGAATTCGAGATTTTACAACTATTACTTCATAACGAAAAAAAAGTACTTACTAGAGAAATCATTGTAGAAAAAGTTTGGGGATATGATTATTCAGGAGAAACACGGATGATTGATACACATATAAAAAATTTAAGAAAAAAATTAAATATACCCTATATTAAAACAGTCAAGGGTATTGGATATAAAATTGATGAGTAGGATTGTAGACATCATGAAGATGAAAAAAATAACCTATAAACTTTTTATGATTACTTCTCTTATATTGCTATCTTTTGCAGTATTAATTTATTTAACATTATACTTCTTCCTTCCGACATTTTACGAACAATATAAAACAAACCAACTCCAATCAGGTATGGTCGACATCATTAAAAAATCAGAAAAAATAAAATTAGAACATGCAAAAAATCTTTTGGACGAGTACTCCAAAGAAAATAATGCCATCATTTACCTACAAGAAAAGGACGGAAATATTATCTACTCACCTTCGTTCATGATTCAGGGAAATTCGCCGCCACCAATTATTACTGGAAAAACAACACCATTACAAAATGAAGAAACAGTAAATGCATTTCATAAATCTTTCCCCATTCAATTTCTAGATGAAGGTAATTTAATCGTGAATGTATTTGCTACATTTCAACCTATCGATGAAGCTTCACAGGTCTTAGTACGTTTTCTCCCTTATATTAGCATCATAGTAGTGGGTATTGGATTGGGCAGTGCCTATCTATATTCAAGATTTATTACAAAACCACTCCTTTATATAAATGAGCGTGCGCAAAAGATGGCAAACCTTGATTTTTCCGAAAATATAGTAGTTCGTTCCAATGATGAGTTAGAGGAATTATCTAATAGCTTAAATGAAATGTCGAATAACTTGCAAAAGACAATGAATGATTTACAAATAGCAAATGAGCAATTAAAAGATGATATTGAAAGAGAAAGAAAAATCGAAACAAAACGTAGGGAGTTTTTCACTACAGTTGCACATGAATTAAAAACGCCACTCACTGTCATGAAAGGTTATATAGAAGGGATGATTTATAATATCGGACCTTATCAAAATCGTGACTACTATTTAGAAAAAAACCGTAAAATTATTGAAAGAACAGAACAACTCGTCCGTGAAATTTTAAGTATGTCCAAACTAGAACAAGATACATTTAAAATCCAAGCAAGAGAAATAAATCTCCTAGATTTAATTGAGACTATTACGAAGGACCTCGCTTTTTTTGCATCTCAGAAAAATATTAGAATCATTAACAAAATCCCACCAGATAATTACGTATTTACAGACAGTGATTTATTAGAAAAAGCATTAAAAAATATTATCCATAATGCAATTATGTATTCACCACAGGGAGAAACTGTATATTTAGCATTGACGGAGGATTCAAAACAAAACCAGATTCAAATCCAAATCATTAATACAGGTATACAAATAAAAGCAGACGAACTACAACAATTGTTTCAGCCTTTTTATAGAATCGAAAAATCAAGAAATAGGAACACTGGTGGCAGTGGCTTAGGCTTATATATTGTCAAACAAATATTTCAATCACTCTCTATTAATTATTCAGTGGATAATATGGAGAATGGTATTCAATTTTTAGTGACATTTCCTGAAAGGTAAATAATTGTTACGAAGGGCAGCTCAAATTTTAGAACCGAATGAAACAGGAATCTTGATTCACTTGAAGATAGGAGATAGATAGATAATGAAGATCAGGGCAAAGTTAATTGTGATTACATTAAGCCTCTTATTCATTCCAAGCTTAATTATCGGCGTAAGCAGTTATTATTCTGCTAAAGAGCACTTGGATGATATGGGAGAAAAAATGCTAAAAAATAATGTTGAAATGGCACTTCAGTTAATTGATGCAATGAATTATGCCGTTCAAACGGGAGAAATATCGTTAGAGGATGCTCAAGAAAAAGTAAAACAACATTTAATTGGCGATTTACATAGTGATGGTACCCGTAAAATAACTACTCATGTTGATTTAGGTGAGGACGGCTATTTTGCTATTTACGGATTAGATGGTCAAAGAATAGCCCATCCTTTCTCAGAAGGGAAAAATGCTTGGGAGAGCGTTGATAGTAACGGAATTTATATGATACAAGATATGATAAAAGCAGCAGAAAAGGGTGGGGGTTTTACATATTACGCTAGAGCATTACCGAACCAACCTGATACAGAAGAAGACAAAATAGCCTATAGCGCTTTAGATCCGAACTGGGGTTGGGTGGTAAGTGCTAGTAGCTTCATGGCATCATTTAATCATGGCGTTCAGTTAATTCAACATACGATTATGATTACACTTGCTAGTAGTGTTGTTATAGGTTTAATCGTTATATTTTTATTTTCAAGACATTTAGCAATTCCAGTTCAGATGGTCACTGATAGTGTTCAAAAGATTGCTAATCAAGATTTAACCTTTAAGCATCTAAAAGTTCAAAATAAAGATGAGTTAGGTCATTTAGCGACAGGAATTAATACGATGACTACAAATTTAAGAGGTATGATTGAATCCGTTTCAAGTTCAGCCGAACATGTGGCAGCTACATCTGAACAACTCACTGCGAGTAGTGAACAAACAAGCATGGCCTCAGATGAAATTACTAAGGCTATTCAAGAAATTTCTACAGGGCAAGAAAAGCAACTGGCTGGTATGGAGGAAGCAAATCATTCAGTTTTACAGATATCATCAAGCATCACAGAAATTACGAAAAATATTAAAGAATTAAGCGATCTATCCATTGAAACTTCTAAGGTTTCTCTTTATGGTAATGAAGTCATTACACAGACAGTGGAACAAATGAATCAAATTAATAGCCAGAACATCGTGACGACTGAAGCAATGCAATTGCTTGAAAGTAAATCACAAGAGATTGGTGAGATTATTAATGTCATTACTAGCATTGCAGCTCAAACCAATTTACTAGCTTTAAACGCAGCAATTGAAGCAGCACGAGCAGGAGAACAAGGGAAAGGATTTGCTGTTGTTGCAGATGAAGTGAGGAAATTAGCAGAGGAATCAGGCAATGCAGCTAACAACATTTCTGCTTTAATAGGTGATATTCAAATGAATACACAAAATACAGTACAAACTGTCAATGAAGGAAAAATGGTAGTGGAAAAGGGGATAAATTATGTTGCGAATGCGGGGAAAACATTTGAAGAAATCGCATTTGATGTAGACCTGATTAACAATAAACTAGCATCTGTCTCTACAGAAATTCAAGATATTAGTGGGAATACAGACATTCTTGTAAATGAAATATGGAAAGTAAAAGATGTTAGCAATCAGTCATCAAGCTATACACAACAAGTCGTAGCGGCAGCGGAAGAACAATCTGCTACGATGATTGAGATGACATTTGCATCCCGTTCTTTAGCAGAGATGTCGCAAGAGCTTCAAAATTTAGTATCGAACTTTAAAACGGATGAATAAATAACAATGGTAAAGGCAGCCATTTAAACTAAATATAGTGAGCTAGCAAATTTCTTGAAGTGGTGATTTGTTAGCTCTTTTTTGTGCAAGTAAAAGAGCTGAATTATCCATTTTTAACCAATTATTAGTGCTCCACATAAACTTCACATTCAATACACGCTAACTACAGATTCACTTTATAAAATATATTATATGTATAGTAATTTTTTGATAATAATTGGAGGAATTAGGATGGAGACTGGGATAACAAAATTTGAATCAAATCGTAAGTTTGTATTGACGAGTATTGAAAATAAAAAATCTTTCGCATTAGTATATATTACAATCATAAGTTGGCATAATGTAGATACTTTTAATTGTATAGATGAGGTTAAGAGAGAATTAGCAATGTATCAAACAGAGGTTGAATGTTACAGAGTATTTGATAAGGAATATATAGTAGTCTGTAATGTTCAGTCGCAGGCTCTTTCCATTATTAATGATTTATCACATATTGATTATGTAAGGACACACTATCTATATGTACAAGATAGAAGGCTTCCAGCGTTAAATTACGTTAGACAAGTCTATTCGCAAAATAAGGATAGTTATGCTGTAAAAGCACCCATTTCACAGGAATGTTTACTATCGAAAGAGTTTGAAATCGTTTTCCAACCCATATTGCACAATGATGGGCAATTATCCTTTGAAGCACTAAGCAGGTGGAAATGCGAAGAACTGGGTTCCATATCACCAGGTGTTTTTATTCCGATGTTAGATAATGAGAGTTTGATAAAGTTAACTAAGAATATTATTAATAAAGCTGTTGATTTGTTGAAAAGATATAATGAGATAGTTTATGTCTCGATTAATTTAACCGCTTCATTAATCAATGATATCACTTGGCTAATGGAGCATTTGGATGACATTAATTTTACGAACAATAAACGAATTGCTTTTGAATTAACGGAGGAAACCCTAATGGGAATCGAGGCGAGAGAAAATTTAAAAATTATTCGTGAACGTGGTCATATTTTATTAATTGATGATTTTGGTTCTGGCTATTCCAATTTTCAATATATTTCGCTGTTTCCTCTAGATGGGGTGAAATTAGATAGATTGTTTATTGAGGGCAACTCAAATAAAAAGGTAGTTGCATTGCTTACAAAATTTATCAAAACACTAGATTTAAAAGTGATTATAGAAGGAGTAGAAAGCGTTGAGCAGCTTAATTCCATATCAGAGGCCGAATATGATTCAATACAGGGCTATTACGTATCTAAACCCCTCACTATAAATGAATTGATGCTATTTATGAATGCTTACTAGATAGACAATGAAGCAAAAAGGGAACTCCAGTGTAACTGCACATATAGGATTAACTTGTAAGACAAAATACACCTTAAAAGGAAATGAAATATTATAAAAAGAACATGAGATTGGTTGCTACTACTTTTGATACTATATTTTCTGCATTTGCAGCAAAGTCCCCAACTCAAATTATTGGAAGTAGTGAATTTGTGGTAGATCAAGTGAGTAACCAGCTAACGCTAATGAGATTTCAAAAGAGAAGGTACAAGTCATTTTTAACTAAGCAGAAGCAGAGACATTAACGAAAGAGGAGGCGATAAAACAACTAGGGCGCTTTTCTGAAATAAGAAAACTCCTTTCTCAAATAACGTAAACAATTCTAATATTTTTGTGTATTTATGATGAGAAAAGCGTAAGTTAATAAAATAACCTTTTTATTTATGAGGTTATTTTAAGGGATTTATCAAAATCTATATGGATTGTTAGCTTATCATTCAAATAAGTGACTGATCTAAAATTAATAAGAAACATCTATCAATTCCAATAAGAATTGATAAATTTTATGAAATATGAAATTAGATCCCTTGACGAAGTAATTATAATGAACTGCCATTCAAAGCGTAATCATTACTAATTATGAAGTGTTAGAAATGAGAGTCAATATTACTTTAGCATGTACAGAAACAGGAGATAAAAATTGTATTACGACTAAAAATAAACGAAATAACCCAGAACGATTAGAATTAAAAAAGTATTCTCCCCGATTAAAACGTGTACGTTTCGCCGAGAAACTAAATAATAAAGTAAAAACGCTTTTAGAAAGATTCGTCAGTAATTTTCGAGTCTTCTAAAAGTGTTTTTAATTTTAAAAAATACTTGCAATATGATTAGAAATATGATTAACTAAAATATGTTTCAAATCGTAATGATTACTATTTATTAGTTTTAACATGGATAAAATCACAGTTACATCATTAAGTGGTTATTTAGGGGCTGGTAAAACAACAATACTTAATAATTTGTTATCGAATACAAAAGATTTAAAAATGGCAGTCATTGTAAATGATATGAGTGAAATTAACATTGATGCCGATTACTTTTAGATAGCATTCATCTTACTTTTATATCCCTCATATCATTAAGCTTTGGAATCGTGTGAGATCCATGTAGAATCCTCTGTTATTAAGACTATGAACTGCTTCCCATTGTAAAATACCCATTTTAAAATAGAGTAATTTTTCTATATTTACATTTAGCTTAATAGTGAAATAACAGTCTAAGAGAGGTACATAAAAAGATTATGAAATAGAAATAAAATAAAGTTCCCAGTAGTATTGCGAGAAATGTTATGAAGGAATTTGGCCTAAAGGTAATACTTATTGAAAAGAGGCAGTCAAATCATGAATAGAAGATACTAATTGAAATGTCTAATGGGCCTATTTGTTTGTTTTTTGGAAGATTAATAAATGAAATACAGAAACATAAAGACTTTGGGTGTTTGGAGTAGAATGAAAATAAATAAAAAAATATTGATAATAGTAATCATTACTATTTATAATGGTGGAGCGACCTGTTCAAAGCGTAATCATTACTTTTTGTGAATTTGAAGGAGGGAGGAATAAATAACATTATTTATAAAAAGAAATCAGATTAGAAATTACTTCTTTTTGTGTGGATTGATTTTAGCATCAATTAAATGGAATAACTATGAATTTAAGGAGACTAAACATGTTAAAGAGAAAATATTTTTTATTTATCCCATTATTTGTTTTACTTTTTTTAGTAGCTTGTAGCGATGATACAGCACCCAATGCTGGTGAAGAAAGTAGTGTTAATAAAAATACATTGAAAATGTCTTGGCCGTCAGATATAGGAGAGGCGAACCCTCATTTATATTCACCAAACGAAATGTTTGCACAGGCGCTGCTATATGATCCATTAGTTGCTTATGGAAATGATGGGACAATATCTCCAGGATTAGCTGAGAATTGGGATATTTCTGAGGATGGTAAGGAATATACATTTCATTTGCGAGAAGGAGTAGTATATTCTGATGGTTCTATGTTAACAGCAGATAACGTTAAACGTAATTTTGAGACAGTTATCGGAAATAGTTTAGCGCATAGTTGGTTAGAGGTAGTAACAGTTATTGATGAAGTTGAAGTAATTGATGAGTTAACAATAAAGGTCTCATTAAAAGAATCATATTATCCGTTTTTACAGGAGTTGGCTTTAATTCGTCCATTACGTATGTTAGGTGACGCTGGATTTCCAGACAGTGGCAATACAGCAGATGGAATCAAGAAACCAATTGGTACAGGGCCATGGATTTTAAATGAAGCAGATGAAAATCATGCTGTATTTACGAGAAATGAAAATTATTGGGGAGAAAAACCCTCGATTGAAAAAGTAGAAGTGAAATATATTGCTGATTCACAGATGCGTATGATGGCTTTAGAAAATGGTGAAATTGATTTAATTTTCGGAAGTTCCCAACTTACTCCAATTGAGTTTACCACATTGAGACAGAATGACGAGTATTTGACTGAAGTTTCAGACCCTCTATCAACTCGTATATTATCTCTTAATACCACTTTTGGTGTAACTAAATATAAAGAGGTACGATTGGCGCTTCAACATGCACTAGATCGACAAACTATTATTGATCATATTTTAAGTGGTATGGAGCAAGAGGCACACTCTTTATTTTCACCAGGATTCCCATATAGTGATATTGAAATTGAAGAATATAATTTTGATGTAGAAAAATCTAAAAAAATTCTAGATAAAGCTGGCTGGATAGTTGATGGAAAAACTGGGATTCGTTCAAAGAATGGTGAAAAGCTTGAATTACTAATGGCTTACAATTCAAGCGACCAAATTCATAAAGCAATATACGAGTATTTACAAGGAGCTTGGAAAGAAGTTGGTGCGGATGTGAAATTGGTAGCCGAGGATAATCAAGTGTATTATGCGCGAACAAAAGCAGGTGAATACAACATAGTAATGAATGATACTTGGGGCGCACCTTATGATCCTCATATGTATATACGTACTATGACAGGAGAGCAACAAATTGGTAACTATTCCATTATGGGAACAGATTCGAGTGACAAACTTATAGAGGAAATTACACGTGTTATTAGATCTACAGATGTAACTGAGCGGGCTTCATTATATGAAAGTATAATTCAAACAATTCAGCAAGAGGCTATCTTTATGCCAATTTCATATAAGCAAAATTATCTTGTGGCAAATGATGTATTCAAAAAAATCAAATTCTCTCCTCAACAATTTGAGGTACCAATAAATTTATATGAGATGAAGTGATAATAATGGCAAAGTACTTTTTAAACCGCTTTTTTAGTATGACTATAGCAATGATTGGTTTAACGTTAATTGCATTTTCACTCATGCGTATTATGCCTGGTGATCCGATAGAGTCATATTATATGGCAAACCATATTCCAGTAACAGATGAAATACTAGAGCAAGCAAGAGAGGAGCAAGGGTTGGATAAGCCCTTGCTCACACAATATGTAACATGGCTTGGTGGAGTATTAAAATTAGACTTTGGAACTTCATATATGAATGGAAACGCAGTTAGTGAGGAATTATTGTCCTATTTTGGTGTTACAACTCAGTTGGCGCTCGTAGCTTTTCTATTAATATTAGTTATTTCTATTCCTCTTGGAATTTTTAGTGCAGTAAAAAAGGGCTCTGCTTTTGATAATCTAACAAGAATGACTATATTTTTCATTGCCTCGATGCCTAGTTTTTGGCTAGGTTTCGTTCTGATTTATGTTGTAGCTTTTAAGCTTAATCTTCTTCCACTTATGGGATGGGGAAATTTAGATGCAATCATTTTACCAGCATTAACTTTAGCTTTGGCCAATGTACCATTTTACATTCGTATGATTCGTACAAATATGATTGAGCAAATGGATAAGCCTTTTATAACGTTTGCACGTGCTAGAGGTATAAGTGAGTCAGTCATTATTCGTAAGCATATTTTTAAAGCTACATTGACACCATTTATAACTTCACTTGCGATGACATTAGGGGTACTTATTGGTGGGGCTGCAATAGTTGAAATTATTTTTTCTATACCCGGCATGGGCCGTTATATTGTTACTGCAATAACAGCGAGAGATTATAACGTAATGCAAGGTTTCATTATGATTATTGGTTTCTTCTACATTATCATTAATTTTTTAGCGGATATAATATGTGCGTTTATTGATCCGAGAATTCGATTAAAGGAGGAATTGTGATGAGAAAAAAATGGGCATTTTACTGTAGTACGTTTCTTGTAAGCATCCTATTTTTTGTTGCGATATTTGGACCATTGCTTATGCCAAATGATCCTCATTTACCGAATATGGCCATGAAGCTACAAGGTTTTTCAATACAATATCCTCTTGGGACAGATCATTTAGGACGTTGCGTTTTATCAAGGTTAATCGAAGGTGCGAGAGTGTCGTTATTTGTTGCACTCATTGTACTACTAGTCACGCTACTAATTAGTATGGTCGTTGGTATAACTGCAGGCTATGTTGGAGGTTGGATTGATTTAGTCTTAATGCGTCTATGCGATATTTTGCTCGCAATTCCAAATTTTATTTTTGCGCTTATTATTGTTGGTGCACTTGGAGCAGGGATGGGAAATCTAGTAATTGCAATTGTCATTGTAATTTGGGTCGGCTTTGCACGAGTTATACGGAATATGGTTGTGAGTTTAAAAGAAACGAATTATGTGGTTTATGCCAAAATTTGCGGTGTCCCGACTTTGAAAATTATGTGGCGTCATATCGTACCGTTTGTATTTCCGCAAATGCTTCTGCTAAAGCTAATCGGTTTAGGTTCAACGATATTAATGATTTCAGAGTTGTCTTTTTTAGGACTTGGGATAACGCCTCCAACAGCTGAATGGGGCATGATGATTAGTGAGAGTAAAACATACTTAATGATAAAACCTGAGTTAATGATCATTCCAGGTGTAATGCTTTCAATAACTGTATTAACTTTTAATGCATTTGGTGATTCGTTAAGAGATTTACTTAATCCAAAATCAGTGTGAGAAGAGGTGAAATAATATGTTAGAGATTAGAAATTTAACTGTATTTATCCATAATAAACAGGTGCTAAATCAAGTGAGCTTATCAGTTCCGAAAGGCAAGGTTGTTGGAATTATTGGGGAGAGTGGTAGCGGAAAATCTGTATTATGTTCGACGATTTTAAATCTTTACCGTAAAGAGCGATCTGCAAAGGGAAGTATTGAATTTGATGGAAAGAGTTTGCTTTCGATAGAGGAGAGAAAAATGCGTGAGGTGCGAGGAAAGGAAATTGGGCTCATTATGCAAAATCCAATGTCCATGTTTAATCCAATTGTGTCGATTGGTGGACATTTCATTGAAACGCTTCAAGCACATACAAAAATGTCTAAAAAGGAAGCAATTGAGAAAGCAAAGGAGCAGCTCGCACTTTTTCAATTAGGTAATGTAGAGATCTTAAACAAATATCCAAATGAACTAAGCGGAGGAATGCTTCAGCGTATCATGATTGCCATTGCAGCAAGCCTTGAGCCAAAGCTATTACTTGCTGATGAACCTACCACAGCACTAGATACTATGACACAACTTGAAATATTAAAAGAATTAAAAAAACTTCATGAGAAAACGGCAATGTCGATGTTGATTGTATCGCACGATTTAGGTGTTATTGCAAATTTAGCAGAAGAAATAGTTGTAATGAGAAGAGGGATTGTAGTTGAGCAAGGTCCCACTTCCCATATTTTATTGCACCCGATTCATCCTTACACTCAAACGCTTGTTGCAGCACGAGATGAGCATAGTAAGTTAGAAGAGCTTGCTGATAAGTATGAAGGTTCAGTATCAGGAGAGCTTGTCTTATATGATCAGAACCACTGGGTGAGAATGGAGGGGACAAACAGATGATCCAAGTACAGCAAGTATCTAAAAGCTATAGTCAATCACGATTTTTTAGGAAGAAAAATTCGATGGTAAAGGCAGTAGAAAATGTGTCGCTTAATATAAAAGAAGGCAGTTGCTTTACGTTGCTAGGACAAAGCGGTTCTGGAAAAAGTACGCTTGGTAAAATGATACTTGGAATTGAAAAGCCAGATGATGGTGTGATTTTATTTAATGGGATAAATGTACATAAAACAACTATAAATGAACGAAAACGATTGCAACAATCGTTACAAGTGGTATTTCAAGATTGTCATAGTGCAGTAAATCCTAAGCTTAAAATCAGAGACATTATTGTGGAACCAATACTAGTATATGAAAAGCTAGATATAAATCAAATAGAGGATCGTGTAGGAAAGTTACTAAAAATGGTTGGTCTGTCAGAAGAGGATATGATGAAATATCCTCAGCAATTCAGTGGCGGACAATTACAGCGAATTACAATTGCACGTGCGATTTCCACACAACCTCGATTGATTGTTTTAGATGAATCAGTAAATAGTTTGGATGTCTTGGTGCAAATTAGTATTTTAAAACTACTCAAACGATTACAGCACGAGTTAAAACTAACTTACTTTTTTATCACCCATGACATACATGTAGCTCGACTTTTGGCAGATGAAATCGCGATTATGCATAAAGGAAGAATTGTGGAACAACTACTGATAGATGAGTTAGAGAATGCAAAACATGTGGCCACAAAAGTATTATTGGATTCACAACTTAAAATCGATTCTATTCACCACCAATTGGACCTAAAAGAGGAGTTGGAATTATGAAAGTAAGTCCATTATCTTTTAGCATGCTACAAAACTACGGCTTGGCAATTTTTTATTTTACGGCTAATTCTGTATTAACTGTCATATTCCCTTTGCAGGCAGCTAATCACGGAATGAAAGAGGCAGAAATCGGTCTGATGATGGGAATCTATATGTTTGTTTGTATGGTGTTACGTCCATGGGCTGGTCAAATGGTATCAAAATACAGTGTCCATACAGTAATGAAATATTTATTACTAGGGCATGTAGCAGCACTCCTTTTGTATGTATCGCTTGGTGTTGAAAGTCTTTATGTTGTGCGCATTTTGCAAGGAATCGTGACGGCATTTTTCTCCATGTCGATGCAAATGGGTATCACGGAGACTTTACGAGATGAAGATAGAGGACAAGGTATGGCAATGTATTCTTTATCAAGTGTCATGCCAGGGTTATATGGACCAGCATTAGCAATGGTTATCTGGGTTCAAGGAGATGTATCTTGGCTATTAATTTTTATTACCTGCTTAGCTTTTGCACCTCTTATGTTTTTCATTAGATCACCATTACCGAAAGTAAAAAAAGAAAATGTATCGTTCACCTTGGAGGATATGAGAAAAGGAATGAAATTAGCTCGTGCGCATAAAGGGTTAATCGTTTCTTCGGGGGTAATGCTTATAGGTGCAAGTATATTTGGGGCAATCTCGACATTTTTACCTCTGTACTTTTTAACTACAAATACAGGGAATGTTGGGCTTTATTTATTTCTGCAGGCTCTAGTTGTTGTAGGGAGTAGATTTATTTTTAGAAAATATATTCCATCTGATGGAAAGTGGCATCCAGGTTTCATAACCCTTATATTGAGTAGCTCTATTATTGGGACAACGATGCTAGCGGCACTTCCTCTTATCGGATCGTTTGTCTATATTAGTGTTTTATTTAATGGAATAGCAGCAGCGATGTTATATCCTACATTAACCACATACATTTCTTTTGCAATTCCGGAGTCACATAAACATGTATTATTAGGGTTATTTTTAGCATCGTATGACTTAGGTTTTTCTTTAGGTGGGATGGTAATGGGTATTATCGTACAATTTGGTTCATATCCAATGATGTTTTCTGCATGTTCAGTAATTGGTTTATTGGCAATTATATATAATTTAACTGCTAGTGGAGAATATACTAACTTAGAACATTGTGATGCCCTTCAAAGGTCCAAGTAAAGAAGTCAATGAGAATGTCCAAAATACCTTCATTTTTAGCGTGACTTCGCTTCAACATCATTATATTTAATTTAAGATTGATTAGGAACTGATATTTTTTAGGATGGTTGAAAGAATGAATGATCAGATGGGTGCTATTTAAGGGCCATACCTAGTAAAGAAAAATGAAAAACCCCAAAAGCTGCATATAACAGGCTTTTGAGGGCTTTGTAGGGTACATATTACAAAATAAAAAAATTAGTCCGTGAAGCATAAAGATGATAAGTAACCTAACATTAATAAAAGACCAATACCCATTACGATGCTCATGATTTGTACCTCCTTTAAAAAACCGACACATTATTCATAAATATTGTACAATGAATTATAGAAATATGAAACCTTTTAATGGCGAGAACGTATATAATAATAGGAGAATTACCAATTTGTACATAAAGAGTAGGTGACAAAAAATGAAAACGTGGGTTAAAAAAAGTATAGTTATCATGGTTGCGTTTTTAACATTTGGTTTAATAACGCCTACACATGAAATTTGGGAAGCATTTGATCACAATCCTTCGAACCGTGCATCCATCGGCCCTGAACCGAGGACAAGCACTGCTGTTGCTGCTGAGCATGATGATTATCAAGACGAACAGATACAAATTCAAGAAGAAGAGATCGATTATAATGCCTTACTCCTAGATGCAGCAAGAGAGCAATCGTACATAAAATTTGGCACAAAAGTCGGTCCGAAAATTAGCAATGAATTCGACAGCATCATCTTCCCAAAAATGGAGGAAGCAATTGCGATGACAGTGGCTAATCTTGGCGATCAAAGCGCTGCATCATTAACAATCTCTGAAAAGCCAAGTGGTCATTATGGTGAAAAAATTTTCAATGTCATTAACAATGAAACCGGAGCAGATGTAATCCGTTTCCATGTGCGTACAGAAAAAAGACCACAGGAAGGCTACTACTATAACTTCCACTATCACAGTGCCGAGGACGAATTCATGGTACACCACAACCTTGGCGATATCTATTGGGAAAAAAACACACCACCGAAGTGGTTGTCATAAAAGATGTGAAACACTCGTTTACAATGCGAGTGTTTTTTTTATTATTTTAAAATTTAATAGTTATATATTTAAACAATAAAACTATTTATTTTTTGGAAAATGTTGAAAACAAATCCATATTATATTAATATAGCTTTAATAGTTATTTAGGAGGAGTAATATGGATAGTACAAATTTAATGGCCTTGTTTGTTTTTTGTATACTTATAATAATAATTTTTATACAGTATAAGAAAATTTCAAAAATAAATAAGATATATTCCCTTAGTAATCAAGAGACAACAGCAACTATGATTGATTTTAAAAATGAAATAGAAAAGAAAACCATTATTATTGATAAGAAAGAAGAATTTATTTCAAATCAAAGTAATCAAATGCAAATACTTAAACGAAAATATGAAGATGAAATTAGAGATTTAAAGAGTTATTACAAAGGCATCGAGGGACAGTTAAGAAATTTCGGTGAGATTAATACTCATAAAATTTTGGTTGATTTAAAAAGAGAATTGGTAAAAAATAGTGAAATAAAGCCTGATCAGATGCTTATATTGTCAAATGTTTTTGTGCCTTATAGAGACAAATATGGTAAATTAGTAAGCAGGCAAATTGACCATTTATTATTAATGAGTAGTGGAGTATTTATTATTGAATCAAAATATTGGCAAGGAAATATAATGTATGGCGTTTCGAAAAGTAAAGCAAAGGAGTTCAGTTTTATCCTTGATAAGTTGTATCCGAAAAATAAAATGAATGATGAAGCAACAATTATTTTTACGGAAAATTTTGAAACGAATTCAGAAAATGGTAATAAGTCTACTGAGAGTTTGAAAGTACTTTCTTATGGGGATCCATCAAATCAAGTTAAGGGTGCTGCAGCTGTTTTAAATCAACTATTTAGAGATCATGGAGAAAATATTTTTGTTACGCCAGTTTTATTTTTTAATAACTCGAAGAAGAAATTCATGAATTACTCGTCTAATAAAGAACCTTTTGTTTCTGAAGACGAAAAATCATTGCGCAAATTTTTAATAGATAAAATTAAGAATAAAAATGATTTCAGTGTAGAGCAATTAAGGAAAATGGAAAAGATTGTTAAAGACGTAAATTATCTAAACAATTGAATAACAGAAATAGAGACGCGTAATTTTACGTGTCTTTTTATTATTTATAGAAAGAAGGTGACCACATGTAAAATATTCCTTTAAGACTTTCCTTACAATCGCTTAGACCAAGCCCATATTTAGGCATCGAGAAATTGAGTTAGATGAAAACGGCAAGCATACGGAGAACTGAAGCATTAAAGCCTTGTCTCTAAAAACTTTCATGTCTCAGCGCTTTATTTATCCATTCTGTAGGAAGGAAGATTAAAATATATAATTTTACAATTAAAATATTTCGGGATATAACAAGAGAAAGAGTCGATGTTGTAAAAATTGTATCAGGTTTTATGGGCGGTGCAGTAAAGGTTTATGAACGGAAGGGGACAGTATTTATTCATAATGAAAATAAAAAGTCCAGCTCTGCTTATATAGCCAAGTTGATTTTTAACATAAAAATATAGAATAATCAATAATCTATTTTGTGAACATTTTGACGAAGGAAATGGACATTTTCTGAAAGGAATGTCAATGATTAAAGTCGTATTTGATGCTTTTTTACTGTACTGAAATAATTGTAAAGCCATAATGTGGCGGTATAATGGCGTGATTTGGCGTTGTTAAAGCTAGAGATCACAAAAAATGGCGGTCATCTTATAAAAAAGTGGCGTGAATTCATGATTGAAAATTAATTTTTAATAATGATAGGATAAATATACCTCGAGGTAATTAAATTCTATAGAAGTAGTGTAAATCTTGTATAAATTAGGAGTGTGGATATGATTGATTATTTTGAAAGAATACTAAGATTTAAAGACATGGAAGTATGGGATGTTAAGTTTGGTAAAGATGTTTATCGATTATTTATAATTGATGAAAATCGAGCTTCTGAAATAAAAGATCAAAACCTATCTCCTAATGATATTTTTTTTGAAGATGATTTAAGGAAAAATTTGATTACCGTTAATGTTTATTCTAAACATCCTGTAAAAAAAGAACATATTGAACCGATTGATCAATTTTCTAAACAACTTACAGACCATGTTGCATTAGCATATTGTCAAGTAGTAGTCACATTTTATACAGGTATTGTTGAAAATGTTTTTAAGACGGTTTTACAAGAGAAATACAACTTAGACTTTGACGAAATTCCTATACAAAAATTATTACATTTAAATCAAGACTAATACAAAAAGGAGCGTTTATTTTGAAAAAGATAATAGCCACATTGATGATATTGGTGCTTACAATATCTATGCTACCTTTATCACCAAATAAAGTAAAAGCAGCAGAAATCGAGACAGAGAAAATGGATATACCTCAAGAAGTATTGAATAGTTTACCAGAAGAGATTCAATCGATGTTGAGTGGTGAAAAGATAACAAAAGAACAATATGAGCTATATTTAGAGCTTGTTGAAAAAGAGAAAAATGAAGAAGATACTAGTTCTTCGGTAGGGATAACACCTTTGGCTTCAAATGTTAATCCTGCAAATTGTCAATATGATTTAGGAAGTAGTTACTGTTTCAGAATTGATCCACAAAATTCTTCAACAGGAGAACCATATCATATACATATTTATAAAAAGAAAGTACACATCTACTGTATGAGATTAGATAATTTTAAAGAATGTGATAAAAACAAAAACGAGGTTCATAAGTTTGATGACTTACCAACTGTAGTTAAAGAAGGTGTTATGGCAAATAAAAAAGTACAAGAACGAGTAAAGGTTTATAACCCTGATGCGCAAAAGTGGTCAGATAGTATACCATTTATAAAAACTTTAGCTATATCAGTAATTGTAGTAGCTTTAGTAGTTACACCTATACCAGGTGATGAGTATGTAGCTTGGGCATATTTTTTAAGAGCTATAGCATAGCAAAATTTTATATGTAAGGTTCAAGAATATTAGATAGCAATCAAAAAATTATAAGAATTGAGAAAAGTACTCCAAAGCGAGCAGATTATTGAAAGATAATCGTCGCATTTGGTGTGCTTTTTTTTGTTGCGAAAATTAAGGAAATGTAGAGAAAAGAAGCAGCTGTTTTGTGTGGCTACTTAAAAATAGAGAAGATTTAACTATATTGGGTATTGGTCTAGATTCGTCGTGATTGTATATGAAAAATGTAATATTGTGATTTTCTAATTTCATAAATTGTATATAGTTCTGAAAGGATATCGTAATCTAATCGCTCTTTTTCAAGCTCTGTTAATTGAGAGAAAATTGTTTGTTTTAACTCGTTGTTGAAAGAAAAATCAAGCCCTAGTTCTGCACTTGAAAGTGTAGTTGCTAACTCACCTTCATATAATCAAAGTTCTTTAAGACTACTGTAATAAATTCTGTAAATATTTTCTCATCAAAGGTGAAGAGATATTATTGGATAATAATTTTTTAATTAATATTTTAAGGTTGAAAAGAAGATTAAAAATTAAGGTTAGTAAAGAAATTCAGGGATTAGGTTACTTACAATTATCCAATAAGATGGAATAATTGGAAATGCTATCTCAATAGTGGAAAACCAACAACTCTCCTAATATGAATGATTCCAAAGATTAATGCTAATGAACACTCTGAGGAAATGGTTTCATCAAATCAAAAAAAACAGACCCTGTAGAAATGGTTACAGGGCCAAAAACGGCACAGTATGGAACTTACCTAAGGCAGCGGGTAGTGTAGGTGATTCGAATATACAGGAGGCTAATAGACCGTGTATAGATAACGTAATTGAGAGATCAGCTAGCTACAAATAAACTTTCATTTTTAAAATTATCTACTGCCTTACTTTACTTCTTCGATAAATGCTCTGAAGTTTTCAGCGATTTCTTTTGATTTGGTATGATGTAAATAATGTGTTCCTTGAAATGTCATCACTTTTCCATGTACAGAATCCTTTATTTGTTCTTCATGTAGTGTTGACCATCCTTCAATTGCAGTACTATTCGGTTGTAAAAAGAAAATAACAGGAAGGTTTTTTGGGAATGTTAAATTTTCAACTGCTTTAAAATTAGGAAACCTATTTTCTATTTCATTCACAATGGTAGGATTTCTAAAGTTTTTGTAAGAAAGAATTCTCATTTGTTCTTTTGTTTCATCATCAACTGGTAGTGTAGCATATGGGTCAGCACTTAGTTTCATTATCAATCTGCCTAAACCTGATTCTTTGAGTAGTGTAATTACTGAAGAAGGTATTGGAGATTCAACAACCTTATCACCATATTGCCTTGGAACACTGCTATCGATCCCGACAAATGCACTTACTTCTTGTTCATATTTATTCACATAATCTAGTCCGTAAATGCCCGCAATGGAGTGACCCATTAGAATATAGCGGTCAATTTTAAGAATCTGTAAAGCTTCGTGGATTTCACTTACAATATTTTCTGTACTCCGCTCTTTTTCGGTTATATCACTTAATCCATAACCAAAAGGCTCAATCACTACAACTTTGTAAAATGGCGATAACTCTTCTACTAGCGGCTTAAAATCAAGTGCTGGTGTTCCTGTCCCAAAACCTGGTAGTAGCACGACTGTTTCTGTGCCTTGTCCTTGAATCAAAACATTCATATTTTTTCCATCCACTAATTTTTCTATCTTTTGAAAATTAATTCTTGATAGTCCTCCAAATGTTCAGTAATGGATTAAACTACTATATGAATTTTGAGCGTCTAATTTGTAATAACAGTATACTTAGTCTTCATCTGGTTTGAGAATTAGTGTAAACGGAGGGGGAGGGAGGTTTACTTTAAATGCTGCATCATACCTAATGTTTAAATTCGGTTGAAGCTGCCTCTGTTGGAATTGCTAATGCTTAAGGTTTGCTAGCTGAATTTCAGGTTTGGCTACTTTAAATCAAGACACTTCACCACAATTTTTGCAAAACAACAAAATAAGTGGGGAGCCTGAAGCAATTAAAGATCTTACAGGTCTAACATTTCTATCGCAAGATAATTTTCATGACCAAGCTGACCAGTTGCAAAAGAGTTACTACTACAAGCTCTACAGACTAATTTATTATTTTCCATAATATCATCTCATTGTGTAGTAGATGTAAATAATAACGTGAAAAAAGCTATGGCTTTTGCAAAGGCTACAGCTTGAAGTCTTACAAACTCATCGCATTCTCCTAACTTTCAAAACTACCTAAAACCATAAAATCTACAATAACGCCACTTACTGGATTTTCTGAACCTAATACACTAATTCCTAATACTGTGACACCACTAATATTTGTAATATTAGCAGAGACATATTTTCCAGTACTATTCTTTTCTCTCATTTGTACTCTTGGTCTTGCATTGATCGATGAATTTGTAGAATATACGCTTGCCACGGCATAGTCAATCGTTGATAATAGTGGATTGCCATTAGCTAATGCATTGTCTGTAAAATAAAACGTAGCTATACCATTTGCGTCTGATGTAGCTTGCCCATAAACAATGCGCCTTTCTTTTTTGGGATTCGACTCTCCCGCTTTAAACACATGCAATAATGTTGGTGCTAGTGTGATGAATTCAATACTCATAGCCTTACCCCTTGTTATATTTTGGCATTATTACTATACTATGAATTTTTTATTCGTTTATTACTTCTTCACTGTCCTTGATGATTCTTGTTTAGAGAGGAAGTTGAAAGAAATGATTGAGTGAACTACTTTGAACAGAATGTGCATTTAAAAGTATTTAGTATTACAGGTGGTGAGCCAATGATGAGTAAAAAATCTGTCTAAAATTAAAAAGCTGTAGCGTTGTTACACGCTACAGCTCAAATCGGTTAATGCTCTTTGTTGGTTTAGTCATATAGCATTATAACATACTGGAGAGCAAAATGGTGTTAAAAGGATAACAGGTAGCTACTACAGATCATTTATGGGTGATAATAGTAGCTATATTCATGCAAAGATAGCCATGTACGAAATCAAGAGGGATGCAAGTAATCAAGTGTTAATTACAGCAGCTTATTTAGTGGTCAAAATTATAAAATGAAGGCATACGAGCAAGCGATTGCAGAGTACAAAAGATGCATCCATGATCCCACTTATGCAACTCATACTGTTAGTCAGTTCCTTGATTTCGCAGATTGTCTCCTAGTAGCATTCATGTTAGAGCTTATGCTAGATTTTGAGAAATTTTGTTTTACTAGTATAATTGGAATATATTCGTTATTGTGTTTTGAGATGGGAGAAATGTATGAAAGATCGTAAGCAAGTGGTCATCGAAGCAACATTGCAATTATTTACTGAAAAAGGGTATCAGCACACATCAGTTCAAGATATTTTAGATAAAGCCAATATTTCAAAGGGGACATTTTATAACTATTTTTCATCCAAAAATGAATGTCTTTCAGCTGTGCTCGAACAAAATCGTCTAGAAAGAAATGTTTTAAAAGAGGAAATTCTAGTCGGCAAGAAAATAGATGATATAGAAGTTTTAGTTGAACAATTAATCGCTTCCTTAAGGATTAAAGAAAAATATAACTTAATGCCTTTATTTCGAGAAATCTCTTTTTTGCATGATGAAGAGTTGCAAAAAATTCTTGCTGAACACCGTTTTTATGAAATCACATGGCTAAAAAATAGATTTTATGATATTTATGGGGAGGATGGAAAGCCTTATTATTATGAGTGTGCAATCATATTTTTTGGTACGTTCCAGTATATATCCTTTTATTGGAATTTAGCAACTAAGACAACAATTGATATAAAAAAGGTAGTCTACAGATCGATAAAGTATGTAGAAAGTTTTCTTCCAGAAATGATTGAGAGTGGAGAAATATTATTAGAGCCAAATGATATGTATTTGCTTGAAATGGATTCAGCGTACAAGCCGATCACAAACGATCAAATTCAAAAGAAACTAGAACTGTTTTATAAAAAAATATCGACGGTTGAGCTTCATCCAAAATCAACGGAACTAACGACGTTGCTTTTGGATGAAATGAGTAGAGAAAAGCCGCGCATAAGCGTTTTAGAACTCATTATCCAACCATTTCGTAGTTCTTTTTCTGACACAATTTATAAATATGAAGCGGAAGAAATCGCTAATCTTTGCTGGCTTTATATGAAAAGTCCAAACAAAGCATAATGACCAGACCAGCTTTTTCTCATAAAGTTGGTCTTTTTCGTCTATCCATGGCCAAATTAATAGGGCGTTGCAATTACTAATTCAGGAAATATTATTTGCATTTTACATTACAGCTTTATGTAGAAAGGTCGTGATGAAAGTAAGGGGATTATGGTTAACCACAATAAAAGTATTGTTAGAATTAATAAGAATTGTTTTGATTTTTCTCATTTTTGGATGCTTGCTGTGGGGAGGCGTAAGGCTTATTTATACTACTTTACGAATAAATGTCGATGGTACTTACGGAGGCTGGCTAGGAGGAATCGCCATATATTTTTTATTGTTTGTCCTCTATCGTAATAAACTACAATTTTCAGGTTTTTATGATGGCCCAAAGCAACAAAAACTACCTAGAAAAATAACTTACATTTTAGTTACTGGCTCTATTTTTCTATTAATACTTCCGCTGTTGCTCTCGATTAAATAGCGTCTTGATTTTATGCATTGCCCCACTTTTATGTGGTATATAATGGATATGACTAAAAGTAAAGGAGTTAGGACGATGCCAGAATTTAAGAAGAGGGCAGAAGTATCTTTTGTCACGAATATATCCCGATTTGATTACCTGAAAGAACAACTACAAGAAGTAGTTGAAAAATTTAATTTCAATCATCTTCAGCTTTCCAAAATAGTTGATTTACCGATAAATGAGCTGGAAAGTTTGCTAAATGGTAAGGGGAATATTACGACTGACCAGCAGGAAATAATAGAGCATAAATTAGCCAAGTTATGTTTTGGTTTTCAAGGTTTTGATGCAAAAGAAAGAGCAACATTGCTCTTGAATGATCTCGTTAAGGATTACATGTTTTCAACAGCAAGTATCGCAAAAATAATTCATGTAGAAGAAAAGGAACTCAACGATTTTAGACAAGCACAAGTAATGGATAGAGAGGCAGAATTGAAAATATGTGTGAATGTGATTCTGCTACATTTTGTTTTACATAACTAATAAGCCCACATCGCCTTTACACGGGAATTGCCAGAAGAGATATAGAAGGATATTATTATCCATTTCATTATGACGAAATGCAAAATGGTGTATTGACAGACAAACTTTGTATACAGATTAGCGGATGATATTTATAGATCGAAATCCTACCCGTTAGTCTCGCGATGACAACCACTCCTTGAAGAGTGGTTTTTTGTTGTTTCCGACATAATAGTTATAGGCGCTTTCTGTATATTGAATGTAGACATAAGTTTTTGTATAAAAATATCGTTTAACTCTCAAAATAAAAGAAAATTTGATTGATCGTGGGGTACTCTAATGGAGAATATGATGATGGAACTGAGCTCTAAGTTTGCAGATCATGATGATTTTTTCGTGGAGGAAGAGCTAATAGATCAAACAACCATCTATCTTATGGGATTTAAAACATTGATTGATTTTGCCAAGTCCAATCTATACATTCGGCAAATGGCTGCTTCATCTGCCTCAGTAGGGGAGCTTTTTACAAACCTTAGTGATCAACTTGATATGGATATTGAACAAATTGTCAATGCTGTTTTGGAGGGGAAATTGATCGTCTTATCTCAAGGAGGACGCCAAAATGCGATAGTTGATCCTATTTCCATCAATTTAACAAGAAGTATTGAAGAACCGAAAAATGAAAGCCCTATTCAAGCTTCTATGGATGCATTTGTTGAAGATATTCATGTAAATGTTGGACTTATTCGAAAAAGGCTGAAAACGGCAAGGCTCTCTCATTGTACCTTTCAAGTGGGCGAGCTAGAAAAACGTAATTTGTCCATGTTATATATCAATGGAAGAGCATCAAGTGATCTTATTGAAAAAGTCAATCAGCAGTTAAAAGAAATTGATACGGATATTGAATCCATTGATGATTTGAACAAGTATTTTGGTGTTCGGAGAGGGAGTCCTGTTAGTCATTTTTTCCCGACAGAAGTGCCGATACAAGCCATTCATGCATTAAAAAAGAATAGAATTGTCCTTTTCTTAGACAATTACCCTTTCGCCCTAGTTTTTCCACATCTATTGCCAGATATGTTTAGTATTGTGAATGATCGAAATTTCCCGTATGTGCTATCAGTTATGCTTCGCGTTCTTCGGGTCGTAGGCGCTATACTGACACTAATTCTGCCTGCATTGTATGTCGCGTTAGTATCTGTCAATCCTGAGATATTCAAATTTGATCTTGCATTATTTGTGGCAAAAAGCAGAGAAGGGATTCCTGTTCCTGCTTTGCTTGAAACGATCATCATGGTCGTATTAATTGATTTAATATTGGAAGCGATTGTAAGACTGCCGAAAAGTATTGGACCGACCATTTCAATGGTAGGAGGCGTTATATTAGGCCAAGCAATGGTTGAAGCGAAATTAGTCAGTACCTTATTAGTAATTGTCATTACAGCCATTGTTATTTCAAGCTCGGTCGTAGCAGGTATTCAAAATTCGTTATACATTCGTTTATTAAAATATCCTATTTTAATTTTAGCATCTATTTTCGGCATTCTTGGTATATTTACTGGTTTAGCACTTACTGGCATTTATTTGGCGAGTTTAACTTCATTTAATATTCCGTATACGACATTTCGCTTGAAAAGAGAAGGAGATACTAAGTGACCCATAGGTTTCAAATTGGTATAGTTTTTTTTATTATCCATTTAAGCTTTGGTTTTCTGCTTTACCCTGATCTCATCTATTCGTTGACAGATGCGGGGCATTGGTTAGTCATTTTGTGTCAGGGTGTATTGCAATTAATGTTAATTTCACTCTACATTAAAGGTTTGAATTTTTTTCCTAATCAAGATATTATTGATATTTATTTAAAAATGGGACGGTTGGTTGCATTCATCATCCTGCTACCATTTGTCCTGAATTTAACGGTACTTGTTGCGCTTAATATCCGTACCTATACAGAGGTAATTAATTCTTTATTTTTATTACGAACACCGCATTGGCCAATAGCCTTATTGCTTTATTTTATATCGGCTTATACGGCAACAAAAGGCTTAGGGACAATATTGCGATCTTCCGTATTTATTTTTTTTATGATTACTCCTTTCATACTGTTTATCATTGTCTCTTCCATAGTAAATTTTGATTTTCATAATGGATTCCCAATACGAAATTCATCGTTTGAGTTCTTACTAGATATCCATTTTTACTATCTCATTGGATTTTCAGCATTTTTATTTTTAGGATTTATGGTTTCTAAAAAACCATTGGTATTTCGAGATATTTTTATAGCCTGGTTTTCTGTCATCATGGTTTACTTAGCCTTTGTTTATATACCACTTTTTATTTTTGGACAAGAAACAGTTGTTACCATGTCCTTACCCTTTGTAGTAGCGGTGGACTCAGTTGATATTCGTTGGCTAGCTTTTAACCGCCAAACGATGTTCTTTGGTATTTCTTCAATTGGCTTTATGTTAATTTTTAATGCTGTGATGCTTTGGATGATTAGTCAAATTATGCAGAAATTATTCAGCAGGCTTCACGTAAAATCAGCATGGTGGATTATGATCTTTTCACTTATTGGATATACTGCAGGATTATTTATTCCGAATCAAGTTTGGACAAATACATTGATTTTGTTAAATAGAGGGGCTCAAGTTTATTTTATGCTTATGATCCCTGTAACGGTATATATCTATGGCATTGTGATAAAGAGAAAGGTGACGAACGATGAAAGAAAATCATCCTTGTAGCATGCTCATTATATGTATGTTTTTGCTATTACCTTTTCTTGGCGGATGCTGGGATGTAAAAGATATCGATAAAAGATTACTACCTTTGGTTATAGGTATTGCTAAGGAGAATGAGGACTATCATGTGACGCTGCAAATCCCCATTACCCAAAAGGAAAATGAAGTATCAAGAATTGTAACAGGCAAAGCTGATACGGTTTTAAAGGTGCTAGGGGAAGTTCGTACAAACTCTGAAGAAGCAGTGGATTACTCCCATATAGAATTAATTGTCATTCAAAGCAACTTGGCGGCCGATCAAGCGGAATTAAGGGAGCTCATAAAATTTTTAATGGATTCGGAAGAAATCCCTTCGAGAGCATTGTTAACCATAACTGATGATAAAATCGACAAAGTCCTTTCCAACATTAACGATAAATTAGGGGTGAATGCGACTTCCATTTACAATTACTTTAACAAAGGGGCAGGTTGGGCACCTGAGATAACAAGCATTCATATTTGGGAAGTATACCGAAGTCTATTTTCTTATACAAAAGATATTACAGTACCAGTTGTTCGTGCTGGAAATGATACAGTGTTAGTCTATGAAGGCTCTATGGTGTTGAAAAATGGTGAATTAATGGCAAGAATTAATTCAGATGAAAGCCAGCTAAGTAAGCTATTTCAAAACGCGAATGCAAAGGGGAAAATCGAAAGCCTTGATTTAGCGAGTATTATGGTGGTCAACAGTTCCCTTAAAAATAAAGCCTCTTTGAAGAACAATAAACCCGTTGTGGCAAGTCATTTAAAATTAAAAATCGATATTTTAGAGAGAAAAAAAGATGTGTCAAATGACCAAATTATGAAAGAGCTAACAAAGCTTATGGAAAAACGGTTTTATGATATGTTTGAACAAGCCCAAGCAAATGGGGTGGAGATTTTCGGATTTGGACAACTCTTTCGTGATCAGCTTTCCTATCAAGAACTAAGGAACTGGAGAGAAGGCTTCTATCCTCACTTGAAGGTGGATTTCCAGGTGAATGTGAGTGTAGACTCGTAGCTATCTTGTGGCATAAAGAAGGGCAGAAATGTTGCTTGCACAACACTTCTGCCCTTAATCAATCGCTATTTTTTCGTAATGCGCTCGAAAAATTCGACGGTTTTATTCATATCTGTAACATGTTCATTGCACGTCTTACTATCCGCACAAATGTAATTGCTATGGGAGGTAAATGTGCCAACGACCTGTCCTTTGATCGAGGTAGTAAACAAGCCAACATCTGCATGGCGATTACAGATGGCGCAAATGCCGCATACAGTGCTGTTGGCAAATGTGCCTTTAATACCTGCTAACTGTCCATTTTGATCAAGGACAACGTATTTTCGATGTGTGCCGGGGTCATCCCATGCAAGATAACAAATTCGCTGGAAATCGAGTGCTTCTAGATTTGGTAGCTTTAGCTTTTTCTCCTTTTTAAATAAGGTTTTAAGCGTACTGGCTGTCACTGGCTTGAACGGGATGACATATGGCTTTAATTGTTCTAAAAAGGCATCCCCTTGCGCCCGATCTGTTATAGCAAAAAGTTGTTCAATCAGCTTTGTTTCCGTTGCTGATAACTCTAATTTTGTCGTTACCTCTGTATCCACAAGGCCCCGAACTGCTAGGATGACGTTTTTATCGTTCGTTGTCGTAAGAGCATGTAAAATTTTATTTAATTGCTGTTCTAGTAAATGATAATTAGCGACCGTTAAAAACGGCTGAATTGTTTGTTGTTCCATTTGAAATCTCTCCTGTTTAGTAGGCTATTTTATAAACTTTTGGCCTAAAGAGATCATTCAATTTTAGGTTATTTGTATAACTTAATCTAGACCTCTTTGACCTAAAGAAGACGTTCTAGAGCAAGCATTACAAGTGAATGCGTTCATGTCGATTCCTCCTTGAAAGAAAACTACGATTATTATAACATCTTTTGACATTTTGATAAATGCTAAAGCTCTACTTATTTTCTGAATTGTTTGATAGGTAGAAAATTGGTATAATGGTCTAAATTGGTTGACAGAGGGGGACTTTTTATGAAACAGATGACTGCATGGAAAACAACGCTTACTTGGAGAATTTATCAATTGTAGGAGGCATTATGATACTCAATAAACAAGGCTTTGATTTATGGGCGGACGGGTATGATCAAACCGTGCAACTAAGTGAAGAAAATAATCAATATCCATTTGCAGGCTATAAAGCGATTTTAAATAAAATTTTTAATGAAGTAATGGAGGTTCCCGCTTCCACTGTTTTAGATATTGGCTTTGGGACAGGTGTATTAACAGCGAAGCTTTATGAACATGGGCACGCCATCAATGGCCTCGATTTCTCATCCAATATGATCGCCATTGCGAAGGAAAAAATGCCACAGGCCAACTTAATCGAGTGGGACTTAACGAAAGGCTTGCCACCAGCGCTATTACAGCAATCATACGATGCCATTGTTAGTACGTATGCGCTTCATCATTTTACAGATGAGCAGAAGATTACGTATATTACACAATTACTACGGCAGCTAACGCCAACTGGTAAAATATTAATTGGCGATGTTGCCTTTGAAACAAGAGCGCAGCTGGAACAATGCCGTCAAGACAGCAAAGGTTACTGGGATGATGATGAATTTTATTTTGTCCATGAGGAGCTAAAAGCCTCGTTACAGGATATTTGTCAGCTTAGATTTTATCCGCTATCGCATTGTGGTGGGGTTTTTGTGATAAAAGCTATTACGAGATAAAATGACAGTTCTTCTCCACATAAAAGGAGCTATCGAATGGATAGCTCCTTTTCCCTGTTAAGCAAACATCGACAAAATATATTTGCCAGATAGCATAGATAGCGAGTGCACTCATGACAGAGATGCCTGGTTTAAACCAGCTAAAGGCTAGCATAGTAAATAACAGCATGCCAACCGCTCCAAAAACGGTGTTTTGTAAGACGATATGAAAGGTATCTTCCTTCCTATTTTTCATTTGCATGCCCATATTAATAAGCATGAGACCTGGCAAAAATAAATACTTAGATTGGCTTAGTAACAGCGCTAACACCATAATGGTGACACCTACTAAAGAATAGAAAAAGTATAACATAGGATGCCCTCAATTAAATTCAGAATAGAATAATAATACTGTGGAAAATGTTTGTGTGTACAAGTACCTCTTCATCCTATTTAGCAAAATATGCAGAAAGATAGGTGGGGACAAAAAATAGAGAGACTATTTCTGAGAAGGCGTGTCTCACTCAATCTATTCAAAAGAAATATCTGAAAATATAAACTTTAATAAGCTATCTTTTAATATATCGCTCTATACGATATAATCGCATAAAGCGATATATTAAAGGAGTTAGCATGATGATTAAAGAGATAAATGACTATTTTACAACGATATTCTATCATCTACATACAACACATGAGGATGTTATTTCCCATCAAAACGTACGTATTTTACAGATGATTCAAAAGGAAGAGGAAGTCACGGTGCGTGATATTGCAGGATTATTAAATATTTCTCATAATACAGCATCAGAGCATGTGAAAAAGCTAGAGCGGCATGGCTGGGTGACGAAAGAACGAGGGCGTGACGACCAGCGTAAAGTGATACTTCATTTAACAGCACAAGGTCTACAGGTGCTGAAGAAAAACTCGGAGTTAGATGATGCTAAGCTACAGCAAGCCCTTCATCAGCTAACTGAACAAGAACAGCAAGCCATCCTCCAGGCATTTCGACGTCTAAGTGAGGTGGCAAAATAATGTATACATTTTTTAAAATCCTGAGCTCAGCAGCCATCATTGGTATTGTGACAGAGGTGGCACGAAGGTTTCCTACCTATGGCGGAATTATTGCCGCATTACCATTGGTCAGTATTTTAAGTATTATTTGGCTAACGGTGCAAAGTGAGCCAAGTGAGCATATTCAGCGCTTTACAGTGGGTGTCATCGTTGGTTTACCAGCAACGATGTGTATGCTTTTTGTTATTTATATGGCGATGAAATCCTCGATGCATATTGTACTCGCGATTGGTCTCGGTGTGCTGTCATGGGCTGTGTTCCTAAGCATACAAAAGGCCATTGCAGGTGTTTTTCATATTTCAATGTAAAAGGGGGAATTTTATATGACAATTATGGCTATTCATCAAGTGCCAAAACAAGAGGTAAACCAATTTTTTCAGGAGCATTGGGGTTCGAACGAGATGGTCATTTCCAGTGGTATCTATAACTGTAGTGAATTAGACGGCTTTGTTTTTGTAAATGAGCAACAAGCAATGATTGGTTTGATCACCTACATTATACGAGAAAGGGACTGTGAAATCATTTCATTAGATAGTACAGTCGAGGGCAAAGGCATTGGGACAGCTCTTGTGAAAGCCGTCGAACAGACAGCGGTGGAACAAAACTGTGCAAGCATTTCTTTAATTACCACAAATGATAATTTGCATGCCTTAAAGTTCTATCAAAAACGAGGGTATTGTTTAATAGAAATACTGCGTAATGCAGTTGAAAAAGCGAGGGTCTATAAGCCTTCTATCCCATTACTCGGCGATGACGGCATTCCGATACGAGATGAAATACGTTTACAAAAACAACTTGACTTCCAATAAGTCAGGTTGTTTTTTGTTATACTGTGGATGAGGAAAGAGAGGGAAAGCATGAAAAAAATACTATTTATTTTAGTACTGAGTGTGCTTGTGGTCGGAGCTGTTTTTATGATTTATCTCAAAAGTAATCCACCACTCGCCATCGAAAGCTATACAAGTAAGCAGGGGAATGAGGCAGTCAAAATCATTGCACTTGAGAATAAGGGCTTGCGTGATATCAAGCTAACACAGCTACTTGTCAATGACCGGCTTCCTGAGAGTACAGAGCTTGTCATTAGTAAGTCAGAACCATTCGAGGCGGAAACTAAGCTAGAGGGAAATGAGCATCTATCCTTTCATAAGTTATCACAGCGTACGATTTTACCTCGGCAATACATAGATCCACAAGCCATTGGCAAGGAGCCTCAGCATTATGCGGTTCAAGTCCAAGCTCCTGATATCAGGAAAATAACGATTCAATATGAATATTTAAAAATACCCTTTACGCTAACTGCCGAGCTACAAGCAAACAAATAACCAATTGCAGAGCAAATTTTGTCTTATCCTTTATGCCTGTGTCAATTCCTAAGATTGTTTGATGAAAAGCACCTATCCCTCCTAAATCATGGTAATCTTATAGTAACAGCAATTGTGATACTAGGAGGGACCTAATGGCATTTATCATTTGTAGTATAGTACTATTTATCTGTGTTATCACTGTGGCTTTAGTGTTTAGGAAAAAGTTTTCAAAAAATGATATTATGCTTGACGTGACAGCCACCTGTGAAGGGAGAAATGAAGACAATCAAGCAATTATGAAAATATATTTTACGTATTCCATTGGCCGTCTTGTCACAAGGAAACGAGATATCATAGGTAGTATTGAGTGGTCTGAAGGGTGGATGCCTGTCAGCTATAACTTAAAAGAGCATGGTGTTTATCGTGAGGAAAAACTTCTCTATGCAACGAACGAGCAGTCTTATTCTACCTTTGAAATCAATGCGACGAATGCTATTGATGAACAAGGTCGAGGAGAGGGCTATGTTGTCCTTGTACTGGAAAAGCCGAATCCTTCTCATATGTCCAGAGCAGGTGTTGTACTAGCTGTCACTGCCAATATGGTTACCTATCAATTAGCAGACTCGACCAGCTGGCACAATGATGTGGTAGTCCATTAGCTATCCAATTTATTGGATAGCTTTTTTGGTGCTTAAAAGTAAATTTAGGCCGTTTATGGAACCAAATGGTGGGAATATCGTATAGAAAGAGGAAGGACTTGTAGGGTGAAGGAGGATATGGATGTCCAAATGTTCAAGCAATAGCTATGACTTAAAGCTAGTCGCAATCGATGAGCAAATATGTGCACTTTTACAGCAACGTAAAGAGGTATGCAGTCATACCCCAGGTTTTCCCTCAGATGAAATCATTTCGGAATGGGCACAGCAATAGGGTTTCGATCACACTTTTTTAGCTATGTTCTTTCACTTAATGAGAAGAGAAAAATACTATAATCCAAAAGTAGAACCAGCAGGCTTCCGTCACTATATCCCTGTGTTACAAACGGTAGAAAAGGGAGGGCAATTGTATACGCTTTCTTCTATTCGTCAATATGAAAATGCCAGTATTGTGCAGTTATTAGTTGATTGGGATGAGCAGCAAGAACCAGAGCAAACGATTCAACTCATTGATGAGTCCTATGAATGCCAAATTAGAGGTACAAGAGGCTCGAATGGGCATGAAAGCAGTACATTTATTGTGACACCACCCTTGCCAGAAGATATCCAAGGATTTGATTTTGTTTTTACACAATACGAAGATGTTTTTGAGGAAAAACCTACAGGATGGGCTGTCACCATACATGGTTAGGAGGAATGTTCAATGAAAAAATGGCTTTTTCCATTGGTCATCGTAGTCATTCTAGTAGCGGCCTGTCAAAGCCCTGAGCAAGAGGTGCACTATATTGCCAAAAGTGAGCATTGGAAAGCGATCTATCACAGTAATGGTGATGAGGGTTTACGCTTATTTTATCTAGGGAATCATGATGATCTAGGACCCTTAGAAATCACGATTGAGGGGACAAAAGAATCCCAAAGTTTAAGCGATGTTCAGTTAAATAAAGATGGCTATTATTCCTTCACAAAGAAAGAAAGTGAGAAAATTTTTAAACGAGAGACAAAGCCAATGGTTCATGTGCAATGGCAATCTGATAGCGAGACTTTAGAAGTGAAAAATCATTAGGAGATAATAAAAATATGCGAATTGAACAACGCGAGGATGTAGTCATCATAAATGGATTGGAGATTAGTGGATCTATTCAAAAAAACAAAAAATGCACCACATGCCAAAGTCAGATTATTTATGATGACACGTTCGATAGTTATTTTTGTGCAAGCTGTAATGAGTGGCTTGAGGAGGCATGTGAAGATCCGCATTGCACCTACTGCGTCCAACGACCAGACTCCCCATTGTCAGACAATCGCTAAATTTTTTTATTTTCATGTTTGACAAAAAATCCATGATTCGTTATAGTAATTAACAATTTCATACAAAAATGAAATAAGCAATGATAAGGATAAGAGATTCGATTAACCATTTTCAGAGAGGGAAGTACTGGCTGCAAGCTTCCTAATGTTGTGATCCCATCTTACTACCTTTGAGCTGTGCTTGGAAACTTGCACCGTCTTTTGCTACGTTACAGCAAAGTCAATGAGCCACTAGCACATAAACTAGTGGGAATTTGGGTGGAACCACGGGTAATAAACACATACTCGTCCCTTCTTAGGGGCGGTTATGTGTTTTTTTTATTTTGATTCAGCAAATATTTTTTGTATCGAAAGCATAGCGGCAGATATAGAAGGCCCTTTCCGAAGGGGAACGGAATCAAGATAAAAAGCCTCTGGCGGATGTCCTAGATTTTGAAGAGTAGCTTTTCGAGCTTGCTTGAAAAAAATCAGGACACAATACCCTGAGGCGTAAATGATTTTATAACAAAAAAGGAGTAGAGAACATGTCAAATCAAGATATTCACATTCAATTTCCAGATGGTCAACAGCAAACTTTTACAAAAGGCGTGACACTAACCGATATTGCGCAAGCTATTCGTCCTGAGCTTCGCAAAAAGGCAGTAGCAGGAAGTGTTAATGGAACCATCGTTGATTTGACGCACCCGATTACAGCAGATGCTCAAATTTCATTGTACGATGCAAGCTCGAAGGAAGGGATCGAGGTTATTCGCCATTCAACAGCTCATCTATTAGCTCAGGCGATTAAACGACTTTACCCCCATGCCCAATTTGGGGTAGGACCAGTGATTGAAAATGGTTTTTATTATGATATAGAGATTGCAGATACGCTAACACCGAGTGATTTGCAGCGAATTGAGAAAAAGATGAAACAAATTGTGCAGGAAAATGTCCCGATTCACAGGCGCGAAGTGTCACGACAAGAAGCCAAACAATTATTTGTGCATGATGCGTTAAAGCTAGAACTGTTGGAGGCAATACCTGCGAATGAGAACGTAACGATTTATGAGCAAGGAGAGTTTTACGATTTATGTCGCGGCCCTCATGTTCCATCCACAGGTAAGTTGCAGCACTTTAAATTAATGCAAGTGTCAGGTGCGTATTGGCGTGGTGATAGCAACAATCAAATGCTCCAGCGTATTTATGGAGTAGCTTTTGCCACAAAAGAAGAATTGCACAATCATTTTGTATTTTTGGAGGAAGCGGAAAAACGGAATCATCGCAAGCTAGGCAAAGAACTATCGTTATTTATGTTTTCAGAGGAAGCACCTGGCATGCCTTTTTATTTAGCAAACGGTCAAATTTTACGCAATGAGCTGGAATCGTATTTGCGCAATTTACAAGCGAAGTATGACTATAGAGAAATACGGACTCCACTGATGATGAACCAACGTCTTTGGGAGCAGTCGGGACATTGGGACCACTATAAGGATAATATGTATTTTACACAGGTCGATGATCAGAGCTTTGCCTTAAAGCCTATGAACTGCCCTGGTCATATGCTGATCTTTAAAAATTCCTTACACTCTTATAGAGATTTACCCATTCGTATGGCGGAATTTGGGCAAGTGCACCGACATGAATTTAGTGGAGCCTTGAATGGTCTATTACGTGTACGTTCATTTTGTCAGGATGATGCCCATATTTTCGTAACACCACAGCAAATTGAAGATGAAATTGCCTTGGCATTAAACATTATTGATGAAGTGTACAACGTCTTTGGTTTCGAGTATACGATTGAATTATCGACACGACCAGATGATTATATGGGTGATTTGGTTTTGTGGGATCAAGCGGAGGGGGCACTGGAAAATGTCCTCAAGAATTTAGGTATTGCCTATACGATTAATGAGGGCGATGGGGCATTCTATGGACCGAAGATTGACATCCATATTAAGGATGCCATCCAGCGCAGTCATCAGTGTGCAACGGTTCAGCTCGATTTCCAGCTACCGGAGAAATTTGATTTAACGTATATTAATGAAAATAATGAAAAAGTAAGACCTGTTGTTATTCATCGGGCAGTGTTTGGCTCGATTGACCGCTTCTTAGGTATTTTAATTGAACATTTCAGCGGGGCATTTCCGACTTGGCTTGCACCACAGCAAGTACTAGTGATGGGTGTAGCAGACGTGCATCAAGCTTATGCTAAGCAAGTAGTAGAAGCTTTACAACAGGAACAAATTCGTGTGCAATTAGATGATCGTCAAGAAAAGCTCGGTAAAAAGATACGCGAAGCCCAATTGCAAAAAATACCGTATATTATTGTTATTGGTGATCGAGAGGTTGCCAATCAAAGTGTAGCTGTACGTAGACATGGTCAGCAAGATTCCACTGACAAAACACTACAGCAGTTACGAGATGAAATAAAGACAGCCATCCAACAAAAAAGTTTATCTTAATAGTCAGCTATAGAAAAGAAAGCTTGCTTTGAATGAAGAACATTCGAAGCAAGCTTTTCAATTATTAAAATTATTTATTTCTATTTTTTGAAATGACTACTAGAATCTACATGATGTGCATACAATGAATTAAAGGTGCTTGGTACTTTCTTGAAAATGCGAATGTCCCAGTAAAATTTCCTGGGTTTCAGCGTCGATGACAAGAAATTTGCGATAGGTCTCATCGGTATTGTGCTGAAAGGATGCTAAAAAATAAACTTGTCGATTGGGATGAATAAAAGTATGTTGAGAGAGGTCTATTGTTTCCTGTTTACCATCTGTTTGTAAATAAAAGCTCTGTGTCGCATTTGCTACATCTTTAAAAGTCATCTTTTGACGAATATTCAATGAAGCATTGGTATATTCCTCATAAATTGCACGATTAAGCTGCTGATAAAATTCGTCCTCATCACGAAACGATTGAAATTGGTTGTTTGGATATTGATATAGTGTGTTTATTTCAGTTGGTGTGCAAAGTGTGGGTGTTGTATGGTCTACTGAATGTTGAGGTGGCAATATTATTTTGGAAACAACCATAAAAGTTAAGAAAAATACGTGCATCGTTCAACCTCCAAATGTTTTCTTATCAAAAACATCGCCTAGTTTTTCTTACTCTATACATAAAAACGCTGGCTAGAGGGAATGCATGTATCATCCTGGATAAAACCAGCCAAAGAAAGTTGGTCTGGCTTTATCACTATCTATTCTTTCTTCTATATATATGCCTCGTTATGATTAGGAAGCTTGTGCTTGTTTTAAATATCTATTAAGTAGGACATCCAATTCTTGACTGTAATCTACTACGGTAGGGTGGGTGAAACCAAGATCCTTTGCTTTTTTATACATAATTCTACGTTTGATCTCAATTTCCGCCTTCAAGAATTGTTTAAGTAATAAGTTTACCAAGATATTTTCCTCCTAATTTTTTTATCCATATTCTTGAAATACATTTTTTATGACCTCGATTCAACTTTCTCATTGTATATCACTTATATTAAAAAAAATGTCATATTGTGTATCATTTCTCAAATTCGTAATTTAGTCATAGATAAGAACCTTCATCCTATTTGATTTTAAAGAAAAAATTTATCTATAATAGATAAAATATACTAATAATTCCTCCCTTTATTGAATTGAATATGAGACTTAAAACCCTATCGGCGGAAAATGGTGGGGTTTTTAGCTTGCTGTAATTTAGAAAGTATTAAGAGAAAAAATGAGAAACTTTAAACCTTTTATACTATGCAAAAAGTTGCTGTTAGAGATCGAATTTTCCGATAATTCAGCGTGTTATTCATATCTTGTCACATTTTAGCAAATTCCCTTTGATGTTGTTTAGAAATGTGGACATTTCATTTTGTATGGTGAAATGTTGAGAATTTTTGAAATTAATGGAATAATAAATGAGAGGCTTGAGGTGATGAGGAGTATGGTGAAAAACACGTTTATATCGTATTTTTTCAAGTTTACTAGCCGTATGTAAAAGAGAGGAGCCTTCACAGGAACCGATCATTGTGTATGACATGCAGACGATATAGCTGTGTAGCGGATGTATCCTTGGACAATAGGGAGCGCTATGATGGGTTTCTAAATGATGGGAGAGTAAACCTTTTCACCAGAGGAAATATTGCTAATAATGTTCGAGTTTGTGGAAGAACCTCGTGTTGGTAACTTCCCGTCTACTGCGTTTTTGCACTCATCGGCACAATGCCTTCTTCATGAATACTTACATAATAGCAGGTAGCGTTTAGAGAATGGTAAATGTTTATGCTAAAATATGTCATAGATTACGAGAGAGAGGGATTACCATGCGTACCACTTATTTTAAAAATTTATTACAGCACTTACCTGAAGAAGAACAACAACAATTGCAACAGGCAAATGGTGCAACTAATGCACATATTGAATCATTGCTAGAGATATTTCCGCTTTGCCCGCAATCATTGCTGGAGCTATTACGGGATGTCAATGGTACTTATTATTGTCGGCATGGTCAAGAAACAATCTGTGCCCTTGTGCTAGGCTCTGATTTAGGGGATTATCCGTATTATTTAAAGTCAGTGGAGCAAATCGTGGCAGACTATCATGACAAGCGTGAAACGATTTATGAACGTTATCAAGATTTTTTAGATTATGTCGAAGTGAATGACAAGATTAATATGCATGTGCCGATAAATGAACGTTTATGCTTTGCTGATTGCATGAATAATGGTGGAACCTCTAGCCTGTATATTGATTTTTCACCAAAGGAAGGCGGACAAGTTGGGCAAGTGGTCCGTTATGTGCATGATCCTGATAGTTTTGAGGTAATTGCCGCTTCCTTTGAAGATTATTTACAGCAACTTGTAGAGGGAGGTTATGAATTCACTGCTATTTACGAGGAGGAATTCGAATGACCATGCTGCTCATGTTCCATGAGGACAAAGCACAAACTTTAGTAGAACAATACACCCTAACAGAAGAACAGCTACGTTATACAAATTCCCCAAAAGATAGCATTGAACTTGCGAAGCAGGATAATAGTCGACATGCCATTTTAGCTCTGGTCAGTAACAAGCTAGTCACTTCTTTTGTCTTACATGAAAAAGAAGGAGTGAAGCCTTATTCCTCCAATGAACAGGCGTTGTTAATTCGCTCCTTTTCTACGGATTATTATGAGCAGGGCAAAGGCTATGCTAAGAGGGCACTCCAATTATTACCTGATTTTGTTCGCAAGCATTTTCCACATATCAATGAGCTAGTACTAGGTGTAAATGTGCCAAATATAGCAGCTCAGAAACTTTATAAGAGGTGCGGTTTTGTGGATGAAGGCAGACAGGCAAAGGGGATTCGAGAGGAGCTAAAAGTAATGAGCTATTATATGAAGGAGACTCAAAATTGAGCCATATAAAAGAGGCAAGAATGGAGCATTTACAAGCACTTTGCACAATCGATCAAAAAGTGATTGGAGATGCATCCAGAACGGAAGAAATTCAGCAAGCAATCGAAGAGAAACGCTGTCTGCTATACCAATCCACCGATAATATTGCGGGGTTTCTGCTATTTACCAATGACTTTTTTGGCTATAGCTTTATTTCCTTAGTCATTGTTAAGCCGTCAGAGCGCAGAAAAGGCGTCGCGTCTGCCTTAATGAAGGCTTATATGCAAATGGCTAAAACGTCAAAAGTTTTCTCCTCTACAAATCAGTCCAATAAGCGGATGCAACAACTTTTTCACAATTTAGGCTTTGTCAAAAGTGGTGTTATCGACAACTTGGATGAGGGAGACCCAGAAATTATTTATATGAAACAAGCCTCACCACAAGCATAGGGTGAGGCTTTTGTTTATTTTTTGACTTTAATAAATAAAAAGGATGGTCTGCGTAGCTCCTTTTCAATAGAAGGAAGCTGTTGAATGGCCTCTTTGCTTGGGATAGGTTCAACGATTTTGTCAATGGATAACCCGTGCGTAATTAAGGTATTCATCATCGTTGCTATCGTGCGATGATATTTGACAACGCCATCCACCAACCATGTTTGCTGACGTAAGCCCTCTTCATGGTAATGATCCACTGCGTAATGCAAACGGTTATGGCTTTCGTCATAAATCCAATTATCTTCCATAGTGTGACGAGCCGTAGCAATAGGATGCTCCACAGAGAAAATAAATACCCCATTTGGCCGAAGCATTTGCGCAATTTGACTAATTACCTTATCGAAATCTTGGACATAATGAAGAGAAAGAGAGCTGGTTATACAATCAAAGCTATTTGAAGGCGCTTCATAATCCTCTATGGCTTGCAGCTGATAGTCAATGTGTGGATGAGCATGCTTCTGTTTGGCAATAGCTAACATATTGCTCGAAACGTCTAAGGCGGTCACATGCTTAGCGTGATGGTCCAGACAATATTGTGCGAATTCACCCATACCACAGCCAATATCAAGTATTTGTAAATTCGTTAATGGTGGTAGTAAGGACTTCATAGTGGGTTGTTCCAAAAGACCATTATAGTTATACGTTTTTTCTCGTAAAGCCTTGTATTGGTTGAAAAAAATAGGATTATCATAGATATTTTGTTTCATTAATAACCTCCATTTTGTGAAACATAACGTTATGTCAAGTGTGCGCATTATAATTGTCTCATGTGGCAATAAAAAGATATAGACTTTTATTACAATTTTTTGTAAGATGTAGATAGAGGCATATCATTTTTTGATAACAGTTAATTCCCATCTATTTACAAATTAGATGGTTTATTTTTTTTAGAGAGCACTAATGAAAATTAATTGATGTCCAGTCTAACTAAGTCGAGCAGTTTCTCCAAGCTTCCTACATCATTTTTTTCTTCACTATCACTATTCTTTGCAGCAACTGAGTCACTACTTCTGTTTATAGTATCCACCAATGTCCATTTGCGAATGGGAGTGAAGTCCAGCATATGACAGGCTGATTTCATACCTTCTATGGATAGATTTGTTTTCCCTTAATGTCATAAAAATGTAACAATTCAAAAAAATAAATTGATTTAAAGGGAAAAGATGACACTTCTTGCAATCTATAACGTTCTTAATAGTTGGAAGCAAATTCCGAAATAGAGACGTTGGAGGGATTCGATTGAATCAAGAAAGCTTATTATCCATTAGTAGCAATGCTTTATTTATTGCCTTTATTCTCTTGCTTATAGCAATTGTGCCATTAGGGCTTGCTGTCAAATCAAAGAGGAAAATGTTCGGCAGGCTAGGTCTGCTTCTCACTTCTGTAGCCTTTGCCTTACAGCTTGTGTACTTTGTTGTGAGGTGGGTGGCGGTGGACCACGCACCCGTGAGTAATATGTATGAATTTATGACATTCTTTGGCATTATGCTCACAGGAAGTTATTTGATTATCCATTTTTTATATAAGCAGCTCGTCGTCGGCTTATTTACCATTCCTGTGTCATTAATCATCCTTGGTTATGGAAGCGTTTTCGCAAAGGAGGTATCACCGCTTGTGCCATCCCTACAAAGTCACTGGTTAACGATTCATGTGATGACGGTAGCTTTTTCCAGTGCCATTTTATCGGTCTCCTTTGCCACAGGTTTGATTTATTTACTAAGAACGTTGGATGTTTCTAAAAAATCCATCAGTACATATAGTTTAGAATTTGTCTTGTATTGTTTAGTTGTCGTAATTGGCTTTATTGGTGTATCAACGGTTTTCAGCGTTGCCGCAGAAGAGGTGCAAGTTCAATTTGACAATTCACAAGGACAGCAAGAAAAAGCCACCTACTCCATGATGCCCTTGATTGTTAACAAGGGTGCGGTCACAAAAAATGGTGAAGGAATAGGCATAGTAGAAATAACGAATAAAATAGATGCCAAGAAATTAAATTCAATTGTCTGGGCATTTATCGTCGGCACGATTTTATATGGTGTGATTCGATTGATTACAAGAAAATCGATCAGTGCCGTATTAAAACCATGGACAAGCCGTGTACAGCCACAATTAATGGACGAAATATCCTATCGCGCTGTCGTCATCGGCTTCCCATTATTTGCATTAGGTGGTCTTTTATTCGCCATGATCTGGGCCCAAATTGCCTGGAGTCGCTATTGGGGCTGGGACCCTAAAGAGGTTTGGGCATTGATTACATTTTTATTCTACGCAGCCTTTCTTCATTTCCGCCTATCCAAAGGCTGGGAAGGGGAGAAAACGGCTTGGTTAGCCATTATCGGCTTCGGCATTATTGTGTTCAACCAAGTGTTTGTCAATTTAGTGATTGCCGGCTTACATTCTTATGCGTAGGCAGGGGTGAGCTGAGCCTTTCATGTGATTTTATGGAGGGGTTTTGGGTGACATGATTCTCGTTGTGGGAATGAAATGATCCTAGTTATGAGGGAATTGCTCTAAAGAGTGTGTCAAGTACTCAAAGCCACTCCAAAGTGTATGAAAAGCGCTTAGAAAACCCGCTCCATGGAACAGTGCTTATTTTATAAACTGGTGGTTTCATCGTTGGGCATTGTCGTTTTGTTTAGGGCACTGCCGGAGATACGGTGCTGTTTGCTAGGCAGTTTCCAATTGCCCATCAGGGAGAAATGTCTGTACCTTTGCAATCATAAGACAAACAAAAAAGAGACATCCGAAAATGGATGTCTCTTTTTATACGCACGTCTATGTTAAGTGAAGATTATAGTTTCACTACATTCGTTGCTTGAGGTCCGCGGCTGCCTTCTTCTACTCCGAATTCAACTTTTTGGCCCTCTTCTAAAGTTTTGAAGCCATCTGTTTGAATCGCTGAGAAATGTACGAATACATCATTGCCACCTTCAACTGCGATGAAGCCAAAACCTTTTTCTGCGTTAAACCATTTTACTGTACCTTGTGTCATGTAAACACCCTCCCAAAAAAATTCAACAATCAATTGCTTCCATCACATATAAAAACGTTTTCAAAAGCTCTTATACCAGTTGAATCTGCGTTTTTAATCATCGCAATGAAGTAATGTAATTATTAACTATATTATAGTACAGAATTGTTTGTATATCCAGTAAATTCCGTTTTTAGTAAGAAAAAATTTACATTTGTCATCTATTAGTAATATAACGATAGCGTCTCACTAATCTATCCATGCTTTTTCTTTGGCAACAATCACAGCCTCTGCGCGTGATTCTACACTTAGTTTCACAAATAGCTTTGATAAATAATTTTCTACAGTGCGCTGGGTGACGCCGATAGCAGAGGCGATGGCTTTATTCGTACAGCCTTGGGCTACGAGCTGTAAAATTTCCTGTTCTTTGTCGCTCAGTAATACCTCCTGTTGAACATTAGGTAGGTTGGCTCGTTGCTGGACAAAGTCTAAGAAATCAGCTGCCAGTAATATTTCGCCTCTTAGCGCTGCCTGAATCGTTTGGATGACCTGCTCTTTTGTCGCCAATTTTGATAATAGACCATCAATCTTTTTTTCAATTAACAGCTCATAGTAATCAGAAAGCTCGTAGCCTGTATAAAGAATAATAAGTGCCTCAGGTTGCTTTTTCCTAATCATTTCTGATAGTTGAATGCCATTAATAGGCTTCATATTAATATCGATAAGAAATAATTGAAAACTTTCCGTCTCCATTCTTGGTAAAACGGCGGCACTATCCTGCTCCGTTTTGATTTGAACATTGGCTAAATCCTGTAGCAATGTTTTCGTACCATCTAAAACGACAGGATGGTCATCTATAATAAGTATGTTCATCATATGAATCACCGTCCTCTTGTATTTGTATAAAAATATGCATGCCTTCCTTGTGGCTCGATTGGATGGTGATGTCACCATTAAAAGCACGGACACGTTCACGAATGCCATTAATGCCCATTGAAGCAGAGGACTGAATTAAATCGTCAATGTCACAGCCAATTCCATTATCATCATATTGAAGGATAAAGCCCCGAGGCATCGCCTGTAATTTTAGTGAAACCTCGGTTGCTTCGGCATGCTTGATTGCATTATTGAAAAGCTCCTGAACGAGGCGATAAACCACAAGGTGGAGCGTGACATCCTGGAAGTGCACCCGGTCAATTTGAGCGTCTAATAAAAAGTCAGCACGTATTTTTACCTTTTGAATCAGTTTTTTTAAGGCCATTTGTAAGCCAAAGGTATCCAGGAGTGGGGGACTTAAGTTCTCGCAATATTCCCGTAAGTCCTTTGTTGCATTTAATAGCTGTTCCCGAATAGCTAGTACGGTCTCCTTTTGAATAGTAGGAGAGCTAGCAAGAACATCGAGTTCTCTAGCTAAATGCAGTTGCTCCTGCAAAATGGTATCGTGTAATTCTTGTGCTAAAATACTCTTTTCCTTCTCAATAATATTCCATAGCAATTTATCGAGCCAAGGAAGCGGCGTATCACTGGTGTTTTTCATATGCTGAATTTCGCGTACTAAATCTTCAATTTGCTGTAAATTATTAATAAACATCGATACATACAGTGCCAGCAATTCTAACCAAAGAAGCTCTTCCTTTTGAAGGGCATGCCGTATTTCTAGTAAAATTTTTTCATCCCCAGCATCGTGCAACAACAATTGGGTATAGTTGCTACCAAACTTTGGAGAAGGGGTTTCTTCTGTTATCGTACAGATATGGAAGGCAGTTGTGCCTAGCTTCTCGGTAATTTCATATTTAAAACGATCCAATAACTCTTGTTGGTTTTTGGCTTTGCCCATACGTTGCACTGCTGCATATAGATTATGTACATAATTTCCAGTAGAAGAAAAGATAATTTTTCTATACTTAAAATCGATGCGTTCTTTGATATAGAAGCTAGCAATGATCACCATGAAAATTAGTAAAAATATACTTGTGACATGGACGATGGATAATTGACCTAAGAATAAGAGGGCAATCCCCGCAGTCGATAACAAAGCGCTGAAAAAGGCCAGTGTGGAATAATAGCGCAAACGTGATAATTGGTATTCAATATCAAATAATCGTTCGTTTACCTGAATGAACAGAAACGAGAACGGTATAAATAATAGAAATAACGCAGCAATTTCGGCATGTAGTAATGGCCTATGCCCTAAAATTTCAGGTGTGACGAAAAATAATAAAAAGGGTAAAAATGGTACAATAAAAGCAATGGCAATCAAGCGAATTTTCGCCAATTTCGTGCGTAAATAACTCGTTAATAAAATATAAATAGCATAAAGCACAAGAACCGCAAATAAGCTTAAGTTCAAGATAGGCATTATTTCACGTAAAGCTGGCACGTAGCTTTCAATAAGAGAACAGCCAGGAATGATAAACGGTAGAACATAAAGCCATTTGCTGTGAGGATAGGTCCATCTGATTTGTAAGTAACGGAAAAAATGCTGTAAAAAATGGATGAAGAGCACTAAACATAGCACAATACTAATGCCAATGGTAATCATTCCAATCAGATTGCCTCTTGCCGAAGCGCCAGTGCTTATATAGCCCATGGAGCAGGTTAATAAAAATAAGACCAATAAAAATGTCGGGATGTTATCTTGATTGCGTCGCCAGACATAAAGTGCAACGCTGAAAGCTAAAAGAAAATAAAAGATCGGAAAGAGAATTTGCAAATATAATTCTTCTGGCATATCACTGTGCTTCACAGCAATGCTTTCAATGGTCCCATCAGACTTTTGAATCGTTAAGGTATTGGCACTTCGAATGATGGCATATAACTGAACAAAGCGATTCTCCATGGCTGGTTGTCCATCAATGGCCACAACGATATCGCCTTTTTCAATATTTTTTTGCGCAGCCCAGTGAGGATAGTAGCTATCTATAATGACTGGTTGACCGTTTGTCGTATCGAGAGTGAGGCTAATAAAGGGTGTTTTGATAGTAACGCCTAATACATAAATGCCAAGTATTAAATATGTAAGAAAAATAAAATATGTCCATTTTTTCATTGGGAAACCTCAAATTTGTGTATGATAATAATCTCCTATATATTATCGCTAATTATTGATAAATTTGGAATACCGAAATAACGTGTTTCGGAAAACCACTATTGCCTTTTCGGAATAACGAAATAGTGTTTTCGGACATGGCTATGATACGGTGAATTTAATTATTGTGACGAACAGGGGGTCTATTGCGTGAAAAAAGGCATTTGTACATTTATTCTTTTTTTCCTCATCGCTATGATTACCATTCCATTGACCACGAAGGCCAAAATGGTGAATCAAGATAAAGTCGAGGTAGAAATCGGTCTCATTGGTAGTGATCATCATTTTGTCTATAAGATTCCGAAGCATTTACATAAGGATATGCCCTATACAGACATGAAAAACGGTATTCAAGCTTCCTTAGCTAGTCATTGGGACATTGAAGAGGCCCGTTTCGAAGCCAATAAGTCGGATGTTGCCTATACCTTTTATATTCAGGATTTATTTCAAGAAAAGCGAGATGGCCAGCTAAAAGTAGCAATCCCATATCGTAATTTAGTAGGAATGTTTGGGGAGCAAGATCCCATTCAATTGCGTATTTTAGCGAGTAAATTATCGAGTTGGACTGTCAATACAAAGGACTGGACAGCGTTTGGCTTTATGGAGCCTTTTACTGTTTTAAGTGAGCGTGAATATGTTTATGAGGGAGCAGTTAATGATTTATTAAACCAGAGGGTTGGTCATTTTGATGGCACGATACAGAAAAGTCAATTGCTATTATACAGCATCATTTATTTTTGCTTTATGGCGGTCCAACTGCTTGCTTGCATGATTTTGTCTAGGCGTTTAAAAAGAAAAATCATCGAAAATCCAGACAATATGCACCAGTTCCGTAAACTTAATTATCTGTATCAATTGTTACCGATTTTGATTATAGTTGCCCAAATCGTATTCCTCGTGTTATCGGGCTTGATTACGGCATTCGGGCTTTACTTTAGCCCTGGCATTGATTTATTAGTCATCGTTGGACCGATTTTATTGAATATTATCTTACTGCCCACTTTTTTCGTCACAACCGAGAGTGAAATTTCACGGGAGCTCAATAACAATTCCTATCATTCGGGCTGATGACAGCTTTATTCAACATTTGACATACGAAAATCCGCCATGTAATGGTATAATGGTCAACAGCAAAAGTGAGGAGTTGTTGAACAAAAATGATGCATCCAGAAATGGCGTACTTAAATTTACTACAACATATATTAGAAAATGGCACGAAAAAAGAAGATCGGACAGGGACAGGTACATACAGTGTCTTTGGTTATCAAATGCGCTTTGATTTAAGCAAAGGTTTCCCACTTTTAACGACAAAGCGTGTCCCTTTTAAGCTGGTAGCGAGTGAATTATTGTGGTTCATTAAAGGGGATACGAATATCCGTTATTTATTGCAACATAATAATCATATATGGGATGAATGGGCATTTAAAAAATGGGTGGAATCAGATGCCTATACAGGACCTGATATGACCGATTTTGGCCGCCGCTGTTTAGTGGATGAGTCGTTTAATGCCTTGTATCAAAAAGAGCTGGCTTCATTTTGTGAGCGTGTCTTAACGGATGACGACTTTGCGCAGCAATACGGCGATCTCGGTAATGTCTATGGCAAGCAATGGCGTCATTGGACTACATCTGATGGCCAGAGCCTTGACCAGCTACAGGATGTTATTGATCAAATTAAGCATAATCCTGACTCACGACGTATGATTGTGAATGCGTGGAATCCTGAGGATGTTATCAATGCGGGGGCAAAGGGCAGTAAAGCGGCATTACCGCCATGTCATGTGATGTTCCAGTTCTATGTGGCGAATGGTAAATTAAGCTGTCAATTAATGCAACGAAGCTTAGATACATTATTAGGCTGTCCGTTCAATATTGCTTCTTACGCTTTATTAACGCATTTAATTGCACATGAGTGTGGACTAGAGGTTGGCGAATTTATTCACAGCATTGGGGATGCTCATATTTATGCGAACCATGTGGAGCAAGTGAAAGAACAGCTATCACGGGAGCCAAAGGACCTACCGACATTGCACATCAATCCAACTAAAACATCGATCTTTGATATAGAGCTTGAGGATTTATCCATTGAAGGATATGATCCGCATCCAGCTATTAAAGCACCGATTGCCGTATAATCCTAGCAGCAGCCGTCTTGGTTGCTGTTTTTTTCGAACGAAGCACTAGGTCTAACGATTTGTTTTACTAAATAGGTAAGCAGTTGGATGACTGGACGAATAGTAGTTGATTATAGTAATTATGGGATTACTAGCATTATTTGGAGCGAGTCAGTCCATTATCGTGTAGAGGTGAAAGTTGTGAAAAATACAATAGTACTTCAAGCAGATGAATGTGAGCGGCAGCCGAGTCATCAACGGCAAAAACAGGGTGCTACACAACAGGTGTGTTCTTGTAACACGACGAAATTATCACAGCAGCAAATTCACAAAATGATGCAAATCATCGAAGAAATTCGTTTGAAAGGCTATAAAGAAACACTATAAATGTAAGCGCCTTCTAAGCTATAATGGCTATGGAGGTGTTTTTTTATGAATGTAATTTTTGTCGATTCATTTTCTGGAGAAGAGTTATTACATACGGTGTCACATGATGTGGCTGGTATATTGGCTGCAACTCAGGGAGAAAGTGTGACATTTCCAGTCGGTCATTTCAAATATGAATTTCATAACTTAGATTTTTATGATGACAATGGACAAATACGTCAGGAATTAGTGATATATGTGAAGAAAATATAGACGGCGTATTTGATGTAACAAAACGGAGAAAATAAATACAGGTGACAAAAAGGGCTTGCTTTTTTTTGCACCTGTAACTATAATGGTTACAACAGGTGGTGATACATATGGTGAACAGTCGATTTTCGGTGGCGATCCATATTCTTTCTCTCATTGCTACAACATCTGATAAAAGCTTACTCACGTCCGACTATATGGCTGGGAGCGTGAATACTAATCCCGTTGTTGTAAGACGTATGATTGGCGTTCTAAAAAAGGCTGGCTTACTGTCATCACATTCGGGCATGGCTGGCTATGAGCTATTAGTCGAGCCAAAGGATTTAACACTTTTAGCTATTTATCAGGCGATGAATGGGCCAGAGCAGCTTTTTGCGATTCATGATGAGCCAAACCCAGAGTGTGCAGTAGGGCGGAAAATCCAACATACATTGGAAGGTGTCTATACATCTGTTTGGCAGGCAATGGAGGAGCAATTACAAGCACAGACGCTACAGGATGTGCTGGATCAACTTCGTACTTAGACGGAGATGGTCTTTTTGTATCCAACCTGTAACCAAAATAGTTACAACTAAAATCGAGGAGGAATAAATAATGAAAATTGCCGTAATTGGTGCAACAGGGAAAGCGGGACAAAAAATAGTAGAGGAAGCGTTACAACGAGGTCATGACGTAACAGCTATCGTTCGTTCAGCAGCTAAAGTGACAGCCGCTATTCCAGTGCTTGAAAAAGATGTCTTGGATATAACAGCAGAAGATGTGAAGGGCTTTGATGTCGTTGTGAATGCATTTGGTGCGCCAGCAGGACAAGAACAGTTACATGTAAAAGTGGGCCGTCATTTGATTTCGATTTTCAAAGGGATTGCTACAAAATTAGTTGTTGTAGGTGGTGCAGGTAGTTTATTTGTGGACCCAGAGAAAAAAGTGCGTGTGATGGAAACACCAGATTTCCCAGCAATGTACTTAGCGACAGCGCAAAATCAAGGACAAAATCTAGAGGATTTACAACAATCCTCTATTACGTGGACATTTATCAGTCCATCAGCATTTTTTGATCCAGAAGGACCACGTACAGGTCACTACACAGCAGGTGTTGACCATTTATTAGTCAATGACGCGGGTGAAAGCTATGTCAGCTATGCTGATTATGCGGTTGCTGTCGTAGATGAATTAGAAAATCCACAGCATGTAAATAGCCGTTTTACAGTGACATCGAATAAATAATAAAGGCAACCGAGCGTAGGAAATGCGCTCGGTTTTTAGCGATTTCTTTGCTTTTTTGAAGGATTTTTTTCGTTTACAGAAAAATGACTGTTTACAATACGACTTTTATTAGCTACTATCAAGTGTGAGTATTACATAAAAGGAGACGACAATGATGTCAACACAACGTATAGAAAAAGATTTTTTAGGTGAGCGCGTATTACCAGCAGAGGCTTATTACGGAATTCAAACATTACGTGCAACGGAAAACTTCCCAATTACAGGCTACACAATTCACTCTTCACTTATTAAAGCGATGGGGATTGTGAAGAAAGCAGCGGCTTTAAGTAATATGGAAGTACACCTATTATCAAAAGAAATTGGTGAGGCAATTGTCGAAGCAGCACAAGAAGTAATTGATGGCAAATGGGATGCAGAATTTCTTGTAGACCCAATCCAAGGTGGAGCAGGTACATCCATCAATATGAATGCTAATGAAGTCATCGCCAACCGTGCCCTAGAAATCTTAGGGAAAGAAAAAGGTGACTATCACACAGTAAGCCCAAACAGTCATGTTAATATGTCCCAATCAACAAATGATGCGTTCCCAACAGCTATTCATATCGCTGTTTTAAATTTAATAGATGAATTATTAGTAACGATGGATTATATGCAATCGGTTTTCCATCAAAAAGCAGAGCAATTTGCACATGTCATTAAAATGGGTCGTACGCATTTACAGGATGCCGTGCCAATTCGCTTAGGACAAGAGTTTGAAGCTTATTGCCGCGTGATTAACCGTGATATCGTACGCATTCGTCAAACACGTCCAAATTTATATGACGTGAACATGGGTGCAACGGCTGTTGGAACAGGTTTAAATGCCTTCCCAGATTACATTAAATCCGTTGATGAGCATCTTGCTGAAATTTCTGGTTTACCATTAAAAGGTGCGACACATTTAGTGGATGCAACACAAAATACAGATGCTTATACAGAAGTATCAGGCGCTTTAAAAATCTGTATGATTAATATGTCTAAAATCGCTAATGACTTACGTTTAATGGCTTCAGGTCCTCGTGCAGGCTTAGGAGAAATCCTTTTACCAGCTCGTCAACCAGGATCTTCGATTATGCCAGGTAAAGTCAACCCAGTTATGCCAGAGGTACTGAACCAAGTTGCCTTCCAAGTGATTGGTAATGACCATACGATTTCACTAGCATCTGAAGCTGGACAATTAGAATTAAACGTAATGGAGCCTGTTTTAGTGTTTAACTTAATTCAGTCCATTAGCATTATGAATAATGTTTTCCGTGCGTTTACGGAAAATTGCTTAAAAGACATCGAAGCAAATGAAGAACGCATGAAAGAATACGTAGAGAAAAGTGTAGGGGTACTAACGGCTGTCAACCCACATATTGGCTATGAAGTAGCAGCACGTCTTGCGCGTGAAGCAATTCTAACAGGTCGTTCTATTCGTGAGCTTTGCATTGAAGAAGGTGTCTTAACAAACGAACAATTAGACTTAATATTAGATCCATATGAAATGACACACCCAGGTATTGCTGGCTCTAGTATCATGAATTTAAAATAATTCCAACATCAAGACTGTAGACATGCTTTACGAGCTGTCTATAGTCTTTTTTTATGCAATCATCAATAGGCTTGTGTCTTTGTTCTTATAAAAGAGAGCGTATCCTTATGATTTTTAGGATTTTTCAACTATAATAATGGTATGGAAGACATATTTTAGTTGGGGGAATTTGGAATGAGTTTACGAAAAAAGAGTTTACTTGGCTTTGCAGTTTTAAATGTCTTAATGATTATTATTCTCTTTATTGATTTAGCCAATGTAACGACATTAGAATGGCTTTCGACTGTATTAACCATCGTAGGAATAGCCATTACATTAGCTTACACCGTATATGTTCATTACAAAGTGATACAGCCTATCAAACAATTAACAGAGGCTGCACAGGGTATTACGGCAGGCCAATTAGATACAGTTGTCATCGAGGTTCGTGACAAGAGTGAGATTTCTCAGCTAGCGCAATCCTTTTTAGAGATGCAGGAACAATTACGCACAATGACACAAAAAATTGCGCACAGCTCTACAGATTTATCAGCAAGCATCGAAGAATTATCCGCAAGTACGAATGAAATTACGGTAGCTGTGGAAGAAGTCGATCAACAAATGGAGAAAACGTCAGAGGGCTTGAAGCAAGCGGCACAATCTGCCAATGATAGTGCTAATGCTATGCAAGAAACTGTCGATGGAATCGGACGAATTACGGAAGCCACTCAGGATGTGTTTGATCATGCAAAAGATGCCAATGAGATTGCAGGAAATGGAGCGAATATTTTACATGTGGCGAAGGAACAAATGAAATTTATTTCTTCTTCAACCGAAAAAACGAGCGGACTCATGCAGCAATTATCCAATAAAATGACAGATATTAAATCGATGACTGAGATGATTACAGCTATTACGGACCAAACGAATTTATTGGCATTGAATGCCGCCATTGAAGCAGCTCGAGCTGGAGAACATGGGAAAGGCTTTGCAGTTGTGGCAGAGGAAGTGCGTCAATTAGCAGAGCAATCCAAGCATTCTGCTGCACAAATCGTGGACTTAGTAGTGGGCATTGAAACTGACACGAAACAGGTAGCATCCTCAGTGGAGGAGGATTTAAAAAATGTTCAGCAGGGTGTCTATGTCATTGATGAAGCAACAAAATCCTTTGGCACGATTTCACAGCATGTTAGTCAAATGACGAGCCAGCTTGAGGATATTTCAACAACAGCTGAACAGCTTTCTAGCAGTGCCAATGAAGTAGCTTCCACTGTGACAACGATTGCTAATGGTATGGGTAAGCTATCGCATTATACAGAGGCTGTTTTACATTCAATGGATGAACAAACAGCCTCAATGCAAGCTGTCAATCATGTGACACAGGATTTAAGCGTACAAGCTGATAATTTACAAAAGCTAACAAATCAATTTCAGGTTTAAGCAAGAAAAACATATTTTCAAGGTTTTTTAGCCCTGAATAGTTATCTAAGAACAAGATGATTTTGCCTCCACAGATAGCTATGCACAAAGGTGGTTTCAGGCGATAGATAAGTAATTTGAAATGCACTTCCTGTCATTAGAATGGGAAGTGTTTTTTATTGGCGGACCAACGTAATTAATTTCTTAGTGAAATCCTTAGAGATCACGTAGATTGTATGCGTAACCTTAACCTACATTCAGCTACTGATTTGTCCTTTTTCACCTTACCAAAGGTGATAGCCATATTTGTTTCTAGCCGTATCCTCTATTTACACCATATTGACAACACCTTCATTTTGGCAGCTGTTGCCATCGCTTCTTGGAATAATTTGAGTGATTCTTCATTCCCATCCTCTTTAAAAAAATCGCTATTTACCTTACCAAAAGAGATGCTAACCTTAATCAGCTTCCTCTCTTCATCACAGCCTAAACAAATGCTAGTAGAGAGCCTATGATTACGTGCAATGCTTCGCCTTTATAGACTCAATAAAACCATTATTTCCTGTCGTAGCGCTATCTTCTTTGTAATACATTAAATAAATGACAATGAAAGGGGCCAGGAGATGGGCTTATTTGATGGATTAATCGGCAATGCGAGCGAGGTGAATTTAGAAAAATTACAGGAGGAGGTCCGTGATTTATTGATTCCAAACGAAACAATCAAAAATGCCTATAAAATTATAAGAGACACGTTTATTTTTACGAATAAACGATTAATCCTTATCGATAAGCAAGGGGTGACTGGCAAGAAAACCGAATATCATTCCATCCCCTATAAAAATATCGTTCATTTTTCAGTAGAAACAGCCGGGACATTTGATTTAGATGCAGAGCTCAAAATATGGGTGTCAGGCAGTTCGTTACCGATTCAAAAAAACTTCAACAAGGCGACGAATATTTACAAAGTGCAAAGTGTTTTAGCGCAGTATGTTTTGGGGACGTAATGTATGGTACTAAAAGCCCGCATTTATGCGAGGCTTTTTTGTTGTGTGCTTTGAAAACCCCCTGCTATGCAGGGGGTTCCAAAGCTTTTAGCTATGGACAATAAAAAAACTCCAAACGTACAATAAAGTCAGGTCTAGTCAACCGACTTCGTACGAAAGGAGCCACCATAAATGGATAATAAAAGTTTAGCACATACAACGTGGAATTGTAAGTATCATATCGTTTTTGCGCCAAAGTATAGAAGGCAGATTATTTATGGTCAAATTAAAGCAGATGTTGGAAGAATATTGCGCCAATTATGTGAAAGAAAAGATGTAGAAATCATAGAGGCAACAGCCTGTCCTGACCACATTCATATGTTGGTAAGTATTCCACCGAAATTGAGTGTATCTGCGTTCATGGGTTATTTAAAAGGGAAGAGTAGTCTAATGATTTTCGACCGACATGCGAATTTAAAGTATAAATACGGTAATCGTCAATTCTGGTGTCGAGGATACTATGTGGACACAGTCGGCCGAAATAAGAAAAAGATACAAGGGTATATAAAAAATCAATTACAAGAAGATATCCTGCAAGATCAAATGACGATGAAAGAATTCATTGATCCATTCACAGGAGAAGAAATCAAGAGAAAGAAAAAATAAGTAAGCCGCTTTAGCGGTTTGTGTGAAAACGGAGTGCGGTTGGCAGACCATTCGAAATGTCTTTAGACATGGGCCAGTACCCCAGCGTTTCACGCGCAGAGCAAACCACCAGTTATACTGGTGGTTCTGATTGTGCAAAGAAAGGATGATATAGATGAGGAAATTACCTTGTGAAGGGTGTAAGGGATTCCAGTTCCGATTACGAAACAGGCACATAATGTAGAGAAGGTGTTAAGAGATAATGAAGTTGTTTAACTAAGAAGGACACATATATGGTAATATTTATTTAAAAAAGATGGAGTGAATTATGAGTAATTCTATTAATTATAAAATATGGACGGTGTGTATGATTCAAAGTGAAGAGAAGGTTTTACTTCTGGATAGACAGCACGACCATTTCAAAGGTTTTATTCCACCGGGTGGTAAAGTTGAATTTCCTGAAAGTATTGTAGAAAGTGCTATCAGAGAAGTAAAAGAAGAAACGGGGTTAGAAGTTAGAAACCTTATTTATAAAGGGCTTTATGAATATGTTAATCCAGTCGCAAAAGATAGATATATGATATTTAATTACATAACAAAGGATTTCGAGGGTGAACTCTTGAAAGATGCTCCAGAGGGGAAAGCGGTTTGGGTAGATATAGAGAACGCATATAAACTTCCTATGCAGCCATCGATACGGAGAAGATTTCCTTTATTTTTTCAAGATGGAACATTTGAGATTCAAGTTGAATGGAACCACGAAGAAAATAAAGAAGGGAAAGTTACTATACGTCACACCTAAAACTTGTTATTGGACTGACAGGGGGCAATCGTTCAATAGAGCAGTCGCTTTTCAATAACATCGAGGTCAGTTCAATACATATATATGTGAAGAATAAATAATGGGGCTTAAATTTACCCACTTTGTTAAATAGTTTAACTTTCAATATCTAAATGGTAGAGAGGGATTAAGAATAGCTAGAGAAAATTCTAAAATAAAAGGTGCTTGACCGTCCTTTTGTTTATTTAACGAACGGTGCATATTGTTGAAGAAGAAATTTTATAATAGTGATTTATTAAAGAATAGGGAAGTGGCAGTAACCATGAACTACATAATCAGATTAGCGAATGAAAACGACTTATCGGGTTTATGATAGTAGAAATAATAAAGATCTATTCACGAATTATTTAAAGCAATTTGCAAAAAAGGAATTATATTTGGTAATTGCTGAACAAGACGCACTTATATTAGGTTTTGGAGTTCTTAAATTAAAAGGTACTTTGCTTCCTAAATTAAGTGACCTATATGTAAAAGAGGATTATCGTGGTAATGGTATAGGTTCAGACTTAATGAGGTATAGAGAAAATATTGCAAAGAGTTTAGGACATTCTGAAATATTTGTGAGTGTTGACCCGATAGAAAATTCCAACATGATAAAGTTAATTAGCAAACACGGTTACGAACCTATCTCTTACCTATAATAAAACCTACACAAGAATTGATTTCAAGAAGTTGTTGAAATAACGGGGCTAGTTGAACAAGATTTAAACAACTTTAAAGAGCCTTCTTATAATATAATTTTTGTATTTTTTGATTAGAAATAACTTTATTATCATTTTACAGAAAGCAATTAAAGTGATGCTCAGTGTGACATGAGGAAAACCTAGTATTCTATGCATCCATTTTACATGGAATTATTTTGAAATAATTAGTATTTTTTAGCATAAATTGACTTTGGACATACAATACTTTACAATGATTAGCTAAGGAATAGAGAATTTTCGCAAATTTCCTTACCAACTGAATAGCGTGTAGTAATAGGTGTAAATTGCGTGCAATTTGCTTAAAAGGGAAGTCGGTGCGAATCCGACACTGTCCCGCAACTGTAAATGTGAGCGACTTTTCAGCAACCACTGTCAAATGATGGGAAGGAGAAAAGTGGCAATGACCATGAGTCAGGATACCTGCCTGTTACGAGTACACACCAGTAACCTACGAGGAATAGGAGGTGGCATGTTGACAAAACAGAATGCTCTGTTCGTCACGGTACGTCAAACGCCCAAAGTAAATGAAGGGGTTCGCAATCGGGCTCATTTACACATACTTAGGGTTTGTTTGGCATTAGGTGATGAACGAAGATAAGCGAAGGATTTCCTCAAAAATGGTAGGAAGTCCTTTTTGTTTTGACATTATGTACGCAAAGGGGATGCATGTATGACTTCTTTAGATATGAACATTTGTAAGCAGCCACGCACAGAAGTTGCCAAGAAAGCGAAAACAAGAATGGCGGTCGAATCATTGATTGACCAATTATTAGCAACGAAGCTGATCCGCAATGATCGCTTCTTTGACCAAATTTTATATAATAAAGAAATTATTTGGATACAAAATGGGGATGTGGACGGGCATCTTTTCGCGAAGGCAGCGGTAACCGATCAACTGAAAACGAAGACCAATAGCTTTATGATGTATATGCCGACTAACCCGATTGTCTATGAGGTTAACGGGGAGTCATACCATTTAATTACACGCATTGATTCCACACGTGCCAAGCCCAACCTTGACCGCCTGTCACTGGAGCCAAAGCCTGTTTTAAGTGCAGCGCGTGTCAATGATGTATTATGCTCGATTGTGATGCGTTTTTATGAAACATATATCCACGATTTAGCGCCTCAACATGATAAGTTAATAGCCTTTGTGCAGCAGGAATATGCCCAATTTATTGAAGCGGTTCAGGCATTAAATGATTACCATTTCAACTGGCATCCACGCGGCAACGGTCACGAGCTATTGCTGCAATTAATTGATCAACTGCAAATTTTAAAAAGTTATCCTGGTAAAGTGCTAGTTGATTTCACAAACACGCATGACTACGTGATTGTCGAGCCTGCATACCTTGTGCACAGTCCTACAAAGAAAGCAGTAGGTGCATTATAAACTCAAGCCCTCCATCAAACGGAGGGCTTGTTTTTATTTATTTGAAGGGAGGGGGTAAATACTCTCGTTCGAGCAGGGAATACTCGCGGAAGCAGATGAAATACTCTCGTTCGAGCAGCGAATACTCGCGGAAGCAGATGAAATACTCTCGCTCAAGCAGCGAATACTCGCGGAAGGAGATGAAATACTCTCGTTCGAGCAGGGAATACTCGCGAAAGGAGATGAAATACTCTCGTTCGAGCAGCGAATACTCGCGGAAGGAGATGAAATACTCTCGTTCGAGCGGGGAATACTCGCGGAAGGAGATGAAATACTCTCGCTCCAGCAAGGAATACTCGCGCAAACAGGGTAAATATTCTCGCTCAAAGCAAGTAAACACCCGCGCAAGCAAACGGCTTCGCGCGGGCAGGATCACCTACTTACAGACAATGCATGGCTGCTTGTGCTTCGTGCCAAGGAACAGAATATCCTTTGCCCTTCGCACAAAAGATGCTGGAGGAGCTGTATTCTGGGTCGGCATTTTTATCGTAGCCCATGTGCGAAATAATTTCCTCTGCATTATGGCATACATCATAGCCATCAAATTGGAGTGTGAGTGCGCCCTTACCATTGGTATAGGCCGCAAAGGTTGTGCTATAGCTCATTAGGGTGGCGACGGGCGCTCGTCCCGTTAGCACAACATCTGTTTCGGATAAGATGGGGTCATCGAATGTACCAGCAGCTTGCTGTATGTCGCTCATCATGCGGCCGATAAAGTCGTTCGAAGCCTTCATTTTAAAGCGATAATAAGGTTCAAGCAGGATGTTCTGTGCTTGCTCAAGTCCTTGACGTAGCGCACGGAAACTAGCTTCTCGGAAATCGCCGCCCGATGTATGTTCATTATGTCCGCGACCTGTTAGCAGTGTAAAATGAACATCTGTCAGAGGGAAGCCTGTGAGTAAGCCATGGTGATCACGCTCAAACAGGTGCTTTTCAACAAGGCGTTGGTTGCCTACCGATAAATGATCCGCATGGCAGGCATTGCTAAATGTATTACCTACTCCTCGCGGATTGGGCTCCATTAGTAAATGAACTTCTGCATAATGCTTGAGGGGCTCAAAATGACCATAGCCTGTCACCGTCGTCACAATGGTTTCCATATATAAAATTTGGGGCTCGCCAAAGGAGACCGTTAATGAAAAACGCTTCATTAACACTTCTATCAGTACCTCCAACTGAATAACGCCCATAATGTGCACATGGATTTCCTGGAACTTTTCCTGCCAAACCACACGTAAGGAAGGCTCTTCTGCTTCTAGTAAACGGAAAATTTGTAACACTTCCTTGATATGCTGATGGCCCTCATATTGAACCTTTGCCTGTAGCGTTGGGACAAGCTCATAGGGCTGTGACAGCATAGTAGTGCCGATGCGGTCTCCAATATTGGCCTGACTAAGTCCTTTAACAGCAAAAATCTCTCCCGCTTCAACCTTTTGGACGGTATCAAAGCGACTGCCATTATAGAGGCGAATTTCAGTCACTTTTTCTGTCACTTCTTCAAACGAAAATTCATCCCGAACATGTAAAACGCCCTTGATAGCCTTCATAAATGTTAAACGCTGGTGGCCGTCATGACGAATTTTAAAAACCTCCCCCTCAAACGGTGCATTCACTTCAAAATGGGTGTCTGTTAATAGAGGGAGCTGGGCAAGCAATTCCTTGATGCCCTCATCCTTTAGGGCAGACCCTGTAAAGCAGAGGAAGGCACATTCCTTTTGAATCATGGTCTGTAGCTGAGTAAGACATTGCTCATGCTCCAATGACTCATTCAAAAAGGCATCGAGCAGCTCTTCATTACGCTCAGCCAACCATTCCATGATGCTGCTTGAAACATAATCAGTACGAAGCGGTTCATCGACGAACAGCACCTGCTGGGAACAATCCTTGCGGAGCTGTGTCATAACGGCCTCCACATTGGCTCCTTCGCGATCAATTTTATTGATAAAGAAGAATGTTGGGACATGGTATTTGCGTAAAAGCTGCCACACGGTTTCCGTATGACCCTGTACGCCCTCGACCGCACTAATGATAATAATGGCATAATCCATCACACGAATGGCGCGCTCCATCTCAGGGGAGAAGTCGACATGCCCTGGTGTATCAATCAACGTGTATGTATCGTCGCCTATGTTCATGCGACCTTGCTCGGCAAAAATGGTAATACCACGCTTGCGCTCTAGCTCATGATGATCGAGAAAGGTATCCTGATGATCCACTCGACCACGAGCTTGAATGCTTTGTGTATGAAAAAGTACTTGCTCAGAGAAGGTTGTTTTACCTGCATCCACATGCGCAAGTACACCAATTGTTTTGTACATAACATATCCTCGTTTCTATCTATAGCTATCTTTTCATTGTAACAGAATACTAGCCTATATATTTCTTGTAAAATAGTTCGTATTTTTGTCGAAATAGTGCTAATATAATGATGATTATATATTTAGCAACATACTACTGATTGAGCTACAAATTTTCTTCTGCTAGTCTATCAATAGTATTAACCATTATAGAACGTATTGGTGCAAATGGCATTTGTCATTTGCTTAAAAGGGAAATCGGTGCAATTCCGATGCTGTCCCGCAACTGTAAATGGGGAGTCTGTACAGCATGCCACTGTAGTTTAACTATGGGAAGGCGTATAGATGATGAACCTAAGCCAGGATACCTGCCAGTATGTGTTTTTTGACTAAGAACCACGAGGATGGGGATAGTGATAAAGGTAATGTACCGTTTTTTCACTATGCTACTCTCTTGGCGACAAGAGGGTTTTTTTATGCCCTTCCCACGAATCCTGGTAGCAAAGAAGTCTTTGATTTCTTTCTATAGATGAACAACAAAGGAGAAAAGGACATGAAGAAATGGAAAAGTTTATGGCTGGTGATGGTCATTGCCTTGGTCGCTGTTTTAGGGGCTTGTAATGCAAAGGACAAACCTGAATCAGCAACGCAAGATGAGAAGGTTGAGCCATCTGAGGCAGCAACGGAAGTAACCATTGACAATAATGAAACAACTCAAACATATAAGGAAGCACCTACAAAAGCGATTAGTTTAAATCAGCATGTGACAGAGATTATGCTAGCGCTAGGCTTAGAGGATTCCATGGTAGGCACAGCTTACTTAGATGATAAAATCTACGAGCCCCTACAAGAAGCATACGATAAAGTGCCTGTGCTTTCTGATCAATACCCAACGAAGGAGCAAGTAATTGATGCCGAGGCTGATTTCTTATATGCAGGCTGGAAGAGTGGCTTTGGTGAAAAGGGTGTTGGAACACCGGAAGAGCTTGAGGAGTTAGGCATTCATACGTATTTACATACGGCTTCCAATATGACAAAGCCAACACTAGAGGATATTTTCACTGATATTCGTAATATCGCAAAAATTTTCCGTATTGAGGATCGTGGAGAAGCCTTAATTGAGCAAATGACGCAAGATGTGGAGGCAATTCAAGCTAAATTACCAAAAGATAGTGAGAAATTACGTGTTCTCGTATTTGATAGCGGTGAAAAGGATGTCTTTACAGCTGGTCAAAACTTTATGAATGAACTAGTGTCAATCGCTGGTGGTCAAAATATTTTTGGTGATGTGGAATCAGGCTGGACAACCGTGTCGAAGGAAGATGCGGTAGACCGTAATCCCGAGGTAGTTGTCGTGATCGATTATGGTGAAACAACGGCCGAACAAAAGATTCAATTCTTAAAAAATGATCCAGCATTAAAGGAGATGGAAGCTGTTAAAAATGATCGCTTTGTCATCCTGCCACTGTCAGCTGCGTCTGAAGGCGTTCGTGCGGCAGAGGCTATTGAAATTTTAGCGAAGGGCTTCTATCCTGATAACTTTTAAAATTCCGAGCTAGCATTGTGCTAGCTCCTTTTTCATAAGGAGCGATATCAATGAATGCATTTCAGAAAAACGTACCAGATCAAACATTTGAAACACTTAATCGTCATGGCGAATTTACACGCTTAGCTGTCAGCCCGGGTATTATTAATAAGCATTATACGCCTGCACAATTTCAAAAAATAGCAGAGATTGCTGGCGAAAAGGGGGCGATTAAGTATTCGGCCTCCTATAGTATTTTAGTGTCCATTCCAACGAGTGCCGTGACAGAGGCTATGCAAGCCTTACGAGAAGTGGGTCTTTATGTTGCACCATCAGGACCCATCATCGCGATGAAGGCCTGTGATTTTTGTGATGGTGAAAAGATGGAGGCTGCTCCGATAACCGAACAGCTTTATCATGCTTTAGAGGGGATCGAGGTACCTGCAAGAGTACGTGTTAACATCAATGGCTGTGCGTCAGCCTGCTACAATGCAGTCTATGATGATATTGGACTCGTTTATCAGCAGGAGAGCTTTGATGTTTATTTAGGCGCTGTACCGATGGGGGCAAAGGCGCAGGCGGGCATGTTATTTGCGAAAAAGGTAGGTGTCGAGCACATTGAAGATTTTTTGCTACAAATGATGAACCTTTATAAGGAACATGCTCGTCCGAATGAACCCTTTTTTAAATTTTATCGCAGAACAAAATCAACCGAATATTGGGAATTAGTAAAAAAATCAATTAACTAGCAGGAATATTACTTAGGGTGTCGAAGTATTGTAGTAGAGTACAGAAAATGACAATACAAAGGAGCAAGAACATGACATCGAAACAAGGGATTCAACCAGAAGATCTTTACCACTTGAAATCAGTAGCCGATCCACAGCTCTCACCTGACGGGACTGAGGTAGTTTATGTTGAGACACGTGTTGATGAGAAGAAAAAAGATTATGTCTCGAATTTGTTTTACATAAACCTGAAGAACAAAACACCACAGCAATGGACATTTGGGGAGGATAGAATAAGTTCTCCTATATGGTCACCTGATGGTAGTCAAGTTGCGTTTTTATCCACTAGAACAGGCAAGTCGCAAATTTATGTTCTTTCAAAAGCAGGCGGAGAGGCAAAGCAGGTGACATATTGTAAAAATGGTGTGACATCACCTGTGTGGTCACCATGCGGCAAGAAAATGGCCTTTTCTATCAAGCTAGGTAAAGATGAAACGATTTTGGATAAGGTAACGGATGAAAAGAAAGAAGAAAAAGAACTAAAGCCTCTAGAAATAGACAAGATGAAACATAAATCGGATGCTGCAGGTTTTTTGGATATGGAGCAGTTTAGTCAAATTGCGATCGTCCATTTAGAATCGGGCGAGTTAGAGCAAGTGACGAAAGGAAACAATCATGTCCATCTTGGTACATGGTCACCTGATGGTCAATATATGACGTACTTAGCTGATGTAGCAGAGGATACAGATTTTTCATTTAAGAGCGATATCTATTTATTAGATGTAGAAACAAAGCAAGCGCGTCCGTTAACAGAGGGAACAGGTATGTATTACCAAACGTCATGGTCTCCAAACAGTCGCTTCATCTCTTTCATAGGTAGTGAAAGAGAATTTGAAAATGCTACACAAGCAAAGCTATGGCTCTATGATTTGCAACAAAATCTGCTGACATGTGTAACAAGTGAATTTGACGCCCCTATTGGGGATTTTGCAATCGGCGATTTTCTTCAAGGTGTGGTGTCACCACGTGTTCAATGGTTGAATGATAATCATAGCTTCTACTTCCAAGTAACAGATCACGGTAATGCTGCGATTTATTTCGGAAATATAGATGGTGAAATCTATCCAGCTATTCACGATGATCAATATGTCTATGGTTTTTCACTTGATGCACAACATGATCAAGCAGTCGTAGCCATTAGTACAACGACGAATCCTGGCGATTTATTTTTCGTCAACCTAAAAACGGGTGAAAAAGAACAGCTGACGTCCATCAATGAAGAATTTTTAAAGACGAGAGCATTAGCTGTTCCAGAAGCCATTGAATTTGAGGGAGCAGAGGGCTGGAAGGTAAATGGTTGGATCATGAAGCCAGTTGGTTATGAGGAAGGGAAAAAATATCCTCTAGTGCTTGAAATTCATGGCGGGCCACATGCGATGTATGCCAATACTTATTTTAATGAGTTCCAAATTCTAGCTGCACAAGGATTTGCGGTGCTATATACGAACCCACGTGGCAGTCATGGCTATGGTCAAACGTTTGTTGATGCAGTGCGTGGTGATTATGGTGGCAATGATTATGAGGATCTAATGGCGGCTGTGGACTATGTGCTGGAGCACTATGATTTTATTGATGCAGACCGTCTTGGAGTGACAGGTGGGAGCTATGGCGGCTTTATGACCAACTGGATTGTTGGCCAGACGAATCGCTTTAAAGCAGCTGTGACGCAGCGCTCTATTTCGAACTGGATTAGCTTTTACGGTGTCAGTGATATTGGGTATTACTTTACAGATTGGCAAATTCTTGCGGGACTTGACGATATCGAAAAGCTTTGGCATCATTCACCGCTGAAATATGTCAATAATATCGAAACACCATTGCTCATTTTACACGCTGAAAAAGACTATCGCTGTCCAATTGAGCAGGCGGAGCAATTATTTATCGCCTTAAAGCATCGTAAAAAAGAAACAAAATTCGTGCGCTTCCCTGAGTCCAATCATGAACTGTCAAGGAGCGGAAAACCAACTTTAAGAATCAATCGACTTGAATATATTCGCGATTGGTTTGTGAACTATCTATAAGTAGTATTCAGAGGTGACTTAAGAAATGAATTTCTTAGGTCACTTTTTTATATAAAAAGACAGAATCATAAAGAAATGATTCTGTCTTGAATTCCTGTTAGTCCATTTTTTGAATAAAGACGACCTTCAAATAATTAAATTCAGGGTATTCACGTGAAACACGGAAATCCTTTGGTAAACCGTATTCCTCTACAATTTTATAGCGTGTACGGGTTTCTTTAAATGCTTGGTCAATAAAGCCTTTGAACTTTTTCATCCCAAAGCTAGCATTATTTGTGGAAGCGACAATGATGCCATTTTTAGCGGTAATAGCAATGGCATCCTTCAGTAATTTAGGGTAGTCCTTTGCTGTTGAAAATGTCATTTGCCTCGTACGGGCAAAGCTAGGTGGGTCTAATACAACAAGATCAAATTGTAAGGCGTGACGCTGCGCATATTTAAAATAATGGAAAACGTCCATTACTTTAATATCCTGTGCTTCATAATCAATTTGATTCACACTGAATTGCTCAATGGTTTTGGCAAGACTGCGTTTAGCTACATCCACACTTGTTGTTTTCATGGCGCCTCCTAGAGCAGCTGCCACTGAAAATGCTCCTGTATAGGAGAATGTATTAAGCATGTTTGTATGGTTTGCATAACGCTCACGAATAGCCAAACGTACCTCGCGTTGATCTAGGAAAATCCCCGTCATCGCTCCGTCGTTTAAATGAACTGCGTATGTCATACCATTTTCCTTCACCATGATTGGAAATTCACCAGGCGTGCCCGTCACAAAATCATCCTGTTCAATATACTGCCCTTTGCTATCAAAGCGTTTTTTCTCATAAATAGCTTGGTAGTTCACCGTCTCAGCAAGCGCCTCATATACGACATCTTTCAAGGAGTAAATGCCCTCACTATACCAGCTCACCATGTAGTAGCCATTAAAAAAGTCAATCGTGAGACCGCCGATGCCATCTCCTTCACCATTAAATACACGAAAGGCTGTTGTGTTTTCATTGTTGAAAAATGCTGCACGATTGTCGATGGCTTTTTTGAATTTTTTCATGAAAAAAGTCTTATCGATGGTTTCGTTCACATCAGTTGTTAGCACCCAGCCAATCCCTTTATTTTGAATACCGTAGTATCCTGTACCAATAAAACGATTATGGTGATCCATGAGCTTGAGAAGCGTACCTTGCTCAGAAGGTAGGCGTCTTGCATCGACCGCATCCTTTGAAATAAGTGGATAGCCTTTTTTTAATTGCTCAGAATAGGGCAGTTGTATTTGTAATGTCATTGTTTGTGTCATCATGTCATCCTTTAAAAAACGTTTTGCTCTATTATCGCACTGTTTGAGCTGGATAGCCAAACTTATTTCAAGAATTCCACAATTTTTGCCACCGTTTCGTTTGTGGCATCTTCAAAATAATTCATTTTACTGAAATAACTATGAATTAGACCTGGCATTGTGACATGTTCTACTGCAACGCCACCAGCTTTTAGTTTTTCTGCATAGCTTAGTCCTTCATCATAGAGAACATCAGCCTCAGCAGCTATGATGATTGTTTTAGGCATGTTACGAACATTCTCTAGCTGAAGAGGGGACACGAGCGGGTTTGTAAAGTTTGCTTCATCTGTATAATGCTGAGAGAACCACTGCATGCCCTGTGCATCTAAGCCGTAGTTTTCACCAAAAAGCTGATAGGATTCCGTTGTAAAGTCGACATTTGTCACGGGATAGATTAGTGCTTGAGCTTGTAACGCTGGACCACCCAATGTAGTAGTTAAGTAAGCAACAACGGTAGCTAAATTTCCACCTGCACTGTCCCCAGCAACAGTTAAGCGATTGACATCTCCACCAAAGGCTTTGATATGCTCAGACACCCATACTAAGCTATCGTAGGCATCATATAAGGGAGTTGGGAAGGGGTATTCTGGTGCTAAACGATAGTCTACTGATACGACAATCGCCTGTGCTTGGTCTGCTAATAGCTGACAGCCTGCATCGACAGACTCTAAATTGCCGTAAACCCAGCCACCACCATGGTAATAAACAATGACAGGTAATGTTTTGTCAAGGACAGGCGTATAGAGACGAAGTGTAATGGCAGCTCCATCTCGCACCGTAATATTGTAATCTTTGATGGATGCTAGCTTTGGTCTGTGTGGTGATTGCCAAAGCGTAGCTGTGCGCATTGCTCTTGCTTCCTGTGGGGTAACTTGGTAATAAGGTATGCCCGTATGCTGGGCTTCAATATAATGAACAGCTTCTTTTCTTAAAGTAGTCATCTTCATCATTCCTTTATCGTGACGTTGGATATCTCTATTATAAACTATTCATATAATTTTACTAGGATTTAATTTTATAAAAAGAAAATTCATTCATAAATGAGGTGAAATACGCTCATTATGTTTATAATAAAAAAGATGAAAGTATTTGGAGGGACAGTATGATTTCTTTAATTGTGGCACATGATGACAACCATGTCATTGGTTATAACAACGGGATGCCTTGGCATTTACCAGGAGATTTGCAGTATTTTAAAGAGAAAACAATGGGTAAGCCGATGATAATGGGACGTAAAACATTCGAATCCATTGGTCGTCCACTTCCAGGGCGTCGCAACATTGTCATTACGCGCGATGAGAACTACCAAGCGGATGGTATTGAAATCGTGACAAGCTTAGAGGAAGCATTAGCACAAGCTGGAGATGTATCTGAAATCATGATTATTGGTGGTGAGCAAATTTTCCGTTTAGTGATGGAGAAGGCAGATCGTTTATATATTACAAAAATTAATCATGCCTTCCAAGGAGATACCTATTTCCCAAGCTATGAGCAGGATTTTATTGAAATATCATCAGAAAAGCCTGAAACAGCACCAGAAGGCTATACATTCCAATATCAAATTTTTGAACGTAAATAGTGGTGAGACAAGCGCGGTTTTAGTAGACCGTGCTTATTCTGCGTTTAGGGGAGATTCGATGGGAAAAATAACATTATTGAGTGGAGAAATGGCTCATGTTGATTGTTTGAGCTGTGCAATCACAAGTGGACAAATCGAACCCAATGGAGGTGTTGTCGTTGAAACGGATTATTTTCACGCTCACCAGGATGTAGCGTACCCCATAAAGGGATTAGTCATTTTAGCTTCAAAACGTCATATTCATGGCTTTGATGAATTAAAAGAACATGAAAAAATGGACTATATTAACCTCTTAACAACAATCAGAAAGGCTCAAAGGGAAGTATTAGGTATAGAATATGTTTATTACTTTTACAATGAAGATACGACACACCACTTTCATACTTGGATGGTGCCTCGCTATGAGTGGATGAATGGATTTGGGCGTTCTGTTGAATCCCTGAGGCCAATTTTACTGCATGCTAGGCATAAATTGAATGATGAAGAGAATGACAAAGAGGTAAAGGAAGCCATTGCGCTTTTACGAGAATCCATAAAAAAACGCTCCTTATGAAGGGAGCCTTTTTTTATAAATAGAAATAGACACAAGCATACATAGAAGCACAGCCCGCCAGTACAAAAAGGTGCCAAATCGCATGGTTGTAGGGTAGGGAGCGCCATGCATAAAACATTGCTCCAATGGTATAGAATAGCCCACCTGCTAGCAGCAAAGCAAAGCCATAAAAACCTAAGTAGAGATAAACGGGCTTAATGGCGAAAATAATTAACCAGCCCATACCAATATAAAAAATCAAGGAAAGTACTTCGAAACGATTAATAAAGAAACATTTAAACAGTACACCGAGTACAGCGAGTGACCAAATAATACATAATAATGTCAAGCCTAGTGTGCCACCAACAGCAATTAATAAAAACGGCGTATAGGTGCCGGCAATTAAAATATAAATGGACGAGTGGTCCAAAATAGCAAAAAAGTGTTTATATTTTCCTGGCATACTGTGTAGCAATGTAGACATTAAAAACAAAATGATGACAGACGCACCAAAAATGCTAAAGGTTGTAATATGTAGTGCATTTCCTGTTTGGACGGCTGCTAACAATAAGACAACCAGTGCCGGAATACTAACAACGAAACCAATACCGTGTGTAATGGCATTCCATAGCTCTTCTTTCCATGATTTATAGTCAAATGAATCCACCATTTGAAACACTCCTTTCGTTCATGTATTTACTATACCCCAATAATTTATTCTTGAACATTTACATTTGTCATATATTTCATATCAAAAATGTCATAAGGCTGTCATATTCTTTGAGGGGCATTGATAGACAAGAGGTGGGCGAAAACGCTATAGTATCCAAGGTAGCGTTTACATGCAAGTTAGGACAGGGCATTACCTAATGACAAATGTCATGTTTACATAATGATTCATTAGTCTATATAATAAATTTTAATGAAGTAAAAGGATGTGTCGAAGTGGGACGAATTCATATAATAACGGACTCAACTTGTGATTTAACAAAAGAAGAAGTAGCACAACATGGCATACATATCGTGCCTTTAACGATTCAAATTGATGGTCAAACATATACAGATGGTGTGGATTTAGAGCCGCAGTCTTTTTTAGGCTTAATGAAAAATGCGAAAAATTTACCGAAAAGTTCACAGCCAGCTCCAGGGAAATTTAAAGAATTATATGATGAGCTTGGGAAAGATGGGGATCGAATTATCTCCATCCATATGACAGGTGGTATGAGCGGAACAGTGGAATCGGCACGCCAAGCGGCACAAATGACAGACGCTGATGTAACGGTCATCGACTCACGCTTTATAGCGATTGGTCTCGCTATTCAACTACGTGAAGCCATCCGCATGCGTGATGAGGGCGCAACCGTAGAGGAGATTGTGGCACGTTTGGACAAAGTACGTGACAATACCTACCTATATGTTATTGTAGATACGCTTGAAAACCTAATTAAAGGTGGTCGAATTGGTAAAGGAAAGGGCTTTATCGGTTCACTTCTAAACATCAAAGTCATTGCCAACCTTGAAGGCGGCGTTTACAACCCTGTATCAAAAGTACGTAGCCATAAGCAGGTAGTCAATTACTTATTTAAACAATTTCAAGAAGACACAGCTGGAAAAACAGTCAAGGCAGTGGGCATTTCCCATGCAGATGGCCTATTAACGATGGGCAATCCATTAAAAGCCTTAATCGAAGAGACGGGTTTTAACGATGTAGAAATTGCATTCACATCCCCAATCATCTCGACACACACAGGCCCAGGAGCCATCGGTTTTATTTATTTTGCAGAATAATAGTGAGGAGCTACTACATAAGTAATTGTAGTGGCTTTTTTTCATGCTTAGATCATATTGGACACATTCGAGAGATGGGCGTTTTGTACGACTGCATTCTAAATAAGAGCGCTTTACCGCTAAAGAAGAGTAGCTTCGCATTTGCCTCAAGGCTGAGCGGCTTCGAATGAGGCATGAGCGCATTTGCCTCAAGGCTGAACGACTTGGAATCAGATGAGAGTACTGCCATCAAAGGTGAGCGACTTTACTCGAAATAAAAACACTTCACCACCAATCATGAACAAACACTAGCTATTCCTATTATAAAGCCACATTACCCAGTGAAGAAACTTGGCAGGAGCACAAAATTATGGAGAACTAAGGGTTAGTCACTTTTCATTGCGGCATGAACTATTCTATAATAGAAGTAATAGAAAGGGATGGAAGGTGGTCAAATGGACATTTGGCGATTTATGTTGTCGTGTTTGACCGTCTTAGTACTAAGTGGTTGTGCAATATCAATCGATGAACCGAATCCGCAAGCAGAACCTGACGGTGAGCAAGCAGGGACGGAGCAAGATATGACGCAGGATGAGCAACAAACAGAGGATGAGGAAAAACCCTCTAAGAATATGTTGACACAAATATTTGAACATTTTTTTGAGCCATCAGCAGAGGATTTATCGCAAATTGATGAAGAACAAGCAAAGCAACTACATTACTTGGCACTTGGAGATTCGTTAACAGATGGTGTCGGTGATGAGTATAGTCAAGACGGTTATGTTGGAAGATTAGCAGATTCATTGCTCGCATGGCCCTCGATTTCAGATGTAGATGTAGATAATCGAGGCAAACGAGGTAGACGCAGTGATCAACTACTAAAATTAGTGAAAAAAGGGCATTATGATGAAGAGTTGCAAGAAGCACAGCTTATTTCCTTAACAATGGGTGGCAATGATGTCATGAAGGTCGTCAAGCAGGATTTATTTAACTTGAAGCGGGACGCTTTTGATAAGGAGCTGCGAGCATATAAAGAACGTTACAGCAAAATCGTAGAAGGCATTCGTGCAAAAAATCCGACAGTGCCCATACTACTCATTGGTTTTTATAATCCATTTTCAATTGTAACCAATGAGGCGAATGAATTTGATACAATTATCACAGAATGGAATAATGTGATTGAAGAAGTAGCAAGCAAGGATTCCAATGCTTGCTATGTATCAGTAGAAGATTTATTTGATTCAAATGAAGAGCTCGTCTATCATACAGATTTTTTCCACCCGAACGCAAAGGGATATGAAAAAATGACAGAGCGTATATTAGCAGCAATGGAGCAGTGTGGTATGGAAAAAAAGATTAACAAGGCAATAGGCTTCGAGGAGTGACAAAATGAATAAATGGAAAGTCGCGTTTTTCGCCTTAGCAGGCACAGTGCTTTTTGCAATCCTCCTCGTCGTTTTTTTAGCAACTAGACCAGTGGATGGCGTCAACGTTGCGAAGAGTTCAGCAGGTGAAAGTGAAAGCAAAGGGAATGTACTCGTTGTGCAAACAACAACAAAGGAATTAGAATCGATATCGAAAAAGTATTTAAAGGATGCAGCGAAGGGCTCACCTTTACCGCTTGATTTTACAATTGGTAATGATATTCAATTACGAAGCACCCTAACGGCATTTTATACGGAAGTTCCGATTTCCATGAATTTTGAACCGATTGTAGATGACAAAGGCAATATTATTTTAAAGCAGACGAGAATGAATGTTGGACTACTGAAAATTCCACCAGAAACGACTATGAAAATTATGCGCGATTCGGTGGAATTTCCTTCATGGATTACGGTGCATCCGAATGAAGCGGAAATTTATATCGATTTATCCCGCATCAACATCGCTTCAGGATCACGTGTCCGTGCCAAAGAATTAGACTTACCAAATGATAAAATTCTATTGGAAATTATTGTTCCTGGTGAATAAGGAGTGAAAACAATGGCAAAGCAATACGCAACCTTTGCAGGGGGCTGTTTTTGGTGCATGGTCAAGCCCTTTGACGAAACACCTGGCATTGTCTCAGTGCTATCAGGCTATACAGGTGGACATGTTGTCAATCCTACCTATGAACAGGTATGCTCTGAAACGACAGGTCATGTAGAAGCTGTACAAATCGTTTTTGATGATGAATTATATAGCTACGAGCAATTACTAGCGATTTTTTGGACATTGATTGATCCAACTGATGCAGGGGGTCAATTTTTTGACCGTGGAGAGTCTTACACAACGGCCATTTTCTATCATGATGAGGAACAACGTGAGTTAGCAGAACGCTCGAAGGCAGATTTAGCAGCGTCTGGGAAATTTGATAAACCAATCATGGTAAAAATCCTGCCAGCCAGCACCTTTTATACGGCGGAGGATTATCACCAGCATTATTATAAGAAAAATCCAATGCACTATGAGCGCTATTCGATTGGATCCGGTCGCAGAGCGTTCCAGGAGCATCACTGGGGGAATAAACATGAGTAAAGAACAACGTTTAAAAGAATTAACAGATATGCAATATTACGTCACACAGGAAAATGGCACTGAGCCCCCATTCCGCAATGAATACGATGATCATTTTGCAGAAGGCATCTATGTAGATATTGTTTCTGGGAAACCATTATTCAGCTCACTCGATAAATACAACTCAGGCTGTGGGTGGCCAGCTTTCACCAAGCCGATTGAAAAAGAGCAAGTAACCGAGTTTTTCGATACATCCCACGGCATGCGTCGTGTGGAGGTGCGCAGTAAAGAAGCGGATTCCCATCTAGGACATGTCTTCCCAGACGGTCCAAGTGAGCAAGGAGGCTTGCGCTACTGCATTAACTCAGCAGCGCTCCGATTCGTCCCCAAAGAAGATTTAGCAAAAGAAGGCTATGGCGAGTATCAATCGTTATTTAAATAATCCAATCCTAGCAAGGTAGCTCTTGCTAGGATTTTTTTGTTTTGTAACCTTAAGGTGATGAATTTACTGATGAGGAGGAACTTGCAAAGTGGAAGGGAGACTTTGCAGATTGAAGGATAGAACTCATAGATCGATGGATAGAAGCAGCAAAGTAGAGGATAGCTCAGCAAAATGAGAGGAGAATCAGTAGAGTGAAGGAGAAAACACTCAGATTGGTGGATAGGACCAGCAAAGTAGAGGATAGAACCCATAGATCGATGGATAGAGGCAATAAAGTGGAGGATAGCTCAGCAAAATGAGAGGAGAATCAGTAGAGTGAGGGATAAAATACTCAGATTGGTGGATAGAAGCAGCAAAGTGGAGGATAGAACTCATAGATCGATGGATAGAAGCAATAAAGTGGAGGATAGCTCAGCAAAATGAGGGGAGAGTCAGCAAAGTGAAGGATAAAACGCTCAGATCGGTGGATAGAACCAGCAAAGTGGAGGATAAAACTCATAGATCGATGGATAGAACCAGCAAAACGAAGGATAGCCCACCATTTCAACAGAGAATCCTTTATTTAGATGATAAAATCTTCAAATTGAAAGGACAGCCTCTCAAAATGCAGGAGGAACCAGCAAAATGCTGGATCCTCCTTCGAGTGACTTATACTTTAAATTCGCTCACTAGGTTACGTAAGCTATCTGCTTGTTGGGCGAGCTCGGTGGCTGCTGCGTTGATTTCCTGCATGGATGCGGAGCCCTGTGTTGCGGCTGCTGCTGAGGTTACCGTGTTGGCTGCTGATTGCTCGGCATAGGCATTGACATGCACGAAGTCACTTGCTACTGCATTGCTAGAGTCAAGTGTAGTCGTAATTTTATCTACCATAGCTGCGATAATCGTCGTTGTTTCCTCTGTATGCGTTAAAATATTGGCTAAGGATTGGTTCGTTTCATTTGTTACTTCCACGCCTCGGATAACAGTTGTCACTCCTTCATGATTTTGGGCAATGATTGACGTAACTTCCTGCTGGATGGACGTCACAATCGTTGTTACTTCTTTCGCTGCGCTTTGTGATTGCTCTGCAAGCTTGCGAACTTCATCTGCTACAACTGCGAAGCCTCGTCCATGTTCGCCAGCGCGTGCCGCTTCAATGGCCGCGTTTAATGCGAGAAGATTTGTTTGCTCAGAAATGGCTGTGATGGTGCCGATAATCGATGTGATGTCGGCAGATTTACGACCTAATGCTTCGACCGTGGACGTTGTGGAAGCCATCGTTTCTTCAATGGATTGCATAACAAGCGAGGATTGTTCCACAGAGCGGCTGCCTTCATCGGCTGCTTGCTGCATAGCGACAGAGGCACGATGGACGGCACTTGCTTGTTCATTTAATTGATGGACGGCATGCTCTAAGTCGCTCATCTTTTGCTGGGCACTATTCATACTTGAAATCGTATTGTCACTATCACTGGCAATATCAGCTGTGGCATCAGCAATATCCTGAATCGTTCGTGCATTTTCATCAGCTAACGACATCAGCTCCTGGCTACTGCTTGATACATGATCCGCTAATTCACTGACACGGCGAATTAAATTAGAAATTGACTCGATTAATGTATTCGTCGAGGCCGCAATGATTGAAAATTCATCACGATTACGTACTTTTACACGTCTTGTCAAATCGCCTCCTGCCTGTGCAATATCAAGGATGGAGTCATTAATAGCCTGTGTATTTCGTTTAAGTGATTTAAAGAGCATATAACCAAAAATGATGATTGCTAAAAAGCCAACAATTGACACGATAAAGAACGTAGTAATGGAAAGATTGACCTGTTGATTAAGCTTGTCTAATTTGGTTTTATTCGACTCGTCCATGACCACATTAATAGATTCAATATTGTTATCGATATGCGTTTTCATCGTTTCCCCAGTAGCACCCATCATGAGCTTACGGGCTTGTTCAAGTCCGAGTTCGTCGCGCATCGTCATGACTTTGTCTGAATAATCTAGGTAATTTTTATAATATTGCTCAATGGCCTGCATATGACTTAGCTCTACTTGTCGTTCTTGAAATTGTTCTTTTAAGGCAGACAGCTTTTTGTTAATAGTATCAATTTTCATATGATAAGAAGTAGAATAAATACCATTCCCTGTAATTAAATAGGATTGTTCTAAATTTGTTAGTCGAGCAATTTCATACGCAAGCTGATTGACAGTTAACTGCTCTTGGACGTTTTTCTTCGTAAAGTCTTCCATTTGCTGCTGCAAATTTTGTATATTGACATAAGACAATATACCCATGATACCGTTAATCACAATAAGCAGTGCAAACATAATAAGCACTTTGCCCCGAATTAAATGGTAAAAACGTTGTCGTTTTACTTTAATAGGAGGGGGATTGTTCCCGGGTTCTTCTTTTGTAGCAGCTTGCCTTTTCCTCAAAAAGCTAAGCATAAAGAGAGACGGGCGTTTTTTCGCTGTATTACGAGTTTTTTGAGTTTTTTTCATCGCCATCACCTTCCTATTTTTTTCAATAATCGATTTCAATTTTATCTTATTTTACTAGATATTTCTATTATTATTTCTAAAAATTTAAATTTTTCAGATAAAATACACCGTGACTAAAGTCAGTATTGTCCGAGAAAATAGTTCTAAAAGCATGAATAGGTAAAATATCTTAGTGGTGGGAATTATGACGAAAGCTATTTTTTTTGATACACTAGCGAAAAGCCAATGTTTTAAAAAGGGGAAATTGTTTCATGAAAAAAAGTTTTTATTTGTATGTATTAACATTCCGAGGAGGTGATTGGTCAGACCCTAAAGTCCGCTTTGCAGAGGAAATGTTTCAGGAGCATAATTTTCCAAAACAGAGCACAGACTTTCATGAGCTGTCCGACTATATTGAATCCTACGCTACGGAAAACTTAACAATCGAAACATTCGATACTTTATGGGCGCTTTATGAGGAATAAGCTTGCTTGTATGAAAAGATCGATGATGCTTCGGCGAATTGGCGTCCAGATTTTTCGGGCAAAAGAGTAGAAGTTAACCTAAGCGCTTTATGTTCTGAACTGCGTTGCTGAATCAAGATAAATATTTTTAGTTGCTAGACGTCTAGCATTGCGTAAATGACAGAAACACAGTATTATTTATAGTGATAACTGACAGAAAAGAGGGATTGTAGTATGAGTATTCATATTAATGCAAAAAAAGGTGAAATCGCTGACACAATTTTACTTCCAGGAGATCCATTGCGTGCAAAATACATTGCAGAAACATTTTTAGAAGATGTAATTTGCTACAATGAAGTACGTAATATGTTTGGTTATACAGGTACGTATAAAGGTAAACGTATTTCTGTACAAGGAACAGGTATGGGTGTGCCATCTATTTCTATCTATGCAACAGAATTAATGCAAGAATATGATGTGCAAAAATTAATTCGTGTAGGTACTTGTGGTGCAATTCAAAAGGATGTTAAAGTGCGTGACGTCATTTTAGCGCAAGGCGCAACATCAGACACACGTATGAACCAAATCATTTGGGGTGGTGCTATCGACTTCGCACCAATCGCTGACTTTGACTTATTATTAAAAGCTTACAACGCAGGTAAAGAGGCTGGTCTTAACTTACAAGTAGGGAATATCTTCACAGCAGATTTATTCTACTCAGACGAGCACCAAAACGAAAAACTAGCACAATATGGTGTGCTAGCTGTAGAAATGGAATCAGCAGCCCTTTACACATTAGCTGCCAAATTCGGCCGTAAAGCACTTGCAGTTCTAACAGTAAGTGATCATATTATCACAGGCGAAGTAACAACTTCTGAAGAACGTCAAACAACGTTCAATGACATGATCGTGGTAGCGTTAGACGCAGCGATTCAAGACTAAGCTTACCAAGGGTTTATTGAATTGGACTAAATTTCAAAGGACTAACCTTTAAAGACTTATATGAATGGCCTATTAGGTGACTGAGTAAATCAGAGCCTAATGGGCTTTTTAAATCGAAGTGATTTGAGGAAGCATTACATAAGGACTTGTCTGTAACGACTGCTATTTTAATTTTTGGATAGGTTGAAAGTCACTTCTGATTACACTTTCATTTTTATCGCTTTACTAATTAGTAAAATTCCTAAAATACATAAACTCCCAGATAAAGCATGAAGGATTATATTCCATCCTTCACTGACATTCTGGAAATATTTGATAGATAAAGCTACACCATATAAGCATAATAATATACCCCAAATTCCTCTAAATAATTTCATATAATTCCTTCATCCTTCTTTAATTTTTAATAATGGCTATTACTTTAATTACTCTTATTTTGATTCGTACTAAAAATACTGATAAACGATACTACGCACAGCAGGAACAGTAAAAATAATCTTAACCAATCCATGGAATGCCAAAATTCTCCACCACTAACAATAGAAGGACTTGTACCATACTCATCAACATAAATACCTAAATTCCAAAATAATTTAAGCGAAATAAGTAATGAGAAAAAACTTAGTAAAAATACAGCGATTGATAAAATCGGTTTCTTCATTTTAAATCCCCTTTTGAATAAAATTATTAACTAAATACCACCTAATTTTACCATAAATAACCGTTGTATCAATAAGCTGGTGTGCTTCTTCTTTTTCAAGTGCCACAGAACAGCATTGAGCGAATCGAGATACATTAAGATGGATAATTAGTTACGTAATTTGCTCTCTGCTGTTACATTAAAACCTTGCATTAATGGCTTTATTGGATTGACACAGCAAGCGGTTTATGGACTGATATGTGAGAGAGCCTGTGCGAGCATAACAAAAGGACTTGCCATTAGCAAGTCCTGTTTAAATAATAGAAAACTCATTATTGTAGACCAAATTCTTCTTTCATGCCTAATGTACCGTTATAAAAAATTAATTGAGCAGAACCGCCACTAACTCCTTCATACCAATAGGTCTCTGTTGTAGCATTGGGTGTAGTCATATCTCCTCCAAATTCACCTATACCTAAAATGGATTCTACTTCCTCGAGAGACATTCCCTTCATAGTTGCCTTAACTGCGTTCACGATAAGATTTTGTGCTATTTCCACCCAAAATTGATTGGCTTCATCCAGTGCAGACTCTAAATAAAACTCGGATTCAAGTTCAGCAACAGCAACTTCTTCTTTATTAACAGCCTCTATTTTTTTAAAAAACCTATCAAAGAACCCCATTAATTGCACACCCTCTAATTTTATTGATAAATGATTTTAGTCATTCTGCTTATTTGCTAAATAAACATTTTGTCTATTATAGATGGTAACATAGAGGAACGTAAAATAGTATATAAATGGTAAAAACGAATGAGACTTACTACTATTCCAAAACTAGATGAGCATTCAACGTTTTAGCATTCGCTCATTACATCATGATATAGGCAACCAACTCTAGACGACCATTTGATTAAGATGGTCGTCTAGAGTCGGTTGCTTTTTCTTTAATTTGACTTGCTACTTCTTGTTCGCCAAGGGTGTCAAAAGCTAGTTGCAGATGGTGCCCGTTTTTATACCAGTAGGACCGTTAAATCCAGGGATTGTAGCAATGACCATATTGGTCACTATATCGATAACAGATACCGTATTGTCCACTTGGTTCGTGACATAGGCAAATGTTCCATCAGGCAAAATCGTCACTTGGTCAGGAGATGGTCCTACAGGAATTGTAGCAATCACCGTATTAGTAGCTATATTGATAACCGAAACCGTATTGCTACCTTTATTGACAACGTAAATAAGTGTTCCATCTGGTGTAATGGCTGTTCCTACAGGTCCTGTGCCCACAGGGATTGTAGCAACTACTGTATTGGTTACAGCATTAATGACGGATACAGTGTTGCTATTTTCATTTGTCACGTAAGCAAATTGTCCACTCAATGTGAAAACAATGGATCTTGGGCGAATGCCGACAGGGATTGTAGCGACCACCGTATTCGTAGCTGTATTGATAACAGATACTGAATTTGAATTTTCGTTTGCAATATAAGCAAACGCGCCATTTGGAGTAAAAGCAATGCCTTGAGGCTGGAGCCCTACTGGGATAGTTGCGGTTACAGTATTAGTGGCTGTATTGATGACAGATACCGTGTTAGATCCATGATTGGATACATAAGCAAGTGTTCCATTCGGTGAAATGGCGACACCTAAAGGATTAACCCCTACTGGAATGGTAGCGATTGGTGTGTTTGTGGCAGTACTAAAAACCGTAACATTATCCGAGAAGAGCGCTGGAACATAACCAAATGCTCCGTTTGGTGTAATCGCTACTTCGAGAGGAGCAGATCCTACGGGTATGTTTGCGACTATCGTATTTGTCGCCGTATCAATCACAGATACTCTATTATCAGGCGATACTAGCTGACCAGCGTCTGTCACATATACGAGATAGTTACAACTTGGTGGTATCGGTAAAAATGGTGGTTTACATTTACAACGACAACAAGGACAGCAACAACGACAATGACAATTTGGATTTGATTTTAGCTTGAATTTTTTTAAAGATTGATGTTTTTTCTCCACACGAACACCCTTCCTAACATATAGTGATACTATATGCGTACAGAATTGGGCTTATTGTACGTTCACCTAATTCAAATACTTCTGAAAAATGTGGTGGTTGTATAGGATGGTTTGATGAAAGTGATAAAGATAAACTTCCAAAATCAGCATTTTGCCTATTAGGTGAAGGGATTTCTTTCAGTATAATGGTCTTGTATTTCCTTCTAGCAGTATGCCCATCCATGGTGTCACCTTATTATTAATAACTGGTTTGTTAAAAAATCAAAATATTGGAAAGAGCCCATATATAAGCAAAGCTGATTGATTTTAAAAGCCTTTTGGATTTTTTATGGTAGATTATAGTTTAGTTGTTTTAAAATAATATTCAACACTATATATGACAGGGGAGGGTCTAGGAAAATGCTAACATATGAGCTTCTGGATTTAAGACTTCTAGCGGACGAGGGAACACTGAGTCCCGCTACGCTGACAGGGTTATTTCCAATGATTATCATTCCTACACAACCGATAGTTATTCGAACAGAGCAACGTACTTGTCGTATAGGAAAAGGGCAATTCGTCTTGCTTTTGTACCCAGAGAAGGACAGCCATATCGTCCCGAGCACTAGCGAAGGATTTATGCCTGTTTACAGCATCTCATTTAATAGTTATCAATTGGCTAAACGTGAGAAAGAAGCGTTATTATATGTGATTGATACAGCCCATTTGCCTGCGCATGGGCAGGTCATGGAATTTCCTCGATATGCGGTAGGGCTGCTGAAAATTTTGATAGGGCAGTTTTCTCAAACGCAGAAACTAAATGCTGCCCCTAAGCTCCATTTGCTTCTGCACGAGTTCCTCGATACGATTTTTGAAAGAAAGAGTATTGATAACAGTTTTGTGACGAACGATCAAGCTATTCAGCAGGCTGTTACATATATCAAACAACATTTTGAAGCACCGCTAACACGTTCTTTTATGGCCAACATGACAGGCTTTAACGAAAGCTATTTCTCCTCGCTGTTTAAGAAGGAAACAGGGTGGAGCTTTGCTGAGTATGTGAATCAGATTCGGATTGACCAAGCGAAGCTTATGCTACTTGGAACAAATGACAAATTGCAGGATATTGCGTTGAAAACAGGATTTGCAGACGGCTCGTATTTGGGAAAAACTTTCACCAAGTATGTTCATCTTTCACCTAGTAGCTTTCGCAAGAGGAAGCAGAGCAACCGTATCGTTAGTATACAATTTCTTGGGGCATTACTCGCATTGGGAATTCAGCCTCTCGCTACAACAAGAGAGCTGCTTCAATCATCCCAGCTATTGCACAGACGATTGCCGAACATAGTAGAGATAGAATCTTTTGACCAAATAGAAGTGATACATCAACTAGCCCCGGAGTTAATCGTGGCACCAACTTATTTTTATAACTATCCTGAAGTAATGAAAGCACTCGAACAAATTGCTCCTGTTCTGACGATTCCATGGGGACAGTTAGATAAGCTTGAAGAGGTGCGACTGCTTGGGACACTCCTTGGGCGAACACAAGAGGCTGAAGATTGGATTGCGCAGCTACAGCAGTCCGCCATAGAGGCAAGAAAAGTCATCACACCATTTCTTCAGTCAGGCTCAACAGCAGGTATCTTTGAATTAAGTCACGATAACTTATGGCTGATCCCTTATCTATCGGTGCGCTCCGCCTACACTTTATACCAGCTATTAGGACTACGAGCTCCTCAGGCCATTCAACAGGAGGTACTTCAACCTGGTAAACATCTGAAAGTTAAAGAGCAGGATTTGCCCCTGTATGCGGCCAATCATATGTTTTTGATCGTACCAACTGATGATACAGAATCTTTCCGCACCAAACTGATGCAGCGTTCCGTGTGGCAACAGTTAGTGTATGAACAAGGCTGCCAATTACACTTACTTAAGCTTAATGAATTTTGGTTTGATGATGGTCTGTCTTTGGAGATTCAACTTGATGTAATGGTAAAATTGTTCACTAATCAAAGTTAAATCCAACAATTTTCCCTATGCAACATCCAATTTATAGGCGTTGTCCTTGTACAAGACTGCCTCTATAATGAATATATCATCGCGAATGATAATCATTATCAAACAAGGAGGTACAATCTTGTACTTACATAAGGTGTTAAAATCAATAGTATTTCTTGCTTTACTCGCTATACTGACGGCTTGTGGCAATGCCAATGACAGCGCCGATTCCAATACTAATAAGGACACTTCCAAAACAGCTGAAACAACAGAATCAGCTACAAAAATAATCAAAACACAACGTGGTGATATTGAAATACCACGTCAAGCAAAGCGGATTGTAACAGACGGCTATTTACCAGAATTACTTGTGTTAGGTATCAAGCCAATCGGCTCTACCCAATGGGATTTGGAGAACAAAGCAATTCAAGATCAGATTGATGGCATTGAAACAACTGGGGAAAGATCATTGGAGACAATCGTTCAGCTGAAACCGGATTTAATCATCACTTGGGTGGGTGATGAAAAGATTCTTCAGCAGTATGAGAAAATCGCACCTACGCTTGCGCTCCCTTATAGCTCTTCAGGTGATATTTATGAAATAATGCGTCTTTTGGGCGATGCTTTGGACAAAAAAGATGAAGCCGAGCAATGGATTAAGCATTTAGATAAGACCGCAGAGGAAGCACGAGCACAGCTTGCGAACATTATTAAACCCGACGATACTTTTGCACTTATGGGCGTTTTTGTAGTAGATAAAGGATTTTATATTTATGGTGACGGAGGCTATAGGGGTGGTGAAGCCATCTACAAACATCTTCAATTAAAGCCACCAGCGAAACAACAGAAGGAAATGATTGGGAAAGAGGCCTATCGACAAGTTTCGTACGAAGTCATTCCTGAATATGCTGGCGATTATATTTTCATCGATCAGGGAGATTTAATCTCAGAAGTATGGGGTGAGAGTGAGGGACTTTGGAAGTCACTAGACGCCGTGAAGAATGACCGAGTGTTCAAGCTGGACCCAGATTTATTCTGGGGCAATGATCCAATATCATTAGAGCTGCAAATCAAAGAAGTAGTAAAAATGTTAACTAATAAACAATGAGAATGACATAAATCATTAAAGGCCGCTCGTGATGAGTGGTCTTTATTGTTGTTAGATAAAAAATAAATATACATTTATTTGTAAAAAAAATGAAGCTTTACGGTACAATGAAAAGAGGCTTACTAATAGCAACTCTTTTGGCAGTAAGTGCAATCTTTATTTATTGTAATAAATTATTTTATCCTCCTTTGCCAATCGACTCCCTCACATCAAAGGAAGCCATACAAAAATTAAATACATTTCCCTTTGATTTAGTGGCGCTCTTCGATGATAAGAATGTAACTTGGTACATCCCAGCAAAAATAAGAATGACAAACAATAGGTCCATCATACACCTTCTTTCTATTTTTACGATCATTGTAACAGGAATTTAGTAGTTAGATGGAGGTGCTTTTAATGGAGAGAGACGGTTGGTCAGGAGCTGAATTCATTAGATAAACAACGGTTTCGTATAGATAAAATAGATGACTATTAAAATGGTAGAACATGATAGTAATTGACACATTATTCAATGACTACTGATAGGAATAGAGAGGTAGCGTTTTATGAAACAAATTCAATCAAGCAATATCCAACCCGAAGTGAAAGTACTATTATCCTACGCCACTTCAGACAAGAAAGTAGCTAGAGAGTACCAATTATATATGGAAAGTCCAGAAAGAGAGTTATATGGCTATAGCATCGAGCAAGACATGGTGGGGTGTATCGGAATCGCAAAGAGGGATGGAAATCACTGTGAAATTAAACATCTTGCCGTATCACCAACGAATCGTGGAGAAGGGATTGGACGTGAGATGATTCGATATTTGAAAGAACACTATTCATTTTCTACGATTTATGCAGAAACGGACGAAGAAGCTGTTCATTTTTATAAAAATATTGGGTTTCGCATTACAAGCTTAGGTGAAAAATACCCAGGTGTGGAGCGTTTTTCCTGCCTTTACAACTGCACTACTAATAGTCTGTAACGGCTATTTTTATGTCAGAGCGTAGTCAATTGCAATGTTAGGTTTCAAAAGAAAGGAGCTACAGAATGAGAAAAAAATGGTGGTTTATTGTAAGTGGCTTGGCGATAATGATAGCGGGCTATTCGGTCGTTCAATATATCGTATTCCATGCACAACAGGCTGGGTTTGTTCAATTAAAGCTCATGCTTAGCGCTACATTGAATTCCTTTTGGTATAGTATGCTTTACATTCATATCATTTTTGGTGTGTTAGCCCTCGTAATCGGCCCTTTTACATTGTCCTCCACCTTAAGAGAGAAAAATGTGAAACGTCATAAACGATTAGGTAGCATCTACATGGTTAGTATTTTGTTCGGTGGTGTGGCAGGACTTTATTTAGCATTTCACGCAACTGGGGGATGGGTAGCACAGCTAGGCTTCGCTTTATTATCTATAGGCTGGCTCATCACGATGTTTCAAGCACTGGCTAACATTAAACAAAGAAACATCCAAGGACATCAAAAATGGATGCTAAGAAATTATGCTTTAACCTTTGCGGCAGTGACATTGCGAATCTACCTCCCCTTATTTACTGTATTATTTGGCTTTGAAAATTTCCAGTATAGTTATGCCGTCATCGCGTGGTTATGTTGGGTGCCAAATTTATTCGTGATGGAATGGTATATTCAGCGCAAGCTTCATGTCTTTATAGACAATCGACATGTAACAAAGACGACTTGATTTGCAATAGATTAAAGAGAATGTAAAGCATAATGAATTCAATAATCACTAGTAATAATTTCTGTGCTTGTAAAGATAGGATACCAGCAATTGACCCTTTAACCATTCCTCAGTATGCACAGCCTTCTCCTCATAATTATGCGAATATTCTCGACAAGGTAACAGTAGTAGAGTATTGTTTTAGTAAGAGAAGTTATTATTTAGTTACTTTGGATAAATAAGGGGAATGACTATGCATACAAAATTGCAAAATGTTATAGTGGACATACAACAGAATCTTGATTTTTCGGGAACAATTCTAGTGGAAAATCAAGAGAAGGCTGCCTTAGTCAATCAAAGCTTTGGCTATGCAAATCGCTCAGAGCAAATTGAAAATAACACAAAAACGCGTTTTGGTATTGCATCTGGCTGTAAACTTTTTACTGCAATTGCTATTTGTCAGCTTATCGAAAAAGGAAAGCTTTCTTTGGATAGTAAACTAAGTGACTGTTTAAACCATCATTTTAAGCATTTGGATGAGCAGATTACTATTGAACATCTGCTAACGCATACTTCAGGAATTGCAGATTATTTTGATGAGGAAGAAATGGAGAATTTTGAAGAATTATGGGTTGAAAATCCAATGTATCAACTTCGAACATTGCGTGATTTCTTACCTTTATTTCAGGATCGGCCGATGAAATATAGGGTAGGGGAGAGATTTCATTACAACAATGCCGGGTATATTTTATTAGGCTTAGTTATTGAGCATATTTCTGGTATGAACTTTTCTGACTACATTCAAAAAAATGTATTTGATCCAGCGAATATGAAGGAATCGGGCTATTTCTCGTTAGATTCTCTACCATCTAATACCGCAATAGGATACATAGATAACCCGGATGGTACATGGAAAACAAATATCTACTCCCTACCTGTAAAAGGAGGTTCGGATGGAGGAGCATTTGTAACGGCGAAGGATATGTCAAGGCTGTGGCACGCGCTGATGAACTTTGACCTTTTAAGTGAAGCTGTCACAACACAACTGCTAACACCTCATGTTGAGATGAATGAAAGTGATAGTTACGGGTATGGTGTATGGATTAAGAAAAACAGTGACCAATCTATTTTAAAATATCATGTGATGGGATATGATCCAGGTGTGTGCTTCCATTCAGCTTATTATCCTGACTGCTCAACCAAAGTAGTTGTTTGTTCAAATAAATCGAGTGGAGCTATGAACATCATGAAGGGCATAGAAGCAGCATTATTATCAGCTCAACCCTTATAAAATAAATAGAGCCTATGTGGAAACGGCTCTAATGTTTAATAGCATTGGTCGAATATCGCCCTTGTGTGTATGTGCCTTTTTTTCTCATTACCTATGAAGCTATTGACTGCTTGCGAGTGTATAACTAATACTCCAAACAATTAATATAAAGGTTATTATGACAATCCTCGATTCAGTCGTTGTCGTGTATTGTCCCTTACTGAATTTTTTGAGTAGCTTAATAAGGTAATAGCTAAACAAAAAAGCGTAGAGGGGCATTAAATAAAAATTACTAAAGAAAAAGAACATTTCCATAGCTGAACAACCTTTCTTATCTTTATTAAAAATTACAGGATTATTGTGCAAACTGATTAAAAAGGAGCTACTTTAATAAGTAGCCCCAAATTTGTTAATATTAGTATATTATTTTGTCTCTATTCCTGCAATCGCTACATTCTTATGGATCGCTATGTTTCTGTTTTTGGAATTTCTTTTGTTTGTAGGTAATATAAGATGTTTTCAATGAAGCGTAACTACCAATGGCTGCGTAGCCATAAAACCAGCCCATGAAAAGCCCAGCAAGAAGGTTGTGGCGATGGCTGATGAAAATGGAAATGAATAAGCCGACGATTAATGCAATGCTCGGAACCCAAAAAGGTTTGATATGACCCAATTTCTTAATTAGTTGCGTAACAATCATCACGACAGGGACTGCAATGACGGCATCCCAAAAATTTGTATGTATTAGCGGAAAATGCTCCATACCTCTCACCTCAAGTAGACTGACTTAGAACTTATTGTGGACATGAAGTAAGATTTTATGCAAAAGGAGATGAGGAGCGCTTGTAGGAATAGGCAAGCAAAAGAACATGATAATTAGCTTTGTCCTTTTAAGTGTCATCAAATGGAAATAGAGATTGAAATAGTTCGTCGAAAAAAATTTGTTTAACAAATCCATGATTAAAGAGGTATGCTATGTTTCCTATATTACAAACTGAACGATTAGTATTAAGAGAATTAGGGAGTCCTGATGCACAAGCTCTTCTTGATTGCTTTTCGAATCCTGAAGTTTTGCGCCATTATGGGCAACAACCCTTAACGAGCTTAGTACAAGTGCAACAAATCATTAAAAATTTTGCAAACAATTTTACCGAAAAACGTGGTATTAAATGGGGTATTGCATTAAAAGAACAAGAAGGGATTATTGGTACACTTGGCTTTCAAGAGTGGTCAATGGAGCATCGAAGAGCAGAAATCAGCTACGCACTATTTCCTGACTATTGGGGAAAGGGCTATGCTCAGGAAGCTGTGAAAAGAGCCATTTCCTATGGTTTTGAAGAGATGGATTTAGTACGTATTGGTGCTATTGTTTTTACAGAAAATGAAGCTTCTCAGCTACTATTGCAAAAAATAGGTTTCGAACAAGAAGGATTATTAAAAAAATATATGCATCAAAACAATATGCCACATGATACATATATGTATTCACTCATAAAATAAAAAATTTTTTAAGACCAGATTCCCTAAGTTAGGGCTTCCGGTCTTTTTTTATAGTTTCTGTGAATGTTTTACGACCTGGATTGATTTTAGCTACTTCCACATGAATTTTACTGATAGAATCCTCTGTTAATGGAATTTTTCCATCCTTTTCTAACCTTTTCCATGCTTTGACGTTGTCCCGATAAAGAGACTCTGATAATCGATAGATATCAACATCTAATTTTAAGCCTTCATTGAAGGTTTCATGGATTTCCTTTTTCACCTGTGTGATTATATGTTTTTCCAGCTCTTTTTCCGTTGTTTTTCCTTTAAAGCCATTAATGGTCGCATTGATTTTTAATTCGACTTCAAATGAAACATCTTCCTTTTTGATATGTGGTTTCACATCGACATGAATTTTTTCAATACTCACGGTTAATTCTTCCTGACCATTTGTTTTTAATTGGAAGGTAATCTCACCGCGATTTGTATAGTTATGCATCCATTGATTGCCTCTTGCTGCATTGTCTTGCAAAAATCCTTTAAAGCCATCTTTTGATAGGACACCAACCCCTGAAAAATAAGTTTCTTCTGTTCGATCCTCATCTGTTTGCCAATCTTCTTTAATGGACACATATGGGATGGTCACTTCATGGCTTGGTTCATTTAAACCAATGACGATATCTCTTATATTTTTGGGTTCAACAAAGGTTTCTTGTTCAGTTGGGTTAATCGGGTTACTTAATTTTGATGAGGACAAAGAATTTCTTAGGATGGGTGTGACAAGCAGCACTTCATCTACCGGATTTTTTGTACAGTACACCCAAATCTGGTACCTTGTATCGCGAAAACGTATCAATGTATCAATGACTGGAATAAAATGTTCATTTTCCATGGCCCGCTCTGAAAAGAGAAGAAACCTCATATGACCCCAAAATATTTCCTGATCGGAGGAGCGATACAATTTGTAAATCGCTTCTTCTACTGTTTTGCCAGTGGCACGACCCACCTCCGCAGGAGCCACATCTGCACTGGGCTGAATCGATTTCGCAACATCGGCAAAATTAATCACCTGTAAATAGACAACATATTCATCGTTTTCATAGTCTACACCTACTGCATTAATATAGTACATTCTCTGTGGTTCAGTAATATCCCAGCATCCAGCGAGTAAGGTCGTCAATCCAATAATCATTAAAATTTTGAAATATGGTTTCATCGTTTCTCCACTCAAAAGCTCTACCATTGTATTTTATAATGTTAGCTTAGACAAAAGGTGGTTATTTTATAAAATGATTATTTGTTTGAGTGTGTATATTCAGCACTTGCTTGTTTGCGTTATGATGAGAGAAGAGGTGAATAAGATGACGATTATTTCCTATTCTATAATAAATACCTTTACAACAGAGCTATATAAAGGGAATCCAGCAGCAATATGTCTTGTAGATGCAGATGTTTCTGGGGAGACGATGCAAAAAATTGCACAGGAGGTACCTGTCCCGACAACAGTCTTTATTGAAAACAAACAGCTTGATTTTTCGATAAGATGGTTTACCCCAGAGACAGAAATCCCGATTTGTGGTCATGGCACCCTTGCTAGTGCTTTTTTGCTTTGGCAGCAGGGGATCGTGCCTAAGCATCAGACCATCACATTTCAATCAACAAATGGCCCTTTGCAGGCAAGATGGCAACAGGAGCGAGTGGAAATTGCCATCAAAACGTATCCAATTGATGAAATAGTGTGTCCTCCAGCATTGGAAGACTGGTTAGGAAGTAAACCGATCTATGTAGGGAGTACCGAATTGGATTATATCGTGGAACTAAGCAATGAAGACCTTATTGCACATTTCGAGCCAGATTTTTCTGCGATGGAACAATTTCCTGTTAGGGGGATATGTGTGACCAGTAAGTCGAGGGAAGAGGGCATTGATATAGTATCCCGCTTTTTTTCTCCAGCACAAGGAATTGACGAAGATCATGTTAATGGGTCTAGTCATGGCGCACTTGGGCCATACTGGTGTGAAAAACTATTGAAAAACCAGCTAGTAAGCAAGCAACTTTCCAAACGGGGCGGTATTTTATACGTAACACCCCAACGCGAAACAGTAGCGATAGCGGGTTCAGCCGTTCTCGTGTTGAATGGAAGATTAAGCATTTAAAAGCCGCTTAGATAAGAGAGATGAATGAAAGTTTACAAAAGGATTGTTATTTGCATCCTATTCATAAATACCAACGCCTTTTTGATGTTTGTCAATTTTTATCAACGGACGATGGTTTGCACTATTTGCAGGAAAGAACTAAAAAAATTTTAAATTGGTTGTAACTTTTCGCAATGCTATACGACTACTCTATTAGTAGAATACAAAAAACTAAAGCAAAATAGTAACATTCACTTTTCACAAAATGACCAGGGCTCAATTTCTGAGTGCCTGGTTATTTTGTTGGATACAAAAAGGACATGCATTTTTTGCATGTCCCGTGTCATTTATTCGCTAAGCATCGCTTTTAATGTTCGCTTTTGCCAGCCTAGCTTGAAGTAGGCATATTGCATAATGAAATGGACGCAGAAGGTAATTGGATAGGCTAACCAAACACCGTTTAATGCGAGTGACGTATGGTGGGACAAGAAGTACGCTAATGGCACTTGCACGACCCAAATCGTTATGACTAAGAAGATGGTCGGCCATAGTACGACACCAGTGGCACGCATCGTAGCGGAAACGGTTTGCGTATGTCCAAATATTAAATAGCTCCAAAAGGCGATATATAAATAATTTTTGGCAATGAGCACAGTATCATGTGAATCGATAAAGAAAGCCAAAATTGGCTCTGCAAATAGATACATGATGAGAATGATTGCGCCACCTAAAAGATAGTTAATACGCACACCCATTTGACGAATTTTTTTAATCATTTCTGTAGAATTCGCTCCTAAAGCCTGTGCTACGAAAACGGATGTAGCAATAGCAATACTCATCGCAGGCACTTGTGCATAGCTAGCTACCTGATTGACAACGCCATAAGCAGCAGTGGCATCAGATCCATAGGCATTGACAAAACCAATAACGGCAATTTCTGCAACTGAGATGGCAACCATACTAATACTTGATGGAATCGCTAGTTTTAATAATGATGTTAAAATATCCTTCTTTAATTTAAAATGCTGTAAGATGGATTTATCAAAACGTAGTAAATGCTTTGTTTTATGCAAATAAGCTAATAATAAAATCATGGTCACTAAGTTTGATAACACAGAAGCATAGGCAGCACCATTTAAACCAAACGCGGGTAATCCGAACCAGCCGAATACCAGCGGTGGGAGGAAGGCAATATTTAACACCACACTAATCACTAAAAAGAGAAAGGGTGTTTTCGAATCACCGACGCCGCGCATAAAGGTTGTATACACTAAATACCAAAACATAATGGGTAATGTGAAAAATAAAATTTGTGCATAGCTAATACTCATGTCTAAAATATTTGCTGGTGTTTGCATAAAGCGTAAAATCCATTCAATGAAAAAGCCGCCAAAGAGCGCCACGATAATCGATAAAATCGTAGTAAAGGCAAGGGTTACCCCAACTACCTCTTTCATCTTTTCATGATGACCAGCCCCAAACGTTTGCCCAACTAAAATAGAGCTTCCCGAACCTATGCCAATCGCGAAGGCCATTAAAAAGAAGAAAAACGGGAAAAATGCGGAAATGGCAGCGAGTGCATCGACACCTAAATTGCGCCCGACGATAAACATCGCAAATACTTGGCCAACAGATTGCAGTACATTCGCTAGCATCACCGGGATTAAGAAATTAAAAAAGGCCTTTCGTAGTTTTTTATCATCCTGTAACATTTGTTCATTCATCGTTAAAATCCTCTTGAGTTTTAATAACCCATTTCTTTTAAGATTCGTGATAGTGAGCGAAGGCGTTCACCGATTAGCTCACCATCATTATTTAATGCTTGCTGAAAAAGCTGAATATCCTCTTTAATTTGTTCATTTTCTGTGCATACTTCCACAGTCATAGCATCACCTTGTAAGCCTACTCGATTAATAACAGGGTTTGCTTCATCATATAAGTGCTCGTAGCGGTATGCATCCTTAAAATAAAGTTGTGTCTCACATACTAGAATAGCGAGGTCAAGCACACGATGGAGGGGTAGTTCTTCCGACTGACGTGACCATTTGCCACCTGTATGTCGCCAAACCTTCGCAGAAATATCAACCTTTCCTCGATCATTCCATTGTGCCAACCCAAGTGAAAGTCCTTGTGTATCAGTTTGATAAGCTGTACGCCCATCGATATTGGCATAGTTTTCAGCAACGATTACAGGTTTATGTTTTAAATGTGTTGGAATTTTCATTGTTAAGCACTCCTTGTTATTTGAATTTAGTAATTTAGTAAATTACTGCTTTAGTAAATTTAGCATTCACCTAAACAGAAGTCAATCGAAATGGCAGTGTAACTTTTTCTGCTAGGCTAAGTCTAATATGTAAGATGATGGAAAGGGTGATGTGATGAAGGGCTATCTGCGGAAGTTTTTGTTTTGTATAGTATGTCTCGTAATAATACCTGTGAACACTGTCGCAACAACTTGGGTCTATCCTTTCGTAGTTTGGGATGGTTATATATATGAGGTAACGGAGGAGAAAGTGCATGCAGTTGAGAATGAAATAGGGAAGGTAACGAAGTATTCAGATATGGAGCAACATGGAGGCAATTTTTCAAATGCATATCCAAAAGGAACCAAGTACTTTGCGATAAAGGGAACCGATACAAAGGTCGCCATCGCGGTACAAGTTGACAAAGGAGCATACCTTAAAGCGGTGAATGATGGAGAATATACGTATCAACGTAAAGCAAACATTGCCTTATATCTTTATAAAGCATTAGGAATCCTCGCCCTGTTCATCGTTATTTATCTATTGTTCACGAGTTTACGCAAGAAGCGTTAAGCTAGCAAATTCGTACTTTATGTAGGGATGTTGCTTCTCTATACAAGAAAACGATTATTGCTACTTTGCTTGTTTTTTGCGGTATCGTATTTTTGAAGGAGTTTAACTTTAAACGGTTCAAAGAATAACAGAAGTATGATAAACGTGAAGGGTTAATTTTTTTCAAAATTCCTTCAAAAACCTGTAACCTTTGCAAAGCTGACACGACTACTGTAATAGTAGAATACAAAAACTAAAGCAAACTAGTAAGTTTCACTTTTCACAAAAAGACCAGGACTCTGTTTTTCGAGAGTTTCTGGTCTTTTTGTGTGCTGGAAATAACACCGTTTTATAGTTTATGTTCTTAAAAAAGGGATTTCTTAATCTCTTATTGACAATATATTTATAAAAACGAAACTTTTCCCAGTAAACATGCGTAAAACTAGTAAAAGAACAAGGAAGGGAGCTCTTAAAAATGCGTTGGAAACACTTTATTATGATGGTTATTGCCTGGATTGTGGAGATAGCGTTAACCTATTGGATTGCCACAATGTTCTCTGTTCGATTTATAGAAGTGATGTTTTTCACTGGTGTTGCCTTTACGTTAGGCACATTCTATTTTTCCAGCAGTGGTGGAGCCATGTCTAGGCTTTATGCATCTCAGGTCAGTGCACAAACAGGAATCATTCATGAGCGAGAACGATTCCAGGTAAAACTTGGTCCCATGTTTAAAGCCTCGTTCATATTTTTCCTCATTGGTTTGGTGTTCTTTATTTTACTTGTAACAGGCATCATTCCACCTCAAAGCATGTAATATCTTGTGTAGGTTTGATTTAACTGCTCTTATACCTTTAAAGCTTCAAATAAAAAGTCGGCTATTCCTTATCGGAGTAGCTGCTTTTTATTATGCACAATTTTTCTTAAAAACTTATTCTATTCCATTTTTACTATAGTTTTATGTGAGGTGTTAAAAGGGGAGTTCAAAATTACAAATTCCTGACTGAGGTAATACTTGGTTAGATTAGAATATGTAGTTCAACATTTAGTGTAATTATCAATTGAATGTAAAAAAATCCTTACATTCTACCTCAACAATTATAAAATATTATTTGGAACTTGATTTGCTTGAGTTAATAACAATTATGATGCTTTTGTTATGATATTATTTTTAATGAAGAGCATCATTTCTTTAGCCATATCAGTATCACGTATTTGTGATTCAGCAGCTTGAAAATTTTCAGATGTGTTGAAGTTAGTATTAAAAGCCGCTTCTAAGCGATTTACTAGTTTTGAATGTTCGTTCGATAAAATTTCTGTGGAATTATCGAGGGAATTTAGGGAGGTGGTTATTGCATTTAAACGAAATTAAACAACTTTATTATGCATTTTCAGTATCACCTAAGTGATACACCTGTAAGATAAATTTAATCCCAAATCCGTATTCTTGAAAATCTTGTCATTCTTAAGTAATCCAGCTTTGGACCGTATGTACTGATCACGATATACGACACTTAGAAAAATTCCCCTTAATCTTCTTCTATACCGAGAATGTGGCGTCTAAAATCTTTTTTTCTAATTTTCGTTTACAATTCTAGTTCTAACATTATTCAGAATTGCTACCCCAACAGCTAAAACTGTAGCAGCAGTACTTAATCTACCAATAATCTTTTCATCATTTTCCTTTAGGTCATTAAAAGAATCAATAAGCCCGTTCATATCAACATTTTTCCATAGTATGAATATCCATGAAGCAGAAATAACTAAATTACCAAATCACAAACCTTATCTCGTTCAGTCGGCTCCTTGCTTCTTCATATGCATTTAAATTACAAAAAAATAATTATATGGTAAAATAAGTTGATAAACGGAATATAAGACTTTTTCTTAATTTCAGAATACTAGTTTGGAGGGTTTATATGAAAGGCATAAAGATAAGTATAATTACTTTATTTATTATCGTATTTGTGTTGATTATCATGTTACTTAATGCTGGTCCCCCTAAGCCAATTGTATTGTCAGGAAATAATAAGATAACAATAGTACAAGGTTCTTATTGTTGGAAAAAAATAACTGGCACTGAATGTGTTGATAAAATTTCACCACCAGAAATTCTTGATAATAATAAAATTGTCCCTTTTTCAGTATCCCCTCAAAGTAAAATAAAAATCAATTTTAAGAAACAACCTGAAAAAGTAGAAGTTGAGAAATGGATGAATAACGATGAAAGCGAAAAAGTAATAGTGGAAGATAATAGTATTTCTGTACCGAACGAAAAAGGCAAGTATATATATATTATCTCTGGAAGATGGGACAAAGGGAGTTCTTCTTATATCTTTAGTATAAAAGTAAAATGATACCAAATTACCCTTTATATTGTATTTTATTATGTTTATAATTTATGTGTGTTAGTTCCATAAATGTAAAAATAAAGGTGAGTTGGTAAAATGAAGTGGAAATTTAAAGGCTTTTTAATTATGCTATTACTTTGTGTTGTATCTCTACCAATTACAGCTGATGCTTATCAATTACTAGGATTTAAAAAGAAGGATAATTTAGATTTGTATTACAATATTAGTCAAGAGCTAATTGATATGGGTTATAAGCAAGATATTCTAAGAGGATTTACTGCGTGGCATTCAACTAATAAAGTTAAGTTTACTAAAGAGGTCTCGGTTAGTGGAAATGTTAATGTTGATTATGTAAATAGTAATTATGGTGATGCATATGCTACTCATCGTAATGGTTCCTCTACTTTATCAAACATAACAATGTATAAATCATGGAAGGGATTAGATCAAACTCGTAGAAGGGAAACTGCAGTTCATGAAGTAGGGCATGCTTTAGGTCTTGATCACACTCAAACAAAGAATAATTCCATATCTGTTATGAGGACAAAGGGTTTTAATGATAAAGACTGGCCGTTACAAGACGACATTGATGGTATAAAAGCTTTGTATTAATTACATACGGCTATTACTCACACAAAAATTGTCGACAAAGGGGCAGGTAGTATGAAAAATAGAAAGTTTCAAGTGTTTAGCTTTTTTTTAGTGTGTTTTTGTTTAATATTCTTTATAAGCATTAAAGATAATAAAAAAATAGAGACTATTAATTTTGAAGGTAAAACTCTAGGTTTTGATAATTTAGAAGAGATGGAAGAAGCATCACCTGTAATTGTTCTTGGTACAAAAACAAAAGAAAATGATACTGAAGTTTTTAGATCAGACATTAATAACGATGTAATTGGTGGATATACTAAATCAAGTTTTTTAATTTCAGAAGTTTATAAAAATAACGATAATAAAGAAGATATAAAAACAAATTCTCAAATTACTGTGTCAGAAATGGCTTTTTATGATAAAGAAACAAATGCTATGTATACTGTGAATGATTATGAGAACATGGAGTTTGATAAAGAATATTTACTATTTTTGGTTCCAGTAGATGATGGTATGTATGCCCCTAGAGGTGTAACTACTGGTAAAGTGCCAATGTTTGGATCTAACTCTACTCTTAACTCTTTAAATACTGTAGATAGTGATAATTCTGATCTAGCCATTATGAGAGATGCACAGCTTAAGTATAAAAAATAATAAAATTTCGTGGTCTACTAAAATGTAGCGTATTTATATCATTTAAAAATAAGCAGCCTATGAGTGAAGTGACCCCTAAAAGTTAGACACGGTTATTTCATTAGGCAGCGGTTAGGGCATGGGTTCGATATTGTATCGGACTCATGCCTTTTAATTTTGCCTTAATCCTTTTTGTATTGTAATACGTTATATACTTTTCTAATTCAGTTTTAAAATGGTCTACACTTTCAAATTTTTTGAAGTATAAAAACTCAGACTTCATAATCCCGAAGAAATTCTCCATTACAGAGTTGTCGTAACAGTTTTCTTTACGAGACATACTTTGGAGAATACCCCTTGATTGAAACGCATGACAATATTGCTTCATTTGATAGTGCCAGCCTTGATCTGAATACATGAGAAGCTGATGGCCTTCTGGTAGACGCTCTAAAGCTTTATCTAACATCTCTGAAACAAGTGAATAAGTTGGTCTAGAGCCAATTGTGTACGTAATAATTTCACCATTAAATAAATCTAAAACAGGTGATAAATATAATTTTTCGCCGAATAATTTAAACTCCGTAATATCGGTTACCCATTTTTCATTCGGTGGGTCCGCTGTAAATTGGCGGTCTAAATGATTAGGCGCAATTTTACCGACTGTTCCTTTATAGGATTTATATTTTTTCATACGCACAAGGCACTTTAATCCAAGTTCTTTCATGATGCGTTGGATCTTCTTGTGATTCACGTTCTTACCACGATTAGCTAGCTCATCACGAATACGACGATAGCCATAACGTCCTTCATGTTCATCGTAAATTGAATTGATTTCTACTTTTAAATCGGCATCTGGATCTATTCGGTTCATTTTCTTTACTAAATCATAATACGTGCTACGTGGAATACCAGCGAGTTTCACAAGCGCCTTCATCGAATATTTATGCCTTAACTCAAAGACTACTTTTGCTTTGTCTTGTTTCATGATTTTTCCTTGTTTTGAACTAAGGCATTCAACTTTTTTAAATACTCGTTTTCCATTTCAAGTTGTTTAATACGTGCTTCTAGTGCCTCGACAGATCCTTCAGCCAGGATTGTTTCGTCGATTGTTTTTTCATCGATGGACGCCCCTTTTGTCTTGATTCAAGGGCATCTAAACCGCCAACCTCCATTTGTTTTTGCCAAGTATACACTATTGTATAACTTGAGATTTTAAAAAGAGCTGCGGTATCCATTAATGACGCACCAGATTGAACCATGTAATTTAATACGTCTAGTTTAAATGGTACAGAATAATTTGTATAGGTATTCCTAAACCCTTCATCTCCATGTAATTCATATAACTTTAACCAATATTGAAATTGTGCTCTTGTTACTCCCATCTGTTTTGCATACTCTTGTTGAGAAAAAATCTTTGAATTAAAGCCTTGAATAATCTTTAACTTTATCTCGCTCGTAAATTTAGTCATAAAAAAACTACACCTCCAATTGTTAAATGCTGTGTCTAACAATTGGGGTGCAGTTCATTCCTTATCGGAGGGGCTGCTTTTTTTATGGCAAAAAGTTCTAAAAACCCGACTTTACTTACAGGCATTGGATAGAAAGGGTTGTGGAAGTATATGAAATGTTTTAGCGAAATGGTTCAACCAAATCAGAGCCCGTTGTTCGATTAGGACTATATTAAGAATTTGTTCAGAATTTGTAGAGATGTGCTTGGTAGAATTGGAAGGTTGTAAGATCATTACTCGATCAAGACCTAGGAGGTGGCGTTCGCAAAGGAGAAATACTATGTTGCCCTTTGACGAGATTCACTTATGAAAAAGAAAAAAATAGCGATCATTATTCTCTTATTTTTTATTTTGTTAACGAGCACACGCATATTGTGGTTGCATTTATTTACTCAGCCAGACCAACCCTACGCAGAAAAAGGGCAAATCGATGTACGGGATTTTGATTTTCAACAGAATGCTTTGACACTGGATGGTGAATGGACATTTTATTCCTCTCACTGGTTGATGGATAGTAATCAACCACCTTTCCCCCCCACGTACATACAGGTTCCAGATGGTTGGGATCAAATTTTTCAAGAAGGTAAGCTGACGCCATATGGCTATGGCTCCTATCATTTGAAAATACAGGTTAATCCAGAAGAAACAAAAACATTTAGCATAAGGGTGCCTAGCATTCGTAGTGCAGCAGAAATATATGTAAATGATCGTTTAGTTGCGAAGGCTGGTGAGCTAGGTGAAAATCGAGCGCAAACGATGGCCAAAAATGTTCCATTTACAGCTTCTTTTGACACAAAGGGCCAAAGTGAAATCGACATTGTTGTGCAAGTGGCTAACTTTCAAGATCCTCGTAATGGGGGAATTGTGCGGTCTATAAAATTTGGATATGAAGATGTTATCTATCGCGAAACACAATTGTCTATTACCATGCAGCTATTAGTGGCAGTCGTTTTACTTTTACATGCCCTTTACTCGATCATCCTATATTTGGTTGGGAATAAGGAAAGACCTTTACTGTTCTTTTCACTCTTAACCGTCAGTATCATGTTTTATTATCTATTAGGGAGTGACGATAAGCTTCTTTCATTTTGGTTTCCAATCAATTATGATTGGGGGTTTATATTGGTTCACCTTTCGATGATTGGCATTGGCTATTCCCTGCTACAATGTATCGATCCATGGCTACCGCGCCATTTTCACCGTTATCAGCAGGGATTTGCCCTTGTATGTGCCTGTGCAGCTGTGTTGGCTATTGTACTACCAACACGATATGTAGTGTCGATACAAAGTGTTTATATTGTCATTTTAGGCGTTCCCATTGTGATCACCATGATGATGATGCTAGGAAAGGCGCTCAAAGATATCCGTCAGCATGTTTTTCTGCTTTTAGCAATCCTTGCATTTATTAATAGTATTCTTTGGGATATTTTGCTACTGATTTCAGGAATCAAGGTGATTTCATATCCCTTTGATTTGTTAATGACCATTGCTTGTTTAGCGACATTGTGGTTTAAAGATTACGCAAAAGTGCATGCGGATACAAAAGACCTTGCCCAAAAATTGCAAGAGACAGATAAACTAAAGGATGAATTTCTGGCAAGCACCTCCCATGAATTACGCAATCCGCTTCATAGTATTATCAATATGTCCAAGGCTGTTTTAGAGCGTGAGTCTCATGCACTTAGTCATAAAAGCGTCCATGATTTAGAAACGGTGCTGTCTGTTGGGCAACGAATGTCGCATTTATTGAACGATTTACTTGATGTGATGAGCCTAAAGGATAATACTCAAAAATTGCATCTGACCACGGTTTCCATTCATACCATCGTGGCTGGCGTCTTCGATATGCTACGTTTTATGATTGAAGGAAAGCCAGTTCAGTTTGTTCAGCAAATTCCAGCAGACTTTCAAAAAGTATTGGCAGATGAAAATCGGGTAATCCAAATTATTTTTAATTTGGTACATAATGCCGTGAAATTTACTAATGAAGGTACTATTACGATTTCGGGCTATACCGAGGCTAGCATGGCGAAGATTGTGGTGGCAGATACGGGCATTGGCATAGATGAGGAAACCATGCAGCGATTATTTGAGCCATATGAGCAAGGTACTGTCAGTAAGACGATAGTAGAGGGCGGATTTGGGCTAGGGCTTAGTATTTGTAAGCGACTGGTTGAACTACAAAGGGGAACATTGGACGTACAATCAGTGGTGGGACAAGGCACCACCTTTACCTTCACATTACCACTATCTGACGAAGCGGAAGCTCAAAAGGTAACGCTTGCACAGCAGACTCATCAAAAACAGGAAAGCCCTGAGGTACAGCAAGATGGAATGAACGATGTAGGAGATGCGTGGAATCAACCACGAATTTTAGTAGTGGATGATGAGCCCATCAATTTAAGAGTGGTGGAAACCCTCTTGGCGAATGAGCAGTATGATGTCGTCACGGTGACAAGTGGTTTGCAGGCACTTGAATATATACGGTCCCAGGAATGGGATTTAGTGATTTCAGACGTAATGATGCCGAAAATGAATGGCTATGAATTAGTACGAATCATCCGTAAGCAATTCTTCATGACGGATTTACCCGTACTATTACTAACTGCACGTAGTCAGCCACATGATATTGAAAATGGCTTTTCAGCAGGGGCCAATGATTATGTCGTCAAGCCTGTTGATGCCTTAGAGCTTCGATCTCGCGTTGAGGCATTAACAAAGGTGAAGCGATCTATTCAAGAACGACATCGTATGGAGGCAGCGTGGCTTCAGGCACAAATCGAGCCCCATTTTCTCTTTAATACATTAAATGCTATCTTAACGTTAAGTGAATTGGACAGTGAGCGGACAGCTAAATTAGTAGAGGCATTAAGTGATTTTTTAAGAGAATCCTATAATTTTCAAAACGTAGAAGCGCTTGTTCCATTAGAAAATGAACTTCGGTTAATTCAAGCCTACCTCTATATTCAGCAGGAACGTTTTGGTGAACGTATTCGCGTCGTATGGGACTTAGATACAGCGACGAATGTATGGATTCCATCGCTAACCATTCAACCGCTAGTTGAAAATGCATTAAAGCATGGTATTTTAAAGCGTGTTGAAGGGGGAACCGTTCACATTCGTATCATTAATTGTGGTACTCATATCGAAATTAGTGTCTCAGATGATGGCGTTGGTATGGACGAAGAGCAATTGGCGAAGCTACTACAGCCGAACAAACGTCCATCCAGAAGTATTGGCTTATCGAATACCCATAGACGTCTGCAACAGCATTACGGTCAAGGCTTACACATAACAAGCAAGCTGCATGAAGGAACTGCTGTTTCATTTGTTGTATTACCAAAGAAAACAACTAATCAATTAGATGCCTTCTCCCTCAGCGAATACTGAGAGGGGGAAGGCATCTTGCATCTTATGTTAATGACAAACTTGATTCTGTGGCATTTTGGTTTTAAAGTGCGTAAATAAATAACAGCCCATAATAACGATCAGTCCTCCAATGCCTTGAAGCCAACTCAGCTTTTCTCCGATAAAGAAGAACGCGAGCAGGGCAGTGAAAATCGGATTGAAGTTTAGGAAAATGCCAGAGGTTGTGGCTCCTAATTGCTGTACGCCTATATTCCAAAAGACCATACAAACGACAGTAGAGATAATCCCTGTATACAGAAGAGAAAGGATGAAAGACGGATTGATATTAGAGAAGGTGAATTCCGTACTGGTGAACGGGACAAGAGTAAGAATACCAAACACTCCCGCATACAATGTAGCCATTAATGGAGAGGTTGTTTTCATAGCCCACTTACTACAAACCGAGTAAAGTCCCCAGACACAAACCGCAGCTACCATCCATAAATCCCCTGTATTCAATTGAAAATCCAGTAACTGCTGCAAATCTCCTTTCGAAAGGACGAGAACCACCCCCATGAAAGAAAGAGTCATAGCCAAAAGCTGCAAACCATTTATTTTTTCTTTGAGAAAAGCAAATGAAAAAAGGGCTATGGACATCGTATTCATCGTTGAAATAAGCCCTGCATTCGTGGATGTTGTTCGCTCCAACGCTAAAAATTGAAAAATATTAAACAAGGCGACACCTGTAATACCCATTAACAGTAACGGCACAAGAGCTGCTTTTGCAGGGACTAGCTTCTTTTCTTTCCACCAGACTAATGGGATAAGGACAATCACCGCAATGAACCATCTTGCCATCGTTAAAGTCATCGGAGAGGCATGCGCCACAAGCGTCTTGGCCACAACAAAATTGCCTCCCCAAAGTAAGCTTGTGACGAGCATTAAGCCCATATAAAATTTGACCAAGGTATGTAACCCTCCTATGATTTTATGTATATTAAGAATCATAGCATTATTGAGGTTTTGGCTGTATAATATTTTGTATAATTGTACTAATTTGAAATAATTAAAATAAATTTAATAAATTTCAGAAGAATATTCTGAAATAGAGTCTAATATGTACTTGTTGAATAATAATCAAAAGGGGAGAAGACAATGGAGGAGATTAAAAATAAAGCATTAGACAGTGTGGATCTTCAAATTTTAGCGATTTTGCAGAGAGAGGTGCAACTCAGTAATGCAGAATTGGCTAGACGAGTAAACTTGTCTCCACCAGCAACTCATACAAGGGTCAAACGCCTTGAAACAGAAGGATATATCGATCAGCAAGTGGCTATTTTAAACCAAGAAAAGCTAGGATTTGATTTACTGTGCTATGTCTTTATGAGCACTAATATTCACCAAGCGAAGGAAATCGAGGAATTGGAGGACAGCTTAAAAACGATGACCGAAATCATGGAATGTCATTGTTTAACAGGTGCATATGATTATTTGTTAAAGGTTGTCATTCGAGATCGCAAAGAATTAGATCAATTCATCCGCAAATTAAATAAGCTAGGGGTTTCTAGAATTCAAACGAACTTATCCTTGAGGGAAATTAAATATTCTACTGTGTTACCTATAGAAGAAAACAGCAAGTGTGAGTTTTAGGCTCAAACTTGCTGTTTTTTTAGTTTTCAGGATGACCTATTAAAGGTTTTCTACGATACTTGTGGCATACTTTTTCAGGTTAGACAACGATAGAATTTTATAGAAGCGTGTTTGGATGCTCTCTACTTTTCTTGTTATTCATCCTTTGCTGGGAGTTGGTCATATCCCAAAGTATTCAGTTTTTCTTGTGGCTGCGCATTGACGGTTTGTTCTTTAGCTTCCGCTTCTTCGCTAGGCGGAGCTTCTTCCGCAGAACAGGCAGCTAAGAGGGAAAATAGCACGCAACTTAATAACAGTAGCTTCTGCATGAGGCAAACCTCCATATATTCGATGTTGATATGAATATTTTGTCCATTTTCATGCAGAATATGTTGAACATCGCTTACAAAAAATTATGCTACTGTATTACTAATAATGGTACTAAAGCCATTAGTGGCAGCATTGTTTATAAGCTGTTTTATAGATTGAACTGCTTGATCTGTGAAAATATACCAGCTATCTTCAAACACATCATGCAGTAGATGATGGGGATGACCTTGTAATAGTTCATCAGGGAATGCAGTATTTAATGAATAAATATCAAATTGTTTGACTGTGTTCGTATCATCGCTCATAAAACGATATTGCCCACGTTTAGAATAGGAACCAGGTATGTCTAAATTAATTTGCCATGAATATTCTTTAGGTGCCTCTACTTTGTTTCCTTTTTGCTGGAAAACTTGATAAAGCGCTTTATGATAAGCATTGCCTTTAATGTCTTGAATAACACCACCCATTGTCATTTGATATTCATAGCGGAGGGCTTTTATTTTTTTATTGTCAAGTAGTAGTGGTTCAGAAGTGATACTGACTGTACCTTGATTGTATTGGACCTGACTGCCAAATGTTTCCGCAATAAAGCGAATCGGTACATAGGTACGATTATTTTTCATGTATGGCTGTACATCCAATTGCTCTGTTTTGTCATTTTTCATGACAGTCTTGTTGTTGAGATTTAATACAATCAATGTTTTATTCATGGCAAGGGTAATTTGTGAATCCTTCCAATGCACTTGCGCACCTAGATTTTCACTGATCACACGCAATGGCACCATGATTCGATTGCTTCTTTGCTCGGGTGCTGTATCAGATTTTACTATTACGTCATCTATTTTAATTTGTGTAGTGGCAGCATCAGCCGGAAAAGCCACAAAAAACATAGATGTTAACAATAGTCCAGTGAAGACTTTTTTCATGGTAGTCAACCTCCTATATTCGAGTTTTTAGCATCTTCAATATTTTACCATAGTTATTGGCTATTGGTCGCTAATTTTTTACAGCTATATTCCGTAATTGTTCTCGAATACTAACGGTGAAGGGAGGTTTTTAAATGAAATTATTGACCTGGGGTATTGTTGGTGCAGCACTGTTTGCTGCCATGAAAGGCTATGGGAAATCAAATCAAGGACAGAAGGATAGCTTTCAACAAACGACGACGCCTGTACAACTAGTTGCCAATGCGAATCCACTGACAGCCAATACACCGAAACAGTAAAACGAAGAGAAGCTTATAGATTATTTTGATCTACAAGCTTTCTATAATTTTACATAAATATCATATCATTGGTATAATAGATTGGGAGAAAAGGGGTGCATAGATGCTTGATTTTACAAACTATCATGACGATTTAGAAGAAATTCTGCAATTATTTAACGAAACCGTACATACTTTTATGTCCATAAGGATTTTCAAAGACAGGGGATTGCAGCAGCCTTAGTAGATTTACTAGAAGCGGACGCAAAAAAGCTTGGTCTTACCCATATCTACATAGATACTAGACTTACAGCGAGACCCTTCTTTGAACGAAAAGGAGACCAAATCATTCAAAGACAAACCGTCGAGCGTCAAGGCATATTGTTCATGAATGTTAGCATGGGTAAATTATTTATTGATGAAAAGGACGGATGAAAAGGATGCATTATGTAAAGGGTTTTGCCGTATTAATGATGCTATGCTTCATGCTGAGTGCCTGTGCACAAACAGAAAAGCCTTCCCATGAAAAACCAGATGTAGAAAGTATCACGGTTTCATTCGAACATCCAGAAACGAAGCAACCATTTAAAATAGTTCATGCTTTTGAGCTTTTTCAAAACTATACGGAAAAGGTAGAAAGTAATCCAGATCGTTCACCATTGGACATCTATCGAGAAGAGGTCATTGATCCCGTTTATAGTGCATGTTTTGAGAATGGTGAATATATAAACATGGCTGAGACGGTGTTAAATAGCACGACCAAACAATTGAAAGAAAATCAATTATTAAGCGAAAAAATTGATAGGGAAGCAACAGAAAAGAGTATTAAGGAAGGTCTATTCAAATCTTCTGAACTCCTTCCCACTAAAAATGAAACGACGGTATGTGTTTTTCCAGCCACAGATGTAAACGCGAATATGGTAACGATTGGTGCAGGTAAAATAACAGCCCTCTATAATAAATATTATACAAATGAATTTATTAGGGCTGTAATTGCCCATGAATATCATCATAGTGTTGCAACTGAAAAACGCCCGCGTAGTGAGGGGACAGTGCTAGATCATCTCATATTTGAAGGAAGGGCAGTGATGTTTGAAAAATTAGTTTATCCTGATTTGAATTTTACGCGAATAGATTTGGATTACAACAAAGTTTATTGGTCTGATGTTGCAGCGGATTTGGAAAAGCATAACTTGATTCGTGCCCTAGAAATAATTAGAGGTGGAAATGGTCTACCCTTTAGTTATGGCTACAGCGAAGGCTATAAAATGATTAAATCTTATCTCGATTTGCATCCCAATGTATCGATAGAGGAGTGGACTGCCTTAAGTCCGAAAGAAATTTTTGAAAAAGGAAAGTATCTCGAAAATTATCAATAAACAAATAAGCAACAGACCCTGTATTAAACTCGGTCTGTTACTTCGTTTAGGCATCGATGAATGGTGACAATTGCTTGTAAATGCATACCTTCATGAAAGATGGTACGTAGGAGTACTTGTTCAATGGTCTGCATACCCATGTCGATAGGTGGGAATTCCTCAGCCAATCGATGACCGTATCGTTCCTTTATCTGTGAAGGCTGCTGAGCCAAGTACTTTTTTAACTCCTCGAATGTAGGCGTTTTTTCGTCAAAATGCTTAGGCGACGTACCAAAGCTAAACCATTTCATGAGAGCTACTAAAGCTGTATCCTTTTCTTTTGTTAACGCCTCTAGCCATAAATATTGATCGAGATAAAGATGGCCCATATTCCAGCGAATATTATTATGAAAACCAGCTGGAATGATATTTGCCTTTTCTTCTGACACATGCTCTAGCAAATGGAGTAACTCGCTACGGTAATGTGCTAACTGCTGAAATAAATTTTCTTGACGTTCATTCAAGTTCACCCCTCCTTTTTAGTATGTATTGGCTAAAATTCTCCATTTTCCTGCAAAAAAAAGAAGAACACTCTTTTGTGTTCCTCTCCAGATTATCTACTTTGTGTCTGTAGTGCTAAACGGACACCGAGACCGATATAGACAAAGCCGACAGTTTTTTCAAGCCAACGTGAGCTACCACTTGTTTTCGTAAAGATTTTTTCACCAATGAAGCTTGTAATAATTGCTAGTAGTATTGTATACAAAGCACTCATCACAACAAAGGTGATGCCTAGTGTTAGCAATTGGCTTGTGACAGATTGCTCGTTGTGCTGTACAAATTGTGGTAAGAAGGCAAGGAAAAATAAAGCTGTCTTCGGATTTAAAATTTCTGCTAAAAAGCCTTGGCGGAATGATGTACTAGCAGGGCTTTGTTCCACAGTTGGTTGTTCAATTTTTTTTGGTTTTGTGAGGAGCATCTGAATACCTAAATAAACAAGGTAGGCCACCCCAATATATTTCACTACCTCAAAGGCTGTGGCTGATTTCATCAAAATAGCAGAAAGACCTAAAACAGCCGCTAACGTATGAACTAAATCTCCAAGACCGATGCCTAAAGCGGTATAAATACCATTCTTTTTGCCACTTTTTAATGTTTGTGTAATCGTGATAATAACAGCAGGACCTGGGATTAAAAATAATAAAAGTACTATTGCGATAAAAGATAACATGCGAAACCTTCCTATTCTAATAAACTAATCAATCTAAGGTGAATGCATGGAATATTATATTCCAGCGACTATAGGGCTGTCGATAAAGAAATATTGAAAAAGGAATGAAAAAAAATTCAGAAAATAATTTAGTGAGGAGATGATCGGCATGAAATGGTCCTATTGTCTACAACTATTCATATTTATCCCAATTGTGGTGACGAGTATGTATGGTCTTATTACAAAAGATTTTTCGTTCTTACCAGTTACTTTCATGTTATTAGGTTGTACATTTTTACTCATTGGTATGAGAGCGTGGCAAAGAGCCAAACGATCTGCCATTAGTATTCTTTCTTTTGGTACGGCCATTTTTCTATTTGTCATTGTCAGACAGTCATTTTTTGACTAACTTCATTTTTATTACTAAGTACTAATATTTAGTGTTAGAATAAGGTTATAAAAATGCTGTGGAGGAATCAATATGTTAACAAGTCAACAATTGCAAGAAATATTACCACATCGCTATCCGTTTCTTTTAGTAGATCGTATTTTGGAATTAGAGGAGGGGAAGCGTGCAGTCGGATTGAAAAATGTGACAATCCATGAGGAGTTCTTTCAGGGACATTTTCCACATTATCCTGTCATGCCAGGTGTGCTCATTGTGGAAGCGTTAGCGCAAGTCAGTGCAGTCATTATGCTGACAAAGGCAGGGAATGAGGGGCGGTTAGGCTTGCTTGCGGGCATTGATCATTGTCGCTTTAAAAAACAAGTTAAGCCTGGTGATCAGCTACGGCTTGAGGTAGTAATCAACCGTGTGAAAGGGACAGTCGGTAAAGGAAGTGGGGTTGCCACAGTGAATGGAGAAATCGTTTGTGAAACAGACCTTGTTTTTGCTTTTGGCCAGTAAAAGGAGGTCCTTTTATAAATGATAGTTTCATGCATAGTGTTTTTGTCTTGACTTTGCTTGATGACGTACTACATACCCATCTTATCCTCATGATTCAACTGAAGACTCCCTTCTCTATAGGGGCAATGAATACTTTTTGGCGGGTGAGCGCCACGTGGTAATAATGGTGAAAGCATGTCACAGGATGTAACGATCGGCAAAAGTGAAGCGTCTGCGACAAATACACCATGGTGTGATTGAATGTTGTGGACAAGCTTCAACAAAAAAATTATAGGAGCCTGGAAAACATACGTCATGATAAATTTTAATGAAATAAAGCTAAACATAAGCATTTTTTTATGAAATCCACAAATAATAAAGTACGAAAATTATTTGGGGACGTGAAAATGTGAAAAAATTTTTACTGTTTTTACTACCACTTTGTTTGATCACGGTGTCGTTTTTTTATGTCAAAGTAAGTTCTTCTGAAAATAAAGGGAGAAAGTATTATGAAGAAGCAGGACAAATTCTTTGGGAAATCCAAACAGAGGAAAAAATCATTGCCTTAACGTTTGATGATGGTCCACATCGTACCTATACAGCGGATGTTCTTGATGTATTAGAGAAATACAATGCGAAAGCTACTTTTTTTATTGTTGGTCAAAATGCAGAAAAAAATCCTGAATTGATAGCAAGAATGTATGAAGAAGGGCATGAATTGGCCAATCATACCTTTACACACCCTTTAAAAACAAATGTACCTAATTTAATGAAGGAAATTCAACAAACAGATGAGGTAATTGCAGGAATTACGGGCTATCAGCCAACCTTATTTCGCCCCGTTGAAGGGCAATATACCGATGCCATGATAGAGGCGATTGCCAAAAAAGGCTATAAAGTCGTTATGTGGTCTTGGCATTTGGATACGCTCGATTGGAAGAATCCTGGGGTCAATCGCATCGTTAATACGGTTTTAAAAGGCGTAAAGGCTGGCAATATCGTGCTGTTTCATGATGGTGGCGGAAACCGAGCCCAAACCGTCAAAGCATTGGAGCAAATCTTGCCAGAGCTTGAAAAGCAGGGCTACCAGTTTGTGACGGTTTCTGAATTGATGGAACTACAAAGGACTCATCAGAAGATAAAAAAACAGTAGTGTGGTAGGTATTTGGCTTCCACACTACTCTTTATGTAAAGGTTATTTTAACATTTTTTTGATTTGCTTTAGTTCAGCAATTAAATAATCGATTTGTTTCTGCATGTTATCGACTTTGGCTGTTTGATCACCATTATTTGTTGGAGAAGAATCGTTCTTCGCATTTTGTAGTGCCTCTAGGGCTAGACCAGCTGCGATGGTCTGAATGCCATCCCCTAAAGTTGAAATGGCTGTGCCGATATAGGCTAACTTTGCAATATAAATATCCATTGAATCATTGTTCTGGTTCTGTTTATTATTTCTTCCCATTTTCCTGCCTCCTTACAATTGTCATTACTTGCATCATATGCGACAACAATGGAAAAGGCGATTCACGAGGCATTTGAATGATTCGCTAAAATGGTAATGTTAGCTCAGCAAAATTATTGGAGGAAAATAGCATGGCAAATGTAGAGCTTGTTGAAATGGATAGTGCGTTGCTAGAGGGAATGGGCAGGAGCGATTAGCAAACTTTCAATCTTCCTATGTAGACGTTGCGACGGAAACATTCAAATGGCTGCACGAAAGTTAGGATTGTAGCCTAAGTTGATTGAGCTTCAAGAGATGAGCTAATGGAAAAAGCGCCTACACTGTATGGTAATTTTTCAGTCGTATATAAAGGGCAACTGCTTTCCTTCCGTCGATTAACTGTTCATACGGTCTATAAAAAAGGTGAAAAAGAATGAATAGTTGCTAAGGAGCTGCAACTTTTTTCGTCACTTGTACGTTATATTCTTATAGCATTTCTATGATTCTTTGAGTTTTTGGTTGACTGCAACTAGGAAATGAGTAAAATTAAAAGGCAGTACCATTATATACCTAAACTTAACAGTATGATGAGTAAATAGGTGCTAGGATGCTAGATAGGATGAAGCATGATAGGTTAAGGTTTGTCATGAAGTTTTGGCAGTCTTTTTCTTTTCGTCTTCTGGATAACCTGTTAAGATGGTAGTAGTGTGACAACAAGTTAGTGTATATGAGAGTGGTGACAATCAAGATGGATGAACAGAAAAATGAAAGTACAGAACAGCAGCAGGAGCCGACTCCAGCAGAAGTAAAGCCGGCAGGACAATTTATACAACTGAAACCGTTTAAATTTATCATGCTAATGTTCTTTACAATCCTTATTACGGCAGGGTTAACGATTTTTGCGTTAACGTTTGGTGATAAGAAAGTAGTAGAAGTGAAAGTTCCGACTGAACGTGAGGAATTTACAAAATTATATGAAGCATTTGATTTACTGAAAAATAACTATTACCAAGATATTGATGATGGAAAAGTAGTCGATGGTGCTATTAATGGTATGTTCGATGCATTAGGCGATCCTTATTCTGACTTCATGGTAAAGGAAGAAGCAGATCAATTTAATTCTGGTTTATCTTCTAGCTTCCAAGGAATTGGAGCGGAAATCCAAGAGCGTAATGGTTATATTACAGTTGTGTCACCTATCAAAAATTCTCCTGCAGAAAAGGCAGGCTTATTACCAAAAGATATCATCTTAACGGTTGATGGGAAAAGCATTCAAGGCTTGAGTGCAACAGAAGCGGTTGCTTTAATTCGCGGTGAGAAAGGAACACCAGTGAAATTAACGGTGAAACGCGGCGAAAACACAGAGGCTATTCACATGACCATTGTTCGTGATGAAATCCCAGTAGAAACAGTTTATGGGGAAATGCTTGATGGCAATATTGCCCATATTCAAATTACATCATTTAGTGAACAAACAACGAAAGAGCTTGAAAAAATCCTTGCTGAGTATGAAGGCAAAGGAATGAAAGGCATTGTTTTAGATTTACGTCAAAATCCTGGTGGCTATTTAACGGCTGCTGTCGATATTTCTAATTTCTTTGTACCAGAAGGAAAAGCGATTGTTCAGGTACAAGAAAAAGATGCAGAGCCTCAGATTACTAATGCCATTGCAGGTAAAAAATATAACCTACCAATTACAGTACTTGTCGATAGTGGTAGTGCCTCTGCCTCTGAGATTTTAGCAGGTGCATTAAAAGAATCTGTAGGTGCCAAAGTTGTAGGTGAAACATCCTTCGGTAAAGGGACTGTCCAAAATGTAACACCATTAAAAGACGGCTCTAATCTGAAATTTACAACAGGTAAATGGTTAACACCGAATGGGAACTGGATTAACGAAAAAGGCATTGAACCTGATGTCAAAGTTGGTTATCCATCGTATGCTACTTTACCTTACTTGAATGCCTCTTTAGAAATGAAGACAGGCTTACAGTCGGACTCTGTAAAAGCAGCGGAGGAGATGCTTCAAGTGCTAGGGTATGAGCCTGGTGAAATAGATGGTATTTTCGATGACAATACTGCACGTGCTGTAGAAAAACTACAAGCAGCGAATAACCTTGAAGAAACAGGTATTTTAACAGGCAATACAACGTATGCGTTAATGGATGCTTTACGTGCAAAAATGAAAGCCGATGATCCTCAGTTATTAAAAGCGAAAGAGCTTCTTTCAGGAACAGCCGAAAAAACAGAGGACACAACAAACTAACAATGTAGCTGTCGCAACGGTCGTCTTTCACGGCATTTGCGACAGCTTTTTTATAGGAGGAAAAATGATGAAAGATGTATACCTATTTAGTGGCTTTTTAGGGAGTGGCAAAACATCCATGCTTACGGATGTCATTCGCCAATTAAAAGAAAAGAATCTAAAGCCTGCAGTTATTATGAATGAGCTAGGAAAGCTGCCATTTGATTCACAGGCAGTGGAGAAAGATATCCCGCTCAAGGAGATGCTAGAGGGCTGTATTTGCTGTTCAGGTGCTGAAAAAACGGAGGCACAAATTCAATCTCTTCTATTAGATAGTGATTTTGATGTATTAATTATTGAAACAACGGGAGCTGCTCATCCTGTGGAAGCATTAGATGCTGTGTATTCACCACTTTTTGCAGATCAGTTAAATGTCAAAGGCATTATCACAGTGGCTGATTCCAAGCTCTGGCTGCACCGTGATACGTTAACACCGCAAGTACGCTCTTTATTTATGGAGCAAATTCGACATGCGCACTTATTATTAGCAAATAAAACAGATTTATTAACAGAGGCAGAGCAAGGACAAGTGGTCTACGAACTCCAAGGCTTAAATCCACATGCCTTTATTTTGCAAACAACGAATGGGCGAGTCCCACTTCACTTACTTGAAGGCTTAAAGGCAACGGCACAGGTTGATAAAGCTGACATTGTCAAAGCGCCAATAGCCTCCATGCAGCTTGGCTCACGCTTAGTGGAATTCACAGATAGCGAATTTACACAGGAGCAATTTGAAGATTGGATTCGTACATTACCAGAAACGATTTATCGTATGAAGGGCTATGTGCCGATTGAGGGCATTAAAAATCCGATGCTGTTTCAATATGCTTATGGAATGGTCCAATGGCTCCCTGAGTATATCAAAATGCCAGCAAAACTTGTCATTATTGGAGAAAATGTCAGTTCTTTACCTATCATTGGGGGACAATGAATAAATTTGATAATCTGCGAAATGTTGCATATGTACGTCATATGTAGCTTTACGCAGGTTATTTTATTTTTATGTAAATGAATTGTAATGCCTTTGTAACACAACTGTAATATTGAATAGCAATAAACACGCGACACTAGCTATCTCTAGGTCTATTCCATAATTGAAGGTAAGAAAATAGGCTGAGAATCTAGTGCATAAAACCATCATTTTTTATTCATTTTAGATGCGTATTTTCGAAAATAGTAACGAGTTTAAGAGGGGTGTCAACCCTCCTTCAAACGTAAGTATTTCATAGATTGGCGAAAACTAGTAAAAAATAGTGCAAAAAAAACGCGATTTTTCGCGCATTTCTTTCTTCGTTGGAGACGTTAGCAAATGTTGGTAAGATTTTTATGAAAATCATCCTTTACGATTAGTTGCAGAGAAGGAGGAATTGCAAACATGAAAAAAACACTCACTGCAATTTGTGCAACAATTCTTTTAGCAGCTCCAATTCAAATAGCTTCAGCTGCTGCTAATACAACAGAAGGGGATTCTGTACAGCAATCAACGAACTGTAAAGTTTATTATTATAAATGGTCAAACAATCATAAGTGGAATATCAAATTACCACAGGCATCTACACCATCTAAAGAGGTGCCAACAACAAATAATAATACACAACCAACGCCAAATAATAATCAATCATCACAAAACGAAAAACCAGCAACACCACCAGCTACTTCAACACCATCAACAACAACTTCAGATGTGAACGCATTTGAACAGGAAGTAGTAAAATTAACAAACGCTGAGCGTACAAAAGCTGGTTTATCACCACTTCAAACAGATGCGAAATTAATGGCTGCAGCTCGTGAAAAATCACAAGATATGCAAACAAACAAGTATTTCTCACATACAAGTCCAACATTCGGTTCACCATTTGATCGTATGAAAGCTTTAGGCATCACTTATAAAGGTGCTGGAGAAAACATTGCTCAAGGTCAACGTTCACCACAAGAAGTAGTACAAGCGTGGATGGACTCACCAGGTCACCGTGCGAACATTTTAAATGGTAAATTTACGCACATCGGTGTAGGTTACGTGAAATCAGGTAACTACTGGACACAACAATTTATTCAAAAATAATCACTGCTTACACAAAAGATACCTGATAAGTCTCTAATGGCTTATCGGGTATCTTTTTTTATTTGCAAAAGTTAAATGCTAATGGACTGTTTAATTATTGAGCAAATCACAGGCTTCATCACTCATACATCAACCTTTATCGTCCAACTTTTAAATTTTATCGTCTAACCATCAAAATGATAGTTTTTAAACTATGTTTTTGGGGAATTACTAAGTTAGTAGTAGGTAAAAAGTAGGGAAGGGTGAGGTTGATGAAAAAGCCGAATTTATTAAAGCAATTTTTTGCAAGAGAAGAAAGTACACAGGCGATAGCGCTGGCTACAGTTCAAGATCATCGTTTATTCTCATATGCCATGTCCTTTGCGAAGTATCACCCTGATATGATGATTGTCTTTGCAGCGGATGGAGAAATTATTTATGTAAATCAAGAGGCACTCTATCAACTATTACACTATCGACCAAGCCATGCAGAGGATTTTAAGCGAATTTTGACGGTCCCTGATTATAAGCGGCTAAAAAGAGCATTCAACCAAACATTGCGGGGGAAATCGGTCAAAATTGATATAGAAAGGCTACAGCATCAAGGTCAACAGCTAAGCCTTGTACTAACATTTATACCGATTAAAAATGGTGAGGATCAGGCAGAGGGGCTTTATTTAATTATTGAAGATATGTCTACCTATTCTGCGATGAAGCATCAATTATTGCTTCATGAAAAGCATTTAAATTATGCTCAGCATATTGCCGCAGTAGGGAGCTGGGAATACTTTATTCAGCACGACAAGCTGTATTGCTCCGATAATTTTTATCAAATTTTTGGCTTTAGCCGTTCAGAAAACGACGGTATTGATCGAGCTTTCCAATTCATCCATCCAGATGACCATGAAAAGACCTACGATGCATTTAACAATGCCCGAAAAGGCATCAACTTGAATAGTGAATTTCGAATATATCATGGTGAAACTCATGATTTGCGTTATGTACAAGCAGCGGCAGAAGTAACTTGGAAGGATAATAAGCCCTTTAAGATGGTTGGGGTTGTAAAGGATCAGACAGCTTTTAAACTGCTTGAGCAGGCATTAAATGATACACTCGCCAACTATCATTATATTTTTAATCATTTAGATGCGGGGATTTGGATGCGAGATTCCATTCGAGGAACAATGCTTTTTGCCTCAAAAGGGCTAGAGGGAATTTTAGGCATTCCACTAGCGAAGCTTTACGAAGACGCCGAAGTATGGATTAACATGATTCACCCTGCACATCGCGAGGAGGTACTAGCGTACACCGATTATCTTGCTATCGGCAAGAGCTACCAAGTGATTTATCGTATTTTTACAGGTGAAAACCAAACAAAATGGTTGCTTGAGCAAATTGTACCGAGACTCGATGAGAAGGGAAAAGTAAATCAAATTTTTGGCTTAGTAACGGATATTACAAAGGAGGTTGAACGAGAAAAGAAGCTCAATTATTTAGTGTACTATGATGAATTGACAGGCTTACCAAATCAATTGAGCTTGCATGATAAAGTGGACACGCTCTGTTCGGCAGGCGAGCCATTTGCCCTTCTCTATATTTCCATTAATTGTTTTCATGTGCTAAATAATGCATTAGGTTCACAAATCGGTGATGAGCTTCTTCGAGTGGTGACCCAGCATTTTGCCAAGCTTCTCGATGATACTAGTTACTTGGCACGCCTAGACCATCAGCATTTTATTTTGGTAATGAAAAAATATGTGAGTAAACAGCATATTTACGCATTGGCTAATCGTTTACTGAAAATCTTTGATACCGCTCTGACGATTAAAGACTATCAATTGCATCTCTCTGCTAGCATTGGCATTGTTTTTTATCCTGAGGAAGGTAGAAAGAGAAATATCTTATTAGAAAATGCTTACTCTGCTTTGTGCTATGCGAAGCAACAAGGGCGCAATCGCTTTCATATTTATGCCTTTACAGAAGATATTACTTCCTATAAGCAATATGTGCTAGATCGTGATATGCGTCAAGCGATGTTAAATGAAGAATTTGAGCTATATTTTCAGCCATTGGTAGAGCCACAAAAAGGCAATATTTATGGGGCAGAGGCGTTAATTCGTTGGCATCATAAAGAATGGGGGCTTGTGTCACCTGGTGAATTTATCCCTTTAGCGGAAGAAAATCATATGATCCATATTATTACAGATTGGGTCATTAAAAAAGCATGTGCTTTCTTGCGGAAATGGAAGCAAGATGGGCATGTACTGCGTACGATTAACATCAAAATTTCACCTATTCGTTTGATGAAAAGGGGCTTTGTCCCATTTCTTCAAGAGCAATTGCAGCTCAATGAAATCCCTGCTCACTATTTACAATTAGAAATTACAGAAAGGACCATTTTAAAAAATAGCGCAAGTGTTATGACGGTATTAAAGGAATTGCAAGAACTTGGTGTCAAAATTGCTATTGGTGATTTTGGAACAGGCTATTCATCGTTAGAATCATTGCGCACGTTTCAGCCAACAACGCTTCATATCTATGAGGCGTTTATTCGGCAAATTCGCCATGATCATCCTATTGAAAATGGGCTTATCTCAACAACGATCTATTTAGCAAAAATGCTAGGTATTCAAGTAGTGGCAAAAGGGGTCGAAAGCTATGATCAATATATTTTTTTAAAGCAGCATGAATGTCATTATCTACAAGGAAGCATCTATTCAAAAGCAGTTCCTGCGAAGGCTTTTGAAAAAATGCTAGCTAAAGGCTTCTTAGAACCGCCGAAAGCAATTGTCCATCACAAGCCAGCTGTGGAGCGTCGCAAGTATTTTCGCTTTCATTTCCCAGCCTATGTGAAGGGCTCTATGACTATTATCGAAATGAACCAGCAAAAGCTTGCTATCGGTCATACGCCAATCGTCATTGAAAATATTAGCTTAGGGGGAATGAAGATTCGCTCTACACTGAAGCTACCAATCAATCAAACGATGAAGTTTCAATTTAACTTTGTGTTGATGAACCAGTCATTTACTATAGAAGGTACATTTAGATGGACATTAGAGGAAAAGTATCAAATTTATTCATACGGAGTAGCCTTCAATCTAACGCAGGAAAATGAGGGGAAATTAGCGCCTATCATCAATCGTATGACAGCTTTGCATAATCAGCATGAAAAAATAGAGGGGACGCCCTTTATCTATGAAGATATTGAAGCTTATTTTAAAAAATAATCCATTTAAAGATGCCCCTCTGTTTTAACGGGCATCTTTTTTATGGCTATGAATCCCACTATGCAAGCGTTTGAAAATGGAGAAAAATGTTTATACTCTCCAATAGAGGGGGGCGTTTTATGGATAAAGTGGAGTATATGATGAAAAGCCTACAAAAAGCATTCTACCATTCCTCGGATTTGACAGTCAGACAAGTAGATTGGCATGAAGGGGATACGGCTATTTTATGCTTTTACGCTTCTCTAGTTGATGCGAAGGAAGTACAAAAAGTACTGGATACCATTTATGCCCGTTTAGATACAGATAAACCTTTTTGGAGTGAAACGTTAATTACGACATTGCAAGATTTTTCCTTACCGCAAGCGATTGAAAGAGTCTGTCAAGGGGAAACGATCGTGATATTGCCTGAAAGGGGAGAGATGCTGACACTTAGCATCATAAATGAGGTGCGTCGAAATCTCGAAGAGCCGATCAACGAACATATTCTTCGAGGCTCGCATGAGGGCTTGATTGAGCGTGCAGACACCAATTTAGCTTTGATACGAAAGCGAGTGAATAATCCCGCACTTGTCGTAAAATCTTTTTCGATTGGCCATCAAACGAAAACAAAGGCCTATTATCTGTATATGGATGGGGTCATACAGCCTGAGACCTTACAGGAGGTTGAAAAGCGGATTGCAGCGATTCAGATCGACTATTTTTATAGTATTGGTCAATTAAGCGATGCGTTAGAGGATTCGGTGTTATCGCCCTTTCCACAATTGTTAAATACAGAGCATCCAGATCGTGTAGTAGCCAATTTAGTGGAGGGCAAGGTCGTGGTCATGACAAATATTTCACCATCTGCCTTAATTGGTCCCGTGACCTTTTTCTCTTTCTATCAAACACCCGATGATTATAATGGTCGGGTTGTTGTTGGCTCCTTTTATAAAATCGTCCGCTTACTGTCGTTTATAACCGCGGTTTTTTTACCAGCTTTTTATATTGCAGTAGTTAGCTTTCATTTTGAGGTACTGCCACTAGAACTAAGTAATCAAGTGAAAAACGATGTGAATGAAATCCCTTATCGACCACTAATCGAAGCGCTCATTCTTGAAATTATTATGGAGCTTATTCGAGAATCGAGTATACGTTTGCCGCAATCTGTAGGGCAAACAATTGGAATCGTTGGGGGGCTAGTAATAGGAGATGCCATCGTTAATGCAGGGTTAGTGTCTAATTTAATGGTCATTGTCGTTGCCTTAACGGCTATTTCAAGCTATGTCGTTCCATCCGTTGAATTGAATAGTACCATACGTATGTTACGCTTTCCGTTTATGGTCCTAGCCTCATTGTTTGGGTTTTTAGGGATTGTCATAGGGGTTGTTATTTTACTCATTCATCTAATCAGTTTAACTTCTATTAAACAGCCGTATTTTTCACCCATCGTACCTTTTCAGCCAAAAGCGGTGTATAAAATTTTTTTACGCTGGCCATTCATTAAACCGACTGTGCAAGTTACTTCCTTTGACCCACCAGAGGATGAACAGCTAAAAAATGAGGATACGCCATGAAGTTTTCGCTATCTAAGGCTCAATTTTTTTTAGTACTATTTATTATTCAAACAGGTGTCGTCTATATTGCCTTCCAAACCCCTTTAATCATTTACAGTCAACATAATGCTTGGCTCGTTTTTATTTTAGCAAGTGTCATTCATTATGGTCTGTTGCTCCTGTTTGAACGCTATTATGCCTACTTTTATTTAAATCGATTTTTTCGCTGGGTCTATCAGCTTTATTGGATTTTATTAGCGGCTGTATTGATTGCCTATATGGGATATGTTTTGGCCACATGGGTATTACCACAAACCCCTGAATGGCTCGTTGTTGTACTGATTGTCGCACTATCCTTGTATGCCAACCTAGTAAGACCAGAAACGGTCATTAACATCGGTGTCATGCTCATACCAATCATTTTCCTTTTTGTGCTTTTTTTAATGCTGGCGATTCCCGATTTAACATGGAGTAATCTATTTCCTATTGAATGGAATCATATGAGACAAATCATGGGGGGCTTGATTCATAGTACCTATGCTTTTTTTGGCATTGAAATGTACCTTCTTTATCGACCATTTCTAAAACAAGATACACAGGTGAAAGGGCGGCCTTTATTCATCTACCAACTGGTCATTTTTGTATTTTATTTGATTTCCGTGCTTTTTACGCAAATGTTCTTTGCCTTAGATGAAATCAAGTTGATCCCAGAGCCGATTATGTATATTTTAAAATCACAGGAAGTGACATTTGTTAAACGACTTGATATTTTCTTCGTCTATATTTGGCTATCATGGTCTATTGTCACGGTCATGATTTTTGGTCTGTCCTTTCGAGTGCTGTATCTTTCAAAAAAAAGGAAGCATCCGAAATGGAGTATTATTATCTACCATCTTTTACTGGCAATACTACCGCTCTTTATGATGCAATTTCAGCGCATTGAGTTTATTAAAAATTCTTTGCACTATGTATTATTCTTTTTTACTTTTCTACTACCGCTCATCATTATCTGTTGGAATAAATGGAGGGGAAAACGTGTATCGTAAAGGGAGTATAATCATCTTATCTATAGTGCTTTTAGCGGGATGTTGGGATGAACGCCTTTATAAAAATGCGTCTGTCGTAACACTCGTTGGTGTGGAAGGCTATGTTGGGGAGTACAAAGGCTATTATGCTTATCCGAATACAACAGCACAGCAAAATGAAGTGATTGAAGCGGAAGGGATTTCACCGAAAGATGTACGCAATAACGCCAATTTGAAAGTCGAGCAAACGCTTGATCTATCGGAGCTATCAACGCTCCTAATAGCGGATCAAACAGTGAGAGAGCCCATTTATGATATTTTGGATATTTATTTTCGCGATCCTCAAAATCCGATATCCATCAAAGTGGCGATAACAGAAGGGGATGTCAAACCATACGTCGACTTAACGAAGGATTTAGCTGGAAGCGCAGGCGTTTATTATGAACGCTTTATCGAAAGTACAGAGGAAAATACCTTTTTTCCGAAATTAGATTTACAAACGATTGGCTCGATGTTATTTGAACAAACAATCGATATCACGCTACCGTATATTCGGCTAGGTGAGGATAAAAAGCACGTTGTTGCGGCTGGTTTAGCTTTATTTTCAGGTCAAACCTTTACGGGCACAGTATTAACGCCAAAACAATCCCTCATCATGCTCATTTTAATGAATCAAACTAATAAGCAAGCACGTATGAGTTATATGTGGAAGCATGACGGGAAAGAAATGCCGATTACGGCAGATGTTATCCATGTGAAGCGTAAATGGATAGTGGATGAGGAACTGAGACGAATAACGATGGATTACCAACTCGAGGTCGGAATTGAAGAATTCGCCCAAGATCATTTGTATAAAGAAACCATTTTTAAGGATGTTCAACAATTGATTCAAAAGCATTTGCAGGCGGAGTTTGAGGAGGTCTTACGTATACTTCAAAATCAAAAGTCTGATACATTAGGAATTGGTCGCTATATTCGTGCCTATCACCCGAAGATGTTTAAGGACGACTGGCATACGGAATATACATCCTTACAGCTCGTGCCGTCTGTTCAAGTGAAAATCATTCGTACAGGTGTATTACGCTAAAAAATCGCCTTTCTCAAGAGGGAGAAAAGCGATTTTTTGTCGTTAGACGGTAACTCTTTTTTGAACAATTAGCAGACGGATAAGCAGGGTGATTGCGCCCATTGTTAAACCAGCAACAAGTCCAATCCAATATCCAAATGGACCAAAATCAGTATGCGTAGCAAGGATATAGCCCACGGGCAAGCCAATGATCCAATACGAGATAATTGCCATCATAAATGTGATCATAACATCCTTATAGCCACGTAATGCCCCTTGTACGGGTGCTTGAATCGCATCCGAGAGCTGAAAAATGGCTGCATAAACTAAAAATTGTACAGCATACTCAAGTACTATAGGATCTGTTGAATACATATGAGCTACAGGCTCACGTAAAATAAATAAGATACAAGCAGAAATAAAACTAAATAAAATGGCTGTGCCGACACATAGATAACTATAAATACGAGCATCCCGCATGCGACCAGCACCAATTTCAAAGCCTACTAATATGGTAACACCCATGGAAATACTAAGCGGCACCATATAGAGCAGGGAGGTGAAATTTAAGGCAATTTGATGAGCAGCAATAATTTCTGTACTAAAATTACTCATCATCATGGTAACGGCAGAAAAAATGCTTGTTTCTGCAAATAAGGAGATGCCAATTGGCACACCAATCAGTAAAATTTCCTTCCATCGAAGCCATTCCAGCTTCGGCCAATGGTGGAACAAACGGAAACGTTCGAACGGTACTCGTTTGGCGATAATCCATACAGTAATCAAGAAAATGAGCCAGTACGTAATTGCTGTTGCGACACCTGCACCAATCCCGCCAAGCTCTGGTGCGCCGAATTTACCGAAAATAAAAATGTAGTTAAGGACGATATTAATCGGCGTTGTCAATAATGTAATAATCATTGTGACACGTGTCTGCCCAAGGGCATCAATGAAACAACGCATGACAAAAAATAAGAATAAAGGTAAAAGACCAGCACACATCGCATAGATGTAGCCTTTTGCAATGCTATGTACAGCAGATTCTAAATTCATCTTGCTAAGTATCCAATCGATGCCAAAAAAGAGCCCTGTGAAGATGATGATTGCCAGCAAAATGGCTACATAAATACCTTGCTGAACGGCCTTTTTGGCATCCATCTCTTGTTTCGCTCCGACTAGCTGTGAGACAATCGGTGTAATGGCAAGGAGAATACCCGACAGTCCTGTATAAATCGGCATCCAAATGGAGGAGCCGATTGAGACACCTGCTAAATCGGCCGTCCCATAGCGACTGGACATTAAAATATCAAAAAATGAAATAAGATAAATGGCTACTTGTGTTACTAAGATGGGAACAATCATTTTTAAAAGTAGTGCATATTTTTCCTTAATTGTGGATGTTTGGTACATATTTGATACTTCCTTCGTGAACATAATGAACAAGTATAGCATATGTAAAGAGAGAAAAGCTTGAAATTTTCGTGCTTCATCTATATCTTTTCTTCAGCATATAGTAAAATAGAACACTGTAAACAAAAAGTAGTGCGGACTACAATGGTTTTTAAGGAATAGGAGAATTAATGTGAAACAACAAACTATCATTTTAACCGGTGGTGGGACAGCTGGCCATGTATCGTTAAATCAAGCGATACTCCCGTCTTTACTTGAACTTGGTTATGATGTCCACTATATTGGTTCAGAACAAGGTATTGAAAAAGAATTAATAGGCGAGGCCTTCCCCGATGTTCCGTTTTATGGCATTGCGAGTGGTAAATTGCGTCGTTATTTCTCAATGAAAAATTTTACAGACCCATTTAAAGTGCTTGCTGGAATGATGCAGGCTTTTCGTATTATTAAAAAAGTAAAGCCACAGGTTGTCTTTTCAAAGGGTGGCTTTGTTTCAGTACCTGTTGTTATGGCAGCAAAACTGGCAGGTGTGCCTGTTGTTATACATGAATCTGATGTGACACCTGGTCTTGCCAATAAAATTGCCCTGCCTTTTGCCTCTCATGTGTTCACGATTTTTGAAGAAACACTAAAGCATTTACCACAAGAAAAGGCAACTTGCACAGGCTCCATTATTCGTCCGGAGTTGTTTGAGGGCGAACGGGCAAAAGGGTTATCATTCTGTGGCTTTTCAACATTAAAGCCTGTTTTACTAGTGATGGGCGGAAGTTTAGGCTCTGTTGTTCTAAATGAGGCATTGCGTCAAAACTTACCAGAGCTTTTAAAGCAATTTCATATTATTCATTTGTGTGGGAAAGGGAACTATGACCAAGCACTAGAGACAATGCCTGGCTACAAGCAATTTGAGTATGTGACAACAGAGTTACCTGATCTATTGCATGCAGCAGATTTTATCGTGTCACGAGCAGGCTCTAACTCCATTTTCGAATTTTTGGCACTCCACAAGCCGATGCTATTAGTGCCGCTATCCGCACAAAAAAGTCGTGGGGATCAAATTTTAAATGCCAACTTGTTTAAAAAACAGGGCTATGCGGAAGTGCTGCAGGAAGAAGAATTAACAAAGGAATCTTTTATGAAGTCGGTTCATACATTAACAGAGTGTAAGGCAGAAATGGTCGAGAAGATGTCCAAAACGCAAAAACCAAAAACACCAGACGAAATGGCAACATTAATTTTGCACTACAAAAAATAAAGGCTCTTTGAAAAAAGAAAAGAAGCTATGAGGCAGGTCAAAGATGACAAAACCTTATAGCTTCTTATTATATATGACACATTACATGGCTTGCTCTTCGCCTTCTTGCATTTGATGTGCTGTTATTAAGTAGAATAAATCTTTTTGAATTTTGAATAAATTAAATTGAGCTTCACCGCTATTGACCTGTTCTAATAAAGTCGGATGACTTTCATTAGCACTCACCACATAAGGTAGCTTTAATGCGGCACGCTGTGATTTTAAATTTTCAACTCGTATACGGAGAAATACCGTATGGAAATTATAATCAAAAAATAACTCATTCAAAAATAGCATTTTTGCCTTTTGATTATAGCCTTTACCCTGGTAAGGGAGTCCAATCCACGTTCCTAAAAAGCCTGCACCGTCCTCCACATCGTGAATACTAATGGTGCCGATTGGTTGACCCCAATCATCAGTAATGGTCCTCGAGATAGCGAGTCCTCTCGCTTCCTCTTCAATCAGTTGTTTTGTCATAAACCAATACTCATCAGCGGATGTGGCTTTCTGACGGACAAAAGGGAATACAGAAGGGTGTGATAATAGCTCATAAAGCTCTGTACATTCATGCAGGTCTCGATGTTTAAGCATACGAAACGCCTCCTTTACTAGGGTAGTTAAAACAATTCCGTTGAAGCATAAAGAAGAAAACTAAAATTCGTACTGGAATTAAAACCCAAAGAACTAGACGTTATAACTATGATATTCCATAATCTCCCGCTGTCTTACTGATTTCGACCATACCGAAAAAAGGCTAGTTTTTTAAATATAATATAACACGAAAGCTGTTTGATGCAATCATTTTGCTCGAAAAAAACAAAATTTGAGTTTAGTAGTCAGTAAATTCTGACAAAAGAAGAGGTGTTGGCGAAAATATTGTTGTTTTTTAGCATTAAGTCTATCCTATCAATTTTATCTAATATTAATCATTTATACACTTCTTTAGTAGGATTTAAATGTTTCTACAATAGGTAATATATCAAAAAATATCCTAAAAAGGATATAATTTATCTTATTCTGTAAGGGTAATTTTTGATTTTTATGTTATAATAGTAGTATTATATAAAATCGAACAAAACATACATACTAGCATTTTTATCATGATTGCAATGGCTTTTCTGGAGGTGACAGCATGGAGTATCTTTTAAGCGAAGATTTTTTTAATTCATTATTTATTGGCAAAGATTTTGCTTTTCTCATGAAAAAAGTAGAGGATGATTATCAATATATTCGCTTAAACCAAGCAGCTCGTGACCTGTTATCAAATGAGGCGATTGGAAAAATGATTTCAAGCGTTACCTCAGAGCGCATTTTTTCGATCATTCAGAAAAACTACGATCAAGCGATTAGGGAGCATAATCAGGTTGACTATGTAGATTATGCGTATTTTCAGTCGGAGGTTCATAAATACGAAACGTCTGTCAGACCGTTGAAATATAATAATGAAGACTATATATTAGCCATCACAAAGGAAATCCTCTATGACCGCAATATTGAGGATAAATTTTTATTTATGCGGTCCATGTTTGACCATGCCTTTTTCTCCACGGTCATTTTATCGGCCGAAGGTATGGTATACGAAGTGAATTCTTGCTTTATGGAAGATTTCCAATTAGATAATGAAACTGTCAAGCAAAAATTGTTTGTTGATTTACCGATCATCCCGAAAGAAGAGGTTGAACACATTGAAGCTTGTTTACAAAAAGCAGCGAGAGGGGAAAACCTTGATAAAAAGCTGATCAAGCTGTTTACGTCAGAAGGTCAGGAGCGCATGTATTTAATGTCCCTATCGCCTGTAATGCAGGATGATAATTCGTTTGCTATCTTTCTAATCATGCAGGATTTTACTCAATTTACTTTACAAAAAGCAGAATTACGTTCGAAGTCTCATGGTTTAGAAGTTTTTAAGTCTGCCTTAAATTCAGCTACAGCCATTGCTGTATTGGACCATAAAGGCTATATTACGGAAGCAAGCGATATGTTTTTACAGGCTTCTGGCTACACTGCGGAGGAATTAATAGGTCAGCCCTATTCATTAATGGAGCCAAGGTTCAATGCGCAAAACTTTTTACAATTAATCGAAGGCAAGCTGGATACAATGGAGATTTGGCGAGGAGAACTGTGCTATCGCACAAAATATCATGCCGATTATTGGGTGGAGGCAACCATTGTGCCGTTAAAAAATGAGTTCGGTAAAATCGAACAAATTTTAACCATTAACTATAATATTACAGATAAGAAAAAAATGTTCACAGAATTAAAAAATATTGAACGTACTTTCCGACTCATTACGGAAAATACAAATGATTTAATCGTGATTACGAATGAAGATGGCATTATTCTTTATGCGTCTCCATCCTATGGGATTTATTTAGGGTATGAAAATGAAGAGCTACTTGGGCAGTTTTACAGTGATATTTTAGATCAAGAAAGTAAAAACGAATGGCAAACATTTTTAAACAATTTTACAGGTCAGCCAGAAACACAGTTTGAGCTTTTACTAAAGGCGAAGGACGGTACACCGATTTGGACAGAGGGCAATGTCACGGTTGTACATGACCCTGAACGTGAAAAGGTTTCACAAATTATGATGGTGTCTCGAGAAATTACTCATCGCAAAGAAAGAGAAAATGATTTGCTCTATTTAGCCTATCATGATGCGTTAACACAGCTACCTAATCGACGTTATTTACAAAAAGAGTTTCCGAAAATACTGGCAAAAGCAGCTGAAAATCAAACCTGTGTCGCCATGCTCTATCTAGATGGCGATGATTTTAAAGAAGTCAACGATCGTTTTGGTCATGACACAGGGGATGCGTTTATTCAGCGCTTTGGTAATGCCTTAAATCAAACGGTTCGCAGTCATGACATGGTCATTCGAATTGGTGGCGATGAATTTATCGTCATCCTAACAGGTTTAACAAGAGAAGCTGATAAAAGGCATGACCAAATTATGCATATTATTCGTCGAATCCGCGATGAACTAGCAGAAGGCTGGATGATTGAAGACCATCATTTTACTCCTACAGCCTCAATCGGTATTGCCTATTATCCAGATCATGCACAAACTTTGGATGAGTTAATGGATTTAGCCGACCGAGCTTTATATCGATCAAAAGAGTTGGGAAAAAATAATCTTTCCATTTCGGGAATACAATAAAAAAGTCTGTCCACAGGGTTTCCCTTGTGAGACAGACTTTTTGTTTGATGTTATGCTAGAACGTGAGAGGGATAAATATCCTATATCGTTATTTTAGAATAGAAGGTGATACAATGCCTAAGAAGATATTGTTGGTAGAAGATGAGAAGCATATTGCGCGTTTTGTTGAACTAGAATTACAGCATGAGGGCTATGAGGTGAAAACAGCCTTTGATGGACGGGATGGACTGGCTTTGGCCACTACGGAAAATTTTGATGTTCTCTTATTGGATGTGATGCTGCCAGGCATTAATGGCATTGAAATTTGCCGCCGTATCCGAACGCAGTCACAGGTGCCAATTATTTTATTAACGGCGAGAGATGCTGTAATGGACCGTGTAGCGGGCTTAGATGCAGGAGCCGATGACTATATCGTCAAGCCTTTTGCTATTGAAGAGCTGCTTGCTAGAATACGGACGATTTTACGTCGTGTCACACCAGAGCCTACTAGCAGTGAATCTTTATGTTTACGAGATATTGAAATAGATGTGGCAGCCTATGAAGTTTTTGTTCAAGGGAATAAACTTGACCTAACAAAGACAGAATATGATTTACTAAAACTATTAATCGAGCACAAAAATAGAGTGTGTACGAGGGAGCATATTTTAACGTCAGTTTGGGGCTATGATACGGATATCGAGACCAATGTAGTAGACGTTTATATCAGACATTTACGCACAAAGCTCCCTGGTGATATGAACGCTTATATAGAAACTGTTCGTGGTGTTGGGTATGTGATGCGTGAATGAATAAATTAAAAAATTATGTACGTCACCAATCTTTACAGAAAAAATGGATGCTGACATCAAGTAGTGTCATCTTTATTAGCTTTACAATTATTTGTATAGTCGTTTATCTTTCGCTTCATACATGGCTCTTAAACGATGAGGAAGGTAAGGTCAAACGTACAAGTGACGATATTATCTCCTTTTTAGAATCACAAGGTCCTAATGTTACCATTCAGCAAATACAACAAAATACAGGTTTGCTCAAATCCATTGCCGATCGCGATGAAACGGTCAGAATATTTAATAGAGATGGAGTGGATATTTTACGTATCAATGATACTTCAGCTGCTGCACCGCTACAATCGATGCAAGAAGTTCTGGAAATGACCATCGATAAGAAGGATGTACTCGTCATCAATGAACCGATACGGATCGGCTTTTTTCAAGGCTATATCCAAGTTATTCATCCTTTGACTAGCTTTCAATCCCTTATGCATTACCTTCTGACAGCGATGCTAATAGCGGGGATAGGGGCATTGATACTATCAGGCTCCATTGGCTATTATTTGGCCAATTATTTAATGAAGCCATTACATGAATTGCGTGCATCCATGAAGACGGTGGTAGACCAAGGATTTAATCAGCCTATCCAGCTAACCTATACATCACAGGATGAGATTGGTGATCTGTTAAAAATGTACAATGCGATGATGAATGAGCTGCAAATTTCCTTTACCCAGCAGCAACAATTTGTCGCAGATGCTTCCCATGAACTGCGAACACCGATTCAAGCCATTGAAGGGCATCTCTCCTTGTTAAAAAGATGGGGCAAAGATGATCCAGCCATTTTAGAAGAATCCATTGATACTTCACTAACGGAAATTGCTCGGATGCGTAAAATGATTGAGGAATTATTAGAGCTTGCACGACGCGAGGAAAAAGATGAGACAAGTGAGGCAAATGCACTAGTAGTAATAGAAGCCGTCATGGAGGAGCTACAGCTTGTCCATCCACAAGCACGAATATCGCTGTCGAAAAATGGCGAAATCGGTCCGTTATTTATTACCGAAAATGCACTAAGTCAAATCGTTCGTAATATAATAGAGAATGCAATTCGTTATTGTGAAAAAATTCCTGAGATTGAAATTTCTCTTACAACTGCTGGAAAAATTGCATGTTTAGAAATTGCTGATAATGGTATAGGAATAGCAGAAGAGAATATGCCGTTTATCTTTGATCGATTTTATCGAGTGGATGAAGCAAGAAATCGTCAAATTGGTGGAACTGGCTTAGGACTTAGCATTTCGAAGATGTTACTTGAAAAATACAATGCGACAGTAGAAGTCAAGAGTGAGGTTAATATTGGAACCGTTTTCTCGCTAAGAATACCGCTAAAATATTAAGAAAAATTCACGCTTTATTTCATTATTCTATCCTTTGCGAAAAAAATTGCTTAATTTGCTAAAAAGAGTTGTATTTTTTGTGAAGAGTAGTAAGATTGAGATGGAAAAAACGTTCTTTAAAATATGGAAAAGTAGTGTGAAACTTTCTTTTAAAGAACGGCTAAATATTATATAATTAATTGTAATTTAATTAATGGAACTGCCGAAAGGCAAAATTTGGAGGTCATTTTTCATGTCGAACAACGTTACAACTGTAAGTTCTCCATGGTCAGCTTTCTCTGGTCCTAACCTAGGATATGTGATGGAGCAATACGACTTATTCTTACAGTCTCCTGAAGAAGTAGAACCGGAGTTAGTTTCTTTATTCCAACAATTTGGTGCACCAGTAGTAGTAGAAGGTGAAGTAGCTGTAGTTAGTCATACAGCAGCGGCTCCTGCTGGCGATTACAAAAAAGTGTTAGCCGCTGTGAAATTAGCAGACGCAATCCGTTCACACGGTCATTTAGCGGCAGATATTTATCCTCTGAAAAACCGTGAACTACAAACAGCTCAAATTGAAGAAAGCGCGTTCAACTTAAGCGCTGCGGATTTAGCTGAAATTCCTGCAGCAATCTTCTTCAAAGATGTGCCAGCAAACGTGAAAAATGGTAAGGATGCAATCGACTATCTAAAAGCTGTTTATACAGATAAAGTGGCATTTGAATACGGTCACGTAGTAGCTACAGAAGAACGTGATTGGATTCAAGCGCAAATTGAATCAGGCTTATTTAAACAAGCATTATCTTCTGAAGAGAAGAAAGCCTTATTAGATCGTTTAACTCGCGTTGAAAATTTCGAAAAATTTATTCATAAAACTTTTGTAGGGCAAAAGCGTTTCTCTGGTGAGGGCTTAGATACGCAAATCGTTCTATTTGATGAAATCGTTAAAACAGCAGAAACCAAAAATGTAGAAAATGTACGTATTGGTATGGCACACCGTGGTCGTTTAAATGTTTTAACACACATCTTAAACAAACCTTATGACATGATGTTCTCTGACTTTGCACATGTTTCAAATGAGTTATTTATGCCTGAGCATGGCCGCCTTGAAATTACAAAAGGTTGGACAGGTGATGTGAAATACCATATGGGTGCTTCTTACAACCGTGAATCGGGTATGAATGTTAAATTGGCTTACAACCCATCTCACTTAGAAGTTGGCAATCCAGTTGTACTTGGAGCTACTCGTGCAACACAAGATGATACGTCTAAACCAGGCCAAGCGGTACACGACCGTACTAAAGGCTTAGGTATTTTAGTGCACGGTGATGCTGCATTCCCAGGCCAAGGGATTGTGACTGAGGTTTTAAACTTTGCTAAAACAGAAGGCTTTACAACAGGTGGTACAATCCACATTATCGCGAACAATATGATCGGTTTCACAACTGAGCATTATGATTCTCGTTCTTCTGTGTACTCTTCTGACCCAGCAAAAGGTTACGAGGTACCAGTAATCCATGTCAACGCAGATAGCCCAGAGGCAGTAGCGCAAGTGGGTCGTTTTGCTGCTAACTACCGTCAAAAATTCGGCAAAGATATTATTGTAGACTTAGTTGGTTACCGTCGCCATGGTCATAATGAAACAGATGACCCAACTGTGACAAACCCAGAAACATACAAATTGGTTTCTAAACATGAAACAGTGCGTGCTTTATATGGAGCACAATTAGTGGCTGAAGGTCTTCTATCTGCTGAAGATGTAGCTGCCTTAGATACAGCAATCTATGCAGAAATGCAAGCAGCCTATGACCATGTAAGAGAAATGGCAGATAAAGATGATCATCAGCATTTAGAAATGCCAGCAGAATTAAAAGTAGAGTTCCCACAAATTGATACAGCAGTTGGTGCGGAACGTTTAGAAAAAATCAATGAAGAGCTTTTAGTGTTTGAAGAAAACTTCGAGCCACAGAAAAAGCTTGGCAAAATTTTAGAAAAACGTCGTGATGCCTATGCATCAGCAAAAATTGACTGGGGCCATGCAGAAACGTTAGCATATGCGACAATTATCCAAGACGGCACACCAGTACGTTTTACAGGTCAAGATGCTCAACGTGGTACATTCTCTCAACGTCACTTAGTACTTCACGATAAAAACAATGGGAATGTCTTCACACCGCTTCATCATATTTCTGGTGCGAGTGCATCCTTCTCAGTACACAACTCTCCACTGACAGAAGCGGGAGTAGTAGGCTTTGAGTATGGTTACAACCTAGAAAATAGTCATGTTTTAACAGTGTGGGAAGCACAATTCGGTGACTTTGCGAACATGGCACAAGTGATGTTTGATAACTTTATTTCAGGGGCACGCTCTAAATGGGGCCAAAAATCTGGATTAGTGATCCTTTTACCACATGGTTATGAAGGTCAAGGTCCAGAGCACTCTTCAAGCCGTATGGAACGCTATTTACAAATGTCAGCTGAAAACAACTGGTTTGTAGCGAACTGTTCAAACGCAGGTAACTACTATCATTTATTACGCCGTCAAGCAGCGTTATTAGGTACAGAAGGGGTACGTCCACTTGTAGTCGTATCACCAAAATCACTATTACGTCACCCATTAGCTGCGGCGAATGCTGAACAATTAGCAAATGGTTCATTCCAAGAAGTGATTGAACAACCAGGTTTAGGCGCTAAACCAGAAGCTGTAGAGCGTATCGTTTTAGGAACTGGTAAAGTGATGATCGACTTAGCGGATCGCGTAAAAGACGGAGAAGGCTTCGATCATTTACACATTATTCGTGTAGAACAACTTTACCCATTCCCAAAAGAGCAAGTTGCTGGTATTATTGCTAAGTATCCAAATGTGAAAGAAATTGTTTGGGTACAAGAAGAACCTAAAAACCAAGGCTCATGGAATTATGCATTAGAAACATTATATGAACTTTCAGAAGGTAAAAAACTTCGCTATGTAGGTCGTCCTGCAATGAGCTCAACTTCTGAAGGGGATGCAGATTCTCATAAAGCAGCACAAGCAGCATTAATTGAAGCGGCAGTTGCTGAGCCAGTGAAGGTTAAATAATCACATATAAATTTTTGAAAAAACCGGGCTACTTGCCCTCAAGCAGTAGCCCTTTTATGTGCGTCATGCACGTTAATCAAAGGAGGAAATGAAAGTGGCTGAAATTAAAGTCCCTGAATTAGCAGAATCGATTACAGAAGGTAGTATCGCACAGTGGGTAAAAAAAGTGGGCGATCGCGTTGAAAAAGGTGAATTCATCGTTGAACTTGAAACAGATAAAGTAAACGCTGAAATCATTTCTGAAGAAGCAGGTGTATTAACACAAATTTTAGCTGAAGAAGGCGATACTGTACTAGTTGGTCAAGTTATCGCAGTAGTAGAAGCAGGCGAAGGCGCAGCACCTGCACCTGCAGCGGCTCCAGCTGAAGCAGCTCCGGCTCCAGCAGCGCCACAAGCAGCATCTGCACCAGTAGCAGCGGCTCCAGTTGTAGAAGAAACTTCTGGTGAGCGAGTAATCGCCTCTCCAGCAGCACGTCGTCTTGCTCGTGAAAAAGGTATCAACCTTGCAGCAGTATCTCCAGTAGATCCACAAGGACGTGTACGTGTACAAGATGTAGCAGCTCATGGTACAGCTCCAGCTGTAGCACCAGTAGCCGCACCTACATCAGTAGCAACTTCAGGTGGCCCAGTAGTATTTACACCAGCAGCTAATTCTGACCGTGTAACAGTTGAAAAAATGAGCCGTCGTCGCCAAACAATTGCTAAACGTTTATTAGAAGTGAAACAATCAACAGCAATGTTAACAACATTTAACGAAATTGACATGACAAATATCATGGCACTTCGTAAACGTAAACAAGAAGAGTTTGTAAAAGCAAACGACATCAAACTTGGTTTCATGTCATTCTTCACAAAAGCTGTTGTTGCGGCACTAAAAAAATACCCATACGTAAACGCTCAAATCTCTGGCGATGAAATTCATTTAAATAACTTCTTTGATATCGGTATTGCTGTATCAACTGAAGAAGGTTTAGTTGTACCAGTTGTACGCGATGCAAACAGCAAAAACTTTGCAGAAATCGAAAAAGATATCGCTAACTTAGCGACAAAAGCTCGTGATAAAAAATTAGGCTTAAATGACATGGCTGGTGGATCATTCACAATTACAAATGGTGGTGTATTCGGTTCATTAATGTCAACTCCTATTATGAACGGTACGCAAGCTGGTATTTTAGGTATGCACTCAATTGTTAACCGTCCAGTTGCAGTAAATGGTGAAGTTCAAATCCGTCCAATGATGTATGTAGCACTTTCTTACGATCACCGTATCATCGATGGAAAAGATTCTGTAGGATTCTTAAAAACAGTTAAAGAATTAATCGAAAATCCTGAAGATTTACTATTAAATTCATAATGCCATTCAACCCTGCGAACAATGTTCAGCAGGGTTTTTTTATGCATGACGAAAGATTTTGACCGATTCTATGTTTGAAAGAGTACTAATGTTATATCGTTTAGAGGAGCAAAAAAGACATAAACACAACTTTTCTCACATAGAGCACATACTCTATAATAAAAATTTGTTTTAATTTTCAGAAATATCGATAGAAGCTTAACGATTTAAAATGAATAGAGAACGAACAATATCCTAATATTGTCATTAGTCAGAAAAATGTTAAAACTGTCTTGACGAGTGTACTAGTTTTATAGTAGTATCTAAATATCAATTAAATAAACAAACCTCACTAACGTTTACCAGTGAGGTAGAGGCGCGGTATTTATTAGTTCATTGTTGAGTTCAAGCAAGCGAAGACGCAATGAAGAAGGAAATATCGCCGAAGTATAAAAGGAGCTCGTACTTTTATGCTGGGTCTGCAGTGAATAAGTGCAGGACTGTCCTAGTAAATGGATTTCCAGATTTACTAGGTTGTGCTATCTCGGAAAATGGAAATTATAGTGAGGATTTGGGCAACTGTCATACAAGGTAAGACCTAAGTTCAATATACTTAGGTCTTTTTTATTACAGTTGTCTTATTTTTTTACAGAAAAGGGGAGTTTTTTATGAAAAGAAAATGGTTGTTAGTAATGATCTCTATCATGACAGCAATTGTGCTAGCTGCATGTGGCACTAGCGACAAAAAGGATGGCGGTTCAGGTGATGCTGGTGCTGACAAGGAAGCAAGTGGCGGTGAATTCCGAATCGGAATGGAGGCTGGCTATCCACCATTTAACTGGACACAGCAAGGTGATGCTAATGGTGCAGTGAAAATTGCTGATAATGCAGAGTATGCAGGCGGCTACGATGTCCAAATGGCAAAAAAAATTGCTGAAGGCTTAGGCAAAGAGCTAGTCATTGTCAAAATGGAATGGGACGGATTAGTACCAGCGCTACAATCTAACAAAATTGATGCGATTATCGCGGGTATGTCACCAACTGAAGAGCGTAAGAAAACGATTGATTTTACAGAAAACTACTATACTTCTGATTTCGTTATGGTTATTAAGAAAGGTAGCAAGTATGAAAATGCAAAATCGATTCAAGATTTCTCTGGTGCTAAAATTACTTCACAATTAAATACATCGAACTACAACGTTATTGATCAAATTAACGGTGTAGAAAAACAAACAGCAATGGAAAGCTTCCCCGCAATGCGTGTTGCTTTAGAGGCTGGCAAAATTGATGGCTATGTAGCAGAACGTCCAGAAGGTATTTCCGCTGCTGCTGCCAACGATAAGTTCACATATGTCGCATTTGAAGAAGGCTTTGATACGGATCTTTCCAATACTTCGATTGCTGTAGGCTTACGTAAAGACGATGCAAACCGTGAAAAAATCAACGAAATCCTAAAAGGTATTTCGGAAGACGATCGTCAAGCGATTATGGAAGAAGCGATTTCTCAACAACCAGCAGCACAATAATGACAAGGCACGGGCTAGTTGCTGGTCCGTGCATGATCATTTCATCATTATCAAAATGAGAACCTCTCTACATAATGATAATGTCCTAGCGTAACAAATCATAGAATAGTAGAAATAGCTAGGACACGAAGGAAATAAGCAAGCAACATGACATTGTTAGGAGGAACATCATGAGTCTTGAATGGATACTTTCAATTATTGAAAACAACTGGCAAATGTTTTTACGAGGTGCGTATTATACGTTACTGATTTCGATTATTAGTACAATTATTGGTGCATTCATCGGATTTTTCATTGGAATTATGCATACGATTCCAGTTCGTAAAAAAGGTTTAAAATTTTATAGCTTAAAGCTTATTAATTTTATCCTGACATGCTATGTTGAATTTTTCCGTGGTACACCAATGATTGTACAGGCTATGGTAGTCTACTACGGACTAGATATCGCATTTGGTATCGATATGCATTTTATTACAGCAGGTATTTTAGTCGTTTCCCTTAACACAGGGGCCTATATGGCAGAAATTGTTCGAGGTGGTATTGTCTCGATTGATAATGGTCAATACGAGGCAGCGTCGGCAATTGGTATGAATCACTTCCAAATCATGCTGCATGTTGTTTTACCACAAGTAGCACGCAATGTCTTGCCGGCGACAGGTAACCAATTAATTATGAATATTAAGGATACAGCCGTATTAAATGTCATTGGGGTAACGGAATTATTCTTCCAAACAAAATCAATTTCAGGTAACAACTTCCGTTATTTTGAATCATTCTTTGTTGCATGTATTCTTTATTTTATCATGACATTTACCGCATCTCGCATCCTTCTCTATGTTGAAAAACGTCTAGATGGACCTGATGCCTATCAAAAAGAACAAAAAGAAGCTGTATAGGGGGACGCACAAATGGCAGTGATTAAGATTGAACATTTAAGTAAATCATTTGGACGTAACCAAGTGTTAAAAGATGTAAATTTCCAAGTAGAAAAAGGCGAAGTCGTTTGTTTAATTGGCTCTTCTGGTTCTGGTAAATCGACATTACTTCGTTGCATCAATTTATTAGAAACGCCAAGTGGTGGTCAAATTATTTATAAAGGGGAAGACATTTTAGATGATAAGCACAATATTCAAGAATATCGTACACATCTAGGAATGGTATTCCAGCAATTCAATTTATTTAACAATCACAATGTGTTAAACAATTGCACAGTGGGCCAAATCAAAGTATTGAAGCGATCAAAGAAAGAAGCAGAAGAAACGGCGCTTAAATATTTGAATATCGTTGGTATGGATCAATATGTGAACGCCAAGCCTCGTCAGCTTTCAGGGGGGCAAAAGCAGCGTGTGGCTATCGCTCGAGCATTGTCAATGAATCCAGATGTCATGCTATTTGATGAACCGACTTCGGCATTAGACCCAGAAATGGTCGGTGAGGTATTAAAGGTGATGCGACAGTTAGCCACTGAGGGGAATACAATGTTAATCGTGACACATGAGATGGAGTTTGCCAAAGAGGTGGCAGATCGTGTCGTCTTTATGGATAAAGGCATCATTGTCGAGGAAGGCCCGCCATCACAAGTATTAGTAAACCCTCAGCATGAACGGACAAAAGAATTTTTAAAGCGGACATTAAAATAAGCATAGAAAAAGTGAGTCCGATTTATTGGACTCACTTATTTTCTAGAATTCCATTCTGCATAAAGAACAAAGCAGATTGCAAATGCTACAGCAATAATAAAAAACCATTGCGGTACACCACCAAAACTCATCATAACACCTCAAATAGTCATTTTTTTTGGATAGAATAGCTATAGTCTTTCTTTTTTCTCCACAAAAGCCCAAAAATATTATAAAATAAGCAATAGACATTAGCTTCGGCTAGTAAAGAGAGGTAGAGAGAATATGTTACATTTAAAATGGAAAGATGCGCCAACACTACGAACGATAACTTGCAAACATACAAATGCATCAAAATACTTAGTGTCCAATGTATTAACAGTAGGGAAAGAATATGAAGTAAAAAATGAAACAGAAGAGTTCATTTTTATCATCGATAATACAGGTAATGTCGGTGGCTACTATAAAGATTATTTTGAATAACATAAAACAGGGTGGTTCAGATTATATGCTGAGCCACCCCTTTTTTGTTAATCGCGCTGATAGCCTCTGGCACCTGCCACATCTTGTAGCTGTTGTTTTTCTTGTTCAGTTGCTGTATGCAGGGCAAACACATCTTTAATCGCGGTTTGCAGTTCTCGCTGCGTTTCTTTAAATTTCGAAACCTGTTGTTCAAACGATGGACTAGAGAAGCGATCATGTGCCTGAGCTAATCGTTCTTCTAGCTGTGCATAGTGATGATCCATATGCATAGAAAGCATCATCGCCAGCTGATTTTTCCAAAGAGGAATCAAAGTGACAATCGAAAATTCAATTTTTTCCGCTAACGTTTGATTCGCCTGTTGAATCATGCGTATTTGAGGAGCCGTTTGCAGCGCTACTTGCTGTGATACTTGTAAATCATAAATACGTTGATCCAACCTTTCAATTTGTGCGGCAAAGTCATTGAGCTGCTGAATAGCAAGCGGTTGTTTCGTTGCTTGAACACTCGTTATTTGTGTGGGTAACTCAACCTCAATGGCTTGCTGTTTTTTCATTTGACCTGCTGCAATGGCAGTAGCCAGCTCCTCAAAAAATCCACGATTATGAGCATAAAGCGCTTCTAAGTTTTCGACATCCTTGATCAACTGAAGCTGTGCACGCTCTAGCTGAACGCCAATACGTTCCACCTGAATACTAATACGCTCAAATTCTGTTAATGTTTGCTTCACAGTCGGCTCTGTTTTTCCAAAGATTTTTTTGAAAAAGGTTTGTTTCTTTGGTTCTAAAGCCGTCGGGTCTATTCGATCTAACGTGTGCATTAAGGAATCAAGCATTTGACCGATTTTTGAGACGTCCTTTTGCTTCACTTGCGCAAGCATGCGATCAGCAAATTGAGACAGGGCTCGCTGTGAATCTTGCCCAAGGGACAGCAATGATTCAAAATCTGTCAAATCAATTTGACTAGCATAAAGTAAGGCACGACTTTGTGCAAGAGGCGATAGCGTTTCATAAGTCGCCATCGCCTCATTTTGTGGAGTTGTTTCTAAATAGGATTGGACTAGTGGAGAAAGCCCTGGTATGGTATTCAGTTGAAATGCGTGTTCATTTGCTGTCATTTATCGTCCCCTCGCCAATCCAATTGTTCTCTACGTCTAAGATTAGAACGATTTGCGAATTCAATCTCCATTTGTAGGGTATCAATATCATTAGCAAGCGCGTCCTTTAAATCAATTTGAATCGTATCATTTAAATCAGTTAGCGTTTCACGTGTTTTTGATAATGTTAATTGAATTTCTTTATCCTTCACAGGCTGCTTCGAAAGCATTGTATACTTATCCGTTAATTCCACAGCAGAAGGTAAGTGTGCATAGAAAAAGGGCTCTACATTATAAAATTTTCGTGGGTCTGTCTTCACAATTTTGACGATATTTTTAGAAATACGCGTCATTTCAAGTAATTGTTTAAAAGCAGATACAGAACGTACGCGTAAATAGTTTTGACTTAATGTTTGAATATGCTTATTAGCTGCTGATAATTGTGTTTCAATATGCTTGAATTCTTCTTTTGTAATACCTGCTATTTGCATGACTTTCTTTTTTTGTCTATGTTTCAGCAACGCTGTACTCGTCGCGTAGGAACCCGCAAACAGTAAACCACCAAGGAAGAATCCAGGATTTGCCGCAATTGCTGCGATAGAAACGGTCGTAAGCGAAATAAGAAAGCTGGCAGAATGTCTAGAAAAAAACTGTCCGACACTAAGCATTGTTTCATCCTCCTTGCTTTTCAATATGTCTATCTTCTTATACGAAATAATCGACATAAAGTTTCATTGAAAATGATCCCTTACATAAATTTTACTGCTATTTGTTAACTTTCTCAATGATAATACATAGAATAAGTGAATTGTTTCTCCAAATGCGTCGATTTTGTCCTCCTAATGAACGATTGTGGCATTGGCATGAGCGATTCAACGGTCATTTCCCCATATCAGTACTAATAACCATTCAAGCGTTAACTAAAACAGTAGCATCCATTCATAAATAGGATGACCCAACCCCAAAAACATTATGAATGGGAACAAAATGATAGGTCTTAGCTCAAGGGCACGTCTTTTTTAAATTGAAACTTTACCCAAATAAATTCGTAAAATAGTTAAAGGGGGAAAGAGCATGACAAAAATTTATATGATGTCGATTACTAAAAATATAGATGAACAAGTATGGGAGCAAAAGGTGATAGAAAAGATCTTTGAGAAAAAATCAAAGCTAAAAGCGTATTTATGCAAAGAGGGATATTTGAAGGAATCCAAAAATCAATATGTGAAAATCAATGAAGCATCTATCTATGTTGCGACGATTCAAAAAATAAAAATTAAATAATCGTCAGAAGTCTGAACGTGGCTTTTTGTTGCCTTTTATAGTTCTTACAATAATGCGGTGTAGTATTAATTTAATAGAAGTAGGAAGAAAGGTTTGGAGATTATTTGATGAAGAAAGATATTCAAGAGTTGCTTGATGATCACAATTTATTTGCGAGACAAATTGCTAATGTAAGGTTATCGAATTTATCATTTGATGTATATGAATTTAGAGATAACTATGTTATGCAAGTCGATTTAATATTTGCAGAAAAAAGTCAATTTGATACTATTCAAGAGGCATTTTCAGCGATCTTTAAAAAGGAATTGTTTGATGGAGAGGAGTGGGAAGTTAATGATGACCCAGACCCTTCAGGTGAACAATGGATAACGGCGTTAGAAATGGGCTGGATTAATGAGTATTACCCCCCAAAATACAGTTATATGGAGTTAGTGAACAAAGATGATTTTATCAGTAGATTTAAAAATGAGTTAGCATACCTTAATGCTCAAGAGTCCATTGTAAAAGAACTTTTAACTAGATTGAATAATGTCGAAATTATTCAAATAAAAAAGGGACATACATATGATTATATATTTGGAAAATCTGATAGTCATTATTTTTTATTTGAATGGGGAATATATGATTAGTATGTTGTTGACTATTACGAACATTAAATAACGCTCAAATGAAAAGATGTTCCTAGTTTTGGGGAATGTTTCATATCAATGTAGGGTGAAAATGGAATGCTTTCTTTACTCTTTTTGACGTCCCGTATAACAGTACAAAAAAAAAGAGCCAGACTAAACAATGTCTGACTCCATACGTACGTATCCTTTTAACTCATCGTACAATTCTAATGAAAATGAATTGGAATCAGCTTGAGGGCTGACGCCTTTTTGGACAAAAAGGAGGAATTCATTAAGCGCTTTTTCAGAGCCTTCTACTTCCACTTCAATTTGCTCTGCGTCATTCAATCGGCAGTAGCCTTTTAACCCTAATTCAATAGCTTTTTGTTTGATGAAAAAACGGTAGCCTGTGCCGTAAACATCACCAAAAAATTTGATACTTGCTCGTTTGTTCAAGGGAATACCTCCTAGCTAATGGGGGAGAGGGATGAGCCTCTCCGTTTATTGCATGACACGTTCTTTTTCTAAATAGGCAATTAAGTTATTAATATAATAAAGAACATGCTTAGATGCCTCATCTACTTCCTTTAAATGGACATCGGCTTGCTCGATATGGCCAGCTTTATGGGCTTCTGCAGCAAGCTTCGCTGATTCATGGACACGTAAATGATAGCCATCCAACTCATGATAGTCCTGTAAATGGCCGAAACGTTCTACTGTTCGTGGCGCTGTGTACCATTTGCCAAGTCGGCAGTCTCTATGAGAAGAAACATCGCTTGGTTCCACTTTTTCTAGGCCAAGGAACATATTATAAATGCGCCATTTCCATAAAATATGATCAGCCTTCGATAATTGTAAAAGAGCAATAGATGAAAGCTGCACATTATTGTTGGCAATAATATCATTACGGAAACGGTTAATTTCTTTCCCTAATAAATGAATGTCACTGGATGTATTATGGCTATAATCACGAATATCTTCCTGCAAACTTGAAATTTCAATCATTCTCGCAGAGACTTCATCAATTGCAGCTGCTTGTTGTTGTGAAATGGCTGCTGTATTTGTAACATCTAAATTAATGCCTTCAATCGCATGCACAATGGCATTTAATAATGGTAATGAATCTTTTGCCTCGACAGTAGCTTCTTTAATGATGGCTGTCGTTTCTGTAATGGAATGAGACACATCATTGGAATAACTCTTTAAATGATGAACATTCGCAGATACTTCGCTTAGAGCAGAGACCGTGTTTTCAGCTAGCTTTCGTACTTCTTGTGCTACGACCGCAAAGCCTTTTCCATGTTCACCTGCACGTGCGGCTTCGATGGAGGCATTGAGAGCAAGTAAATTCGTCTGATCTGCAATTTGGTTGATTAACGTGACAACCTGCTCAATATCATTTACCCGCTTTTGCAATTCTGAAAATGATTCTACGATAGAAGTAAACGTTTCTTCCGTTTTAAAAATTTCTGATAAGGCATGCTCAATCGCATTTTTCCCTTGCGTTGCATGGTCAACAGATTCAGTCGTTTTCTCAGATATATGAGAAGACATACGCGCTACCTCATTAATAGAAGCGGCAATCTGTTCTGTTGCAGCAGTGGAGGATTGAATTTCCTCATTTTGTTTATCTAAGCTAAAGACCAAATCTTTCATGTACATAATTTTGGCATTAACATCCATTAAAGAGGATACTTCGCCCACTACATTTTCAATAATGCGTTCCGTCAAGACTTCCACTAATAATTCTTGATCGACATTGACAGCGGATTGGAATGATTTCATAAATTGAAATGCCTTATTCGGCTTGATACCAAAATTGTGTAAAATATATGTCGTAATATAGAATGCGAATTGATTAAATACGACAATTAGTTTACCAGGCTCATATTGATGCTTGCGAAATAGATTGAAAAATTTGACAGTTTCGTCTACATAATTATCATCACGTGTTGCTAAGAAAAATTGTGTTAAGTATTGATTGATATTTTCTTCACTAATGGTTAATTGAGAGGTAGGGGATATCTCGCTTAAATAATGATGAAAAATGGCATTCATGGAGGGGGTAATATCTTTTAGCTTTTGATAGAGTGTCCTCAAATGCTCCTCATCCTGTGAATGAAAATGGTTGAATGCCAGTGTTTGATGGAATCGGCCTGTTGCATGCAAATCCGTACCACGTTTTAGAAGTTCTTCTAACTCTGCTTTAGGTCGAATACTTGAAAACATAAAAATTCCTCCCAAAAAGTATGTATAATAAGGTAATAATAGCATAATTCAGGTGGTTTTAATAGACATTTCAGATGTGTTTGCTAAAATGAAATTATCTAATGACAGCAAGGAATGGGCAAATATGTATACAATTATTTACATGAAAGCGGACTACGAGCCTTGGTGGAAATTTGAAGGCTGGGAAGCTTTTATTCAAACACAAGATACATTTGAAACGAAGGAGCTTTTTGAAAGTGCATTACAGCAAAAATTAGCACACTTTCGTTCCTCTTATGACAATGAAATGACGAAAGAAGGGCAGTATTGGGCTTTTTGGTCTGATGACGAAAGCTTCTATTGTGAGGCTTGTGATGACGATGCACAAGTTTATCATGGCATTATTGCTTGTAAAATCGGAGAGTTGTAAAAAGATTTTGAAATAAAGTAAAAAAACAATTTCTTTATTTGACAAAATTATGAATGGCGGTTATACTTAGGTTAACAATTTAATTGCTTCACCGGAAACATGAATTCACATATTACAAAAAGTGATCGCGTTAGTTCGGTACTCTTTGTAATATGTGAATTTTTTTCATTCCTTGAAGAAATTACATATTGTTCACTTTTATTTTTTGGAGGTTTTCTTAAATGAAACAAGGTACAGTAAAATGGTTTAACTCAGAAAAAGGTTTTGGATTCATCGAAGTTGAAGGTGAAAACGACGTATTCGTACACTTCTCAGCTATCCAAGGCGAAGGTTTCAAAACACTTGACGAAGGTCAAAAAGTGGAATTCGAAGTTGTAGATGGCAACCGCGGACCACAAGCTGCTAACGTAACTAAACTTTAATTCTCAGTAATTAAAAAATACTTTCGTTAAACCCAGACATCCTATGCAAATAGGATGTCTTTTTTTGTAGCATTTAAAAGTTTAAGGGATTACAAATCATTATTTAGGTTATATATAGAGTAGTGGATAGAATGAGCAAAGTGAAGGATAGCCCGCAAAAATGGAGAGCATCTGAGCAAAGAGGTGGATAGGATAGCAAAAGTAGCGGATAGACTGCGTAAAGCGAAGGATAGCTTTATGAAAGTAGTGGATAGAATGAGCAAAGCGAAGGATAGCTGCAAAAATGGAGAGCATCCGAGCAAAGCGGTGGATAGAATAGCAAAAGTAGCGGATAGACTGCGTAAAGCGAAGGATAGCTTTATGAAAGTAGTGGATAGAATCTGTAAAATGAAGGATAGCCCGCAAAATTGGAGTGCAACTGAGCAAAGCGGTGGATAGGATAGCAAAAGTAGCGGATAGACTGCGTAAAGCGAAGGATAGCTTTATGAAAGTAGTGGATAGAATCTTCAAAGTAAAGGATAGCTCGCAAAATTGGAGGGCAACTGAGCAAAGCGGTGGATAGAATAGCAAAAGTAGCGGATAGACTGCGTAAAGCGAAGGATAGCTTTATGAAAGTAGCGGATAGACCACACAAAGCGAAGGATAGCCTGCAAAATTGAAGGGCAACCGTGCTAAGTAGAGAAAAGACTGCACTTAATAGTAGCGAATACCATGGAAAAAATTCTAGATTGTTTGTAATAATGAAGGAGGTAGATGGATTTGCAGAATGTAGAAAAATTGCCTGAGGAACAGGAGCAGCAAGATTTTTATCAGAAGTTGCGTATGAAATTAGTAGCTTTTCTTGGATCGAAGAAGGGGAAAAAGAATAAATTTACGCCTTATTTAATGTTTGTGCCTGATTTATTTCATTTATTAATTAAAACAGTAACCGATGCGGGTGTAGATAAGAAAAGTCGAGCTTTAATAGGGGCTTCTATTGCGTATTTTGTGCTGCCGATTGATCTGATGCCAGAGGGATTATTAGGCTTTGGTGGCTACTTAGATGATGTGGTGCTGGCGACTTTTGTGATCAATACGATCATTAATAAATTGGGGCCGGAAGTAGTGGAAAAGCATTGGACAGGGGACGATAAGCTGTTACATGTGCTACAAAAAGTTGCAGAAGTGAGTGATGAGGTAGTCAGTAAGATCCCTGTGAAATCACCAATCGCTCAGTTTGTGAAGCAAGAAAGTAAGGATAAATAATAATATTATGTAAACTCTATTCCCCCAAAAAATGAACCTGCTTACCACAGGTTCATTTTTTATGTTGCGCTTCTAATAAATGATGGAGCTGTTGAACGGGTACGAACAGGCCGACACGACCAATCGGCTCATGTTTCATCGTCGCAAAGATAATGCCAATGACCTTCCCCTGTTGGTCGATTACAGGGCTACCACTATTCCCCCGATAAACCGGGGCTTTCAGCATCATAACGGGCTCCTGCCAATCCTCTAATTGAATGGATTCTAGTAGTGTCCCTTCATTCGCAATACCTGTAAAGGCGAGAGGGTTACCAATAAAATAAATATGTTCATCCGCAGAAAAAGGTGGATCTTCTGCTAGTGGGAGATAGGGGAGTTGCTCGGCCTCCACTTGTACTAGAGCTAAATCTACTGCTGGATAACTTTCGATTAACGTTGCCTCCATCAATCCCTCGTCTGGAAATACAACAGATAATGAAGTGGCATCTTCTACTACGTGGGCATTGGTGACAATAAGCCCGTCAGGAGAAATGGCAAAACCAGTGCCTTTGCTAGAGCCAGTCGAGATTTCAACGACTGCCTTTTTATAGGTTTGTATATCCTCTTGTGCCGAGAGTCGGGTTGAAACTTTGATGAATTCAATCGCTGGAATGGAATAAATTTGAAAAACTAAGGCGAATGTATTGAAAAATAGGACCATTGCCATGCCCCACACCATCCAACGCACAAGAGGTTTTTGTTTTTTGGGCTTTTTTCCATGAAGCCGTTCTTCTCGTTCTCGTGCTAATGCTTTTTGTTGTTCTTCGAGTACGAGCTCAATGAATTCTTCTTCCGTCAATTCTTCTTGCTTGGATGTTGCATTATGTATGTCACTCATATAAGACCCCCTAAGCTAAAATAACAGGTGCCCAAGCTGGACGCCTGTTATCATCAAACTATTCTATTTTTTGCAAGGTGGATGTTACAACAAATGGTTCATCTTGATCTGTCTCCATCGTATCCTCTATGCGAATTAGGCCTATATCTTTCACAAAATATTTGGTCGTCGTCATTTGATCTTTAGAGCGGGTTAGCTGGATCACATCTTGATAAATGTTTGTTCCTGTATCAACAGTGGCGGTCGTTGATTGAATGGTCCAGCCTTGAAAACTTGTCCCAACTTGTAATGGCTTTTGAAGAATTGTTTCCAGTACAGGATAAGAAGCTGCCTCTGCTGCACTTGGCAAACTTGGATTGCTGTCAACTGGTTCCCGATAGACAAGATCAATATTTGTATCCGTTATGCGATAGATTTTTAAGAGAGTCACACCACCATTATCCTCTATTTGTGCAATATGCTGTGGATCGAGATAGGTTGTACGCAGTGTGAAGCTAGCAAACTCATTTCCTTCTCCTTGAAAATAGGCCGTAGACCCATCAGCTGGAAAATAGGAGAGAAGCGATGTTTGTTTCTGCTCAACAGGCTGTTTGTCCTCCGCAGTTGGCGTGGGCTCTACTTTTCCTTCTTCATTACAACCAGTGAGTAAAAATGCAAGAGAAAATACTAGGACAAAGTGTCTCATAGGCATACTCCTTCGCTATTTTCTTTCATTATACGTGAATGCGAGACGTTATACGAGTGATATGAGGTTAATATAAATAATTATATTATGTAAACTATAATCAGAAACTTGTCTCCCATGGGAAAATTAACTATGATAGAAATGAAGTTGAAGAGTGGGGGGCAAAGATATGTATAGACAAATTGATGATTTTTTACAGGAATGGTCGAATGCATCTAAAGGAACACTGCAAGTATTACAGGCTCTAACAGATGATAAGCTAAATCAAAATATTGTGGAGGGCCACAGTACACTTGGCTGGCTAGGCTGGCATTTAGTTGGGGCTGCAGGCTATTTTAGTTATCTGGCAGGCTTAAAGGTGCCAATGATTCGACAAGAAGATCCCGTACCAACGACAGCTGCTGACATTGTGACAGCCTATGAAAATATTGCCAATGGTATTAAAGAGGAAGTGGCAAAGCTTTCTAACGAAGATTTACTAGAGGTAGTCAATGGCTTTACAGCGCCAATGCCAAAAGGGGCTTTATTACGTGTATTGATCGACCATCAAACACATCATCGTGGACAAATGACGGTTCTGCTACGTCAAGCTGGTTTACCAGTACCTGGTGTGATGGGACCAACAAAAGAAATGCAATAATTATTCAAGCGGCAGATAAATCATTTATCTGCTGTATTTCTAAAAATTGACACTTACCTACTAGTAAGTTAGTATAAAACCATGACAAATAGAAAAACGCAAATTATAGAATTATCATTGAAGCATATTCAGGAAAAAGGTTTCACATCATTTAGTTATGACCATTTAGCTAAAGAGCTTGGCGTTACGAAGGCAAGTATTCATTATCATTTTGAAAAGAAAGGAGACTTAGGGGTTGCGGTTTGCGAAAGGATTCAACAAGGGCTAAAAGGGACGTATAAAACGATTCAAGATTCCGCTATACCAGTGGAGGAAAAACCTTTTGCTTTTATTTTGCAACGAGTAAAATGCCTAGAAAAAGAGGGTGTTTGTCCTATTTCAGCTTTACAGGCAGATTATCAAGAATTACCACAACGGATGCAAGACAAGCTACAACAGCTTAGTCAAATGGAAATCGATGTTTTTATAGCCCTATTGAAGGAAGCCAAACAACAGGGTGCACTCCAAGCGACGGATGATTTAGAGTCTCTAGCCATATTGCTTATTTCTAGTACAAAGGGTGCGTTACAATATAAACGCGTTTTAGGAGAAGCGTTTTTTGTAAAAATGCTGGAGCAATTAAAGGCGTTATTAAAATAATTTTCTAAATAAGAAGGAGAGATGTGCATGGTACGAAGAGTCGTTGTGACTGGATATGGTGTTGTATCTCCATTAGGGAATACAGTTTCAGCCCTATGGGAGAATATAAAAACTGGGAAATCAGGAATTCAAAAAATTCAAGGAGAGCAATTCAGCGGTATTAATACGCAAATTGCAGGGACGATTACAGATTTTGACGCAACACAGTATATGGATAAAAAAGAAATCAGTAAATATGATTTATTTGTGCAATATGCAGTTGCCGCTTCTCAACAAGCTTTAGAGCAAGCCAATTTAAATATGGAGCAGATCGATAAGGAGCGTCTAGGTGTTTATGTTGGCTCAGGCATTGGTGGTATTGAGACGATTTTAGAGAATCATCAAGCAATGCTCGATAATGGGCCTAGAAGGGTGTCCCCATTCATGGTGCCAATGATGATTAGCAATATGGCCGCGGGAATATTAGCGATACAAACAGGCTTTAAAGGGCCAAGCTTTTCACCTGTCTCAGCCTGTGCAACAGGAAACCAAGCGATTGGAGAAGCCTTCTTAGCTATACGACATGGCTATGCGGACGGCATTTTAGCAGGTGGAGCAGAGGCGCCCATCAACCCACTTAGCTTTGCAGGTTTCTCACGAATGAAAGCAATGTCCACCAGAAATGATGAGCCAATAAAAGCAAGCCGTCCCTTCGACAGTGAGCGAGATGGCTTTGTCATGTCAGAAGGAGCTGGCATCGTGTTCTTAGAGGAATATGAACATGCCAAACAAAGGGGCGCAACGATTCTTGGTGAGATTGTAGGCTATGGTGTCACAACAGATGCTTACCACATTACAGCACCTGATTATACGGGCGCTGCCAATGCGATGAAATTAGCCTTAAAAATGGGCGATATAGATGTATCCACTGTCGATTACATTAATGCGCATGGTACTAGTACACCAGAGGGCGATAAATCCGAAACAAAGGCAATTAAAAGTGTCTTTGGTGAACATGCCTATCACTTAAAGGTGAGCTCTACAAAATCGATGACAGGGCATCTCTTTGGAGCGGCTGGGGGCATCGAAGCCATTATTACATTGAAAAGTATAATGGAAGGCATCATTCCGCCAACCATTAATTACGAAACACCAGATCCAGAGTGTGATTTAAACTATGTGCCGAACAAGGCACTGCAACAACCTGTCAATATTGCGTTATCCAATGGTTTTGGCTTTGGAGGTCATAATGCCGTACTAGCGTTTAAAAAGGTTGAGGAATAAAAATCGAGTAATCGTTGATGAAAAGAATGGTAGGAGCATCCAGCTTCTTACCATTCTTTTATTTTTGCCCCTCCTAAGAAATCGTTTCATTCAATAAGCCGTGATAATAATAAATCAATCAAAAGCTATATTATGGTAATTGGAAGAGGTAGAGAATTATCAGCAGGACAAGCAAATCTCTATGTCGTGGGGGAGTGGTTGTATCAGGGGCTTTTCAAGGTTTCGATCAAAACTAGTTATTATCACCTAAACAAAAAATTCTTTCAATCTTTCTTAATCAAATGTCCTTTACCACTGCCTCTAATGCTGTTTTATTTCCGTGTACATCCGAAATAATTGCAATTTTGCCCCTCCTAAATCATCTTTTGTATCTTAATAGCATTCTATAAATTATGACAGCATCCGCTACAAAAAAATCCTCTACCTAATGCTGGTAGAGGATTTTTGGTAGAAATTAGCTTAAGCCTTGGCTGTCTTTCCACTCTAAGAATTCATCATATGTTAATTGTTTATCTAAAATTGAGCCGTCTTCACGGATTTCGATGACACGGTTGGCGATTGTTTGGATAAACTGATGGTCATGTGATGTGAAAATCATGGCACCTTTGAAACGAATTAAGCCTTCGTTCAATGCTTGAATGGATTCAAGGTCAAGGTGGTTCGTTGGTTCATCAAGTAAAATCACGTTTGCTGTCGCAAGCATCATTTTTGATAACATACAACGAACTTTTTCGCCTCCTGATAGAACAGCAGGGGATTTTTTCACTTCTTCACCAGAGAATAGCATACGTCCTAAGAATCCACGTAGGAAGCTTTCTGTTTCATCGTCTGGAGAATATTGACGTAGCCATTCCACTAATGTTTTCTCAGAACCTTCAAAGTACTTGTCATGATCGTTTTCGAAGTAGCTTTGAGATGTTGTGACACCCCATTTAAATGATCCAGCATCTGCTTCTTTTTCTTCCATTAAGATATCAAGAAGGGCTGTTTTCGCCATTGGGCTACCAAGTAAAACGATTTTGTCTTCTTTGTTCATAGAGAAGCGAATGTCTTTGAATAATGTTGCGCCTTCATGACTTGCTGTCAAATCTTCTACTGTCAGTACATCATTACCGATTTCACGACCGATTTGGAAGTTGATAAATGGATATTTACGGCTTGATGGCTTAATATCATCGAGCTCAATTTTATCCAGCATTTTTTTACGAGATGTTGCTTGTTTTGATTTAGAAGCATTCGCAGAGAAGCGTGCGATAAACGCTTGTAATTCTTTAATTTTTTCTTCTTTTTTCGAATTTTGATCTTGCGCCATTTTTTGCGCTAATTGAGAAGATTCATACCAAAAATCATAGTTACCTACGTATAATTGGATTTTAGAGAAGTCCAAATCCGCAATATGTGTACATACTTTGTTTAAGAAGTGACGGTCATGGGATACTACGATGACTGTATTTTCAAAGTTAATCAGGAATTCCTCTAACCATTGAATCGCCTTTAAGTCAAGGTGGTTGGTAGGCTCATCGAGTAAAAGGACATCAGGCTGACCAAATAGTGCCTGTGCAAGTAAAACTTTGACTTTGTCAGAACCTTCAAGATCGCCCATTAGCATGTAATGAAGATCATCTGAGATACCTAAACCGTTTAATAATGTTGCAGCTTCTGATTCAGCTTCCCAACCGTTTAGCTCGGCAAATTCACCTTCTAGCTCAGCTGCACGCATGCCATCTTCATCTGAGAAGTCTTCCTTCGCATAGATAGCGTCTTTTTCTGTTTTTACGTCATAGAGGCGTTTATTCCCCATAATAACTGTGTCGAGCACTGTATGCTCATCGTATTCAAAGTGGTTTTGTTTTAGGACAGATAAACGTTCGTCCTTGCCCATGGATACGTTACCTTCTTGGGCTTCAATTTCACCAGAAAGGATTTTTAAAAATGTTGATTTACCAGCACCATTTGCCCCAATTAAACCGTAGCAATTTCCTGGTGTGAATTTTATATTTACGTCTTCAAATAGTTTACGATCGCCATAGCGAAGACCTACATTACTAACTTGAATCATGCAAGTTCCTCCTTTTTTCACAATGGCTCTAGTATAGCATGAAATATGTTCCATAGTCTATAAACATTATTAAATCAAGGTTTGGCGTTCTTTCAATAGTTTTTGTTAAACAAAAACTGAATAAAGATACATTTTTAAAATTTTTCTTGCTGTAACTTTCTTTTAGGATGAGACGTCTACATTGTAGTGTGATTAACTGTTTTTGCAAAAGAATAGAAAAATGACATCATTTACCACATGGATATTGTTTGCTTCTTCACAAAGCTATCAACTAAAATAATGCTGATTGTTTACATTCAAGGAAACAGCGTCCTGATCATCACTGGTGTGTAGGCACGTCATCCCCGATTTGATTGCTAGCCGATCGTTCCTTTCAATCATCCTAGTTTTCGCAACTAGCATTGTCTAACAGATGGACAAAAAACATCCAATCCTCAAAAAATGATTACATTCATGAGTTTAGGTGAATCCTTTCAAACCAAAGAATTCCGTAGATGAGGCGTTTTAGTTAGCTTTACAGACATGCTTTCATATGGATGCACAGAAAATAGGACATTCAGCTCTTCCAAGAGGCGGAAATGATGATAAAATAAACATGTTTGTGGAAATATTAGTTATCGGAGGTACTTTATGGGTAAGGGCTTATTATGGACAGCCACTTGTGTAATAGTAGTTTTACTTGGGTTTGGAAGCTACTATTTTATAAAAGAAATGACGAACTCTATGGCATACAATAAATTAGTGGATGAGTATAAAAAGCCAGAGCCAATCAAAAATATAGAGACAGAGTATGATGTCATTGTCATTGGTGGTGAACCTGAGGGAGTAGCTGCGGCAGTGGCTGCGGCACGAAATGGTGCTAAAACTTTATTGGTAGAAAAACGACAAGAGTTAGGTGGATTATTTACATACGGTATGTTGAATTTCCTTGATATTCCGCGTGATGGTCGTAACAACTCAATTAGTGAAGGTATTTTTAAGGAATGGCATGAGCTGGTGACAGGGAAAGATGCGTTTGGCATTGTTGGTGCTAAGGCTGCCTTTAAAAAACTGATCGATGAAGAACCTAATTTAACCTTGTCGGTGCAAACCGAGGTCGTGAAAGCGAATGTTCATCAACAACAATTAACGTCAGTGGAATTAAAAAATGAGTACGGTACATATGTAGTGACAGGGAAATCATTTATAGATGCCACGCAGGATGCTGATTTTGCGGCCATGTCCAACGTTCCTTTCTTTGTGGGAGGAGAAGATATTGGCATAAAAGATAAACGCATGGCTGTGACATTAATGTTGCATTTGAAAAATGTCGATTGGGATGAAGTAAAAAAAGCGGCTAAATCCGATGTGTTTGGCGGTGCTAATTTGAATCATACCGTGATGTGGGGCTTTACAAAGCTCCATGATGAATACAAGCCCTTGCAAGAGGGTACAAGATTAAGAGGGTTAAACTTAGCTCGTGTAGATGATGAATATTTTATTAATGCATTACAGATTTTTGGTATTGATGGCTTAAATGATAACTCGAAACAAGCTGCTATTGTCGCAGGAAAGAAAGAAACGTTACACATTCTAGAATATTTACAAGCGAATTTTCCAGGGTTTGAAAAGGCTGAAATTATTAGTTATCCAGAGGAACTTTATGTAAGAGAAACGAGACATATTTGGGCGGAATATCAATTAACGATGGCTGACCTGTGGAAAAATAGTGACCAATGGGATAGCATTGGGATTGCTTCTTATCCAGTCGATGTGCAAGCACAAACGGCGCATGATTATGGGTATGTCATTGCAGCGCCAAAGCAGTATGCTATTCCTTTCCGTTCATTAGTACCGAAGGACATTGATGGCTTATTGGTGGTTGGACGCTCTGCAGGGTATTCATCACTGGCGGCAGGTAGTGCGCGCATTGTTCCGACAGGGATGGTGACAGGTGAAGCGGCCGGGACTGCGGCTGCACTAGTCACGGAAGAGGATGTAACCTTTAGAGATATGAGCAAGGATAAACAGTTCATTGCTACGTTAAGAAAACAGCTCGATAAACAGGGAGCCTATGTCGATGCCTTTTCAGTAGAGTACCCATATCAAGGGAAATGGTATGATGAAGCTATTCAAACACTTATTAACTATGGCCTAGTGGTGGGTGGTTATGATAATGATTTAAAAGTGGACAGCCAGGCGACAAAAATAAAGTTTGCTAAAATGTTAAAAGAGAGTATGCTACGAGCTGGTGGAGAAAGTGCAGCAGGTATGAGTGATCAGCTCGAAACTGTCATCAATAAAGTTTATAATAATGGCGAAGAAGCCATTGAACGTGATGAGATGGCTCAATATTTGGCTGACGTCCTCATTGGTGAATCCAATGCGACTAGCTGGGATACATTAATGGAAAAAGGAATTGTCACTGAAAAAGTAGCAAAGAAAATTTCAGACAATAAGAAATTAAAATTAAAAGAGATGTACGCCATCATGGCTGATGTCATTCATTATGTAGAAAAGAAGCATTCCTCTTCTTGAGGAATGTTTCAGACTGTAGACAAGTTCGAAAAATTTGAGCGTTTGCCTACAGTTTTTTTATTTTACAATAATATAAAGCCGTTGATTTCCACTATGGGCAGCCTCACTCAGTCAGAGATCTCCTTTTGTTTCAAGCAACCTTTACATATAGTGTTAAACGGAAGTATTAAATTTGATCCTTTTGATTTAATCTATAGCTCATAAATGTTAACACTGAGGCTATGAGCGCTAAGATGCCACCAGCCCACGAAAGTTTGTCTAGACTGCCAGAAGCTACGACAAATCCTCCTATTGCAGAACCTAATGCAATCCCCACATTAACAGCTACAGGGGTTAATGAGGATGCAAAGTCTTTTGCAGAGGGAGAATATCTTTCAGCTAAATCCATGAAGTAGAGTTGGACAGTTGCATTAACAGCATATAGCATGACAGCCATTAACATAATAGTCAGTAGCCCTAACCACATAGAGGACATCGTAAAATACAGAGTAAATAAGATAATGGCCTGAATAATGAACGTATAGCGCAATTTACCTAAACCGTTATGCTGAGCAATCTTGCCAGCTAAAAGATTACTAAAGATTGAAAAGAAGCCATAGATTAAGAGAACAATACCTATGTATTTCGTTTCAATACCAAGTTTTTGTTGTAAAATGGGCGTAATAAAAGTATAGATTGTGTATGTTCCAGCAATCGTAAAAACAGGAATGAAGAATGCTAGAATGATTTTAGGTTGCTTAAATAAACTTAATTGCTCTGATAGTGAACTTTTTGTTGCTTTGATATTTCGAGGTAGCACAAACATGCTGATGATAAAGGCAATCCCGCCTAAAGCTGCCGTTAACCAAAATGTCATGTGCCAATTACTCCATTGTCCAACCATTGTTCCTAGAGGTACACCCATGACGTTGGCAATGGTAAAGCCCGCAAATATGAAAGCAATGATAGAGGATCTTTTTTCTTTTGGCATACTATCATTCGCTATGGACATGGCTAATGCTGTAAGCACGCCGCTGACAACAGCCGTAACAACTCTGGAAGTTATTAAAATACCATAGGAACTAGAGAGGGCACTTACAATATTTCCGAGTATAAAGAGGGAAATCAATACTAACATGAGTGGATATTTTGCAAATCTACTAACAAAACCGGTTAGGATGGGTGTACCAATCGCATAGGCGATAGCAAATCCAGAAATCAAGGAACCAGCTGTGGCAATTGGTATACTTAAATCTGTAGAGACCTCCGTTAATAATCCTACAATAACAAATTCACTTGTTCCCATGACAAACGTTAATAAGGTTAATGTGAAGGCTAAAATTTTATGTTTATTGCTAAATGCATTTTCTTTATTCATAATCAAAAAACATCACTCCTTTATATCAATATATCGAGAAATTTCGATATATTGTGCAAATGTCTATAGCGTATCTATTTATCGTGAATAATCGATATGGCATTTTAAACAGAAACCCAATTTTAATCATTTTGGGTATCTGATACAAGAAACGAGGCAATTTGATGAATCGTTTCTTCTTTTAATTTATAATATGTCCATTGACCATGACGAAAAGATTCGAGAAGTCCAGCCTTTTGCATCATATTTAAGTAGTGAGAAACGGTTGATTGAGAAGTTTTAGCTTTCTCCTGAATATCACCAACACATACGCCTCCTTCGATACTCACTTTTGGGAAATGTTCCTCAGGTTCCTTCAGCCACTGTAAGATGTTTAGCCTAGTCTCGTTTGATAACGCTTTGAAAATTTCAATTGGTTCCATATCGCAATGATATATCGAATTATCTCGATATGTCAATTGCTAAGTATCGACATTATATTTTAAAAATGGTTGACGCCAATAAGGAAATCCTGTAATATATGTCAAAATCATAGAAAAATTCGATGAAGAAGAGAGTAATTGATGGACAACTGGCAAGCGAGTTAGGGGTGGTGTGAGCCTAATGCAGAAACCATGAATGAAGCGCACTTTGGAGAAGATTCTCGAACAAGTAGTAGAGAATAGCGGGGCGTCACCTCGTTAACAATGGAAAGTGGTCATATTAAATGGCAACTAGAGTGGTACCACGGGATTATAATGCTCTCGTCTCTAATTTTAGAGACGGGGGCTTTTTTATTTGGACAGGAGGAGGATCAAGATGAATAAACAAATCGCTGAAAGTATGGCAGAAGTAGTAAATCATCAATTAACAGCAGATGATATTGCGTCATTATTAGAAAAACCAAAAAGCTCGGAGCTAGGGGACGTGGCATTTCCTTGTTTTACCTTAGCAAAAAGATGGAAAAAGTCACCACAAACTATTGCAGCGGATATAGCAAGTCAATTAAACAATGACAATATCCAGCGTGTGCAAGCTGTTGGAGGCTATGTCAATATTTTTCTAGATCAACAAAAAGCGACGCAACAAGTGCTAAGCAACATCATGCAAGCAAAACAATCATATGGAACTAATCAAACGGGGATGGGAGCTGTCGTCCTAGATTTTTCATCTCCTAATATTGCGAAGCCATTCTCGATGGGGCATTTACGTTCAACAGTCATTGGGAATGCTTTAGCCAATATGGCAGAAAAAAATGGTTATCAAGCGATTCGCATCAATCATTTAGGGGACTGGGGTACACAGTTCGGTAAGCTTATTGTGGCTTATCAACATTGGGGTGATAAGCAAGCCATTACCGCGTCACCAATTGTGGAGCTATTAAAGATTTATGTGCAGTTTCATGAAGAGGCAGAGCAAGACCCAGCACTGATTGAACAGGCACGTGCCGCCTTTAAAGCATTGGAGGATGGCGATGCAGAGGCACTGGCATTATGGCAATGGTTCCGAGATGTATCATTAGTAGAATTTCAATCAATATACGAGTTGCTAGGAATTCACTTTGATGCTTTTACAGGAGAAGCCTTTTACAATGACAAAATGATGCCTGTTGTGACAGAACTACAAGAAAAAGGGCTCCTAGTGGAATCAGATGGGGCGTATGTTGTGGAGATGGAGGAAATGCCCCCATGCTTAATGACGAAAACAGATGGAGCCACGCTTTATGCGACACGCGATTTAGCTGCTGCCCTGTATCGCCAACAGCATTACCAGCCAGAAAAGATTTTCTACGTTGTTGGCAATGAGCAATCCCTCCATTTTAAACAACTTTTTCAAGTCATCGAAAAAATGGGCTATGCTTGGGCCAAAAATCTACAGCACGTCCCATTTGGGATGATGCTCAAGGATGGCAAAAAAATGTCGACCCGTAAAGGCAAAGTGGTGTTATTAGCAGATGTGCTAGCAGAGGCCATTGCGACGGCGAAGCGTAATATCGAAGAGAAAAATCCCCATCTTCCTAACAAGGAGCGAGTAGCCCAGCAAGTTGGGGTTGGCGCAGTTATATTTAATGATTTGAAATACCATCGCCTCAATGATATTGAATTTTCGATCGAGCAAATGATGAATTTTGAAGGTGAAACAGGTCCTTATGTACAGTATACGTATGCCCGTCTTTGCTCCATTTTAGAAAAAGCAAACGCCCCAGCTGAAGTGATGACCTTCCAGCCATTAGGAGAGCAGGCTTGGCCGATTGTTTTATTACTGGAGCAGTTTCCGAAAGTGGTAGCTACGTCTTTTGATCAGGCTGACCCGTCCCTAATAGCGAAATATGCCTTACAATTGGCCCGTTTATTGAATAAATATTATGCCCAACAGAAAATATTAGCGGATGATGAATATCAAGCGTCACGTCTAGCACTTTGTTCATGTGTTGCGATTGTCTTAAAAGAATCATTCGCCTTATTGGGCATTGAATTACCTGAAAATATGTGACATCTACTGAATCAAGATAAAAAACAGCCATTTTCAAGAAACTGTCCCAAGATTGACCGTCTATCGAAAACATGGTAAAAGGAGAGAGGAATAAATAAACAAACTCTTTCAGCAATGAATGTTGAGTGGCAGTAGAGAGGATATTGAACAAATGGCAAAAAAACAATGGACCCTTTCACTTATACTAGTGGTCATCAGTATATTTTTTGTTGCACTCAATATGAGACCTGCAGTAACAGGGATTGGCCCACTTTATAATGTACTGATGACATCCTTACATGTCTCCAATACAAGTATGAGTTTTCTGACATCCATCCCCGTTTTTTGTATGGGTTTATTTGCACCTTTGGCTGTACCGCTTCAGCGAAAGGTTGGCACGAAATCCGCCATAACATTTTTAGTGGCTATTCTCGTCCTTGCCAATGGACTACGCCTTTTACAAGAAAGCTACGCTTTGCTCATTGTGACAAGCTTTGCAGCAGGCTTAGCTATTGCGATGATTGGTCCTATTTTAAATGCCTTTATTAAGAAAAAGTTTCCACAGCGTTTTACGACTGTGATTGGCATTTATTCCTTCGGCATTGGCGTAGGTGCTACATTAAGTGCGGCCTTAACGGTGACATTTTATCAAATTTTCGGCAATAGCTGGACCGTCGCTCTGGGGATATGGGCTCTACTTGCATTAGGGGCGCTAGTTATTTGGTTATGGGCCATACCATCACAGCAAAATGAACAAGTTCTAAAGATAACGACGACTGAACATGCTCGTAATCCTTGGACATCTGGACGTGCTTGGGCGATCTTACTGTACTTTGGCTTACAAACCTCGCTGTTTTTTTCGATGATGGCGTGGCTTACACCGCTGTTGCAGGATAAAGGCTTATCACTAGAGACAGCAAGTGCTATGCTGACGTTTATGTCTATTGTGCAAATGATCGGCAATATTGCAGTGCCGATGCTCATGGAAAAATGGTCAAGTCGAATGGTATGGATACTGGCACTAGGCTTTGTAGGATTAATTGGTTTCACGCTATTATGGCTTACGTCAGGCGTCTATTTATGGCTTGCTGTTTTATTAATCGGCATTGTTCTAAGTGGTCTATTTCCGATTGGCTTATTGTTACCGCTGGATGAAGCCAAAAATGATCTGGAGGCTAATAGCTGGTCATCCATGGTGCTATCAGGTGGCTTTATGCTGAGTGCAATTATTCCCATTATGATCGGGGTTTGCTATGATATCACAGGCAATCATACATGGACTTATATCATCTTTTTACTGTTGATGGTGGGCATTATCGTATCGACAAGACTGTTAAGAAAAAAATAATCGAAGAAGACATGTGAAGCAATGCGCATGTCTTTTTTAATGAAAATTATTTTTAGGTCCAGTTATCCTCCAATCCTCATAGCAAATTTCGTATTTCATAAATAATAATAGGTAGAATGAAATACATTTAGCGGTGTTGTCGCATTTCCCTAACATTATTATAGAAATAATAATATTATGTAAACTTGAAACATCACAAATCCTTGATTATGATAGATAATAGAGAATGATGAATAGAAAGTTTTGGTGAAGGTATGTATAAAAAAATGCTCGTGTTAGGAGCGACGGCTTTCCTCGTTACAGGCTGTGACAGTCAAATAGGCACAGGCTGGTTTCAAAGTAAAAATGCGGAGGTTCAAACAGAGGGGGCAGTGACCAAGCAAGAGGAAAAAATTGTCCCAGAGGTCAAAGTCATCGGAGAGTATGGTGTTGGAGCAGGTATTATTATCAAGCAGCAGGAGGATCAGCTGTATATTTTAACAAATGGTGCATTAGTTGCTTCCAAACCGACGGCCCTTGTTCAATTTGGTCAGGACAAGCTAATGGCAGCAAACGTACATGTCATGTCAACAGCTCATAATCTAGCACTTCTACAAGTAACGTATAAAGCGAATGTGCATGTGCCAAAAACGTATGAAGGTGAGCTGAATCAGCTAGCCGTTTATGTGAATGGCTTGCCCTACACGATTCAGAAATATCAAGATAAGGTAGCGGCCTATTATATAGATGTGAAACAAGCTATGCCTTTAGGAAGTCCTGTAATGGAGGCTGAAAACGGAGCCATTGTTGGACTATATTTTAATCGTCAACAGCAAGGAGAGTCCCAGCCATACATATTGCCGATGAAGGAAATCCAATCATTCGTGGATAAATGGATTGAGGATGGCATGAAAGCCAGTGTACGATTGTCCCAATCCAAAAATTTATATCCCTATATAGAACAAGGTGACAAAGAAGCTGTACAGCAAGCAATCGAGCAATATGGTGAGAATGTGTTTGCGTATAATACAGATGAAATCAAGCTGTTTTTAGATACGTTCCATAAGCATTTAAAGGCGGCTGTGGCCATTCAGGATGCGAGTGTCATGAAACCAATTGTCGGAACAGAGGATTTACAAGAGACCTTGAATAGCATGGTTGCTTATTATGCTTCCAAACAAGCTAAGATCCATTTCTCTAATACCGATATTCAAGCTATTCGTATAGAAGGCCAGCATCTTATTCTACGTGCTAAAACGGAATATGTTTTGACGAATGCTGCAGGGCAGGAGGCACTTGCCCATTCCATCATACTGTATGAAATCGAAAAAAATGAACAGGGCGAGTACATGCTACTTCGTCTAACAAACGAGGAGTGAACTTTGCATGGAGCAAGCAAGACAAATGCTACAGCATCATTTTGGCTATGAAGCCTTTCGCCAAGGACAAGCCCAAATTATAGAACAAACATTACGAGGGCAGTCGAGCCTGTGTGTCATGCCAACTGGTGGAGGGAAATCCATTTGCTATCAAATTCCTGCATTAATGCTAGATGGGTTAACTATTGTCATTTCCCCCCTTATATCTCTGATGCAAGATCAGGTGGAGGCTTTACGTGCGGCGAACATTCCTGCCGCCTATATTAACAGTACGTTGTCGGCACAGGAAGTAGGTGAAACGATGCAACTAGCGAGCGCAGGTTATTTAAAACTTCTCTATATTGCGCCTGAGCGATTGGAAAGTGTATCCTTTCTGCAAGCACTATCCTATTTACCTGTGCCGTTAATAGCGGTAGATGAGGCACACTGTATCTCGCAATGGGGGCATGACTTTAGACCAAGCTATCGCTCCATTCAAAAGCTGTTTACACTATGGTCACAAAAGCCCGCGGTTTTAGCGCTGACAGCCACTGCGACACCAGCTGTCTGTGATGACATTCGCCAATTACTAACGATTGATGAGCAAGCGACAGTCATGACAGGCTTTTCACGTGAAAATTTGGCGCTGTCCGTACTAATTGGTGAAAATAAAGAACGTTATGTAAAAAATTATGTACAACAAAATAAACAGGAAGTCGGCATTATTTACGCAGCCACTCGAAAAGCAGTAGACGCGATTTATGACATGCTGAGTCGCTCTGGTGAAGCGGTTGCGAAATATCATGCGGGTCTGTCAGAGGACTTGCGAATAGCTGAGCAGGAGCGGTTTTTAAAAGATGAAGCACGTATTATGGTAGCAACGAATGCTTTTGGTATGGGGATTGATAAAAGTAATGTGCGCTTTGTGTTGCATTATCAAATGCCTCGTAATATGGAGAGTTATTACCAAGAAGCGGGTCGTGCAGGACGTGATGGTCTGCCGAGTGCCTGTATTTTATTATATGCTTCTGGGGACGTCCAAACACAGCGTTTTCTAATTGAACAAACACAGGATGAAGCACGTATAGCCCAAGAATTAGCCAAGCTCCAAACGATGGTCGATTATTGCCATACAGAGGGCTGCTTACAAAATGCGATTTTATCCTATTTTGCTGAAGAGCCAGAGGAGCCTTGTGGGCGCTGTAGTAATTGCAATGATGGGCGAGCAGTGACAGACGTGACTGAGGATGCACAAAAGGTGTTAGCCTGTGTGGTACGCATGGGACAAAAATTCGGCAAGACCATGGTGGCTCAAGTGTTGATTGGCTCCAAAAATCAAAAAATAACGGAATTTGGCTTTGCACGTTTATCGACCTATGGCATCTTAAAAGGAAAATATGCCTCAAAGGATGTTTCGAACTTTATTGAATTTTTAATTGCGGAAGGTTTACTTGCTGTGAAGCATGGGACATTCCCAACCATATATGTATCAGCGAATGGCAAGGAAGTACTGCTTGGCAATCGACAGGTTATGCGCAAGGAAGCTGTAGCAGTGAAGAAGCTGGTGGACAACGATCCTTTATTCGAACATTTACGCGTATTGCGCAAAGAGATTGCAGATGAAGAAAAGGTGCCACCATTTGTAGTGTTCTCTGACAAAACATTGCGTGATTTATGTGATAAGAAGCCAGCCGTACTGGAGGATTTACGACAGGTGAGCGGTATTGGTGAGGTGAAATTTGACAAGTACGGTAAGCGATTCTTTGACGCATTACAATCGTTTTTAGAAGCTTCCGTGTAATAGTGCTTATTACGTAGAAAGAGGTGTCTCTCCATTGTGAGACACCTCTTTTCATTATTGTTCCCAGTGCTTTGTTATGAATGTATCACGGCCAGAAATGGCACGATCTTGCTGATAGTGTTCCGTCTCTTTTTTATAATAATCTTGGTGATAGTCTTCTGCTGGATAGAAGCGTTCAGCATCGCGAATTTTGGTTACAATAGGTTTATCAAAGCGTCCACTATTGGCAAGCTTTTCTTTTGAGGCCTCTGCGATTTGCTTTTGCTCATCTGTGTAGGTAAAAATAGCTGTTGTATAGGATTCTCCACGATCATGGAACTGTCCATAAGCATCCGTTGGGTCAATTTGCATCCAGTAAATATCCAGGAGCTGCTCATAACTAAAAATAGCAGGATCGAATTCAATTTCGACCACTTCTAAATGGCCCGAAGACCCTTCCTTAACATCTTCATAGGTTGGGTTTTCTAAATGGCCGCCCATATAGCCAGAAGTCACTTTATGTATACCGTCCCACTCGACGAATGGCTTCACCATGCACCAAAAACATCCGCCAGCAAATGTAGCTTTTTCGATCATTTACATCATCCTTTCTTTTGTGAAAATATTATAGCATTGTTTTGCTCGAAACTGAGTAATTAGGTGTAAAATAATGATGAGATAGAAAAACATGGAATAGCTGATTGCCAAAATGAAACTTTCTAGCTAATCAATCGTTACATTAACTATATCAAAATAGAGGAGTTAGTTGTTATGGAAGAGCAAGATTATACGAGACGCTCCCAACGTCCTAAAAAACGTAAATTACGTAAAGGGAGAGCAATTTTTACACTATTATTACTGTGTATCATTGTCATCGTCGGATATGCTGTCATGCAATATCGCAGCGGGCTTGAGCTGGCGAATGATACGAAAGTAGCGCAGGAGGATTTTTCTGGAGATACAATCAAAGGGGATATTGAGAACTATTTAATTTTAGGAGTCGATACACGCGGCGAGGAAAAATCTCGTACAGATACGATGATGGTATTATCCTGGAATAAAGCAAACAATGATATTAAGCTTGTGTCCTTTATGCGTGATATTTACGCAGATATTCCAGGCTATCAATCCTATAAACTTAATACCGCTTACTACCTAGATGGTGTACAGCTATTAAAGGATACATTGACAAATATGTTTGGCTTACCGATTCATCATTATGCCCTAATTGATTTTAAAAACTTTGAATCATTAGTGGACATTTTAGCGCCAAATGGTGTGGAAATGGATGTAGAAAAGGATATGTCTGAAAATATTGGGGTAGAGTTAAAGCAAGGTGTTCATCATTTAAATGGACAGGAGCTATTAGGCTATGCACGTTTCCGTCACGATGCTGAAGGAGATTTCGGTCGTGTTGCCCGTCAGCAAAAAGTCATTGAGGCTTTAAAAACAGAGCTATTAACGCCTACGAACATGTTAAATTTACCAAAATTTGTTGGAGCTGCACAGGGCTATATAACAACCGATTATTCATCTGCTGAGGAAATGCAGCAAGTGCTTAAATTGCTATCTAAAGGTAAGGTCAACATTGAAAAAGCAACGATTCCCATCGAAGGTAGCTATCAATTCCAAAACTTTAGTCATGCAGGCGATTCCATCGTCATTGATGTGGAGCAAAACAAAGCCTTTTTAAGTGAATTTTTAGGTATTTCACTGGAGTGATGTTTCGCAAAAACCAACATTATCCTGTAATATAAAGGTAGAGCATTTGGATTGGGGTGGATATATGGAAAAAGAAAGACCAAAAGAGCGTTCAAGCCTACTAGCAACCAAGTTTATTCGTTTTTTAGGTGGTAGAAACCTATTATTTATGCTGGTGATTTTATTACTAGTTGCATGTGTTATTTTTATGTTTAATCAGGTTTCCTTTATCTTTACCCCGTTACAAGTATTATTTGAAGTAGTGATTTTACCAGGGGTACTAGCCGTCATAGGCTACTATTTATTGCGTCCATTGTTGGCGATCTTGGTCAGATGGCGAATCCCAAGAATTTGGGGGATTTTAATACTCTACGTTGCGGTTATTGGTGTCATTACACTACTCGTTGTGTTAGTTTATCCATTTTTACGCGACCAGTTCACGAACTTAGCACAGGAATTCCCAGAGTATTTCATGAAGTTTACACAAAATATCGTTGCATTCTTGAACAATTCACGTTTTAACGATTATTTAGATAAAATTAATTTTGATTACAATGAAGTGGTTAAAAACTTCACTACAGATATGGTGAAAACTGTAAGGGAAACAGCTGCAAATGTAGCACAAGGTGTGGCCACAGGTATTACGGGCTTCCTTTCAACCTTAACGGGTATTGTGCTATCACTTGTAACGGTGCCATTCATTTTATTTTACTTATTAAAAGAGGGCGAAAAATTACCGAAATTTATGCTGAAAGTGTGCCCACCACGTATGCGTAAAGAAGTCACTGAAATTTTCCATGACATGGACAAGCAAATTAGTTCATACATACAGGGGCAAATTTTAGTATCTATGTGTATTGGAGCAATGGTGACCATTGGCTTTTTAATCATTGGCATGAAATATGCTTTATTGCTTGGATTCCTAGCGATGATTACAAGTGTAGTTCCTTATTTGGGGCCAGTCATTGCCATTACACCAGCCGTTATTATTGCCCTTGTCACATCTCCATTGATGTTGATTAAGCTGGCGATTGTATGGACGATTGTTCAATTAATCGAAGGAAAATTCATTTCTCCTCAAATCATGGGGAAATCACTCAGTATTCACCCGATCACGATCATTTTCGTCTTATTAACGGCAGGCTCATTATTCGGTGTTCCTGGTGTTATTTTAGGGATTCCAGGCTATGCGATCTTTAAGGTGCTGGTGACCCATTTATTCAAGCTCTTTAAACAGCGTTACAACCGTTACGAAGATGATGTTCATCAAAAATATGATGTGTGATAAAAACAGCTACTGCCGTTTGACAGTAGCTGTTTTTTTAATGTGTGTTATCCTTATTAGTAGATTCATCAAAAGGATGGGGGAAAAGGGCATGACATACATACCGATTAATTTTCAAGAAAAATTAACTAAGTTTCAAGAGCATTGGTCTCCGAAAGTGATTGCTGAAATGAATGATTATCAATTTAAATTAGTTAAAGTACAAGGGGATTTTGTTTGGCATAAACATGATGATACGGATGAAGTGTTTATCGTCATTGAAGGGCAGCTAATCATCGAATTCAGAGATGGAGAAGTGCGTTTAAATGAAGGAGAGATGTTTGTCGTACCACGCCATGTTGAACATAAACCTTATGCGGCTTCTGAGTGTAAAATTCTACTTGTAGAGCCGATGGGGGTTATCAATACAGGCGAAGCACAATCAGAGCTAACTGGTGAAAATGATGTGTGGATTTAACATTCCTGAATAGTCATAGTAAAACCCTTCTAACAGACAAGGTTAGAAGGGTTTATTATTTTTCAAAAGCACTAGCTTTGTGCCAGTAATTGCACTTGTGCTAAGCGATCAACAGCTTCTTGAAGAAGTTCCTTTGGTTGCACCAATGCTAAACGTAAATAGCCTTGTCCAGCCGTACCAAATACGGTACCAGGAACGGTTACAACGCCAACTTGTTCAATTAATTGAAAGGCTAGTTCTGTACAGTCCATATCGAACGGATATTTTGCCCATACGAACATTCCACCATCAGATGGTGCGGCTTCCCAGCCTAATGCTTGTAAGCCGTTCATCAGGGTTTTATGACGTTCTGAGAATGTGGCACGTAAGCTTTCCGTAATTTCTTCTGCGTTATCAAGTGCGACGACTGCTGCATCTTGAATAGGCTCAAAAATACCGAAGTCTAAATTTGATTTTAATTGCTTAATAACGGCGATCATTTCAGCATTTCCTGCGATATAGGCAATACGCGTTCCTGCAAGACTAAAGCTTTTGGAGAGGGAGTTAATCTCCATACCGACTTCTTTTGCACCTGGTGCTGCAAGGAAACTAATCGGACCGTCACCTGTAAAATAAAACTCGGAGTATGCCGCATCATGAAGGACGATAATATTATATTTTTTGGCAAAGGCAATGACTTTTTCAAAATACGCTAAGGACGGCATCGCTGGTACAGGATTCCCTGGTAAGTTTAAAATCAATAGCTTTGCTCTCTCAGCAATTTCTTCTGGGACAGCGTCTAAGTCAGGTAAATAACCATTATCGGCCGTTTGAGGCATGTAATAAGGTGTTGCCCCTGCTAAGTGAATTCCTGCATCATAGGCAACATAGGCTGGGTTTGTGGATAACACGATGTCTCCTGGGTCACAAAAGGCTATCGGTAAATGGACAAGGCCTTCTTGAGAGCCAATAGTTTGAATAATTTCCGTAGCGGGATCTAAATCGACATGGCTACGACGCTTATAGTAGCGACTAACGGCTTCATAAAAACGCTGTGTGCCTGTCAGTGTGTAGCCGTAAGATTCAGCTAACCCTGCGCGATAAGAAAGATGCTCACGTATTTTGGCATGTGGAGGAAGATCAGGGCTTCCTAAGCTTAAGTCAATCAAGGTCATGCCCTTTGCTTGCTGCTCACGGGCAAAATTTTTCAAATCTCCGAAAATTGCTGGTGTAAATAATGACATTTTTTTAGATGGTACGATTTTCAAAACTAGTACACTCCTTATCGTTGTATAAAGTGCAACGTCAATCCGTAGATGATTCTCTTGTCTACGCTAATTGTTTGTTTGCACAAATCGGGCTTTAACAGACCATTGTTTGCTTACGGGCCTGTTTATGCGAGATAACAGAATAGTAGTACACATTTTATCATACTAAAGCACAGAAATGGGCAGATATTCTGAAAAAAGAAAATATTTATATAATGTAGAGGATGTGTGCATAGGCTAGCGAAAATAGATTGTCTGATGTTGGGATAAGCGACTATAAATACCTTCAAAGAGAAAATTGTATTATACTGAGTATAAAGTTTTTCAGGTGGGGAGAGCATGCATCTTAACGATTGAATAGCTGACTCAGTAGTGAACGATATGTTGCAAGATTTCACTATTGTCTGCGCCGTAACAGAAACAACCTCCTTTTACAAGATTGGACATAGACTTTGCTTACAGCTATACATACTGAATAGTATTAAAGGATAGCCATCGTATTGATGTTCCCCTATTATTGACAGTGGCAATGCTGGATGAGTATGGGCAAAACAAGCTGAATCGTTCAGCATTACGATTTTCAATTGTCTACAGCCAAGATAGGGAGGTATTAAAAAAGCTATATGCCAGCGGACTAGCGGGCATTGTATGTAAAAACCTACGCAGCTGCTGACTATGATACTATGCGGAATACCATAGTTGCGGCATGCACACTATTTCGAAGCATGTATGATACTACCTGATACGCAAACCATTTAGTAAGGGAGGGAGAGGGCAGTGAAGGTATATTCGTTAAGTGGACCAAGCGGCACAGGCAAAAGTACGAGTGCCCTTGCCTTTGCTCATAAATTAGGAGTGGAGGCTATCATTGATGATGGTCTTCTCATTGTCAATGGAATAAGAGTTGCTGGCATTTCTGCCAAATTCGAAAAAAATACAATTACCGCTGTACGACGTGCCATTTTTACGGAACAGGAACATCGTGAGGCTGTCAAAAAAGCGTTAGCAAGTCATAAGGTGCAGTCCATTTTACTGATTGGGACATCCACTAAAATGACGAATAGTATTGCTAAGCAGCTAGATCTTGGACCCATTGAACATTATTACGATGTGGAGGATGTTCGTTCCTTTAAGGAAATTCAAAAAGCTCGTTTTATTCGTCAAACGCAGGGCAAGCATGTGATGCCAATTCCTTATCGACAAGTGGAGCAAAACTTTTTTAAACGATTGGTACAAAAGGGCATGGAGATTTTTTCATCAAAACGCGAAAAAATCGGGGAAACAACGATAGTGCGACCTGATTTTCAACGGGAGTACATTGAAATTAGCAAGCATGTTTATGTTCAGCTACTGACGTATTGCTGTAGTCAACAAGCAATTGTACAAAAGGTGGAACAGGCCCAATTTTTGTTAGGAGATCAGGCTCAAGCTATTCTGACCATACAAGTAAAGCTACCGATAGATTATCCATTAGCAGCGCGTTTACTAGAGCTACAGCAGGCGGTGCAGAAGGCGTTTTATTTACAATTTGGCTATGAATTAGATGCGATTCATGTTCATGTCAAGACGGCTATACAAAAGAAAAAGGCGTGAAAAACAGGTACTCCCAACGCACTTTGCGACGAGAGTACCTGTTTTTATTTTGGTTGACGGCTGAACTGTGGCTGACGTTTTTCCACAAAGGCACGACAGCCTTCGGCGAAATCGCTGCCTACAAACGGTGAAGAGCCTTGCCATAATGTCGGCACACTATCGAGACATTCTTGAACGGATTGCTTCACAGCAAGCAAGGACTCTGGTGACATGCCTGCCACAAGCTTGCCCATGCGAATCATATATTTATTTAAATCCTTTTCGGCTACTAAGTAGTTAAGCATCCCAAGCTTAAAGGCTTCCTCCGCTTTAAACATGCGTCCTGTAAAGACTAAGTCCTTTGTGGTCGCAGGGCCAACGAGCTGTACTAAACGTTGCGCAAATTTATTGTTTATGGTGATGCCTAATTTTCCGACAGGAATGCCGAGCTTGGCTTTGTCTGAGCCAATGCGGATATCACAAGCTAATGCCAATTCTAAACCAGCGCCCATCGCAGGCCCGTTGATGACGCCGATTGTTGGAATCGGAAGGCGCTCAATTGTGGAAATGGTTTTTTCCATATGTACAAACGCCTCCTCGGCTTGTTCAAGTGAGATGGCATTGAATTCTTTAATATCAGAGCCTGCGGTAAAGCTTTGACCAGAGCCTCGTAAAATGAGTACTTTATTTTTCGGATTGTCTAATACTTGTAGGGCAATCTTTGCTAATTGATCCCACATGTTTGCGGTTAACGCATTTTTTGCCTGTGGTCGGTGAATCGTAATTATCGCTAGTCCAGCTGTTTCTTGATAAATGATTTTTGCATCTTCTGCTTCCAATCGTGTCGTCTTTACTTGCATAGTGGAAAGCCTCCTACGTATTAATGTCTATCTTTATTATATAACACAATCAACTATAAACACGAAATGATATGAATTTTCACATAAAATTGCGTTGTTATACAAGAATGTAGGGAATAGTTAGCATTTATTGTTCTATAACAGGGGAGCGGAATTTACTATTGTAAGAAAGCAAAAGATATGAGAAACTACTGTAGGAACATACGTTTCTTATGCACGTAAGGGGCATTTGAAGACTAGAAGCGGCTTGTGTATTGATATTACAGATTATCCGACACTAAATTATTATAAAATGAATTGAAACACACGCACCCAAAATATAGTAAAATAAAATGACATGACGCACAGCAAACAAGGAGGGGCAATATGGTCACACTCAAGGAAGCATGGAATAGTTACATCTTACTGCTGCAATCATTGAAAAAAAGTGCTGCCACAAAAAAGCAGTACAACATAGATGGACAGCAATTTTTAACGTTCGCCCATGAACACCAATACTTGTATGTGGATCATCAATTAAAAAATCTATTACAGCTTTATTGTGACTATCTCAAGGAAACCTACTGCAATATCAATACATTTAACCATAAAATAACGACATTGAGAGGCTTTGTAGACTTTATTTTTTTACGAGAATGGGTGACACCTTTTGATTATCAGCCCATTTTACAGCCGAAAAAAAGGCAAAAAGAGGTGCTGCAAGTACTGACCAATACGCAGATTATGCAAATTGCCAACGTTTGGCCAACCTATTTTCAATATGCAAAAACAGAGGAGCATGCTTGGCTGGCTAGACGCAATGGCTGTATAGTCCAAATGTTGATGGAAACAGGTTGTAAGCCTGCAGAGCTTGTGCGAATGAAATGGACTCATTTTAACGAAGAAAAGGCAACCCTTTTTATTGCGAATCGAAATGGCCGTCGAGAAATAAAATGTTCTCCTGTACTAATGGACATGCTAGCTCAGTATAAACTAGCGACAACAGTTTTACATGGGCAAGAGGTAGGGGAATGGGTTTGGGTAAGTGAGGCAAGTATTGTGAAGCCAATTTCAACGAAGACGGTGGAGCGTATTTTTCAAACGATGTCACAAGATATAGGAAAAAACATAAGAGCAACCGATTTGCGATATACCGTTATGCAACGGGCTTTTCAGCAGGAAAAAACGCTGGAGCATATCCAACAAGAAATGGGCTATGTGAGGAAATGGGTGCTGACAGAAAGACAGCAACGCTTCGAATAAAAGCGTGCAGTAATCGCGATTTATCACCATTACTGCACGCCTATTATAAATGATTCAATGCTTTGACACTCACTTTGACCGTTAAATCATGCTTGCCTCCACTATAAACACCTTCAACAGGGCTAATATCACTATAATCGCGACCTATACATAAAATAATATGATTTTCTAAAACTTCTACATTATTTGTTGGATCAAGACCAATCCAGCCAATACCTGGTATCATGACTTCCACCCAGGCATGTGTAGCACTATCACCAATGAGCGCTGAATTTTCATCCACATATAAGTAACCACTGACATACCGAGCGGGAATGCCTTTAGCTCGCAAAACAGCTAGCATGACATGGGTGAAATCCTGACAAACACCCCGTTTTAATGCAAATGCCTCACTTGCTGTTGTCGTTACAACTGTCGCTGTAGGATCATACTCAAAGCTAGCATATAAATATTGCATTAAATTAAGTGAAAAGAGCACTGGATTTTCAGCATGACCAATCGCATGATAAACTTCCTCTAATTGCTGATCGGTCATAAAAGTAAAATGAGTTGCTTTTAAATACGGTAAATAATGCTCATAAAATAGCTGTGAATGGAAAATGGTCTGCATTTCGGGCGAATATTGAATACGATGAATAAATGGTGCACGCTGAATACTAACAATCGAAGATGTATGAATTTCGAGTATTTGATGCTGCTCCGGTATATAAAAAGAACCAACTGTATTACCCCAAATATCCGTATGCTCACGGGTCAATGAGGAGGGCGTAATGGCAATTCGATACGATAATAATCGCTGCCGCTCATCACTGCGAGGCTTTAAACGAATCGTATTCAAGCTTTGATCGACTTCAGACTCATATTGAAAAATATTGGTATGCTGAATTTCAAATTTCATCGTGTCCGCTTCCTTCTGCTTACTGACTTGCCTGTTGAAAGGGAGCTGTGGTGGGTTCCTTTCAAGGTTGTATGCTGGGTTCATATAAATGATAAACTGTCGAAAAGGTATCACTAAAAGCTATACATTGCGACAGTCTTTCCTCCATTATAGTCATCGTTTCTTCAAGAGTCATTTGCCAAAAATCAAGATGATTGATTGCTAGGATGAGGCTACGAATGCTTGTATGCAGTGTTAAAAATCTTGAGGATAAAGAATCATGTTCAATCGCCGTAATAGCTTCCTCTATTTTCTTTAGACAAAACATCACAGAACATGGGAAATGCTCATCCTGTACTAAATAGCGAATAACCGCAAGTAAATTCGTCTGGCAATGTTTCCGCATATAAGACTCTCTTGCTGCTGTAAGCGCCAATAAAAAGCTACCATCATCCTCTAACAGGGATAGGCCCGACAGCTTCTGTTGTTCCACTATACTTAACGTCATCCGCAACGTTTTTTCTGCTCGTTCAAGCCATTTGCCAACCTGCATGAAATAAAAGGGAAGATCACGATCCATCGTGCTCTCGATTAACCCGTTCTCCATCCATAGAGTTTTTCTTACTTCCTGTAAAAATGCTTGAAGTTCAATAAGTGGGATTGGGCGTTCTCTTGTCAGTATGGCCTGTTGCTTCGTTAAATAAAAGGCATTTTGTATTTCCCATAGCTCAGTTGGTATACTATCACGCGTAACCCGTGCATTTTCTCGTATGGCACGTAATGTAACGTGGAGGGCATTGCCATTTTTCTCGGAAAAAAGTAGATAGTCAATCAATGGGTTGACACGTATGGCTGAGTAATTCGCTAAATATCCCTCCTTAGAGGCACAAATAGCTAAGACAGCCTCCCAATGATCAAGATAAGCATGTTCTTGCCCCGATTGCTCCAACATATTCAACAGCTGTACCTGTAATATATGTGCATTTGATTGTGTGCGTTCACTATACCGTGCCATCCAGTACAGCGCGTCGGCTACTCGACTTAGCATGCTGCCACTCCTCCTTTAGTATCCACGTATCCTTAGCACCACCGCCTTGTGAGGAATTTACGACAAGTGATCCTTCTTGTAGTGCCACTCGAGATAAACCGCCAGGCAACACATAACAATCCTCACCCTTCGTGACATAAACTCGTAAATCGACATGACAAGGATAGAATCGTCCATTTTGAAAGGCAGGGGCTCTAGACAATTTAATCGTTGGTTGTGCAATATATTGAAATGGCTGCTTGCTAATTTTTTGCTTAAACAAAGCAATCTCTTCCTCACTAGCATGCGGGCCAATCAACATATCATAGCCGCCAGAGGCACTCACATTCTTAATGACTAGCTCTTGAATATGTTCTAGCACCCATGCTCGTTGCTTATCATCTCCTAAATGATAGGTTTTCACATTCGGTAAAATAGGCTCCTCCTGCAAGTAATACCGAATCATCTCTGGTACATAGGCATACATTGCTTTATCATCAGCAACCCCGTTGCCAACAGCATTTAAGATGGCGACATGCCCCGCTTGATAGGCAGCCATTAAATGAGGAACACCCAATAAAGAATCCTCACGAAAGACAACAGGATCTAAAAAATCATCATCAATACGACGATAAATAATATCTATTTGCTGTAGACCATAAATAGTTTTCATATATACTTTCAAATCCTGTACCACTAAATCACGACCCTCTACGAGCTGTATATTTAAATGCTGGGCTAAAAAGACATGATCGTAATAAGCTGAATTGTACATGCCAGCTGTTAGTAGCACGGCTTTAGGCTCTCTCTCTGCTTGCATGGAAGGTGGGCGGTGCACAAGAAGTGCTTTTTTCATATAAGCGATGTGTTTATCAAGTGGTTGGATGGTATGCTTAGAGAAAAATTCAGGATACACTTCCTTCATGACATCACGATTTTCAAAGACATAGGAAATGCCAGAAGGGTTGCGTAAATTATCTTCCAATACATGATAATCACCCTTTTCATCCCGTATTAAATCAATGCCTGCTAAAAATATATGATTCGCAATCGGTACTTGGAAACCCATCATTGTTGCCGTAAAATACGGATTATTTTCAACAAGCTGTCTTGGAATAAAACCGTCTCGAATAATCCTTTGTTGCCCATAAACATCCTGCAAAAATAAATTGAGGGCTTGCACACGCTGTTTGACGCCTGCCTCAATCATGGCCCACTTCGTTTGAGGAATAATAATGGGGACACAATCAAAGGGCATTGTACGCTCAGTTCCATCTTGCGCTCCATAGACCGTAAAGGTAATTCCTTGTCTGAGAAAGCTTGCTTGTGCTTGTCGATACTTTTCTTCAAGTTGCTCCTGAGAAAAAAAGGATAGCTTATGATGAAAAGATTGATAATGAGGCTTCGGCTGATTGCCATCAAACATTTCATCGAAAAACAGACTAGAATCATATAAATTCATCATATGGATCGCCTCCGAATTCAAGTAGTAGTGAAAACATGTTACACTGTGAATAAATACATATAAGGAGCTAACAATCATGACCATCATTAATTTAATGCAAGCTTATGAATTAGATAAACTATCTAAATTAAATTTTTCAGAAGAAGAGATCTTACGCGCTTTACGTACGGGGGATGTATCAGCTTGGCAAGAACAAGTACCAAACTATGAATTTAATGAGACAATGGCTCTTTATAAAGAAGGGGAACAACAATTCTTAGAAGCGTACCATGGCCATTATCGAATCAAGTATGTAACATTGCCAGGCATCCAACGTTTATTGCAACTTCGCTTTCAATTAGAAGAAGGGAAGGATTACCAACTGTTAGAAACAGGTATCCAGCATTTAACGTGTAATGAGGAGACAGTCGCAAGACTTCAGCAAATGTTATCGACAAACTGGTCACTAACAAAACAGGCAGACGGTGCTTATTCAGTTTTTGTAAAATAATACCATTCGCGTTGTGAGACGAATCGACATGGGTAGTGACCCATCTTCTATTTTTTCAAAGCGTCTCACAGGGCAAGCGAATTGCGACTCCTCGTAACTTTGTTTTCAAGTAAATAAACAATACTCAAGCTACCAAGTAGAAGTTACTTGATATTAATCACACCGATATTGCCATAAGACATAGCCCTTTTTGACGGTTTAGTAGAAGGTGGGCAAGACAAGCATTTAAGCTGAATCAAGATGAAGTATACTAGATTTTAATATTCATTTAACGTGAACTTTATGACTATTTTCCTGCAACTGTCACAAAAGATTTAAAAGGAAATCCTCTTTTTTTAAAAAGGGGATTTTTTTATTGCTTAAAAAGAACGTTTGTTCTATATCATGAAAAAGGGCATTTTTTTCAATAAAGTTCCCAAATTTATATTTGGGAACGTTTTTTCGTGGTAAAATAGAGCAAATAGAGGTGATTAGCATGCAAAATACCAAGCAACCGAAATTCATGAAGGATTTTCTAGTTTATTTAACGACCATCAAAGGAAAATCACAGCGCACAAGAAAAGAATATGAATATGACCTAACCTTATTTTTCCGTTTCCATAAAGCAATCCAGGAGGATCTGGATATAGAAAATTTAGTAGCCATTGATATTGCCACTATTACAATAGAAGAAATTCGTGATATTACATTAGAGGATCTTTATTACTTTATGGAGTACTGTGAGGTACAGCGAGGAAATTCTGCTGCTTCGAGGGCACGAAAAGTGGCGACATTAAAATCCTTTTTCAAGTACTTGAAAGGAAAACGTCGACTTATTGAGGAAAATCCAGCAGAAGAATTAGAAACACCAAAAATTGGCCGAAAAAGACCAATTTATATGAATCTTCAAGAGGCTACTCAATTTATCGATGGAATACCAACAAATCAGGCATCACCAAGAAATTACTGTATGATGATGTTTTTCTTAAATTTAGGAATACGTGTGACGGAGCTTTGCCAGCTCAATAAAACATCTATTCAAGGACGTTATTTAACGGTTGTCGGGAAGGGCAATAAGGAGCGTACTGTCTACTTAAACGATAGCTGTTTGCAGGCACTCGCAGATTATGAAAATAGTGGGAAAACGCCTTATAAGGGGGACGGGGATGAGCCTCTTTTCGTCTCACAAAAAGGAACACGCTTTACGCGCCAAACTGTTGCCAAAATCGTGAAACGTATTAATCAACAATCAGGTCTTCAAAAGGAACGACTTACACCACATAAGTTGCGTCATACATCTGCGACTATGATGTATAAAGCAGGTGCAGATATTCGGAGCTTACAGCATATCTTAGGACATTCAAGTGTAGCGACGACTCAAATTTATACGCATATAGAGGACGAGCAGCTACAACATGTTTTAGAAAATAATCCCTTTAATATTGTGCGCGAGAGATGATTTTTACCCCTCTCTGTCGAATATAGTAGTATGCCAAATGAAGGGGGTTAACTTATGATGTTAGTAGCAAAAGAACAATTCGACGCAACAAGGGCGCAATTACTTCAAACGATTCAAAACTTAGACAATACAAGCTTTAATGACAAACCAGATGCACAAAGCTGGAGTGTAGCACAAATCTGTCATCATCTTGTGTTAGTAGAGGAAGCAGCCAAAAAAGCCATTACATGGGGATTACAAGCCCAAGAACAATCATCACCTGCAAGAAAAAATGTTCAGCTTGTTGTTTTGGATAGAACAAAAAAATTTCAAGCACCAACTATTGTGGAGCCAATAGATCAGCCTTTTACCGTTCAGGAGATGCTAGATTTACTAGCCACATCAAGAATGAATTTTCTCGCTTTTTTACAAACAATCGAAGAACCTGAAATTTTAACAAAATATGCTGTGAAGCACCCAGCCTTAGGTACATTGCCACTCGATCAATGGATTGAAATGGTTTATTTACACGAGCAGCGTCATATCGAGCAAATACAAGAAATAATGAAATAAACATATGGTAAGTAAGTATAGAGGGATTTGAGCACACAAGTGTGAGCCAAATTCCTTTTATTGTTATATGTTTTTTCTATCATAACCTCTTGACGTGCTACATAATCTGTTATATATTAAATAAAAATAACAACAACTGTTATAAAACAGTTTTCAAATCAAGGAGGAATTTTTAATGACAAAGTATCGAGACGGCTATGAATTTTATTGTGAAATGTGTGAGCGTTATGGATTAGAGCCAATTTCTTTCCGCTATTATGTATTACAGTTATCACAGCAACAACTGTCTGCTTATAACATGCAAGCAAAACAATTAGGCATTTAAAGGACGTGGTTATGACGGAAGCCGACGTGAATATTTTATGAAAAGCCCAGCCATACTAAATACAATGGTTTGGGCTTTTGTGATTTATAAAAGAAATTTCAGATAATTTATTGACAAGCATTACACTCTGTTATATATGTTTAGAAAATAATAATGCTGTTATATAACAAAAATAAAAAACCACATTTAGTAGCAATCATGAAAGGAAGTTAGAAGGGTGACAGATTATCGAGAGGGTTATGAATTTTACCGCCAAGTATGTGAGGAGCACGGACTCGAGCCTATTAATTTTCACTATTATATTTTAAATTTATCGCAAGAGCAGTTACATGCATATAACCAATATGCAAAATCATCAGAAGAGTCAATCGAATATGAGGTTTCTTAACTTGTAAAATACCTTATTACCTCTGTGGGTTCGTAAGGTATTTTTGCTTTCACAAAAAATTTACATAGCTGCATTCTCTTTATCTAGCATAATTGAAATTTGTATTTAATAGATAAATAGCCTAAAGAAAGCACTTTCAATAGTACAAAAGTATCAAAAAACTTTACGATTAGGTAAATTCAGGGTGTTTATAACCGCTATTTTTTGGCTATTTTCTCATAAATCCTCAAATAGGGCTTTAGATGTTTTTGATATTTGGGTTGAATTAACTGCTTTTCTAAGACTATAATATAATTACATAAAAAAGGGCGATATACCACAACTTTATACCTCGCTGTAAGATAAAGCAAAAGTACCAAACCCTTCATATTTTAATGAACGGAGAATGAAAATGATGAATATCACGCCTAATAGCATTAATCAAATGAACTATAGTCTAAAAGAATTACAAGATATCTTTTCCGCCATGAATAGTTCCATCATTGTAGCGATTACCGATCGTACCGGGAAAATTACGTTTGTTAATGATCATTTTTGCAAAATTTCGAAGTATACGCGTGAAGAATTATTAGGTCAAGATCACCGTTTACTTAACTCAGGCTTCCATCCTAAATCTTTCTTTAGAGAGATGTGGAGAACAATAGGTAATGGTGATATGTGGAATGGCGAGGTGTGCAATCGTGCGAAAGATGGCAGTTTATATTGGGTAAAGACAACGATTTTCCCATTCCTTGATGAAAAGGGAAAGCCTTATCAATATATCGCCATTCGCGTCGATATTACAGCGCAAAAGGACATAAAAAAAATTACCCATATTGCCTATCACGATGAATTAACAGGACTGCCAAATCGTCGTAAACTAGAACAGCGTTTAGAAAATGAATTCCATCAATCTCGACGTACAGGAGATAAATTTGCGTTATTTTTCATTGATGTGAATCGATTCAAACACATTAACGACGGGCTTGGTCATATTATCGGCGATATGTTTTTAGTGGAAATGTCGAATCGTCTACGAAATGTTGATTATACATCTAATTCATTCTATCGCCACAATAGTGATGAATTTGTCATGATTTTAAATGACGTCAGTCGCATTGACGAAATGGCCAAAGAAATCATTAATGTCTTCAATGAAAGTTTCATCGTCGATACCTATGAATTTTATGCAAGCATCAGTATCGGCATTAGTATATTCCCAGATCATGCAAACTCTGTAGAAGAATTATTGAAAAATGCGGATATTGCCATGTATGCAGCAAAATCTACGCGTGGAAATCAGTACCGTTTATACCGTGACAATATGGATGAAGCCAACGATAAATGGCTTCTATTAGAAACAAAATTACACCAAGCATTAAAACAGGACCGCTTAGAATTACATTACCAGCCTAAAATTGATTTAAAAACAGATACGGTCATTGGCATGGAAGCCTTGCTACGCTGGTATGATCCTGAATTAGGTCATATTCCACCAGATCGTTTTATTCCATTTGCAGAAGAATGTGGGCTTATTAATGATATCGGTGTTTGGGTATTACATAAAGCCTGTGCTCAAGCTCGTTTTTGGAATGAAGCACATAATTTAACATTGCGCGTAGCCGTCAATATTTCTCCGATTCATATTAGTACAAGTAGCTTTGTGGACATGGTGTGTGAAGTCATTGCAGAAACAGGCATTGACCCACACTTATTAGAAATTGAAATTACGGAAATGAGTATGCTTGATTATACGGAAGATTTAATTGATACGATCAAGCAATTACGGGCATTGGGCATTACGATTTCATTAGACGATTTCGGGACAGGCTATTCATCGTTAAACTACTTAAAAAAATTCCCTGTGGATGTCCTTAAAATTGACCGTGCCTTTGTCCGTGACATTGTGCCTGAAAAATCAGGGATTGCGATGATTTCAGCTATGATTTCCTTAGCACATGCTTTAAATCTTCAAGTAGTTGCTGAAGGTGTCGAGGAAGAAGCTGAATTGAACGTACTTCGTGAGCATGGCTGTGAGTATGTGCAGGGTTATTATTTCAGTAAGCCATTGTCTGTAGATGATTTTACAGATTTAATCGTTAATTCTGTGACAAAATAGACCAGTTATGAATTGCTATTCCTGAATGATTTTGCTAAAGTGGGATAAAGCCAAACAGTTCAGACAATATTCAATTTGATGATGTGGCCAAGTAAGTAAGAATTGTGAGACAGAAAATATAGCAATTGCTGAGAGCTATATCACCGCTTCTTTACTGAACACCTACCACGGAGATGTTATGCAAACATAACCGAGTCGTTTTCGTTACCAAACGTGAGAGGGTTTTAAGTTCTACTTAAAGCTAAATCAAGGTGGTACCACGTCTATCCAGCACAAAGACGTCCTTATTCAGAGGACAGCTTTGTGCTTTTTCATTCAGCTTGATAGTAACAGCTCGCTGAAACAAGCTAAACGCCCTGGTAGATGGCACTGTTTTTCTTACACCAAGGCAACAATGATTTAACAAAAATTGGAGGAGATCACATGTCAAAACAATTAGAAGATTTTTCGAAATGGTATATTGAGACTATCCAAAAAGCTGATTTAATGGATTATACACCTGTTCGTGGCTGTATTGCCTTTAAACCTGATGGCTATGAGATTTGGGAGCATATTCAAGAGGAAATGGATCGTCGCTTTAAAGAGACAGGGCATCGTAATGCCTATTTCCCAATGCTTATTCCTGAATCTTTCTTCCAAAAAGAAAAGGATCATATCGAAGGATTCTCACCTGAGCTACCTTGGGTAACAGAGGCAGCAGGGGAACAATTAGAAGAACGTCTGGCACTACGTCCAACGTCTGAAACGATGATTGGCCATCTTTACTCCAATTGGATTAAAAGCTACCGTGACCTACCCGTTTTGATTAATCAATGGGCAAACGTCTTCCGTTGGGAAAAGAAAACTCTTCCTTTTATTCGCACATCTGAATTTTTATGGCAAGAAGGACATACAGCGCACGTCGATGAAGAGGATGCTCGTCAAGAAACGATGCAAATGCTTGAAATCTATAAAGAAGTTGTAGAACAAGTACTAGCAATTCCAGTTTATGACGGACAAAAAACCCCTTCTGAACGTTTTGCAGGTGCTGTCGATACGTATTCGATTGAGGCGATGATGAAAAATGGCAAGGCTGTGCAAGCTGGTACATCTCATTATTTAGGTACGAAATTTGCAGAAGCCTTTAACATTAAGTATTTAAATAAAGCGAACCAGCATGAGTATGTACACACAACATCTTGGGGTACATCTACGCGCTTAATCGGCTCGGTAATTATGGTACATGGTGATGAGCAGGGGCTTGTTTTACCTCCACGTATCGCGCCAACTCAAGTTGTTTTAATTCCAGTGGGACCATGGAAAAAGAACCCTCAAATTATGGAGCATTTAGATGAAATTTTTGTCGCTTTAAAAGCGAAGGGCATTCGCGTACGCCTTGACGATTCGGACCAATCACCAGGCTTTAAGTTTAATGAATGGGAGCTAAAAGGGGTGCCAGTTCGCATTGAATTAGGACCGCGTGATCTTGACAACAATCAAGCTCTACTTAAAGCCCGTGATGAAGAGGAAAAACGAACAATTGATTTAGCTACGATTATCACAGCCATTGAAGAAGAATTAACAACCATGCAAGCGCGCTTACTCGAAAAAGCACGTCAGTTCCGTGAAGCAAACACACATACAATGATTGATTCATTACCACAATTACAACAGCATATTGAAGCAGCCAAAGCAAACGGTACAATTCCTGGCTGGGTACTAGCTGGTTGGTGTGGAGAAGATGCATGCGAGGAAAAAGTGAAGGAAGAAACAAAATATACATCTCGTAATATGCCGTTTAATCCACCAACAACAAAAACAACATGTATTGGCTGTGGAAATGAAGCTAAACATACGGTTTGGTTTGCACAAGCCTATTAATAACGACTACAACAGCCTCCTATTTAATTAGGAGGCTGTTGTTATGAGGTGGCGATCAATTAAATCCTTTGCTTTCGGGAAGTAGTCCAATTTTAAGCTTGCGCCATCCATCATAGTGAGCCTTCCATCTGTCTGATCAGTTAAAAAGACTGCCGTTACGCCGAATACCTCATCCCCATTAGGATATTTAAAATAGTCCTGTCTCTTCATACAGCTCTCGTTTCGCTGTTTCTTCAAGGGTTTCCCCTGGCTCCATTGCTCCTCCAGGTAATCCCCACATTTCGATATCAGCACGAAATTGAAGTAGAACTTTTCTCGTCTGATTTAAGACAATTACTGTAGAACCTACTAAAATAACAGGCATTGTCCCAACTAGTTGTCTTAATTTGATAACATAATCACTCATAGCGCCCCTCCAACATAGTTAGCCAAATTTTTATTCTACTTATGATAAAATGAAGGGGTGTTATATCTTGAAAATTTCCTGAAGAAATGGGGATATAGCGATTAAAAATGATGCTACTATCTATGACTCAATTTTTTGATAAGGATGCTAACAGACTATTTTTGACAAGGAGATAAGGGAATGACAGATACAACAGGCTGGAAACAGAATGCACAAGATCGTCCATTTATTGCCTCATTTAGTGGTGGAAAGGACAGTACTTTAGCTTTATATAAAGCATCCCAGGTAGGTCAGGCTGTAGGACTGCTTGTGATGCTAGAGGAGGAAGGGAAACGTTCGAGGTCACACGGCATGCCACCTGAGCTTATCCAGGCGCAGGCTGACTCGATCGGATTGCCTGTCTTTACGGCTGCAGCTAGTTGGGCAGACTACGAAAGTGTCTTTATGCACCTTTTAGAAAAGGCAAAACAGCAGGGGGCAGAAGTGTTAGTGACAGGTGACTTAGATATGCCTGCACATGGCTGCTGGCATGATAAGGTCACAAAAAATGCTGGGTTACAGCTAGGCATGCCATTATGGGAAATGGACCATCGCGAAGCAGTCGATGAATTTATTAACTTAGGATTTATCACGATGATTGTCACGGTCAACTTATCCTTAGGCATGACTGAGGATGATTTAGGGCGAATACTTACCCCTGAATATGTATTAGAACTAGAAGCTCGTAAGATTGACCCGTGCGGGGAGGGAGGAGAATTCCATACAACCGTCATTGATGGCCCTCTTTTTCAGCAGCCAATAGCTGTGCGCAAATGTCCAATTATAAGAGATGGAGACTATGCATTTTTACCTTTAGAACTAGCGTAAATCCACAGCCTTTCTTGTGATGATCATGGTTTTTCCTTTTAATGTATATGGTCGTGTGTAATAAAATGATTACAGAGGAAAAATACATTAAATGGGGATGAATTACTATTAGTATTAAGTGCTTTGTCAAATCCTTATCGTTGAAAAATGATTGCCACTCTTCATCAAGAAAAGCAATATGTTAGCTGGCTAGCGCGAGAGTTAGGGAAGCTAAATTGATTAATGGTTATCACGAAATTTCTGAAAGTGGCAAAGCATTGAAAAAATACTGAAACAAGTTGATTAGGCAAATGAGCGTTTCTTAAATAAACGATTTCGAGTAATAGAGAAAACAATGAGTCAACATATAGGCTTACTACATACTCTGGTTTTTATGGCTCGCATAAAAAATTTAAAGAAATAGATACTAATAAATAATAATGAACGAAAAGTACAAAGGCTCTCACCTCTGTACTTTTTTTGCATTTGGCTGTTTCTTCTTTATAGGTATAGAATCCATCTCATTTTGTCCAAAATAATCATTGACTGGACACTAAATGGTGTCATATAATTAAGACACCATTTAGTGTCCTATTAGAAAGGGTGGTGGTTTTGAATAATAATCATCAAGAGCGTGACGTTTATGTAGCCATTGCTGACCCTACAAGACGAAAGTTGATTCGTTTACTGGCAGAGACAGATGAGTTACCGCTTCACGAATTAACCGCTCAATTTGACATGGGGCGTACCGCTGTTTCGAAACATTTAGCCATCCTGAAAGATGCAGGTCTTGTCGTTGCTCGCAAGGAAGGTAGAGAGACAAGGTATCGGCTGAATGCGGCCCCGTTGAAAGAAATACAGGATTGGGTATCGTTTTATGAAGGATTTTGGAAAGAAAGAATCGCTAAATTACATCTATTATTGGAGGAAAAAAAATGAAACCAGATGTATCATTAGATTTTACATTTACAAGTTCAATCGAGCAGGTTTGGCATGCTTTAACCGATTCAGATACGCTAGCAAAATGGATTTGGAATAATGACTTCCAACCAATCGTTGGGCATAAATTTCAATTTCGTGCTGAACCAAATGAATGGTGGGACGGCATTGTAGACTGTGAGGTACTTGTAGTAGAAGAGCCTCATACATTATCTTACACTTGGACAAGTGCTGGTGAAACAACGACTGTTACATGGACATTAACACAAGATTCAGATGGCACGACTCAGCTTCATCTTGATCAAAGTGGCTTTAGCGAAGAAACAAAAGCTCGTCAAGGGGCAATCGAAGGGGCAACATATGCTTGGACGAATATGAGCACACAGCTTGAAAAAGTACTAGCCTAATACAAATCAAACGATAACAAGGAGAGCGCAATTCCGTAGCAAGAATTGTGTTCTTTCATTTTCACTCAAATTTTTTAATTTTCTAGACATGGAAGGATAACTAAATGAAGATCAATCAACTAATTGCCAACAATATCAACCGTTTAGATGTCGTCTTACCAGAACATCAATCATTGGGTATAGCCGGTTTGTCTGGCTCAGGGAAAACGACATTTTGTCAAACGATTGGGGAAGAATCCAAAAAACGTCTCGTTTCTTTATTACCTAAGGCGGAGTATCAATATTTATTTCCAAACATTATGGAAACGAACTTCAGTGCCATCAAAATGGAGGATATGCCCCTCGTACTTTTTTTAGGAAAATCCTCTATCTCCAGTAACCCACGTTCAACGATTGGTACTCATACGGGTGTTTTTAAAGAAATTCGTAATCGACTGGCGGATGAATTTCAACTTTCTCCAGAGATGTTTTCCTTTAACAATGCATTAGGCTGGTGTCCTGCATGTAAAGGACGTGGCACGACGAAAAATGTAGAATGTAAAAAATGCTCAGGTAAACGCTATAGTTCTGAAGTGGAGCAACATAAAATAGCTTTATGGAATGAATCATACAGTATTTCTGATATTCACAATTTCAGTATCGAAACGATCTATTCCTTATCAAAAGAATTAAATATAAGTGAAGAGAAGCAACATATTCTTCAAAATATTATCCAGATGAATATTGGCTATTTAACATTAAATCGTATTATGGGGACATTGTCGGGCGGAGAATTAACAAGACTTTACTTAGCAGAATTCATGGCTACTAGCGAAAACACGGTCATTATTGTCGACGAAATTTCTGTTGGTCTTGACCATGACACATTACTAAAAATCTTAGAGCAAATCCAACAGTTGGGCACTAAAAACCAAATTTGGCTTATTGATCATTCAGATACGGTGCTAGATACGGCAAATAAGCACCTATTCTTTGGACCAGGGAGTGGGAAATACGGCGGTAAAATCGTGGAAGAATCTCCTCGACCACAGCCTATCTATTCAGAACGAAACCCATCAAAGCCAACATCCTTTTATCAATTCCGAGACTTATATTGCCGCAATATACAAATGGACGAAATAACCATTCCGCAAAACCGACTTATTACTTTTACTGGGGAGTCTGGCTGTGGGAAATCAACGCTTGTGAATGAGTGTATCGCTAAAGATTTTGTCAAACGCTATCCAAAGGACAAACTAGTGATGGTCGGGCAGGATCGGAATCAGTCCATTACTAGTCGATCAACTGTCGCAACTTTCCTCGATATTAAAAAGAAACTAACCAAATATAGCGAGGACATTGATGCTATTTTCCAACGCTCGATTGAAGACATTATTGATGAACTTCCTCATGAAGATATCGCCCATAAACGTTTAAGCTTACTAATTAAACTAGGGCTAGGCTATTTGACACTGGAAAGAAAAACACAATCGCTGTCGACTGGTGAATTCCAATGTGTGCATTTAGTATCGGAGTTATTTGCGAACTCCCGAAATCCACATACACTGTTTATTTTTGATGAGCCTTCTAAAGGATTATCTCAAAACATTTTAAACCAGTTTATTGATAGTGTAAGGGACATCCTTGAGGATGAAGCTATCTCTATCATCATGATTGAGCATAATACCTATATGTTAGAGAGCTCTGATTTCATTGTAGACTTTGGTAAAAGACAGCAGGAGCCTGTGACACATCTTGAGGTAGTTTGTCATGAGGACTATTATAATCAGGTTAACTATACAAAAACGGCTCCATTACAAATCGCGTCTACGCTCGCATCAAGAAATGGTATTCAATACTTAGAAGACCAACCTATAAGCTATTTTAAAAAGGCTGAAAATATTTATAAAGGTGGCATTTTAAAAAGCCTATCTTCAATGGCACGTCTCATTTACGGTGACTACGAATCCAATAAAATAGCGCCTGTTATTGCGATCGACTTGGAAAGACATTTATATAGTCAGTATAGTTTTCTGTATGAAATGGGTGGTCTGATTAATCATATTGTCGCTGCACACCCAACGAATAAGGATACAAGAAGCTTCGATTTCTATAGCCAAGACAATCATTGTCCAAGCTGTTCAGGGAGATTGGAAATTTCCAAATTCGATTTTGATCTAGTCGTACAAGATAAAAACGTGCCATTTTGGGATGGCTTATTACACCCAGATATTATGGAAGTCTTAAAATACTATCAACATGCGAAGCTGGAATTTCTTTTTGAAGAAATTAAAAATGAACTTGGTCAAGACATTAGTAAAAGTTACAATGCTATGACTGAGGAAGAAAAGCATACATTTTTATATGGGTATTGGGATAAGTCCTTTTATGATAAGGCAACAAAATCTTCGAAGAAATGGGAAGGTTTTAACTTTATCATTGGTCGCTATATCGTCATTTCAAAATCCATTATTAAGGAGCAAATGAAGGAAACAAGAGAGATGATGCCTTGCCCAATTTGTCATGGCACTGTGCTTAACCACCAGAAAAAATTACAATTTGGGGACACAGATATTCGTGACTTGATTCGTCAACCTCTTGATGTGGTAATAAAAACTGTAGGGAACTTACCACAACTTGAAAAATTGAAAGCCATTGTAGGGGGTGACATGTCACTTCTACAAGATGTCTCCTTATTGCCAAGAGAAATACAAGTAGCGTTGAAAATGCTGGAATTAGAGCTAGCAAGCTTTGTTGGCTATGAAATGGTCCTACAAAATGCACTTCCATTCTGGGACAAAATCCAAGATTATATAAAGAACATCAGCCTAAAAAACCAAGTAACCATCTGTGATTTTGCCAATATTTACGAGACAAGAGAAAATATCATCGACCAGTATTTTACGAATGGAAAATACAAAAAATTAACGTATGTTTATGAAGCATTTGGCTATAAAAAAATTGTCACTCAAATCAATAAAGTAAAAGCTAGTCATAGTTGTCCATTCTGCAAAGGGAAAAAGGTGCTTTCAGAGGATGGATTGCATGATGGGGTCCATAAATTAACCGTTCCATGTGTCAACTGTGGTGCAAGTGGTATAAACGATGAAGGTCGCCAGCAAATTGTTGATGGCATTGATGTGGAAACGTGGCTAACTGGTACTGTCAGTGATGTAGTAATAGAAGGCTCTCATCTTGAGGCAGTTGCCAATATTCCTATTTTCAATCGCATTCGTGAGCTGAATAAACAGGAAATGATGGCGGTTTATCAGTTCTTACAGCATAATAATTAAAGCTAATATGTTAGAAAGCCCATTTGCACTGAGCAGATGGGCTACTTTCATTTGACTAGAATCATACACTAATTTTTCCAAAAACATTTAAATCTGTATCGTCTTTGAGCTTTTCATCGTACTATAGGAATAGCCAGATTGGCAGGAAAAGGGAGGATATTCTTTGGTAAAAAAAGTGCTGTTATTTGGGGATATTGGCATTGATGATACCGTAGCATTAATTTATGCCAGGCTCAATCAGGAAATAGAAATTGTTGGGTTAGTGGCAGACTACGGCAATGTATCGCGAGAAGATGCGGTATCCAATATTTATTATGTCATGAGATTGTTTAACTTCCCTCAAGGGATTCCCGTTATTTTAGGGGCAGAAGTACCTTTAACTGGTGAACAGCCGACTTACTATCCAGAAATACACGGCGAACGGGGATTAGGACCCATTATTCCAAATGATGATCATGAATTAAAAATTGAAAACTTTTTTGAAATCGTCAATATTATAGAAAGATATAAAAATGATGAACTAACAATTGTTAATATTGGGCGATTGACCTCGCTCGCAACGATGTTTATCCTCTACAAAGAGCTTATGAAACATGTCAAGGAATTTTATATTATGGGTGGAGCGTTTTGGGTTCCTGGCAATGTCACAACAGTGGCAGAGGCAAATTTTCATGGTGATCCGTTTGCAGTTAATATCGTGCTTACCTATGCAAAGAATGTCACAATCATTCCCTTGAATGCTACACAAAAGGCGATTGTCACGCCAGGTATGGTAGACTATATTGATTCATTTGGACAAACAAAAATCCTCAAGCCATTAATGGAATACTATACTCGCTTTTATCAAGAACGGGACCCCTCACTTTTAGGGAGCCCTGTGCATGATGCGTTAACGCTGATGGCTATAATGGAGCCTGACATGTTTATATATGAGTCCTATCCCGTAACTGTTGTCGATAAATTAGAAGGCCCTGCAAGAGGGCAAAGCATTGCTGAAACACGGCCTTATGAAAGTATAAACAATGGCGAGAAAAAACATCGTATTGCCTTTGATATCCAATACGAGAAATTTTTCCACCACTTTTTGACGATCATGACAGGGCAACCATTGCAGTAGCTTATTCAAAAACACCGTTCCGTAAAATCACAAAATCAACATGGACATTTACTTTCATATCTTTATACATCTTATGCCATTTTTCTTTAGTGAGTTCAGAATGTCTCACAGAGCTTCGGTATTTTTCACCGAAACCAAAAATATCGGATTCGACTTCCTGACTATGGGCAATCACTCTTGATACTTCCTTCGACAATTTTTTCTCAATCGCTTTTTCTAGTGCCGATACACTTTTTGGGTCACCTTGGTTAATATCTGGGTACACTTCTAATACTCTTGACTTGATTTTGATGTTTAGGTCAAATGTTGGTTTATCCGCATCGATTAATTGTATTTCTCTTTTCGAATGAATCGCATCAAAGGCTACTGTGATTTTGTTGGCTTTTTTTTGAAGGATCTTGGATGGAACATCTTCGTTGTCCAGTATAGTTTCATATAGTCCCACTTTGAATGTGTCTCGAACGATTTTTACGTAAAAGCTATCTTTAACTGGTAGGGTGCTGACCATTTTACTTCCTTTAAAAAGAGCGACACCACTTAACTCCACTAGCTCATCATCTCTTTTTAATATGGGCATAGCTAAATCTTTGCCAATTGAGTAATAATCGTGGGCAATTTGATGAAGCGTGGACGAAATCATATATTCCTGCTTGACGTTTTGTTCGATGAGCCTAAAAATATGCTGCCCAATGTCCTCGATATTTTTGTATTCGTATTTCAGTAATGGTGCTGCTTCGCCTTCCACAACTGCCATAAAGATTCCATTGCTGACACTTGCATTTTCTAGATTTGTATCAAGATAATAACGAAGATCCTCTTTCGCAAGTTCTTCACCGAACAAAATTACCCTCATTTGACCAACCATGATTTTTTTCGAAAGCTTGCGATTGGCTTCCATTCGATTCCCTTTACTTGTATCGTTTTCCGTTGTTAGAACTTCCACATTGCTTTGGAATTCAGGATTTACTTCACGTATGACGGCTGTCGTTGCAATTTTTTCTTCTTTTCCTATATCGTAGCCGACTAAAGTGGTTAATCCTACTTTATCCAAAATATTCGTTTGGGCACATCCATATAAAAAAACAATCGATAGAAGAACCAACCATTTTCCTTTAAGCTTGTTCATTCTTTTTCACCTTCTTTGATGTGAGGTTCTTCTTCAGTAGGGCGATTGGCCATAGCACAAGAGGGTAGACAAAGATCACAAAAAATGCCACTTGTCCAAACACCGTGTTGATTGTATTGATCTGTGTGCGTGTTTGAATAAGTAATGTTCCAATGAAAACAAAGAACGAAAGTATCCAGACAAAAGTCGTTCCACTTATATTGACTAATCGAATTGCTCCCCGATAGGCCGCCCATAAATACAGACAAAGATTAGGTAAAATAATCAACATCCAAAAACAAACGGCTACAAATTCAAAGCGTTCCATGAAAGGGAAGCTAATAAAGCTAAACAATGTCAAAGTTGCCCAAATTGTTTTCAGTAGTTTGCCTTCACTGTAGTAGGTGATAGACACCAGCATGACGGCTAAATAGATGACCGTTGAAGCCAATAACCCTAAATGGACAGGTTTTCTAACATTTTCCTTGTCTTTCACAAAGGGATAAATCACGTTCAAAATTTCAAAGCCAATGATGGTAAAAGTCATCGAATGGGCACCCTTTAAAATCGAGCGAAAGTCGTTTTCTAAAATAGGAAAGAGACTTTCTGCTGAGGAATACTTCAAAGGGAAGGCTAACATCGGCATAATCCATAACGATAGGATGATACTAAAAAAAGACACCCCAACAATTACTCGAAGCCCACCCGTAAAGGCATAAATAATAATGATTAATAACGTAGCAGATAGAAACCATGTCCCAATACTTGGGAAAATCCATGCTTGTATAACTTCTATATAGTTTCGCAAAACGGAAAAGAATGCTACAGAACAATAGATGACATACATAACATTTAAAAAATTGCCAATCCATTTGCCAAAAATATCGATTTGAATTCCATATAAATCATTGGAGCCATAGATCTCTAAAGTTTTAATCATACAAAATGTGACGATATGTGTAGCAATACCAGCCAGTAGAACTGAAATCCATGCATCTTGTCTTGCATCCTGATAGATAATGCGTTGAAATCCCTGTATACCAACCCCAATTTGTGCACCGTGTACCACAAAAAAAAGCAAATAAGCATTGATCATATCTTTAGGGCTAAGTTGTATAGGTTTTGCCATTTATCTCACCTTCAGTTCAACTTTTTTCCGGTTTTACAGGCTCAGGCTCGAATTTATAATCATCCTTCGGTCTTGTTAAAGCAGGTCTTTTTGCTGTTAAGGGAATGGGCATTCTGATAATACTATCCCGCATTTCCTTCAATCTTGGTGGGTAGAAAGGAGACATATATGGTGCCCCCAAGCTTGTCTGGCGTAACAGATGAATAAGAATAAAGCAAAAAGCCAGCATGATGCCATAAAAACCCCAAAATCCTGCAAGTATAATAATAGGGAAGCGAATAAGACGAACCACATTGCCCATCATATAACTCGGTGAGGTAAATGATGCTAAAGCACTTAGTGCAATAATAATCAGTAAAATATTACTTGTTATACCTGCCTGTACAGCTGCTGTCCCGATAACGATACCGCCAACGATACCAATCGTTTGTCCAATTTTAGTTGGCAATCTGGCTCCAGCTTCTCTCAATAATTCAATGATAATTTCCAGCAGTAAAGCTTCAAATATCGGTGGGAACGGAACCAAAGCCCTCGATTCACTTAATGGTACGAGGAAGGCTTGCGGAATTACCTCGTAATGAAAGGTCAAAGCTGCCACGTAAAAAGGTGTTAAATAAACGGACAAAAAAAAGGCAGTAAGTCGCAATAAACGGAGAAAAGTAGCAATTTGCCATCTTAAATTTTGATCTTCCTGACTTTGGAAAAACTCAGTAAAGGCTTGGGGGCCAATGATGGCCATTGAGCTACCATCTACAAGAACGCCCACCTTGCCATCTAAAACCGCATCACAAAATCTGTCAGGTCTTTCTGTCAGCAGCATCTGTGGGAAGACTGATAATGAATTATCATCAATCATTTCTGCTAGAACCGCACTATCGAGCAATTCATCGATCGTAAGGTCTGTAATTCGCTGGCGTAACGTCTGGACCATTTGATCATTAGCAATCCCATGCATATATAGGAGTGAAACAGACGTATTGGTGCGCGTGCCAACTTTTATTTTTTCATTGCAAAGATTCGGACTCACTATGTAGCGACGAATTAAGGAAATATTCGTTGAAAGACTCTCATTGAAACCAACCTGTGTACCAATTACTTGTGATTCATTTTCAGGAGCTGACAAAGCTCTAGATTCTCGGCTAGCGATATTGGCTAAAATCACTTGTGAGCTACCGTCTACATGAATCACAACAGATCCATTGACCATTGACGCTACGGTTTCCTTTAATAAACTGGCTTGACTAACTTCAGCAATAGAAAGGGCCATCACAATGTCCTCTGGTGTTTCATGTGGCTTGTTCTGTAAACAGGCGATAATATCATTATTCAAAGATTGATCATCAATTAAGTTATCGATATAAATAAGGGTCAAGTTTGGAGGAAGTGATTTAATAATTAAATCAGCTGGATCATTTGTTGCATTTTTGATTGATTGAATAAAATGTTCTGTTGTATGTGCAACCCTCACAAGATTTTCTTTAGGTGCCTCTTTGATGGAAGGTGGCTGTTGTTTATTGAAAGGTAGTTTAAATTTCATGATGAATTGTAGGCTCCCTTCATTGCTAACTTCTTTTATAGAATTGTCTTGAAAGGGGTATTCTATACTTATTTCCTTCATTTTCATCATCAAGTAGACAGTACTTAACAAAAAGTGGTAGTATAATAGTATTCTTAAAAACAGAAGGGAGATCAGCCGTTTATGCTAAAACTAATTATCGCAAATTAAATTCCAATGAATTTAATAAAGGGGCTATTCTATAATTTTTTGTGAATTATAGGGTTTATTTAGTATGGCCCTCTTGCGATAACGAAGAGCAGCATAATCCTGTCTGATCCATGTAAACAGAGATCATTGGTAGTTACTTAAGTGGCTAGCATTATTTTCTGTATATAACAAAGGACTTTATGAGTTTGTTCTCATAAGGTCTTTTTTCTGTTTTTAGGAGGTGAGTATTCCCACAATAATGAGCTAATAAAACATAAAATCGGAGGGAATAGACGTGATAAAATATGAGTTAGTGAGTAATTATCGTCATGATGAAAAATTGAAGGCAAGCTTTAATGATTTAGCCATCGAAACATTCGGCTTAGATTTTAGAGGCTGGTACAACAAAGGCTATTGGAATGATCGATATATTCCGTATTCTTTTGTTCAGGGAGGAAAAGTGATTGCCAATGCCTCTATTCATAAAATGTCTGTACTAATAAATGGTCAACAATTAAAAGGGATTCAAATTGGTACGGTGATGACCGATGAAAAGTATCGCCATCAAGGTTTGGCTAAGCAGTTAATGCAGCATATTCTCAAGGAATACGAAGATGCCTGTGATTTTATGTATCTTTTTGCCAATGATACGGTACTAGATTTTTATCCAAAGTTTGGCTTTACACGAATTCATGAAAGCGAATTTAGCTTAGACCTCACGGAAAAGCCTATTCCACTGAGGGAGGATGCCATCGTCCGACAGCTGACAATTGAACAGGATCTAACACTCCTTGAAAACTATGCGAAAAATCGTCATATCCTTTCAAATATTGTAGATGTTGAACAAAACGAGAGTTTATTAATGTTTTATTTCACCCTAGTATTCCAACATGCCATTTACTATTTAGAAAATTTAGCAACCATTGTGTTAATGGAGGAAGAGGACGGGATATTAAATATTTACGATATCATCTCCCAGCAGGCAATCAATGTGGAGGCTGTGTTAGCAAGCATTGTAAAACAAACAACGAAAAAGGTGGTATTTTATTTCACCCCTAACTTTGCGATGGACGACATGACGGCAACCATCACACCAAATGATGACGACGCCCTATTCATCCTATCGAAAAACCCACTCCTACAAGGTAACTTTATGTTCCCTTTAACATCCCATTGTTAGTCTGGACATGAGTGCTTTTAACAAAAATTCATCAAAGCAAAAATAACATGAATACTAGCTCGTACCTTCAAAGGTGCGGGCTTTTTTTAGCCATTTATGATATTTTGTCAAATGGCTGTAACATTGTTGTTTTACGATACAAGCATCACATGAATGGAATTGAGGTTAAACACTATGAAAAAAATAATCATCATCTTATTTGCAGTAATGATAAGCTTGTACGTAGCCAAACTATGTGGGCAGGACAATAACGATGAAATGAAATTTGTCGACGACATTGCGCCAATCGCTGTTGCATTACATCAACAAAACGGAGAGATATTGCCTAGTATAACAATCGCGCAGGCTATTTTAGAATCCAATTTTGGACGGAGTGAATTGGCTGTCAATGCCAATAATTTGTTTGGGATAAAGGGACGGTATCAAGGGAAGTCCATCAAAATGCCGACAATGGAATATCAAAACAATAAAAGCTATACAACCGAAGCTGAATTTCGAGCCTATCCTGATTGGAAAAGTGCATTAAAGGACCATCGTCAGCTATTATTAAATGGAACGAGCTGGAATGCCCATCAATATGATGAGGTGCTGAAGGCAACCAATTATCAAGAGGCAGCCTATGCCTTAAAAAAAAGCAATTACTCGACAGACCCTTTATATCCTGAAAAATTAATTGCGATTATCGAACAATATCATTTAGGAAAATATGATCAATAGGAGTTCTATAAAATGAATATACTCATTGCTGATGATGAATTAGATATGTTAAAGATTTTACAAAGCTATTTTCAAAGGGAGGGATTCACTGTCTTTACTGCTACAAACGGGGAGGAAGCACTTGCGATATTTTATCAACAAAAAATTGATTTAGCGATTTTAGATTGGATGATGCCTAAAATAGATGGCATTACAGTTTGTCGTGAGATGAAAAAAACACAAAAAATCAAGGTTTTAATGCTTACAGCAAGGGACACTGGTGAGGATGAATTTCAAGCGCTAGCAGATGGAGCTGATGATTATGTCCATAAACCATTTTATCCAAAGGTACTCATTATGAGGGTGAAAAAATTGCTGCACATAGAGTCTGTCCAGCAACTAAAGGAAGTATCCTTCGATATCGCTAGCAAGCGCGTTTGGCGAGCAGGGACAGAAATTGAGTTAACCAAAACAGAATTCGAGCTGTTACGCGTTTTTAGCCAGAATCGCAGACAAATCTTAACGAGAGATCAGCTCTTAGATTTAGTGTGGGGACTGGAATATGTCGGAGATCCTCGTACCGTCGATACACATATTCGACGATTACGAGAAAAAATAGGAGAGGACATTATCCAAACACATAGAGGTGTTGGCTATAGTACAAGCGAATGAAGCAAAAAATTGGCACTAAATTAACCATTTATATCACATTCGTTGTGATTGTTACGTTTACGATTTCGCTTGTCGTCAGCCAATTTTTTCTGCCTAAATATTATCTCTATCAGTTAAATAAAAAAGTAGCAGACGCTTATGAAACGTATCAGACCAAGGATGAACCTAGCCTAGTGGAACGACAATTTGATGTCACAATCATCACTGTGCCTCTTGAAGGCTCCATCGATAATCTGAACGAAAATTTAAGACTACAGCTGGCGAGAGAACAGATCGCTCTTAATAAATTTTGGGTTTCAGAAGAAGTGCTACAAGACATAGCTGGAGAAAAAATAGTAGGCAAACTGTATGATCAAGGAAAACAAAAATCGAGCTTTCTTGTACATTATGCCAAAGAGGGAAATCAGCTTATAATGATTGGGGCCTCTATGGCTCATTTTACGGATATTGCTTCTTTTATCAATCGCTTTAATTTAGTCTTTTTAATTGCCAGTATTTTAGTAATTATCATGGTGACAGCCCTCTTATCTCGCAAGCTGACCAACCCATTAAATGAGCTACAACAAGTGGCGCAGGAAATTGGCGCACTAAATTTTCAGCAGGCAAACATTCAAACAGGTGATGAAATCGAAGAATTAGCCAAAAGCATTAATAAAATGAGTCAAACACTGGAATCAGCCCAACAGCAATTAACGCAACGCAATCTGGATTTGAAGCAATTTATGGTAGGCTTAACACATGAGCTAAAGACGCCTCTTGCCTTAATCAACGTATATGCAAGTGGAATGGAAGATGGGATGGATGATGGAACCTATTTAACCGTTATTCATCAGCAAATAGATCGAATGGAAAAAATCATCACAGATATGCTTTATTTCGCTAGAACTGAAGAAAACGATTCGAAAGTATCCAGCTTTGATGTTATTCAGCTACTGCAACAAATCATTCATAGCTATCAGCCGCTGCAGGGAGATAAACAAATTTTTCTTCAATCAGAACTAACCGAATTCATGCTAAACACCGAGCAAGAGAAAGTCCATTTTATTGTAGAGAATTTGATCAGTAATGCTGTCAAATATACCTCTGGTCGTGACATATTCATCTGCTTCGATTCACATGGTAGGCTAGAAATTACGAATGATACTACACTGCCAGATATCTCTAAAATATGGCAGCCATTTTATGTAGGGGAAAGCTCTCGAAACAAGCATATTTCAGGAACTGGTCTCGGTCTCGCCACAGTGAAAAGTCTTGCTGAACAATTAGGCTACACGACTAAATCCACATTAGCCGATGGGAAAATCACCTTTACAATTAATTTTTGGCAGAGGGGATAGTGCCTTACTCTTTACAATGATGTAGATGGGGACTATTTCCTCCAATAGAGGAGCTAGACAATGTTTTCCACGAGGATTTTCTTTACATGTAGAGGTATTTGCAACAGAGTAAAGTGGGGCAGCCATTATCTATGCTGATTGAAACTCAACAAATCAATAAAAGTGATATCTTTTAGCAAAAATGAAGGTGTTCATCCCTCATTTTATCGATGGCTGTTGTGACTAATACTTCTTCACATTGAAAATAAGAACGTATTCTTCTCCTAATGATGTGCTATTTTATTCATTACTACTTACTAGTAAGAAAGACAAAAAGCCACTTAAGATTGGAGTAAAGCCAGCGTCACTCTTAGGGGATTAGCATCATCTTTCAACATGAAAAAGGGGAGGTCACATGAAGTGACCCCCCTTTTGTCTATTAGGAAAGTATACGCATAGTTGAATCGGTTTTTGTTCTCACTTTTAACGTTAGCAGCATGAGAACAAACATTACCACTAATAGGGCGAAAAGGGCAACGTCAAATGTATTAGTGACATCTTTTATGACCCCAACAAGCATCGGAATAATTCCACTAATAATATAGCCACCAAATTGAATCATGGCTGTCCATTCGCTTGCAGCTTTTGGTGTAGTCGTTGCATCTAAAGGCAGAATCATTGCTAATGGGAATAAACCACCAGCACCTATCCCCGTTAATGCGGCACAGAGAATTGGAGAAGTCCCGCCAATTATTAATAATAGGATGCCGATAAAGGAGCTGAAAGCACATAGTAGCATCCAAGGTTTTCTCTTCACACTATTATTAATGATAATTGGAATAATAAAGCTACAAATCATTTGCATAACAGAAAAAATAGTAACCGTTGTTGCGGCATATGCATCACTATAACCCATGTCCTGTACTTTTGGCGCAAGCCATGTTGCCAAGGAATAATAAACACCTGATTGTAAACCAAACATCACCATCAAAAGCCAAACATAACGATTTCCCCAAGGTAGTCGGCTTTTTTGACTGACAGCTTGCTCTGCTATGTTTTGTGATTGATGTGATTTTTTTATAATAGGAATCCAAACGATGATTCCTACTAGTGCAAACAAAGACCAGATCGCTAAAGCGATGTTCCAAGATTGGTGAAAAGCATGCATAACAGGCACAACTAAGCCAGCACTTAAAGATGCACCAATCCCCATGCCAGCTGAATAAACACCAATCATCGAGGATGAGGATTTAGGAAAATGCTTTTTAATATAACCAGAAATTAGTGGACCTGTAATGGCAATGCCTATTCCGCTAAAGACAGCTGTCAATAATAAAAGAAAAGGGAAAGTCGCTACTAAACGTAATGCAGTTGATACGCCAATTAATAAAATCGATAACGCAATCGTCAGCTCAATGCCCCACCGTGCACTTAACTTTCCAGCCAGTGGTGCAAAAAGCCCCATACAAAAAACGGGTAAAGCCGTTAGTAAACTGACGACAACACTCGACATCTGTAAATCGGCCTGGATATTTTTCAGCACGGGTGAGATGGATGTAATGGAAGCTCGTAGATTCATAGAGAGTATGAATAAAGAAAAAACGCTCCAAATAATATATAGATTTTTTGATTTTGCTATCATTGAAAGCACACCTCTTTTTGTCAATATAGATGATTATTTGATATACTATAATTAACTTTTTATTTTAAAAATAAACTATAATTTATCGACTTGTATACTATAATATACTTAATATACAAAGTCAATGAAAGGGGTGCGCATAATGAATGAGGAAAATATTGACTTATCTGGTCAAGTCGGGGTTAATCTAAGAGAAATTCGAAAAAACAAAAGGATGAGTTTAGAGGAGCTAGCGAATGTCAGCAATGTTAGTAAATTGACATTAGGGAAAATTGAAAGAGGGGAAACAAATCCAACCGTCAATATCCTGTGGAAAATATGTAGAGGACTCAATATTCCACTCGTTTCTTTATTAACATTTGAAGAACATACAGAAGTCCATCGATTCGGCTCGGAGTATCAATTTGCAGGGCATAATAACGACTGGTTTGTCGAACCATTATTTAAAACACATGGATCAGAGTGGTATAGAGGCTGTATCGAGCCAAATAGTAAGTACAGTGAATGTCACTTAGCAGGGTCTGAAGAAATTGTACTTGTGTTAAATGGACAATTAGAGCTGAAGGTCGGAGAAAAATGCCATCAGTTAAACCAATGGGATGTCATTAAATTTAAAGGTGAAGAACTTCACACTTACATCAATCGCTCAAATGAAAAAGTACATTTAATGCTGTCGTTAACGTATACAACGCCCTAATTATCCCACAAAAGCTAGGCAGAAACCTGACTCTAAAAAGGTTGATGTAAAAAATAGAAAGAACCCACTTTTAATAAAGAGGTTATACAAATACACAATAAGTATCATTAATTTTCTCAGTTATACCTGTTCTAAAGCAACCCCTTATCAGTATCGCCACAACCATTTACGAATGAACGGGGAAGGCTTAATAAAAATATAATGAAAAAAGTCGCATTCCTATAGTTTAGGAATCGACTTTTTTGTGAAAATAATTTATGTAAACACATTGAAATAAAGCATGTCTTATGATAAATTTATATAGATAGACGTTGTATATTTATTATACAGCGCATTATCCCTATTTTAATTATATAATACATTCTATTCTTCGTCAACACTTTTAATAGTCTTTTTTTTTGAGGGGTGGTTTTGATGAAATCAACAGGGGCAAAACAGCAGATTGGGGGAAAAATGAACGAAGCAGTTCAAATCTTTTAAGGACTTAAAGGTAATCGAAAGGCTTCCTAAACATGTGAATGAAATTGAAAAAGATAAAGAAAGTAGGACTGATACTATATGTCAGAGAAAACCATTTCAGTTGAGACAAAAACGCCATACGGCATGATTGCCATTTTATTTATTGGGGCTTTTGTTGCTATATTAAATGAAACTTTACTAAACATTGCGCTTCCAGCCATTATGATTGAATTCGATGTGAATGCAACGGCAGTACAGTGGCTTTCAACAGGTTATATGTTAATTAACGGTATTTTAATTCCCGCCAGCGCGTTCTTCATTCAACGCTTTACGGATAAAAAATTATTTATTACCGCGATGGCCTTGTTCACATTGGGTACATTTTTAGCTAGTATTGCACCTGCATTTGGTGTGTTACTAGGGGCGCGAATGATTCAAGCTGCAGGATCAGCGATTATGATGCCTCTATTAATGAATGTTATGCTGACTGCATTTCCGGTCGAAAAACGAGGCGCTGCAATGGGGATGTTCGGTCTCGTAATGATTACAGCTCCAGCTATTGGACCGACTCTTTCGGGGTGGCTAATTGAGCATTACAGTTGGAGAATGTTATTTGATCTTGTACTACCAATTGCCATTCTAACATTAATTTTCGCAGCCTTTAAATTAAAGAATGTGACGCCACAACGTCCTATTAAGCTCGATGTAATTTCACTTATTTTATCAAGTATTGGATTTGGTGGCTTGCTTTATGGCTTTAGTTCTGCTGGAGAAAAAGGATGGGATAATGCCCTTGTATACGGAACGATCATTATTGGAACGCTCGCTTTAATTACCTTTATCCTTCGTCAGCTACGACTGGAGGAACCAATGCTTGAGTTTCGTATTTTCAAATATCCAATGTTTGCCTTATCATCAGCCATCTCCATTGTCATTTCGGTGGCAATGTTTTCAGCTATGATTTTAATGCCGATTTACGTTCAAACAATCCGTGGTATTTCACCAATGGATTCAGGTCTACTCATGCTACCGGGTGCGATTGTGATGGGGATCATGTCACCTATTACAGGGAAGCTTTTTGATAAATATGGGGCAAGAAGCTTGGCCGTATTTGGCTTGATTATCACCATTGTGACGACGTATTACTTTAGCAAAATTAGTATGGATACGGCTTATTCTACACTAGTGGTGCTGTATACATTACGTATGTTTGGGATGTCCATGGTAATGATGCCAGTAATGACAAATGGTTTGAATCAGCTACCAGCGCATAATAATCCACATGGAACAGCGATGAATAACACATTACAACAAGTTTCAGGCGCAATAGGTTCAGCAGTATTGATTACGATTATGAACAATAAAACAACTGTCAAAGCAGAGGAGTTAGCTGCAAGTGCGATGAACAATATGAGTGCTAATGCAACTCAAACAACGTCACAGTCTGCTGCGGAATTAAAGCAACAATTGATGAACGAAGCCATGCTACATGGTATAACTTATACATTCTTCCTGTCAACATTGATTGCAGCGATTGCACTCGTCCTTGCCTTCTTTATTAAGCGAGTTAAACCTAGTCATGAAAATCATGCTAGTGGGGAAGTTAATGAAAAAATAGTGGAAGAATAAATAAACGGGCGTTGCTAAGCTTAAGCAACGCCCATTTTTATTTGGATAAAGGGGATTTATAAAAAATTATCGATACAACTCAATAATTTGGCCGGCTATCTATTCAGAGCTAAAATGACTCCCATCTTTGAGCAACTCCTAGTACAGAAGAAGCAAGAATATCCATTGATAATGTTATTTCTTTAGGATTCGCAAACTCTCTCTATCACGATCAAGTCCGTTAACATCATATAAACTTTTCTTTTGAAGCAAGGGTGTCAATCTGCAAAGTCAGCGTTATTTTTACCAACAAATCGTTAGAAATATCGTACACTACTTGTTTTAATAGATCATTCATATCTATAAAATGCAAATAAAAAGTGGCTCGATTTAGCTCGGTACGTTCGGCTAATATAGCGTTTATCTTAATCTATTTATATAATTTTGAAGTGAGTATAATTAGTGCGGGCTTTGGAGGTGGGGGAGCTACAGAACAAAAAGGCGTCTCATCCATAGATGAAACACCTCTTTGAAGTTAGTTATTGAGCTAATCGTTGGATAAAAGCATCTAATTGTACGAGTGTAACATTGTCATTCACCCCAAATACATTGTCACCTTTACCAACTGTAACTTTATTGGAAGCGAGGATGGATACATAATTGTTTGCCCAATGCGCACTTGGAACATCGACAAATTGTTCTGCCGCTCCTTGTTGTTTTAAATGAAATGCTTCCACTAAAACTTTCGATAATTGACCGCGTGTCATAGGAGAACCTGGATTGAATTTGCCATTTTCATCCCCCGTAAAAACGCCGATTTTTTTAAGTGCCTCAGCAGCACCCGCATATTTAGACGATGGTTTTACATCAGGAAAACTTGAATTGGTGCTACTAGTATCTAATTGTAATTGCTTAGCCAGTTTAAGAGCTACTTCTCCACGTGAAGCATAAACGCTAAAGTCGATTTCAGCATCTTTTACTTCTCCAAACTCATTTTCAGTGAAGTTCGCCACGCGTTTTGCCCCTACGTAACGAGATCCCCAGTAATAAGGGTCATTGATGTTATCAATTTTAACACCAGAACTTGTAGTAGCTGAAATAAAACTGCTGTCACCTATGTATATGCCGACATGGGAGATACCACTTCCCGAAGTATTAAAAAATACTAGGTCACCAGTCTTCAATTGATCTTTAGCAATCGAAGTACCTTGCTGATATTGAGCTTTGGATGTACGTTCTAGTGAAATCCCTAGCTTTGAAAAAACAATTTGTGTAAATGCAGAGCAATCCACACCTGTCTTAATATTTGTGCCCCCGTATTGATAAGGAACACCTATATATGCTTTTGCTGTATTTGTTATATCTGCTATTGTTGCCGCTTTCGCTTCATGAACACCTATGCCTGTGAAGAACATAAATGAGGCGAAAATGGGTAGTAACCATTTTTTCTTCAATTAAATCTTACTCCTTTCAAAAAACTTTCGCTTTTGAACTAAAGTAAGAATAGCATGAAAGAGACAAGCGTTATTTTTCAATAATATTACCGATTACCCCTAAACAGCTAAATTGAAACCTTAATTTTAACTGTGTAAAACTTCTGCAATAATAACGGGTAATTTTACCAAAAATATATGAAATTATTGGATGTGTAGGGATATAAGTGCTATTTTATATATTTCATCTATATTAAAAAACCAAAAACCATTGAACAAAATATAAAAACATAGAATTATGACAAATGATTTGGGAAGAATTAGTCGATAATCAAGAGGTGAAAATTCCATTCAAAGAGAGGGACATCATTTTAACAGGAAATGAAATTAATCTGTGAACCTCATTACTTAATAACCTGATAGGAGGGATTCTATTGCAGCAGATTTTTAATAAGTTAATAAAACAGAACATCAAGCCATTCCTTTCGATGCTTGGCTACAACAAGAAAAGTTTGAATTTCTATAAAACAACCGACAATCTTAACTATATGTTCAATTTCCAAAAGTCTGCTAATAACATGTTTTATATGAATTGCTATATTTACGCAACCGAGTTGGCACACGTTCAATCGAAAGAGATTCTGACAGCATCAAAAGAAGCAGAATGTCACTTCCGAGCAAGAATTGAATCAATTGTCCAAGGTATACCTGATCTCGATGTCCCATCAGTCCTACTACGAATATGGATGGTCTAAGAAAAATGCTACTTCGTGGGATGAAAGAGGCTCATCATTTCTTTGAATCGATGATTAATGCCAGATCCATTATAAACTATTACACGTCTAGCCCATTTCTACATTTAAATGATGTAACAGCAGCTAAGCGTTATTATCATGAATGGCAGAAAAAGCATGGAACTGAACAGCGATGGGCCATTTTCGAAAAAAATATAAGGCTATCTTCAATCAATTTGGTGTGAAACTTGATGAAGAGTAGCTATCATAAAACTAGAATTCCTTCTTCATCGAATAGCCGGTTTTTTATTTCAGTTTCCCATTTTGATCATTTACAGTCGTATTCAGTAGAGTATCTAGTATTCTTCCAGTAATGGGCATAAAGAAATGCAGGATAAAGCCACCTAAGCAAACCGTTAATAATGTACCGACACCGATTGGTCCTTTACACAACATCGCCAACACTAAGAAAAAGAGGTAAATAACCGTTCTTGAGAAAAAAATCGATTTGTTTGTTAGCTCTTTTATAATTAAGGTTAGTCGGTCTACAGGAATTGGCGCAAAATTTGTATGTAAATAGGTTGCCGTTCCTAATCCTGTCACAACTAGCCCTATGCCAAAATAAACCACCTGATTATACAATAGTATTGCTAAATCATTTAATAGCAGTAACCACATATCAATTCCTATACCTGTGATAAATGCTGTGATCAGCCCTACTATTTCAGGCTTTTGTCTAGCTAATATGGAATTACTACCGACTAATAGGATAGCCAAAATGATTTCCCAGCTTCCTACAGTTAGACCTACATGATTAGACAATCCGACTAAAACCGCATCAAAAGGGGAAGTCCCAAGGTTGGAATGAATTGTTAGAGAAATACCTAGCGTTAAAATGAAAATGCCTACTACATAAAAGATATATTTCAAACGAAAGCCCTCTTTTCATTTTTATTGCAAATACAATAAAATTACGTTAAATTGACTATATACTCTTTTTGTTGCATTTGCAATATAAAATCTAGAAAGAGTTCACGATAAGGGAGTGGAAGCAATGACCGTTAAATTAGAGGAATGTAGTCTAGCAAACTTAAAAAAGCTTCAAGAAATAAGCATCGAAACATTCAATGACACGTTTAAAGACCAAAACTCGCCTGATAATATGAAAGCTTATTTAGAGCGTGCATTTCATGATCATCAGCTAGAGCAGGAATTGACCAATGTCGATTCAGCCTTCTATTTTATCTATGATGATGAAGAAGTAGCTGGCTATTTAAAAGTAAATGTCAATGAGGCACAATCCGAACAAATGGGGGATGAGTCACTCGAGGTGGAGAGAATTTATATTCGACATAAATTTCAAGGCAAAGGGCTCGGTAAATACCTCATCAATAAAGCAATGGAAGTAGCTATTGCACACAACAAGATAAGCATTTGGCTAGGCGTTTGGGAGAAAAATGACCATGCTATCGGTTTTTATAAGAAACTTGGCTTTGTTCAAACAGGTGCTCATTCTTTTTATATGGGGGATGAAAAACAAATGGATCTCATCATGACCAAAACGCTCGAATAAAGTGATAATGGCAGAAACGTTGATAAAACAACATTTCTGCCATTTTTATTAGTCATTTCTATTTTTCTTCATGGCATCTGCCAATGCATCAGTTTGAGGTTGTTGTTCTTTATAAAGCTCGCTAATAATATTGGCATAATCATTAGCATTACGATTTTGGCTTAATTTATAGGCAGCCTGCACTTCGTCTACCTTTATTTTAAATCCTTTAATCCCTTTTATTTCTTGCTGTAAAAGTTCAGGCGATAGTTTATCCCACAAAACAGGCTTTTCACGGAATTTCTCATATTTTTCTAGTAAGCTAGTCAAATCTTGCTCTAACTCTTTTCCGTTCATAAGGCTTGCTTTTCCGTATATATGGACAGCTTGATAATTCCAAGTTGGCACATTTTCATGCTCATACCAAGAGGAAGAAATATAGGCATGAGGCCCATTAAATATGACGAGAAGGTCATTCACGTCCTCAAAGGTCTTCCATAAAGGATTTCCATAAGCTAAATGACCTGTCAGGTAATAGTCATCTTGAATTTTATTCAGCAGTACAGGGATATGGGCTGCTATTGGTTTACCTTTTCTAATTGAAACAATTGTCGCAAAGGCATTGTTTTGAATAAAATCTTTGATTTCTTCAAAATCTGTTATTTTGTAGTACTTTGGAACATACATGCAAACCTCTCCTTATCTCATCAAATCATTGTGAGCTTTTTGAATAAACAAACTATTGTGATTACACGTCTTTACATTTTCCCCTCTACAATGTAGATTTTATTATAATCAATCACTGGTACCTCTTAAAAGTGCCAGTAAAGCTATTTTCAAAGGAGCCAATAAGCCATGCTCGAAATGACACCTAACTTGCATAATGAAGAACCACTTTATCTTCAGTTATATAGCTATATAAAAGCTGAAATTCAAAATGGAAATATTTTAGCTCAAACCAAATTGCCGTCTCAGCGCAGCTTAGCTAAACATTTACAGATTAGTCGCAACACGGTTGATGCAGCTTACCAGCAGCTCCTTGCAGAGGGCTATGTAATTAGTAAAGAACGAGAGGGGCTTTATGTTGTAGAACTCGAAAGGGGCTATTTTCAAACAAGTTCTAATCATTTTGAGCCGCAGTTAGCAACTCCGCAAGAACAACAACTACCTTCAATTAAGTACAACTTTAATTATGGAGATATCAATTTAAAAGATTTCCCCTATAAAATATGGCGTACATTAACACTGCAAAGCCTGAATGAAGAGCAGGCTCATCTGCTTTTATATGGAGATCCGCAAGGGGAGCTTGAATTAAGGAATTACATTGCAAGCTATCTTTATGAAGCAAGAGGGGTACAATGCCAAGGAGACCAAATTGTCATTGGTGCAGGTTTGCAATTTCTAATGGGCATCGTATGTAATTTAATTGGAAGAAATGAGCTTTTTGCTATGGAAGATCCAGGGTATTATCGCGTTCGTTACTTGTTTAAGGATCATGGTATAAAGGTGAAACCTATCCCTCTCGACGAACATGGCATTCATATCAGCCAGTTAAGAAATAGTAGGGTCAAGGCTGTTTATGTCACCCCTTCCCATCAATTCCCCATCGGAACGGTCATGCCGATTTCAAGAAGACTAGCATTATTAGAATGGGCCAAGGATGAAAATGCTTATATTATTGAGGATGATTATGATGGGGAGTTTCGATATGCAGGTAAACCTATACCTGCTCTACAAGGATTAGATTCGAATGACCGCGTCATCTATATGGGCACTTTTTCAAAATCATTGATTCCTTCCATCAAGCTAAGCTATATGGTTTTACCAAGGGAATTAACCCTTTTATTTAATAACAACAACTACTATGTTCAAACTGTATCGAGACTTCATCAGCATACCTTACAGTTATTTATGGAAAGTGGGCATTGGGAGAGACATTTGAATAAAACACGGAATGGTTATAAAAGAAGATATGAGGCTTTATTAAAGTCCATTCATCAAATATTAGGGGATAACGTGAAAATACATGGGGCTAGTAGTGGCTTACATATTCTACTCGAAGCAAATAATAAAATGTCTGAAGAAGAACTAATTGAAACAGCAAAACTGGCAGGTGTAAAAGTATACCCAACCTCTATTTTTTACGCCAATCCTTCCGTCATACAGCACGCAAAAGTTTTGCTTGGATTTGCAAATTTAGGGGTAGAAGAGATTGACAAGGGGATTAAGCTATTAAAACATGCTTGGTTTGATAGCCCCAGCATGTCGTGACTGTCTTTGAAAGCTCTATTTCTATAGATTAGTGGAAGTGGAGAGGGACTTATGCATGTAACAGCAAAAGTTATGTTAAATCATATTATTGCGGAATCAGCATATTTTATTGGCATTGCACAAACCATCTTTTTTCAACATAAATGGTAATACTTGGCGAGTTAAAAAATGGAGTTTGGTAGAAGAAACTCTTACCAAATTCCATTTTTTATAACGCTATCTCTGTCACAATATTAACTATTCGGAATTTTCTCTTTATACTTTAAGGAAAGAAGGCTTAAAGAATAATTCTTAAGTGTATCTGTGTTAATAAAATCATTTAGAATACCTTCAATGGAACTACAATGCTGATTAATTAAATTGATTTCTTCTATATAATTTGAATCAATCGAAGCTTCTCTTAACGTTTTAAACACTACTTTCTGTTCATTAAACAAATAGACCAATTCAAACCTAGCATTCAGTATCAAAATAGTAATCTCTGGAAAAACAATTCGATCTTTTAAAACTTCAAGAATGCAATCGACAGACTTTACGCCTTCTATCGCATGCAAAGATGAAAAAACACCATGTAATAATTCTTCAAAATCAACCTTCATTTAAATCCTCCATCAATCATAAATCCTTTCTGATCATAACACTTTCTCAGAAAAATTTTAATGCTTAATATTTTCCTTCAATAATGTGGAATGGACTCATGCAAACGATAAAGATAATAAAGATTTAGCATTAAGGAGTTCCCACAAATGGGATGATAGAAAAAATGTTAATTATAAAATTATTTAACAAAAGAAGAAGAATCGGAAAAATTAAATTTCCCATTCTTCTTTATATATACCAGGGTAATTGATGCTGCATTTTCTTACCTGGCTTACTTGCTTTATTTATTACGGTCCATGTGCCGTCTTTCTTTTGCAGCTGATAGCTTACATTGGTCCCATCTGCCCTTTTAAAGAGCATATAGCCTGTATTGTCTTTGATAAAGGTGACAGGGTCAACTACATTTTTATAGGGTATCTTTCGCTCAGGAAATAAAATATTGTTTGCTATTTCATCTGCAATCGTAGCAAGAGGCTTCATTTCATTATTTATTTCAGCCTTGTATTGCAATTGATTGTATCGATAGGAAATGAACGAGGCTAAATTCAAATTAAAGCTCTGCTGTATGTCTAAAAGTGTTGTGCGATAGAATGCATCTATTGCTTTTTCTACATTATCTGCCTCATGTTTATAGTGAAGGGTGTTCACATCAGTTGGACTGATTTCAAACGTAATGATTTCCTTGCTATATGGTGGGGAATGGGCATGTTCAAAAGTAGTAACTTGAACGTTAACCCTAAAGCTAAACTGACTTTCCCTAATAACGTTCAAAATGTTCGCATCATACAAGCCATACTGCTTAGGATAGCCGTAGTAATGGTCAATTTCCTTTTCTATAAATGGATTAAGGATTGTTATCAATGTATCAGTGATGAGTTTCTCATCAGCTTGTTCGCTTTGTGCATAAATCTTACTGGGCATAATCAAAATAGTGACTATAGTCATTAAAGTAGCGATTTTTTTCATGGGATTGCTAGCCTTTCTATAAAATATTTCTTTATAGTGTGCGTCGATCACAGAAAATTATTAAACGTTTTATAGTTAAAGATAAAAATAATAAAGGTGTCACTTGGTTTCAATATCATTAAAAAGAAGAATCCATTTTGAAAATGGACTCTTCTCTAAATGTTTCCTTTATGACAAAGATATTGTTTTCGTTGCCACGGTTTGTTGAAAGGCTTGATCATGCTCCACAAAAATCATTGTAGGATTAAAACTTTGAATAAGCTCTTCAATCTGCATGCGCGAATAAATATCAATAAAATTTAAGGGTTCATCCCAAATATAGAGATGTGCTTTTTCACACAAACTTTTGGCAATCAACAGCTTTTTCTTTTGCCCACCTGAATAATGTGAGATGTCTTTATCAAATTGAATCCGCTCAAAGTCCATCTTTCGCAGAATAGATTTAAATAACGTCTCATCTATAGCATGCTCTTCAATAAAATCCGATAACGCTCCCTTCAAATGAGCAGTATCCTGTTGAACATAGGAGATAATAAGGCCAGCAGCTAAATGTATAGAGCCTGTATGCTGTATAGGCTTGCCAAGAAGCAGCTGTAGGATACTACTTTTTCCGCTTCCATTTTTGCCATCGAGAACAATGCGATCACCTTGCGCCACTTTGAAGCTAATAGGCTGATTCACAAAGTTGTCGTCATACTGAATTGATACATCCGTTACAACAACCATGTCTTTTGATGGAAATGCTAATGGTTGTACTTTTAAAGATTCCGTTTTTTCAACATTTTTTAGTAGTTTTGATTTTTCATGAATCGCTTTTTGCTGCCTAGATTCCAAGTTCTTTGCTCGCTTCATCATCTTGGCTGCTTTATGTCCAACAAAGCCTTTATCCAGCTTAGAACCCGAATTCGTAGTTCCATTTTTGGAAGCCTCCACTTGATTAGACCAACCTACCGAACGCTTGGAAGACTGCGTTAAACGGTCGATATCTTTTTGCAGACGTTGATTAGTTGCTTCTTCATGTTCCTGCTGTCGATCAAAATTTAACTTCCAAGTTGAGTAGTTACCACTTTGAACATCAATATTGGCTCTATTGATCGATAAAATATGATCAACACAGCCATCTAAAAAGGCTCTGTCATGCGAAATTAAAATAAATCCTTTTTTCTTGCGTAGATAATCAGAGACCGTCTTTCGTGCATCTGTATCGAGATGATTGGTTGGCTCATCAATTAATAGAAACTGTCCCTCTGTTAAAAAGAGCGCTGCAAGCAACACCTTTGTTTGCTCTCCATTAGATAATGTTTGAAAAGGGCGATACATGACCTCAGCATCGACATCTAGATAGGCTATTTCACGAATATATTCCCAATCTTCTGCCAGAGGGCAAATTTCTTCAAAAATTTCGTACGTATATTTATTTGGGTCTGAAACAGGATAGGGGAAATAAGTAAATTCTACTGAAGAAATGATGTTCCCACTATACTCATAATTCCCTAATAGCAAATTAAAAAATGTTGTCTTCCCACGACCATTCCTACCGATAAATCCAAGTTTCCAATCTGTATCAATCTGAAAGTTGACACCCTCAAAAATATAATCAAAGCTGCTTGGGTAAGAAAACGTTAAGTCTTGTACTTGTATCATTGACATGATAATTCCTCCTTTGTATAGCAAATCATTTTTCTTTTATACAAAGTCGGTACATCCATCTATGCTAAATTTCTCCGTATAAGTTGATGGATGCTAACGACTTATACGGAGCATCACATGCGTCACAATAGGTTCAGAATCGCTCATTTTTTGCTCTCCTTTATTAGGTAGATGAAAGATACAGAATAAACTATGAGAGCAAGAAAAAATCCCCCCAATTGGATATTGGAAGGATTAGTCTCTCACTGAATAAACTTTATTTGCCAATGACATCATGACAAATAAACGCAAACTGATTGTTAAAAATGGATAGACTAATCCTATATTTTGTCGTTTGAAGTGATTCATTTCAAATAAAAATATAGATTAGTTCATCATTGTCCATTCATCAGTCCTCTCATAATTGTATTTTTATAGTAACAAATTTTTTTATGGAATACAATGTAGCCTTATCTTCTTAAACCAATCCCTACAATAATTATAGAAATAATTTAGATAATCGTATAAAAATTATTTCTACTATTCTGAAAGATATGTTATAGTAGGAGCATAATTGAATAATGTGTAAGAATTGGTGCCAAATGAAAGTTTGGCTTAAAAGGGAAGTCGGTGCAAATCCGACGCTGTCCCGCAACTGTTATTCGGAGCAAATCACAAAGGCCACTGGGAAACCGGGAAGGCTGTGAGGCGTGTTGATGAGAAGCCAGGAGACCTGCCAATTTCTAGTACACACCAAATACCTACGTGGAAATAGGTGGTGAAAAGTGACCAAATCGGCACTGTGCGATAACAAATGATTTATGCGAAAGTAGATACTTTTTTCGTATTGTTTTAGCATTAAAAATTTCAACTAGCAGCCATTCTCCTCCTTGGAAAATGGCTTTTTATTTTTTTCTGAAAAGGAGATATAAAAATGACCTATACAAGCACACTCATTGGTTACCCGTATATCGGGGAAGATCGCGAATGGAAAAAAGCATTAGAAGCATTTTGGCGCAACGAGCTTTCTGAAGAGGATTTTGAGGATAGTTTAAAGAAAATCCGTTTAGCTAGAATTGACAAGCAGCTACAGCTTGGCATCGACATGGTGACAGTTGGCGATTTTACGTATTACGATAGAATGTTAGATACAGCATTAATGTTTGGTCTCATCCCAAAACGCTTTAACTGGCAGGGAGGGAAAGTAGATTTATCTACCTACTACAGCGTAGCAAGAGGGAATAAAACAGCTGTAGCTAGTGAGATGACAAAATGGTTTAATACAAACTATCACTATATTGTTCCTGAATACGAGGGACAGGCCTTGAAACTAACAGAAAATAAAGTGTTGGCCGATTTCTTAGAGGCGAAAGAAACGTACGGTATTATTGCAAAGCCAACATTGATTGGTCCCTATACATTCTGCAAGTTAACAAAAGGCTATAGCAAATTCACACAGGTTGAATACTTATTAGCTCTAATACCGCTCTATACGCAAGTATTAAAAGAATTAGTGGAGGCAGGTGCAAATTGGATTCAACTAGAAGAGCCATCACTTGTCACAACCCTTGATCCAGCAGACATCAAGCTTGTGCAAGAGATTTACGACCAGTTAGCCGTTGCGGTTCCAGAAGCGAAAATCATGCTGCAAACTTATTTTGAAGCATTATGCAGCTATGAAACATTGATTACATTGCCTGTAGAAGGATTTGGCCTAGACTTTGTTCATGGCTATAAAGGAAATATGGCGTCACTTCGTCAATATGGTTTCCCTCAGGACAAAGTATTGGCAGTCGGGGTTGTTAATGGACGTGATATTTGGCGTTCCAACTTAGCGGAGGTCAATGCTACAATTCAGGCAATTGAGCATTTAAGTAATGCAGCAGAGCTATGGATTCAACCATCCAGCAATCTACAACATGTACCGATCACAACTGCTCTTGAAAATGAGATTGACCCTGTTCTGAAGCATGCCTTAGCCTTCGCAGATGAAAAGATTGTAGAAATCACGGAGCTAACTAAATGTAGACGAGATACAGAGGGTATCTTACAGCATAATTTTTCTGAAAGTATGAAGGCAATTGAGGCTCTAAAAAACCATCCAATCCGTCAAAACAAGTTGATCCATCAAGCAGTTCAAACTGTGACAACGCAAGATTTTGAACGACATAGTGAATTTGCTCAGCGTCAAAAGATGCAGCAGCAAGCGTTAGCGTTACCGCTATTCCCAACAACAACAATCGGAAGCTTCCCACAATCCGATGAGGTGAAAAGGAATCGTAATGCTTGGCGTAAAAAACAATTATCGAATGAAGCCTACGAGGCATTTATAGAGCAGGAAACAAAACGCTGGATTACGATACAAGAGGAACTAGATATCGATGTACTCGTTCACGGTGAATTTGAGCGTACAGACATGGTCGAATACTTTGGTGAAAAGCTGACTGGCTTTGCCTTTACAAAAAAAGCATGGGTCGTTTCCTATGGCTCACGCTGTGTTAAGCCACCGATCATTTATGGAGATGTAGCGTGGTCTTCAGCAATAACTGTAAAAGAGTCAGCCTATGCTCAAAGCTTAACAAAGCGCTTTGTAAAAGGTATGCTGACAGGACCAGTGACGATATTAAATTGGTCCTTTGTACGAGACGATCTGTCACGTAAAGATGTCGCTTATCAAATTGCATTAGCACTTCGCAAAGAGGTTGAGGCACTCGAAAACGCAGGTATTTCAATTATTCAAGTGGATGAGCCAGCTCTAAGAGAAGGTTTACCGCTACGAAAAGAAGAATGGGGAGCTTACTTAGAATGGGCTGTTAATTCCTTTAAGCTAGCTACAGCTAGTGTCAAAGATGAAACACAAATCCATACACATATGTGCTACTGCGAATTTAACGATTTCATCGAACCGATTAGTGCACTTGATGCAGACGTGATTTCCATTGAAACATCAAGAAGTCACGGGGAGCTCATTACATCACTGCAAGGGCAACCTTATCAAAAGGGCATTGGCTTAGGCGTTTATGATATTCATAGTCCTCGTGTGCCAAGCAATGAAGAAATGCTAACTATTATGAGAGATAGTTTACAGGTGTTAGATCCCCATCAATTTTGGGTGAACCCAGATTGTGGTTTAAAAACAAGAAAAGAAACTGAAACTGTTGCAGCTTTGGCTAATATGGTTGCTGCAACGAAAACATTACGCCAGGAAGTACAACAATCTATCTCGAGATAACGACATCATTTTATAAATCTACTACAACTACTACATCTTCTCTCCGAAATACAACAAAGACCAGGAAAAAAATGGACCTGGTCTTTTGTTGTTTTATTCTTTTAAGATTTTTATTATATTCAGAAAATAAAATTGACGTGAACAATCGAGCATGTTATGTTTATAACGAATTTCATAGCGATCATTACAAGTTTGAGTGAAAAAGACTTTCATTCAATTAAAAGGAAAATGGGTGTAAATCCCATGCTGTCCCGCAGCTGTAAATGAGGAGTTTTGTTTCAAATACCACTAAGTGATTACTTGGGAAGGTGAAGCAAAATCATGATTCATGAGCCAGAATGCCTGCTTGTAAGGAGATTCATTGATGATCTACGAAAGATAGGGAGATGGATGGAGGCTTACTCATTGTAAGTTTTTCTGTCCTTATTCTTTTTTAGAATAAGGTTTTTTTAGTTTGATTCAGCAAATGTTTTTGTAGTAGCACATACAGAAGACTTCTTTTTCTATAGAAGAAGATAAATAGTCAATGGCTGTTTAAATGCCCTCTGAACGTCAAAAAGCACCACGTCCTGTGGCAATGTCGGTGTGCCTAAAGCCTCTAGCGGATATCACAAACTTTGAAAAGGTGTCAGCACAATGCAAATCAACTTCTACTCGTTAGCTCGAAAAATTTGAACGCATTGTTGATACCTTCTTTCCATCTATCTATAACTAGATTCATTTGTACCACGAATAGAGATAGGAGACAGAAAATGAGATTGACTAAGTATGTACTTCCCTTCATCCTTGTGTTAACTTTCAGCGTACTTGCTGGTTGTACAAGCACAGATCAAGAAAAGGGAGAGACAGGAACACAGCAAACAAATGAAAAAATGATAACAATTGGGTGGCCATTAGATGTCGGCCCATTGAACCCCCATACATATTTACCCAATCAAATGACCGCACAAGCGATGGTCTATGAATCCTTGGTGGAATACAACGACGATGGAACTGTTAGTCCAAAGCTAGCAGTAAGCTGGGACATATCAGAAGATAAAACGACTTATACTTTTCATTTAAGAAAAGGTGTTAAGTATTCAGACGGAACTGCGTTTAATGCAGATAATGTGATTCGTAATTTCAATGCAGTATTAGCGGATCGGGAAATGCATTCTTGGATGGGTATGGTCAACCATATGAAAGAGGTTGTGAAAGTGGATGATTTTACAATTCGCTTGCAATTAGATGAACCTTATTATCCTGTCTTAAACGAGCTTGCCTTTGTAAGACCATTCCGTTTTTTAGGGGATAATGGATTTCCAGCCGGAGATGCGACACAAGATTCGATCAAGGCACCTATTGGAACAGGTCCATGGGTATTAACCGAGTACAAAAAAGATGAATATGCTTTATTTAGTCGCAACGAAAACTATTGGGGAGAAAAGCCTCTCGTAAAACAAATTAAAGTTAAAATTATCCCAGATTCAGAATCGATTTCATTAGCATTTGAAAACGAGGAATTAGATTTAATTTATGGTCGTGGCATCATTAGTTTAGATAACTATACGTATTTAAAAGATAGCAGTAAATACAAAACCGCTACCTCTGAGCCTTTGTCTACGAAAGCGTTACTCTTCAATACTCAGTCGGGTCCGTTAGCCGAATTAAAGGTTCGTCAGGCCATTCAATATGCTATCAATAAGGAACAAATGGTTGACAGTATTACACATGGTACAGAAAAAGTGGCTAACACATTATTTTGGGATGCCATTCCTTATGCCAATATAGAGTTAGCGCCAATCTTATATAATCCTGAAAAAGCGCAGCAACTACTAGATGAGGCAGGATGGACGTTACAGAAGGGCGAAAAAATTCGTTCGAAAAACGGGCAACCATTATCATTAGATTTAATCTACATCGCAACAGATGCAATCCAAAAGCCAATGGCGGAATTAATGCAAGGTGAACTAGCAAAAATAGGGGTACAGTTGAATTTAGAAGGTGCGGATGTGATGGTCGGTCTTCAAAAATTAATGGATGATCAGGTGGATATTAATTTCTGGCGTACAAACGGACCACCAACCGACCCACATAGCTTTGCAAATGAGTCAGCTACGCCAAATGCTAGTGGTGTTTATGAGGCAAAATTAGGCTTACCTAACGCCACAGACATCGATACGAAAATCCATCAATTATTAGTGGGAACAGATGAAGAGGAACGAGTGCAGCTTTACACGGATATTTTATCCATATTCCATGATCAAGCACTTTTCTATCCTATCTCTTACGAAACAAATAATGTAATTTATCAACCATATATGAAGGATTTTGCTCCACGTGCATCTGAATATGATATTCCCTATGCACAAATGGATAAAGAGTAATAAAAAAGAGAGAGTATGTCTTGCAAAGACAGCTCTCTCTTTATCATAGGAGTGAGTAGGAAGTGACAGCATGTATGAATCGACATGGATGTTTTGTTTAAAAAGAATTTTGACTTTGCCGTTTGTCTTACTAGGAGTTTCCATCCTAACCTTTGTATTTATTCGTTTTGTACCGATAGAGCCTGCTGAGGTCATCCTACGATTGGCAAGAGTTGCTCCAACCGAGGAAGCTGTTCAGGCATTACGCGAAGAACTAGGGACGGACAAACCTTTCGTTCTTCAATATTTGCTATGGGGAAAAGGCGTTTTACAGCTAGATTTTGGTACATCCTTTGTGAGTAAATTACCAGTAGCACATGAGCTATTCGCGAAATTACCTGCAACCATTGAATTAGCTCTTGCCGCATTTGTCCTCATTTTAGTATTCAGTATACCATTAGGGACTATGAGTGCATTGTCTAAGTATGCCATCATCGATAAAATCATTAGATTCTTTAGCATATTGAGCGTATCCATTCCAACATTTTGGTTAGGTTTCCTACTGCTCTATCTATTTAGCTTAAAATTAGGGCTCTTTCCGACAAACGGAAAGGGTACACTCGCTCATTTAGTTTTACCAGCCTTCGCACTAGCATTGCCAACCATTGGTCTGTTCATCCAGTTTATTCGTTCCACTATCCAGGAAGAATTACAGCAACAATATGTTCAATATGCGCAGCTAAGAGGATTAAAAAATTCTGTAATCCTCATACGTCATGTGTTACGAAATGCTGCCATACCTTTGACTTCCTTATTAGGTATGACGCTCGGTAGTTTACTAGGTGGAGCTGTAATTGTGGAGCAAGTTTTTAGTTGGCCAGGACTCGGTAGGTATTTAATCGAATCCATTACGAACAGAGATTACCCCGTTGTACAATGCTATGTATTGATTATTGCTGTGATCTATGTGTTGACCAATCTATGCACAGATGTATTGCATCGTCTATTGGACCCTCATCTGATGATGAAGGACAGGAGAGATTGACATGAAGCGATTACGAAAAAGAAGAGATCCTATTCTAGGGTTATTTAGCTTATCCCTCCTTGTAATCATTGTCTTACTGGGATTGTTTGCACCCATTTTAATGCCACATGATCCGTTAGCTGTCGATATAACTAAGAAATTTTTAGCCCCTTCCTGGGATTACCCATTTGGTACAGATCACTTAGGAAGATGCGTCTTTTCTCGCATGCTTTTAGGTATTCGCTATTCATTAGGATCCGCACTCTTCATTCAAGTCGTTGCTATTGTTTTAGCTGTCCTACTTGGTGCCTTTGTAGCGTTGAAAAGAGGTATAATCGATGTGGTATTTATTCGAATATGTGATGTTTTATTAGCTTTTCCGACACTGGTACTTGCATTTGGACTTTTAGGTGTATTAGGCCCTAGCTTAAAAAATGTTTTAATAGCCCTTATTTTTACACAGCTTATTTATTACTCCAGAATGGTTCGAAGTTTATGTATTGGGATGAATGAAAAAGACTTTATTCAAGCTGCTAAGATTACTGGCACTACAGGCATTAAATTAATCATTCGCCATTATATCCCTAACATACTGCCAGCTATTGTCACGATTGTGGCGTTAGATATCGGGAAAGTCATTTTAGAAATCGCTGGCTTTTCCTTTATAGGTCTGGGCGTGCAGGCGCCGATTCCAGAATGGGGCATGATGGTAAATGAAGGGAAACAATATATCCGTCAGCATCCCGATTTAATGCTTTATCCTGGGCTTGCCATTGTCCTAGTGGTGTTATTGTTTAATCATTTAGCCAATTGTTTAAAGAAGTTTGATTCGTGAAAGGTGAAGTTATGGAGAAGGTTTTAGAAGTGAAAGATTTAAACGTCAAAATTGGGGAGAAAAATGTATTAACCACTATCAATCTGACAGCCTATAAAGGGCGTGTCTTAGGAATCATAGGAGAAAGTGGTAGTGGCAAGACCATGCTTTGCCATGCCATCATGCAAACATTACCATCTATCGCACAGGTGACACAAGGGGAAGTTCTTTATCAGCAGGAAAATTTAATGAATGTTTCGGCTACTCAATTAAGAGCATATCGTGGGCGGCATCTTTCGATGATTTTGCAAAATCCATCCGCTGCCTTCGATCGTATCCAAACGATTGAAAGCCATTTCAGAGAAACATTAAAGGCACACTTTAAGCTGACCAAAAAAGAAATGAGACAAATAGCTCTTGATGCCTTACATAAAGTGCATTTACCAAATCCAGAGCAGATTTTACATTATTATCCTTTTCAGTTGAGTGGTGGCATGCTACAGCGAGTGATGATTGCCTTATCATTGGCGCTACAAGCCTCCCTCTATATTGCTGATGAACCAACGACAGCTCTTGATACGATCAATCAAAAACAAGTATTAACACTATTTGATCGTATTCGCGTAGAAACAGAAGCTGCCATACTTCTTGTTACACATGATTTAGGTGTTATTGCTGAACTAGCTGACGATGTGGCTGTTATGTATCAAGGAAAAATCATTGAGCAAACGAATGTCTATGATTTCTTTGATGCACCTCAGCATGCCTATACAAAGAAACTATTACAAGCAAGAATGCTATTTTAGAGGTGAAAAAATGACGCTGCTAGACGTGAAAAATATTGATATGCATTACGCTCAAAGACCATTTCTATTCCAGCGTAAGCAGGAAGTTCCCGTATTACAGAAGGTGTCATTCTCACTTCAGGAGGGGGAATGTCTAGGAATAGTCGGTCAAAGTGGTTCAGGAAAAAGCACATTAGGTCGTATTATTTTAGGAATCGAACGACCAACAAACGGGGAGTTGCTCTTTCAAGGTGTCAATTTATACGAAGCACCAAGCAAGCATAAAAAAAGAATACGTAGAGATTTACAGGCAGTTTTTCAAAATAGCTATCATTCATTTAATCCGAAGCAGACGATTTTTGAAATACTCGAAGAACCGTTTCTGAATTTCGAGCATTTTAGCAAAACAGAGCGACAACATAAAGTAAGGGAATTACTAGACTGTGTAGAGTTAGAGAGGGCAATGGCTCAAAACTATCCTTCGCAGCTTAGTGGGGGGCAACAGCAACGAGTCAACATCGCTAGAGCTCTTGCGCTAAAGCCAAAATTAATTGTCTTAGATGAAGCGATTAGCAGTCTTGATATGATTTTACAAAAAAAGATTATACAATTACTACAAACACTTCAAAAAGAGCGACAGCTTGCTTACATTTTCATTTCGCATGATTTACAGGCAACACGTTTTATGTCAGACCGTATCCTTGTCATGCAGCATGGTCGGCTAGTGGAGGAGATTGGCAAGGATGGAGCATATGAGCATCCTGCTTCACAACAATTATATCATGCTATTTTGCCTTCACACCCGCGAGAAAGAAAACATAAAACGAAATGATCATAATATAGAAAACACGTATACAATGGGCATGGAGGTATGGGCTGGTAATGATAGAGGCCAGTTGGATTACCTCATTTGCTCCAAACATTAGTAAGAGTCATCTATTAAAGAAACGCCATTTTGCATTAGAATGGTGTTTTTCTTTTTATTAATAATATTAATCAGGTAATTAACTTTATTGATATTTTCATTTAATAAATTAATTTTATTATTTACTTTTTTAAATTATTTGGTATATAATCAATTTAACTTAAAGGAAGGAGTTCACTATGGCTTATCAAGTAATCACAAATTGTCCTGTCTGCAGTAAAACATTGAAAATTACGAAGTTACAGTGTTCTCATTGTCAAACGACGATTGAAAATGAGTTTGAATTGTCGAAGCTAGCATCCTTATCACAGGATCAGCTTCATTTTGTGGAAGTATTTTTAACATGTCGAGGGAATATTAAGGAAGTAGAAAAGGAACTGGGCATTTCGTACCCAACTGTGCGAGGCAAGCTAAATGACATTATCTCATCCCTTGGCTATGTCCAAAAGAAGAAAAATGAAGTAGACGAGAAAAAAATTGTAAGCATGTTGGAAAATGGCGAAATCACAACTGATGAGGCCATAAAACTCTTAAAAGACGAATAGGGAGGAATGCTACATGAAAGAGGAAATTACTAAAGTGTTAACCATGATTCAAGAGGGAAAAATTGATGCTGATAAAGGGTCAGAGCTGATTCAAGTGTTACAAGAGAAAGAGGAGTCAGGTAATAAATTTCTGGAAAAAACGAAGTATTTAGATAAAACGTTAAAGGTTCGTGTGGTGTCCACTGAAAATGATAATGTCACTGTGAATTTGCCTATAAAACTTGTCAAGGCTGTGTTAATGGCTGGACACAGTATCGCTGCGAGTATTCCGCAATCGGAAAAATACGTGAAAGATATCGATATCAATCTTCTTCTTGAAGCCATCGAAAATGAATTAGATGGACAAATTGTGGACATAAAATCGGCAAACGGAGATACCGTTTCAGTTTTCATTGAGTAGAGGCGACTTATGATGCATGTAAAAGTGAAAGCAAAAGACGTTCGTTTTACCGTTCCTGTTCCATATGCTGTGCTAACCATTGTTCTTTCCATTTTGACTTCAAAATGGATTCAGCAAAGTGTCAACAAATGGACAAAGGCATACTTCGACAGAAAAAAAATCGACTTTTCCTTTCCATTCATTGACAAAGAAATGCTCAAGCCTATTATCAAGGAACTACAAAATTATAAAGGGCTCGTGCTAGTAGATGTCAAGGCACAAGACGGTACAGAGGTTAAGGTTAGACTGTAATAACCTAATAGTTAAGATGGGAGCATGTTTTCATAAAAAGCATGCTCTTTGTTATTTAAAGAGAATTCTTTGCAAAAGAACTATCTAAATTCCACAATTTGTCCTCTAGATTGTCTAAGAGTGTTTTTGTTCTTTTCTCAAGATGATCTGGTAGCTCATTTTTACTGAAATAGGTAAGATTCAAACTCTCACCATCCCTCATCTCTAATACACCACTGACATTTTTCGCACTATAAAGATGAATAACTGTATAGATTTCATCCCCATTTGGATATTGAAAATAATAATTTGGCCCTGAAAAAACACCAATCAAGTCCAATTCATTCGCTACCAGTCCTGTTTCTTCATGAAGTTCACGGGTAGCAGTTTCATTCAGTTCCATTGAGCCACCAGGTAATCCCCAATCCAACGTATCTGAACGATGTTGAAAGAGAATTTTCTTGTCATCGTTGACTACAAGAATTGTCGCCCCGATACTGATAATCGGTCTACTACCGATGTGTTTCCTTAATTCTGAAATATAGCCCATATGTGCTCCTCCTCTATATTATAAAAAAACTATTCGCCTTTCTTATTATAAAGACCTCTATTTTACTTATAACCCTTGAAAATGGAGTTATGGGTATAGATGAACAATCTTTTTTTGTACAAAATAATGCTCAAAAATGCAGAATAGTCAATCAAAAATGAAAAATAGCTTTTTATAATCAGTCTTTTCTGAATTTTACCTATATTGATTGTTTTGAAAACTCTATGTTAAGGTAAATAGACAAATTGAATATGCTAAATTTTGGTGGTTCAAATGGGGTTCATTCCATTTGATTAAAAGGGAAGTTGGTGAGAGTCCAACACTGTCCCGCAACTGTATTTAGGAGCTCGATAACAAGGCCACTGTTTTGTTTGTCAAAATGGGAAGGTGTTATTGAAGTGTTGATTATAAGTCAGGAGACCTGCCACAAAATAAGCATCAATTGACCTACGAGGATAGGGAGGTGTTAGCTACTGCATGATTTTTGTGAATTCCTGTAAATTCACTGTTATTTGGTCTGTCATGCTTTTGTAGATTAACAACTTCTAAAAAGGGGTAGAAGTTGTTTTTTTGTTGTTCTTTCGTGTTGGAATGGTAACGCTTACAAGAATAATTAAACAAAGGGGCTGTCATTGAATGGAGTTAACTTATTCACCAGGTCTTGATGGGGTCATTGCTGCTGAAACAAAATTATCTTTTTTAGACACTGTAGGAAGTCAAATTGTTATTCGAGGCTACGACTTGATTGAATTATCACAAAGATATTCGTATTTAGACATTGTCTACCTACTACTGCATGGCGAAATTTCTACTGCCGAGCAACAGGCTGACTTACAGGACAAATTAAAAGCACATTATCAGGTTCCACAAGAGATATTCCAAATCTTCAAGCTCTTGCCTAATGAAACACATGCGATGGATGGACTGAGAACTGGAATTTCTGTTTTAGCAGGCTTTGATCAGCACATCAATGATCGTTCTACTGAAATGAACTTGACGCGAGCTTATAGACTTTTAGGCGGTATGCCTAACATCGTAGCCAATAGCTATCGTGTCTTAAACGGACAAGATGTTGTGGAGCCAGATAGTCAGCTTTCCTATAGCGCCAATTTTTATTACATGATTACTGGTAGAAAACCAACGGCGTTAGAAGAAGAAATTTTTGATCAGTCTCTCGTTTTATATAGTGAGCATGAGATGCCAAATTCGACGTTTACAGCTCGTGTTATTGCCTCTACACAATCTGATTTGTACGGTGCTTTAACTGGAGCTGTCGCATCATTGAAAGGAAATTTACATGGAGGGGCCAACGAGGCAGTCATGTACATGCTTCTAGAAGCCAAAACAGTAGCAGGCTTTGAAGCCTTGCTGAAAAATAAACTGCAAAATAAAGAAAAAATTATGGGCTTTGGTCACCGTGTTTATATGAAAAAGATGGACCCAAGAGCACAGATTATGAAAGAGGCTTTGCATAAATTATGTTTGGCACAAGGGGATGATCGCTTATATCACATGTGTGAAGCTGGTGAGAAGGTGATGGCACAAGAAAAGAGCTTGTACCCAAATTTAGATTATTATGCAGCACCAGTATACTACATGCTTGGCTTGCCAATTGAAATCTATACACCTATCTTTTTTGGCTCACGAACGATTGGCTTATGTGCTCACGTCATTGAGCAGCATGACAATAACCGATTATTTAGACCTCGTGTCCATTATATTGGCGAGCGTCATAACCTTGAAGAATTGTCGGTATAATCAAGTTTTAACAACTCGCCATAGAGCTGATGGGCATTCTGACCAATGCCTATCAGCATACTAGTATATCAAATTCATGCCTTGAAAGGAAGATATAGATGATTAAAACAAATGACATATCTAAGACAGATCAATTACTTACAGATATTGCGGATTACGTAGTCAATACAACTATTACAAGTGAAGAAGCATACGAAACGGCACGCTATGTATTATTAGATACATTAGGGTGTGGCATTTTGGCCTTACAATATCCTGAATGCACGAAACTTCTTGGCCCAGTAGTACCAGGCACAGTCGTTCCCAATGGTACACGAGTTCCAGGCACTTCCTATGTTCTTGATCCTGTAAAAGGTGCCTTTAATATCGGTTGTATGATTCGTTGGCTGGATTACAACGACACTTGGCTTGCGGCTGAATGGGGACACCCTTCTGATAATTTAGGGGGCATATTAGCTGTGGCTGATTATTTGAGTCGCGTGCGTGTTGCTGAAGGGAAAGAGCCACTTAAAATGAAAGACGTATTAGAAATGATGATACAGGCCCATGAAATACAAGGTATTCTCGCATTAGAAAATAGCTTAAATCGTGTTGGGTTAGACCATGTACTGTTTGTCAAAATTGCGACAACAGCTGTTGTGACAAAGGCATTAGGTGGCACTCATCAGGAAATTGTCAACGCCTTATCAAATGCTTGGATTGATAATTCGAGCCTACGAACATATCGCCATGCACCGAATACGGGTTCTAGAAAATCATGGGCTGCTGGTGATGCAACAAGCAGGGCAGTACACTTAGCCATGATGGCTGTGAAAGGCGAAATGGGCTATGCAACGGCCTTATCTGCACCTGGCTGGGGCTTCCAAGATGTTCTCTTTAATAAGCAAGAATTAAAGCTTGCTAGACCACTAGCATCTTATGTGATGGAAAATGTTCTATTTAAAGTTTCTTATCCAGCTGAATTCCATGCACAAACAGCTGCCGAATGTGCCGTTCATTTACACAATGAAGTGAAAAATCGTTTACAGGACATTGAACGCATTCAAATTACGACCCATGAATCCGCTATACGAATTATCGATAAGGAAGGACCTCTTAATAACCCAGCTGATCGTGATCACTGTCTTCAATACATTACAGCAATAGGGCTTATCTATGGTGATATTACAGCAGACCACTATGAAGATGAAGTGGCTGCAGATCCACGTATCGATAATTTAAGAAATAAAATGGTGGTTGTGGAAAAACCCCAATATACAATTGATTACCTAGATCCTGAGAAACGTTCGATTGCCAATGCTGTTCAAGTTTATTACAAAGATGGCACATCATCTGAGCTTATTGAATGTGAATATCCTTTAGGACACCGTTTCCGTCGTGAGGAAGCATTCCCTCAAATCATCGATAAGTTCCAGCAAAACATTAGCACCCATTATTCTCAAAAACAACACAGCAAGATTAATGAAGTTTGTGCTGATCAAGCACTTCTTGAAAATAGTGCTGTTCATGAATTCGTTAATTTATTTGTTTAACTTCTTTCAGGAAATTAAAGCCTCTGGCGAATGTCACGAATCGGGAAGGAGTTAATAAAGGATGTTAGCCTAAAATCCTCCCATCCTTGAGATAACGGCTAACTGACCTGCATCACAGCCGCTTTCGGACGTAAATATGCCGAGGCATCATTGATTATTAGGAGGTTTTTATAGATGGCGTGGATTGTAAATGAAGCAATAGCACAAAAACAATTGGCTGAACAATTTCGAACACTCATTACTCGTTCAACGATTTTACAAATCCCAGGAGCTCATGATGCAATGGCTGGCTTAATGGCTAAAAAAGTTGGCTTTGAGGCATTATATCTTTCTGGCGCTGCCTACACTGCCAGTAGAGGCTTACCTGATTTAGGCATGATTTATTCAAATGAAGTTGCACAGCGTGCGAGCGAAATTATTCGTGCGACTAATTTACCGTTGCTAGTGGATATCGATACTGGCTTTGGTGGTGTCTTAAATGTTGCCCGCACAGCTCGTGAAATGGTAGAGGCTGGAGTAGCTGCTGTACAGCTAGAGGATCAAAATCTTCCCAAAAAATGTGGTCATTTGAATGGGAAAACACTCGTTGCTCAAGAGGAAATGATACAAAAAATAAAAATGATTAAACAAATAGCTCCTACGTTAGTAATTGTTGCCCGCACGGATGCAAGGTCTGTAGAAGGTTTAGAGCAGGCTATTTTAAGAGCTAAAGCTTATGTAGCAGCTGGGGCAGATGCCATTTTTCCAGAGGCTCTCCAAACAGAAAAAGAATTTAAACATTTTGCCAGTGAGCTAGATGCTCCGTTATTAGCCAATATGACTGAATTTGGACAAACACCGTATTATACAGCTAAGGAATTTGAAAAGATGGGCTATTCGATGGTTATATATCCCGTTACATCGATGAGAGTAGCAGCCAAAGCCTATGAGCAAGTGTTTGGCTTAATAAAAAAGACAGGGACTCAAAAAGAAGCTATTGAGGATATGCAAACAAGAAGTGAATTATATGAAACCATTTCCTATTACAAATTTGAAGATTTAGATAGTGAACTGGCGAAAACCATCTTACCTAAAGAGGAAATAAAGTAGGAGAAAAGTTTACTTTTCTCCTCTTTCTTTCAAGGAGGACTAGCATGGATACATTAGAAAACAAAATGACCATTTTTACACCTGAGGACTTTCAGGAGGAGGAAGGGCTCATAGCAAAAACCGCAGAGCTGTTCATCAAACAAGATGTCGCTACTAATATGGCAGCTATTGAGCAGCATCAATATGACATCACTCGTCGGTTATTTCAAAAAGCTGGTGATCTTGGTTTACTAGCCATCGAAATACCCGAGGCCTATGGAGGGCTAGAACTTAATAAAAAAATTTCCGGGTTAGTTGCAGAAAGGATGGGCTATGGCAGCTCATTCAGTGTATCTTACAATATTCACGCAGGAGTCGGCACATTGCCCTATGTCTATTTTGGCGATGCGTCCCAAAAGCTGAAATACCTACCAAAGCTAGCTTCAGGTGAATGGATTGGCGCTTACGCTCTGACGGAGCCAGACGCAGGCTCAGATGCACTACATCCCAAAACAAATGCCATTTTAAACGAGGACGGCTCTGCATGGGTAATAAATGGTGAAAAGCAATGGATTACCAATGCACAGCTAGCAAATCTCTTTGTTGTTTTTGCGAAAACGAGTGAAGGCATGACTGCATTCATTGTAGAACGTACATTTAGCGGTGTATCTATTGGACAAGAAGAGGAGAAAATGGGCATTAAAGGCTCCTCGACTGCTACGCTTATTTTACAGGATGTTGTCGTGCCGAGGGAAAATGTTCTTGGCGAGGTTGGAAAAGGCCATAAAGTAGCGATGAATATATTGAACATGGCACGCTTAAAGCTAGCTTTCTCCAACATCGGCACTTCCAAACAGGCACTTCAGTTAGCTGTAACGTATGGTAGGGAACGGAAGCAATTTCACCAGCCAATCGTTCATTTTACCATGATACAGGAAAAACTTGCGGATATGGCAACCTCCATCTATGGGGCGGAAAGTGCTGCATACAGGACAGCAGGAGAAATAGATGATGCGATGGAAGTTACGGATAAAGAGTCAATGGTTCAAAAAATAGCTGATTTCGCTCTGGAATGCGCACTCAATAAAGTCAATTGCTCAGAAGTGCTTGGGAAAATTGTAGATGAAGCTGTACAAATCCATGGTGGCTATGGCTATATGCAAGACTACGAGGTTGAACGCTTATATCGTGACGCTAGAATTAGCCGTATTTTTGAAGGAACAAATGAAATCAACCGTTTAACAATGGCGAAGCTACTATATAAGAAGTATTCACAAGCAACATCTACCGAAAATGCTCCAGTAGCATATCAACCAGCAGAAAAGAATCAGCAATACATCCGTCTTGCCAAGTACTTAATGCAAATAGCCATCGCTGTCATTGCTGACGCACAGATTCAATTGGAGCAAGAGCAGGAATATATGCGTCTGCTAGCTGATATAGCAAAAGATATTTATGTTATGGAAGCTTCTTTACTGCGGACGGAAAAGAACGCATGTGACAATATGAAGCATTTGATGACAGATATTCTTTGTCAGGAAGGCTATCGTAAAATAGAAAAAAGGACAATCGACATTATTTGTGCTGCTGAAACAAATGAACAAAAGCGAAAAACAAGGTTAGATCATATTCAGCGCTTAAACATCCCGCTCCATCAGAATCTCTTTATGAAAAAGCGAGAGATTGCAAGAGGGATCATCAACAATCCAAAATCGATCAGTTCATTATCATAAACAGGAGGGAAAATCATGGTTGATACATTTGCCAATGTTAGTAAAGAAGGTGCCATCACGCTTATTCATTTAAATCATCCACCAGCAAATACGTTGTCATCAGCTTCTATTGAACATCTTCGTGTCATTTTTAAAGAATTAGCTGAGGATGAAGAGACGAGAGCTATCATTGTGACGGGCTCTGGACGATTTTTTGCTGCGGGAGCAGATATAAAGGAATTTGTTGCTGCCTTTGGGCAACAGGATAAAGCATTACAAATGGCTGAGGCAGGCCAAGCGCTATGTGATGAAATTGAAGCCATGAAAAAGCCTGTTATTGCTGCTATTAATGGGCCAGCCCTTGGAGGAGGACTGGAGCTAGCGTTAGGCTGTCATTTCAGGATTGCTTCAAGTAATGCCATTGTTGGTTTACCAGAATTAAAGCTTGGCTTACTGCCGACATTCGGAGGCACTCAACGACTGAGCAGAATAACAACGCAAGCAAAGGCTCTACAATTAATTTTAACAAGCCAGCAATTAAGTGCTGACGAAGCACTACAACTAGGTATTATTCAAGTGGTGACGGAGCCAGATGAGCTTCTGCCAACTGCCAAAGCCCTTGCTCAGTCTTTTGTTGAGGGCAAAAGTATGACAAGTGTATCCCGTACAATTGAATGTATAATTCAAGGTGGGAAGGATCATCTCCAAAAAGGGCTGGAATTAGAACGAACACGCTTTGCTGAGTTATTTTTAACAGCGGATGCTAGAGAAGGCGTTCAAGCGTTTATAGACAAAAGACAGCCCAACTTTAAACATTTGTAAGGGAGGAAACTACTATGACAAATGAAGTAATATTTTCCGTCAGTGATGGTGGCGCAGCAAGCATTACGCTGAATCGTCCTCAAGCTTTAAACTCACTTTCTATAGAAATGCTAAAGCCCATTGGTGAGAAACTAAAGGAATGGCAGGCGAATGATCAAATACACTTGATAATTCTAAGAGGTGCTGGCGAAAAGGGCTTTTGTGCTGGGGGTGATATTAAAACACTCTATAAAGCTCGCTCCAGTCAGGAAGCTTTCCAAAATGCCGAAATCTTTTTTGAGGAAGAATATCAAATAGATAAGGCAATCTATCACTACCCAAAGCCTATCATTGCTTGCCTTGATGGCATTGTCATGGGAGGTGGGGTTGGTTTAACGTATGGGGCTAGCCACCGAATTGTGACAGAGCGAACAAAATGGGCTATGCCAGAAATGAATATTGGCTTCTTTCCTGATGTTGGAGCTGCCTATTTTCTAAATAAAGCGCCTGGCTATGTAGGATATTACTTAGCTTTAACAGCTTCGATCATCCAAGCTGCAGATGTTCTCTTTGCTAATGGTGCAGATAGCTATATGACGAGCGATCATTTACAAGCATTCCTCACACGCATTGAACAAACGAACTGGCATACAGTGGAAACTAGCACAGCTCTAAAGCAATTAATAGAGGACTATTCAAGTACACCAACAGCAAACAGTGAGCTTGCCAGCCTTCAAAATAAAATCGATCAACATTTCTCAAAACATACAGTGGAGAAGATAGTCGAATCCTTAGACAATGACCCAAGCAAATTTGCACAAGAAACAAAGCAGTTGCTTCTATCTAAATCTCCATCATCCTTAAAAATTACATTAAAGCAGCTGATAGATGCTCAACATAAAACGGTAGAAGAATGCTTTGCGACTGATTTAATTTTGGCAAAAAACTTTTTAAATCATGAGGATTTCTATGAAGGGGTTAGGTCTGTCGTCATTGATAAGGATCGAAATCCTCAGTATATCTATCAAACATTCGCTGATTTTACAGATGATATACTTGAAAAATTCTTTCAAGACAGTAGTGAAACCGTAAAGAAGTAAGAACAATGATATCTTCGCTCAATAAATGCTGAAACCATCTACTTGTTAAGAGGTAGGTGGTTTCTTAAGTGTTGTTCTGTAGATTTTCATAGGGTTTTGTCAGAGAACGTAGAATGATATGTTATACTATAAAAAACGGAATAAAAGGATAAAGGTACAAATTCAATAGAATTTGTTTAAAAGGGAAGAACGGTGAAAAGCCGTCGCTGTCCCGCAACTGTAATTAGGAGCACATTTTAAAAACCACTGTTATGTATGTAATGGGAAGGGAAAAATGTGTGATGATCATAAGCCAGGAGACCTGCCTTTATCTAGTACAGCCAAAACCTACGCGGATAGGGGGTGTTGAGTGTGACGAATTACCTTCATCATACTCATAGTGCGACAACCAAAAAAAGAGTCTCTATTCAATATAGACGACTTATTTTATATTGGTTGAAGAACTATGAAGTATGTCAGTCATAGCTAGCATCTTCCCATTAGGGCAAGATGTTTTTTTATGAATAAATAGGGGTGAACAAGATGACATCACATTCAATTTCATTTTATATAAATCAGTTAAAGCAGCAAATTATGAACAACCTTTCTGGTGAGCATATTAGGCCTTTACAGCTTTATATTAGGAAGTTAATAGAAGAAAACCCAAATGATTATACATCTATTAATGATACCTATTTAACGATCAAGCTTGAATTAGTCGAGACATGTCATGATAGTAGATAAAAAATCTGAAGACATAATGGACAACATAGATATGAATCAAAAAGTTTTATATAGAAAATTGGATCATTTTGAAATGGAAAGAGGCTTGGTATTAGAAAGTTTAGACATTTTTCTAAGATGGAATCAACAAACACAATACCTTTCTGAAGACAAGCTTCAAAAGCTTTGGATGAAACTGGTAAGGAAGTATAAATTCTCTCTCGATGAATGGGAAAGAACTGCTGGTCATACAAATATCCATGCTTATCTAGTGAAGGAGCAAGGACATGGGTTACAAAAGTTGATGCGCTTTTACAAAGATCGCCACGGCATAAAATGGTTGGAAAATGCATTTCATTATGGAATGTCATTACTCATTGAAGTTGGAAAAATGCCTGGATTAGAAATGTTTTTCCTAACAAATTTAATATGTTACAGATGGGAAAAGGATTATTTAGAGGATGCAGATGTTCAACAGTTTTTTTGTCATTCAATAAATGGTAAAGTGAAGGAGGTCTATGAAAGTTTCAGGGCTTTCGATCAAGAACAGAATCTGTTAACCGCAACTACTCTCTATAAACTTTTATCAAAATATAATCCTCATTTTCAAGTGAATTCGGCAGCAACGCCTGAATTTTATAAGGAATTGTCCTTATTTGTCGAAATCGAGTAATCCATACGTTCGACATGTCAAACAGTCTATTATTCTTTAGAATATAGGCTGTTTCTATGTGAAATACGCTAGTATATTTAATGCTCATAGATCCGTAGTAACAAAAAATCTCGTACATAGTTTAGATACATAATGAATTAAGATATAAGTAATAGATGGTGAAATTCCTTCGAAAGTTATAATTGAAAATAATGAATAATCAAAAAATAAAGAAGTTTAGAATCTAGATTTACTTTTTATATGAAGGATGGTACACTTAAAACTATTGAACAACAACTATATATTGTGTTCGTTTTATATAGGTGCTACTATATGTAGTTTAAAAGGGAAGTTCGGTACAATTCCGACGCTGTCCCCGCAACTGTGAAGCTGACAATGATTACAACCACTGTGCATTCGCATGGGAAGGGAATCAGAGGATGAAGCAAAGCCAGGAGACCTGCCTCTATAAAACAATTAATCATTTCTTCGGGGATTAAGAAATGGGAACGTCAGTATTTTTGGTATGGTAACGTTTCCATTTAGCTATCTCTCTAGAGGAGATAGCTTTTTATTATATGAAAAGAGGGATTTCTATGAAACTTTATACGAAAACAATCTGTCCAAAATGCCTTTGGGTAAAATCTGAATTACAACGTGCAGGACTTGAGGCAGAAATCGTCAACATTGATCACGATGAACAAGCTAAACAAACAATAATCGATGCAGGTTTTTTAAGTGTGCCTGTTTTAGAAATGAATAATACATTTATAGGAGATGTTAAGGACATAGTTTCTCATATTGAGATGATTGTTCTATGATCGTTTACGCAAGTCGTACAGGAAATGTCCGGAATATTGTTTCCAAATTAAGGGCAGAGTCTGTTGAGCTCTCTGAGGAATTACAATTGAATAAGCCTTATCTTTTAATTACTTATACTGATGGCTTAGGCGATATCCCTGCAAAAGTGGAACGTTTTTTAGAAAAAAACAGAGATTTTTGTAAAGGAGTAGTTGCCAGTGGCAATAGTAACTTTGGGCACAACGTATTTGGGGCTGCTGGTGAGAAAATCGCTGCTACCTATCATGTACCCTTAGTGAGAAAATTAGATTTACGAGGCAATCAAACAGATTATGAAGCCATACAAACGTTTTATGAAACGAGGGTAATAAGATGAAAACCTATTTAAAGCTAAATAATGACGTACTGAATCGTTATAGTTCAACTGGGCTACTTGAATTAGAAAAGGATCGTGAAGCTACACGCCGCTACTTTTTAGAGTATGTCAACGTGCGTTTACGTTACTTTATTGATATTGAAGAAAAAATCCGTTATTTAGTTGATGAGGGCTACTACGAGAAAGCATTTATCGACATGTATGAAATGGAATTTATTAAGAAGTTGTACAAAAAAGCATATGATTATAATTTCCGCTTCCCATCCTTTATGAGTGCAAGTAAATTTTACGATAGCTATGCTATGAAAAGTCGTGATGGAGAAGAGATTTTAGAAAAATATGAGGACCGTATTGTCATTATCGCCTTGTATTTAGCACAAGGGAATACGGTGCTAGCAGAACGTTCTGTCGAAGCAATGATGGAAGCTTATCAGCCTGCTACACCAACAGCATTAAATAGTGGTAAAAAAGCACGTGGTGAATTAGTGAGCTGCTTTAAATTATCGATGGATGATTCCATGAATAGTATTGCTGAAAATATTGGTTATTGCTTAGAGCTATCAAGACTTGGCGGTGGGGTTGGAGTTAACTTAACTGATTTACGCCCTTTAGGTGACCCTATTAAAGAGATTCTAAATCGTGCCAGTGGTGTCATCCCAGTTGCTAAACTGTTAGAAAATTCTTTCAGTTATTCCAATCAACTAGGGCAGCGAAATGGCTCTGGTGTTGTCTATTTAAATATTTTCCATGCAGACATTGAAAATTTCATTTCATCTAAAAAACCGAATGCCGATGATAAAATTCGCCTCGCAACATTATCAACAGGAATAATTATACCAAGTATTTTCTTCGAACTTATGAAACGTGATAAAGATATTGTCTTGTTCAGCCCATATGATATTTTCAAAGAATATGGCAAACGCATGTCTGAGATTTCCATTTCAGATATGTACTATGAGCTACTTGATAACCCTAAAATTCGTAAAATTAAACGTTTGAATGCACGTAGGCTGTATACAGAAGTGAAAAAAGCACAATTTGAATCGGGCTATCCGTTTGAAATTTTTGATGATAATGTCAATGAAGTGCATCCTTTAAAAAACATCGGTCGCGTAAAAATGTCCAATCTATGTACCGAAATCCTGCAAGTTCAAGAAACAAGCATTATTACAGATCAAGATCAACCGAATGACTATGGATTAGATGTATCCTGTAACTTAGGGTCGATTGATATTCATGCAGCAAGTAAAGTAAATGATTTCGAAGCCTTAATCGATACGGCTATGCACCTATTAACAAATGTGTCGCAAATGACGCACATTAAAAATGTACCGTCTGTTGCAAAAGCCAATCAATTAATGCATTCAGTAGGACTTGGTTGTATGAACCTCCACGGCCATCTTGTGACGGAGGGCATTTTATATGGCTCCAAAGAGTCGATTGATTTCATGGATCGTTTTATGGAAGCGATGAACTTTTATTCACTCAAATCATCGATGGAAATGGCTAAAGAAAAAGCTGCAACTTTTTATCGATTTGAGGACAGTGATTATGCATCAGGTAGCTACTTTGACCAATATGTCAATAAAATCGACGAAGAACTATCACCTGTTGTGTTAAAAGCACTTGGCAATATTCCAATCATTACGAAAAACATGTGGGAAACGCTTAAGCAAGATGTGATGCAATATGGTCTATTTCATTCCTATCGTTTGGCTATTGCACCAACTGGCAGTATTTCCTACATACGTAGCTGTACGGCTTCTATTGCGCCATGTACTGAGCGTGTAGAGGTTCGTGATTATGCAGATAGTAGAACGATTTATCCAATGCCTCATTTAACAAATGATAACAGTCATTTATATGTAGAGGCATATGATGTTAATCCGTATGATTTAATTGATTTGTACGCTGCTTCTCAAAAACACGTTGACCAAGGTATTTCCATGACGCTTTATGTAACAGATAATTGGACAACTGAACAATTAGCTAAAGTATACATTTATGCATGGGTAAAGGGCATTAAGTCCGTTTACTATGTTCGTCAACGATTACAAAGCTTAGAGGAGTGTGTAGCATGTCAAATATAATTTATGAGGCGGTCAATTGGAATAAGGCAACGAGTGAACTTGCCCAAATATTTTGGGACCAGCAATGGAAGCAAATTTGGTTTCCTGAGGAAATTGCGGTCAGTAAAGATATCAAACAGTGGAAAAGCTTTGAGCATCAAGACACGTATAAAAAAGTGTTCGCGGGATTAACGTTACTGGATACAGTTCAGACCAATATAGGGATGAATCGTGTGGCCGCTTATACAGACGATTTACAAGAGAAGGCTGTCCTAACCGTTTTTGATGCATTTGAGGCAATCCACGCCAAATCCTATTCTTATATTTTTACAACGCTTTGTACAAACGAAGAAATAGATGAGTTATTTGAATGGGTCAAAAAAAATGAATTTCTACAATATAAGGCCAATAAAATTGCGGATATTTATAATAGTATCGAAGAAAACGATCCAGAAAGCTTATGGAAAGCGATGTTCTCCTCCGTTATGCTCGAATCTTTCCTTTTCTATTCTGGCTTTTTCTACCCGCTGTACTTAGGAGGACAAGGCTTCCTACGAAACAGTGCTGAGATTATTTCACTTATTTTACGCGACGAATCCATCCATGGTGTCGCAGTTGGATTTTTTGCTCAAAATCTATTCAAGCAATTTTCAAAAGAAAAACAAGAAGAGCTCAATTTATGGGGCTATGAGCTATTATTAGATTTATATCAAAATGAAATGAAATATACGGATGATATTTATGCGGAAACAGGATTATCACCTGAAGTGAGAGCCTATGTACGATATAATGCTAATAAAGCCTTAATGAATGTTGGTTTTGAAGCAATGTTTCCAGAAGAAGAAGTCAATCCGATTGTGATGAACGGTATTCGTAATGAAGGCTCCACATATGATTTCTTTTCACAAAAGGGAGCTACCTATGCTAAAGCAAAAGTAGCGCCAATTACAGATGACACATTTAATTTTAATCGTTAGGATGGAGAACAATGAACGTAGAAGTAAAAATCAAAAGAGTACACGCGGATGCAATACTACCAATGCAAGCCAATCCTGGTGATGCGGGCATGGATCTCTACTCCATTGAAGCAGTAGAAATACCAGCAGGCGTAGCCAAACTTATTAAAACAGGTATACAGATTGAATTACCTAAAGGAACGGAAGCCCAAATTCGACCAAGAAGTGGACTAGCATTAAAGCATAGTGTAACCGTACTGAATAGCCCAGGCACAATTGATGAAGGCTACAGAGGGGAAATCGGCGTTATTTTAATCAACCACGGCCAAGAACCGTTTATCGTCGAAAAATCTATGCGTATCGCCCAAATGGTCATTCAATTTGTCCCATCCATTCAATTAGTAGAAGTAGATGAATTATCACAAACGATCCGAGGAACATCTGGATTTGGAGCAAGTGGTACTAAATAGAATTGATTAGTTTAAAAAGATGACAAAGAAATCCTGTGTGTATATACATGCAGGATTTTTTTGTTGTCAGTAAGGATAGTCTGTTTAAAGCTTAGCAGAACTACACATGAAAGCAATGGACATTAAAAAAGATGACGTCGGTTACTTACCAAAGTCATCCCATTACGGCATAATCAACAACTACATCTAAAAATATCAACAGCTTTTAATTTTCATCTGTCTACCTAATAGGCAGCATATCACCACGAATATGTGCTCTTCTTTCTTTGTTCATCTTAGTAATTAACTAGATTCCAGATGAAAGATCGAAAGTATATGGTTTAAATTGGGATAATAATATAAAATTTATATATATACCATTTTTATTGTAGCTAATAGTGTTGGGATTGGGGGCGGAAGTTATAAAGAAGAAATTATGGAGTACAGGTTTATTACTAGTATGTATTTTTCTCGTTGCTTGTGAGTTCAATCAACAGGAAGGGAAAGAAGCGTCTACTATTGCTCAAAAGGTGAATACAGAAGAATTTATACCAAAGGCGATAAGCCCTGGTAATTTTAGTGAATACGATATGGCACTTAAGATGGATAATGACGGGAAATTTCAGCTAGAATCAACCGTTGTCGTTAAAAACCTCTCTACCGATGATTGGGAACAATTGATATTTTATTTTATACCTAATATGTTTACAAAAGCTGTCTCACCCGAACTGGAGCATCCATCTACCATTGCGTTCCATAACATTACCATTGATGGAAAAACGGCAGCTTACACCCTTGAAAAAGATACACTCAACATTCAGCTTCAAGAAAAATTGAAACCTCATCAAGAAATGAAAGTTTATTTTTCCTATGAGTTCACTCTGCCTGAAGAGGGCTTAAGATTTACGAAGAGTAATGGTAATTATCATTTAGCTCAATTTTATCCGATGCTTGCCACATATAGAAACCATCAATGGAACAAAGAAGATTATCGTTTTAGAGGAGAGACGTATCATACTACATTCAGCAATTTCAAATTAACCTATGACATTCCTCAGAAGTACACGTTGGTGTCTTCATTTGATCAAGAGGCATTTCCAAGCCCAAACAAAGGGTTACTTGAAGTTGAGAACGTGAAGGAAATATTTGTTGCTCTAGTAAAAGATCCAATACTAGTGGAAAAAGACGAAGACATCGCCATTAGAGTATTTGGATTTGAGGAAAATAAAAAGGAACTATATCAAGAAATAGCAGACGAGGCTTCAGCTGTCATAAATTATTTTGAAGAAATAATGGGGCCGTATCCTCTCAAACAACTAGATATTATCATAGATGGAATGGGCATGGAGTACCCAGGAATTGTAACAGCCCATACGATTTACAACAGTGGTCCTAGTAGTTCTGAGCAGATTAAAAGTACAGTGGTTCATGAAATTGCTCATCAATGGTTTTACGGGGTCATTACCAATGATCCTTTTCATCATGCCTGGTTAGATGAAGGCTTCACGGTATTTGCTACAAATCTATTCAACTTTAAAAAATTGAATCTGAGCAAACCCTATACGATTTACAGCATTGATCCAGACCTAGTGCTTCCAGTCAATTTACCACTTGATCAATACCAATCTGATATGAGTGCATATGTCTATGGAAAATCGCCTGCAATGCTCTTGAATTTATTTGATGATAATGAAGAAATCAAAGACATTGAACAATTTTTAAAAAGTTATTATCAATTTTATAACTATAAAGAAATCGATTCCACAGAATTCGCGCGATTCACAAAATACTATTTTGATTTAAAGGACGATTCTATATTTGAGGGATGGTTAGATCTAGATAACACTAAAAATGAATGATTTAGCAATAGGTTCTCCACGAAAGAAAAGGGATATTGTGCAAGCAGTATCTCTTTTTTTATGTTCAAAATATATCAGCTTCACGATCAGGATTTAACCACCTTTTAGAGAAAAAAACATAAATTGAAAATTAAGTATTCTCTTAACGCTAATAATAAACTATACTTACAATTAATTATAGTTATAGAACAGGAGAATTGTCATGCTAAAACGGTTATTTTTTGTAAGTTTTGTATTTTATCTATGCTCTTTGATTTATGTAGAGGATAATAGCTATGTCCATGCAATTAACAAAGATGTAGTATTTTTTGATAGTGGTACTGCTATAAATGGTAGGACGATGTTACCGATGAGAAATATATTTGAATCATTAGATGCAACTGTTGCCTGGGATTCCTCAACCCAAACCATAACAGCAAGTAAAGGGAATACAACTATTCAATTAAAGGTTAATTCGTATAAAGCAATTGTTAATGGGAAGGAGACTTTTCTAGATAACCCACCTACCATTATGAACTCAACTACAATGGTACCCGTAAGGTTTGTTAGTGAGTCTTTAAAACTACCTGTTGAATGGGATTCAACACTAAGAGTAGTTAATATAATCACAGAAGGGAAAAATATTTTTATTTATGTTAATGATCCTACAATAAATACAGATAAGAATTCTAAAATTAATAACTATAATCAATTGGTTGATTTACATAATAACCTTTTATTTGTACTACAAAATTTGGAATATGAAAAATCGTTGTATCCTAATTATTCACAAGATTACCGTAATATACTAGAGAAACAGTTAACATTGTCTAAGCTAAAATTAAAGGTAATGCAAAGAATGGAAGTAATATTAACGGAAATTATAAGACAAGGATAGACAGACAATTATTCAATCAAACGGATCCTCAACTGACATAAAAGAAGGGTTGAGCATTTGGCTTTGTTGTTAGGTATGTAATGAAACGTTAGAAGTTTATAAGGGGAAACTAACTCTCCATTCGCTGGCTATGAATTTTAACGCTGGTTTGTTAGATTGAAGTGTGATAAGAATTCATTTTTGATTAACCATTTCTTCAAAATGGACTCAATAAGAGCATAGACTTATCAATGATTTGAGTGAAGAATGCAGCTCTTTCTTAGTCATTGATTCAACTTAAAGTAAGAACTAATTATTAGCGAATATTACATTGGAAAGGCTACTTTAATATAAAATCCATGAAATTTTTTGACCATTTGAGGACTGTAAATAACAGTCCTCTTCTTTTTGTCGCTTACACGCGTACCAGACTTGAATAATGGTAAGAAGTATTAAAAGTTAAAAAAATTTAAAAATTGAAAAAATATCCACAATATCTTATCATAGTAATGTAAAAGCTTACATTGAGAAGGGAGGCGGATGCCGGTGTTACGTGCATTAAAAGTAGGACTAGCAATTGAGCGAGCCAATCGGAAAAATTTAGTTGCGTTAGTCGCTGTTGTCATTATCGTTTTCGGCTTTATGTTTTATTTAAAGGCACAGGCCGTTGGTAATCAAATCGTTGAAAAAAAGGGTGACTATTATTCCATCCAGGCTGTACTATCAAAATTTCAAGTGAAAGATGCTTCAGAATCAGGGGATGGCAGCGATTTATATAAAAATTTAACTAAACAAAAAAGCAAAATTGCTTTACAAATAGCAACATTAACAATGGATAGACAATCTATGTATTATGAGGCTTCACTTCAACTCGCTAAATTAAGGCAAGAGGCATTCGAATTAGAAGGATACGAAAATATTGCCGAGTTGTTACCCTCTAAATTACAAAATTCGATGGACTACCTTTATTTTAAATGGATGATAGATGAGGGAAAGGATACACGATCTGATCTATTTCAATACATACCGTTTTTATTATTTTTATTTAGTCACGTAGGTGCAGGCTGGTACATATTTATTAGCTTCCATACGAGTTCTATTTTACTGGATGACTTTGAGCATTCTAGTTTAATTCAAGGCTTTCCTGTGCGGTTTGATACCTATATTTTATCTAAATGTCTTATTTCTTTGTTATCCATAGTGACTAGTATTTTACTCATTTTTATTTGCGCAAGTCCGTTATGGATACTAAATGGACTTGGTAACCCACTAGAGCCTGTCGGGATTTATCTAGGAAATGCCACATTAATATCTACGCTTCAATATATCGCAATAAGTGTTGGCTATATGTTCGTCATTTCAATTTTTGTCATGTTGTTGTCGATTATTTTAAATGTGCTACTGAAAAATATGTATTTAACACTATTTGTACACTTTATCGTATTCTTTTTACCGATGATTTTTCCATCTCTTATTAGTTTATTCCCCTATAATCCTTTTAATTTCATGAACTTTAATGATATTTTACGAGGGGTACCGGTAGATTTAGCAGAGCCTGTTGCTATTACGATGAATCTAGGCTTAATCATCCTATGTTTAAGTATTATTTTAATGTTGTTTGTGATTAAAACATTCTTCTCAACAGGAAAAATCAATAGGGCATAGGGGAGGGAAAATAAGCATGTGGAGTTATTTTAAATTTGAATTCAAGCAATTTTTTTTGAATAAGAAAAACTTAGCAATATACTTTTTACTTGCTTTTGCAACCTTTTTTTATGTATTTAAAATAGCACCAGCTTACGATCCGATTGAAAGTGTAGACTCTGAGGAGATTGAGGCGCGCTATTTAACACGTCAGGAATTTTTAGATCATATGGAAGGAAGAAAATTACATGGTCTGCATCCTGCCGTTATTTTTGCTATTGAAATATTTAGCGAGATTAACCCTATAGATAAAGCGAGATTAGATGCATTAGAAAAGGACAATTTTAAAAAATATGCAGATTTAACGCGTGATTGGTACTACTTTACCAATGCGATTACCTATAAAAGTGATTCATTTTCATATAACTCAAAATATTTTATAAAAAATAATGAGTATGCAGAAGATGATGCCTTTTATGCTTATTTAGAGCATGCAGTCCGTTATGATGCATATTCGAAAGCAGATTATGAATTATCAACGGAAATATTTGAACAACGCACGGCACTACAAACGCTCGAACGCTTATTAAAGGGTATACTGCCCATTATATTGATTGTCTGTGTGCTACTTTTAGCAATTGATATGGTTGCCAAAGATAGACGCCATCCATCCATTTTGAAGGGGTCTCCGATTAATGATTGGAAAAAGCTCCTGGTGAAAATGGTCGTTGTGCTACTAGGTAGTGCCGTATTATTTATACCGCTTATTGTTGGCTTCTTTATTGTAGGACTACAATCTGGCTTTGGGAATTTCCATTTGCCCTCTCCAGTATATGCGCCGCATCTCGACTGGCGTATGGAAGGTAAATTTGAAATGATGACTTTAGGTACGTTTTTAGGACAATCGCTGGCTTTGCTTTTTACCTGGTTCATCGTCATCATCAGTGTTGTACTATTATGCAGTATGCTATTCCGCAATGAGATGGTCAATTTCGCTGTTGGCATACTCCTTATTTTTGGTGAAAATTTTTATTTCAGCCGTTACGTTGGCTTTTTCTGGGACGTTCAAAATTATCCAACATCCTATATTCAAGTCGGACAAATTATTTCAAAACAGCGGAATTTTTATTATATGAATGATCATTTAGATTTTACTTTAGGATTACAGTTATTACTTGGACTAGCTGCCATTGTCATTTTTTTCATCATACTGACGGCATCGAACAGGCGATATAAGCTAATTAAATAGGGGTGGTAAAGATGATTGATATTCAAAATATTACCGTGCGATTTGGAGAAATGAACGTGTTAAATAATATTTCCATGACCTTTGAGCAAGGGCAAATGATTGGGCTTGTTGCACCAAATGGAACGGGAAAATCTACATTTATGAATGTGTTGATGAATTATGTGAAACCGTTGAATGGCAAGATCGTTTTTAAAGATGGCCTATGTTACTCAACTAAACAAAATGAAGTGAAAATCCATACATTCGTGTCAATGATGCCAGACCAAAGTGACTTGTATAATCATTTAAGTGGGCGAGAGCATTTAAAAATGTTTGCTACGATGTGGAAATCGGATTTAAAACTGATTGACGAAACAATCGAAGCATTAAATATGGGGCATTATGTGAATAAAAAGACAGGTACCTATTCTCTTGGGATGCGCCAACGTCTATGCTTTGCCATGCAAATTGTTACAAATACAGACATTATGATGATGGACGAAGTGATGAACGGGCTTGATCCAAATAATGTGGAAATTATTTCGAAAATATTATTAAAGAAAAAGGCGGAAGGGAAAATTATTATCATTGCCTCCCATTTACTTGATAATTTAGAGAAATATGCAGACCGAATTTTCTTATTTAACGAGGGAAAACTAATAGATACCAATCAAATAATCGAAGATTTTAGTCAAGCGCATATTAAAACGATTCGCATAAAAAATATGGAAAGTAATACGAAAAAACAGCTTCATGAGCTATATCCAAATATCAAACTTCAAACACTGACAAATGACATGACACTCATCCATTTACCAAGTTCTGAAGCCAGTTTATTAAGTTCACTTACATCTTTTTTAGTTGAGAGAAACGTAGTAGATTTTGCTTTTGGGAAAGTTACATTAAATGATTTGTATGCAATGTATTATCACGAAGAAAGCAATGTGACAGCTAGTTAAAGAGGAACAATCACTTTTATTGTTAAATTAGTTCTTGCCGTAAAATATAATGTTTATTTACGGAGCAGCTTTTGACTTACTCTAGTTTCCAAAAACATAGTATTTACTACCTTTTCAGTTAAGATTACATCCTCAGATAATTATTTATTGTTTGGTCATCATTGTTAAAATAATGTGAGTCATATGATTGAAAAATTACGGTGACAGGTCCACAGGTGATATACTGGTATATCTTAGTATAAGAAAAGGGGTAAAACTATGAATAAATTTAATAAGACATTAGCATATATAAATGAATTACTTTATGAACCTAATAATTTAACAATAAAAGATATCCATGAAGAAACTCAAAACTCAGATTATGGGGCTGGGCTATTTCAGTTAAATTCTAAATCGGTTAGATTTAGAGTCGCAAAAATAACACCTAATAAGATAGGACAGTTTGTTTCCTTTTGGGAAAAGGATGAAACTAATAAAAACCAAGCATTCTCATATGATAATGCCACTGATTTATTGGTAATAAACACTTTTAATGATAATGGTGATTTTGGCCAATTTGTTTTTCCAAAAGAAGTTCTTTTAAAACAAAACATCCTTAAAACCGTTAATACAAAGGGTAAAATGGCAATTAGAGTTTATCCTAGTTGGGATACTCCCACTAGTCAACAAGCGCTAGCAACACAAAAATGGCAATTACCTTATTTTATTAAAATTGACCATGCTAGTAGTTCAATACATGAGCTATTAAAACTATACTCCAACTAATTTTCTTAAACAAATGAATAAGCAACAGATTTATTACAGAAATTGCGCTATTCATATTTACTGAACAGTTGGAGGGAAGCAATAAATAAGGTATCAACTACTGATTACGATTATCAAGATTTTGAAAAGGATCTATTTAAAATAAGAGCCTTTCTACGATAAGCAAACACAGGGACGATTATTCAATTAACGCAGTCTCTTCTTATATTACCAGGGCAGTTTAGTTATTCTTTAATATTACGTGAAGCAAGGATGTGAGTGCATGTTTCAAGATGGATTTCCCAAACATTTAAATGAGGATGTGACGACAGTGGTTGGAATGATTCCTCATAAAACTTATAATCATGTCACGATTGCTGTGTCTGAGGATACTATCCACTATTTTCAAAATAATACCGTGATTAGATTTCCTTATCGTACCTACTACATTGATAGTTCAGATGAAGTTATAGAAAAACTAAGTCTACAACAAAAAATGATTTTGCATTGTATATATTCAAGAAGTTGTGATGGATTTGTACGTCAAAAGCATATTTATTCGTTGCTACAGATGGATTACGAAGACTGGGCTATTCCTTATATCGTCAAAATATGTGATGAATATGTCGTAGAGATAATAGAATTAGCCTATGATATTTTAAAAGAGCAGGATACAGAACGGATTAAGAGATTTTGTCTTGAAAATATTGTGCCATTTTGCAAAAGCTATAATCGAATGATTAGCTATTGGAACGAATTTTACCGATATAGATACAATCATTTTCAAACATACATTGGCAGGAAGTTATTTAGAGATTGTTTTGGTTACTCTAAATCAATGGAGCGCAGGGCAAAGAGAATTGTGGAGCACTTAACCTAAAGTAACTGGGGCTTTAATTGAATAAGACTCATTTCATTTTACGAACGGGCCAGATTGTTGAGGAACATTTTCAACAAAATTGATATTATTGTTGAACTATCGAGTAAGGTTGTGAAGATTATTACTTAAACTAACGGCTCAGGATAGTTAAAGTATATTTAGGGCACGTTACTTCAAAAAAGGAGTAATCTAAATGAAAAACCCATTCTTAATTAGTTCATTTGTGTTTATATTTTTGTTCAGCTTTTCTATGTATTTAGGAAGTCCAGTTTATTCACAAACTACACCTTCAGATAAAAATGAGTATTTACATCCTGCAAATAAGGAAAAAGTTATTGATGAAACTGTAGATGAATTTTATCTGGCATTAAGAGACCTAAAATATCCTATACATCAGGAGGTTTTTCAAAGATATAAGCAGAAGTCAAAGCAACAGCAAAGGCATTTGGATACTGCTCTTTTTAAAGAAATGCCTGATGCATCTGTAAATGTTAGAAAAAAAATATTGTTCAATGAGGTAGAAAAATTAAATTATATTACTTTTGATGGAAATATTCTTCGTACCTACCCTAATATAGATATTAACTACCATCAGACCGTTAGCCCCGATAGGCAAGTTTATTTCTTTTATTCCTTTAAAGACACTGAAAAAGAATTTAAAGGTAATTATGCAATTTATGATGTGGAAACAAAAGAAATGATGGCAGGTGGAAGTACTTATATGCCAAAGCTCAATCTTACAATGAACACTTATGATAAAGAAAGTTTAGAAAAAGTTGCAAAAGGGATGTATTCGTCTAGTTGAACTAACGGTAGCGATAGTTCAACTTCCTATAAGCAATTTTAGACATACTTTAGTTATTTCATTAAAGGCGCAATTCTGCAGCAAGAATTGTGCTTTGTGTAGAATTGAAATAAAGTTGCGATGTTTTAAAAAAAGATACGATGTTTATAAATTATCAAGACCTAATTTTAAAAAAGATAGAAAAATTAAAGGGGCTGGGACATAACTCATTTTATTGAGAAAAAGCAAAAAATGAATGTTATTTTTGTGATTTATTAAAGTATATGTGTTCTAATAACGCAAAAAAATGTTAGACCAAACTTGTACATGGCCTAACATTTTTTCTTTTGTCCCAGCCTCTTTCTTCTTTTACTAAAGCACCCGTTAGTTTAAGTGTAACTCTTCACAATTACTTGATATTATATAGTTAAGTAGAAATATAAATTAGAATTTAGTTTATAGTTATAAAAATAAGTTTTTTATACTCTTATAATTCTTCAAAAAGGAGAGTTTATGAAAAAGACTATTGTTTTTGTATTAACGATACTTATATTATTCTCGGGATTCGCAACACAAAGTTATGCGTTGTCAGATTCGAAATCTGTGGCAATACAAGCGTTGCTAGATGATGCCTCTCGTACATCAGGTGTGCCTGGAATGTCAATCTCAATACTTGCTAATGATGAAGTGTTCTACTTTTCTTCTGGGTATGCAGATCTTGAAAAGGGGTTGTCTGCAAGTGAAAATACACTCTATGAGTTGGCCTCGGTGAGTAAAGCTTTTACTGGTATGGGGATTCTGCTATTGGAAGAGCAAGGGCTGCTATCAATGACTGACCCTATCCAAAAATATTTACCTTGGTTTACGTTAAAGTATCAAGGTAAACCTGTTGATATGCAAAGCCTTACACTAAATAACTTCCTTCACCATACCAGCGGCTTAACAAATATTAGACATACTCAAAATATTCCACAAGGCAATACGCCTGATATGTTGCAAAAGACTGTGGAAACGCTGGTAGATGCTGAATTGGCGTTCTCTCCCGGTGAACAATATAACTATGGAACCGTTAATTATGACGTATTGGGTTTGGTTATTGAGATTGTATCACGACAAAGCTATGAAGACTTTATGAGGGAACAGGTATTTCTACCCTTAGGTCTTCACCAGACGTATGTTTATAAAGAAGATGCTCAAGCCACTGGACAGTTAGCACAGGGCTACCGTTCTTCCTTTTTCATAACAACTCCATTTAACGCTCCGGATTATGCTGGGAATAAACCTGCCGGCTATATCATTTCTAATACAAAAGATATGGCGCGTTGGATGGGCATACAGATGGGTATCGTGCAGGACATACCCGAAATATTTCACAGGGTTATCGAAAAATCACATAGGGGTGATATGTCTGTTTCGGCTGTCAACGATATGTATTATGCGGCAGGTTGGTCGGTAAACGCCGAACAAACGTTTATAGAACACACTGGGGGTAATCCGAATTTTAGAACCGAAGTAGCCATACTGCCAAATGAACGAACAGCCATCTGCTTACTGAGCAACGGCGCAAATACCAATATAAACCTGGTACTAAAAGTTAAAGATATATTAGACGGCAATCTAACTCAGTCATATGAGATAAGCGGCACACAGCTTTTGGACATCATTTTGTCGTCTACCACAATTATTCTTTGCCTATTGGCCGTTCTGTTATTTCTCTTAGGATTAAGAAAAAGGAAAACGAATGAGCAGCAGCCAATTACAAAAAAGAGAACAATCGTAACAATTATTTTCCTAATCGCTACGATTGCCCAGTGTATAATGTTTTTTGCCTTCGATTGGTCAACGATACTTATTTGGCAAACATATAGTGTTCTTACAGCTTTGATTTCGTCAACATTATTAACAGCAAGCATTACTTGGTATATACTCACCGATAAGATGCCTCGCTCCGAAAATAAGTATAATGTTAAGTAATTAAATTCCACTTTATCAATATTCTTAATTAAAAAAACATAAGACACCTCGGTGTCTTCTCAGACTGTAGACAAACTCGATGAATTTTGAGTTTGCCTACAGTCTTTTTTCTTTTACAATGAAATAAAGTAAAGCCGTTGATTTCCACTACGGGCGGACGCTTTCCGCGGGCGGGGTCGAGCTGCTTCCCTCGCTTCGCTCAGTCCAGGATCTCGACTTTCCCGCTTTTCCCGCAGGAGTCGCCGCCCTTCGTTCCAATCAACTTCTACATAAAGTACTCTATCTACATAGGGTGTTGAAAAGTAAACTTTTGAGGTGATGAAGCATGATGACGAAGAATCAAACCAATGAACGTGAACAATTAGAAATGTTAACGATTGATCAATTAGTTCCCCAAGATCATTTAGTACGAAAACTAGAGGCGGCTATTGATTTTTCATTTATCTATCCTTTAGTAGAAAACCTCTACTCTGCTAAAGGACGCCCTAGTATTGATCCTGTTGTTCTCTTTAAAATGACGTTTATTCAGTACGTTTTTGGTATACGGTCCATGCGTCAAACCATCAAAGAAATTGAAACCAATATGGCGTATCGTTGGTTTTTAGGATTTGGCTTCCATACAGAAGTTCCGCATTTCTCTACCTTTGGTAAAAATTATGTCCGTCGCTTTCAAGACACCGATATATTTGAGCAGATATTTTATCGTATATTAAAAGAGATTATGCATCAAGGACTCCTCCATGCAGACCATTTATTTATCGATTCTACGCATGTGAAAGCGAGTGCGAATAAACGAAAGTATGATAAAAAAGTTGTGCGAAAAGAAACACGGGCTTATGAAGAGAAGCTTCAATTAGAGTTAAATATTGATCGTGAGGAACACGGAAAAAAGCCCTTTTCCCCGGAGAAATTTGAAAAAGAAGAATGGAAAGAAATAAAGGAAAGCACGACAGATCCTGAAAGTGGATATTACGTGAAGGATGAACGTACAAAACAGTTTGCGTATTCTTTTCATGCAGCGACAGATGAAAAGGGCTTTGTCTTGGGTGCCATTGTGACTCCGGGAAATGTGCACGATAGTCATGTATTACAGCCACTTGTGGAAAGAGTCATTGAAAACGTTCAAAAACCATTAGCTGTTGCGGCAGATGCAGCCTATAAAACACCAGCGATTACGAACTTTTTGTTAGAGAATCAAATGTTGCCTGTTCTTCCGTATACACGTCCTAAAACGAAAGATGGATTCTTCCGAAAGCACGAGTATACATATGACGAGCACTATAATTGTTATCTTTGCCCACAAGGGCAGATATTGAAGTATGCGACAACGACGAAGGAAGGATATCGCCAATATAAATCGAATCCTTTGATTTGTGCGAAGTGTCCAAGCCTTTCCCAATGTACAGAAAGTAAGCATCATCAAAAACTCATTCAACGCCATATTTGGGAGTCGTATGTGGAGGAAGCTGAACATTTACGCCATGCCTATGACATCAAACAAATTTATGCAAAGCGCAAAGAAACGATTGAGCGTGTCTTTGCCGATGCAAAAGAAAAGCATGGTATGCGATGGACAACCTTAAGAGGTCTAAAAAAATTGTCCATGCAGGCGATGCATACTTTTGCTGCCATGAATTTAAAGAAACTGGCTACTTGGACGTGGCAAGTAGCTTAAGAGAGCAACTAAGCTCGAAGAGTATGTTGAATTTGGTAGTATATTACCAAATGTTAAAAATAAAATAGGAAGAAAAATGACAAAAACCATCGAGAGTGAACTTCTCGATGGGCTTTTGTCTACAGTCTGGAAACTGCATAAATTTTTATGCAGTTTTTTCTTTACTTTCAAATAATTATTTTGTAAGATAAAGCCAACTTCAAAAGTGGCCAGACCACTTTTGAATTCATTCAGTAAGAGACGCCATCATCTGAAGGTGGTGGATTTTGTTTCTTTTTAGTAGGTACCCAAACACCTACTGAATGAAGATAAAGCCTTTGGATGCATTGTTTATCTGCGCGAAAGGAAAGCGACAGCAATAATTATTCCAAGGCAAATAGATTGACCGAGGAGTTGATCGTATGGATAAAAAAACCGAACAAAAGAAAGTGTTTTTAGATATCGTCCAATAATTACGACAACTTATTAAAATAGAAAAAACACAGGCTGGTGAAAAGTCACCTTCCGAAAGAGTCTTTTCAGAACGTCTAGGTGTCAGGCGATCCTCTGAGAGAGAGGCATTGCGAAGTTTAGAGTTATTAGGTCTTATTGAAACGAGACATGGGGAAGGTATGTTTCTAGCTTCTACATAAAAGCATCAGCTCGTAGAAATATTGTCGATGTTTATATTAGAAGACATGAAAAGGAAGCCATTCGCATTATAAGTTGTACAGAAACTCTGCAAACACTACCAGTGTGGGGCAGTTTTTTTGTAAAGCTAGAGATAGAAAATACGATTAATTGTCGGGATGTTTTACGAGAAATAATCATCACGTCAGGAAATCGTCTTTCACTAAAAGTCTAGTTTCAGTTAGCAGTTTATGCTGATGACCGTTTAAATCGAAACTCAACAGAAGAAGAAAAATTAATCATTCAAACTATGTTGAAATCGATGCAGCTTGGCTATGAAAAAGAAGCATTAAAAGCTTACCAACAGTGGATGAATGCTGAACAAGGCATTTAGACAACAAAGGGGGAGTAAAACATGGTAATACGTAGCTTATTTAGTAAAAAGAAAGAGGACGGACAGGAAAAGGGATTTCCAGAAGGACTTATGACAAAATGTCCAGAATGCCGTCACATTCAGTTAACAAAGGAATTAGAAAAAAATCATAAAGTGTGTACAAAATGCGACCATCATTTCAAAATGACTGCACAGGAGCGCGTAGCATATTTCTTAGATGAAGGTTCATTTGTTTCAATGGATGATCATTTACAAACAAGTAATCCACTTAATTTCCCTGATTATGTAGAAAAAATTTCAGTGGCTAAACAACAAACGGGATTAAGCGAAGCTGTACTGACTGGGTTAGGAACTCTTGATGGAGAAGAAATTGTTGTAGCCATTATGGATTCTCATTTCCGTATGGGCTCAATGGGCTCCGTTGTAGGAGAAAAAATCACACGTGCCGTTGAAAAAGCTATTGAATTACGTGTACCGGTTATTATCTTTACTGCTAGTGGTGGAGCGCGCATGCAAGAAGGTATTCTATCATTAATGCAAATGGTAAAAACGAGTGTGGCATTAAAACGTCATAGTGAAGAAGGACTATTATTTATTTCGATCATGACGCACCCTACATACGGTGGCGTTTCAGCAAGCTTTGCTTCTGTTGGAGATATTAATATTGCTGAACCACAAGCATTGATTGGCTTTGCTGGTCGCCGTGTCATTGAAGAAACATTAAGAGAAAAATTACCAAATGATTTCCAAAAATCAAAGTTTTTACTAGCACATGGTCAGCTTGATGCAATTTTCCATAGGAAGGATTTACGAAACCAAGTAGCAATACTTGTAAAAATGCATACAAAAGGCGGTGTGCAACATGTCTAAAAATTTAGCTTTTGAAGAACCAGTAGTACAATTACGAGAAAAAATTGATGAATTAAAAACGATTGCTACAGAGGCAAATGTAGACATGACAGGCGAAATCGAAAAGCTTGAAACACGTCTAACACAGCTAGAACAATCTATTTATGCCAATATGAAGCCATGGGATCGTGTACAGGTTGCTAGACATCCAGAACGACCAACAACTTTACAATATATAGAAGCTATGTGTGAAAACTTTATTGAGTTACATGGAGATCGTACATTTGGTGATGATGCAGCTATTCTTGGAGGAATTGCTCTCTTTGAAGGACAGCCCGTAACAATTGTTGGACATCAGCGCGGAAAATCAACTAAAGAAAATATTAGACGAAATTTTGGTATGCCACACCCTGAAGGATATCGTAAGGCATTACGCTTAATGAAGCAAGCTGAGAAATTTAAGCGCCCAATTATTTGTTTTATTGATACAAAAGGAGCCTATCCGGGTAAGGCAGCCGAGGAACGCGGCCCAAGTGAAGCCATTGCTAGAACTCTCTCTGAAATGGCCATTCTAACAGTACCAGTTATTAGTATTGTTATTGGGGAAGGCGGAAGTGGAGGTGCCATTGCATTAGGGGTAGCTAATCGCGTCTTTATGTTAGAGAACTCAACGTATTCGGTTATCTCGCCTGAAGGGGCTGCATCGATCTTATGGCGAGATGGTAGCCTAGGGAAGCAAGCTGCAGAAGCAATGCGGATAACAGCACCTGACTTAAAAGAGCTTGACGTTATTGATGGAATAATCCCTGAAATAACGGGTGGAGCACACCGCAATGTTGTGAAGCAAGCATTTTATATAAAAGAATGTATAAGCGTCACACTAAAAGCATTGAATTCCCTAAATGGCGAACAATTAATTGAAGATCGCTATGAGAAATTCAGAAAGATTGGACAATATACAGAAGCTTAAATTCATTTTTAGGTTTTTGGACATGTGAATTTGTTCGTAAAGAGAGAAAAATTGTTTCTTAGATAAATTAATATCCCAATGATGGAAGAAAAAAGAGTTGTATTTTGTAATATAGTTTGAGAAAAATAATTTCGCATTTAAATAAAACCCACGCATTTTGATAAAAGTTTGATCAAAATGCGTGGGTTTCTTCTATAAAATCAACGTTTGCAACAAACTTTTAATCAAACTTTATTCCAAACCAACATGAGCTAATATCGATTCTATTTAGAAAATCGTGAATTATTTTCAAAAGTTTAGACTTTGATGTCTATGTACAAGTCATTTCGTCTCACTATTATTAGTATACTTTTCAATGAAATATAACTTCCTATAATTTATATTATGTAAACTAAAATTATTTGGCGTGGATGAGGGCTTAGACACGTCAACTACCCATAAGCTGTTGTATATATGGACAAAACGGTGTCTCCCCTTTAGTGAATTTGTTTAATTGGCAAGATTTATACTGCATATACTGTTTAAGGTAACTCCAACTCCACACGTTTTGACGCTTATTCATCATCTGATAAATAAGCTGTTATTGAACGAACTTGTTCGTAGCCAGTTGCCATTAAAAATGTTGGAGCGCGTCCATAACTTTTAGCTCCGACTATATAGAAGTCCTTTTCTGGTTGGCGCAGAATTTTTTCTCCATGCGCTCTTACTGTGCCACAACTATGCTTCACCACCATAGGCTTCTGCTACAAATTTTTTACGCATAATCCACACTAGCTTTGTTGCAGTATTCTCTGCTTGTAATTCAGCGAGTACCAATAATGTATTACTAGCCGAATGACCACCACTAATAACTGCAATTTTCTTATTGACATATCTCTTAGTATTAATGTATAGGATACCATATTCAATGTGATCTACTAATGCTTTTTCATTTTATAGCCATCCCCCTGTAGAATTTGCTGGGTTTGGATTTCCCCATGCACCCGTTGCATAACAGCTCTCGCTTCAATAATCAGGAAATCTTAGTAAAAGATGTTTACAAACAACTTAAAGAAAGATATACTTACAAAGTAAACAAAAATTCTTAAGGAGGTCGAATGAAATGATCGTTATCGTTAAATTAATGTCATTGGTAGCTACAACTTCAGTAAAAATGAAAATCACACATTCGACCAGATCGGAATGGATCGCTTAAGTTTTTTGTAATTAAGCATACCCATACCGCAGGGAGAAGTGTGCCCCTGCGGTATTTTTGTGCCTTTTTTTACCGTAGAGGAGTCTCTCTACGGTTTTTTTCATTTTTTATGGTAATTTAAGGAGGTGATAATAAATGATATTAAACATTTTTGCTCTCACGATAACTATTACAAAACGTAAGATCTCTCGTGAGCAAGCACTTCATAATGAAAATGTGAAAAAAATCTTTGAAGAGAACCAAAGAAAAATTGAAAGTTATATTCGTATTCGTCAATATTAATTTTGTTAATTAAAAAACATGGAAGGTGGGAATTGAAATGATTTATATGATCAAAAGACGTCATGCAGTTTTATGGCTGGAGAAAGACACAACCACCAGATGAAGGAATATAAAGTGACAATACAATATAGCTATTTAATTTTATAGTCTCAGTAAAGCTAACCCGTTCTAATCTAGAACGGGTTGCTTTAGGAGGCACTTTTTAAGCGATGTTTTATACATACAACTTGATGTAATTTAAGAAAATGCTGAATTACAATGTTAGGGAAATTCTAATTCTAAAAAGCGTAATTCCTCGATACTAAAATTGAACTTGGCATTTTTTATCTTAATTCCATTATTCCGTTAGCCATCCATGTAGCGCAAAAACAGCGCCCCATTGTGGAAGATCCTAAGCATATGTCTTCTTAAATTAAAGCCCTCGTTAGTTTAAGATAGTACATAATTATAATAAGGTTCACCTTCTTTTCTTAATGTAATTAGTTTCTATATATATATCCTTACCAGCGATTTATCGCTATTTTCATTAAGACAACGTATAATAAGAGAAGCAGAAGAAAAAGAATTCATTTTTCCTCTAGTTAAAAAAAGAGGTGCAATTATTTGAAACAGTTTGAAACAGCATTACCTGAGCAGTATGAAACATTAAAAAAACAGGCAAATTATACATCTAGCTGGCGAGAGCGTTTAGACGCAGTCGAAAAGTTATCGGCTTATCAACATGACAAAATCATAGATTTATTAATAAATCGTATGCAACATGATACTGTCTACAAGGTGCAAGTAGCAGCCTATGAAGCACTTGCGGCGCTTGGCGAAGACGTAGAGAAGCCATCACCTGCACGTTTTGATATTATCAAAGGAACAGACAAAATTTTCCTGCGAGTTAAAAAGAGCTTGCCGAAGGATCATACCGTGGCAGACTTTGCGGATAAACTAAAACGTATGCGTTTAGATGTCTTTGATGCGTATGAAGGCGATAAAGGTGTACAATTTATGAACTGGTTAGAGGAACGTTGGGCAAAATTGTAATCAGTAGTTTTGCGATTTATGAAGGAAAGTCATTCTCTCCACTTGTGGAGGGAATGGCTTTTTCTTATCTTACGCTGCGGTTCATCGAAACTAATATTAACTTGTATTTCTTCTTTTCTTTGATCATCTATCTTCTTTATTGTTTAATGATAAAACAAACACCTTAACAATTTTCTTTAAACATGTTACTCAAGAAAATTGTTATGGAGTAACATGTTAAACAACACCCTTCAACTAAACTGCCCCGTTAGTTCAATAATCAATAATAAAGAAAAAGATGGTTGCCTCCCCTACCCTACTTGAAGTCGTTGCTAGTTCAAAAAATGTTGGCAGATGACATTTAAAATTGTCTTAGAAATTAATCAATTAGCCTCCATTTTTAGAGAGCTATTATTTATCAATATATTAAAAAAGGGTAACCTATCATCCATAGAACCCTTCCAATTTCTTTTTACAACCATTTTATTCAGATAACATACTCTGCATAATTACTATCGTAGCCCTTTGCATAAAAAGCTGTAGAAACAATATTCAAAGGAAAATCCAAGAAATGTTGGTTTAATAGCATTTCTTGGATTTCGGTTTCTTTCCAAACTTTCATTTGATATTGTTATTAAACGTTTACTAGTGGATAAAAATTATTAATCTTACCAATCAAGCAAACTAAAAGGACTGTCTCCGTTGAAGAAGTATCATTTAAATGCAATGATTCAACTACTTTTTAATATTTATTACTTTGTATCCAATAAATAAAATTAAAAACCAAACTGGGGCGACATATAGAGCAACACGCATATCTGGAATAAACGCCATTAACACAATAACCATTAATAAGAACGTAATGGCAATGTACGTAGAAAGTGGATAAAGCGGAATTTTGAATTTCAGTTCAGCTACTTCCTCTTTCGTTTTTGACTTTCTAAATTTCAATTGTGCTAATAAAATAATCATCCAGCTTGTAATGACTGCAACCGTCGCAACAGCAGAAATATAGATAAACACTTTTTCAGGTACTATATAGTTTAAGACAACCGCCATTAATAATACCGCTGAAGAAAATAAAACTCCTCTATGCGGACTACCGTTTTTGCTTACTGTTTTAAAATATTTCGGACCATTTTTTTGTACCGATAAGTTGTGTAGCATACGCCCTGAACCGTATAAACCACTATTAAATGCAGACATTGCTGCTGTAATAACAACAAAGTTAATAATGTGAGCCGCAGCAGGGATGCCGACATAATCGAAAATTTGAACGAACGGGCTACCTTCTGAACCAACTTCGTTCCAAGGATAAATAACCATCATAACGCCTAATGCACCAATATAGAAAATTAAAATACGCCAAACGATATTGTTAATAGCTGAAGGAATGGATTTGCTAGGATTTTTAGCTTCGCCTGCAGAAATACCAACTAATTCAACCCCACCAAATGAGAACATAACCAATACTAGTGACATTAAAATACCATGGAAACCGTTTGGCATGAAGCCACCGTGTGCCCATAAATTATCGAAGCCAATTGCTTCACCATGGTTGCCAACACCGAAGAAAATAATGGCTAATCCTAGAACGATCATACCGATAATCGCAACAACTTTAATCATCGCAAACCAGAATTCGAATTCTCCGTAAGCTTTTACATTTGCTAGGTTTACAAGCGTCATAATAACAAGGACTACAAGAGCAGTTACCCATTGTGGAATATCAGGGAACCAGTAGTTAATGTATACACCGACTACTGTTAATTCTGCCATGCCAACGACAATCCACATGAACCAATACGTCCAACCGGATAAGAACCCCGCAAAGCGTCCTAAATATTTATTCGCGTACGTGCTGAACGAGCCTGATACTGGTTCCTCTACTGCCATTTCTCCTAATGCACGCATAATTGTGAAAATAACTAATCCACCAATTAAATAAGCTAGTAGAATAGATGGTCCAGCCATTTGAATTGTTGAACTAGAGCCATAAAATAAACCGACCCCAATTGATCCACCAAGTGCAATTAATTGCATGTGACGAGTACTTAATCCGCGCTTTAGCTGTGAATCTTGATGATTATCTTTCATAATGTCTTACTCCTAATACGTTTAGATTTTCAAATACTTGCTCAAAAAAGGAATAAAAAAACGCCCTTTTGGATTAACCAAAAGGACGATTCAACTCGTGTTACCACCTTTAATTTATAAGCAATTCACATTACTTACCTTAAGAAGTACGGTCATTTGACGATACTCTCGCACATGATTACGGGTGCTTACCGACGTAGCCTACTTAGAATAATCTTTTCGGTACGCAGCTCCAAGATGAATTCCCAATCGTTTTACATGCACCTCTCATCAACCGGTAACTTTCTGTTCGTAAAAATAATTGATACTATTTCTTTTCATAGCCTTTGTTCTATACAAATATTTTTGAATTATTTTTCATTTTACACAAAAAAAATATTTTGTCAATAAAATTTTTCAATTAAAGCTATAAAGCATAATATAACAAGAATATTTGATATGAATCATACATATATTGATTTTAATATTTCATTAAAACAGAAGTCTATTATGATCCTAAGAAGGATTTATAATATATGCGAGAATTATCTATAAAGATAGGATGATGACAATTATTGAAAAATCGGTTCTTGCTATGGTTATTTTACGTGTATTGTCTGGAAGTATTGAAGTAAGTGCTGGCTTATTGATGCTAAAGTTGAATAATTTAGAAAAAGCATTCTATATTAATACAATGCTTGCATTGGTTGGTCCAACAGCTTTAATCGTAACGACAGCAATTGCACTATTTGGACTAGCTGATAAAATTCCTGTGACGAGAATCATTTGCTTATTTACGGGAATAACACTTATTATTATTAGCTCACATATTAAGTAATATAGACATTCCGCGTTCTAATGCTAATTAAACTCTTTCTTACAAACATCACATTTATGAGGCATACCTTTTCGCCCTTTTTAAACAATATCTTTTAGATTATTTAGTTTGCTGTAGCGTGTGACGACGCTGCGTTTTTTTTTTATGTATAAGTAACCACTACCTGCACAAATTTATATTAAGTGTATCGCACGCACTTATTCGGTTGTGGCGTTGGTTGACCGCCACAACCTCCCTCATTCAGGGTCACCGTAACTCAGTGACCCTTTTCTAATTTCTATTGTCAGATTGTTTAGTAACATTACACTGCATCAGGCAGTTTTCTACTTGAATAAAGAATGCATCTATAAAGCAATTTCTTTCGGCTTAACATCGATCAACAATATTTCTTGACCTCTACCCATGTTGATAAATTCTTTGTTTTTGTCAGTTGTACTCTGCATCTTTCCTAGTCCCAAAATCCACTTAAATTATTGATTGCCAGTAAATTAAACTTCTGCGATACAATCCCTGACCTCTACCTCTTATATACACAAAACTCTTCTAGTACTTCTTTTCTTGTTTTGGCTTAGGTTAGATTTTGTCTGACAATTGAAAGTGCTATTAATTGTTACGTTGAATATTTAATTCATCTTAAGGAGAATCTAGATTAAATGATAATTATTATGTAAACTAAAGTTATTTTGCAGTGAGAAGAGTCTTGCTTACAATCAAATTCTCTTATGTACATGACATCTGTATATTGTAAATGGACAAGAACTTTCGGACAAATTTATAAGCAATGCTCATCTAGTATTTTGAGTGTCAGACAATTAAAATTCAACATATTTTGTCATTACCCATGAGTATGTCCTATAAAGGTTCATCCCCTGATAATGCCACTATTTCATTTGTAATTTCTTATATGTTTTATACATTTTTTGTGACAAAAAATGAGTCTCGTGGTTTCTTAAAAGTATAAACATAGTACCAAACTCCCGTTTTACATATTTTTTTATAATTTCTATATAAATATATAAGTGTAAATATGCTTGATTTAGATGTATTTAGCTACATTAATAGCATATTTGCTTAGTTATGTGATTGATATTATTATCTTCGTGAAAGGAAAAAACTTCAAAGGAGAAGATATGGTGAGAGGAAAAAACAGCACTTACTGTAGCATCATCTAGCGTAGGGCAAATTAATCATTATAAAATTGGACGCTTCAAGAATTAAAAAATGAGATATTGGAGAGTGAAGAAAAATGAAAAGTAACAAGATAATTTTGTGTGCTATGATGACAAGCTTTTTGTTTGTAACCGGTAATATATATACAGCAAAGGCTACTGAAATTCCTGAAAATACCCATAATATTATTAAACAACAAGGTGTATCAATCGAAGATATTGATAAAAAAATTGATAATATGATAGCTAGTATCCCACCACTTTTTGGCTTTTTACCATATAATCGTTTTCCTTATATGTTTGGAGAAAGTGTTGATGTTTCGGGGATAAATATAGAGAACACTAATGTTACTAGTGTCGTTCCGCTGTTTATTGGTTCAAATACATTTGAAAATAGAACTGATCGACTAATAACCTATAATACTAGCTCTTTTAGTAAATCAATTACAGATTCAACAACTACTCAAACCCTACACGGTTTTAAGACAGCCTTTGAAGCATCAGGTAAAGTTGGAATTCCCTTAGTAACTGAAGGGCAAATTAAAACGACGCTTGAGTATAATTTTTCTAATACTGATTCTACCACAAAAAGTGTGACTACAACTTACACAGCAACTCCACAACCTATTCCAGTACCACCATATACAAAAACTAGAACAGATGTATACTTAAATCAGGTATCTATCTCTGGAAATGTTGAAATTTATGCAGATGCTATTACAGGTATAAAAGCTGAATCTTCTGGGACAGTAATTTCAATTGGTGCTGGTCTTGATTTAGCTAGTAACACTTATGGGCTAATTAGATCTCCAAAAGACCCAGATCGAGTACGGGCAATAGGGAGTGGGAAATTTAACTTAATTCATGGGGCAGATTTTTTTGCCATAACATATGACATAACATATGGGGAAGCATCTGCAAGAATAATAGACGTCAGAGAATTTTCTTTAAAATAATATTAAACTTTACTTAAAGATGGGATTCCTATGGCATCCCACCTTTTTTAAGTAGTTCTATTTTGGAATAACTAACTACTCTTTTATAAACAAAAATGAATTAACGGATTCGAGCCTTACGGAATCCATCGAAGATACTGAGTGTTGCAGATAAAATGAATACGATGATGACGCCGACGACTATCCATATTTCCAATTGCTTAGTTGTTATGGTAAATAATTTACTCATGTACGTTATAAATTCTTGGTTCATTAAATTTGGATTGCTTAAGATAACAATGAATACAACGGTTGCGAAAAGCTCAACAATAGTATTAAAGATTGCCATTTTTTTCGTCCATTGTCCTTTCAATAATTTGTAGAGAGCTAACCCAATTTCGAGAGCGATGACAGCGATAACAATTGGCCAATAACGAAGTAAAACATCCTGATTGAAAGCTGGCATTACGAAGTTGAGGCCATCACCACCGCCTTCATATATACCTACAAGGTGATTTGCATAAAAATAAAGAGTTGCCCAAATCGCCGTCCACATTAAATAGCCAAATACTTCAAGCTTCGTAATCGCTTTTTTCTTTGGAATATAAATAATGTTTTTCAAATCTTCAGGGGTCCATTTTGTTAGGCTTGCTGACAACGGATGCTGATCTTTTCCTTTATCTGTTCGTTCAATAATGACGAATACGAGTGTTAGCCAGAAAAAGACATGTATTCCTACTTCGATGATTCTCCATATTCCTTCACCCATAATCGTGAGGACGGCATTAATAATCACTTCTTCCCCACCAAAACCAATAAAGTATTCGGCAATAATCGAAATTAACGCAATGACAGCGGCAATTGGGACAATCATTTTTAATAACGATAAATATACATCAAAATAGCGTGGACCAATTAAATGCATTGGTTGATCTCGATAACCACTCGCTAATGCTGCTGGGTTCCCTAATTTTTCAAGTACATCCTTTACATCATCCTCACTGTAATCGTCAGGTAGCATATCCTCAATGGTTGATCGTAACTCAAGTGCGATATCCTCACGATTTTTTTCAGGCAGCCTCCGAGTGACCTCTTGAATATAAATCTCAGTCAGATTCATCTTGATCATCATCTCCTTGTAATAACTCATAAAGTTCTTTTGAATTGTTAATCCATTCTCTTTTTAATTGCAAAAATACCTCTAATCCATAGTCACTTAATACATAATACTTACGCGGTCTACTCTCTGATGTATCCCAGCTGCTCGTCACTAACTCTTGTTTTTCTAAACGGCGAAGCAATGGATATAAGGTACTTTGATCGATGTTAATGCCCGCTTCCTCTAATAATTGAACAAGTGAATACCCATACTGGGGTGTTCGTAATTGACTTAAAACGGCTAATGTCAGCGTTCCTCTCCTAAGTTCTGTCGTTAATGAATTCAGTAACGTACTCATTTACTCACCTCAATTCCACTTACTATATGACATACACTGTATAACTTATACTATGTATCGTACACTATTATTGTTACAACAACAAGCAAATTCAAATACCCTTGTAAGAAATAACATGAAAATGATTTAAAAGAGTGCATAAAAACAATGTTTATATTCTTTGTTAAGAAAACTAAAAAAGCCCAATTTCTCTGAATTGTAGGAGAGAAATTGGGCTTTGACTGCTACACAAAACTTGCCGAACTGTTGCATAAGATAGTCGAGCTTAGTTTAAAATGATCAGTCTTTATATAAAATTATAGATATGATAGATAAATAGCATACGTGATTCTGATCGTCCTGGCTTCATCTAGTCAATATTAAACATTTTTGTGGAAGTCCATAGTTAGTTCAGTGTGATAGCAAACTCCGAGTTCGGCGCACCAGCAAATACAACCGTTCCATTCTTCGGTAGCTTTACTTTGTTATTGCCGCTTACAACGGTAAAATTCACGCATACGCCCTTCTCATCATAAACCGCAAACGAACTGTTCGATGACAATTCCACGTTCATTGTTTTCCCAGCTATCGCTTGTGGGATCGTAAACCATTTCGCATGTCCTTTTGCTTGCAAAGTTACTTTGGATGACTGCCCTGTATAAAGCGGTTTTACGTTAGTTCCACTTACGTATAAAAATCCGGACATTTCCATATATTCATTCCCGCCTTCCGTATAGAAACGAGTCTCTGTCATATCACGGCCATTCATCACTGGGATTTGAAGCTGATGCGCCGACATGTTTGGACCTATAATTTTTCTGCCCTCCCAATAGCCCGCTAGGTCTTCCTGACGATTAATTTGTTTGGTAAGCAGCATTGGTACGAGATATTGAGCAGAACTATATTTTTCGTTCACAAGATAGAACTTCACGCCCTCCCGTTTCTTCCATGCAGCAGCAGTCTCCTTCGATAGTACATTGTCTTCAAGCTTCTCAGCTAAATATTGAGTCATCGCAACTTGCCCAAAACCTGGTGCTGTTTGATAGGTGCTCTCTTTTAAATAAGTACGTCCGTTCTTCTCAGTGACAAAGTTGAGCTTGGATGTACCCTCCTCATTAATAAAGCTTCCGTCCGCAGTATATACATACTTTTCTTCGGGATTAAGGGATAAGAACAGTTTTCCGTTCTTCATAATTTCAAGTTTGAAATGACTGAAACTATTCCCGTAAAAGCCTGCTTTCTCTACTAGATCTTGAGGCATCTGAGTCGTTACTGGCTTGCCAAAGGATTTGTTTGGCTTAATATCCTTAATTGTGCCCTTCTCTTTAAGTGCAGCAAGCAGTAAGTCAGTCGCCATCAGTTGATTTGTAACACTACTACCGCTGGATGACACCACAGCAGCGGCCATCTTCTGTTCTGGTAGAACGACCAGTGTCGCATGTTGTAATATTGTGTCACCGCCCTTAGCCAAACCCTTTATCCCATATTCACTAAATGGATATAGTTTCACACTATCCCATCCAAGACCATAGTTGAAAATATTATCTCCATCCTCTGGCCACATTCCTTTTTTATATTCCTCTTGCTCCATAGCCTTGACTGCCTTCTCAGAGAGAATCTCTTTTCCCAGTCCCATAAACAATTGTGAGAACCTTACCATATCTTCTGCTGTCGAAGAAATCCCTCCCGAACCAATCAAATTCACTGATTCAATAGGAAGTTGCCCTTGATAGGATGGAAAATAAAGTTCAGCCCGTTTATCGTCTGCCCATTTATCCTGCGATGTTTTCGTATTATTGAGCTCTAGGGGCTCTGTAAAACGTTGATGTAGAAATTCGGTGAAGCTCATACCGCTAACTCTTTCCACCAAAATCTCGGCCAGCGTATAGCCGTCATTACAGTATACTGAGAACGCGCCAGGGTCTGCCTTTAAGCTCTGGTTTGACAACTGCTGTAACAAGGTATCATGGACATAGGTATCATTATCTTTAAATAAAATTGCATTACTATACACAGTTCCTTGTAAGCCGGAGGAATGGTTCAACAGCATACGCGGTGTAATGCGTTTGTATCGTTCATCCTTCATCTTAAAATCAGGAAGATAGTTAACAACAGGAGTATCTAAATCGACTTTTCCTTCATCGACCAATTTCATCATAGCCGCTGCTGTATACACTTTACTGACCGATCCAATTCCATATTGGGTATCTTTGGTTAGAGACTGTTCCCCTTTTAAATTGTCCTTGCCTTTCTGTCCCGACAAAATTAGCTTGCCATTATCAATTAACGCATATTGCACGCTAGCCGTCCCATAGGATTCCGTGAGTAGCGTAGCCTTCTCTGCTGCAATCTTCTCCAGTTTTTGATTAGCTACAACTTGATTAGCTACAACTGTAGTCTTATTGTTAGAAAACGCCATTGCCCCTGTTGGCAGGAACATCGTTAGCGCTAATGTAGCAGCTAATACCCCAGATAGTTTACTTTTCATAACAGAATTTCCTCCTTAGATAAGCAATTGATTTCATCGCTTACGGTTATTTGGACCAAAGAGTTCTCTTTGTTGTCCTTATTAGCAGTATACTTCAATAAAACCAAATTTAGGAAAAATAAAGTAAACAAAAGGTAAAATTTATAGCAACTGCCTTTCATTTATTAAAGGATGAATAACTGTATTATAGTTAATTTACCAGTACATAACATTTCAGACGTTAGTCTGAAGACAAGTAATGAGATAAATTGTATATTTTATTTATACTTTTTAACTATAAAAGTATTAGGAAAAATCCTAGACAACCATTACGTATAGATAAAAAATACTACTAAAACGTTCAAGTACATTTATTTGTACAAAACTATACGTAATGCGTTTGTTCTATTGGCATCAGAAAAATTATCAATCTGTATAAATTAAAGTCCAATGATTTTCTCATGTCGTTTTAGCTTTATGCAAATATTCAGACCGTTGACTAAATTTATCTGTCAATCATTGATGTTTCTAAATTGGGGCATTGTATTAAACATTTATTAATGAAGGGATATAAAAGTGTGTCGAGGTGATTTCTATGAAAAAGAAAATGCATTTTACAATTTTAAGTAACGATTCAACAGACGGAGATGGCGGTTACGGAGTAGGAACCCTTGATTTAAATAATGTAACGTCGATTATTATAGATTGTGAAAAAGAACAGGTGTTTATAGATTTAGAAGCCTTACATGGACGAAGTATAATCGAGAAAAAAGTTCGTTTTTCCTCTGATTTAGCTCATGCTAGTGACGATTATTATCGTTATTGGATAGTTTGGGTAGCTATTCAAATTTCTCAAAATGGTCCTTATTATGCGGGATGTACTGCAAGTGAAGTACGGGTATCAAAAGAAGTACGACGTATTAAACTTGGCTATAAATCTTTGCCAGAACAAGTAAATTATTTAGATAAGGCACTTAAAGGGAAAGTTCTCTTGAAACATGTAGATAGTAATTCAAAAAAACTACTTTATCAGTTTTTATCTGCATTTAATGAAGACTATTGGAAATACTCACCTGAAGAATTAAAACAACAATTGTCTGGATGGGAGGATTTATAATGGCATTTGTAATTACAGAATTATGTAGGGATGAAAAAGCGGCTGTCTGTTTGGATGTCTGTCCAGTAAATTGCATTGTTATGACAGATACCCAATATGTAATTAATCCTGATATTTGTATTGATTGTGGAGCTTGTGAATTAGTTTGTCCAGTAGAAGCTATTTTTTTTGAAGATGAATTGCCTGCTGAATATGATTCAGCAACCCTGCTAGCTCTCAATCATTTTCGAAACTAAAATGGATTAGGATTTTATACTTCATATCATAATAGTGCCGTTTGCCCAAAACACCCTCCAGACTTTTTTCACCTTTATAATATTATGCTAAGCAATTTCCTATCTAAAAAAAGTCGGATTCCTAGACAATAAGAAATCGACTTTTTTATATGGCTATTTACAATACCTGCAAACTAATTGTGGTTCGCTTATTAGGTACAACAATAAGGAAAAATATTAAAAAATGCTGGTTTCCTTTTACCCATCTTAACGCTAGGGTTCAAAACCCTTCTGGCTAATGAAAAGTTCTTCTTCCGAAAAATACTGCCTCATTCGTTTATAAACCATTTGATAGACGGATGGATGATACCATTCTTCCATTTCCAGTTTTCTATATAGCGCCTGTAAGCCCATCTTGTGTGTGCGTTTACCACCGTGTCCGTCCCCCATAAAATAATCGTCAATACATACTCGGTTAACCAAGGGACGCAATATTTCTGCAAATCGCTCAGTACTTGGTAGTAAGGGGGCGATGGCAACCTGTGCAGGAATACCAAATTCAGCAAGCTGTTGGAGTGTTTTAAGCCTTGCTGAAATAGGTGGAGCATAGGGCGTAAAATGCTTGCGAATATCTTCCCTATCCGTCTCTATGGTCATACTTACCCGCACTTTATCATTTAAAAGTTGCAGTAAATCGATATCTCGACTTACAAGTGGGCTTCTAGTCTGTACTAATAGGAAGTCAGGAGGATTCTCTACCATAACTTCAAGTAAAGATCGCGTCACTTTTTCCTTATGTTCTATTGGTTGATACGGATCTGTACTTGATGACATAAAAATGGTTACATTCCCTTTTGCTTTGGCCCGATGGAGTTCCTTTTGTAATACATGCGCAGCTCCGTTTTTAACATCGACCCAATGCCCCCACTCACCTTCCCTGAAAAGAGATACAGGCATTTCGCGAACATAACAATAGGAACAGCCAAATGAACAGCCTGTATAGGGATTTAGTGAATGCGTATAGCCAGACAGAAAGCCAGTTCCTTTATTTAGAATGGTTTTCGGATTTTTATAGAATATTTCATGTTTCATAATGGCCCCCATTCATTGTACGGCAATAATTATTCATTATTTGATGAAGCTCGCTTTTCAAGATCCAGGAGCAATGTCTTCATTTCTAATCCACCCCGATAGCCAGTTAAAGAGCCATTCTTCCCTGTTACGCGATGGCACGGTACCGTAAGTAATACTGGATTAGCCCCAATAGCCGCTCCTACAGCACGAACAGCAGCTGGTTTATTTATAGCATTGGCAATATCGGAATAGGATTTCGTCTGCCCATAAGGAATTTCACAAAGTGCATCCCAGACGGCTTGCTGAAATGGCGTACCTACGTACTCAAATGGAACAGTAAAGGTTTTCCGTTTTCCTTCTAGATACTGAGTAATTTCAACAACATAAGGTGCAAGCATTTCATCATTTTCCACAAGAGTACTTCCTGGAAAGCGTTTTTTTGCCCATTCGACTAATTCCTCGAATGGTTTGTTCTGTGAACCTACAAAGACAAGCCCCTTTGAAGTTGACGCAATATATAATTGCCAATCCTTAAACTTTAGTAAAGACCAATATAGACTTGAATTATTCTTTGTTTCCATTGTACTTCTCCTCCACTTTACTCATTTGACGAAATTGTGCTGGCGTCTGTCCCGTTTTCTTTTTAAATAAAGTAATAAAATAAGGCGTATTAGCCATCCCCACACATAAAGCAATATCTCCAATCGCTTTATTTGACTGAATCAAATACTTTTTAGCTACGTGTACTCTAACTTCCTGTATATATTCAACTGGCGTCATGCCTTTAATCTTTTTAAATGTTCGATGCATATGATACGGACTTCCATGACAAATATTTGCTAACGATTCTAGCGTTAATTTTTCTGTGAAATTTTTATCAATGTATTCCGTAATTACATCCACCCACTCGCTATCAGGCAGATTTTCATTAGTGGGCTTGCAACGTTTACAAGGGCGAAAATTTGCTTGGAGGGCTTGTTCTGCGTTTGAAAAAATGCATACATTTTCTTTTTTCGGAACGCGAGATTTACAGGATGGTTTACAAAATATCCCTGTCGACCTTACAGCGTAGAAAAATTGGTTATTGTACGCTGCATCATTATTTATAATGGCTTGCCACTTTTCCTCTGTTATCATTTCTACTTCATTTATCATTCTAGGATGATGGCTCTCTCGATGTCCGTTATCGATACTATCCGACATTTATCTCACCTCTCCTTACAATATACTCTCTATAAATTCAGAATGGACAATTCTAGGAATAGAATAGCAAGATATTGAAGTTTAATTTTTACTTAGAATCGTGAAAAATGATTCCAAGTCCGTAGCGTTCTCCAGCAGTAACTGTGCTTACTCCGTGACGAACCGTATTTTTGTAATATCCTTTTTTACCTAAAACAGGTCGATGGTGAGTAGGAAAGATTAGCGCACTGCCTTGTTCTAAAGTAATGACATGCCCTCTACTCTGAGCACGCGGAATTTGTTCCACTAATAGAGATTCACCACCACAAAAGTCTTGATCTCGTTGATTTAATAAAAATACTACTTGAAACGGGAAAAATATATCACCATATAAATCTTGATGTAAACAATTAAATCCGCCTGTTTCATACTTTAATAGTAAAGGTGTTGGTCTCGTTTGATTATACTCTTCACAGGTGTTCAAAAAATCTTGAAGTTGTTCTGGATACTGTTCTGTCTTCTTTAAATAGCTCAGCCACCGATTAGCTGTTTTTGCTAATGCCAAATAAAAAGCCTCTCTTAAATGTTGGATGATGTCAGGTAATGGATAAGAAAAATATTTGTACTCCCCATTCCCAAAGCGATATCTCGTCATATTGATTGTCGTTCTGTATGACTCTTCCTCACCATACATGTCTATGAAGAATTCACACTCCTCCTTTGTTAAAATCACAGGAAGCTTTGCAAATCCTTGCTCATCTAATTCATGTTGAATGGTCTCCCAATCTAAGCTCTCAACACGTGTTTTTATATGTTGGACCATTTTTATACCCTCCTTTACATTCCTGATAACTAACACTATAACCTCATAAATAGAAAAAAATAAGAAGTTGAGAATATAAGAGCAAGATAACAAAATTAGTAAGGGCTATGGTGTGATTGTTATTACATTACCTACAATTTTCGATATGATTGCAAACCTAGGCGATCTAACAAGGGGGAAATTGAATGCATATATGAAATAGAGAAAGATATCATGACAAAAGCTATAGCCAATGGGGAAATTTGGACCTTAGTATAGGTAAGCGTAATAAATAATAAAACATCACTGAATCTCTTCTTTAAAAAATCCGGAAAAGCATAGATATCTTTATGCACTTTTCTTCAATAAGCAAGAGATGTATTGACAGTATTTTCCATTATATATATTTAGGTTGAATAGATTAATCATCAAAAAATGGAGGGATTTTTTTGAGAAAAACATTGATTTATTTTCTAGGATTCGTTTTGTTTTTATCTTTCTTTGGTTCTGAAGTAAAAGCTATGGAAAGGGTTGATAGTAAAACATTAGAGATAATAGATGGAACAACACTTAACTCAAGGGAATTGGAAGACCTACTTAACTCAAATAAAGAGTTTACTGTTGAATTATCAGACCAACAGGTAGCTGAGCAATATGCAAAAATAAAAAGCGTTACAATTCAAGAAGCTTACTCTAAATTAGCTGAATATAACAAACTTGATACCTTTTCTCCAAAGGCAGAGTCCTGTTCATGGTTTGGAACAAATACGGAAATCCCGATTTTCGGAAAAACTTACAGACCCCTCTTACAAGTATATGTACAGATATGTAGCTCAGGCGGCACACCAAAATATATTAATACAAACCAAGCACCGCTTTTACAAGAATTTGTAGCTAATCCAATCTCTTTTTCAGGCACAATCAAAGTGGAACTTCATAATGGACATTTCTTATTCCTAATCAATGGAAATTTTTATAATTCAACTTCAACCACTCATACTGGTACAATAGGAGTTGGAAACATTTTCACTGCATCCTACTCTGTTGCTTCTTCAAGTAGTTTTTATGCATCATTAACAACAGGTCTAACAAAACGTGATGTTTTAGGTTATTAACCCATTTTTCACCATTATCGGAGGCTGGTCCATGAAAAAAATACTTTCTATTATTACGCTAGCTACTCTTTTGATAATAGTCGGCTGTGATACTAACATATCAAATAACCAAATGTATAATGGGAATGATTTAAAAGTCGGGATTATCGGTCCATTTCCTGATTTTAGTGAGGAAAAAGTTGTCTTTGAAAAAATAACTTTTGATGATTTGAAAGGAAACACACAAAGAGTTTCAGACGACTTAGACGCTGTAATTATAACTAAAGAATTTCTTTCAGAAGCAGATGATGACCAATACGTTGCTGTTTATAATGAATTAGAGATTCCGACGTTCTTTATGCAATCAACTAAGGCTCACATTCCTTTTGTCAATGAGGGAGTGGATTATGATACATTTATTGACATCCAACCCTTGAGTTATGCAACTGGTTATTTAAATACCTCAACTGATAAAGAAATCAAGTATGAAACTTGGAGGTATGAGCTTATCGATCATAAAGAGAACAATTCAAACATACAAGAGTTGTATTCAAGAATTTTTAAAACGATTGATTCACTTAAATAGAAAATGTATTCAAAATCATGGTGACATCCAATATCTGCATTCTATATAAATATACGATGCATATAAAGAATTGGTCTTATAATATCCATGTCTAGGATACAATAAAAAGAGATTAAGGAACCTGAAGCTGGTTGGTGCTGCGCCCCGATTGTTAGACACATACTAACAATTGGAGGTGCTGTTTTTCTATGGGAAAATTTAAGCAGCAAAGAAAGAGAAATCGAGAAGTCAACAAATGTAGATCATAAACCCCTTTATTCATAATTTTTTACTTTCAACATGAATATCCACGCTAGGGTTCGTAACTTTTTTGGCTATTGAAAAGTTCATCTTCCGAAAAATACTGTCACATTCGTTTATAAACCATTTGATAGATGGTTGGTACCTTTCCCCATATCGATATCTCGTCATATTAACACTATAACCTGATAAATAAATAGAAAAAAATAAGGAGTTGAGAATGTAAGAGCAAGATAACAAAATTAGTAAGGGCTATGATGTGATAAAGTAAAATTACTCTTAATAGGACGAGGAGAATGAAAAGTGACATGGTATGAAGTCAATGATGATATTGTTATTACATTACCTACAATTTTCGACATGAATGCTAACCTAGGTTATTTAACAAGGGAAAAAAATGAATGCATGTACGAAACAGAGAACAATATTATGACAAAAGTTATAACAATTGGGAAAATTCAATCCTTAGTACAAATAAGCATAATCAATAATAAACAAATGGTGATTCAATTCCTAAATGATTCTAAACCTATTGAAAAGTGGAAGCGGCAAGAAATTGTAACATATATTCATGAATGGTTTGATCTCGATAATGATTTAACGTCATTTTATGAAATGGCAAAAGCAGACCCATTACTTAAAATACCTGTCCAAAAATTTTATGGATTACGAGTAATCGGCATTCCCGACTTATTTGAAGCTTTATGCTGGGGAGTTTTAGGCCAACAAATTAACTTAGCCTTCGCGTACACCTTAAAGAGGCAATTTGTAGAAAAATTTGGCGATTTCATTGAATGGAATGGTAAAAAATATTGGGTGTTCCCTTCATACGAACGAATTGCACAATTAACCCCTGCTGACCTATCAAATATTAAAATGACGGTGAAAAAAAGTGAATATATCATTGGCATTGCGAAATTAATGGCAAGTGGAGAATTATCGAGGGAAAAATTAATGGAAATGGACTTTAAAGGTGCTGAAAAAAGCTTAATGAAAATACGAGGAGTCGGCCCTTGGACAGCCAATTATGTTTTAATGCGCTGCCTTAGGTTCCAAACAGCCTTTCCAATCGATGATGTAGGACTTATTAATTCGATAAAACTATTACAAAATATGAATCGAAAGCCGACAAAAGATGAAATCATGGAATTATCGATACCGTGGAAAAACTGGGAATCCTACGCTACCTTTTATTTATGGCGTGTCCTTTACTAAATAAGTTTAAGATGAGAACAATTATAAAGAGCATGCTTTGAAACAAATGAATCAAAACATGCTCTTTTCAACTATTCTTTGCGAGCTTTCATATAATTACAGGCTCTATTATAAATGTAAATCTATCCTACAATTCATCAATAATATCAATGTGTTACTATGGTAAACTCTCCACGATTTCCTCGTTGGAAGCCCCATCATGCTTTATGAAAAGTTTTCTTGTAAATGCACTAACTGCTAAACTCACTACAATATTAACGCCTAATGCAAGGAATCCAATGTTGATATCTTGTATAAATGTTGGCCAATTCGGGAAAAGGGTACTTAGATTTGCGCCTGTAGCGGCTTGCCAACCTACAATCATAACGCCAACAATTATCCCAGCGAACACACCTTGTAACGACAGTGGATTTTTTTTCATGAAACTACAAACAACTGCAGGTGCAAATTGTGTAACTAATCCATATCCCATTAAGAATAATAGAGTTATAGCACCACCACCACTAAAAGTAAAATAAAGGGCAATTAGGGCAACCAATGGAACCGTATAACGAGCAATAATACCAATTTGTCGATCCGTAATTTGAGGACGAAACGGCTTTATTATATTTTTTGCAAAAAGTGTAGCTGCAGACATCAAAATTAATGAGCCTGGAACAATTGCCGTTAACAGCCCTGCTGCTCCAATAAAGCCTACTATTACTGGGTTAAACGTTTGTGTGGAAATTTTGAATAATGCTAAATCAACATCGCCTCCCGATAAATTCGGGACTTGTAGAATAGCTGCTGCTCCGGTAAATAGGACAAATAATATAAATAATGCATAGATAGGTAGAATAATCGCATTTCTTCTTAGGGCATTTCCACTTTTAGCTGAAAAAGTAGCAACAAAGGTGTGGGGCCACATGTAAAATCCTAATGATGTCAGCATCATTGTTGAAACATACCAAGACGCACTTAAACCTGAGTCTGGAAGCGTTAAGAACCCTGGATTTGTGGCTTCAATAGCTTCCCACATTGGTTGAATACCACCATAATAATGAAATGGTAAATAGATTCCTAGAAATAAAACAACACCAAGTATAAGGAAGTCTTTAATGACTGCTGTCCAAGCTGAGCCATGAATACCTGAAACCATAACATAGACAATCATCGCAATGGTTCCAATCCAAATCGTGATTTTGGAGTCAATGGCTCCATAAGAAGCTTCAGAAACAATAATGCCAAGACCTTTCAATTGAATGATTAAATAAGGAATTAAAGCCGCCAAACCGACTATTGCTACAACCATTCCAAGCGCTTTACTTTTATATGCCTTCTCAAAAAAATCAGATTGAGAAAGTAAATTATGTTTCTTTCCATAGCTCCATATTTTTGGCGTTAACCAGTAAGCAATGACATAGTTCAGCATCATGATGTTGTAGAATGCTGCTCCACCTTTTCCATACATCCAACCACTTATCCCTAAAAATGCACTTGTAGTATAAATTTCTCCGGCCATTAGCAAGAAAATGAAAATAGAGCCAAAACCCCGACCGCCAACACTCCATTGCTCTAGGCTCATATCCTTCCCTCTACTCGCCATAATGCCTAAAATTAATGCAATTCCTAAAAACACAGCAATAATACCAATAGATATTGTCATGTTACTCCACCTCTGCTTTTACGTCTGGATTTAAGCGATGTACTAAAAGCATGATACCTGTCCCTAATAAAATCCAAAGAACCATCCAAAATAACAAAAGCGGAAGTCCCAAGATATAAGGTTCGGTACTTTTAATAAAGGGAACTCCCAAAGGCATTCCAAAGTATGCAATGAATGATAGTAAATAACAAAGTCTTTTTCGAGTCATTTTATCTATCTCCTTCTTTTATAAGATGGCCTATTGTTTTATTAATTGGGCAAATCCATTATCAATAAACAAGCTTTTGACATCCCTTTTGTCAGCCGCAAATACGATTTGATGTTCATTATTTAGAAAATCAATGGTGTATTGTACAGTGGAAGCTACACCTAGCTTGAGAGCATCTTCATCTAGATCGAAGAAATCATTATGATGCTCTGCCCCAACCCCTTTTTCAAGATTTTTTATTCCAACGAAGGCAAATACACCTGGAAAGTATTTTTCATAAAACGCAAAGGATTCTGAGCCCATCCATGCTGGTGAAGAATATAACGTATTTACACCTAATGCCTTTTCTACAGCAAGTGATGCTATGTGTGCGCAATCGTTTTGGTTGTAAACAAATAAATCCGATTCAATGGGCTCTGTAATAAATTCATATGTGCAACGATGTAGGTCGCAAACTTTTTCTAGGATTCGTTTAAATTCGCTTGCAGCATGTGAACCTTGATCATCATCTAAATATCTGGCAGTTCCTGAGAATTGTAAGCTTTCTGGAATGATATTTACGGCAGAACCGGAATGAATCATGCCAATAGAATAGGTAATGGTTTTAAAAGGATCTAAAGTATTTATTCTCATAGCTTTTAAATTGCTGTAAAAATCTGTAAAGCAATCTAATGGAGCCACCGATAAATCTGGTCTGGAGCCATGTCCACTTTTTCCTTTCAATAGCACATTAAAACTAAAGGAAGCAGCCATTCTTGGTCCTGGTTCAACAGATATTTTCCCTGTTGGAATATCAGATTTTAAATGGATGCCCCAAATGCCGTCAGCCCCTAATTCATATAAGCGTGTTAAAAGATTGTAAATGCCTCCGCCCATTTCTTCTCCTTGCTCAAAAGCAAGAAGTACTTTTCCTTTTACCTTATCTTTATGTTGAACCAAAATCTTCGCTGCCCCTAGAAGCATTGCTGTATGTCCATCATGACCACAAGTATGAGCAGCTTGACTAGTACTAGAAACGACTATTTTTTTCATTTTTAAATTATTTTCGTTTTCTTTCATCGGAAGTGCGTCTAAATCAGCTCTAAGTATCAATGTTTTCCCTGGTTGTTCCCCATGAATAAATCCAATAATTCCACCATTCGGGACGATCTCGTAATCAATGCCCATTTTAGTTAATTCCTCTGTAACTACTTTAATAGTCCGTATTTCCTGTAACCCAATCTCCGGATGCTTGTGAAGATCTCTTCTTATATTAATGACATAGCCTTCGATTTCTTCTGCAGCCTTTAAAGCATTAAGTTCAAACTCGATTGTTGTCATTTTATACACCCCTATTTTAATGGATTATTCTATTCCAAATCCTGAAATTCAACAGCAATCCGTTCAAGTGCTTGCTTTATAAGTGGTCTTGGCGAAGGGACACAAATTCTTTGAAAACCTTCCCCTTCTTTTCCGAACATCCATCCATCTTCTAGTAGAACATTCGCTTTATTATAGATACGATGATGAATCTCTTGATCGGAAAGACCATATCCATTAAAGTCCATCCACATCACATATGTGCCGTCTGGAATTCTTACTTTAACTGTAGGCATGTTTTCAGCTAAAAAGCTTTTTACAAACTCCATTGTGCCGTCAATATATTGCGTAACTTGTTCCAACCATTCATCTCCCTCGTTATAGACGGCTATAAGAGCTGCAATGGTAAACGGTGACGGTAACTGCATCCCCATTATGTCATTAAAGGTTTTTCTGCGTTCGGGGTTGGAAATGATGACATTTGTACAATGAAGACCCGCAACATTAAATGTTTTGTTAATGGCTGTACAAGTGACAATATGATCAGTATTTTCTACAACCTTACAGATTGGTGTAAATCTTTTATTTTTCCTAATTAAGTCACCGTGGATTTCATCTGCCACAATGATTACATTATGTTCCTCGCAAATTTTTGAAAGCCTTTTCAATTCTTTATTGGTGAATATATTTCCAGTTGGATTATGTGGATTACAAAGAATAAACATGGTTGTGTTTTTATCCTTTGCTTTCTCTTCAAAATCTACGAAATCAATTGAAAAAGATCCATCTGATTCACATTTCATTGCGTTATTTTGAACAATTCTACCATTACGCTCTATCGCAGTAGTGAACGGTGGATAAACTGGCCGTTGTATAATGATTCCTTCCCCAGGCTTAGTAAATGCTTGTACAGCTATATTCAAAGCATGAACCGTTCCAGGACTATATACGATTTCCTCTCTTTTGATCACCCAATCATGCCTTTTTTTAAACCAATGCTGAATGGATTCAAAGTACTCATTCGGAAAAATAGAATACCCAAAGATTCGATGATCAACCGTTTGATGAAGTGCATCTATCAAAGGCTGCATGACGGGTAAATCCATATCAGCTGTAAATAATGGAATCGTTTCATAATCATATCTTTCTGTATAACCGATGTCTTTAATTAATTCTTCCCCGTCCCACTTTAACGAATAAGTACGACGTCGACTAATTATTTCATCAAAATCATATATCATTCTTTCTCTCATCCCCCTTCCTCGTCATTGCTCGAAAATACGTTTTTTCCGTACCTGAGCAATTATTTTCATCAGTTTAGCACCTTAACTGTAAAATCGTCAATAAAAAAATAGAATTTTCCGAAAATTACAATTTGGATGTTTGATCCCCTTCACAAAAATTGATTGGTTGTTGAAGCTTCATGATTAATTGAAGGAAATTATTTATGAATATGTTAAAATAAAGGGATGTTTGTTTACTAAGGGGGAATGATCTGTGGAGAAAGAAGAAATCTTTTATGAGCTAATGGAGACACTTTTTGAAACATCTCGATCCATTAGTACCTATGAAAGTATCCCGAGAAAGTACGGTACGGAAGATGAACTATATATGATAGAGGCTCACACACTCAATTTAATAGGTGATAAAATCAAAACAAATACTACTGAAATTGCAGAAATCACACACCGTACAAAAAGTGCAGTTTCTCAAATGATGGATAAATTAATAAAAAAAGAATTAGCATTTAAATATAGAAATCCTGAAAATTATCGAGAATTAACGATTGAATTGACACCAAAAGGTCAACTGGTATATGAATATCATAAAAAACTCGATAAAGAAGAGTTTGGCAATTACTTAAAGGATTTAGAAAGATTCACCATTGAAGATTTTCAGAAAATCATTACACTTCTTAACCTAATTAATGAGCGAACAAAAAGTACACTTCATGAAAAAGCCTAAACCTTCTGTTGCCAAGGTTTGATCAAATTGATACTTTAAAAAAAGAAAAGAGCGTGTTTTGGAAAAAAGATTGATCCAAACACGCTCTAGCTATTCACCACAGCTAGAGCGTCTCATCCAATTTCTGAATTTTGGGAGTGGGAAATTAAATAGACATAGCCTAAAATGTCGATGTTGCCTCTCTTTACACGTACAGCGCAATCTTTGTTCGACGTATAAATTTCTATTTCTTTCGATAAAGTTTATTTTCAAGATCAAAATGCGACAGGACGGAAAAATTGTCAAGACCGATCCCTTCGTATAAAAAGCTTTTTTCAACTGGATAACCAAAGTTTTTCGAGCATAACCATTTAGCGGACATATTGATTGTTCCTGCGCTTGCCCCCATTACAACAGCTGTGCTTTTTTTAATCAAATCCGTCAATTCATAGTCTATCAAAAACTCATTCTGTTTAAGAGTATCTCCACCTAACAAGAAAATAGCTGACGCATTTTGAAGTATGGTTTGGGCATCTTCCTTCTGTACATGATAATTAATTAAATGATAGTCATCGAACATAATACCTGATAGATGTCTATGATTTCATTTTTAAATATAAAATTCAGTTTTTCAGCCTCTTCCAGAAACAGTTGAATCTATTGCTCATCGTACAAACTGACTACTAGTTTTCGTAAAGTATTTCCTCCTAATCATTTCATTAACAAAGCTTTATCTATAATGTTCGTTTTTTACGCAAAAGTAAAAGTGTCTAGCCAGTGGATGATTCGCATTTCACCGTTAAAAACACGAACGATTAATTAATTCTCGAATATTAACATACGTTTTTATTCTCTTTACGGATTTTCACCAATAATTACTCCCAACTATATATCTCACTCTACATACCTTATTGATTAAATAGAGTCAACCAAAACAGCATTGTACGTGTTCACGATTTTAAAGGTTAGCTTAAGAATGAGTTTTTAAAAAGTGTATAAATGGTTGTTCGATTAGATCGGATTTCCGCGAGCAAATATATAAACTTTGCTGAATATCTGCTTGCTGAACAGACACTTTCTCTTTTATTATTTTACTGGCATTGTTAATTGGGGAATTGCTATTCCTGTTTCAATTGGCTCTATTGTTGGCTCTTTCTTAGGCTTAAAGATTATTCCGTACATCCAAACAAGATGGGTTCAAATTATATTACCAATCATTTTTTGTTCTTAATTGGTCAGGTCGTTTCGGATTTAATAAAATAAATCACCCTTATTACTAAGATACCAAGTGATAACAACATACAGTTTAATAATTTAATATGATTTTAAAAAGGGTATGTTAAGAAGCGATTGCTCTTATTGAACAATCGCCTCTTCCCCTTACCTGTATGTATTGGAAAAATGAAACACTATAATGAATCATCCATTTATCTTGTTTTATTGCCTCAGCAATTTTTTTGATTAATTCTTCAAGTTCTGCTGATTGATATTCGACATTGGCTTCACTCACCATATTTAAAAATTGTCTATGAAAGCTCGGTGGTGTCAAGGTTATTCCCCAATAGACGAGACTTTTAAACGGTCTATTTGTGTTGTGGGCGAATGTTTCAACGTGATGTATTTTTTACTAAAAACCTTAGAAAGTTATACAAGAAATGATTCCAAACTCGTGAATGTATGGCATAGTATCACTCCACCCCATTTCTATAATAATTTCCTTTATGACCCGCTAATGATTACGTTTCTTGCAAGAGGATTTTTGCGAGACGAAAAATACCTTCCTCAATTGCTAACTCATCCATTTTAGCAAATCCAAGTACCCATCCTTTTCGATTATTTTCTAAGCAATACTTACTAAGTGGATAAACACGTATCCCCTTTTCGAGTGCGAGGCTCGTCATTGCTTCTTCATCAAACGATTCTTCCGCTTCAAGAAGCATATGCAAGCCCGTTTCAATGCCACTTAGCTTGAAACGTTCCGCTAGTCCTGACGCTATGATTGCCTTCGTCATAGCTTCATGTCTACGTCGATAGACATTTCTTGCTCTCCTCATGTGACGCATAAAATGACCGTGCTCAATAAAATGAGCAAGTGTTAATTGCTCCATAATTGGGAGATGTCGATAAGTTAATTGTTGTACTTGCGCAAGTTGGCGAATGGCATCTTTTGGACCAATGACAGCCGAAATTCGTATGCCAGGAGCAACCATTTTAGAAAAACTCATCATATATAATGTGTTTTGGGGTTGTTGGCTAAACAAGGTAGGAAGCGGGCCACCCCGATACCTAAATTCACCATCATAATCATCTTCTACAATCCAAAATTGATCTTTCACAGATTTTTGCAGCAATTGTTGTCGGCGTGGCTCAGACATAATGACACCAACTGCACATTGGTGAGAAGGTGTAACAAAAACGAGCTTGGTTTGTGGATGAATAGAATCCACTTGTATTCCGTACTCGTCAACAGGCACAGCAATAACATTCATGCGCCGATATTTCATGGTCATCCAGGCAGCAGGAAATCCAGGATCTTCAACAGAAACCGTTTCTCCTTCCTTTAAAAGAGCTTGGGCAATCAGATCGATGCTATGCTGTGCGCCAGAGGTTAAGATGATTTGGTCAATATCTACATGTACACCTCTTTCAAATGTCAGGTAACGTTGAATCTGTTCACGTAGCGGTGTAAAACCGTAGGCATCGCCATAACCCCAATGGGTCAGATCTGTTTCTGCTGAAGCCTGTAAAAAAGATTGTCGCCAATTTTTTCGGAAATGCTCGTCCAAATACGGCTCATGGGGGCAAAAATCGATTGCAACGTTTTGATTTGCTTTACCTCTAAACCAACTGTTTAACTCATCAACTGCCGCGTTTAATAAAGGTAATACTGGCGTAGATGGTCCCTGAAGAATGACCTCTTCTGACGAGTTCTTTTTATATCCCCATTCACTTACCCTTGTTCCACCACGCCAATTTGTCACGGTATATCCACGACTAAATAATTCCTCATAAACAATTTGTATAGTTGAGCGTGAAACACCTACTAATAAGGCGAGTTCTCGGGATGGAGGAAGCAACTCCCCTGGTGGCCATTTTCCTGTTGTAATATGATGAATAGCTTGGTCAAGTAACTGCTGCCATATAGGATTTTTATCGTCTCGGTTAACTTTTAACATTCAATTCACTTCCAATTAGAATAAAGATTGTTAAATTAAGTGAAAATTAATAGTAACAGTAAATCATTATTATACTATCAAATCGATAATTTTATAGGAATAGGATGGTTTTAGTACACTTTGCTTCATCTAAACAAATGCTATTATTCTTTTAAATGCTACTTCTGCAGCATGAATCGTTCTATCAATATCATGTATGGAATGGGCAGTCGATATAAATATGCTTTCATATTGAGATGGAGGTAAAAGTATACCCTGTTTAAGCATTTCCCTATAAAAACGACAAAACATCTCGGAATCTATTTTTTGAGCATCATCAAAATCTTGTAAAGGATGATCGATGAATGCGTATCCAATCATTGTCCCAGCTTTTGTTGTTTTAAGGGGAATATTATAGTTATGAGCTACTTTGGATAAGCCTTGAATAAGCCTATTAGATAACTTTTCTATATACTCGTAACTGTCAAGATTTAATTTATTTATTGTCGTATACCCCGCTACCATCGCTATTGGATTACCTGATAAGGTTCCAGCCTGATAAATATTCCCTTCAGGAGCGATTTGATTCATAATCTCTTTTCTTCCACCATATGCGCCAACAGGCATCCCCCCACCAATGATCTTACCTAAACAAGTTAAGTCTGGTTTTATGTTATAAAGCCCCTGAGCAGAATGATAATCTATCCGAAAGCCAGTCATGACCTCATCAAGTATAAATAGCCCACCATATTTTGTAGTGAAAGAGCGTATCGCTTGAAGAAATTCAGGATTAGCTGGTATTCCTCCCATATTGCCTGCAAATGGTTCTACTATAACGGCTGCAATTTGTGAGCCATATTTATCAAATATTTTCTTCAAGACTTCGATATTGTTATAGGGAATGGAGATTGTATTTTTAGTTATCTCTAAAGGTACACCTAGACTATCAGGAAGGCCTAATGTAGCAATTCCTGAACCTGCCTTTACTAATAGATGATCACTGTGTCCATGATAGTTTCCATCAAATTTCACAATCATGTTTTTGCCAGTAAAGCCTCTAGCTAGTCTAATGGCGCTCATTGTCGCTTCTGTACCTGAGTTAACCATTCGAATCTTCTCTATGGAAGGAATACGAGTAGTTATTAATTCAGCTAGCTTATTTTCTTGTAAAGTTGGCAATCCAAAACTTGTCCCACTATGAATGGCTTCAAGAAGTGCACCTAAAACCTCCTTATCTGCATGTCCATGAATTAATGGTCCCCAGGAAAGAACATAATCTATATAACTATTGCAATCAATATCATAGATTTTCGAGCCTTTCCCATGGCTAATAAAAATGGGCTCCATCCCAACCGATTGAAATGCTCTTACTGGGCTGTTTACGCCACCAGGCATAAGCTTTTTTGCTATTTCAAAGGCTTCTATTGATTTCATCGTATTTATTTTAAAAACCGCCTTTCTTATTGAACGATCTTAGCATAACGTATTACGGATTGATAAAAAACATCCAAAAATGCGAATTTTAACAGTCCATAAAGTAGGTACACTAAAAAACCACTAACCCTAGATGACTAGGGTTAGTGGTGCTTACAGTGATTTGATTTAACAAGTTCTGAAAACCAGTACTATGTATGTGGGATTTTTTCAATATTGAACATTTCCCCTAGTGCAATTGGATTTTCTTTCGCGGTAATATGTTGCGGAACAATTCGGTAAACTTGAACCGGCCCTCCGAAAACAGCTGATCGATATTTGTCCACATGTTGCTGGGATAAGGGACGGTTATAGTAACCAGGTACATATTTATTTATCATTTCTTGCAACATATGTGTCGCTTCATTTAGATCGACAATAGGTTGAGCCTTACCAAAAACCATGACACTCATATAAGCGGTGTCCGTTTTAGCGGGTACTGGATTAGTAATCGTTCCATATTCTTCGCAAACTGTAAAGCAGACCTCTGGATTCTCTTCCATCACTTGATTTCGTCTCCCGCCAGTGGCTCCATGGAAATAAAGCACCCCATTTGTCCACACAAAATTAAGTGGGATAACATATGGCAAATGACCGTCAACCATACCTAGATGCCCAATGCGAGCTTGCTGCAAAAATGTATCTATTTTGTTCTTGTCCAACACTTCTCTTACTTTGTAACGTACCTTAACCATGGTTATCACTCCTACTTGTAGTATGATGTGATTTTATCAGCCTTTGGATTGAATAAAAACGTCCATAATTATAGCAATCAAGCAATCCATTTTCAGAGGAGCGTTAAATTTTAAAAATTATGATTAACTATTAGCTGGTATAGTTCAAAGTTTTATTATGTGTAAAAGAAATGAGAGTGAAATAATGCTCAGTCCTTTTGCCATTATACAATTGAAATTCACAGAAAATTCTAGAACTACAATCGCATGCTAAGAAAAATTATTTATTCAAAAAAGTGAAATGGAGTTTGCTCTCTATTTCACTTTTGTATCATTTAATTAGCTAAATAGGTCTCCACTTGCCTTCCCCGTCAGCACCAGAAAAAAGCTGTCTGAAATGGCAGCTTTTTTCTGGTGTAACTATGTTTTTTTATAAGTTATCTATTGCTTCCTTTCCTTTCTTCCAATATTGCGAATTCGCCCCACCCCGCTTAACAAAGCAGGAATTAGAATTGGCAACATGACAAAAGTAAGTAGAACAAGCCCTAGAATAACCGTTATGGCTATTTCAATAAGCGTTATGACACCTGAAGGCATTAATGCCGCAAATGTACCTCCAAGAATGATCGCTGCTGATATCACCACACCTCCAATGTGACGTGTGGCATCGATAATAGCTTTTGTTGAATTCCCCTCCAGCTCTCTATAACGCATCATCAAGAAGATACTGTAGTCTACTCCTAGTGCAACAATCATGATGAAACTAAAGAATGGTACATTCCACGCTAGTTCACTCATATTGAGAAATTTAGTGCTTATAATACTACTCATACCTATGGCAGTATAGTACGTTATGATTAAAGAGGCTAAAATAAAAATTGGTTTTAGGAAAGAACGAGTAATAATGATCAGAATGATACCAATGCCTATTAGCATGATGGCTGCTGTTCGAGTGAAATCCCCACTCGCAATTTCTTCAAGATCCACATTTTGCGATGTTCTTCCACCGATTGCTATCTTCGCATCACGAAACTCACTACTTTTAATGATCGCTTGTAGCTCTTGCTCAATTTGGTCAACAATTATCATGGCTTCCTTTGAATAAGGATTCACATCTAAAATGATGCCCATCTGAGTTATTTTCCGATTATCGGACATATACATGTTCAATGATTTTTGGAACTCATCACTCACTAAAACATCCTTTGGCATATATAACTTTTCAGAAGCCTCTGATTCACTAAGACCTGTTAAATAGTCTTGCACATTTGTTAAACCTGTGCTGACGTCTTGTAAACCTTTTGTGCTTGCTGATAATCCTGATTGTAAGGTTGCCATTTTATCAGCTAAATCCGTTAGTGCTGTTTGCAGTTGCTTTTGTCCCTCGTTAATCGTCATTAATCCTGATTCAAGAGAGGGTACTTGGCTTGCGATTTGGTTAGACCCCTTTGCTGCAGATTGCAAACCATGCGTTAAGCTAGAAGATGCTTCATATAGTTGATTCACACCTGTTTGTAATTGGGAGAAGCTACTGTTCACTTTGGCAAGTGAAGCATTTACTTCCCTAAATGATGTCATGGCCCCTTCGAATTGAGCTGTCACTGTGTGTAATTTCTCTGATAATTGCTCTAATTGCTGCCTTTCAGTTGATGCAATGCTAAGCGTTGTTTGTACATTCATATCATTAGCTAACTCTGGTTTTGACTGTACGAGTGCATGCATTGCACTTTCAATTTGTCTATATCCTTTTTCTGCACTTTCAATCCCTTGCCCAATGCTGGTAAAATTCGTACTAAATGAGGACAAACCTTTTTCAAGTTCCGTATAACCATTTAATAATTGTGACATCGAAATGGATAAAGTGTTCGTATTTTCTTTTACAGAAGCTAAACCATTTTCTAGTTCTTGGACGCCATTTGCTCCTGCACTTACGCCGTTTGTTAATTGATCAATAGCAGTCCCTAAACTCGAAACACCTTTTTTCATTTCATCTGTTCCTTGAATTAATGCCTGAACATTTTGAGCAGCATTTGTATCTGTTTGTTGGAATTGTTGCTCAGCTGAAGACAAACCATTACTAATCTTACCTACACCTTCATTTGCATCACCTAAGCCACTCTTTATTTGTTTAGATTGCTCCGTGATGTATAGGTCATCCATTTTTTCTCCAACTGGTCGTGTAGCTGTTAATACTTTAGATATACCGTCAATCTGCGAAATCTTTTCAGCTATTTCATCTAATGCTTGTAATGATTTTGCATTATCCAGTGCTTCATTTGACTGTAAGGCAAGTGTAGTAGGTGATGAAAAACCTGCTGGGAAATGCGCTTCAATCACATTAATCCCTTGCTTTGAAGCATAACGATCATCGATTTCCAACAAGTCATTATAGCTTAGAGAATGACTAGAATTCATGATAAATGGAACGCACAAAATCGCTGTAAAGACTAATGCAACGAAAGGTCTTAAAACAGATAGCCTTGCTAAAAATCCCCAGATTTTACTGTCATTATGACCAGTAAAAGTTTTCGCTGGCCAGAACATCTTTTTCCCCAGTAAAGCCATAAAAAAAGGATTTAAGGTCAATAAGACCAATAAGAGTACAGCTACGCCAATTGCTACAGCTGAACTTGCTCGGTATAACCCGAATTCCGCCAAATAAAGAGCCATAAATCCAATAAACACCGCAAGCGCACTATACAGAACCGTTTTTCCAGCTGTTTTATACGTGCTGCGCACTGCTTTCCAACGATCTTCCTGCTTCACCAGTTCTTCCTTAAATCGAGTGAAGAGTAAGATATTATAATCTGTGCCGATACCGAATAAAATAACAACTAAAAATACTTGAGTAAAATTCGAAAATGGGTAATTAAACTGATCTACTAAGTGTGCAATGATTCCTAGTGACACTAAGTAAGCTACTCCAACCGATAAAAGAGAGACGAATGGCACTATTGGTGATCGGAAAACAAGAATGAGCACAGCGATAATAAAGATAATCGCTATTATTTCTGTTTTCTTAATCCCCTCTTGTGTGGATTGAACGAAATCTTCCATTACCAGACTGTTTCCTGTTAGATAGGTATCTACATTTTTACTATCTATAATTTTAGTAAGCTCCTTCGTTATCTCAGAAATTTCTCTATTATTCTGCTCAATAGAAAGCTGGGCTAGAATGGTAGTTCCATCTTCAGAAATGAGCTGTTTTTTCGTTTGCTCATTATCTAAATGAGTCATAATCTCCTTCATACCAAGCTGAGTTTGTTCTTTTTTTAATTCTTTAATGATTTTTCCTACTTCTTCTTTTTGTTCCTTTGTTAATGCTTGATCATTACCACTATTGAAGACAGCAATAATTTGATACCTTTCCCCACTGTCATTATCCATTTGATTAAGCAGATCTTCTGCAATATTGCTTTGAGCACTTTCGGGAATAGTAATTTGCCCTTTTTCTCTAACCAATTGATCTAAATTAGGCATCGTCACGACCATAAGGACTGCCATGACTATCCATAAAACGAACGATGCTACTCGCCAATTCATGATTTTTTTCATCATCATTTCTCTCACTTTCACTTTACTAAATTAATAATTATCTAGAGAATGCTAGCCTCTAGATAAACGATTATAAAATCATACAGGTGTATACTTTTATTCGTAAATCAAGTATACTTAGCCTCAGAAAACGGGACAATGTTCAATTTTCGTCTATATGTACAACTTTGAACATTGACATATCAATGTGTTCAACTTTAGAAAAATATTTTAGGAGTGCAAAAAAAATGAGTGGGAAAGCAGAATACAAAAGCGCAATTCGCTCAAGAAAAATGATTAGGCACGCATTTGTAGAATTAGTGCTGGAGAAGGATTTAGAAAAGATCACCGTAAAAAATATTGTTGAACGAGCTGAAGTAAGTAGAGGAACATTCTATGCTCATTACTCGGATATTTTGGCGGTTATTGAGGAAATTGAAAATGAACTAATGGGCAAAATGGTAGAGTTTCTGAATGATTTTAAAGCGGTCGAAATCATTCAAAATCCGATGCCTTTCTTTTTAAAAATGGTGGACTTTTTACAACAAGATATTGAATTTTACCGAAAGTTAATCTTTGTACAGGGGGCCTCTTGCTTTGTCGTGAAATTAAAAGACATTCTGATTGAGAAAATCATTAGTTTTCAAGAAACTATTCATCCCAGTCAAGAACGTCAAGAATTTGTATTACGTGTCCATTTCTTAGTAGGTGGGCTAATGTCGATGTATCAAGATTGGTTAGCAGGAAAATTCGATTGTTCATTAGAAGAGCTCACAAAGTCCATCAGTCGAATGATGATACAAGGGCTACAATCTTATACGTTCAAATAAAGTGCTATTTACTGCAAAAAAGAAGCTGCAATCACAGCTTCTTTCATATTTACCTCTATACATCAGCTAGCTTTTGGCCATAAGCACTTGCATAAATTGCTTAATGAATTTTAGCTTGTAAGAGGAAAATCTATTTATGCCAAAATATTCAATGTAAATTCAGCGAAAAAACAACGAAGGAATCATCAAGATCGAAATATCATTTTCTAGCATAGGCATTTTTGGAAGCATGTGCCAACACCATTATATTTTCCTTCACCATGTTCATATTAAGCGTGGTCACTCCGAAAACTAGTTAAATTGGCCATTAAATAAGAAGGAAACACCCCTCTATACATTTAATAATTCAGATCAATAGCAACCAAGATAGCTTAGATGACTACTTGATTTTCACAATTATCTTCCCCTTTGCCCTTCCAGACTCAGCATATTCCATCGCTTTTTGAGCTTCTTCAAATGTAAAAGTTCGATCAATGATGGGTTTGATTTTACCAGATTCAATATAGTCCGCAATTATACGTAATTGATCACCGCTTGGCTTCATAAATAAAAAGGAATATTGCGCATGATGCTTCTTTTCAAGTGCAGTCAGTTTATAACTTGCTGCTGAAAATAATAAGGTTTTGAAAAATCCTGAACCATTTTCTTTAGCAAAACGGGCATTTGGCATGCCAGAAACAGAAACAATTTTCCCTCCATTTTTGATGATCCCGAAAGATTTTTCAAGCGTCTCACCCCCAAGTGTATCAAAGACGGCATCATAATTTCCCAATATCTCTTCAAACTTCTCTGTCTTGTAATTGATCACTTCGTCTGCACCAAGAGATGTGACTAAGTTTGCACCAGCTTCACTAGCAGTTGTTGCTACTGTGGCACCCATTACTTTAGCCAGTTGAATAGCAAAAGTACCTACACCACCAGACCCTGCATGAATTAAAATCTTTTGTCCTTTTTGTAAGTGCATGATGTCATGTAATGCTTGATATGAAGTCAACCCAACGAGAGGGATGGATGCAGCTTCCTCAAAGCTCAAGTTTTTAGGTTTTAGGGCTATATCATCTTCATGTATTGCGATAAATTCGGCAAAAGTACCGATTTTACTTTTACGTGGACGTGCATATATTTCATCGCCCACTTTAAAACGAGTTACTTTTGTGCCAACCTTTACCACAACTCCCGAAAAATCATTTCCAAGGATTAGAGGCATTTTATATTGTATTAACAACTTCACTTTCCCATCGCGTATTTTAAAATCAATAGGATTAATACTAGCGGCATGAATTTCTGCAAGTATCTCATATTCACCAATTTCAGGTGTAGGTATTTCTGCTAACTGCATCGGGGCTTTGCCATATTGATTGATAACCATTGCTTTCATCGTTTATTCCTCCAAATAACTTATCGTATTCTCAATAAAATTCCTTTAATAGCGTCTCAATATCCGTAACAAGTGTTTTTAGTAAACCTAATTTTGTGCGTATATCTATATAATAAAAGTTTTTTGTCCCTTCTTTACGCATTAAAATAACACCAGCATCACGTAAAATTTTAAGGTGATGTGACACAGCAGGTCTAGACAGATGGGTTTGTTCTGTGATTTCGCCTACACGTAATCCTGTTTGACAATCCGTAGCCATTAACACAAGTAAAATAGATTGACGTGTTTCATCACCAATGGCCAATAGTACCTTTTGACAGTTGATAAAATTTTCTTTAATGGTGTGTAGTTGGTCCTGTTTAGTCATGTAAATAATCCCTCCTTTAATTAGTTGAATAGTTTAAGTTATTGAACCATCCTATGGATACAACCATAAAGTACAATGCTATTCTGTGCAATATTGAGAAAGAAAATCGAGACGAATCCAATCTTTGGAGGTGAATTCTTTCTCGACAACAAAAAAACACAGAAGTCACATGGACCTCTGTGTTATTTGCTTTCCTTAATGAGTGCCTTCATATCTCCAACAATAGTTTCAACTGGTACGTTTGTCGCGCCATCATAGTCTTTTACAACTGTGCCGTCTGCGTTCACTAAATAATAGCTCGACATATGTATGACTTGGTCTGAGTTTGGATCATTTTTGACTAATGAATTGAATGATTTACGTGCAAATTGTTCGATAAATTTTTGTTGATAGCCCGTTAATAGCTGCCATTTGCTTTCATCGACAACATTATACGTATTTAAATAGTTCGTTAATACCTCAGGCTTATCCACCTCTGGATCTACACTAAATGCGACAATTTGATAATCCTCAAGGCCTTCATCCTGTAGTGCTTGCTGGACCTCTGTCATATTAAATGTCATTGGCGGACAGATCGTCGTACAGTTTGTAAAAATAAACATTGCTAGCCAAGGCTTACCTTTTAAATCATCTAGGCTCACTTGTTCATTTTTTTGATTCATTACATTGAAATCTTGGACCTCAATGTTTACAGATGGCTCAAATTTGTAGCTTCCGCAAGCAGCTAAAATGCTGCTGAATGCTAGAACTAAAACGAGCAGTATACTTTTCTTTTTCATTTGCGGTACCACTTCCCTTCATTTCATCATCTTATTTTATTCATTCTAGAAGCCAAATACAAGATAATGGACTTACACCCAGATTGCTATTTGTATAACATGTGAACATTAACTGATTCTGGTATTTCATTACACTACATCTTCCAAATGACACATCCTTTTCAAAATTTTTTTGAAAGCTTTTTTTATTATTTTCGTTATTTCCCAAGAGAAAGAACGGTTGTTATATAACAAACTATTTCTACCTTTTACACTTCTCTGGGTTTTAATAGAAGAATAATAAAATACAGAAAATTCTCTTTTGTGAATATATTTTCTCCTGCATTCAACTTTATCAGCAACAAACTATTTCAATAATATTATTTCACTCGAAATTCTCGTTCTCTTTAATACCATTTTATTCTATTAAACACTTAATATTTCTATGTTATTTCTACGTAACTAAACTGACTAAAAATTATAAAAACTCAAAATTTAGTATTGCATTATAAGAATATCCCCCATAAAATAAGTGAATATAACGACGAAAGAAAAAGAAATATGTCGTTTAAAACAGAAATATATAACTTTAGGGGGAATAATAATGGCGAATGTTTCTAGTGAAAAACAGGCTCAATCAATTGATTATCATGCAATTGAGGCAATGGAATCGTTTAATACCTTTGTGAAAAAGAAAAATACCTTTCTTTTCTCGATTACAGCAGTGTTTCTAATTCTTTATATTTTGCTTCCGATCCTTGCCTTCCAACCTGTACTACAACAAAAATTATTCGGAAATATTACGGGTGTATGGGTATATTCTGCAGGGTTATTTATCATGACCATTGTGCTCTGTACAGTATATGTAAAAAAAGCTGCTTCATTCGATAAAGCTGCGGCGGCTGTGCTAGCCGAGTATCATGCGAAAGGTGGTAACTAAATGAATATTGTATCTGTAGGTTTCTTTTTAGCCATTGTTGGATTAACACTTGTCGTTACCTATATTGCAGCAAAACGCACTTCCTCGGCTGCTGATTTTTACACAGCCGGTGGTGGATTAAAGGGGTGGCAAAACGGCTTTGCGATTGCTGGTGACTATTTATCAGCAGCTGCCTTTCTTGGGGTGTCTGGTGCGATTGCCTTAACTGGTTTTGATGGTTTCTTCTTCTCTGTTGGCTATGTTGTAGCAAATTTAGTGCTTCTTTATGTCATTGCTGAGCCTATGCGTAATTTGGGGCGTTACACATTAGCAGATATGTTAACGGCTCGTTTTAATGAAAAACGAATTCGTGGCGTGGCTGCATCAGGCACGATTATTATTGTGATTCTTTACATGATTGCACAGCTTGTAGGTGCTGGTGCATTAATTAAACTACTATTTGGAATTGAATATTGGATTGCTGTGTTAATTGTCGGCGTTATGATGACAACATATGTATTGTTCGGCGGCATGACAGCAACTTCATGGGTACAAATTATTAAAGCAAGCTTGTTATTATTTGGGACAGGTCTATTAGCGGTATTAGTGTTAATGAAATTTGATTTCTCTCTTATGAAAATGTTTGACACAATTGCAATGGATCATGGGGAAGAATTCCTTGTGCCTGGGATTAAATACACAAGTACAATCGACTCCGTTTCGATGATGATGGCGTTAGTTTTAGGAACATCAGGTTTACCACATATTTTAATGCGTTTCTTTACCGTAAAAGATGCCAAGACAGCACGTTCTTCTATTTCTTGGACAACTTGGATTACAGCTATTTTCTTCTCACTAACGATCTTCTTAGGGTTCGGTGCGCTAAACTTTGTTGGATTAGATCAAATTCTTGCTGAAAGTAAGGCTGGTAATACGGCTGCCCCACTTCTAGCGCATTATTTAGGCGGAGATGTCTTGATGGCATTTATTGGCGCCGTAGCCTTTGCGACGATTTTAGCTGTTGTGTCAGGCTTAGTGTTAACGGGGGCTTCTGCTATTTCTCATGATATTTATGGAGAAATCATAAAAGGAGGGAAATTAACTGAAAAGCAACAGGTTGTAGCTGCACGTACAGGCTCTATTTCGATTGCGATTGTGTCTATTATTCTTGCATTGTTTGCCCAAAGCTTAAATGTTTCGTTCCTAGTATCCTTTGCCTTTTGTATCGGTGCCTCAGCCAACCTACCTGTGATCCTTTATACAATCTATTGGAAGAAATTTAATTCCACAGGAGCTGTAACAGCTATGGTAACGGGTTTAGTGTCCTGTTTAATTTTAGGCGCAATGGGACCGAATGTCTGGAGCCCCGTTGAAGGTGCAGCCATCTTTGTTGGTCAACCGCTTGTACCACTTGCTGTTCCTGCGATTATTACGATTCCATTAGGCTTTATTGCTGGGTACCTTGGTACAGTTTTGACAGCTAGCAAAGTACCACAGGAAGAAGCTGAACGTATTTATCAAGAAATTCGTGTGAAAGCGAATACAGGCGTATCTGTTTCTGATATTTCTCATTAATATTTATTCACCTCTTGCATAATGAATTCCAATTCAAAAAATGCAAAAAATAGGCAAAAAATTCGATTTTTCATCGAGTTTTTCGCCTTTTTTGTTATTCAATATCTACTAATTTATTTATTGAACAATACTATTTCTCTTCCAAAAAACAGAAAAAATCCAATTCCCACTAGGTAAATGGTGTTTAATTTTAATTGAAAAAACAAGATTTTCTTGTAAATTTACCCTTCTATTTTTGTCAAGAATCTAGATTTCCCTTTGCTTTATTTATTTATCTGAATTTTCTAAAACCCCCTATATTCTTGAGTTTGTGCCATTTTTTCTCTCTCAGGACTATTTTCTGAAAAATTTTTTTTGCATAATTTTTCTGAAATGTATTGCAATTTTGTGAACTGTTTCATAAAATGAAAATGTGAATTCACTAAACTAGCAAAATCAAGTCTTGAGGTAGAAAAAATATACACAAAATGGGGAATGTTAATGGCGAACAATCAGGTAAAAAAAGGTATCGTGATTGACTATGATGCAATTGCAAACCAAGAATCATTTAAATCTCTTGTACGCAGAAAAAATTCTTTTCTTTGGTCTATAACTGTCATATTTTTATTGGCATACATGTTGTTACCAATTCTGACATCGTACACGACAATTCTACATCAAAAGGCATTTGGGGAAATTACTTGGGTGTGGATCTATGCAGCGGGGCTATTCATCATGACATGGGGGTTATGTCATTTATATGTAGCTAAGGCAAACAACTTTGATAGAGAAGCAAAAGCGATTATCGCTGAATACGAAAACGGAGGTGGCCGCCGATGAGTAACGGAATGAGTTTTACAGCCATATTCTTCTTCGTAGCCATAGTTGGTTTAACATTAGTTATTACATGGTGGGCATCTAAACGTACATCTTCCGCAAGTGATTTCTACACGGCAGGTGGTGGCTTAACAGGCTGGCAAAATGGACTAGCTATCGCTGGAGACTATTTATCAGCAGCCTCTTTCCTAGGTATCGCTGGTGCAGTCGCATTATTTGGATTTGATGGATTCTTCTTCTCTATTGGTTATTTAGTAGCTTACTTAGTGGTGTTATACATCGTTGCTGAGCCATTACGTAACCTTGGGAAATTTACATTAGCTGACATGATTACAGCGCGCTTCAATAATGCAAAAGTTCGTGGAACAGCTGCTTTAAGCACGATTACAATTGTTTTATTCTACATGATTGCACAACTAGTTGGTGCAGGAGCACTTATTCAATTACTTTTAGGAATCGATTACTGGGTCGCCGTGTTAATCGTAGGTTTTATGATGACAACTTACGTATTATTCGGTGGTATGACAGCGACATCTTGGGTACAAATCATTAAAGCTTGTCTGTTAATGCTTGGTACAGTGATTATTTCGTTCTTAGTATTAAAAGAGTTCGGCTTCAGTATCTCAACAATGTTTGCAGAAATGACAACAGCTACTGATAGTGGTGCTGCGTATTTAAATCCAGGTTTAAAATACACAAATGGACTTGATACAATCTCTATGTTAATTGCCTTAGTATTGGGTACTGCGGGTCTTCCACATATTTTAATGCGTTTCTTCACAGTAAAAGACGCAAAAACAGCTCGTTCATCTGTTATTTGGGCAACTTGGATCGTAGGTATCTTCTACGTTCTAACAATTTTCTTAGGTTTCGGTGCAGCAGCATTCGTTGGAAAGGAAGATATTATCGCTGCAAACGCTGCTGGTAACATGGCTGCCCCACTGCTTGCAGAAGTACTTGGTGGCGACATCCTATTCTCATTCGTTTGTGCGGTAGCATTTGCAACAATCCTAGCGGTAGTAGCAGGTCTTGTACTTTCAGGTGCATCTGCCCTATCTCATGATATTTATGGACAAATTATTAAAAAGGGTAAAATTACAGAAAAAGAGCAAGTTCTTGCAGCTCGTATTGGTTCCATTACAATCGCTGTTATCTCTATCCTATTAGCACTTGGCGCACAAACATTAAACGTTGCATTCTTAGTATCTCTAGCATTCTGTATTGCGGGATCTGCTAACCTTCCAGTTATTATCTATACAATTTATTGGAAACGCTTTAATACAGCTGGTGCTGTAACGGCGATGTTAACAGGTTTAATTTCTGCATTAGTGTTAGTTGCTATTTCACCAAACGTATGGAATCCAGTTGAAGGTAAGGCGATTTTCGTTGGTGAACCACTAATCATGTTAACGAACCCAGCCTTAATCTCTGTACCACTTGGTTTCCTTGGTGGTTTCATCGGCACATTACTTTCTAAAGAAACGGATGACGCGAAGTATCGTGAAGTTGACGTTAAAGCAAACACAGGTATTTCTGTACAGGACGTATCTCACTAATCACTCAACACCCTCGTAAGCATCTCGCTTACGAGGTTTTACTTTTTCTTCCCTATTCGCTACTATAGAATGAGAAAAAGATTGGAGGTTATGCTCATGTCACAATCAAGGGCTAAAAAGAAACGGATGCATGTTAAACGAACTGTCGGCAAGGATGTTGAAAAAAACCGTCAATCTATATCCTTCAGTACACACGAGCGCATAACAAAAACAAAGAATGAGAAACTCGATCATGATTTCACAAAACATAAAAAGCAGTATAAGGACGACTAACGTTCCCTATACTGCTTTTTCTTTTAAAGCCGATAGAAGGCATTGGTGTTTTGCGTGATAATTTGAGCCACTTCCTGTGTCGACAACCCCTTGATGGACGCTATGACCTCAATGGTCGAATGCATCATCCACGGAGATGTACGCTTATTTGTAAACGGTCCTTCAAAAGGCCAAGGACCATCCGTTTCTACCATCATTAGTTCAATGGGATAAGCTTGTATCAACTGTTGAATTTCTTGTTCATACAAACAATCAGGGGTGATCGAAATAAAATAGCCATGCTGAATCATGCGTTTCACCACAGCCTCATCCCCTTTAAACCAATGAAAATGTGCTTGGCGAAGCTGATGTTTGTCAAGTAAATCACAAACGATGCTAGCATCCTCATAGACAGCGTGTAACACTATTGGCTTATCCAATTCCTTTGCCAAGACTATAAAACGCTCTAATAGAGCCACATAGAGTCGGTCATCTATCGTTTGCTGTTGTCTTAAATAATAAGGTAAACCGACCTCACCAACAGCTACCATATGTTCTTTATGTGAACGGATCCAATCAAATAATGCCTCCTCATCGCTTGGATTTGGTAAAGGCTGTTCTGGATGAAAGCCAAAAGCGGCTTTCACTGGCTGATAGTTATTCGATAAATGCAATGTTCTTTTACAGGACGACAACTGCATGCTAACCGCAATCACCGTCTCTACCTCTTCAAGTAAGGCTGGAATTTCCTCATCTCGATACTGATCCAAATGAATATGAGCATCAATCAACAAACATATCACCCTTTTCTTCTTGTAAGTACATAAATAATTGTTGCTTTAACTCGGTGAACGTTGCTGAATGACGAATTTCCTCTTTTCGGGGTCTTTCAAAAGGCACAATGATTTCCTTTTTAACCGTCGCAGGACGTTTGCTTAAAACAAGGATCCGATCCGCTAAAAAGAGTGCTTCCTCAATACTATGCGTGACAAATAGTATTGATTTACGATAGGCTTCCCAGATGGATAATAGCCACGCTTGCATTTCCAGTCTGGTGAATTCATCCAGCGCAGAAAATGGTTCATCTAAGCATAAAATCGGCTTATCACTGACCATCGCACGTATAAAAGATACACGCTGTTGCATGCCGCCTGACAATTCGTTTGGATAAGCATGGATAAATGAACCAAGCCCCACCTTTTCAAGCCACTCTATAGCACGTTCAGCATTTGGTTGATGCTGTAATTCCTCTACGAGTGTGACATTCTCTAAAATCGTGCGCCAAGGTAGTAGACAAGGCTGCTGAGGCATATAACCAATCGTTCCTCTTTTTCGCTGAATGTCCTCTTCATTTAATAAAATGGACCCTTGATCAATCGTAGAAACGCCACCAATTAATTGAAAAAGGGTACTCTTACCACTGCCAGAGGGACCAACAATGGCCACAAACTCTCCAGCTTTAACGTCAAAGGATACATCTTCAAGCACTTGCAGGGTATCAAAGGATTTAGCGATGTTTTGAATGCTGAGCATGATAGCCTCTCCCCTTCACCATGAATTTTTCAAGTAAGCGAATACTGCTAAACAACAGTAAGCTTAATAAAACAATCGCAAAAATGGCTACGAATACACGATCAGTGCGGAACGAGGACTGTGCTAAGGTCATATAAACGCCTATTCCTTTTTTTGCACCAAGCCACTCCGCAATAACAGCGCCCATCACACTATACGTCGCAGCAATTTTTACACCTGAAAAAATCGTTGGGTATGCATGAGGCCATTCGAGCTTCCAAAAAGTTTGCGCCTTTGTAGCACCAACCATGGCAAAATAATGCTTTAACTCAGGTGCTGTTTGCCGAAATCCGTCCATTGCCGCAATAACAATGGGGAAAAAGCACACGAGGCAAATAATGATGAGCTTTGGTAATAAACCAAAGCCAAACCAAATAATGAGCAATGGCGCTAAGACAAGAATAGGGATATTTTGCGACATAATTAAAATCGGATAAAACAACTCCCGAATAAATGTAAATCGATGCAAGACAATCGCCACCATTAATCCACAGGCAATGCCAATGGCAAGTCCTAATAAGGCTAATTGCATCGTAGCCCAAGCATGTGGTAAAAAGGTTTGATAGGCTTTAAAAGCTTCCAACAAAATACTACTTGGTGCAGGTAATAACCAATGAGGAACTTCAGCCACATGCACAATGAGCTCCCACACGAATAAGAGGAAGGCGATAAAAATAATCGTCCTTCCCTTTTGCAAAGCTTGTTTCATTACTGGTATTTCTCCGTTAATGTATCCATAGTTATACCAGTTGGCTGATATAATATTTTCACTTGTGTAATGACATTGATAGCACCAAGCTCAATCATCTTGTCATTCATTTTTTCAATGATTTGCAGCAACATTGACAGCTCACCTTCCATCGTCGTTTCCAACGGATGTACCTCATATTTCACACCAGCAGCATCTATCACAGCAATCGCCGCATCGACATACGGTATAACATCCTCAAATTTCTCTGTTTTTGGAATGATTTGAACACTGATTAATGAATTCGCCATCTTATTTGGCCTCCTTTTTAGGTAAGAAATCATTTGTAAAGGCTTGTTTCGCATTAAATTCGCCCTCTAACACGTTGTTGCTAGACATCCATTTTGCATAGTTTTCCCATACAGAAAGCTTTTGCTCTCCCCATTGCTTGGCATCATCCTGATATTTATCGGCTAGCCATTCCTGACTTTTATGCACTAACGCTTGATCTAAATCGGGAGCCGCTTCTATTAAAATATCAGCCGCCTCACTTGGATGTGCTATGGCGTATTCATAGCCCTTCGATGCAGCCGCCACAAACGCTTGAACTAGGTCAGGATTGTCCTGGATCATTTTTTCATTTGTAGCTAGAACAGGTGTATAATAGTCCAGCTGATCACTATAATCTGTTAAGTACAGCATATTAATCTTTTCACCCCGTAGCTCAGCTTCAATACCTGTCCACGCGTAATAAATCCAAGCAAAATCAATATCCTTTTGCATCATCGTGAAAAAATCTAAATCTCCTGCATTGACGATATCTAGTTTATGAATGTCTGCCTTTTCTGTTTGCATCAATGATTGTAGGACAGCTTGCTCTAGTGGAGCCCCCCAACCGCCATAGGTTTTACCTTCGAAATCCTTTGGTGATGTAATACCTTTTGATGCAATAGAAGCAAAGCCAGATGTATTATGTTGAATAATAGCAGCAATGGAGACAAGAGGCACATCTTGCACACGAGCCTGTGTAATCCCTTCCTGATAGCTCACACCAAACTCTGCCTTTCCAGAAGCAACAAGCTGATCGGCTCCTGCCTCCCCAGGCATAATAATGTCAACATCTAAGCCCTGCTCCTCAAAATAACCGAGTTTTTTTGCGACATACAGCCCTGTATGATTCGTATTTGGTGTCCAATCTAAGACCACTGATACTTTTTTCAGCTGATCAGTAGCCTGCTTGTCCTCCTTGTCACTACAGCCCACTAACGTTAAAAGTGCAGCCACTAGAATAAATAACCATTTTTTCATGCGAAGTCCTCCCAGTTGATAATGTGAAAGTGTTCATGGTTGAATGTTGTCACCAGAAAGAAAGCGTATGCGTTTGGCAAGATATTGCTTGAAAACATAAAAAAACGCCTAGGATTCCTCCCAGACGTATTGCAATCAATCTTCAAAACTTTGCTTTTTTGAATAGATGTTCCCTACGCTGGTACGAGCCAAATCAGGTTCAAAGGGTCAGCGTCTATCGGACACAATCTCAGCTAGCAACTACTAGCCCCCCTACATTCTTGTGCTATGAACTTTTCGTTGATTATTATACCCATAGTTACGCTAAAATGACAAGATGCTATTTTTGACTAACGACTGCTCTCGTAAAAAAACCCAGCACTCCTAAGAGACTGGGCTTATCATTAGCTTAGTTTCTGTTCTTTTTTAGCCGTTAAAACATGGGAAATAGCCCCATCTGTTGCAATATCCACTTTAAACGAACCGTTGGAATGGCGATCAGCACGCGTCAATGTTTGGACATCAATGAGCTCTTGTACACCTTTTTCCGTTTCAATCACTATTTGCTCCTCATTCGTTGCTTGAATAACTGCCACAATACGGTGAGGATTTGCTTTTAATTCTGTTAATACTTTTAGACCACGTTTTGCACGACTTGCCACTTCAACTTCTGCAACATTCATTTTCTTCACGGCTCCACGCTGTGTGACGATTACCACATATTGTGTAGCATCAGGCTGTAGCACATTGACACCGACTAAGGCTTCTCCATCCTTTAGCGTGATGCCTTTGACACCGCCTGTTTTCACCCCTGTAACTGGTAATTCTTCCAGTGGGAAACGAATCGCATAGGCTGTATCCGTTGTTAACATCAGTTCCACATCATCTGTCACAAACGATGCAAAGATCATCGCATCGCCCGCTTTAACATTCATTGTTTTTATTGGCTTCGAATAACGCGTCACCGCATAATCTGCCAGTGGGGAGCGTTTAATTTGACCATCTTTTGTAGCTGTTAAAATATACGTATTTGGCTGTTCGAATGTTTCAAAGCCATACACTGCAATAATAGACTCATCTTCCCCTGTTGGCACAATACTTGAAATATGCTGTCCAAGATCCTTCCAGCGAATATCAGGTAGCTCATGAACAGGCTGGTAAATATAATTGCCTCGATTTGTGAACAGTAACAGATGATGCTGTGTATTTAAGGTTGCTTCATACAATAAGTAATCCGAATCCTTCATCGCAAAATCCTGACCATTGGAAGCGGCATGTGAACGTGTGGATGTACGTTTAATATAGCCATCCTTTGTCACCGTCACCACAACCTCTTCACTTGGCACAAGGACATCTAGCGTAATTTTAATTTCTTCTATTTCCTGCTCAATTTTCGAGCGACGTGGCTCTGTGAAGCGTTTCTTAATCTCTAGTAACTCTTGTTTAATGACACGTACAAGCTTGGCTTCACTTTGTAAAATTCCTTCTAGCTTCGCAATCAACTTATTTAACTCGTCTTGTTCTTGACGAAGCTCTGTAATGTCTGTATTCGTTAAACGATATAATTGTAAGCTAACGATCGCCTCGGCTTGTACCTCTGTAAAATCAAACTTCGCTTGTAAATTAAGCTTCGCATCCTTCTTATCGTTAGAAGAACGGATTGTCGCAATCACTTCATCTAAAATGGAGAGTGCTTTAATTAACCCTTCTACAATATGAGAACGATCCTTTGCCTTTTGTAAATCATAAATCGAACGGTTCGTCACCACTTCTTTTTGATGCGCAATATAGGCATCTAGCAATAATGGCAATGTCATCATCGTTGGACGACGATTATGAATAGCAATCATATTAAAATTATAAGCTACCTGTAAATCTGTTGTTTTAAATAGGTATTGTAAGATTCCTTTTCCCGGAACATCTTTTTTCAGCTCAATTACAACACGTAAGCCTGTACGGTCTGATTCATCTCGGATTTCCGCAATACCCTCTAAACGTTTATCTACACGTTGCTCATCAATTTTTTTCACAAGATTCGCTTTATTCACATCATATGGTAATTCCGTGATGACAATTTGCTCTTTGCCACCCTTGATCGGTTCTACTACGGCTTGCGCACGGACAATGATTTTACCTCGACCTGTTTCATAAGCCTTTTTGATGCCATCTACCCCTTGGATAATCCCACCTGTCGGGAAATCCGGCCCTTTAATCACAGTCATCAACTCATCTACTGTCACGTTCGGCTTGTCTAAGCGCATTAACACAGCATCTAGCACTTCATCTAGCGCATGCGGGGGAATATCTGTTGCATAGCCAGCCGAAATCCCTGTAGAGCCATTGACTAGTAAGTTTGGAAAACGTGCAGGTAAAACAGTCGGCTCCATATCTTGATCATCAAAGTTTGGTACAAACTCGACCGTTTTCTTGCCAATATCTCGTAGCATTTCACCAGCAATAGCAGACAGTCTCGCCTCTGTATAACGCATCGCAGCTGGAGGATCACCATCAACCGAACCATTGTTACCATGCATCTCAATAAGCATATGACGTGCCTTCCAGTCCTGACTCATACGTACCATTGCTTCATAAACAGAGCTATCACCGTGCGGATGGTAATTACCGATTACGTTCCCGACAGTTTTTGCGGATTTTCGAAACGGTTTATCCTGTGTATTGCCTTCTGTAAACATTGCATATAAAATACGACGCTGTACTGGTTTAAGACCGTCACGTGCATCAGGCAACGCGCGGTCTTGAATAATATATTTACTATAGCGACCAAAACGATCACCCATCACTTCTTCTAGCGGTAAATCTTGAAACTTTTCTGTACTACTCATGCTTGGTCCTCCTCTTGTTGGATGAATTCATTTTCTAAAATATTTGAATCATCCTCCATACCGAAGTCAACATTGGCTTCGATCCATTTACGACGCGGTTCTACTTTATCACCCATTAACGTCGTGACACGTCTCTCTGCACGTGCACCATCCTCGATTGTGACACGAATTAATGTCCGTGTCTCAGGGTTCATTGTCGTATCCCATAGCTGGTCAGCATTCATCTCACCAAGACCTTTATAGCGCTGCAATATGTAACCCTTTCCAACTTTCTGGATGGCCTTTTGTAAATCGTTTTCTGTCCAAGCATATTCAATCACTTCTTTTTTACCAGTACCTTTTGATACCTTATAAAGTGGTGGTAAAGCGATATAGACTTTGCCTCCTTCAATGAGTGGACGCATATAACGATAGAAGAACGTTAAGAGCAAGACTTGAATATGTGCCCCGTCCGTATCCGCATCCGTCATAATCACTACTTTATCGTAGGCTGAATCCTCCACAGCAAAATCCGTGCCAACACCTGCTCCAATCGCATGGATAATCGTTGATATTTCTTCGTTTTTCATAATGTCCTGTAGCTTGGCTTTTTCTGTGTTGATGACCTTACCGCGCAAAGGCAAAATCGCTTGGAATGTACGATCACGACCTTGTTTGGCAGAACCACCTGCAGAATCACCCTCAACTAAATACAACTCATTCTTGGCCGCATTGCGAGACTGAGCTGGTGTTAATTTGCCTGATAGAATCGTACTACCTTTTTTGCTTTTCTTGCCATTCCGAGCGTCCTCACGCGCTTTACGAGCCGCTTCTCTTACTTGCTGCGCACGGATTGCTTTACGTACAAGAGAAGCCGATAACTCTGCATTTTCCTCTAGCACATACAAAATTTGCTCAGACACTACGCTATCTACGGCAGAGCGAGCCTCACTTGTACCAAGCTTGCCCTTGGTTTGTCCTTCAAATTGTAATAAATGCTCTGGAATACGAACAGACACGATTGCTGCTAAACCCTCACGAATATCTGTCCCTTCAAGGTTTTTATCCTTGTCCTTTAGCAAGCCGATTTTTCTTGCATATTCATTAAATACACGCGTCAATGCCGCTTTTGCACCCGTTTCATGTGTGCCGCCATCACGAGTACGTACATTATTAACGAACGACAAAATCGTTTCTGAATAACCATCGTTATATTGGAAAGCGAATTCTACTTCAATATCATCTTGTATGCCTTCTACATATTTCACAGGATGAAGAACATCCTTTTCTTCATTCAAATACGCAACGAAAGCTTCAATGCCATTCTCATAAAAGAATACATCTTGTTTGCCTTCCTCGCGCTCATCGATTAATTCAATTTTTAAGCCCTTTAATAAAAAGGCTGATTCACGTAAACGTTCTGCTAACGTATCATAATTGAATTTTGTGACAGAAAAAATCGTTTCGTCTGGTAGGAAATGAACAAGTGTACCTGTTTGCTTCGTTTGCCCAATTTCTTCAAGTGTTGTGACAGGATGTCCACCATGCTCAAAGCGCTGACGATACTTTTTACCATCACGATGGATCGTCACCTCTAAAAATGTTGATAGTGCATTAACTACAGAGGAACCTACACCATGCAAGCCACCACTTGTTTTATAACCACCTTGTCCAAATTTACCACCTGCGTGTAGCACCGTAAAAATAATTTCAGGGGTAGGTTTACCCATTTTATGCATACCTGTTGGCATCCCACGGCCAAAGTCGCGCACACTCATACTTTGATCCTTATGAATTGTGACAATAATATGAGATCCAAAGCCGGCCAGTGCTTCATCCACCGCATTATCTACGATTTCATACACAAGGTGATGAAGTCCACGGCCATCCGTTGAACCGATATACATGCCAGGTCGTTTGCGTACCGCTTCTAATCCTTCTAATACTTGTATAGCGTCATCATTATAAACGCTAGTTGACTGTTTATTCGTCAAAAAATTCCCCTCCAAAAAACAAACACATGTTCTATTTATGTTCTCATCCTAATAATAATAGCATTTCCTGTCAATAGCTAGCGACAGGTCCATTAAATTTTTAAAATTTGCTCACAGTTTTGATCATCTTTATCAATAGTAAACATCTGCAACAGTTGCTTAAAATTGGTATTTAAGCAGGGCAGACTGCTACTAGTATCCATAAACGTTTGACGCATAGTAGCCGATTTAGTTTCAACATACATAGAATCTAGTTCAGTGTAAACGCTACAATGTTTATTACGGTTAAACTGGATAAAGTTAGACTTCTATTCTACCAAAGGAATGAAGGATTGACAAAATTGCCTTTTTGCCTATATTTTTATAAAGGCTTTTTTTCACTTTCTAGAATCTCATGTCTGAAAGCCTACCCCTTATTAATAGGTTTTCTTTTGTATTGAATTCAAGGCTCCTAATGAAATCTCCTTCATAACATTGTAGATTAGCAAGAAAAAGTGTAAAATACTTGTTACAAACTATTAGTACCAAGTGATGGACTATGAATGAAAGGAGTCCAGCTATGATCAATGGACTTATTATTTTATGTGCTTATCTAATCGGCTCTATACCTTCTGGATTATGGATAGGTAAAATTTTTTATAATACCGATATTCGTGAACACGGGAGCGGTAATCTTGGTGCAACCAACACATTCCGAACATTAGGGAAAAAAGCAGGTATTGTTGTAACCGTAATGGATGTGCTCAAAGGAACAGCTGCGGTTTTATTAGTAGCACTTCCCGTTTTCTCTGACAGCACACTGCATCCCTTATTACTTGGTCTTGTTGCCGTAATCGGTCATATGTTTCCGATCTTCGCCAATTTCCGTGGTGGAAAAGCAGTGGCAACATCCGCAGGTGTTTTATTAGGCTATTCGTGGCCACTCTTTGTCCTATTATTTATTACCTTTATTGTGACATTAAAAATCACAAAGATCGTCAGCCTAACATCGATGATAGCCGCTTTAGTAGCACTTATCTATGCAATCGTTTATTATTTTGTTACGGGTGACTTTGCATTAGGCATCTTGGTAGCCTTTTTATTTACCTTTATTATTTATCGTCACCGTGCCAATATTACACGTATTAAAAACGGCACTGAGCCAAAGGTAAAATGGCTTTAGGAAGAGAGGAGCATTCGAAATGAACATTGCATTGACAGATGAAGCACTCCAGTGGTTCAAACACGAAATGGAAGTAGAACCAGGTGATACGATTCGTTTTTATGCACGCTATGGTGGCTCTAGTCCTTTTCATGAAGGTTTTTCACTTGGCATGACTCGTGAAGAACCTATTGCTATAGGCGTACAGACAGTGGTTGATGATGTAACCTATTACATTGATGAGAAAGATCTCTGGTTCTTTAACGATCACAACTTACATGTTGACGTTGATGCTAGTAATGATGAATTGCAATATGACTATCGTACATAAAACAGTCTATCCTTTCAGTCCATGAAAGGATAGACTGTTTTTTTATTTGGCTCCATCATGCCAATAGTTAGATTTTCACCCTCACCTCGTTTATCTCTCAAAAAAATTGTCCACTCTATAAATAATGAGCGTATATTTGAGGAGGAAAACACATGTCTATGTCTAACAATATCGATACCTCCCCATCCCATACAAACGATTTGTTGTATACATCCCTAGCTAAAAATAAAAAAATCATTGAACAGGCGCTTGGTCACAGTAATGACATCATCATACGTGAAATCACAATTGGTGAATCTACCCCTCATAACATCGCTATCATTTCGATTGATGGCTTGTCAGATAAAACGACAATCTCCGATTCTGTTATTGATAAGCTTATGGCAAATATCGAGGAAGAACAAGACATTGAAATAACGACCATTAATCAATATGTACGAAACTCCTATTTAACAGTTGGGGATGTGTCGAATATCGAGCATTTCACAACACTCTACAATGCCATTCTCAATGGGGAAACGGTTATTTTATTAGATGGGTTTGCAGAAGGGATTGTGACAAGTACCAGAAGTGCAAAGGATCGAGCCGTTACAGAGCCATCGACTGAATCTGTTATTCGAGGTCCTCGGGAATCCTTTACAGAAACCATACGTACCAATACAGCGCTCATCCGTCGCAAAATAAAAAGCCCGAATCTCTGGATAAAGTCACGAGTTATCGGTGATGTGACACAAACAGATGTAGCGGTTATGTATATAAATGGCATTGCCAGTGACAAAATCGTCGCAGAGGTATTAGCCCGATTAGACCGCATTAATATCGATGGCATACTGGAAAGTGGCTATATAGAGGATTTTATTCAAGACTCTAAAAACTCTATGTTTCCAACAGTTTACAATTCAGAACGTCCAGATGTTATCGCTGGTGAATTATTAGATGGCAAAGTGGCGATTCTAGTTGATGGTACTCCCTTTGTCTTAGTAGTACCAGCGTTATTTACATCCTTTTTGCAATCAGCGGAGGATTATTATCAGCATTGGATGATTAGCTCACTTGTACGCATACTTCGCTTTTTTGGCATCGGTCTGGCATTAGTCGCGCCATCCTTATATGTGGCTATAACTACCTTTCACCAGGAAATGCTGCCAACACCAATGTTGATTAGTATTGCTTCACAAAGAGAAGGCGTTCCCTTCCCCGCAGTTGTGGAGGCACTCATTATGGAGATTGCCTTTGAGGTATTAAGGGAGGCTGGGCTTCGTATGCCTAGAACAATCGGCCCAGCGGTGTCTATAGTCGGTACTTTAGTTATTGGTCAGGCGGCAGTTGATGCGGGTGTGGTATCTGCTGTAATGGTCATTATTGTAGCTTTAACAGCAATTTGTAGTTTTCTTTTCCCTGCCTACGGTTTGTCGAATACGATTCGTGTGTTACGTTTCCCATTAATGATTTTAGCTGCTATGTTTGGTTTATTTGGTGTTATGTTCGGTATTATGGTCATTATTCTCCATTTATGCAGCATTCGTTCATTTGGTGTACCTTATTTAAGTCCATTTGCACCGTTAGTTTTAAAGGATCAAAAGGATGCCTTTCTTTTGTTCCCTCGCAGAAAGTTACTAACACGACCTCGTTTAGTTAATCAAAAAAATATTGTTAGAGGACATAAATATGTCAATGTAAAGGGCAGGAAATAACTACTGGATAAATGAGGAATGGAATATGGCAAAAATAAAAGTGATTTGCTTACTATGTATCCTCACTTTACTGTTAAGTGGCTGCTGGAGTAAGCGTGAATTAAATGAATTAGCCATTGTCGTAGCACTGGGTATTGACAAAATAGACGAAGAATATGAGATTACCGTTCAAATTGTTGATCCAAGTGAAATTTCGATGCGACAGGCTTCCACGCAACGCTCTCCTGTCGTTAGCTATCATTCGAGAGGCGAGACCATCTTTGAGGCAATTCGAAAAATGACAACCAACGCTGCCCGAAAACCGTATTTTGCCCATCTTCAAGTGGTTGTTTTAGGGGAAGATCTAGCAAAAGAAGGAATTAGTGATTCACTTGATTTAATTGTAAGGGACCATGAATTTCGTAAGGATTTCGATGTCATTATGTCTCATGAAGCGACAGCGAAGGAAGTGTTAAATGTACTAACGCCCATTGAAAAGATACCCGCTAATAAAATGTTAAATTCCCTTGATGTCTCTGAAAAAGCTTGGGGCGCCACAATAGCTGTCAATATAGATGAGTTAGTCAATACATTAACGAATAAACATAAAGGGGCATTAATTACTGCTATTGAAGTACATGGTGATAAGAAATTAGGTGTAGATCAAACAAATGTGCAACGAGTTAAAACGCCTGTGCTGTTGCAGTATGCAGGATTAGCGGTCTTTAAAGGGGATAAATATATTGGGCTATTGACTGAGGGAGAAAGTAAAAGCGTTAGTTTCCTGAATGATAAAATACAGAGTACGATCGAAATCATAGCCTGCCCAAAGAAAGGAACTCTATCATCTGAAATCACTCAATCCACAACAAAAGTGAAAGGGTCTTTTGATAACGGAATGCCGAAAATTGATGTCCGTATTAATGTTGAGCAGAACATAGGAGAGGTCGAATGTGATATCGATCTTACAAAAAATAAATCCATTGATTATGTCAATAAAAAAACAGCTAAGGGCATTGATGAACGAATTCAAAAAACATTGGAGAAAATACAACAGCAATATGAGGTTGATGTGTTTGGTTTCGGTGATGCCTTACATCGTGCAGATCCAAAACAGTGGAAAAAAATTAAGGATGAGTGGGCTTCCATCTTTCCAGATTTGGCGGTAGATGTGCAAGTGAAAGTAACGACACAAGGTTTAGGTACGATGCAAAATTCATTATTAAACAAGCCAAAGGAGGAGTAACGAAATGGTGCTAGCTGTAGCCATCTTTATCATTTCAATGATCCTAGCACTTATTTTTATACCAAAGCTAAAAAAGCAGCATGATTCAAAAACCATTGTCGTATTTTCTATTTTGCTTCTCATCGGAACGGCTTTGAATATGGGAAATGCGCTAAAAATCCATATTCCAAGCCCATTGGATTTGATTACCTTTATCTTTACACCAATTAAAGATTATATTGTGTCATTAACAAAATAGATAGAAGGATAAAAAATGGAGGGTTGCTCGATGGAAAAAGAGATTATTAGTTCAAGACAATTTACAATCATTACATTCCTCTATTCTATCGGAACGGCAATTTTAATTATCCCTTCTAGTATTACGGGTGCCGCTAAGCAAGATGCATGGATTGCCGCCTGCATTGGAGTTGTCCTTAGCCTGCTGGCCGTTAAATTATTTTTAACACTTGCCAACCAAACACCGTCACTTAATTTTGTAGAGGCAAATGAAAAAATTCTTGGTCGTTTTTTTGGAAAAATCACAGCCAGTTGTTTCCTAATCTTAACCTTTCTATCCGCTGGAGAATTACTCTATTTTATCGGTATTTTTATGAAAACCGAAGTCATGCCGGAGACTCCGACATTAGCATTTGCCTTAATGTTTAGTATTATCATTATGTACGCTGCCTATTTAGGCATTGAGACCTTTGCTCGTTCAGCAGAAATCATCTTTCCAGCATTTGTCTTTATTTTTATTTTTTTTATGGTTTGTATTACGCCTCAAATTCATTTTGAGAACATTCAACCCTTATTAGAAGCAACCAAAACATCTATGCTTTATAGTATTGCACGCTTTATGAGTATCTTTTCCTTTCCATTACTGGTGTTATTAATACTGTATCCTGCTGGTGTCAATGTACAGCCATCTGCACAGAAAGGGTTATATTTTGGGACAATCCTCGGTGGCATCGTCTTAATTACGTTGATTGTGCTATCGATTCTTGTTTTAGGACCTGAGAATACGTCATCTAGAACATTTCCTAGCTATGCCTTAGCGCAAAGAATATCGATAGGGAATTTTTTGCAGCGCATTGAAATCATCATGGCCTTTATGTGGATTTCATCTATTTATATTCGCACATTTATGTATTTCTATACGACTGTTGTCGGTCTTGCGCAAATTTTAAAAATCAAGGATCATCGCCCTCTCATATTACCGATGGGTCTAATTGTCATTGGGCTTTCTCAAATTATTCATCCAGACATTGTACATTCAACCAATTACAATAATGAAATTTGGCCAATCTTTTCTTTTATAATCACCATTTTATTACCGATACTTTTATTGATTGTCGCAGTTATACGAAATCGCAAAACCAAAGCTCAAAGTACCGAAACGCCTAATACAGAAACAACGAATGACAATCAAAAAGTCTAATTTCTTTTATGGTGAGAAAAGAAATTAGACTTTTTATTAATTAAATATGATATTCAATTTCATCTACAAAATCCCATTCGTATGGTGTTTCTTGGTAAACATAGTAGTTCAACCAGTTAGAGAATAATAAATGCGTATGGGCACGCCATGTATTCATTGGCTCCTGTGATGGATCATCATTCGGGAAGTAATTCACAGGAACAGCGATATCTATGCCCTTTGCGACATCACGGCTATATTCATCGGCTAATGTTGTCGCATCATACTCCAGATGCCCTGTAATCATAATGTTTTTATTATCTTTTGATTGGACGATGAACACACCTGCATCCTCTGAATAGGATAATAATCGTAAGTCTGGATGATTGCGAACCTCGTCGATCGAAACAGAAGTATAGCGTGAATGTGGAGCGGTAAATAAATCACTGAAGCCACGTACTAAATCCACTGTTAAATCGGTGATTACATGGGAATAGACACCTGAGCATTTAGCTGAAAGTTCTACCTTTCCTATCCCATAATGATGATACAGTGCCGCCTGTGCCCCCCAACAGATATGTAAAACGGATGTCACATTCTTTTTGGACCAGTCCATAATTTCTGAAATTTCCCGCCAATAGTTAACTTCTTCAAAGGCCATTTTTTCTACAGGTGCTCCCGTAATAATCATCCCGTCATAGCGACGGTGACGAATTTGGTTGAACGTTGTGTAAAATAGCTGTAAATGTGATTTACTGACGTTTTTCGACTCATGTGTGGCCGTATTTAAAAAGGTGATATTTACCTGTAGCGGTGTATTCCCTAATAAACGTAGTAATTGAAGCTCCGTTTTTTCTTTTTCAGGCATTAAATTCAATATTAATATGTTTAACGGACGAATTTGCTGTGTTTTCGCACGGTCCTCTTCCATGACGAAGATTTTTTCCTCACGTAAATGTTCTCCAGCTGGTAAATTTTTCGGAATATTAATTGGCATCTTGCGTTCCCCTCTCTTTGATCACTCTCTTTTAGCAAACCTTGCTGACAAATTAAAAAATCCTCCTCATTCCATACGAGATAGAATGAGAAGGATTTTTTCACGTCCACTCTTATCTCTCAAAGGAAAAATCCTTCGCTGGAATTAGCACCTTTCTAACAATTGTTAGAGGTTGCTGAAGCGTCATCGGGCCAAATCCCTCAGCTTCTCTTGATAAGATTATTTAATTACATCGAATTGTAGCATGAATTAGTTAGAATATCAATAATTCATAGAATATTTTGTGATTCAAATGCATGTTCCTCGTTTATTTGATGTACACTAAGCTTGCTATAAGTAGTGTTTCTACATTTAAAATTTATGGTAAACATGCCGTATTTATGTTACCATATAACTTTAGTAACAGAGAGGAACGTGAATACTTTGATTAAAATTGAATTTCCAAAACCTGATGTAGTCATCCGTCAACGTGAACAAGAAGTAAAACCTGGTGATGTGCCTATCACACCATACTTTGGTTTTATTGACTTCCATAAAATCACACGTGATAAAGGCGGCATTTTTTTATTCTATAATGACAAGAATGAGCTATTATTTGTCGGCAAAGCACGTAAAATTCGTCAACGTATTAAAAAGCATTTCGAGGACAATGTATCTCCGATGAAAAATCATCGTGATGAAGTGTTCAAAATTGAGGTCTATGAAGTAGAAGATCCAATGGAACGTGAAATTTACGAAACATATGCGATTAACACTTTCCGCTCCAAATACAATGTAGAGAAAGTCTTTTATTAAGATATCTTGTAAAGAAACCGAAATCTCATCTAATGGGATTTCGGTTTTTGTCTTATATAGAGGTTACGCGATCTATTGGCGTACTCTCGCCGTTTATTCGCAAATCAATCGTGTCTAGCTCAGGATCTTTGGTAATGATTTTATATACATAGGGTTGAGCCTCTTTTCGTTGCTCGCTACCTTCTTTCAGTTGGATGACTTGACTGTTTTCTTCAGCCGCAATACTTGCCAGCACATTCCCTTTCGAATAATAAACAAGATAATACGTAGAGTCATCTTCATACAATAATTGAATCTTATCATTAGCCTCAATTTTTTGTTGAATATTGTCTGGAACGACAGTTAGCTCATGAATCATTAGTGATTTGGTAGGCGTTTTAGCGTTACATGCTCCTAACATTAATAAGCTCATTAAACCTAGCAACACGAATTTTTTCACGTTACTCCCCTTCCCTTATGACTATTCTAAGAAAAAAGCTTTACGCTCCTTAGCAATCCAGTCTTCTAATTCCTGATCATCACGTTTTACCAATCGATTGATAAGGACGTCATGCCAAACATAATCCTCTAACAAATAAATATGGACAGGGTCATTGGTGATAAAGGCCATTTCTTGCGTAGATGGAGAGTGACCATAAATCATTTCCTGACCATCTACCGATAAAATAAACCAATGTGGTGTAGACGTTTTTTTCGTGTAGTGTGTAGCTCTATGCTGGTCAATCGACTCTAGCTGTTCCCCTACATATAGGGTAATACCATGAATAGGAACATGCTGTGCCACTTCTTGAATATCTCCCCTTAAAGTATCATACATATCTTCCCACATCGATAGAATCACTTTTTTCTTGGCTTTTTTTAAAAGTGACTGGCAATAGTTGATGATCGCCTCCTTGCCCTTTAGCATGACTACTTTTGGCTCCACTTCCTGCACTTTTTCCTCTAATTTTTCTAATTTCGTACTCATGGATGTAAAATTCGATTGCCAGCGCTGCTGCATTTGCTGTAAAAACACAGACACAGGCATAGCCGCATAGGTCGTTTGTTCAGCCGTTTCTTCTTTTAGCACAATTCCCTTTTCTACAAGGACGTTTAAAATATCATAAATTCTTGCGCGTGGTATACCAGAATTTTTACTGACCTGATAGGCACTAACATGACTTTGCTGCACAAGTGCCGTATAGGCCTTTGCTTCATATTCTGTAAAGCCCATGTCTTTCAACTGGGCGATTAATTCCTCCATGTAATCCCTCCATTATCTTTATTATAGGCTACTGTTGTGAAGATTTGCCAATGAAAAAATGAGGGTTTACAGCGTAATTAAAATTAGTTACTATTTCAGTAGTAACTAATTTTAAAGAGGTGTATTATGTTTTTTGAAGTCGATGTACATATTCTTATCCTGTTAATTTCATTTGGATTTCTGGCGGCTTTTGTCGACTCTGTAGTGGGAGGGGGCGGTTTAATTTCATTGCCAGCTTTATTGTTTGCTGGCCTCAATCCAGCCGCTGCTGTTGCAACCAATAAACTTGCCGGGACAATGGGCTCACTGACATCTTCCATTTCCTTTTATCGTTCTGGTCAGCTTGAAATACGATCCGTTCTCAAATATTTCCCGCTTGCCTTTGTCGGCTCCTTATTTGGTGCATGGACCGTGCATTTAATCAATCCAGCATTACTAAAGCCATTAATGCTCGTGATGCTGGCAGCCGTTGCGGTTTATACAATTTTCAAAAAGGATTGGGGTGCTGTCTCTAGCGTAAAAACTCTCTCGAGAACCCACTTACTATTATTTATGGGATTATTATTTGGCATTGGTTTTTATGATGGGTTTCTTGGACCTGGTACAGGCTCTTTTTTAATCTTTAGCTTCTTGTTGATAGGCTTTGATTTTTTAAAGGCGGCAGGAAATGCAAAGTTTTTAAATTTGGCAAGTAACGTGGCAGGCCTTTGTATGTTCGCCTACTTAGGTCAAATCCATTTTGTTTATGGCTTCGTGATGGGCATTGCTCAAATTGGTGGCGCTATGCTCGGCTCCCGAATGGCGATCAAAAAAGGAAGCGGTTTTGTTCGTATGCTTTTTATCGTAGTGACAGTGACATTGCTTGCGAAAAATGCCTATGATTTTATGATTCATTAAACACAAAAACGCCACAGACTTGTATCTGCGGCGTTCTTTGATTTAAATCATGAGTTGCTCATTTTTGAATTTATGACTTGTGGCTAAGCTAACGAGAATAAAAATAATGAAGGATGCAACAATGGGAATCGTAACCGTGTGCATACCAAAGACGGAAGGATAAAAGCGATCAATCATAATATACAAGGACATGCCTGTAATCATGGACGCCATCGCACCATATTTATTGGCTTTTTTCCAATACAATCCTAAAACTACTGTCCAGATAAAGACAGCCTCTAGCCCACCAAAAGCAAATAAATTCAACCACACTAATAAATCGGGTGGGTTGAGCGCAAAGATAATAACAGCTAAGCCAATAACCGTTGTCACAACAAAGCTTGCACGTTTAATCTCTGCATCACTAGCTTGTGGCTTCATGTAATTTAAATAAATGTCTTTGACAACCGTGGAGCTGACCAGCATAAGCAGAGCATTGACAGTTGACATGGTAGCAGCCATTGGCGCAGCTAAGACGATCCCCGCTAAAAATGGTGGCAATACCTTTAATGTCAGAAGCGGCATTACTTTATCACCAATCTCAATGCCAGGTAAGACAGGTCGTGCTAATACGCCAATTAAATGCATGCCAAACATGATTGTCCCGATGGCAATCGTGCCAATAATGATGGCTAAGTGCATACTTTTAGAATCCTTATAGCTCATGGCACGGACAGCAATTTGCGGAAGCCCTACAACCCCTACGCCAATTAAAATCCAAAATGTCGAAACATACAATGGTGTTAAATCTCCTTGCGCTCCAAATGGTGACACAAAATTAGGATTTTCAGCGACAAGTGAGGCCATAATATTATCGATGCCACCCCCTGCAATAATAGTACCGATTAATAGAATAATTGTGCCAACAACCATAATCGAACCTTGCACAGTATCCGTTAAAGCAACAGCTCGGAAACCACCAATAATGACATACACTAGCACCGAAATCGCAAAAATAAATAGTGCCGTTGTGTATTTTAGGCCTGTTAATGACTCAATTAAGCGAGCACCACCTACCCATTGCGCCATCATAGCCGAAAATAGAAAAACAATGATACTAATGGCTGATAAAATGACAATGACATGGCTTTTGTAGCGCTCTCGTAAAAAATCGATTAACGTAATAGCTTGGTAACGACGAGCGATAATAGCAAATTTCTTGCCTAAAATCATCAGTACAAAATAACCTGCAGGCAGCTGTGCCATTGCCAATAACACCCAGCCAAGCCCTTTCGTATAGGCCACACCAGGTCCTCCGATAAAGCTGCTCGCACTGCCGTATGTAGCAATCATTGTCATCGCCAGGATAAAACCACCCATTTCACGACCACCAAGGAAATACTCCTGTAAGAATGAATTAGAGGACCGAATATGCTTATTGGACCAAACACCAATTCCGAAAATAATAATTAAAAATAATAGCAATGGAAATACAACTTGCCAATGCATTAGCGATCCCCCTCCTCATCATCAAATGGCACCTCTTTGAAGAAGAGCTTCATTACAATCCAGATGAGTAGGATCATAAAGCCTGTCCCTGCAATACAGCTATAGAAAAACCAAGCAGGGAAACCAAAGACATATGAATAATTTTTGGGGTCTCCCGAACCTAATCCATAGGCAAAGCCAAACCAAATCGTAAAGTTGACAAGGACTAGTCCTATCCCAATAAGCGCCTCTCGATGCGCTATTTTAAAGCGTTGATCTTTCACATGCAATCCCCCTAACCTTCTCTATTTTACTGATATGTTGGTCTGATGGGAAGAGATGCGAAAAAATTAGGGTAAGCTTACAAGAAAAATCTGTCTAAGGAAATCAAAAGTAAGAGCCTGTGGATGAACATGCATTCTTCTAAAAGCTTAGTACGCCACCATTTGAATCAAAAACAATGCATTTTTTATGTAAAAATATGGGATATTATTTTACATCCCATATGACATCTAAATGCTTTTCAACACAATCGTTTATGATGATAAAAAATAATAACCTTCGTCACACTAGTTGGACGAAGGTTATTTCCTATTTATAACGGGCGTTGTTCCCAAGGCTGTAGCGTGCCAACGATATTGATAGATCGATCATGCTGAATAGCATCGATGACTCCTTGTGAAATTTCCTTATGTGTAAGCCATCTTGACTGACCGTTTTCCATTATGAAACCTGGCTGGACTTGACGATAGTGAGTGATATCAAGTAGATGGATTTTATCTTTGATTTCATTTAGATTAGCGCTACTGCCTAATACATGAAACAGCTTCCATATTCCTGAAATTTCACTAGCTATGCTCTCTAATACAGTTTCAGCATAGGAGTGAATCCAAGCAATGACCAATTCAATGGGTCCATTATGCGCTATCGTTTCTTCTAGCTTCTCTTTTAATAAGGCTATATCAAGATAATCAACTAAAATTGGTGTGCCACGTGATGGATTTGATGATTTACTTATGAAACATCCCATTCGATTGGCATTACGTCCAATTACCGAAACGTCATATCCGTTCTTCACTAACCAAAGGGTTGTGTCAGCTAACATTCCTGTCCCACCAATAACTAATGCGTGTGCCATTCATTTGTTCCTCACTTTTAATTCTTATTTAAGAGAGACTCATCATACTTAGCAGGTGGAATCGACTAGCCTATGCAATGCCTTTTTATCAATTTTACCAACACTTGTTTTCGGTAGTTGGTCTAAAAAAATGATTTGTTTCGGAATCTTATAACATCCTAATTGTTGATGACACAGTTCGTTGAGCTCATCTAAGATAGTCGCTACTTGATGACAACAAACAATAAATGCGGTTACAATCTCACCCCAATAATTGTCTGCTACACCAATCACGGCAACCTCCTGTACGTCCGGATGCTGCAGCATACATTGCTCCACTTCCTGAGGGTAGACATTTTCACCACCGGAGATAATCATCTCTTTTCTACGACCGACGATATAAAAATCACCATCCTCATCCATCATCGCCAAATCACCTGTTTTTAACCAGCCATCTTGTAGGATATTGGCGGTTTCTTGCTTGTTATTCCAATAAAAACGGAACATATGCTTACCTCTTACTAGCAGCTCGCCCACTTCACGAGGTGCACAACTTTGCCCAGCTTGATTAATGATTTTCGCCTCATTAAACTGCATGCTTTTCCCAACAGCCCCTTTTTTCGCGTAAGCATCTTCTCTTGCAATATAAAAATTATTAGGTCCCGCCTCTGTTAAGCCATAGCCCTCCTTAAAGAATAACCCCTTTTTATGAAAGACATCATAAATGGGATGTGGGCATGGGGCACCACCAGATAAAAATACGTTCATCGAGGGGAAATGATTTTCTCGAAAGTATTCCGTAGCAATCATCGCTTGATACATCGTTGGGACAAAAAGGGAAATCGTCGTTTGATATTGATTCGTTGCCCGCAGTGCGGCTTCCGCTTCAAACTTATCGCCAATGATGACGGTTCCTCCCACCATAAGAAGAGGTATGCATAAAGCATTTAAGCCACCTGTATGAAACATCGGCATATAATTTAATGTCCGATCTTTCTCCTGTAAACCCCAGCTAATAATTGTATTGATTGCGTTCCAATTGACCGACTGAAAGGATAGCACAACACCCTTTGGACGACCTGTTGTGCCTCCGGTATAAATCATTAGCCATGGATCATTCAAGTCCACGTCTTGCCTACTTGGTAGCGTTGCCTTCTCGTGCTTGATGAGATGAAGTGGAAACATTTTTTCTACCACCAAAGAACAATGACTCTCTTCTTCATACAAGAGAATGGAAGGGGTCGCATCCTCCAAAATTTGTGTTAATTCCTCTCTACTTAATCGCCAGTTTAATGGCACATAAATAAGCCCTCGTAGCCCACAGGCAAATAGAATAGCAAAAAGTTGGATATGATTTCTCGCAAAAACTGCGACTCTACTGCCTTTTTTTAGCTGCTGACGCTCGAAAAATTGACTCCATTTGCCGATTTCCTCTGATAATTGCTGATAGGTCCATTGCTCCTCTGACGCTAGATTAATCAAGGCGATGTGATGAGGCGTTAAGGCGGCACGTTTTAAAATCCATTCTTGCTCAACAAACATCTTGACACCCCCATCACATCATAATGGCGCCATCTACATGAAGCGTATGGCCATGAACATACGATGCCTCATCAGATGCTAAAAACAAATAGGCATTGGCTATATCCCGTGGGGTTCCTAAACGTTGTAACGGCACGATTGCCCGCATTTGAGCCAAAATATTTTCAGGCATCTTTTTGACCATAGCTGTTTCTGTAAAGCCAGGTGCCACTGCATTGACATTGATGCCTTTACGCCCTAATTCCTTTGCCCATGTTTTGGTCATCCCTACAATGGCAGCTTTCGTCGCTGCATAATTCGTTTGACCAACATTGCCATAGACCCCACTAACCGATGATGTATTAATGATTTTGCCACCTCCAGCTGCCACCATATGGGGAATGACCTCCTGTGTGCAATGAAAAACGCCTGTCAAATTGACATCTAACACCTGCTGAAATTGGTCATCTGTCATCTTTGTTAGCATTGCATCTCTTGTAATACCTGCATTATTTACTAAAATATCAATGCGTCCAGCCTGTTCGATCACTGCTGTCACCAGCTGGTTAACGCTCTCTCTACTTGCCACATCCACCTGTATAAATATAGCGTTTCCGCCTAGTTGTTGAGCTGCGAGATTCCCTGCCTTCTCATCGAAATCAGCGATAAATACCCATGCCCCTTCTTCGATGAAACGCTCGGCAGCCGCATAGCCGATGCCATTGGCTGCACCTGTAATAATGGCTACTTTATTGTTTAAACGCATACTGTCTTCCTCCAATTTCTAAAAAAGCCTCGATTTCAGCTGTTAATTGTGCTAAATCATCCATCAATGGTGAATGTCCACAATCTTTTAAGCTAACAAACTGTGCCGTTTTGCCTAAGTCTTGCAGTAATTCCGCATTCATTTCCTCTGTAATAACTAAGTCACGATCCCCTCTCAGTACTAAAATCGGTATCTGGAGTAGGAGAGCTTCGTGTGACCCTTTTGTCACATCATTGTCAACAGCACTTATATTAAATGTATTGAGTGCATGATACACCTCTGCTAAGTTGCGCTGTGTTAGCATATCCTCTATATATTCTTGGTATTTTTCCTCGTTTGGTTGCTGATGGGTATAAATTAAAGCATTCCATATCGACCGTAAACCTTCGCCGTTTTTTGTGTCATAAAAGCCTTGGATAAGCTTTGTTTTCGATGTATCCACAAGTACATCTTCATAGTTATAGGCTCGCTTAAAGCAGGCTGGATCGCCTGTTCCTAAATCCGTATAAAATGGATAGCCACGTGTAGAAGCGGAGGCCAGTAAGATTAATTGCTGGCAATAACCTGGATAATTAGCTGCAAACTGCATACAAACAGCTCCGCCAGTTGACCAGCCAATCATGTCAAAGCTTTGCAATTGCATCGCATCCACAAATAGCTTAACATCATCACTAAAATCTTTAATGGTATAGATTGGCTGATGATAGGATGAACCTCCAAAGCCTCGTAAATCGATTGCATAGATGGTGTATTTATCATCTAAAGCATCTATCAGCACATCCCAATGCTTAGAGGAAGTCATATTGCCATGAACCAACACTAAAGGATGACTTCCTCCAGCTCTTTTGCGATATGCCATCGTCTCACCATTTGCTAGTTGAATTGTTTGTAACATACCATTTCCCCCTTATCCCCAACGTATTGTGATAGCCCCCCAAACATAGCCAATGCCTGCACTCACTAGTGTCACAAGAGCACCTGCTTGAAGACGATTTTGCTCCTGAGCTAGCTGTAAGGACAATATTTGATCGATTTGCCCAATATGTCCATAGTCTTGTAAATAAATAGACTGTTCCTGCTGTAAGCCAAGCTCTGCTAAAATATAATCATGTGCAGACCTTTTCATATGCAGCATCGCTAAGTAGTCGAGCTGTTCTTCACTGTATCCACTTTTCGCTAGAGAACGGCGAATAACCTTCAAAAAATGGCTTAATGATTTTTGTTCTAACCTCTCCTTCATCCCAATCGGGTCCAAAACGTCAAGCTGATATAAATTTTCTGTTAAATGGAATGGTGTTAACGGTGTTTTCGTACCTCCAACTGGTACAACTACATCCTCTGAGAAAGAACCATCTGTTATAATTTCCGCCTCTAAAAGCTGATTTTTTTCATAGTTTTTTTGTAGCAATATGGCACCTCCACCAGCCGCCAAATTGTACATAAAGCGCGTTCGTGGATTGCTGTAATCGATAAAATCCACATTGCGATAGCCACCTGCTAAAAGAATGGTATGAATTGTGTCATCTGATGCCATTAAACTTTTCGCTACTTTCAATGCCATGATCGTCGTGCCACAGCGCAATTGCACATCAAATGCCCATGCATTAACCGCACCAAGCTCCTCTTGCATTTTGATGGAGGCTGTCCATAGTGGGTATTCCTTATGCTCTTCACCCATATAGATGATCACATCAATATCTTTCGGGTCCAGATTTGCTTTTTTTATCGCATCCTGTGCTGCCCATATGCCCATTTGCACGGTATGATCATGCTCACCAGGGATTGGCTTTTCATGAATACCCATTTTTTGACGGATAATGTCCTCTGGAATATTTGAAAGAGCCGCAATGTCCTGCGAAGTCATTTTATTTTGAGGTAGATAGATACCTGTACTGACAATACCAACAGTCATTCAAATCGCTCCTTTTCCTGGGGCAGAGCTACGGGCTTTTTTCTTTGCTTTAGCTTTGCTCGCCATTTCCAAAACAGCAGTCTTAGTGAGCCAATAATACCTTTCGGGAAAAAGATAACGGCTAAAATATAGAGAATCCCAAAGAAGATAATCCAACGTTCAAAAATAGGGTAATCTCGTGCTAGCCCTGATAATGCATGCTGTGCATATTCAATCACTGCTGCTCCTAGTAATGGCCCTACCAAAGTGCCGACCCCACCAATAATCGTCATTAATAGCGCATCGAGTGTAATATCCATCGCCATCACACTCGTGTTAACGAAGCGTAAAGAAATCGCATATAAGGAGCCTGCAAAGCTCGCAACAATGCCTGCAACAACGGAGGCAATCACTTTATAGTGCAAGGTATTAAAGCCTAATGATTTCGTCCGTTGTTCATTTTCCCGAACAGCAATTAGTAGTCGACCTGTCGGCGAGTTAACAAAACGGTGGAGCGCTAAAAAGATGACAACTAAGCTTGCTAACACAAAGAAATAGAAGGTCATCCGATCTCTAAAAATATCTGGTGCTCGAAAAGTAAAGCCATCATTGCCATACGTGACAGAGCGCCACTTTTCAGCTACTACTAAAAATAACCCCGAGAAGGCTAGTGTGAGCATCGCAAAAAAATGACTTTTCAAGCGCAAGGTTAATAAACCTACTAAAAAACTAACAAAGCCTGCTATTACCATGCCTATCACGATGGACACCAGAAAGATGAATAGTGTGTTATCCATTTGCTTGAGCATGACCGCTGTCGTGTAAGCGCCAATACCAAAAAACATAGCGTGCCCAAAGGAAACGATTCCTGTATAACCGAGCAAAATATCATAGCTCATCGCCAGTATGCCAAAAATGAAAATTTGTGTCAGTAAAATAAGCAGCGTCCTTGAATCATTGACAAAAGGGAGTACGATAAAAATCGCCAATAACAGGAAAAAAGCGATAGAGCGTAAGGACATTTTCTTGTTCATGATGTTCGCTCCTTTCGCATCGTAAACAGCCCCTGTGGACGGAAAATTAAAACGCTGGCCATTAAAATCATATTGACTGCTAGTGATAGCACAGGCACATAATAAGCCATAAAGCTACCTGCTAGCCCTACTAAAATAGCAGCCAACAATGAGCCTGAAAAACTACCCATTCCGCCAATGACGACGACAATAAATCCTAAAATGGCGTACTCCATGCCCATCTCCGCATAGATGACGCCCGAATACGGAGCCATCAACATTCCACTAAGTGCCGCAAGAGCCGCACCCACCATAAAGACATATAGAAATACACGCTTAATATGAATACCAAGAGCCTGTGCCATTTCCTTATCCTGCACACCAGCTCGAACGATCAACCCAATCTTCGTGCGTTTCAGCATATATTGAAAAACACCAAAAATCACAAACCCTATAACAATAATAAATAGGCGATATTTGATGATAATCACGTCACCAAATTCCCAGCTTCCCGCTAAATAGCTCGGCGTTTTTACGGCCACACCATTTGGACCAAAAACCACCTTGATGAATTCCTGCAAAACGAGCATAAGCCCTAACGTAATTAAAATTTGCTGAATATGATTGCCGTAAACAGGCGTAATAATCAATTTCTCTGTAAGCAGTCCAAGTAACGCACCTGTCACAAGCGCACCTATAATTCCTACGATAAAGCTTTCTGTCCACATATAGGTAAAGATTCCCGCATAGGCTCCCCAAACAAATAATCCACCATGCGCAAAATTCAACACATCCATTAAGCCAAAAATTAACGTCAAACCTGCCGCCAGCAGAAATATCAACATCCCTGTTGCCAAGCCATTAATGAGTAAATTGATGAAAAGCTCCAATGATGGTCACCCCCTTTATCCAATTCCTAAATACTTGCGTTTTAGTTCTTCATTGACAATCAAATCCTCCATCATGCCCGAATTTACTGTTCTGCCATCATCGATCAAAGTATAGGTATCACCAATCCGGCTAGCCATCATAAAGTTTTGTTCAACAAGAACAATGGACGTTTTCTTTTTCATTTCCATAATCGCTTCCATCACCTTCTCCACCACTATGGGCGCAAGCCCCTTGGAAGGCTCGTCAATTAATATTAATTGGCTATCATTGATAAAGGCTCTTGCCATGGACAGCATTTGCTTTTGCCCTCCTGATAAATGCCCGCCAGCCTTTTTCCAAAACTTCTTCAAATCGGGAAACAGCTCCAGCACATATTGCTGTCGTTCTAACGTGGCAGTATCTTCCTTATACATGGCTACCTTCATATTTTCCTCTACCGTTAAATCTGCAAAAATCCCTTGATTTTCAGGCACATAACCTATCCCTAATTTAGCCACCTTGTATGTTGGGCTTTTTTTAATGGAGTGGGAGCGAAAGGCGATTTCGCCATTTGTCGCAGGTGTTAATCCCATAATTGTTTTCAAGGTCGTTGTTTTACCTGCACCATTTCGTCCAAGCAGTACGCTAACCTGTCCCTCCCTCGCTTCAAAATTAACTCCCTGCAAAATGTGATATTGGCCGATATGCGTGTGAACCTCATTTAATGTCAGTAAGGTGGTCATCGTACAGCCCTCCTAAATATGCTTGTTGTACGGTATCATTATTCATAATTTCCACGGGTGAACCATCTGCTAGTAGCTGACCATTAAATAACACCATAATGGAATCCGATAAATCTAAAATCATATCCATTTTATGTTCAATGAGCAGAATGGTTTTATTCCCTTGATTTTTAATGGTCCGAATGACCTCTAAAATCGTAGGTACTTCCTCTAAAGACATACCAGCTGTTGGTTCATCGAGTAGCAGAATTTCCGTATCCAACGCAAGTAGCATGGCAATCTCAAGCTTTCTTTTCTCTCCATGGGATAGCATCGTTGTCAGGGCGTCCCGTTTATTGTCGAGTAAAACGAGTGATAATAGCTCCTCCGCTTTGTCGGTAATCGCCTTATAGCTTTTGTAGTGTCGAAATAGCTGATAACGAATCTTTTCCTTTGACTGCACGGCTAAACGAACATTTTCGAGAACCGTTAAATTTGGAAAGACATTCGTGATTTGAAAGGATCGACCCAACCCCATACGTGTTCTTTCGATGGCCGACTTTTGGGCAAGTGATTGCCCTTTAAAATAAACATCACCCGCAGTTGGTTTTAGCTCTCCACTAATCAAATTAAAGAATGTTGTTTTCCCAGCACCGTTCGGCCCTATAATGGACTTTAAATGCTTTTCAGGCATTTGAAAATTAACGCAATCCACCGCCGTATGTCCCCCAAACTGAATCGTTAAATTGTCTGTGTGTAGTATTGGCTCCATCCTCTACTCCCTTCTCCTCTAATAGTTATGTAGAAAGACAGCCATGCTGCCTCTCATTTGTTTAATTCATAACAGGTGGTGCTGTTTCCTCAGGACTTAACTCCCGAATAAGTACGGGTACTGGATAATCCACGCCATCCTGTTGCTCTAAGCGAATCGAATACATCGATTGAAGGGCTTGATGGTCCTCTTCACGGAACGTCATCGTACCTTTTGGTGTCTCAAATGACATCCCCTCCATTATGCCGATCAGCTTGTTGGCATCTGCATCTCCCTCCGATTTTTTCAATGCCTCCATAATGGCAATCGCCGCAGACATGCCGCCAGGTGTAAATAAGTCAGGTACTTCATTGAAACGTTTTTGATGTTCCTCAACTAACCATTTATTGACATCATTTTGCGGTAGCGTGTGGTAATACACCGAAAAACCTTCCATACCAACCAATGGATTCATAAATTGAAGCGCTATAATATCAGGTGCTCCCGTTGAAATTTTAATGCCCTTTTCTTGAATTTTAAGATCTGCGATTTGATTCCATGGTGAATTTGCTCCTGCCCAGACAACGAATAAATAATCAGGCTTAGCATCTAGCACCTTTTGTAAATTAGACGTAAAGTCTGTTGCTGCTGGGTCTGCATACTCCTCTAACACAATGTCAGCACCTAATTTCTCCGCTGCCGTTTTAAACGCATTCACCCCATCCCAGCCAAACGAATAATCTGGGGCAAATGTAGCAATCTTCACACCTTTACCAGCAATAGCCGCCGCGGCTGCATAGGCATCCTGTGATGAATTACGACCTGTACGGAAAATATACTCATTAAACTCAGAACCTGTAATACTGTCAGCCACCGCAGGCTCCACCACCATAATTTTTTCATACTCCTCTGCCAGCGGTAGAACAGCAAGGGTATCACCAGAACTTGAAGAACCTACTAAAAAATCAACCTGGTCATCTTCTAATAGCTTTGTTGCTTTCTGCACGGCCACCTCCGGCTTTGTCTCCGTATCCTCATACACAACCTCGATTTTCTTACCATTGACCTCCATCGTCCCACCAGTCGCATACTCAATCCCTAAATCAAATCCCCGCTGCGTCTGCTTCCCATATGATTCAAGCGCCCCCGTTAACGAAGCAAGCACCCCAATCTTAATCGTGCCTCCTTCCGCCGTCACCGCTTTTGTCTCACCATCGGAGGAATCTGCATCTGTTGCATCATCCTTCGTATCCTCCCCACTACAAGCTACCAACACCACAGCCAACATTACTAAAAGAAACCAATACCACCGCTTCTTCATCCTATACCCCCCTTTAAAATAAGCTCCATAGAAAGCGCTTTCTTGCTATGACAACACTATACAAAAGTCCAGTTACAAATTAGTTACAAAAAATGCTTTGCACAAAAGTACAAAGCATTTTTCTGTATCGATGTTATGGAATTATTTATTAAAAATTTAAAAGTGTTAAAAGATTTATCGCTACGCTACTAATTACATCAGGTAAAAAGAAAGACAAAAACGTTGAATATACAACATTTTTGTCTTTTGTATTAGGAACTTTTTTTAGTGTTTCAAACTGCATTCTGTAGTACGCTTCATGATGACCATTCCTGTTTCAATACACTATACAAGAAGGAATCTCGCCAAACACCGTCTTTCATTAACATATTTTCACGTAATATTCCTTCTTTGGCCATTCCAACCTTTTCTAAAACCTTTGATGATCCAATGTTTCTTGGGTCACATGTTGCATAAATACGATGGAGCTTTAATGTGTCAAAACCGAAAGTAATCACTAATTGAGCACTCTGCGTTGCTACTCCCTTCCCCCAATAGTCAGGGTTAACAATATAGCCAATTTCCCCCACCTTATTCGTGAAATCCCTAATCATTATCTCAACCGAACCTATTAAAGTTTCTTGATAAATAATAGCAAAAACATATCTTTCCCTTGGTGTTTGTCTTGCTTCATCGAGTGCATCCTGAATGAATTCTTTTGAATCCTCCTCTGTATTCGGTCCCCATGTTTGATACCTACAAACAATCTCCTGTGAGGCATATTTATGAACATCAATCCAGTCATGTGGCGTGAATTCCCTTAAAAATAATTTTTCATTTGCAAGTATCACTTTAATTCATCTCTCCTTCTACACGATTCAACCATTCACTCATCTTGTTCAATCTGCAAATTGTGGCCAGCCTTTTATTTGTCTGACAAAATGGCATTTAAATATGTTGCTTTTTTTAACTTGTTCATATAGTTCATTTCTACTTATGAGTGGCTCTCCCTACACTACAAATTTGTACCACCCGAATAAGATTCCCTCATTTAAACGACGGAACTAGCTATCCCATAATTAAATCATAGACAGCCATGGTCGACTCCATAGGGGTTGTATTTAATTCGCTCTGTAACTGCTGGACACATTTTTCGTACCATTTGCATGCTAGAGAACGGTTTTGGAGTTGGTAGTAGCTGTACATAAGCAGGCGATAGCCCTCCTCCCATAGTGCATCCTCTCCAATTATTTTCTCTGCATAGTGGATGGCTTTTTTATATTGCTGCTGCCTTGTGGCATTTTGTGCCAAACGTTCTAGAACTTCTATATATAAAAATTGTAGCTTTTCGCGATCTTGAGTAAGCCAGTCGATTTGCTTTTTTTCTGCATATAAGGCGTCTGGATAACTCGCTTCCGCTAACAGTAGCCATTCATCGGACAACTGTGGATCAAATTCCTCCATTCCTAGGTTGTAATAATAGTGAAATCGTTCCACGTCAATTTGGAGAAAGGAAATATTTTGCAACTGATACATATTATTCTTACGTTGAATAAAAAAGCTCTCCTGCCTTGCATGTCGTTGTGGCTCCAACACTTTTAATAATGTATTTAAGACCACTTTAAAATCCCGATCTAAGGACTCGACAGTGCGGTCTGGCCATAATGCCTGCGCTATTTCTTCCTTTGGTGTAAAACGATTGCGATGACAATATAGATACACGAACAATTCCTTCGATTTATCACGTTGCCATTCTTTATCTTCGAGCTTTCTTTGTGCTCGAATTAAACTTAAACTCCCAAAAAGATTGATTTGTATTGCATCATGCGGATAATTGATACTGTCCTCCACTTGAAAATAGCTTCGTAATGCAAGAATGGCTGCATGTTCCACACCTCCTGTTTGGCTAAAATGCAATAGCTCATAGAAAATCATTCGATCACTTGGACCAAGTATCATTTTCCTTTGTAAAAAATAGTCATAGCCATTTGCCAAACATAATTGCGCAAACTGTTGAAAATACGGATGAAATTGGTCTCTATTATTTTGTTGAAACGCGATAACGGATTGATAGAATAGAACATGCATCAAGCCATTGCGATCTCCGCATTCCTGAAATAGTTGTTGTGCCTTCCTTACTAATTGCTTCGCTCGTTCTGTTTCTTGCTGGGAGAGAATGATTTTCACTTCCGCTAAAAGAATGAGGCCTGTCATCCAAGCATCTTGTACTTGCTCGGTTTCTCGTAAGCCCAATGCCAAGTATTTCTTAGCCGCTACTATATCTCCTAAATAATGTTTAGCAATCGCTAGCCCCATATAAGGTTCGGCCTTGACTCGAGAAATATTAATGGCATTCAATAAAGTCAACGCTTTTTCATAGGCTTGACATGCCCCTTGATAATCTGGGAAATCCATTAATAGTAGCGCATGTGCTTTTCTGATATAACCAACCGCCTCTATAAAAATAGACTTCTCTCTTAACCCCCTGCGTATCCCATGCTGGGCTGCATACCAAGCTTCCTTTCCTTGTCCTAACAATGCATAGACAAATGCTGCTAGTAGTTCACTTTCACGATGGGTTGCCACAAGCTGAGGTGGCAATTCAAGGCGCTGTGCTAATAATTCCTTCGCCTCTCGTAATTGCCCAGTCCGTAGTAAAACTCGGACATCCACATTCGCTCGTTGCATGACATCCGCTGGCAATGCCACGTCCTCCATAAATAACTGTGCACCCTTGGCCTTCCCTAAGTTCACTAAGTTTTCAGCATATTGCCGTTGAAGTTCTAATAATTCCTCTTTTAGTAAGGGGGTATATTTGGCAAGCTCTAATGCTTTTTCTAAATAAGGCTCTGCTAATGCAGGCTGTATAGTGTCTAAGTAAATATGTGCCAAACCTGCTTGAGATTTTGTCATAAATAGGTGATCCTGCTGCTGCTGTGCGATCATTGCACACTTGTCGTAGGATTGTTTCGCCTTTTCATAATAAGCACGGTAGCGATGGCATTCGCCATCAAAATAATATAATCTATAAAATGTATCTTTTTCTTGTACAGTAAATCGATTGATTTTTTCTAATAACCATTCAAATTGTCCAGCACGTACTAATGGCTCTGCATGACGCTGTAATAGCTCTCCACAAAAATCATGGTCATTCGTTTTAAAGGCATGATAAAGCACAGCTTGAATATTATGCCGTTCCATATAATAGAATGCCGCTTGTTTATGAAGGTCCGTATAGCAACTTGTATGCTGACGCCATTTCATTTCTAAAAACCGACTAAACAAAGCATGGAAGCGGTATAAACCATCTGTTGTCACTGGTTGAATAAATAAATGACGCTGTGATAAAGTATTCAACATTTGTGCCATCTCAAAGCCATAAAAATCTTCCAATAGCTCCGCTGAAAATGTAGGAAAAATAGCTAGTTTTAAAATGGTCTCTTGCTCCGTTGCAGTCATCCTACTATAAACCTCTTCTGACAAATAGGTGAAAAGATCATTCGGAGAAATCATTAGCCAATAATCTAAAGAAACATGATGCCATTGCTCTGCTAACAAGGAAAGACTGATGGCCCAGCCTTCTGTGATCTCCAATATCTTGGCCATTTCAGCATCGGATAAATGCACGTCTACATATTCTTCAAAAAAAACAGCAATTTCCTCAGTTGAAAAGGCCAGCTCGTCCTCGTTGATCACTAGCCACTTCTTTTGCAGCTTTAATTTTCTCATAATATCCCAATTCGGTAATGTTCTAGATGCGATAATAAAATGAATCGCTGGTGGAGCAAATTCAATAACTTTCTCCATAAAATAATTAATTGAAAAGACGTGATCCACTAAATGAAAATCATCAATGACAATTAGAAATGGCTCCTCTATGCTACATAGGCAATTGACAAAAAGCTTATACCAGCGATTCAGCTCCTCCATTTTAGGGAAGCGTGACAATTGATTCCACTCATCGAATGTAGGACCAAAATTCGGCACAGCTCGCTGTATGCTAAAAAAAAGATGTCTTAAAAAGGGTAATAAATTATCATCTTCTTCGGAAATACTATACCAAGAAAATTTATTCGCTTCGTTCGAGAGAAATTGTGTGAGGATGGTCGTTTTACCATACCCTGCACCACTATGAATAAATGTACAAGTATGGTGATGGCTCTTCTTTAATGTCTTCATAAGTGCGGCTCTATTGATACAATGAGTGGATGGACTTGGTGCCATACATTTTGATTGAATAATAATATCTGTCATGTTAACGATAACCTCCAAATTTGTGTAAGGTTACAATAGCTCCATTTTTTCACAAAAATTCAGATTATTAAATTATTGACAGTTTACCATATTTTATCGAATGAATGGCAAAAATAAAAAACCCGATAATCAAATGAATGATAATCGGGTGATTTTCTATGATTATAGTAATTCTTTACGTAATTCAGCAGCTGATTTTGGTGAAAGCAGACTGAATGGAATATCAAATACTGTTTTCGCTCCTTTATCACCAGCTTGACTTAGACGATGCGCAGCACGTGCATAAGCCACTAATATACTAGATGTGAAGTTTGGATTACTTTCAAGTTTTAATGAGAATTCGAGAATTTGTTTATCGTTTGCTCCACTGTCACCACTGCGAATGACAAAACCACCATGTGGCATACCTGTGTGGTTTGCTGTAAATTCATCTTCAGAGATGAAGTTAACTGTTGTGTTATATTCATCGAAATAGTTAGGCATTGTGACAATTTCTTGTTCCACTTTTGCAGCATCTGCACCGTCTTCTAACACAACCCAACATTCACGTGCATGTTTTTCACGTGTTGTTAATTCAGGGTTTTCACCATTACGTACACGTTCTACAGCTTCTTTAATTGGCAATGTGTATTGAACAGCATTTTTAACACCTTCGATACGACGTACTGCATCTGAGTGACCTTGACTTAAACCATCGCCCCAGAATGTATATGTTGTACCAACTGGTAATACGGATTCTCCTAGTAGACGATTTAAGGAGAATAAACCTGGATCCCATCCAACTGAGATAACAGACACTTTACCAGATTTTTGTGCCGCTGCGTCTACAGTATCGAAAAATTCAGGAATTTTCGCATGTGTATCGAAGCTATCAATTGTATTAAACCATTGTGCAAAATGTGGTCCTTGTTCTGGTAAATCTGTTGCAGAGCCACCACATAAAATCATGACATCAATGTCGTTTTGGAATTTTTCGGCGTCATCTACTAAATATACGCTCGCATTGCTTGCTACGTTTACTGTTGAAGGATCACGACGTGTGAACACCGCTACTACTTCCATATCTGGATTTTGTGAAATAGCATACTCCACACCACGTCCTAAATTTCCATATCCTACAATACCTACTCGAATTGCACTCATTAAAATTCCTCCTAACGATTTCGTGACTTTGTGAAAACTTTCACGTTAAATCTAATTACAATAATACTTTGTGTTAGAAAAATTCACAATAGTTTGAGTATGAGTTTTTCAAAAAGAATTTATATCAGTTTTCTATGGTTTTTATCCAAAAACGGTATGAATGCGGTTACAAATTACTAAATATTCCATGAATCTTAAAGTTATTGTAAAAGCCTTGTAAATAACGGCTATTTTTCCAACCAGTCTTGTACAATAAATGTAACGACAAAAGGGGGCATGTTGAATGAAAAGTACTGGTTACTCATCAAGCACGGCATTGGCACAAGGAGAACTACTTGCATTCCATATGACAGAAAATAATACGGCGAACAAGCACCTTGAAGCGAAACAAACTGTTCGTAAACCACATGAAAGTCTTTTACCAAACAATCCTTTATGTATCGGTGTTTTACCTTTTGACGTTATGGAAAACACGCTAGACATCACCATCCAAAAAAATAAGGTGCATGAGGTAGACTTCTACCATAGTGGTAAGGACATCGCTCGCTGGTTCATTAAAAAAAGTGAATACAACAAGCCAAACCCAGACTTCTTTATATGAAGTCTGACATGGTACTTCGTAAGCGTTCTGCTAACTTAATCGGGCGCTTCCTTCTAGCACGATCTCCTGCAAGTCCATCGCTATTGTATCTCCTGAGCCAACTGTGCAAGACGCTTTTCATCAATAATATGGTAGCCTGTCTTACGTTTTTCTAATATCTTCTCTTCACAAAACTGTGCCAATACATATAATAAATGGCGATAAGAAACCCCTAAATACTCACAGATTTCCGTATGCTTTTCCTTATAGACACCTTGATCAGCAGATAATTGAATAAAGGCTGCTAAGCGATTCTCAAACGGATATGCTTGATTTTGTGTATATTTAGATGTCATGTTCGTGGCTTTTTCCCCTAGAAACACACAAAGTCTACGTAAAAACAAGGCATCCACAAGTAACTTTTCCTTACATGCCTGTGTAATGGAGTAACAAATTGTCTTGGTAACAGTTTGTATCCCCTTTGTATACCTCGCCTCATTAAGCAATTCAATTTCCCCCATAAAACGAGGAGCTTCCAAATATTCAATTAGTGAAACCTTGCCATTTTTATGCGTCATATAGAGCTTCGCCTTGCCTTCTATCATGTAATACAATGTATCTGGAAAGGAGCCTTCCTGAAAAATCCACTCTCCTTTGTCAAATTGACACACTTCCAGATAAGGATCGATAGCAAATGAGAAAAAATCATCTATCGGATATTTTTCAAGATATTGGGTACGTGCTTCAGCTGTTAGAATATGCATTTTTTACTCTCCCCTCTAAAAAATATGAGATATCTCACATTATTGTAGCGATGAACATGCTATTATTCAACTTAGTTAATGGAGGTACGGTAATTATATGAACAATCAACGATGGCTTTCTCAGAATTTCTTTACATTTTTCATCACCTGGGGCATTTTCTTACCCTACTGGACAGGTTGGCTTGTGGATGCAAAACATCTGACAGTATCGCAGGCAAGTGTTGTAATGGGCTGTGGGCTACTAGCTCGTGCCACGTCCAATCTTTTCTTCTTTCCAACCCTTGCAAAATATGTACACAATAAACGTCTTATTACGATTTTAGCAGTAGGTGCTCTACTAACTGCATTACTTTATATTCCAAGCACTGGCTTTATCGCATTATTAATCGTGACCATTTTATTTAGTGTCTTTTATCCAGCACTATTACCTGCTGTGGAAAGTAGTGCAGCAACGCTTGTCCAGCATGGCAATATTCACTACGGCAAAAGCCGTTCCTATGGTTCCTTCGGGTTTGTGATTGCTGTATTAATTATTAGTATGTTGACGGGCGTTTTCGGCAAAAACATTATCTTTTGGAGCATGATTATTGGGTTGATTGGCATGTTACTTATGCAGCAATTAGCCACTCCAAAGGAATTACTTGTTGTGCCAACAAAAGAACAACGTGCGAAATCATTATCGATGAAGACTTTATGGACTATCAAGGGCTTCCCGATTGTCTTATTTATCGTAATTTTATTACAGGGTGCACATGCCTCTTATTATAGCTATGGTTATATTTATTTAGAAGACTTACAGGTTGACCCATTCTATATGGGCATGATTATTAACATCGCAGTAATTTGCGAAATCCTATACTTTATGAAGGCCGATACATTATTGATGAAGTGGCGTTCATCGTCATTATTGCTCTTAGCAGCAAGCGGCTCTTCCCTGCGCTGGTTACTTATCTTTATGTTCCCGAATGTCTGGGTATTTATTGCTTCACAAACCTTGCATGCATTATCCTTTGCACTAGCACATTTCGCTTTTATCCGCTACTTAACGAAAGCTCTACCAAAGGAACAAATTCCAAATGCACAAGGTCTCTATTCCGCATTAGCCATGGGCTTAAGTACAGCAATCCTTACGTTTTTAGGGGGATATTTATACGAAATATCTCCTGGCCTGTCCTTTGCAGCCATGCTTATTTGTACAGTGCCTGCCATCGCTATTTTGCTGCTGACGCGCAAAAAATATCAATATTAACAAAAAGCAGGTGAGAATAAATATAGAACTTAATTATCATGTATTTTATTAAAATATCACACATTATAGTGGGTAAAAAAAGGATAGATGAACAGGAATTATACCTGTTTACATCTATCCTTTTTGGACAACATAGAACCCATTTACTACTACAACATCTACCACAATACTACAATAAATAATCATTGGCTTCTTCCATGATCGCGCCAGATTGTGGAAGATCGTTATTGAACTAAAGCACTCCGTTAGTTTAAGTGAATTTTCTCACAAATTTATGATATTATACAGTTGAATAGAAAGACAAATTAGAATTTGGAGGTTCACTATGAAAAATGAAGATAAACAATATGCTTTAACTGTTATTACTAATATATTAAAAGTAATGCACAATAAAGAATATGAAAACATTTTAAATTATGTGGATGAATGTGAAGTGGATGATATTGGTGAGTTATTCTATTATGTTCAAGAAACATTAAACTTAAATGGATTTGATTCATTTGATGAATATGGCGCTCCATGTAATTTCCACCCAAAATACGAATATTCACAAATCAACTTCTATGAATTCAATGATAATAGTGGATTTGCTGTTGATTATGCTTTAACTTCAAATTCAAAATTGGCAGATATGTGTTTACAAATGGAGTTTTTATATACGGATGACGGATTAAAAAGTGTTTTTATCACAGTTGACCCACAGTAAAACAATATATTAAAAGGAGAACATATGGAAATATACAATATTAATTTGAATATTCATTATTCTGCTCCACAAGAAGTTTGGGATAAGTTGGAGCGTTTATATAGAGAAATGCCTAACTGGAACAACTTTGTAAACGGCTGTCCACAGTGGTATGGTTCAGATGATAAATTAATAGAAGTAAGTATTGAATCAAGTGGATTACAATTCTATGCTAAGTTACCATCAGAAGAATGGGATGAATGGATTACAATATTTAAGAATAGAGCTACAAAATTATTGGGATATGAAGTTGGCGAACCAGAAGACGGTTTTGAATTTCACTATTATGATTAACCCCACAAATTCCAAGTTGTACATAAGCTTAATTTGAAAATACATATGACACTTCGGTGTTTTTTTATATCATCTCCAATTCTTCCAGTCACACCTAATTGCTATTCAACTAAATGCATCGTTAGCTTAAGTACATTGTTTCACAAACTCAAATCAAGATTAACATAAAGCCCCATTTTTAATTCAATTAAATGGCCCTATTAATGAAAAAGGCACAATTCCTTTTCAAGAATTGCGCCCGATTATTTAATATGTCTTCGAAATAGCGGTAATGAAAATAAATAAATATTATATAAAGGAAATATCCGCTTGAAAGTAGAATATTACCCTACAACCATAATTAACTATTCCGATGAGGAGGATTCATGTGCGTCCACGACCATTATTTATTGAAAATCCAGAGCATGATAGGTATGTTAGTCTTGTGCCAGATGGAGATATTGAAGAAATACTTAATAAGCAACAAGCTAAGACCCTTACCCTCTTAGGCAGCGTATCAGAGGAGTTAGCAAGTAAGACGTACGCACCAGGGAAATGGACTTTAAAAGAAGTGATTGGGCATATGACCGACTCGGAACGTGTGATGTCGTATCGAATACTTGCCATTGCACGAAATGAAATTGCACCACTCCCAGCAATGGATCAGGATCAATACGTTTCTGCGGCAAACTTCAACAAATTATCTTGGGAACAGTTACTAGCTGGTTTAGACACCGTACGCTCCAACACATTAAGCCTGATTTCAACTATTGATGAAGCTGCGTGGGTTCGTAAAGGAACTGTAATGAACAGTCCAGTTTCAGTAGGAACCATTGTATATGGCATTGTCGGGCACGAGTTACACCATATGAAAGTGATTAGCGATAAATACTTATAAATCTCTTTCTATTATTGAAAAAAACTAATTTTTCACTTCATACTGAGAAATTAGGTTTTCTCATAGTGAACCTTACTTAGCGTTATAAATCCGCATTTTCCTGACGTTATCCCTATTTATACATTATAATTTCTTATTCAATTATATGTCCCTATAATGATCGAGCACTGATCCTTATTACAGAACCACGCCCGATGGTGGAAGAACTTTATCTACTATATGAAGTCCAAATTCTATACATTTTTTTACCGTCTACCTCCATCTTATCTCTATGCATTGTAACATATACATTCATGTATTCCGCCCATTGTGGTATTAGTTCCGTTAAACAATCAATGACCTTTATATCAGGAGTTGCATAACCGATATTTTCTTTTCTCAAAAAGCCATTGGAGAAATCTTGATATAATGAGTCCGTCCATTCATAAACTTCAAACTGAGAATCAAAAATCCGCTCATCTTCTTGATATTGTCCGTTTACCCAGTATATTTCCATAACAATGCCCCCCTAATTAAATGCAGCGTTCCATAACACTTTGTCCTATAAAGACACTTTCCTAGTTTTCCATGAAAGCGCCCGATTGCTGAATAGCAAGACGGTGATTTGTCTTTTGCCTGTTAAAGTAAAGCATACTGTTAGCTTAACAAGAAATTATTTCCTTTTCTCATAGATTCCTTTTACGAATTGTTCCTTATAATCTGTGTATTCATTGATCCCACCATTTTTCTCTTCTACAAATTTCATTTTCAGTTCTCTGTACTCTTCCCTTGCTGTTTCGTTTGAATTTAAGTAGTTCCTAAAAAAGATTAAATTTTTCCAGAGTTCTTTGTTGTATTCTACTAAGTGAATAAAGTGTGTCTTTTCCTCATAATGATCATCATTAAACTTCGCAAGCACAATTTCATTAGGGCGTTCCACTTTGAGCTTTAAAAAACCAACTTCCCTCAGCCCTTGAAATATCGATTTATCAACATTTTCAATATTATCAACACCAACGACTAAATCCAATATTGGTTTGGCAACGATATTCTTTATGGCTGTGCTACCAATGTGTTCAATTCTATTCTCTTGAATTGGCGTTGCATTTAAAATATCCTGTTTCACCCTAAAAAACTCTTTTTTCCACTCATCACAATGTGCTTCTAACCTTACCTCATCTCGTTTTAACCCTAATCTCATTTAGTCACCTCATTTTCAATATAGTTAACTAATTCGTTCGATGATTTCTTTATCCTTCTTAAACTCAACTGCAGTGTTAGTTTAAATACACTACTTCACAAGCTAAACTGAATTCTAATGTAATTTTGCCGAATTTCTTTACTATTTTAATCGCCCTTTAGATGATGAAAGACGCATTCCCAACTTTAACAATTGCGCCCTATTGTTCAGTACCTCATCATAAAACTTACCATAACGGAAGTACGATTCCCACATGATTTTTAAATAATCATTTGAATAACAACAATAATATAATAAAAAACGAAATAAATATATTGATAAACGATAATAAATAGACTAATATCATATTATCATTAAATCGGTGAGGTGCTTCAAATGAATGTTAAACTAAGTTCAACTTTTTTCTTAAAGATCATTGCTTTTCTTATTGGAATTGCGGTACTTGTTGTGTGTATCTATTGGTTACCTCAAGCAGCTTTACGAGATGCCAAAGTGCGTCCAGGAGATTACTCGATATATCCATTGTTAATATGTGCCTATGGAGTATGCATTACGTTTTCTGTTGCATTGTATCAAGCCTATAAACTATTGAGTTATATCAATATAAACAATGCTTTTTCTGAGCTATCCCTTAATTCCTTACAGATTATAAAAAAATGCGCTTTGACAATTATTTTCTTCATTTTGTTTTTAATAGTTTACTTAAGGGTTTCTGCTCTGTTCACGGGTGAAGACGCAGCAGGTCCGATAGCACTTGGTCTAATAGGGATTTTAGTAACAGCTATCATCGCTGCCATTATAGACGTACTTCAAAAACCCATAAAAAATATCCTAGAAAATATGTAGGTGTTTCATAATAACCATTTTTATAAAACTCCCTTCGTTGTTGTAGTAATAAATGAGGTCTACTAAATAAAAAAGTACACCACTACTATATAAGTGATGTACCAACTATCCTATAATGTGTGACATTAAAGATAAGTTACTGTTTTAAAATAAAAACATGCGTTCACTTATCTTTAATTTTACAAAGTATTCACCTGCATTCTTATTTTGGATAATACGAAAAACCAGGGTACTTCACCACTGGCCATTTTTCCTTTCTAAGAGCCTGTAGCAACTCAGGGCCAACCTGCAAATTACTTTGCACCAATTCTGTTGGCGTTAAGGCCATCCATTGATTTAAAGATACATCCTGGAATCGGTCACTTTTAAACATTTCTAAAAACCATAATGGCTCTGTGCCAGTATTTTCAACGTAATGCCCCGTCGCAAACGGCACATAGCCAACATCACCTGCACGATAATCAAATGTTCGTGCTGTTCCATTCCCTGTGAAAACAGTCATTCGCCCTTTTCCTTGTAGATAATATTGCCATTCATCGTTGTTCGGATGCCAATGTAATTCGCGCATCGCCCCAGGCTCAATTTCTACCAGTGCCGCTGCGATATTTTGGGAAATCGGAAAATTAGTTGAATCCACAATACGCACACTGCCACCTGGTGTTTTCAGTGGTGGCTGTGCTAATAAGCGATGCTTAAAAGTTTGTGGAACCTGCCCATAAGGAGACTCCACTTTTTGTGAATTGATGGGACCAGGAACCTGATCCTGATAAATATACACTTGCTCATTCGGAATATGATCAAAAGCACTAATTGGAACCCCAAAATTGGCAGATAGCACATCCTTCGGGGTGTGCGCAAACCAATCTGAAATCGACAATGTATTCAGATCTGAGAAATTGCCATCATCAAACACTAATAAAAATTCACAGCCATCCTCTAACCCCTGAATTGAATGAGGAATGCCAGGTGGAAAATACCATAAATCACCTGGTCCTACATCGGCAATAAAATTACAGCCATTTTGATCAACTGCCGTAATCCGAGCATGGCCGAGTAGCATATAAGACCACTCCGCCTGCTGATGCCAATGCAGTTCACGCACGCCTCCCGGTGTCAAGCTCATATTTACACCCGCCAATGTCGTAGCAATCGGTAATTCACGAACCGTAATTTCCCGTGACCACCCACCTTGATTTAATGTCATATGCGTGTCTGAAAACGAGAATCGTAGGTTAGGGATCAAACCCGCATCTGTCGTTGGTGGCACCAGCATATCCGGATTTTCTAAATCCCTCATAATATCGCGTGGCCCCTTATCCACCCCTCCAGCTCCATCATTCCGAATAGGCTGAGGCACTTGAAAATAACCCGGCGGCAAATTGTCCAATCGTTCACCTCTTTATCGTAGAAATTTAAAAAATACTTTCATCCTTCTAAATGTATGGGCACACAGCTTGTACTATTCACTTGCTTTTCTGTTGGGCGAGTGCATGAGAATGGCTATTTGGTTACGAGGAATGATTACTTTTTTGACCGCTTTCCTCACATTATGGAGCGGAGGCATCACTCCTCTAAACGTAGAGCAAATTCATTCCCATGAAAACATAATCAGTCACTGTAGCAAAGCCTCCACTACACATTTATGCAAGATTTGGAGGCCTTCCTGCAATTCGTCATATGTTGCATAGGCATAAGATAGACGAATATGATGATGATCTTGTGGGTCATAAATATAGCCAGGATTGATTAATACTTGTTGCTGCAATAGCTTCATAAAGAATTCTTTGTCTATAAGTGGCTCATGAAACTTGAGCCAAATATAAAAGCCTCCCTTTGGTTTGCTCCAAGTAGCAATGTCTTTAAATTTTCCCTGTAAAATTTGCTCAGTGAAATGGGCTCGATCCTGCAAGTGCTGACGTAAAGATGCAAGATGCGATTCATATTTTCCTGATTGTAGCCAATGTAGGACAATTTCTTGTGAGATAGCACTTGAGCCATAGTCCGTTTGCATTTTTATATCGGCTAATCGTTCGATGACGGTGGTTGGACCAATAAGCCAGCCAATGCGTAGCCCAGGGCTTAAGGTTTTGGAGACACTCCCAATATAAAGGACTTGTCCGCTGCTATCCATTGCTTTAATAGGAGGAGAGGTCGCTTCAAAAAGTAATTCATGATAGACATCATCCTCAATAATTGGAATACGTGATGCCTGACAGCCTTCATAGAGCTGCTTTTTTTCCAGAGATGTCCATACTTGGCCCGTTGGATTATGTAAAGTTGGGATAGCGTAAAATACGGCTTGTTTTTTCCGTTTCCTTTGAGACAATGTTTGGGCAAGCTGTTCATCGCGGTGAATGCTCACCATTTGCATCCCTACTGATTGAAATGGATGGACAGAATTTAAATAGGAGGTTGGCTCCTGAAATACAATAGACCCTTGTTCTAGTAAACCAACGGCAATTAACTGCAATGCCTGAAGTGCACCTGAGACAATGCAGACCTGTTGAGGCTCAGCAACGATGCCTCTTTTTCGTACATAGTCACAGATAGCTGCACGAAGGTGATCATTACCCTGTGGTGAGGAATAGCCCAATGCTTTGGGCTGAAAAGATAGCTCCCTTAGTGAAGCTTCTATGGCCTCTGTGGGCAATAAGCTTGGTGCTAGCTCACCCGTTCCTAAACGAATGACATCCTCACGCTGCTCGTATTCATTAATTAATTGGATAGTGTGATAGTTTGGCTTATGGATACTTGTTTCGATATAGGTTTGCCAATTCGGCTGTGTTTGTTGAATTAATGCATGCCATGAATTATGCGTAACGTAAACCCCAGAGCCTACCTTTGATTCAAGGAGACCTATTGCTTTTAATTCCTCTAAAGCCTGTTGAACCGTGCTACGATTGACGCCAAACTGCATGGCTAACTGTCTTTGGGTGGGCAGTTTTGTTCCTGCTACCCAGTCTCCTCGTTCCACCAGTGCTGTTATCCATTGCACAATTTGCTGTTGTAATGAGGTATCTCTTTGTCTATTTGGCTGCCAGTTCATTTATCCATCACCTTTCCTGCTAGAAAATTGGGTGGATAAAAAACCATCCAATTGGTCGTTTTCTTTTAGTTATACCATATCTAAAATGAGTAGTGAAAGGAGGGATGATTGTTGGAAGCTTTTCTTCATGGCATCATTTTAGCATTTGGACTCATTTTACCTTTAGGTGTACAAAATGTTTTTGTTTTTTCTCAAGGTGCTACACAACCCAATTTATTACGCGCCCTGCCAGCAAGTGTAACAGCTGCCCTCTGTGATACAATGCTAATTGTGCTTGCGGTATTCGGACTATCCTTAATTGTTTTACAATTTGAGTGGCTACGTATCGCTTTAATGACTGTTGGTATTGTTTTTTTACTTTATATGGGCTATACCATCTGGCGCTCAAATCCGAGCACTACAAAAAAAAGTGAACCACTGCCCATAAAAAAACAAATTCTCTTTGCCCTCTCTGTGTCGTTACTTAATCCACATGCTATATTAGATACAATCGGCGTCATTGGTACGAGCGCATTAAAATATAGTGGTACAGAGCAAATGATTTTCACGGTAGCCTGCGTGCTAATTTCTTGGCTATGGTTTTTCGGTCTCACGTTGACTGGTGCCTCGTTCAAAAAACTTGATAGCTCTGGTAAGTTGATGGGCATCTTGAATAAATGCTCAGCCATCTTTATTTGGGCAACAGCGTGTTATCTCGCAAGTGGCTTACTGTAGCCTACATAGAAAATGCTCAGGATTCCTCCTGAAGCATTTCATGTTGTTGAAAAAAGATGATGTCAACGGCAGAAAAAGCAAATTTGCAAGGTGAGAGGTTGATTTCCGTTCCGCCAGCGCCCTTTCCAGGGGGCGTCCGATGAGCCGCTTCACTCACTTACGCTCGCTCCAGGGTCTCATCTGTGACGCTATGAGCTGCACCCAAAATATTGGACTTAAAAATCTACTATAGGGGGTGCAGGTAGTGATTTCTGATGAACAAAAATTAGCCGCAGTTCTAGCTTACTTTGAAGAAAAAGAAAGTACGTATCAGATTGCCAATCGATTACAGAGGGATCGACAGTACATTCGATTATGGATTGAATTATATCGCTATCATGGCATCGAAGGAATTATTCGTCCTCAAGGGTTCACGAATTACGAAGATTCTTTTAAAATAAAAGTAATTCAACACCTGATAGAGACGGGCGATTCGCTCCTTCAGACCGCTGCGAAGTTTAATATTCCTTCCCGTGAAACCATTCGGAGATGGAAAAAACAATGGATGTCAACGGCTGGTGAGGTGCTCTATCAAGTAGAAAAGGAGCGCCAATCAATGCCAAAAAAACAACCACCTTCGTCCGATTTAAATGGAAAAACAACGGATGAGTTAAAAGCGGAAATTGAGTATTTACGGATGGAAAATGCCTATTTAAAAAAGTTGAAAGCCTTAGTTCAAGAAAAGGATGCCTTCAAATCCAAGAAAAAGTAAGAGCTGTCTATGAGCTAAGGTTGGATTTTCCTCTTCAAGCTCTATTAAAAGTCGCGAAACTTAAGAAAAGTACGTATTATTATCATCTCCAAAAATGGGTAAAACCAGATAAATATCAGGCGATCAAAGAACGAATTCAGACGCTTTTTCATTACCATAAGGGGCGTTATGGCTATCGTCGTATTTGTTTAGCCCTCCGAAATGAAGGGTTTTTCATCAACCATAAAACAGTCCAACGATTGATGCAAGAATTGGGCTTAAAAGGGACGGTACGCCCTAAAAAATACCGTTCGTATAAAGGGACAGTCGGCTATGTCGCAGAGAATGTCATCCAACGTGATTTTGAAGCCACTGCACCCAATCAGAAATGGGTAACCGATGTAACGGAGTTTAAAATAAACGGTCAAAAAATCTATATATCCGCTGTATTAGATTTATTCAATCGAGAAATCGTTGGGTATGAGGTATCAAAATCACCTAATTTTGAGTTAGTTCAACAGTCTTTTAAGAAGGCGTTTACGTATACAAAGTTATCGAAAAAGAATGGCTTAATCGTCCATTCTGATCAAGGATGGTTATATCAAATACCACGTTTTAAAGCGTTATTGGCAACACATGAAATCAAGCAAAGTATGTCACGGAAAGGAAATTGTTTAGATAATGCCGTGATAGAAAGCTTTTTTGGCATTATGAAATCAGAATTTCTATACGCAACAACGTTTAAGAACTACGAAGCATTCAAAAAAGCGTTAGTAGACTATATCCACTACTACAATCATGAACGGATAAAAATAAAACTCAACGGAAAAAGTCCAGTTGAGTTTCGAAGAGTTTCTTAAAAGTTCAAATTTTTGGGGTCAGTTCACTAAATCCCCTAGGAGTGACGCTGGCTCCACTCCAATCAACCATTCTGCAAAGTGTCTTTACTTTTTTTTCATAGTAGTATAGCGATCAAATAGCCCATTATCTGTATTCTTAGAAGGGATAAACTTTTATTTTCAATATGGAGAAGTGATGCGTGACAACACCTCTTCATAAAAAGTAGTGAACACCTTCACTTTATTTGAAAACTTTGCTAAAAAGGTAACACTTTTGTGGGGTGGAGTGGAAGGCTACTTGACTCCCGTGGGATAACGAGACAGGCGAGCCTCTAAACGGAGCGATAGCGGAGGAAGCGGCTCGGGGCGCTCGCCCACAGGAAAGCAAGTAGCCTGCAACGGAAATCCATTTCTACCTTCCAATTGACTGTTTTGTTTTTCAACACTAAGAAATGCTCAGGATTCCTCCTGAGCATTTCTTTTAGAGTGAGACAAATACCGTGAGCTGTTCATTAAACAATGTTGTTTCAACGGATTTCGCTTTAGACCACGCTTCACCATAATGAATAGCCTTAACTAATACATTCGCTTGTAATAATGCTTCATGCTGTCGGATGATAGAAAGTACCTTTGTACTACCGTTAAAGGCAATCGACACATATTGGGCCACTGGTAGCTGCCATTTTTTCCTTGCGTCTTGAATTGTGCGAATTAATTCTCGCATTTGCCCTTCTTGTAGCAAGCTTTCTGTTAGTTGAACATTCAGCAATACACGACATGTGCTATCCTCAGCTAACCTATAATACTCCTTCACAACCGCTTCAGCAACAACATGGGCTGCTAATAATGTTAGCTGTTGTCCTTCCATCTCAAAATTAATCGAACCATTATGCTGAAGCTTTTGCTTTTCTTCATTCGTTAATGCCATCACATATTCTTTTACTTGATTAACCTTTGCACCAAATGCTGCTCCAGCAGTTTTAAAATTCAGCTTATATTGGATGCTTTCATAGGCTGAAAAATCATGCGCCCACCTACAGGCTTTGATGTTTAACTCATCTTGAATGAGCTCACTATAGACTTGAAAATCCATCAGGTCTCTTTCTTTTACGGCAACAATGAGTTCACTTAAAGGTTGCTTAACCTTCATTCCCTGACTATTGCGAATGCTGCGTCCAAGTTCCACTACTGTTAAAACCATTGCCATTTCTTGTTCAAGCTTGACATCCACCAATTGTTCGTCACATGCTGGGTAGTTCTCCAGATGAACACTTTTCCCACATAATTGACGGTAGATGTCTTCAGCAATAAATGGCGTAAACGGTGCTACCAATTGACAAATAGATGTAAGCACTTCATAAAGCGTACTAAATGCACCTCGTTTATCTGCTGTCAGTCCATTTGCCCAAAATCTAGCTCGTGAACGGCGAATATACCAATTGCTTAACTCCTCTACCAACTGAGCAATTTCTCGTGTAGCCTGTGTAAATTGATAATCATCCATGAACGTTGTGACAAGTTGGATAGTGTGATGGAGACGAGACAAAATCCAATGATCTAGAGGTGATCGACTCCCTTTATTTGTAGCATCATACGTAAAGCCATCGATATGGGCATACATTGCATAAAATTTAAACGTATTGTCAAGTGTATCCACTAGTTTCGATTTCGCATCTAAGATAATTTTCTTAGAAAAACGCTTCGGATTCCAAGGGGAGCTGTCGACTAAAAATGCCCACCGTAAAGCATCCGCTCCATATTGCTCTATTAATTCAACAGGCTCTAAAGCATTACCTTTACTTTTTGACATCTTCTGCCCATGCTCATCTAAGACATGCCCTAACGATAGAACATTTTTATAAGGTGGCTTGCCTGTAAATAACGTCGATACCGCTAATAAGCTATAGAAAAAGCCTCTTGTTTGGTCGATTCCCTCAATGACGACATCTGCAGGGAACTGCTGACGAAAAGTCGTGACATCTTCAAAAGGATAATGCTGCTGGGCAAATGGCATCGAGCCACTGTCAAACCAAACATCAATAACTTCTGGCGTCCGCTTCATGTCTCCTTGACAGACAGGACATGTACAGACAATGTCATCAATAAATGGTTTATGAAGCTCTAAATTTTCATCGAAAGCCCCTTTAGCTAATTTTCTTAATGCTGCAACACTACTTGGAGCCACCTCATGAGCACACTCCCGACAAACCCAGACATTCAATGGTGTACCCCAGTAACGATTACGGCTAATATTCCAATCCACTAAATTTTCTAGGAAGTTGCCAAATCGACCGTCCTTAATATGACCTGGATACCATGTCACTTGCTGATTATTTTGTAAAAGCTGCTCCTTTAATGCTGACATCTTGATAAACCAGCTATCTGTTGCGTAGTACAGCAAAGGTGAATCACAGCGCCAGCAATGTGGGTAGCTATGCTCATATTTCTCTTTAGCAAATAGAAGTTTTTTTGCCGCTAGCATTTTAATGATATCAACATCACAATCTTTTACAAAGCGTCCGACAAGCTCAGACACAGCTTCTGTATAACAGCCTTTTAAATCAACTACATTGACAAAGGACAAACCATTGTGCTGTACTGTTTTATAATCGTCCTCTCCATAGGCTGGAGCAATGTGCACAATTCCTGTTCCACTATGCTCCGTCACGTAATCCGCCATAACGACAACTTGCCCTTTTTCGACCGTTACATAAGAAAATGGTGGTTGATAGGAAACACCCGCAAACTCTTGCCCATCATGCTCACTTAGTACTTCGATAGGCTCTGTAAAAACCTTTTCTACCAGTGATTTAGCAAGGATGTATATGTTATCTTCGTGCTTTACACGTACATATTGAAGAGATGGATTCATAGCCAAGGCTACATTAGCAGGTAATGTCCAAGGCGTCGTTGTCCAGCCTAAGAAATATTCGTCGCGATCCCGAAGCTTAAACATCGCTGTAACGGATAAGTCTTTGACATCCTTATACCCCTGTGCTACCTCATGTGAACTTAAGGATGTTTGGCAGCTAGGGCAATAAGGTGAAACACGATGCCCTTTATATAAAAGTTGTTCCTTGTGTACATGGCTTAAAATATGCCACACAGATTCGATATAATCATTGCTTAGTGTCAGATAAGGATTATCCATATCAAGCCAGTAGCCAAGCTGCTCGGTAAAGGTACGCCATTTTTGCTCATAGGTAAAAACGCTCTTTTTACATGCCTGAATAAATCGCTCTACCCCGTAATTCTCAATTTCCTGCTTCCCAGAGATGCCTAATGCCTTTTCTACTCCTAATTCCACAGGCAATCCATGTGTATCCCAGCCTGCTTTTCGTTCAACGAGATAGCCTTGCATCGTTTTATAGCGTGCCACAACATCTTTAATTATTCTGCCAAAAGCATGACCAACATGTGGTAAACCATTCGCTGTTGGCGGTCCCTCGTAAAATACAAAGGGCTGCTGTCCAGCACGATTGTTGATGGACTTTGCAAAGGTTCCTTCTTGCGCCCACAACGCACGAATCCTTGTTTCTCGTTCAACCACTGTTTCCTTCTTTTGTTCTTCCTGCATATGAGTTCCTCCTATACAATCCATTTTGTATAAAAGGCATACAAAAAACCCCGTCCCAAGGAAAGGGACGGGGTTAACCGCGAATACCACCCTAATTCTATTGACACAATGGTCAATAGCGCTCAGCAACGTACAATCATACGTGTTCTTTTTAACGGTAGACACCCGGATTGGCTTACTCTATTCAGCCAATCTTCTCAGAGAGGATTTTCATGTAACACCTGCACACCGACTTCCACCAAATGTCGGCTCTCTGTAGAACAAAATGAAACACTACTCTTTCTCATCAACGAATTTGTATGCTTTTATTGTCACTCATCGTAACAAATTACCAATTGTCTGTCAACAGTGGACAACCTTAAAAAATTTCGTTGAGACAAGTGACAATACTTTGATGGAGAGTCATATATTGAGATTGCGGATTGGTTTGAATAAAGCTCTTCAGCAATATTTTGACATTAAATAGCCCGATATAAAAGTTTACTTCATCCAATTGCCCCTTTAATGTGGCTACTGTTGACAGTGTTTGCTGCAATATTTGGATGATTTCATTTTTCCAACATAGCGAAAATCGGGACTAACAACCTTTCCTCCTCATCATGAATAAATACATAAGCAGGTTGTAAATAGAAAAACCAAAGTGCATGTAACATAAGCTGTTCTATACATTTTAGGGTTTTTCAATGGCATCTGATACATGTGCCACACTATGCGCCCATCCCTTGCCAGTCACATAGCCTCTTACATCCTTTTCAGATGATATGTAAGTTCGTAACTTCGTTTGACAAGCCTCATGCTATCCTTAGATAAACAAATATCTGTGTAGATCCCTAGCTAAAATAAGTGCGAGCAATAAGATTGTAAACGAGTGAGTAAAAAACCCAATCAGATTCCTTTGAATAATAAATGGTTTAAGCTGTAATCCCAAAGTTCAATGAAGCAACGATGATTCAGCAAGTTTTTTTCTAAAATCCATTCATAAAAGCTGACCTAAATCCATGTATCTCGTAGCTCACTTCAGTAGAACCGATATGTGCTAGTAAAAGCTGCTGTTGATGCTCTTGCTGCCAAGTAGCCTGACCCTTTTTCAATGCCATTAATCTAGCCTTTAATTCATCTTCCTTCAATACAACTGGCTAATTCCACTTTGCTTATTCATTGTGATACTCCGTACTACTTTCTCGGTATAGCCCATCCAGCTTCCATCCATTATAAAAACGGACATAGGTCAATTCCTTTTGCCAATTATCTAGGTGCACAATCACCTTGCTGCTCCAGGGTAAAGTAGCTGCATAAACCCGACCTCTGCGTACCTCAGCTATGTCATCCGCTACACCAAGAAGTGTAGAAGGTGCATTCGCATTATACATTAAATAATGCTGTCGATCTGAACTGATCTCGAGTTCTTCCATGACCTCCTGATGAAAAACAATCACTTGCTTATTTGCCTGATAAAGTGAATAGACGAGAGCTCCCCCAAATAGCACCATCAATGAAGCCACAATGAGTACATGCTTTTTCTTCAATCCTATGTAAAACGCCCACTGCTTTTCCTTGTTGTATAAATGAATATATATTGCTAGACTTATTGGCCACAAAAATAATAACTGCCAACAAAGAACAACCCAAAAAATCTCGCCATCCGAGACAAAATATCGAATGACATTCCAATTCAACAACCATAAAGGCATCGACCACCGCCATAGGGATTCTTCCTGCGGTATACTTTTTAAATAAATCAGTAGAAGAGGTAAGCTTAGGAAAAAGGCTGTCGCATTATCTAATAGAGCAAATACCAATTCAACACCTCCTGCATAGAAAAATGTTACAACTATTGTATTTTAATCCAATTGTACAGAAAAGGCTAGACATTCTAAAACGTTGAATATCTAGCTTCCTTTTATTGAAGTTCCTCCACTATTTTCATCTCTACGAAAATCGATGAGAGGTTGAGAGGCATTGTTCCCAATCACCTGGCTATATTGTACTTCGATAGCGTTTTCGGGACATCCACTAGAGGAAACCATGTACCATTGCTATGTTTTTGCACCAATTCATCTACAGATAATTATATCCACCACAGACATTGTTTTAAAAATGACCTCACGCTGCTTGAATAGGAGTGCTAGAATCATATTTTCAATCAAAATGAGTTCGTCTTGCTGTACAAGTATATCCTTCTAGTGGTAGTTTGCTTTGCAAAAAGCTTCTGTTGTACTTGAATTTTGCAATAGGCCCAACTGCGTAAATCTTTGCCTCGATGCTTCGATAAATAAGCCTTTAGCTCGCCACGTTCCTCATAGTTTTGTTGGTTATCATAAAATTTAATTAAGACATCCTGCACGATATCTTCTGCACTTTGTCAATCTCTTCCATAGTAAAAGGCAAGACGAATAAGCCTCTCTGTATGCTGTTCCATTATTCTTTCTAGTTCGTAAATGAGCCCTCTCTTTCCTATAAACGGTGCTCATAGCTTCGAGGTTTGCTTTTTTTGTCATTTATTCTAAATCATTGTCAGCAAACGGGCTAATAACCTTTTTTTCCGTTGAAGATAACACGATATTGGTAGAAGGTGTACCATAGGGCATAGCTGCATCAATAAACTGCTCTAATGTTTCTACTGAATAAGTCGCTAGTTTGACAATATAGCTAATTTCCCCCGCCACTCGATAGCACGCCAAGACATCAGGATGAGCCTTACAAAATGCAGAGAGGCTTTTACAATCAATGGATTTAAATAAAATAATGGCCTCAATAGTGCGCTCCATCTTTTTCAAATTCACCCTTGCATGATACCCTTCAATCACACCTTGTTCCTCCAGCTTTTTGACCCGTTCAATAACAGCGGGAGAAGATAAATGAACAATTGCTGCTAATTCCTTCATCGAGATTTTTGCATTGTGCTGTAATTGCTGTAATATTTGTATATCAATTTGATCCATGGTCCTTCACCTTTCTAAATCAATTATTTTTTCTATAATACCTTTTCAAATAAAGTTTTTTATCCAAAATACATTATACAGCTTCTGTTAACATTCAGCTCTTTTGATTACAATAAAAGCAATAAAGGAGGCAGAATCAATATGAAAAAAATATTATTACTTTTAGCAAATGGCTTCGAGGCCGTGGAAGCCAGTGTTTTTACAGATGTGCTTGGCTGGAATAAATGGGAAGGCGATGAATCAACAGAAGTCATTACAGTCGGGTTACATAAACAATTGCAATGTACATGGAATTTTAGCGTCATTCCTGAAAAATTGCTGCATGAAATTGATTTAAAGGATTTTGATGCTTTAGCAATCCCAGGGGGCTTTGAGGAAGCAGGCTTTTACGAAGATGCCTTTAGCGAGGAATTTCAAACAGTTGTGCGTCATTTTGATGAACAGAAAAAGCCTATTGCAACAATCTGTGTAGCCTCCCTAATATTAGGGCATAGCGGTATTCTACAAAATAAGAAGGCGACAACTTATAATCATCCAACAAGTAAACGATTAGAGCAGCTTCAATCCTATGGTGCAAATGTTGCTAATGAACGAATTGTCTACACAGAGCACATTATTACATCTTCGAACCCAGGCACTGCATTCGATGTCGCATTTGGCTTACTTGAAATGCTAACATCACCTGATAATACATTGAAAGTAAAGGATTTAATGGGCTTTAAATAATTTTATAAAGCTGTCCAAAAGAGTTCATTTTGGACAGCTTCATTATGTTCATTTGTTTTCTGATATTGATTGTAATAACTTCACTCCTAACTCTTTACTTCTTGAAACTAATGATATAGTTCTGATTAAGGATCAATATATAGGTGTCAATCACGAACCGCTAAGGCACTGACTACCAGTTTTGAGTTAGTAAACATCGTTTAAACATGATTTACAGCAGGTTAAAAAGCAGGCTTACACCAAATATTATGGTGTAAGCCTGCTTTTTACTTTATTGCTATTATTTTTCTAATGGTGCTGTTTCTGATGTGTTAAAATCCATTTCCTTCGCGTTGTCTAGCACATCTTTTGGAATCGTAATCGTTGTTACCGCATTGAAATCATGATATTTAATTGTAGTTTGCTGTCTTGTTTTGATCGAATTGCCTTCCACTTTCATCTTTAAGGTCATATCCATAGCAATTTCTTCTACATCAAATGTTTCTTTATTAATCAATAATTTATATGTGAGACTATCAAAGGACATGTTACCTAATTGTGCCTCTAGATCAGCATCCGTTCCTAAATTCATTGCGCCAAGCTGCTGCTTCACTAGCTCTGTGAATTTATCCCCAGCACCCTTTAGTGTTAATTCATAACGGTTTGCTGTTTCAACTAATGTGAAATCTTCAGCAAATGCTTGTAGCATCTCCAATTGTTCCGTTGCATCTGGCTGTATCCCTGTTTGGCTAAGTACATCCTCAAATAATTGTTTCGGGAACTTTATCCAAGCCTTTTGCTCTGCCTCATACATATACATACCATCTTTAGCCGTCATATACATTTTAATCGGCAAATTAATCGCTTCACCACTTGTTGGATCTGTTAGCGACATTGTACCATCAGCAAAGAATTGCATCGGCTCTGTAACAATTTCCATCTTCATGTTGCCTTTAGAATCCATTTTCATGGTTTCCTTGCCATCGTTTGCCTCCACTGACTGAGAGATGGTCATGGTAGCCTTCATGCTTTTTACCTCTTTTTGCTTGGCTACTGTTTTAGTAAATACTTCCTCTAACAAAGCACTATTTTTTGTTGTAGTAGACTGTTCTTCCTTTACCTGCTCCTCTTTAGGGTCTTCCCCTTTTTCTTCCGGTATAGGCTGTGTATCCACAGGTAAGTCTAATGCGTTGACGATAAATGTTGCTAACTGACCACGCGTAACATTTTTATCTACACCAAATTCTGTGGCAGAAACCCCCTTCGCAACGCCTGCCTCATACAGTGCTGTTACTGCATCTGCAAATGGACTATTTTGCTGTACATCAGTAAATGGGCTTTTGCCTTTCGCTGTTAAACCTGCTGCCTCTGCTACCATTATCGCCATTTGACCACGTGTAATCGTGTCATCTGGACGGAATGTATCATCCTCATAGCCTTGTACAACCCCAAGATTTACTAGTGTAACTATCGCCTTATAGTATGGGCTAGATGAGTCAACATCCTTGAAATTCGGATTTTCTACAGTCAAATCCGTTGTTGTTAATTGAAAAGCACTTGCTATCATCTTTGCCGCCTGTCCACGTGTTACGTCCTGTGAGGGCTTAAATGTACCATCTGGAAAACCATGAATAATATCTGCTGCATGTAATGTGGAAATACCGTTAAAATATGCATGATCTTCGCTCACATCTGAAAATGGACTAGCAGCCGAAACAGGTACTACTGCAACAGCTGTAACCGCCATTGCAGCTGTTGCCGCCGTATAAAGCTTATGTTTTTTCTTTGTCATAATTAATCGTCCCCCCATTTATGTAAAATGTAATGCTTACATATTAATTTTATCTAAAGATTTGGGAAAATGCTAGGTTAGTTGGAAATTAAAATATAATTATCCAATATATCCGTCATTTGGTTCGATCTAATTTTTATCCTCCATATAAAAAAACCGACCTCCTAAGAGATCGGTTTTTATGATGATGATTACTCAGCAGCTTTTGCGCGTAGAACCATTTGTAGGATACCACCGTGACGGTAGTAGTCTACTTCTACTTCTGAGTCGAAACGAGCTAAAGCTTGGAAAGTTTTAACTGTGCCGTCTTCAGATTTAGCAGTTACTGTTAAGATTTCACGTGGTTTTACGTTGTCAGTAATGTTAACAGAGATTTCTTCTTTACCAGTTAAGCCTAGTGTCTCAGCAGATTCACCTGGCATAAATTGAAGTGGAAGAACACCCATCATTACTAAGTTAGAACGGTGGATACGCTCGTAAGATTGTGCGATAACAGTTTTCACGCCAAGTAGGAATGTACCTTTCGCAGCCCAGTCACGAGAAGAACCCATACCGTAGTCATTACCAGCAAGTACGACTAAGCCAGTACCTTGCTCTTGGTATTTCATACATGCGTCATAGATATACTCTACTTCGCCTGTTGGCCAGTAAGTAGTGAATCCACCTTCTGTACCAGGAGCCACTTGGTTACGGATACGGATGTTTGCAAATGTACCACGCATCATTACTTCGTGGTTACCACGACGAGAACCGTAAGAGTTGAAGTCACGGATTGCAACACCGTTTTCAATTAAATATTTACCTGCAGGTGTATCTTTACCGATTGCACCAGCTGGAGAAATATGGTCAGTTGTGATTGAGTCACCGAACTTCGCCATAATGCGTAAGCCGTCTAAGCCTTGGATTGCTTCTGGCTCTTTTGCAAGACCTTGGAAGAATGGTGGGTTTTGGATGTAAGTTGATTTATCATCAAATGTGTATAGAGACTCAGTTGATGTTTCAATTGCATTCCATTTTTCGTTCGCTGTGAATACTGTTTCGTATTCTTTTTGGAATAACTCACGGTTAACAACAGTACTTAATACTGCATTAACTTCTTCTGTTGATGGCCAAATATCCGCGAAGAATACTTCATTCCCATCTTTGTCTTTACCGAATGAATCTTTTTGTAGATCGATATCCACTGTACCAGCAAGTGCATAAGCAACAACAAGTGGTGGAGAAGCTAAGTAGTTAGCTTTTACAAGTGGGTGTACACGACCTTCAAAGTTACGGTTACCAGAAAGTACAGAAGTTACGAATAAGTCATTTGCTTTAATTGCATCTTCGATTTCAGGAAGTAATGGACCTGAGTTACCGATACATGTTGTACAACCATAACCTACAGTGTTGAAGCCGATTGTATCAAGGTACGTTTGTAAACCTGAATCTTCAAGGTAACCAGTTACAACTTTAGAACCTGGTGCTAAAGAAGTTTTTACCCATTTAGGCACTGTTAGACCTTTTTCTACAGCTTTTTTCGCCACTAAGCCCGCAGCAATTAATACGTATGGGTTAGATGTATTTGTACAAGAAGTGATCGCTGCAATTGCAACAGCACCTGTTGGAATTTCTACATCGCCTTCAGCGAATTTCGCTACAGAAGTTTTTGCGAATTCATCTTCTGTTAAACCGAAACCTTGTGTACCTTGTGGTGCCACCACTGCTTCTTTGTAACGAGAACGCATTTGAGATAGTGGAATTAAGTCTTGTGGACGTTTTGGACCAGAAAGGTTTGGTTCGATTTCAGCTAAGTTTACTTCTAAAACATCAGTGTAAACTGGCTCTAATGCTGGATCGAAGAACATGTGGTTTGCTTTAAGGTAAGCTTCAACAACCGCGATGTGCTCTTCGTCACGACCAGTTAAACGCATGTAGTTTAATGATTCTTCGTCGATTGCGAAGTAACCACATGTAGCACCATATTCAGGAGCCATGTTTGAGATTGTCGCACGGTCAGCTAGTGGTAATTTAGATACGCCAGGTCCGAAGAACTCAACGAATTTACCAACTACGCCACGTTGACGTAATACTTGTGTTACTTTTAATGCTAAGTCAGTGGCAGTTGTTCCGTTTGGAAGATCGCCAACTAATTTAACACCGATAACTTCTGGAATTGGGAAGTATGAAGGCTGACCAAGCATACCTGCTTCAGCTTCAATACCACCTACGCCCCATCCAAGAACGCCGATACCGTTGATCATTGTTGTATGAGAGTCAGTACCTACTACTGAATCTGGGAAAGTTTCGAATGTGCCGTCAGCATTTTCGTTTACGTGTACAACTGGAGCTAAGTACTCTAGGTTTACTTGGTGAACGATACCTGTTGCTGGTGGTACAGCACGGAAGTTATTGTAAGCAGTTTGAGCCCATTTTAAGAAGTTATAACGCTCAGCGTTACGTTCAAACTCAAGGTCCATGTTTGCTTGCAGTGCAGATGCATTACCGTATTTGTCAACTTGTACTGAGTGGTCAATTACAAGGTCAACTGGAATAGCAGGGTTGATTTTGCTTGGGTCGCCGCCCATTTCCTTCATTGCAGAACGAAGTGATGCAAGGTCAACAACTACTGGTACACCAGTAAAGTCTTGTAATACAACGCGAGATGGTTTGAATGGTACTTCTGCTTCAGGGTCAGCACCATTGCCCCATTTTGCTAATTCGTTTACATGTTCTTCTTTAATTACATACGCATCATATTGACGTAAAACAGATTCTAATAACACTTTAATTGAGTAAGGAAGGTTTGAAACTTTTGCAACGCCAGCTTTTTCAATCGCAGCTAAGTCATAGTAATTGTAAGTTTTACCATTCACTTCGAATGATGCACGGCTGTTGTGTAAATTACCTTGTGCCATTTGCGGATCCCCCTAAATATATCTTTTTGAAAAGGCTTTAAAAATGTGTAGCATCTTTTCTCCAATACCCATGATAGCGCATTTATATTCATAAGTAAATTACATTAATATTATCTTTTTTGATAAGCATAACTTATGACCTTGGTTTCTACCCTGATGTTTTTAATTTTTTAATGTGCATAATATCAAGGGTTTGTATTAATGTGGGTTTCTATACCTATCTAACGAAGCATATCTAAATGTATTTAACTGTGGTACAGATTGCGGTACGAGCTGCGGTACACGAACTTTTTGTAAAAAGTGTACCGCAGGAATAAATAGTAAATAAAAATTCATCCGGACACGTATGAGTAGTAGAAAAAATCAATACAACAACTTTTACTTTTAGATTATTAACTTCTTTATAATTAAACATTAAAGAAATGATGCAACTATTTTAATAACTATATAATATACATATACACATATGACAATACCTTACAATTTGTTTCTTTTTGGATAATCAGTTCTGCTTTAATAAAAAACAAACCAGGTGCACATTTGAGCGTCTGGTACCATTCATATGATTAACCAACAGTTTTTCAACTTGTGTTTTTTAAATGTAAATTGGGGAAAAATTTAGGTACTTCTTTTTAAAGACATCGTACTATATTAAAGAGGAGGATTTAATGAAGAAAAATCCGCAGACTGAGGCGAAGAATAAAGAACGTGCTAAATATCTTAGTGCACGATCTGGAGCACGTAGCTTTATAAGAGACCACGCCTTAGAGGAAGATTTAGACGAGCTCATGGAATTAATATTAGAACGTAAACAAGTATTATTAGAAATGAAAATAAACCAAGATGGCATGTAGCTGTCTTGGTTTATTTATTTTGGTTTGTATTTTATTAAGTAATTAATTTGTGGAAATAAAAAAAAACCAGGTACTCATTTTTGAATGAGCGCCTGGCCTTTGCTTTAAATCCTAATCAAATTCTTTTTTTATCTGTAATGCAAATTGTTCAATAGATTTTCTATCTTGATAAATTGTAATACCAATACCGGAACGAGTAGCTCTATGAGAGTTATATTCTCCTGCATCAATCCAAAATTGGAATTGATAAATCTGTTCATCAATTAGGTCACTATTATTCGCTAAAATAGCAAATGAAAAAGATGGATCCGTTGAGTCCCATACTTCTGCTTCCAATAATTCGTCCCAATTATTTAATATCAGCGTATGCAGCATTATAAGATCACTTCGTAAAACCAAAAACTTAAAATCTAAATGATGTTCACCACAATTAAATTTAATCAAAATATTACTGGAAACAGTATCACTCTCTATATTAACCACTTCTAAACTTGTCTTTGATGCATCAAATGATCTATCGTATAAGGTTGCCATAATTAAATCTTACCATCCCCAGTTACTACTAATAAATTTCTTAGCGATTTCCCCACTATCAGGTTTGTAAACCGTTACAACCTCTTTTGAATTCCCTATAAACACTACATTAATATTTTGATCTTTATCATAAATAGCTCTAGCACGTGTATGTTTATCCATGAATTTTTTTCCATTTACAATTGCATCAGCAACTTGTTTGGAAGAAAGTTGACGTGCATTAGCCTGTATAACTGCGTGTGAAGAAAATTTCACTGTTGCTTTTGGAATTTGTTTTACAACTAGTTTAACACATGTAGCTGCAACGAACCATACAATCGGAGCGACCCTCGGAGCAACAATAAATTGTTCAGATTCCAGTGAATTCATAAAAGGAGTTCGTGCAGTGTTAATAGAATCCCAAAAATATTGTCTTTCAACATCGGTAAATGATTCATATAGTTCTTTAAATTCTGGATGCTCATTTATATAATTTTCAGTATCTAAAATGTATTTATTATATTCCTCTGTATCTAGTTGAGGAACTAATAATTCAGTTTCCGAATATAAACTTTCATTTTGATCATTATCTGTGAATTCCATTGCTGAGGCAGCTGATGGAAATACAATGCTAATTAATAAAGTAAATGTTAGTAAAATACTAATAATTTTTGTATGTTTCATGATTTATCCCTTCAAACTTGTATTTGATTCACTAGCAAATCCTTACCTCGAGTTAATTATTATCCTATCATTGGTAACTTCCCCAATTCAATATTATGTTCACGCCACTTTTTTGACGGTGTGAACGCCATTAATTTGGCGCTACTCAAAGGAAATTCGTCAAGTCCGCCAAATCACGCCACTTATTCCCATCTTTTTTTAGTGGTATCGATATTTTTTTAGTGCTATATATACATTTATAGCGTTAACTCCATTTTATGCTTGATATTTTCAATAAAAACAAAAAAATATTGCTAATAACAAGTTCACTAATTTGACTATTGACATATTATTCACATTACTATTCTTATAATATTTTTATGAAATGCCCATTACCGATTAAGGTAACAGGCATTTGCTGTTAAACGCTACGTTGTGCAATGATAATCTTCAATCCTTCAAAATCACCACTTGTCATAGTTCCATTATCGAATTTTTCAAGCCATGACTTATCAATCACCTTTTTGTCTACGGCTTGTTGAATGTAATCACGTACTGCAGCTTTTGCGGTTGTGCTTGTGAATTTCATAGTATCATCCTCCTTTTGTTTTTGTGTATCCTCTACAATGAGTTGTACCTTTATGGCACTACTTGAGGGCACGATTACTTGTCCTTCAAATTTATAACCTGCAGGCATCTTCCATGTTGTAGGAATTTCAAAATGAGGTGCATCATACTGACCTACAGGCCAATAGCCTCCCCTAGTGATTCCTAGTTTTTTAGCTATTACCCCAACCTTTGAAAGAGTAGAAATATCATATAAATTTCTTGGCGGTGCTACAGCAATATCCCAAGCTCTACGCGATGTATGATTACTATTTCGTGTCCAGGTAACTACTTGCCCTGGTCTTGTTCTACCTTGCTCATATAGATAGTTTTGGCGAGCTTGGCTACGATATTTCTGTGATGAAAACAAAGTCAATACCTGCCTTGTAGCACTCTTGAAAGAGTAGTCGGCAGGCTGTTTGTGCCATCTTCTCCAGTGTCTTTATAACGCTTCAATAATTTACGGAAAATAGATGTATTGAAATAGAATGTGGCACTTTCTGGATACTCTGCACCTGTTGATCTATTCCCTTTAGCTACACGACCCATAATAGGGACTTGTGTTTTGGTTTTGTCCATACGTGCCTCTAGGTTGATTAGCTGTGCAAATAAATAACGTTTTCCTTCAACCCTCACATACGCTTTCCCTTGTGCACCATGAATAGCATCACGAGCATGCATGGTTGTGTCTGCAAAGTACTGAAGATTCAACGGAATCACTGGTTTCTTTTGTTCCAATTTATTGCCCTCCCCTCTGCTACTACCGTTGTGATATAGAGCTGAGATATAGCCCTGTTACGTTTACAACTTCGCTCGTAACAACAGATTTCAGACAACAGTAAAGTTGACGAATTTAATGTTTTGTTAAATGATTCTGTATTAAAATAGAAAAATAACCAGGTACTCATTCGAGCGCCTGGTTTTTTACGATAAGATGATACATTAAACAGTCATATTCAGTTAGTGCAGAGCTCTTAAAAATAAATGTTTCTTATCTCATAGGTTTATCTTGGAACCACCAATCGCCAACATTATCAACAGCAAAATCTATTTTCCAAGGTCCAATTGTTAGCGATGAATTAATATCTTGATAACGAAACTTGTATTGATATTGATTTATAGAACCTGGGTACCCAGTATTAAATTTATCTTTTGTTCTGACCAAATCCGCTTTCCATGTGCCGCTCACCTGTCTTTCTACTATTAGAGCTGTAACACCAATTGCGCCTAATGCTTTTGATACTTTATCAGATACTAATTTATTAGGAAGCTTTACTCCTAACCATGCACCTATAACAATTACACCTGTCATTAAAGTGGCTACATCACTAAATGATGTAGCTACACCTTTAAAAGAAAGACTGGCTGGAGCTACATAAACATAATCAGTAGCATAAACTGACATATCTGAATTTGTATCTGCATTAAAGTCAGGTTCAGTTATCTCAAGATTAATATCTTTACCATTTAAAGTAGCAATACCAGTAGAACTATTATAAATCAAAGTACTTTTTTCATTTCCGTTATTGAGTGAGTTTACTACAAAACCATCGTCAGTATATTCAACATTAATATCAATATTATTTAAAGAATTAACTAGATTAAAATTAAGCGAACTATCCGTAGTTACAGAATCTACTACCCTATACTCTGTTGGAGCAATTTCTGAGGCATATGCATTAGGAATACATACACTGCTACTTGCAAATAACATAGTTGAACAAAGAGCACTAGCAATTATTTTTTTTGAATTTAACATTTCATCACCTCATAATAGTATTTTTGGTACTATTTTACACCAACTTAATTAGGTATTTATGTAAAGTTATAATTTTCCGTCTCCTTTTTTTTCCTTTCTACTATAATAACTTCTAACAATTAAATTAAAGACAAAAGTCATGATTATCAAATATGCTGGAACTCCCCAATGACCTGTCGTAAATCTATCATAAAACCCCCAAACTAGGACGGATGTAAATAAAAAGACTACTGTTAGTCTTTCTGATTTTGGATAGATTTTATATTTATGCTTTTTTTCCACATCTTTAATATTGTTATTCATTTTTTCGTCACCCCTTTAAATTTTCTTATTAGTATTATATTCTCCAATTAGGGAAAAAATCCCTCTTTCATTTGTTTCTTAGTACTTGGATTCTTGTAGAAAAGCTTCACCCCGTGGATTTGCAACTAGTTATTCATTTATGCATTTTTAATTCAAATGGGGACATACTCATTCAACAAAGGTAGCCCTTCATGTAATACATTTTGTAAGACTACGAATTGAGCTGAAACTCCCCCACCCCTTTGATATCATAGAGTAAATATTTAATAAATACACATACCGATGATGGCTATAGACCCTTTTCAGAAGGGGCATATCAATTAAATTGGAAAGAGCCCAATACATTGGTCATAAGGTACGCGTTTGATTATACGTCTCTACACAGGTAGTTTCACTAAAATATAATTAGTACTTTTGAAGTTTGCACTAGAACTATGCTAGTAAAGGGTCACTACTCGCAGCGTGACCCTTTATTATTTTCTAACCCCACCATGAAACCCATTTAATGTACAATTTCTTTCAAAAACGATGCCGTTCATGCAATAATTCGATTTCATTATTAATTTTCATTCACATAGCCTGTTTTATCCTCAAAATGTGAAGTAACATAAAAGCTCTTAAATCGGAGAATATATTCAGTCCTTTGGGATGAATAATAAAAAAATTTGTAACATTAACATTCGTAACACCAATCATTTCAACTCGTTATCACGTTGATATAACTATTTTTTATCTACGGGGCTTGAAAATGGAAATTTATATGCGTTTAGAATTGTTTGTACAAAATTTGAAAAGGTCTATTGACTTTTATAAAAATACAATTCAATTAGAGTTATATCCACAAAATGAGACTAGCTTTAAATAGAAAAACCTTAATGTACTTTTAACGCAATAAAATATTCTTTCAAAGGACCATTATTTCAGCAATATTAATACCTGGCGAAAAGGATATACGCGCTCTTTATATTTATTCTTTCCCAATTGCTCCTGTATCTTTTAAATCTTGCGATTCACTTTGGATTCAATGCCCTTAAAATCGCTAATACTCTAAGGACACTATTTAAATCAGTATCGGGACGTCAAAACAAACCGTGAAAGTTATTGGTGCTCAACAATTTTTTTCAAAAAATATTCCATCGATTTTGTCATATATGCATCTTTCCGTCGTATAAAGACGGTTGAAATAATGCCGTATTTATCTGGGATTGGATGACAATAAACCTTGCCTGTAGTAGAAAGATGTTCAACAGTTGATCGCGGAACAATCGTAACTCCTAGACCAATTGCAACACTTTTTAAAATGGTTTCTAATATGTTAAATTCAATGATCCTTTTAGGGAGTAAGCCCTCGTCTTTAAGCCACTGCTCTAGCTTCGCTCGATAACCGCAACCTTGATTTGACATAAGAATTGGTGTAGTCATAAATTCCTCTATATGAAAAGTTTTTTTGGGGGTTATAAGAACGAGTTCTTCATTACATACATCGTATTGTTCTAAAAGTGGATGTTTAATGGGCCCGGTAATAAAAGCCCCGTCTAATTGGTGATCTGTAACTTCTTTAATGAGTTCTTCAGTTAAACCAGCTTGCAGTGTTAAATCGACATTGGGACACTCTTTGTAATAAGAAGCAAGAATATTTGGCAATATATTCACCGTTTCAACTGTACCAATTTTTAAAGTACCTGCTGGTGAATCACTATCTAAAAATACTTGTTTCAATTCTTCGACATCCTGCAAAATTTTATTAACATATACTAGCATTTTTCTTCCTTCTGCATTTAATGTCATCCCCTTTTTATGGCGGTAAAAAAGCGATGTTTTGAGCTCCTTTTCTAATAGCTTTATACGCGCTGTTACATTAGATTGAACATAATTTAATTCCTTTGCTGCATGGCTCACACTTCCGTGATTTGCGACGCTCTTAAAAATCAACAAGTCTCGTAGTTCCATTAAGTGCTCCTCTTGTAAAATATCATTTTAAATGATGTTATTAATCGTTTTCAATCATTATACATGATGCATATTCTTTTTTATAATGGCTATTGCGGAATTTAAAAAGAATTGGGATATACGGAGTGATAAATGTGAAAAATGTTCAATTATTAAAAGGCGCAGTGGCATGTTTAATAGCAAGTATGTCATGGGGAGCAATGTTTCCAGTCGCAGATCATGCTTTGGCCTACATAGATCCATTCTATTTTTCAACTATACGATATGGAGCAGTAGCTATTATACTAGTCATTTTCTTATGGATAAAAGAAGGAAGACAGGCATTTCGTTTTGAAGGAAAAGGAAAGCTGCTAGTCTTCTACGGAACGATGGCTTTTACTGTATATAATGTGCTAATTTTCTATGGCCAAATGTTAATGGGAAAATCAGGTATTATGGTAGCTTCTATTATGGAGGCGCTCATGCCGATGATTTCAATTGGCGTTTTATGGGGATTTAAACATGTGAAACCGAAGAAATACATGATGATCAGTATGGCTATTGCTTTTATTGGTGCAATTTTTGTCATTACAAAAGGTGATATAAGCTTCTTACTTACACTTAAGCATAATCTGTTTTCACTCGCATTTATCCTCATTGGTGTTGTTGGATGGGTGATTTATACGATGGGTGGAGCATCATTTAGTGATTGGTCTACCCTTCGCTATTCAACATTGACATGTGTTTTTGGAACAATTGTAACAGGTTTCTTAACAGTGTTATTTACAATCCAAGGGCATGTGTCTATGCCAAACATAGGAACGATTTCTGTAGTTAAGTATGATTTATTATTCATGATGATATTACCAGGTTTTGTGGCATTACTTAGTTGGAACTATGGCGTAAAAATTTTATCGTCCGTAAATGCAATTTTATTCATTAACTTCGTCCCAATCACAACATTAGTCATTATGATGATCCAAGGATATAAAATAACAATTTTTGATGTTGCAGGGACATTGCTTGTTATTATCGCCCTCATGCGAAACAATGTATATCAGCGTAAAGAAGAAAACGAGCATCAGAAGAATTTACTAAAGGAACAGTTGAGTAAGGTTATTTGATTTAAACGTTTGGAGGTTTTTATATGTATGAAAGTTTATTATTCTTCTTTGCTGCTGCAATTGGCTTAGAGCTTGCTGCAATTAATCGAAATGGTCGTAAAAAAATAGAACAGCAGGCTGAAATGATACAGCTATTAAAAGATGTACTTAGAAAATAATTAAGTTTAATAAAGGCATTATTAAGAATAGTGATTACTATGTATCTTCAATGTGTTATAGTGCGTATCTGACTAAGCCATCGACGGGCATAAACCAATTCGAGCTGTGGCGTATACAAACGCTGCGGCTTTTTCTTTATTCATCGCCTTTAAACTATTTGAAACCTTTGCCAGTTTCATCCGTAAATTAATGCAGACAGTTTTCCTTTATCATTATTAGGAGGTTTCCGATGAATACTTTTGCTTTAATAGCTTTTCTATTTGCAGCAGCTTCTTTTGCCTTTGCTTCATCAGCTGATGCTAAGATTAAAAAGCTAGAAAAACGTATCGAAGAACTTGAAAAACACAAGTAATTACTTTAATACATAAATAGGTTAATAGAGTGATTAAATTATTTTTTTACGAAAGGAAGGAATGATTAATTAGATGAATAGCATCTCTCCTATCTATAACTCTACATATTCTAGATTATAGAAGGGGGGGAGATTTAATATGGGAAATGAAGTTTATCATACAGACTATGGCAAACATGATAATTTATCATTTGCACTAATCGTTGTCCTATTTATTCTTTTAATTATTGTTGGCGCTCGTTTTATGCATAAGTAACACCTTTATTATTGGCTACATCCATAAACGCCTTCTTTAAGCTACCATAATCTAATGCTATCTAACATCCTTCTACACACTTATTATGATCAAAGGGTCTTCCCCCACCCCAGTGACCCTTTTATTAATTTCTTTTCTTCACCTGCATATATTGTCACAACTCGTTTACTGAACACTTCTTTCAACTATTTCCTTATCTCATTCCTATAGGCTTAACTTCCCTTTTGTCAGCACTGGCTTAGATAATACTTTCACTGTATTCAGCTTCCATGCATAACAACCACCCTTTAAATCACCAAAGTGCAGTTCATCGACCTCTAATTACTTCTGAATTCAATGACCATTTAACTGATTTAGAAGTTAAATGACAACACCCATTGGTAAATTTACATTTCCAATTCCATGCTTTTGAAGCGCTTTTTTAATTGGAGGGACATTCACAATATCCTATGTCCATTGTTTTACCAGCTTGGATAGCAATTGGATCAAGGTGTTGCCCTACTACATGTTTCAATTTTTTCTCACCAAGAGTGATTAAGCTCACTCAAGGTTGCTTAATTGTGGTAGCCTTCATCAGACAATCCCCTTCTAAAGCAAGCTCAACTGCTCATATATTTTTTGACAGGTATGTCTCCAACATGCTATGCACTGTTTCTACCATTTCAAGCAGAACGAACAACTACTTCTGCTACTCCAAAGTGTTCTAACAGCTCTTTACACTACATTAACCTTCATCATTTCGACAGTCTTTTATTTAAAAGATATCCATTAGCTTATGAATATCATTTAGACTGTCTCCAAAACAACATGCTACTACGCAAAAGAATGAAGAGTAAGATATCAAAAGAAAAAACTGTGACAAACATTGTATTTGCCACAGTCTAAAAGCCGCGAATTGAATTGTAGGTGCTATTATAAAATTTTATCCTTACAAATTTAATTATTATTGAATTGGACAGGAATGTACCAAAATTCCTCAAACTTGATGAATGTTCATCGTAACTGCTATACCCGACTATGCTTCCTTGGGTTCAACATGTACATGCACTTCATAAACGCCTTGTTCTTCAACCATATTTTTTTCAACAACAGACGCGACATCGTGAGCTTCCGTTATATCTAAGTTTGCATCTACAAGAATGACGACGTCTATCACCTCGTTGTTACCATAATTTCTTCCTCTGATTTCTTTTAGCCCTTTGACTCCCTCTATTTTTAAAATAATATCTTTGTATGTTTGAAGAATTTTCTCATCAAATCCATCAGAAAGTTCATGAGAAGCTTCTTTAAAGATGTCCCAAGCTGTTTTACAAATGATGAAACCTACCACTATAGCAGTTACTGTATCCAACCAAGGCATATGTAGTTGTGATCCCAAAATCCCTACAGCAGTGCCAATACTTACCCAAGCGTCTGACAAATTATCTTTAGCGGCAGCCATGACTGCTTTACTGTTTATCTTGTCAGCCAATTTTTTATTGTAACGATAGACAGCATACATAACCACTGCTGATCCTAACCCAACATAGGCTGCGATCATATCTGGAGATTCTTTTCCACCTTGAAAAATGGACGTAAAAGCACCCACTAATACTTGAATACCAACGGCCATCATAATAAATGAAGCTACCATCGATGCAATGGTTTCACTTTTCCAATGACCGTATCGATGATCATGGTCTGCAGGTTTTTGAGAAAGCTTTAGCCCTATAAGTACTGCAATAGAAGCAATAATATCGGTCGTATTATTTAGCCCATCTGCCTTCAAAGCTTCTGAACCCGTCATGTATCCCATTGCAACTTTTATGATGGACAAAACTATATAGGCAATAATACTGATGATTGCGCCACGCTCACCTAATTTAAGATTATTATATCTTTCTGCTTCCAATTCACTTACCTCCCACTTACGTACATTTTTATAATAACAACTCAACATCGAGTGGGTCTACAGCAACCTTTTTGCCTTACTATACATAAGTAGGAGGAGTATAAAAGTGTTGATTATGGGAAAAAATACAGCCTTGAGGAAGAAGCTTAGTCACTGGTTGAAAACCTAGAAATTATTATTTTAAACGAATAAAATAATATAGAATCTGTTCTTTAAGATTTTTTCCTCCAACGAACACACCTTACAAAACTTGGTCATTTCCATATTTGGGAGTGACCCTTTTTATGTTAGGTCATTTGTTGACATACAAAGAGCCTGCCCCAATGCCTAAGCAAGACTCTTAATCTCAACTTTCTATCCTCGCAAAAACCCACCTTCTGAATGAATGATTTGTCCAGTTATCCATGTAGCCTCTTCACTTGCAAGAAAGCTAATGGTTTTCGCCACGTCATCCGGCGTACCAATCCGACCCAGTGGAAATTTCGGTAACAGATGGGTTCTAATGCCGTCATTCATCCAAGTAGAATCTGTTGGCCCTGGATTGACAGCATTTACGGTAATATCTAAGGGAGCGAGTTCTTGAGCTAACTAAGGACCTTGTAAACGCTGAAATAGCTCCTTTCGTCGAGACATAGGCTAATTCCCCAACCATCGGACCTAAATCCTGACCTGATGTCATATTAATAATTCTGCCTGCTTTTAAATTGGCCTTTTTCCACAGTCGGGCAAATTCAACAGAAAGAAGAAAGGTTGACCTCATATTGACTGCGTAATGTTGGTCGAGTGTTAGCGCATCTAACTTTAAATAGCCATCTTGTGCTGAATGAGCTGCATTATTTACTAGAATGGAAGGTACGCCTAGTTTTTCAACAACCTTCTGACATATCGTTTGTGCTGCCAGTGGATTTGATAAATCAATCGTCATATCTTCACAAGAGACCCTCATACTCTCTATCTCCATTTGGAATTCATCAATCCAAGCAGGATCAGCTTGCCAGTGTGTGAAAAAAATATTTACCCCATCCGCAGCCAATCTTCTGCAAATAGCTGTACCTATATCTCTTGGATGACTTGCACCTGTAACGATAGCTATTTTATTCATCATTCTTAACCTCCATTTTATAGGATATAGAGGTGTTCATTGATATAAAAAAGGAGCATAACCAAACTGGTCTGCTCAGTCTTTAGTATTAACGTACAACCTCACCCTAAATAGGCTCTCCTCTCTATATAAGAGGGATGTGCTACTATTTATTTCATAGATTGTTTATGCCAGAGTTTTTCTATACAGCTCTTTCCTAATCAATGATCTGCATTTAAAAAACTTTTGTCATAACCCTTTAATCTAAAATTTTGATGTTATTTTGAACATCGATAGAAAATTGCTCTACATCATAATGATGTTTCTTAATCATGTCTTCCGCTAGCTGATAAACCTGCTTTTGTATCCTGTTATTTTTCTCTTGTGTTAAATTAATCCTTATCTGAATTTCCTCAGATGTAATACTATGATCGATACTGAAGATGCCATAATTTTGGTCAATCATTTCTTCAAATAGATTGGCTAGGACATCATTATAGCTTAGTCGCGTTGAGCTAGGCTCTGCTGGTTCGTAAAGATTTTTTAACGTTAATTGAAAAAAACGGGATTTAAATTATTTTCTTTCAACACGTTCAACATAATTTCTTCTATTTTTTGTTTGGTGCTAGTATCAGCCTTGTCTGGTAATGACACGAGAAGTTCGATTTTGTCATTAGGCAGAACCCCGTAATCTAATTGAAAGCTATAATTTTCTTTGCGCAGGGCATGGGAAATCTCACTGATTAAAAATTGATATTGCTGAATATAACCCAATAATTCATTATTGCTGGGCTGTGGCACTGAAACATTGGATTTTTCAGCATATTGAATAGGTGCATTCGCCAAAAGGAAAAATCCACTACAAACAATAACAGCTAGTAGAAACCATAACGTAAATACCTTTTTGATAAACATTTATAGCCCCCTTATTCGGGACTATATGCAAGTTCTGTAAAGCTAATTACGGTAGAATCTTATAAAACAACACACGATCTTGATTTTCGCCACCGTAATTGCTGTGGACGGACACCTTATCCATCTCTTTGTCACCCTTTTCCATTCTAAAGCCCATATTCGTATGAAAGGCTATCGAAATTTCATTTATAGGTGACGTGACACATTTCACAATATTTCGATGATATTGCTTCACTACATGAAAGAATACGTCGTATAACCTTTTTGCAATATTCTGTTTTCTGTAATCAGGATGGACCCCAACAAAATGGATAAATGCTTCATTTGAGTTGGCCTGCGATAAAAACCCTACAAGAAAGCCAATAATTTCGCCATCCTTTTCCATGATTAGGCTAGTATTCGTAAAATGATCAAAAAATAATTTGGGCAGCTTATCTGACATATTCCTATCTCCCCACCACTCATTAATCAATGGAGATAAAATATAGTAATCTGAACTTTTTAAGCTACGAATGTTCATGGAATCCCTCCTCTATTTTCAACTCATCCTGTAACATTTGGCAACGGATCAGGTGCTACTACAATTAAATAAAACGTTACAATCACCCTGGCAAACACGCTACCAATACGTATGAATTTGATTTACAAATCAGATAACGTTGGCGTTTCTTTGTAGCGCCAACGTTCAAAAAATAAAACTTTCCTCTGGATCATATAAGCACCATATATAATAACCATAAACAGGTATGGATAAAACAATGCTGATGAATAACATCTATATACCCTCCATCTACAATGTTAAATCATATTCTCATTTTACCCTACCATTTATTTCAATTTCAATGATTCAATCAAACCTTTGCCATCACTAATGATTTTAACGTATCACTTAACGTCTGAATGCGATTGGTCGTATCGGTCATCCTCACCAGTAGCTGATTTTCATCTTCCACTGAATGTAAAATATCGCCAGTGGACTCAGCATTTTGCTCGGTCATTTTATTAAGTCTTTCAATTTGCACTTGGATTGTCTCGAACTGTGAAATCGCACTGCTTAATTCATGCATTCCCCTAGTTAAATCTGTATTGGTTTGAGCAAATGAATCCTTCAAGACATTTAAGAAATGACTGACTTCCTGCAACAATTGTTCCCCATGCTGTAAGGCTTTCTCACCATCGTCAGAACGTTGATGTGCTGCTGTTGATTTTTCAAACAAGGTTTTCGTCACATTTGTAATACTTACGGTAATCGCCGCGCTTTCCTCTGCTAGCTTGCGTACCTCATCTGCCACTACGGCAAATCCTTTACCATGCTCCCCTGCTCTGGCCGCCTCTATGGCCGCGTTCAATGCCAATAAATTGGTCTGCTCTGCAATATGCGTAATTCCCTTTAATAGGCTATCTACCGTTTGCAAGCTGTGCTGTAGCTCATTTACAGTTTCTGCAGTTGAGCTCATCGCATCACTCATCACGCTCATCTGGGCCATCGCCTCCTGCATTTTGTTCCAACCTGCCAAAACCTCCTGCTGCAGCTCAGTTGATTTTCCTACGGTATCCTTTGATATGGTCAAAGTTTCATTCACGAAATGGACGGAATCGCCCATTGTGCCATGAATCACTTGCAGACTAGAGGCTTCCTGCTGAATACTTGCCGAAATAGCCTCTGTCGCTAGCAATATTTGTTTACTAGAGCCTGAAATCCTTTGCATCGTTTGCTGGAATTGCGTGACATGCTCATCCAAGGCCTGACTGCTTTTTTCGATTTCAAGAAAGGTATTTTGTAACTGATTGAAGGATGCTTGTACCTCATTTTGCTGCGCCTTTGCATGTTCAATCAGCTCATTCCCCCATTTGGCCAGCAAATAAAAGACAATAATCACGCCATTCATAATCGCTAGAAGTGTTACAAAGACGATGATATCATCAAATGGGCCCAACAAGGATGACGAGTTGACCATATATAAAATGAAAAAGCTAAGATTTGTTAGAATACCAAAGAAGACAATTAATTCTTTTTTAAAATACAAGGCAATAATGGCCACCGTGCATAGTAAAATATAGTGCTTATTTAATGAAAAGCTATCAAGCAAAAATAGTGTAAAAACAACACTTGATGGAATTAAGCCAAAGATAAAACCTTTGACATACGTTTTGATGGGTAATAAATAATTACAAACTGCCAATGAAATGACAGCAAGCCCAATAAATAAAAAATGTATTCCTTTCGATAGAATCATTGGTCCGCAAATTAAAATGGCTAAGATTGAGATGATAGCCAAATTGACACGGTGGACTTTCCGTGTGTCGTAACGAATTTTATTCTCCATTTTTATCCCCCTAAAAAATGAATGGACATTCAGTTTGATTTTCTATTATTATATAGTATAACTACTACTTTTTGTAGCTAAATATTGCATTCAAAAGCATATTTTAGTCATTTTTGAAATAAAAGGGGGAAATACATTTGACTAATGTCCAACAAATCGCACCAAATTTCTATTGTATTGACACACATGATTTAAATCGTGAGCAGCGAACGAGCTCCTATTTATTAATGGATGAAAAAATTGCCTTGATCGAAACTTCTGCAAGCCCTTCCGTTCCTTATATTATGGCAGGATTAAAGGAATTAAATATTGCATTAGAGGATATTCACTATGTAATCGTGACACATATCCATTTAGATCATGCTGGCGGCGCAGGTTTATTTTTACAAAGCTGTCCTAATGCCAAATTAGTAGTCCATCCACGAGGGTCGGCTCACATGATTGATCCAAGTCGCCTTATTTCCAGTGCAAAGAGCGTTTATGGTGCTGAATTTGATAAACTCTTTGATCCAATTGTGCCTATCGATGCTACGCGAATTATTGAGGTTAGCCATGAACAGCGTCTATCTTTAGGACAACATCATTTAACGTTCTTTCATACAGAAGGTCATGCTAAACATCATGTTTCAATGCTTTATTCTGCTACAAATGGCTTGTTTGTCGGGGATACAACAGGCGTTCGTTACCCAGAAATGGATGGTGAAGCGATTGATTTAATCATTCCGTCGACTTCTCCAAACCAGTACGACCCAGAAACAATGGAGCTATCTCTTCAATTGTATGAAAAGCTCCATGCAAGTGAACTATATTTTGGCCATTACGGTGCGTATAAAAATCCAACAGAGGCTTATCGTCAGGTGCGCTATTGGACGCCTCTCTTTCTAGCAGAGGGCAGAAACGCACAAGCGGCATCAAGTGACTTCCAGCAGCAAGTTCGCTATCTAGATGATCGCTTAAAGGCTCTTTTATTCAGCTATTTACAGGAAAACGACATTCCCACAGATCATCCAGTCTATCAAACAATCCCGTTCGATACGATTGTGTCATCAATGGGCATACTGGATTACTTAGAAAAAGTAAATACCCAGGCGTCACGCTAACAGTAAAAAGAGGTGTCTCTAGTGATTTTGGAGACACCTCTTTTCTGCAAGATAGTGGGGGCGAAATGCTCAGCTTCAAGTAAAGGCTCTCCACTTGCATCCCTATAAAGGGGACTGCTGCTAATGTAGTCAAAACTAGCCTGTTTTTCAGTAGGATTGCTTTTTTCCTACTAGCTGATGCTTGCTTATTCTTTTTACTAGGTTTAGAAGGGCCATGTATTCACCTAGATAAATTTGAAAAGGAATCATTCTTTTAAACGATCCAAAGCAGCTTGAAAATCCTGTTGTTCCCCCACCTCACGAAATGATTGAAAGGGGTTACTCCCTTTTTTCATACGTTCCATGACAGCAGGAATCGTGAAGAACTCTGGTGATAGACTCTCATGAACTTCCCCCCAATGCAGAGGTGTTGCGACTAAGCCCTGTACATTGCCACGAGTGGAATAGGGAGCAATAATGGTTTTACCCTCAGCATGCTGTAAATAATCTAAATATAATTTTTCATGACGATTCTTTTTTAAACGCTCCATTGTATATAAATTCGGTTTTTGCTGACATAAAAAACGACAAACAAATTCAGTAAACACACGCACCTCTTCATAGCTAAAAGTATTTTCGGGTAATGGAATATAAAGCTGTAAGCCTTTCCCGCCCGATGTTTTGACAAAAGATTGTAGATTAAAAAAGTCAATAATGTCCTTTAAATCAAGTGCACCTGTAATAGCTAATGAAAAATGCTGTGCTGAGGGAGGATCCAAATCGAAAACAATTTCTGTTGGATAAATGGAATGCTGTGTCTGAAATGGAATGTGCAGCTCTACAGCCAGTTGATTTCCTAACCACAAAAGGGTTTCCATATTGTTACATATTATAGTATCAATATGATCCATCACCGTCGTTGCCACAAAATCAGGCAGTTTTTCTGGTCTACTTTTTTGATAAAAGCTTTCTCCTGGAACACCATGTGGAAATCGTATTAATGTTAGTGGACGATCCTTTAGAAAAGGTAATAAATAGGGCGCGATGCTTTGTAAATAGGATAAATAATAATCCTTTGTTATACCCATTGCAGGCCACACTGGTTTCTCTGGATGGGTAATGGGTACTGATTCGGGGATTGGAAAAAGCTGCCGCTGCATATGCTGCCATTGACAATCTTCTGGTGATAGCTCTAATCGGAAAGCATGAAATCTAGGCTCTCGAAGCTTACTGCCGTCGAAATCTATACATGCGATATCGACACAAATAGAGGGCTCTAACTGCCATAGTCCTTTATGGCGCTGCCCATTTGCCTGAAAGAATGCGACAAGTGTTTGCTGTTCTTCTTCAGCCATGCCATGCTTAAATGTAACGACTTCTCGTACTTGTCCCTCATCATAAATTGAGCCATGAAAATAGCCATTGACCTGATCATACTGCGTTACTATGACCGTCACATAACGCCAATTTTTAATTTTTAACCAATGACTAGAACGGGTGTTATCCAGCCATTTACTTGTTTTCTTCTTCGCCACCATGCCCTCACCATTGTAAACCTTGATGGCTTGCCATACATTCTCTCTGTCCTCACCACCTTGGATCATTTGTATAGACCTTGGATCCTCATAGTCGACGCTTGGCAGTTTTAATCTTGTTGCAAGCTTGGACAATTGCTCTTTACGTGTTTTTAAATAGCGGTTTTGCAGTGACACCCCTTTGAAAACTAGCACGTCAAACACAAGATAGCGAAAAGGAAAAGCTTTTGCATGTGTCTCAATGGCATCTTGATTTTGCATTCTCCCTCTTTTTTGAACAATGGCAAATTCGCTTTTGTATTGATTGCGTAAATAAACTAACTCCCCATCTAAGGTTAGTGGTAAAAATGCTTGAATGGACGCATGTATTTGCTGACAAAAAGCCAAAATTTCAGGAAACAAGTGGTTTAAATTTCGACCATTACGGCTAATGAGCAGCGGCTCTTCATCCCAAACTAATATACAGCGAAAACCGTCATATTTCGTTTCAAATAACCATTCACTGCCACTAGGAATAGCATTTGTTTCCGTTAAAAGCATTGGTTTCATTTCACCATACCTACTTTGCTTTTTATTTTCAGTGTTTGATGATTTCAATTTAAGATACATAAAAAGCATCAAAATATATCATAGTAAGAAAAACGAGGTGACAAACAATGCATACAGTGTGGAAAGGCAGCATTTCCTTTGGACTGGTTAATATCCCTGTGAAACTACATGCCGCTACTGAAAATAAAGATGTTAAATTGCGACAGCTTCACAAGGAGTGCCATACGCCGATTAGCTACAAAAAGGTTTGCGAGGGCTGTAACCAAGAAGTAAAAGATGAAGAGATCGTCAAAGCTTATGAATATGCCAAAAATAAATTTGTCGTGTTGGATCAAGAGGATTTAGAAAACTTGCGTAAGGAAAATGAAGATAAAGCTGTGGAAATTATTGATTTTGTGCAATTAACTGAAATTGACCCCATTTATTTTGAGCGCACTTATTTCCTCTCTCCTGATGCAACCGGAGCTAAGGCCTATTCCTTATTACTTAAAACATTAGAGCAATCAGGAAAAATTGGCATTGCTAAAATTATTATTCGATCTAAGGAACAGCTTGCCATCGTGCGCGTCTATCAAAATGCCCTCGTGATGGAAACCATTCACTATCCAGATGAAGTGAGAAGTGTTGGGGATGTTCCAAATATTCCAAGTGAACAGGATGTTGTACCAAAGGAGCTTGAAACAGCTCTATTGCTGGTAGACCAATTGACGACTACATTCAACCCTGAAAAATATACGGACGATTACCGCAATGCTTTACTAGAATTAATCGAGGAAAAGAAAGGTACGAATACGATAGCGACCAGTGATAAACAACGTCCAATTCCTGATAATGTCACAGATTTAATGACAGCACTACAGGCTTCCTTAGATAAAACAAAAAAGCCAGCTACAAGAAAGCGTACTACACGCACAAAGAAAAATGCTTAAAAAAAGCGTATCCTTTTATCGGGATACGCTTTAGAATTGTTGAAGGAAGTGATCCAAATCCTTTTTATGCTGAACTACTAAAATTTTATTTAACAGATCGCTTTGTTGTTTAAAAAATTTAGGTTTCCCCTTCTGCTCAAAGCGTTTATTCCAACGAAACATTTTAAAGAAAATCGAAAATGTTGGCTGATAATGGGCTTTTTCGATACCGATTTTTTGTTTCATAAACCGCTTCATAATACGGAAGACACGAATAGGATAAGGCGTATTGAGAAAGATGATGCAATCAGCTTGTTGGAAGCTTTCAACAACCCACTCCTCTTGATGAATTCCTTCAATAATCCAAGTGTTCGTTTGGAGAATGCTTTGTAAGTGCTCCTTTTTTTCTTCATCTGTTCGCCTAATATCCCCTGAATCCTTTCGAATCCATGCCACATTATCTAATTCATAAAAAGGAATCTGATAGGTTTTAGATAATTCCCTCGCTAATGTCGTTTTCCCACTGCCAACGGATCCAATAATATGTATTCTTTGTGGAAATCCTATCGTCACCGAATCATCTCCCATCTTATGTATCTTTGTAGAAATATTCCCTTTATTATACAATAATTTCAACAATGGTAAAGAGGAGGTTCCTATTTCTTACCTCCATTTAGAAAGAGACTTTATCATCATATTTGATACAGTCGAATGTAAATTCTCGCATCTTCGGATAAAGAGGCTCGATTTAAGCCTCTTTTCTCACCTGATAATGCATTTGCACCATTTGACCGTATCGCTTTGTCTCCAGTAGCCTTAAATTTTCGAACGGACGTGGAGATTTAAACAAAGATATCCCTGCACCTAGCAAATGGGGAGTAATGGTAATAATCCATTCATCAATTAACTGTTCCTGTAAAAAGGCGTCTAGAATCCCCGCACCACCAACCATCCAAATTTTTGCACCTTGTTGTTCTTTTAATTGCTTAGTAAATGCGACAACATCCTCTTGAACAAACGTCACATGTTTATCTTTCCCAGATTGAGATGTTGTAAACACATAGCACCTTTTATCAGGATATGGGAACGTATCGCTATACGCTAAAATATAATCGTATGTTCGTTTGCCCATAATAACAGTATCAATAGTTTGATACATATCGGAGTAGCCATTATCTCCTTCCCCTTCCGTTTCTTCAAGCCACTGTAAATCATCATTTTCCTTGGCAATAAATCCATCTACACTTAATCCGATAAATACCACTATTTCTCGTGACATCTCGTCAACTCCTGTTCTTTTGAAAATCTCTTGTACAATCTCTATACTAGATATAAAACATGACAACTATTGGCATGATTAAATAAAAAGGTGAAAAAATATGTCCAAAGCCAAACGATTAATTGATATTTTGTTATTTGTCAGTGCTAAAAAGAAATTTACAGCTCAGGAAATTGCCGACACATTCGATATTTCGGTGCGAACGGTGCATCGTTACCTTTTAGATTTAAGTGACATGGGGCTACCTATCTATGCGGAGCAGGGCAGACATGGCGGCTATACAGTATTGTCAAATGCGATTCTCCCCCCTATCTTATTTACCGAGGAAGAAGCGGTCTCTATTTTCTTTGCGTTCCAATCTTTGCATTATTATCGTGACTTACCTTTTAATACTCAAATCAAGTCTGTTTCTCAAAAGCTTTATGATTCCTTACAGAAGGAGGCCAAGAAAAAGGTGGATACGCTGCAATCCTATATGGCCTTTTGGAATCCTAAAAGAGCCATTACAACACCACTCTTAACAGACGTTTTAGAGGCAATCATCAAGCAATCACAATTGCATATCCAATATGAATCAAAGTCTGGTATCACTTCAAAGCATGTCCAGCCTATTGGTGTGTACGCTCATGATGGCTTATGGTATATGCCTGCGTTACTATTATCAAACGAAAAAATTTTACTCTTTCGTGTTGATCGTATCCATGCCATTGAAGCCAGCGATGAAAGCCATAAGACGACTATGAATTTGCAGCAATGGCTCGAAAGTGCCTATGAACCTCAACATCCTATTCGCTTATATGTAGAATTATCAAGTGAAGGGGTTCGTCAATGTTTAAGTGAGCCACATCTTGAAAAAGCTGTTGTCCTACTTAGTGATGGTACAGGCTATATCGATATAATGATCGATCAAGGTGAACTTCAATTTAATAGCTCCCTTTTCTTTCGCCTCGGTCCACATGCGATTGTCAAAGAACCTCAAGCATTAATTCAACTATTGCGTCAGCATGCACACGAGCTATTAGAGATATATCCAGAGCCAAATGAAAGCTAATCTGTTAGATGACAATTTCGTCAGATTCGTGTAACCTTCATCGTTACTACTTTTTAGTAAACTATCTTATACTTGGCTTTGAAGGAGGAGATGACCGTTGCAACCAACCGACAACAACAAACGAATTGATACATTAGACTATTTAAGAGGATTCGCTCTACTTGGCATTATTTTAGTTAATATTCCCGCATTAATGTGGATTGAACCCCCTACATTAACGAGCGATATTGCCTATAGTCGCTTTTTAACTCTTTTTATAGAGGGTAAATTTTTCATCATTTTTTCATTTTTATTTGGTATAGGATTCTATCTTTTTATTTCTCGTGCCCTTGCAAGAAATGAAAAAGCTTATTCCTTATTTAGTCGCAGACTTTTGATGTTATTACTTATGGGGATTGTCCATTTCTATTTCCAACCAGGTGAAGCCTTAACGGTCTATGCCATTTTTGGCTTTTTAGCCTTGCCATTTTATAAAATACGCAAACAATTCAATCTAATCATTGGATTAATCCTATTAGCTATTACTGCTTATTGGGGCCTTAAAATTTTGATGCCCTTTCCACTTATTTTGCTAGGTCTAACTGCTGGTCAATATCGCTTATTTGAAAATATCTCAATTCATCGAAATAAAATCATACTAGTAACGATTGTTATGGGCTGTATAAGTATTGCTAGCTGGATTTATCAATGGCAGTATGTCCCTGATGCAATCGATACGATGGATCAGCTGTCCAAGGATCAGCTAGACGTCCATATTACAAATATCGAGCAATTTGCATTAATCGGATTACAGTTTAGCCCATTCGCTTCGGCATTTTACATGGGGACAATCATTCTATTACTACAAAACTCTTTATTTCAACAACTGTTATCACCATTAAAGGCATATGGACGAATGGCCTTAACCAATTACTTGGGGCAAACCGCGCTTATTCTAGTAATCGGTCATGCCTTCCAGCTCATTGGACAGCTTCGTTACATTGAGTCTTTGTGGATTTGTCTAGGTATTTATGTTTGTCAATTGCTCTTTAGCAAGCTATGGTTACATTTTTTCCGCTTTGGTCCTATGGAATGGCTGTGGCGAATGGGCACCTATTGGACAGCCCCTCCCCTACGCCAAAGCAAAAAAGGGCACTAATTATTTATCGTCAATGATAAACACCTATCAGTAGTGGATTAAACGTCATATATTGGTAATGTACCCTACTCGCTTTCCATCTTTGCTCATATCTTCAGCAAGAAACACATCCCCATTTTATTTGGTCACTTATTGCATACATACGATTACGGTCAGAAATATGCAGATGTGACTAATTTAAAAACAGCGTAAGCCCAGTGCTGACGCTGTTTTTTTATTTTTATAAAATAGCTATTAAGAACCGAAAGTAAACATTTGGGACACTTTATAGGAAACAAAAGAAAATAAATCTAGTGACTCAAACTGTAGATAAACTATTTCTGGAGAGTTCAGATGCTAAAAATAGTTTGTCTCTTGCTTTATAGCAAATTTATCCAACATCATTTATACCTAGTGCTTTCTATGCTACAATTTACTATAAGTGAGGAAAGAAGGGTGTCTTATGAAAATATCTGTTTATGTTGCAAGTGCATTTAGCAAGGATCATAAAGGCGGAAATAAAGCAGGAGTGGTATTGAATGAAAATACATTGACCACTACTCAAAAAATGGCCATAGCCAAACAACTGGGCTATGCGGAAACCGCATTTATATCAGAATCTGACATGGCTGATTATAAATTTGAGTATTTTACACCAAAAGAAGAGGTTGATTTATGTGGCCATGCCACAATTGGCTCTTTCACGATACTGATGCATTTAAATAAACTTTTCAAGGATCGCTACACGATTGAAACAAACAGCGGTGTCCTTACTATTACCATAAAAGATGACATCATATTCATGGAACAAAACAAACCGAAATTCTATGATATTGTATCACCAAACGAGTTTATCGACTGTATTGATAGTAAAGCTATAGACAATCAATACCCAATTCAAATTGTCTCCACGGGCTTAAAAGATATTTTAATTCCTATAACAAGTGAAACACAATTACATGCACTGCAACCTAATTTTGAAAAGATTAAAGAAATTAGCGAGTATTATGATGTTGTTGGGATGCATGTATATACGTTTAATGACGATCGAATGATATGCAGAAATTTTGCTCCACTATATGACATTAATGAAGAAGCGGCAACTGGAACTTCAAACGGTGCATTAGCTAGCTACCTTTATGAACAGCATCAATTGCAAAAAGAAATCTATGTATTTGAACAAGGTTATTCTTTACATTCGCCTTCCGAAATATTAGTGAAATTAGCAACCAATAGCAAGAATGAAATAGAAAAAGTTTATGTTGGCGGCAAAGGCTATTATTGTGAAACTAAGTGTTTAAATGTAGAAAATATTGAGTGTAAATCAGAACCACCAGTATAACTGGTGGTTTGCTCTGCGCGTGAAACGCTGGGGTACTGGCCCATGTCTAAAGACATTCCGAATGGTCTGCCAACCGCACTCCGTTTTCACACAAACCGCTAAAGCGGCTTACTTATTTTTTCTTTCTCTTGATTTCTTCTCCTGTGAATGGATCAATGAATTCTTTCATCGTCATTTGATCTTGCAGGATATCTTCTTGTAATTGATTTTTTATATACTCTTGTATCTTTTTCTTATTTCGGCCGACTGTGTCCACATAGTATCCTCGACACCAGAATTGACGATTACCGTATTTATACTTTAAATTCGCATGTCGGTCGAAAATCATTAGACTACTCTTCCCTTTTAAATAACCCATGAACGCAGATACACTCAATTTCGGTGGAATACTTACCAACATATGAATGTGGTCAGGACAGGCTGTTGCCTCTATGATTTCTACATCTTTTCTTTCACATAATTGGCGCAATATTCTTCCAACATCTGCTTTAATTTGACCATAAATAATCTGCCTTCTATACTTTGGCGCAAAGACGATATGATACTTACAATTCCACGTTGTATGTGCTAAACTTTTATTATCCATTTATGGTGGCTCCTTTCGTACGAAGTCGGTTGACTAGACCTGACTTTATTGTACGTTTGGAGTTTTTTTATTGTCCATAGCTAAAAGCTTTCCGGAACCCCCTGCATAGCAGGGGGTTTTCAAAGCACACAATAAAAAGGTTGAGAAAATAATTTCTCAACCTCAGACTGTAGACAAAGTATCTGATTATTCGATGCTTTGTCTTTTCTTCTTAGTAAAATGCAATCAAATATACCGCTAAAAAATAGTTGTTCGTCATTCTTATAATCCTTGGACTAACATCTATATACGCGTTAATGCGCCATTAGGCTTTGGTAACTCTTGGGCTGTTATTTGATTCATTTTACAAAAATGTTTAAAAAATTGTTGTGCCAGCTCTCGTTCATCTGTGTCACTTTTTAATGAAACTATATCAAGCAAAATTTGAGCCATCCATAAATTTTCAAAATAACGATATTTACCTGTATTCCATGTCATTTTTTCAGGGAATTTTTCATTGATATAATAGTGCCAGAAAAGCAGCTGATCCGATTCCTGTTCTGTAAGTTGAATTCTGTATTTTGAATGAGCTGGAATATATCCATCTTCACAAAGCTTGCCGACAAAGTTTTCATTCACCATATAGACACCTAAGATACGTCTGTCTTTTTCAAGCATGCTGGAATCTTTTGCTGTTAAGAGGACAGCGCTATTTTGGTGCAAACGGCTCGGTTTGTTTGGCTTTCCTTTGTTATTACCACTTTTTAATATGCCCGAAAAAACTTTCCACTCTGAAAAAGAACTATCCTGTTCTTCTGTGTCACACCAAAAAACCATTTGTGATGCAGGATGAAGTTTATGGTTATGCATAAGTTTTTCATGTTCCAAACGAAGTACCAGTTTTTTTCTTTGTAGTATTTTTTCCTCTTCCTTCTTCCATTCTTCCTCTTTTCGCTCAATTTCCTTTTTTTGTATAATTTCTTCAAGTAACTTAGCATCACTTTTATCATGTATTTTTAGGTGCTTTCCAAATACATCAGGGAAAACAAACCTTTTATTTTCCGATCCGAAATGTATTTCAATACTAGAATCATTATGCTTAACTATACTACCTATGCCAAAACGCTTGTGTGTAACTTTCTTATTGATTAGATTCATTATTCTAGTCCTCCTTAAGGAATAAAAACTCGGTTACTATTAGATAGTAAATTAATCATTTTATTCAACTAACTTCCTTTAAAGCACACATAACTGTTTTGATTTTTTCTTCGGCTTAAAAAAGGATATTAAAAAAACGTACCCAAATTCTATCTGTAAAAAAGGACATCTGAATTCGAAATACGATTTTAAAAAAGTAATTGTAAGACTATTATAACATTTTTTAAAAAAATTACAAATTTATTATTGACATCATATTTTACCATAAGGTAAAATGATTATTTATTCTTTGAATTACCTTGAAATAGCTATGTAATAAAAGCCTCCAAAAATCGCAAAATTTCTGGAAAACACCTCTTTAAATAACCACTTGATTATTGGTACTAAACATAGGAGGGCTTCATGAAATCAATGATGTTCCCTATAAAGAGACTCCCCTGTTGCAAAAGTTTTTTGTAAGAAAATCAAGTTAGGGGTTTGGTTCTAACAAGCTTCTTACCTTCCTCTGTTTTAGATAGCAGCTTATTTAATTGTGGTCGGTCTGCTTTCGCTCCAGTGAATTTCTCTTTGTTAATAACCGTTGCCCTTCACTCACCACTATTATTCAAAACCTGTCATTTAAAAAAAATGCATTTTATACGCCTATTTGCTTGCAGGATCAACAACCACTCCAATCAGAGCTAAAAAACGAGCCCAGTGTATATTGTTGTAGGTGGTTTTCTATTGCCTCTTTGCCAACATCAGTAACCTTTTAGGCTATGTATGCCAAATGATTTTTCACCTGTCACTTATCCTAAACATATAATGCAAATAATACCCTTTTTTGTAGGGAGGATTTTATGAAAAATAACAAGGGCTATAGGAATAGCGAGGGGATCGAATCAGTTAGCCAAGCAGCTAAGCTGGCGGTCATTGCAGGAGCCATTACAACACTCGGTGACGCAATAGCAACTATTGCGGCTGGTCTTGCTTTAGAGGATGAGTTGAAGGAAAATGAAAGCAATAGCAATGATATTGACAAACTACAAAAGCAAATTGACGAATTAAATTATGAATTGAAGCAATTAAAAAGGATGTTACGTTAGAACAGTATTTATACAAAAAACGACAATATCTTTTGGATATTGTCGTTTTTTAGGCTATTTAGCAGCCCAAAGATCAATCTCTATTTTAATATCTGGTAGCCCTAAAGCCGTAACATAAGCAACAGTCATAGAGGGATAGGAATCACCAAACATGGCTTTCCATTGCTGATCGAAATAAGCCCAATCAATCTCCTCTGTTGCCCAAATGTTAGCCTTGACTACATGACTAGCATCCAATTCCTCAGCTGCTAAAATCGTTTCTATATTATTAAATGTATTGGTTATTTGTTCCTCGAATCCTTGAGGCAATTGATCATCTTGACCGATACCTATTTGTCCTGAAAATGCATACATTGTTGCATCTTTCGGGATGATTGTTACATGGCTATATTTTCCGACTGGGTAAGGCACCTGCATTGGATTTTTACGCACTATTTTTACTGTCATCTTCCATACTCCTTTAGGTTCTTATTTTTCTAAAAAAGGGCAAACTTATCCCTTGTTCAACGATTTTAGAAAAAAACAGCCGTGGAGAACCCTATACCCATGCTTAAAAAACGAATAGATCTTTTTTTCATGTAAATTCTCCTCCTGTTCCCTAAAGTTATTTTCACTTTACCATTTCTATCCTAGCTAATCAAGGAAGCGTAGAGACGATTTATGAGTTTCTTTATTATTATTTCTCAGGCAATTAACTATATAACCATAACGAATACAGCATATAAATAATAGTGTAAAGCGAAATTAGCCTTACACCTCCGAAATTGTTACCAGGGTCACACCATCCCAAGTGACTCTTCTCATCTTAAAAAACTAGGCTCTCCTAATCGGAGCACCTAGTTTTTTTGTTCCTATGCGTGTTCATTACTAAAATAGCATAGCATCCTCAACAAATTCTGAACAGACTATCTAAAATTGTTATATTCATAAATGCCATAATGGTTCTATACTGCACTTCATTCAATTTTTAACTTACTCATTACTGGATAGGCATAGATAGTCACTTCTTTTTTGGAGGGTGTTTTTCGAATTAGGTTCTATTAAAGGTGAATTGATTTTATACGTTTAGCCCTCTTCGCAATATGAATGCCAAATAAAAATTCACTTTTACTCCATACATAAATTTGCTATACCAATTGTAAAAACTGTTTCAATTGGTTGTCTATCTCAAGAGAATCCTGTTCGTTTTGTCCAATTCCGAAGCAATGTCCCCACTTAGATTCGATTGGTCGATAAACTGCATTAGGCATGTGCTTTACTTCATAAGTATTATCCTCTGGCGGAAAAAAAAGATCGGTCGACCCTGGCATAACAAGGGCTTGAGCAGTGATACAGTTTAACGCTTTTTCAAAATTTCTGTTGTCTTGAGGATTAGCACTTATATCTCCGTTAATACCTGTTCGTAGCATGGCAATCAAGTCGTTTGCATCAAAGGAAAGAAACACTTTATCCCAATAATCTTCTAGATATGCCTTTAATGTTGTGTACCCTTCTTCTTGATAGAGCTGTTCTAAATAGTAGGCTTGAGAAAATCCCCATGGCGCATAGGCACGTCCCATCGCAGCAAGTCCTGCTGTAGGCTGATTAGTGTAGAAGCCTCGCTTCCAGTTGGCGTCTGCTTGCAATGCTGTGATAAGGCTCTCAAAAACAACTTGTGCATGTGGTCTGGTCTTTGCTGTTCCGCCAAACGGTGCAATCCGTTCGACCATCTCAGGATAACTTCTTCCCCATTGAAAGGTTTGCAGCGCACCGAGTGACCATCCAACGACTAGAGCAATTTTCTTAATACCAAATTTTTCAGTTATGAGTCGATGTTGTAACTGAACATTATCATAAATCGTTACAAGTGGAAAATTACCTTTATCCATAGGAGCCTGTGTATTGCTTGGCGAGGAGGATAGTCCATTCCCAAACATATTAGGCACGATTATAAAATATTTGTCTGGATCAAGTGCTTTGCCAGAACCAATTAACCACTCATTATCCGTATGCTGGCCAGCAAACCAAGTAGGATAAACAATCACATTTGATTTTGCAGAATTTAAAGTTCCATAGGTTTTATAAGCAAGAAAAGCTTGAGGCAATTTTTGTCCCGATTGTAGCAAGACATCTCCAAGTGAATAAATTTCGTAATCTTTCATAATTCAAATCCCCTTTTATAAAATTTTGCGTGTAGCTTGATTTTTACTCTACGATACTGTTACCATCAAATCAACGAAACGTTTTTGAATATAACGTTCATTTTTTTTGAATTAAGAGGTGCTGTATCAATGGAAATCCGTCAGCTTAAAACATTTTGGACGCTTGCTTCCACTCGCAGTTTTAGTCGCACTGCCGAAGTGTTGAACTATGTTCCGTCTACTGTAACCATGCAAATCAAGGCGTTAGAAGAAGAATTGGGCGTTAGGTTATTGGATCGCTTGGGCAAGAGTGTCGTATTAACAGATGCTGGCCACCAGTTATTGCCCTATGCTACCAAAATATTAAACGATATAGAGGAAGCCCGTTGTGTCTCCAGTCAGAACGGAGAATTAACTGGCACAATTATCATTGGTGCAGACGAAGTACTCTGTACATACCGTTTACCAGCATTACTCAGAGATTATCGTCAACAATATCCCCATGTTCGTCTGCTTTTTAAACCTTTGTCTGGTCAAAATTTGAAACAAAGTCTAAGAGAAGGAGATGTTGATGTGGTCTTTATGCTAGATGAACCGATCGTATCATCAGATCTTCATACAGAAATTTTATTGGACGAACCGTTTCTTATGGTCGTTTCCCCCGACCATCCATTAGCTTCTCGTGCTACATTAAGCATAGAAGATTTTAATAGAGAGCATATTCTATTAAGTGAAAAAGGTTGCTCTTATCGGACTTTCTTTTATCGTACTTTGGTAAAGAATGGGGCAGACAGCTTGACCGAACTTGAGTTTAATAGTGTAGAAGCCATTAAACAATGTACAATGGCGGGACTCGGTATTGCCTTATTACCAGAAATGGCGCTAAAGGGAGAAATGGAGCGAGGTGAGCTGATCCCTCTACCTTGGGATTTATCTGAAATACAATTTGCCACTCAAATGTTGTGGCATCAAGAAAAATGGATTTCTCCATCGATAAAAGCCTTTACAGATTTAGCAAGAAATTTACTACAGTAATATTCTTAGGAGGAAGGGGCGGATTCAGAAGTTAATGATACTGAATCGACCTTTTTCTAAAGAAAGGAAACAGACTCAAATTAGTGCACAACGGACTTAAAAAATGTGACTACAACATCAAATTAAGGCTGCTTGAGGCTATGTTCAAAGCAATAGAAAAAGCCACCTCCCATTACGGGACATGACTTCTTCCTAAATCTCTTAATATTCACTTTTCAATATTGAAAAAATGGCAAGATCAACATACTTCCCTTTTTCAAGTTCGTGTTGTCTCAAAACACCCTCTTGACTAAAATTTAATTTTTCCAACAATCTTATAGATGAATTGTTTTCTGGCTCTATTTTCGCTTCAATTTTATTTATTCCCATCGACGTAAAAGCAAAATGTATGATCTTACTTAAAGCCTCTTGCATAATACCCTTTCCCCAATGTTCAGGGTTTAAATCATAGCCAATTTCTATGCGGTTATGTTCTTTTTCATAATTCAAATAACCACAAGTGCCAATCACTTTTTTGGTCTTAGCTTCTTCAATTACCCATCTTAAGCCAGTTTGTTCTTTGAAAATTTTATCATACCAGTTTAATTCATGTAATGCATCATCAACTGAAGCAAATAATGTTAATGGCAAATACTTGACCACTTTTTCATCAGAATAAAGTGCAAAAATATCTTTGCAATCATCAACTATACCTTTTCGTAAGATGAAGCGTTCCGTTTCCAATTTAGGAAAATCTTTAAATTCGAAATTTATACTCATCATAACTCCTTTTTTCACCATCATTAGCATTATTCATAAATAAATAGTAACACATTATATTCAGAAAATTATCATAACTATTCAATTTGTACATGCAACTCTTTTTATCATTACAAAAACAAAAGCCACATCTATTGGATGTGACTCAATAATTGATTATTTATAACAAAGTTCGAGACTTAGCACTATTGCCAGATACAATAAATTTATCTGTTTCTTCGTCAAAAGCTATAGTGAAACTAAATTCATTCATTAAGCTTCCTGTATAATCACTAAGACTTAGTGTAGGACTAACCCAAAACACAACTTCATTTCCATCAACCTTCCAGCCGCTCTCAAAGCCTTTGTGCTTATCTTCAAGACGCTTTCCGATAGTTTGTCCGTTATTACTAATGGTATTTTTCACTAAATCAATAAATTTATTTTGTGTTTTTATTTCCATTTAATTCCTCCATTCATACTAATAATAGCTTTAATAGTATTATATGGTTATGAATAGCAAATTAAAACATTTTTGATGCCTAATCTCTAAAAAAAGCAAAGGAAGCTCTCTCTGACACACTTAATATCTCTTTCTAAAATTAAAGAGCATCATTCCTTATTTGAATGATGCTCCACTAAATTAAACTAAGGATCTCCCCTTATTTTCCCAACCACTTGTTAGTGGTACTATGATTTATTATAATCGCTCTAAATCCTGGTATTCTTTCATGTAAGGACCATCTTCTGCAACAAATGAATGATACAATGCCTTTACTGCGAAGTTTTTCTCTAAACCCATTTCAGATTTTAGCTTTTTTAATTCATCATGCAACGCTCGATGTTCATTGATAAGCTTTAGCATTGTTGTTTTATTATATTTCATTACATCCGTCCTTTTTGTTTATAACTTGAATAATAACTTTAAAATAGTTAAATTCAGGGGAATTATGTGGAACTGCAAAATCCTCGGGCATCTGATGAAGTTCTATTATTTTTTGACGTATATCTGGCCATTTAAATGCTTTATCAATAAACGTTTTAAATTTTTTCATGTCAAAGCTCGGGTTATTTGTTGAAGTTATATTACACCATTATCACTCATAATCGCAAGAACAACTTTAAAGATGCAACAGATACTTTAGTACAACATTACTTTATCACGAATACTTCATTTTCTACACTTCCCATTAATCTACCCCTATTTTCACTTGATCTGACCATTTAAAATGACATAGGATATATTTCCACATAAAAAGCCTCCATCCTAAGATGAAAGCTTTGTAAGTTAACAAAAGTCTATGGCATAAATTCATGAAAACCTTCTTTAAGAGAACTACTCGTAAAGGTTAAGTTCAATTCGGATAAATCACTTTAATCTTCAACTTTGGGGTACAATCATAAGTTACGCCCCATAACCCTTGATAGGTAAGCATTTCTAGGCTTACCTAAAAATACTGTGCTCATAAAGATAGTCATAGGAAAGGTCAACAAACAAATATTCATGTTCGTTGATGGCGATGGAGAATGTTCTAGTAATTTCCCCTGTTTCAATATCACGGTATAATTCTGAGATTTCCCCACTTTGATCATTCCGCATTTTAATAATTGTTTGGAGGAAGTATGGGCGCCAGCTCCAGTTTTTATTAATGGCTCTTGGCTGTACTTCCCAGTTACCATCAATTCGCATAATATTAGGTGTTAATTGGAAACCATCCTCATTACATATATAGAGTCGGAAAGAGTAATTATCCAATAACTCGGCAAGATATTCTAGCTGGGATACATTGTCGCTCGTTGGTTTCACACGGTGAACAATTGCCTCTAATTCCTCTCTTAATTTTTTCAACTGCACATATTGCGCCTCTAGCATTTTCTTTTCAGAAGTAATGAATTGCTGGCATTCCTTTTTAAAGCGTTCCTTTAACACATCTTTATCGACAAAGGTCATTGCTGGATTCGCTAGGTACGGACCTTGATAAAATCTACCGCCGTTTTTCCAGGCGAATTGTAGCTGGTACACCGTTTCGATATCTTCAAATAAAAGATTGGCACCAATTTTATAGGCAAGGCTACCAATAGCGGAAATCATGTCCGATTGAGCTGACCAAGAATCATAATTTAAATCACGTGTATTAACCTTTAAAATATGAGGTGCCAATAAAGCAATATGCTCTAAATGACTTTCTGCTCCAACTTCCTGCACAGCGGTTTTCACCCCAAAAGTCGTAAAATAACGCAGGGCGTGGTGTAATTTATTTATATCTCCTAAAAAACGGTGCTCTGATACAACCAGTACGATACGGCGTAAATCCTCTTCAGCTATATATTGTTGGATAATATTAAAATGACTTTCACCAAAATCTTGCATTAGTAAATTTGGATTACTTGGAATGTAAATATCTATATCAGATGCAATCTCATCAATTTTGGCTAATGCCGCATGTAAAATTTTATGCTCCATATCAATTCGATATTCTTCTGGAATATCTTCATTATTGACGAAATCCTTTAAATTAATTTGTTGCCCTTCAATTTGGAGATGTCCGGAAATTTCGTAGGCAATCACCGTATGCGCGTCTGCGCTAAATATCGGTTGATAATACCCATGTATTTGATCTAAATTTGTTAACACTTCAATTGCGTCCATCATCGAAACCTCCATTATGAATAACTTCTTATTGTTATTCAAAAATAACATTATATAGTGCATTAATAGCTTAAAAAATGCTCTCTGACTGTATAATAAGTGGTTTAAAGTAAAATCGCAACTTCACTTATCATAATTAATGGAAAATCTAACCTAAATTTTTGCCTTTTCTTCGCTTTAACCAGTGTTTGATTTTCACCATTTCTAACGACTTTCAGACAGAATAGGTTGCTTTCTCTACTATCTGATCATTTTTAAACCAGTAAAACATTTTTTCAAGGCTGTACTCTCACTATAACGTATGCAGCATACCGCGGAAACAGCCATGACAATACATGATAATAACCCTATCTATACTAAATAAATCAGTCATTTACCCAGCAATTCAGGACAATTTTATGTTATTTCAACCTTCAATACTTATTGTAAAAAAATCTATGTCCAATAGCCCATCTGCTCGAAAAATCTAAACAGTCTGTCGCCCAGAAGTCAGGGATGAAAAAAAGCAGCATTCCAAATTGGAGTGCTGCTCATCATTATTCAGACAGGAAGAAATACCAAATGATTGCTAGTACCATTAACGATAACAGAACAGCTATGGTTACGCGAAGTGGTGAAATTGGCGCATTACCGCCTACTCGCCCCGTTTGTCCGTTCACCATAAAGCGATAAATCTTTTCCTTATAGCGGAAGGAGGATAGCCAAATCGGTAACATTAAATATTTGTATGTAATATCATCATGATTTGTGGAAAAGCGTAAATTTGATACTACATCCGCACGATTTTCCCAACGAATTTTGGACGTAATTTGTGCATGGAGATGATCATGGATTTCATTTTTTGCTTGGCTCCATCCATCCTGCAAGCCGATACTGTAACGCTCTGATAAAAATCCAGCTACATATTCTGGTTTATAGGCTTTATTATTTAAAAGGTTAAAAGGTTCAATCTTGCGCATCATGTCGCGATCATATCGGGTCGTTGCACTGACTAAGTGATCATCGATAAACTCCTGATAAAAGCCACTTGTTGAATACCAATCGGTTTCCGTGTGCGTTTTCCCATCTTTATCAGTAACCGTTCGATGACGTCCATATCTAGCAGAATATCTAGAGCTTGTTTTGGAGTCAAATGTCCAATATGGAAGATATACTCCTTTAAAAGCATCGGGTCTTGCACTAGTTTTAGCAGCTTTCGGTGTAAACCATCTGCCTTTAATCCATTTTTGAAAATGTTCTCCTGCTTGCTTATCTGTTACTTCAAAAGCACATACCCCATTCGGTGCAAGTGTATTTTCAGCGCTAGCGTCCATAACCTGATTGGAACCACAGTAAGGGCAACTATCTGCAACCTGTAGAGCATCATATATCGTTTCAGCAGCACAGGCTTTACAAATGACCGTTTTTTTCTCCACGCCCCAATTGAAATTTCCACGTTCTTCTGCGTTGAAGAAGTCCATTTCCTGGGCAACTTTTTGTTCCTCCTGATCAGGCGTTGCTATTTCAGTCTCAAAGCCACAATACGGACAAGTCAGTTTACCCGTGGAAGGATTAAATTCAATTGATGCGCTACATGACGGACATTCCGCATCAAAGTCAAGCTGCACTTGTTTGACATTTTCAACATCTTGCGTTGACATCAGTCTTCATCTCCTTACTTGACGTCATTCTCATCAAAAACATCGCCACATTCTGGACAGAATTTAGGCGGATTCACTGGGTCCTCTGGTGTCCATCCACATTTATCACATACATAAAGTAAAGCGCCAGCTGGTTTTTTTGCCCCACACTCACTACAGAATTTACCTTTATTGACCGCACCACAAGTACATGCCCAGCCTTCTTCCGCTGGTTTTGCCGCACCACACTCTGAACAGAATTTCCCCGTGTTTTCATGACCACATGCACAAGTCCATGTATCAGTTGCTTTCGTTGCTTGATTTTGCATCGCAGCTTGCTTATTTTGCTCATTTATTTGATAAAGCTGACTAGCATTGACGCCACCAGCTTGTGCGGCCATATTCATGCCCATAAATCCTGCCATCGCACCGCCCTCATTGTTAGCAGCTGCAATCATAGCCTCTGCCTGCGCACCCGTTAAATGGGCAGCTGCCATGCCTGGATCACGCATAACGGCACTACGTTGTAGCTGTTTAATCATGGCTTCATCTTCATCAGAAGCCTTGAGCGTACTGATACCAAATGACACAACAGCCAAGCCACGTGTTGCAAGCCATTTTTCTGATAATACCTTATTGAGTGCATCTGCTAAAGCAACTGTATGAGCAGGTATTTCACTATAACGAACGCCACTTGCTGAAATTTGCGCGAAAGCAGGCTGTAATGCTGTCATTAATTCCGATTTTAACTGGCTATCAATTGCTACTCTTGTGAATTCATGCTCTACATTGCCACAAACATTTGTATAGAATAATAATGGATCAATAATTTTATATGAATATTCCCCGTGACAGCGAATTGCAATGTCAATATCTAAACCAATATTGCGATCGATGACACGGAATGGAATGGGTGCAGGTGTTCCATATTTGTTCCCTACAATTTCCTTCTTATTAAAATAGTAAACTCGCTGATCTTTCGCAGGCTCTCCTCCAAAAGTGAAACGCTTGCCTATTTGCTTAAACGTTTCCAGAATACCTTGCGACAAATCTGAATCAAACATTATCGATGGTTCTGTTGATGTATCATAAACATATTCTCCAGCCTCTGAAGAAAATTCAACAACTTTCCCCTGCTCAACAATCATCATACATTGCCCTTCATTGATGGCAATAATCGAGCCATTGCTAATGATATTGTCATTGCCTTTATTTGAACCTCGTTTAGAAGTACGTTTCACACCCTTTGTTACAAGAACATCTGCAGATAATGCCTCACAATAGAAATACTCACGCCATTGATCCTCTAAGACGCCTGTTAATGCCCCAACTCCTGCTTTTAATAAACCCATAATTTTTCCCACCTTCATATTAATGTTTAGCTTATTTTATCATCTATCAATACTATGTAATACGCAAAATCAGACAAATTGTTTCATTTTCTTCGTATAATTAAAAAAACGAGCAGCCTCTATGAAATGAATCATAATAGCTGTCTCGTTACATTTTCTTTATTAGGATAAGGCAGCTATTATAACAAGCACCCATGCGACGATAAATAACATTCCGCCAATTGGTGTAATCGCCCCTAGCTTTTTCACACCTGTCACGGCAAGCACATATAAGCTACCAGAAAAGAAAACAATCCCTGTAAACATCAAATATACTGCCCAAGAAAGCAGACTAGAGCTTCCTAAAAGTGCCTCATTAGAGAGAATACCTAGCCCCATAATCCCTAAAGCATGATACATCTGATATTGCACAGCCGTTTCCCAAATCGCTGCATAATGCGGTGAAGCAAACTTATCCTTCAGTGCATGTGCCCCGAAAGCACCTAAAATAACACCAAGACCTGCCAAAATCGCACCTAACACTAAAAACATTTCCATCTGTTGCTCTCCTATTTTGCCTCAACAGCAATTTCTTTATATTTGGCATCCCAAGCAGGATCAATTTTACTTAAAGAGACCGGGCGCAATGTATCCTTATGCGCAAGAATATGTACGGATTGAGCTGTGGCTGCCACCGTGCCATCCTCATGTAAAATTTCATAGCCATAGGTTGTTCGTAAACGATCATGCTTCTCCACCCAAGTACGTACTGTCGCTACTTGTCCATAATGCATGGCGGCCTTATACGAAATCGACAAATCCATTACTGGCGAAACATAGCCATCTTTTTCTAAAGCAGCATACTCAAAACCTACATCATTCACCAGCTGCGAACGCCCAATCTCCATCCAAATGATGTAGTTTGCATGGTACACCACGCCCATTTGGTCGGTCTCCGCATATCGAATCTCAATCTGTTTTTCACTCACAAACATTTTCTTCACCTCGTCCTACATTATAGCGTAAAAATGTTGGTTTGGCGGGGTTTTTGCTCTATGGAAATTGGAACGTTGAAAAATAGAGGGAAGCATTTCTTAAATATCTAAAATAAATATAGATTTTTCTAATGTGAAATATAATTCATATAAACACTGCGGTACCTCTTTATGATTTATAAATAAACATGCACAAGCAGGTACACTAATCTGTATTTACACACAGTGTGTCACTCATTTCATTCAAATGAGTGACCTATTTATTATTTATAACGTACTGACAACACCAAACAGGATTGATATAGTTTTCTTGTATTACCAACATTCTATATGGAATGACGAAGTCAATTTGAATATACAAGAACAAATAAGAGTTTATTTATAGCCAGCTGGTAAACAGGTTATTTCGTTTGTTGAAGAAGATATAAATATTTTGTCAACTCATATTGAGCATGATGAACAGATAATATCTGCGACAACCGCTTCAAAAAAGTTAACTTATTTTTTATTCTTGTTAACTACTAAAAGATTGCTTACATTGGAAAAAGATAAAAAAGGAAAATTATTTGTTTCTTACAATGTAATTGCTATTAGTAACTAAATCGTCAACAGAAAAATATTAGCTGTAGAAGTTGATTTCACCTATTTAAAGAATGAGATTAAACTCAAACTAACTAATGATAATGCAACCAAACCTTTCGCGAATGAATTTGAAAATATCTTCAGCATTCCAGAAAAAACAATACCTCAAAAGAAAGAAAAAGCACCTAAAGCAATCAAGCTAAACATGACCATCTAGAATGGAAAAGAACAGATAAAAGAAAGTTGTTTTAATACAAACCAAACAAGGCTATGTAAATATTGCTGTCGACTACAAAGAACCAGAAACCTTCAAGTTAATTAAATGGGAACGTGTAGAAAATGTCCAAAAGAGTACTTCAAGTATAGTTGGCTGGACAGTAATCGGAAGTAAATTCGGTAATGCGGGAGCTATAGCTGGAGCAATGGGAGCTAATATCGGGAAAGATAAATCGGTAGCTACCCTATTTTTAAAACGAGAAAACGGAGAGAAAGTGCCTTTAGAGATGGTGATGGATTAGCTTGTGATAAATAACAAAAGAAAGTCACTCATTATTTTAAATGGGTGACTTCTTATCTTGTTTATATAAAACTGTTCTGTTCTTGGCCACTTTAGTTTCAGTTCCATGATACTTTTAAACTCTTATCCCCTGTTTGTGAAACAGTTAAATTAAAATCAGTATTTCCTTTATTAATTGACATAAATAATTTCCTCCTTGTGTTGTTTAATTGGTACATCTCAATAATAGGCTTCCCACGATGTTCAAAACTCTGTAAAATATACATAATTATTCTAGTGAATATCTATCAAAACTCTATATAAACAAATAAAAAACCAGGTACTCTGTTGAGCACCTGGCTATTTCTTTGAGTGATTTACTAAGCTTGAACCATATTCTAGTATAATAAGTTTACATAACATGGTAATATTGATATAATTTAATAGTACTAACAACATATACAAAGGAGACTATTTTACATGAAAAAACCTTTCTACAAAAAATGGTGGTTTATTTTAATTGTTGCCATCATTGTAATCGGCGCCATTGGTAATATGGCAGGAGGCAATGATACAACAAAGGAGAAGGATTCTAAAGATAAAGTTGAGACTTCTGCAAAAGCGCCAGAAAATAAAGATTCATCAAAAGATGATGAAAAAGCTAAAGAAAAAGAAGAGATTGCCGTAATTGATACTCCTTTAGAAGTTGGAGATGCAGTGTTTACTCTAAATGGAGTTAGTTTAACAGATCAAGTAGGGCCTTCTGTATTACCTACAAAAGCAAGTGGTACATATGTTGTGTTAGATGTTACTTACAAAAACAATGGAAATAAAGCTGTAACAATTGATGCTAGTTTCTTCAAATTAAAACGTGGTGAAAAAACATATGAATCCGATAGTGTTGCTAGCATGTCAGCAAACCAAGGTGAAGATGGTAACATTCAAAATAGCTTCTTCTTACAAGAAGTAAACCCTGACATGGAGATTAAAGGTAAAGTTGTATTTGACCTTGCTTCAGAAGTAGCAGAAGCAACTGATTTACAACTGCAAGTACAAACGGGTATTTTCGGTACTGAAACAGGTATGATTAATCTAAGACATTATTAAAGTCACTCAAATGAGTGGCTTTTCATATTTAGCTTTTATCTACAATTCTTCCACTAGCAGTCCATTCGTACTCACCTTCACCAGACATTATATGTCGTAATTTTAATAATTCTTCAATTACTATATCTAAACTCTCGACTTTATTAAAACCAAGTGTAACAGGAGCATCATTTAAATTTAATATTTTAGTAGCTTCTAATTTCGTTCAAACAGGTTCTAGGTCAATTTTAGTAAACTGAATAGCTCCAGAATCTCTCTCCTTAACCCTCAAACAAGAGTGCTTTTCTATAAAAATTATAGAATATCTTTTGATATTATTACGCGATTACCCTTACAATATTTTTTGTTTACTTCTGAAATTCAGTTAACATTAAATAGTCCATTAATTATATCTGTAATACTATAAAAAATAATTGCAGACATAGTTAAAGAGCAGAGCATAACATATTGGATATTGGTGGGTTCATAAGTTGATAAAAAATACCTGCTACCAATCATTGATTATTGGCTAACTACACATCGGCGTATTGTTCTAGCTCTTGTATGTTGTTTAATTCCATCTTTCCTCATCCTTTCGAATACATAATAAAAAGCCTCCATCCTAAGATGAAAGCTTTGACATTGTGATAACCCTATTGTCGAGAGCTCATTTGCGACTCGTGGTAGAACACACCACATTATTTTGTAGCAAATTGTATTGGGTGCTTTTCCGGGCATTTTGTTGCTGTAGTAAGTTTAACTGAAATAAATGGAAAGTGGAGGAAGTTCATTTATAAACCATTCCTTTATTTATCTCCATATGAAACTTTGAATTGATGCATATGTTGAAAAGAAAAATACTCCTATTAGAAACAAACCATAAGCTTTTCTCTTACTTTGAAATTCTCTAATTCCTAAGGTTAACATAGATAAACCCAAAAAGAATATCATTAGGAAATTCAGCTGGTAATCACGTGTAATAAGTCCATAAGTTGAAAGAGATATTGCTATGATAGCAAAGGCAATTGGTAAAATTTTCAGCATAACCTTCTACACCTCTTTAAATTTCATATTTATTTATCATACTACAAAAAAGAGTAAATGTAAATAAATGTAAATAAATTACCTTTTATATTAATTAATAAACCTAATCTCTTAAAAATATAGATCGACCGTGTATGTCATGCTCCGACAAGTTTGCTCAGCGCTGATCGATCCTCTATCTGTTTTTCCCTAATATTTAGGTTTTGATAAATACCAAGGGAGGAAAACCTTACCTCACCGACCTACCTCCGATTGTACATTATTATTTTCAACTCCCCTAATGTCGAGGAGATTTATGGAAATAAAAAAAGACTAGGTACTCATGTGAGCGCCTGAACTTGATTAATAACTTGCTGTTGATAATTATGTTGGTTATTTGATGGGTATTAATTCAAATCATTTTAAGAGATTAGAATATAATACTAAACAAACTATAAAGGAGGAATCTAGAAATGTTTAGTAGGCATACACAAACGAGCTGTTGTCAAAGTGAAGCGAACTACTTCCCTAAAATTGTTGCTACTCCTGGCCCCGTTGCACCTGTCACTCCTGGCGTATTAGGTTATGGGTCCCTGCGAGGAGATACATTAGATTTTTTATCGCCTGTATCGACACCCGTTACATTTGAGCAAGTGGGCCCTTTATCTAATGTAACTGTCAGCCCATCTGGAAATGAATTAGTAGTGCAAAACAATGGCGTATATCAAATTACTATTTCAATAAATGCACAAGCAACAGCATTACCCGATCCAGATCAACCGTATTTCACTGTCAGCATTACCGTAAATGGACTACCTATTTTTTTAGAAGGAATAGCTATTTTTAATGTACTAAATAGAAGTAGTTCAAGCTACATTGTCCAAGCTACTTTATCTGCCGGAGACTTAGTAGGAGTAAGTGCCTCGTCGGATTCTCTAGTCGCTGGTTACGCCAGTCGTTCTTTAACCGTTATTCAAATAGGTGGTTAAAAAACATTAAGGTAATTGACCTTTGCTGTTAAACACTACGATGTGCAATGTTAATTCCCTTCAAAATCACTTCTGGTAAGTGTACCAACAGCGAATTTATCTAGATGTGATTTATCGTTGGGCTTTTTATCTACTGCGATTTTAGTTAGCTTGTTTGTGAATTGCATTATGTCATCATCCTTTTCTGTTGGTATTTCAGATTTCTGCTGGCTTCATCGATGCCTTAATTCATTTCAAAAAACGATTCCAACGATCTTCATTTAAAATTCATTGCGGACAATACGTGCCGTTCCAACCCTGGTGCTTCTTCACTTACTTAATACCCCAACCGAATTGTTTTAAATGCTTCGCAATGTGTTGAACAGCGTTTTCCTCTGCAACTCGATAACGTAATCCACTACTTTTGCTGTGACAAATTTTGATATCAATAGAAAGCCAGTTTCCTTTCTTTATCGCATTAGGATCAGTACTACCCCCACAATGCCAAACATTTCGATTAAAAGGTATAGCCTGAATGCTTTCTTTATCATCCACAGTAACATGATAAGACACCTGATTGTTGTTGCTAATCCTATATGAAATCTCATTAGCTGTGTGGCCTTGTTGCGTATAGTGATAAATTGAGGCGCCATTGTGTATGGTGCCTTGATTGGATATTTGTTTATTGGTAGCAAGGACTGCTTAAAGCATATGTCATTTCGCTTTTTTCTTCTTTGTATTGAATATCTCTAATGCTCTCTTAACTGGTACATACATATTCACACCGAGTTTTGCTGAAATTTCGCCTAAGCTAACTAGTTCGTTTAAGATAAACATTACTACAACAGCATCTGGAATAATCTGTCCAATTGTAAATCCTTGATCTTGCAGCACTAAATAGATGAGATTAGCTACGATTCAAACCAACATCATGCTTTTTTTGATGATGCCTTGATACCGACGCTTACTGTTAATCGTTCCCCAGTTAGCTGCCATTCCAGATAAAATCGATTGCATTTAAAATAAAATGTACTGTCATAAACCTCAGCCGCCTACTGTGCTAAGTAAACTTAAATGTTTGTTCCATTTATCTACAATCTTTGCCCTTTTTGAAAGTAAAAAGCCATGAGGCAAATCGAGAATATTGTGTACCGTTGCCCATCTCCATTAATAATCATAGCGCATAATAAAAGCCCTCCATGTTTGTGGAAGGCTAAAGAATATCCATACCGCCTGTTACTAATCAATATGTACAAAAAACATCACTTCTTTTTCAAAAATATTTAAAGGTTAATCTTCTTCCATTTACGAATTTTGGTTCTAAAGTTTGTAAATGGGGCAACTGAATTAATGTGAACCCATTTCCAAACAGGCCAATTAGCTTGTGTTTTTGCCCATCGCCTTTGATCAACTTCAAATAATTCCTTCTCAGATAGAATATTTAACCACTCACATAAATTAGTGACCGCCTCATCAAGCATTGATTGTTGTTCTTTCAAAGAGTACGCTCCATATTGTTCATAAAAAGAATTGTACAATCCACCTAGATTATTCCACTTATAGCCTTCTGCTGGCGTGTGTACTTCTTCTCCCTGTTGTTCTTTTTGCTCCCAGTGAAGCAAAAGATTTATCCATCCAAGTTGATAAGAAAGGTTTTCAGATGGAGTTTTATCCACTTCCTCAATCCGTTTGTTTTTCAAGACTTCTGGTATATCATTAAATTCTGCAATATATTTTTTATACTTGTCGTTAATCGTACTAATCAATTCTTCCTTGTTTGCATACTGCCTCACTTTACTCCCCTCTCTTCCATTTATTAGTTCAGCAAAATTGAATGATTTCCTTCTAAAAAATGAAATTTAAAATAATGCTTACCTATCTGTTTGAGTGGCAGATAATGACAGTACACTCAATTATGTTGTGTTTATTCAATGATAGCCCCACTATATTCACAAAATTAGTGATCATTGGTCTACAATCTATAATTGCTAATGCGCTCTTTAAAGACTTGTAAATCTTCTTTCGTTATTGGAGAGATTGTAATAATTTGAATTAAATAAATTTGCATTAGGTTCATTCGTGACTTCCATAGATATATATTTTATTTCACCATTCTTTTCATAAGCAAAAATTAAATACTTCTCTATGATTGTGCTCGTTTTTTCCTTTGCCTCTCCACCAATTATAGCACCTAATGAACCAAAAAGATTATTCCCTGCTATAGCTTTACCAGCATCACTTACCCAACTTTTTTGAATTTCAACATCTGTTTTTATTAGAATATCAATCACTTTATTTATATTTAATTCAATTGTGGCTTGACTTCTTTCAAACACGATTTTATCTTTGCATCTGTAAACAAATATCTCAGCACCTTCGGCAACTGGTAATCCAGCCATATGTTTTACTTTAATACATAGATCTGCATTGAATAGCTGTTGTCGAGATTTAGAACCAAGTACTTTACTCTCTGCCTCGAACTGTTGTTTCTTTTTCGCAGCTTCTCTTTGTTTACGTGCTTCTATAGCTTCAGCGCTATAGGCTCGTTTATAAAGTTTAATTAGAAATCCCTCAAATAAAACAATAAGTACCAATAAAATGATAGAAACTAGATAATCAGCACCTTCATATCCTTTGCTATTTAAAAACATGTTAGTTAAGCCGTACAAGAAATAAAATCCAACTAATGCAATAGCTATTAGATGAAGAACTTTTTTCACCAATATCCCTCCTCCTATATAAATATACATATATAATGAATGGGATTCTATTACAATTTTTAAAATGCTACTTTTATCGACTCATGCACCGTATTATCATGGCTAAAGCTTTTCAGTGCCAATAGCTTTTGACTATAAACTTGTGGTATGTGGTGGTGTGAGAATCATAGATATTTTAATAAAGAAACTCATCTTAGGTTCAAACTATTTAATACTAGAATGCTTAGGCCAACCTGGCTAGGCTCTTAGATTTCTTATTAACTTCTAAAATATTTTTTCGATGCAGTCATGTTGCCCATGTTGAATGCCAAAAACTTTAAGAAAGCTTAGTTTATTGATTTGACCCTCCCCTTACAGGATGCTTTATATTTAAAGTAATTTATAAGGAGGTGATTGTTATGCTGACCATTGGTGAATTTTCGAAAATATCTCATCTTACACTGAAAACGCTTCGCTACTACGATGAAATCGGACTTTTAAAGCCTGCTTTTGTTGATGCTAGAAATAACTATCGTTATTACAATGTTCCTCAATTAGAAACTGCTTTATCCATCTCGCGATTGAAAAACTATTTATTTTCTTTAGAAGAAATCAAATTTATTTTAACTAATTGGGATGATACCGAACTTCTTAGTTCTAAATTGAAAACAAAACAAGAAATTCTTACACAACAACTTACATTTTATGCTTCATTGTTAAATGAATTAAAACTTGATATTCATGAGCTTGATAAAAAGGGAAGTATCATGGGCTATTTAAATGAGATTGAGATTAAACTTGTGGATCACTTACCATATGATATCTTATCTCAGCGAAAGACAATAAATACCGATGATTTTCTAAAACACTTTAATGAGTTGTTTAGTAAAATTATGTTCAATAATTTATTACCTAGTGCAAAACCACTTGCTATTTTCCATAGTGCCGAATATGAACCTGATAATTATGATGTAGAAATGGCCATACCACTTACAACCGCCACGAATGAAACAAGATTATTTAATCCTGGTCTTTGTGCAATGGCTACGCTTATTGGTTCTTATGATAAACTACCTTCCATCCATACAAAACTACATGTTTGGATAACCGAACATAACTATAAACTAAATGGTGCACCGTTCGAAGTTTATCAAACAGATCCCTATAGTACACAAGAGGATAATAATATCACAGACGTATTTTTTCCTATTAAATATAAATAACAAAGGAGTGCCTTACTTTGTACGGTATAAATAATTCTACGATAAAAGAAAAAATCTTCATTTTAGTTGCTGAGATTATCTATTTAGTTATTGCATATTATTTACTTTTCAATACATATGGAAAATCTGCCATTTCTCTAGGGCTTTATATTGCTTTAATTATTACAGCTTTGCGATTAACAGCTATGATGTTTATTTGGTTACCTAGAGGTATTGCAATGCAGGAAGCTATCATGAACAGTATAGCTTTTGGGATTTATTATTTGGGCTTTCCCATTTTAATGATTACGAGCAAACAGGATCCAAACATAACAATGCTAATTGTAGGCTGGCTATTATTTTTAGGAGGAAGTATATTAAACACAGTTTCAGAATTACTTAGAAAACCTTTCAAAGACAATCCTGAAAACAAAGGTAAGCTCTATACGGGAGGTTTATTTAAATATGCGATTCATATTAATTACCTCGGAGACTGCCTTTGGGTACTAGGCTTAGCACTAATCTCTAACAATATTTATAGTTTGCTTATCCCTCTTAGTTTATTCTTCGTATTTGTTTTTGGCTATATCCCAAAATCAGATAATTACTTACAAAATAAGTACGGAGAACAATTTACAATATATAAACAGAAAACTAAAAAGCTAATCCCTTTCATTTGGTAAATAAAAAAACATCAGGTTCACCTATTATAGAATGGTCCCAGACTGTCGACTTAAGGAATCGAAAAGTTCACTCTCGATTCCTTTTATCTTTTTTTCTTCTTTCATTATGTTTAAATATGATAATGTACTACCCAATAAAATAGACTCTTCAAGCAAAACTCTTTTAAACAACTTGCCTAGCCAATTTCTTTAAATTCATGGCAGCAAAAATAAGCATCGCCTACCTGGACAATTTATTAAGACCTCTTAAGCTTGTCCATCATATTCCACACTTTTCCTTTGCATCCACAAAGACACGCTTAATCGTTTTTTTATTGGATGTCATAGGAAAAGGGCGTACATTTGGAACATGTGGTTGAGCGATAAAATAAATGGCTTGATCACAAACTTAGCATTAACTTCTCGTGCTATAAATTTGTAATAAACCTTAATATGAGAACAATAAAGAGCGTGTTTTGAAAATAACAATTGGGGTGCAGTTCATTGTCCAAAACACGCTCTTACTATATGTAGAAGTTTGAAGTCCATATTGTACGAAAGCACCTATTAGTTGAGCAAGCAATCTATCTATAATCTTTAATACCATCTTCAAAAGCCTGTCTATCTCCATTCTCAATTCCGTGCAATGCCTCTTGTAAAGCAAATGTACTTTTATAAAATTTAACCCGTTCAAATATTTCATCACCGTTAGGATATAGGTTAATACACATATCCAAAAAATCTTCGCCATAGCTAGAGAGTATTCCAGCAAAGTCATACGCTGGATCTCCTAAACCCGAACCACCAAAGTCTATTATCCCTGAAATCATACTTGTTTCTGGATTCCATAATATGTTAGATGCTCCGAAATCTCCGTGTATAAGTGTTATATCTAAATTTGAGAATGCCTTCCCTTTTAGAAACGTTTCAAAAGATTGTGAAATTTCCTTTTGAGCGTCGCTTCTGATAAAAGGAAATACATTATTTTGAATCTTATCATACAGGCTATACACCTCTTCAAGTGGGTTACTAACCTTTAGTTTCAAATCTCGACTTGCTTTTTCCCCTGAAATAGAGTGGAGTTCTACAAGAAAAGAAACAAGTTGTTTGGCCAACCCCTTAACCAATTCAACACTATTAACACCTGTTAAGCTCTCCTTCCACAAAGGAACACCATCTATTAGGTTATAGCCGGTGAAGACTTTACCTGGTTTTAACTCTTCAAAAGACTGATAAATTGGATTCGGAATAGGGGTTGAGATGATACCTTGAATGTATTTTAAAATTTCCGTCTCTCTTCTTAATTGATTGATTCCATTTTTATATTTTGGAAATCTAAAAACCAAAGATTTGTTTACAATGAACACATCATTATTCTGTCCAATTTCATTAGGATAAAAGTCTTCAATGGAAAGGTCAGAATAAAGCGACTGAATGGTTTCAATAAAGTTATTATTCATTTAGTAATCCCCCTTTCGGTCTCTTTCTATTGTGTTGATTCCCAAATTCTTGTTGAACTAATTACCCGTTTGTTTAAGTACATGAAGCGTTCCTAAATGTAATTACCAATACTCATTGTTTTTATGATTTTTTAAATAAATATATTTTTCATTTTTACTTATCAATCACACAATTCCCCCCTATCAATCGATTTTTCATCATAATTTATATGGTTTATTTTACCATGTTTTTAATTTTTACACAAAGCCAATTTAGCATACATACTCAACAACAAGATCACCTCTAAGAAAAACTAACGAGATGATTTTATCAGCTTTATTTCGAAAGCCTTAATTAATTTTTTATATAATACTTATAATTCCTACCTGTATTAATATAATTATATAGAATTACTACCATAGATACAGATCCCTACTAATAACCTATTATCGAATTTACAATTTAGGTATAAATACTTTTTAATCCAATCTTTACAAAACAATATATAGAAATATTATAAATGAATGGATATAATTTTTTTAGTAATCCTTTTACTATAAAGAATTACTAAAATTTATTTATTAGACGAGCTAAAATGTCTAATATTAACCACTCTATAAATAGTAGAGATTAATAAAGAGGTGTAGCAATTGGAAAATTACTCAATGAGAATAATACCAAGAATTTTTCTTCGCTATTATGAATTAATAGAAGATGAAATGATTTCTCAAGATGAAAAACAGCTAATTAAATTGGCTTTTACTTTATTAAATAAAAGAATAGAAAAAAATATTAGTCAAGATGAAATGGCTGAGAGAACTGGTCTATCCAAAAGTGTTATTTCGAGAATGGAAACCTTTAGCTCTATTCCATCCTCTTTAACCTTAACTAAATATGCAAGTGAATTAGGTATGGAACTAGTCCTTGTTGATAGAGAGCTTTATAAAATGTGGAATACAAAAAATAAATCGATAATGGAAAAGTGAGTTAATGTTAACCTTTTAAATAGTGAGCACTCCGCAAGTCCCTTACAGAAAGGTTGCAATTTTACTGATTACCATTATTCCTTATAAAATCAATACATCATTAAACATGCCCAGGTACTCATTTAAACTATCCTCAATTGCTAGACACTACCTAACAATTACGGTACGTTAACTGAATATCTGGGCTTTATAATTTATTCTGATGAACTTAATAAAATTGTGAGCACAGTACCCCACAAGAAAATCACACCATAATAAAGTCTTTGTAATAGACCTGCTGGCAATGGAAAGAAAAACAAAAGAATGTTGAATATGTATACTTCCCACATGATGTTACTCCTAGATCACTCATAGCTTGTTGCATAAAATTATAGGGTACAAGTGCAGTCATAATAAAAATAGGCTCTATCACAAAATATAAAATGGTCACAACCCAACTTACTATTCCTATTTTTTTAGATATATGTAACAATATTTTTCCTCCTTTCTCTATTTATATATTTGATTTCAAAATAAATTACTTCGTTAAACGATAATGAGTTTTAATCCTGCAAAATCTCCATGTATCATTATTCCAAAAGCAAATCTTTCTATTCATTTCTCATATTTAGCTCCTGCATTTGCTGCTCAATGTTACTGGGTAGGTAAAAGCATAGACATGTGATTACTTAATAATAAAATTATATTTTGCTTTATCTCCCTACGACAATATACTAATTGCTTTGCAAAATAAAAGGACATCCCTCTGTGTAAGGAATGTCTAAGTATTTATCTATACAAATCCAACAGATTTAACAGATATCTTTCTAATTCATTGATTGCAAACAATACTTCCTTATGAAGTCTATCTTCAACTACGCTATTATCAGTAAAAACCTCTAAGTATTTATTTACTTCTACAAAGAATTTTTCATATTTCTCTAAAAACTCATCAATTGTTTGATCACCAGGTGTTACAGATAAGTAAATAGTTTTGAATAAATTAAAGTCACTATATGCATTACTTAAAAAATAGATTGCCAGTGTTCTATCGCTATTAATATACAATTTTACAAAAGATAGGTTTTGTTTTATTTTATTCAATGCATCGATAAGATTTGTCGTCTGTTTAAGCATATTTGCCGTATTACTATACATTTCATACTCACCTCCATCATAAGCAGCAAATCGGTACATTTCAATATTTTTCCATAATCCCAGAAACACAGCAACTCTGGGTCGGCCATGTTGTCATTTCTTCGCTGAAAGTTTACCTATGTAGACAATCGTCTGTCTTTCCCTACTATTAAAGTCATGAAAAATATCAAAGGAGGGAAATCTTTTCGCAAACTTTAAAAAATTTAATCCTAAAATATAAAATCAGCTCTAGTGACGATTTTATTTGTGATCTAACTTTATTTTATGAATTGTCTCATGATGATTTCTTCGCCGATTCGTCCTATTAGTCTCTCATTTGTATCTTCAAATCCTACTTTAAAATATAGTTTTTGTGCTGGTATATTATCTTTGTCTACAACTAAAACAATTTCATCGCAATTAGGGAATTCTGCTTTCACAAACTCAACAAGTAAGGTCATTCCTTGTTTTGCGTAACCTTTTCCTTGCTCTGTATGGTTAATTGATAATGCAGTTAATAACATAGCATTCAAATTAGTAGAGTATTTCTTTACTCTTTCATTTGCATTGAGAAGGAAGAAACCCACTGGTGTATTATCACTTAAAATGACAATACGATACTGTCCTTCATTAATTTCTCCAAATTTGCTTGGAAGAGCAGAAAATTGTTTTTGTTCTTCTGTAAGTACAAAAGAGTTCAATTCTTTCATATATTCACTTGAAAAATGCTTTAATTCAACCCTTTTCCATTTTTCCATAAGATCATTCTCCATTCATTTTTCTATACTTTACCACTTAATTAGGTTTTGGTCATTCATTTATTTGAAATTTCCGAAATATAATAACGACGTAAAAATTTTCTTATTTAACAGTGGATTGTTTCGCCTGCTGGATTCTGTGATGGGACACGTCTCAGAATATGATATTGCTTAATTTAGAGAAGGTTCAGTACTGGAGAAATGCGAGTATTGTAACATGTTTAAAGAAAACGGCATTGTACGAGATATGAGTACTAATTCAAGACATCGATTCAACCTGAAAAAAAGACGATTTTCCATTTTTATTTCATTAATTATTTATTTTATTCTTTTGTTAATTGTCCTGAATTCATAAACTTTTAAGAATTTGTGTGTTTCAACTTTAGAAGAAATAGCGAAATTACATAAAAAGGAATTTTTGATTGAAGAGGTGTATTTAGCAGAGGTAAGATAGTTGATAAAAGATAGCTGCTTCACGATTTTAGTTTCGTTTATAAAAAAGACTGCTGACAAACATCAAATTTGAGTTTGTCAGCAGTCTGATACTACTCAATTAAGAGTGGTATGTTTCATTAAAAATTAAAGTTTTACGATGTTAGCAGCTTGTGGTCCGCGTTGACCTTCTTCTACTGTGAATTCAACTTTTTGACCTTCTTCAAGTGATTTGAAACCTTCACCTTGAATAGCTGAGAAGTGAGCGAATACGTCTTGTCCGCCTTCAACTTCGATGAAACCAAAACCTTTTTCTGCGTTAAACCATTTTACTGTACCTTGTGTCATGTAAATGACCTCCATTAATCAAATTAAATAAAATCACATTCATAAAAAAACACATATCACAAAAAGCATCTATCAAAACACGATTACTTTTTGTAATATGTGAATTCATTGCATCTTTTTTTTCGGATGATTCTATTGAATACAATATACCATGTAAAATCACCTTTGTCTAGTCCTAAACTGTTTAAATTTTGGAATATCCATTTTTTCTTGAGGTTAGGCATGAAAAGCAATGTTTTTTCCCCTTATCGGAACTTCACAGTATTATTGCGTTTTATAAACGAAAATCATCAGAAACATTTATTATCCAGCTGCTATCAGTGGAAGCCAGAAACGTTACTGCATCGGCAATATCCTCTATTCGCCCTATTCGATTGCAAATAGAAGATTAACTCCCGCTACAATGCTTTCTGAGCAACAGGCGATCATCAAGCATTCAAATCCGTTATTGCAGGAATAGTAATTTCCTTTACACATGAAACAGGTGATAAATGGATGACACATTGCACAATTGATACAATATCTTGTACAGGAATACGAGTCCCTTCATATAAATGAATTGCTTTCTCTGCCCCTTCTTCATAAGGTACTTCTGCTGCTAGCTCCCCTGGGTTAATACATGTGACAGAAATTTTATCCTTTCTTAAATGTTCACGAAGGGCATTGGTAATGCCACGTAAGCCGAATTTAGATGTAACAAATGAAACTTGTGCATTGTTCGTGTGATCTAAGCCCGCTGTTGAGCCAATTAAAATCACTTTTCCATTTTCCGCTTGTCTTAAATTTGGTAAAAGCGCTTGGATATATGTAATTGTAGAAGTTAAATTTATATTGATTATGTTTGAAATATCTACGACCTCATCCAAATCAAATGTATAGTCATCCTCGAATCCACGCTTTTCCCATACGCCAACATTGTAAATTAATACATCGAAAGGAATGTCTTTTACCTTCTCTTTTAAAGTTGGAATTGATTGCTGATTGGACAAATCAATAGCGAGCCAATGACGATTGACACCATCGTTGAGATTTAAGCTTTTAGGTCGAGAACGTGACACGATCCATACAGAGTCTCCCATGACGGGTAAACCTTTGACAAATGCATCACCCAGTCCTTGACTCGCTCCAAATATAATGAAATTCTTACTCATTCCACCATCTCCTTACCAGTTATTGCTATTCATTATAATAATTACAGAGTTATACAGCAATGAAAGTGGTTTATTGCTATGACAAACGTAATTTGACTTCTGCCTTTTTTGCTCTTATATTAACGACGCCACACTAGGGGATTAAAATCAGCACCCTAAGCCTGTATAGCTGATGCAAAATCTTAAGAAATCTTCATAAATATTCTCAATAATTATTAATAATTTCCATTTACAATAAGGAAAGTCGACAATATTACATCAAGAAAAGCTAAATCATCAGTTAGGAGCGTTTTAAATTGGGCGTAACAGAAATTATCAATAACATTCAATCTTTAATGCTGCCAGTAATGATTATTATTGGTGTTGAGTTTTTACTCATTGCATTCTATTATTTCTTTTATAATAAAAAGGAACCATCCGTTCGGAAACGAAACCACGTAAAAAAACTTATGCTTGGAGCACTCTTCATCGGCTATATTGTTTTTGTTTGTGAGTTAACAATTATTGGCCGAGGCTCTTCTCATTTTCTGCAGATGAATCTCCAACCATTTAGTGGTTATATCGATGCATGGAAAAAATATTCGTTACGAGATCTTCAAAATTGTATTTTTAATATTTTAATGTTTGTACCATTAGGCGTTTTCTTGCCCCTGCTTTTCCCTAAATTTAAACTATTCAAGTGGCTTTTTCTCGTAGTCGTCAGTGCTACATTATCCATTGAAACATATCAAACACTTACAGGAGCGGGAATTTTCGAGCTTGATGACTTAATCAACAACTCAATTGGTGGGATTATCGGATACCAGTTATATAGACTTGTGGCTTCCATTGTTCAGCATAAAAAAGTAAAAATAAAAAGTCTAATTGGCAATCTGGCCATCCCACTCATAATGGGTTTGATTTTTGTTGGGATGATGATTGTCTACAACCAACAAGAGTTTGGTCATCTTGCAATAAATGCCTATACAAAATCGAATATGTCAGGTGTTGATGTCTCCACTTCATTGGACTTAAGTACAGCACCCACAGTTGCCCCCGTGTATAAGAAAATAATGAAGAATGACGAAGTTGAAACCTTGCTGCAAAAAAAACTAGGTTTATCCGTAACGAGTACAACGGAAAATAGAGGGGATCGCGAAATTTTATTGGCAGACAACACAGGTAATCCTTATACATTATTTATCAGTTCACAGGGCAATTGGTCATTAACAGAGAATCTGTATACACCTGACCAAACTACAGCAGCAGGACAAGATTCTGTTAACAAGGCGAAGGCAATAATGGACGAACTTGCTCTCCTCCCTCAAGAGGCAGAGTTTACTGTATGGGAGAATGGTGAATTAGAATGGACACTTCCAGATCGCGCTAATATCAACAAAGATTATTGGCTTGGGGAAGTAAGTCTTGGGCTGAAACCAGATGGCGATGTATATTCCTTATCATCTAATCTACGTAACCATCAATTTATAACGGAAGTAAACATTTTGTCCCCTACAGAAGTGTATGAACGTATTAAGAATGGCGAATTTCCGCAAATAAAATATAATGCACTCGTAACAGACGAAGAACTTACAATAAAAAAAGGCGATCAACTGTCTATAGAATTAATAGAGCTTACGCATATGTATGATACAAAAGGTTTCTATCAGCCTGTTTACAATGTTTCCGGAACATTGAATGGCAAAAGCTGGTTCACCTTGATTCAGGCAAGAAAATAGCTTTTTATATTCTCCAAACATGAGAAAAGCCCAGGCTCGAATATGAGTAACTGGGCTTTAGGTGTTCGTCCAATTACTGAATTAAGTGTCGAATATACTACCTTTAGTAAATAAAAAGGAGGGTAGTTAATGTCTTATAAACATATAAATATGGGCTGTTGTCAAAAAGAAACAAACTCTTTCCCCAAAATTATTGCTATTCCTGGTCCTGTTCCCACACCCAATATTGGTGTCTTAAGTTATGGATCCATAAGAGGTGACACCTTAGAAATTATATCCCCTATTGCGGCACCTATTCCATTTCAGCAAGTGGGCCCTTTATCTAATGTAACAGTAAGTCCATCTGGAAATGAATTAGTAGTGCAAAGCAATGGCGTCTATCAAATTGCGATATCGATAAATGCTCAAACGACAGTAGAACCTGATCCATTACAATCCTATTTTACAGTTAGTATTACCGTCAACGGACAACCCATTTTTCTAGATGGTCTCGCTATTTTTAATGTGTTAAATAGAAGCAGTTCTACCTATGTTGTTCAAGCTTCATTATCCGCAGGCGATCTAGTAGGAGTAAGTGCCTCATCGGCCAATCCAATCGCTAACTACGCGAATCGTTCCTTGTCCATTATTCAATTGAGTTAGTTGGAGCGTTCATAATATCTCTTGAATTTTTCAAATAGCCATAACTTAACTGGGTTACAACTGCTGCGATACCATAGGAATTTAGCTCTCATATCTACCTTTTTAGAGATGGGAGCTATTTTACTGGGTTTGTAGTGTATAAAAAATTTGTACTAGCTGAGGATCTTTCTGAAAAATGCTGCAAAAGGTTCAGGAAAAACGAATGTTCCTCTGTGATAATGTGTCGTGAAGTTACCGAAAATATCATCTTACACTGTCCATGCATTCCACTGCTTACTTCAGACAGTATTAATAATCAGTTTCATGGAAGAACCAGAGGACATACTAATATATTCTTGCAATGTAGGATAAACTAATGGAGACCCATGTTTTTAATCATATTAGTAGAGAATAAATAAGTAAACGATGTGTGTTAATGCGACTTACATTAACACATTCTCTTATATTGTACCGCGCTATAAGTTATTTACTCCGTTCGTGAGAATCCACTCCTCTTCGCGAGTATTTCACCCCTCTTCGCGAGTATTTCACTCCTCTTCGCGAGTATTTCACCCCTCTTCGCGAGTATTTCACCCCTCTTCGCGAGTATTTCACCCCTCTTCGCGAGTATTTCACCCCTCTCCGCGAGTATTTCACTCCTCTCCGCGAGTATTTCACTCCTCTCCGCGAGTATTTCACTCCTCTCCGCGAGTATTTCACTCCTCTTCGCGAGTATTTCACCCCTCTTCGCGAGTATTTCACTCCTCTCCGCGAGTATTTCACTTCTCTTCGCGAATATTCATATCCTTCATAGCCTATTCTCTATTCAACATTCATACTTATAAATCTTTATATTTTTGTCAAAACTATTTGATAACTAACCAAATATAAAAGTAGGGACATGATGACAAAAAAACATATCGTATTTCTCCTATTCATTTTAACGTCTGCCTTTTTTATGACCGGTTGTTGGGATGTGACGGAGCCTCAAAGAATGTATTATGTCAATGCCGTTGGGGTAGATTATGAGGATAATCAGTACAAGGTTTATTTACAAATTATTAATTTTGCTGATGTAGCGAAATCCGATCAGCCTAGTGGCAATGTTGCACCTGCTGAAGTAGGCTTTGCTGAAGGTAAAACCGTGGAAGAAGCAATTTATAAATTGTATCGTTCCTCTGACCAGGAGATTTTTTGGGGGCATATGAGGTATTTGCTCTTTACAGAACGAGCCATGGAAAATGAACGAAGTATCCCTGTGATTGATACGTTCATTCGTTTTCGAGAGACTCGTTATCATATTTGGGTCTACAGTACAACGGACCCCATTAAAGATGTCATGCTTATCACACCGATTTTAAGAAATTCTCTGACTTCTTCAAAATTAAGTAATCCTGTCAATACAACGCAACAAGAATCCTTTATTGAGCCTCAAAACTTAAGAAATTTAATTATTGGTTTAAATGAACCGAGCCATGAGGTCAGTATCCCCTACGTGTCCATCATGAAAGATTGGGAAACGATGGATGAAGAAGTTGAAGAAACAACGTTCTCAGGTGTAGGAATTCTCTCAAAGGATGGCTTTAAAGGCTTTATTAAGAATTCTGCAGCAAAAGGCAATCAATGGATGCATAATGAAACTAGTCGCGGAGAGGTCACCTTTAAATTAGAAGGTGGCGAAAGAGATTATCTAACCGCTGATTTAGATAAATTAGATGTCAAAGTGAAGCCTGTCATTAAGAATAATCAAGTGACATTTGATATTACGATTCATTTGCGTGCTACCTTGAATGGATTTAAAGGAAAAATAAACTCTGATGAGGTGAGAGCCAATATTATAAAAGAAGTAAAAAAACAAATATTGACAACCTATGAGGAAGGTTTAAAGTTGGACGTTGATATTTATCGTTTTTCAGAGTATCTCTATCGCTCCAACGTCAAGACGTGGAAAAAGTTAGAGAAAGATGGAAAAATCCCTTTAACAAAGGATTCCATTGGGGACATAACGATCCAAGTAACAAAAATAAACCCGGGTCGTAAAACGTATGAAGAGACCATTGAAGAATAAGACCCCTATAGCTGCCAGCATGATGGAAAGCTGTATAGCCTGTTTTAGAATGATCGGAGGCATCATATTTTCTGACGGATTGATTTGTTGTCTGTATGCTACTACAAATTAAAAATATCAGCTAATATGGATAGTTGACCGCTAAAACAAAAAACCAGGTGCTCATCTTTGAGGAGCATCTGGTTTTATTGTGAAAGTGAATCTTACTAATTTGCTTAGTTTTGATTCGTTATAATACTACGATAAGTTGGAGCACTGAACAAGTTAAAATATTTTCCAATAAACTTTTAAGGGGATTTAATGGTTTTTCGAGAAAATAAATTGCCCTTTCAAATTTTATAGTGTTTATTCTATAAAATACTTTGCAGAGCAAGTAAACAAAAGGACCAGTCACTCTCCATGAGCGCTGGTCCTCTCATATTGTTGAAAAAGATGCTATTTTACTAAAATTCTATTGCTTGTTTTGTTTTTCAACACTATGAAAATCTTCTTGATCACTATACAAATATACAAAAAGGACTAGATCCCTACATCCTCATGTGGGTCCTAGCCTTTTTAGTGAAAGTGAATCTTACTAATTTTGCTTAGCTTTTGATTCAATTAAGAATACGTCTAAATTCCATAAAGGTTTCATTTTTTCGTTAAAAATCGATAATGCTACACAAAAAGACCAGGAAAACACGAAAAATGTGCTCCTGGTCCCTTTGTGAAAAGTGAATGTTACTAGTTTGCTTTAGTTTTTGTATTCTACTAATGAGTTAGACGAGTGATGTTTTAAAAAAGTTACATCTATTTTAAAAAGTTTTTATTCCACCAATTTTACAACAAAATCAAACATGCCCTCCGCACCATCTATCGTAATAATGGACATAGAATACATTCCTTCTGGCATAGTATAGCTTCCTTTTTCCAGTATTGCCGTATGTGCTTTTTCAGCTGCTAATGTCCCTTGAGCCCATAGCTTGCCATCTGAGTCAATCATTTTCCAACTAAATTGTTGTGTGCCTTTATTTTTCACACTGTATTGAATGCCTAGCTTGTCTGGTGAATGGTTACTATAAAAGGTGTCATGAAACTCACCATTTCCAGTTGTTCCATCACATAATTTATAGAAAGCCTATGGTACACTGCTACTTCCTTTTTTTGGGGTTGAACAGCATTTTTCATAATTCTCAATTTTCTCTCTATTTCCCAGGCAATTAACTACTTCAATATAGAGAATCAGTATACTATAGTAGTGTAAAGCTAATTAGCCTTACACCTCCAAGACTTGTTACTAGGGTCACTGTTCATGCAGTGACCCGCTTATGATTGATAAACCCCTAAAGGATTTCCATCTTTTGTTTTTCCCTCCCCTCCTAGAGCATTGACTTTCACATCATGATCCACTAAAAATTGATAGGTCTCTTCAATATTGCGCGACATGTAATTAAAATTACCAACCCAAAATATTTCTCTGGAAAACATCATGGCTGATGTTCCTTTGCTTTTACTAAGCAAGTGACGGTTGGACATTGTTTAGCGATTATCATGACAGCTGCCCCGTCCTATATAGAAGCTTAAAAGCAATATGTCCTCATACCATTTTGCCGATAATTTGGGTTCGAGATAAAAATAGCTTCTACACCTATTACTATTTCCTTCATTGCCATTTCCTCCATTTCCTCGCTTTTATACATACAGGTTCCCTTTCCATACTTTACTTTCCTCCAAAAAGAATCTCGTCGATATCGATTATTTTGCATGGCTTTTGCTTATCCTTAATAGTATCGGAAATGACTTAGCCCTTTTCCTAGAGGAGGTGCCCATCATCAAACACACACTATTTTTCATCCTACTGCTTAGCGTGATTCTCTTGCTAGGTGGCTGTTGGAATAAACGAGAGTTAAACGAATTAGCCATTGTTACGGCTGTTGGGGTCGATAAATCAGACGAGCTTGTTGAAATCTCCGTTCAAATCGTTAACCCTAGTCAAGTAGCCTCGAACAAAGCAACCAGCTTTCAAGTTCCTGTTTTCACCTATCACGCAAAGGGAAAATCCTTATTTGATGCCATTCGAAAATTAACAACGCTAACGCCAAGGAAGCCTTATTATGCACATGCTCAGATCATTATTATTGGAGAGGAAATGGCTAAAGAAGGAATGAATAGCATTTTGGATTTATTTCAAAGAGATGCTGAGGGTCGGAGCGAATTTAACATTATCGTTACCCAAGAATCGACTGCACAAGAAATTTTAAGTGTTTTAACACCGCTAGAGGATGTTCCTGCCAGTAAAATGTTTAAATCCTTAAAGGTTTCAGAAGCTGCATGGGGAACGACAGAATCTGTAATTTTAGATGATTTAGTCCAATCTTTAGGTGGTATTGATCATAGTGCCGTATTACCTTCTATTCAAATACTCGGAGATGCGGATATTGGAAAATCTATTAGCAATATAGAAAAAATTGAGAGCCCTGTACAATTACAATATGGTGGAATGGCCGTTTTTAAAAATTATAAGCTAATTGGCTTTTTAACCGAACAAGAAAGCAGAGATTATAATTTTTTAAACAATCATATAAAAAGCACGTTTGAAAATATTGCCTGCCCTGAGCAAGGAAAAATATCGACAGAAATTATCAATTCTTCAACAAAAGTGACGGGCCATTTTCAAAATGACAGCCCTTCCATTACGATTCAACTTGATATTGACCAAAACATAGCTGAGGTAGGTTGTCATCTGGATTTAACGAAACCTGAAACTATCGATGCATTAAATAAAGAGACGAGTAGACAAATTAAAGAGAGCTTAGAACGCACGCTTCATACGATCCAACAAACCTATCAAGCCGACATTTTAAAATTTAGTGAAGTGCTACACCGAGAGGACTACCATGCATGGAATCGAATAAAAAAAGACTGGCCAACCCTTTATCCCGAGCTAACTGTTCGTATTAAGGTCGATGTTCATACAAAAGGAATCGGGACTGCTACAAAATTAAAACTAAATTAAGCAACCAAAAATGACCAGACTCTTTTTCAGAGTGCTGGTCATTTCCATTAACAGCCGCTTCAAATGTAATGAGTGACGTTTCTTGATTAGGTTGTTTTAAGATACGTGTAATTCGCTGAACATATTATGCCAAAGAAAAATGGGAACATAGAGCTAACTATCATTATCTTGTAAATTTGAATTGAACGTTTAATTCAATATTTCTATTGATTTCATGTTGATGACCATTTAATGTACAAATTAGCACAAATTATCAAAAAACACTTTCGCTGAAACAGTACTATTAAGTCGAGAAAGGATGATGGTATGGATTATTTTGAAAGAATACAAAACGCCATAGAGTTTATTGAGGACAATCTACAGGAAAAGTTAACGATCACAGCTATTTCTTCCCAATCTTACTTTTCTGCATTTCATTTCCAACGACTTTTTCAAGCTATTACAGGATTTTCGGTACAGCAGTATATTCGCAACAGAAGGCTTTCTGAAGCGGCCTCTCTATTAGTAACTACTCCCAAGAACATACTGGAAATTGCGATCAACTTTCAATATGGTTCTCAAGAGGCGTTTACACGAGCATTCGTTCAATATTTTGGCGTCACACCTGCTAAGTACCGAAAAGAAGCCAACTCCATACCACTTCTAACCAAAATGAACTTTTTGGATTATAAACTGGAAGGAGAACTCCCTATGCAGCGACCAGAAATACTTCAATTACCTAAAAAATGTATCACTGGCTATGAATACAAAACGTCCTTACAAAACGATCAGTATTATGCAGACATCCCAAGCTTTTATTTAGATTTTGGCCAACAGCAGTATTATGAGCGAATCTCACATAAGGTAGCCCCTAATATGGCATATGGCATTTCTACAGGTTTTCAAGAGGATGGTCAATTTTCCTTTATTGTAGGAGAGGAAGTTCATTGCTTTGAGGAGCAATTAGAGAAAGGCTTCGTTCACCTTGAAATTCCTGCTGGTAAATATGCGGAATTCACATTGAATAGCACTGCGGAAGGAATTCAAAATACAAGACGTTACATTTACGGAGTATGGCTACCAAACTCTAATTATGAGCGAGATGCAGGCCCTGATTTTGAAATAACCGATGTCATGCAATCTATCTATCCACATGATATGAAGATGACAATATACATTCCCATTAAAGAATAAAAAGGAGCAACATCAATGATTATTGAAAAAGTATTTAAACAATTCCCAATCTTACATTCAACAACTTTGGAATTAAAAAAAATAGAAGAATCCCATTTACAAGAATTATTTGCCATTTATGATAATGACAAAGTATTTGAGTACTGCGGAATCATCCCAAAACACAACTTACAAACTGTTCAAAAAATGATTGCTCATTTTGAACGAGATTATTCGAAGAAAAGCAGAATTAAATGGGGTATTTTCGAAAAATCACAAAGTGAAAAACTAGTAGGTATTATCGAAGCAATGGACTTTAATCAAAAAGTAGATATGGTAACAATTGGTTACTATTTAGCTGAGACATCTTGGGGCAAAGGCATCGCTACAGAGGCAGTCGAAATCATTGTGAAATTTTTATTAGAGGATGTAAATGTTAATCGAATTCAAGCTGAGGTCATGCCGTTAAATGAGCCTTCGAAAAAAGTCCTGCTAAAAAATGGCTTTTTAAAAGAGGGTCTATTGAGACAAGCTTCATTATGGTCTGGTAAAGGAGTTGTCGATTTAGAAATATATAGTTTATTGCAAGGCGATTGCAAACATGATCTGCAAAGCTAGACTCTACTTGTGAGTCTAGTCTTTTCTTTTATTCTACAAACAATTGGACATTTTACCATCTCCCAAATGCTCTTTGACATAGATTAGAAATAGGTGCCTCGTGCTAGCAAGACATTCAAACCATAAAGGAGCGTTTAAGGAATGGATGAAAACAGATCTTTAACACGAATGAATTGGGAGTTTAATAATTATCATAAGTTTGCTAAATGCTATTGTGCCTCAAAGAATTTTTGCTCAGGTTACTATTCTGACATCGATCATCATGTGGATGAGGAAGAGTCATATACAATCAAATACTATAATAGCCCCCAATATGAAAAAACATATAAGAAGAAGGAGCAAGCCAAAAAGCAGTGTGACAGTTGTATTTGCCATCATTTAGAATATTTTAAACTTGGAACTTTAGTCGATGTATACCTCTCGAACGGCTGTCAATTTTTAAGTATTTACTTTATCTATCTTGATTCGCAAAGTTGCTGTGGGTATTTCCTTCAAATAGATGATCAAGCCGTTCCTGTGATGATTGACTGTCGACAAATTGATGCGATACGCAAAGCTTGTTCTGCAAGCTAATACTTTGGCTCTTCCCTTTTGGGAGTAGCCTTTTTTATGGTTAAAGAAAGGAAAAAGGCTGGTTATTTGCTATAAAAGCATCACCAGCCAAAAATAACTATCCTTCGTTTATCCATGCAATTAATTGTTCATCAAAATATTCAGGTTCTTCCAGCATAGGATTATGACCACTTTTTTCAAAAATAACTTTCTTTACATGAGGAGTACACTCCATTGCATCCCATAATGATACAGGCGCAACTAAATAATCATACCTACCTAGACCGACAAAAATCGGCATGTTTAAGTGATGTATTTGCTGTAAAAGGTTCTGCTCAGCAAAAGCTACACCCCAAAGATAATCAATGATTTCCATATTCGGATACACGCCATCCCATGTAGAGGTAGCGTTGAATGTGTAATCATAAAAGCTATGTGCACCCATCCGAATACACATATGAACAAAACGTCGTTCAGGTTCTCTCTTTAGATCCTGTTCCAATAAAGCAATATCCTGCTGAAATTGATGTTTACGCTTCGCACTTGCATATGCCTCAAAATAAGACAAACTTTGTTGCTGTCTCTTTTGGCTGTTCGTTGTTGCTGTATTTAATAGGATCATTTTTTGAACATGCTGAGGGTAGGCTTTGGCATACGCCACCGCCATAAATGCATGCCCCGAATGCCCTGCAATAATTAAGTCATCTAGCTTTAGGATTTGTCTTGCATGCTCTATATCCTCCACTATTTTATCCAATGTATAATCAGCTTGTTTAAATGCACGAGTTGGCTTGCCAAATCCTCGATGATCTAAAAAAATAAGCTGAAAATGTTGGGAAAAGTTTTCAGAGAACAAACGCGGATAATAAACACTGCTACCCACCACCAAAATCGGCTGACCTTGCCCTTTTATACAATAATTTAATTCAAATCCATCACAAATTATTTTTTGATAAGTCATCATCTTAATCCTCTTTTCTTGTTTTGTTTAATCACTCCCTTTCCTCTTGATGTTCCCGTGTCTTTTCCATTGAACGCTCTAGCATTCTATCACCTCATGAATGTTACTATGACATAAACAATACCATTCCTACAGGTTTCTAGCAATTCGAGATCATGTATAATAAACAAAAGGATCAGCATTCCTTAGTAGGCACTCCAGCTAGCCAAGAAGATCAGCAGCAACCTCATGTACAATTTCATGCTGATTATGTAACATTCATTGAAATATTTGGGGGTGCCTATGCTGGAATAGCAGTTCATGCTTTTTCTAATGGCTCTAGTATTGGAAACGAAACCTTTGTCGATTTAACTAACCCTGGATTTTCGTCACCAATACAAAGATGTTCTATCTCCAAACATTCTAGACACTAGCTATGTCTTTTCAATGGATGGTGAGGGCAATCCCATTTTTATCGATTCATCAGGTAAGGTTTTCATTTGTTATCATGATTCGGGAGAAATGAGGCTATTAGTAGATTCATTCGAATTGTTGATTGAAGATTATTTTCGCGAATGGTAATTTATTATAAAATATAACGAGAGGGTTAATAATATGGATAAACAAATAGCACATCTTATCACATTGAGAAAAAACGGACAGCTTGAGGAAGCAAATCAATTGATGGTGGGACTAGTCAAGGAACATCCTGAAAATGCTTACTATCAATTTCAATGTGCCTGGACCTTTGATTCTTTAGGAAAAGAAAAGGAGGCAGTCCCCCATTATGAAAAAGCGATTAAATTAGGACTGGAACCAGATGTTTTAATAGATGCTTATCTTGGTTTAGGTAGCACTTATCGGACATTAGGGCAATATGAGCAAGCCGAACAAATCTTTATACAAGCCATTCACGAATTCCCTGAAGCCGAGCATGTCAAGGTCTTCTATGCCATGACACTTTACAATCTTGGCAACCATGTAAAATCGATGGAGACATTACTTCAGACATTATTACGTACAACCAATCATCAGGGCATTCAAGATTATAAAAAAGCTATTCACTATTACAGCGATAAACTTGATCAAATATGGTCGTAAAAAAACAGGCTCCTATTTAGGGCCTGTTTTAGCATTATTTTGCGACATTCATATTTTTTATTTTTGAAAAAAGGGCCATAAATAAGAATGTCAGTATGCCACTAAAGAAAAATAGATAGCTTAATGGAATGAAAAAGAAATTCTTCTCCACGATCGTTCCATCCGCTAATATTTCATCACCAATAATCCCCTTTATAAATAAACATAAAACCCCAAGTACCATTGGAATTGTAGCTAGTAAATATTTTTTCATTGTTGCTTCCTCCATCTATTTGTTTAAATTTGTATTTGATCAATTATCAAACACCTATTCACTATTGTTATAATAGCTTTATACACATTCTAAGTCAACAATTATTTATCGATAAACAATAAAATATTGTTGTTTTATATAAAATCCTTTTTTTCGCAAAAAGAAGGCATATGTGATAAAATAAGAACATACATTCCATCTCTCTTAATTTTTTTACGTGTGTTGTTTTGGCTATTAAGAAGGGTTGGTGCGAGTAGCTATAAATAATTATATTTTATAATGTCGGATAATCTGTTATTGAGAGCAATAAAAAAACAGTTACTTAGTAAAAAGTAACCGTTTTTTAGAATTTATATCGATTTAGAAGCCTGTTGTATGAGTGCAGCGACCATTTTATCCAACTGAGCAAAGCGGTCGTCCTGTGTTTGCCCCTTAGCATAACGATAATAAATTTGCTGACAAATAACGGCTAATTTGAAATAAGCAAATGTACAGTAATAATGAATAGTCGAAACATCTCGCCCACTTTTCTCCGCATATCGTTCAATAAACTGTTGTCGCGTATAAAAGCCTGGTAAAATGGTTACTGGTGGTTCTCCCAGTGCATATAACAACATTTTCGGGTCATCCGCATGCATCCAGTAGCTCATTGCTACACCGACATCGGCTAATGGGTCCCCTACCGTCGTCATTTCCCAATCAAAAAGGCCAATCATTTCGGCATAGTCCTCAGAAAACATCGCATTATTTAATTTATAGTCATAATGAATAATGGTTGCCTCATTATTGGAAGGAATATGATTTTTTAACCACTCTGTCAAAATAGCTACTTCCGCATGCTCTGCTGTTTTGGCCTTTTCATAGCGCTCTATCCAGCCATGAACTTGTCGTTCCATAAATCCATCAGGCTTCACCATATCCTTTAACGCTGTGTCTTGGTAGGGAATGGCATGAAGCGCCACTAAAGAGTCTACCATCATTTCGGACAACTGACGGGCTAGCTCCTCTGTTGGCTCTGTCCCATTTGGAAAATGCGTATCGAGAACAATACCTTTTTTGCGCTCCATTAAAAAGAAGTCGCTACCAATAACATCTCGATCCTCTACATAGACATATGGCTTTGGAACCGCTGTTAAAAACGGATGCAATGCTGATAAAATTGTAAATTCACGCTTCATATCATGTGCTTTCTTGGCTACTGGTCCAAGCGGTGGACGACGAAGAACGACTTCGAAATCAGCTATTTTTAAACAATACGTTAAATTGGAATGCCCTGCACTAAATTGCGAAATTTCAAGTTCACCCTGTGGTAGCTCAGGAAAATAGCTTGCCAAAAAGGCATGTAATTTGTCCACATCTAAACGCTCACTTGCCCTTACTTGCATCGTATCCATTTTATTCCCTCCCTAAATGATAGAGCTCATGCCCCCATCTACAACAATGACATCACCTGTTACATAGTCTGAAGCTGGTGCTGCTAAAAATAACGCCACACCTTTCAAATCATTTTCTGAGCCTAAACGTTTTAACGGTGTAACGTCCATCAAATAGTCCTGTCCTCGTTCAATTAAAACATTGGACATTTTCGTTGGGAAAAATCCAGGTGCTATCGCATTGACATTGACACCGTGTGGTCCCCATTTAACAGCTAAATCCTTCGTTAAGGTTATAACGGCCCCTTTACTCGCATTATAGGCAATGGTATCCATAAAGGCGGGAAGTGTGCCCCCAAGTCCTGCGATGGAAGCAATATTAATAATTTTGCCGCTTTTCTGCTCCAGCATAATTTTGCCCACTGCTTGGCTCATCAAAAAGGTCCCGTTGACATTGACATCAAATACTTTTTGCCAGGCTTCGTAGGGCATATCAATGGCAGGTGTCCCCCATGAAGCACCACTATTATTGACTAAAATATCTATTTTACCGAATGTAGTAATCGTTTTAGCCACCACATTAGCAATATCCTCTGGTTTTGTGACATCACAGGCTAGTGCTAATGTTTGAACACCTAGCTTTTCAAGTGCTATGGCAATCTCCTCACACGCTTCCACTTTTCTTGAGCATAAGACGACATTGGCCCCAGCCTCTGCAAATCCTTGAGCAATTTGCGCTCCGAGTCCCCGTCCCCCACCTGTCACTATCGCTGTTTTACCTTTTAAGCTAAATAACTCTAGGACCGTCATTTCATCAGCTCCTCTTGTTTTTTCGCATGTTTTTTCAATTCTAATTTAGCAATGGTATTACGATGTACTTCATCAGGACCATCTGCTAAACGTAATGTTCGTGAGTTTGCCCATTGTGCAGCAAGCGTCGTATCTGGCCCAACACCAGCCGCACCAAATGCTTGGATGGCTCGGTCAATAACCCTTAGTGCCATATTTGGTGCCACTACCTTAATCATAGCAATTTCAGCTTTAGCCTCTTTATTGCCTACTGTGTCCATCATATAGGCCGCTTTCAATGTTAAAAGTCTTGCTTGCTCAATATCCATACGAGATTCAGCAATACGCTCACGCATTACTCCTTGATCTGCCAACGGTCGATGAAACGCCTGTCGCTCCTGAACACGCACACACATTTCCTCCAATGCGCGCTCCGCAGCACCGATGAGACGCATACAGTGATGAATTCTTCCCGGTCCTAGTCGACCTTGAGCAATGGCAAACCCTTTTCCTTCTCCCCATAAAATATTGTCCACTGGTACGCGTACATTGGTAAAGGTAACTTCACCATGTCCTTCTGGTGCATGATCGTAGCCAAAAGCAGTCAGCATACGCTCTACTTTTACCCCTGGTGTATCCATCGGTACGAGAATCATAGACTGTTGCTCATGGATAGGGGCATTTGTATCCTTATGTTTACCCATAAAAATGGCCACTTTACAGCGAGGATCCCCAGCACCTGTCGTCCACCATTTATGGCCATTTAAAATGTATTCATCGCCATCTCGCTCAATGCTCGCCTCTATATTGGTAGCATCACTAGATGCAACAGCGGGCTCCGTCATCGCAAAGCATGACCGTATTTCTCCTCGTAACAATGGTTCAAGCCATTGCTTTTTTTGTTGTGCTGAGCCATAACGTACAAGCACTTCCATATTTCCAGTATCTGGTGCATTACAATTAAACACTTCTGGTGCCAGTAGTGAACGTCCCATAATTTCACATAAAGGGGCGTATTCTAAATTGCTTAATCCTGCTCCATATTCACTATCTGGCAAAAATAAATTCCACAATCCCGCCTGTTGTGCCTTCTGTTTCAATTCCTCCATAATGGGTGGAATCGCTCCCCAACGATCCTCCATAGCCTCTACCTGCGCTGCATAAACAGCCTCATTTGGATAAATGTATTGCTCCATAAAATTCGTTAGCTTGTCCTGTAACTTCACAACTTTTTCACTATAAGAAAAATTCATTGGAAGATACCCCCTTTGCTTGAACTTTAAAAATGAATGAAAATTCATTTTCATCGTGTTGAAAAACAAAACCATCCATAGCATTTTTGTGAAAGGTGAAAATGGATTTCCGTTGCAGGCTACTTGCTTTCCTGTCGGCGAGCGCCGAGCCGCTTCCGCTCCGTTTAGAGGCTCGCCTGTCTCACTATCCCCCTTCCACTCCAATTCATATAAATGTTTCTTTTTAGCAAGGTTTTCAACTAAAGTGAAGTTATTCACTACCCTTTATGGAGATGTGTTGTCACTTACCACTTCTTCACATTGAAAATAAAGGGCTATTTTGTTCACTACGGCTCGTATGAAAGAGAAGGAAAAGACATTTTTACATATGGTTAATTGGAGTAGAGCCAGCGTCACTCCTAGGGGATTTAGCGTCACATCTGAGTCCCTGGAGCGAACGCAGTGAGTGAAGCGGCTCATCGGACGCCCCCCTGGAAAGGACGCTGGCGGAACGGAAATCAACCCCTCGCCTTGCCAAAAAGTCTTTTTCTGCTATTGCCATGATCTTATTTCAACAACATAAAATGAATGAATATTCATTTTCATTCTTACATTAAATGTTACCGCTATTTTTCTAGTAAAGCAATGTTCTATTATGAATTTTCTAATAAAACAGAAAAAACATGACTTAAGGATTGCTTGCATGTTATAGCATCTTATTTTCAAAAGAATGCAAAATATCTTTCAATAATTGTCGGATAGCCAATGGTAAATGACGATTTTTTAAAGATACTAAATAAACATTGCGACTTAACTTTGCACCTTCAATCTCTTTTTTTACAATGGTTTTGGCTGTTGGTCCTTGCAAATAGTTTTCAGGTAATATCGTTATCCCTAACTGTTCACGCACTAGTGAGACAGCCGTTTCAAAACGTTCGATTTCAAATTGTATGTTGATGTTTTTCCCAGCCTTTTCAAACATCGTTAAAATATCGTGTCTTGTTTGAAAGCCCTCGGTACTAATAATAAATGGCTCTTCACTAATATCCGAGATGGTTAAAGTCTCTTTCCTGGCTAACGGATGGTGTAAGGGTAACACTGCAACCAACCTCTCTTCATATAAGGTTTGGACTTCCAACTCTGGATCATCCATTAACTGATTCGTTATGATTAAATGGGTTTTATAGCTTTTTAACGATTTCTTCACACGTTTACTGCCTAAAATATCGACTAAATGAATCTTCATTTGTGGATAATCCTTTTTATAGTTAGCGATTACTTTAGGCAACCAATGCTTGATCGATTCCATAACACCAATGGTGATGTCTCTCGTGCCATGAACAATGACTTCATCCATTTCAATTTTCAATACTTCCATATTTTTCACAATAACTTTTGCCCGTTCAAAAAGTAGCTCTCCAGCTTCTGTTAATTGCAGATTTCTAGTATTTCTCTCCAATAAGGGGGAACCAATCTCTTGTTCTAATTTTTTGATAGCATTACTTAAGGAAGGCTGCGAAATATGCAGTCTTTCTGCGGCTTTCGAGAAATTCCTTTGTTCTGAAACAGCAATAAAATAGTGTAGTTGTTTAATATCCACTTATATAATCCTCCTTCATTTATAGTTAAAAGCTATAAGTTAATATTAATTATATATTAGTAATTATAATTATGTGAATATATAATGAATTACAACAATACTTTTTCTACAATAATTTTAACAATGGGGTGAATAGGATTATGTACACACTGACAGATCAAAAACAATGGAAAGGCCGTATAGATTCAACGACAAATACAAGCAGTTTTCGTTTACATCAACAAGTAAAAAGATTGGCGATTAATGATGTAAGCGCTTCAGATAAGAAAAGGGCTGCACTCGTTGGTTTTATTTGCGATGAAGGGGTACGTCGAAATCAAGGTCGTCTAGGAGCAGCCAATGGACCGAACGCACTACGGGAAGGACTAGCTAGTCTACCGTGGACATTTGAAGATGATCAACAAATCATTGATGTTGGCAACATCGTTTGTCTTAATCATAATTTAGAGGAAGCGCAGCGTGAGCTTGGTGAAATTGTCGGAACAGTATTGCAAAAAAAATGTCCATGTATTGTGCTTGGCGGCGGTCATGAAACACTTTATGGCCATTATTTAGGTGTTCGCTCAGCATTATCAAAGGATGCTAAAATCGGCATTATTAATATAGATGCTCATTTTGATTTACGACCATACGATGAACAGTCTTCTTCTGGTACTATGTTCCGTCAAATTTTAGAACAGGATCCATATGCTGATTATTTTGTTGTCGGTATTCAACGCTATGGCAATACAAGAGAACTATTCGAAAAAGCGGATGAATTACAGGTAAAGTATGTGTTTGAAGATCACATGACAGTAGCCAACCAACAGCAATTATTGGATGAGCTACAACACTATATGGATCAACATGATTATGTTCTTTTAACCTTATGTATGGATGTCTTGAATGCAGCGTTTGCTCCAGGTGTAAGTGCACCTTCACCGTTTGGGCTTGACCCATCAACGGTACGCACGATCCTACAAAAAGTCACTGCACATCCTCATACACATTCATTTGATGTTTGTGAGGTCAATCCGTTATTAGATGAAAATGGACGAACGGTTAAATTAGGTGCTTATTTTGTGTATGAAGCACTGAACAACTTACTTAGGGGGCAAGGCTCATGATCGAAATTAATCAAATAACAACGGTGTTTTTAGCCGTCGCACTCTTTGCATTGGGAAGCTTTCTTATTAATAAAATCGGATTTTTAAAGCGATTTTGTATTCCAGCTCCGGTGGTAGGTGGTTTATTGTTCGCTGCTCTCGCTACCATCTTAAAAACAACTGGTGTTCTAGAAATATCGCTCGATACGTCCTTGCAAAGCTTATTTATGATTACGTTCTTCACAACGATTGGCTTAGGGGCAAGCTTTAAGTTAGTAAGACTCGGAGGAAAATTATTAGTTATTTATTGGCTAGCCTGTGGCTTCCTTGCTTTAATGCAAAATGTCATTGGGGTATCACTTGCCTCCCTCATGGGGATTCATCCTTTAATCGGAATGATGGCTGGTGCTGTTTCCATGGAAGGTGGTCATGGGGCTGCTGCCGCATTTGGACAAACATTAGAAGATTTGGGCATTTCCTCAGCCATGACGATTGGGGCTGCTGCCGCAACTTGTGGTCTAGTTGCTGGTGGATTAATTGGTGGTCCGATTGTCAAATATTTAGTCGGTAAATACAATTTAACACCTGATGAACAAGAAGCTGAAGCAGTCGAATATGAAAATAAACACGAACAAATTACATCTGACTCGTTCTTTACACAAGTCTTATTGATTACGTTCAGCATGGCTGTCGGCACATATGTTGGGACATTATTCTCAGAAGCAACAGGCTTCGTCCTACCAGGCTATGTAGGCGCAATGTTTGTGGCTGTATTAGTACGTAATATTATGGATAAAGTTAAACCTCAAGCAATTAATATGAAAAGCATTTCATTAATTGGGGATGTAACATTAGGCGTGTTCCTTTCAATGGCATTAATGAGTATCAAATTATGGGAAATTGCTGATTTAGCGCTACCATTATTCATCATCGTTTTTGTGCAAGTATTCTTTATTGTCGTATTTAGTATCTTCGTTTTGTTTAAGCTACTCGGCAAAAACTACGATGCAGCTGTGATGGTAGCTGGTTTTGCAGGACATGGGTTAGGGGCAACACCAAATGCCATGGCAAATATGTCAGCTGTTGTGCAACGCTTCGGACCTTCTCAAAAAGCCTTTCTTGTTGTACCAATTGTCGGCGCCTTTTTAATCGACGTGTTTGGGATTCCTATTATTATTACAACCATTAATTTATTTAAATAAAAGGAGCTGTGCAGTCTCTAGAAGACAATTGCACAGCTTTTCTATTATTGTAATATCTCACTCACTGTAACAAATTCATAGCCTTGTTTCTGTAAATAAAGAATGACATTTTCTAAACCATTCGCTGTCGTTTGATGAATATCATGCATTAAAATGATACTGCCATCTTTTACAGAGGCTTTCACATACGCTAAAATTTTATCCGCATTATGATGTTTCCAATCTAGTGTATCAATCGACCATAAAATCGAAGGGATCGTCATGAACGAGCGCACTTGATCATTTGTCGCCCCATACGGTGGACGGAAAACGGTTGGGTATTGGCCAATGGCTGTATAAATCGCATTACTTGTGCCATTGACTTCTTGTTTAACCTCCGCTATGGATAAAGCCGTTAATTTTTTGTGATTCAAGGTATGGTTGCCAATTTCATGCCCAGCCTCATAGACTTGCTTGACGATAGCAGCATTTCTTGACACATTTTTTCCTACCATAAAGAATGTAGCCTTCGCATCGTATTTATTTAAAGTCGCCAATATTTGCGGTGTTACCTTGGCGTTAGGCCCATCATCAAATGTTAAAGCTACACGTTTTTTAGCACCCTTCACTACTGGCACACCTTTATTATACACTTTATTATCGGTTAGCTGAATATTGGCTAGCTCAGAAGCTTTGACATACCCTTTTTGGTCGCCCGCTTCTACATAGGCCCAGCCTGCAAGCGTTATGTAATACTGGACAGCTGTATTATTGGCAAGTGTACCAAGAACTTCTCCATGTGGGCTAGCAGTTAAACGTAATTCAGCACCAGCCACAGCGTTGATTCGTTTCTTCGTTGGAACAGGTTTTTTTAAAGCATTTGTTGCCACATATCCTATATCCTGCCCATATTGGACGAAAGACCAGCCTCCAGGTGCTGTGCCATACACATAAATCATGCGTCCTTCATAAAGCGATCCTGCCTGCTGTGCATTTTGGCTTGGCGCAGTAAATAGCGTCGCACCACCCTTTTGAATGACTAAATAGCCGACAGACTTCAACTTGACTAAAACATCAGATGGCACAAAGCCTGCCTGCTCTGGCGTTTGAATATGTGTCCACCCTTTGCTTGCTTGCGTCACTGTGACAAAGTGTCCCTTCGCCAATTCCCCCATCTCATTGCTAGTTTTGGAAGGCTTTTCATAAATGACCGTATCCTTCATCACTTTTTGAATTACCACTGGCCCTTCAGCACTTGCTGACAATTGCCCAGCAAATAAACACATCATCAATGTCAACACGATTGCATAGGGTAAAAATTTTGTCATTGTTCTTCACCGTCCTTAGATGTCTTCCCATGTCGTTTGCTAAAAAAATGCTAAGAATTAACTATCATTATAGAGTAACCATTCAGACCAGAAAATAGTAGTAATCGACTAGATTCCATCTTCCAAGACCCTTCACATCTGTATAATATTAACCTTACTACATTTCTCCTTCCCTTTTTTCTATAAAACTATGCGTAAATTATGATAATGACATGTTGAGCCCTCCTTTTTGTGGAGTGATTGAGTGGCTCGCTCCTATTTTGGAGCGAATTCCCCAGAGCTTCCCCAACCATGAGGGCATCTTCCCCGCATCAATAAGCAAAGGGCTACAAAAAGTAATCGTTTTGCTTGATCCAGGAGAGACTTCCCTCAAAAATGGATTATCTAGCACCATCGCAAAACAAGAAATGTCTTCCTTTCAAATAAGACGTTGGAAACGATGAAAAAGTTGAGATGTTTTCATCTTTTTTCCACTTACAGGGCATCATAGGCAGTTAAAGCATCTTCGATATGAGGGGGTGGCGTCCAAACATAGGTCGGGGCATTGGTTGTAATGAAAAGAAATGATTTTCCTTCTTTTTCGATAATGGACGCCAGACAGAGCCCTGCTTCTGGTGTATATCCTGTTTTCCCTCCTAGTATGGGGCCATCTACACTAGGCACTTTTGTAAACAACGAGTTTGTGATAATTAATTCATTAGGCACATGGGTTGTATAGCTTTTCGAGGTAAATATTTGATAAAAGATAGGGTTTTCTAACGCATAGCGTAGAAGCTTACTGATATCCCGCACGCTAGATACATGTGCCTCATCATGTAGGCCACTGGTATTAACAAAATATGTATCATGCATGCCTAATTCCTGCGCCTTGTTATTCATCAAAGTGACGAATTTGTCCTCACTGCCTGCGATAGCATCTGCAAGAGTTCCTGTTGCATCGGCACCTGAGGCAAGGAGTGTGCCATATAATAAATCCTCCATTGTTACAAAGTCTCCTGCTTGAAAGCCTGCCATCGAAGCATTTTGGGCCGTATAGTTGGCAATCGTTTGAGGTTCTACAATTGTTTGTCTTTGTAAATCCTCTGTCATCTCTATGGCAACGATGGCTGTCATAATCTTGGTTAAGGAAGCTGGATAAATAATAGCATCTGCATTTTTTTCGTATAATACTTCGCCTTGTTCATTGAGCAATAAAGCATTATGACTATGTAATGATGGCAGTTCTAGCTGAGCGCGTTCATATATTTTGTTTGTATAATAAAATAAGAAAACCACGATACAAATACAACAACATAACATCCATTTTTTCATAAAAAAACGCCTCCTACACATTATAATAGGTGGCATTTCTGAATATTCCTTGAGAACAATGTGATGAACTCAAATATCTTTATATGTACTAATCATCTTCGATATTAGAACAAATTCTTGAGATTTCTTTATTGGTTGACTTGAATAATACATCTTGAGTGCCTTTTTTTATTAAGTCCTGCATAGACACCCTGTAAAATTCGCCCAGTCAGACCATGCGAGACAATAATCACTTTTGGGAATTGTTGAATCCCGTCAAGCCAAGATGTTAGTCTGCGCACAACAGTCTCATCACTTTCTCCATCCGGTGCACGAAAATACCAATTAAAGGCATCCGTGTTCGTTAACGATAGCGTATATTTTGTATTATATTACCATATCAAGCATAACTCATTAACTTTTATTGTTTTTATGGACATTTATATGATTATTTACTGTAACATGAATCGTTATTATCCGTGGTAAAATACAAGCACACACTAAAATAATGGCAAACCATTTTTTCATTCGTCTACTCCTTATCTTAAAAAGTGTTATCAAATAGCTTTTCTGATAGGCCCTGTAAAATATCTTGCTCCTCAAAAGTCATCAATTCTTCTTTCGAGATTGTTGCCTGTTGAATCAATCGGTTTGATTGGATCGTCACCAATTTTTCAAACAGGTTTCGAATATAGCGACCATTCGAGAAATTAGGAATTGTTTCAATTGGCATTTGGCGTAGCTGCACTTTCATATGTTGGGCAAATGCTTCTCCGAATTGATAATCATTCGTTTGACAAAGCATAGCAAAAATAGCAAAGAGTTCATCGGTGCTAAAATTATCGAACTGGACAAAATGATTAAAGCGAGATTTAAAGCCTGGATTCGCTTGTAAAAACTCCTCCATAAGCTCTGTATACCCAGCAACGATAATTACTAAGTCATCACGTAGATCCTCCATTGCTTTTAATAAACTGTCAATCGCTTCCTTACCAAATGCATCCTGTTTATCATGAATTAATGAGTAGGCTTCATCAATAAAGAGAACCCCACCCTTTGCTTTGTTAACAACTTCCTGAACCTTGAGTGCTGTTTGCCCTACATATCCAGCGACCAATCCTGCGCGATCTGTTTCAACAAAATGTCCGCTTGATAACACGCCAAGATGCTTGTAGATTTGGCCAATAATGCGTGCCACTGTTGTTTTACCTGTCCCTGGATTGCCTGAGAAAACAAGATGATACGTAATTGGAAAGCTTGTTAATCCATGATCGACACGCAGGCTTTGGATTTTAATGAAGTTTATTAAATTATGTAATTCTTTTTTTGCGTTCGGCAATCCTACAAGACTGTCCAATTGCTTTTGTAGTTTAGTAATCTCCTGTTCGATTTCAGGTGTAATGCGCAATCGTTCATCATTGATAAATTCACCACTGTAAATGATTTTGCCATCTTCATTAAAATAATCGCCTCGTCCATGTTTTTTGCCATGAACCAATTCCCCTCTATAGGAAGCCTGTCCATTGGCATAATAAAGCGTTCCATGCCCTGTCATCTTATCTTCTTTAAACTGTCCTTCCGCTTCCAGCATACCCTGCCTAGAAAAAACTTTCCCTTTGCCATGTTTCAGATCTTCAAAGAAATGACCCTCATAGTGGCATGTTGTGACACCACGGGCAAGCTCTTCAGCCGTTGGTGATTCTGTCGGATAATAGAGCTTACCAGCCCCTTGCATATGATGCCAAATAAAATCACCCTCATATTGTAAAAACCCATTTGGATAATATTGCTTGCCTTTTCCTTTTTTCATGCCATGTACAAAATCACCCTCATACTGTGGCTGATTTAAATGAGGATATTGTGCTCGCAATGCTTGATAAGGAGCCGTCACATCCTCTTCATAATATAAGATGCCATAGCCATCCATTAAATCATTGCGAAAATGACCCTCATAATGCTTATGGCCATCCTTATATAAAATGCCGTGACCCTGTTTTTTATTTTGAATGAATTCTCCCTGATAAATAAGTTGCCCTTTTAAATACATGATGCCATTGCCTTGCTTCATATGATTGACGAATTCCCCCTCGAATAAGAGCTCGCCATCTTGATCAAAAAGCATGCCTTTCCCATCATAGATATCATGGCCAAAATCATTTTTTTTGACGCCGCCTCGATACATAATTGTTCTATCTGGATAAAATAGTTCTTTTTCTGCATAATTATATGTCATTTTATTGCCTTCCTTTATCATTTCAGTATATGCTCAATTATAGCGTGGAAAAGAATACATATGTGCGAATTTTTAGAATTTAAGGAGACGAGTATGAAAAAAAGATACAAACTACTTCTAGGCATTTTACTACCATTACTTATTCTGTATATCTCAACGATGCTACTAACAAGGGACACCGATTTTACAACAGAGGTAACAGAGCGTCTCGATGTGAAGGAAATTCATGAAATTGAAGTCATTCGTTCTTCGGATGAAAAAACGATCATGCTTACAAATAAAGCAGAAATCGACCAAATAATGCAGCCATTAAAAGACCTGCCATTAAAAAAAGTATGGTTTGCTAAATCCGATTTTAAAGAAGCTTATTGGCTGACGTTATCGATCAATGATGACAGGGAAATCGGCTTACGTATAGATGATAATCACCATTTATTCGTTTATTTATATGAAGAAAATTATATGAAAGATTACAAGCTCAATCATGATGTCGATTTGACATTCATTGAACAACTTTTTCAGTAATAGTAAAACCCGTGCTTAAAATTGCGCGGGTTTTTAAATACAATGATAATTTTGCTGCATTGCCTGTATAGTTTCTATCATCTCTTCTCTCAGCTCAATTGGCTCCAATATCTCTAGATCTGCTCCCTGACTTAAAAACCACCTATTGATGTCGTTTCCAAACACATTTGCTTCAAATAAGTAGGCATGATCATTTTGCGATACGAGCTTGGCTGTCGGAAATCGATTGAAAACAGTTTGGGGGTACTTTCCTCTATAGAGAAATCGTATAGGCTCACTAACATCAATCAATGGCTGATCCTTGTGGAGCTCACCTATTTGAAATGTTTTATCCTGTTCACGAAGATGCTGAATACGATCCATTCGGTAAACAGTTGGACTATCTTGATTATCTGCTAGAACATAAAAATAGGGTGCTGAAAAGATCACAGCTAGAGGCTTCACCATCTTTTCGGTGGAGATACTTTCTCCCTCAGCTACATAATCAATTGTCATGACCTTGTTCTTTTGAATGGCTTCTGAAATGCTCCAAATGAATGGTACTAAGGATTGGTTATGTTGTACATCTACCTCTACCGATTTTTCCTTTAATACTATTTGAGCATCCTGATTTGCTGCCACAATAGAAATAAGCTTCTCCAACAGTTCATTCATCTCAGTCTTACTAAATGCTCTTGATTGAATTAGTATTTTAATAATAACTAATACTTGTTCTTTAGATAAACGATTATGATCTGTTTGTATTAGTTTATATACTTTTTCTGTACGGACATATTGTAAGCGGCAATTGAGTTTAGCCTTTCTCAGATATGTACGAATTTCGTCGATATCCCGTTGTATGGTTTTTTCACCAACCTGATGTGTCAATGCTTCCTGCTTCTTGTTGATTCCTTGGCCATCCATCAATCGATCAAATATCGAAAGAACACGATAGCCTTTGCTTTGTTGTGAATCTACCATATATCCCACTCTTTCTTCTATCATGCCCAACAGATTCTAAGTTGGGCATCATTAACCTTTACTACCATAACCATTATACCTTATCTGTATAATAGGTATTATACGTATCTTATAATAAAACATCATTAAAGCAGCACAATAGACTGTATTTCTAACATAATTAACTAAAATTTTACAATAAATTCGATAAACGCAGCATTTTTGCAATAAAATAAAGTAAAGCCATTGATTTCCGCTACAGGCGCAGTCAAGCTATTTCCCTCCGCTTCGCTTTCGCACAGAAAACATCCTCTCAGTCCAGAATCTCAACTTCCGCTTCTCCCGCAGAAGTCAGCGCTCTTCATTCCATCAGCTTCTAGATAAAGAACTCCAACTACATATGTTGATGAAAAGCAAGCGTTTGAGGTGACCAAGCCTATTATAATGTACAGAAAGTAAGAACTCATTCAACTTCCTATTTGGGAATTCTATGTGAAGGAAGCTGAACATTTACGATAGTTCTATAACATCAAACAAATCAAAGAAACCATTGAGCATGGTTTTACGGATGCGATGGGTAACTTTAAGTGGTCTAAAAAAATGTTCATGCAAGCGCTCCTTTGGTAATAGTTTACCAAATATTGAATATGAAAGAGAGAAAAAAATGACAAAAGCCATCGAGAGCATATCAAACTTCTCGATGGCTTCTATCCCCCAGTCTGAAACTGTTATTTAAATCTCACAGCCGTTCCATATACCAACACTTCTGATGTGCCATCCATTACAGATGAAGTCGCATAACGGACACCCACAATGGCATCTGCTCCCATTTGTTGGGCTTCCTCTATCATTGCCTGTGTGGCGATTTCACGAGAACGCACAAGCATCTCAGCATACTCTTTCATCTCGCCACCCACAATATTACGAAGACCAGCTATCATGTCTCGACCGATGTTTCTTGATTGAACAGAATTTCCTCGCACTAGTCCTAAAGTGTCGATAATGTCTTTTCCTGCTATCACGTCTGATGTAGCTAACAGCATGATTATGCCTCCTCGTTGTTCAATTTTTGTACGGCTTCCACAGCCTCTTCAATGGAAGACGTTATAACGCCATTACGTTTAATTAACCCCACAACAAATAGATTACGATAAACGAACTGATTCTCTAGCCCATCTCGAATTAGCGCCTCTATTTTTTGCATATTGTCTCGTCCTTGCTGACGAACATCTGTCAGTACACCAATAATAGGACGATTCAGCATAGAGAACGCACCAATTTCAGCGGCCACACCTGAATCAATTTCAACCCCATCCAATACAGCTATCAATACATCACTATTTTGCAGCATTTCTAAATCTGCTTGAGCAATGGCTAAGCTATCTGCATAGGCTGATTTATCATTGATAGCATCGTTTTCCTGTGGTACGTATAAAGCGATGTCTGGCACGGCCTCCCGAATAGCTGCTGCCAATTGCTCATTGACGAAGCGATCTCCTAAAGAAAATAATCCGTTTGCTAAATATGCTTTCATGTTTAAAACTCCTTAATCGAATGTTTTTTCAAATATAATTTTATGTCTTCCTTTTTCATCAAGAAATGTTGAAACGATATCAAAGCCATGTTTGAGATTGGTAATGAGCATGGCTTTGCGTGTATTTCTACCATATGTACGAACTTTTTGAAATCCTACTTCCTGAATAGCCGCATGCTGCGCCTTCATTAATTGACTAGCAATACCTCGCCCCCGCATTGTCACATGAACACCACCCAACCAACTATAAAAAACACCATCTGGATGTGGATAGCCCAGTTTAAAGCCGAATAGCGCCTCATCTTCAACTGCCAATAAACAAAGAAGACCTTCTTTCTTTTCTAGCTTTTCGACTGGCAGTTTGGCACCGTCAAAGACGTGAGCATGAATTTCCTGTAATGGCTCAAGCCAAGCATAGGGTATGCCTTCAATCGTCAAAATATGCATGTTCATCACCTCTGTCTGTCATTATAACAGTTCTATAGCCTGATGAAAAAGGCGGCCTTCTGCTCCGAAAGCAATCGTTGCTATCACATAAAAGCAACTATTTTAACCATTTTTCACCCATCCTATTTTCGTCATCCGTCAAATTCAGTATACTTGACCCACATAACAAACATACGTAAGGAGGAAGTCTTATTGACATTATTTACTAGTTGGCTAACAAATTCACTACGCCCTTATTTCGGTCTACATATGCTAGAAAATCATTGGGACACACATCAAATTCGAGAAGATTACTTTATTTGCTTCGAGGGGGATGTGATTAAAAAAAGAATTTTCGTTAATGAGCATAGCTACCAGGAAGCTGATGTGGACATTTTAACACGTAATCGTGAAATGATTGTCCCACAAACCGCACGTGGAAAGGAAAAGAAATTAAATTACACAACGATTTCTGCCGTGAAAGCAACAGGTGTTATTTTTTCTGCTGGTCTAGGCAATGAACACCAGCCATCAAGCTATATTACAGCTCGCAATGCAAAAACATATTATCAGCTTCCGCTTACAGGTTTTGAGCATTTAACGACTAAGTCGGCGATCATGGATTGGCTACTGCAATTTCCGACTCAGCTTCCTACAGATTACGCAGACAAGCTAAAAAAGCTGACAAAGATGAAAAGTTTACGTTATAAGGCTGTACCAGGCGATATTTTTCGTGTAGAGATTGATCTATTCGTCAACGGCTATGTGCTGGTTATTGGCGATTTACGGCAAATGCAAAAAGATCAGTTATTTGCAGAAGATAGTATTTGGCATAATGTGATGACTATGCCTTTATTTATTCGTCCCTATCTGTTGACCACGACAGAGCGTTTGCCTTCTCTTGAGGAAATTACCGCTGCTCCATTAGCTTCCCAAACACAAATCGTCATGGACGACTATTTTATGAGGGGCTGCTATGAAAAACTTGGTCATAAAACGTTAACAGAAGACGATATTTTATTCCCTCTAGGTTACGGACAGACTCTCCACTATGGGAAGGAGCCTCGTTACCGTCTTTCATGGGGCACAGGAACGATTAGCAAGCCAGCATCTATCACTACATTTCAAACAGGCAATCGTTTTACAAACCACGGTGTCTCTGCAGGCGTTGCAACTGATTGGTTGAAATCAGAGGAAGAAAATGCATCTAGATCACTGGCTCATCCGTACTATCATAAAGAACATCAACAGGCATTCGCTGAATTTGGCTTACCAGCAGATATTACTTATGATGAATTTAATCGTCAAACTGGCGGATTAACGCGTCATGAATATCTTCATTATCTCCATAAATCCGAAAATCGCTCACACAAAAAATAGAGGGAGTATCGTCAGGCTCCCTCTTGTCATTTTGTCGATGGTTGATTTCGCCCAATTATGACTTATAATATAAAGATATCATCAACCACTCCATCACTAGAGGTGCATTTTGTATGTATTTTGGCATTATTCCACTCATTCTTTTTGTCATTTTTCTCATTTCTTATTTAAAAGACCCAAGAAAAATGATCAATGGACTATTATTTAATCTATTTATTTGTTCTTTTCTGTTATTCTGCGTCATCGCATCTTTAGCATCTGACCATTACTTTTTAAGGCTCATTGTTATTATCCCTTTTATTGCCCTATTTATCTTGATTCCTTTTGGCATTCTTGCCTTAATGTTTGGTTTATTTTTAAATGCGAGAGTATTGATGAAGCGAGAAGGTCGACGTTTGGCCAATTCTTTAACATTACTTGTCGCCATAGGCATATTGCTATTTATCCTCTTACCGATTATCTATCCAGCGAGTGTGTTTTCAATCCACCTCCAACCGATCTTTGGTGGGATCTCGCTGATCACGTTTTATTTCTTTATCCATTTATCTAATTTTTTGTCCGCCTATTTTCTTTATCAATTCAATCGACCAAAGCTGAAGCAAGATTTTATCATCGTGCTAGGAAGTGGCTTGATCAATGACAAAGTACCGCCACTGTTAGCTAGTAGAATTCAAAAAGCAATGGATTTCTACCATAAGCAAGCAGCTGTTACTACGCCACCGACCATTATTTTCTCTGGTGGACAAGGTCCTGACGAGAATCTACCTGAAGCTGAAGCAATGCAACGATATGCGATTGAAAAAGGCATTCCAATTGAGCATACTTTACAGGAGAACCGCTCTGTCAATACCTATCAAAATATGTTATTTTCTAAACAACTGATGGATGATCGGAAACAAGGTAAGGACTATAACAGTATTTTTACGACGAATAACTTCCACCTATTTCGCGCTGGTATTTATGCAAGACTTGCGGGCTTGAATAGTCAAGGCATAGGATCAAAGACAGCCTTTTATTATTGGCCAAATGCCATGATTCGTGAGTATGTGGCGATTGTTGTGATGGGACGAAAACGACATATGAAAATGATTGGACCTATTGTTGGCATTTCCATCATCTTATCTTTATTTAGTTTTTTCTTTGTATAATGTCTTTCATATGGATTCGCGCACTTTCTATAGGAAGTGTCACGAATCCTTTTATGATTGGTCACACCATATAGTTCTTCATTTTTTGCTCAAATACCGTCTCGTAGTAGTATTTACGAGGATAGCTTTGTTCCTGCAGTACCTGATAGAGAATAGATTGACCTTCCTCGTAGCGAATGCCCTCATCACAATTGTCAAATAGTTTCCGAGATAACTGTCTTACTAGACAAACATCCTTCGCTGCCACCCTCCAACCAAATCGAATTAAATCCTGCTGATCTAGTGGATCACGATAAGTATCAAGTACAATACAGGCATGCGGCAGATGCTTATTAGCAAATACTAAAACATGCCCTGTATGAATGGACTGATCAAAAAAACGTTCGTAAATTTCTTTTATTGGCACTTGGATATTAAGCACATCCATAATGGCTTGCAATGTTGGCTGAGGAATATAATGATCATTTTCCTCATCTGGATAGTCAAGCAATTCCATGATGGAAGCCATTATCCAAAAATCACAGGTCACTTCCAATGACCTCCCTTTTTTATTGCTGCAAACAGCTGATTTCTTGTTCAATCCTTTGTATAAGATAGGCTAGATTCGACTGCCATTCTAGCCAACTCTCGGACTCTCTCCATAGTTCTGTCATTTCTCTCCCTCCATGCTGATCAGGCTTTTCATCTTGAATGTCCTTTAGATACTGTAAAATAAATGTCAAAGAGTCTTCATTTGCTGTCCAGTGCACTTGTACATTCTTACTTTCGTAACCATAGATTTGACCTGTATCAAGATATTGGCAATAAAGCTCTGCCAGTGCCATAGCGCTAATATCGTAGAAAAAATCGATATCCTCAAAGTTGTCTCCAAAAAAGCCTTTATTTTTCATCATCTGGACAATGCTCCACAAGGTAATCTGACTCGATTCTTTGTGATGCTTCATAAAATCTTGTAAAAAGCCCACTACATCCAAACCTTCGTCACTTTCCAATGCTTTGTATCCCCATGCACCCATTTCCCTACACTTCTCCCTTCATCTATCTAATTAAAGCTTTTCGCAACCATTTGTATTTAAAATTAGCACACCATCAGCGCACATTACTAGGGGGCGTCTCCCAATGAACATGTCAACAGCAAACGATCAAATTAGAAGCATGCTAGAGCTCGTTCCATATGGTTGCGCTATCAGGATTGTCTAACAGAATATTGTCTTATGAGTTGGCGTAGCTAGTCCAAATTTACAGATAGGAGCCAAAGTAAAACTGCATCTTATCTTGCGAATAGCCATCTTGTCCTCTCCAGGTAGCCATTGACATAAAATCCGTTCCACGTCCACGCTCCTTGCGATAATCATCCTGTGATACTAGTAAACCAGCATAGCCCCAGATTTCCATCACAGCATCTCGTTCATATTGATTGGACTTAAATACATCCTTCCAGCGCTTCTCAAGCTGTCTAGCTGCATCCGTCTCATTACAGGATTCTATTGCCGCTATCATCTGTTTTACTATCATTATATCTTCCTCACACACCGTAAACGTCTCTTGTTCTTTCACTAAACATTCTAAATCTAGCAAACAATATAAGAGCCAATTGAGACGAACACCTCCCCACTTCATTCGTTCAAAATTAAGCACATTTAAATCTTCATTTACATATTCTTCATTTGACATGATTTTCTGCTCATTACAGTACCCACAGCCACTATAGGATACTAATGTAACAGGTCGCTCATGATACGTGTGGATTAATAGGTCATGGGTAAGAGCCCAGCTGGATAAGGCACTGCGCAAATATACTTTACGTGTCGATAAGCTATGCAAAAATGCTGTCACCACAAGCTCCTTTGTTACACCTTCTTCATGAAGATGTCGTAACCTCTGTACACATTCATCATGAGTAATGGTTAATCGGTCAAACATCAAGCCCTTACTTTTGGCATACTGAAAATCTTCTTCTGTATAAGTATATCCGCCTGACCGCCATCTACCTGATTGCCAATAGGTTTGCATTAAAATTTTTTTTGCTTTCTGATCCATTGCACATTCCTCACTATCTATCACAGAATTTCAACTTTTCCTGTAGTATTTCTGCCATCTCTTTCCATGGTTGTTTCCAATAGGAGCTCGCTAGTTCTTCTTCTGTTTGTTCTAGCCAATACTCGCCTTCCATCAGTTCAAACATGTCCACCATGGTTATAGGTGCACATACTGGATTGGCTAACGCTACAAGCATAGGCTCGGGTCCATCATCCCAATTATAGCCATTCACAATGGCATGCAAAATGACAGCTGATGACACCTTACTTATTTCATGGCACATTGTATCAAGAGATTCCTCATATAAAATGGATTCCACTTGCAGCTGTTCTGCTGCCTGCAAGGTCAGTCGAATGGCTCCAGGCGTATCCAGCAATAAATCCGCAATCCCTCTATGGTCTCTAGCTGCATACCAAGCTGTAGCAGTAATCCCCTCAGGCGCCTGTAAATCTACACCCTCAGCAAGCAGTAATGAAACTACCTCTGCTTGCTTAAATTTTACAGCCTTTTTAAGCGCCGTATCACCTAGCTTATCTCGTGCCTCTAAATCAATATTTTGTGCCAATAGCAGCTTGATTGCTTCAAGTGGCATTCGATTTGTTAGGAAAAGCATTAACGGTGTTCTCCCACGTGCATCCCGCTCATTGACATCCAGCTTGCTTACCGCCTCTCGCACGTGCTCAATATCCTTAGTTTTACACACCTTCGCCCATTCCATTTAACTGCCCTCCTTTCATAAATCCATCCATTGCAATAATTTCTTCAGCTCATTTTTCATCGGTGCTTCTTCTTGCTTTAGACGTTGTGCGATCTTCTTGGAACTACCAAATATTCGATATAAAACAAATGCACGCTGGTAGTCTTCTTTTTTCTCCAGTTCTTGCACAAGTGCCGTAAGTAAGTCTAATCCCTTGATGTCCATGCCCTTTAATGGCTTAGCCGATTCACTCCCACCTAATAGAATAGCTACGAACACAGGCATCCCCTCCACTGATAGGCCGTGTACCTCCTGAAAAGCCTCCGCATAAGCATCCTGTACAGATTGATGCTCTGTATCCACTAGTGCCATATAATGTTCAACGAGCGGGAAATAAGCCTTACTATAAAGACCTAAGCCAAAGACCGCATAGGTGCCAGGCATCGCTGATTTTTCGCTCGGCTCGACATCTTGATACCATGCAAATTCCTCCATAGCAATCTGTGCATAATTCGCTACTAACGGAAAAAGGCTAGGATATTCAAGGCAATTGGCAAAAAACTGATGGAGCTTTGACTTGGCTAACTTTTTAACAGGAAGGTAATTTTTCACTTTACTCTTGAAGGTTAGCTTATAGCCCTTTGGAAAACCTTCCTGCAACAGTTGAATGATATAATGAAGCGCTTCACGATAAGCCGCTTCCTCTTCAACTATTACTCGTATATCAATTGTTTGTAAAACATCATTTGCTTGCCCTTGGAACATCTCACGCTTCCGCATACTTTCAAAACGACCGCTTCCTTTTTGCAAATAATCAACAGCTTGCTGTGAGCCCAGCTGTTTGGCAAGCTCAAGATACTCTAAACGGGTAGCTGGCTCTTTTTGACCAATTTTCAATGCTACATAAAGAAAGAAATTTAGCCTTTCCTGCTCCAGTTGCTGTACCATATCCTCAGTTTTCAGCACCCACTCTTGGATATAATCCCCTGTTTGTTCAAAATAGTACGGTAAAAATTGTTTCTCTGCCCAGTGCTTAAACGCCATTGTATAATAATAAACCCATTGGTCTAGACGCTCTTTATTGGCACGATGTTTTACTTCTAGTTGACAAATAAGTGGTTCGATTTCACTGGCTGACTGATGAAAAAAATGCGGATTGACTAAATACTGTGCAAAGAAAAATTCATCATGATCACTTGGTCGTATAGGTAGCTCAGCCATTACCTTTGTTTCAATAAATGTGGCCAGCTGCTCTTTCACTAACGCTAGCTTATGATCATGGAGAAGCTTTTTCTGATAGCTAAGCATCGTCCCGTCATGCTCAAATTCAAGGACTACTTGAAAATGGTAATCAAAAAATCGGAAACCATATTGCTCGGATTGAAACAACGTCTCCATTTTTGTACAGAGAGCCGAAAAAAGCTCCTCTATCTGATTTACTTTGGTAAACTCCTGTATGTATGGACCTGCTTCTACCCTATAGGCACTATCACTCCAACTAAATGGCTCATAGACATCAATAAAGATATTGCCATTAGGACTTTTCCCTTTTTTCCAGGCAACTTTTAAATAATGAAAGACACCTGCTTGTAATTTACTTTGTTCTTTTAAGTCCATTATCCGTTTACTTTCTTGTTGATAAACAGCTGTGAGTTGTTCCCACACAGCTGCTAGAAAATGTTCTACACACTGTTGCAATGTCTCACCCTCCCTTTCTACTTTTAGAGAAAAATCTCCCGCTAAAAAGCCTTAGCGAGAGATCAATCTTATCCGATTGTTTTCACAACCGCTCCTTCTTGATTTTTAATATGTGTTTTCAAAATTTGAAAGCTTACACCTGCTAAAGAAGACACAGTGAATTGGCTTTCTTGTGGTACTAGCTTTTGACTTAATTCTTCTACCGCTGCCCTGTTCAATGAAATGGTAATTTCCTGTCCATCCTCACGATAGCCAACTTGGGAATCCGCTTTAAATTGGATTGTTATTTGTTGTCCGACTAAGCTTAGGTTTTTATCTTTTAAAATACGCCCACGTAGTAATTTACTAATGACCTCTGCCTGTTTCGCCCCGAGTTGAATAACATTGGACTGTTTGTTAAACCAACCTTTTTTCCCAATCTCCCAAGCGAGCTGGTCTACAAAAAGAAAACCCGTATTGGAGCCATCTTCCTCCATTCCGTGCTCAACTGCTGCGACAACTTCTTGATTTTGCAGGAGAGAATTACGTGTTAAATCCGTAATATAGCTTGGTATTTGCTCAATACCAGCCTCTAGCACCCCAAGTGTATTCCACGTCTGCATCGCTTCTAGCTCATCCTCTGAAATACCAACCATTTGAATAAACTCCATTTTTCCATTTGGTGTATTTATTTCAGCAAGCTGTGGATCATATGTGAAGGCGAGTGCGGTTAATTGCGTGTCAGCATCAAGACAGATGGGTCCATTTGCATCTAAATAATCCCCTGCTCTAAAAACATTGCCACTATTAAAGACATATCTGCCCATATTTTGCAGTAAATTTAAAGCCCAAGCAGGTGGCTCCTCTTCATTCTCGTTGCGTACTAAGCGAAATGTCAGCTCAAATCCATACCCACTATATTCTTGATTGTCAAATTCTTTTTCATATAATTCCGAGAAACCATATGTAACAAAATGCCAATGCGGAATCGGGGTTTCACTTTTATAGGCACTTATCCCATCTAAAGGATCTTGTCCTCCTAGCGAGTAGGGAATCATGGTTCCGTAATGCATTGGCTCCTGCTCACTATACACCTGTCTTAATGCCTGATCAATCGCATCCCAACCAACTGCTGTTAGTTCTTCACTCATCTATATATCCTCCTTGCTGATGATTCAATCGTTACACATACGTACCTAGTATTTATGATAGCAATTTTATGGTAGTACTTTAACAGGAATAGGACTTATTTTCAGCTTTCCAGCAATTAGGTGTATGGTCATCCTATATGAGGTAAATATTACTAATAAAAAATCAGCAGGCAATCTTCTATTTTACGAAAAAATAAAATGGAAGATTGCCTACCTGATTCAATATATTGATATTAATACGTAATGAAAGGCATTTATAGATTGGAGTATGTCTTCGTTAGCCATACAGCATAACTGGCTCACGAGTAGCTTGTAAATAGTCTGCTAGTTTTCCAGCAAACACTTTTTCTAAATATGGTAATTGTGCTAGGCAATGAGGCGTCATTAATGCTGGATTTTGATAGATTTTTAGACCACCCACTTTTAATAGCGTCGCTACAAATTGGGAACAAAAATAAGCACGCTCACGTCTCACTTCCTTTTGCATCACCACACCAAAAAGACCGATAAAATTATATTTATAGCGATCCCGATTCCAATACATATAGCGCACAATTTTCATCATCTCTAAATATTGATAATGGGATATCCGACAACGATAAATGACACAATCGGCAGACTCAAATAGGCCTCTTTCTGCATCCTCTCGTAAAAAGCCCCCACTTAACGGATTGTTTAATTGCCTTCGACCAAAGCTATACATCTCAGAAAGCCCCTCATCAAAGGCTATGGATGCATGATTCATCTCTTTGCCCGTATACATGCCTATCGCTTTCGATAGTAATGTCCCTGTTTTAGTTAATACTATGTAAATCGTATGTGCCATATCTTCACCTACTCCAATATTCTCTCTCCTACTACCAATACGTTTTAAATCTTCAAATGGTTTCGTGAATTTCCTTTTTTTAATAAGTATACACAACGAATCTTAAATATTTCCTTAGTAGAACCTGAAGTTTTTCTTAAGATTTAGTTTTATGGGGGTGTATTTAGAATTGAATAGGTACGTTGAAATCAAGATTTCTATGATTTTTTTACTACCTTTATTTATATGAATTTAATTGTATTCTTATGTGGGGTATATTTGGAATCTGGAGACTTAATGCGGTTGCGATTTCCTCTAAGTTGAGTTCATCTCCCTTACATAGAATGTTCGTTCGCACATACGATAGAATATGTATTAGCAAGATAAAATTTATGGAATTAATTAAACCAGGTACTCAATTTAACGAGAACCTGGTTTTTTAATATTTTCATATTTAAATTTAAAATACATATGTAGAATAACAGAAATTATTAATCCTGCTCCGCAAACTATGTAATTGAATGTAGATGATAATGAAAAGGTTTTTGAAACTATAAAAAAAACTACAAAATATAGTAATATAAAAATTGAAGCTATTTGCCTACCAGTACTCATAAAAATCACTTCCTAAAATTAATATCGTTCAAATTTCTAAATTAAAATTGAAATTTTTTTTCGTAAAATGACTATTCTTATCTTTTCCATAGTTAATTTTATAGATTTTGTATAAAACGGCTTTTGAATCTATTATTTTATTTTGATGAATCAGTTGAAAGGTCCAGGTACCTTCTAATAAATTAGGCGTAATTTTTAATCCTGCATAATAAATTCGTTCACCATTTTTTTATTCCTCATTAAGCACTCACAGTCCACAAAATGCAATTTTCCTTCTGGGTTAATTATTTGAAAAATAACCGCAGAGTCCTCGGTTATATTTTTTAAGTTTGCCGTATAACAAATTGCTGAATCTAAGGTTGAAAATACTTTTGTTTTATTTATTACTTCAAAAGTGTTATTATTCAAATCTTTTCCTGTACTCGAATTGTTTACAACCACTTTATTTATTGGCTGGGTTAATAAGTCTTCAATATACGAAAAATTCATCTCATCAATAACATGAATACGATAGCAGTTAGGATCACAAACCCAAAATTGATCATTAATAATAAAAGAAAAGTATTCAACCTTACTTAATATTGAATTTTGATATGTAGGAATTAACCAAAGTAGACCATTTTCACTAACTAATTCTATTTTATTTCTACCTATATCCTTATCCAAATAAACTAATAACACAGAATCCAATTTAGTTAGACTATTATAAATGATATTATACATTTTTATCCTCATTAACAATAAAATTATAAAAGTAACAAGTTGATATAATCAACTTGTTACCTCTCTAGAACTATTTAGAACCACGAATTACATCATTATAAATATTATTTACAGATCTATCTCCAAATTCTAAAAGCATCAAAGGATGAATTGACGCCAAATTTCTGGCGTTCATAGTCTCATTTTATGGCGTGCATATACATTACACGCCAATTAAAGGAGGTGAAATTGGCGTGAATTGGCGTTTGTTTATTCCTTCATATGACAAAAGAAACAATTTTACTTAACCACAAGTAAACACTTGATTTTTTTACTTTTATAATTCTCATTTTAAAATGATATTTTCACAAAACTGTAATACTTTATTTCAGGATAGCTACTTCGCTGTTTTATAATAATTTTCAACCTTTCAAAGTCACCACCTGCCATAATGCCATTATCGAATTTATCCAACTGCTTCTTTAGTTATTGAATTTGTAAATTTTATAATGTCATCATTCTTTTTAATTAGTTCATTACGGTTACTCATAGTCATAGCATGGCTAATGCTTTGCAAGAAACTATTCCAACGATCTGCACTTAAAATTCGGGGAGCACAGTATTTACCGTTCCAGTTCTGATGCTTTTTCACTCGCTCAATACCCTATTGGAGTACTTAGTGTACAAAAAACTGGACTGGACAACTAGAAAATAATAGCTATTAAAAGTCACTCAGATACAGTGAACCATAAAGTTGAACTATAACTACAATGAATTTCTTCATTTTATTTTAGTTGACTGCACTACATCCAAGTTTCACTAGGCATAGCTACGGTCAAATCGCTAATATCAACCTTATTATTAACTGATTAACTATTAAATAACCTCGTTAAATACACCTGTTGACATAAATAAAAATAAAATATAAAATTGAAATTGTTAACCAGTTAACTAAAATAAAATAAGGCTAGGTGACACAAATGGAGAAAAAAAATGATGTTATAGAAGCTTTGCAACGATTAATTACAGAAAGAGAATCGGCTGACAGAAGAAGAAAAGGAATGAAAGTCAGTCAGGAGGAAGCAATTGTTTCAGATTGGACATTGACACAATTACACATTGTTGCAGCAATTAAAGAGAAAGGAAAGGCGAATAACATCACACTCTCAGAAACTTTAAATGTTTCGAAACCAGCGATTACAAAAGCAGTAAAAAAGCTATTAGAGCATAATATCCTTGAAAAAATGCAGCAAGAAGATAATAAAAAGGAAGTATATTATATGCTAACAAAATCAGGGGAGATGCTTGCGCTTATCCACCATCAATTACATGAGCAGGCAAAAAATCGTTACTTAAGTATCCTTAATGATTTTAACACTTCGGAATTAGAGACAATTATTCGATTTTTAAACGCTATTACCGAAAACATGAAGTCACATTAAAGCTGTAAAAGGAGAATGTATATGTCTCGACTAGCTCAAACGAAAATACTTGCATTGTATTTGTTAAGTATAAGCAGTTTCTTCGCTTCTTTAAATCAAAATATTTATACGCCTGTCATTCCACTCATTCGGGATTCATTTAGCGTATCTATTAATTGGGTGAATTTCACTGTCAGTAGCTTTATTTTTATCATAGCCATGGTTCAAATTTTTTTAGGTGCAGTAATAGATACCCAAAATCAAAAACGGTTGTTGATCTTTAGTTTCTTGTTAATTAGTATCTCAACCATCGTCTGTGCATTTACAACCAACTTTTTAGTATTTATGGTCTTTAGGGTTGTTCAAGCCATTGGAGCTGGTGTTATTCCCTTGGTTACGATAAATATGATTTCACACTTATTTGATGGTGAAGCAAGGGGGAGCGCAATGGGGACGTATCAAATACTACTTTCCCTGGCCCCAGCAGTTTCTCCAATAGTAGGTGGAATATTAGGCGAATATTATGGCTACCAAGGTATTTTTTTATGTCTATTTCTTATTGCAACCCTATTACTTGTGTTTATTATGCTGGCATTTCCTAACAACGGAAAAAGAAATAACGGTCAAGAAAATGCTAGTAGCTTTATCCAAATCTATCGAGCCATTTTTTTGAATCGTGTCGGTTTAATGACGATGACGGTAAGCTTTTTTGTCTTCTTTATTTACTTTGTCATTCTAGTATTTTTACCGATCTTGCTCCACGATCATTATCATATATCGTTACAAAACATTGGATTATTATACTTACCTTTAACTGTTAGTATGATTTTGGGGAGTGTTATCTTTAAAAAAATACAGAAGAAAGTGACGTTGAAAAAGCTATTTATCACTGTTTTATTTTTCCTCCCGTTGTTAATTATAGCTTTTGGTTTCCTACATACTCAATCAATTATCGTATTAAGTACCCTGTTATTTGTGTATGGCTTAGCAATTGGATTTGCCCCTCCACTATTTTCAACGATTATAAGTAATGAATATAGCGAATATAGAGGAGCTGCCTTAGGACTGTTTAATTTTATTCGCTATTCAGGTATGGCAATCGGTGGTATGTTTTCTGGATTAAGTCTTGTTCTGCCAAGTACCCTCCTCTTTGTTTTTTTGGGTGTTTTATTTTTTCTTATTTCGCTATTTCAGTATTCTAGTTTAAAGCATTGTACTATGTAATAAATATGGTTGCTAGTAGGTTGAGCTATCTTCAAAAATTGGCCGCTTCCCCCATAATTATTATGGTATAATAAACCAATAAGGAGGTTTTCATACAATTATGGAATTATTACTCGGCATTATCCCTGTTTTTCTGCTATTATTTTTTTATCTTGTCCCAGTTGTTTTCATTGTTTGGTTCTTACTTAAATTTATTAACTTACAAAAGGAACAAACTGAAATATTAAGAAATATTTCCGATAAGCTAAATAATTAAAAAAATAATAGACAAAGTCCGAATTTCGACTTTGTCTATTATTTTTTTGTGCTGATTCAAATTGTTAGGATGAGCTATTTTTTATATCAATTTACTTTCTTTTAGTAAATCATAAATGATTGTATCCTTTGTTTTATGAATACCTAATTTACCGATTTGTTTTAAGATAAATGGCGCATCTATATCTGTCAATTTTTTACCATCTAGTAAGCGAGCCGTTGACGCTAATAACGTACGAATATCAAAGGCAGAAGCAAATACTTCAGGAACCCCTCGGTCAATTGCTAATAATTGATAAACCGCCTCCATTGCTGTTCTTACTGAATATTCTGTTGTGAATACGGTATCTCTTTCAGTTTCACTAAAATTCCCTATAAAGGCTAGGTTTACAGATCCTTTTGGGACAACTAACGGACGATCGCCTATTGCTCTCGGCATAAAGTAAGATGTGATATATGGCATATAGCATGGGATTGTCTGACAAGAATTTTGCGCTAAATCTGGAATATCCTCAACAGGTACACCCATATGGTACAACCACTCTTGTGCTATCTCACTGCCACTACATTCCGTAATACTTTTTTTAATAAAATCCCCTGGCTTATTAGATAGTAAACCATAAATCCAAACAACTAATTGATCTTTTGGTTGATTTTTAAAATGAGGTTGTCGATTCAATGTATAGCTTAGCATCCAATTCGAATCTTTTGCTGTTACAATACCACCCGTAACGACCTTCCCCGCATATGGATCTCTTTTACTAATCTTTTCAATATAAGGTGCTACTCGATCATCTAATGTAGTGAGTGTTGCTGAAACAAACCAACTTTCTTTCGGCAAATTATCACAGAATTTTTCTGGTCTTCCAAACGCAGCATCTTGGGCAGCGATGTTTTTCCAAAGAGACCAGCTTCCTCCTAAGTCAGTTGTTTCAGGGGCTGGTGTGTTATTGTCTCCATACGTTGTACTTTCCGTAATACTACCATTTGTCACAAAAACCAATTCATTTTCGGTTAGCTCTATATTTTTTTTCTCACCATTTTGCTTTAACACTAATGTATGAGCTACCTTTTTATCTCCAACATTGTCAATTAGAACATTTTCGACAACCGTATTATATTGGAAATCAACATTATGTTTTTCTAAATAGTTGATCATCGGAAGTACTAGGGATTCATACTGGTTATACTTTGTAAATTTCAGTGCAGATAAATCTGGTAATCCACCAATATGATGGATAAAGCGCATAATGTAACGACGCATTTCCATAGCAGAATGCCATTTTTCAAAGGCAAACATCGTGGACCAATACAGCCAAAAATTCGATTCAAAAAATTCATCAGAGAAAACATCTGTAATTTTTTTATCCTCTAGCTTCTCTTCAGGCGTAAAGAATAATTTAATCATTTCTTCAGACGATTGATCGGATAATGTGAACTTTCCGTCATCCTCTAATCTTTGTCCTCGATTCTCCATTAATCTACATTTTGAATAATTAGGATCTTCTTTATTTAACCAATAAAATTCATCTAAAACCGAAGCATTTTCTATTTCTAATGATGGAATGGAACGGAATAAATCCCATAAGCATTCAAAGTGATCTTCCATTTCTCGACCACCACGAATAATAAACCCTCTTGTCGGATTTAAAATTCCGTCAAGACTACCGCCTGAAATATCTAACTCTTCAAGAATATGAATATTCTCACCTTTCATTTGGCCATCACGAATTAAAAAACATGCGGCTGAAAGTGAGGCAAGCCCCGAACCAATCAGATAGGCTGATTTTTCATCGACACCCTCGGGTTTTTTCGGACGTGCGAAAGCTTCATAATTACCATTACTGTAATACATAATATCGCCTCCATAATTATTATTCCAATATAGAATAACACTCATTGGCACCTAAATGGGAAAAAGAAAGATAAATTAACAAAAAATTCAAATTCGATAGCATGTCTCCTAAATGGATGCTCGTATCATTTGACATCACATCTTCTTGTATTTTTATAAATCATTTCAAAAAACCCTTTTTTAAAAAGGAATTATACAGTATCTACAAATTACATAGCTCCATCTCGATAAAGCATTTATACACTGTTCCATGCTCATTCATTATGCTATACCAGTGGGATAATTATACAATTTTCCGGTTGTTAAATTTGCATAATTATTATATTAAAAAATCTTTTTATAACTAAAAACACCTATTCACTGATCATTCTTTTTTCGGATCTCTCATTATCTCGTTTAAAATGACCTGTAATAGCTAATAATAATGGGACTTCTTTGATTTTAGCCTGCTACTTTCACTGACGCTACAATTTACATACATTACAAATAGAGGTGTTTAAATTGACTACATTCGGAAAATCTATATATATCACATTCATTATCGTTGTATTTTTATTATCAACAGGATGGGATTATTTTAAAAATGGGCATTGGGCGTTGCTTGAAAATCTTTTCTATTCGTTATGGGTGGCAAGCTTCTTATTCCTGACATCATTTATACTTAGAAATAAAAAAAATGACACAAAAAACCAAAGCTGATGGCGTTATTTAATAGGTTACCCATTAAAAATCACTCATGATATTGGCATGAGTGATTTTTTGATAAATCTATCTAGATGGATAACTCCAAGAAGCACATTGAATAAATGATAAATCTTGAAAACGTTTTTCTAAATTTGTTTGGAGGACGATGTTCAAAAACAAGTGTATATTGTTAATATCCAAATTAAGTACTTCTAATCTGCCCCTTTAGCACAGGAAGCGAGTGTACTAAATTGAACAATTGCTACCCGTTAGTTTAAGCAAATTTTATATTTCTCTTGAAAGAATTTTCCACCAAAGTATAGAGTATGCCTGCAATACCAAAAATAATAATAGAACTAATCATGCTTAAATTATATTCATTTATAAAACGGGCATATATTATTTAACGTGCACTATTAGTTTAAAAGAAAAAAAAGAGCTGCCGATGCAACTCAATGTTCTTCAATACTTATACTTATTTAATATTTCTTTTGGAATATGACAATAATCATTTGGACATCTAGCTAACCTATCTTGATGTTCTTCTGCACTTCTTACATAGTTTGTAAGAGGTAATACTTCAACAACTATAAGATCGTAATCATTTCTCTCATCAAGAAACGCCTTCGCCTCTTGTAAGTGTTCAGGCTTTTCACTATATACTCCCGTTCTGTATTTCTCGCCAATATCCTGTCCTTGTTGATTCAAACTGTATGGATCAATGATTTCAAAAAAATATCCCATTAATTCCCTGATTGTGACAATGGTCGGATCAAATTCCGTTTTTACACATTCGGCGTACCCATCATAATCACCCTCCAGTGTATGACCTGTGCCATTAGCTCTTCCTGCTTCTGTAAACGTAACTCCAGGTAAAGTTTTTATAAAAGCTTGTACTCCCCATAAACATCCACCTGCAAAATATACTATCTCCATACTGACTCTCCTTTTTATTTAAAAAAATTCATTTCAAGTTATATAGGAAGAACAAATGTAATTACTAAGTCTATTACACATTAAAATAATGACAAATTTTATTATGTCACATTATGGTCCGATTGTTGAACACAAGTCAAGCAACGCTCTTTAACTAACTGCGTCGTTAGTAAAAAAGCGTCTCTGTGTATGGTGGGAGATTATTAGACCAGCTATGGTAGGAGGCTGGTCGCGATTAACCTTTTTTACTTACAGTAATCATCAAAAGACATCATTACTTTAAAGAAAATTTTTCGTTTTTTCTAATTTACACACAGTGGTAATGTTTATAACCGTTTACACATACATTAATGGCGGGATAGCACCTTTAACATCGCCCCCAAGATGTTTTTGTACAATGCTATCCCTTTTGTATGCAATAAAGAATAGATCAACATATCACTACATTCTTCAGTAACACGGTTGCATTCATATTGTCTTAAATGGCCTTCTTCTTATAAAGTTGAATTTTATCAGTAACTTCCTTGCTGCTTTGTTTTCTTCTGTGAATAGTTTTTATCTTTACTTAAAAGAACCCCCTCTTGCTTTTTTATGTAAATCAATATTCCCACTGAAAATCAGAAACCCAATTATAACTCCTATTCCTTTAGGATAATGGCAATTTAACAAATAACAGAGGCTACGTTTTAATGTAAGTCACTTTATTGGCAAGAACCTCTAGCCACCACCTTCATATATTATAATGAAAGGAGTGGCTATTGTGCCTTGGCAACATAAAATTGCTTACTTAATCGGTCAGCCTGTCGGTGTTTCTTTGACAAATGGTCAAGGTACTTCAGGTGTCCTCTGTGGTGTTTCAGATGGGAAACTACTTGTCCTTGAATATTTATATCAAAGTCAATTCGCCTTAAAGCAATATGATATTCATATGATTCAAGATGTCAACAGCTTTCCCCCTTGTCAGCAGCCGTTATACTAAAAAACATCCGTCTAGGATGTTTTTTAGCTTCTATTCCTTTATAGAAGGCTAAGGAAACAACTCCCGCAGCCTTCTCTTAGGTTTTTCTAGCTTTTTTATATGGACTTATAATTAAAAGCTAGTGTCTGAGATAGATAACTATCTTCAACAACTAGCTCAGGCATACTAATAGTAATGTAAAGTTCTTTCAACTTTACGTTATACTCCTTTATGGTACTTGAGGTCACTTTCGTCCAAGTGACCTCCTTTTACACCTACCCTTTTGTTTGTTTCATCCTTTTACCCTATCAAACGGAATCATTGGCACATCGATACGACAAATTCGTTTTTGTAGGAAGGAGGGAAACAATGGGAATTAATTTAAACTTTTGGTCATTTATTTTTTCTTTAGGTTGTACCCTACTATTTTTTCTATCAGGCACATTGAAAAACTTTTTTGACACCTACCTTCATGTTCATCCATTGACATTGACACTACTTTTGTCCATTGTCTGTTTCTATCTTAGCCTTATGGGCATGAAAGATGTAAGAAATTTAACGACCTTGCTTCGGGGAATATTGACAATGGTTATCACACTTATTTTGATTATTAGTATTTCTTTCATTTTATTTTTCGGTCACTTATTAAGTTAAAAAGTCCAAACTTGCATTATTTTTATACAAGCCTCCTTGACGAACATTTGTTCTGTAGTTAAAATAATAAAAAAGGAGGCTTTTTTATGCAAACAACAACGAGCATTGAATTAGTACATTTCTCTGAAGACTATGCGGAGCAATTAAACAGCTTTGAACTACCTGAAGAACAACACCAGTTTACAGCCCTTCCAAAAGAAATTACGATCGAAAAGGTTGGACAATATCCTATTGTCATTTTAAGTAATCATGTGCCAGTTGGTTTTTTTGTTCTTCATGCAACGGATAGAGTAAAAGAATATTCCAGTAATCCCCAAGCAATGTTACTAACCGCTTTGTCTATCGATTATCAACAGCAAGGTAAAGGTTATGCTAAAAAGGCCATGTTTGCACTAGCTGATTTTGTCAAACAGGAATTTAAAGAATGTAACGAAGTGGTGTTAGTTGTCAATCATAAAAACACGGCTGCCCAGCATCTATATGCCAAAGTTGGCTTTGTGGACCACGGAGAAAGAAGAATAGGCCCTATTGGTGAGCAAATCGTTATGAACTTGCCGCTTTGAAGTAAACGTCACTCATTTGCATTGTTCAAATGAGTGACGTTGCTATTTTTATGGTCCTTTCCTTATAGAACTAACACTTCATCACAAATAATGTCTATAAAATCCTAATCATGTGTAATGATAAAAACAAATTTATTTTGATTTGCCATGTGCTACACCCATTTTTGCCCCATCTAACCCGCTAGTAGGCTCATCCAGTGGTACAATTTGTGCATCAGCTACAGAATACTGCTGCTAGTGATGCAGGGTGTCTGTCCTTTAGTGGGACAAGCAAAAAATTTTCTAGTGCTTCGATCGCCTTGTTGCTTAGAGTCTCTGTTACTTGCCGGCCTAACATGATTTCATTCCCAACACTTGCCACATAAAGTGGATAATCTGGGTCCTGCATGACAAAATAGGTTAGCTTACTTCGCTTTGATGGTGATAACACTTTATCCTTTAAAAGAATTTGTCCTTTTTGCTGTCTGTATAGCCTCACTAATACCTTACAAAGCGTGGTTTTCCCTGCTCCATTTGAATGGTGCCTCCCCATTGTCCATAATTAGCCTGCTTCCGTATAGTTAACATAATATCGTTATGTTGTACGAATGCATGTGTGATGGTTTGTTGTAATTTTTCAAGCTCCCATTCAGCGCATTGCGACTATAAGAGAGGCCCAAGCTAACAGTCCACCCTACTCTGTTGGATGTCGCATCACGTCCCCACATATTTCTAACAGCACAACCGCAATGTATTTTTATGTGTGATAATCCTTCATCAGCATCTGGTCCTTCCCAAGGCTTAGCCCGCATTGCTCACTAATGGCTCACCCAATGTAGAAAACAATGCCTCATGCATGATAATAGTATTAATTCCCCAAAGCGCTTTGCTAATTCCGTTCCATCTGCATGGGCTACCCCCAACTGTTTGGATGCCCATTGTATTTAAATCGGCTTCCATATGTTTGTAATTTAGTTAAATAACAGAGATTTTCCATATGGTATAATCAGGGAATATACAGTGTTTTTTATCATAATGACAATTTTGACAATGTCTAATGCACAAATTGGTCGTTTACATCGCCTATCAAAAACATTTGAAAATATAGAGACCGTTAAATACATTAACGATTGGTATGAGAATGAAGAATATGCTTTTCTGAAATATATCCCTAAAGAAGAAAATATAATTAGAGAAATTGCAGATGAGGTTTTATCCTCAATAAAGGATATTCCGAAAAAACAGTCAGATTATGGTTTGATACACGGTGATTTATGGTTAGAAAACATATTGGTAGATAGTCATAATAATTTTACGATGATTGATTTTCAAGATTGCGAAAAAAACTTCTATATATTTGATTTAGCTGTTCCAATCTATAGTGCGATGGAATATTCATTTGTAGGAAACAGTAATATTGTTGACTATGGTCGTTCTATATCTAACGCAATAATTGAAGGGTATCAGGAAGAAAATTCTATATCATCAGAGATGTTAGAAAAACTCCCTCTATTTTAAAGGAAATTTTTGAATACAGTTTAATGCATATGTATTGGGACATAGAAAAATTAACTGAAGAACAAATACGAATAATGAACCATTTCAGGATAAGAATTGAGCATAAACACTCCCTTCTGAAAATTTAGGTGAATTTTGTCTATTCAACTAACAGAGCTTTAGTTGAATAAGGCTCATTTAATTAATCAAATAAAAATCTCATACTTAACTCCATTTTGATCAATATTTTTTCAAAATGGAGTGTTTTTACGTTTGCTGATAAATGAAGGAAAAATTTTCTTTAATCAATCTTTATTTTAAAGCTACACGTATATGATGCATCAACAATTTTTCCACCTGTGATTTCAGAGCTTGATTTGCATAACGAAGTACTACATCATTACCTGCAGTGGCGACTTGTACGTCACTAAAGTATTCATCTACTAGTTGCCAGCCTACTACTCGTATACGTTTTTGTGCAAGTTCTCCTTTGAGGTGAAAATATTCCTGTCTTAGATCCTTTAGCAATGAATCCATCATTGGAAGAAATACCGTTTTCATTTTAAACTGCTCCAATCTACAGTAGTCAACCTGTAATGATTTAACTGCTAGCTCTAACAAAAGATATTTATGCAGTAACTGTCTTTCGTTGGCTTTAATCATAATAATCAGCATCCAGTTGAGCTGATTGAATACTTTGAATTGGAATACGTTTCGTTATAAGTAGTGTTTCAAGTATGAGTTCATTAGTATTAATCGATTTAATTATTCCAGTCCATTGTGTGATTTTGTAGTCCTCCCACACTTCTAATTTTATGTGCAATTGCTGATTAAAAGCTTGATCAATTGCTTTTTGTAGTTCTTCCAGTTCCCACTCAGTCAATTCTCTTGGCTGTTCTGGATGCTCTTGTTTATACTCTCTAAGAAGCTCTAAATGCTCCGGCAACATCATCGACGCCCATTTAATATGACCTCTGTCTTGTATCATTAATAAATCACTCCTATGCCAAATGACCACCAACTAAGCGATCGCGCTTAATAGCCGTCCCAGCTTTTGTGAAAGAAACTGCTCTTAATATTGAAGTAGCTCCAAACCTGTTGCGTATTGCATCCATTGTAGGACCGATTATTTGACGCTGTGGCTTACGATCATCGAATAAATCTAATTGGATACTATGCTCTCTTTCCAGGTTGGATATTCGGACAGCTATTTGCCGAGTTGGTTCACCTGTAAAATATTTATCCAGTAATTCAATACAAGTTTTATACATCACAAGTGTTTCGCTTGTCGGTACTGCAATTGTTTTAGATCGATGGAATCCTTTGGTCATAGCGTTTCGACTATAAGAAAGACCAATACTAATTGTACGACCAACATAACCTGCATCCCGCGTTCGCTTCATTACGTCCTCACACATTTCAAGAAGTACTACAGAGATTTCTTTACGTGTATGGTAATCCCTCATCAACATTTGGCCCTTCCCAAAACTTAACGCTCCGTTTGTTATTAACGGCTCCCCTAATTTGGATAGATCTATTCCCCATGCATGGTAATAGAGTTGATTGCCCATTACACCAAAGCGCTTTTCTAATTCTTTTAAATCTGTATTAGCCAAACCACCGACTGTTTGTATCCCCATAGCATTTAGATTTGCTTCCATCTGTTTACCGATCCCCCACATTTCAGAAAGGGGTTGAACTGGCCATAATTTTTTTGGAATATCTTCATATGTCCATTTAGCAAAACCTGTTTTCTTTGCTTCAAGGTCTAAAGCTAATTTGGCTATTAACATATTTGGTCCCATACCTACTGCACTAGGTATATTAAATTGGTCAAGAATAGCTCTTTGTATTTCCTTAGCCGTTTCCTCAGGTGAACCCCAAAGCTTTTCAGTGCCAGTTAAATCAACAAAACTTTCGTCCACACTATACACATGTATCGCATCAACTGGTACATAATTAGAGATTAATTTAGTAATCGTCATCGACATTTGAATAAAGAAACTCATTTTAGGCTCAAACAATCTAATGTCAGGATGTTTTGGTATCTCATAACGTCTACTTCCAGTTTTGATTTTAAATTTCTCTTTCATCAATGGTGATGCCGCAAGCACTACGCTACCTGGTTGGTCAAAATTTGCTACTACGGCAACTGGCGTTTTTAAAACATCTAGCCCATGTAACATCGCCACGATACTGGCATAAAAGCATCTCATATCGATACACATAATTGGTCTATTGGGCATACCCTCATAATTCATATAACTTCACGTCCCTTACTAACAAAAGGAATAACAGCTAGAACATTCCTAATCAAAAAAGTACGTTTTGCATGTCTTGTAAAACAAAACGCCTGGAATGAATCACCAACAATTTTAATGACTTTTACACGCCTTTTTGTTATGGAGCCATCTTTTGCTATATACATCATATTCACTAATTGTTTATGCTGCATAGCTTTAATCAGTTGTTCTCTCATCTTAGTTTCCTCCCATTGCCTCTCGTAATTTTTTGAAATGATTGTTATTTATTATTAGCACAATGATTTTCCCTTTTACCTATATTACGTAGGAACATTTGTTTGTATACATAATAGAACGAATGTTCTTACCTTGGCAATGTTCAATTTTTGGAAAAAGACCAAGTACTCAAATTTATCCCTGTCAAGTAGAAAGTTGTAAAAAACTAAGCAGCCATCTAGCATTGATATTCTATCAGTGCCAGTGAGCCCTTTTTGGAAATGTTGTATCATCTGTGATTAGGGAATAGGTAAAAAAATCTTGATCAAGAAGTGAACTATGAATGGGAGAAATAAAGAGGAACTGATTTATATCAAATATGGCAAGAAAATTCGAAAGAATATGTCACAGTTAGTTTAGTAGGAGATAATTTTTTTAAAGGAACTTCTTTATAAATAGTAAAAAGAGAAATTGCGAGGTGCAATTTCTCTTTTTACTTGAACTGAAATTAACTATAAATCATCCACGGTGACTTCATTATTATATGATTGCCATTTCCGTTTCCATTTCCGTTTCCGTTTCCATTTCCGTTTCCGTTTCCATTTCCGTTTCCGTTTCCGTTCCGTTTCCATTTCCGTTTCCGTTTCCGTTTCCATTTCCGTTTCCATTTCCATTTCCATTTCCGTTTCCGTTTCCATTTCCGTTTCCGTTTCCATTTCCGTTTCCGTTTCCATTTCCGTTTCCATTTCCGTTTCCGTTTCCATTACCATTTCCGTTTCCGTTTCCATTTCCGTTTCCATTACCGTTTCCGTTTCCATTACCGTTTCCGTTTCCATTACCGTTTCCGTTTCCATTTCCGTTTCCGTTTCCATTTCCGTTTCCCATTTCCGTTTCCGTTTCCGTTTCCGTTTCCGTTTCCGTTTCCGTTTCCATTACCGTTTCCGTTTCCATTTCCGTTTCCATTACCGTTTCCGTTTCCATTTCCGTTTCCATTACCGTTTCCATTTTCCATTTCCGTTTCCGTTTTTCCGTTTCCATTTCCGTTTCCGTTTCCGTTTCCGTTTCCATTTCCGTTTCCGTTTCCGTTTCCATTCCATTTCCGTTTCCGTTTCCATTACCGTTTCCGTTGTCATCACCTTGCTTTACAAACACACCAAATGTTAGTGTATGCTCACCATACGTTACCGTAATCGTCGTATTACCTTGACCTTTTCCTTTTACCACCCCTGCTTTTACAGTAGCTATTTTATCATTCGCTACTTCATAGGTTGCAAGCTTTGTAACATCTTTTTCTGTTGTTTTCCCATCAAAAGTAGTTACTTCAGTAATCTTCACGGCAACTTCCTTACCTATACTAGTTTCAACCTGAGATTGGTCAATTTCTAGTGTTACTACTTCTACAACAGGTGCTTTAACTGTAACATTTACAGTAACTTTATTATCACCATATGAAATAGTAATAGTAGTCGTGCCCTCACCTACTGCAGTGACTAATCCATTTGCTACTGTTGCAATGTTTTCATCTCCAACCACATAAGTAGCTTTTGTAGTTACATCTTCCTCTGTTGCATCACCTTTTGCAGGCGTTGACGTTTCTGTTACCGTCAGTTGTGCAGTTTCTCCAGCTTTTAGGTCTAGCTCAGTTGGATTTACAGAAAGTGCTGTTACTACTTCATTTTCATATATCTTTGCTTCACCAACATTTCCGGCAGCGTCAGTAATTTTTACTGATACAGCATTAGTTTCTGCTGTTACTGGGAATGTAAAGCTACCGTCTTGATTTAATTCAAAAGGAACTGGTGCTTGTACTTCACCATTTATCGTCGAAATATAGGAAGCTTTTAATTTATCATTTAAATTATAATTTAAATCATATAAATCTAACTCTTCATTGTAGTCGATATACTTATCTGTTACCTGTCCTGTAGCGACACCATTAGCTACTGAACCTGTAATTTCTGGTTTAGTTGTTTTCACAACAATTGGCCCAACATAATCGGAAACTGCTCCTGATGCTGCAAGACCAGTGAAGTCAATTGTATACAGGCCATCTGGAATCGTTGTGGCAGGTTCTGATCCCCATGGTTTGTACTGCCCACCAACATTTAGCGTATAAGAGCCTTTTCCTAGCGCAGTACCTGCATGTAGATAACCAATGTAGCCGTCTTCGTATTCTCCACCTTCAGGATTCATAATATCCCAAAGCTCGATATAGTTAGTTGTTACGTCTCCAGTTAATGTGAATGAAAGTACAGCTGAATCTTTCACTCCATCGCCGTTAAAGGATAGGTCTGTTTCTGTAATCTTATAATCTTTAATTTCCGTTACTGCCTCGCCACCTAAGTCAGCTGCAAATGGTAATGAAATTTCTGTAGATCCTCCATTGATATAAATATACCCTAATATTTCAGAGCCATTTGGTGCCGTAGCTTGTGAAGCAGTTAATGTAATATTTAACACTTGCTCACCAACTAGATTAAATGTCGGCTGATCTACTGTAACAGTTGCATCACCAAATGTTTTTGTCACATCAATCGATACGTTATAATTGCCGCCGTTCCCTTTAATATCTTTTACTAAAACTTGTTTCGTTACAGAAATATCCTGATCTTTCAATGATTGTGGACCGAAAGTAACTGTCCCTTTCAAGTTTTCTGTAACTGCACCCGTACCATCCAAAATTGCGCTATCAAGTGCATAGGCAAGAATTTCTGGATGAGCTGCTGCATAAGCATTTACACGCCCTGCACCCTGAGAAAACACATCGTATTTTGTTGTATCTAAAACCTGTGCTGTATTAGAAAGCGCCACTTTTACATCGAACGCGTTCCAACTAGGATTTGCTTGTTTAACTAATGCAACAATACCTGCAATATGCGGTGTTGCCATAGATGTTCCTGTTTTACGACCATAAGCTTCCCCATAATCTGCATCAGGGAAATCTTTTTTATACATTGGAATCGTTGACATAATATTTGTTCCAGGTGCACTTACATCTGGTTTAATATCAAAGTTTGGTGTAGATGGTCCGCGCGAACTGGAAGAGTTTACCTCATCCCCAAGTGTCTTTGTGGAAGCGAATTTACTAAAACTTACTTTTCCAGTTCCGCCTGCTAATGCAGCGCGAATTGCATTACCATCCGTTTGAGACATGTCGAATGTTGGCAGAAATTCAAATGAATCACCAAGGAATGTGCCTGAAATGTCCGGTGCATTTGTTCCGCCAGCAAAGTTATGAATTATTGTTGCGACAGCTCCATTTGCCTTTGCATTCGCAATTTTATCAACAAATGCGATACCGCCACGGGAAATCAATGCCACTTTCCCTTCTACATCAATTCCTTCAAAGTCTTTTACTTCTCCGTTTCCAGGAACAGCAACTAGGTCAAATTCTCCTTGAAGCTGTTTTGCTACATCTTTCCCAAAAGTCGTTCCCATTAATGGAAGCTGTTTTGTTAAGTTGTAATTGCCAACTGTAACATTCACTTCCCCGTTATACATTGTTTCAGGATTTGTTGTGTTACCAACAGCAATGCCTAAACGAGCTGTTGCAGGAGTACCCATTGTTCCGCGATTTGGACCAGAGTTTCCTGTTGCAACTACTCCGATTGTTCCAGCCATCATTGCATTATTAATAGCAAAAGAACCAGCATCCGTTTCAGAATTGGCTCCCCCGCCAAGTGAAAGGTTGATAACGTCCATTTTTTCTTTTACAGCAGTTTCAATTGCTTTAACAATACCAGATGTAGCTCCACTTCCGTATGCTCCAAGAACACGGTAAGCATAAAGGTCTACTTTTGGCGCAATTCCTTTAATACCAAATTCGTTAGCGCCGATTGCTGCAATTGTTCCAGCAACATGTGTACCATGAGAAGTATAGAACGAGCTTCCTTTTTCATTAAATTCAGGTGTCCCGACTGGACGCTCTGAAGGTAATGTTTCCGATGCATCGTTATCTGCTCGAGGCTTCGTGTAAGTAGAAGAATTTGGAATAAAGTTTTTTCCGCCTTTATAAATTCCAGCGAATTCAGGGTGATCTGCATCAATACCAGTATCTAATACTGCTACTTTTATTCCTTGTCCTTCAATTCCTTCCTTCCAAAGCTGTTCGATACCAAGGAAAGAATTACTTGTATTCATTTGAGCTTCTACTGAATCTTTCTTCATAAGTTCCGATGATTTCATCGTATTATCTTCTGATGCGTAAACAATTGCATCAGGTTCAATTAATGTAATTCCATCAACTGTAAGCAGTTTTGGGAGATCCTTTGCCTTCACAGTTGCTGCAAAACCGTTTAAAACAGTATCAAATGTGTAACCTTGAGTCATCTCCACATTTTTAATAGCTAACTCTTTTTTAACTTCTGCTTGTTGTACTTTTACATTGGAACGAACTTCTTTTGCTTGGGCATTAGAGAATTTTCGGCCTTTGACTTCACTTATTCCTTGCTCTAATGCAACAGGCTTTTCGGATAAATGAACGATGACTGCAACCTTTTGATTGCCTGATACATTTTCTAAGCTTTCATGGAGGGTTGGACCATCTTTAGACAAGCTTAGCTGTTCAGCAATAGCCGCCTTTAGTTGAATTATACTTTCACTTTGACTATCTTGCTTGAATGGTTTCGATTCTTCAGCACTAGCACTCGACAATGGAACTAATAGAGAAAGCACCATAACGAAAACTAGAATACTACTTAAAAACTTCATAAACTTAAAATTTTTCAAATCTCATTTCCTCCTCTTCCTTTAATTGTCACACTTTTCAGTTTAGTGTGATATTTCCAATTTATCACAATGGAACTAATTCGAGAATCGGAATATTTAAATATTCTGAAATATTGATAATTTGTATCAATTTATGAAAAATAGATTAAATCTATTTTCCTAGTAATTGTATAAAAAAACAGAACTTTCAAACCATAAATAACTCACAGTAATTCATAATATTTCCAATTAACCCCATCAAGGCATCAGTGGCAGATACAGTCAGTGATGTAGTTGCTTATAGAAAATTAGGAGGGCTGTAAAAGGAGGGATTGGAAGGGTCGGTTTATATGTAATCTAGGAAATTAAAATAGCCAGCGACTGTTTTAAAAAGGCCGCCTGCTAATAGATTGTGGATCAAGTGCATCAGTTTTACAGTAATAAGAACGGTATTTTGTTTATCTAGATTCCTTCTATGCCCTATAAGAGCAGTGTAAATTTCATGATTGGATAGGTGAATCATAGAAGAGGTGTATAGGTAAAAAAAGAGCAGTTATAATATCCATAGAATACTATAACTACTCCATATAAAAACATTCCACATCAATATAAAAAATATCTTTTATGACCTTAGACTCTCGCTGTAAAATGGGCAGCATGGCTAAAATATTGTTTATAGGAAACGTACACCCCTCTTGCCTTGTAAAGTAAAAGATTCACCTGTTATGTTGATGATTTTTACACACCTTTTTGTAATGGCACCTGATTTCTCTATCTACATCATATGGACGATTTGGTGACGCTACCGATTCTTTCCTGTTGAACGCCCCTTTACAGCTCTGCATATGCCTTTTACACATTTACAATACTTTATATAAAAAGAACAAATATCTACTTTTCTTTACACGTACATACATTCTTAATTAGAGGTGGTAATTTTAGCTAATTTTTAAAAAGATACGTTCCGTAGCTGCTCTCTAGGCATCTGTGTAAGCCTATATGCTGTTGAAACATAATCTATGATGATGAATATCCCACTTTCATGAGAAAGGATGTAAGTATTAGCTCAAATATCGACTATACCTCTCCCTCTACAGAATTCACTTTTGATGTTAATAAAAGTACGCTTTTTAAAAAGGATTCACAAAATTACATTAATATTCTTAGTGTGGAACAATTAAATACAGTAGAAAATACATCTTTACTCGATATTTTTTTGAGTAAAGAAAATATCGTTGAGCCACACTACCATCAAAATGCCGCTGAGCTCGTCTATTGTATCGCTGGGGCAGCGACGGTTTCAATCTTGAATCCCTTTACAAAGAAAATACAAAACTATCCCATTAGACCTGGGCAAGTTGCCAATATACCGCAAGGCTGGTGGCATTATGAAATAGCAACAGCAGATAATACTCATTTACTTGCGATTTTTAATGCACCAACGCCAGAGGTCATTTTAGGTTCCGATATCTTGAAATTTACACCAGCAAATATTATGGCGCATACGTATTGTTTAGATGAAGAACAATGGAAGAAAACAATTGCACCGATTGTTCCATCCACTTATATCGGACCACCAAAAGGCTGTCATCGTGTCCAGTCAGCAACCGATCAAACTCCGTCAAAACAAACAATGCCGCAGCACTACATGAAGCCATGTCCATACCCTTATCCATATCGCTACCCTAATCCTCACATGTCTCCTTATGGCACCTATTATTAAAGGCTCGTTAGTAAACTTTTATTGTAAAAGATGAATAGAATGTCATTTCCTGTCCATCCTAATCTTAGATAAACTAAGAGTTAGGAAGTGCCATAATGATAAAGGACAATCTAGCATCGTTACAATTTAAGGAAATTTTCAAGCTTTGGTCACAGCTTGGTGTCAATCAAAGCTATATTGCTTCAAGCCATGCCTTTTTTAAGCATACACGTGATAAACATTTAAAAATCATGATCTTGGAGTTTATTCAATGTTTAAAAGAGGAAAATAAGCAGTTGACATTATTATTAAAGGAAAATGGCATGTTGGCACCCACTACAGCAATCGAGTACAGTAAGATGAAACTAACGGATCTTCGTGGAAAATCGGCTATTAATGATGGCGAAATTAGTGCTATTTTATCCATGAATATTGCCTCATCTTTAATTGCTGTAAGCCAAGCACTGGATTTGTCAGTAAAAAAGCTCCACTTAACTAAATATGGTGAACTTCATATGCGTTATGCACTATTAGGGGCAAAATTGATTGACCTCAGTAAGCGTAAAGGTTGGATAGTAGCACCTCAAAGCTAAAAAGAAGCATCCGTTTTATCTAACGGAAGCTTCTTTTTTGACCTACTATCGATTTCTCACGAACAGTAGCTTATACCATTGGTTCACTAGGAATGGTAATACCGATAAGCTATAAATAAAGCCTAGCTGAGCTGTCGTTAATGGAGCTACCTCAAAAACTGTTGTGAGCATTGGCATAAACAAGACAATGTGTAAGCTAAATACACCGATGATAAAGGCAAGCCAAGTATATTTATTCGAAAATACGCCAATAGCAAAGATTGATTGTTTGGATCTGGAGTTAAAGCCATGCACTAATCTTGATAGGCATAATGTGGTAAAGGCCATTGTGCTGGCTGTTAACGTATCACCTGTCGATAAACCGATTTGAAACGCAATAATGGTGGAAATGGCGATTAATATACCTTCAAGCACTACTTGTGTTGTAAAGGCTTTATTTAATAAAGGAGTATGGATATTTCTAGGCTTGTCCTTCATTGTTTTCTTATTATTTGGCTCTAAACCGATTGCGATTGCTGGTAGACTATCTGTCAATAGGTTAATGAATAATAGATGCACAGGTGCAAAAGGAACAGGTAAGCCTAAAACAGTGGCATATAACACGACAAAAATAGCACCCGCATTTCCTGATAATAAAAACAGAATCGCATTTTTAATATTCGTATAGATGCTACGACCATTGGCAATTGCCTTGACAATCGTCGAAAAATTATCATCAGTTAAAATCATGGACGAGGCATCTTTCGCAACCTCTGTGCCTGTCACGCCCATTGCTACACCAATATCGGCTTGTTTCAGGGCTGGCCCATCATTGACACCATCCCCTGTCATGGCGACAACATGCCCTTTATCCTGCCAGGCTTTGACAATTCGAATTTTTTGTGCTGGTGTAACACGAGCATACACAGAATAATCATGTATTTTTTCTTGTAGCTCTTGATCGGTTAAACCTTCGAGTGCATGTCCTTCTATAGCTTCTGCTGGATTTTGTAAAATACCAATTTGTTGAGCGATAGCTGTTGCTGTAATTTTATGGTCCCCTGTAATCATGACGGGCTTAATACCTGCTTTTATACAGCTTTCCACAGCCTCTTTCGACTCTTTTCTTGGAGGGTCCATCATCGCTACTAAGCCAACAAAGATTAAATCTCGTTCAGCTCTTGTATCGACTTTTTGTAGAGGCAATACCTCCTTATAAGCAATAGCTAACACCCTTAAACCATTCATAGAAAAATCACGATTCACTGCTTCAATTTTCTGGCGATGCTGCGCAGTCATCTCAAAAATACCAGTTGTTGTTTTGATTCGTGTCACTTTTGGTAAAAGTACATCTAAAGCCCCTTTAGTAATCATGATAGGTTGCTTGTCCATCTGATTAACAGTACTCATGAGCTTTCTCGCTGAATCAAATGGAATTTCAGCCAGTCGAGGATATTGCTCGCGAACTGTCAATTCATCTAAACCATATTGTTTCCCTAATTTCACGAGGGCGATTTCTGTAGGGTCACCAATTTCTTTTTGCTCACGCTCGACAGCGTCACTACATAGAAGCGCTTTTACCATCAGCTCTTTTTCCACTGGGTTCGTTGGATTCAGCCAATCGTGTGGAATCTTTTTCTGGTCGACGAAAACTTCCTGTACGACCATTTTATTTTCGGTTAAGGTACCCGTTTTATCAGAGCAAATAACCGATACACTTCCTAAGCTTTCAACAGCATAAAGCTTGCGGATGATCGCATTTTCCTTCGCCATTTTCTGGGTGCCAAAAGCTAATACAATGGTCACAATGGAGCTCAATGCCTCTGGGATCGCTGCAACAGCAAGGGATACAGCAAACATAAAGGATTCCACTAAGGCCCTTCCTCGAATAAGGTCAATCGTAAAAATAGCTAAACAAATTAGGGTAATGCCTAGTGCTAATTTTTCACCGAATTGATCAAGACTAATTTGTAATGGTGTTTTCTTCTCCTTGGCCGTATCGAGTAAATTCGCAATTTTTCCGATTTCGGTCTGCATTCCGATCGCAGTAACCATCACGATGCCACGTCCATTAGTCACAAAGCTTCCTGAATACACCATATTTTTCTTATCCGCAATCGTTACATTATTTTTCCGAATAGGGTCCGTACTTTTTGCTACAGCAATCGATTCGCCTGTGAGCGAGCTTTCATTGATGTGTAAATTATGGCTTTCCAGTAGCCTGCCATCCGCATTGATGTAGTCGCCTGCCTCCAACATCAGAAGATCGCCTACCACAATTTCTTCAGAAGAAATCTCCACTAGTTGATGATTACGCATGACTTTGGCAATCGGAGAGGTCAATGCTTTCAGATTATCTAGTGACTGCTCTGCCTTCACATGCTGCACCGTGCCTAAAATAGCATTTAAAATGACCACGATCATAATCACAATGGTGCTTCCCACTTCTCCTAGTAGAAAGGAAACGAAGGCCGCAACGAGTAAAATAATGACCAATAAATCTTTAAATTGACCCATGAAAACAGCCCATGTACTTGTTCTTTTCCCTTCCTCTAATACATTATAGCCATAGATTTGTTGTCTTTTTTTGACGTCATCATCGGTCAAGCCTTGTGTGGTGACGTTCAATATTTTCATGACTTCAGCAGATGATTGTTGATGATATTCAGTCATTGGGTTCTCCTTCCATTTACAAGATTTGAAGGTTTCCTTTAAAAAGTAGTATTTACACTTAAATCTCAAACTCCTCAAGTCTGTAAATTCATTAACTACAACAATCTATTCCATAGAGAATTGGAGTATGCTAAGAAACCATAGAGAATTTAATTTTTGAAACGATTCGAAAATAGATTCAAAAAAAGGTATTGGGATGGCTTTCCCAATACCTTACAGGCAGTTGTTCTATTACGAGTTATGATGTGCTGATGAATAATCTACGTGCTGCTCCTGACCAAGAGGTGCTCTTTTGATAGAGAAGATGGCACAAGCTAATGCACAGAGAACTAGAATCGTACCAAAGCTTGCTAAGTGCATAACGGACCCTGTCCAAGCAAACATAGCGCCTCCTACTGCTGATCCGATGGAGATCCCGATTTGCAGGGCAGCTGTATTTAAGCTTTGCTGAATATCAGATGATTGAGGATCTGCCTGAATTAAATAATTTTGTAATGGTGGTGTCAAAGCCCAGCTCAACGCCCCCCATAAAACCGTAAATACTAAAAACAGTGGCAGGGCAATAACTGTATAAGGAATAGTAAATAACACAATGGCAAAGGCAGAGACGATTAAAATAATAGCCTTGCTTGTGCCAATTTTATCACTCACCCAGCCTCCTATAGCGTTCCCGCTAACAGAGGCAATACCGAAAATTAAGTAGCAAATACTAATCCATGAGGCACTCAGATCAAATGCTTCTACTAAAAATGGTGTTAAATAAGCGTAGAGCATGTAATGACCCGCTAACATAAACAGCGTAGTTAACTGTGCTGTTAGGATTTTCAAATTCGCCAATGATTTGATTTGTGCCTTCAGTGGCACTACTTCTCCGATTGGCATTTTTTCAAGCAATAAGGCAATTAAAACCATTGAAATCGTTGACAGGATACTAATACCTAAAAATACAGCACGCCAGCCAAACGCTTCTGTAATAAAAATACCCATTGGCACACCGATTACAAGCGCGGAACTTACGCCCATAAAAACAAGCCCTAATGCTTTGGCACGGTGGCGAGGCTCTACGATTTTAGTAGTAATCGTTAATGATAATACGATGACTAACGCTGTACTCATCGCTGTGAAAATACGAGCAATTAGCACAATGATGAACGTTGTACTAAAGAAGGTCATTAGATTCCCTAACGTGAAAATAAATAAAGAAATAAGGAATAAGCGCTTCCGTTCCACCTTGGCTGTCAAGGATAGTAGGACTGGCGCAGAAATCGCATAAACCAGTGCAAAAATTGTGATTAATTGTCCTGCTGTTGCTAATGATACATGTAAATCCTCTGCAATATTTGGCAGGATTCCACCAACAATTAATTCAACTAACCCTACTGCGAAGGTTGTCACTGCAAGAATATAAACTCTCCAATTCATCGTAATCTCCCTTTCATTACACTTCCATTTTTGTAGGAGATTCTTTTAAAACATAATAAAAAAATCCTGACTACAAAAATGAAGCAAAGTTTTGTAGTCAGGATTTTATGGTTCCTGGTAGAGACCCTCAATCCATATTATTGAGGTTATACAGATCAAATATTTACTTTAGCTATAGTAGCACATCAAAATTTCATTGACAATAGATTTTTTTCATAGAATGAACGCCATCATAAAACCGTGGAATCGAGAGAAAATTTTGAATTTCTGCTTATATTTCGACGAATTTGACCATACATATTAACATACAATAACTATTTTAAGAGGTGATTGTTTGCGCATAGTAGGATTTGTTTGCTATTTTTTAATACTATTTTATGGCGTAGAATTAGTAGTAGAAGAGTTCACGATTGAAGAACCAGCAATCCATTCTCCAGCAAAAAGTAGGCTGTCGCCCATTAAAGAAACTGTTGAAAATTCAAGAATTTGTGTCTATTATCCCACGTATAAAAGCTGTACAGATTTACCCCAAAATTAAAAAGAGGCTACTCAAGGGAGTGACCTCTTTTTCATCATTTTGAACCAATATGAAAATGGCTAAATGGATATAGTATTAATTTTGATTCACCGTAAACTGCATCCTCGGAAATTAAACCATAATGGCGACTATCACTACTTTTTAGGCGATTGTCACCAAGCACAAAAAACATTCCCTTTGGCACTTCTTGTTCATTCACTAATTGTTCCAACGTAAAGTTTTCCGTAATGCGTAATTGATTAGGATCCTCTGTTTGGCGATTGACATAATCTTCTTTGTACGCTTTGCCATTGACATACAATACATCATCTTTCATTTCGACTTTATCTCCTGGAAGACCAATTACACGTTTAATATATAACTCATCCTCTACAGGTGATTGGAAAACAATTTGATCGAAACGTTCGATTTTACTTGTTTTACTTACAATAATAATATCCTTATCATGATACGTCGGATACATCGATGCTCCCTGCACTTTGATCGGCGCAAATAAAAATTGCTTACAGCCAAAAACGACAACTGCTGTAATGACAATAATTTTAATGTAGGATAGTATTTCTTTTTTAAAATTAGATGTTTTTTCCTCTTGCATGCTCATTCCCCGATACTGTTTTTTTATATAGTATAACATTTTCTCTATACTATTGACGAATGAATCACATAAATAGTTTCCAATTTATCGACTAAGCTTTCGTATAATTGCGTCCAGATTTTTTCATGCTGACGAGTAAAAATGAACCTGTGATACCTGCTGAAATAACATAAAAAATAGACAAGGCTACAAGGTAGCATTGTCTAAAAATGAACGTTTTAGTTGTTTGGTCATTATGAATGGTTAGATAGTGTAGTAGAGTGACGCTGCTCGTTTAATAAATCTGCTGCTAATACGATACCTACTGGTAATGCAAATGCTAATAAAATTGTGCCTATAATCATCACAATCACTCCTTTAACCATTTCTAATGTCAGTATACACTTAATTTTCTGATATCTCAAGAAATATTGAAAAATGATTGATGAAGCCATAAAAAAATCATTCAACTAGGCATGCGCCCTACCTGAATGATTTTTTATCTCTTACATAAACAATTTTAAACACAATACTTGTAGGCCTCTTATCGCTGATTGGACTGGATTTTTTCGCACTTTACGTTTAGGTACATAGCTTTGCATGCAATGATTCAGTGCTGTATACCTAAGCACCTGGGTCCTCCCATTCATTCATCTCCCTCCCTTCATGGCCCAAAGTTATAGCTAACTTACTTACTTTTTTGTAAATGATTTTTTAAATCCGTTTGTATTTCTTCAAGCTCTACCTCATTCGGAATGTAGTACCAAATATGGTTAATCCTTTGACCATCCCCCTCGTCAAATGACAACTGTTCAATATCTGCATCCATCTTTTTAAAAAGACCTTGCAGCTGAATAAGATCTTTGACAGAAAAGTTCATACGCACATTATCACCTAGAACATTCAGCATATCTGTTGCTTTTAATAACGTAGATGGTGTAGAAGCTTTTTTCATTACAGCTTCAATAATTTGGCGCTGACGAATTTGGCGACCAAAATCACCGCGCGGATCTTCGTAACGAATACGTGAAAAAATCAGTGCCTCATTACCGTCTAACGTAATTTCTCCCTCTGGGAAATGATATTCATCAAAAGTTAAATCCATATCATTATTGATGGTTACGCCCCCAAGCGTGTCAATAATTTGTAGAAAACCCTCCATATTAATAAACACATAATAATCAATAGGTATATTTAGAAAATTTTCCACTGTATCTACAGCCATCGGAACGCCACCAAAGGCATAGGCATGATTAATTTTATCAACGGTATCATGACCAATAATTTCTGTACGTGTATCACGGGGAATACTAAGCATTTTCATTGTCTGTTTTTCAGGATTCACAGTAATCACAATCATAGTATCGGAACGGCCGCTATCATCTTTTCGTTCATCGACCCCAAGCATGAGAACCGAGAATGGTTCTTTTTTGATCACTGTTTTTTCTTCGAGTTGTGCAGCATCCGTTGTTTGAATAAGTGGTGTATTTATTTTATTCATAGTTTTTTGGATGGTAAAGTAAGCAGCACCTATAAAAATTAAAAATATTGCTAGTAGGCTACCGACTATCCACAGCCATAATTTTTTCTTGCTCTTTTTCTCTTTTGAGCGTTTCATATTTTTTTCCATACATTAGTCCTTTCTTGCTTAACAATTTTGCCCCTCTTTTTGACGTATTAAGTTGGAAAAAAGTTTATCTAGTCTACTTATATGCATAATGGACGAAAAAAAGACGTACACTAGTATTTACTAAATTAACAGCATACTATTCCCTCATTTGTAAATTCCCTTCCTATTAGAGCCACCTATTAGGCTGACGTCCACTTTATTTATTGAAAATTCATTATTATTAATATATAATTTTAAGATACACTGTATCTATAATAGAAACAATTAATATAACTTATTTTAGGAGGAATGACCCTATGTTTCAAAATAGAAGAGAGAAACTAGTTTCCTATATGCAGCAACAGCAAATTGATGTGGCGATCCTTGTACCTGGGTCGAATATGTCTTATTTTACAGGTCTCCAGTTAAAGCAAAGTGAGCGCTTAACGTTAGTGGCTATCACGGCTAACGATCAATTATATTTTCTAGTACCACAAGTAGAACTAACAAAAGTTGATACGGAGTGTGCGAATGCTATCGTATCTTATTCAGATGAAGAGGGACCGACACAGGCCATCTGGCAATTAAAAAAAGAGCTGGGAGCGTCGCAAACACTTGGTGTGGAATTTGACACGATGCACGTAAAGGAACAAAAAGCAATCGAACACCTTACATATAACAATTTATGTGACATCGGTGAATCCATTCGTGAACTCCGTATGAAAAAAGAGCATCATGAAATAGCCTTGATGCGACAGGCTGTACAAATTGCAGAAGAAAGTCTTGAAGCAACATTGCCAACGATACGAGCTGGTGTTTCAGAAATGGAAGTCGCTGCACAATTAGAATATGAAATGAGACGACGTGGTTCAGAGGGAACACCTTTTGGAACCATTGTGGCATCAGGTTACCGAGGAGCGCTTCCCCACGGCAGAGCAAGCATGAAAAAAATAGAGACAGGCGAATTGATCGTCATAGACTTTGGGGCCATTTATAAGGGCTATGTGGCAGATATGACTAGAACGGTAGCTTTAGGGGAGATTTCTCCAACTTTAAAAACGATTTACAGCATTGTTAAACAAGCCAATGAAACGGCAATAGAAGCGATCAAACCAGGCATGACAGCACATGACATTGATGCTATAGCAAGAGGCATTATTCACGCCGCAGGCTATGGTGACAATTTCACACACCGACTTGGCCATGGTATTGGTTTAAGTGCACATGAGGAACCTTATATCATGCAGCATAATCAGCTAGTATTAAAACCTGGTATGGCATTTACAGTGGAGCCAGGTATCTACGTTCAGGATGTCGGCGGTGTTCGTATCGAGGATAATTTAATTGTTACAGAAAATGGTTATAAGAATTTAATGACCTATTCGAAAGAATTAATCATTTTATAAGGCTGGTGCGCACAATGTTAAATATGATGAAAATACAAAAAGATATGCCGCTACTAGAGCACTATATTTATTTAAACACGGCTGCTGCTTCTGCCATGCCCCAGCCAGTAGTGGATGTAATGACTAGCTATCTTCAAAAACAAGCGAGTATTGGTCCCTACTTACCCTCTTTTCGTCAAGAAATATATGCACAGGTAGAGCGTATACGAGAGAAAAGCGCATTATTTATCGGCGCCAAAAAAGAAGAAATTGCCTTTGTGCCAAACGGTTCAATGGCTATTAATTATATAGCAGGGGGCTTGCAATGGGAACAAGGTGATGAGGTCATTGTGCTCGATACAGAAATGTTAAGTAACTATGTGCCTTGGCTTGCCCTTCAGCAACAAGGTGTTCAGTTAAAAGTTTTGAAAACTAATGCGGAGTATCTAGTAGATTTACAAGAGCTGGAGCAACTCATCACGCCACACACAAGATTGATTGCCTTTGCCCATATGTCCAATGCTGCTGGTGCACTCCAGCCCGCCAAGGAAATTTGTCAGCTGGCACAGCAACACCATGTATTAACATTGATTAATGCCAATCAAACTGTTGGTTTAACACCGATACATGTTGCAGAGCTTGGCTGTGACTTTTTAGTTGCCTGTGGCCGAAAATGGTTGCGCGGCCCTGAGGGTTCAGGTATTTTATATGTGCGCCAAGCGCTTATCCCAGCACTCACACCTATTATGATTGGCTGGGGTAGTACCCAGTGGGATTATCAAAACGATGAGTATTCTTTTTTAGTAACAGCGAAACGTTTTGAGCCAGGCTGTCCAATCATCCCAAGTATTTTGGGATTGGGAGCAGCGATTGACTATGCCAACGCTATTGGTATTCACTCTATTTATGAAAGAGTACAACAATTAACGAACTATTTAGTGGAACAGCTCTCAACCATCCCAGGTATTGTGTTATATGGTCCGCAAAATAGTGCACATCGATTATCCATTACGCCGTTTAATATAGAAGGGATTTCTCCAGATGAGCTAACGAATGAATTAGCAGAACGTGGGGTCATTATTGAGGCTGGCACATTTATGGCCAATGCCATTATGGAACGTAATCAGATTAGTCAAATGGCTCGTTTTTCCCCACATTATTTTAATACGTTTGAAGAAATAGACACGGCTGTATCGTTCATGAAGGAAATCAGAGCAAAGGCCCAAGATAGATATTAACTATCTTGAGCCTTGTTTCAAGCTTATTCATGATACAGCTTAAAGCTATACTGATCGAAATAACGTTGAATATTCATCGCTCCATATTGAAGAACATTCACCATTTCAGGTAACTTTTCCTCTGTTGGTTTACGATAAATAGGTCCTGCAATCGTTAAAGAAGCAATTACTTCTTTTTTGCTGTTAAAAAGAGGTACACCAAGCCCAAAAACAGAATGAGCATATTCCCCCGTCGAGAAGCACCAGCCTTGTTGTTGAATTTTTTCTAAATCGGCTATCATTTCTGCGGGGTCAGTAATCGTTTCTGGGGTTAATCTTTTCATACCATGCTCCATAATCTCCTTCTTCCGATCCTCAGGTAGATAGGCCATGATGACTTTACAAGAAGCCCCAATATGTAGTGGTGTTCGTGTGCCCATTGACACCGAAAACTTAATTGTTTGAGAGCCTTCAGCTATTTCCACGGTGACGCCATCTTTGCCATCTAGCCAAGTTAGAAATACCGACTCTTTAATGGTTTCTGCAAGATTTTTCATAATTGGCAAAACAAAATCAGAAAGATTTAATTTATCTTTCACCATCTGACCATACTCTAAAAAACGAAGCCCTAATTCATATTTTTTTGTCTCAGGATTTTGAATCAGAAATCCATGACTCTCGAATGTAACTAAAATTCGATAAATAATAGAATGACTAATATTCATCTCCTTTGCTAATTCACGCACACCCCATGTAGGATTTTCTTTATTAAAATATTTTAAAACCTCTAATGAGTTATCTAATGTTTTTAATGTCATTTCACACCTCGATTGTCTCTATAATAGAACCGCATCTTGATTATAAAATGAAGCTGGACAATTTTCAATAAATTCAACTATTTTACAATTAGATTTTAAACAAAATATTGAGTTCGGGGGCCCTATCTGTTTAGAGTGATTCTATTCGAGCAAAAGGTGCGCTCTATCCACTAGTTTTCCCGTTTTATCCTTCACATATTGAGTTCTATCCTTCACTTTGAGTAATTCTATCCGTTCAAAGCCATTCTATCGAGCAAAAGGTGCGCTCTATCCACTAGTTTTCCCGTTTTATCCTTCACATATTGAGTTCTATCCTTCAGTTTGAGTATCCTATCCGTTCAAAGCCATTCTATCAGGCAAAAGGTGCGCTCTATCCACCAGTTTTCCTGTTCTATCCTTCACATATTGAATTCTATCCTTCAGTTTGAGTATTCTATCCGTTTAAAGCCATTCTATCGAGCAAAAGGTGCGCTCTATCCACTAGTTTTCCCGTTTTATCCTTCACTTTGAGTATTCTATCCGTTCAAAGCCATAGACTTCCACCACCTATGACATTAATATAAATATCCAGCAAAAAGAAAATCAACTCACCTCTATAAAATTTCTTAGAGGCGAGTTGATAATTAGCTAGTCATTTTTCTGTTGAATTCCCTGTACTAATTTCTCTTGAATCAGCAAATATTGGGCAATTTCCTTGTCATCTAATACTTCAAAAAGCTGTACAAAGACCTCTTTCCCGATGGATTGAGCCTTCGCCAAAGCTACTTTCCCCTCTTCCGTAATTTGCAAGCGAATGGTGCGGCGGTCAGATGGATCATAAAGTCTTTCCGCTAATCCAAGCTTAACCAATTTTTCTGCAATGCTTGTCATAGCACCTTTCGTATAGCCAATGGTTTCAGCTAATTCTGCTTGTTTTTGAGGGCCTTTAACATGTAGCTCGTTTAACACTAAAATCGGTGAAATTCCTAAAGGATATGGAAACGCTTTTGTAAAGCGTATAATATTGGCATTATTCACCTGTTCAATCATATGAATGAGTTTAAAAATATTTGTCTGTTTCAAAAAAATCCTCCTCGAACGCCCAGAACTAATGAAGCATTAGTGAACCTCCATCCACCATAATCGTTTGACCCGTGATGTATTGGGAATCGTCAGAAGCTAAGAAAACAGCTACTCGACCGATATCTTGCTCAATATCACCAAAACGACCAAGTGGAATTTTACTTCTAACCGCTTCATAATATTCTGGTTGTGCTTTTGCCCATGCCTGTACACCTGGTGAATCCGCAAGTGGACTAATGATATTGACATTGATACCAAAACGTCCCCATTCATTTGCGGCAACACGAGAAATACCGCGGATTGCTTCCTTAGCTGCGGCATAAGCTGCCTGTGTCTCATGGCCTTGAATACCTGCCCCAGATGCAAAGTTAATAATATTGCCCTTCGTTTCTTTTAAATGTGGGAGTGCTGCTTGCATTAAATAGAAGGTTGGATAAAAACCTGTCCCAAACGATAAATCAAGATCTGCCTGTGTTGTTTCTTCTATTGTAACTTGTTTCGCAGCATGAGCGTTATTAACTAGCACATCTAGTTTACCGTATTTTTCTACGACTGTATCAATAATTTTTGGTAATTGATCGCGTTCCATTAAATTCGCCTGCAAAAACATAGATTTTGGTGAGATTTCTTGCAATTCTTTTGCCATTACCTCACCCGCCTCTGCATTTAAATCAACAATTGTAACGACAGCCCCTTCCTTTGCCATTGCTTTTGCCATCCCACTACCGATACCGCCTGCTCCCCCAGTAATGATAACCACTTTGTCTTGTAGTTTACCCATCGCTAACACATCTCCTTTTCTTTCATTCCTAAATAGTTTAACATTAAACTATTTAATTTTAAACTAAATTGCTTTACCTTTATCCGTCACTACTATCACTTTATAATCATTCAACTAGCTATTATTTTTTGTTAAACGAATAAAAAGAAAAGCCTATTTTGGAGAAAGGTTAATCCAAAATAGGCTTTTCTAAAATTGATCTTTCCTGCAAGATAGTGCCGATTACTCTTTTCAAAACTTCTATTTCTGATTTGATATTACACCAAATATAGACCCTTTAATGTATGCTTGTCCTTGTAATGACTCTAATTGCTCTGGTGTGCCCGTAACTACTGCCCCTATCATTTTCACATCACTTTTATCAATGGTTCCTTTTTCCCCTATTAAAGCTTGATAAACCTGGTTTGTTTCCCATTCGAAGTTCTTGCTTTTACGAAGAAGCTCAATGTTTCGAATAAAGGTGTCAACCTCGTCACTTGAAGAACGTCGAGCTTTTGGTTTTGATTGCTCTGATTGAAACCCATAAATGTACGGATAATTGGCTGCAATCGTATTCTGTCCTTGCTTCAAAAAATTTATGGTATCCTCTGTAAAGGTATCCACCCACCACCAATCTACTTGTACATCAATAGGTAACTTGCTTTTAATCTCATCAAAACTATATGCATTGTCAAAAGAAATTGCTAGTTCTACTAAAGTATTTTTTTCCAATTGATTCAGTTGGCTGATACTATCTTGATAATTATCGTATGAAATCTTTGGATGATAAAAAAACATTTCTAGATCACCAGTGTAGTCATTAAACCGTTCGAATTGATTTGTTTCTGCTAGTGATTCTGAACTTTCTATTTGGATGGAGCTAGAGCCGTAACTTCGTGTAAGCGTTCCAAATAGATTATAATCACTTTCGATAGGCTTCCAAATATATGGTCTATGCTGATCTCCAAGTACCTTATATGTTGTTGTTTTTATTTTGCCTCCAAACAAATTATAGTCATATATCTGATTACTAATTTGAATATTTGGAGCACTTATTTCGTTAAATAAATGAATGTCATCCATTACTTTTTGAGCACTATTTAACGATAAATGCCTAAGACCATACCACAATACTATTAGAACAAGGGGTGTAACGATGAGTGTTATGCTAATAATTTTTATTGTGGACCAAAACTTCGCCTTTCTCATTATTTTTTTCGTCTGTTTCTCATCAAACAAAAAATCATTTTGTTCTTTATTCATAATATATATCCTCCTTAAATCGTTCAGTAAATTCTTCCCTAGCACGTCTGACATGCGTTTTTAGTGTGTTTTCATTTTTATTCATTAAGGTAGAAATTTCTTTGTATGACAATCCCAACTCATATTTCAGTATTAATAATTCCTGATGCAAGATGGATAGCGTTTCAAGTGTGTCTCGTATATCCTTTAATTTTTCCTTTTTTAGAACCTGAAAATCAGGAATATGAATCAATGAAGTCAACTGAACTTCATCAAATTCTGTTGTTGGATGACGCTTTTCTTTTCTTTTGAGATCATAAAACTGATTGGTTGCCACACGATATAGCCAACTCATTACTTTATCTGACTGAATCCCATTTCTATGTAATAAAAATTTATAACATGTATCTTGGACGATATCTTCTGCATCCTCATGGGCTAATCCACGTTTTCTCAAATAACGGTAGAGCAGAGATCCTACTTGCTGCAGAAACTCATTCATTGATTGATTTACCATGTCTACCTCCCTTCTGCCTATACAACGCAGAGCTCAATGAAAAGTTTACATATTAAAAAATTTCTACTAAATATTTCAGTTTACCGAAAAAATACAACAAAAAGGGAGCTGTGCATAATGGATGCTATACGGGGAGAGATTTCAGTAATATATTTATTGGTTTAGCTTTCGGCTTGTTTATGCACGATACCGTTCAGCTTCAATGGAAAACGACACGTATCGGTGTGGTAAGTTGGAAGACTACTAGATTTATTGGTTCAATTTATTCGACTAATAAAGATGCCGCGAAGACAAATCTCGCCAAAGCACAGTTCTGGTTTTGCAATGTTGGTTTACTATTGCTTTTTCTTGGCATGATAATGTACCCTACTGGTTATTTGAGCTTTTCATAGCAGGGGGTGGCGTTGCTGTAGTGCTGTCCGTTCTGTTGTTTTTTGTCAATATCTTTCCGTATGTAAGTTAAATAGGAAAGCCCCACTTTTATGAAGTGGGGCTTTCCGTAGATTTTATTGTAAGGAATTCGCTTGCATTTGATACATTTTGTTATAAATACCGCCAAGTGCTAGCAGTTCATCATGCGTGCCATTCTCTATAATTTGTCCTCGATCAAGTACAAGGATACGATCGGCATTTTTAATCGTAGACAGTCGATGGGCAATAATAAATGTTGTTCGTCCTTTTTTCAGGACATCCATTGCATGCTGAATAATTTCTTCCGTTTCCGTATCAATATTCGATGTCGCTTCATCTAAAATTAAAATCGCTGGATCAAAGGCAAGTGCCCGCGCAAACGAAATCAGCTGACGTTGCCCTGAAGATAACGTACTACCCTTCTCAATCACTGGCTCATCATAACCATTAGGTAAGTTCGATAAAACCCGTTCGCCTCCTACAGCATTTAAAGAAGCTTCTATTTTTTCGGATGATATATTAGGGTTGTTTAAGCCGACATTTGAAGCAATCGTACCTGTAAATAAGTAAGGATCCTGTAGCACTATTCCCATATGTTCACGCATCGTTTGACGAGGAACAGAGGTGATATCAATGCCATCAATGGTAATTTTGCCTTTTGATGGGTCATAGAAGCGGAATAACAAGTTCATAATGGAACTTTTTCCAGAGCCCGTATGACCAACTAAGGCAATCGTTTCACCTTGATGTGCCTCAAATGATAGGTTTTTCAGCACGTATTCATTGTCTTTATAAGCAAAGGAAACATCCTCGAAAACGACATTGCCTTTATATCGTTGGAGGCTTTTTTCAGAGACAGGCTCACCGTCTGTATCTAGCACCTCGAAAACACGTTTCCCAGCAATTAGAGAACGCTCAAGCTGAGAAAATTGGTTCACGATGTTCGTAATTGGATTAAATAGCTTTGTTAAATAATCGACAAACGCATACAAAGTACCCGCTGAAACCACTTGGGTTGCTGTAAATGATTGCGTACCAAAATAGAAAATAAAGACCGTAAACATAATTAGTCTTAACGTATTCACAAGGTTAAAGGATGTGGCTGAATCGAGCACTAATAGCTTACGTTCGTATGCATAATGCTCATTATTCATGTCATCAAATTCCTTCGTCATTTGCTGCTCACGACGGAATGCCTGAATAATGGTCATGCCTTGAATGGATTCATTAATCATGGCATTAATGTCAGCGATTTTTGTACGAATGACATCATTATACTTTGAGGCAAATTTTCGATACAAAATCATCCATACGTAAACAATAGGAATCATCGTTAAAGCTAGCATTGCCATTTTCCAGTTTAAAATAAAGAGTGCGATATATACACCAATGATGGAAATAAAGCTCGTAACAAAATTGGATAGCACCTGTACATATAAATTACGCACCGCTTCTGTATCATTTGTTACACGCGCAACAATTTTACCTGCTGGTAAATTATCGAAATACTGAATTGGTAAAGTTTGAATATGCTCAAAAACATCCTTACGTAATTTTTGAATGACGCGGTTTGCACCAATTTGTAAATAGATATACATAAAATAGCGTAATATAGCCGTTGCAATGGCTAACAGTAAATAAACGAGTAGTAGCCATGTAATCGGTTTGATTTCAATATGACCAATTGTCATGTAATTATCAATAATATGCTTGGCAATAAATGGCCCAACAAGCTCCGTAAATACGGCGATTGTAAGGAAGAATAAGCCTAGTAATATCGGCTTTTTAAAATGCATCGCATAGCGTGTTAAACGTTGACTCGTACTCATGAGGCACCCCCTTCTAGCTGCTGACGGTCAAATTGCTCTTTATACCATCCTTGTTGCGAAAGAAGTTCCTCATGTGTTCCCTGCTCTACGATTTGTCCATCATCCAACACGATGATAACATCCGCATGCTGAATACCAGATAGGCGATGCGTAGTAATAATCGTCGTTTTCCCATGACGTTCACGCTGAATATTTTCAATAATTCTTGCCTCTGTCTTGGCATCGACAGCCGAAAGCGAATCATCAAGCATTAAAATTTCAGGATCTTTAATCAGTGCACGAGCAATAGATACACGTTGTTTTTGACCGCCTGAAAGAGATACACCTTTTTCCCCAACAAGTGTTTCAAGGCCCATTGGTAAATTTTCTAAATCTTTTTCAAAATATGCGGCACGAATCGCCTGCTGTAATTCAGCTTGTGTCGCATCTTCTTTCCCAAATAATATATTTTCACGAATAGTACGTGAGAATAGCACATGATCTTGCGGCACATAGCCTATCCAATCAAGAATCTGCTCCTTGGTTTGAGAGGTGATGTCGATACCGTCAATGGAAAGCTGCCCCTGTCCGATTGGATACTCTCGCAATAATTGGCGAAGGAAGGTTGTTTTTCCCGCACCCGTCTTGCCGACAATGCCCAGCGTTTGACCTTTTTTCAGGGCAAGTGAAATTTGCTGTAAGTTTTTCACCTGACTCATTGGATATTGGAATGTTAAAGCATCAAAACCAATTGCATTAGGTGTCGCAATCATTTGTGGATTCGGAATATTTTGAACATCTGCATCATAGTTCAATGTTTCCTGCACACGATCCAGTGAGGCATTCCCTTGCTGCATAACATTGATGAGCTCTCCAATCGCAAAGATTGGCCAAACCGCTAATCCTAAATACACATTAAATGTGACCAGTTGCCCAACCGTCATTGCCTCTATCGCCACTAAATGAGCCCCGTAACCGAGTGCTACAACATAGCTAATACCTGTTCCGACTTTCGTAATCGGGCCGAATAATGCATTAATTTTAGCTGTATGAATATTTTTGGCATACACAATCTCACTCATATCCGCAAAATTAGCCTCATCCTTTTTTTCCTGCACATAGGCGCGCACCACTCGAACTCCTGCAACAGATTCCAGTACACTATCGTTCAGCTCACCAAAAGCGTCTTGAGCCTTCATATAGCGTTCATGAACAATTTTACCTAAATATTGTATGAGGATGGCCATAATAGGAACTGGTAACATCGCAAAAAATGTGAGCTTCCATGAAATCATATAGCCCATCGCAAAAATGATAAAGCCCATATAAATCGTTGAATCAATCAACGTCATAATGCCAAAACCAGCTGTCATGGATACGGCATTTAAGTCATTTGTTGCTCGTGCCATTAAATCCCCTGTACGGTTTTTCTCATAAAACGTTGGGGTCATGCGTAAAAAATGCTGCATTAAATTTCGACGTAATATTTTCTCAAGGTTTATAGCTCCTTCAAATAGTCGGAATTGCCACACAAAATTTAATAGATAGCCCCCAATAATAATCCCAATAAAAATGAATACATATTTTGTTAAAATAGCTGGTGTCATTTCTCCTGCAGTCAATAAATCGATAATGGAGCCTAATAAATATGGAGGAATGACCTCTAATCCACTGGCAATCATGAGTACCACAATGGCAACCGTATATTGCTTCCAGTATTTTTTAAAGAACCAGCCTAATTTACTTAACACATCAAACATACATTATAACCTTCTTTCTTCCATGCTGTTGTGGATGACTACCCACTTTCTAGAAATTCCTTTTTGAAAATCATTCGTTGTACTGTGTTTCTCATATACATACACTCCTTTTTAGTATTCACTACAACCTTTTTGGCATGAAAAAAGACACATACCCTAAAAAGAGCATGTGTCTCTTATAAAAGGCAGGATTGAACCCATACCTTTTTATGCAATCTTAAATAAGCGTTAGGCATGGACAATGTATGTAACTGTAATTGAATTTGATACTAATAAAATTAACATTGTCATGCCCTCCCTTGGTTTATTTGTTATAGTGTTCTTGAAGATTATCACACTATAGAAATATTTGTCAACTATCACCCTGTTATTTTTTTATCATTTTCAGGAAATAGTTAGTGCTTTAAAGCGTTGAATTATTGAAAAGAACCAAAAGGAAAGCATAGGCATAAGTGGTTGATTGACTTTAACATTACAGTAAATGTTAGGTCGCTTATATTGACCAAAAGGATGAAATGAACAAAAAGGGTAAAGAGAAAGAAAGTTCCTTCACAAGATTCAAGCACTCAAGGCTCGTTTCTTTTACAAAGCTATTGGTCATAACAAAATGATTATTACACGAAATCATTTTATAGGAAGGCTAACAGAAGAAATATTTCTAAAATTTTCATCTCATGATACACTTTCAATATAGTCATTTTTAGTAAGGGGTCTTTACGTTGAAGACATTTTTAGCAGTTAGCATCGGCGGATTTTTTGGCGCAATCAGTCGATATGGTCTTAATCTGATTTGGCCAAGCACAAACGGTTTCCCTTATACAACACTTTGTATAAATATAGTTGGATGCTTTTGCTTAGCATGGCTTTTCACCACTTTTATAAAACGCACACCGATTGTAGTAGGACTTGGGACTGGCTTTTGTGGTGCTTTTACTACTTTTTCGACATTTTCCTTAGAGACACTGCTCCTCCTTGAAAATAATGAGTGGCTACAGGCTGTACTTTATGTTGCCGTAAGTGTTTTAGGAGGACTAGCAGGTGCATGGCTGGGGATACGACTTGCAAGGGGGCGCATGGTATGATTTTAGTCGGGATTGGGGGAATTTTTGGCGCTTTGTCAAGATTCTATTTAGGAAAATTACTTGTACATCCATATCCATGGGCAACTTTTATTATTAATTGTACAGGCTCCTTTGCACTTGGTTTTTTATTCGCCCTGCATGTCGGTGACTGGTTGTGGCAATTGATAGGCATAGGCTTTTTAGGAGCCTACACGACATTCTCTACGTTTGGGTTTGAAACACTACAGCTTATAGAGCAACAAAAATGGAGACAAGCCATTAGCTATATTGCCAGTACCTTGCTAGTTGGAATTCTATTTGCTGCTATCGGTTATCTTGTTGTGTAAAGAGGTGATATGTATTGACACAACCATCAAATGAGCAACTCCAAGAACTTGAAGCTGAAATAGAACAAATACTCTATTCACTTATTGAGCTAGAATTAGAAGAAAATTATGCCGCAATGAATACACAATTTGCCTATTTACTAGCAAAGATTCAGGCAGCACAGCTAATTGATTACAAGCTGGATGTCCTCGTAGAACCTCAAGCTTATACAACGGAAACTTGTATTCTGCTACAAAGCTTAATTGAGGCCAAGACGAGGACAAATAAAAGGCATAGATTATTAACACACCGTATGATTTTAAAAATATGGTTACGTAAAAATCAACGATTCATGAGGGAATTTTTACCTCAAATGTTTTAGGCGCCTCTTTTAAATGTATACGTTCTTTTCCAAATAAAGTTGTCTGTTGTAAAATATCTAAATTAATATAGACGTTTTTCCTTCTATCATCATGGGCAGTTTTGGTTGACGGGATATACCTCAAGGCTCGCCCCACCGCATGCTGTTGCCCTTAACCTACTGAAAATAGGAAGTACCCTACTACTTTCAGCAGAAAAGGAAAAAGTTCGATTTGGAAAACGAATCGTTCTCCAATCGAACTTTTAAGGGCTTTAAGAACAACCTCTTTTTATGTTGAGGTTCTATAATTTAAAGTCGTTATTAACTGTTATTTTTTTATAGCTTCATACGTAAATACCTCTGAACCATTTGTTGGATATTTATTATACTCATAATCCGCAGAAATCGTAACATCTTTAAATCCAATATCTTGTAAAATTGCTCGAAACTCTTCTACTCCATACCACTTTAATGGGAAAACTTCTAACTCAGTGTCAATTAGTTTCGTATTTTGCCATTTCTGATATTTATTGTGAGTAATAGTAAATTGATTAATGTAGTCCACATCTACCAATACTTCTTCCAACGTTATAGAGTCACCGTCTTGATTCTTTAATATTCTAGTTGAAACATAACCCTTCTCAAACGACTCAGGAAGAAAAGTATCTACTATTAAACGGCCTCCATCCTCTAGGTGATCATAAAAACACTTTAAGGCTTTTAAAGAATCTTCTCTTTGATGCAATAATAGGAATGAGCCAGTCGGAATAATAATCGCCTCATATTTTTGTTCCAAAGAAAAATTGCACATATTTAATGAATATAGATTTGGTGAAAGCTCTCTTTCTGCACAATTTTTTTTGCATAATTGTAACATGTCATCAGAAAGGTCGAAACCTTCAATATTTAGCCCTTTATGCAATAAAGGTATTAAGATACGCCCATTACCAACAGCAGGCTCTAATATCTTTCCCTTAACGCCTTCTAACCTTTCTGAATAATACTCTACATCGCCAAATGTTTTACCAATATATTTATCTATATCATATAATTCTGTAGATAAACTACCATAAAAACTTACCATCTCTAGTCTCCTATCTAGCATTTATTTATTTATTTTCTGTGCTTGTACTATTTTCTTTTGTTTTAAAAGATCTCTATTTTCTCTTTTATCCTTTAATGTCTCCGCCCCCTCTTCTTTATATCTTTCTCTTAATTTATATCGCGGAAGATTTGCAGGTACTAAGCTTTTCGAAGGTTCAGCCTCTAAAAGCTTTGAAACGCCTGTTGATTCGTATGATTTTAAATCATACACTTCAGAGAAGTAACTATCGGCTGTATCTGATTCATAGTGCTTTATCTCTGGATAAGAAGAAATAACCCCTTCATAATTTCTTAAAACGACTTTCTCAGGACTGTGAGAAATTATATAATTTGGCTGTAAAGCTATCTTCCCACCTCCGTTTGGTGCGTCTACTACGAATGTTGGTACAGCATAACCAGAAGTATGTCCTCTTAAAGATTCAATTATTTCCAATCCTTTAGAAATAGGCGCTCTAAAATGGCTAATCCCTTCAGACAGATCACACTGATAAATATAGTATGGTCTAACCCGGATTTTAACTAAATCATGTACTAATTTTTTCATTATTGGCACGCTATCATTTATGCCTGTCAGAATAACAGATTGATTCCCAACTGGAACCCCCGCATTGACCAATTTCTCACAGGCTTCTTTCGCTTCATCGGTTAATTCTATCGATGTATTGAAGTGTGTATTTAGCCATACAGGATGATATTTCTTTAAAATCGTACACAAATCATCCGTTATTCTTTGAGGAAATACTACTGGTGCTCTAGTACCAATTCGAATGATTTCAACATGCGGTATGTCTCTTAAACTGCTTAAAATATATTCGAGAATTTTGTCATTAATTAATAAGGCATCTCCGCCCGATAATAAAACATCTCTGACTTCTTTATTATTCCTAATATAATCAATAGCTCTATCAAGCTGCTTTTTAGGTACTGCCATCCCCACCTGTCCAGAAAACCTTCTTCTTGTACAATATCTACAATACATGGAGCATTGATTGGTTACCAAGAACAATACTCTATCAGGATACCTATGAGTTATACCTGGTACAGGAGAATCTTCATCTTCATCCAACGGATCTTCTAGATCATAGTGACTCTTCATAATTTCAGCAGATAATGGAACAGATTGCATGCGTATTGGACATCGTACATCATCTGGATTCATTAAAGATGCATAATAAGGAGTTATATTCAAAGGTATTGTTTGTAGAGAAATTTTCACTCCTTCTTCTTCTTCAGCAGTTAAGTTGACAACTTTCTTTAAATCATCTAACGTTTTAATAGTGTTCGTTAATTGCCAATGCCAGTCATCCCATTGCTCTTGGGTAATATCTTTCCAAAGTTCAATTTCCCTATAATGTCTTCTTTCACCTGGTTTAAGTTTAGTCTGCATGAATCACCTCTCCTTTGATGTTGGTATAAATAGTCATGAGTTCCTTTGTCAATTCTTTCGCAGGCTCCTCATTCTCACTTAAGTAAAAATGACCACCATTAAAATACTTACACTTATAGTCATTGATCGTCATTTTCTCCCATAGCTTCACTTCCTCATCAGGAACTGCTGAATCTTGTGCACCTAGCCAAAGTTCCATTGGATAGTTGATAAATGCTTTGTCATCGAATTTAAATGTATCAAGTAAATGAAAATCTCTGCCTGTAACATCAACGATTGAATTGAACAGCTTCGAGTCAGACTCAAGCTCATTTGGCACTCCACCTAGCCTTCTAATATCTGCTATGACACTTTCCCTCGTTCGCCTCGTAAACGGAGCTTCAGGATGCGTCGCATTATTAGATACAGTTATAGGGGACCTAGCAGCTGAAATGATTAATTTTTGAATATATTGACTTTTATCATCCAGTAAACTTGATAAAGCATAGACAAATAGTCCACCTAAACTATGACCAAATAAAACGGCTGGGCGATCAATATAATGAAATACTGTTTTAAAAAGATATTCTTTTGCCTCACAAAATGTTGATAGAAACGGTAAATCATTAGTCATTCCTCTACCAGGTAATTCGAACAAACATACTTCTATATCTTCAGATAAATCTCTCACTAAAGGAACCATCGAAAGTGCCGAACCTCCAGCATGATGAAAACATAGCAATTTTAATTTTGCATGTGGATTTGGGTTATATACTAGATATCCTTTTTCTTGTTTCATCTTCACAATCTATGACCACCTATTATTTTCATAGCTTCCTCCACTGAAAGCTCGCCTTGTTTCACTTTTTCAAGTACTTCAATTTTGCTGTAAGATGGAACAGTACTTTCTTGGATAGGCACAGCTTCTTTTCTAGCCGTAATTTCTTCTACAAACCGATTAATCGTTGGATATCTGAAAAGATCACCAACTACAAACTCATACGAAGGCAACACTTTTCTAAGTAAGTTATATAATTTCAGTACAATTAAAGAATGGCCACCTTGATCGAATAGGCTACGATTCAACTGTACCTTTTTTCCTAAAACTACTTCCCATGTCTCTCTTACAATATCAACCATATCTCCTGACATTGAGATAGTCGATGTATCGGTTAACTGATTAAGTAATTCTTCAGCTTGTTTCCTTAGCAAAACTCTATCAATCTTGCCATTCGTATTGCGGGGTAGCCTTTCTAAAGGAACAATAATATTCGGAATAGCGAAATCCGGAAGTATCTTAGAGATACTACTATTAATGGTCTCAATACTTTGGTCTGTTCCACTTATAAAGGCAATTAAAGTATTTTCACCGTTATTACTTGGAAGACAGATAACAAAACATTCCATACCTGGTTGAAGGGATAATAACGCGTTCTCTACTTCTCCTAATTCTAATCGATAGCCTCGAATTTTTACTTGCTGATCACTGCGCCCATAAAATTCAATCACTCCATTAGCGTTCAACCTAACTAAATCACCAGTCCGGAAGTAGTTAACATCATTCAGAGTATAACTATTTGAGGTAACTAAACCCTCCTCGGTTACATAGCCTTTTGTTACTTGTTTCCCTCCAATGTGTAGTTCACCTATCATGCCAGGGGCTACCGAATTACCTGATTTATCAACAATTCTCACCATTGTTCCTGGTAATGGTTTACCTATTGGACAAAGTCCGGATTTAGAACTGTCATGATTGTTATTACACGTATAAACTAGAGACTCAATTGTACATTCACTTAGACCATAACCATTGTAAAAATTGACGCCGTCCCAAAGCATGTCACATATTTCATTCTTTTCTTCAAGTCTGAACGTATCAGCACCTACCACTATCGTTTTTAAATCTTTTAAGATAATATTTACCTCATTTAAATAGTGAATAAATTCCCTTACTAAAACAGGTGTTGACTCCAAAAACGAAATTTTATATTTAGCTGCCATTTCTGCTAAATATGCCATATCAATTCTTTTATCTTCCTCGCAAACGAACAAGCAGCCATTCGTTGACCATGCCTTCAGCAAATCACCTAAAAAAACATCGGATGTCCAACTCCCTAGTTGAAGAACATGTTGTTCACTAGAAAGGTCATAAAATTGTTTCCAGCTTTGGATTAGTTGTGACAACCCTTCTGTTTTTAATGAAACGATTTTAGGTTCCCCTGTACTACCAGAAGTAGAAATATAATATGCCACATCTTCCGATTTAAATCTGTAAGCCTCGCTTATCATTTCTTTTTCATCCATACTACGTTCAATAATGGTTGGAATGTTATCTAGGAATAATGATGTTTTTGGCTGCAATATGTCTAATGTACGTTTAGTTCTTGCTTCAGGTATACTCGTATCAATAGCACACCATGCCGCACCTATTGTCCAAGCAGCAAAAATACCGATTGCTGTTTCAATACTTTTCTTTCCTACCAGTGCAACTGTATCCCCGCTCTGTACTCCTTCTTCGAGCAGTTGATTTGCCACAATATTGCTATATCTTTTCACATCACGATAACTTAAATTTCTTTGACCATCTGAAATGGCTAAGGAATCATCCCTATGGTCTCCTAAAATGGATTGAATTGAAAAATTTTCAGACGTAGTAGAAAATTCTGTCGTCAAAACATTTTTTAAATATAGCTCTTCGCCTTGTGTTAAGTTAATATTTTGGACCAACATATTATTATAGTTATCTATATTTTCAAATATATACTCAAGTGAATCTAGAAGTCTTAGAAGCTCCGTTTTCTCATAACGTTGTTGATCCCAACCTAATCGTAAGCATATGGAGTCTTGCGTAATATCAAATGTTACCGATAATGGATCAGAGCTTGTTCCATATTGGTGAACCAAATCACCATTCTTTTTATTATTTAAAGTTCCCTTGAAATTTTGGAAAATAACAGAGGTTTTAAAGATTTCTGTATCTCCAGACACCCCACCAAACTGTAATAATTTAGAATACGGAACTCCGCTGTTTTCAGAAACATCTTGCAGATGATCCATTGTCTGTAGACATACTTCTTTTAATGTTAGTTCATCTTCTATATCTATTTTGACGGGTAATGTGTTTATAAGCATTCCATTCATATCACTCGACTCTATTAATTGATATGGTCTTAATGCAAAAGTCGATCCTACGTATAGCTTATTCGTATGTTGATATCGATTGATTAACACGCCCCATATTGTTAAAGCAATACTTGAAGTTGTAACTCTATTCTTTATGCTATAGGCATGAAGATTTTCTGCCGCTCTCTTGCTTAACTCTTTATCGATATACATGAATAATGGCTTTTGAGTAATATGTTGTGACTTTTCTATAGCTAATGTTTCAGCTTCAGCTAAATCACTTAATACATTTCCCCAATATTTTTCCAGTCCTTTTTGATACATTGGATCACTAATATAATGTAAATAAGGTTCTATATCTGGACGAATGGCTAATGAAGTGACATCCTTATTTAACAGCTTAAAGAAATCTTCAAGTGTTTGAGCAATTGACCAACCATCCATAATGATATGATGATGCACCCATACTAATAAGTTTTTAGATGGTTTCCAATTTTGAATAAGATAAAATTGTTGCGTCTTATTCAGCATCGTTTGCTGTAGCCTACCAATCTCACTTTTAAACCAATTCTCTATATTCATAAATTCATCTTGAATCCTTAAATAATTAACCTCGACTACATTGATGTCTTCTACATTGTTTTGAATAATTTGGATTGGTTCTATCTCTTGCTGCCACTCAAATTTTGTTCTTAATGCTGGGTTGGCTTTGGCAGTATTTAACCAAGCATCTTGAATCTCTTCGAATGTAAATGAATTAGGAATTTCATAAGATAAAATTTGCCAATATGCATCTGATGTTGGGTCCTTTAACGTTTCCATTAACATAACTAGCTGCAATGGTGTTAACGCGAGTTTCTTATCATTTTGTAGCATTCTATACTAACCTCCTTCCATATTATTTAAGTATGAGAGACATTTCTGATACCGTCGGGTGCTTCAAAAAGTCTTTCGGAGTAATGTCAATACCATTGGTACGCAATTTAGATACTATTTGAAGAGATTTAATGGAATCTCCACCGATTTCAAAAAAGTTATCATCAATACCTATTTCATTAACCTTTAGTACTTCAGCCCATATTTCTACAATTGATTTTTCCAGTTCAGTTGTTGGCTCCCTGAAATTATTTTGAGCACCATCGGAAAGGTATTGTGAAGCTTCTAAGCTAAGTAGTTTTCTGTCTCTTTTTCCGCTAGATGTTAATGGTAATCTATCTAACTCAACGAACATTGATGGGATATACGTTGCCGGTAAATCTTTAGAGACAGCTTTTTTCAAGTCATTTCTACTTAGACTATCTTTTAAATTTAAAGTGTAGAAGCAAACTAAACATGGTTTGTTATTTTGATCATTCCCTAATACTACCGCTGCATCATTAACTTGTGGTTGCTGTATTACACATGCTTCAATTTCTTCTATCTCAATCCTTACACCGTTTACCTTAACTTGTGAATCCTTTCTTCCTAGAAAATCTAAACTGCCATTCGCTGAAATTTTTACCAAATCACCAGATTTGTAAAAGGTTTTACCATTTCGCTCTACAAAAGCTTTGCTCGTTTCTATTTCATCCTTGAAATAACCTTTTGCTAAAGAAGGCCCTCCAATCATTAATTCACCTGGAAAACCTTTTGGAACTGGTAGCCCAGCTTCATCGACAACTTCTATTTCTACATAAGGTAATGGAAAACCAATATTATAGTGATCTTTTGTTACCTGTTGAACAGTAACTTCAATCCCTGCCTCAGTTGGACCATATAAATTGAATGCTTCGACTTGTGGTAACAACTCATTTATTTTTTTAGCTAATGGAGCTGGCAGAGCTTCCCCACTTAAATGAAGATATTTTAATGGTAAATTGTAATCTTTTTGAGAGTCCATTTCATTGAGCATTAATTGCAACACAGAAGGGACAAAATGACACAAGTCAATTGACTTATCACTAATAAAATTCAATAAACCTAAAGGATCCCGATGCAAGTCTTTAGGAGCAACAACTAACTTAGCACCTGTACAAAGGGTATAAAATATTTCCCAAACAGATACATCAAATGTATATGGCGTTTTAAACAATGTTTTATTACCAGGTTTAATCTTATTTTGGTTTTTTTGCCATTCAATGCGTAAAGAAGCCCCTAAATGTGGACATACTACACCTTTCGGCTCACCCGTCGATCCAGAAGTAAACATAAGATATGCTGGATCATGGACAGAGACACTCCTCATTGCTTTTACATTATTTTTAAAGCTATTTTTTTCTAAAGTATTTACAATTTCCCATTCTCCATAGGGTATTTCATCTATTGTATTTACCATTAAAACTTTTGGATTTAATCTCGCTAATAATTTCTGTGTTCTTGCTATAGGATGCTCCGTATCTAAAGGAACGTATACTGCGCCTGCCTTCAGAACACCTAGTATTACCGCGATGACATCAATTCCCCTGTCCATATAAATAGGCACATAATCGCCTTTTGCAATACCCATTGATAGCAGTAATGAAGCATATTTTTCTGCTTCTTCATTGAGTTGTTCATATGTTAAAGCTCTATCCAGCTCTTGAATGGCAATATAATCCTTATATTTTCTCGCTGCCTCTTCAAATTGACAGTGTAGTGGCTTAGCCTTTTGTATTAGTCCTCCATTATCGTTAGCGGATATAATGGAACCTTTTGTAAATGCAGAACTCCACAAATTATCTGGTTCATTAATTAATGAAGCAAGTAATCTAAAATAATTCTTCACCAACAATTGAATCTCTACTTCTGTGAAATGAGCAAATGAATATTCTATATGTCCTTTTACTTCTCCGTTCTCCACATTGAAGAAACAACTTAAAGGAAATCTTGATCCACCAGTATCTTGCTCGATAAAACTTGTGTTGATATTCTTTAAATCCATTTCAAGATTCACTTTAAGACTGAATGTATTATTTACTACATCAAAATACTCTCTTTTATCAATGTTAGCCGCAATATCAACAATAGAGAAATCTCCATGAGCAATATTTTCATGTACAGTGTTACTGATTTCATGCAGAAGCTCTTTAAAGGAGGCATTTTTATTTAATGAAAGCGTTAAAGGAACTAAATTAACAAACATGCCAACATCATTTAAATTTTCATTTGTCCTACCATGATAAGGAACTCCTATCGTTATTGTGTCCTGCATACAATATTTTGCTAAATTTAGTGCCCAAGCAGTTAGTAATATTGTAAACTGACTCAATTTCATCTCCTGCGAAAATTGATCAATTTTTTTACCTAGCTCTCTAGTGCTTTCAATCTCAAAAATCTTTCCAATTCTTATATATTCTTCGGATTTCTCTCGAATAGGCAGTTGAGCGAGTTTAAATGTCTTAGATTGCTCAACCCAAAAATCCTTTAAATTTTGATCCTTTGATTTATTAACCAATTTATTTATATTATTATATAAATTTTCAGAACTACTTGATTTGATGTCATCTCTAGTAATTTCCTCATTATAAACTTTAGCTATATTTTGAAGTATATTTTTTAAAGATAAGCCATCACATACAATATGATGAGAGACAAGTACAAAAACGGCTCCAGCATTCTCTGTATGAATGACTGCCCCTCTAAACAATACATCGCTCTCTAACTGGAAAGGTTGATTATAAATTGTCTTTGCAAGTGAGCGTGCCTCCTCCATATTTTTCACCTGTAAGATTTGAATGTGATAATCCACGTGCTCTGCTATATCATCTATATTTCTAATTTTTTGTTCAATTCCATAGGAGGCATTTTCTCTAAAATTCACAAAAAAGGCAGCATTTTTCTTAATGTTTTGCACAAAGGCACTATAAAACTTACGTTCATCGAAAAGTCCGTTAATATGAAAAGTAGCACCTACATTATAAAACGGATTTCCTTCATTTGTTTTCCATAAATACCAAAGCCCTTTCTGCATACTCGTTGCAGGGAACCACTCGTTTTTATTATATATAGTAGGTTCATTGTTTGTTGATAGGGCTGGTAAAGTAGAAAGAATATCCAATAAATTACATGGTTTTCTCTGTTGCTGTACTTGCCATGGTAAACAATCAACATGAAACGCTTTTGACACTTTCACAGCAATTTCTGCCGCATCTAAGGAATTTCCTCCAACTTCAAACAAATCTGTTTGTGATGAGCATTTTAAGTCTAAGGTAGAAGAAAAAATATCAATAATCTTCTGCAAAGACTCACTTATATTCGTTGAGGATTCACTTAATTGTTTTCTGTTGAAATAGTCAATATGCTGTTTGTTCAACAATTCTCGATCTATTTTCCCGTTTCTAGTCAACGGTAAATGTTTATGAAAAATAAGTTGAACTGGTATCATATTGTTAGGCAGCTTGTCTTTTAAATAGCTAAATAATTCAAGTTCTGAAATAGAGGATTCCTCTTCTAATACAATGGATGCTGTCAATAGCGTATTTGAAGCTATATGTATTGGTAATGCTATAGCTTGACTTACTCTATTATGTTTTTGAAGAGTACTCTCTATATCCCCTAATTCAATTCTCACTCCATTAATGCTTAATTGGAAATCTTCCCTACCATGGAAATGGAACTTCCCTTGAAGATCTCTGCTGACGACATCCCCAGTGTTGTAGGCTCTTACATTTTCACCGTCAATGTCTAACTGTTTAAATTTTTCATTTGTCTCATGCGGCAAATTAATATATTCTCTTGCTAATCCCTCACCAGATATCCATAATGTTCCTTTTCTATCAACTTCATGAATGATTTGTAAATTTCGATCTAAAATAAAACACTTTACATAAGGTAAAGCAGAGCCTATATGAGGTAGCTTTTTCGCCTTACCATCCGCTCTCTCCACAATTCCAGAAGTACTTACAACAGTCCCTTCACTTGGTCCATAATTGTTTACTACATGAAAAGGTAAATCTTTTGAAGGGTACTTTGTTAGTTTATCTCCCCCTACCAAAAGATATTTTAAAGCTACATGACTATGATCCCAGTCGAGTTCCATTAGTCGCTCTGCAATTGGCGTAGATACAAATGAATGCGTTACTTGATGCTTTATCCAAGTATTTTTTAATAGCTCTGGGTTCAGTCTTTCATCTTTTGTCGTCATATAAATAGATGCTCTTGAAGCTATTGCCCCCCAAATCTCCCATATGGAAGCGTCGAATCCAGGTGAAGAGGTTAAAGATACTATTGAATCTTTTGTCACATCAAACGTTTTTGTATGCCAATCGATTAATCGATTTAAAGATTGCCACTCAACGACTACACCCTTCGGTTTGCCTGTAGTACCTGATGTAAAGATAATATAAGCAGCTGATTTTACAGAAAAATGAATATTTATGTTAATTTCCTTATGATCCAAGTTAAAATGTTGAAGAGCATCATCAAGCTTAAAAGTGATCTGATCTTGAAAAGCATTTGCCTTATAAATATCCTGATGCGTAATTATTATGCTAGGTTTGATATCGTCAATGATGTTGTCGATTCTGTCCTTTGGTGTCTCTGGATCGATACAAACAATAACTCCACCAGCAATAAATGTGGATAAATGTGCAACAAGAAGAGCTGGTGACCTTCTAAGAACAATCAAAACATTTTGTTCAGCACCCGGTTTAATCCCCTTCTCTTGCATTGCGGTTGCTAATTTAAACGCTTTATTAGCCAGTTGTTTTAAACTGTATTTATTTTGATTGAACCATAAGCTTTGTTCGTCATAGTAATTGATTTCTTCACTAAAAAAACTTTCATAGAAATTTGACATTCTATTACCCCAATCTAACAAATTATTTAGAAGCATTAATTTTTAGATATTTAGAATATAAATTTGGATTTGCGATTGATAATTTTAGAAATTCCAGTGTTTCATTTTTATGAAACCCTTTATGCATTAAAATGGAAAAAAATTGTTGAGATAAACTTGCAACTCTGTGAGATTCCACTGTCATTTGTTTGCTCTCTTTCATCTCTTTTAATTCCTGTTTAATGATCTGATAGGGAGAATGGATTTCTTTCTCAAAGTCCTGCTTATCGATTTTCTCTTTAAAAGGAGTCCCAATAATAACTCTTAAACACGCTTGTAAAAAGTGGATAGTTTCTTCTATTTTGAATGTATTTTCATTAAGATTATTTAAAATAGAATGGATGCCATTTTTCTCGTTAACCGGTATCGCCCGATAGTCAGGATATTCCATCTTCATAATATCCGTTAGAATCGTTTTAGGACCCATCTCAATAAATGTGCCAACGTCTTTATTAATGAGCACGTCCATAACTTTTGGCCATCTCACACTTTCTGTAAGCTGTCTACTTAATTGATCTGCTATTTCGTCAGCCCTACTATATAGTTGACCTGAAGCACAGGAAAATATAGGATATCGACAATCATTCATCTGTGTTTGTTGCAGAGCTGCTTGAAATCTTTTTTCTGCTGGCTTCATGAGTCTACTATGAGCAGGAACACTAACAGGTAATATCTTTGTAACCGCTCCCTTTTTCTGTAACTCAATGGAGGCCTGCTCCAATGCATTTTTATGACCACTTAGTACGATTTGATTTGTCGAATTAAAGTTGGCAACAGTTACATGATTATTGTCAGTATCTATTCTTTGACATACTGCCTCTACTTCTTCTCCAATAAGTCCAAAACAAACAACCATACCACCATCTTGAGTACATTCACTCATAGCAGTTGCACGAAGCTTTACTAATTCAACTGCCTTGGCAAAAGGGATTCCGTCGGCAGCAACTACTGCCGACAGTTCACCTAGACTATGTCCAGTTAAATAGAGTTGTTTTACATCATTATTTTTTTTAAATATCTCCCAGCAGGCAATGCTATAAACTAGAATTGCAGGCTGAACTATTACCGTATTACGAAGTTCTCCATTGTTATTTTCACATGCTTTCAATAAATCATAGCCTAATATATCGCTAGCCTCATTATACAGATCACGAGCTATTTGATAATTTTTGTATAATTCTTGTCCCATAGAATCGTATTGTGAACCTTGACCCGGAAATACAATTGCAGTGTTCAAACGATATCCCTCCCAATGTTAATAGTCATTTTCCTTTCAACTCAATGCTTATTCAATAGTAGAGATAGTGCCTCTTCTGATGAAATGTCATCACTTTCAAATGCCTCAAGAATATCGCTTAATTCATCTTTGGCATTATAAAAATGATCGCAGTATACAATTTGGTCTTGGAATGTAGGATTACTATATAAATCAGAGATTTCAAATTTTAAATCAATGAATTTATTTTTAAATAAATGAACAAATCTTAAAGCACTTAAAGAACTTCCTCCTAAACTAAAGAAATTATCAATTTCTTTAATCGTTGAAATACCTAAAACTGTTTTCCAAATTTCACGTATACTCGCTTCAATCTCAGATAGTGTAAACTCACTTTTCACTACTACTTCTTCCGTTGAAATACTTTCGTTTTGATTGTTTTTTGACTGATTAAAGCGCTCTACTTCGTTCCAAAAACGCTCGCCAAATGGAATTTTAATAACTGGTTTAAGATAATGGACTTGCTCTAAATCAAAACGTGAAATCAGACTCCATTCATAGCCTTTAGTGAAAAATAAGTTCAATGAATTTTGGAAATCTACAAAATCAATTGGAGGTATGGCCGTATCACTCCCAAAATCTTTTTTATCGTCTAGTATTAACGTAAAGTTCATCGTTTTGCCGTTGATTCCTTTTTGATTCAAATACCCAGCCATTGAGTCTAAATATTGATTCACAGCGCAGCATTCACTTGCAGATTTTGTACCCATTAAAGAAGAGATTGAAGAAAATAGGATAAAGAAATCTAATGGCTCTGGATTTAATTCCTTTTCCACTAAATAAGTGCCGATTACTCGGTTATGAATACCTTTTTTGAATTGACTAAGCGTTAATTCTTTTATCCATAGATGGTAAAGTTGTTTGACTAACATGAACGCTCCATTGATTTCACCAAAATCTTGTCTAATTTTCGCAAATGTTTCTTTAACAGCGTGTTCATCTGTCACATCACACTGCAAGATTGTAACTGTAGAACCTCGACTTTCAATCTCCATAATTGACGTCAGTTTATAAATCAACATTTCATCTTCTGGTTGATTATTCTCAATAATCTTTGCCCATTCCATTCGGTCTGGTAATAAATTTCTAGCTAATAAAATTATATTGACATTTTGCTTTTCACTTAAAAACTTCCCTAATTGAACACCTAAATATCCTGTACCACCTGCAATAACATAGTTTCCATTCTCTCTTACTATAATTTCATTGCCATTAAAATCATCGCTTTGTCTTTCAATAACTTTTGTATATCTTTTTGATTTTCTAAATGCCACTAATTCTGGGCGATGCTCTTTATCTTGTTGTAACTCTTTTAATAATTGTGTAGCAATGTCTTGAGAACTTCCGTCTAAATCATGATCGATCGAATAGGATGAAATAGTCGGCTGTTCCTGTGAGATAACTTTCGCTAAGCCAAAAGTTGTTACCCTAGCAGGAATTATTTTTTCATTGTCCTGAACTTGCTCTGTTAATGACGACATGACATTTAATTGAATTGGATGTGTAACTTCAAACTCTAATAACATCTTTGTTATATTGAATAGTGAGAAAATACCTTCTTCTTGGGATTTCTCCATATTTTCTTTTGTTTCCATTGTTTCATCTAAGTGCTTGAATGTGTAAGAATGGATAATCCCTTTTAAATTCCTTAATTCATCCACACCTATATTTTCAAACAGCTTATACATATCTTTTTCGGAATTTATGTCAATACCATATTGTTCCGTTGTATATTTTACAAATTTGTCTGATTCAAGTACTTCAATTATTTTTATACCTAAAGCAGCCATTCTGTTTTTTAGCTCAACTATATTTTCATCATCTTTATTCACAAAGAAAAGCCAAGTTGATCCTGCTTTTAATGCTACATCAGTAGTCGTATTATCATAAGGATAATATAACCATTTCTTTTCGAAAAATAGCTCTTTCGTCTGATTTTGGAATGCCTCTTTACTAGATGGCCATATTCTTCTTGTATTAAAAATACTGACTGGCAACGGAAGTAATTGCCCATCTTTAAATAATTCACGACATTCCTCTGTAACATTGTTACCTTCTAAGTATCGCTGCATTAGCGCTTTATCTGCTGATGATGAAGCGGTAAATTCATCTAGATTTTTAATACTATCAACTTGTGTTTCATGTTCATCAGCTAAAAATATGCCTTGTGTATAAAAATTCTTCGGGACCTTTTCGAATGTTCTTACATTTAATAATCTTTCGACTTTTCGAAGTAGTTCATGACAATCGCTTGCAAAAATACATACTCTAGACTGTTCATGGCTTCTTCTATTATTTAATGTATAGGCTAAATCTTGAATACTGTAATTTTCATTATTTTTAAGATGACTAGCTAAGGTTTTTATTTGATCCCAAAGCGCTCTACGAGTTTTACTTGAAATAAACAACGGTGTCAGTTTTTCAGTTACTTGCTCCTGTTTATGATGTCGATACTCCTCTAGTACCACATGAACATTCGTGCCACTTATGCCTATTGAATTAACACCTGCTCTTAAAATTTTATGCTCATCAAACGTTTTATTTTCTGAGCTGACTTTGAACGGTGTTTCTTTGAAGCTTATTTTAGGATTTTCTGCTACAAAATGATTAAGACCTGGAACTGTTCTTTTTTCGATGGATAGTACAGCTTTTATTAATCCTGCAATACCTGCAGCATCACCCATATGGCCAAAATTCGACTTAATTGAACCTAATTGACATTCAACAGTCTTATTTGATTTTTGTAGATATGCCTTTTTAAGTCCCTCTACTTCGAGTAAATCACCTACTTGAGTACCTGCGCCATGCGCCTCAACAAAATCAATATCATTAAATGATAACTTTGCATCGTCCAGAGCATCCATGATTGCTTTAGATTGAGCGTCAGGATTCGGAACTTGCATCCCATTTGATGCACCATCGCTACTTATACTTGAACCCTTTAGAACAGCATGAATGTGATTATTGTCGTTTATGGCATCAGATAATCTCTTTAGAACAATAGCAGCAACCCCTTCACCTCCGATAATTCCATCTGCACTTTCATCAAATGGTGAACATCTATATTTTGTGCTTCTTACAACATAATCAGGCGCTTCCTCTTCCCAATAAGGGAATAAATTCAAATTCACTCCAGCGACTACCGCTAAGTTACAATCCCCCTGCTTAAGCGCATTTTTAGCAACATGAACAGCGGCTAAAGAAGAGGAACAACTCGTATTAATTGTCATAACTGGACCTTTAAGATCGAATGCATATGATAAATGGTAGCCCAGATTAGCAGGTATATTTGAAATAAAAGCCCGCTCATCTTTTTCTTCAAATAAATTTAAATAATCAAATGCAGGATGAGGAGTATGCGCTATAAATACGCCAGTATTTGAATCCTTTAGATGATTTTCCTTGTATCCTGCCATGTACAAGGACTCTAATGCAACCTGTAAAAACAAACGCTCCGCTGGCCCCATAAATTGAGCTTCATGTTCATTCAATCCGAATTGTTCAGGGTCAAACTGTTCAATGTTCGTTAGCCATGAGCCATACGATCTTGGATCATTCGTTAAATTATTTTTCAAATGGTTATACATGTCATGCAATTTAGGGTTAGAATTAACAATTAAATCAAAACGCTCTTTTGAAAATTCAGTCACAAAATCCTTTTTATTTATGAGACCTGTCCATAGATCATCCAGGTTTGAGACATTAGGAAATCTTAAAGACATACCAACAATTGCGAGTGGTTCACTTGTTTCTTTTTCCATTTCATCTAGTAAATTTAATGCTAAATTTGTATCCAACTTATTTTCTTCTACTAAACTTAATATTTTTTTAGACATTGTGCTGTACATCATTTTCTTCTCTCCTATCAAAGTCTTTAATGTATTTTAGTTGAGCGAAAATTGCCACAGTTAATATAATTAAGCCTCCAGCTAGTAAGAGTAGTGTCCCATACACTCCTCGTTCTCCACTACCTAAATAAGGGATAATATTTACGTTTGAGGCAACTAATTTATCAGCAAGTATTCCTCCTAAAATGTAAGCGACGGGTAATGAAATCCAAGCGAATGTTCTAGCAATTGAAAAAACTCTTCCTAATAAATTGGGCTCCGTATGGAGTTGAATTAAAGTTAGTGTACCTGTATTAACCACTGGCAGTAATAACCCTAAACCACCCCAAAAAACGGCAATTAATAGCATATTATTGAATAACCCTGTTAACGTTATAAAAACACCAATACCAAAATTCGAAATTAGTACTAACCATATGATGTGTTTCTTCAATTTGATGAATGACATTAGTATTCCGCCTAATACCATCCCTCCTCCATATATAGAGCTTAGTAAACCAAATTGTTCAACAGTTCCAAAGCTCAATATATACGGCTGTCCAACTACTTGATTGAACCCTAGTGCAAAATTTAAAACCGTAAATAGTAACACTAACGTAAGAAGTGATTTATGCTTGATTAAATAATTGAAACCATCTTTTAGATCACCTAAAATGGAGTTATTCTCATTGCTATCTTCATTGTCACTGTTCTCTTTCACGCTTAATTTTGTCCAAAGTATTAAGAGAATAGGAATGGCAATACAATAAGTAACTAGCTCTGCCCCAATGATATAGATAATACTTCCAAATCCCATTATTACACCACCAATAACAGGACCCAGAACATCACTAGTCGATGATGCCATGGAAAATACACCATTAGCTCTAGATAACTTTTCCTTTGGCACTAGGTTAGGTGCTAATGTTTGTAATGCTGGTGTTTGCATAGAGCTAACTATAGAAAGAGATATAGCACCAGCAATTACATGAACCATACTTATATTCCCTAGTAAAAGGGAGGAGAAAATTATTGAAGAAATAATTAGTCCAATAATATCTCCTAGTAATATTAATAATCGTGGACCTTTCCTATCTATCCAAATTCCTATAAAAGGCGATAACACAATTGCTGGTAGAAATCCCGCAACTAAAACGACCGCAAAACTAGATACTTGACCTGTACTTTGGTAAGCCCAGACACCAAGCCCAAACCTTGCAACAGAAGAACCTAATAAAGATATAAAATGAGTAGCTACAACCATTAAAAAGATTGTAAATCCTCTGTTTGTTGGTTTGCTAAAATAAGTTATCATGTACTTTGGGGCTCCTTTGCATTTCCACTACATTCAACCAAAGCTTCTTCAAACTTAGATAAGAGATGTTGAGCTTTTTCATTACTAATCACTTGTGTATCTACCTCTAAGCTTAGATTAAGTTTTCCATCCAAAATAAAGATGTTTATTTCCAAAATATTAGAAAGTTCATTATCAGGATGAATAGCAGGGGCCTGAGGAAGATTTGAGGAGTACTGTAGCACTCCGTTCCCTCCATTTTTACTATTTGTGGAAGTACTAATATCGTTATCAAAATCCCCTAAATAATTGACCAATATTGATGGTTGAATATGCGTAATGTTGTTATTTTCTTTGATCCACCTTGCTATCATAAAGTCCAGTCCACTGCCAATTTCGCTCAATGCTTGTCCAACTGTGTAAAGCATTTCTTCGACAGTATTTATTGTCACCTGTAGCGGATACATCGTAGTAAACCAACCTATTGTTCTACTAAGATCTAATGCTGATTGGCGACTATCTCGTCCATGCCCTTCAAAGTTAAATAACACATCTTTTTGACCGAATAGTTGACTAAACGCTTGAGCAAATGTTACGGCAATAAGAACATCAGGTTTATAAATTTCTGAATGTTTTCTAGCATTTAAAAATTGCTTTGTACTTTCTTCACTTAGCGTTTTCGTTACATGATATCGATCCTTAAATAAATAATCTTTTCTGACAGGCTGAATGCATAATGGATGTACATTTTCCACATCTATATTTTCCCAATAAGAATAATTCGTGTGTAATTCTTTTTTATACAATTCTCCTATCCAATCCGAAAATTGCGTCATAGGGAAGCTGATCTTATCTTCACCATTTACAATAGCTACATAATTATTTTCTAATTCCTCTAATAGAACCCTCCATGAAACTCCGTCAACGACTAGATGGTGAATAAAGAATGTTAAAATAGGCTTCTTAGATGTTAGGAACACTACTGCTCCTATTGGTAATACCTTTCCAAAATTAAAGTTATTTTGTAATTGGAATTGAATCTTTTCAATTTCTTCTTTTAACATACTTGGAGGTGTTAATTTTAGATCTTTCACAATTAGCTTAAATGTGTTGACTAAGCTTGGTTCAACAAAAGCCTTTGGTTTGCTCTCGTTCACATCAAACCATGTCAGCAAGCTCTCATTAACCGAAATAATTGATTGGAAAGACTTTTCTAAAGCAGCCACATCCACTTTCTCAGGCAATTCTACTGACATTAATAAGTTCCAATAGTGGGCATGTTTAAATGTTTGTTGGAAGAACCATCTTTGCATTGGAGCAAGTGGAATCTCCTTAGAACTTAATTCCTGCCATTCTTTTTGAATGTCCATTTCTTTAGTAGTGTTCATAGCGATTTTTCGAATACTTCTACAATTAAAGATATGGTCAATTTTCAAATTAATATTTTTTTCCTTTGCCTTTGAGATAAACTTTAATGCCTTGATGGAGTCTCCTCCAATTTTAAAGAAATCAGAATCAATGTTAAATTGACGGTCACTTAAAATCCCTTTTAGTATAGACAGCAACTCTCTTTCAACCTCTGTCAAACTACTAATATCATCTGTCTGAACTATTCTGTCGTCGTATAATTCAGGGCTTGGCAGTGAAAGTCTATCTACTTTTCCACTATTAGCCATTGGAATTTGTTCTATTTTTTGATAATACGTAGGAATTAAAGATTCTGGTAAATATCGTAAAAGGTACTTTTCAATATCTCTTTGATTAATCTCTTGTTGACTGACTAAGTAAGCACACAGCTGTTCACCAGATTCATTTTTATATAATTTAACCACAGCATCTTTAATACTTGGGATTTCTCGCAAATATCTTTCGATTTCTTCTAGCTCCACTCTATGGCCACGAATTTTAACCATATTATCTTTACGTCCATAACAAACGATTTTTCCGTTAGGCAATACTTGCCCCAAATCACCTGTCTTATATAAATAGCCTGAGTGTAAATGTTTAATATGATTAGCTATAAACTTAGTTCTAGTTAAATTAGGCTCTCCCAAATAGCCTAGGGCAACACTCTCACCACTTAATACGATTTCACCAACACCATATGAAGGGACTAGCTGATTCTGATTGTTCAAAATGTAAACAGAAGTGTTATGAATCGGTAATCCGATTGGCGCATGGATATAATCTGAATGTAAATCTTCTTCTGTTACTTCATGATAAATCGTTCCAACAGTAGCTTCAGTTGGCCCATATTCATTAATGATACGAGCATAAGGGAATTGATCTCTCAACGTTTTACATAATGATATATCTAAAGCTTCTCCCCCTAGGATGAAGCACTCTACATTTGGTGCAAATCTCTCATCCTCAATTAAATACTGGATCTGTTTAGGTGTGCCTTTTATCGTTATTGTTTCTTTTATTTTGGCTACACTTTCAAAAGCCTGATCGATTTCTCCTTCACAGCATATTATTTTTCCACCCGTTATTAACGGAATAAACATGGAAGTAATCGTTAAATCGACAGATATTGAAGTGAAAAATGGCATATTTAACGATCTTCCAGTAGATGAATAGTATGCAGTAGCCCAGTTCAAATAATTATTAAGGTTTTTACCTGAAACAACTACACCTTTTGGTTTTCCAGTACTACCGGATGTAAAGAGAATATATGCAGGAGAAGTTTTAGCAAAAGAATTTAACTCAATCTCTACATGCTCGTCTAGATGAATTGCTTCACTTAGCATATTTTTAGAGCTGCTTTGTTTATATTTTTCGCTCTTCTCTTTAACAATGATGACAGCATCAAATCTATATTGATTTAGCTCATTGCTTACAGTGTATGTCTTCTCAGAACATTCAATTTGTATATCAGCACCGATATCACTGAGAAGCTCTTTTAAAATTTCTTCATTAATAAATAAATCTGTATCCCAATCTAATTTAGTATTCTTATCCATATTTTCTTCTTTAAATGCTTGTAAAGAAGAGACAAATTCATCTTTTTTATCGATATTTAATAAATCTCCCAAGAAGATGATTCCGCCCTCTTTTAAAGAGTCAATAGCTTTTTGAAGTACCACCTTTAAATAGCCATAGCTCGGGAAACAATGAATAACACTATTAATGACAACCGCATCTAATGCTGTTTCAAACTTCTTAAAGGCATGAGCCTTGGAAATGTCAAATTGAATATTGTTAAAGTTAGATTTTTGGGCAATCTGTTTATTCCTCTCGATAATGGAGGAAGATAAATCCATAGCTGTATATGTTTTCGTATATGGAGCAAGAGCAAAAGTTGTCAAACCTGAGCCACATCCAAGCTCTAATACATTTGAATCTTGAGGTAAATACTTTCTTATTTTGTTTACTGCATTTTCCGCATACTCTTGCATTTCTAAGGAACTGAAAGCTTCACCTGTATAACTACTATTCCAACCACTAGCCTCTATTTCTGTTTTCTGCCCTTCTGCAAAATAGTTCCACAAAGATTCGTTCATTAATTCACTTGAATCAACAACAGCACACTGATCTAAATCTGTTTCTCCTAACACCATAACCGTTTGAATATTGTCATTTTCAAATAACAGCCTATTACACAATGAATAGAATTTCTTTTCTGAAATAATAACGTTAGCTTGACTTTGTTTGATAATAGATTCAATTCTTGCTTTTGGATTTTTAGGTGATACAGGTATAAATGTGACATTACTCATTAAACAAGATAAAATACCTAAAATGGCTGTTCTATTATTGTCAGAAATAATGACAATATTTTTGATTTCACTGTTGCTGTTCAATAATTTTCTTGCTATTGATTTACTTCTATCTACCAACTCTTGATATGTTAATGAACCTTCGTTATCTTCTAATGCTGTTTTTTGTGGGTTCTTTTCTGCCATCATTAAAATGGTATTTAAAAAGTTTCTGCCATCTTCGACAAATTGACCATTTATAACACTTTTACTATTTTCTACATCGGTGTTATTTAATTCATGCTCATGTAAAACCATTTCTAGTATTTGTAAATACGTTTCAATTAATGAATCAATAAATTTAGATGAATATACACCGTCATAATACTCAAGGTTGCAGAATAACTCTCCACTTGGTAATTCAACGAATTCGAATTCAAGATCCCATTTACTAGTTTTGTGTTCAGAAACAATAGGTGTTAATTCTGCATCGTCAAAAGCTGATGTCGTATTTTTAAATTTAAAATTTTGAAGTGCCACGTTTATATTAAATAAAGGTGAACGACTAGTATCTCGAGGTAAATCTAATTTCTCCACTAATAAATCGAAAGGATATTCTTGATGCTTAAAGCTATCCAATAACATGGTCTTGACATTTCTTAATAATGTAAGGAAATCATCCTGTTCTTCATAATTAATCCTTAATGGGATAGTATTTGTGAATAAACCAATAATTTTCTCTAATTCTTCATTCAATCTTCCAGATACTGGTGTCCCGATCACCATATCCGTATCTCCAGTCATCTGATTAATAAGTTTAAATACACTTGAAACTAAAACCATGTATAATGTACTTTCATTTGTATTAGCAAAAGTTCTTAATTGATCTGCTAATGTAGCACTAATATCAAACCTTTTTAGCTTTCCTGTATAGCGGAAAGTACTTGGTCTTAATTTATCGCCTGTGATTTCGGTAATCGGAAGACTTCCGCTTAATGTATGAAGCCAGTAATCTTCATGTTGTTTAAATCTACCACTTTCTATATTTTCACGTTGCCATGCAGCAAAATCTACATACGTATTTTCTATTTGTGGCAATGTTTCATGTATATTATTACTACTATTGTACAAAGTGAAAAGTTCATCCGATAATAGCGATAATGACCAGCCATCTACTATAATATGGTGCATCATTAAAGCAAACAGACTTTTATCTTTTCCTGTTTTATACACAAATACTCTTAAAAGGGGTCCCGTTTCCAAATCATACGGAGTTTCTTTCCAACGATTTATTTGATCCATAGCTTTTGCTTCAGCATTATCTTCTAAATGAAAATCTTTGTATTCAAATAAATAGTTTGGTTTTTGCAGTATTTTCTGTTTATTTCCATTCTCATGCTTTACAAAAACTGTTCTTAACGATTCATGTCTCTGTGAAAGTAAATCGAATGTTTGGCATAATCTCTCAATGTCAACTAACCCGTTAACTTTAAAAATAAACGGAGTATTGTAAACCATTTTTTGATCTGTTAATTGTTCTATAATGCTTAATCTGTTTTGACCGTATGATAATGGATATTCATGATTTTCAACACTAATTTGAGGTATTTCCTCTGTTGATTTTGAATGATCATTGTTTAATTGTTTACTTAGTTGTTCAAATGTAAGGAATACATCATCTAATACAAAGTCTCTCTTAAATTGTTTTTTCAAACGAGTAATAAATTGTAGCCCTGAAAGAGAATTTCCACCTACTGATATAAAACTATCCGTCTGCTTAATATTCTCTGTTTCTAGGATTATTTCTGCTAAACGAATGATTTCTTCAAGATTTGTTTTTCCTTTTACCTCTATAGCCTTTACGCCAGCCTCACTCTGTAACCAATAAGATTTCTCATCAAAGTAGTATGTAGGTAAAGAAATTTTATAATTCTTCTCATCCTGGAATTGTTTATGCCAACTACATTTTTCACCTGTAATAAAATCTTCTGCCAATTTTTTGATATTGTGATCGTCATGGGTTGTCATATCAATAATTTTTTCCCAATTAGCCATATCAAGATTGATTAAATTTTTACATGCGGCTATTAGATCGTCTATTGTCTCAGCAATAATGGCTACTCTTATTTCATGATGCTCCCTACCTGTACACATCGTATATGCTAAATCACTTATATTAATCATATCCCCAGTTAAATTGGAGAAATGTTCAATAGTGCCTCGCAAAGATAATTCAGATTTAGCAGAAAAAGGAATAACATATGCTCTTTTATTATGATCTTTCTTATGGATTTCAGCCTTCGTTGGAGCTTCCTCTAATAGTAAATGTACATTTGTACCATTAAAGCCAAAACAACTTACACCAGCTACAATAGGTTCATTTTCTTTTTTATTACTTTTAATGTTAAATGGTAATGTCGGAATAAAAACTGGAGAATTGACAAAATCAATATGTGTATTTGGTTCAACTAAATTTATTGTAGGTGGAACTATTCCTTTTTTTATTACATGTAGCGCTTTGATTACACCTGATAAACCTGCAGCTCCATCAAGTAAGTGGCCAATATTTCCCTTCACAGAACCAATTGGCAAAAATTGTTTATCTTTATTACTTCGTTCAACTGCTTCTTGAAGGCCTCGTATTTCAATAGGGTCACCTAAATGAGTACCTGTCCCATGCGCTTCAATATAGTCAATTTGCTCAGGCTTAATGCCAGCTAAATCCCAAGTTTCGGCTAATAAATCTGCATGTGCTTTAGGATTTGGTGCAGTAATACCTGCTGAAGTACCATCATTATTTACTTTAGAGGCAATTATAACAGCGTGGATATTATCATTATCTTCTATTGCTTGATCTAAAGGTTTTAATAACAGCGCTACTGCCCCTTCTCCTCTTCCTATCCCACTTGCTGAGTCGTCAAATGGCTTACACTTTTGTTGCTCAGACATAATACCCGCAGCATTCATAAAAAGTTTTTCACTATTTATTGGATAAGGAAAAATATTAACACCACCGACTAATGCCGTTTCACAATCATTATTCATTAAACCCACACAGGCTTCGTGAATTGCCAACATTGAAGAGGCACAGGTAGCATTCACAACATAAGACGGTCCTTTTAAATTAAAAATATAAGAAATTCTTGAGGCCGTAAAAGCAGGAATATTACCTGGAACACTTAATGGTGTGAATTCAGCCAATCCTTCAGAGTAATTGGTCATAGCTGCTGAAATGTAAACACCTGTATTTGAATTTTTTATACGACTCCCTGCATAACCAGCATCTTCAAAACATTGGTATGCAATTTGAAGGAATCTACGCTGTTGTGGATCCATCACTTTTGCTTCAGCAGCTGAAATATTAAAAAATCCAGCATCAAATTTATCAATTTCATCTAGCCATGCTGCATCCCAAAACGGCTTCTCCTTTGAAATTTTAAGTTTTTCCATATTATTAACAAGGAATCCCTCACACAACGCTTTCCTACTATCACTTAATTCTGTTATTTTGTCCTGTTCATTGCTTAAAACATTCCAAAATTCATCAAAATTTTTAGCACCAGGTAATTCCGCAGAAATTCCGATAATTGCGATCTTTTTATCTACTTTCGGTTTAGACTCACTTTTAATTTCATTCACCGATTCAATGATTTGTTTCGCTGCATTTTTTGTTAGTTCTTTATTTTTAAGAAGATTTAAAACTTGAGGTATTAATTTACTCATAATATTTATCCTCCTCTAATATCAGATTATTCAAAAAATATTTTTCTAAGGCCGAAAACTCTTTTATCTTTAGTTGTTGCTCTGATGGAAATTCATTCATTTTACTGCATACGGAAATTTTATAACCATTAATCAAGTTATATTGCTTGAAATAATAAGGATAAGGACTAATATTTTGTTCAATTGAAATTTCATTATTACTAGTCTCTATGGAGAAAGAATCTAAAGGAATGCTTAAACCTAATCCAATATTTTTCACAAAAGCTTCCTTCAAAGTCCATAAATCATAAAAATGTTCTTTTTTCCTTTCAGTTGGCGTTTGTTTGTACGAAGCGTATTCTATACGTGAAAAATAATTTTTAATTATTTCATCATCGTAATTAGCTTTCATCTCTTCAATATCAATTCCTACATCACAATTGCCAATGACACATATGACCCATTCACCTGAATGAGAAATGTTAAATTCATAATCTCCATTGATACAGTATGGCTTCCCATATGTATTCGTTTGGATATTTATTTCAGAAGGATGACATTTTAAATGCTTCATCAATAAATATTTCATCAACAATTCAGCTATTAAGGATCTATATGCATCTATTTTATTTAAGTAAGCTTCTATTCTTCTTGCTTTTTTTGTACATACAAAATTCATTAGTTCAGAATAATTCGAAATATGTACAGGTACTTTAATTAAACAAATTTCTATCACATATCACGCCCCCAAAATGTTCTCCACAACCCCAGAGTAAAAATTCCTTAAAATTACATTAAAGGATATTTACTTATAAAAATAAATCTATTTTCCAATTACAATATTAAACACCCTGGAATAAATAGTCAATAAATAACCTGCCTTATTTTATAAAAAATACCAATTATGTTATATTTACCATTCGTTGTTCTTAGTCTATGAGTATTTACATAGAGTCTTGTTAGAACTACTAAAAATCATAAAAAAAAAAAGGATTCTTCCCTATAGAAGTCCTTTTAAAACAAAATTATACTATGTTGATATGTATGTTTATTAGGAAGTTTTCTATACCCAACACATTCAATCACTCAGATTAATTTCCAATACAAATCAGCAGAAGAATATTCTTCATAAAGAAACACAACATACTAAATTGAACAGCTTAAAACATTCCTTCAATCACCTACTTTCAGTGTCCTGCTAAAAAACTTGGACAAGTCCAACAATTTTTAAGGAAGCTTCAATTTATTATTCACAGATAACATACGGATGATCACAATCAAAATAACAATGACTGACAATTGAAGTGGGCTGCTCCACCCTGCCCAGATGCAAAGCCCACACAAAAATGTTAAGACAGCATGGATTTCTTCTCTTAGTGCGAGCGGCGTTCTCCCCGCTAACAAATCTCGGATCATGCCACCGCCAACACCAGTAAACATAGAAGCTAGAATAATAATACCTAGATCATGATGGAGGCTTTGCGCTAACAATCCTCCTTGTATTGCAAAGGAAGCAAGGCCAATCGAATCAAAGAAATAGCCCCAGCGGTTCCAGTGATGAATCCAATTCCTTTTGACAAATAAAATAGTCGTCAGCGTGACTAAAACAACTAATAAGGATTGCCGCTCCCATATATCTGATACTGGTATATCCAGTACGACGTTGCGAATAATGGAACCTCCATAAGATGTAGTAAGTCCAAGCACAAATATACCAATAAAAGAATATTTGGCCTGTAACGCAACAAATGCGCCACTTATCGCATAAGCAATAATACCAATGACATGTAATACTGACCAGGTCACATGATTCAACTCCTCTTTTTTATACCTATATACATAAAAAAGCCCATCATAAAATAGTTGCGTGGTTACTACGCAAGCTATTTTATGATGGGCTAATATTCTAGCAGTTTTACCTACTAATTTATCCATCTCACCATATATACGTTCAAAATTCCATAGAAGCTATGCAATATTACTATGACATAACGACCATAAAATTTCCCAGTAAAATTATAATCGATTTCGTTGTTAAACTCAATATAAAATTTTGATTACAGTGTTTCATACATAATTTGGCCCATTTGGGAAATGTCATAATCACCTAATGCAGCCACCTCAGCTTGGAAATCTGGTGCGTTTAAAATTTCCTTCACCGCCTCAATTAGTTGTTGATTTTCAGGCGTTTTTAATAACACAATGTCGTAACGCTCTCTGACAGCGGGTATAAAATCGACAGGGATGAGCTTGGCGATTTTTTCAATCCCAATTCCAACGTCTGCATATCCATTTGCTACAGCAGAGGCAACGTCGAGGTGGCTCATTTCTTCATGGGTATACCCTTTAATCATGGATGGTGCGATTTCATGAATACGCAATTGCTCGTCTAGTAAAGTGCGAGCACCTGAGCCTTTCTCACGATTAATAAATGTAAATGACTTTGTTTTAAAATCTTCAAATGTGTGGATTTGCAATGGATTCCCTTTTTGAACATAAAAACCTGCTCTACGTGATACAACATTGATGAGGACAAAGGCATGACTCACAAAGATTTTTTTTACATAAGGCGTATTATAATCTCCTGTATCTCCATCAAACATATGTAAACTCGCAATATTACAGTCGCCATGATACATCGCCATGACACCATTAAAACTACCTTCATGTGAACGTAATACTTTCATTGTTTGTCTTTTCTCAAGATATTTTGCTACTATATCCAACACTAAATCTTGCCCACTAATAATAATTTTCGACTGATTTTTAGGTGAAGTAGCTACAGGGGACATAGCTGGAGTGGTACCTGTTTTACGTTTTTGTATATAGGCTTGCAAGTCCGCACGATCTACTCGCATTTGCCGCCCCACACGGAAAACTGGCAAATCTCCCTTTTTCACCAAATCATAAATGGTTAATTTCGAAACCTTTAATAATTGTGCAACTTCTTCAATCGTATAGGATTGATCTTGTGACATATAAACATTCTCCTCCTATAAACCTCTCTTTACATGGTAACGCATTTATAGCTTGATGAACATCTTGAAATTTTCTTCCAACACTATCTTTCTTTTTTACTTATAACTGATTATAATTAGCTATGTCTTGTTATAACGAGTTATAAAAGGAGTACAATCATAGTGAAAAAATTTTATAGTTTATTTGCGACACTATTATTACTAGTTGGTCTATTAGTAGGCTGTGGTAACCAAGAAAAAGAGGTGGCAGCAAACAAACCCGTTGAATTAACAATTTCTGCAGCAGCAAGTTTACAGGATGCCTTAGAAGAGCTTAAAACAACTTATGAAGAAGAGCATGATACGATTAAAATCCTCTATAACTTTGGTGGTTCAGGTGCATTGCAACAGCAAATTTTACAGGGTGCTCCTGCAGATCTTTTCTTTTCTGCAGCGGAAGATAAATTCGATGCACTTGTAGAGAAAGAAATGATTGATCAAAAGCAAGGAACGGATCTTTTAGCGAATGAATTAGTCTTAATCGTTCCAAAAGACAATGAAAAACAAATCCAATCCTTCGAAGATTTACAACAAGCAGAGAAAATCGCGCTCGGTACACCTGAAACGGTTCCTGCTGGACAGTATGGTGTGGACACATTAAAGCATATGCAACTTTGGGATTCACTTGAATCTAAAGTGGTGTATACAAAAGACGTTCGTCAAGTACTTACGTACACAGAAACAGAAAATGTGGATGCAGGAATCGTCTATAAAACGGATGCCCTAGTATCTGATAAAGTCGATGTCATTGCAACTGCAGATGATGCTACACACGCACCAATTATTTATCCTGTAGGTGTGCTAAAAGCGAGTAAGCATGCGCAAGAAGCAGAAGATTTTTATCACTTTTTACAAAGTGATGAGGCTATGAATGTCTTTAAAAAGTATGGGTTTAAAGGAGCTCAATAAAAAATGAGTACCGATTTCTGGTCTCCACTTAGACTTTCCATTGAGATTGCCTTCGTCGCAGGCATTATCGCGATCATAGCAGGTATTTTCATGGGCAAATGGATGGCAACCCACCATTTTAAAGGCAAGCTAGTACTAGAAACCGTATTATTGTTACCCTTAGTATTACCTCCTACTGTAGTAGGCTTCCTGCTCATCGTCATTTTCGGGAAAAATAGTCTATTAGGAAATTTTATTATTTGGCTATTCGATCAGCCCGTCATGTTCACATGGTGGGCGGCGGTTATCGCTTCTACCATTGTTGCCTTTCCATTAATGTATCAATCGGCTAAAACAGGCTTTGCCTCTGTTGATCGCGATATTGAACATGCGGCACGTGTGGATGGGGCTAATGAACGGCAGGTCTTTCTTTTTGTATCAATTCCTCTTGCATTAAAGGCACTCGTGTCTGGCGGGATTTTAAGCTTCACTCGAGCTTTAGGTGAATTTGGGGCTACCTTAATGTTTGCGGGGAATATTCCAGGGAAAACACAAACAACACCGCTCGCTATTTATATGGCGATTGATGCGGGTAACATGACCCTTGCCTGGACATGGGTTTTGTGCATGATGGCTATTTCCTTCCTTTTGCTACTTAGCATTCATCTTCTAAAAGTATAAAAGAGGTAGTTGGTTCAATCCAACTACCTCTTTTTCTCATCCCCCACTGATAGGTGGAATAAAAGCGATTGTGTCACCAGACTTAATGATCGTTGTATCCGTTGCAAATTCCTCATTAATCGCTGTCATCATTTGCTGTAATGATAGCTGTGGATAGTGCTGTTCCATCCACTCTTTCAATTCAGCCACTGTCACATCTGACAGCTCTACAGTTAGCTTAGGCGTACCAACTGCTTCCTGCAAGTGAGCAAATAATAAGATATTAATCACGATTTTCCTCCTTCTGAATGCCTGGTTCCCCTTGCGGATAGGGGACATTTTCTAATTGATCGCCAATCCATTCCGTACCGTCCTCCCAATGCTCTTTTTTCCATATTGGCACAATTTGCTTAATACGGTCAATCGCATACTCATTCGCCATGTAAGCGACTTTACGATGTGGTGATGATACGGCAATGACTACAGCAATATCAGCAATATCTAAATGACCTACACGATGGGTAATGGCTACTTTCGCTTCTGGCCACTGCTCTTGTATTTCCTGCGCAATTTGTTCAAACATTTTAATGGCCATCGCAGGATAAGCTTGATATTCCAAGTGCAATGTTTTTTTACCATTTGTGATTTCACGCACGGTGCCAATGAACAGTGTAATGGCTCCAGCATTTCGACTCAGAACCTTTTGTCTAACTTCCTCTACATCAATGGGTTTATTGATAACTTCAAATAACGCTGTCGTCATGATTCTCTCCTCATTTCCTTCCATAAAAACTCCATATATTGCGCTTCTTCATGTATCGAAAAGGCTGGGACAGTGGGTGAGGAATCCAGTGGATAACTTGGCCAATAGAGCACACAAATGATCTGAGATACTTGCTGTAATAAAGCTTGATCCTGTGCAGTTCGTACAAGCACAACCTTCGGATAATGTTCATTTTTATACCCTTCAACCAGAATGATATCCATTGGAAGGGACGCATAAAGCGCAAGTATTTGAGACAGTTGCCAGCTATTTTGCTGAATACTCATACGTAAAGTACCCTCCCCCTCCACTGCTGTGACACTCGCACCTGCCAGCTCATGTCGACTACTATCCTTCGAAGCTTCTATCATCGGCACACCACCGTGACCATGATGTTTGATGGTTCCTACTCTTAACCCTTCCGTTGTCGCTCTCTTAATCAATTGCTCCATCAATGTCGTCTTACCACTATTTTGATAGCCAACTATCTGTAAGATTTTTCGATGTTGTCCCAAGGCCACTCACTTCCTTGCAAATCTTCTAACAATAAGACCGTTACTGACATGCCTTTTTCATAGCCACGCGAGCCACCTGGTAAAACGATGAACGCATTAGCTGATGCTAAAGAGGAAACTGCACTCGACTTATCAAAACCAGATGGCACAGCCACTAACTGACCTTTTTCATAATAAGCATGTGCTCTTACAAAGCGTGTAAATGGATTAGCCTTTGTGAAATCCTTACCTAAAATAGCTTGCTCTCTACGTAAATGGGGCTGTGAATTACTGTAGGCAGTGCGAATAATCGGACGTACAAACAGCTCAAAGCCAACATAGCAAGCTGAAGGATTTCCAGAAAGTCCAAATAATAATTGTCCCTCTCGAGCAGCTACTGTAGTCACACTACCTGGGCGCATTGCCACTTTGTTAAACAATACCTTTGCATTTATCGCTTCGTAAATGGCTGGTAAGTAATCGTAATCCCCTACGGAAACGCCACCCGTTGTAATTAACATATCAACTTCCTGTAAAGCTTTTTCAACATTCTCAATACATAATTCAAGATCATCGCTAAACTTGCCAAAATATTTAACTTCTGCTCCAGCGCGCTCAATTTGAGCCATCATCATATACGCATTACTATTGCGAATTTTGCCTGGCTGTAAAGGTTCACCGGGATCTAGTAATTCGCTACCAGTGGCCATCACACCAATGACTGTTTTACGAAAAACAGGTACTTGTTCATAACCAAAAGTAGCGAGTAAGGCCATCACCCCTGGATTAATATATTGACCTTTTTCAATGAGAACAGCGCCTTGCTGCACATCTTCCCCTTTATACGAAATATTGGTCCCCGCTTCAAAATTCCGTTTAATCGACATACACATTTGTTGATTTTCTTCGAAAGTATGGGTTAATTCTAGCATGACTACTGCATCACACCCTTGTGGGATTGGCGCACCTGTCATAATGCGGACAGCTTGTCTATGACCAACTACTTCGTCATAGACATAGCCTGCGCCAATTTCCCCCACAACCTGAAAGCGGACTGGATGTTCTGAGGAGGCTTCTTTACTATCAATGGAGCGAATAGCGTAACCATCATAAGGAGAACGATCAAATGCGGGCACATCATGATCAGCTCGAACAGCTTCTGCTATAAAACGTCCATGGGCCTGTGTTAATGGTACAAGCTCTTTTTTTGCTGGGAAGGCATAGTCCATTACACGATGAACCGCTTCTGCCACAGGGATTGGTTGTCTTTTTTCTATCATTTGGCACACTCCTTTATCCTAATAAACGATAATAAATGCTTTTCGCTTTTTCTATATTTTGTATACCATGTATCACTACGCGCCCATCCTGGAAAATCACAATTCGGTAATCATCAGCTTGACAGGAAAGCAAATAAGGATTTACCTGAATTTCACCATAGGGACGAAGCTGATTTGCCAACTGCTCGAACGAATAGTGAATTGGCTTCGGAGGGCGTATTTGTACTGCGTCTCGTCCACAAAGTATCTGTAATTTAGTTTGATTTTCATAGGATAAATAAGGGTATGTTGGTTGATTGCCACAAGATGGACAATCAGCTTGCCGTATTTTTTCCACATTGATTTCATAGTGTTGATTTTGCCAAACATCAAACGTTAAATAGCTTTTTCGCAAGGCTTTCTCATCACCAACGAGCAATTTTAAAACCTCTGCCACTTGATAAGCTGCAACGATTTGAACTGTTGGGCTAATAATACCTACCGTATCACAAGTCATTCCTGTATGTGGCATGACATGTAACAAGCAATGCAAACATGGTGTTTTGCCTGGTACAATCGTATAGGTCGCACCATAACTACCAACGCAAGAACCATATACCCAGGGAATACGAGACTTTTGTGCAAGGTCATTCATGAGAAAACGGACATCAAAATTATCGGTTGCATCGACCATCACATCGACATCTTCTAATAATGGCAGCAAGGACTCTGTACAAGCGTCCATAATAGCAGTATTGATTTCTATCTCTGAGTTGATGCTGTGAAGTCTTGTTTTAGCTGCGATGACTTTTGGCATTTTTTCTTGTGCATCTAGCTCTGTATATAATTGCTGTCTTTGTAAATTACTCCACTCTACGTAATCACGATCAATGAGGGTCAGCTTGCCAATACCAGCGCGCACAAGTGCTTCTGCGCTAGCACTCCCTAATGCACCTACACCAATGATTAGGACGTGTTTTTGTTGAATGGACTGCTGCCCTGTTTGTCCGATGGGATGAAATAATTGTTGTCTAGAATATCTATTTTGCATAAGTATGAGGCCTTTCTTTCTTTGAATTTTCGTTTGACCTTTTCATTTATAGCATTATAATAAAAGCAATGTTTTTCAGCAAAATACGTTTGAAGGAGGTCTTTTACTGTGCATCCCACACATCAACAGCAACTAATCCAAGTAGCTGTTTTAACGGTCAGTGATACACGCACTAAAGCAGATGATCATGCTGGTCAGCGCATTCAATCCTTACTTCAAGAAGCTACATTTGAAGTAGTCGACTACCAGCTAACAAAGGATGAACCACTGGATATTGCCAATCATATCAAGAAATGGTGCAGTGATCACACAATCAATACCATTATCGTCACGGGTGGAACAGGATTTACACCAAGAGACCAAACCTACGACACCATTCTGCCTCTTTTTGAAAAAGAAATGATGGGGTTTGGTGAATTATTTCGAACTCTCAGCTATGAAGAAATTGGCCCAAAAGCAATGTTTAGTCGAGCCACTGCTGGAAGCCGTCAGCAAACCGCTATTTATGTTTTACCAGGTTCTACAAATGCGGTGACATTGGCTATGATGAAGCTCATTCTTCCTACTGTCCAACATTTTGTCGGTGAGTTGAATCGCCTATGAAAATTGCTGGAGTTGTATTAGCTGGTGGTCAATCCTCTCGCTATGGTCAGCCTAAAATGTTTGAGCTGTTTGCTGGGCAGCCTTTATATAAACATAGTCTCACAGCCTTGCAAAAAAATCGGCTAGATCCTATCATTATTGCTACGAACACGCACTTACAACAGCAATTTGGGCAGGAAAACGTCCAATGGATCATCGAAAAGCAGCCACATCAAGGCCCACTTTTTGCTTTGCATTCTATCATGACAGCCTACCCTGATGTGGAATGGTTTTTTGTCGTAGCGAGCGATATGCCTTATATGAATGCCAATTTTATCAAAAAAATGGTAGGGCTGATTGATGACGCCTATGATGCTATTGTTCCTACGCAAGCTCTACGGGATCAACCATTGGCGGCATTATATCGACGTACAGCTTTACCAAGGGCAAAGCAATTAACGGAACAAAACAAGCGAAGTATGAAAGTGCTGTTAGAGCAAATTCGTGTTTGCTACGTTCCTTTTGATGACAATAGCCCAACATTTGTCAATATCAACGCACAACAAGATTGGTCACAAACGACTAAAAAGGAGTTTAACGATGAATAATTTTACACATTGGAACGAAGAAGGTCGTCCTAAAATGGTCGATATATCTGCAAAAGAAATCACGACACGTACAGCTATTGCTCGCAGTACGATTATTTTATCGGATGCAGTCTATGAAGCCATCCAACAAGGTGGCATTAAAAAAGGTGATCCGACGCAAGTTGCTCAAATTGCAGGGATTATGGGTGCTAAAAAAACGGCCGATATCATTCCTATGTGCCACCCTATCATGCTACAGGGCACAGATTTCCAGTTTGACTATGAAAAGGCGGAGAATGGCTATGAGCTCCATATTCAAGCCACTGTCAAATGTAGTGGGAAAACTGGTGTTGAAATGGAAGCCCTTACTGCTGTGTCGATTGCTGCCTTAACTTTTTATGATATGTGCAAAGCCGTTGATAAAACAATGGTCATTAAAGAAACCTATCTTGTTGAAAAAACAGGTGGAAAAAGTGGCACCTTTGTGCATAAATAAACAGAAAAATTCGGCATCGTTTTGCCGATTTTTTCTGTTTTTTTACACACTACCCCCCAATGTGAGACATTTCAATTTTTGAATTTTTCCTTTTTGCCATTGTTTGTTCATTGCGTTCATCTGAATAACGATCATTTCTTGTTTCCCAAACGTTCGTAATACATTTGATGATGGCTGCATCATCTTGCCCTGATCGTAACAGCTCTCTTAAATCAGTGCCTTCAGTTGCAAATAAACAAGTGTATAATGATCCTTCTGCTGAGAGACGAGCACGGGAGCAATTGGAGCAGAAAGAATCTGTCACAGACGAAATCACACCAACCTCACCTTGTGCATCTTGATATTGAAAGCGCGTTGCCACTTCCCCCCTGTAATTTGGAGCCACTGGCTGTAATGGAGAAAACTGATGGATATGCTCAATGATGTCTTTTTTGGACACCACATCATCTAAACGCCAACCGTTCGAATTCCCTACATCCATATATTCAATAAAGCGTAAAATATGCTGTTTTTCTTTAAAAAATTGAGCCATTGTAACAATGTCTTGGTCATTCTTGCCTTTTTGAACAACCATATTAATTTTTACTTGTAAACCCGCTTCTGCTGCCTTTTCAATTCCCTCTAACACCGGCAATACCTTGCCCCGATGACCATTCATCTCGAAAAAACGTTCTTCATCAAGTGAATCTAGACTAACTGAGACTCGAGATAAGCCTGCTTGTGCCAATGGCTGTGCATATTTTTTTAATAAAGAGCCATTGGTTGTTAAAGCAATATCTTCTACACCCTCTATATGGTGAATACGGGCAATTAATTCGGGCAAATCACGACGTAGCAATGGCTCACCGCCCGTAATTCGCACCTTTTTCACGCCTAATGAAACAAAGATTTTTACTAATCGTTCTATCTCATCAAAATTTAATATTTTATCAGACGGTAAAAATGCATAATCTGGACCAAATACCTCAGCTGGCATACAATAGCGGCAACGAAAATTACAGCGATCTGTTACGGATATTCTTAAATCTCTTAACGGTCTGTGTAATTGGTCTTGTAGATTCGTCATTTAATCTCCTTCTTTCAGTGCATTCTGAGCTGGTAATAGGATGCGGTGTGGATGTGTATAAATATTCAATGAATGCTGTCGGATAAAGCCTACCGTCGTAATGCCAAGCTGCTCAGCCAATTGCAAGGCTAATTCAGTTGGAGCTGATTTAGACAGCACAATGGCACAGCCTATTTTGGAGACTTTGAGTAAAATCTCCGACGATATTCGTCCGCTAAAAACAATTATTTTATCTTGCATACGGATGTTGTTGCGTAAGCAATAGCCGTAAATTTTATCTAAAGCATTATGGCGTCCAATATCCATACGACTTAACACAATGCCATTGACATCACATAGCGCGGCATTATGCACACCACCCGTTTTCTTAAAAATGTCGGCACCATCCTGCATCGCATGCATTAAACGGAAGCAATCCTCAGTCGACATTTGCACCTGAACGTCTTCCATTTTTTTTGCTGCTAATGCATCATTCGTAAAAACAAATCCTTGTCGACTCATCCCACAGCAAGAGGTAATATAGCGTTTGTTTTGCGTCTGCTGATAATAAGGATTGACATGCTTTGTTTTAATATGCACAAAGCCTTCTTTTTCTTGGTGCCAAATTTCCTCAATATCCTCAAAGCTACGAATCACTCGTTCAGAAGCTAAATAGCCGATGACCATATCTTCTACATACTCTGGTGTACATACCATCGTGACAAATTCTTGCTGATTAATTTTTACGGTCACCGCGTATTCTGAGACGATTAAATCATCCATTTCTTTCACTTGCTGTCCTTCAACTCGCACAATTTTCCTTGTTATTGCTCGCTCCATAAGGCATCCCCTTTATTCACTGATATTCTTTTCAAAAACAAAGACGGAAATCGCAAAATCCTCTTCAATTTTAATATCTGAAAATAGGTGGAGTAGTTTGCTGCCCATCAATTCTTCCATACCCTCTGGTGGTGATTGCGTATATAAATCCTGAATCATACTCGTCCTTGCAGCATGCACCATTTTTAACCCTTCTGGTGTACTGGCAATAAATTTTTCTGTCGGTGTGATATTACCGTATAAAGTAGATACAGCCATATTCTCGACAAAAACGGTATGAATACGTTCAGGTCCTTTACCAAATACTTCCTTGCGTAACTTTCGAATCATGTCATTAAATTCGTGTATTTTTTTAGACATAGCAACGATTCTCCCATCGTAATTAAACTTTTTTAGGTAAATGGTTATGAGGGTCACCCTTACAGTTTGTTAATGATATAGCAACTTTTAAAAAAATAAAAGAGAAAATACTTTTTGATAATAATTCTCATTTAATAAATTTTATGATAAATATTGTTCATTTTGAAGGAAAGAGCTATAATATTCATATCACAAATGGAATTGATTTATTTTGATCCCTATGTCACGATGTTGCATAGTGTTTTTAATATTTAAATTCTATTGTTATTAAAAAATAAAAGTAGATTGAGTTTTTAGCAAGGCCTGCTAAGAATTTTATCCACCATGAATCATTAGCATGTCTTGGACATGTTATTTCATGGTGGATTTTTTATTTTTTTAAAAACCGAGACATGGATAACTTGTTATGATCTAGCAATTTGCCTATTTTGAGGTAGCTTCAAGAACAATTGGGAATTACAATGATAACAAGACAATCTTTTCAAAAATAACCAACTCGATTTGTTATTCCCTTTTTGTCTTAAGCTGCAACATGTTGTCCGATTAGTCTCAAAGTGCAAAAGGAGGAAGTTATCTTGACTCAAATTAATATTAATGGCGTATCGTATGATGTAAAAGAAGGAGCTACAATCCTTGATACCATTAATCAGCATGACATTCCGCATCCACAGATCTGTCATGTGCCTGCTGTTGATCCAATCGAAACATGTGATACATGTATCGTGGAGGTGAACGGTCAATTAGTTCGTTCCTGCTCCACAAAGGCAGTAGACGGCATGAATGTTTTATTAACTTCTGACAAAGCAAAAGCAGCACAAACAGAAGCGATGGATCGTCTACTCGAAAATCATTTACTGTACTGTACAGTTTGTGATAATAACAATGGAAATTGTGCATTACACAACACGGCTGAAATGATGGAAATTGAGCATCAAAAATATCCTTACCAACCGAAAGTGGAACCTCATGAAGTGGACATGTCACACCCGTTTTATCGATATGACCCTAACCAATGTATCGCTTGTGGTCAATGTGTAGAGGTTTGTCAAAATTTACAGGTGAATGAAACATTATCCCTCGATTGGGAAGCCGAAAGACCACGCGTCATATGGGATACTGGCGTTGCAATTAATGATTCTTCCTGTGTAAGTTGCGGTCAATGTGTAACCGTTTGTCCATGTAATGCCTTAATGGAAAGATCCATGCTTGGAGAGGCTGGATTTATGACTGGTCTGAAACAGGATATGTTAGATCCGATGATCAGTTTAATTAAGGAAGTTGAACCGGGCTATAGCGGTATTTTTGCCGTTTCTGAAGTGGAAGCAGCTATGCGTAGTAAACGTACTCGAAAAACAAAAACAGTATGTACTTTCTGTGGTGTAGGTTGTTCATTCGAAGTTTGGACAAAAGACCGTAAAATTTTAAAAGTACAACCTTCCGAAGGTCCCGTTAACGCAATTTCTACTTGTGTCAAAGGGAAATTTGGTTGGGACTTCGTTAATTCTGAGGAACGAATTACTAAACCTCTTATTCGTAAAAATAATGAATTTGTTGAATCATCATGGGATGAGGCACTCGATTTAATTGCCACAAAGCTTGGTGGTATTCAGCAGCAATTTGGTCCTGGTTCTGTCGGCTTTATCTCATCTTCTAAAATTACAAATGAAGAGAATTACTTAATTCAAAAAATGGCACGTCAGTTATTTGGAACAAATGATGTCGATAATTGTTCCCGTTATTGTCAATCCCCTGCTACTGATGGTTTATTACGTACAGTAGGTTTAGGTGGTGACGCGGGTACGATCAAAGATATTGCCAAGGCTGGTCTTGTCATCATTGTTGGGGCTAACCCAGCTGAAGGACACCCTGTTTTAGCAACACGTGTGAAACGTGCACATAAATTACATGGTCAGAAATTAATTGTTGCGGATATTCGTAAACATGAAATGGCTGAGCGTTCTGACATCTTTATGCGTCCGAAGCAAGGTACTGACCAAGTTTGGTTAATGGCCGTTACCAAATATATCATTGACCAAGGTTGGCACGATGAAGCCTTTATTCAAGAAAACGTCCTTCATTATGATGATTTTAAACAAGTACTTGAAACATATACACTTGATTATGCGCAAGAAATGACGGGTATTAGTAAAGAAACATTGATCGAAGTGGCTGAAATGATTCGTGATGCAGATGGTACATGTGTGCTTTGGGGCATGGGTGTAACACAAAATACTGGTGGCTCTTATACATCCGCAGCGATTTCAAATTTACTTTTAGCAACTGGGAACTATCGTCGTCCAGGTGCGGGTGCCTACCCTCTTCGTGGTCATAACAATGTGCAAGGTGCCTGTGATATGGGTACACTACCAACTCTCTTGCCAGGTTATCAAAAGGTAACAGATGAGGCAGCGCGTGCAAAATTCGAAAAAGCTTACGGTGTCCCAATTCAGTCGCAACCAGGTCGAACTAATATGCAAATGTTAGATGCGATTATGGAAGGTAAAATGAAAGCCATGTATTTAGTGGGCGAAGATATGGCGCTTGTTGATTGTAATGCCAACCATGTAGATGAGGTGCTTTCACAACTAGACTTTTTTGTTGTCCAAGATTGTTTCCTATCACGTACAGCACAATATGCAGATGTGATTTTACCTGCTGCGCCTTCCCTTGAAAAAGAAGGTACATTCACGAATACAGAACGTCGTGTTCAACGCCTCTATCAAGTATTACCAACACTTGGTGAATCGAAAGCAGATTGGGAAATCTTGCAAGCGGTTGCTCGTCGTTTAGGAGCAGATTGGCATTATGATCATCCAAGTGACATCTTTGATGAAATGGCTAGCCTGTCCCCCCTCTTCTCACAAGCCAACTATGATGTCTTAGAAGGCTGGGGTAGCTTCTGCTGGGGTAGCCATGATGGTAAAGATACACCTTTACTATATGAAGATGGTTTCAATTTCCCTGATAAAAAAGCTCGTTTTGCTTTAAATGATTGGGTGCAACCTGTGGAATATGAGGCACAGTACGATTGTCTTATTAATAATGGTCGTATGCTTGAACACTTCCATGAGGGAAATCTAACAAATAAATCGAAAGGTATTCAATCGAAAGTACCTGATATTTTCGTTGAAGTATCACCGGAACTGGCGAAGGAACGAGGTATTGCAGATGGAGCCTTACTTCGTTTAGTATCTCCTTATGGTGCATTAAAGCTAAATGCTCTTGTCACAGATCGCGTGCAAGGAAACGAATTATTTTTACCGATGAACTCCGTTAATAAAGATTCAGCTATCAACTTCTTAACGGGCCCTGCAGCAGATGTGAATACATCAACACCAGCTTATAAACAAACAAAAGTACGAGTTGAAGTGCTAAAAGCAAAAGGAAAATCACCACTTCCTCGTACGAACCCACGCTATAAAAAGCGTCATCCTCAAAATGGTGTTGAGGTTCATCGGAAATGGAATCGTCCTGGCTACGTTCACTTAACAACTATTAACGAAAGAGAGTGAGAGCATGGCTGTACCTATTACAAGCATTAAAAAACAACAATTGACGGAAGAACAACTAAAGGAACAAAAATTAGACAATCTAAAAGAACTGCTTTCTGATAATGAAGAAGCCGTTAATCAAGTGTTTAGTATTATGGCTGAATTGAATGATATAGGTGCACTAGAAGCAGCAATGAAGCTACTAGAAGCGAAAGAGGATGTAGCCCATATTGCACTTGGACAATTAACTCGTAAGCCTGTAACCAATATTATTAATAATTTAATGGGCGTTGCAGGAGCATTGACGGAGCTCAATCCAGAAACAACGACTAAGCTAATTGACGGCTTAAATTCAGGTGTAGATGAAGCGAGCAAAGCACTTGAATCCAATGAAAAAGTAAGTGCCTTTAAGCTTATGAAAATGTTAAATGATCCAGATGTCAATCGTGCGCTCAATTTTGGAGTCCATTTCTTAAAGGGACTTGGCAAAGGCTTAAAAGAATAAGGTGGTTCCGACATGTTAGTAAAAGAAGATGTTATCAACGCATTACAACAAGTAGAAGATCCAGAGCTTCATCAGAGTATCGTCAAATTGAATATGGTGCGTAATATTCAAATAAACGGCACCCATCTATCGCTGGATATTATTTTAACCATTCCAGGTTGTCCTTTAAAAGCGAAGATCCAGCATGATGTGGAAAAAGCATTACAAGCGATTGGTGCCTCCAGTGTTGCCATTACCTTTGGGGCTATGACAGATCAGGAACGTCGCACATTAACTGCGTCTCTACAAGCGAAAAATGTGACAGAGCAAGGAATGCCGAATATGCTACTGCTTAATTCTGGTGTGCAATTCATTGCCATCACAAGTGGTAAGGGCGGTGTTGGGAAATCGACTGTGACCATTAATTTAGCAGTCGCCCTTGCCCGTCTCGGCAAACGGGTAGGAATACTTGATGCGGATATCTATGGCTTTAGTATTCCTGCTATGATGAATATTGACCAAAAACCTACTATGCTTGACCAAACAGCTATTCCAGTAGAAAGTCATGGGGTTAAATTAATGTCGATGGGCTTTTTTACCAATGACAACCAGCCTGTTATGTGGCGTGGCCCCATGCTCAACAAATGGATTCGCAATTTCCTTGTCAACACATTATGGGGAGACTTGGACTATCTTCTGATAGATTTACCACCAGGGACAGGCGATGTGGCCATTGATATGGCAGCCATGATTCCTCAGGCACAGGAAATCATTGTAACAACACCACATCTTGCTGCTTCTCACGTCGCATCCCGTGCAGGCTTGATGGCTCAACATACGAAACATACTATTCTTGGTGTTGTTGAAAACATGGCTTATTTTGAAGGAGCAGATGGTCAAAAAAACTATCTGTTTGGACAAGGTGGAGCCGATCAGTTAGCAGATTTACTGCAAACACAAGTAATCGCCCATGTTCCTTTTGCTCAACCTGAAGAAAATACAGGCTCATCAGTATATGAGGAAGAAACGATTATCGGTGAGATATTTACTAACCTAGCAGAAGATTTGCTTTACCAATAAAACAAAAATCCCTTGATTTGCTTTTACACAAATCAAGGGATTTTTCTGTCACAAATAGCCTGCCTTTTTTAACACTTGCATGAAATAAAAACGGTACGTATTTTGAACAAAGGTATCTAAAGGTAGTCCAACATTGACCTGATATTTCGTAAAAATAAAATAAAACCGTTTATCCCATTTTAAATGCAGGAGCTCCCCTGCCTCTTCACCATATTTCATAGTAAATTCCTCAATCAAAGGCTCAATCATCTCATAACAATAGTCTTTTAAATGGGCGAGTGCTTCAATATCTTTATCCCTTTGAAAGCGTATAATCCAATCCACTAATTGCTCATTCATGTTTGTACGTCATCCTTTTACATAGAGTTTCTTCCTATTAAATTATACTCCTTTTTTACAGAATCGAAAAATGAACAGTTTTTTCAAATAGATGGTTTTAACTTGTTGTCAAAAGGATAAACATTGGCATTCGCCACTAATCAATAGGTCGATTCCACCGCAGATGATATTGAACATTCCTATTTTTCGTTTCTTTATCCAATACTAATAATCTGTCACCTGCTTGAATAACATAGGTCTCCTCTAATGTACGTATACCAGGTTGTTGTTGGTCAGGATTGATAACACCTATATTTTCTTCCCACAATACTTGATGATTATTCATATCATAAAACAAAACCATATGGTCAGCACTTTCCCGCTGTGTTTGACGATAAGACACGAGAGCTGTTTTTTTTGCGATATCCACATCAATCACTTTAGGTTCTAAATTTTGGTAGGCTTGAATGGCAGGCTCTGTTAGAACAGCCTGACTAAAATCTTGAATTACCTGATAGTCCTCTACAGACTGTGGGTGTGTGGCAAAATATCCAGGCAACCCTGTCTCAATGAAGAAACGAGCTGTTAGGAAATCTTGAGCTTTTGGGTTCTCACTTAAAGTTTCACCATCAAAGTGATAGAATTTGCCATCGACACCCTCCAAATATAAATTATTTTGTAAAATAACCATCTGATGTGCACCATTACTTAATTTATCTATTAATGGCTGATATTGCTGACGAAATTCTTGCTCAGAAAGTATTTCCTTTCCTGTTGCTATATCTAACAGTGACAATTGACCAAACTCATCATCACGATGATGAACAAGAAGACCACCCATAAAATTCCCAATCAATGTATCTTTATGGGAAGCTGATTTTGTCCATTGCTTTTCACCTGTCTCTAAATTCACAGCCACAATGAGATAATGAGCAATCAAATGCGTAATGCCGTTCGATGTTCCATTATTTTCAGAGCCTTGCACCATTTGGACAGCAATGTGTTGTGAATCATCTGTATAAATGGGCGAATCAGATTTTATAGGAAAGCTTCTCCCCGCTAAGCCAAAAACAATCATGACTAGATTGCTAACCACTATAAATACAACTAGTAAAATGCTAGAAATAACAAGGCTTTTACGTTTAATGACGATAAACAATAACAGTAAAAATCCTAATCCTAACACGATACATAAAAAAATATCATGCATCAGCCAGCCATTCAAACGCCATGAATACGTATATCGTTGAAGAAATTGTTCCACCTCTCTACCTCCTCTAACAGCGATTAACTAAAATCTGAATAGAGCACATAACGGTCACATTCCAAGCACTGAAATAAATAGCCTTGATGATGACCATTGTTCATTAACGATGCTGAAAGTTCATCTTTCGGAAAGCCTGTATAATTATCAAATTGATCCTCGATACCTAGCTCCACTATATCACTCCAGCCAACATAGCCGATAAACGCACAATAGTCCGAACAATGAGCTACCCAATTATTGCCCTGCCAGCTTACGTAGCCGGGCGTTCGATAGAGAATTTCTTGTACAAAGGCAGGGTTAGTAACCTGTTCATCATCCATTAAATCTTGCTGGAAAGAGCCATCATATTTTTGGGCAGCCTCTCCACTGTGGATGCAAGAAGGACAAAGATAATCTACATCCTCAATAGCGTAAATACCTCCTGTGTAATAGACATCCACTTGCTGTTGACAGCAGTCACAGACAACGATTTCACCTGTTTCAAAAATTTTCGCCTCTAGCGGTTTAGGAACATATTTAAAGGTTGGAATGATTGTTTGAGTTGGCTGTTGGTCCCTTATTTTTCGTGGTAGCAGAGGATTCACCAAATTTGGTTGATTTATGTAGGTTTGCAGAACACCATATTTTTTTCGATCTTTTTTATCAGCTTTATTCATAATGGTCGTAAAAAGCCGATAAGCCTCTAGGTACATCCTAAGCAAGCAATAGACTTCTACTAGTAGCCTTAACGTTTCTTCCGTTTGCTGCTCCTGCTTTAATCGCTCTTTGAAAACATGCATCTGATTAATCGTTATCGGATCTGAAGGATGAAATTTTTGTCTTAGCTCATGCCATTCCTCAGCAATTGTCATAAAAAATAGACCTCCTTCTCACTCGTCATTTTATTTCACAAAAGAGTAATCTTTTATCATTTGGCAAATTTCCACCTTATAGTTCGCGTACCATTTATCTTGTCCCAATTGCTGTGCGGTTAAATGTTTGGCATTATCTTTCCATGCTTGAATAGCCTCTAGCGATTCCCAATAGGACACCGTAATGCCTTTTCCTTCCTCGTTCCTGACACTTTCAACACGCAGAAAACCAGGCTGTTGCTGTGCTAGGGCATCGATGAGGTCAGCCATTTTGCCATAGCCCTCCCCATCCTGTTTAGTTCTTTGAGATGTAAAAATCACTGCATAATAGGTTTCCATTTATTTCTCCTCCTCTATTACTTTTATTGTAAACGATAATGAAATTAACTAAAATCAAAATATAGAAAACTGAAAGGATTGTGACATATGGGAATTAATCCAAACATGGCGGAGGTAGCGGCACTTCTTGGCGAAAGGTCAAGAGCAACCATTCTTGCTAGCATGATGGACGGGCGTTTTCATACAGCTAGTGAACTGGCGTATATGGCTGCCATTAAACCACAAACTGCTAGCTTTCATCTTGCTAAATTAGTAGAAGGAAAGCTGATTAAAGTTGAAAAACAAGGGCGGCACCGTTATTTTCAATTAGCTGGTGAGGACATTGCTCAATTTCTTGAGTCTTTTCTCGTCATCTCACCGCCACCTGAAGTACGTTCTTTAAAACAATCTAGCCAAATGAAATTATTGCAGGATGCTAGAACTTGCTATGACCATCTAGCTGGTAAATTAGGTGTCCAATTAACAGAGTCAATGGTGGATGCAGGCTATCTAAAATTAGAGGACAAACAATTTATCCTGACAGATGAAGGCACTTTATTTTTTACTACATTCGGGATGGATCTAGCTGCTTTAAAAAGAAAACGACGCTCCTTTTCACCTGCTTGTTTAGATTGGAGTGAACGACGTTACCATTTAGCAGGTGCACTAGGCAATGGTCTATTAAACCAATTATTAAACCTCGGCTGGCTTACACGTGTACCATCTATTCGCGCCATTAAAGTGACTGAGAAAGGTAAAAGAGGTTTTAAAGAGGTATTTCATTTAGACAGCTAGAAGAATAGAGGGCTTTTGGATTGCCCCACTAGCCCTTTATTCTACTAAAAGTACGATTTACTAAATAAATCCCACTAATGATAAATAACCCACCAACCACTAACGATTCATGTAACGTTTCGTCTAATACTACCCATCCTGTTAGCACCCCAAAAAAAGGTGCTAAAAATAAATAGGCACTTGTTTTTCCTGGATCACTATTTTGAAGAAGATAGTACCAGCCTGCAAATTGAATGATGGAAGAAAAAATACTAAGCCATAACAAAATCAATAATGACTGTGGATTGACAATAAAGTATGGTTGCTCTAACACGACACTTCCTAGCAAAAGGAGTAAGCCCCCAAACAGCATTTGATAGGCTGATAAAACCCATGTATCAAAGAACATTCCCCATGTTTTCACTAAAAGTGTTGCAATCGCCCAAAATACAGCGGATAAAAGTCCAAATAGAAGACCTATTTTCAATTCAACTTGTGCCCCCATTGTAATGATCACTCCGATTAAGCCAAGCACAACCCCGATCCACTGATAGAAACGATAGCGTACTTTGGTAAAAATGGTGGCAAATATGACAACGAGTAAAGGGTTTGTAAATGTTAAAATAGATGATTCACTTGCTGTAATGGTGCGTAGACTTAAAAAAATACACCCCATTACACCAGCCGTTTGAAATGCTCCGATGATGCATAGCTTGAGCCATTCTCTCTTTGAGGTCGGATGAGGTCTTTTGAAAATCATGACAACAATGACCATTAGAATCCCTGCCAGCATAAATCGAAGGGCAGCCAATAATAATGGTGATGAATACGGTAATCCTAATTTTACGATAGCAAACGATGAACCCATTAAAAAGGTTGTTACTACTAGTAAAGCAATAAATTGATAGTTTTTCATACAAGATACTCCTAACCTGTTTCATTAATCACTACTATCTGATTATAAACAGGAAGCTATTCAACGCTTATCGAAGTATGGATTACATCCATGTAAAAGAATGGGACAATTAGATTGCTACTTAAAGCGACTTCATTGGGGGAGGTATTTTATTTTCATGAATTTCAATAAAAAATCTTACCTCTAACAACAAAGAGGTAAGATGCTATAACTATCAGTTATCCATAAATTCTTTTAGGTTTTCAACAATTTCTTGTGATCTTGTATGGTGTAAGTAATGGTCACCGTCCAATGTGATTACTTTTCCATGAACTGAATTTTTGACTTGCTCTTCATGCAATGGTATCCAATTTTTTTCAATGCCTTCACTTTTCGCCTGAACAAATAACAAAAGAGGTAAATCTTTAGGGAAAGTTACGTTTTTGGCTGCTGTAAAATTCATTTCTATATTTGTTAATTCATTGGAAGTGCTCGTATTATAAAAGTTTTTGTTTGTAATCATCCGTATTTGTTCTTTTGTGTCATCATCATACGATAGGCCAGCATATGGATCATCTGAAAATTTTATAAGAACTCTAGCGATCCCGGTTTTTTTGAGAAGTTGTAACGACTTAATTGGGAATTTCGTATCCATACCGTCTTGAGTAGGCACACTGCTATCAATCCCGACAAATGCAGTCACCTCATTCGGATATTGATTGACATAATCGAGTCCATAAATACCTGCTATAGAGTGTCCCATGAGCATATAGCGGTCAATTTTCAACGCCTGTAAAGCTTCATGAATCTCACTCACTATGTTGTCGGTGCTTCGTTCTTTATCGGTATCATCACTTAAACCATAGCCAAAAGGCTCTATTGAAACGACTCTGTAATGAGGAGTCAGTTCTTCGATAAGTGGCTTAAAATCAAGTGTTGGTGCTGCTGTTCCGAAGCCTGGTAGTAGGACGATTGTTTCTGCCCCCTTCCCTTGGATGGTAACATTCATTTTTCCCTCATTCACAGTAATGAGCTGACCATAGTGTTCTATTTTCCCTTGCTCTATTTTGTTGCAAATAATGTTTACAATAAACACAATAGCAAGTAGCAGCACTATCGTTAAACCGATAACAGCTATTGTTTTAAGTAAGATTCGAAAAAATTTTTTCATTTTTATGCACGAGGTTCATCTTTGCTCGTGCTTTCCTCCCTTACAACCGTTATTCCAGCTAGCTTACTTAGCTGTTATTGATCAGTGTAAAGGACGAAGATGTCTACTATATGACGGTAATATGAACGCAATATGAACAACAAAAAAATTTCGCTATCTCACGCATTTATTGTGTGATAAGAGGTAATTGGATAATAATGGTCGTTCCTTGTCCAAGCTTACTCTCTACTTGAATGTCTCCTTGATGCAATGATACGATTTGCTTAACGATTGCGAGACCCATTCCACTCCCATCATATTTACGACTATGTGAACGATCCGCCTTAAAAAACCGCTCAAAAATACGCTTCTGATCCTCTAAAGAAATCCCAATGCCCGAATCACTTACTCGTACTATCACATGATGAGCGTCCTGCTTCATACTGACCTCAATCATACTACCTTCATTGGAAAATTTAATACTATTAGTAAGAAGATTGGTCCATACCTGATTTAATTGGTCATAATCAGCCATTATATGAACAGCCTGTAAATGAAGATTAAACTGGATGTTGCGAGCAGACCATTGCGGCTGAATGGCAATAATTACTCGCCTAATTTGCTCATCCAGACTAAACGTCGCACATTGCATTTGCTGTGTCTTCGACTCGAGCAAACTTAGCTTTAACAGGCTATCACTCATCTTAGACATTCGCTTTGCTTCCGACATGATAATATCAAGATAGCGACTTTTCTCCTCGTCTGTAATATCTACTTGCTTCAATGCTGCTGCATAGCCTGATATGGAAGTAAGTGGTGACTGAACCTCGTGTGAGACGTTCGATACAAACTCTCTCCGCATTTGCTCCAATTGCTGTAACCCCTCCGCCATGTCCTCAAAACTTTTGGCCAAGGTACCTAGCTCCCCTGATTGTTTAATATTTAACTCGACATTGAAATCTCCACCTGCAATATGCTTTGTTGCTGTTGTCAATTTTTTTATTGGCTTGACGAGAAACCTAGCAGCCACTATAAACACGACACTGCCAATAACAAGAGCATAAGTAGCAAAATTCAATATCAATTTTATAGCAAAGGAAGTAGAAGGGAGGGAGATGGGTTCGATAAACATCGCCTTAGTCCCCATTGCAGTTTGTAGTGGCATTCCTACAAAAATAGACGAAACACCACCCGGATTAACTTGAATGACTTCCCCATCCAGTACACTTTGAACTTGTGTCATTGTTACATTGGCCAGTGGAACACCCTTTTGCTCTCCGTAGGATTTGAACTGCCCCTTTTCTTCATAAATGCGGATATAGTAGGATTCAAGCTGATGCATTTCACGAATAAATTGTTCTGCTTCATTAAATGGCAATGTCTCAAATATATGGACAATGTCCTGACCAAAATTCACTAGGGGGATTTGTAAGTTTTCATTCAATTTATCTTCAAATACCCATGTTGCCATAAAAAAGGATATAGTTGTGCCACCAATTACGGCAACTAGAAATGTTAAAACGACACGCGTATATAATGATTGAATCATTCGTTAACCTCAAGTCGGTAGCCAAGACCTCGTACTGTCTCAATCTGAAATTCAGTTGTTGCAGTGAAGCGCTCGCGCAGACGCTTAATATGTACATCGATCGTTCGATTATCGCCAGCATAATCCATTCCCCAAATTTGATCGATCAGCTGCTCTCGTGTGTAGACCTGCCCAGGTGTTTCCGCAAGCTTATATAATAATTCAAACTCCTTTAGCGGCAGCGAAATAGACTCTGTTCCATTTTTAATTTTATAGGTCTGACGATCCAGCATGATTTGACCAAGTTGAATGATCTGTGAGTAGCCAATCCTGTAGCGCTTTAGAAGAGCCCTTACTCGTACCGTCAACTCTAGTGGGTCAAAAGGCTTTGTCAAATAATCATCTGTTCCGAGCTCAAAGCCCTTCACTTTTTCCCATGTTTCCCCCCTTGCTGTTAGCATCAGTAAGGGAAGCTCAGCATTTACTTTGCGCAGCTCCTTACATAATGTCCAGCCATCCATCGTCGGCATCATAATATCCAGCACAACAAGATCGACAGGCATTGAGTGATAGATGGCTAGAGCTTCTTTGCCATCCTCGGCCTCCACTGTTGTGAACCCGTCTTTGCGCAGAAAAAGGCAAACAAGTTCACGAATATTCGCATCATCATCCGCAACAAGTATAGTCGGCATACGTTCGTTCCCCTTTTCCAATGTATTATTCACATACATTATACTATATATCTGCTTCACTTCCCTTTTACCACACACTGTTATCAATAGCTGACGTCCCAAAAATAAAAAACCCCCTTCCTCTATACGAAAAAACGATAAAGGAAGAGGATTCTATTCAAGCAATCAGCTGTGCAAACCACGCTACATAATGGGCGCCAGGAATCAATAATAGCTGTGCCACAATCGTTCCTAAAAATCTAGAGAACATCATCATAACGGAAGCTTTTTTTAATTCAAGATAACTTCCTCTCTTATTGATAACATCATCGGCCAGTATGGATATTTTAGGATCAATAAATAGAATCAAAAGTATCGTCGCTATGCCATTGATTAATCCAGATGCCATAACCGCAGTAGTCTTTAGTTCTGGTACTAACAAAGTGGCATACAAAGCAGATAAAACGCCAATGGTATAAATCGCTGTTATGACAATATTGATAACAAATAATTTCATTGGTATATCCCGTAAGCTAATACCTTTTAAATAAGTAAAATGAGGTTTATCAATGTGCTTCATACCTCGTCTTACATATTCAAACGTAAAGCCCTTTTTCAATAAAGCGGGGATTGAGCCTCTTTCCTCTGCCAAATGGACGATAGCCCTTGAAAAAATAGCTATGAAGGTTGGGATTAGTAAGATCCCTAGTAATGTTCCAAGTGATGCCGCTCCAATAATCAGTCGAAATTGGTTTTCTACATGTATCAAAGCCTGATCGGCTGGTGCTGTATCAACAAGACTTCCTGTAAATGGTTGCTGCATCATATTCGCCAGCCTCGACACCATAACCATCACATTAAAAAGAGATAAAGCCGATGCTAGTAATTTAACACGTGCCCCTGATAAACGTACAGCATAAGCAAGTGTCTCAATAGCATGAATGATTAAAATGAATAAAGCAATCATGATTAATTTATCTGTGATTAACTCCACTTCTATACCTACTCTTCGCTTTCCTACAATTTAACATTGTGACGCTTCTCCCGCAAAATAGTTCCGATTGAAAAGATCTTACCCTAAAAAGATATGGGTAAGATCTAAAAAGCGCTTCTATACAATTGTACTACGCTGCACTTCTAAACCAAATCACAGCTGGAACATTTATCTTTGTTCAAAGATGACGCCACTTAATTTTCTAGGTGGAGAAATCACCTTATAAGGGATAATGAACTTGTCCTTTTTGTCATGCACAGCGTGACATCAACGCTAGTAAGAGTGGCAGGTCTAAGATTATACGCTTATAAATACTGTTCGTATGATAATCTTAACGAATTAGTTTCCACGTATAGGCTGACATTTTGTCATTGAAGTTATAAGACATTAAATTGAATAATTGTGCTGAACCAGTTGTGTTTGCTATCGTTACACTATTCCCTGTAAAATTACTATGCTCATAGATAGTTATTTCTGTATAAGGTTTTAATAAAATGGATGACACTTGATCATTCCATTGAGAATGTGGAAGATAAGTCAAATCTATTCCCTCTCCATCTATATGCTCAAATAAGTGTGGCTCATCAGTTGGTAGATTGCGAAAATTAGAACGTATTATCTCTTCATGTAATTTCGGATTCCATCTATCACCTATATAGTCCATAATGATCCATCCAGCTTTTGTTTCAAGATTCTTTAGATGCTCTAATCTCACTTTAGCCGCAGTAATGCTATTCAAGTAGGAAGCATAGTAATACGGACTACTCCAAGCCGTACCACCAGAAGACAAACTCGTGAAATTGATATGAATGTGATTTGGGTTATCTTTATTTAATGCTGTCTCTTTTAGCATACTATCAATTGCTGCTTTCTTTTCCTCATAGTTCACATTATATTTATCTTGTACCGTTATTTTCACATTACCATTTGTCATAGAAGTAAATGTTGCGTTATCTTTCCACGCAAAATTTTTATATCCACCAGTCATCGTACTACCAGAATATCTTCTTAAGAGTACGATTTTTCCACGAGAATCCCCTAAAGTTATATTCCCTTCTGTCTTCAAGAAAATAGAATCTCCAAAATACTTATTTTCAAAGGTTCTAGCAAATGACTCTTTTGCTCCTGGCATGGATTCATACTCTTCTTTTAGAGACATTATAATGGTTTCACTTGGATGACTTTTTAAAAATTCTTTGGCTTCATTAATAAATTGCTGGAGTGTTACATAAAGATAAACAGGTCCATGATGTAGAACAATTGTATTATCATCCGTTACACGTCCTCTGATGTCAAAAAATCTGACACCTTGATCCATTTGAGAGCGAAAGTCATTTTCTTGCGTTTTTGCCCATACGGATTTTATAGGATCCTCCAGTTTGAATGTACCACTATCATGGGTTCCTGGAATAGAAATTTCTGCTAATGCACGAGAGTTAGGTATTTCTCTCATCCACTCTGATAAATTTAGATTATTTTGTTCGGAAGCTGCCAGAGAAGTTAAGTGGACACCACCTAAAGAAAAAAGCATTGTAAAGAAAAAACATATACTTGCGATTATTTTCTTACTTTTTAATATCACCATAAATACTATCTCCTTCTCTTTCACTCACTAAAAACTACCATTTATCCAATTTTAGTTGAGGTGAGTATGTCAGATCTAACAAAAGCATTCTATTATACTCCAATATCCAATGTTTTTTGAAAATGGATAGACAAGCTATAAAGAGTAGCTTCAAAAAACGTTTTTCCCAATCTACTTCTTTTAAAATACAAGTCTTATTAGATGAAATTAACAGGTGCATTGCATCGTTTTTTTTATCATAAAAAACGATGCAATAGAAATTCATACCAATTATCAATAGCAAAAAGTAAAGTAATCTACTTTGAAGATTCTAGATTTAATTCTTTTATTCCCTCTTTTAATGTGACTGCATCTATTTTTAATGTTTTCCAGCTGTCTTTAGCTGCATTCAAGTTAGGAAGTAAAAATTTAAATTTATTTTGTTCGGCCTTATCAGCTGCATTCTCAATATGTCTGAGTACTCCTGTATATTGAGAATCTAAGTCATTCCATTGTGCAGACATAAAAGTAAGAGCATTAATCGCATCATCAAGTGCATTATACATCTCACTAATACTATTATGCGCAACTCCAACTACACGATTTAATGTTAATTTATAATCAACTGTCTGTTGTAATTGTTTTAATAACGGTTCTAATTGACTTAAATTCTCTTTTGCAATCCCCAACATAATACCGCCAGCAATTAGTGTAGGAATAGTAGGCACCGCTATTGTTATTATTCCATCAGATTCTAATTTTTTATAATAGTTTACTGATTCTAAAACTTCATTTAAACGTTTTTGATCATCCTCAACTGCTGCCCCTTGGTTTTTTAAAATTGACTGTAAGAGTTCTTTGTTACTTCCAAATGCTCTGACATCTTTTCCAATATTGTCTCTTAATTCCGTTAACGCTTCTATTAATTGTTGTGCACATTTTTGATTTTCTTGAATTTCTTCTCGTAAATCTGTAATTCCTTCTATTAATGTTTCTCCATCATTTGCATTTATTGCATATACAATGACGTCATAATAATTTTCAAATTTGGTATCGTATTCGATAATCCCCGTCAATGTATCAATCAGCTGTTTTTTTACTTTCGTATCCCATGTAAGGGCGTGTGCTCTTGCATCCTTTTGGTCTTGTACAATTTTACCCGGTAAATCCTCGTATCCATTAATATTTATTCCTTCAAAGTTCACATCTGGATTTTTGATCAACATATACGAATAAGCATTCATAGATTTTGCAAAAAGCCCAGCCTTTTGCAAGGTTTCTCTCATTTTGGCTTCATTTGCTGAAAGAGACGTATCATCATAGTTCGTTTGCTCCATTTTGCTTGTAGTTGCATAAGCGGTTACTGGTGATACTATAGAAGTGGATGTCAGGGTTAAAGCGGCTGATACAGCAAGTAGATTGTAAAGAAACTTATTATTCATTTTATATTCCTCCCTATATACTTTTTAAGTTTTTGTGCATTAGTCTTGTGTGAAAGCAATGTCTTTTGCAATAAATTCCGCATCTTTATGAATATCATTCCAACTTTGTTTAGCTGCTTTTAAATCATCAGGTATTAAAGAGAGCTTATGATCTTGCATTTGATCGATATTATCATATAAGTCTTTATAATTTGCCCCCATTGTATTCCATTGCTTTTGGATGTTTGTTAGAGACATGATTGCTTGATCCACTGTTTGATACAAATATGTCAACGTGTCTTTTGTGTTATTAAGTGCAATAACGGCTTGGTTAGCAAGATCAGCTTTCGTGCTTAATTCCCCTATTTTATGGGAAATTTCGTTATAGGCATTCATATGATTAGATGCCATAATACCGGATGCTGTCCCTAAACCAATACCAGCTGCACCGAGTGCTGTAAGGCCACCAACAACAACCGGCGTTGCTGTTCCACCAGTCACAACAATTACTACCCCTCCTGCAATCGTCCCAATAACTAAAATAGCTGCTCCCAATCCTCCTCCAATTGACCATGCTAAAACATTGTTAAAATGGTCTTTCTGAGTGGAAGATAGCTGCTGAATTTCAGCATGAAGTTGTGGAATCAATGCTTCTTTTCCAGCTAATATGGCTGTTAATCCACCCTTCCCATCTGGACCACCGACATTATTTTTAAAATCAATTGAATTTGTATAGAGTTTCGTTTTGAAATTTTCTAATATGTTAATTACTTCTGTCACTTCTTTTGAATTTGTATGAATTGAACTGATTAGATCACCAATGCCTTCTTTTAGCCCCTCCCTATCTTTTTTTTGGACAATGTCTATTAATGTGTCGTAATAATTATTAAATTGTTCATCGTAATTCACGATATTACGTGCTGTCTTTTGAATTTTTGGCTTCGCTGTATCTAACCAATAATTTGCATTGATTCGAGACAGATCCTGATTAAGGTGAATATTTTTGATTAATTCTCCCCCTTCTGACCCTAGATCAATATTGGAGAGATTTACATTCGGTTGCTTAATCATTGTTTTTGCGTACAAATCCATTACAAGAATATGAGATCCCGTTCCCGCTAACGCCTTCTTCAGTCCCTCAGGTCCTAATTCATAATTATCCTGTTTTTGAACGACCTCTTTTTGAGCGCTCCATTCTTGTGCAAACGCATGAATAGATGTACTATTATTAGCAGTTAAAAGCGTTGTCAATGCAGCCAAGGTTAACACCTTATACGAAAATTTCTTCATATTTTTTCCTCCCTACTTTTCGATAGGTTTTTACAAATTCTAAGCATCAAAATTTATTAACCTGTTCCTCAAATTGATTGATTATATTTTTTAATCTTCTTAATGTATCTTGTTGAGACAGTTGATTCGCCGCATCAGCATCAGTTGATAATTTTGTTATATTATTTTTTATTAGGTTCAAATCTGCTTTATAGCGTTTCAATAGGTCAATTTCTACATCTACTTGACTAGCAAATGTATGCAAATCATGCTGCATAAGAAGAAGCATGGATTGTTGTAAATCTGCTATTGTTAGTTTCTTTGTTAAATCATATAGTTTTTGATTTTGGATCTCTAAATCATCTAAATATGCTCTTTGTTCAGCCATTAGTTTGTTAACTTCAGCGAAGGTATTATATGTTTTTTTGATTTTTTCTGGGTCAATTGTTTTCATAAGGTCATACTCTTTTGATTTTGTAGCAGCGGCTGCAGCAATTTCAGCTTGTTTATCTTTCTCAATTTTTTCACGAGCCTCTTTTTTAGCTGTTTCAATCTCTAGAATAGATTTCCCCTGTTCTTTTGCTTCTTGCTCTGCTTTTTTCTCTGCTTCTAGAATAGCGTGGTTAATTTCCTTTCCTTTGTTATAGGCTGCCACCGCTATTTGAGCTGCTGGTTCAATGATATCTTTTGAAAGACTATAAATCTCTTGGAAAATATTGAGTCCCTGTTCATTTAAAGCTCCTGGTATCAATGCGATTTGCTGTAAATCATTGTGAATTGATTTTTTTGTATTTAGTAATTCAGCCTTTAGCTTGTCTATTTTCCCTGTTCCCTCTGCGCTTAGTACCTCCTGCGCTTTTATCACATCAGTATCGAGATTTTTTAGTTTTTTATCAAGCTGTAATTTAAGATCTGTTAGCTCATTCATTTGATATTGAACACTTTCTTCGTTTGTCAGAACCATTTCTTGAAGAACTTCCAATCTATCCAAAAAGCCTTCCTTATTTTCCTTAGTGTCTACAAATTCTTTTAATGTAGGATAATAGGCCTGAAATTTTGTTACAAAGCCTTTACTTTTTGAATTGAGTAAAATTAACTTTGGATAAAGTTCCACTGCCCACTCTTTCATATCTTGTTTTATTAGAAATTGCTCTGTATTTAAAGCTGGTACTTCCTCTAACTGTACATTAGGGTTCATCAAAGCTTTGTCTATATACATTTGAATCAATTTTGATTGTGCACCTAATTTTCTTAATGATGAGGACAGAGCCACGTTCTCTTCTTGCATTTCTACTTGCACTATAGGCGTTGCAAAAGAATGGATAGGACTCACTCCAGTAGCAACAATCGATGTTATTATCAACCCTGTAATTATTTTCTTTTTCATTGTTTGTACCTCCCTACATAGATTGCCACAATATTTTTATTACAATTTGTTCTACATTTGTACACCTCTAATCTACTATTGATATTAGGAAAGTTCTTAATAAGAATAGACATCCCTAATAACATAAATTTTAGGGAAAGACACATATTTTGGCAAAAAACAACATAATTAGGCTATTTAATGATGAAAATAGATTTTTATGTCGTTTATTTTTTTGAAAAACCACTAAAACAAACTAAATAAGTCTATATTTGTTACATTTTTCTAATAATGAGTGGATTTAGGGATCAATATTGACATATTTTTTACTAAAAAACTATATTTTGTATGAATAGATAAACTTAGAAATTCTAATTTTCCCGCTTATTTTATAGAGTTCACGCTATTCACATTTCAACTTCTTCCATTTTCACACTGGATAAAAACTTTTGTCCCCATAGAAAAACACCTTCACGTTGATTTGATAAGTTTATCAACGAAAGGTGTTTTTATTTGTCTTGTTAGATTTTTACTTTGAAAAATGAGAGGTACAGCTTTCGTCTGCTTTTTCACCATTAGCAGCCATTTTTTCTTATTAAAATACTATTTATCGAGAAAGAAAATAACTATAGGAAAAGGTTCACTTTTCTTTGAAGCAACTCTTTAAACTTTGAAACTATCCCCAAACAAGATTGTTTCGTAACCAATGTAGTATATACTATGCTCAAGCTCTTTTAGACCAAATCACTACGGGAATGAGCAGTAAAGACAATAGCTCTCCTGCTAAGGACAATGCCGCATAACTAGCATTCGCTACGACCATTCCTGATAGAGCACCACCAGATGCCCCCGCTAGTGCAACTAAAACATCCATTTTCCCTTGTGTTTTTGCACGTGTAGACGGCTCGGTCGCATCAACAATTTGTGCGGTACCACTAATTAAACCGAAGTTCCAGCCTAACCCCAGTAAAGAAAGTGCTACTATTAATAAAACCATCGAATCGCTTGGAGCGAATGCCGCTAATAAACCCGCTAGTAGCAAGGTAACACCGGCGGCGATACTCATGGCTGTTCGTCCAACTTTATCAACAAGAATACCTGTTACAAGCGATGGCAGATACATAGCCCCTACATGAAATCCAATAACAATGCCTACTTCCGATATTCCATGTCCATGATGTTTCATATGTACTGGTGTCATCGTCATGATTGCGACCATGACAATCTGTGTCAGAACCATCACCGTTGCCCCTACTGCTAGCCCTCTTTTATTGCCAGCTGTATGCAAGGATGGTGCTTTATTATCTTTGTTCATTTTTTGCTGATGTGCCTCAATGGCCTTAGCTATTTCTAAAGGATCAGGACGCAACATAATAAATAACACAAGCCCTGCGACAATAAAGGCAACCGCAGATAATAGAAAAGGACCTGCAAGAGCTGGAACACCAATGGATAGCGCCACTCTCCCCATCATTTCTACTAAATTCGGACCTAAAACAGCACCGAACGTTGTCATCAGCATAGTCGTACTAATCGCCGTGGCACGTTGTTTATCATTGGCTAAATCCGTCCCAGCATAGCGAGCCTGTAAATTCGCCGCAGTGCCAGCACCATAGATTAATAGAGAAGCGAACAAAACGATCACACTATTCATTATAGCGGCCAAAACGACACCTACGGCCCCTATTCCACCGACTATAAAACCTGTTGCTAAGCCTGTGCGACGACCATATCGCTGCGACAGTTTCCCTACAATGAAAGCTGCTCCTGCAGAGCCTAACGTAAATAATGCAGACGGTACACCTGCATAAGCATCTGTTCCTAGCATTTGTTGGGCTAACAGAGCACCTACTGTAATACCTGCTGCAAGCCCAGCCCCACCAAAAATTTGAGATAGACTGACAACGACCAACACACGCCTATATAAGTTTTTTAGTTTCTCTGGGGACGCTATATAGGATTCTATTGAACCTTGATCTTTTACAACCATTTTTCAACCTTCCTTCTCTAAATATAATGTATTATCTATGTAAATATCCCTTTTAAAGTGCCATCATCTTCAAGGTATTCTATGCATACCAATCAAGATTAATTGAATCTATAAAATAAAGAAGGAACCGTCCTCATTTCATAGACAGTTCCTTTCATCTGCCACCACCCTTATATCGCTATAGGTATTGGTGTAGAGCATGGGTTACATTGAATTAATACGCATGCATAACCACTTTCTTCTTTTTAGAATAGAGTAAGAAAGTAGTTGTTAAACCTAAGCTAATAATCCCGAAAATAAGCCCCATGCCACTTAAACCGATTAAATCTAGCATCATCCCTGTAGATAAGAGCACGACTTGGAAGACGACCGAATCAATCATATTACGGAATGAGAAAAAACGTCCGTGGAACTGTTTCGGTACTTGTTTCTGGAAAATAACCATCGTTGTCGGAAAAAAACAGCCGACTGAAAAGCCAAAGACCCCAAATGCCACTAAAGCAAAAAAAGGAATTTCCGCCAGTAATAATAATAGCTCCATTGAGCCGATAATAAAGGCTAATGAAAAGAGCAGTGTGCCCATGTGTACACGTTCAGCAATTATTTTTAAGCCTGCAGCACCTAGCATAAAGCCAATGCCTTCGACTGTATATAACAATCCTGAGATGGTTGTTGATTGATGGATTTCAGAAATTTTCATAATGACTAAATTGAAAGAGCCTAAAAATAATGTGGGAATTAACATTAAGACGAGTGTCATCAGGACGACCGGATGCTCCTTCACCATAGGCCATACTTCTTTAAAGTTTCCTTTATCTTTGTGTGTCAGTGTTGCATTTGTCGTTTCATCTAATTGCAGTAAGCTTGTAATAACAAACATGATCACATAGACAATAAATGAAATAATATATAGCCATTTTAAGTCAAAGAAGCTTAACATAAACCCTGCTGCGGCTGTGCCAACAATTCTTGAAATGGTTCTGGCATTCATTTGCCAAGCATTAAGCGTAATTAAATCTTGTTCCTTCGCAATCATTGGAATAATCGATTGCAAGGCAGGCATATAAAATGCGGCTGCTATTTGCAACGTAATTAAAAAAAGAATCATCCAAATAACCGAATTGGTATAAAGTGCGATAAACATAAATAAAACACTAATGATTCGTCCGATACTTGCCATTTGGACAACCGTTTTTTTCTTCGATTGGTCAATGATGCGTCCTGCCATTGGACCGACGACCAAGCCTGCTAAAATACCACAGGAAATAATTAATGATTTGTGAAAGTCTGAAGGTACTACCTCTTGCATAAAGGCTAGATTTCCAATAATGCCTGCCCATAGGCCAAGTCCGACGACAAATTCACCTAATAAAATAATCCATACGTTTCGATTTCTCCACATGCTGTTCTCCTTGTTGTTTCTTCAATAAAATTTATCGTAACAAACTATTAAATATTCGTACATAAAAATATAGAAAAATTTGTTAGAATCTAAGCCTTCTCTTTCTAGCATTTCTTAATGAGTATACTATTTTTCCTAACTGAAATACTCATCCAAAAGTTTGAACTTCCATCTATAAAGAAAAAACACCGTTTGATGAGCGCATCAAACGGTGTTTTTCGTTAAGACATTTCTAGCTTATGGACAAGTGCTTTTTTTCTACGTTCGATTATTTTTTGGCTGATGAACGTCACAATAAATATTAACCCTACCGTTGTCGCCATCATACCAGCTATAGAAGTATCCCAAAACTTCGCTAAATAATAGCCGATAACAGAAGCAGCAGCACCAAAGAGCATACTATAGACAAACATTTGCTTAATCGTCTTACTAATTAAATAGGAAGTGGCGGCTGGTCCAATCAACATGGCCACTACTAAAATGGCCCCTACACTATCAAATGCCGCAACAGTTGTGAACGAAATGGATGTCATAAAGCCATAATGAAGAAATACAACAGGAATCCCAATAGTAGCCGCATACACAGGATCAAAAGTGGCAAGCTTCATTTCTTTAAAGAATAATAGCAAGAAGGCAATATTAATTACTAGGACGAGTAACAACATCCACACGGCCTTAGGCATCGCTAGCCCAAGCAGTGTCCATTTATCCCAAGGTACAAAAGCAATTTCCCCCATTAGAACATGTTCAACGTCTAAATGGACATTGCCGGCATATAAGGTGATCAGAAGGACACCTGCCGCAAACAAGGAGGTAAAGACCACCCCTATTGCGGCATCTTCTTGAATGCCAGAAGAATGCAATAATTGCACAAGGTAGGCTGTTAAAATTCCTGCAAACGCAGCGCCTACAAGCATCCAAAAGCCATTTAATGTCTGGGTAACAAGATAGGCCATCACAATACCAAAGAGCACCGTATGACTGATGGCATCTGCGATCATGGACATTCTACGCAAGATGAGGAAGACACCTGCAATCCCACATGTCACACCAACTAATAATCCTGTGAATACAACCCAAAATTCGATCATCCTACATCACCCTGCTTTCGAAATTGCATTTTTCTACGATATTTACTAATTTGACCTGCAGGACTAATAAAATACGATATAAAGAATATTCCTGCTGCTACTAAGACGATAATCGGACCAGTCGATAACCCTGTTCGAATCGCACTAATAAAAGTTCCTGTTATGCCAGCAATTCCGCCAATCGCGGCACTCAAAATAAGCATCGTGCTTAATTTTTGTGTCCATAGCTTGGCACTTGCAGCAGGAATAATTAATAAAGCAGACATTAATATGACGCCGACAGCTTGTATACCTGTGACAATTGTCATCACAATTAAAACTGTTAAGGTTGCCTTTAAAGCCTCAATCGGTAAGCCAATCCCTTTTGCATATACAGGATCAAAGATGAGTAGCTTCCATTCCTTATAGAGTAAGAGGCTAACCATTATAATAATGGTTGCACTAATAAACAGCCACATTAAATCCGCTTTGGTCATCGTCGCTGCCTTGCCAAAAATAAAATTATTCAGACCGCTTTGATTACCAAGTGGACTACGGTTGACAACTGTTAAAAATACTACACCAACACCAAAAAATACAGTGAGGACTAAACCAATGGCAGCGTCAGCCTTCATTTTTGAAAACGATACAATCCATTGTATACAATACACAGATAATGCAGATGTGATGCCCGCTCCTAGCATTAAAACCGGCAATTCCTTTTGACCTGTTAGCAGGAATGCGAGCGCAATACCTGGTAATGCTGCATGTGCCGCAGCGTCACCAACTAAGCTTTGTTTTTGCAAGAAGGAGAAGGTGCCTGTTATACCAGCTGCAATGCCCAATAGCATTGTTCCACTAAGTACCCACAATAAATTACCACTTAACATTGTGTCCCTCCTTACGCATGCTGCATCATGAATAGTTTACCACCATACGTTTTTTGTAATTGTTCTGGTGTAAAAACATCTTCTGTTGCACCTGATGCTAAAATCGTTTTGTTTAATAGAATCGTATAATCAAAGTATTCTTTGACGGTTTGAAGATCATGATGGACGACAAAAATACTTTTTCCCTGTGCCTTTAAATCTTTTAAAATATCAATAATGGTTTTTTCAGTCGCAGCATCTACACCTGCAAATGGTTCATCTAAAAAATAAATATCTGCATTTTGAGCAAGTGCTCTAGCTAGGAATACACGCTGCTGCTGACCTCCTGACAATTGTCCGATGGAGCGCTCTGCAAAGTCCAGCATCCCAACGCTTGCTAACGCTTGTCGCGCAACAATTTTATCTTGCTTGGATGGTCTTTTAAATAAACCCGTATGGCCATAACGTCCCATGAGCACTACATCCAGCGCATTTGTAGGAAAATCCCAATCCACAGCATTACGCTGAGGGACATAGCCAACAACTAAACTTTTCGGCTCAAACACCTTCCCTAAAATTTCAACCTTTCCTACTTTATTAGGAAGTTGATTTAAAATGGCCTTTAAAAAGGTTGATTTCCCTGCACCATTCGGACCAATAATGGCCGCTAGATGACCTTTAGGTACCGTCACACAGGCATTCTCTAATACTGTTTTTTTATCATATGCTACTGATAGATTTTCTACTGTTAATGCATCCATACCATTCACCTACTTTAATGCATCGACGATTGTGTCGATGTTATGTTGATACATACCAATATATGTACCTTCCGTTGTTCCTTCAGCACCCATGGCATCTGAGAATAATTCCCCACCGATGACAATGTCGTGACCTTTTTCTTTAGCCCCTTCAATAACAGCCTTCATCGCTTTATCGGATACACTCGATTCTATAAAGAGAGCTTTAATCTTATTTTCTACTAAAAAATCAACCATTTCCTGAACATCCTTAACACCATACTCTGAATCTGTACTAAGCCCTTGTAAACCACGTACTTCAAACCCTTGGCTTCTACCAAAATAATTGAACGCATCATGAGCAGTTACTAAGATTCGTTGCTGTTGTGGTATTTCGTTCACACGGTTTTGAGCATAGCTTTGTAAATCATCCAGCTTCTTTAGATAAGATGCTTCATTCGTTTGAAAATCATCTTTAAATTCAGGGTATTCTTCCTGAAGTTGTGTACTGATTGCTTTGACAACGCCTTTCCATAGCTCAATATCAAACCATATATGCGGATCATGTAGCATCGAATCATCGTCACTTGCAAGGAGCTGCTTTTCATCTAATGTCTCGCCCACTGCTAAAACCGTTTTGTCCTTCGCCATTTGTTCAAAAATATCGAGCATTTGGCCTTCTAAATGTAAGCCATTGTAAAAAATGACTTCTGCTTTATCCAATTTCGATAAATCACTTTGTGTCGCCTTGTATAAATGGGGATCTACCCCTGGGCCCATCAATGCTGATACTTGTAAATGATCGCCACTAATTTCTTTGATTGCATCGGCTATTTGTCCAGTTGTTGCGACAACAATGCCTTCTTTCTTTCCCTCTGTTTCAGTTGAACAACCGAATAATAGAAGGGAGAGTGATAGTACCATTACACCTAACCATTGTTTCATTTTTTTACCTCATCTTTCTCTTTTTTAGTGATTGCTTGAAAAATAGCTAATATGTACGAAGTAGTGAGTTAGCGGACAAGCCATACCTTTCCTGTCATGCCCGCCTTTTAGCAACTGCTGTCGTTCACATCACCGATTTTTCTCATACAATCGCTTAATTTATATTCATTTTCCTAATAAGCTGGCGCCAGCTCATCCAGAAAAGTATTAACACTATGCCTGCCCCTACAGAATCTGTGAGTTTCCATAGTATTGCCAGAAGGATTAAAATGACCATTGGAAAAATTGTCAGTTTGATATCACCTAAATCTTTCATACACGCACTCTTCTTTCTCTGTAGATATTTTGTTTCCCTTAGGAAAAATATATGCTTAAAACAAAAATAATTCAACCTTTTTATGAAAATTTCTTTTGAAAAAATTTTTTCATTAAGAAAATATAATTTCGCCCAAACAAAAAAATCTCTAATTATTTCATTAGAGATTTTTTATAAAAATGCAAAATATATTATACAAACCTTTCACTCTTCTTTTTCCAGTGGCTTCCATATAAATTCAAATGCATAAATATGAGTTTTAGTTAGTTCGATAATATCCTTAATTAAAGCGTCTTCCGATTTTTCATAACCACTTGCAATCCATTGCATCATCAATCCATAAAAACCGTATGAAGTATAATGCTTGAACATGTCCATATTGACTGGCTGCTGATTGATCGTTTCAAATTTAAATTGCTCTTGATATATTTTTGTAATGGTTAGGGGCATACGTGTATGCAATCCAGGAATTGTATCTTCAACATTCAGCAGCTCGAAAAATAGTCGATGCTTGTAAATATAATGAATAATATTAAAGGACGGTGCTTTCAATTTCGTCGTATACACCTTTTCCCCATATAAATAAGGTTCACCTACTGCGACTTCCAGACCATTCAACATCTGTTCGAGCAAATTTTCCGCTAACTCAAATTTATCTTGAAAATGCACATAAAAAGTACTACGGTTATAGCCAGCTCGTTCCACAATATCCTTCACTGTCAAGGCTTGAAACCCATGCTTTTTAATTAATTCGACAAACGCCTCATAAAAATGACGACGGGTTCTTTCCTGTCTTTGTGTCCATTTTGGCAATTTTACTTCCTCCCTTTTAGACATTTCGGGCAAATATGTCTACTAGTTAGACACTTGCTACGACATTAATGATTGTTTCCAATTTCAAGCGTTTTACAATAAAAGTACACCGTCATTTACGCAGTGTGCAAGAAAAAATTATAATTTAAGGGAGTGTCATATATGGGGAAATTACAAGATAAAGTCGCAATCATTACAGGTGGTGCTTCTGGTATTGGTGCCGCAACCGCTCAATTATTTGTAGCAGAAGGCGCAAAAGTAGTACTTGTGGACTTAAACGAGGAAAAAGGCCAAGCCTTTGCTGCCGAATTACAGGCAGCTGGTGCAAAGGCTATATTTATCAAAGCAAATGTAACAGACGAAAATGAAGTAGCAGCTATTTATCAAACAACAATTGAGACATTTGGCAAAATCGATGTCCTTTTTAATAATGCTGGAATTGGTCGTGTCACACCAACTGAGGAGCTTCCTTATGCGGAATGGCGTCAAACTGTCAATGTAGATTTAGATGGTGTATTTTTAATGGCGCAGGCTGCCATTAAAGAAATGCTGAAAGTGAATAGCGGTACAATCGTTAATACGGCTTCGATGTATGGTTGGGTTGGCTCACCAGGATCAGCCGCCTATAATGCAGCAAAAGGGGGCGTTATTAATTTAACGCGTTCATTAGCATTGGAGTTTGCTACTCGTGGTATTCGTGTCAATGCCCTATGCCCGGGTTTTATTGATACACCGATTATTCCAGAAGAAAGCAAAGAGCCACTACGTCAAGTAACACCTATGCAACGCTTAGGACAACCAGAAGAAATGGCAAAAGCTGTTTTATTCATGGCTTGTGATGATTCAACCTTTATGACAGGTAACACATTAACTGTAGATGGTGGCTACACAGCCCAATAATTACATCGTAAATAATCGCTTCCCCACAAGGGACAGCGATTATTTTTTGTGCTAGAAAAATTTGCAGTTTTTATCCATTTCCTGCAAACTATTACTAAAGCGAGCAAGAAAGGATGAAAACGACGAATGAAAAAATTAGTATGTACCTTATTATTTTCCATTCTGATTGTAGCCAGTGCAGGCAATGTACAAGCTTCTGGCTTTCGAGATGTATCAGAGGATCATTATGCCTATGAAGCGATTGTATGGGCAGAAGAGTATGATATTGTCAACGGCTTTACAGATGGTACATTTAAACCAAATGCCACGATTACTGAACAGCAGTTGGCCAAATTGCTAGCTAATTTTTATGAGCTTGAATCACCCATCGATGAGTTAAAGAAACAGACCCCTACGGCAAACTGGTCGGATGAATTTTATAACCAACTCGCTAGCTATGGTGTACCTTTAAATGGTTATTTTGATAACCGAATTCGAGCGGCTACTGTGAAGCGCGGTGTCGTGGCACAAGCAATTGCTCATTTAGCTAGCGGGAAGAAAGGGTTAGATCAATCTATTCAATTTTTACTTGATACCTATATTTCTTCAGGGCAAAATCCACAGTATGAAGATCGAAATTTACAGAAGTTTTATGGCGTAATGAACAATATGACACGTGCACAAGTTGTCACGATGCTCTATCGCATGGATGAACGAAATTTTTATGAAATTTCAGCGGACGCACAGTCCATTCATGATAATGCCAACAATGTATCTTTAAGTACAAGAGCGAAAAATGCTCAAAACCAGCTCGATAAATCATTACAGCAAAATACCCCTAGTAAGAGTGCCTGGGAAGGCGTTTATACGTATTATTATAAATGGGGAAAAGGAACAAATGATTTTAATCGCCGCGATGCCATCATTTCCAATGCCACAAACAACAGCTTTTCTCTTGCTTTAACGGCGAATGATGGCACCGCTTCAGGTAGTGTCAATGGTACCGCCACAATCACAAGCAGTACGAAAGCCATCATGAATAAATCCTCTAATGGCAATCGTTGTGTCGTCGAGGTAGAGCGTTTATCTAATAACGCCCTGAAAGTGTCCGAGATTGATTGCCGTGCAGAGCGTAATGAAAGCACTAATTTCTCTGGTACATTAAAGAAGCAATAGCTTGCAACAGAGTCTGATTCATTCAGGCTCTTTTTTCATTGCCAAATGCTTCATAGCTAAGCTTGGCTATAGCAATAAAATCCTGTAAATAGGCATGCATATGCTTATCTTTATGCCATGCAATATCTGTATAAATGGGCGCTAGGTCGATTGAGGACGGTAGCTCCACTAAATTTCCACTTTCCAACTCTTTTTCTACAACCATTTTAGGCAAAAACGTGATACCTAAGCCTGCCATCACACATTGCTTTATCGCCTCAATACTGGCAAACTCAATCATTTGTGAAGGCAAGACACCTTCTTGCTGTAGCTGTGCTTCTAAATGGTTCCGATAAGAGCAACCCGTTTCTGTTAACAGCATAGTTTCAATTGATAGTTGTTGAGCAGATAAAGGCTGCCTGATTTCTTTAGAGGCACTGACAAAAACAAGCTGTTCTTGAATCAATCGTTCTCGCTGTAGCATGGCGGTTTCCTGATATGTATCTGTTATAAATGCAACGTCGAGTTTGCCTTCTTGTAATAATTCCTTCGCAATGTCTGTCGTATGCACTGGCTTAAAAATGATTTTCACATGCGGGTGCGCTTGTTGAAATTGTTGTAAAATAGTTGGCAGTCGATAGACACATTGGCTCTCCTGTGCCCCCACTTTTAAGACAACTTGCGCCTGTTCATTGGACATCGCTTTTTTCATATCATGATCTAGCTCTAGCATTTTTTTTGCATACTGTTGGAGATGTTTCCCCTCCTCTGTCAGGACAATGCGTTTTCCTAGCCGCTCAAAAAGAATAACACCCAATTCTTGTTCTAATGTTTTAATTTGGGCTGTAATACTGGACTGGGCATAGTCGAGACGCTGTGCTGTCTGGGTAAAGCTTAATGTTTCAGATGCCGTTAAAAACGTTTGGAGCTGCTTCATATCCATTCACTTAATCCCCTTCATTCGGATTTTCCGATAGATTTTACCGAAACATTCGTAAAAATCGATAGTAAAATCCAGTTTACACTAGTTAGTAGTTGAAAGAAAGAAGTTGCGTCTCATGATTCATCGTAAATTCTGGACAACAAAGCAATGTCGAATAATGAACAGATATCATGTTAGCAGGTGTACCACACGACAATTTATATAGCCAAGGATTTAACATTGAACCTATCTACGATTTACGTCACGACGTTATGACTTTCTGATGCTCGAGAGAATTTAAAAAAACATGGTAATCGATTTTGCCAAACCGAGCGACAACAAAAGAACCTTTAATCAAATAAAAAGAAACGGATTTGGAAGCTACATATCGTCCAAATCCGTTTTTAAATCGCGGGAGAAAATTTTGTTCTATTCTTTATATGTCTTTAACATAAGAGCATAAATGATCTTTTTTAGTAGCTAACATACATCAGAAACAAAATGCTATTGTAATTCTTTTCGAAGACATTCAGCTGCAGACAACGCTGTTAAATCTTGAAGGATATCTCCTGGTTTGTTTCCTTCTCCTAAAATATACCCTTCAAAGGTTGTGCCAATAAAGTCAAAGATATGTTGAAACTGCTGAATCATTGGTAAACCTTTCATATAAGGTTGATCTCCACCAACTGCAATTACATAGGCTTTTTTAGAAGACATCATTGCTTTGAAATTAGGATAATTTGGGTCTCTTAAAGTTTGTGACCACCGATCAATAAAGTTTTTCATCGCCCCTGTCATGCTATACCAATAAATAGGGGTCGAAAAAACAAGAATATCATGCGGGAGTATACGATCTATGATGGCGTTATAATCATCGTTTACTTCGGAAAATCCCCCCTCTTCATGTCGCTTATCTATTATTGGTTGAATGACATAATCCTTTAGATAAACTTCTTCAACATTTAAGCCTTGCGTGATTAATTTTGTCAGTGTCTCTACATTCCCATTCGGACGATTTCCACCGTAAATAACTGCTATTGACATATTGATTATCCCCTCTTCCTTAAAATTCCCTACTATTGTTTCCGAATGCTTATATCTTATTATGATTTTACAAATCGATAAAGATGATTATTTCGATAAAATAGATCGAAAAAATTGATTATAAAGAGGTTGCTAAATGGAAAAGAAACAAGTATTACTTTCAAGCACGCTAAAAGGAGAGCTTTCACCCTCCCCTTTTAAAGTCAAATCATATTATGAAGCCTTTGTTTTGGCTATTTTTTAATGTGAGTCGTTCTCTAACATTATTTATTGAACCTTACAATGTGATCAATTGAAAGACGTGAAGAGCCATAAGCTGGTGCAGCTGCTTCACCAATTGCTAATAATAGTATAGGTACTTCATTCGCAGGTAATTCCATGTACTCAGCAAATTTAGCTTTATCAAACCCACCCATTGGAACTGTATCATAACCCATTTCTTTCGCCAATAGCATTATTTGCATAGAAACTAAGCCAGCATCAAAGTGTACGATATTTTCTAATGTTTTTGCCGAAGCTGAGCCATACATTGTTAATGCGTCTTGAGCAAGCTTATTGGCAATTTCTTCTGGCATATAGCCTAATTCCACATTTTTTGCATAGATTTCCTTTGCATTTAAATACATTTCAGTATCACCAATGACAGCAATAATGGCAGAGGCTGTTTCGATTTGCTCTTGATTAAACGAAAAGAAATTAATATTCTTTTGAATTTCCCTATCATCAATGACAATAAATCGCCATGGTTGCATGTTACTTGAAGAAGGCGCTGAAGTAGCATCTTGCAACAGCTGCACTATTGTTTCACGAGAAATTTTAATATTAGCATTGTATTTACGAACTGATTTTCGCTCCTGCATAATTTGTTTTAATGGTGTAGTTGATAACATGTCATTTCCCTCTTTTTCAAAAAAATTTAAACTGCTTTAATTATTACATTGATATTTCCCATTGTTGCCTTTGAATATGGGCACACTGTATGTGTTAACTCTAATAATTCCTGTGCTTCTTCCAATGCTAATCCTTCAATATGTCCTTCGATGTCAACAGCAAGCACATAGTCAAAAGTAGCTTGTTCCATTAATTTGACTGTTACTTTAATTGTTGATGCGTTGTTTAGTTTTTTTTGGCGTTTAATTAAATCTAATGCACTATTAAAGCAGGCACTATAACCTGCCGCAAATAATTGCTCTGGATTTGTCACATTAGCTAATTTTGAGCCTGGTGGTGCAATTTTTAAAGAGAGTGATTGATCCTCTGCATATGATGTGCCACTACGCCCACCATCATTAATCATTGTAGTTGAGTATAATTCTTTCATAACCGAAAACCCCATATCTATATTAGTATTTTAAATTGTACACAATTTAATTTTTACAAATCGAATTGTACACAATTTAATTGCGTTTGACAAGTAGGAACTTTATTTTTAATATAAATGTAATGAGAAGAACTTAAAGAGGGGATTTTTATGCCTAATCATTTAGATAATCAGCTGTGCTTTCTTTTGTATGCCACATCAAAGGAAATCATTCGACAATACACATTATTATTAAAGCCATATGATCTAACTTATACAGGTTATATCACTTTATTAGCCTTGGAGGAAAACGAACAAATAACAGTGAAAGAATTGGGACAACGTTTATTTTTAGATTCAGGTACATTAACACCGTTGCTCAAAAAGTTAGAGGCGAAGGGCTATATTTGTCGTGAGCGTTCCAAGGATGACGAACGACAAATGCAAATTTATTTATCAAAAGAAGGCAGTAATGTCCGTTGTATGCTACCAGAAGTGTCACGACAAGTAATGCAACAATCAAATATCTCAGAGCAGCAATTTATACAACTGAAAAATGTTCTTCAAGATATTATGCACAACGACTGGACAATGAAAGATAAAAAATAAAGTAATGAATATTGTAACCCTAAAACTTTTGATTCATGCTATAGCGGCGGTATCACGTAACAATAATTTTATATAATCAACATAAAGAACCGTATTTGGAATTTGCTTATCTTCCAAATACGGCTCTTCAAACCTAGGCATTTTATCAGATGCCATTAACAATTTATAAAATCACCACTTAACTACCATTTCCCGCAATCCCCTTTTTTTAAGAATTTATCTCTGTGCCAATTACACAAACAAATCCAATAAAAATCCTATTAGAATACCTTCCAGAGCTACATTACTCCCTATCATTATAAAATCAAAAACTAAGTACACCTAATCTAATTGGTGTTGAAGCAATCATATATTTCGTCATTACCTTGTTCCTTCATTTAACTATTTTTAGTGTGCAAAATTCAGATCCTGCCACCTACAATCATAAGCTTAAAATATATTCTAAGACAATTATTTTTTATCGAAAAACAATATTTTTTTATCCTTTATCAACTATTTTATTATTGACATTTTAAATTTCAAATTATAAAATGACCAAAACCTTATATATAAATATGGAAGGGTGATTTGATGAACTATGAGGATTTGATACAGCAAAAAGGTTTTGTTTTTTTAGATAATATAGTAGAGCCTGGTACGAATTCATTGAGAATTTCTATTAAAAGAGCTTCTATCAGTTCTAAAAGCGAGGATGTAAATGTTGGTGAATATACATTATATGATGTCAACCCAATTGAAATTGATAAGACATTACCAGTGATACATATAGAATTTGATTCGTATGTAGCCTATTCTGTTTTCGATGAGTCATTTCATTTTGTAAATTCAGAAGATAAATTTATTGGTCATTCAGTACGTTTATTCTCAAAGTCTACCTATTTAGATTTTGTAAGTAATGGAACAATTGCTCAGGAAATATACTCCTACAAAGACCTAATTCATTACCAAATTGTTTGTCTTGACCATATAATAGATATTGTTTCTTTCGATAAACCTAGTGTTTTAAAAGAATAATAGATCCTAAAACAGTCAATGAAATATGTTGTCTGTTTTTTATTTTTATCAAAAAGATTACTAAATATATAATTATCGGAAGTATAAAAGATGTCTCAGAGCTACTTAGATCAACACGAAATACAAAAACGACCTAAAGCTTTAAGCTATTAGGTCGTTTTCGTCTATGCTTCTACAGAGATGTGCTGGAAGGTTGTCACATCAAATAATCCTGTATCTGTTAGTTTTAGTGCAGGAATGACTGGTAATGCCACAAAAGAAAACGTCAGTAGAAAATGGAAATCTAATGTTGGGTTGAGCGTCTTTAATGCACTATGCAAGCCTGCTAGCTGTTCCTTTGCTTGCTGAGCAGGGGCATCTGTCATCAAGCCGCCAATGGTTAATGGCATCTCCGCTAGAATTTTGCCATCTGCTACAATCACAAAGCCCCCTTGGATTTCTTGAATGCGTGCAAGCGCAAGTATCATATCCTCATCGTTTGTCCCTACGACAAGGGCATTATGTGAATCATGTGCTACGGTTGTGGCTACTGCCCCTTTTTGTAAACCAAAGCCTTTGACAATGCCTAGACCTGTCGTGTGTAAATGATGGTGTCGTTCAATTACGGCCAATTTCAGTAAATCTTGTTCTACAGATGGTTCAAAAACGCCTTCTTTCACAGGTACATCCATTACTACATGATTGGTAATGAGCTGATTTGGAACAATCTCCATAACATTAGCCTTCGTACCCTTTGTGAAAGCTAGTTGTAGCCTATCCTTTGTAATGGCTGGTAAATGCACTGATTGGTGGATATGAGCAGGAACAATTAGCTCTTGACGACTTGTCAGCATTTCTCCATTTTCAGCAACCTTTCGACCATTTTTCCATACAGCCTTTGCCTGCATCGTCGACAAATCCTCGACTAACACAAAATCTGCCTTATAGCCTGGGGCAAGTACCCCTCGATCAAATAAACGATAGCATTCTGCTGTGTTCACAGTTGCTAACTGGATTGCCTGTAATGGTGTCATCCCTTCGGCTATTGCCATAGCTATATCATAATTGATGCTACCTTCATCGATTAACTCATCCACATATTTATCGTCTGTACAAAAACCAAAGCGACGAGCATTATGTGGCTGAACAGCCGGTAATAAATCACGTAAATTTTTAGCTGCTGAGCCTTCTCGAATCAGTACATACATCCCTTGCTCTACACGATCAATGGCTTCTTCGGCTGTCACACATTCATGATCTGTCAGTATGCCTGCAGCGCGATAGCCTGTAATTTGTTCGCTCTGTAAGCCAGCACAATGCCCATCGATTACTAGGTTTGCTTGCTGTGATAATAAAATTTTCTGAAGCATGCCCTCTTCCCCATTTAATACGGCTGGAAAATCCATGACTTCTGCCAAGCCACGAACTTGTTCATGTTTTAGAAATGACGCCAAATCCTGAGCTGTTAGTGTTGCACCTGCATTTTCAAACTGTGTACCAGGTACGCTTGATGGCAGCATCACAAAAATATCCATATCCGCTTTTTGTGCATCATCGAGCATAAATTGGATGCCTTCCGCTCCTGCGACATTGGCGATTTCATGTGGATCTGTGATGACTGTGGTAATACCATGAGGTAGTAAAACTCGACTAAATTCCCCCGGCGTTAGCATGGAAGATTCTATATGTATATGACCATCAATTAATCCAGGAATGACGTAGCTTCCTGCTGCATCCTGTTCCTCTTTTGCCTGAAATTTGTGGTTGTGATCCAGTGCCACAATCGTACCATTGTTCACAACAATGTCTGCCTTTTTCCACGTTAACGTATAAACATCGGCCACTTGAGCATTTCTCAGTATGAAATCTGCCTCTAATTTCCCTTGAGATGATAAGATATTTTGCGTTAACTTCTGTAATTTTGTTGTCATAGCCTATACTCCTTTTTCTTTTAAGAACTATCATGCCTGAAAAATACCGATCATTGCAAGTATTTATAGTAGTACAGTAAAAAACGACCATCCATCAATGGTCGTTCGAAAATTCTAGCTCTTTTGGTGGTTGCCCCTTTTTATTCATCAAGCGCATGCGAATAGGTTCAATTTTCAAGGTCACCATTTCGTCTTGATTACCAACGAAGATACTCGTAAAAAATTCAGCTAGTTTATTTTTTAACCCCTCTTCATGGACTTCCGTAAGCTGGCCCTCTATTTCAACATACGTATCCCCAAAGCCTTCATTTTCATAGCCATATAAAATATGGGTATAGGGATTTTTACGAAGTTCTTCCATTTTCTCTGAATGTTTATTCGTTACCGTATATAATACAAAGTCCTCATGTTGAAACGTCATATAACGAGAGTACGGTTTTCCATTTTCTACAGTCGCCATCGTTCCAATCTTTTCTCGATTTAAAACTTCTAAAATTTCATCACGTACAGAAGTCATTTCATCCCATCCTTTCATCTACATATCTATTTTGCCCTCTCCTCAAAAAGCTAAACCGCCTTTTTTTGAAAAATGTGAAATGACAATTTTCGGCCATATTGAAAATCTATTTGTTATAATAGTTGGATGGATAATAGGAATTTTCAGATAAATGAGGGTTAAAAAATGAAACAAGCTTTCTTTACGCGCTGTTTGTTTTTCATAACAGGCATTATCGTGCTATCTTTTGGCATTACATTAACAATTAAAGGGCAGCTTTTTGGCGTTGGCTCTTGGGATGTACTACATATTGGCTTAACAAAAACAGTGGGTTTAACAATCGGCACTTGGTCCATTATATTGGGACTTGCCATTTTAGCATTTGATATGCTGATCACAAAAAAATTTCCATTACCAGGGACCTTTATTGATATGTTTTTAGCAGGCATTTTTATTGATATATTTAATTATTGGTTGCCAGATATCGATGGATTTTGGATGCAACTTGTCTCCTATCTTACAGGGTTAGTTTTATTAGGCTGGGGTTGCGGTATGTACATGGTAGCCAATTTGGGAATCGGTCCACGTGATACGTTAATGTTAATGATGGTCCATAAGCTTGGCTGGAGTGTTACACGTTCTCGTACAACAATGGAAGTGACTGTCGCTGTTATTGGCTTTTTACTAGGTGGCCCTATTGGAATTGGTACAGTCATTATGGCATTTGGGCTTGGACCCATTGTACAATTTGCCTTAACCTATAATGAAAAATTATTTATGAGATGGACTGGCGTGAAAAGCGCTGTTGTATAAGCTTACAAGACAATGCAAAAATGCATTGTCTTTTTTTATACAGTTGCAATATACAGTCCAACTATATATAATCAAACTATATAGTTAAACTGTATAGTTGAGGTGACCTAATGAAAAAACATAAATTACTGCCTTTATCAGAAACCATGCATTATATTTTACTTGCTCTACGTGAACCGTTACATGGCTATGCCATGATGCAAAAAATCGAGGAAATGAGTGCTGGCAGTGTGAGAATTGCTGCTGGCACCATGTATGGGGCAATAGAAAATTTGTTGAAATATCATTGGATTACTCCTGTTGCAACCGAGGATTCTAGACGCAAGGTGTATCAAACAACCGCTGAAGGGCTAAATATATTAGCTGCCGAGCAACAGCGATTGCAACGAATTTTATCTTTATATGAGGGAGCTGATGAACATGATAAAGTTTAAAATCTTTTTTGATATTGAAAAGGAAGAACAATGGTTAAATCAAATGTTATCCCAAGGCTTAGTTTGCACAAACATAAACTCAGCAGGCTTTTATACATTTAAACATACTACAGATCTTGAACAAGTTATCCGAATTGATTATCAGCAAGATCTTCGAAAAAAAGAGCAACCCAACTATAAGCAATTACATGAGGATTTTGGGTGGCGCCCTTTAAAAGAAAAGTCGTATGATGGAACCTACTATTGGTTAAAAAGAAAAGATGGCAACGATGAATTATTTTCGGATAATGATTCGTATATTGCTAAATATAAACGTTTAATGCAGCATGCAAGCCATTGGGCGTTACTCTCTTTTCTTTTGTTAATGATTTTGTATGCCAATGATGGCTTCGATTCCTTTTTCAGTATAAAAGCTGCCTATTATACACCTGGCTTATGGGAGAAAGAAGGTTTAGCATTCCTTTTGGCTTTTTTATTTGAAACACCCTTTGCCCTTATGCGCTTTATTCCACCTTGGCTATTTTTAGCAATATGTGGGATGTATGTAGTCGTTTATTATCGTTATCGGAAATCTATACAGCAGCTGTTATAGAAAATACCAAGGAGCCACTTACGTAGCGTAAAATGGCTCCTCTTTCCTCTATGCTTCTGGTTCAGCACCGTTTTGTCCTGTTGCTTCTATCACTTCTGGTGTACCATCCACAGTATCTTCTTCTTGTACATTTTCAGCAGGTGGTGGTGTAATTGTTGCTAATGTGAAGTCATCCTCTTGTAAAATTTCAAACGAAAACTGCTGACGAATATCTCCTACATAAAGAGACGTGCCGATCGCTACATTCGTAACATCAATTTCTATAGTTTCTGGAATTTCAGTTGGCTTCACTTTGATGCGTACCTCACGATTTGGCTGTAGCAGGAAACCGCCATCCGCAACACCGACAGCATGACCAGTCACTGTTACTGGAATGTCCACTTCTAGCTCCTCTGACATATTGATGGACTTAAAATCAACGTGTTTAACATTGCCCTTTAATGCACAACGTTGTACTTCTGTTAATACGGCATTAATTCGTTTTCCTTCTACATCTAGTTGAAAAACACTTTTCGTACCATGTGCTGCTAACAGTTTTGCAAAGGTTCTAGCATCTAACGTAATCGCTGTTGATTCCATTTGAAAGCCGTAGACAACACCAGGAATGTCCCCATTTTGTCGAAGCTGTGTTAATGAAGATTGTCGTCCTTTTTGACGTTTACTGGCAGTTAAAACCATATTCATCGAATATTTCCCCTTTCATGGAAACTAGTCTCATAAAAGGTTTTGCCTTTTCTGTTGTATTTTATACCTACATTGTTTGATGAAAAAACGGATGATAAACTAAAAAACACTTCCTTTGTCTAGATAGCAAAGGAAGTGCCGTATTTCTTAATACAGAGCTATTTTTTTATTTAATAACCCATGTAATTCATGCAATTTTTTAATTTCATAATGTGGTTCAATGTCGCTCGTGTTTTCAACATTACGGATGTTAAACCAGCATGTATCGATCCCTGATAGTAAACCACCTTTTATGTCTGACGTCAAAGAATCACCGATAATAAGCGTTTTAGCTTTATCAAAATGATCAATCCGTTCAAAAACATAATCAAAAAAGGCTGGCATCGGCTTTTGATAGCCCGTTTGCTCCGAAATAAAGATACCCTTAAAATATTGTGCTAAATTGGCATCCACTAATCGTTTATTTTGTGTCATCGTGATGCCATTTGACACAACATATAAATGATGACTTTCGGCTAATTGAGCAATGACTTCATAAGCCCCATCCACATAATGATGTGCCTCCTGTAAATATTTTTGGAACAGCGATTCAAAGTAGACGCCATCAACCTCTATCCCAAATTCTTTTAAAGCAATTGCAAATCGTGTATTATGTAGTGTATTTTTTGTTACTTCCCCACGCTCAAAAGCTCGCCACATCGTCTCATTTATCTCCTTGTAACGGGCAATCATCTCTGGCGTAGTAGCTATGTTTTCCTCTTTAAACATGCGGTCCAGCGCCGCATTTTCAGCTAAATCAAAATCTAGTAACGTATCATCCACGTCAAACAATAGTGTCTCATATTTCGTCATATCTGTTCCCACTTTCTTCGATGCATCGTGACTATTTACTCTCTACCATGATAACGTTTTTTATAAGAAATAACAGTAAAATGTCCTATAACAGAATATTAGGACATCAATGCGCTTTAACTCTTCAATTGCTAGCCATATGGAACGGTGAACATTTTCCTATATTGGGTAAAAAAATGTTCGTCTAGTCCTAAAATAGTCCGTTCGGTAATTTCATATTTGAAATTTCCGATGAATATGAGACAATAGAATGCTAGAAAGGAAGATGTACGAAAGATGACGACCTTACAAAAAATAACACCTGTCTTTGATCCATGGGAAGCGTATTTAGATGTGGAACAGCATGGACAAATGACACTATCAAATATTGAATTTACAACTACTAATCTTTGCAACATGCGCTGCGCTCACTGTGCAGTAGGCTATACATTACAAAATAAAGACCCTGAGGCACTACCTATAAACTTAATTTTACAGCGCTTAGACGAGATACCTCATTTAAAAACACTCAGCATTACAGGTGGAGAACCGATGATGAGTAAAAAGTCTGTTCAAAACTATGTATTGCCGCTTTTAAAATACGCACACGAACGAGGCGTACGGACACAAATTAACTCCAACTTAACATTAGAGCCAGCTCGTTATGTATTGATTGCCCCTTATCTAGATGTCCTTCATATTTCTCATAACTGGGGAACGATTGATGAATTTGTAGAAACCGGCTTTGCCATGATGGAGCGCAAACCAACTTATGACCAACGTGCAGCTTTATTCCAACGCATGATTGATAATGCTAAAATGCTAGCTGAGCATGGTGTTATGGTATCTGCTGAAACGATGTTAAATAAAAAAACATTGCCTTATTTAGAGCATATCCATCATCAAATCATTGAGGAAATGAAGTGTGCGAGACATGAGGTACACCCAATGTACCCATCAGACTTCGCAAGTGCACTTAGTTCTTTATCATTAGAAGAAACGCGTGAAGCCATTCACCATCTACTTGATATTCGTGATGAAAATACATGGATGCTATTTGGCACACTCCCATTCTACCCTTGCAGTAGGAATGAAGAGGATCAAAAGTTGCTGCACCGTCTGCGCACAGCGAAGAATGTCACAATGCGAAATGACCCAGACGGTCGTTCTCGATTAAACATCAATATTTTCACAGGCGATGTGATCGTTACAGATTTTGGTGATACACCAGCACTTGGCAATATTGTGCATGACGAGCTACCAGCCATTTTTGATAAATGGATGACAACTGACTTAGCAAAATCACTCAACTGCCACTGTCCAGCAGTCAAATGCTTAGGGCCAAATGTTCTTGTGAAAAATATGTATTATCAAGATGCCGCATTTGTGAGTGGCTCTGCTCGCGTATAAATGTTTTCCAGTAAGTAACTTTAAATAGATAACCTCCATATTGACCAAAGTTTGATCCAAGAAGAGTTTCACTAAATTGCTTATTTACTTAATTTATATTTTTTATAATTTGTTCAACAAGGTATAAAAAATAATGAATGGTCTATACTATTAAAGATTTCACTTCAAATCCAATGACTGGGAGGGTTAACCCGATGAGTGCGATTGATCGATAACTCAGAAGGACCATCAAAGCTGAGTAAAGTACAGTTTTCTTAGGAATATCTTAAGATCCTATACGGAAGCGAGGCAGTGTGTCATGGAGAAAAAAATGTAGTGGTAATCAGACCCGGAAATTTATTTCCGGGTTTTTCTATGTTGTGTGCAAGCCCATGGCCAATAAAAAATCACCTCGACGACTACATACACGAGGTGATTTTATCAAGCTTTATTTGTTCTATATTAATTCCTTTGCCAGGAATTTGTAGGTATTCAAACGACTTTCTAGTTCATATTGATTACAATTCAGCATGACTTCATCGAAACCATACTTCTCTTGCTCAGCGATTAAAAATGCAGCAATGTCTTTTGGTGTCCCAACAAGATTCGCCTTACGGTTATTATCAATTGTCATTTTATCCATTTCCGACAACGGATAATCCTTTGCTTCTTCTGGTGACATCGTTTGAATGATTTGCCCCTTCATCAGTTGAAGACGAGAGATATCAATTGGTTTTGCCAAATATTCCGCTTCTTCTAAAGTTGGTGCAACCGTTGCTGCATATGTCACAATAATTTGTGGCTTTTCCATATAATAAGAAGGCGTAAAATAGGATTTATAGGCATCAAAAATATCCTTCGACATATTGCCAGTGAAGAATTGTGCATATGAATAGCCTACTCCAAGCTGTCCAGCCTGCATAGCACTTTGTCCACTCGATCCTAGTAACCAAGCCTCTGGTAATGAAATATGAGCAGGGGCTGCGATGACTTGATCATAGACATGCTCACCTGTTTTTTGATTATTCATCAGCTTTAAAACGATTTCGAGCTTATCATACTGTTCCGTGAAGCGTTGACGTCTTCCCTCTGCTAATGCATAAATAGCGGCATGGTCGCCACCTGGCGCTCTACCCACACCAAAATCAATCCGATTCGGTGCTAAACCAGATAATGTCTTAAATACCTCTGCTAGCTTATAAGGCGAATAATGCATCATCATAACGCCACCTGTGCCAATGCGAAGACGTTTTGTTTTCGCAGCTAAAAAAGCGGCGGTCACTTCAGGAGCTGAACTTGCTAGTGACTGACTATTGTGATGTTCAGCTAGCCACATACGATGATAGCCAAGTTCTTCACCTAGTAGTGCCAGTTGTTCTGTACGTTGGAAGGCTTCCTCTGCAGAATGACCTTTTGGAATGGGCATTTGATCTAACATACTTAATCTCATTTAAAACATCCTCTCTGTCTCTAAGCTCCCCCTTTTACTGTAATACAGTTTGGATGATTTACAAAATAAAAAACCTTACTCATAAGCTAGTTGTTTCTTTTCCCATGTTTGATAGACCATGCCGACTAGCTTTTGTTGTTGCTGCTGGTTCAATACTACATCTTTAAATTTCATCGCCTGAAGTGAGAATTGCTGCGTTTGTTCGTTGACAACAAATTGTAAGATAGCATGTCCTTTTTCACCTTGAAACGTAATATCACCCGATAATTCAACAACCTGCTCCCCTGTTTTTGCTTGATAATAACGCCAGTACGGTTCAAAAAAAGCATAATTAAACGCATTTCGAACTGTGACATCTGAAAAATTCTCCAAATAGCCTTCTTTTACGGTATCAATATAATCATGGTCTGTTATATCTTTTTTTGCATTAAAGACATATCCTACAAGCATTCCCATAAAAACCACACAGAGAAATACGCGTAGATGATTTCCTAAACTCATGTCATCACGTCCCCTTTACGTAAAAACACCATCATTTACATAATACATCAAAATAATGACTTCAAGTAGAAATTATTTGAATAATGTAGCAATTACATTCATTTTCTATAAAACCTCTCCATGTACTTAAGCCCAAAAATAATCGATAGTATATTTACAGCTTATCTTCAGTTCGCTACTATCAGATTATTATGATAGAAAAGAGATGACCTGTTGTGCCTTTTGAATTAGATGTAAATATTTTAATGATCTTACTTCTTTTTGGTTTTTTAGCAGCATTTATTGATTCAGTGGTGGGAGGCGGTGGCCTTATTTCTTTACCCGCCCTTATGTTTGTTGGTCTTCCACCCTCTGCTGCAGTAGCAACAAATAAATTAGCAGGTACGATGGGATCACTGACTAGCACAGTGACATTTTATCGCTCTGGCAAGCTAGATATTAAAGCCGTCTATAAGTTATTCCCCTTTGTCTTTTTCGGCTCTATGTTAGGTGCTTGGATTGTCCACTTAATGGACCCCAGTGTTCTCAAGCCACTAATGCTGATAATGCTTGCAGCAGTGGCTATCTACACCATTTTCAAAAAAGACTGGGGAAGTATATCGAGCTATAAAACATTAACACCAAAACGTTATTTCATTTTTGTTATGGTGATCACACTAGTTGGATTTTATGATGGCTTTTTAGGTCCTGGAACAGGCTCATTTTTACTTTTTGCTTTTCTTATGGTTGGTTTTGACTTTTTACAATCAGCAGGAAATGCAAAATTTTTAAATTTTGGCAGTAATATAGCTGCCCTTCTTATGTTTATATACTTAGGACAAATAAATTATGCTTATGGTCTACCGATGGGACTTGCACAAATTGCAGGTGCTATTGTTGGCTCTAAATTTGCGATTAAACGCGGCAGTGGCTATGTACGTAAATTATTTATCGTTGTGACCATTCTATTACTCTTGAAAAATACATATGACTATTTTTCATAATCAGCATTATGCTTATGTATGCCGATACTATTGAAGGATAAAACTTATCTCAATCGAGGTAAGTTTTTTTCTTGGATTAAACTTTTTCCCTCTACTCGCACGTCTAGATAGTGTATACAATTTGACAATGTTAAAAAAGGAGCTTCTTTGGACATGAAAACAAGAAATGCATTTCAACATGAAGAGGTGTTTGTCCAATTCATTCGTGAACAAAAAGAGCGTTTTTATATGCTCGCGTATAGCTATACAAAAAATGAACAGGACGCACTAGATGTTGTACAGGACAGTATCCAAAAAGCCATGCTCTCATTAGATCGACTTGAAAATGTGACCTATATGAAAAGCTGGTTTTACAAAATAGTTGTCCGTACGGCCATTGATTTTTTGCGTAAGCATAAACGCTTACAAGTAACAGATGATGATACATTACAATATTTAACGCCAGCTCAAGAGGATGTTTATGAGAATGTAGACTTGGAGCATGCGTTGGATGAGCTCCCACAAATGTATCGTGAGGTTGTCATTCTCCATTATTTTGAGGATTTAAAGCTCGCTGACGTAGCGAACATCCTTGATATTAAGTTGAGTACAGCCAAATCGCGTCTTTATAAAGCGTTAAAACTATTGAAAATACAATTGGAAGATGTGAAGGGAGAAACTGCACATGGATAAAAAATTACAAAAATTAGAAAAACAATATATGGAGGTTCCTATTCCAAAGGAGCTAGACTTTGTGGTTGAAAGTGCACTAAAACAAGGTCGAAAAAAGAAAAAAAATCGCACACCACAATGGCTACTTGGATCAGCGGCTGCGGCTATGCTGTTTACAGCTAGTTTAAATGTTAGCCCTGCAATGGCACGAACACTTTCTGAAATACCAGTTGTTGGTAGTGTGGTGAAAGTATTAACTTGGACTGAATATGAGGTGGCAGAAGATAATTATGATGCCAACATTCAAGTTCCTTCCATTGAAAATTTAGAGAATCAAGAGCTTGCCAATGCTTTAAATGAAAAATATCGTGCAGAGGGGAAAGCCCTTTATGATAATTTTATTGCTGAGGTTGGAGATTTAAAAGCTAGTGGTGGTGGACATTTAGGTGTTGATAGCGGCTTTGAAATCAAAACAGATAATGACCAAATTTTATCGATTGGCCGTTATGTGGTGAATACGGTTGCTTCCTCTTCAACGGTCATGCAATACGATACAATCGACAAGCAAAATGAAATTTTAATTACACTACCAATGCTCTTTAAAGATCAACAATATGTTGAGACAATTAGTGAAAATATTAAGGAACAAATGCGTACACAAATTGCAGAATCTAATCAAGAAAAAATTTACTGGGTGAAAGGCGCAGGCCTTCCCGATGAAGAATTAATGGAAGCATTTACAACCATTAAACCAGATCAACCATTCTATATTTCAGATCAAGGGAAACTAGTGATTTCCTTCGATAAATACGAAGTAGCACCAGGCTATATGGGAGTTGTAGAATTTGAAATCCCAACAGATGTGCTAAAAGGAGATCTAGTTAGCACGAAATATATTCACTAATTGAGCTTACTATTCATAGGACGAGGTATTTGACGATTGAATCATCAAATACCTCGTTTTTTCATGAGGTCATGCCATTTTTTGCTTATAAAAATGACTTTTTTTGTCTAAGCTAGTATGTATCAATCAATGTTAGAGGGTTTTCATCATGAAAGGTGTAGGATCAATCAGTATTTTACATGTCATCTTCCTATCTATGACTGTTATTGGCTTAAAAAATCATGTAACGATTATTCCCCCGCTGTTAGATGTAGCCAAAAGAGATGGTTGGCTATCGGTTTTACTTGCTGGAGGAGTCATTTTCTTTTGGCTATTTCTATTAGTATATATTCAATCGAAGTCTAAACAGGAACCCATTCGAGACTGGTTAAACGAAAAAATCGGAAACATTGGCTCTTCTATTGTCATTTATACAATTGTCATTTTTATAATGATTATTACAGCTTTTACGATGGTTGAAACCTTGCAATGGGTTAACACAACATTTTTACCGCAAACGCCCGTTATCATCCTATTATTTATCTATACCATTTTGTGTATTCTTCTGGTGACGACGAGCTTGCAGACAATTGTGATTTTAAATGTCTTTGTGTTATTCGGAGTTGTGGTGTTTGGCTTTTTTGTTGCCTTTACCAACCTACAAGTAAAAGACTATGATTTATTACGACCGTTTTTTGAACATGGTTTCCAGCCCGTTTTTCGAGGCATGATTTTCCCAGCATCAGGGTTCATAGAGCTTTTAATGCTACTATTTTTACAACATCAATTTAAAGAACGAATTCGGTGGTATCACTTTGTCATTATGCTATCGATCTTAGTGGGACTCACATTAGGGCCATTAATTGGAGCCATTACCGAATTTGGACCAAGTGAAGCGGCTAAACAACGCTATCCTGCCTATGAAGAATGGGGTTTAGTGACAATCGGGCGCTATATTGAACATCTAGACTTTTTCTCTATTTACCAATGGCTAACAGGGACCTTTATTCGCGTTAGCTTCCTTTTGTATATCGTGGCAGATTTATTAAAAATGACCGGCAATCCGAAGCGAATATGGCAAATGCTTGCTCCTCCCTTCTTTATACTTTGCTTGCCACTCATTATGTTAAATGAAAATTTATTTTTAAAGGTAAAAGGAAATTATATCCTAACTTCTACGTTTATCTTTTTCTTTGCCCTGTCAATTTTTTTCGTAATCGTAGCTTTCTTGTCGGATAAATCTTCTAAAAAGGGGAAAACTGAAAAACAAGACATGAAAAGTGGTGAATCGTAATGCCTCAGCACGAGCAGGCGCTAGATCTTAGTACGCTCAGAAAATTATTTCAAAAATCGGCAGATATTCAATTTCAAGAATACACCTTTAATCAGCAAAAAGTACACTTCATTACATGTGATGCGATGATTGATCAACAAATGCTCAATGAAGTGATTATTGAACGTATTCAATATTTATTTGACCATTTGGATGAGGTCCCCCTTGAAGAGAATATTGCTAGGCATCTTCATATTCCGAGTATTCAAAAAATAGAAGACAAGGAACAGCTAATTACATTTGTTTATAGTGGTTTCCTGTTGCTGTATTTTGATGAAGATAATCTTTTATATGCTAGTAATATTGCGCATAAACCTAATCGTCAACCTGAAGAAACGCGCATGGAGGTTCTTGTTAAAGGACCGAGGGATAATTTCATTGAAGATATTCGCGTCAATATCGCACTGTTACGAAAACGATTGCCAACCAATTCCTTTTGTGTAGAAAAAATGGAGCTTGGGAAACGTTCAAAAACAACGGTTGCTATACTTTATTTTGATGATATTGTGGATATGGATATTTTACATGGGATTAAAAAGCAGCTAGCAGCCGTAGATACAGATATTGTATTTAGTGGTGATTTATTGATGGAACGGGTCAATAAAAATTCTAAGCTTTTTCCAAAGTTTGATTACACAGGGCGACCTGATTATGCCGTTCAAGCCTTAGCAAGAGGTCGATTTATAATTTTTGTTGATGGTGTTGCCTATGCTGTCGTAACACCAGTCAATCTGTTTTTATTACTTAAATCGGCTGAGGATAATGAATATCCTATTATCTTCAGTTCCCTCGAACGATTATTAAGGATATCAGGTATTTTAATCGGCTTACTACTGCCTGCATTTTGGCTAGCTTTAACGACCTATCATCAAAATCAATTACCGTTACAGCTACTCGCAACCGTTGTGCAGGCTAAATCGGGCTTACCGCTCCCCTCTTCGCTTGAAATGCTCTTGATGTTGCTAATGTTTGAATTGTTTCGTGAGGCAGGCTTACGTCTACCCTCTGTTATTGGTGGGACCATCAGTGTGGTAGGCGGATTAATTATCGGAGATGCTGCCATTCGAGCAGGGGTAACAAGTCCTGAAATGATTGTTGTGATTGCTATTTCTACTATTGCCTCTTTTACATTGGTCAATCAATCGCTTGTTACATCCGTTAGTATTTTAAGGATTGCCTTTATTTTTGCCAGTGCCTTTTTTGGACTGTTTGGCTTCTTTGTTTCATTATATTTAACACTCCTTTACCTATGTAATATTCGCATTTATGGCTACTCCTACATGAATCTGGCAACAGATTTAAATTGGGCTACCATTAAAAAATCCATCTTTCGTTTATCACCTAAGGGCTATACAGAGCGTAACAAAGCACTTGCTCCTCAGGATTATACACGAACATCAAAAGGTCACGAAAACAAAGAGTCCTAAAAACAAAGCAAATAGCATCCCTTCAAAAATGGTAGGGATGCTATTCTTTGTACACTCAAATAGTTTGTGCCCTTTCTTTGATACTGTCTAGCACGCTTTCCCAATGACGTTTCATTTCTTCTCGTACAGTCTGATCAGAAAGATGCTCTTGATGAAAGCTAATCGTCGTTTTATGTCGTTCTTTAGGTAGAATACGGATTTGTACAGTGGATGGTCTTGACCACGCTTCTTTTTGCCACGTGAGTCGAAGCTGCTCTAATGGTTTAACAATCCTGATTTCCCCTGTCCCTGTCCTTGAATGGTATTTATGCCCAGCTTCAAAAATAATCGTAGTACCTTCTCCTAACCAGGAATGTACTCCTTCTGCCGTCGTAATAAGCGCCCATGCTTGCTCCTGTGAAATTGGAAATGTCCTTCTAACCCCTACTTGAAAGCCTACACTTTTTGTTTGACCAATGATTTGTTGGTTATCCATTACTTCACCTCATCTATTTCATCATTTTTACTAGTGATTGTTCTATTCGATTTTTTTGCGTATTATTCCTTTCACCATTCAAAAATTTTGCTAACCTATCTAATCCCGCTTCAACATTACTAATTATTTCTATACTAAGTGTGCTTTTAATCAACGAGCTGAGGCCTTTTCATGATCAATAAAAAAAACCCAAGCTCAAAATCATTTGAGTACTTGAGCTATGCTTATTAAAACAAGAATTAGTCGTAATCATTCTCTTCTTCTATTTTTCGAATGACACCTGTCTTTGCATTTACTTCAACTTCATACATCTTATTTTGAGCAGTCAAAATAAATATTTCATAGACCAAAGTCCCGTTTTCCATATCCATGCCATAATGTATGATTTGACCTGGTACTCTTTGTACAGCAATTTGCATGGCTTGTTGAAGAGATATCCTTTGATTATTTGATGGCATAACCATTCAATCATCCTCCCCTTGCTACATAAACCTATACTATGCATGTATGTGTTTTTATGACAATGCTTGAGAATATGTGTCAAATAGAAAAGGGAGATTGTTTTAAAACAATCTCCCCATTTCTCTACGTTAGTTCAACAAAATCTTGTTGTCTGCTTTGTTCCGATTGTCCCTTACGAAATTGAATATGATGAAGCTTCGCAAAAAGTCCATTTTGAGCCACTAGCTCATCATATGTACCATCTTCTTCAATACCGTTCGATGTCACAACTAGCACGCGGTCTGCATTACGAATAGTTGCCAATCGGTGAGCAATAACTAATGTTGTGCGATTTTCAGCTAGCTCTGTTAACGATTGCTGGATAATCATTTCTGTTTCTGTATCTAATGCAGAAGTTGCCTCGTCTAAAATTAAGATCGGTGGGTTTTTCAGGAACATACGAGCAATTGCTAATCGTTGCTTTTGACCCCCTGATAATTTCAAGCCACGTTCACCAATTTGCGTGTCGTAGCCATCTGGCAGCTCTGCGATAAATGATTGTAAATGGGCCTTTTTCGCTGCCTCTCGAATTTCTGCTTCACTTGCGTCTAATTTTCCGTAGGCAATGTTTTCACGAATCGTCCCTGTAAATAAAAAGACATCCTGCTGTACGATACCAATTTGAGCACGTAATGAAGCCTGCGTCATATTGCGAATATCAATACCATCTATCGTAATAGCACCTTCTGTCACCTCGTAAAATCGAGGAATTAACGAACAAATCGTTGTTTTACCCGCACCTGATTGTCCAACAAAGGCAATGGTTTGTCCGGCTTTTACATCAAATGATAGATCACGTAAAACCTGTTTCGATGCATCATAATTAAAATGAACATTGTTGAATGCGATATCACCTGCTAAGTGCTTGATGACCTTGGCATCCTCACGATCTTGAATTTCTGGCTCCTGCTCAATTAATTCACGGAAGCGCTTAAAGCCAGCCATCCCCTTAGGATAAAGCTCTAATAATGCACTAATTTTATCAATTGGTTTAATCAAAACATTCGTATATAAGACAAAGCTTACTAGTTCACCGTAAGAAAGCTTTCCATTAAAGCTTAACCAAGCACCGACAACAAGTACCACTAATGTTAAAAGGCGTGTCATCATGTAGATACTGGAGTGTGTTCCTGCCATTATTTTATAGGCATATAATTTTGCCGCACGGAAAAATCCATTCTGTTCTTTAAATCGGCTAATTTCAAAAGCTTCATTAGTAAAGGATTTTACGACGCGCACACCGGATACACTGTCCTCCACACGTCCATTGACATCAGCAATTTTTCCGTACATTGTTTTCCATGCATTATTCATTTTGACATTACTAAAGGTCACTAGCCATGTTAAAAACGGCACCATAATCACTGCAATCAAAGCGAGCGTTGGGTTCACATTAAACATAATAGCAAAGGCCCCAATAAAGGTCATAATCGCTATAAATAAATCCTCTGGCCCGTGATGAGCAAACTCCCCTATATCAAATAAATCGTTAGTAATACGACTCATAATATGACCTGTTTTTGTATTATCAAAGAAACGGAATGATTGTCTTTGTACATGTGTAAATAATTCCTGTCGCATATCTGTTTCAATATTAATGCCAAGTTTATGGCCTAAATAGTTGACGATAAAGTTCAAAAAAGTACTAATGGCATATACAAGCAGCAATAACACACTCACTTTTACAATCATGCCCCAATCGCCTGATGGCAACAGTTCATCGATAAACCACTGTACAGCTAACGGAAAGGCAAGCTCTAAAATGGCTACAATAATAGCACTCGAAAAATCGATGACAAACAATCGTTTATGTGGCTTGTAATAGGAAAAAAATTTTCTATACATGTTTGTCTCCTTTCTAAGTTGTAAAAATTTCGCCTATCTTTTAATAGTACCATTTGTGCAATGGTAACGGAAAAGTATTTTTTCCCCATAGCAGTATATTTTTATTTACTTTCATTTTGTCACATGCTATTATAAAAGTAAGAATTGAATAGCTTTTGACTTTATTGTCAAAGGGGAGTAGCTAGCAGATGCGATCGATGCATCTGATTTCACATTCGTCATTACATGGTATCTTACCATCGGGTGTGTTGGCATTTTTTGTCACACAGAATTTATTCTGTGGAATGAACAGTTAATTGCTTAGCAAGACCTTTGCCTGTTTTTTAGGCAGAGGTCTTTTTCTTTTGCTTAAAATAGGGAAAGAATAAGTTAGCAAGCCATTCATTTCTGTTCAACAATTAAAGGAGGAAATACATTTGGAGGCAATTATTTTAGAATACGCATGGGTACTTGTCGTATTAATCGTACTAGAAGGTTTGTTAGCTGCTGACAATGCTGTCGTAATGGCTGTTATGGTTAAGCATTTACCAAAAGCTCAACAACAAAAAGCTTTATTATATGGATTAGTTGGGGCATTTATTTTCCGCTTTGCCGCACTATTCCTTATTACAACACTCGTTAATTTCTGGCAAATTCAGGCAATTGGTGCTGCTTATTTATTGTTTATGTCAATAAAGCATATTTATGATTCCCGGAAAGCCTCGCAAAACTCCGAGGAAGTACAAGAGCCTAAAAAGAAATCTGGCTTCTGGATGACGGTTGTAAAAGTAGAGCTTGCTGATATTGCATTCGCAGTAGACTCTATTTTAGCAGCGGTAGCGATTGCTGTCACACTACCACATATCGGTGATTTTGATATCGGTGGCATTAATGCAGGTCAGTTTGCTGTTATGTTCTTAGGTGGTATTATTGGTGTGATCATGATGCGTTTCGCAGCTCGTTGGTTTGTGAAAGTTCTTGATAAATTCCCATCGCTTGAAACAGCTGCCTTTCTAATTGTTGGTTGGGTTGGTGTGAAACTAGCTGTGTTAACACTGGCACATGAGAAATTAGGCGTGATTCCACATGAATTCCCGCACTCGACTATTTGGAAAGCAATTTTCTGGATTGTTTTAGTTGCTATCGCACTTGGTGGCTACTTAATCGGTGTCAAAAACCAAAAGAAACAAGAACAATAAGACAAAAAACATCGCTTCGATTCATGTCGAGGCGATGTTTTCGTATTTCCTTCAAAGGAAAACGTACAAATTTTCTAATTGAGAACTAATATCAATTAACTTTTGCACAATTTGCCTCGAAAATTAAATTTTTTGTATGTAACCCCCTTTACACTGTATACTAGTAAAGAAGTCATTTACTGCAAAAGGAGGAAAACTTTTATGTTATCTGAAAAATTACACACAGCTCTTAACGAACAAATGAATTTTGAATTTTACTCTGCCCATGCTTATATGGCAATGGCAGCCTATTGCACAGACCAAGATTATGATGGCTTCGCTAACTTCTTTTTAGTCCAAGCCGAAGAAGAACGCTTCCATGCCATGAAATTTTATAATTTCTTAAGTGATATGGGCTATCGTGCAACAATACAAGGCTTTGAAAGCCCAGGTAATCATTTTGATTCGATTTTAGACGCCTTTAAAACAGCTCTATCGCACGAAAAAGAAGTAACACGACGCATTTACAATTTATCAGACATTGCTTTAGATGAACGTGAGCATGCGACTATGGCATTCTTAAAATGGTTTATCGATGAGCAGGTAGAGGAAGAATCAACATTCGATACATTAATCCGCAAAATTGAGCGTATTGAAAATGACTCCAATGCTATCTTTATGCTAGATGCAGAATTAGCTTCGCGTACATTTACACCTGATGCTGAAGCATAAAACATAGTTTTTTTTAAAATCATGAATCATTAGCTAAGAAATGACAAAAGCTACGAAGTTTCATCATAGAAGCTTCGTAGCTTAATTTTTGTACTACAGCTAATTCTGTAGGTGATCGTAATAAAAATTATAATCTGCATAAAAAAGAAACGTCAAAAATCAACGTTTCTCTTTTCTTAATTATGATTGTTTAGGCTCTCGAACTTCTCCATCAAATGCAGCTCGATAAATAGCATAGATATCTTCTCGTTCTAGTGGCATCGGGCTTCGTGCTAAAATTCTTGTTTGTTTCGTTGCATCATCCGTTAATTGTTCTAAGGCTTGTTCTGGTATATTAAATCCTTTTAATGTGGAAGGAATATTAACATCTTGAACGAGTTTTTGTAATGCGTCGACGCATTTATAGGAAGCCTCTTCTTGCGATAAATAGGCAGATGCTATACCCATTGCATCTAAAATATCTTTCAGACGTTTTTCACAGCTTTGACGAATATAGCCCATAACATATGGCAATAGCACTGCATTGGAATCACCATGTGCAATATGGAATTGGCCGCCAAGTGGATAGGCTAACGCATGGACACCCGCTACACCAGCATTAAAGAATGCCAAGCCTGCTAAATAGCTGCCATAGCTCATATCTGTTCGAGCCTGCTTATCTTGCCCCTCATGGACAGCCGTTCGAATCGAATGACTAATTAATCGAATAGCTTGCAGGGCAAGGGCATCTGTTACCTCGTTCGCATTCACTGATACATAAGCTTCAATGGCATGTGTGAGGGCATCCACACCTGTAGCAGCCGTTACCTTTGGTGGTAAAGAAATCGTTAAAGCTGGATCTACAATTGCTACATCTGCTAATAAATAATCATGTGTTACGACATCCTTCGTTGTGTCGAGTGATAGCACAGAGATATTCGTTACCTCTGAGCCTGTCCCAGAAGTAGTTGGAATTAAGATTTTGGGCAGCCCTTTATTGTCCAATGTTTTTGTCCCTGTTAGGTTTAAATAATCTGCGACTTGTCCCTCATGTGTTGCTAATACAGCAGCGAGCTTTGCTAAGTCTAATGCACTTCCCCCACCTACACCAATGACTAAATCGAACTGATGATTTCGAGTAAAATCTACAAGCTTTTCGCCAATGGCAAGCGGTGGCTCTGGTGCAATTTCCGTATAAATAGTGGTTGTATACCCCTTTTCAATTAAAGGTTTTTCAACATGATCTGTTAACCCTATTTCTTTTAATAATGGATCTGTCACAATCAAAATATTGCGCGCGTTCAATTTCTCTACCTCTATCAGGAGCTGACTTAAGCTTCCCCAGCCGGTATAGCTTGTAGGTGTAAAGGTTAATTTATGCATGGCTTCTCTACTCCTATCTATTCATAATAACCTTCTGTTGATTTTCTAAATGATTTAAATTGGACAGGATCATGGCCAAACCATACTTGTGAATTCGTTTCATTTGCTAATCTTCGAATCCGTTCAACCGTCGCATTATAGCCTACAGAGTCATAGATAATGCCTGGTGGCTTAACGGGAGGACCAAAGCTTTCAGCCGTATAAATAGCATCCGAGGCTAAAATGATGCCTCCTGTATCGGGCATCTGTATATGCAAACCGAGCATACCCCAAGCATGGCCACTACCAAAATTCAATACTTGGATTCCTTCTGCTAGCTTCACTTGATCCTCGCCACGCTTAATTAGGCGCCATTGTAGATTGTTTTTAATCCACATATCAATGTCACCCCAAACATACGCACCGTCTTTGACGTTTCGTGCATAGGTTTGTAATGTACCGTTAAATTCGTCTTCTTGCACAATAATTGTTGCATTTGTGAACAATTCTAAGCAGCCTGCATGGTCGAGATGCAAATGGGATGCGACAACATATTTGATGTCCTCTGGACGAACGTTTAATTCTTCTAAGCGATGATGCAAATAGCATTCTTCTGGCATATTAATAGGAAATGCCTTTTGCGTAAATTCACCCCAACGGCCATCTGGCCCCATAGAATTTGGATTACACGCTGTATCAAAGAGAATTTTACCCTCTGGATGGTCAATCAGCACTGTATAAACAGGGAATTCCACAAATTCATTTGGTTGGTTTGGATGATCGATCGTTGCTGGATTATGCATGGCAATCATATAGTTTTTATCCATTCGCATCGTACCATTGTCCATTACATACAATTTTGGGTGTTGTTTGATCATTTTCATGTTTCCCATCTCCATTCGTGATTATTGGTTATTCCAAATTACTAGCTTCATTTCCGTCATTTCCTCTATTGCATATTTAATGCCCTCACGACCTGTGCCACTTTCCTTCACACCACCGTATGGCATATGATCTACACGATACGTCGGAACATCATTAATAATGACACCGCCAACCTGTAATGATTTCGTGGCTTGGAAAGCAATCTCAATAGAAGGTGTAAAAATCCCTGCCTGTAAGCCATAATGGGAATCATTGATAGCTACTATCGCATCCTCTATCGATGAGACTGTATTCACCGTAACGACAGGTGCAAAGATTTCCTCACAGGACACACGGCTTTGTGGTTGAGCATTATATAAAACAGTAGGTAATAAAATGTGATTCTCAATGCGACCACCAGTTATAATCTGTGCCCCTTCCGCAACTGCCTCTTCAATCCATTGATAGGCTCGCTGTTGTTCAGCTCGTGAAATCATCGTCGCTAAATCCGTCTTGCTGTCCAGTGGATCACCCATTATTAGCTGTTCTATTTTTACTTTCAGCAGCGATAAAAATTCGTGAATCATACTCTCCATAACATAAATACGCTGCAATGAAATACACACTTGACCTTGATTTGAAAAAGCTCCCATCACAATGCGATCCATTATACGGTCGAGTTGGACTCCTTCATCAATAATAACGCCTGCATTCGAGCCTAATTCTAATGTTACTTTTTTCAAACCAGCTCGATTACGTAAGGAAATGCCTACTGCAGGGCTTCCCGTAAACGTTATCATTTTAACGTATGGATGTGCTAAAAACATATCCCCTACTAATTTGCCTTGTCCAGTTACAAGATTAAATGCTCCTGCTGGTAAATTGGTTTGGGCTAATAACTTGGCTAAAAAATGAGCAGATAATGCTGTTTGTGTGGCAGGCTTCAACACAATGGTATTGCCTGCCGCTAACGCTGGCCCTACTTTATGGGCTACTAGATTTTGCGGAAAGTTAAATGGCGTAATCGCTGCCACTACACCTATTGGTTCCCGTAATGTATAGGCAAAACGCCCCTCTCCATTTTTCGAGGCATCCATCGGAATCATCTCACCCGTAAGTCGCTTCGCTTCTTCAGCCGCAAATTTATAGGTTTCAATGGTGCGATCAATTTCTGCATAGGCATACTTTAACGGCTTCGCTGATTCCAATGAAATAATGTTTGCTGCTTCTTCCCGATGTTCCGCAAACAGCGTGGCTAAATGTTCCAATATCTCTGCGCGTTGAAAAGCGGTTAAAGCAGCCATTTGAGGAGCTGCAGCCTGCGCACTTTCAATGGCCTCCTGTACATCCTGTTCAGTAGCCATCGCAAATTGTGCAATCACTTCCTGTGAGTAAGGAGCTTGCACCTCCATCCAGTCAGCGGTCATCTTCCATTCCCCGTTGATCCATAAGCCCTTTTTCAAAACTTGTGTCACTCCTTTCTTTATGGTTACGTATTCATTTCAGAAAATAAAGAAATGAATACGTAACCATTTTAGTGTAAAAAACAAACTGACATTACATCAGTTCATTTTTACACGTTGTATTTCTTGGGAAAAGTTTAACAGACTCTGTTTGCTGGATGCAAGTACTTTTTTTTTCCATGATCTCAAATAATTTTTCGATGGCCATAAAACCAAGGTTTTCCTCTGTGGTTAAACCAACTGTTGTTAAAGCAATAGAATGATGTTTACTCAGCTCGACATTATCAATACCTATGACATTAAAATCCTTCGGAACCTGAAAGCCTCTTTCCAAACAAAGATTTAATATTTCAATAGCGATAGCATCTGTAGCTGCGCAAATAGCTGTTGGTCTACTAGCGAGTTGTAAAAGTTCCTCAAAGGCACGTTCAATATCCTTTTTATTAGTATTCGTTAAAAAAGTAGGCACGGCTTTGGCCTCTATCCCATGTTCCTTTAAGGCCCGTTCAAATCCCTGATAGCGCCCATAAAAAGTACTCATTTGATGGGGCCCACCTATCCAGCATAAGGATTGATGCCCTAACGATAAAACATGATTGGCTGCAAGATAACCAGCATGCACATTATCAATCTCTACAAAATGTCTATTTTCTTGATGCTTACGATTAAACATAATAAACGGGATGCCTAGTTTTTCTAGTTTAAAAAACAAATCATCTTGGTACAGCATAGAAGATAAAATGATCGCGTCTGCTTTCGTTTCCAAAACCGCATTATAAATTGAATGTAAATTATCCTCTGTTCCAAAATAGACATTGACTTTATAACCACGTGCATTAACATAATTCACGATTGCTGTTGTTGTATCAACAAAAAAAGGGTTGTGTAACGGCCCCGAAATCAATGTTATAATGCCTGTTTTTTTCTGAACAAGCGATCTTGCTATATCATTTGGCACATAGTTTAGTTCCTCAATCGCCTTCATTACTTTTTCAATTGTTTTTGGCTTTACCAGCTCTGGCGTATTCAACACCCTAGACACGGTTGTTTGTGAGACACCAGCATGCTTTGCCACATCTTTTGAAGATACCAAAAAAACCACCCATTTCATCATTGTAAAGCTATATTATACCATTTATAGCATAATGGTAATAGGGAAGACCAATTATTGGTTTAGCCCTTTCGTTCATAGGGCTTAGCTGCTTCACTCGCTTTAAAATTGTAGACGGGTTGAATAACTTTTACAATATCCACTGTTTCCCCAATAGCAGCTGTAATTTCTGCCATTGGCTTATAGGCCATTGGTGCCTCATCCAATGTTTCTTCGTTAACAGATGTTGTCCAAACCCCTTTCATCGTGTCTTTAAAATCTTCCATATTCAACGCTTTTTTAGCCGCTCGACGTGAGAACATGCGCCCTGCTCCATGCGGTGCTGAATAATTCCATTCTGCATTGCCCTTCCCAATACAAATAAGAGAACCGTCTCGCATATTCATAGGGATGACAAGCTTTTCTCCTTTATTAGCACGAACAGCCCCCTTACGAAGGGTCATTGTTTCTGTCTCAATATAGTTATGGATCGTATCAAAGGTATCTACAAAATGCCAATCCATCTGTTTAGCAATCGTTTCTGCAATCGTCCAACGATTCATACGTGCAAACTGCTGTGCAATCTTCATATCGTGAATATAGTCATGGAAAGCTTCACCTTCTAAATAGGCTAAATCTTTCGGAACTGGCGGGTGTTGTTCCTTATAGGCTTGAATCATCGTTTGAATCTCCTGTTCCCGTCCTTGCTGCTTAAGCTCTACTATCTTTTCAGTCAAATCTTGTCGACGTAAATTTTCATAAGCTCTCTTTTGATGCCAATTGGCAACCTTTGCCCCTACATAGCGTGAACCTGTATGGATCAATAAATAGTAGTGATTGTCTTCATCCTTTGCCAATTCAATGAAATGATTGCCTCCACCAAGTGTCCCTAATGATAGATTGGTATAGTCATCTTTCAAGCCGCTTGCTCGAAATTGTTTACCTTCAAACTCTAAAAAATGTCGATTGGGTGATACTTCTTGATGAATGTCCTGCCCACTTGGTATATGTGTTCGAATAATGGTATCGAGCTTTTCATAATCCACTGTCGATACATTTAATTGAGCGACTAATACACCACAGCCTACATCTACACCGACAAGATTTGGTACAACACGACCCTGTAATTGAATGGTTGTGCCAATAACACAACCTTTCCCCGCATGATAATCTGGCATAATCCGTACCTTAGTACCTGCCATGAAAGCCTGATCTGTCAGCTCTTGAATTTGCTCGATGGCAGTTTGCAATGCTGTTTGTGCATAAATTTTGGCCTCTGTGTAACGACCTTTAATGTCAATCATGTCTATCCCTCCTTCCTATTTATACGTAAAAATGGAATGAAATGTTTCGTAGTGTTGAAAAACAAAACCATCCATAGCATTTTTGTGAAGGGTGAAAATGGGTTTCCGTTACAGGCTACTTGCTTTCCACTCCATAAAAATGTTTCTTTTTAGCAAAGGTTTTCAAATAAAGTGAAGGGTATTCACTACTCTTTATGGAGGGGTGTTGTCATTCATCATTTTTCCATATTGAAAATAAGAGACTATCCTTTCTCTAATCATACAAATAATGGGCTATTTTGTTTACTAGGGCTTGGATAAAAGATAAGAAACAGATACTTTTACACATGGTGAGTGAAGCGGCTCATCGAACGCTTCCTGAAAAGGACGCAAGCAGAACGGACATCAATCCCTCGCCTTTCAAAATGGCTGCTGCTGCCATTGACATCACCTGTTCTCAACAACATGAAACGTTCTAAAAGATTATACTTTTAGAACGTTTTGCGAAGGCTTATTCTTCATACTGAACAGCTAATTTCTTTGGTATTTCTGGTATATCGTTTGATTTTACATCTTCTTCTTTTAACGTAAGCCTTTGTAGTGCGTACTTTTCTTGCACATCAAAAGGTATTGCAATACTTTCCATTTTATTATGCATTTGACTTCGTGCAAGTAAACCTTTGTTGGATAAATCAATAGCTAGAATAGCCTGAACAGTTTCCTCTAGCATTTCAAGATCCTTCGTTTTCAGCGGCATTTGCTCGTTCATTAAAAATGGTAGAAGCTGCTCTTTAATATAACCCTGCGCTTCAATTAAGCAAGAAAATTCGTTTAACTTTTCAGCATAACGCTTTAATTGGCGCTTCTCTTTTGCACGTTGTTGATTTAATTCTTGTACTTTTTGTTCAATACGATGCAAGCGCTCTTTCACTAAATCCACTAAATAGGATTGTATACCTTGCATCATTTGTAATACAGTGGCTTCCGCTTGCTGTACTTTGTCATATTGAGCGACACAATCCAATTGCTGCTCATTTAATTTTTGAACTCGCTCTTTGAAAAATTCATTTTGTGTATGCTGACCAAAAATAGCTTTCATAAGCCCTTTGCCATGAATTTTTTTATGCTGCGCATCCAAACGCTCATATTCACGGGAATATTCACTATGCATGTTGCGGTATTCCCGTAACATTTGTTGGTAATACACAGCCATTTCAGTAAACTCTTCCACCTTATCATCCTGTAAATAATCATGTTGCGAGATCGTTTGTAACAGCTGATATAATGTTTGAACTTGTTTAAATGTATTCGCTACCTGCTCGTATTCTTGCTCATATTCTTTAACAATTGCTAAATCCCGTTGATAGCGAGAAAATTCATATTGGGTATCGCCTGCATATTTCTCAATATTCTCTACAGCAGATTGAAAAGGATCACGTTGTGGAATTACAGTTAATTCGAAGCGGAATCGTTCAAGCCATTGCAAGAAGCGGATTAAGATGGCGTAGGTTTTTTTATCACTATTTTCAGCCACACGATGGATGTGGGCAATTAAATGATCGTACTGGCTTTTTTGCCAAAGCTCCTGGTTGTCCGTTTGTTTGGCTTCTAGTGCATCGGTTGCTGAAACCGCTACAAAATCACTCATTAAATGACCAATACGTTGTTGTTCTGAGCTCATAAATGCTGTAGCATGCTCATCGATATCAATGCCATTGATGACACATAAAGGTTCTACCCCTTTATTTTTTAATGCATCGATCAATAATAGTTCGGCATCAATCGCCATAGAACCCGCACGCAGCACCCAGAAAATTTCATCGACACGGTTCATAAGCGCTTCTGAGAAATAAGCCATTTCGCCTCCACCTGCTTCTAATGAGACAGAATCGATAATAGTTACCGATTTTAATAAATCATTTTTCAAATAGACTTCAAGATAATCTAAATGTTCCCGTAAAATCTGAGAGGCAAACGTATCACCAGTTGTCAGTAGCTCTAGTTTACTCATATCAAATATAGCTACAACGCCATCTAAAAAATAGGCTTTAATCTCTTCTTGTTCACCGTAGCGTATAAATGTATTTACACCTGTTGGATGCTGATCATCAACTGATAATATTTCACGTCCAAGAAGCCCATTGACAAGTGTCGTTTTGCCCACTCGCTCTTTTCCGACTACTAAGATCATCGTTTGGTTATTGGCATCTTGAATAATCCGATTTAAATGTTTCGCTGTATCTTTCACATATGTATTTTGCACAATGATGCCATACAAATGTCGCAGGTGATCAACAAATTGTGGCAAAATATTATTCGCTGAGGTTGTATATTCGATTGGCGTGTTGTCAATGTTCGTCATCCTCAAAACCTCTTTTCGTATGTATCTATAAAACTATTATAAAGGAAACCATGGCTTTTCTAATACATGGATTGATGAAAAGAGGACAATGTACTTAGGTGATTATATAGTAAATAGGAATTCATCCTTATACTTATTCGATGTCTGTTCCATATATGAGCGGTTACTCGGACTAAAGGGAACAGCGTACCTCTCTGAATTCTACTAATTTTAATAGAAGTATGAGGTATTATCATTTTTACTTACCTCTGTTTTTCTATTGCAATGACCTTTCTCCTAAATGAAGTCTATTCCTCTACTCCAGCCATCCGAGCGTAAACAGCGCCAAGTGTTGGCATGCCGCCTTGTGCACCAAATTTTTCTACAGACAAGGAAGCAGCAATATTGGCGAAGTATACGGCCTCATCCAACGATTGTCCCTCTACTAAAGCATAGGCTAATGCCCCATTAAACGTATCTCCTGCTCCAGTTGTATCCACAGCTGTCGTCATATAGCCTGGTACATGGATTGGATAGGAGCCATCGAAATAACATGCACCATTACTACCTCGTGTCAAAATTATTTTATTAGGATACTTTTCTAAAAGTTGCTCGAACGGCTCATTAAAAATTTCAGCACATTCTGTTTCATTTGGCGTTAAATAGCTAATATCCTCCATCCACTGCACATCAAAATTGGCTGCTGGTGCAGGATTTAATAGGACAGAAACACCTGCTTCTTTACATAATTGAATGGCGTAGGCTGTCGTCTCTTTTGGGATTTCAAGCTGTATGATTACCATTTGACTTTTTTGTATCAATTCCTTAGAAGCTTCAAGGTGAGATGGGGATAACGCATAGTTTGCTCCAGGTACAACAACGATTCGATTATCGTCATTGTAAAGAAGAATATTGGCAATGCCTGTAGGAGAAGAAGTACTAGTTACAATCGCATCTGTCTGAATCTGCTGCTGCTGTAAAGTGGCTTGTAATGCCTTACCAAAATGATCCTCACCTACACAGCCAATCATTGCCACTTCACTGCCAAGACGAGCTGCCGCAACTGCTTGATTAGCCCCTTTTCCTCCAGGGACCGTTTGAAATGCATTGCCCAGAATGGTTTCCCCTTGTTTTGGAAAAGTATCCATGCGTACAACTAAATCCATATTTAAACTTCCGATCACTGTAATCATCAATTTCACTACCTTTCTTCTTTTTGATTAGCAGAAAAAGCTGAAATGAACACAATATTGTATTCATTTCAGTAGCTAATTTTATAGTAATATATTTGCAAAAACCGAAAAATCATCTAGATACTTTTCTAATATATCCAATGAAATCACTTGATAAGCAGAAACAGCAGTCATTTGAAATCCTGCATGTTCATTAAGTTTTCTATTGGAGCACCCTGGAAAAATTGAAAAGCCTCTCTACTTGTTACTCAACACTTAAATTTGGTATCAATGACTTGTTTTCAATAGGTGATGATAAGGAAATCAATGTAGTGGAATCGCCATACTTCATACTATCATTTTCAAATAATTCAAGTTCCTTTGTTGATTCAACTACTACTTTAATCAAATAATTGTATTCTCCGCTAATTCGGTGACACTCTACTACTTGTGAGGCCTGCTTACAATAATCAACGAAATTATTGCACTTTGTAGTCCGGAAAAGGACAAACGCAACAGTGGATTTCCCAACTTTTTCATTCGAAACTATAGCTCTGTAGCTCTTAATCACTTCTTGTTCTTCTAGTCTTTTTACCCTCTCTGTTATTGCTGGTTGAGATAATCCTATTAGTTTTCCAAGGGAAGTCATTGACAACCGAGCATCTGATTGTAAACGCATTAGTATATCTGCATCAATACTATCCATTTAAGCACCCCTTCATTTATACGAGACTGACATTTCACAATTAATAGCTATCCTATTGTAAGGTGTCTATGCCTCCTACATTATTATATTATACTTCAAATGCAATATCATCAAAATACATTAATTTTATATCTAAATACACAATAATACCTTTATTATCAAATGTAAAATCAAAAATGACATTAGTATAATTAATTCTATCAACTAATCAGGAGGTCTTTTATAAATGAATAATAATGATTTAACTAAACAAAATGAAAAATCTGTTGCAATACCTTCAGAACGTCTCCCTTGGGCCGGTTTAATTGCACTAGCTATGGCAGGGTTCATATGTATCCTTACCGAAACTATACCAGCTGGTTTATTAATACAGATAAGTGAAGGACTCGCTGTGTCCGAATCTCTTGCAGGTCAACTTATTACAGCTTATGCTCTTGGCTCACTAATTGCAGCTATTCCTATAACCACTGCAACACAAGGGTGGCATAGGAAACCCTTGCTGCTTTTATGTATTATTGGGTTCCTTGTATTTAATACTATTACAGCCCTTTCTTCTAGTTTTACCTTAACTATAATAGCTCGATTCTTTGCGGGTGTAACGGCAGGCGTCCTGTGGGGAATGAGCGCGGGATATGCACGACTTATGGCGCCAGAGTTACTTAAGGGAAGGGCAATGGCAGTGGCCATGATTGGTACTCCTCTTGCATTAGCTTTTGGTGTTCCTGCTGGGGCATTTCTCGGTTCCCTTGTTGGCTGGAGATCTGTTTTCGGAATAATGTCACTCTTAGCAGTATTATTGATTTTATGGATTATCTGGAAAATCCCTGACTTTCCTGGGCAAACATCTGAAAAGCGAATGACCCTGCTCAAGGTTTTCATTACCCCTGGGGCTCGTCCGATTTTATTTGTTGTATTAGTTTGGATACTTTCTCATAACATACTTTATACTTATATCGGACCATACCTCTCCGAAGCAGGTCTTGCGCAACGAGTTGATTTGGTTTTACTCGTTTTCGGTATTGCATCTTTAGTTGGAATTTGGGCTATTGGTATATTCATTGAGCGTATACTACGTACTTTAGTGTTAATGAGTCTAGCCGGATTTGGATTGGCATCATTATTATTAGGTATCGGAATTAGTCACCCTACTATCATTTACATTGCTGTAGCTTTATGGGGTTTAACTTTTGGAGGAGCAGCAACACTTACGCAAACAGCAATAGCAGATAATGCTAAAAAAGGTGCAGATATTGCCCAATCAATGCTAGTTACTGTTTGGAACCTCGCTATCGGTGGAGGGAGTGCAATTGGAGCAATCCTGATGGAATCATTTGATGTAGTATCTTTTCCATGGGTAATGTTTATCCTCATTCTTCTTGGATTTCTAGTAGCGTTTCGCGCAAATGTTTCTGGGTTTCCTCAAACAAAACAATGATTAAATCAGGATATTCCTTGAAACACATAGCCATTTCGTTGCAGCTTTATTTCAAACATCTTATCTTTTTTTGTAAACACTGCAACTTTATTTCAAAGGTATATTGTATTGCTATTTAATCAGAGCGGCTAGGACAAAAGAAAAAATGTTAGACCATTTACAAGTTTGGTCTAACATTTTTTCGCGTTATTAGAACACATAAACTTTAATAAATCACAAAAATAACATTCATTTTTTGCTTTTTCTCAATAAAATGAGTTATGTCCCAGCCTCTTGCTCTGCGCGTGAAACGCTGGGGTACTGGCCCATGTCTAAAGACATTCTGAATGGTCTGCCAACCGCACTCCGTTTTCAAGCTACCACTAAAGTGGTCTTATTATTTTCGTTTGTTTGCTTTTATTTCTTCTCCTGTAAAAGGATCGATGAATTCTTTCATGGTCATTTGATCCTCAAGAATATCCTCTTGTAATTGATTTTTTATATATTCCTGAATGATTTTTCTGTTTCTTCCCACTATATCTACATAATATCCTCAACACCAAAACTTTCTATTTCCATATTTGTATTTCAGGTTCGCATGTCGATCGAATATCATTAAACTACTTTTCCCTTTCAAATATCCCACAAACGATGAAACACTTAGTTTGGGTGAAATACTCACCAACATATGAATATGATCAGGGCAGGCTGTTGCTTCTATAATTTCTACTCCTTTTTTTCACATAACTGGCGTAAAATTTTACCTATGTCTGCTTTGATTTGTCCATAAATAATCTGCCTTCTATATTTTGGCGCAAAGACAATGTGATACTTACAATTCCATGTTGCGTGTGCTAAACTTTTATTATCCATTTGGATCTCCTTTCGTACGAAGTCGGTTGACCAGACCTGAATTCATTGTACGATTGGGGTTTTTTTCTTGTCCCTAGCTAGAAGTTCTTTAGAACCCCTCGCATAGCAAGGGGTTTTCAAAAGATACAATAAAACAGCTTCGATTTCTCGGAGACTGTTCAGACTGTCGACAAAAGGAAGCGAGAAGTTCATACTCGCTTCCTTTTGTCATTTTTCATTATGTTTAAAAATGGTCATTCACTACATAATAAACATACTCTTTAAGCATAAAAATTCTTTTAAGCTGCCTGCCATGTTTAACATAAACCATCTCACCTGTAGTAGCGTTCCTTCATTTGTCCATATGTTAAATTTTCAAGAGATAGTTGATATAAGAGGGTTTGCGGTAAGCCTTTTTCAAATACGAAAATGAACTGCTAACAAAACCTAGAAAATAAGGAAGTTCACCAACTAAGGTAATATTTTTAAAACAATGAAAATGAAAAAGCTATAGTAATACCCTTGTTCTAAATCATATTGATTAACTACAACTAAAGTACTATAATTAATTTTAAAATAGAGATAATAAAAAGAAGGTGGTAAGTGTCTATGGGTCAACAGCAGAAAAATGGTAGAGTCAGAAAAGGAAGCTTAAAAAATCGTATTATTGGAATATCACTTTTACTGTTTATTTCGATTATCAGCATCAGTTCCTATTTAAATATTAAGACAGTTAAAGAAAATGTTTCAGATGCTTTATTAGAAAAGAGTATACAGCAGGTCGATGAAATTGCACGTCAAGTGGAGAATATTCTAGTTTCTAACTCTAATCCTACAGTGGAACTGCAAAATTTCGTTGAAAACAAAGTACAACAAAATGGAATTGCTTATGCAGTTGTCATTGATAAAAATGTTACGGCAATTGCCCATAGTGATAAGGAGAAAATAGGTAAAAACTATGAAGATGATTCCTACTCTGTAGATGGAGCGAAAAATGGGAAAACGATGACTAGTAGATTTTATGCGGATGTTCAGAAAAGTTGGACGTTCGATATAATGGTACCGATTTATATAAATAATACGCTTTACGGATCTATGGATGTAGGTATTTTCGAGGGTGACATCACAAAAGTTACGAATGCCATTTTACTAAAGGAGATTATTACAGTTGCTGTTGGCTGTATTTTATTCATTATTTTAATGATTTTTATTTTAAATAAAATGTTCAAACCTTTACTGTTAGCAGTTGATAAATGCAATGACATGGGAAAAGGAGAATTCACTGAGTTAATCCCCCCAAAATATACAACTAGAAACGATGAAGTAGGTAAGCTTACATATGCTTTAAATGAGATGCAAAATCACTTTGTTGATTTACTTAATGAAATCAGTCTAACTTCGAATAAGGTTACTGCATCATCTGAAGAACTGCGAGATGCAACCAGTACTTCTTTAGAGTCTTCAAAGGATTTATCATCTGCTGTTGAAGACATTGCTAAGGGAGCTGTGGAACAAGCAAAAGATACCGAATACGGGACTGCAAGTATTGGAGAGCTAGGAGAATTAATTGAAAGTAATCAGGATCATTTAGAAAATCTGAATCTATTTGTCGATGAAGTAAGCCATATTAAAGATGAAAGCTTACTCATATTAAAAGAGCTTGTTGCTAAAACAGAAGAAAATAATAAGGCAGCAAAAGAAATTTATGACATCATTCTCACGACAAACGAAAGCTCTGGGAAAATTCAAAATGCAAGCCAGATGATAAGAACCATTTCGGAACAAACGAATTTATTAGCTTTAAATGCGGCTATTGAAGCATCTAGAGCTGGCGAAGCTGGAAAAGGGTTTGCAGTTGTTGCGGACGAAATACGAAAATTGGCGGAGCAATCAAATCAATTCACTAAGGAAATTGCCACTGTTATAGGAGACTTAACAGCAAAAACTGGACAAGCTGTTCAGACTATCCAAGAAGTGAATCATATTGTCAATTCTCAAGCTACAAGTGTTAAAACTACGAATGGCAAGTTTGAAGATGTTGCAAACTCTATTGAAAAAATAAAAACGGTCATTGAGGAATTATATAACTTAGGCAATAATATGGGTGAAAAGAAGGACGAAGTAATAGATATTCTACAAAACTTATCTGCCATATCGGAAGAAAATGCAGCTGGTACGGAAGAAGCAGCCGCATATTTACAAAATCAAACAAACTCCATTTATGAAATTGCCAATTCCAGTGAAGAATTAGCAAAGTTAGCTAATAAAATGCAGGAAAATGTCTCAAAATTTACGATTCAAACAAACTCAACTCGATTGTAAGAACAAAGCCCAATTTCTCTATTTAATTACAGAGAAATTGGGCTTTTTAAACTAGGAATGTCTTACGTACACTATTTAGTTTTCAATGCTACTCGTCACACTAAAAACAAGAATTTTCGTTTATCTTAAAAAATAGTATTAGTGTACATTAACAGTATATGTTCCATTTTCATTATCAAATTTATAAATATATAAATAATACTTTCCTGGTTTTGCATTTAATTTTCCTTTTATAATACTTCCATCTTCCTGTCCATAGGAAGTGTAATTTTGCATATCAGACTCATGATAAAGTACCCATGTCATGCCAATTTGATTTTCATTTACGACAGAAATATCTATTTCTTTTGGAGATGTAACATCGAATTGATATATATCCGTATTATCATCATCAAGCAAGCTACCTTTTATTGGCATATTAAATGGCATCATAGTCGCTTCTTCGGGATGATTATTTGGTTCTATCTCTGTTTGCGCTCCATTCCGTACATTTACTGTATATGTCCCGTTTTCATTATCAAATTTATAAATATATAAATAATATTTTCCTAGTTTTGCATTCAATTTTCCTTTTATAATATTTCCATCTTCCTGCCCATAGGAAGTGTAATTTTGCATATCAGACTCATGATAAAGCACCCATGTCATGCCAATTTGATTTTCATTTACAACAGAAATATCTATTTCTTCTGGAGACGTAATATCGAATTGATATACATTCGTATCCTTATCAATCAAACTACCTTTTAGAGGCATATTAAATGGAATGATAGTCGCTTCTTCGGGATGATTATTCTCTGTCTGCTCCCCTCTCCGTACAGTTACAATTGTTTTAGCTTTACTTGCTATTCCCTTATCATTTTGCACTGTTAATATCACATTGTATGTTCCTTCATCTTCGTATACATGAATAGGGTTTGCCTCTTCACTTGTTTTTCCATCACCAAAATCCCAAAGATAAGAAACGATATCTCCATTGTGATCTTTTGAACCATCGCTTTTGAACTGGATTTTTTCATTTTTGATTCCAGTATATGGACCATTTATAGTTACAAAAGGCGCTTGATTTTCTCCCTCATCCGTCGCAATGCCATGGAAAACAACATCATATTCAAACTGGTTTGCCGCATTCACACGGTAGTTTACAAAATACGCTGTCGCTGTTTTATAGCCGCTCCATTCTTTTTGCGACAGTTGCTCCAATACTTGGTTCACTTGCTTACTCATCGTTTTCCAATCTTGAGATTCACCTTGTGTTTCACTACCTATATACGTGCCTTCGAGTGTAAATGTATTAAAAAATTGAGATTTATGTTTTGTCATATTTCCATTTTTCATGTTAGCAATATCGACAATTTCTTGCTCCACTTCGTCTAACGCTTTTGGTTGATGTTGCACTAAATAATCTTCTGATACTTGTGGTACCTCGTATTTTTCTTGATTATCAATCAATTGCTGCATATAGGCTTGGTATTCCGCATTTAGTTGTGGATCTTTACTTAAAGTGTCACGATACGCATCATAATTTTTCACATCGTTCGCTCGAATTAAATCTTGAATCCTATCAAATGTATCAAATTGGTGATTATACATATAAGACTGCAATGCAAATGAATAGTTATAAAAATCCCATGATCCATATTTTGCAAACATTGTTTGTTCAGCTGTATAGCGTTGTGATGGATCCTCCGATAATCCACTAATAATACTCTTACGTGGAACAATGTCATTTGTACGCGTTGATCCAGCGAAAAATTCTGCATTTCCTTCTTGGAACCATGTTAGTCGCTCGTTTTGGTACATATCACCTGTTCCGAATAAACCTGGAACCTCATACCTACCCTGTAAATAATGTGTATATTCATGACGGAACAACTCTTCTAAACTATAAATACTTTGCTCTGGCGTCCGTTCATATGTAAAGAACGTTCCATTCTCTTCAATATAAATACCACCATTATTTGTTTCATATCCATACAATTGACGGTTTAATCGATATTGATCTGGAGAGTTATAAATGACTACTGTTAAGACATCGTCAGCATTACCTGGTTCTAATGCTTTATCATTCCCAATTACACGATGATATTGTGCTTTTACTTCTTTTGCAGCCCAGTATAATCTTTGAATTTTGTCTTCTGTTACTTGATCTCCCGTTTTAAATACAATGGATCCATCATCAAATGTATATGTTTTCGGTAGATACTGCTCCTTTCCTTCTTCACGTACTTGCTGTAAATCTACTGTCTTTCCACTATAGTCTTTTCCACCATAATTTGTAGTAATTTGCTCTACTGCTACAAAATAAGCTTCACTTAAATATGGATACATTTGCATCGCTTGTGTAACAACTTCTAAACCTTTATTCGGATTACTATGGAAGCCTCCTAAACGCCCTGCATAATAAATGCCATTATTGATTAACCAACTATTGTTATCTGTCACATTATGTATAAGAGCAATTTTATTAACTTCATTTATGAAGCTATCAATTTTGCCATACCACATCGTCGTATTAGCTTCTTTACGAGTATCATATAAATACGACTGTAAGTCATAATCAATGCCATGTATTACATCGTATATAGCTTGTCCTTTTGACGACTCGTCTTCAAATGTAGAGAGATTTTCGTTATACTGCTTTAAAATCTTCGTAGCAAGTTGAACTGTTTCCGCATCACTAGAAGCATTACCTATTAATTTCCCATAGGCAGATACTACTTTATCTTGTTCAGCTGTACCTAGTTTAAAGTTCGGATTCTTAGCTATTTCTTTTAATGCTGGTAAACACTTATCTTGGAAACTTCTCTCGTTTAAATAACCTAGTTCGTTATTATAAAATGCTACATAAAAAGCCGAACGCAATAGCTCAACAAATGTTTCAATCCCCTTTGAATCATCTTTCGTAAAAGAACTTCCTCTTTTCCCCAATTCATTAATAATCACTTGCATGCGTTCTTCATTTTGATAGAAAGCTTTTGTTTCCTCACTGAATTGGAACAAGTCTGTTATTTGATACCACCGAATATTTCCTAGCGTATCAATTAGCTCACGATCGTTCATTTTATTAAGCTCTGCCATCGAGTACTTTTCCTGCAATTGCTTCGTATCAGCCTGTTCTATAATTGGAGCTGGATGTTGCGAAAAATCTCCAATTTCCAAACGTTCATCAAATGATAATGTTTCATCAGCCTTTGTAGAGTGTACAATTTCATCTTTCGACGTTTCTATGCCAATTGGTTTCATTTGTAATACATTATAGGGCGTTTTTTCTGCTGCTGATGCTTCTGCTTGTAACCCTCCTAACGACAGTGCCATTGTGCTAATCCCAATTAACACTTGATTGAATTTAAATTTTTTCTTCACAATAAGTCCTCCTATAGTACTACATTACTTATTTGGTAATATATTTATTATTTGGTACTATATTACCTATTTTAAAATAACATATTATGTAAAAATATCAATAGATAATGTTATATTTAGGAGTTTTTTCTTTTATAATTTGAACACTAAGACACAATTAGACCATAGAACTTAGTACCTTCCATTTATATATGAGTATGGGGAAGCTAAACATTTCTTTAATAGACAAATCACCAGAAACTCATTCAACATCATATTTGGGAATCGTCTGTGGAGGAAGCCGAACATTTACGACATGAGAATGAAGGGATTAATACTTGGATGTTAGGCTGAAGAGAGGTTTTCTACTAGATAAATAAACGAAATCAATAGCAGTCTCTAGTTTTCATACTAAATGATCTTTGGGTGCTAATTGATCCATCAGTAGTGGAAATCAACAGCTTTACTTTATTTCACTGTAAAAGAAAAAACTGAAGACAACATAAAGTTGTCTTCAGTCTATCAAGTTAATAGGCTATCCGCTTTGCTTCATAGGCAGCAATATGGTCTTCGTATTTAAAGGTTAAGGCGATTTCATCCCAGCCATTGAGTAACGTTTCCTTATAATACGGATCAATCGAGAATTGATACACTGTACCATCTTCACCCGTTACAGTTTGCTCTGCCAGATTTACTTCCATTGTGTACGGCTTTGCCAAACCTTTAGCCAGAATATTATCGCATTCGGCTTCTGTTAGCTTAATAGGTAAAATTCCATTTTTAAAGCAATTATTATGGAAGATATCTGCAAAGGAAGGTGCTATTACTACATTAAAACCATAATCTAAAATGGCCCATGGTGCATGCTCACGAGATGAGCCACAGCCGAAATTATCTTGTGCTACTAGAATTTTTGATGCTTTAAATTCAGGTTTATTTAATACGAAGTCTGTTACTTCATTGCCTTGCGCATCATAGCGCCAGTGATAAAATAAATACTGCCCAAAACCTGTGCGCTCAATGCGTTTTAGAAATTCCTTTGAAATAATTTGATCTGTATCGACATTTTTACGATCAAGTGGTGTGATGACACTATTGACGATATTAATTGGTTCCATTTTTACTCATCCCTTCCGTGTAAAGCAAGATTTACACAGTTTCCTTGACAAATTCACGCACATCAACAAAATGACCTGCAATCGCAGCGGCTGCTGCCATTGGTGGTGATACTAAATGTGTACGAGAACCCGCGCCCTGACGTCCTTCAAAGTTGCGGTTAGATGTAGAAGCACAGCGTTCACCAGCTGGTACGACATCATCATTCATGGCTAAACACATGGAGCAACCTGACTCCCGCCATTCAAAGCCAGCTTCCATAAAGATTTTATCCAAACCTTCTGCCTCCGCTTGCTTTTTCGTAGTATGTGACCCTGGCACAACGATCGCTGTGACCTTATCGTGCACCTTGCGTCCTTTGATGATATTAGCTGCCGCACGTAAATCACTAATTCGTGAATTTGTACAGGAGCCAATAAAGACATGCTGGATGTCAATGGATGTTAAGGATTGCCCTTCCTCTAAGCCCATATAAGCAAGCGCTTTTTGAAGTGCCGCCTTATCAGAGTCATCCTCGTAATCTGCCTGTGTAGGCACATATCCTGAAACACCCGTACCCATCGAGGGATTGGTACCCCATGTAATGATAGGTTCAATTTCTTCTGCTTGTATGATACGAACTGTATCGTACGTAGCATCCTCGTCTGAGGCAAGGCTTAGCCAATAAGCAGCTGCTTCCTCTAATTTTTCACCTTGGGGTGCATATTTGCGACCACGAATATAATCGACGGTTGTTTGGTCAGGTGAGATGAGCCCTGCTTTTGCTCCTGCCTCAATCGACATATTACAAATCGTCATACGTTCTTCCATTGATAATTTGTGGATTGCCTCTCCAGTGAACTCCACAATATGTCCTGTACCAACGCCAATGCCGAACTTCGCAATAATGGCTAAAATAATATCTTTAGCTGCTACGCCAACTTGTAGCTCCCCTTCAACACGAATTTCCATCGTCTTCGGCTTATTTTGCCATAATGTTTGCGTCGATAATACATGCTCTACCTCTGATGTACCAATCCCAAAAGCAATTGCCCCAAAGGCACCGTGAGTGGATGTATGTGAGTCACCGCAGACAATTGTTTTACCTGGCTGTGTTAGCCCTAGCTCAGGCCCGATAACATGTACAATGCCTTGGTCAGGGTGACCCATCCCTGCTAGCTCAACGCCAAATTCTTCAGCATTTTTAGCCAATGTTTCGATTTGATTGCGTGCAATGGGATCATGGATAGTCTGTAAATTTTTCGTTGGTACATTATGATCCATTGTCGCAAAACTTAAATCAGGACGACGCACTTTACGTCCATTCAAACGTAGCCCTTCAAAAGCTTGCGGAGATGTTACTTCATGAATTAAATGAAGATCAATATATAACAGGTCCGGTTTGCCCTCTTCCTGATAAACTACATGTTTATCCCAAATCTTTTCAATTATATTTTTACCCATTGTCTTCACCTATTTCTTTAAATATATGTTGTCATAATGCTTTGTGAAACAAAGCTAGTATCAATTTCATTAATTACTTTATCTGTCCATTCATTTGTCGAAAGAATACGATTGCCATCACGGGCTAGATCTGCTGTAAAGTAACCATCATCAAATACCGCACTAACAGCACGCTCAATTTCTGCTGCCTCTTCTGTTAAACCAAATGAATATTGCAGCATCATAGCGACAGAAAGAATGGTTGCTGCAGGGTTTGCGACTCCTTGCCCTGCAATTTCTGGTGCTGACCCATGTACTGGTTCATATAAGCCAAAATTATCGCCACGGATAGATGCTGATGGTAATACACCTAAAGAGCCAGTAATGACAGAAGCTTCATCACTTAAAATATCACCAAACATATTTTCGGTGACTACAACATCATAGTGTCCTGGGTTTGTAATAAGTTTCATCGCCACAGAGTCTACTAGATTATGTTCCACGATCACATCTGGATAATCTTTTTTCTTAGCTTCTACGACTTCTCGCCATAAGCGACTTGTTTCAAGCACATTCGCCTTATCTACAGAGCATAATTTGCCGCCACGTAAACGTGCTAGCTCAAAGGCATTTTCAACAATACGTTCCACTTCTGCTTTTGAGTAGACCGTTGTATCAATTGCGCCATTTTCAGTACGCATACGTGGTTCCCCGAAGTATACGCCGCCTGTTAGTTCACGGACAATCATTAAATCAACGTTTTCAGCTACTTCACGTTTCAGTGGTGAAGCATCTAGTAAACTCGGGAACGCCTTTACTGGACGTAGATTTGCAAAAAGATCGAAGTGTTTGCGAATTCGCAATAACCCTTTTTCCGGGCGTAATTCAGGTGGATTCTGATCCCACTTTGGACCACCTACAGCACCTAATAAAATCGCATCACTATTTTCACACATCTCGATTGTTTCTTCTGGTAGTGGATTATTATGCTGGTCGATAGCAGCACCTCCAATTGTTGCATACCCTAAATGAAAAGTATGATTAAATCGTTTACCAATCACTTGTAATACACGTACAGCAGAAGCAACAACCTCAGGGCCAATCCCATCACCAGGAAGTACTGTAATTTTTCTCTCCATCATCAAAACACCTTTCTTTGTATAGCGCATTCGCTAATTTAGTAAAGACGCCCACCTACCATTAATTTAGGTGGGCGCATTCATTACGTCTACGCGTAATTTTTTGTGAATGGATACAATACGCCATATCATCATTGCATCCGACTTGTGAATGGTATGTCATACGATTCACTACCTTTAAAACCTATACAGGATGTGCTCCCGAAGGCATGCTATTAAATGACGGTTAATGGCATTTAATAGCAGCTTCTAAACATCTTGAGAGGAGTTACGGCCGGTAGTCGATATATCCTCATAGTAAATTTTCAGCTGCGGTTAAGTAGATCTCAGCCAATTGTTCACCATTGTGAAGCGCAGTATCGAAAATATTAATTTTTCGCACTTGCCGCTACTTCTCGCACAACTTTTTCTTTCCCTTCGTTGATGAATGGCATCATAGCACGTAATTTCGCGCCAACTTCTTCGATTTGGTGGTTCGCACCAGCTTCCTTGAATTTTGTATATTCTGGACGACCATTTTCATTTTCTTGAATCCAACGACGTGCAAATGTGCCATCTTGGATATCTGTTAACACGTCTTTCATACGAGCCTTTACAGTTTCATCAATAATGCGTGGTCCTGCCACATAATCTCCCCACTCTGCTGTATCAGATACCGAGTAGCGCATTGTAGCCATACCACCTTCAAACATTAGGTCTACAATTAATTTAAGTTCATGTAGCGTTTCAAAGTAAGCTAGTTCTGGTTGGTAGCCAGCTTCTACTAACGTTTCGAAACCTGCTCTTACTAGCTGTGTTGCACCACCACAAAGTACCGCTTGTTCACCGAATAAATCTGTCTCTGTTTCTTCTTTGAATGTTGTTTCAAGTAAACCACCTCGCGCAGCACCAATTCCTTTCCCATAAGCAAGTGCTAAATCTTTTGCTTGCCCAGTAGCATCTTGATGGATAGCGAATAGACCTGGTACACCAGCACCTTCTTGGAATTGACGACGAACTAAATGTCCTGGTCCTTTTGGTGCTACTAAAAATACGTCAACATCTGCTGGTGGTGTAATTTGACCAAAATGGATATTGAAGCCGTGCGCAAACATCAGTGCTTTACCAGCTTGTAAATATGGTGCAATTTCTGCTTCATAAACGGCTTTTTGACGCTCATCTGGTAATAAAATTTGAATCACATCTGCTTCTTGTGCAGCCTCAGCCACAGTTTTCACGTCAATACCATCAGCTTTCGCAGCATCGAATGATCCACCTGGGCGAACCCCAACTACTACGTCAAAGCCTGATTCTTTAAGGTTTAGTGCATGTGCATGACCTTGTGAGCCGTAACCGATAATAGCGATTTTTTTTCCTTTTAATACGTCCTCGTTGATGTTTTGTTCATAGTACATTGTAGCCATAGTTTATTTCCTCCTAGAATTTGGTTTGGTTTTCATAGCTTTAGCAACTTGCTGTTTCAATAAAGCTATCAATTTTATATGCAAACTATTTTAAAATAGAGAGCTGTGGGTTTGAGATTTTTTGCGTTTCACGCACAGAGGCAGTGGCTCCTGTACGTGTCAGTTCTTTAATGCCATATGGTCGAATGAGTTCGATAAAGGCATCAATCTTTTCTGGGTGCCCTACTACTTGATACGTCACAACATTTTTGGCTGTATCAATAATTTGTGCACGAAATGGTTCAACAATCGAATTCATTTCCAAGCGTAGATTTGGTGGTGAAATAACCTTTACTAGCGCCAGCTCTCGCAGAACAATTGATTTGTCGGTAATATCATTGACTTTTAACACATCAATTTGCTTGGATAATTGTTTTACTAGCTGCTCGATTTTGCGTTCATCCTCAACATTGACAACAAAGGTCATCTTAGAAAAATTTGGTTGTTCAGTATGCCCTACTGTAATCGATTCAATATTGAACTGTCGCTTCATCAACAAACCTGTCAATCGGTTTAATACACCACTTTGGTTAATCACAGTTACAGTAATTACTCGTTTCAATTCTTTTTCACCCCAATCATTTCATGTAAGCCTTTGCCTGGTGCTACCATTGGGTAAACACATTCAAGCTGTTTCACTCGACAATCAATTAATACTGGCTCATCAGAAAGTAGTGCCTCACGGAAAATATTCTCCGCCTCATCGATTGTGTTAATACGATAGCCTTTAATATTATAGGCATCCGCTAATTTAACAAAATCTGGTTGGATTGGCATCAGCGACGATGAATAACGTTCTTCATAGAATGTTTGTTGCCATTGGCGCACCATTCCAAGACAACTATTATTCAAAATCACTATTTTTACTGGTAAGTTAAATTCCTGTAGAATAGATAGCTCCTGTGCCGTCATTTGGAATCCAGCATCTCCTACAATCGAAATAACTTTTTTGTCTGGCTTCGCAAACTGAGCCCCAATTGCGGCCGGGAAGCCGAAGCCCATCGTACCAAGTCCACCAGACGTTACCCATGCATGATCATTATTTAAATGGTAGTATTGTGCTGCCCACATTTGATGCTGCCCTACATCTGTCGTTACAATGGCATCACCCTCTGTAATCTTGTGCACTAATTGCAATGCCTCTTGTGGTAAGATTTCTTGCGTATTGGCATCTTTGCAATACCACAATGGGTATTCATTCGCATGATTATTTAAAAAGGCTAGCCAGTCTGCTGTATCAGGACCTTCGAAATCCTTTTTCAACAATGCCTTTAACGCCTCTTTTGCATCCGCAACAATCGGAATATCTGTCGGTACGTTTTTACCAATTTCAGCAGGGTCAATATCGATATGGATAATCGTTGCATTTGGTGCAAATGTGGCTAAATTTCCTGTTAAGCGATCATCAAAACGTGCACCGATATTGAGTAGTAAATCTGTTTTTGTGATGGCTGTATTTGCTGTAACCGTACCGTGCATTCCTGCCATTCCAAGGAATAAATCATGTTCCCCATGAATGGAGCCTAGCCCTAGCAATGTATTCGTTACGGGGATACGGTATTTTTCAGCAAAGGCCGTTAATTCCTCACGTGCGTCAGCAAAAAGAACACCTGCACCAGCTAAAATAACTGGATTTTTTGCCAAAGAAATTGCTTGGATCGCCTTTTGAATTTGTAAATAGTTTGGTTTATAGGTTGGTTGATAGCCTGGTAAATAAATTTCATCTGGTGCTTGTGGTGGATTCTCTACATCAAACAACATTTGTGAAACGTTTTTTGGAAAGTCCACAACCACTGGTCCCTTACGTCCAGTGCTTGCAATATGGAATGCTTCCTTCACAATACGTGGAATGTCATTGACATCCTGCACTTGGTAATTGTGCTTTGTGATTGGTGTCGTAATCCCCATGATATCAGCTTCTTGGAAAGCATCTGTTCCAATGACAGATGTAGCAACCTGACCTGTGAAGACAACTAATGGGATGGAATCAATCATGGCATCCGCAATACCTGTTACGAGGTTTGTTGCACCAGGTCCACTTGTGGCAATGACAACGCCTGTTTTACCTGAGACACGTGCATAGCCTTCAGCCGCATGAATAGCCCCCTGTTCATGTCTTGTTAAAATATGGCGAATCGGATTTTTATACATCGCATCATAGATTTGTAATACGGCTCCACCTGGATAGCCAAAGATGATTTCAACACCTTGATCATGCAAAGCCTGCACTAAAACATCTGCACCGTCCTTCGCTTGATAGGTTTGTTCAGCCGTTGCTGTTGTTGCTAATTGTTCTTGTTCATTGATTGAAACATTCGCACTCATCAATTTATGCCTCCTTCATTTCTTTCAAAGTCATACATCAGTGTTCTAGATTAGTAAAGTGCCACTAGCTGGTAAGTCTACCTCTCTTCCTTTTCATTGAGAGTTTGCTCATTACGTCGTGAAAATAATAAAAAAGCCCTTTTCTCCACACGCAAAGAACTACCTTACGTAGGGATGAAAAAGACTTTCCATGGTACCACCCTTTTTTATAGCAAATAATTGCTACCTCGCGAATAAATGACTGCATTTATACACCTATGCAAAAAATTTCACATCCAATAGGGTGTCATAAAACATTTATTCATTAATAACGAGCACTTTCGACTATGCCCGGAGCTATCTAATGGTGTAAACACGTTTAATAGCCCACTCCGAGGGGATGTCGGATCTAGTTGTATCGCCGGCTTCCAGCACGACCGGCTCTCTGGTAGATACAAGGCTCTAGAACCTTTAACCTCATCAACGTTTTCATTTATCTAGTTGTTAAATTTTCATTACGCCACCAGTGGAAGCGTTCGTCACTAATTTTGAATATCTTGCTAACCAACCACGTTTGATTTTTGGCTCAAAGACTGGTAATTTTGCACGACGTTCAGCTAAAACTTCATCTGAAACTTGTACATTAATCGTACGATTTGGTAGATCAATTTCAATAATATCTCCGTTTTCTACTAAGGCGATTGGACCGCCTTCAGCAGCTTCTGGTGAAATATGACCAATTGAAATACCTCGAGATGCACCTGAGAAACGACCATCTGTAATTAATGCAACCTTTGTACCAAGACCACGACCTTGAATCGCAGATGTTGGTGCAAGCATTTCAGGCATCCCTGGGCCACCCTTAGGTCCTTCATAGCGAATGACGACTACATGGCCCTCTTTCACTATTCCATTATCAATGTTTTCCTGCGCTGCTTCTTGGGAATCAAAGACGATTGCCTCTCCTTTGAATACTTTGATGGAAGGATCAACTGCACCTACTTTAATAACGGAGCCATCAGGTGCAATGTTACCAAATAACACCGATAACCCACCTACAGCACTATAGGGATTGTCTTTTGTTCGAATGACTTGATCATTCGTGATGTGATAATCTTTGACAAGCTCACCCATCGTTAAACCTGCAACGGTTGGGCGATCTGGATGAATAGCTCCCGGAATGGATGTTAATTCATTAATAATGGCACTAACACCACCCGCTTTATTGATATCATCCATTGAAATATCGGATGCAGGCATAATTTTTGCTAAATAGGGTACTCGCTCTGCTACTTTATTAATATCTTCAATGTTGTAATCTATTTCTGCTTCATTGGCAATGGCTAATGTATGAAGAACAGTGTTTGTGGAGCCTCCCATTGCCATATCAAGAGCAAAAGCATCATCAATTGACTCTTTTGTAATAATGTCGCGTGGCTTAATGTCTTCCTTGACCATACGAATTAATTGTTTGGCTGCTTCTTTAATCAGCTTGTGACGCTCTTCAGAAGTGGCAACGATTGTACCATTCCCTGGTAGAGCAACACCGAGCATTTCCATTAAACAGTTCATCGAGTTGGCTGTAAACATCCCTGAGCATGAGCCACATGTTGGACATGCATTATTTTCAATATCTAACAACTCTTCAGATGACATCTTTCCTGATTTATGGGCTCCTACGCCTTCAAAAACAGAGGTTAAAGAAAGCTGCTTGCCTGAAGCAGAAGTACCAGCCTCCATTGGACCACCAGAAACAAAGATAGATGGTACGTTTGTGCGAACTGCTGCCATCAGCATCCCTGGTGTAATTTTGTCACAGTTTGGAATATAAAATACACCATCAAACCAATGTGCATTAATAACTGTCTCTGCTGAGTCTGCTATAATTTCACGACTTGGTAATGAATAACGCATACCAATATGCCCCATTGCAATACCATCATCGACACCAATTGTATTAAATTCGAATGGAATACCACCCGCTTCAATAATGGCTTCTTTCACTACATCAGCGAACGTACGTAAATGAACGTGACCTGGTATTATGTCGATATATGAGTTACAAACCCCAATAAATGGTTTGCCTAAATCTTTTGCTTTTACTTTGCCTGTTGCATATAAAAGACTTCGATGTGGCGCTCGATCTACGCCTACTTTAATCATGTCACTTCTCATTTTAAACGCCCCTCATTGCTATCCATACTATGTTCGTTACTATAGACAAAATGTTCTGTCTTTTTAATTTTTGTTTATAGAGTAGCAGCCTACTAGATGGCTACTGCTGTAACGAACGTGTTAAATTGTTGTTATCATAGTACGAAAAAAAGGTCTCGTCAACAGTATTTTTTGAATTGTTCAAACAATTAAAAAAATCTGTCAAAATTGAAATCGTTTACATGCTGATTAAGCATCAGTTTTATCTCGCTTTGATAAAAATTTTGACATTTCGTTCAAATTTTAATTTTTCAATAATAACCAACAATGTAAGAGGCCATTGATTCCCATATTTTCGGACAAGTTGAATCATCTTATCTATAGAGATAACGCTTACAATAGAAACAATTTTTTTAAGTAGCCTGTAAAAAATACTTGATCGGGATCATATTGGTGTCGTATTTTTAAAAACTTTTCGATCTCTGGATACAGTTCGTAGACGGTTTGTGCTGTTAAATGGTGTTGTTTGCCCCAGTGAGGTCGGCCATCATATTTTTGCATCAAAGTATGAACCCATTTAAAATAAGGCTCTTCTGACATCCCTTTATACATATGAAATGCTATAAAAGCAGACTCGCGCCCCTGTGTTGGACTTAAAAAGCCTGCTTCCCCTGCAGTTGTTCGACACTCTAATGGGAAATGAACATTAAAAATCCCTTTTTTAAAGGTTGTATGAATTTCCTCCAAGCATGCTTCAAATTGAGCGAGTGGAATGGCATATTCACTTTCTTGGAACTTCACACTACGAGGAGAAGGATAAATTTCATAGCTTATGCCCACTTTTTCACTTTTCACCACATTTGCGGCTGCTATTTTACTCATAGCACCACTTAACGCTGGTTTCCACTTACAAAGTTCTGACATGGCAAAGAAAGCACCATTTTCTACAATTTGGAGCTTTAACGTGTCTATTTTTTTATTCCATTCACTTTGATAGATGGGTGCTACAGCATTCATCCGTTTTACTTGAATCGTCTCACTGCCAGGGAAATAAAACCATTCCACATGGCGATGTTGGCGAATATCCTCTGCGAATAGTGTGAGACCATTGCTCAAAGTTTCTCTTGCCCCAACATAATGCAAGCTATAAAGTGGCATGACTTTGATCGTTACTTTGACAAGGACACCAAGCATACCGAGCGATACATGTAGTGCTTCAGATAAATCGTCCATTCCCCTCCTGTGCTCCTGATATGTGCCAGTGCCATCTACAAACCCCCATGTCATGACAGCAGACGACAGAGAACCAAGTGTAATCCCTGTACCATGTGTACCCGTTGATACTGCTCCTGCAATCGTTTGCTCCTGAATATCCCCCATATTGATTAAAGCAAAGCCGTGCTTCTCCAGCATTGGTCCAATTTCATATAGGTAGGTACCAGCCCATAATGTTGCCTCCTGCTTTTCCTCATTCACAGCGATTAATCCACGCATATTATGTAAGGAAATAGCGATATGCTCAGGCATAGCCACAGCGCTAAAAGAGTGAGCTGCCCCTGTGACCCGAATCGTTTTTCCCGCTTCACGTGCATGCTTGACAATGGTTGAAACTTCTTCAACCGATTGTGGTAAGTACATTTCACTCGGATAAGAAATAACATTCCCCGCCCAATTTGTCCACTTTTCACCATTACGCCATTTTTCTATAGAAAACATTGTCCATCCCCCCTATATGTTGTGTAAGGCCCCATATACTTGTCCTCTCGAATCCCATGGAGTACTTGAAAACGCTCACAAAGCTCCCCCGCTTTTGCATGTCTAAAATAGATCGTATCACCAATATTAATATGTTTTCCTTTGACCTTTATAGGCGTTTGTACTTCTCCTGCTCCTTCTAAGCTAAGGTATGCAAAATTGCTAGGTTCATAGAATACAGGTAAGCGATCCAATCCAATTGCTCCAGAAGCCGTATAACCACCACCATGACAAACAACAATATTTTTTTCAGGCTTTCTCGTTACACTCAAAGCAAATCCAGCTGCCTTTTCTAGCTGTAAATGTGTAAATTGATCGAACAATGCAGGTGCATAAAAAGCGGAGCCTACTGTAATTTCAGTCACTTCTTTCTGCTGATTGGTATATAACATGCTCCCTGAGCCTCCACCATTGACGAAGCGTAAGTTTGGAAAATACGCCTTGATATGGGCTATCGCTAAGCGACGAAATTGGGTTACTTGTTTTTTAGCTTGTACTTGCATTGCCTCAATCACTTTGCCTTTTAATGCATTCGCAGGACGATTGCCAACGCCTGCTATTTGAGCCTCATAGCCCATTGCACCTACAACCTCAATCGCTGACGTTTTTTGAATCTCTTGCAAAAAAGGTGTCAGCGTCTCAAGAGAATACAACGATGAACGTTTAGTCCCGAAATACAGTACTTTAAAATCATTCGAAACATTAATATCAATGCAAACCTGTACACGTACACCTATTTCTAGTCCCAGCTTCGCTAATAGTTGGATATGTTCTGGCCGATCCACCATAAAAGTAACGCTTTTCCCGTCTTTGACGAAATGTAGCAAGCGACGAATAGCTGCTTCCTCCATTACTGGATAGCCCAGTAATAAATCATCAAATTGCTGCTGTAGTAAAAAAATGGTCTCTGCCGCTGTGAATGTCATAAAGCCTACAACATTAGCAAGGTTTTTCTGAACATAACGAAGCACTTCAACAGAACGAATCGATTTTGTCGCAATACGAATTTGCTTGCCACCACAAGCCTCTTGCACAGTTCGTATATTTTTATCCAGCGCATCTAAGTCCAACCAAGCAAATGGTCTTTCCAAATCACTAAACGCTCGATCCAATCTTGTCGTCATTTAATCCCTCCTGTATATACTATGTATTTGACAATTTACAGAATAATTTTGTTATTCATGAGTCAAAATAAAAACAACCGTGCGCTTTTTATTCAATAAGTCGACACAGTTGTTTTAGAATGGGACAAACATTTCATTCACCTTTCTATTCAATTGGTTACGATGCGTATAAGAAATCGGCTGCAAGATTTAGCAGCACTAACAAATGCAGACCAGCAATCAGAAAACCTTGACGATTTAAACGTTTCATAACAGCCATATTCATATGCAACACGCTCCTTTTTTCTACATTATAATCCTTTTAAACAGAATTTTCAAACTATTAAAAGGTGAAAATTTAATCATTTTCCATTCATATAAATAAAAAATAAACAACCGTATAATTGATTGAAATTCTGCTTCAACAAAAAATGCATTTTTTCATGGATAAAAAGGTGGTTTTTGCAAATATTTAGTCAAACGGCTGATTTTGGAGCGTTCCATCTATTTTTGGTACGAATTGAATGCGTGAACATACTATAGAAGTAAGCGAAAATCGGTGTATGTACAATATAGAAGTAATTGTAGTTAATGTGGACATTTTCACAATCATTTATGCAGTTGGAGTTACGTTAGTGTGGACATGATGAAAGAGCTGCATTCATTTGTCTACAGCCATTATGACAGCATGTAATAATTACTAAACAAAATCGCAGTGTTTAATCTACTCCATTCAGGGTATAACTAAGTAATCGCCATTATATCTTAATTTTAAGGAGATGAAAATAATGATTAGTTTCATTTGGTATTTAATCATCGGAGGAATTCTTGGATGGTTAGCTGGCGTAATTTTAGGTAAAGATGTACCTGGTGGCATCATCGGGAATATTATTGCAGGGATTGTTGGTTCTTGGATCGGTAGTATGGTTTTAGGGAACTGGGGTTGGAGAGTAAGTGATTTCTACGTGTTCCCAGCACTGATCGGTGCCGTTGTGTTGATCTTTATCGTCAGCCTTATTTTAAAAGGTATGCGTAAAGCAACTTAAATATGTAATAAAGAGCCATCCATGGTGATGGCTCTTTATTTTGCTTCATTTAGTAAAACGGTTGCTCGGAGTTCATCGTGATAATTATTATACAATTGGTAGTAATACAATACATTTTCTACATATTCTTCACTATGATTGTATTGATACACAGCTTTCTTAATATTACCTTTGGCAGCTCCGTATTTAGCTAAATAATTAGCTGCACTAAATACCGCATCCTCAATATCATAGGGATCGGCTATACCATCCCCATTCGCGTCTACGCCATATCCTCCATATTTAGCAATTGTCTCTGGATTCATTAATTCAGCCTTCGTGATGTTTCCTTTTCCTAGTCCTGAACAAGTAGGATGCTGCCAGCCAACGAACGTGCACGGCATAAATTGCATATGCCCTTCTGCCCCGGCAGATGAAACCATTGATTTCACTGTAGAAAATCTCGTTTCAATTCGATGATGTGCAGCAAGCAATGTCCATGGCACACCATATTTCTCCTCCGCTGCTACATATACCGGAATGTATTTCTCTGGAATGTCCATATCGAAATGTTGTTGAATCTCCTCGATTGCCTTTTGCTGTGCAAGCTTTTCGAAAATCGGTAATGTTTGAAGTTCCTTCCACGCAAAAAATGTCAGGACATACACCGTTATTGCAACGGGAATCAATAATGCTATCATACCCAATTTTGTAGCGGGTGATAACATGGCTTTGTTGTTCTTTTTCTTTGTCATACGTCACACCTAATCTAGTATTCTTTTTCTATATTACCAAATTTTTCGTTATATGTAGTAAATCTTTTAATTTTTGTAAGATAGAAACTTCCAGTTGTAGGATGCTATTCATTTTCACTATAAAAGCAGTTGAAAGGTTTGCTAAAAATATAGTAAAATACAGGTTGATTCATTATATTGGATAATAATAGGGAGGCATTTATTTTGTGGAAAGACTTTAAAGAATTTGCAATGAAAGGCAATATTGTCGATCTAGCAGTAGCAGTAGTCATCGGTGGTGCTTTCGGTAAAATTGTTACCTCCTTAGTTGAAAATATCATTATGCCATTAGTTGGTATTTTAACAGGTGGTGTTGATTTAACAAAGAGCTTTGTTTTTGGCTCTGGTGAAGCCCAAGTCAATTTAGGTGTATTTCTACAATCAATTATTGATTTTTTAATTATTGCATTTGCCATTTTTATGGCGCTCCGAATTATGACGAAGCTTACACGTAAAAAAGAAGAAGCAGTCGTTGAAGAGCCAGCTCCTGAATTAGATGCAAAAGAAGAGCTCCTCAAAGAAATTCGTGATTTACTCAAAAAAGAACAAGCCTAACATATGACACCAAAGGATCTGCCTTATTCGAAAGAAGCAGATCCTTTGGTTTTGTATCCTTCTCTTTGGATGTTCTATCCGCTACTTTATGCGTATCCTCCACTTTCTCTGCTCTATCCATCTCTTTCCACGTTCTATCCGCTGCTTTTCTTATTCTATCCACCAACTTTATGCGTATCCTTCTCTTTCTCTGCTCTAACCATCTCTTTCCGCGTTTTAACCGCTACTTTTCTTATTCTATCCATCAACTTTATCCGTATCCTTCTCTTTCTCTGCTCTATCCATCTCTTTCCGCGTTTTAACCGCTACTTTCCTTACTCTATCCACCAGTTTTATGCGTATCCTTCTCTTTCTCTGCTCTATCCATCTCTTTCCACGTTCTATCCGCTGCTTTTCTTATTCTATCCACCAACTTTATGCGTATCCTCCACTTTCTCTGCTCTATCCTTCTCTTTCCACGTTCTATCCGCTGCTTTCTATACTCTATCCACCAACTTTATGCGTATCCTTCTCTTTCTCTGCTCTATCCATCTCTTTCCGCGTTCTATCCTCTGCTTTCCTTATTCTATCCATCAACTTTATGCGTATCCTTCTCTTTTTCTGCTCTATCCATCTCTTTCCGCGTTCTATCCGCTACTTTCTATACCCTATCCACTAACTTTATCTATCCTCCACTTTCTCTGCTCTTTCCTGTTAACTTAACTAGAAGCACCCACACATTGTTGCTCATAATTTAATAATCAATCTCCTACTATTCCTACGTGATTAACTATAAATAATCTAGCTAATTTTCAGAAAACACCCTTGTTCTTCTTTAGTATCCATGTTAAATTGGTAACAATTATTGAGAATACTAATAAATTGAAAGCGAAAATTGTCGCTTTTAATAATATTGGAGAAAAGAGTGACGTCATGACATTAAACAGAAGTATTGAAACAAAACTTGTACAACTAGGAAATTTAAGTGACCCCATAACAGGTGCTGTGAGCCCGCCGATCCATTTATCGACTGCTTATAAACATGCTGGAATTGGGGAATCTACTGGCTTTGACTATACACGTACAAAAAATCCTACACGTGCTCTTTTAGAAGAAGGGATTGCTGATTTAGAGGGGGGCGATATGGGCTTTGCCTGTAGTTCAGGGATGGCTGCTATTCAATTGGTGTTATCCTTATTTAAACCAGGCGATGAGTTAGTCGTGCCTGATGATTTATATGGCGGTACCTATAGACTATTTAACTTCTTCCAAGAAACCTATAATATCAAGCCTGTTTATTCAAAGTTTGAATCGGTTGAACAGGTGGAAGCATTAATAACTGAAAATACTCGTGCGTTATTCATTGAAACCCCAACAAATCCACTTATGCAGGAATTCGATTTACAAGTGTATGCAGAGTTAGCCCATAAACATGGAGCCTGGTTAATTGTAGATAATACCTTCTATACACCATACTTCCAACGCCCTATCGAATTAGGGGCAGACATTGTCCTTCACTCTGCTACAAAATATATCGGTGGTCATAATGATGTTTTAGCTGGTTTAGTTGTGGCTAAAGGTAAGGAATTATCTGAACGCATTGGCTTTATTCATAATGGCAGTGGTATGGTGCTAGGCGCTATGGATTCGTGGTTACTTATTCGCGGTTTAAAAACTTTACATCTCCGATTAAAACAGCATGATGCAAATGCAAAAGCCATTGCTGCTTATTTAGAGGAAGAAGCATTAGTGACTGATGTACTTTATACAGGAAAAGGTGGCATGCTGTCATTCCGCTTGCAAAAACCTGAGTGGATTGACCCATTCCTTCGTCACTTAAAGTTAATTACTTTTGCTGAAAGTCTTGGCGGTGTGGAAAGCTTTATTACATATCCTGCCACACAAACACATGCAGATATGCCATATGAAGAGCGTGTTGAACGTGGCGTTTGTGATCGTTTACTTCGATTCTCTGTCGGTATTGAGGAAGCAGAAGATTTAATTGCAGACTTACAACAAGTATTCGATATCCTAAGAAAGGAGGCATAATTTATGAAGCAACGTATTGAAACGAGCCTCATTCATGCAGGTGTTCGTGATGGCTATGGTAATAAAAAAGGGGCTGTCAATGTTCCCATGTATCTGTCCTCTACCTTCCATCAAGAAAGTATGGATGAGTTTGGAGAATATGATTATGCTCGCTCAGGCAACCCTACGAGAGACGCATTAGAAAAAGCTGTGACAGAACTTGAAGGTGGTGTTCGCGCTCATGCCTTTTCTTCGGGCATTGCAGCGGTATCAGCAGCGTTAATGCTGTTATCCCAAGGGGACCATATCGTCATGACCGAGGATGTTTATGGTGGAACCTATCGTTTTGTGACAAAGGTGTTACCACGCTTTGGGATTTCCCATACATTTGTAGATTTCACGGATCTAGCAGCAGTAGAAGCAGCAATAACGCCAGCTACGAAGCTGCTTTATATGGAAACACCATCAAATCCGACATTAGGCATCACAGATATTCGTGGCGTGGTGGCACTAGCGAAACAACACCAATGTCTGACATTTTTAGATAATACCTTTATGACACCGTTACACCAACGTCCACTAGAACTTGGAGTTGATGTCGTCATTCATAGTGCAACTAAGTTCTTATCTGGTCATTCTGATATTATTGCTGGCTTAACAGTTACAGCAGATGACAAGCTAGGACAAGAGCTATACTTTATCCAAAATTCTTTTGGCAATATTTTAGGTGTACAAGATTCTTTCACACTGCTACAAAATATCAAAACAACAGATGTGCGCTTTAGTCGCTCTGCTGAATCTGCACAAAAAATTGCAACATTTTTAACTACAAATCCACTGGTTGAGCAAGTCTACTATCCTGGACTTGCCTCACATCCAGGGTATGACATTCATCAGCGCCAAAGTACAAGTGGTGGGGCTGTTTTGTCTTTCCGTTTACCAAGTTATGCAGCCGCCAAAGCATTAGTCGAAGCAATGACAATTCCTGTTTTCGCGGTCTCTCTTGGGGGTGTGGAATCAATTCTTTCCTACCCAGCAAAGATGAGTCATGCTGCTATGGAGCCTGAGGAGCGTGCAAAACGCGGCATCACAGATGGACTTTTACGATTTTCAGTGGGACTTGAGCATGTAGATGATTTAATCGCTGATTTTGCACAAGCCTTAGAGATTGTGGCCAAGGCTTGATTGAACCAACCTGAAAGAGACCGTTGAAAAACCCTAACTATTTTACGAAACACTCATTGCGTGTTTTATCATAGTTAGGGTTTTCTATTTGTTAATAGCTAAAGTAGTCATGCCACCGCATCTTTATAATCCTACGTTCAATTTTTCACCTTTCCTAACACACGGTATAAATAATCACCATGCCCCTTTGCTAGTAGCGCTTCTTGCTCAGCAGAAATCCAATAAAATGAAAAAATTAAATCCGCTTCATTTAAGCCCGTTGGATGATGTTGCCATGAATCTTGTGTTTCATCGGATGTTAAATGATAAAAATAACGTTTCTGTAAAATACCTGACGGATGATTAAAATAGTCCTGTGCAATTAACCTCTGAACGACAAGTGTTGTTAGACCAGTCTCCTCCAACATTTCACGCTTCACAGCTTCTAAAGGTGTTTCGCCCTCTTCTACTGTACCTTTGGGCACTTGAATACCTGCACCAACTGAATTCTGTTCAAATACGAGCACTTGTAATTGTTCTTCATGCTCTCTCGTAATATAGCCAAATGCTTTTTCCACTACTTGCATGAAAGTGACCCCCTTTTGACTGATTGAATGTTACAATAAAGATAAAAATTGGAATTTCAGGTGAAAAGTGTTGACATTTATTATACGACAGATGCTAGAAAATGACATTACTTTTGTACAAGAAATTGCTAGAACAAGCTGGCACCATACATATGAAGGAATCATCCCTCGTGATATTCAAGATCGCTTTTTACAAATGGCGTATAGCAGTAACCGTTTAACACAGCGCTTCACTACTAGCCTATTTTTAGTCGCAATCGTCGATGAATCGCTAGTAGGCTTTGCTAATTTCTCAAATGTTACACATGGTGAGGCAGAGCTGCTTGCCATTTACTTGCATCCTGATAGCCAGGGGAGTGGTATCGGTTCAGCTCTTTTACAAAGAGGGCTAAACATGCTTCCCAGCCTATCGTCATTATTTGTTTGTGTAGCAAAAGAAAATACAATTGGTATGCATTTTTATCAGGCAAAGGGGTTCGAAAAGCTAGTAGAATTCGATGAGTGTTTCGATGGTTATCCGCTTAAAACAGTAAAAATGGTGAAACAACATGAAAAAGGATAACGGTTGCTTTGACAACCGTTATCCCCCTTTGTTTTTAAAAGCATTGTAAGACAACCCATGTCTGATCAAAGCGGGTCTTTTGGCAATCATCCTCACGAATCCAAAAATACAATCTACCGCTATCTCCCCACATATATCCAAGCTCTTCTTCTGAATCAAGTTGAAGCAATAATCGCCAGTCTGTTGCCCCAGCCTCTAATTCCCTTCGAAGGGGATCATTATAGCCAGTTGAATCGCCACAATATAAGCCATTGGAGACAAGCTGACATTGTAAGTACATATCCCCTTGAATAGCATCTGGAAAACCGTCTATGCGATGAACGGCTCCATTTGCATCAGCTTCTTCCATCGATTCATATGCAAGGTCTCTCAAATTATCTGCTTCCTCTTCCGTTAGAGTTTCTTCTAAATCATCCCAAAATGGAGATTCCCAGGGCGGGAGTGTCCATTCATTTTTAAACTGCAGACTTGCACTGGCAATGTCGCCATGTTTGAGTAAGATAGCAGGTATTTTTATTCTTGTAAGGCTACTAACTGGTTCTGTGAAATAGAAAACATTGAAGCCATCATAGTCTTTCGGATCGTATCCCCATGGTTGCTCGGCTGCATCATAGAAAAAGGACAATAATCCATCTGTAGGTAATAAATTGTTGGTATCGTAAGGTTTGATATCCTTTACATGTAGTTGGCAAAGGAAATACAACGGTCTCTTATCGTTCGTATATGGCCACACAAAATCTGTGGGAACATCCGGACAGCCACCTATTTTTGAATGGCCAATCGGAATTTCTTCATCAGCATTTTGCTTAGCTACCATACGTATAGAGCTTCTAGTATAAGCTGCTATTTGCTCAGCCTTATGTGCTAACCCATAGTCTTTCAACCATTTGTTCCATTTTTCTGTGTTGCTCAATGCCTTCCCCTCCTACCGTTACACACGTTTTTTATGTAAGATGTATATGCTCAGCTTGGATCACAAGTGCTGTCAAGCCTGTCGTACTACCAGATTCATGCGCCTGCCCTTGATGCCAAAGTACACCCTGTCCAGATTTTATGGTGATTTTTTCATCATCTTCACCACGAACCCAGCCTTCGCCATGCATCACGATAAAAAGCTGAGGAACAGGGGCTTCATGCATACCAACTACCCCATTTGGCTCAATATAGATGAAACCGATATTCACTGGCTCTTCTGTTTTCATAATGTTCCGATAAAATGCATTGTTTGATTGATATTGATGAATTTGCTTCGCTAAATCTTGTGTATATGAGATGAATTGCATTTTTCTATGTTCCTTTCATGCTAGGCTAATTCTTCCTGTGCAAATGCTAGCAGTGTACCATCTTCTGATTTGCCATAAAAAGCAAAGGCATCATAGCCAATACTTTTTATCGTCTCCCAATCTGCTGTTTCTCCGTTGAGTAGCTGTACATTGCCATGTTCATCTACCTCATAGTCTTCTGCTTCTTCGTCATAGTCAATATTATAGAAAAATGATAGGACAACTTCTGTTGTGGGCAAAAGATATTTCCGTAGTGGACGATGGATACGCTGCTCCTCCGTAAATTCATCACAAAATAGCGCATTATAGCCATGTAGGGTTGCATCAAATAGCAAAATTTCCTCCGCCGTTAAAGGGTCTTTTGCAACGATTCTAGCGGTTGCTCCAGTAATGAAAGGCAATGCCTCACCTTCGATTGTTAGTAAATCTCCATAGTACCAAATTTCAAACTGTTTATTCCCTGTGCTGGAACAAAGCTGTAACTGTGATTCAACTGCCTCTAGCTGTTCAACATTTTCTGCATATGACTGTAAATAAGTTGGAATAGTAATATCCATAGCCTTCCTCCCCTTTTCTTCCTTATAACGTATTATAATACATTCCGCCTTCTATTTTTATCCATAAAAAAACCCAGAATTTTTTCTGGGCTTGATGACACTTACTTTTCTAACATGATTAAAACTGACGGGCCTTTGCTTCACTTCGCAAGAGGCGATTATGGAGAGTTATCTCCGTTTCACCATTTACTTGCGATTTGGATCGCTTAATCCTTGACCAGTTGCGGTGGATTTTTTGAGATTTTGGATCTAATTGTTCGAACCTACTCATTTTTCATCCTCCTCATCATTATAGATTTCATAAGTGAAATCTTCTTTATTATGACCAGCTAGGATGAATTTATACAAACGGCCATTCATCAGAAAATAGCTCTACTTTATTGCAAAATGAATGCAGGTTTTACTTGCTTTTTATTTTTTTCTCCAATAAAACTTTGACAATTTTCTCAAGTTGTAGGTCTAAAGAGTAAGGATCTTCCATGACAAACTCATCATCGAACTCACCATACATATAAACATTGCCATTTTTAACAGCAGGTGCTCCCTGCCAAATCGGACTATTCAAAATTTCTTCTGCATCTTCTTGCGAATTGACATAGACAAATACATGATCGCCTAAATACTGTGGCAATACCTCTAATGAGATATTTTCAAAGCCCTCTTTCATGTTTAAAGCTTGCTCTGTTGGAGGTAATTTCAACATCTGATAAATGGTGTTACTACCATAATTCCCTCCCTCAGCAGCTAACACAAATAAACCTGTAGGGCTTAATTGCACGACTGATACCGTTTCACCTTCTTTAATGATGCCATCGATTTGTTTTCGAGCATCTTCTACCCTCTGTTCATATTCTTCTATCCATAACTCAGCTTCTTGCTCTTTTCCAAATACCTCAGCAATTCTTCTAAATTTTTCTAACGGCCCTGCCGTCGAAAGCTCTTCCCAGTAAGGAATAAAAACAGTAGAGCCGATTTTTTCATATTGTTCAATATTTTTCTCAATCGACCCAATGATTAAATCGGGCTCTAGCATAATGAGTTTTTCAGGATTCATTGGGAAGCCACCTAAATTCTCGATTTTAGCGAGCGTTTCTTGAGGAATCCCCGCTTTCTCAATCCAACCTTCCGTTAACATGCCTTCGCGGACACCAACTGGAATAATTCCTAACTTTAAAAGCTGCCCCATATATTGATCAGCCGCTACACGCTGTGGCTGAGCTGGAATTTCTACATCACCTCTAGGCGTCGAAACAATTCTTGTCTTTCCTTCTTGTACAGCCTCTTGTCCACTATTCGCTTGTGATTCCACTTGATTTGTCGATGATGAGGCTCCATTTGTATTTGAGCATGCTGCTAGCAGCAATGATAGGCACATAAACAACGTCATAGCCTTTACTTTCATATTTTTGTACTTCGACATTTCATTTACTCCCTTTCGTTGATAATGATTTTCAATTTCATCATCAATATAACACTCGAATTGTTTTGGGAGAATAGCATATCTTCTTTTCCAAAGTGGCAATTCTTCATCTTCCAGTTGCCGCTTTTGCCTCCATGCCACTTTAAATTGTGCTGGAGATACACCCTTGTATCGTTTAAAGCTTCGGCTCAAGGAATGACCGTCAGGATAACCGACATGCTCCGCAATTTCCTGCAACGTAGCATCTGTTTGCACGAGTAATGCCGCTGCTTTATTGACACGCATTTCACCTAAATAATGAATCGGGCTTGTATGCATTTTTTCTTTAAACAGTTTTGATAAATAACCAATGCTACAGCCTAACTCTTGCGCTATGATGTCTAGTGTTAGAGGCATATGCGCATGTTCCTCTATATAGCGAACTGCCTGCGCCACCATATCTGGCTTTACGGGATGAATTCCCTGTCCATGCATTTGCCGCAATAATTCATAGATAAATTGATAGAATAATGATTTTATATGTAAATTTTTCAGCTCTTTGTCATGGGCCTGTTGCCAAACTATCTTCATCTGCTCTGCTCTGTCAAGTAATGCAAGAGGATGAGCTGGCACAAAAGCATATTGATAGTGGAAAGGATTATGATTTTCCATCAAGGCTACCATTTCTTGGCGATGAGGTAACGGAAGTATTGCCTTATAGAAAATCATAAAGTATTCAAACTCTTTCTCCGCTACAATCTCTACATCCACCCCTTTTCCTGCATGCAGGACGTGAAACGGGTGTACCAGATGTCTGTTTTTATCCAGCCAGATTTGAGCATTCCCTCTTTTTGTATAGAGAAAGGCACTGGTCGGCAATCGATAGGGACCAAAATCCTCTCCCTGCTCCATCATTGTCAATCGTACATCCATAATTTTGATGTATGCGTGATTCCATAAAAGTATATGATCACTTAATTTCATCGAGCTCAAGCACTCCTTCTAGTTTAACCAATAGCATGTCTCTAGTTTAACAGAAATCCCACTAATTGATAATAATTCTCATAGATAAAATGCATTTCCTTCAAATGTAGCCAAACAAAATGGACTTGTCATTGCATTGACCAAGTCCATTTTATATCCTTCTTATTTTTTGAAACGATTGCCTGTGTTCACATAGATCATTAAAAAGATCGTCAATGCTACGAAAAGAACAAGTCCGATACTAAAAAATAACCACTGTGTATGAAAAAGTTCATTAAGAATCCATAAAAGCACACAAAAGCAGTAGCCATACATCATTTTCCCCATAAATCTCGCCAATGCTTGCTCATCATACTGCTTTTTTTCTTCTTCTGGCATCGTATTAAATCCTGCGATTAAAAACGCTCCTTTCCCTTGGGACAGCACAATGGCAAAGGTCAGAAATAGCAGCATGATAATTCCATATACAAAGATACTCATCGTTCATCATCCTACTCTTCATTAATAAATTGCTGAATCGCTGGTAGTAATTTTTCATGTAATGGCAATGAAGGGTCTGAATAGGTTGCTAAGTTTCCTGCACGATCTGCTGGAGCCTTTTTCAATACATGGTTCATACCCTCCATATAAAGTAGCTTCGCCTCTGGTTTGCCTTTCTTTAATGCCTCGGCATCGACTTCCTTTACTTGTAAATCCGTTGTTCCTTGTACGATTAATACACGGCTTTTTACTTTCTCCAACTCGTCAGCAGGATGGTACTTTAGCAAGGAAATCAGGAAAGGCTGAACAGATGGACGGAAGAGGGCTTGCAGCTCTGGCGAAGCAGTTGTCACCTGCTTGCCTTGCTTTAAAGCTGTCAAAATATCCGTTGATTCATTGTAAAGCTTCGGTGCTAACTGACCTTTTAATTGCTCTAAGAGTACTACGTCCAATGGTCTTCCAGCACCTGCGATAGAGACGAAGGACGCTACCCCTGTTTTTTGAGCTGCTAGCAAACCAATGAGTAAGCCTTCACTATGACCAATCACGTGTACACTTGTATAAGCTTTATCCGCCATCAATGTTTGTAGGATTTGTACTGCATCATCCACGTATTGATCAAACGTCCCATCTTCTTCCTTTGTTAAGAGCGCTTGATTATCACCAAGTCCTCGCTTATCATAGCGAACCGTCGTAATGCCCTCTTGTGCTAAACCTTCCGCCAGCATTTTTAAGCTATTATTTTTACCAGCTAGAGCAGAATTACCATCTTTATCAGTTGGCCCAGAGCCTGCTATAATGAGAGCCACAGGCGATGGCGACGTGCTCGCTTTTTGTAAAGCAACTGTTAAGTCTCCCTGTTGAACAGGAATTTTTAGTTTTTCATAGGTAACGGGCTGCTCTTTATAAGCCGTTAAAATTAGGGGGAAATTCCCACCATTTTGTTGAAATGTAGCCTCTATTTGTTCATTTTTTAATATGCCGTTTATCGCAATAACAGAGCCGTTCAAATGAATAGATATTTTTACATTGTCATCTGTATACTTGACACTTTGAAATGGAAAATTAGATAAACCTTGTGCTGGAACAGATAATGTACCACTATCCTTCTGTAAATCGACGATAATTGGCAGTGCTCCATTAGGCGTTTCAATATTTCCCTCCCATTTTCCGATAAACTGTTCATTCATTGCACTTTGCCCCTTTGTCTCTTGATTGTCCGCAGTGACCTCTTTTTGCCCACAGGCACTTAAAAGTAACAATGTGCAACATAACAATAACCATTTTTTCATCCAATCTTCCTCTCTATATGAAGATCACCAATAAAATTGGCAATAAGGTAATACCGATTATGATGTAGCTCCATTTATTCGCAAAATTGACAGTCCATCCGATTCCAAATTTTTTCGGCACTAATAAGGATGGATCGTTTTTGTTACAATAAAAAATCCCCCATTTCCAGTATTGATCATCTGCCGCAGCTGTTTCATTTGTATGTACCTCATCAAAACGTTCATTGCTTTTACTGAGCTTCCAAATTAATACTAGTAAGCCACCTAATGTAACGATATTAAAGACAAGAAAAAGGGGGAAAAAGTATGGGGCTGTTTGGTCATGTAAAATAACGGTTGTATAATGTAAAGCAATAAATAGAATCGTCATACTAAAATTAATCGCTGCTAAATACCAGCTACCATATTTGCGTTGAGTCAGTTCCCGATGAACTGAGGCTTCTCTAGCCTGTGCACTCAATTGAATTTTGGCACTTTTCATCCCTTGGCCCATGATGAAAAAGCTAATTTGTATCGCTAATAATATCAGTGGCATACTGATGACGGAGAGCCTAGTTTTTTCAGTCCAACCATCCGCCTCCCCTGCACCATTCCAATGCGTGGCAAAAATTGCTGGAATGGTGTCATAATTCATGTACGTAAAAACAATCAATGCCAGTGTCATGATGATAGGTAAACTAAAAAATAAGGGCGATAGTGTTTCATCTTTTTGGCGGATTGTTAAGTCTGTTACATGCACCGTTTTGATGTTTGTTTCCCATTGTTCCTGTCCCTTTAAATTTTTCGTTTTAACATGGTAACTCATGTAAAGACCAGATGATAGCAGGAGCATGACATACAAAAGGATAAAGGAGATTAAAGACGTTTTCTCCTCTTGCATAGGCGACAAAGAGAATCCGATTTGACCTAGTAAAAATAAGCCTGCAATTCCTCCGATAATTTGACTATAACGCTTCTTCCAAAGCTGTAATTGAGGATGCTTGACATAAGGTTCTGGTATGGAAACACCAAAACATTCGTTTTTCTTGTTAAATGTGGTGTCATGGTTTCCAAAATACCAACAATGATAAAGATGCCTACTATTATAAGCATACTACCCCTACTTCCATTGTTTTAAAATTCGCTGGAACAAACTTGTTATTTGTTCTTTTTCAAACCCACGTGCAAAAGCTTCCGCCATAATTGGCTTTAAAGCATTTTCCACTTTTTCAACCTCTGTTTCTTCCAGCTCTCGCTTTTGCCCACCAATAATGACTGCCTTCGCTTTCGGTTTTAATTCGATTAACCCTTTTTCCTCGAGTTCATGGTAGCTCTTACTCACTGTGCTTACATTGATACCTAAATCCGTAGCCATCGCACGCACCGCTGGTAATGTATCACCATTTTTCAGTTCACCTTTTGCGATGAATTCAATTAATTGATTGGCTAATTGCTTATAAAGCTGCAATTCACTATTTGGATCTAACCGTATTTGCATATCGCTCCTCCAATCTGTATTGTTAATACCCAAACAGAATCTGTTATGTATAGAGTAATACAGATTTCTCAAAATGTCAAATGAAGGTAATGATGAAGGTGACTAACTCACCTATGTGAATGTCTTATATGATGTTTTACCTTTGAAAGGGGTGGAGTCTTGGCTTGGGTGAGTGCATTTTGCCTTCCTTATGAATTTTATTACCCTAGTAGGAGCGCCTTTCTCTCTGCTTCTCACCCTCAATTAGATTGTTAACAGTGAACCACAAAAAGGACCCAGAATAATTCTGGATCCATGGACACTTATTGCTTCTATTTGATTTTTTACTAGTAGGTTTACGCTTCAACTTAATCTACAGCGAAGCAGATCAATTCTGTTTCACCTTTAGGCTTAAGTTTTAAGAAGCTTCAACCTTAACCAGTTGTGGCGGACTTTCCTGAGATTCTTGGTCTTTGGGTGTTTGACTATTACTCATTCTGCATCCTCCCCATCATATTAGATTAATAAGTGTTTCCGAACTTATTATGAACCTTTGCCTGATTTTTTATTCATGCTTCAAATTTTTTCTGCAAAGACTTGCTGTGCAATGGTTAAGGCATTTTGCACTTTTGGAAAACCGATGTAGGGCACTAATTGTAACAGAGCCTCGACAATTTCTGTCTGTGTTAAGCCTGCATGGTATCCTCGTTGGATATGGGTTTTTGTTTGCGGCGCAGCACCTTGTGTGACAACTGCTGTTATCACGACAAGTGCTCGATTTTTGGCCTCCAATCCCGGTCGTGCATAGACATCACCATAAGCAAATTCAATAATCATTTTGCGTAAATCGGGTGCCACATCGGCTAATGGATCGGATGTAATCATCTGTGTTACTTCTTCCTCAGTCATATATTGTTTGATTGTGTCAATCCCCTTTGTAAAACGTTCATTCATTTACCGGATCCCTCCCACCATTTTCTTATACAAAAACCCCAATTCCGCGTCTCCAGAATTGGGGATTGTCCTTCACGTATGTAAGGGTCTCTTTTTCACGTCACCCTCTGGCTTAGTTGAAAAAGGATATAGGTTTTCATAGTGCCTCACTGGACAGCTTTAATGAATATCTATGCAAAAGTCACAAGGACATGCACGCAACAATTAATGTTTTACAAGACAGGCTTTTGCTTTGTCAATTTGGATCTTCACTTGTTCGAAGCCGGTTCCACCTAAGGAATGACGGCGTCGAACAGCCGCTTCTGGCGCTAACACATCATAAATATCTGCTTCAATTAGTGCACTTTCCTGCTGCATTTCTTCCAGCGGTAAATTTAATAAGTAAATCCCCTTTTGAATACATGTGAAGACAAGCTTCCCTGTCACCTCATGTGCCTCACGGAATGGCATACCTTTTGTCGCAAGATAATCTGCTAGCTCTGTTGCATTTGAAAAATCAGCATGGACAGCTTGATGCAAACGTTCTGTATTGACGGTCATTGTACGAATCATGCCTTCAAAGATTTTCAGTGAACCAAGAATGGTATGCACAGTATCGAACATGCCTTCTTTATCCTCCTGCATATCTTTGTTATACGTTAAAGGTGTGCCCTTTAACACGGTTAATAAGCCCATTAGATTCCCGTAAACGCGCCCTGTTTTCCCACGAATGAGCTCTGCCATATCAGGGTTTTTCTTTTGTGGCATAATGGAAGAACCTGTAGAGAAGGCATCATCCAATTCAATAAATTTAAATTCATCTGTAGACCAAATAATAATTTCCTCAGCAAAGCGTGATAAATGCGCCATTAACAAGGATGCATTACTTAAAAATTCCACAATAAAATCACGATCACTCACAGCGTCCATAGAGTTGGCATATACCTCACTAAAGCCAAGTAATTCTGCGGATTTTAAGCGGTCGATTGGGAAAGTCGTTCCCGCCATAGCCCCTGCCCCTAATGGCAAAATATCAATGCGCTTGATGGATTCTGTAAAGCGTTGTTTATCACGCTCTAGCATCCAAAAGTACGCCATTAAATGATGCGCAAAGGATATTGGCTGGGCACGTTGTAAATGTGTATAACCAGGCGCAATCGTTTCAATATGTTCTTGAGCCTTCTCTACTAATGTTTGTTGAAACGTCACGATTAAATCAATTGCTTCCTGCACACGCTTTTTCAAGAAAAGATGCATATCCGTCGCGACCTGGTCATTACGGCTACGACCTGTATGTAGCTTGCCACCAACAGGACCAATTAAATCAATCAGCATCTTTTCTAAATTTAAGTGTATATCTTCATTGGCAACGCTAAATTCAAGCTCACCTGCGATTGCCTTTTCTTTTAATTGGGCAAGACCACCTAGTATGGCCTCTACGTCAGCTACAGGTAAAATTCCTGTTGCACCAAGCATTGTGACATGTGCAACACTACCTTCAAGGTCCTCTAGCACAAGTTGCTGATCAAAGCCAATGGATGCCCCAAATTCGTCTACCCATGCTTCTGCTGATTTTTGGAAACGTCCACCCCAAAGTTTTGTCATGTCAGCTCACCTTTTCCTTTATTTCTTATTGAAAGGTGTAGTGAAAGCATAATGCCTTCCCACACCTCGCTTGTTAAATATTATTTTTTATTAACAGATGAGTTCACTACGGTTGGTAGACCCCATAACTCGATAAAGCCTACAGCGGAAGCGTGATTGAATTGATCTTCCTTCGAGTATGTTGCTAGCTTTTCATTGTATAGTGAATTTGGTGATTTACGTCCTTCTACAATCGCATGCCCCTTGAACAGTTTCACACGTACTGTACCATTTACATATTGTTGTGATTGCGCAAGGAATGCTTCAAGTGCATCACGTAATGGCGAGAACCATAACCCATCGTAAATTAATTCAGATAATTTTTTCTCAATCACTGGCTTGAAGTGTGCTAATTCTTTTACAAGTGTTAAATCTTCAAGCTCTTTATGCGCTGTTAACAGCACTTTTGCTCCTGGGATTTCATAAACCTCACGTGATTTAATACCAACGAGACGATTTTCTACATGGTCGATACGTCCTACACCATGCGCACCTGCTACTGCGTTTAATTCTTGAATTAAATCTGCTAGCTTCATTTCTTTTCCGTTTAATGCTACTGGTTTACCAGCTATAAACTCGATCTCCACATATTCTGCTTCATTTGGTGCATTTTCAACAGAAACAGTTAAGCCGTAAGCTTCCTCTGGTGGAGATACCCATGGATCTTCCATAATTCCTGCTTCATTGGCACGTCCCCATAAATTTTGGTCAATTGAAAATGGTGAATCCAATGTTGCTGGAATTGGTACATTATGTTTCATCGCATATTCAATTTCCTCGTCACGACTCCAGCCCCATTCACGTACTGGTGCTAATACTTCTAGATCAGGATTTAATGCTTTAATAGACACTTCAAAACGAACTTGGTCATTACCTTTTCCTGTGCAACCATGTGCAACGGCATCCGCACCGACCTGGTTCGCAATCTCTACTAATTTTTTTGAGATTAGTGGGCGAGAAAGTGCTGATACTAATGGATATTTTTGTTCATACCAAGTATGGGCTTGTAATGAAATTAATGCATAATTTTCAGCAAATTCATCCTTTGCATCTACCATATAAGATTCAATAGCTCCTACTTGAAGAGCTTTATTTTTTACGAATTCAAGGTCTTTCCCTTCACCAACGTCAAGGCATACCGCGATTACATCCCAACCCTGTTCTTTTAACCATGGAATTGCTACCGAAGTATCAAGTCCGCCTGAGTAAGCTAATACAACTTTTTTATTTGCCATTAAAAATGCGCCTCCATTGCTCTATCGATATGTATTTTTATACATTCATTTAAAAGTTTATACACGAATAGTATCATGTTATAAAAATAAATACAAGTGTATTTTTATAAATTCATAGACATTTATTTTACTAGTTAAGCGAACGTCAACCAATCCATCAAATCATTGGAGAAAGTATGAATATTTACTCGAATAAGCGTTTTTTCACTAAAGGCATAAATGTATACTATATAAATGTATCAATAAAAAAGAACCCCGTAGAAAACGGGATTTTTTTTTCACGATTTAATTGATTTTGTCTTGTACAATGCATTCTTTGGATTAATGATGATCAATAACAGGGCGGCTACTGAATATAAAATGGCATTATACATCATTAAATCAACGAGATGCCCGTTCACTAAACCAATAAAAAAATTAAAGAATTGGTGAATAATGATGGGGATGATTAAATTCTGATTGATGTTATAAAATCCTGCCATAATAATACTCGTCGCTATGATGGCTATCATAAAGAAGCCACTATATTGGAGTAAATCCATGCCCATAAAGCCAGTCGTAAGCCATATCGGTAAATGCCATAGCCCCCACCAAAACCCGATGATGATAGAGGCGACTAATGCGGAATACTTCTTTTGAAGCTCCAGCAGGGCAAAACCCCTCCATCCCAATTCTTCACCTAATGGTCCTGATAAAAGATTTCTAAAAAAGTAATAGCTCAGTATAACCCAAGAAGAGATTGTAAAAATAGAATCTGTTTGATGATTATTCATAACTAGACTCAAAATAATAATAAAAATGACGACTTGAATCGTCAGCACTGAAAAAATCACCGATCCGTTCAACCTATTCTTAAATTTTTGTTTCACAAAGTGTAGAAAGCTCTGTCCAGGATATATTTTCGGAAATAATATAGCGAAGGCAAAGGTTGATGACCATGCTGATAGACAGCGTATTACATCGAAAACCCACGTTGGAAACCCTAACAGCTTGACAGCTCCTACAAGACAAAAAAGCGGCCAAAAAATGACATTGGTTAAGACAATAAAACTCGCTACAGGTCTTTTTAGCTTCTTATTTCTATTCATGTTGATCCCCCATTTCATTGCACTGAACTTCAGCATAAACCTGGGGGTTGCTCACAGGTCAATCATCTATCTCTATTTTTACTTTATTGGCACATACATTTCTAAAAAAATACGTTCCAGCCCTTCTTCATACGTAACTAGCAGTAGATTGATATACACAAGCCCTAACAGCTCATAGCCCATTTCCTCGGCTACTTTTCTCATACTGGCTTCCACTTGATCGTCCGTATTTTTACCACCTGTAGACCATCTACCATCTTCAATGATTGTATAAAGACATTTTGGATAGGCTCGAATTTCCCCAGCTATTGCCTTGTCATCATCTTCAACTTTTCTGGTAATTATAAATTGTTCTTCTAGTATCCCTTCATCATTAAACCGTATTACTCTTCTTAATGATGTAAGGACCACTGCTTTTTTAAAATTATCGGTGTTTTCTTTTAGAATGTCATATTCATCATAAGCGGTATAATGATCTATTTCTCCCATTATCTCTAGTGGTTTCATTTCTTTTATACTGTATGTTCCTAAACATTGCTTAATTTTTTCGCAATCTTCCTTGACCCTTTGTAACTTTTTTAATTGTCGTTTTTTATAGGCAATCTCCTCCAACATTCCCTGCTCTTTTTCTTCTAATAATGAGCGAATGCCCTCGATACTCTTGCCTCTTCTTAATTCCTGTATTATTTTGATTTCCAAATCAATTTCTCGATAAAAATTGACCGTTGTTAGGTCATAGATATCAAAATGGGTATAGCTTCTGTAGCCATTTCCTTTATTTTGCTGAGGCTTTACCAATCCCTTTTCTTCGTAAAATTTTATCGTATCTCTAGAAATGCCTAAAAATTTAGCAACTTGTCCAATAGTGTACATTGTATTCTCCTTTTTTAGCTTCATCTTCCCTACTATATCAACAATTTCAGGTAAGTATGAAAAAAACTGTCGCCATACATAGGGAGCATGGCGACAGTCTGATTATTGCTATTTTTTATTGAAAAATGATTTGCCTAGAAATTCAATGGTTGCAGGTGCGAGTGCATATAATTTACTCGATAATCCCATGATCCTTGGTAAATTTACCTCACGAACTGGACGGTCAATTGTTTGAACTGTAGCTTGTGCCACTTCTTCTGCGGATAATAAAAATCTTCCTAAGGACTCTCTGTAGCCACCTGCATCATTTGCCTTATCTAAAAATGGTGTATCAATGGGACCTGGGTGGATGGCGGTTACTTTCACATTGTATGGAGCTAACTCCATACGAAGTCCATTCGTGAAACCGACAATGGCATGCTTGGTAGCAGCATAAACACTCGCTTTCGGTGTTGCTACCTTTCCTGCCTGTGACCCAATAAAAATTAGATGACCATGCTGTTGTGCCATCATTGCAGAAGCTAATCGTTTGGCAAGGTAAATCGGTACACTTACATTCAATTCAATCATTTGAGCAATATCCACATCCTTTAAAGCGGGGGCTACAGCAAATTTCCCTACACCTGCTGAAAGAATCGCCACATCAATGGGTGGGAGCTGTGAACAAACATCATCGAGTGTATGTAAATTGGTTAAATCAGCTTGGATAACGTGAGCTCCTAAACGTTCTAGCACCTTTAGTGCAACAGCATTACGACCCGTGGCATAAACTGTATGCCCTTGAGCTACAAGTAATTCTGTCGTTTTTAAGCCTACACCACTTGTTGCACCTGTCACGAAGATCGTCTTTTTATATTTATTCATGTGTAAACCTACTTCCTTTGAAATAAATAGATACCTGCTTCGGTCTTCGTTGATTTAATATAATCATTGGCTTCTAAATAATCTAAATGCCCTAGTGTTTTGGACAAGGTTAATCCTAGCTGATGCTGGAATATGGCTGGATACAAGCGTTTTGTTACTTGTACAACCGTTAATTGATCGTCACCTAGCAACTCATTAACTTTCAATGATTGCTGATGCTGGCGCTCTAATCGTTTATCAATTAAAGAAGGAATATCCTCTAAATCGGCCCCATGCCCTGTATGCATCATTTTGATGGGTAATTGGCGTAGAATTTCGAGTGATTCATTGTATTGCAGTAAGGATTTTGGACGTCCTAATGTACGATCTAATGGTGGCTCGATTAATGGATTGGGCGTTATTTTTTCGAGTAATAAATCGCCCCCAATAACATGATGCGTTTTTTCATCCCAGAAAATAAAATGGCTTTGTGCATGACCTAATGTTTCTATTGCCTTTAATCCTGGATGACCGGGCACTTCGTCTCCATCCACCAAAATTTGTGTCAATGGGCGCTCACCCACAAGCTCTAATTCACGACGAACATGTACACTTTTTGTAATATATTCTTGTGGTACCCCATGCTCTAATAAACGCTCACTGTAAAATTGCTCGTGATAGCTTAAAAACGCTTCATCATGACGAAGCCATTTATCATTATAGGCATGCCCCAAAATTTCTGCATGTGGAAAGGCATCGACCCATCCTGCATGGTCAGGATGATGGTGGGTTAACACAACCTGTTCAATATCTCGCATGTCAAAGCCAGCTGCTCGAATTCCCCATTTCAAAGCATCATAGGCTTCCATCGTTTTTGGTCCAACATCAAAAATGCTGAGTGCATCGCCCTTTACAATAAATGCATTGACATCTCCTACTTCATAGGGTGTTGGAATTTCTATTTTGACTATAGACAAAGTTGTCTCCCCCTTTTTACGAGCTAGTGAATACTGATTCATTCTATTTTACAAGTTTTTTCTGTTTTCGTCATCCTCCTGTTGACAGTTTGCTAATTCCTCACTATAATTTTGAATAATCTAATTATTTTTGTGCGTTGAAGAAGCCGAGTACGTAACTGGTGAAGGTGTTAGAGAGTGTTACATTTGCTGAGAGTAACATCACCCGCTCCCATTACCGAACCTACTTCTGAGCAGTTATGCAAACATAACCGTTTCCCTTGCGATAAGAGGGCTAAGAGTTGTGCCAACAATTGGCAAACAAAGGTGGTACCGCGGAAACGAGAGCGTTTTCGTCCTTCAAGATAAGGACGAGAGCGCTTTTTTATTTTGAACTGGAGGTTTTGTTTATGAAAAAAATAGTATTTATCGGTGCAGGCTCAATGGCAGAAGCATTGATGCAGGGCTGGATAAAACAAAAGGTGTTTACACCACAGGAAATCTATGTCACCAATCGCTCTGACAAAGAACGTTTACAGTTCTTACACGAAACATATGGAGTCCAGTGCCTGTTTGATCAAGCCATTTATCAACAGGCAGATCTTATCATTTTAGCAATGAAGCCAAAGGATGCTGTTGCAGCCATGCGCGATCTAAAACCTAAAATGACAACGCACTCTGCCGTTCTGTCGATTCTAGCCGGTATTGCTATTGAGACGATTACTGAATTTTTAGGGAGTCGTCCAATTGCACGGGTGATGCCTAACACATCTGCCACAATCGGTATGTCAGCAAGTGGGATAGCATTCAATAACGAGGTATCGGCGGCACAGCGTATTCTTTTCCTCCAGTTATTAGAGGCTGTCGGCTCCGTTATTGAAGTCGATGAGGATCAATTGCATGCAGTTACAGCCCTTTCTGGTAGTGGCCCTGCGTATATTTATTATTTAATGGAAGCCTTTGAAAGAGTAGGAACAAAAGTTGGTCTCTCCAAAGATACTGTACGATTACTAATGACTCAAACACTGGCAGGTACTGCTGAAATGCTCAAGCAATCGGTAGATGAACCGGATGTTTTGCGGAAAAAGGTAACGAGCCCTGGCGGTACAACGGAGGCTGGTATTCAGGCACTAGAGCAATATCAATTTAATGAAGCCATCGAAGCATGTATTAAAGAAGCGGAAGCTCGATCTCGTTCACTTGCAAATGGTTAATATTATGTGCAAAATAGAGTGTATCACTAGGAATTAGGGGGCTTTATTTTGAGTAAATTATTCGAACCATATGCATTACAATCCATTTCCTTAAAAAATCGCGTTGTTATGGCACCTATGTGCATGTATTCAGCGCAAGACGATGGCATGGTGACACCTTTTCATTTAGTCCATTATGCGACACGAGCAGCTGGTCAAGTTGGGTTAATCATCTTGGAAGCTACTGGTGTTGTGCCAGAAGGCCGCATCTCAAATAAGGATTTAGGCATTTGGGATGATGCACATATTGAAGGATTAAGTCAACTAGTTGAAGGGATGAAGGCTTACGGCGCTAAAACAGGCATCCAGCTTGCACATGCTGGTCGCAAAGCAACGGTGGATGGCGAAATTTTTGCTCCATCAGCTATTTCCTTTAGCTCAGACTATAAAACACCAATAGAAATGACAGAAGAGGACATTCTTTATGTAATAGAAGCGTTTAAACAAGCAGCTGTTCGTGCCACAAAGGCTGGCTTTGATGTGCTCGAGATTCATGCGGCACACGGCTATTTAATTAGCGAGTTTTTATCACCTGCGACAAATAAACGTCAAGATCAATACGGTGGTTCACAGGAAAACCGTTATCGTTTCCTTCGTCAAGTTATCGATGCGATTCGCAGTGTGTGGGATGGACCATTATTGGTACGTGTATCTGCAGAAGATTACGCTGAGGATGGCACAACAATGGAAGATTTTATTGTTTTTAGTCGCTGGATGAAATCTCAAGGTGTTGATTTGGTTGATGTATCAACAGGCGGTGTTGTACCAGCAGCTATTCATATCTTTCCAGGCTATCAAGTATCGCATGCAGAGGCCATTAAGCATGGGGCAAACATCCCTACTGGCGCAGTTGGACTTATTACAACAGCTGTTCAAGCGGAAGAAATTCTCCAAAATAATCGCGCAGATTTAATTTTCTTAGCACGCGTTTTATTACGAGACCCTTATTGGTCACTTCATGCCGCTAAAGAATTAGGCGAAGAAGTGCAACCTCCCGTACAATACGTGCGCGGTTGGTAAATTGATTTGCAGTAAAAAACAGCTTGTTATCCCGCAAGCTGTTTTTTCATTAGAAAAGTGGGTTTTGTTTTAATTCTTCATCAATAGCCTGCACCAATGTCTCCGCGTCCTCTGCTGTCACGACTTCTCCATTAACTAGCGCAAAAATACTTTGCTCACAGATTTCACAGTGAGATGTACAACCAGATTCCTCTATCTCAATATCATCCCGTTCTACTAATTCATCATACGCATCTGCCGCACCAAGTGATAAATTAGTGATACAAAACTCCACTCTATTTTTTAGCTGCTGTTGTTCTTTCTTTTTTTTAAATAGAGAAAATACCATGTTTATTGACCTCCTACTCTTTAAAAACGATCATACCACAATTCGACAAAGTCTATGAAAACCCTTACACTGAACAGCATCATTTCAAAATCATTTTTGACCATCTTGTGAATTATAAATAATTTCTTGTTTGCAATAAATCTAATAATCCATCTGGTACTTGTGTAGATTCCTTATAAAAGAGGTATACGGGTACACTTGGTAATGGGAAATCTTCAAAAGGAACTATATTAAACCGTCCCTCCATCCGTTCTTTTCTCACAATCATACGAGGTAAAAACGACATCCCCAACCCATCCTTTATTAGCCTTTTTACCACATAAGATTGAGAAATGGATACTTGCTTCGTTAAAAAATATGTTTCTCTTAATTTACGTAATAGCTCTCCCCAAATTGTTGGATGATGATGCGTAAATAAAGTATACGTTTGAAATAACTCCTCATAATCAATATAAGTGCCTGTTTCATCATCATAGGCATCTAGGGGGATTACTAACTCTAATGGACTATCAATCAGCAGCTTTTGATGCCAATGTCGATAACGTGTTGGTAATAATGAAATACCAATATGAGCTTGATCTTGATTGACTAAATCCTCTATTTTAGCTGAATCCTCTACTAAAATTGATATCTCAAGTGAAGGATTGTCATTGATAAATTGATAGATCACATGCGGCAGAATCGTTTCAACCATTAACGGGGTCATAGCCATAATGATTTTTTCTTGAATACCTTTACTTGCTAATCGAATACGTTCAATGCTTTGTTCCCACTGATTGACCATTTGCTGTGCCTCTACTTGAAAAAGCTTTCCAGCGTCTGTTAATTGCACACGATTTTTTTCGCGCTTAAATAATTGTACATGCAGAAATTCTTCTAACTGCTGAATATGAACCGTAATACTTGGTTGAGATAAATGAAGTTGTTCCGCTGCTGTACGAAAATTACAAGTCTGGGCTGCGACGATAAAAGATTGTAACCATTTATATTCCAAAATCTCACCTCAGTGATTAAAATTCTTAATTAAATTCATTAAATATATTTAATTTACTAAATTATACAATAAGATTAGACTGATGATGAACTTGATTATGTATGTAAAAAGGAGAGAATCATATGCCGCACACTATATTAAGTCGTCAATTTCAGATGTTTGCTCAACAGGAATGTCAAGGCTCAAGCCCCCTTTATGAACATTTAGCTACTAAAATTGCCAATGATGAAGATTTGTTAGACATTGCCTCCTTAATCCCACAGGATCAGCCTGCGCCCAATTTATTGTTGGCAGCAGTTCATTATTTATTAGCATCATGAACGTAGAATATTATTCCAACAGGCCCTCCCCATCATCAATCAATTAGATATTCAGTTAATAGAAGGGGATGCGATTCAACTGATTAAAAAGCTTAGTCGAATAATTGAGCAAGAGGCGATGTTAGTGATTTATCATACACATGTCGCAAATCAAATCCCCATTGAATTACGTCATAAATTAATAGAGCAATTAAAAGAAATTAGCATGGGGAGGCCTCTTTATCATTGCTATAACAATTTATTTGATACAAAACTTCATCAAGATTTTATAGATCAAGGTACTATCATATCCATACGTACAATGCTGCGTCCAGATGGGCATGCACGATGGTTTGAATGGTCAAATAGTTAGCTTAGACGCAAAAAGAAACGCTGCGTCAGACTACTTACACAGCGTTTCATCTATTAATCTTTAAAAATCATATTCTGCATCTTTTTTTGCCCGAATTTCTGCAAAGGCATCTGCTACCATGACTGTATCCTCTGCTAACCGTGCTAGTCGGAAAAGGACATCATCGTTAACAATTTCTTTGCGTAAAAAATCCTTTTCTTCTATAAATACATAGGTCGGAACGATGTGCGCTTTCATATAAGCTAGTATCGGCTTTAGTTGCTGTTCCACCATTAAATAATGCTTGGATGTACCCGCTGTCACAATGACACTGATGACTTTATCGCGGAAGGCATTGACAGGTAAAAGGTCAAAGATATTTTTTAATGTCGCTGGAATCGATGCTTGGAATGTTGGCGTCCCAATAACAATTGCATCTGCAGCCATAATGGTTTCTGTCACATATTTTGTATCGCCTTCGTAGTCGAAGTAATTACGTCCATCACTAAAAACTAGTTGATAGTCAGCAAGATCCAGTAATGTAACTTCATGCTGTGGATATTTTTCTTGTAACATCTCAACTATTTTCTGTGTTGCTGTTCTTGTTTTAGAGCCGACAATAGAACCTGCAAGCGCGACAATTTTCATGATGAGCCACTCCTTATTTTGCTGTATATTTTTTCATCGCTGGAATAATATCCTGACCGATGATTTCAATATTTTTCATAATTTTATCAAATGGTACGCCACCAAAATCGATTTGTGCCATAAAGCGTTGCATGCCATATAGCTCGTACTGATAAAGTAGTTTTTCAATAATTTGCTCTTTACTGCCAACCATTAAAGCATCACGTGTATCGGGTGCTTGAGCAAATTGTTGCTTTGGATAACCTCCGCCACGAATGGCTTGGAAACCACCATTTAAATGTGGATACATGCCTTGCAATGCCTCTTTTGTTGTATCTGCTACATAAAACAAGCTTGTTGTGGCAATAGGTAATTCATTTGGGTCAAAACCTTTGCGTTCTGCCGCTTCTCGATAGGCATCAACAGATGGTTTAAAATTGATAGCAGGTCCACCTAATGTTGTAAGCATCATCGGAATTCCCATATATCCTGCTTTAATAGCGCTGGCAGGTGGACCACCAACTGCTCGCCAAATCGGTAAGGAGCCGTTTTTGGGCTGTGGTAAAATTTGTGCATGGTGAAGTGGTGCTCGAAATTGCCCTTCCCATGTCACCAGCTCCTCGTCATTGATTTTCATAAGTAGCTCTAATTTTTCCTCAAAAATTTCTTCATAGTCCTGTAAATCAATACCCAGCAATTGGTAAGCTCCTACACGTGACCCACGTCCCGCTACAATTTCTGCTCGACCATCTGATATTAAATCAATTGTGGCAAAATCCTCATAGATACGTACTGGATCTGAAACACTTAATACAGTTGCTGAGCTAGATAATTTAATATTGGACGTTGCCTGTGCAATAGCCCCTAACACGACTGTATGTGCCTGTGTTGTAAAGTACGATTGATGACTCTCACCAATACCGAATACATCAATGCCTGCTTGTTCAGCCAATTGACTAGCCTCTACTAGCTCTTTTAGTCGTTGCTGAGCAGAAATACGTTCGCCTGTTAATGGGTTTGGAATATGATCCCCTAAAGAGTACAGCCCAAATTCCAATCCTTTTAATTGATCGATACGATATTTTTCCATCATGTTTCATCTCTCCTTATTCTAGTGGTTCTAAAATGGCTTCAATTTCTGCACGTTTCTTTTCTAAAAAGGGTGGAAGGTCTAGCTCTTTTCCAAGATCTTCGACTGCTGAATCCACAGTAAACCCTGGACCCTCTGTCGCCATTTCAAATAAAATACCGTTGCGATCTCTGAAATAAAGACTTTGGAAATAATAACGATCGACGACACCTGTACTATCCAAACCCTGTGCCTTAATTTTCGTATCCCATTCCTGTAATTCCTCGACCGTTGCTACACGTAATGCAAGATGATGAATACTGCCTTTACCAGGTTTCTCGCTTGGCCCTTCTAATTCTTTGACGACAATTTCTCCAAGCACTTCTCCTTCTATCGATTGCAGAATCGTTTCTTTGTCCGTTTCTGCAACAACTGTATAGTGAAATAAATCTTGTAGTAAATTCACGGTTCTTTGTAAATAGCGTACAGTGATTTCAACAGTCCCCATACCTAAAATACGATGTTCCTCCGGTATATCATTGCCATCCCATGCTTGCCATTGTGCAGGCGTATCATGCCCCTGATGATTTAACAGCACCATTCGTAATCCCTCATGATCTTCAAAAAACAAAGCCTCTTTGCCTGCATAAGTAGTGATATCGCTATGTTCTACCTCTAGCTGTTGAAAGCGTTCTTTCCAATATAGTAAGCTTTCGGAGCTAGGTACAAGTAAGCCAATACGAGTAATAGCATTCGTGCCCCGCACTGTACGTCCTGCAACGGGCATTTCAAAAAATGTTAATTCTGTACCAGCTGCTCCAGTTAAGTCACCATAAAATAAGTGATACATGGATGGTGAGTCTTGATTCACTGTTTTTTTCACACGTCGTAACCCTAAAATAGTTGTATAAAAATGATTATTCTGTTTGCCATTTTTCGTTAGCATGGATATATGATGGTGTCCATTTAATTTATTCATCCTACTGTTCCTCCTTTTTCACTTGACTAAGCAAGTGATGTTGTAAAAAAAATTACACGGGCGGCAATTTTTTTTCTCGGCTATGCTTTTCAAGCTTTGTCATCACTTTATATAAAGATTTTATTTCTTCATCTGATAATACTTCTTCAAAAAATGAGGATTGGAAGTGAAGTTGACTTGGTGTTGCTGCATCAATCATTTGCTCCCCTTTTGCCGTCAATGAGATAGCTTTGGTCTTCCAATTTTGTTTACGCTCGATTAGTCCCTCTTTTTCAAGTCGGGCAAGCATGCGAGACATGCCACCTTGTGTAACTGTTACTTTCTCTGCTAATTGAGATTGAGTGATCGGTGCATACGTTTGGATTTGGATTAACACATCGAATTGTGCCGTTGTTAAATCGAAACGCTTTAAAAATTCATTCGATAACTGGTTACTTTGCGTTGTAAAGCGCATCATACGAATCCATGTTAATGTGCCTAATGTATGATTTCTCATGACTTCATCCTCCCTTCAGTTATCACTTTACCACGCAAGTGATAACATTGCAAGAACAATATCTCGAATTTGAGATATTGTTTTACAGAGGAGAGTCCCTATATGATGCCAGGTGATGTAATCGGGTATAAATTTCCCTGAAAAGCAAAAGAAATCCTACCTGTTTCTTCTGAGACGACCATCACAAGTGCATCACTTACTTCACTTAATCCTAACGCTGCACGATGTCTTGTTCCTAATTTTTTTTCACCAGTCTGACGGTCTGATAATGGCAGTACATTCGCTGCCGATTCAATTTGATTTTGATTGACGAGTACCGCTCCATCATGTAATGGATTACCTGGAAAGAAAATGGATTCTAATAAGGAATGCGTTAAATCTGCCCCAATATGAATACCAGGCTGCATCAAATTCACTAACGAATCCTGTCGTTGGATGACAATTAAACCACCATGTCTTCTCAACGACATATTTTGCACACTATGTGATAATTCCGGATACTTTTCTGTAAACGGGGAAAGATAACAATTTAAATAAAACGTCGCGGCTTTCATTTCAATTGTCATAAATCTCTCTTTAATTTTCTCAAAATTGCCAAGGAGACAATTTGCATCTGTATCCATTTCTTGCACACTTTGCTGTAAGGACATAATCACTTGGAGAAGCTCATCTTTTAATGTTTCTTTCATTGGTGAAAAATCACAATTTATTGGATTCATAAAAAGCACCTCTCTTTTCTAAAATTGTGAAGCTTCTTCTTCCATTAGTTTCTCTCGATAAACTATTTTTATGCGTCATGGAGATGGTGGCTATTTGGCATTTGGCTTCTTCTTCATATATAAAGACAGTAGTAGTCCCACAGCACTTAAAATCGTTGTGACAATAAACGCTGTGCGAATGCCATTTAGCATAGCATCAGCAACACCCATTTCTTGCTGTAAAGTAGTTACCGTACTCATGATGGTTACAAGTAATGCCGTTACTAATGCACCACCGACCATACGCAATGTACTATTCATCGCTGTCGCATGTGCCATCAAATGGGTAGGTAAGGCATTCATGCCAGCGGTTGTCAGCGGCATCATAATCATTGAAATCCCAAAGGAAATCATCGTAAAGAGACATGCCAGTAGCCAAAGTTTTGTATGCATTGATAATGCTATGAAAGCACCTGAACCAATTAAGATACTGGTGAACCCTACCAGTGCTAAGCCTTTTCCACCCACTTTATCGAAAATCTTCCCTGTCACTGGCGACAATATACCCATTACAAGCGCACCTATCAATAAAACCAGCCCTGTTTCGAGTGCCGACAGCTGCCGTACATTTTGAATATAAAATGTGATAAGTATTTGTGTACCAATCATGAGGGCATAAACTAAACTCGATAAAAAAGTTGTAATAGAGAACATGGAGGATTGAAATACACGAAATTCAAGCATTGGTTTAGGCAATTGAAGCTGACGTCTAATAAATAGAAACAGCGTAATTCCTCCTACCATTAATGATGCAAGTACTGGCATTGATTGAAATCCAACAGCTCCTGCGATGCTGAAACCATATAACAGGCCACCCCAACCTAAAGAAGAATAGACGATAGAAAGAGCATCTAGCTGCCCTTCTTTTTTTGTCGTGACATTTTTCATAAAAATCGTGGCCACAGTCAAAACAATAACTGAAACGGGTAAGACAGTAAAAAACAGATGTCGCCATGTAAAATGTTCTAAAATCCAGCCTGATAATGTTGGGCCTATTGCTGGTGCAAAACCTGTTACAAGGCCAGCTAGCCCCATAATGGAACCTCGCTTTTCTTTTGGATACATCGTTAATAAAATCGTTTGCATTAAGGGCATGATCACCCCTGCTCCAGCCGCTTGAATAACTCGAGCCATAAGTAAAACCGTAAAGGTTGGGGCAAAGGCGCCTAAAAATGTACCCATACTAAATAAAGTGAGAGCCACTATTAACAGTAATCGATTGGAAAAACGACCAATCAGAAAAGCTGTAATAGGTATGAGAATACCATTCGTTAATAAATATACTGTCGTGAGCCATTGTGCTAAATTAGCATCAATCTTGAAATCGTTCATAATTGGTGGCATAGCTATGAGTAATAATGTTTGATTGAGAATAGACACAAATGCTGCAGATAGTAGAATTGCTACTATGACATTTCTTTTTTCGTTCATGAAACTTCCCCCTAAATAGTATGTTAGTTAGTGATAACTAACATTTTACTTAAAAAATATATGCAAACTATGTGAGTGAACCATTAAACACAGACTCCACTCACAAAAGTAGCAACTAAATGTTGAATAAAAATTTCTTGTTGATCTTTTAGAAAATGTTGGTCCCATAGCGCATTGGAAACAAAAAAACCAAACAGGCTCGTTAAAAAAACAATGGCTTGTCCGTTTGTATCTATTTCCTTCATCTTTCCTTGTTCAATTTGAGATTGAAAATAAACGGCCAGTAAGCTTAGTAATTGTTTAGTTTGGTTATCCGAAATTGTATCCATTAACCCTGGTAGCATACTTCTATCTTGTGTAGTAATGAGAAAAATTGGTTTATTTTTTTCCATAAAGGCTAGATATGTGTTAGCAATTTGCTTTAAATCATTCTCTAAGTTTCCGGATAAATCTTGTGCAAATAAATGTTCAAAGTATGGGATATATGAGTGGCTTTGCAGGACAGCATGAAGAATTCCTAGTTTTGTTTCAAAATGACGGAAGACAGTCATTTCACTAACACCAGCAGTGGCAGCAATATCTTTTACCGAAACATTCGAATAGCCCCTTTCTGTCATTAGACTTGTTGCTGCATCAAGAATTTTATCTTTTGTGCCTTTTTTCATTGTACACGCCTCCAAAATGTTAGTAATGACTAACAAAAATATAGATGATAGGGCCCAGTTTGTCAAAAAAAATATGTTGTTACTAGAATACATTCTAATAACAACACGGATGAGCTACATATGACCTGCCCGAATTTTCTTCACAATACTAAAAGTCGTGTAAGCAGCAGCAGGTGCTAATACGATAATAAAAATAATCCAAACGGTTAAATTATTTGTTGCTTTTAGCGTTTCATAATTCGAGATGACAAAAATAATTAATCCGAATAGTAATAAATAGCTCAGCACATTTGGAAAAATAACAATTAATCGCAATAGTGCTGGCGGCATCTTTTGTTGATTCAATTAAACCACACCCCTTTTTTCAATTATACGGGAAGTGAAGGATCGATTGTACTATATTTTTCCTTTTAAACGCTATATTTACCTGCAAATCGTTGGCGTTTTTCTACTGTTGTATTTAATTGGTTGATCAATGTAGTTATGCTTTTCATATTTTCCGCTTGATGTATAGCCTTCTGAGCAAATATCTTTCTCCTTGGCTAGTAACAAACATTCCATGAGTCGAACTGAAAATAGTGATAGTAAGAACTATATATAAAAAACATCTATTAGTTGCATGTCAATCAATAGATGTTTTTTAAATTAGTTTAGATTAATTTATTATTTTGCCAAGTAAAAATGGCTTGATCGGATGTCAGTAATGTTTGGGGGAAAATTGCCTGTGCTTCTGCCAAAAATTGTGGTAAATCCTGTGGAAGAAAACGGGCACTTAAATGATTTAAAAGCAAGTAGTCTGCGCCAGCTTGCTGTGCGACTTTTGCTGCTTCCACATTGGTAGCATGACCATAGCTGGCTGCTAAAGCAGTCAGTGTCCCATCAAAGGTCGCTTCATGTACAATGATGTCAGCATCCCTTGATAATTGAATGGCCTCTTCGCAATATTTCGTATCGCCCAAAATCGTCAGTGTGAAGCCCTTTTTTGAGGGGGCAACAACGTCTTTTGCTTGAATCACATGCCCATTTTCAAGCACGACATCGTAACCATTTTTTAATTGACCAAGCAAAGGGCCTTTAGGAACACCAAGTGCCTGTGCCTTGTCGATTAATAATTCACCAGGTAAATCCTTTTGTTCAATACGATACCCATAGCATGGTACAACATGGCGCAATTCCTGTGCATAAATTGTAAAATGAGTATCCTCAAAAATAATCCCTTCTTGCACTTCTATAAAATACAGTGGATACGTTAAATGGGTTTTAGATAAGGCTAATGTTTGTTCAATCCATTGCTGTAAACCTGGGGGACCAAAGATCGTTAAAGGCTCATCCCCTCCTTGAAAGGAACGAGAGCTTAAAAACCCTGGCAATCCAAAAATATGGTCGCCATGTAAATGTGTAATAAAAATTTTTGTTACTTTACGTGGCTTTAACGATGTGTGTAGGATTTGATGTTGTGTAGCCTCCCCACAGTCAAATAGCCACATTTCGCTCACTTCATCTAATAACTTGATCATCAATGCACTCGTATTTCGCTCTTTTGAAGGCATGCCTGCGCCTGTCCCTAAAAAATGTAGTTGCACATATGCCACCTCACTTCTTGTTTCTATCGTTTTATTGTACCTTAACATACCCAATAAGAAAAACCCTTGGTGAACAGATTTCTCCAAAGGTTTCTCTTTTATTTTGGTTGCCATGAAACAAGGGCTGCATGAAAATCATGACGGTAATAATAGCGTCCCTCTTTTTCTTCAATAAAAGGTGAGAGAGCTTCTTCCACATGTGCTTGCTGGACATTTGCCGTTAAAATTTTTTTACTTTGCGTTGTAACAAGCTGTTCATAGCTTTCATATTCATAGACACGTTCCAAAGGGATAATTTTACAATCTGCATAAATATTCATCTCATACAGTAGATTTAAAAATTCTATATAATCTCTACGAGGAAACTTAATTTCATAGCCATACTTTTCATATAACCGCTCATAGTGAGGCTGAATAGGACCTGTCGTCATGCCAATGATAGCACGCTTTTTCGCAAGCCGATTCATATGGGATAAGGCGGCTTTAATTTCATACATCCGATAAAAACAATTCACGCCCAAAACGATATCATGTGGCTCAATTTCATCACTTTCTAGACTTTCCCATTTCGCATGAACATATGAAACATGCTCCTGATGAGGCATACACTGTTGTAAGTAATGCAGCATGCTTTCAGAGCTATCCACACAGGTTAGCTTGTCCACTCGCTCAGCCAATGGAAACGTATAATTACCCCATCCTGGCCCAATTTCTAATACAGAATGCTGTGGCTCAATACTTTTTTGAAGCTCCTGAAAAATGCGTTGGGCATAAGGATCAGTTTGTCCTATTTTTTTACGTGCAACGGATTGAGCCCAAAATTGCTCCTCTAACTGATCATTGACCATGCGCTCCGGCATCATTCCATGCCAGTCTTTCATGCCCTCCTGCCATAATGCCTCATAATTAATGGCTAATGGTCCTTTTCTTGTCATATAGATACCTCTAAAGATAAAATTTCATATATTTTTTTCATATCCAGATTTGCTCGAACATGGTCGGCTAACATATTATAGGCGTCCTCTCTTCGTTCTGCATCACTTTTTACATCATTCGGTAAAGCCATTAACCCTTTTTTCACTCGTATTTCATTGACAAGCTGACGAGTAAAGGTGCGATTATGGAACACGCCATGAAAATACGTACCAATCACTTGCTCATCATGACTCACTGCGCCATCTTCTCGACCATCCTCTAGCAGTAGAAAAGGTGATACTTCATCACGTAAAATTTTCGTACGTCCTAGATGTATTTCATAGCCCGTCAATGTATCCTGCCCTCTTGTTCCTGTCATTTGTACCGTTTTTTTAGTGCCTACAAAAATCGTTTCCATTGGCAATAGCCCAAGACCATTTGCAGCTTCACCATTTCCCTCCACTGCTTCAGGGTCTAGTAATGTTTCACCAAGCATTTGGAAACCACCGCAAATGCCAATAATTTTTGTGCCGCGCTCACGTAAATGGGTAATAGCTTGATCGAAGCCCTGTGCTTTTAACCAAGCTAAGTCATCCATTGTACTTTTTGTTCCTGGCAGTATAAGCAAATCCGGTGTGCCTAGCTCATGGACATTGCCAATTAAACGTACACCTACTTCTGGCTCATCGAAAAAGGGATCAATATCAGTGAAGTTTGAAATACGGGGTAAACGAATCATCGCTACATCGACAGTAAATTCGCCTGGTTTTGGCTTTTTAAAGCGTAATGACGATAATGCGAGGGAATCCTCTGCTTCAATATTGATATTGACATAAGGAATCACACCAAGCACCGGGATACCTGTTTCTCTTTCCACCCATTCAAGACCATCATCTAATAATTCACGCATGCCTCTAAATTTATTGATGATTAATCCCTTAACACGGGCGCGCTCTTCATCATCTAGCAACGCCAGTGTACCAACAATCGAGGCAAAGACCCCACCACGATCTATATCAGCAACAAGCACTACCGCTGCATCTGCTAAATGTGCCATTCGCATATTAGCAATATCGCGATCCTTTAAGTTAATTTCAGCTGGGCTACCTGCCCCCTCTAGGACAATGACATCATATGTATTTTGTAGCGTACGGACAGATTTTTCAACGATTGGCATTGCCTCTTGCACAAAATTATTGCGATAGCTTTTGGCATCCATATTTAAAAAATGCTTACCATGGACGATGACCTCAGACATCATATCTTGCTTCGGTTTCAGCAGAATAGGATTCATATCAGTCGTCGCAATAACACGGGCTGCCTCTGCCTGCACCCCTTGTGCACGGCCGATTTCGCCACCATCCTTCGTAACAAACGAATTAAGAGCCATATTTTGCGATTTAAACGGGACAACACTTAGTCCATCATCCGAAAATATACGACAAAGTGCCGTACAAATCATACTTTTTCCAACATCGGAAGCCGTTCCTTGAATCATAATCGATTTAGCTGGCATAGTCACTTTCCTCCGTCATTATTGGTGTAACGCAGTATATTGTATTAGAGCTGTGCGGGTTTGCCTTCATTTCGGGAGTATTCTCGGAGCAAGCACGAGTATTTCTCTCCGCTCCGCGAGTATTCTTTAGACAAGCGCGAGTATTTCCCTTCGCTCCGCGAGTATTCTTTGAGCAAGCGCGAGTATTTCCCTTCGCTCCGCGAGTATTCTTTGGGCAAGCGCGAGTATTTCTCTCCGCTCCGCGAGTATTCTTTGGGCAAGCGCGAGTATTTCCCTTCGCTCCGCGAGTATTCTTTGGGCAAGCGCGAGTATTTCTCTCCACTCCGCGCGTATATTTTTCGCCCAGCAATGGTGAAGGGCTTTAAAATTCTAGCCCTTTCACCGCTGGGATGCCTTCATCATAGTAATGCTTTGTTGCATCGATGGTTGACACTAAATCAGCCATTGCCGTTAAGGCAGGGTTCGCGCTTCGACCTGTGACCACCAAATGCATCGTCGATGGACGTTGCTGGATCGCCTCTATGACTTCTGTTAGTGGAAGGACATCATCGATAGGAAACTTGGTGATAGCCAATGCATTGTTTAGTTCATCTAGCACCAATAAATCAATACTGTCGTCTTGCAGGGCGGCCTTCGTTTTTTTCCATGCTTTAGCTAAGGCAGCACGATGCTCTTCAGGTGTCTTTGTCCATGTAAAGCCGATACCCATTTGCTCCATTTCCACACCTAACTTGCGAAGGGCAATTTGCTCACCGTACGTACGCTCAGGTGATTTAATAAACTGCATATAGCGCACATTTAAGCCACGGCCAACTGCACGTAATGTGACACCTAGAGACGCCGTTGTTTTGCCCTTTCCTTCACCTGTATATACTAAAAACAAGCCTTTTCTTGCCATGTGAGTAGCCCCCTTACAGCCATGTTGTCTTTTCTGCAAATGGTGTACGCTTTTTGTCGCTTTGCTCCTGCTCTTGTGGATAGCCAATAAATATCGTACCGACTACTTTTTGAGAGGCACTTGCACCAATAAATGCATGCATACGTGAATCATGCACGAGCCCAACACCACGTGTACGCCAAACAAAACCAAGACCTAGCTCATCTGCAGTGAGCCACATGGACATAATGGCACTACATACGGCAAAAACATTATCCTCTGTCGCATCAGTATCACCTTCGACAATGTCTGCAGTAACAACAATGGCCACAGGCGTTGTTTGCACAACCTTTAAAGAGCTTTCCACTAAGTTCGGCTTTGTGGGGAAACGCTCTTGTAAATAGGCACTCGCCATTTCTTCATAACGCTTCATTGCCTCTTCTTGAATAACATAAAAATGCCAAGGCTCACGCATACGGTCATTCGGAGCATAGGTGGCTGCTTGTAAAATTTGCTCAATTTTTTCTTTCTCTACTGGTTGTGTTGTGTAATTTCGAATGGCTCTACGCTTTTTTAATGCTTCGATAACGGTCATGTTGCTTCCTCCTTGTGCTCTTCTAAGAAATGATTATGAAAATGTTAATCCCTGCTCTTCAAACCATTGAATTTTCTCACGTACATTGACTACCTCTCCCACGACAATCATCGAAGGATTATGATACCCTTCACGTTCAATAATGGCCGCTATCTCATCTAGCTGTCCTGTAATCGTGCGTTGTTGAGCAGTTGTTCCCCACTCAATGACCGCTACTGGCGTTGTTGCCTGACGTCCGTTTTCAATTAATTTGCGAGCAATGTAGGCAATATTTCCAACACTCATGTAAAATGCGACGGTATCAATACCTGTAGCCAATGCTGGCCAATTCAAAAAATCCTGTCCTTTTTCTTCACGACCATGCCCCGTCACTAGGGCAAAGCTTGTCGCGAAGTCTCTATGTGTCACTGGAATCCCTGCATAAGCAGCTGCAGCAATGCCGGCTGTAATACCAGGAACGATTTCATAGGTTATGCCATGATTTTTTAATATTTCTGCTTCCTCAGCACCACGTCCAAATACAAATGGATCGCCACCCTTCAGACGTGTCACAACTTTACCTTCTTGTGCTTTTTCAACAAGTAAGGCATTAATTTCATCTTGAATAAGGTGGTGCTTGCCTGGAAGTTTACCGCAATAAACGAGCTCTGCATCCTTTTTTGCAAAGTCGAGCAATGTGGGATTCACAAGACGGTCATAGGCAATCACATCAGCCTTTTGAATACATTCCAGACCATACACAGTGATGAGCTTCGGATCCCCAGGACCTGCACCAACGATATATACTATTCCTTCCTTCATTGCTTCGCTCCCATCAAAAGTTGTTGTAAATAGGCTTCACGTTTATCAATCTCTCCATGACGTGTCCATTCCAGAATGCTTGGCTCTAGCAATGCTTGTAATGCCGCCCGTCTTTGCGAACCTTTGTCATACTTAGCAGCAATCATTAATCGAGCTTGCTGTAAAAAGCATACATAGTCATCATAAGCATCATCGAATTGGTCTTCTAAATCTGCTTTGATCTTACGCGCTAGACTGGGGCTTGCTCCCGATGTCGAAACAGTTAATACCAATGGGCCACGACGAACAGTAGCAGGTGTAATAAAATCACTTTCACTTTGTCTATCGGTTCGATTGATTAATTGCCAATGCTGTGCCGCCTCTTGAACAGCTTCGTTTACAGCCGTCACATTCGTTGCAGCAATAATGAGAATGGCATCATCCAAATCACGTGGTTCAAATTCCTTCTGCTTCCAAGTAATTTGCCCCGAATCGGCAAGTGGCTGTAATGTATCATGTAGGGTTGGACTGACTATGACAATATGGGCCTTTGCGGGTAATAGAGAGGCTACCTTCTGCGTTGCCACGTGTCCGCCACCTACAATCACTACGGTTTTATATTCTAGATTGATATGAATAGGAAAATAATTAGTCATCATTTTTCACCTTCTTACAAGCTGTTAACCAATTGTCAACTAGCTTTGGGTTTGATACAAAATGGAAATGTGTATAACCAGCCACCAAATTCCCTTTTTTATAGCCTTCTTGCTTTTTGCCAAAACGACCAATCGTCTCGTAGGCTGGTGTGTTGTGGGTACCACTATATTTAGAATAATGGAATTCATGGCCCTTCGCTTCTTGCTCCACACCAATTAAGAAATTATCTGCTGTGCCAAAAATTTCACGATAGCCTAGTGCTGCAAGCTTTGTCTGCATGGCCACTTCCCCTGGAATCACACCTACCATTTCATAGCGTTCACCCTGACTATTTGTAATAGCCTCTGTTAAATACATAAAGCCACCACATTCCGCTAATGTTGGCAGTCCTTTGGCAATAGCGTCTTGAATAGAGTCTTTCACGACTGTATGTGAAGCCAATGTCTCTGCGAATTCTTCAGGAAAGCCACCACCAATATAGAGGCCATCTGCTTCTGATGGTACAGGCTCATTGGCAAGTGGAGAGAAAAATTGTAATGTCGCGCCTTTCGCACGTAGCAAAGCTAAGTTTTCTTCATAATAAAAATTAAATGCTGCATCCCTTGCAACCGCTATACAAATATTTTGTGAAGGCTCCTCAGCAAATAAGTGACCTGATTCATGTAGGATAGGGGCTTTTGTTAAGTCAAGTAATTGATCCAAGTCAATCGTTTCTGCCATAAGGTCACCTAGTTTATCAAAAAATGAATCTAGTTCTCCCCTTTCAATGGCGGGTACTAACCCTAAATGACGACTCGGAATATCGATGCCTTGTTCACGTTTTAAATAGCCGATGACAGGAATGCCACATTCTTGTTCAATAGCCGCCTTGGCAATTTCATAATGACCAACACTGCCCACTTGGTTCGCAATAACGCCAACGATCCTCGATTTATCTGACAAAAATTGGAAGCCTCTTACAACAGCTGCTACACTACGCGCCATACTTGCACAATTAACAATTAAAATAACAGGACTCTCTGTCACTACACTAATATCTGCGGCAGAGCCAGCATCTGATAAAGGGCTTTTGCCATCATAGAAGCCCATCACCCCTTCAATAATGGACACATCCGCATCCATACTTGCGCGTGCCACAATATCACGCACTGCTTCATGGGAGAACATCCAGCTATCAATATTGCGTGATACTCTACCTGTTACAGCCGTATGATACGTTGGATCGATATAATCAGGGCCACATTTAAAGCCCTGCACTACTTTGCCTTTATTTTGTAGTGCTTTCATCAGTCCAATGGTGAAAGTAGTTTTGCCTACTCCACTACCCGTACCAGCTAGTACAAAACGATTTGTTTGCATGGACTTCCTCCTTAAAATAGGTATCTCGCAACTGAAATCGTAGCATTTCCCGATTTCTTCTTTTCTAATAGGAGTGACTTGACCTGTGCATAACGCATAGCCGCTGGTTCACTCACACCATAGGCACCTGTATATTTAAAGACTGTTTCAGAAGGGGAAGGGAATTCGATTTGATTTAATTCCGCCGGGGTATAAGTGACGAACTCCCAATCATATTTCTTGGTAATATCTAAAAAACATTGTTCATCTTTTTTTAAATCAATCGTGCATAATGCCTTCACACTTTTTTTCGAAAGCTTTAGCTCTGCCAAGGTTTCATCAATCACTTGTTCAATTTCTTCCACAGATGTCCCACGATTACAGCCCATACCGAGCACAATAGATTTTGGTCGATAAATAACACCGTTTTCTAGAAGAATCTCTTCCTCTTGTTCTATGATTCGATCCGTTATTAATAGCGTGGCATGAGGTTTAGCCTCGATGGCTGCCTGTGTGGATGGATAGATTTTGATTTGCTCTGGCATGGCAGTATCACGCATCCACCAATCGCGCTCACCCGTTTCCTGCACAATGGCCACACGCTCCTCATTTACAACGGAAGCACTCACTGGTGTCAATTTGTCGGCACTATCCCATACCCACCCAAAACGGGCGCCAAATAAGTCAACAGGAATCGTCTTTTGCACATCAGAAGCTGTTGTAATAATTGGATTTGCACCAAGTGCCGCTGCCACCTCATGCGTTAGCTCATTGGCACCGCCAAGATGCCCTGATAATACGCTAATGACATTGTCGCCTCGATCATCAATTACGACAACGCCAGGGTCTGTCTTTTTATCCTTTAAAATGGGCGCAATCATGCGTACGACCGCACCGAGCGAAATGATTAAAATCAACCCTTTATATTGTTTAAATAGCGTTGGCAATAACAAGCGCACGGTACCTGTAAATAATTGAATATGCTTTTCTGCTTCATCGCCTTGCTCAAATTTACTCATATAATATAAATCACTCGCTGCAAAGGTTTGTTGCAGGCGACGTCCAATTTGAACACCATGCTTCGTAATGGCGACAACCGCATAAGGATTGCGTTGATCAACCTCTGGTAATACACCTTCCTGTAACTCAATCACTTGTCTTCACACCTTTTCTAAAGCCATGTGTAAAGGTTGCATCATATAACTTCGAACGATATTGATCCTTATCATGAATGTTCGGGTCTAATGCCCAACCAGCTAGAATCATTGCATGCTTACGAATACCATTTACACGCATTGCTTCATCTAATTCGATTAAAGTCGTACGCACGATCTTTTGATCTGGCCATGAAGCACGTTGAATAACTGCTACTGGCGTATCATCAGCCCAACCAGCACTTTGTAATTCTTTAACAATTTTTTTTGTAAGTGTTGCACTAAGGAATAAAGCAATTGTACAATGATGGCTCGCCAAGTCACGCAGCTTTTCAAATTCTGGGACAGGTGTACGTCCTTCTGCACGTGTTAAAATGAGGGTTTGTGTTAAATCAGGAATTGTGAGCTCTGCACCAATTGCCGCTGCTGATGCAAAAACAGAGCTAACCCCTGGAATCACTTCATACCCAATGCCTTCCTTTTTCAATAGAGCCACTTGCTCCATGATGGCACCATACATCGCTGGATCACCTGTATGCATACGAGCTACTGTTTTCCCAGCATTAACACGCTCCACCATAACGGCCACCATTTCCTCTAAATGCATGCCAGCAGTTCGAATGACCTCTGCATCAGGTTTGGCTTTCGCAATAAGCTCTTCACTCACTAATGAATCTGTGTACATGACAACGTCTGCTGTTTGCAGCATATGTAAACCTTTAACTGTAATTAAGTCTGGATCACCTGGACCAGCGCCAACTATATAGATTTTCTTCATTATTTACGCACCACCATTAATGTTAGATATTCTAATTCCACACCATCCAATTCACGAACATCCCAAATAACTTCTTCATCAGAAGTGACCTTCGTCACGACAGATGCTTTATCTAATAAATCTAGATCACGTAGCACCTCAAGCATTAAATCGATCACCTTTGCCACTTTAATAAAGACAACGGCATCATGACTTTCAATGGCTTCACGCATTGCTTCATAATCATCATGGGCAGGAATAATGGCCACTCGGTCATCGCCATCAGCTAAAGCAATCCCTAATCGAGACGCGGAGCCATTGAACGAAGAAATCCCTGGCACCGTACGGATTTCTACATCTGGATGCATGTCCTGCATCAACTTCATCATATGAATAAACGTACTATATAGTAACGGATCTCCCTCTGTTACAAAGGCTACATCCTTACCAGCTTGTAGTTTTTCGTAGACAAGTTCTACTGATTTTGTCCATTCACGTTCAAGGACAGCCTCATCTTTGGTCATAGGGAATACAAGGCCAAGCATATCTTTTTCGTCTGGATTAATATAAACATCGACAATGCGATGGGCATAGCTTTTACTACCTCTTAGCTTTTTTGGATAGGCAATAACAGGTGATTCCTGAATCACACGAAACGCCTTGACTGTAATTAATTCTGGATCGCCAGGACCAACGCCCAAGCCGTATAGTACACCTAGATTACTCATTATTTTCTTCCTTTCGATAAGCCGAAATAATATAAATTGGATTTAATGGTACAAAGCGTGTCATATCTAAAATAGGTTTGCTGCGCGCAAGCTGTGCCTGTAAAATATCAACCGCAAAGCCACAAGCCTTAAACGCTTCCACCGCTTTATATAAATTTTCAATGGTCGCTGCATTTAAGACAATACGACCGTTTGGCTTCAAACGACTACAACATAACTGTAGTAACTCCACCATTTCGCCACCCGTACCACCAATGAAAATGGCATTAGGATCTGGGAAGCTGTCTAATCCCTCTGGTGCTTTACTATGAATCGCTGTGATATCAACACGGAACTTTTGCTGATTTTGAAGACAGTTGTCTAAATCAGGTGCATTTTTCTCTACAGCAAATACTTGACCCTCTGACGCAAGTTTTCCTGCCTCAATCGCCATAGAACCCGTACAAGTACCAATATCCCAAATAATGCTATTCTGTTGAAGCTGCATGGCCTGTAAGCTTAAAACACGTATTTCCTTTTTCGTGATCAGTCCTTTATCTGGCTTGCGTTGTGAAAACTCTTCATCATCAATCCCAAGCGTGTAACGTTTCGGTTCCATTATTTGTTGTAAAATCACGACATTTAATGGCGAATAATGAGCGCTTTCCATTTCATCTAACGAATACCAGCCACATTTTTCGTTTTCGCCCTGTAAATTTTCTGCAACAAACGCTCGGTATTCTGTCATACCAAAATGCTTTAAATAACGAGCGAGCGCATTGGGGCTATTATCAGCATCCGTTAAAAGCGCTACTTTCTTCTTCCCATCGATACGCTGTGCCAAGCCTTTCATTGGTCGTCCATGAATACTTGTGACATAGGCATCCTGCCAGCTTTCTCCCATCTTCGCAAAGGCCAGCTGAACAGAACTCATATATGGATAAACCTCAATATCTAGCTTTTTAGCTAGATAGCCCCCAATGCCATAAAATAATGGGTCGCCAGTGGCAAGGATTACCGTATTTCTTGTTTCCTTAGATAATCTTTCAACAAGTGCTGAAAGTCCCCCTTTAATGCTGATTTTTTCACCTGTAAAGTTCGGGAAAAAATCCAGTACTCGCTCACCACCAACAAGTACCTCACAGTCTTCAATCCACTCGAGGTATTGGGGAAATAAGCTTGCTAATCCGTTATCCCCGATCCCAATCAATTTCATCGATCGATGCAATGTCATCAGCCCTTCCTAATAATTGTCCCTGCATCGAATAAATCGATGTGGAAAGTGTTAAACCACCTTTTATATGATGGATAGAGGAATAACAGCACGCCTCACATAAATGATGAAAGAATGCATCATAGCCCTTCTCCATCATGATTTCACCTACTTGTGACGCTGTATTTGCCTCACGTACTTGCGCTATTGTTTCTCCATCTGCTCCTGTATCCTCTGCAAGTTGTGCTAAAAAGTTAAAATCGATTGGTGCACTTTTGGAATGAACCATCATGACACCTTGTGCCACCTTAGAAAATTTCCCCATCATACCGACAAGAGAAACTTGTTTGATACCGAGTCGCTTACAATGTTTTAAAGTAAAGCCGACAAAGTCGCCCATTTCAATAAAAGACTCTTCTGGTAAATCGGGGTATTGTTTCATCGCAAATTTTTCGCTGCGACCGCCTGTCGTTACCACTAAATGCTCACAACCAGCTTCTTTAGCTACACTAATGGCTTGTACAATACTTGCCATATACGCAGAACTCGAAAAAGGCACGACGGTTCCCCTTGTGCCTAAAATTGAGATGCCTCCAAGTATACCAAGTCGTCCATTTAACGTTTTTTTAGCGATTTCTTCTCCTTTAGGTACGGAAATCACTACGTTCACGCCTCGTGTAATGTGAAATTCGTCTAATACCCCTTGAACCGTGCTATGAATCATTTTACGTGGTACAGGATTAATGGCTGCCTCGCCAACAGGCACTGGTAAGCCAGGCTTTGTAACACGCCCGACCCCAATCCCTCCATCTAAATGAATTCCAGGTGTATCAGCCCAGCTCACTGTGCCAACAATAAGCGCCTGATGGGTCGCATCAGGATCATCACCAGCATCCTTAATCGTTTCACAGCTGACAGCATTTTCTTCAAATATGCATTTTTCAATTGTAAAGGTTGCATCTCGACCAATCGGTAAATGAATGGTACTCGTCTCCTGCTCTTCCTTTGTAATCAGAGCGAGCAATGCAGCCTTTGTTACCGCAGTTGCACAGGCTCCCGTTGTATAACCGTGACGCATGTCCTTGGGATCCTTTTTTGGCTTCCGCTCCATTATTTTTTCGCCTGTTCATCCGCTAATAGTGAAATGGCATTTAACGCGGCAACCGTCACTGTACTACCGCCTTTACGACCAACATTGGTAATGTACGGAATCCCTTCGAGTTTCAGCAATTCTTCTTTTGACTCGGCTGCTGACACGAAACCGACAGGCATACCGATAATTAAATCTGGTTTTGCTAAGCCTTCTTTAATTAAACGAATCAATTCTAGTAAGGCAGTTGGCGCATTACCAATTGCATAAATCCCACCTTCATGTAATTTTGTAGCCTTTTGCATGGAAATGATGGCACGAGTTGTATTTTGTTTTTTCGCTTCTACTGCGACATCTTCATCCGCTATATAACAATGTAAATCGCCACCATGCTTTTGGAAACGTTTTTTACCAGAGCCACTTTCAATCATTTGAACATCTGCAATGACATGTCGTCCGGCAAGAATGGACTTAATCCCCGCTTCAATTGCATCAGGTGTAATGATGACACTGCGACCTAGCTCAAAATCCGCCGAAGCATGGATAATACGGCGCACAATCTTCCACTCGTCCTCTGAAAAATCATGATCGCCCATTTCCTCTGCAATAATCGAGAAACTATAATCGTAAATTTTATCTGGGTCTACCGTTAATGGTTTGAAATCTGTTTTAAAATCCATGGATAATGCCTCCTAAAGTGTATGTTGTACAGCCTGTAATATTTCTTCAAATGTTGAATATTGTTGGCCATATTGAATGGTTGGTCTTGCAATAAGAATCGTTTCAATATGACAGGCAAGAGCTGCCTCAAGCTTCTCATCAACTGAGCCAACTTTACCGCTTTCTTTGGTGATCATCAAAGTTACTCCATATTGACGAAACAATGCTTCATTTAATTCCTTTGAAAACGGACCTTGAATAGCTACAATATCTCGTTGTGCCACACCAAGTGCCTCACATTTTTCCATATTGTCCAGTCGCGGAAGCATGCGAGCAATTACTCTCGTATTTTCTAAGCCTTGTAAAACCTTTGTAAAAGTAGCAAGTGTTTTGCTGCCTGTTGTCAGCATGATGACACCACGCTTTTCTGCCGCTAATTGGGCTGCCTCCTCATAATCCTTCACTATTGTAATGAGAGGATGCGCATAGTGTTCATGGGCACGCTCATAGCGAATATAAGGAACTTGTGCCTGTTCGGCCGCTGCCATTGCATTTTTAGAAGCTTCCTCAGCAAATGGATGAGAGGCATCAACCACCATTTGATAGCCTTGCTCTGTTATGATGGCTGCCATTTCCTCAGCTGTCAGTCGACCTATTAAATGTGGTAGGCCAACGTCAGCAAGACTAGAGGCTGCCGAATCAGTCACGACGGTAGCTGTTACCGCATGTCCTGCGCTTTGCAGGGCAAGGGCTAGATCCCTTGCATCACTCGTCCCTGCTAACATGAAAATCATTTTACTGGCTCCTCTTCATGGTGGTGGTCATGGTCGTGATGGTGGTCGTGTCCATGATCGTGATCATGATGATGGTGATGATGGGCATGTCCATGAACTGCCGCATAGGCACGATAATTTTCTAAATCTTGCATGCCTGTAGATGTACCATTTATCGCTTGTTCAATACGCTCTAATAAAACATTTTGTAAACGTTCATGGTAGCCAAAATAATTGGCAATTTGAACAGTACAATCTGGATATTGTTCATTAAACTTCACACACATATCATTCATACGTTCCATTAAAATACCTGTGAATAAAAAGTATGGGAGCATGATGATTTTTTTCGCACCTAATTTAACACAGCGTTCAATACCTTCTTCAACACGTGGATCTGTTACGCCCATAAATGCACTTTCCACATATTTAACAGGTAATTTTTCCCATAAAAGTCGTGTAATTTTATAAAAATCACCATTTGCAGATGGATCACTGCCACCTCGTGCAATCAATAAAATGGCTGTATCTTGTTGCTCTTGTTCTGAATGAAAACCAATTTCCGCTAGACGATCTTGTAAAATCGTAAATATTTCATCATGAATGCCAATGGTTTGACCATAGGTAAATGTAATGTTCGGATAATGCTCACGCGCATGCTCGATCTCTGCTGGAATATGCAGCTTTGAATGGCCTGCATGAAGTAAAATAATCGGAATTACATGAACCTCTGTAGCCCCTTTCTTCACACAATTCGTAATGCCTTCTTCGATGTTCGGTGAAGCAAATTCTAGGAAACATGTTTCCACTAAAAATTGTGCATCAATACGCGGTGTCATTTGTTCAATAAATGTACGTACCTCATCATTTCCTGCTGCTAAACGGCTCCCATGGCCGACAAATAAAATAGCTTTCATCTCTTTTCTCCTCACTAGTCGCCGCACGGAGCTGGCTCTACTTTTATTTTGGAAGACATATCTTGATACGTAAAATGCAATATCTTTTTCACACGTTTAAAATATTTAAATAAACGTTCATTTGGGTGAGCATTTGCTTTATATTCTTCAATAATATCTGTAATTAGTGGAATCAGTTGTTCAGGCTCCAACCCTTCTACAACAGGCTGTGCTGCATGGGCCGTACGACCAACTGGCTTCGCCCCAATAAAGACATCAAATTTACTTTTGCGATAGACAATACCAATATCATCAAATACAGCCCTGTAACAGGCCATACCACAGCCGTTAAAACCGATATTTAATGTTTTCGGCAAAGACATTCCACCTAATTTTTGTTGTATTTCTTCTGCATAGGGAATCGAATCGGCCTTTTCACCATAGCAAAAATCACAAGCCTTCAAGGATAGCACATCACCAATCGGCGCTAATAAAAAGCCTACTTCCTGTAATTTCTCCGTAATACGTTCAGGGGCAGTCGTTGGGATTTTCAAATGGATTTGATGGTCTGGTGTATATTCCATCGTCCCCTCTTCCCCAACGACCTCTGCTAACGTCATCATTTGCTGAGGTGTGAAAAACTTATTCACCACTCCTGGGCTTACAGCTAATTCAAAAATGGATTCTATTTTTTGCTGTACAAGTTTCGGCGTTACTTTGACTGCACTTGTTCCTTTCACCATTGCGAGTGCCGCTGTAGCCATTTCAAGTGCTGTTTTTTTTGACTTTGGCGTAGCGGCTACACTGGGTTTATTAAAACGCCCTGCATTAGGATCTGCTGTAAAGTCTTGTCGTGCAGTCCCTGTCTCTTGGTTCATTGCCCAAGGTTCATTTTCTTCACGTAAACGTTGATGTGGACGTAAGGGTTGTTTTTCTTCACCCAATGTATATTTACGTTGATAGCCACGTGGTGTAATCATTTTATTGTCATAGAAAAATGTCGACGAATTACCAATAATGACTGTCGTCAGCATTCCAATGTCATGCTCCAGCATTTCGGCTAATGTTGTCATCGTCACTTCTTGACGATCGCGGTAAGCACTTTTCACAAGTCCTACTGGTGTGTCAGGCGAACGATATTCTAAGAGAATGCGCTGTGCTTCGACAATTTGTCTTGTTCGGCGACCGCTTTTTGGGTTGTATAAAGCGATTACAAAATCCGCCATAGCGGCTGCCTCGACGCGCTTGGCAATTAAATTCCATGGTGTTAGATGGTCACTTAAACTAATCGTACAGGCATCATGCATAATCGGGGCACCAAGTAAGCTAGCACATGAATTGATGGCAGAAATACCAGGGACAATTTCTACCTCAATCCCCGTTGCTTCTGTCCAGCCTAGCTCAATCAATACCTCATACACTAATCCCGCCATACCATAGACACCCGCATCACCACTTGAAATGACTGAGACAATGCTTCCAGCCTCTGCTTGGCGAACCGCTTCCTGCGCACGGGACACCTCTTCGGTCATTCCAGTACTGACAATCGACTTCGCACTGACTAAATCTTGAATCAACTCCACGTAGGTTTTGTAGCCTATGATCATATCACTTTGTTGTAATGCCTCTACCGCCCGTGTCGTAATATGCTTAAAGTCTCCAGGTCCAAAGCCCACTACGAAAATTTTTCCTTTTTGCGCCATGTTGTTACCCCTCTTTCACCTTTTCGATCCCTTTAATGGCTGTCGTTTGTGCTGTACGCTGTAATGTACCTTCACGAAGTGTAAAGACATGTTCTTTGTATAAGGATTCATGATGTAAATCTTGTACAAGTGTTCTAGCATGCTCTGTTGATGGTACACGATACCAATTCCCTTGCGGATAGGCGATGACCACACAAGCATCCTTGCATCGTCCATTACAGCGCGTTCTTGTTGTATGTATCTCTTGATCAAGTGCTTGCTGTTGTATTTCTTCTCGAATAGCTAGGGTAATTTCCTCCCCACCTTTGTTCATGCAGCTACTACCATTACAAATAAAGAGATGTGTTTTCATCCCCTCTAAATTCCATGTTGTCATCTTCTGTCTCCCCTCATTTGCTTTCTGGAAAAAGAAAAACCTTTACTCTAATTACGAAGAGTAAAGGTTTTGTAGAAGCCAAATAAAAACGAATAAAATAAAATGCAGGTACTCGCTCTTGCTTCAACTTCTCCCTCCGAAAAGTTTGCATGCACAATCAAATAAGCAGGTTTCCTGACTTAAGCTTCATTTTACTATCGCACCTTCCCAAGTTTGCACCAGTGGCTTTGCGATTTCATCAGCTATTACAGTAGCGGGGGCTGTATTGGATTTTCACCAATTTCCCTATTATCTCGAGTTATTCGAGCACTTATCGACGTTTTATATGAAATTTATTATCTTCTTTATAGAATAGAAAACTGTCTCTATCATATCTCATTATTTTAAAATTTCAATATTTCTATAAAAATTTATGACAATTTTATCAATTTTGTGTGTAGACCAGGTATAAAAATTATAATATCTCCTTATTTATGACAATTCAGTAGTTATCAGAATCTTCTCTATTGACCTTCAATTGAAAATATTTTTAAAAAAAGTATAGCATATTTATGGAAAATCATGTTACACTTTGTCGTGAAATCTCACAACTTAATGTTTTTTCGGTGTAAAATACTTATCATTTTGCTTAAAAGGGAAGCCGGTTTGAGTCCGGCGCGGTCCCGCCACTGTATTAGGGAGCTTTATAGAACATGTCACTGTCCAACGGATGGGAAGACCTATAAAGTGTTGAACTAGAGCCAGGAGACCTGCCGAAAAATATGTGATCGTTTCAGCCTACGAGGATAGGTGTGCGGCTTAGCAGATGAGAATGTTATTTGCTTTTTTAGCTATGCACTTTTCCAACAACGGAGAAGTGCTTTTTTATTTACGCACGCTACATTCTAAAAATCTATTAGTAAGGAGGAAAGCTTTTGAAATTTTCATGGTGGAAACTTAGTTATTTTTTATTGGCCTTTTTACTCGTGCCAAAACGTGCCTTTGCTATGCATATCATGGAAGGTTTTTTACCAATCGAATGGGCTATTTTTTGGTGGGTCATCTCTATCCCATTTATTATTCTAGGATTGCGCTCCATTCGCAAAACAATTGAAGAAAACCCTGAAACCAAAATGCTTTTAGGTCTTTCAGGAGCCTTTGCTTTTGTGCTGTCGGCGTTAAAAATCCCTTCGGTTACAGGTAGTTGCTCCCACCCAACTGGTGTTGGACTTGGAACGGTTTTATTCGGACCTCTAGCTATGAGTGTCATCGGAACGATTGTTTTATTATTCCAATCTTTATTATTAGCACATGGTGGGATTACCACTTTAGGAGCGAACGCCTTCTCTATGGCGATTGTAGGCCCATTTATTGCTTACTTTGTCTTTAAAGGGGCTCAAAAAATAGGGTTGTCATTTTCACTAGCTGTTTTTTTTGCTGCGATGCTTGGTGACTTAGGTACATATGTTGTGACTTCTGTACAGTTAGCATTAGCCTTCCCTTCAGAGGTTGGCGGCTTTATGGCATCGTTTACAAAGTTCGCAGGTATTTTTGCCTTAACTCAAATTCCGTTAGCGGTGAGTGAAGGAATTTTAACGGTCATTGTGATGAATTTCTTGAAAAAGTACAATGTCAGCGAATTAAAAATGTTGCGTGTTTTCTCAACAAAGGAGGCACATTAGTAGATGAAACGAAATTTATTACTATTAGCGATTGTTGTGCTGTTAGCTATCATCCCATTGTTTATACAAAAAGGTGCAGAATTTGGTGGTGCTGATGGAGAGGCAGAAGCAGCCATTGGCGAAATCAATGCAGAATATGAACCGTGGTTTGAAAGCTTATGGGAGCCACCAAGTGGTGAAATTGAAAGCTTATTATTCGTGCTACAGGCAGCTATTGGAGCTGGTTTTATTGGCTACTTCATCGGCTATATGCGCGGCAAGCATAAAGAAGGTTAACCCGTTATGTTACTCATTGATAAGTATGCGTATCTTAATAAGCTAGCGTCCGTTCATCCGCTAGAAAAAATGATATTTTCAATTGGTCTACTTCTCGTAACGCTCATCATGAGAGATGAACGACTTTCACTCATTACATTTTTTGTAATGAGTACTTTTATCATTTTAGGTGCAAAAATTCCGCTTACCTACTATGTTAAGTTATTATTGCTACCTGGATTTTTCTTACTAACAAGTCTTGTATCCATCTTGCTGTCAATCACACCAGCAACTCATGTATTACCTGCCCATCTGTGGTCTTTTACGTGGATGAATTGGACAATTTTCATCGGAAAAGCAAGTGCCCTGTCCGCCCAACAATTGTTCTTTATTGTCCTTGGCAGTAGTAGTTGTTTATACTTTTTAATTTTGACCACATCCGTACAAGGGATTTGCTATGTGCTCCGACAATGGCGGCTGCCCTCTTTATTGGTTGAGCTTATTGAACTAACCTATCGTTTTATTTTTATATTTTTAGAAAGCATGTACAGAATACATCTTGCCCAGCAAGCGCGTCTTGGCTATCATTCTCCAATGCAATGGCTACGCTCCGTATCCATGCTTATTGTGGCGCTATTTGCTGAAATGTTTCAGCGTAGTCGTGAGCTTAATAATGCCATGCAGTCACGGGGTGGCGAAGCCGTCTACTGGCAAGAGATGGGCTCCTATAGCAAGAAAAATTGGCTAGGCATAGCGACACTGTTCCTATTCCTCATTGTATATGGAGGGTACTTCTCATGACAGCATTCTATTTTGAACTAAACCGCTTGTCCTATGCCTATGCAGATGGTACGAAGGCATTGTCAGACATTACTTTACACATTCCAAAAGGAAAAAAAATTGCCATCCTTGGTCATAATGGCGCTGGAAAATCAACATTGTTTCAGCATCTTAATGGTATTTTACAACCGTCAGCTGGGACGATTGTTTTTGATGGCAACGAGCTTCAATATAGTCGAAAAGCTTTAAAGGCACTTCGCCAGCAAGTTGGCATTGTTTTTCAAGATGCGGATCATCAACTTTTTTCAGGTACTGTCAAGCAAGATATCGCATTTGGACCACTAAATCTTGGCTGGTCTACCGAAAAAATCGAAGAAAAAATAGCATGGGCTGTTGCGCAAACGGAAATAGGCGATTTACTCGAAAAACCTATTCACTTTCTAAGCGTAGGTCAGAAAAAGCGTGTGGCGATGGCAGGTGTTTTAGCGATGGAGCCCTCTGTCCTCTTATTAGATGAGCCAACAGCAGGCCTTGACAATTATTATGCTACCCAAGTTCTACAGTACCTAGGTAAATTAGAAGACGGCGAAAGAACCATTTTACTTGCTACCCATGACATTCCCCTTGCTTATGAATGGGCGGATCAAATCATTGTCATGGAGGCAGGGAATATCATTTATAACGGAGACCCGATCGAGTTGTTTTATGAAGAAGAATTGCTGCAACGTGCACATCTCGAACGTCCATGGGTTTTTGATATGTTCATGACATTACAAAAAAAGAAGCTATTGCAGGAAAACATTACACCCCCCCGCTCCAAGTATGAATTACAACAATTAATAGAACAATTGTAGACAAAAGTCATCGAGAAATTCTCTCTCGATGGCTTTATCATTTTTTATTTTCTTTCATATTCAAAAATTAGTAAACTACTACGAAATCAAAAGATTCGATTTATGTTAGCGATACTTCAAATTCGTTGCGATGTCTTTGATGGTTTGGCATGCCAAAAACATATTGGATAAACGTAAAAGAACGAAGCGTGCAATACTTGGAAGTCCATCAGCTGAATAGAGGCTTTCTACTAATTTAGTTGTAAAACAAAAAACTTTAGACAATTCGAAGGAAAAAATAGTGAAAAATTTTCCTCCTTTACGAAACTTTTCTAATCTTTATCCGTATTAATAGAGTCGAGACTTAATTTATAACACCAAGGAGAGATAACAATTGAAAAGTTTGTTTAAAAAATCAGTCGCTATTGTAGCATCCGCTACACTAATGGTTCCAGCTGCTTCTGCCTTTGCTGAAGTACCTCAGCATAAAGCCAAGAATGTACTGGCAAGTAGTATGAAACAAACAGAGCAGAATGAAGAAAAATGGATGAGTAAGGATAAAATTGTTATCAAGCATTCAGGACTTGATAAAAATGTACATAAAAACATTGGCTCCAAAGTCATCCGCTCCATTCCTTCATTAGGCTATGATGTGGTACAACTGAATAAAGGCGTATCAATAGAAAAAGCAGTTGCTTACTATCTAAAGCAAGATGGCATTACAAGTGTATCTCCTAGCTATGTGTATCGCTCTTTTCAAACAGAAGTCGATCCAAAGAAACAAGAGATGTATCATTTAAACCTACTGCAAATGGATGAGGCACTAGAATTAGCGGGTGAGCATGATGTGACAGTCGCTGTCATTGATTCTGGTGTAGATTTTAAACACCCCGATCTAAAATCTCAAGTACTCCCACCCTATAATGCAGCAGCACCAGCGAATACTACTTATCCAGGTGATCACGGAACACATGTAGCTGGTATTATCGCCGCAGCTAAAGATAATGGCATAGGCGGACACGGTGTGAATCCGAAAGCGAAGCTACTACCCATTGACGTATTTAATGGCAAAGAAGGTGCAAATGATTTCATTATTGCACAAGGCATTTTGTATGCTATTGAACAGGGTGTTGACGTCATTAATATGAGTCTAGGAGGCTACGGGGAATCTCCACTGATGAAAGAAGCTGTTCAGAAAGCCGTTGACAGTGGTATTACAATTGTGGCAGCCGCGGGCAATGAATCAACAGATGAATACTCCTTCCCTGCTTCTTATGAGGGTGTTATTAGTGTAGGTTCAACGAATGAGCGCAACAAACTATCAAGCTATTCAAATTACGGACCGTCCGTTGATGTTGTTGCACCAGGTGAAGAAATTTATAGTACCGTTCATGATGACAAAAAAGGATCATCCTTCGTCAAATTCAGTGGTACATCCATGGCATCACCTGTAGTGGCAGGCGTCGCCTCTCTTCTTAAATCAAAATATCCACATTTAAAGCCGCATGAAATAGAGGCAATTTTGGAAATGACGGCACAAGATTTAGGAGCGAAAGGCTATGATCTTACCTACGGTCATGGACTAATCGATCCAGTCAAAGCATTGCAATTCGATTTAAATAAACTACCTAAACACTATTCAGAGTCGAAAGAAGAACGCATACAAAACGCTAAAGTTCTTGCTAAAAATACGTTAAATATCGAACACGGCGCTTTCGAGCAGCAAGATGAAAAGAAATGGTATAAAGTCGATTTAGACGCAAATGAATATGCTCAGCTAACATTAAAAGGTGCAAACAAATATGATTATGCCTTTGATTTATATTTCTACCCAAATAATCATAAGGGTGAAGTAGAGCCGATTCATGTCAATGATGTTCGCGTAGGAAAAAAAGAAGGTTATTTATTTAAAGCAGATCAAAAAGGGACGCTTTTAATTGCTGTCAAAGATCATAATGGTAGCTATAGCTTAAAAGGCAAATCTACTTACACGTTTACAGCACAAACGACGAAGAGCTTGCCAATTGATACATTAGATAAATCTACTATGGCGCCGATAAATAAGTTCCCTTATAGTACGGCAGGCAAAAACTATACCCTTCTGTCAAAAGATCAACAACGAGATCAAGATTATTTCACATTCTCTGTAAAAGAACCAACGACATTACAATTCGACCTGTCGGGTATTCCAGGTGTCACAGCCTCTATGGAGCTTTATCTTAAGGATGACTTTCAGCCGATACCACCAGAAGAAGCTGAGCAAGCTAAAATTGATGACAGCGAGGAAGAACAAGCCTATCCTATGCAAACAGCAAATGGTACAGCGAAAGGTGAAGCAGTTAGCATGATTATCGATGCTGTACCGGATCAGGAATATGTTTTAAGTGTCTCTAATGACAGTAATAGTGAGTTTTCTATGGAAATGTTCTTTAGTGGTGGTATTGAAAAAGAAGAAACGGTTAGTGAATCGATGATTCCTTACACATTAAAAGGTGAAGTGGTTACCCTTCCACCAGACGAAGATGGGCTACCGCTAAATGAAGCCATGTTAGAAGAAGGAATGCCAGAGGGACAATTACCGATTACACCAAGTAAAACTAAAAAACGCAATGAAATTGACAGCCTAATGGGTATGCTAATGAATCCAACGGCGTCAGGGAATCTAGAAAATGTTGAGCCGATTATAAAACAGGCTATACGCTTTGAAATTGGTGAAAATAAGAAAGCTTATTTCCAAACAGACTATGATGAGGATTATTTCTTATTTAAAACGAAGGAAGATGCCCTTTATAGTTTCAGCTTTATCAAAGGGATGAACCAAAAGCCTGCTGGTACCGTATTTGAATATGATGAGGAAGCAAAGGAATTAATCCCTGTTTCTTCCTTAACAAATGACCTTGGATTACTAGCACTACTGCTTGGTTCGACTGGAAATGAAAATGATGCAAAGGTCATCCCATTGAAAAAGGATAAAACCTATGTGGTCGCTGTTGTCAATGCTGGAGAACGATCTGCTGAACCTTATACGTTGAAAACAAAAAAAATCGGTGATATTCCAGCAGATTACAATCCAGACAATCATGAGGAAGCAAAAGCGCTGAAAGTTCAGCCAGGTACGACTTATAAAGACCATCTTATTTATCAAGATGATGTAGATTATTACTACTATAAGCAAGAAGGCAATGATGAAGTGATGAGTCTGCTTCTTTCTTCTACCCCATTTACAAATGAACAATTAGCTCAACTACCAAAAGAGCTTCAAAAAGAGTTAAAATTTGCTGGCTCTATTATAGAAGATACGAACGGCAATAAGAAAATTGATCCGAAAGAAATGGAAACAGAAATTCCATTTGGACTAAGCGATAATATTCTTGAATTATTACTTGGAATGGGTGGAACAACAGATGTAAATACATCCTTCAAAGCCAAAAAAGACCGCGGTTATTTTATCCTTGTCAACAGCATGGGTCTTGGTCAAGTGTCTGTACAACCGTATACTTTAACGATGTTCAACCATCAGCAAGCAGATGAAGATGCAGATTCTGAATTAGTGAATGGTGTACCAACAAAACCATCTGCCCTGACAAAAAAAGATGATAAATGGGTTGCAACTCAATATTTAAATGCAGGTATTCCTTTCGGTGATAAGGACTATTTTGAGTTTAATAATGTCCAAAAACGCGATGTCGTTTTTTCACTTCAAACAGAAAAAGCATTAGATGGTGTGATCCGAGTGATTGATGCGAACGGAAAAACCGTTAAAACCTTCGATCTTTACGGAGCTGGCGATACTGAAGTTGGTACAGTTGAACTACAAGCTGGTAAATACTATATTGAAGTCAGTGAGTATTATGGCAAAGCAAGCACACAACCATATACACTTGAAATTAAATAAGTAACATCAAGCAACATCCCCTAGATACTATTTGCTATCTAGGGGATGTTTTGATAAAAAAAAGCATCTTCATCCGAAGACGAGATGCTGGCAAGTTCCACCTACATAAAATATTTCACATAATTACAATATTCATCTTGCTTCATATGAAGCTTTTCATAGAGTTTACGTGCATTTACATTATCAGCCGCCGTTTGCAGTGTGACATAGCGAGCACCTTGCTGCTCACAATATCGAAAAACCTTTTCCATCAATGCCTTGCCCACCCCTAGGCCTCTAGCATCTTCTGTTACATAAATATCATTTAAAATATAGGCACATTGTAAAGCGATGGATGAAAATGTTGGATACAATTGTGTAAATCCAATCATCTTGCCATCTACCAATGCTACAAAAATGACAGACTCTTTTAAAGCCAATCGTAATTGTAAAAATGCCTTGGCGCTGCTTACATCTGGCTCGATCCCATAAAATTGACGATATTCATCAAACAGTTTTGATAAATCTTCTAGTTCATGCATTGTCGCTTGTCGTATTTCCATTCCTGTCTCCCCTTGTGTCTTCCCATGATTGTCTAACATGATGAATCTAGTTTTTATTATATAGGAAATAATGGTATAAAGAAAAGAATAGTCTTCAAAATCGAGAGAGGATTGTTTATTCACTTAAATATTCAGCAACCCTTTTCACAATATGGCACCAATTTAATTCCTTTCGAGCAAATGCTTGAAGCTGTACACAAGTATCGGCCAGCAATGATTCCTGTGTGGCAACTTGCTGCAATGTCCGACCAATCCCCTCCCAATCATGTGTCGGATGAATTGTACCGAAGCGTTGTTGCATTGTAATATCGGCAGCCCCATCAACATCAGTAGTCACGATATAGCAGCCATTTTTAGCAGCCTCTGCAAAAACATGGGCATAGCATTCTACTACAGATGTTAAACAAAAAATTTTAGCCTTACGGTACTCTTCTTCTAATTGCACCTTATCATAAATAGGCCCTACCATCGTTACTTGAGCGGCAGTTGGATGGCCATCTAGCAACTGCCTTAGCTCCTCTTGATAGGAGGCAGACATCGGTCCTACTAAACGAAGCTCCCAGTCTGGAAGCTGGGCAGCTAGAAAGGCTTTGACTGTCAAAATCGTTTGCTTCTCTGGTGCATCTAAGCGTCCCACTGCTAAAATTCTATTTTCCTTGTCATGAAAGGACACAGGTGCTGTGGGAAAATGCTCATAAAAGCCATTGGGGATATGTTTAATCGCTAATTGCGAATACACTTGAATAGCGGTTTGAATGGACACACATTCGGAGGATAGCAGATCACATAATTGCAGTAGCTCTAAAAAGTATGGATAGGATTTTAATCGATGTAACCAAAATCGATTTACATCTAACTTCATATAAATTTTTCCTTGCGGATTATAATGCTGATAGGTTTTCAGAATGGCTAAATAAGATGGATACGGCCCTATGGCAAAGGCAATGTCAATGTCCTTTGCATGCTTGGCTAAATAAGCATTCATATTCGCCACATAATCCTTCTCAAATGGTATGGACTCAAATTTTACAGTTGGAAAGGCCTGTTGAAGAAGGGCTTCATTCATCTCTGTTGTCACAATACTTACTTCATAGCCTAATTCCTCCCCTAGCAAAATAGGCACGAGACACAAATCTTTGAAAATATGTGCATCAGACAGTTTATAAGATTCCACGCTACAAATAAATGCGATCCTTTTTGACATTGTATCCCTCTTTCTAAAAAAGCGCTCTAGCTAGTTTATGACCCTTCCTGCTAAACGTGCATACCTTAGTAAATTTTTGCCCCTATCCTGCTTGTTCTCTAGTAAACAGAAATCGTATACAGAAAAGCGTCTCTCTTAAAAACTTCCTAAAACAAGCAATTGCCTACAATAGCTCTATGTCCACGCATATTGTATTAAAGAATCTGCTCAGTCACATAGAAGAACTCTACTACTAGATAAAGAATGGAGGGATAAAATGAAGATAAGTTTTTTATCACCTGCGTTTAATAGCGAAGAATGGATCTTAACAATGCTTGACAGTATTCCTAAAGAATATGCCTATGAAATTATCATTGTGGATGATGGTTCTACTGACAATACATTAGCCATTTTACAGGACTACCAAAAAAACTGTGCAGCTTTAAAAGTCATCGTGCATCCAACGAACCTTGGGGCTAGTGTTGCTTATAATCGCTGCATTGCAGAGGCGACAGGAGACTATATAGCCATCATCGATAGCGATGACCACTACTTGCCAGCTATTCGCAATGTATTAGCACAAGTGGATGGCACATTTGATGTTTACTATTACAACATGATCATTAAAAATGGCTTCGCCTTTATTAAAGATGAATCGAATCGCTATTCCTTACCCGGACAATTTAAAATCATTCGAAGAAGTTTAATTGGGGATGCAAAATTTACAATACGCAAAGATATAGCAGGAGATTGGGATTTTAATTGTGCCCTCATGGATAAAAATCCGACAAGTAAATATACAAACGAATTTGCTTACTGGTACAACTATCCTAGAGAAAACTCAGAATGTGATCTACACCAAAGAGGATTGAAATAAAAGCATGCAGGAGGTGTAATGAACCATACAATGTTTACAAATAAAATATTACTGATTACGGGAGGCACTGGCTCTTTTGGTAACGCTGTACTAAAGCGCTTCCTCAATACGGATATTAAGGAAATTCGTATTTTTTCAAGGGATGAAAAAAAGCAAGATGATATGCGCAAGCTCTATCAGCATAGTAAAATCAAATTTTATATCGGAGATGTCCGTGATATTCAAAGCATCCATACCGCTATGTATAATGTGGACTATGTGTTCCATGCCGCTGCTCTTAAGCAAGTTCCCTCCTGCGAATTTTTCCCTTTAGAAGCTGTGAAAACTAATATTTTAGGAACCGATCATGTCCTAACAGCTGCCATTCAGGCTGGTGTCAAGAAAATGATCTGCCTCTCTACAGATAAAGCAGCCTACCCTGTCAATGCCATGGGAATATCCAAAGCGATGATGGAAAAAACGTTTATCGCTAAATCCCGAATGGTTGATCCTCATCATACGCTCATTTGTGGCACTAGATATGGCAATGTTATGGCTTCACGGGGCTCTGTCATTCCCTTATTTATTGAACAAATAAAAGCTGGAAAGCCGTTAACGATTACAGATCCAAACATGACACGTTTTATGATGACTCTTGATGAGGCCGTTGAATTAGTATTGTACGCTTTCTCACATGCACAAAATGGAGATATTATGGTACAAAAATCTCCCGCAGCAACAATAGCCAATTTAGCTCAAGCATTACTTGAGATTTTTCAGGCAAACAATGCCATCCAAATTATTGGGACACGGCATGGGGAAAAAATGTATGAGGTATTATGTACAAAAGAAGAATCGGCAAAAGCCGTTGATATGGGCAATTTTTATCGAATCCCTGCAGATAATCGGGATTTAAATTATGGAAAATACCTCGATGAGGGCTCTCCTAAAATTACATTAACCGATGAATATAACTCCAACAATACACAACAATTAAGTGTGGCTGACATCAAAGAAAAATTATTGACATTACCGCTTATTCAAGAAGAGCTTCTTTATTGGACTGGAGGAACGCCATGAAATTCTTAGTGCTCGGCGCTACTGGCATGGCTGGCCATACCATTGCCATCTATTTATGTGAACAAGGGCATGATGTGACAACTTACGCTAGAACCCCTTTCCCATCTGGGAACCATATAATGGGCGATGTGATGGACGCTATATTTTTACGGTCGTTGTTAGTAGATCATGATTTTGATGTCGTCATTAATTGTATTGGTGTCTTAAACGAAGCTTGTACGGTATATCCTGCACAAAGCATTTGGCTGAATAGTTATTTACCGCATGCCATTGTCTCTCTCCTAGAAAACCGACAAACTAAGCTGATTCATCTAAGTACTGATTGCGTATTTTCAGGGAAAAATGCCCCCTACTATGAAACTAGCATAGGAGACGGTGAAACTTTTTATGATCGTACAAAAGGCTTGGGGGAGATTGAGCACAACAAGCATTTAACATTTCGTAACTCGATTATTGGCCCTGATTTAAAAAACGATGGCATCGGACTATTCAATTGGTTTATGCAACAAAAAGGTCCCATTCACGGTTATACGGGGGCTATTTGGACTGGAGTAACTACACTTACATTAGCAAAAGCCATTGAACGGGCTGTCCAAGAAGATTTAACAGGACTCTATCATCTCGTCAATACTACGAATATTTCAAAATACGACTTACTTCAACTATTGAATAAACACTTTATGGACAGCAACATAAAAATTCTTCCTCATCGGCTCGTTAATGTCAATAAAACATTAATGAATACTAGAAATGACTTCTCCTTTGTTGTCCCTGGCTATGAGGAAATGATTGTAGAGATGAAGGACTGGATGTTACAGCATAAAGATTTATATCCTCATTATTTTCAAGCTTAAATACACTTTTCCTGTCAACTCCATTATGAGTTTGAATATTCATAATGGAGCCCCCCTATTGAATCACTGTCCCCTCAGGTAGTTGACCATTCTTAATCCAATTTTCTACAAAATGGTTGAAAAATGCAGGTTGGGCTAATGATACTCCATGACCAATGTTGTGCAATATGACACCATGACTATTTGGATGACTTTGAACAAGAGCTTTAGCTGATTTTTTCATAATGCTTTTCTCTTTAGCTCCTACCGTTATTAAAATTTTCCCTTGGGCTTTATGAAAATCATGCGGGATGGAAAACAACATATTTTCTCTCAAAATTTGAATCAATGTCTCTACTTTCATCGTAGCACTCTCTTGATAATAGCGTTCAAAATCAAGATCATTGATGTATAGGGCTTTAGCTTGAAGTTTCGCAAATGTTTTATTTTTTATAAGTGGAAATGTCAGCCGAATGAACGGTTGAAGCATCCATTCCATAGCTGGAGAAGGTATTACAAGTGCACTATTGATAATGGTAAAATCGATTAAACTAGGCTTTATACTTAGCATTTGAATAGCGATTTGTGCTCCTAAAGAGAATCCAATCAGTATGACGGGCTTTCCAGTCGCCTTTTCTTCTAGAAGTTGGAGAAGCTCTCTGGCACTCTGCTCAATGGAGAATGCATCTTGTGACAACAGCTCTGGAACAACACAGTGATAATTAGAAAAATGCTGAACTTGTTGTTCCCACATCCAGCCACCGACTCCACCTCCATGAATAAACAGCATTAGAGGATTATGGACATCTCCATATGTTTTGTATCGCATGTATACACCTGCCTTCATTTTCAATCATGGTCATCTAAAAAATCCTTACTAAAGCTTGTTTGTGATTGATAGGATGAACGTTTCCCTAAATCTACACCACGTTTTATAACCCCCTTCCCAAAACGTCCCTCAATTTCATCCACGATTTTGAGAATAGGTTCATCTTTTACATGTTCTTGAAAATCAAATATCGATAATTGTTGCGAGTAATCCTTACGATCCACTACATTAGAAACCGTCACGCCTAAAAGCCTTACTGGAGACTCATCCCAATGCTTATCAAACAAGGCACAAGCAATGTCATAGATATCTTCAAAACGATAAAGAACATTAGACATTGTTTTTGATCGTGTGTGATTATGCCAACTTGCATCCCGTATTTGAATACTTACAGTGGAGCCCGCTAACCGTTTTGCCTCAAGTCGTTCAACCACCTTTTTACACAGACCTTCTATTGTTTTATGTAGTGCACGGACATCTGTTACATCTTCAGGTAAAGTTGTTGAATTTCCTACGCTTTTCGTATCAAAAACCGCTTCAGGATCGACCATACGTTGATCCACCCCATTAGCTCTTGCACGCAGTCGCACACCATTCTTTCCTAAAATTTGCTTCATCCTAAACTCTTCCGTTTTCGCCAAATCACCAATCGTAAATATGCCATGTACATTTAATTTTTTGGCCGTACTAGCTCCAATTCCATGCATATCAACAACCTCTCGATGCCAAAGCTGCTGTTCAATATCCCGTATTCGTAGTACGGTAATTCCCAACGGTTTCTTCATATCAGAAGCTGTTTTTGCTAAAAATTTATTTGGTGCAATACCGATAGAGCAAGGTAAATCAAGCTCAGCTAAAATGCGCTCTTGTATTTCCTGGGCAATACTTAATGCATGTTGCTCCTTACTTAACGCTGTCACATCCATATAGCCCTCATCAATCGAAACAGGCTCCACTAAAGGAGTGTAGCTACGAAGAATGGTAAACATTTCTTTGGATGCTTGACGATATTTTTTAAAATCTGGAGGCAATAACAATAGTTCAGGACATTTACGCTTCGCTTCATGGACAGTCATTGTTGTATAAATGCCAAGCGCTCTTGCTTCATAGGAACAGGTTACTAAAATGCCACGTCGCTCTTTTGGGTTGCCCGCAATGGCGATTGGCTTCCCTTTTAAGCTTGGATCATGTGCTTGCTCTACCGAAGCATAGAAACTATTCATATCCACATGAAAAATAACACGCCCTTTATGCGTCATGTCCATCACCTCTTCTCTCTCTTAGCTTTATTATACGCTTGATGACCTTTAGTCAACAAATGCATAATCACCATTACTTTCTAGCAGATCCTTTAAAATAATTAAAGCTTGCTCCAGTTGAGCTTCTGGCGCTGCAATCGCTAAACGTACGGCATTCACTGGCTTTGTATTGCCTACAGCAAAACGTTCCGCTGCATAGACTTGTACGCCGGCTTTGGAGGCTAGCAATTCAAATTGAACTCCCGTAAATTTATCAGGCAAGTATAACCACCTAAAAATACATTCCTCCTCCCCTAAAATGTCGTAATCGCCTAAATATTTATTAACAAGCGCATTTTGCTGCTTCGCATATGCTCGGTGCTTTTCTAAAATCGTTTGTGCCACGCCTTCATGAATCAATCTTGCTGCTAGTTCCAGCATGAGCGGTGACACTGAAATATTGATATTATAGAGCGTTTCCATTATTTTTTTCCTTAATGCTGAAGGTGTCACAAGGAAAGATAAGCGTAAACCTGGCGAGAGCGTCTTGGACAGGCTAGCGATATAAATAACCTTATCGGGTGCAAAAGAAGCAATGGGTGCAAGTGGCTGTTCTTTAAGAAAGCTATAAATCGCATCCTCAATCACAAGCAAATCCTTCTGCCTAGCCACTTCAGCAATCATTTTTCGTGTCTCCACCGACATCGTATGTGTCGTTGGATTATGAAAATCAGGGATCACATAGATTCCTTTAATATGCTCATTTTTACAGGCATATAGCAATCCTTCTCTGGTCATTTCTCCTTGACATTGTTGAATAGCTACAAGCTGTATACCTAACATATTGGCTGCTGTTTTAATACCAGCATAAGTAATGGGATCTGTCCCAATACGGTCGCCTGGCTGAAATAAAGCTGCCAGTGTGCCCACAATGGCATTTTGTCCCCCTGCACCGAGCAAAATAGGCTGATCTGTTTGAAAATTCACCAATTCGAATAGCTTCATCACGGCTTCATTTTGCCAAGCATTGCCCTCAGGCCGACCATACTGAAATAGCTTGCTAAAACTAGGCTCGTTCAACATCTTTTTCATAAAGCGTGCAATATCATCATTGACCAGGTTGTCTGGTAAAACAGAACCCATTTCAATCATAGATGTTGCATGATTGGCTGGCAGTAACATTTTATTGCTAGCCGCATCTGTGGAAACAAATGTCCCGCTGCCAATCGAGGCATAAATGAATCCTTTTTGTCCACACAGCTTAAAAGCTCGTGTAATGGTGCTTAAATTCACATCTAAAAAATCAGCTAATTCGCGTTGTGGAGGAAGTTTCGTTCCTGGCATTAGCTTTCCATCTTTTATGTCTTGTTCCAGTTGGTGCGCAATAGCTATATATAATGGGGCAGAAATATTGCGAATATCTGGCTTCCAACTCATTGGATACTCGTCAAATGAATTAATAGGCATTCACTAAGCCCTTCTTTCTCTTAATTTGCATACAATAGTTTAATTGTCTTGCATACAATGATAATATTGTATGCACACGATGACAATGATATAATTTTTAAAAAATCAGAAAAAAAGGACCGATCATTATGCAATATTCTGAAAGAATCTTAAAAACACCATCCTCATTTATTCGAAATATTTTGAAAGTAACAGATGCAGAGGATGTTATTTCCTTTGCAGGCGGACTTCCAAATCCCATTTCTTTCCCTATTGATGCGTTAAGAGCATCCGTAGATCATGCTATTACGGAAAATGGTAGCCGACTATTTCAATATTCTTCCACACAAGGTTATGCACCATTACGTGAGTACATTGCCGCAAAGTACCAACGCGTGCATGGGCTTGATGTACAAGCTGAAGATGTCTTTATTACAACAGGCTCACAGCAAGCTCTTGAACTGATTAGTAAAGTACTCATCAATAAAGGCGATGGCATTATCATCGAAGAGCCTGGATACTTAGGAGCCATTCAAGCCTTTACATTAAGTGAGCCTACTTTCTATGGGGTAACACTTGAAAACGATGGTCTTAACTTAGAAGAGTTAGAACGTGCGCTACAACAACCAAATGTAAAATTCATTTATACGGTGCCTAACTTCCAAAACCCAACAGGGCTCACATACTCGAAAGAAAAGCGTGAGCAAATTTGCGAAATAGTGGCAAAATACGATGTTGCTTTAATTGAGGATGATCCATATGGAGAGTTACGTTTCCAAGGAGAGCCGCTTCCATATATCGGTGCTGGAAAATTAGATAATAGTATTTTACTAGGTTCTTTCTCTAAAACGGTCACACCTGGTATGCGACTTGGTTTTATCATTACAAAAAATAAAGAGCTTTTACAGCATATTGAAACAGCTAAGCAAGCGTCTGATCTGCATACAAATATTTTCTCGCAATATATCATCTACGATTATTTAGCAAGTAATGACTATTCGGAACATGTCAAAAAAATTATTACATTATATAAAAATCAATCCGAAGCGATGCTTGATGCGATGCAAGAGTTTTTCCCTGCCCATGTAGAATATACAAAACCTGAGGGAGGCATGTTCATCTGGGCAACAATGAAGGATGGTACATCAGCCCTTGATGTATTCCAGAAAGCGATGGAACAAAAGGTTGCCTTTGTGCCCGGAGATCCATTCTATACATCTAAAACGAATGTCAATACAATGCGTCTCAACTATACAAATGCAACACCTGAAGTCATCCGTGAGGGGATTAAACGTTTAGCAAGTATTTTATAAAAATAGTAGCCGTATAAACGCTTTTCATAAGCGCTTATACGGTTTTTTGTTGTTCATAAAAAACAGCCCTCTATCAGGAGAGGGCTGTCTCAAAAGCAATTTATTTTGTATATGTTAACACTGCATTTTTCTTAAATTTTGCTAAAGCTTCTGTTGCCTCATTTTTGTTTGTATACTCAAAAATTCGGACATCCTTTTTATCAAATACTGTAATAACCCACATATGAAAAGCTCCCTTCTCCCATTATTTTTGTAATATAACAACCACCAAAATTTGTGAGACTACTTATCAACTGTTTTATAACAATTCCTTACTTGATTCTTATTTTACGCTGTTTTTTTCAAAAAGAAAGCTTTATGTGAAGTTCTTCACAAACTGTTCAATTTCAAAACGCTTTCATTGAACAATTTGTGAAAACCTTTCTTTTATAGGTATAAAAACAGCCAATGATATCAGATTTATCCGGTCCTTTTCAATTTTTATCCACTACTTTACGCTGCCTATCCACCACTTTTTGATTCCTATTCACCTAAAGCAAAAAACCGCACAGAGGTACGGTTTTGCTGTAGTAGTAGATTTTTCTTTCATAAGCTTAACAAAATGCTTTTTCTTGCTGTTGCGTTAATTCAATCTCGAAGCCTAAATCCTCCAACATACGATAATCACTATTTGCTTCTTGACCAGCTGTTGTTAAATAATCCCCTACAAAAATACTATTGGCTGCATAGAGACCAAGTGGTTGAAGTGAGCCTAGATTGATTTCTCGCCCTCCAGAAATGCGAATTTCCTTTGTCGGATTGATGTAACGGAATAATGCTAAAACCTTTAAACAATAGCGAGGATTTAATTCCTTTGTTCCTTCCAGCTTTGTACCATCTATCGCGTTCAAAAAGTTTACAGGAATAGAATCAGCATCTAATTGATGAAGGGCACGTGCAATCTGGACAACATCCTCCTTCGTTTCCTTCATCCCAATAATGGCACCAGAGCAAGGTGAAATTCCATGCTTTTTCACTATCTCGACCGTATTGACACGATCCTCATACGTGTGGGAGGTTGTGATGAAGGCATGATGGCGCTCTGATGTATTTAAATTATGATTGTAGCGATCCACTCCAGCTGCCTTTAATTGCTGTGCCTGCTCTTCTTTTAATAAGCCTAGACAAGCACAAACCTTCAAGCCATACTTTTCTTTAATTTCCGCAACTGCCTCGCTCACTACATTGACATCCTTACGTGTTGGCCCTCGACCACTTGCAACAATACAATACGTCCCAATTTTATTGTCAAACGCTCGTTTAGCACCAGCCAAAATTTCCTCTTTTGTAATAAAAGGATATTTTTCAATAGGAGCAGTTGATTTAGAAGATTGAGAGCAATAACCACAATCCTCAGGACAATAGCCACTTTTGGCATTCATAATCATATTCAGTTTTACTTTTTTACCATAATAATGCTTCCGAATGACAAAAGCACCGTCCATTAGCTGTAATAGCTCATCATCCTCACTATTTAAGAGAGCAAGTGCCTCCTCATTGCTAATGATCTTGCCAGCAATTACTTCTTGTGCTAATTGGTAATAATTCATCCTATCTTCTCCCCCTCCACGTGTGAAATGTTCACAGTTCTTGCCGAATGAAATACTTTATACATTCTTTCTGCCAATAGGGCTGATGTTATTGCTAAGCAAACATCAGCGATAATACTACTGAAAAAGCCGATGACAAAAACATGTGACCAGCTTGATTTCATATCTAACCAGAAATTTAATGCTATATATAAATAAGGAATAGCCACCATATAAATAATGATAAGTCCTATAATCGTTGCTCCAATAAAATGCTTTTTCGTTGGGTTCTCTATTCTTTCAATGATGAACCCAATGACATAGGCAGCTAGGGCAAAGCCAATTAGATAACCAAATGTTGGCTGTAGGACATACGTAAAGCCACCGCCCTGTGTAAAAACAGGTAAGCCTACTAAGCCCACACCGATATAGACAAGCTGACTATAAAAACCATTCCGACTACCCAACAAACACCCTGCTAAAAATACAACAACAATTTGTAATGTAAACGGTACAACAGGCAATGGAATTTTAATAAACGCCCCAATCGCTGTTAGTGCTGCAAACATGGCGATCATGACAAGTGCTAATGTCTGATGTCGCTTAACCAACCTTAGCCCCCCTATCTTGGAAAAACTGTTCGATCGTTTCTTTCGTTGTTTGAATCATGAAGGACATTTCTTCTTCAGAAATAATATAGGGTGGCATAAAATATAAAACATTGCCGAGAGGTCTGATGAGTAGACCTTTTGCTAAAGCTCGCTGATAAATGTGATAGCCGATCCGTTCCTCACTAGCGAATGGTTCCTTTGTCTGTCGATTGGCGACAAGTTCAATAGCTCCCACTAAACCAACTTGTCGATACTCCCCCACATACGGAATATCATGAAAGGCTGCCATGGCTAATTCTCGCATTTGTTGTCCTTTGTGTTGAATCATCTCCATCACTTGCTCCTCTTCAAACATTGTTAACACTTCAAGTGCGACACGACAGGCCAAGGTATTGCCTGAATAACTATGTGAATGTAAAAATGCCTTCATCGTTCCATAGTCGTCATAAAAAGCGTTATAGATTTGATCGGTTGTTAAGACAACAGATAACGGTAAATAACCGCCTGTTAATCCCTTTGATAAACACATAAAATCTGGGGTGATGTCCGCCTGCTCACAGGCAAATAACGTACCTGTCCGACCAAAACCGACAGCAATCTCATCCGCGATGAAATGGACCTCATAGTGTGAACATAATGCTCGCAAGCGCTGCAAATAGATAGGTGGATACATTTTCATACCTGCTGCGGCCTGAATAAGCGGTTCAATAATAACGGCCGTAATTTCCTCATGATGTGCTTGAAGCTGTTCCTCTACAAATTGACTACATGGCGCTTGGCAGCTTGTTGGCTCTTCCTGAAATGGGCAACGGAAGCAATCTGGCCCTTTGGCACGAACAGTATCTAATAAAAGAGGTTGATATACTTCATTGTATAGCCCTACCCCTCCTACCGATAAAGCACCAATGGTTTCCCCATGATAGGCATCTGTCAAAGCGAGGAAGCGCTGTTTCGCTGGTTTTCCTGTCTGCATATGGTATTGAAAGCTCATTTTCAATGCCACCTCAATAGCAGACGAGCCATTATCTGCAAAAAAGACTTTATGTAATTCTTGAGGTGCTAAAGCTGCTAATTTTTCAGCTAAATTTATGGCTGGTTCATGTGTGAAATTAGCGAAAATTGTATGCTCTAATGTAAATGCTTGCTCACTTAAAGCTTGGCTAATTCGCGGATTGGCATGTCCAAATAAATTAACCCACCAAGAGGATACAGCATCCAAATAACGATGATTATGTTCATCATAAAGCCACACACCTTGCCCTTTTTTTATGACGATTGGCGGAAATGCTTCGTAATCCTTCATCTGTGAGCACGGATGCCAAACATGTCGTAAATCTCTTGCCTGCAAGTCAGTTAATGCTTGATTCATAGTGAAAGAGCCTTTCAAACAAAGTAGTGTGTGTCATGGCATAATCCATTAGCTGTGACTTGTCCTTCAGCTGTGGAATAATGGCATAAGGTATAGGATAGTACTGTAAAATTGTTTGTATATTGTCTTGTTCTATACTGCTACCCGTGTCTCCATTAAAGACAATGCCAAGAATATCAATTTGACGAGCGCGCAATGCCTCCATCGTTAACAATGTGTGATTGATCGTCCCAAGTGATGTCCTTGTGACCAACACGACTGGCAGCTTGCTACTGACAATAACATCAAGCAGAGTCGTACCATTTGGAGCAGTGAAAGGAACAAAGAGCCCACCAGCCCCCTCGCATATCACGATATCGTAAGCATCTTGTAAAAATTGAATTTGCTGTAATAGCTCTTTGACATCAATTGACTGTCCCTCTAGCTTGGCAGCATAATGCGGTGATGCCGCTTCCTTCAATGAATAGCTATTAATATGCTCTTTTTGCAGTTTTTGTAAAGAATGCTTTTCATACATAGCTGTATCATGATAATAGCCATGCCCATTTTCGTATACCTCACCTGTTTGCACGGGCTTATAGGGTGTGACTTGCAAACCCTGCCTTTGCAAATGACACATCAACATAGTAGTGACCATCGTTTTACCAACATCCGTATCTGTGCCTACAACCCAAAAATGTCGCATTGTTAACCTCCCCCTCTTTGTGTTAACTAATAACAATATAAAAGTTAACACATTTAATTTCATTTTGTAAATGCCTATTTGCATTTTCTAAGAAACTCGTTTTAAAAAAGGGAATTTTGCGATAATTTATGTAAAACTAAATCATTACCTCCTAAATCCTACTCGAGGCTACTTATTCATAAAATAAAAAGGATTGAAAATAACGCTGATATTGAAAGGAGTTTCATCTCATCTTGTAGTATTACACTGTATGGGGGTGGTTGTATGTTTGGCATTTTTAAAGAATCCGAGAAGATCATCGATACATATGAACAAGTGCATTCAATTTTAAAATCTTTACTGACCTATGAACTAAAAGAATTACCGACCCGTTATGAATTTTGGTATCGTGTGGCGATACGTCTTGAGGAGTTTCGCACATTACAGATGGAGCATCGAACTAAGATTTCGATGACCTCATCTGTTGGACGCTTTCATCAAACACAATATGAGACCATCACACAAAAATTAGCAAAGTTTGAGCGATTAGCTGATATCTATAAGCTATTTTGTATCGAAGAAGAACGAGCAGGATTAAATCATCGCCTTTATTTTCATCAAGAAGCTATTGCTGCTCTCTATGAGCACATACAACAGAAGGAGCTTTACACGTATTGTGACGATGTTCAACAGCAATTTTGGGAGGCCGTCCGTGATGACATGCTAAATGCAATCGCACACCTCGATTCATGATGTTGGAGGAGGCTGGGGCAAAAAGAAAAAATGTTAGACCAAGATACAATCAGTCTGACATTTTTTTGATTTAGGAAGAAATATTTAACTCAATGAGGCGAAAAAACTATTATCTATTTTCGCTATTTTTCAAAATAATGGAGTTCTGTCCCAGCCTCTTGCTGTTTATTAGCCATAAACAGTCCTCCCTGATTGCTTTGCTCTATAGGATATTGCAGTGTTAAAATGACACAAGCGCTAAACCTTCTCTTTCCCATCCGAGATAAAAGTTGGTATATTTTATAATAGGAAGGAGATTTAGTGATATGGTGAACGAGAAGATTTTAATAGTAGAAGATGACATAGATATTATGGAAGTTTTATCGCTAACGCTAGTGAATGCTAACTATACAGTATTAAAGGCACCCTCCCTATCCACTGGTTGGCATCTCGTTGGCACGCAACAACCCGATTTAATCTTGTTAGATGTTAATTTACCGGATGGTACAGGCTTTGAGCTAGCCAAAAAAATCCGAGAAGTATCGGATGCCATTATCATCTTTGTGACCGTCAATCATTTAATTGAACAAAAGCTTGAAGGCTTTGAGGTTGGGGCAGACGATTATATAACAAAGCCATTTATTCCGAAAGAATTATTGGCACGTGTTCAAGCCAATTTAAAAAGAAGAATCCCATCTAAGCAAAATCATGTTGTACATATTGATAATTTATCTATTCATTTTGACGAGAAAAACGTCTATAAAGATGGTCAGCTTCTAAACTTGTTCACAAAGGAAAAACTGCTCCTCTTTTTTCTAATGGAACATGCGAATCAAGTGATTAGTGTTGACCAGCTCATTGACCATGTTTGGGGCTATGACGGTGTCACCGATTTGAAAACTGTCTCTGTCCATATTAGTACCCTTCGGCGCAAAATTGAAGATGTCCCCTCTAAACCAAAATGGATTCAAACAGTGAGAGGATTTGGCTATCAATTCGTCTATAAAAGAGAGTGATGAGCATTAAGATAAGGCTCATCACTCTTGTTAACTATTTACCAATACTTTCGCTAATGGTAATGTAAAGCTAAATATGCTTCCTTCATTTTCAATGCTTTCAACAAAAATTTCGCCATTATGCTGGTGCACAATTTGCTTACAAATGGCTAATCCGATCCCATGTGAATCGGGTTCATGGATATGGGTAGCTCGATAATAGCTATCAAAGATAAAAGGTAAATCCCTCTCAGCAATACCAACACCACTATCGGCTATCGAACAAATCAAATGCTTGTCCTCCACATGCATGGACAATTGAATACCACCACTTGATGTATATTTCATCGCATTAGTCATCATATTTTCAATCACCTGGTTGATTCTTGTCTCATCAATCAGTAGCTGTGCTTCCTGATGACCATAAAAGTGAGCACTATAGGTTAATCCTGACCGTTTGATGTCATCCTTATATCGATTTGCCATTTGTTGATATAATTCCTTTGCCTTTACCTCTGTATAAGAAAATTCTGCTCTACCCGCTTCTAGATTCGCTAAATCAAACAAGTCTTGAATTAAGCTGTTTAATGATAGTAGCCTTTCCTTACTTCTTAGTAAGTATTTCTCTTTAGCCGCTTCCTCCACGATAACGCCCTCAAGCATCAATTCTATATATCCTAAAGTAGAGGTTAGTGGGGAACGTAGCTCATGAGAAATACTATGCAAAAGTTTTTTGCGTTCCAGTTCATTTTTTTCTAAACGTTCATTCATTTTTTTCAAGTGCCGATTGGTTTCATCCAATTCCTTTGTACGTAGCTGTACTCGCTTTTCTAAATCCCCATATATTTTGGCATTTTCAAAAGATACGGCAATTTGAGCAGCTATGACTTTCAGAAGCTGGACATGAGATGGATGGAAGGCATTTGTCAGCAACGTATTCTCAAAATATAAAATCGAAATAATTTCATTTTGATGAACAATCGGTAAGCAAAGAATAGATTTCGCCGTTGAATAAGATAAAAGAGGATGCTGTGTCTTTTGAGCATTTTGAATAATCACATGTTCTTTGCTTTTAAGAACATAGCGTATAATAGACTGCATATTCGCACTAAAGTCCTCTATTTTTTGTTGCTCATACAGCGTAAAGGCATTTTCCGCAGCTTCTGCCTTTGCCAACACCAGTAGTTGCTGCTGCTGTTTATGAATAAAGTAACCACTATCTGCCCCTACATGCTTTAACAGGGAAAACAATATGTTATGCAGGAGATCCTCCATGCGAATGGCTGTTGCAAAAGATTGGGTCGTCTCAAATACAGTCATCATATCAAACGTGAGTGATTGTCTACGCTGACTTTCTGGTTGGCGATTTACTTGATAATCACTTTCCCATCTTCTAGCAATCGTTTCGGCTCCCCATGCTTGCATGCTTTGAATACCATTTAATATATAGTGTCTTGCTGTTTTCATTTGCTGTTTGGCGCGATAATAGTCTGCTGCTCGTTCATAAGCAAGTGCCACATCTTGGATAAAGCCATTCATTTTTGCTAATTGTATAGCTCGGTCATAATAGAGCTCAGCATCTTTTTCTTTGTTGTTGAAACGGTAATTTTCTGCCATTAATAAGATATAGAGATGCTCGTAATTGGCAGGAGAATAACTGGCCCATTTTTTAAATTTTTTTATGCTTTGCTGTATGTCAGATAAATATAAGCGTCGCTCTTGTGCTTCACCATTGAGGCGCTGCAGAAAATGAAATTGCCACATAGCCCGATAAAAATAATAAACGGTAGAAATCGGTAATGTATAGGTTTCTTTACTTAATTCCTTTAAGTCTATCAAAATCGCTTTTCCTTGCTTTTCATCGCCTAATAAAAAGGACATTTGTAAACGTACTGAATAATGCATGATTTTAATAGCAGGTTGATCCTGTATCGTAAAGGAGTACCCCCAATGTACAGGATGATGTGGATCGTGCAGAGCATTCATCCATCCTCCCATTTCAGCTAAAAAATCAATCGATAAAGTACTTGCATGTATGGAAAATTCATCTTGTTGTCGCCTAATTTCCTGCTGTAAATCTTGAATGGAAGCCCCCTGAATAAGTCGAATAGCGACAATAAAACAAGAGGCTGAGGATACTAAATGATATAAGCCGAGCTCTTGGCTTTTTTGTTGAGCCTCGTTAATATATTGAATGCTGGCTTCATACGGCTCTGTCCAATGGCTGATAAACACCCCATACACATAATAAGTATGTCCTTTGATATAAATACTCTCTTGCGTATCGGCAACGGTGATGGCCAGTTTTCCAAAGCGAGCAGCTTCTTTTATATTGCCAAATCCCGCATTTAAAAGCATGGCATAATTAATCAATACCATGGCACTTTTCGGTGTCGTACCATACTTCAACTGTAGGCGCATGCCTTTCATTAAAAGAATGCCCGTTAAGTTAGGATTTAACAGGAAAGCACTTGCCGTCATATTAATAATTAAATGAATTAATAGATCAATTTCCTTACTATTTGTTGCAGATTGTTGCAATAAATCCTGGTCAGACATATGTCGCAATGCTAATTTTAATAATAGATATTCTTTGAGAAGCTGTGATTTTTTAGGAGCTGCCGTAATTTTCAAATTTGCAACTTGTAACCCCGCCAAGCCTGCTTCTAGACCAATACTAGGATTATCAGATTCAATATATAATATCGTTTTTAAATTATTAATCATCAGCTTTTCTAACACTGTCTCTGAATGCTGCAAAGCTTCTGTTAAATGTAGTTCAGAGCGTTCATAGTGCCCTGCAATATATTCACATTCTCCTAAGTTCGCATATAATTTAACAGACAGTTCTCTCCTAGTTATCCAATGATCCGGTGTTAATAGTTCTTTACTAGTTGTAAAAAATTTAAGCGCATTATCAAACAACCCTATTCTTTTAGCCTCTATTCCTAGTTGATAATTCCAGAGAGACAACTTCTGTTTTTCTTCCCTCGTCAATAATTGCCAGCTGTAATTAAAATGCATAACCATTTCGTTTAAACGATCATGGTCTGCAATCGTTGGAGAATTCTCAGTTAGTAATTGGCCAATTTGATAATGCAGCTTGATGCGCTTTTGTAACGGAATTTCTTGATAGGCTACTTGCTGAATACGATCATGGACAAATTGGAATTTTGTCGAAAATGTATGCAAAATTCCTTCATGTTCAAATGTACTCGCCCATTTATAATGTGCATCTAACGGAATAATAAAACCATTTTCCACAAGTGTTTCTAAATATTTCAATAATGTTTGAGCAGGTAGGGAGACAAGCTTTAAGACATCACTAAATTCAAAACGCTGACCAAAACATGCGACAAGTCGTAAAATAGCATGGACATCGGTCGTTAAATTAGCCATTCTATTCTCAATGAAAGCAAGTAGCTCGTTATTTAAACGAGATAAATTGAATTTCTGACGATTAAACTGCCACTCTTTTGTTGTCGTATTAAAATAAATCGTGTTATCTTGCTGGAGTGAACGGTACGCTTCTTTTACAAAGAGTGGATTCCCTTTGGTCAAATTAAATAATTGTTTAGCAATGACCTGTATCGTTTGCGGCTGAGCATTGAAAGATGCCTCAAGCCATTGCTGCACATGTTGTTCCTGAAGAAGGGGTAAAGGAATATGGTGACAATTGGAAAAAACAGTGGTTCTTTGCTCACTTTTTTCCTCTGTGCTGTCCTCATTCACTCGGAATGTCCCAATCATCATAAAGTACCCCGCTCGTTGCTGCTCATAAATTTGTGCCATAATTTCAAGCGTACTCTGATTGGCCCAGTGCAAATCATCAACAAACCATACAACCGGTTTCTTTTGTATTGCAAATGTTAATAAAATTTTTTGAATCGAAATAAACGTATAGGAATGGAGCTGTTTTGTATTTTGACGAACCTCCTTTTGAAAGCCTACTTCTTCCTTCACAAACCATTTGAGTTCAGGTAATAAATGAATAAGCTCATCTGTCACAACTAATTTGACTTCCTGGAATAATTTTTTCCATAATTGTACAGATTTTTCACCTTCCATATAAACCAATTTCAATAAATTTCTTAACGGATGAACCACAATGGTATAGTCATTTTCTAATTGTAATTGCTCATACTTCGTTGCAATAAAATAGCCCTTTGCCGCCGCAATTTCACCCTTCAGCTCTTGTACTAGCTTGGATTTTCCATATCCTGCTTGCCCTGAAATAGTGACCATTTTTTTATCACCTTTTGTGACCTGATAAAAGTGAGAGGAAAGCTCTGCAAATTGCTCTTCTCTGCCGTAAAGCTTAGTAGACAATCCCGAATTCAACTGTAAATCCTGTTGACCTAGTGGGAAATCGTCAAGTGATTTATTTGCCGTAAGTCTATGTTGGATAAAGAGCAAATCCTCTTTCAAACCCATTGCACTTTGATAACGATCAACCGGATTTTTAGCTAAAAGCTTGTCAATAATCTTCCAAAGGAGAGGATGACAACTATTTTGAAGGTTCATCAAGGATTCTGGCTTTTTGGTTAAGATTTCGTAAATTAAATCTACAGCATCCTTTGCTTGAAAAGGTAATTGACCGCCCAATATTTCGTAAAAAATCATACCAAGTGCATATAAATCCGTACGATAATCCACATCTAAATGAAGTCTGCCCGTCTGTTCAGGTGCATAATAAGGTAACTGATCCCGTCTTTCATAGGGATTTTCAATTACAACTGGCGATTCTGCATCATATTTCGAACTAAACTCGGAGCTTAATAATTTTATTTTGAACGAATTTGGATTGATTAATATTTGATCAGGATGAAGGTGCAAATAAAGTAAATTACTTTGTTGCATTTTAATACAAATATTCACAAGCTCAATCGCTATTAGTAGAAATTGATGTAAAGAAATAAGGTTATTTCCGAGTTGCTTTAGGGGCACACCATTAAAATTTTCATAGATAATCGCATATTGTTTATCTATATAATCCATAGCAATCGGCTTCAATAGCCAAGGATTTTGCTCATTGGAAAACAAGGTAAATTCATATTGCAGTTTGGCTCTTGTCTCAGCAGAATTTTGATGAATACTTTTTACGAGTACCAGATTGTTAAATTTCTTCATATACATTCTTTGTAAGTGCCAATCTTGATTAGACTGCAAAAGGATACAATCATTCACAAACGAACCCCCTCTTCTATCTAGTTATACTACCTTCATTTGTTAATTAGAATTCCAACGAAACTAAATCACTATTTATACATTTATGCCAAAAATCGAGGTTGTTTTTCAAGCACATTAAAATGAGGTATACAAGAATGTAAATCTTTAAGATACATCCAGAAATTGTATATTAGTGTATAAGCTTATTATACTATTTTTCTATTGAAGGTTCTTCACCTTTTATTCAATACTCAGAAAATTTCACAAAGCTCTATCTAGTTTGGACACGACCTTTACATTCCCTTTCCTCCTACTTTTGTATATGAAATACTATAAAAAACGAAGGTTAAAATTTGGTTAAATAATATTATTATTTTTACAGGCTATACATAAGCCATCTTTATAGAATGGAACATCTTACTTTTACAGACTTACTTTGAGCGATTCATAAAACGGGTGCACGCATATTAGGAGCACCCGTTTTAGGATAGTTATTTTGTTATTCCTTGTTCAAGCATTTGTCTAAACTCTTGTACTTGATCAGCCTTGATGGCTACTTGATTATAGCGCTTTTTTATTCCTAGCATAAATGTCACTTCTACAGGCTCTTTCATTTTCAAAATGAATTGTGGGTAGGCTTCAGCAAAATCACGGGCTATAAAATCAATCGTATCTTTTGATAATTTTCCTTCTAGCTGCTCCTTATCTTCCACGATTGCTGCAATTTGAGCAAATGGAATGGCAGTTCGTTTCATTAGTCCAAGAGATAAATACAATGTATCATTTGTTACGTAAACAGGATTTAAACGAATGGCCTGCATATCCGCTAAAAAGAAAATCACTGAATACATATTAAAAAGGAGCAAAACAATGGAAAGTACTATTGATTTTTCGTGTAGCCACCAGTGAATACCAATCGTTTCAATGGCAATGCCATGAATAATCATGAGTTGAAAAGCGATGTAGCTCGAATTTTTATGTAAAGTTAAGCCCTGACGTTCTTGTCTTTTCCAACTTGCAAAACCATAATATAGCACTAGCATATCCGCACAAATCATCTGAATGATAGCATGCTTGGGTACATGATTTTCTACAGCTTTTGAAAATGAAAAGAGATCTGGCAATGAACTCCTACGCACTTCCATCAGGATTTGGGGCAAATAGCGCACGAGTGTTGCTAGTACGACAATTTCTAATAAAATAATAACTGATTCCATCACAAAACCTGCCCATGTCACAGCCACAAATGGCTGAAGATGCTCCATGGGAATCATAAAGCGTGCGGCAATACAGCCTGATGCGGCTAATAAAATGGCGTGCTTGAACGAAAACCTTCCTTTATAAAGCATCCATAATACGGGCATCACCACAATAAAGTCGATCAATGACCCCATGACAACCCCATTCGTTTCGATTGGTAAAATGGATACACCCAATCCAGTGTTATAGAGTGTATAATTGCTGGCTAACACGATTAATAACAAGCCTAGCCATATATTTTGCTTACTTTTTAAAACCATCCTTCCCTATCCCCCTCCTTATTGCTAATTTTACTTTATTTCAAATGGTTAATTTTGTATATATTTTGAGTATAAAAGATGATCTTTTTCCAAACATGTTCAATTATTTTTCACACTTAGAAACTTTTTACGGTAAACATGTGGCGAGTAGCCAGTGTATTCTTTAAATTTTTCGATATAGTAACTGACCGTACTAAAACCTGTATCACCAGCTATTTCGGTTATAGATAGCTCACCATTCCGCAATAATTCTATGCTTTTGCGCAGTCGGTATTGTAATAAATAGCTAAACGGCGTCATACCCACTATTTTCTTAAAAAAGCGACTGCATTCGGCGCGACTTATATAGACATGACTTGCTAAATCTTCTAACGTTACTTTTTGTTGATAATGTGCATGTAAAAAATCCAACATTACTTTTGCTCGTTCATGCTGTACGATGGAGGATTGATCCATCATTTCTTCTGTCAGCAAGGATTGAGTTAGCATCGATTCCCAAATGAATAGGAGCTCTCTCCAAAACTTTAATTCAAAAAATACGTCTTGTTCCCGCATCAATGCTGCAATCGATGCTATTTTCTGTGCTAACTCCCCCGTCAGCTTGACATAAGGCACTCGATTTTTTGTGATATAAGGCTCAACATATTTTGGGGCAAAGATACTGCCCTCATAACCAGCTATCAGCATTGGGTCCACATTGACACAATAAATCAAAGCTTGTTCAATTTCATAAGGCTTCGCTTCATGCAATACCGAGGCATTGATAAAGAGCCCCTCCCCTTGTTCTAAAATAAATGCATCTCCCCCTACTCGATACTGAGCTCGTCCACTTTTTAAATAAACAAATTGAATTTCCTTATGCCAATGGAGTGGTAGGAAATCCAACCTCTCTAATTGCATGACCGTTTCATACAAGGCAACGGGAAATTCTTTTGTCCCGTGCAGCGTTAATTCTTGTAAATCCTTTGCTATTTTAATATGCGTCAACGGCATCCTTAACACCTCAATATATTGATATTTTTATACGATTAAATCGATATTTATTTGCAATTCTCTCCTTTATAATCACCTTATATTGATAGTTTAGGAGATGTGAACAAATGAATCAAATCATCCAAAGAAATCGTACTATGGGCTTCCTTCTTGTTATATTAGGGGCAAGTTTTTGGGGAATAGGTGGGACCGTTGCCCAAAGGTTATTCCAACAAGACGATATAGAAGTGGGCTGGCTTGTATCTAGTCGGCTACTTTTGGCTGGCCTACTGCTACTAGCTATTTATAAAATAACCTACCGTCATGACTCAATTTTTGCCATATGGCGCACGAAACAGAATGCTTTTAAACAAATTTTATTTAGTTTACTCGGCATGCTCGCTGTCCAATATACCTATATGATGTCTATCGCGATTGGTAATTCTGCAGTAGCCACCTTATTACAATATTTAGCACCGCTGTTTATCATGGCTTATTTTTTACTAACGAGGCAAAATCCATTGACAAAACAAGATGGGATTGCCGTCACACTTACACTTGTAGGAACATTTTTATTATTAACAAATGGCTCCGTTTCAACCTTATCAGTTCCTTTTATGGCTGTGCTGTGGGGCGTGTTATCAGGGCTTTCAGTTGCCTTTTATACTCTCTATGCGATTCCACTTTTGCAGCAATTTCATTCATTACTAGTTGTTGGCTGGTCAATGATTATCGGTGGGGCAGTAATGAGTATTTTCCATCCACCTTGGGCGATTGATGTATCAAATTGGACCTTTTCCACTGTTGCTTATTTTCTTTTTATCATTATTTTTGGCACAATGCTCGCTTTTTGGTTTTATATTGCTAGTTTGCACTATCTCTCCCCTAAGGAGTCAAGCTTACTAGGAAGCCTTGAACCATTAATGGCTGTTATTACGAGTGTCTGGTGGTTAAAAATTACCTTTGGGGGCTATCAGTTTATAGGCACATTACTCATTCTTCTTATGATTTTATACCTCACAGTCTTTCAGAAAAAACAGGTTGAAGCGTAACTTATTCAAATTGTCCCGAAAACAATAGTAAATACCTCCTAAAACAGGACTAGTAATATATAAATTTATACATAAAATTTACATATTTCATCTATCTTTTTTCCTGATTTGTCTACTATACTGAATTTAATAGCAGACAAAAGGAGGTATTTTTATGGATAAAAAAGTTATTTTTTTCGAGGTTGAGGGTGGCACAGATAAAGGACCCGACGGCTATCGCCCAGACACCCTACCGATGGTGGATGCCCTAAAGGAACGTGGGCAAGATGCAGAGGTGCTATTTTTTGATGTCACAAAAAAACAGCAAATCTTTGACTATGTGAAGGAACATGGTGTTGCCTATGTATCGCGTATAAACCCTGGTAACTTACAGCATGAGGAAGCGTATTTTACCATGCTACGAGAGCTGTGCCAGGCTGGAATTATCGGAATGCCACATCCTGATGCGATGATTAGCTACGGCTCGAAAGATGCTCTATCAAAGCTTACATCAACGAATTTAGTACCTGATGATACATATGCCTACTACACTATAGAAGCATTCAAAACGCAATTCCCTATCTCCTTAGCTTCGACAGAACGTGTTCTGAAGCAAAATCGTGGTTCAACGGGTGAAGGTATTTGGCGTGTACAATTGATGAATCCGCTTGCCAAGGGCATCACTGAAGTACCACTTGATGCACAAATCAAATGTACAGAAGCGAAAGATAATCATGTTGAATATTGGCAGCTTGGCGAGTTCATGACATTTTGTGAGCCGTATATTACAGGGACGAATGGTATGTTAATCGATATGCGATTTCTTCCGCGAATTACAGAAGGTGAAATTCGCTTATTCATGTTGAGAAACCGCCCTATTTATGTAGTACATAAAAAACCGGCAGATACTGAGGATGCCTTTAGCGCCACACTCTTCTCAGGTGCCCAATATCGCTATGACCAGCCTGCAGATTGGCAAGAGCTCGTACAAAATTTTTTAGCACAACTCCCACAAGTGACGAACCTATTAGGCAATTATGATTTACCATTGATTTGGACGGCTGACTTTATGTTAGATACGAATGAGGCTGGAGAAGATGGTTATATTTTAGGTGAAATGAATTGCTCCTGTGTGGGCTTTACTTCAGAACTATCGCTAGCGCATGAAGTAGCGGAAGAAATTATCGCCTGTATCCATGAGCATCAAGCAGCACTGATGGTACCATAAAAAAAGTGCGATCTAGAAGATCGCACTTTTCATATATAAATCTTAATTGCTTGAATAAATTCATATATAAAATAACCAGCAAAACCAATCAATAAGAATCCTGCAACAATTGTAAATGTCTTAATCATCTTACGGTTCATAGCTTTTCGAGTGACTGACACAATGGTCAGCAAACCGATGTCGTGGAGTAAAATACCGCTAAGAACGCCAGCAGCAATAATTAAAAAGTTTGTCGGCTGTCCTTGTCCATAAGATTTAGCTAGCACTACACCAAATACATTGACCCAAAATACAAGATTACCAGGCGAAATTGCGACCAATAAGCCATTAAAATAAGAGGCAAAAAACGATTTGGTTACTTTTTCTCCTGCTAATGTAATATCATGGTCTGCATTCTTGATAGAATCATAGCCTAACAAGAATAAAAAGCCTGCTCCAATAATCCACATAGGAAGTTGGACCATCGGCATAGCCAAAATAGAGGCTAGTCCCATGTATAAAGCAAAAACTAATACAATGTCAATGGTCATGCCACCAAGCCCTACAGCCCAGCCATGCATAAAACCATTTTTGAGTCCTTGCTTTGTCATTTCTACAGTAATAGCTCCTACAGGCATGGCAATGGCAAGTCCTACCAATACATACGCTACATATAAACTCAAAAAAACACTTCTTTCATGTAATCGATAAGCTTCATACGTCCGTTTATCTTTTTATGATAGCATAAATATACTTAAAATCAAATAATTATTAATACTTTGCTAGACAGTTTTTAATCGTTATAGCATTTGCTTTTTCCATTGTGTTAACAGATCACGTGACTTTACAAGATCCATTTTCAATGCAACTTGCTTAGCGCTACACCGTTTTTCAGCTTTGTTCCACGCCTCTTCTAAGGCAGGTAAATAGCTTAAATTTTTCGTCGCTGCTACTAGCTGTAAAAAAATATTGCCTTGAATATAGTGCCAACGTGGATTCATCCCATCTAGTAGAATAGCTTCTTCAATTAATCGTAATGCCAGATAGGGGCTGCCCTCCTGACGATTCAAAAACTGGGCAAAAGCTCCCCAATAGAGCGCCTTATTGGGCTGCAATTTGATTGCCTCTGCATACTGTGCTGTTGCCTTGTCTCGTTCTTCAGCAAGAACAAAGTATTCCGCCATTGTATAATAAGCATTCGCCTGTGCTTCAATAGACCCTGCTAATAATTCATCGATTACTTTTCCAAATTGCTCATCATCCTGACTCCCAATATAAGCCGTGAGAACATCTCGTTCTGGATAAGAACCATCTGTGCGTTCTACACTTTGTTTCACCTTTTCATCAGTGGGGTGAGGCATACTCGCATACCCGTTCGCCTCTAGCATGGCCACATGCTGTTGGATGAATTGATAGGCCTCCTCTTCAACCACTGCATGATTCATTATTATTCTTTTAGCCAGTTGATAGCTTTCCTTTACCTGTCCACTCAAAAATAAGTCATTAACTTGTTGAACTTGCTCATCCAGTTGTTTTACCACCATTTAAATCCTCCACTTCACAAAAGACAAATCTTATAGCTAGTGTACCATCTTCGCAATAGAAGCAAAAGACAACTTGTCCTAATCTTTCTACAATTCTTTTAATTTAAACGCTTTTACATGCTGTTCAAGTGTATGAGCCATATGATTTGTTTCATTAGAACCTTGTGCTACCTCATCAATACTTGCTGTTGTTTGCTGTGCTGCTACCGTAATCATATTCATCGTTTCTTCTATATCTCTAATGGATTCTGTTAATTGTTGAATCATTTGAACAATACGAGCTGATTTTTCATTTTCAGCGGTCATAGCATGAGAAAGCATAATCATTTCTTCTACCGTTGTGGCTACTGCTGTGGAAATATTGCCTAAAGATTGCGCGGTTAAACGCACTGTCTCTGTGCCTTTTTCGATATATTGCGTATTATCATTCGTAGATGTCATCACTTGCTGAACATGTTTCATAATGTCTTGAATTAGCTGTTCGACTTGTAAAACCTCTTGATTGGACTGCTCGGCAAGCTTGCGTACTTCCTCAGCAACAATGGCAAAACCCTTCCCATGCTCCCCTGCTCTAGCCGCCTCGATGGAAGCATTCAAAGCTAGTAAATTCGTTTGGGAGGCTATAGTAGCAATAGAGGTAGTAATCGTTTGTATTTTGGTTGCTGATGTGACCAAGTTTTCGACTGTTTGTCGAACTTCACCTGAACCGTTATGAATCAATGCCATATCATTACTTATATCCTTTGCTAGTCGCTCACCCTCTGTTGCTAATTTCATCGTTTGTCGAGCATTCTCAGCACTGTCATTGGCATTGTGCTGTATCATTTGAAGGTCCTCTGCTAAAGATGTCAGAACATCTGTCGCATTTTCAGCATGATGCATCCCTTCCGTCACAGCACTTGTGACCTCTTCGATATTGTTCGCAACACCTTGAATCGTATTACTCATATCGTGCAACGTGGAAGCGATTTCATCTGAGTTATTAGCTAAAGTATTAGAAGTGGAGCGCATCGTCATAATCATATTTTGCAAATTAGCGGTCATTCGATTTAAGGTATTTGCTAAATCCTCTACTTCATCCTTACTATGAATTTTTGTTTCAGGTACAGCTAAATTCCCATTCGCAATTTCTTTAGCCTGCTGAATTAGCACACTAATCGGTTTCACTTTTCGACGAATTAAAAAGCCTGTAATGATCGAAGCAATAAGCATAGGGAAAATACTTATTAAGATACCATTTCGCACGACATCCCACGTTCGTTCTTTTACGATATTGGCATCAAAATCGATGACACTAATTGCAATGATTTCTTTACTAGAATCATGGTCTTTAAAAATAGGTGCATAGCCTGATAAGCGATCCATACCAGCAAAATTATAGGGCTGTGAGTATGTTGGATGCTTATGTGTCAGCAACATATCAATGGCTTCTTTATCTAAATAAAATGAATCGCCAGGTGCGAGACCTTCCTCAGCTAAATGTTCATCCAGCGCTAATAATGTGCCATCGAGTGCTAAAATATATTGCGTTTGAAAAATGTCCTTATGGCCCGTTGTCCAGTTTAAATCATGTCCAATACGCGCCTGTGCATCTTGATCGCCCTGAATGGCCTTGTCCATTAATGCTGGATCAATTAAACCTGTTGTGATATTGGCACAGCCATAGGCCTCCACGCCAGCAGCATCATATAGTTTATTGTAAGCAGTTATGTATGTAGCGAACGACGTAATCCCTAGCATCACCACTAAAATACCAGCAATAATCGTCCCAAGTTGAAAAGTTAATGAATTGCGTAATTTCACCATTCATCCTCTCCCCTTTCTAATAATCATCTATGAATATTCCCTATTATTCCTCAATCATACTACAAAAAGATGTATTTAAAAAGCATCTTTAATATTACTAATATAATAAAAGCGATGGATAAAAGTTCTGAATTATGCGATAATTGAAGCGAACTCTCTTCATCATGGAGCATTACCTTATCATCTAATAGGAGGGCTTGCTATGAATAAACGCTTTCATTTTATATCGCTTGTTACAGGAAATTTGTTAACGATAGGAGCTATTTTTATTTATGCTATGCAAAGTCAAGTGCATGTAGCCCTCAGTACGTATGCTCTTGTGATGGGGTTTTTAAGTACATTACTTGTGGTTTTCTTTTATATATGGGGAGAAGAAAAACAACAGATACCCAATCGCTTTTTGAAATAATTAGCATAAAATTAGCCTGTTTTGACACACTACTAAAACGATTGAAAGTAGTTGATTTTATTATGCTGTACATCCCTTTTTACCTTATAGGGTGAAAGGGATTTTTTATGTACAGCTCAAAAGGTGAGAAAAATAAAGCACATGAAATTCTATGATGAGAGGCTAGATTAGTTTGAACAACTTCATCTAACAAAATCTACAAATGAGCTCAATAAATTAGTTTTTTTCATACACAATTAGCTACTTTCTCGAGGTATTCCCCTCTGATTACGTCTAATTATTGTAGTAAAATAAAAATTTTTGTAGAAATTTTTAAAACAATGATTGAGTAGTATATCAATTTTCTGTATAATCAGCTTGTTTGACAATACTTTATATGAACTTGGGGGTAGACAATTGGGTAAAGCATTGATTATCGGAGCTGGCGGAGTTGCCAGTGTTGTGGTACACAAGTGTGTTCAAAATTCGGACGTATTTGAGGAAATTTGTATCGCAAGTAGAACTGTTTCAAAATGTGACGCTCTAAAAGAAAAACTAGACGGCGGAAAAACAAAAATTCATACTGCACAGGTAGACGCGGATAATACAGAAGAGGTTATTGAGCTTATTAAAGCTTTCGGACCGGATGTTGTGATTAACGTGGCATTACCTTATCAGGACTTAACGATTATGGATGCTTGCTTAGCGACAGGTGTGCACTATGTGGATACTGCAAACTACGAGCCACCTGAAACGGCAAAATTTGAATATAAATGGCAATGGGCTTATAAAGAGAAGTTTGAAAAAGCTGGCTTAACTGCATTACTTGGTAGCGGTTTTGATCCAGGTGTAACAGGCGTTTTCACAGCTCATGCTCAAAAACATGAATTTGATGAAATTCACTATATTGATATCGTGGATGCGAATGCGGGAGATCATGGCTACCATTTCGCAACAAACTTCAACCCAGAAATTAACATTCGTGAAATTACAGCGAATGGTCGTTACTGGAAAGAAGGCAAGTGGGTTGAAACAGCACCACTTGAGAAAAAAGAAGTGTATAACCTTCCAGAAATCGGACCAAAAGATATTTATCTTCTATACCATGAAGAACTTGAATCACTTGCAAAAAATATCAAAGGTTTAAAACAAATCCGCTTCTGGATGACGTTCTCTGAAAAATACTTAACACACTTAAAAGTATTAGAAAACGTTGGTATGACATCTATTGAACCAATCGAATTTGAAGGTCAAATGATTCAACCAATCCACTTCCTTAAAGCGGTATTGCCAGATCCAGCTTCTCTTGGACCACGTACAAAAGGTAAAACCAATATCGGTTGTATCATACGCGGTCTAAAAGATGGGCAAGAAAAAACGTATTATGTCTACAACGTATGTGACCATGAAGAGTGCTATAACGAGGTGGGTTCACAAGCGATTTCTTACACAACAGGTGTACCAGCCATGATCGGTGCTATGCTTGTGATGAATGGCGAATGGCGTAAACCAGGTGTTTGGAATGTAGAAGACTTCAATCCAGATCCATTCATGGATGCACTAAATAAATGGGGTCTACCATGGCAAGAAAGTCATAACCCAGAATTACTTGACCTTGATTTAGATGCAAAGGAATTAAGCCGATGAAACCAATTGATTTTTCAAAAGTTCCATCCCCTTCTTATGTAGTGGATGAGCGATTATTAACAAAAAATCTTGAGCTTTTAAAATCAATTCAAGATCGTACAGGCTGCCGCATTTTACTAGCCCTAAAAGGCTTTTCCATGCATTCAACATTCCCATTAGTTGGGGAATATTTAGCAGGTATTACTGCTAGCTCCTTGCATGAAGCACGTCTAGGCTATGAAAAAATGGGCAAGGAAGTACACGTCTATGCTCCTGCTTATATTGAGCATGAAATGGACGAGCTTCTAGGCTATGTGGATCACATCGTGTTTAACTCATTTAACCAATGGGCTCAGTTCAAAGAGAAAGTAAAATCTGCTGGAAAAACAATTGAATGTGGTATTCGTGTGAATCCTGAGTACTCTGAAATTGAAACAGCACTTTACGATCCTTGCTACACGAACTCTCGCCTTGGTACAACTTTGGCTAACTTCGATAAATCACAGCTTGACGGCATTGATGGCTTACATTTCCATGCGATGTGTGAACAAAATTCCGACACGTTAGAACGTATTATTGAAGTAGTAGAAGAAAAATTTGGTGATGTGTTACATCAAATGAAATGGTTAAACTTCGGTGGTGGCCACCATATTACGCGTGCAGATTATGATGTCGAAAAACTTGTTAACATCATTAACTATATTCAAGAAAAATACAACCTGCTTGTTTACTTAGAACCAGGCGAAGCGGTAGCACTTAATACAGGCTATTTAGTCGCTACAGTACTTGATATTCAAAAAAATGGCATGGACCTTGCTATTTTAGATACGTCAGCAACATGTCATATGCCTGATGTACTTGAAATGCCGTACCGTCCAATGATTATCGGTTCTGGTCAAGCAAATGAATTCGCGCATACGTATCGCTTAGGCGGACTTACATGTCTTGCTGGTGATGTAATTGGTGATTATTCATTTGATCAGCCATTAAAACCAGGCGATCGTCTTGTCTTTACAGATATGGCTCATTATTCTATGGTTAAAAACCATATGTTTAATGGTGTCAACTTACCTTCTATCGTTTCTTATAACGATGAAGAAGGCAGTAAAGTCATTCGTGAATTTAAATTTGAAGACTACAGTGGTCGACTGTCTTAATAACAAACGAAAAGCCCTTCCCAGTTTGCTGGAAGGGCTTTTTATTATGACCATATTGTCAACCTATGAAAAAAGACGATGTCCATAAACATTTGGTGAGACGAGAGGTTGATAGCCGTTCCGCCATGTTGCAAAGGTGTCTTTTCTTTATCTTATGCCTTTATTTAAATGTGAAGGGATTAGTCACAACAAGGCTACTTGAGTCCCGTGGAATATGGAATAGCTAGCCCCTAGGTTTTGCTCTGCGCGAAAGCAATGCGTCAGCGACAAGCCTTTTCGCCGTACACAAAATCCTAGTGATTGTGTTGTTTTTTCAACACTAAGAAAACTTAGAGTGCCTATGCCTCCACGTTTTCTTTTTCATTTTCAAGCATTTTGTGTAAATAATCGATAATCTCACGAATGCCATCTAATGAATTGACCAATATTTTTGGATCGACATAAGTAATCATACGGTTCTCAAGATTAGCTACAGCCGTAAAGTAGCGTGTTTTACTGTAATTAACAAGGCCCAATTGTTGAAGTACTGAATCATCAAAATCAAGAATTTCTCGAGCTTCTGTCACCAGTAATCCATAATTAACCACGTCTGTATTTAAAACAATAATACGAGCAGTTGCTGTATTAGATGAGCGGTTGTACAATATTCGTTCAAAATCAAGAACAGGTACAAGCTCACCACGAATTCTTGTAAAGCCTAAAAGATAATTAGGTAAATGAGGGATAGGTGTTACATGCTCTAATTTTTCAATTGAAATTGCTTGCTCCACAGGCACTGCGTATTCCTCTGTCCCACAAGCAAAAACGACTGCTTTGACACTTTCCATGCGGTCACATCCTTCTATTTGACTGTTAGTTTTTCGCCGATTCTTTGACGATTTCTACAAGTAAATCTGCTAATTTTTCTAATTCTTCTACTGGTATTTTTTCATTTGTTGTATGAATGTCTTCATAGCCAACTGATAGATTAACGGTAGGAATGCCAAAGCCAGCAATCACATTCGCATCCGAGCCGCCACCTGAAATACCTAATGTTGGTGTACGATCAATATTGCGTGCAGCTGCGATGGCTACTTGAACTACTTTATCTGTTTCTGTTACACGGAATCCTGGATACATCAGCTTCACTTCTACTTCAGCACGTGCGCCTAGTGAAGCCGAAACTTGCTCAAAAGTTTCCTTCATATGCTTTGTTTGTGCATCTAATTTAGCTTGGTCAATAGAGCGCGCTTCTGCTAAAATTGTCACTTCATCACAAACAATATTCGTCGCTTGTCCACCCTCAAAACGTCCAATATTTGCAGTCGTTTCTTCATCTAAACGACCTAGCTTCATTTGAGCGATACATTTTGATGCCACTGTAATAGCGGAAATACCCTTTTCAGGAGCCACCCCTGCATGTGCCGTTTTGCCAATAATCTTCGCAAAAATTTTCGCTTGGAATGGTGCTGCAGTCACGATGCCTCCCACTTTCCCATCACTGTCTACTGCAAAGCCATATTTCGCCTTAATCATGGTTGGATCTAGCTCTTTTGCTCCAACAAGCCCACTTTCTTCACCAGCCGTAATAATAAATTCAATATCTCCATGTGCAATATTTTGCTCTTTTAAACATTTTACCATCTCTAAAAGTGCTGCTAGACCAGCCTTATCGTCAGCACCTAAAATCGTCGTGCCATCTGATACGATATAACCATCTTCACGTAGAGAAGGTTTAATACCTTTCCCTGGAACAACTGTATCCATATGAGACGTAAAGTAAATTGGCTCCACATCTAATGTGCCTTTTAATGTAGCAATAATATTACCTGCTCCATGTCCATTACGCGTATGAGCATCGTCTTGGATAACTGTAAAACCAAGTGCAGTTAATTTTTCTACAAGAATTGGTGCAATTACTTGTTCATGTTTTGTTTCTGAATCAATTTGAACGAGCTCAAAAAACTCTTCTACTAAACGACTTGTCATGTTGTAAAACTCCCTTAGTTTACGTGTTTTGCCACGTTATAGTATATGTACTATTTTAGCACAAGGTCAGAAGAGTTGAAATCATTGAACAATCCTACCAAACTAAAAAGTCTGAGAAAAATTCTCAGACTTTCCCATATTGTTGAAAAAAGGTGATGCCAATAGCAGAAAAAGAACCTTTAGCAAGGTGAGAGGTTGATGTCCGTTCCGCCAGCGTCCTTTCCAGGGGGCGTCTGATGAGCCCCCGCTTCACTCACTGCGTTCGCTCCAGGGTCTCCTCTATGACGCTAAATACCCTAGGAGTGACGCTGGCTCCACTCCAATCAACCATGTGCAAAATTGTCTTTTCCTTAGCTCATTATTTGTCTTATTAGAGCAAGGATAGGCTCCTATTTTCAATGTGGAGAAGTGATGTGTGACAACCCCCCTCCATAAAGAGTAGTGAATACCTTCTCTTTAGTTGAAAACCTTTACTAAAAAGAAATATTTTTATGGATTGGAGTGGAGGGCTACTTGACTCCCGTGGGATAGCGAGACAGGCGAGCCTCTAAACGGAGCGGTAGCGAAGGAAGCGGCCTGCAACGGAAATCCACTTTCATCTTTCACAAAAGTTCTGTGGTAGTTTTATTTTCCAAAACTATGAAAAATTCTCAGACTTTCCTTAGGCATTGACAATAGCCTCTTTTTCTTTTTCTATAGCTTGTAGGTAGTTATTTGCTTTATTTTGTTTATCCTGTAAGCGCCAAATGGTATTATGTACATCGTCCTGAACCCGTGAAACTTGTTCTCTTGCTGTTGAAATTTTAGAATGGACAGACCATGCAGAAAAAATATCATCAAAGAAGTAGTCAGCAAACTTCACAAACCCATCTGTTTCTACATGCAGCGATTTCGTTGACATCTCATGAACATCCAATAATTCATTATGAAAACGTTGCAACGCGATTTGAGCCCGATGTAAATAGTTTTCTGACTGATCGAGTGCATCATGCTTTAAGTGAGTGGCAATCAGCCCGCCACCAAAGAAAGTATCCCAGGAGGAATAGCCACTAGCCGAATGAAGAGAGGCTGCTGCTTGCCCTAGCTTTGTTAGAGCTACTTCCCCCGCTTCCTCAGCCTCTTGAATTTCTGTTATGAGTTGCTTTGTTACCATTTCCTCATGTGCTAAATGCTCTAGCTTCTTTGCCTGAGCAACATCATGAAGCTGTAAGTACTTTTTCTTTTTCGCATAGATTTGTTGAAGTTCTTGTTGTAACGCCATTTCATCAAATTGAGCTAGCTTATTGGTTACTTGAACACTATCTTCTGTTAAATCCGCTTGCATTTTCTTCGCTTCACTAATCTTTAATTCAAGAACTGCTGCTTTATCAATTTTTTCAGCGCGTAGTTCATCTTGTTGTCCAGTCCACGTACGAATCATATTCATAAATGAGAAGCCATCCAATTTATCAAGTTTTGATCGAATTTGGTTGAGGGCTGTCGTATGTTTGTCTATTTCCTGTTGTGTATAGTGAATCTGCTTATGCAATAATTCGCTTTGCTCGTTTAATCTTGATGCCTTTCTTAGTTGTGCATGAATCTTTACTTGCTCTGTTTGCAATTGCTTCCATTCCATTCATCTCAACTCCTCTTACTATATCAGTACGGATGGCAAGAAAAAATGTTTCACTTTTTAGCAATGAAAAACCTAGCAACTCATTAGCTACTAGGCTTGTACTCATTTTATAGAGGAATATTCCCGTGCTTTTTCTCAGGACGTGTTTCGTGTTTATTTGAAAGCATATCCAGTCCTTGAATCAGCTTCATACGTGTATCTCGTGGATCGATTACATCGTCTACCATGCCGCGAGATGCTGCCACATACGGGTTGGCGAATTTTTCTTTATATTCTTCAATTTTTGCTGCACGTGTTGCTTCTGGGTCATCTGATTTCGCAATTTCACGGGCAAAGATGATGTTCGCTGCGCCAGCAGCACCCATAACAGCAATTTCAGCATTTGGCCATGCAAATACAAGGTCAGCACCGATTGATTTAGAGTTTAAAGCAACGTAAGCGCCTCCATAAGCTTTACGTAAAATCACTGTAATTTTTGGTACTGTAGCTTCTGAATATGCATAAAGAATCTTTGCACCATGTCGAATAATACCGCCATGCTCTTGTTTAACGCCTGGGAAGAAGCCAGATACGTCTTCAAATGTGATAATTGGGATATTGTACGCATCACAAGTACGGATGAAACGAGCTGCTTTATCAGAAGAATCAATATCTAATCCACCAGCAAGTACTTTTGGTTGGTTACAAACAAGCCCTATTGATTCACCAGCAATACGTGCAAAACCAACTACTACGTTCTTCGCAAACTCTGCATGTACTTCCATGAATGAACCTTCATCCACTACCTGCTCAACTACTTTGCGAACATCATATGGACGTGTTGTTTCGATTGGCACTGTATCCACGATTTCTGGACGGTAGTCATCCCCTTCAGGTCGAGCTTGTCGAGGTGCCTTTTCTTTATTGTTTTGTGGTAAATAGCTTAATAGTTTTTTAATTTCTTCAATTGCCTCTTCTTCAGATGGCGCACGGAAATGAGCATTCCCACTTACCGCATTATTTACTTTTGAACCACCTAAATCTTCAGCAGAGATTTTCTCACCTGTTACAGTTTCGATGACTTTAGGTCCTGTTATGAACATTTGAGATGTTTTATCCACCATTAAGATAAAGTCTGTGATAGCTGGCGAATAAACCGCTCCACCAGCACAAGGTCCCATAATAACAGAAATTTGCGGAATCACGCCTGAATAAATCGCATTGCGGTAGAAAATATGACCGTAGCCATCTAGAGACAGAACACCTTCTTGGATACGTGCACCACCTGAATCATTAATACCGATAAATGGTGTACCGTTTTTAGCAGCTAGATCCATCACTGTCGCCATTTTTTTGGCATGCATTTCACCAAGCGCCCCACCAAACACTGTGAAATCTTGGGAGAATAAGTATACTGGACGTCCGTTAATTTTACCGAAACCAGTAACTACACCATCACCAGGGCCTTCCATTTTATCCATCCCAAAGTCTACTGTACGGTGAGTAATAAATGGGTTGATTTCGAAAAATGTCCCTTCATCTAGTAGCAAATCAATACGCTCACGAGCTGTTAATTTCCCTTTTTCATGCTGTTTTTCGATGCGCTCATAGCCACCACCAAGTTCAATTACAGTCTTACGGTCATACAAGTCATTGATTTTGTCGAACATATCCATAATGATCACTTATCCCCTTTTCCACTTTTATCACATAATTCATATAACACCCCGAATGAGGATTTAGGATGCATAAATGCAACCTCTGCACCTCCAGCACCAGGTCCTGGCTCTTCCGATAATAGACGTACACCCTTTTCACGAAGCTCTGCCATACGCTCACGAATTCCTGTTACACCGAAGGCAACATGGTGAATTCCCTCTCCACGTTTTTCAATAAATCCATAAATGGCACTTTTATCACTCATTGGTTCTAATAGCTCTAATTTCACGTTACCTGCGTCGATAAATGCCACACGAACCTGTTGAGATTCTACTTCTTCTACTTTCATCAACTTTAAGCCTAAAGTTTCTGTATAATATGTAATGCGTTCATCAAGATCGCGCACTGCAATCCCAATATGGTCTACTTTCTCCATGGTGACATCTCCTTCTGTTATGGTACATACTCTATTTTACAGATTTTTTTGTCAAAACTCTACTACTTGAGAAATTTTTCAGATTTGCTAAACTATTTATAAGAAAAGAAGGAGCGAACGAGCATATGAGTAATAAAAAATTTCAAAAAATCGTTGTTTATAGCATGATCGCGATTATGCTAATCTCATCTCTAGCATTCGGATTATCCATGTTAGTTTAAGGCAAAGCCCGAGGCGTCCACGTTACTGTGGGCGCTCTTTTTTAGCCTTTAAGCCCTTAAATGACTGCTTTATTTCTAAATACCTGTCCATCTCCTCGATAAACTGATAGAGAGCAGCTTGAGCGATAAATTGTTCATGGTTTTGCGGTAAAGGCAGCTGAGAAAAATCACGTTTTACATGTTCTAATTTTTCTCGATAATGACTTGCCGTATTCCCCGAATGAACATGCTCACCGAGGTCTTGTAAAAAATCTGCCACAATTTCAGCCTCTTGTACTATAACAGGTAGTGTCGTCACTTTTGGCAATACTCGTTCGATAATTTCTAGCTGCTGCTCACGCATATCAAAATACACATAGTAATCATTTTTAAGTCTCATAAAATGGTTTTCAACATCTTTAAACGCCAATGATTTTGCCTCTTCTAGCGTTCGGATTGCTTCAATGATTTCATGTCCATTCCATAGCGTGTCTCCTTGACGTAAATAGGTGGCAATTTCTAAAAAAATCTTGCTGTATAGCTCCTCAATTTTAACTCTGTAGTAATTTAATTCCTTTTGTATGTCTGGCATATACATATTAATGGCAATCCCTGTTCCATAACCGATTGCCATCAACGCTAATTCATTATAAACAAGTGCTAATGAAAAACCTTCAGCAGCATAAATATGCATTATAATTACAACACTAGAAATAAATCCATCTGCTACCTTTAATGATACAATGGTTGGAATGAATAACAGGAGCATGCCTGCTAATGTAAGCGGATGATAAGTAAAAAATTCAAAGCTTACAAAGGCAAAAAGCATTGCCACAATACTCGCGACCAATCGTGTATAAGCTGCATGAATAGATTTTTTTTTCGTTGGCTGCACACATAATATGGTTAGAATACCAGCAGATGCATACGAGGCTAAATCAAAATACTGAGCAATGGCAATAGCGATGGCCGCACCAATTGCTGTCTTTAAAGTTCGATAGCCGATTGAAAATTTCTTCAGGCCGACTGCCTCCTATCGTTTAGTACTCTTCACTCTTTTAGCTAATTATTTAGCCAATATTACAAAAATTTTAGTAATAATGAAACTATCTATACATGATGATAGTAGGAAGCCTACATAGATTCTGTGATCTATGAGGCTTTTCTACTTCATTTGAATTCATTTTTGTTATGCAAGAATAGAATTAAAGCTCATCACAATATTCTTCAAAGTTTGCTTGTAAGTTTGTCACAACGGACATTGGATCATGCCCTTCAATTTCATAGCGACCAACTTCTGCAACTACTTGTCCATCTTTTAATAGAACGAAAGATGGTGAAGAAGGTAGGTGATCTTCTCCAAAATGATAACGTGCCGCTGCAGTCGCTTCTTTATCTTGCCCTGCAAACACTGTAACTAAATGATCGGGACGTTTATCATAATGAACACATTGTGCCGCTGCTGGACGAGCGATACCGCCCGCACAACCACATACTGAGTTCACCATTACTAATGTTGTACCTGGGCGAGTAAACGCCTCTTCAACAGCTTCTGGTGTTTGTAGTTGTTCGTAACCCGCTGCCTCAATTTCAGCACGTGCTGTTTTTAAAATTTCCTGCATAAATAAATCGTAATCCATATTCATATAGCGATAGCTCCTTTCAAGTTCGCGTCCATTCAGCATGATTGCCTATAAAATTTTTTGACGCTCATCCATCTCTTATCATAGCAGTTTGCAACGAATTTGTGCACCTACTTGCTCATCACAATTCAGTTGAATACTAAGATTCGTTTACTTGTCTTCCTGCTCTTCGTTAAATAAACGATCGACACCTTGTGTGACAGTCAGTTGTCCACTTAAAATTTGACGTTCAAGTAGCAGTACCTGTGCTTTACGCTGTGGATTCCCATAAAATTGATCAATTAAATGGTCGGTAATCATCGATTGAAACCACTCTTTTGTTTGTTGTTGTCGACGAGTAGCCCAATAGTGATTGGCTTCAACAATTTGCTTGAAATCTCCAATTGTCTCCCAAACCTTATCAAGTCCCCGTTTTTCTAATGAACTAACAGGCATTGCTGTAGACATCCAACCGAGTGTAGCGGGCTGTAAAAAATGCAAAATTTGCTTATACTCTGCAACCGTTTTTTTGGCTAAACGAACATTATCGCCATCTGCTTTATGCACGACAATGGCATCCGCTAATTCCATGATGCCTTTTTTCATGCCCTGCAATTCATCTCCTGCCCCTGTTAACACAAGGAGTAGAAAGAAATCAACCATCCCACGGACGTAGGTTTCGCTTTGCCCTACACCAACCGTTTCAATTAAAATCACATCATAGCCTGCCGCCTCACAAACTAACATTGTTTCACGGGTCTTTTTGTGAACACCCCCAAGGGTACCTGCCGATGGAGATGGGCGAACAAATGCAGTAGGCTTCTTAACGAGCTCTTCCATGCGTGTTTTATCGCCAAGAATACTCCCACCTGATAAGGAAGAACTTGGATCAATCGCAAGAACAGCTACTCGTTTCCCCATGTCACAAAGCATTGTTCCGAAAGCCTCAATGAATGAACTTTTCCCCGCTCCTGGAACTCCGGTAATGCCAATTCGAATACTATTTCCTGTATGCGGAAGAAGCTCCTGTAATAATTCTTGTGCTTGCACTTTATGAGTAGCGTTGGCACTTTCAATGAGGGTAATGGCTTTTGATAAATGTGTGCGAGAGCCCACACGTACTTGTTGAGCAAGCTCTCCTACATTCATATTGTCTGCCTTTTTCTTTCGGAATTTTTTAGGTGTGCCATACTGCATACCGTCGTGAGTTGCCTCGACTCCGTCCATGACAAATAGCGCACTGTCTTCCATTCCTTTGTTTTTGTCCATTATTCAGACACTTCCTCATAGCCTAAACGTTTGTAGATTTCTTCAATAATTTTTTGTGCAGATACAGGAATCACTGTACCTGGTCCAAAAATGGCTACTGCACCAGCATCGTAAAGGAAGTCATAATCTTGCGCTGGAATAACACCACCAACAATAATGATAATATCTTCACGACCTAGCTTTTCAAGCTCCGCAATTAATTCAGGCACTAATGTTTTATGACCTGCTGCTAGTGAAGATACACCAATGACATGGACATCATTTTCAACAGCCATTTGAGCAGCCTCAGCAGGTGTCATAAATAATGGTGAAATATCTACGTCAAAGCCTAAATCAGCATAGCCCGTTGCGACCACCTTGGCACCGCGGTCATGTCCATCCTGTCCCATTTTTGCTACTAAAATACGTGGACGACGTCCTTCATTTTCAAGGAATTCTTCTGTCATTTGCTTCACTTCCGCAATTTGCTCCTCATCTGAGAAATTGGCAGAGTAAACACCTGAAATAGAACGAATCACGGCCTTATGACGACCAGAAATCGCCTCGATAGCATCAGAAATTTCACCTAAAGAGGCACGCGCACGTGCTGCATCCACCGCCACAGCTAGTAAGTTCTCCTCACCATCTTGAGCAGCTTTTGTTAAGCGAGCTAAATGTTTTTGAACTTCTGCTTCATCACGTGCTGCCTTCATCGCTTCTAAACGTTCAATTTGTTTTTGACGAACAATTGTATTATCAATATCCAAAATGTCAATTGGCTCTTCTTTTGCTAAGCGATATTTATTCACTCCTACAATGGTTTCTGTTTTAGAGTCAATTTTTGCTTGGCGTTTGGCTGCGGCTTCTTCAACCTTCATTTTCGGAAGTCCTGTTTCAATCGCTTTGGCCATCCCTCCAAGTGCTTCAATTTCTTCGATCAATGCCCAAGCGGATTGCGTAATTTCTTCTGTTAGTTTCTCCACATAGTACGAACCGCCCCATGGATCAATCACTTTCGTCATCGCTGTTTCCTCTTGTAAAAATAACTGTGTATTACGCGCGATACGTGCCGAGAAATCTGTTGGAAGTGCAATCGCTTCATCCAGTGCGTTGGTATGGAGGGATTGTGTGTGTCCCATTGAAGATGCATTCGCTTCGAATAATGTACGAGCCACATTGTTAAATGGATCTTGCTCCGTTAAAGACCAGCCCGATGTTTGAGAATGGGTACGTAATGCTAATGTTTTCGGATTTTTCGGATTAAATGTTGACATCATTTGTGCCCAAATACGACGTGCTGCACGCATTTTAGCTACTTCCATGTAATAATTCATACCGATTGCCCAGAAGAACGATAGACGAGGTGCAAAGGCATCGATATCAATTCCTGCTTTCAATCCTGTACGTACATATTCCAAGCCATCTGCTAACGTATAGGCAAGCTCAATGTCATTTGTTGCGCCAGCTTCTTGAATATGGTAACCAGAAATTGAAATAGAGTTAAATTTTGGCATATATTTCGCTGTATATTCAAAAATATCTGCGATGATTTGCATTGACATAGCTGGTGGGTAAATATATGTATTACGCACCATATATTCTTTTAAAATATCATTTTGAATTGTACCTGCTAATTTGTCTGGTGTTACCCCTTGCTCTTCAGCTGCCACAATATAGAAGGCAAGAACTGGTAAAACTGCTCCATTCATTGTCATAGAAACGGACATTTGATCTAACGGTATTTGATCGAAAAGGATTTTCATATCCTCAACAGAGTCAATAGCAACACCAGCTTTCCCTACATCCCCTGTTACACGTGGATGATCTGAGTCATAGCCTCGATGCGTCGCTAAGTCAAACGCTACAGAAAGACCTTTTTGCCCCATTGCCAAATTTCGTTTATAGAAGGCATTGGATTCCTCAGCCGTTGAGAAACCTGCGTATTGGCGAACGGTCCAAGGACGTGCTACATACATAGTAGGGTATGGTCCACGTGTATTAGGTGCAATACCTGCTACATCGTTTAAATGTTTCGCATCTTTAATATCTTCCTTCGTGTAAATATCTTTAATTTCAATCCCTTCATTTGTCATAAACTTGTCGTCAGACGCTTGTGGGGCTTCAGCTGTTAACACTTTTTCTATTTCTACTACATTAAAATTAGGCTTGCTCATCGTTGGACCTCCTTCATGCTCGCAAACACGGACTGTAATTTTTCAATGATGTTCTGTCCTGCGAAAATAAAGCCGTTTAAACCATTTGCTAACCATGCTTCTTCTTCATCTTTAAATTTACCTGCAACATCTATAAGCACATTTGCTGGTTGTGCAGCTAAAATAGCCGGTACAAGTGCCTTTGTATCATCGTCACTGCCTGCAATTACAACATACTTAGCCTCTGTAGCCTGCAACCAAGCAATCGCCTCTTCAGCAGTTGCCACTGGCTCACTTTTTTCTGGAACAAGACCAACTGTATTTAAGAAACCAGCTACAAAATCTGCACGTGGCTTAGAGCTTTTTAATGACCCTAATGCTAAAATACCTGTTTTCACATCAGCTGCTGTCATTTCTGCACGCAACTTCTCAAATGGAACAGCAATACGTTTGATATCAGCAAATAATGGGTTTGTATCCTGCTCAAGTACATCTGCTGGATTTGCATAAATATTCGTTCCAATTAATGATTGCTTACGTGTTGATGCAGCTTTGATTCGAGTATGATAAGTGGTTGCCACTTCTTCCGCAAGCTTGCCAGACGCTATATATTCATCCATCCCGCCAGCAGCCTCGATATCTAAAAATAATGCCCATGCTTCTTTTACAAAGTCTGCTGTTAACGACTCAATAAAATAAGAGCCTCCTGCTGGATCTGTCACTTTCAAAACATTTGTTTCTTCTTTTAATATTAATGATACATTCCGAGCGATACGAATCGATTGTTCCGTAGGCTTCGTTAACACATCATGCGGATGAACAGTAAAGAGATCAGCTCCACCAATTAAACCAGAAAGCGCTTCATTGGAAGAACGTAATAAATTGACATACACATCTAATTTAGAAAAGCTTCTTAGTGATGTTTCAGCAACCGTTGGGATTTTTACACTGTCTGTCACACCATAAGCAGATGAGAACGCTTTCCAAAGTACTTTAAAAGCACGAAGTTTGGCAATTTCCGTAAAGAATTGTGTATCAATGGCAAAGATTACAAAAAACTTCTTCGAGAATGCTTCAAAGCTTTCTTCCTGTTCTGCAAACTTGGCTGCTAATGCAAGTGCATAGGCTAGCTCTTGTACTGCGTTGGCACCTTCATTGTGATAAACGGTCGTGTCAGCACTGACTGAGCGCACGTTCGGAAATGCGTTGAAAGAGATCGGGTCCTTAGAAACAATGAAACCTTTAACGGCTTCACGTTGATCCTCTGCAATATTGTCAAATACTGCTAATAATGGGTCTTTTGTATTTTTAATAGTAATTTTAAATGAATATTCTGAGAAATATGATGCTAATTTGACCAATACTTCTTCTGTCCAATCAAACTTCACACGACTATCCACTGTAATCACTTCATTGCCTCGCGCTAAACTATCTTCAAGCTGTGCAAAAAATGCTTCACTTGTATCAGCGTGAATTTGCTGTGCCACCTGAAACGCTTGACTATTTTGTAGGGAACGGATTGTGGCAACTTGTAAATCAAGCTCTTCTCCAAGCTTAGCTACTAAACTTTCTTGCGTGTAAAGCGGCTGTAATGTAACACCTTCATTTGTTTTGGAAAATAGTGACTCAAATGGTTTCCCTTTTAAAGCTTTGATTGCTGCATCTTGCCAGTCTGAATAGGCTGGTTTTTCAAATTCAATATTTTTCATGTTGTTTGACATGCGGACGCTTAATCAGCTTCCCCCCTTAGTAGTTTCTATTTGTTATTCTACATGACAAATTGCGACTCGAAAAGCATAAAAAAAATCGGAAACCCTTATACAGCAGGTTTCCGACGAGTCATCAGTAGACTGACGTTGAAGATTTATTTGTATTTTCGAGTATTTCTTTCACTCTATTTAGGAATTTACCACATACAAGTCCATCCAACACACGATGATCTAATGATAAACATAAATTCACAATATCACGTGCAGCAAACATTCCACCTGGTAAAACGACTGGTTTTTTTACAATGCTTTCCACTTGAAGAATCGCTGCTTGTGGGTAATTAATGATCCCCATCGATTGAACAGAGCCAAATGCTCCCGTATTATTAACAGTAAATGTACCACCAGTAATGTCACCCATTGCCAATTTACCTGTACGAACTTTATTGGCAAGTTCATGGATTTCTTTAGCAATTCCTTTAATGGATTTTTCATCTGCGTGTTTTATAACAGGCACAAATAGGGCATCATCTGTTGCTACTGCAATCGAAATATTGATGTCATGCTTTTGGATAATTTTATCTTCCGCCCACATTGAATTCAGCATTGGGAATTCCTTTAATGCTTGAGCAACTGCTTTTACAAAGAAGGCGAAATATGTAAGATTAAAGCCCTCTTTTTGCTTAAATTCATTCTTTAAGCTATCACGATAAGACACTAAATCTGTTACATCCACTTCCATCATCATCCAAGCATGTGGTGCTTCATGGACACTTTTTACCATATTATTTGCAATCGCACGACGCACTTTTGTCACTGGAATTTCAATATCTCCAGGATGAACAGGTACAGGTGCAACTGCTTTTTCCACTTGTTGCTGTGGTGCTGTCGGTGCTGGCTCAACTGTAGGTTGCACCGTTGATGAAGTTGGTGCGACATCATTTGCTGTAGGGATATTGCCAGTTTCAATTAGCTTTATCAGGTCTTTTCTTGTGATACGACCACCTTCACCTGTGCCCGTCACTTGATCGAGTGCAATATCGTGCTCCTGTGCAAGTCGAAGAACGGCTGGTGAGTAGCGTACTTTATCTTTACGCGCCTCTTTTGGTGCAGCTGCTGGAGCTGCCACCTGCTGTGGTGCCTCCTGTTTCTTTTGAACACCAGCATTTAAAATAGCTGTGCTTACTGCTGATTTTTTTTCAGCTGGTGGAGGTGGTAATTCGCCCTCTCCAGCTATTTCAATCGAGCATACGACTGCCCCAACTGGCAAGGTTTGACCTTCTTGCGCAAGAAGCTCCGTAATAACCCCTTCAAATGATGATGGGATTTCAGCATTTACTTTATCTGTAACAACCTCTGCTAATGAATCATATTTTTTAACTGTATCTCCAGGCTTAACAAGCCATTTTTCAATTGTACCTTCTGTTACACTTTCGCCGAGCTGTGGCATTGTAATATTTTGAACTGACATCCTTTATTCCTCCCATCAATTAAGCCTAGGCGTCCTTGTACCTGATGCAGCGCTAAAATCATTAAACGTAGATAGGCAATTAGACAAATTTTGACTTACCTACACGTAAGTCAAAATCTGTTCATCCGTCTGAGGCTTTTCGTTTTTTCATTCAGCCTTATTGTGATCTGTTAGAACGCAGCAAGTTCTCGCATTGCACGTTCAACTTTATCAGGATTAATCATAAAATATTTCTCCATTGTTGGTGCATATGGCATGGCTGGCACATCAGGTCCTGCTAGACGTTGAATTGGAGCATCAAGCTCAAATAAACAATGTTCTGCAATAATCGCGGCAACTTCACTCATGATACTGCCTTCTTTATTATCCTCTGTGACAAGTAATACTTTGCCTGTTTTACTTGCAGCCTCAATAATCGCTTCTTTATCAAGAGGATAAACCGTACGCAAATCAAGGATATGAGCGGAAATACCATCTGCAGCTAGACGTTCAGCCGCTTGGAGGGCAAAGTGAACTGCTAAACCATACGTAATTACTGTTACATCGTCCCCTTCACGTTTCACATCTGCTTTACCAATTGGTAATGTGTAATCATCTAGCGGTACTTCACCTTTTATTAAGCGATACGCGCGTTTATGTTCGAAAAATAATACCGGATCTTCATCACGAATCGCCGCTTTCAGTAAACCTTTTGCATCATATGGTGTTGATGGTATGACAATTTTCAAACCTGGTGTCCCAGCAAAAAGTGCTTCAACGGATTGTGAATGATAAAGTGCACCGTGGATGCCTCCACCAAAAGGAGCACGGATGACCATTGGACAAGTCCAATCGTTATTGGAACGGTAACGAATTTTCGCTGCCTCCGAAACGATTTGATTGACAGCTGGCATAATGAAATCAGCAAATTGCATTTCTGCAATTGGACGCATACCATACATTGCAGCACCAATTCCAACGCCTGCGATGGCACTTTCTGCAAGTGGTGTATCTAGCACGCGATATTCGCCGAATTGATCGTATAGTCCATTTGTGGCTTTAAATACCCCACCTTTACGACCAACGTCCTCTCCTAAAATGAAAACACGCTCATCACGTTCCATCTCTTCTTTCATTGCTAATGTAATCGCATCAATATAAGACATAACTGCCATTACATGTCACCTCCGTCCACTGGTGCATAAACATATTTAAGTGCATGCTCTGGTTGTGCATATGGAGCCGCTTCTGCATAATCTGTTGCTTCATTTACTTCAGCCATCACACGTTGTTCCATTTCAGTGCGAATTGTTTCTGTCATAACGCCAGCATCCATCAGATACTTTTCAAATAATAGAATCGGATCTTTTGCTTTACCTTCTGCAATATCTTCAGCCGTACGATATTGACGATCGTCATCATCTGAAGAATGGGCTGTTAAACGATATGTCACCGTTTCAATTAAGCTTGGACCTTCTCCATTACGTGCACGGTCTGCTGCTTCTTTTACCACTTTATACACTTGTAATGGACATTTACCATCTACCGTCACACCCGGCATACCGTAACCAATACCACGATCAGATACTTTGGCACAGCCTAATTGACGTTCAACTGGCACAGAGATAGCATATTGATTGTTTTCTACCATAATAATAACGGGTAGCTTATGAACACCCGCAAAGTTTGCTCCTTCATGGAAATCTCCTTGGTTAGATGAACCTTCCCCAAGCGTAACGAAAGAAACAAAATCTTCTTTTTGTAGACGTCCAGCAAGCGCAACACCAACTGCGTGCGGAACTTGCGTTGTGACAGGAGATGATCCTGTTAGAATACGATTTTTCTTTTGACCAAAGTGACCTGGCATTTGACGACCACCGGAGTTTGGATCTTCTGCTTTTGCAAATGCAGACAACATCAGTTCTCTTGGTGTCATACCAAAATGTAAAACCACACCCATATCACGATAATATGGTGCAATATAATCCTTATTATTATCAAGTGCAAAGGCTGCTCCAACTTGTGCTGCCTCCTGGCCTTGACAAGAAATAACAAACGGAATTTTACCAGAGCGATTTAATAACCACATACGCTCATCTAATCTTCTGGCCATTAACATTGTTTCGAACATAGCAAGTACATCTTCATTTGACAAACCTAAATCTTCATGTTTGATTTGTACATCTTGCATACGAACACCCCTTTCGTATTATAGAGAAATAACTATCTTATCCTATATCCCCACATTTGGATACGTTAGTTATGAAATTCAGAAAATTAAAAATGGATAGCACGATCATCAACCGCTAAAGCAGATTCCACTAAAACCTCATTTAACGATGGATGTGGATGAATAGCCTGACTAATTTCCCATGGCGTTGCATCTAATACTTTCGCTAATGATGCTTCCCCAATTAAATCGGTCACATGAGGCCCTACCATATGAATACCCAAAATATCATCTGTTTCTTCATCCGCAATAATTTTGACAAAGCCCTCTGCCTCACCATTAACTAATGCTTTCCCAATAGCCTTGAATGGGAATTTACCAATCTTTAATGAAAATCCACGTTCTTTTGCAGCACGCTCTGTCAAGCCAATGCTGGCAACCTCTGGATATGAGTAAACACATTTTGGTACTTTCAAATCATCCAATTTCTCTGTTTTACCTGTTGCAATATGTTCAATAGCTGCCATTCCTTCATGAGAAGCAACATGTGCTAATTGTAAGCCACCAATCACATCACCTATAGCATACATATGGGATTCCTTCGTTTGATAGGAATCATTCACCTTAATAAAGCCATTTTCAACTTCGATTTCTGTATTTTCTAAGCCAATACCTTGCGTATTCGCCTCACGTCCTACACAAAGTAATAGTTTATCTGCTTCAAAAATTTCTTCTTTATCATCCACCGTCGCTGAAATGAAAACGTTATCATTTTCAATTTTGAATGTACTCGCATCTAGTCGAGCATTCGTCACAATGCGAACACCTCGTTTTTCAAGCTGTTTCGTCACTTCTTTGACGATATCTGCATCTTCTGCTGGTAAAATCGATGGACCGTATTCGACGATCGTTACATACACACCAAAATCGCATAGCATAGATGCCCACTCAATTCCAATGACACCGCCACCAACGATTAATAATGATTTTGGTAATTTTTCTAACGCTAAGGCATGATCTGAATTCAGCACATATTGCCCATCAACCGTTAAGCCTGCCATTCCACGAGGCTTTGAACCCGTTGCAATGACAACGTTTGTAGGAACAAGCATTTCATTTTCATCACCATTGGACATCTCTACAGAAATCGTGCCTGGCATAGGAGAGAAAATAGATGGCCCTAAAATTCGCCCTGTACCATGATAAACATCTATTTTGCCTTTTTTCATCAGTGTATTCACACCTTGACTTAATTGCTCAACGATGGCTTGTTTTCTAGCCTGAACTTTGTCAAATTGCAATGTCACACCTTCAATATCGACACCATAGTCACTAGCTGTTTTATTAGCCATGCGGTATACTTCCGCACTTCGAAGTAAGGCTTTACTTGGGATACAACCTTTATGCAAGCAAGTTCCGCCTAAGCGTTCACGTTCTACAATAGCTGTTTTCAAGCCCAACTGCGCAGCTCGAATGGCAGCAACATATCCGCCTGTACCTCCACCTAAGATGACAACATCATAATTTTGAGCCATGTTTATTCCCCCTTTTGAGAAAAATGCTAAAGTAATCTATCTATTAAACAACCAACTTACCAATTTTCCAACGGTTAGTTCTTGCTTTAGAAGAGCTTTAGCTTCACTTCATCGAGATCCTTATTTCTGGTTGAAAATAGAAGAAGTCGACAATGCGACTTCTCATAATGTATCAACCATGTCGATTAGCGACCGTGTAAAATATTTTTTTCATTTTTTAAGAATTGGCTGCGAGATTTCGCTACACGAGCGATACGTTCCTCAGCTAAGCGATTCGCTGCCACATATGTTGGAATGCCATCTCGTTTAGAAATAGCAAAGATTTTTTCAATACTATCATAAATACCATCAACGCGTTTCATTGCACGTTCACGATTATAACCATATAATTCATCTGCAACGTTTATCACGCCACCAGCATTGATCACATAGTCTGGTGCATAGACGATACCTAATTCATGCAAATAGTCACCATGGCGAGAATCTTTTAATTGGTTATTAGCAGATCCAGCAATCACTTTCGCTTTTAGTTGTGGAATTGTTTCATCGTTTAAAATAGCGCCTAATGCACATGGTGAGAAAATATCGACTTCCTGCGCATAAATTTCATCGGGTGCCACTGCAATAGCGTCGAAGTCATTAACAACTCGATCAATGGCCGCCTGATTGATATCTGTTACAACAAGTTTTGCCCCTTCATTATGTAAATACTCGCAAAGCTTGTAGGCTACATTTCCTAGACCCTGTACAGAAACTTTTAATCCTTCTAATGAATCGGAACCAAATGCTTCTTTTGCCGCCGCTTTCATACCACGGTAAACGCCATACGCTGTTACTGGAGATGGGTTACCTGAAGAACCAAATGCAGGAGAAATTCCTGTTACATAGTTTGTTTCTTCATGGATTAAATCCATATCCGATACCGTTGTACCTACGTCTTCGGCTGTAATATAACGGCCATTCAATCCTTGGATAAAACGACCTAATGCACGAAACATTTCTTCATTTTTATCTTTAAATGGGTCACCTATAATGACCGTTTTTCCACCGCCAAGGTTTAAACCAGCTGCAGCATTTTTGTAAGTCATACCCCTTGCTAAACGTAACGCATCTTCAATTGCATTTTCTTCTGATGCATATGTCCACATACGTGCTCCACCTAGTGCTGGTCCAAGTGTCGTATCATGGATAGCGATAACCGCTTTTAACCCTGATGCTTCATCTTGGCAAAATACCAATTGTTCATAATCATACTTTTCCATATACTTGAAGATTTCCATGAAACTCGCCCCTTTGCTTTGGAAAGTGCATCCCCAAATGCCCATCCAATCAAGTTTTATCTAACAATCCTGTCTCCATCGCGTTGCCATCTCAGTAAAACTGAGCCCCTCTTATTCAGTAGGTGTTTAGACCCCAATGTATGAAGAAAAAATTGTTTAGTAATGGATAATATTGCTCCACTTATTTTTACAATACTGACAAATTCACAATTTCGCAACTATTATTACATATTCTTATTTAAGTAAGAATTTTCTAAACATTCTGTTACAGCCGCTACTTTATGTCCTTCCTCGTTTTTATTTAAAAATATTATATTGATTTCTCCCTTCCTTGACATTCCATCATCCACAGGTACAATTAATCATAGGAATAAGGAGGGGTATGCATGGCCCGTTTAGCTGCATTTATTGTAATGCTTATTCCAGGTCTTATGGCTGCAGGTGGCATTAAATTTATGCGTGATACATTATTTGGTAAACTCATTTCACCATTCCCATTTTTATGGCTACAATTTGTAGTAGGTGTTATTTTCTTTGTAATAGGCTTTGGATTTTTCGCAGGATTTTTACTACATCGCGACCGAAAAAATGGAAAAGTAGCACCACGCTTTCAGAAAAAATAAAAATAGCTATCCACATAAGTCTCACTGACTTACTGGATAGCTATTTTTATAGACGCTGCTGTGCTGCGATGACTCTATCAGGATAATCTGTAATCCAACCAATCACAGCATGATGTGGATTTGTTAAGAAAGGCTCTGAGCCATCTATTGCATAAAAACGGCATGCTTTCTCACTTGTGACACAAGCCTCTAAGTATCTTGGTTTATAATATCTTTTATGCATATGGACACAGTCAGCCCCTTGATAATCAGCTAGCAAATCCCATTTTATTTTTTTCGTGGCAATAAGAGCTGTTTCATATTCAGGTCTATGCGCTTTCACAATCTCTAGAAGCTCGTAGTGAAAGGACGAAAAATGACTTCCCGTTGGCAGAACTAAGCCTCGAAGGAAGTTAATCAGACCACTTCTATTGTCCAGGATCGTTGATTTTAATTCAATATTCAATGGTAGCTGCTGTTGATTTGCCCATGCTAAAACCGCATCAAATGCTGGTATTTTATACGATGAAAATAGACGTCTCCAAGGCTTTCCTAGTTTAAAGCGCAGAAGCTCCTCTATCGTACAATCACTCACCAGTTTATTGGTGCCGACGAGTCTTGATAACTGTGGATCATGATAGATTACAGGTAATCCCTCTTTTGAAAATTGAATATCTAATTCAATCCCGTCCGCCCCTAGCTCTAATGCTTTTTCAAAAGCCTGAAAGGTATTCTCCAATGCATAAGCAGATGCACCTCGATGTGCAAAGACAGGGATACATGATGAATTAGACATTTAACTCACCAAATTCGAGCAGGAATTTACCATTCGTCATTTTGCTTAATAACGATGATTTTCTACCAATTTGAATATACGTACCAGGATGTGCCTCTTTTGTTACAATAATTTCTTCTTTTCCGACATGACGCATTTCATCCATTAATATTTTAACTTCACGATCTAATGTTAAGGCTTCAGCCTTTAATTTTGTTAAAGCTTGCTTTGTCTCTTCAAATGAAGCCGTTTGTTCTTTGGACATTTGATTGAGAAATGGCAATAAGCTTTTCATTTTCATCTCATGGGCAGAAATTTCCGCTTGAATTTCTTTTAGCTGTGCTGCTTTTTCTTGCATGACAGAATTATTTTCTTGCTTATTGATGCTTTCAATTATCAAATCAGTTCGGCGCTCTAAGCGATTGCCTGAAATGGCCGTGACAATAGTATTTTTAGCTACCGCACGTCCCCCAATAATTTTACCTTTTCGTTCGTCCACATAAATGGAATGGGCAGAAAGCTGTGAGCCTAGCGCATAAAAACCAATATGAATACTATCACCTGCAAATAAATTCGCTTCATTCACATGCTTTACAAATATATTGCCCCCTGCTTCCACTATTGTTGAACCGAGTCCAAAAATGCCCCCACGAATATAAACGTCACCCTCAATGGATTTAATAAGCTTGGCACCGCTTACACCCTCTGCACCATCGATGGAAATATCACCAGTCGCAATCACTGTATAGCCACTTGTCACCGTTCCTTTAATACTAAGTGAACCATTAAATTCGAGATTGCCTGTTTCCACTCCAACATCGCCGTTTATAGGAAGGTGTCGGTTTACACCAATCATCCCCTTAACATCATCTAAAACACCGGCAATTTTCGAGCGGATTACAACTTTTCCGTCCTCTTCCACTTCATAGGCAGATTTTGTATCGTATTTTATAGGAAAATCTCGCCCCGGTACAGCAGCAACTACTTCACCTAGCACATTTTTCCCTGCTTTACCTAATGTAGCAGGAATCTTTTCACCTAGCCATGAGCCTTCTGAAATTTCTGAAATGAAATTCATATCATAGTAATCTGCTTTACCGTCGTCACGAATGACCGGCTTTCTCTCTGGCTTAGGTAAGTATGTAATTTGTGCATCCATTCCTGCTACAGGTGGTTCTCCTTGAGCAATTAAAAATGCTTTTCCTGGCTCAGCCTTCGAAATATCAAAATCTAATATTCCATGTACAATGCCTTTTTCTTCAAGTGTTTCATGTACTTGTTGTGTCAATTTTTCGTGATTATTTTGAATATATTCGAGCGTTTCATATATAAAAATAGAGGCTGACATTTTATCACGTGCTATTTCAGCTTCCACATTCGGAAGCCAGCGACCAATTTCAACCAGGCTTGTATTTTGGGTTGACAACACGGTTTTTAAAATTGAAAAATTAGATAATTTAAGTCGTGGATGACTACGTAGAATGCTATCAAATTCTTTTAATGGGAAACCGGCATTAAAAGTAAGCATAAATACCTTGCCATTTTCTTCAGAAATTTCGAAGTTTTCATTTCGAACTAGAATCAAGCTACCTCCTCCTTCCCTCTACATGTAAGTATATACAATCACCTTCCATTTGTTTAGAGACCATTGTCACTACCTAGAAAGAAAATAGTACTACTAAACCATTAATATATCCGACAATATTTTATTTTTAAAAAAATAAATTAGTTATTTAACACTATTTTTCTGCTTGTTTTTGTGTTTTTTTATTATAATTGATGATATTTTCTAAGTTATTCCATTAGATTAGATTGAACAATCGTATTCCTAGAACAGGTAGTAAGGGGTTGCATCGCACTTAATCATAGTTCTTTTTAGTTCTTTTATACTACATTTTTTTAATTTTTCAATAGGTCATCAATACATATTTGGCTATTTTCAATATAGTAAGTGGAACCAATTTGTTTCAATTGCTCACGATTCATATAATTCATACTTATTTTACCATCTAATGCGACACGCACCTCAAATAAATTTTCCTCTATTTGTGTGATTTCTAGCGAATTCATTCCATCCAGTTGGAAATTTACAGTTTTCATTTTGAACACCTACTTTATAATTACTTCTCAATCAATGAATGCAATAAAAAAATACCCCAAACAGACGGGGTAGAAAAAATAAACTATTACCAAGCAGTATAACCAAAGTCATAAGTAAAATCTACTGTTGCCTTATTTGCCTATATTTTTATTTGATGTTTATGAAAAGGCGTAGCATTATCTTTTGCTTTTTTGCTGAAATTAAGGCTTAAGGTAACAAAGTTTAAGTACATGAGGGTACATTTTATAGAAAATAAACCAAGGCTTTTTTGCGGAACAATCCAACATATAACGGTCCATTTCGATTATAAGAAACATAAAAATACGCCTTTCTAAACAGTGGTTAAACTGTCTAAAAAAGGCGTTATAAAAATATGCAGTATAATTGCTATAATCAGTTTTTCTGTCAATGTCCGCTAAGACTAGGCGTTTAGCTAGCCATCATATCAATGCGGATTTTGTCTGCGATCATGGCAATGAATTCACTATTTGTTGGTTTGGATTTTAAGTGATGCACAGTGTAGCCAAACATCGACGAAATGGATTCATAATTGCCACGATTCCACGCAACCTCAATGGCATGTCGGATGGCACGTTCCACGCGAGATGGTGTCGTATTGAATTTTTTCGCGATTTCCGGATATAAAATTTTTGTCACAGATCCTAGTAGCTCAATATCCTCAAAGACCATTTGAATGGCTTCACGTAAATAAGAATACCCTTTAATATGTGCAGGTACACCGATTTCTTTAATGATGGCCGTAATCGTGCTGTCTAATTGATGCTGATTTAATTTTTGAGGTACTGTCGGTTGTAACACGCTTGTCTTTTTCGGAAGTGTCGCCTTCTGTCCAGCACAATGTAGAATTTTTTGTACCAATTGATCGAATTCAAATGGTTTTAGCATGAAATAGGAAGCCCCTAAATCGACCGCTTGTTTCATGACATCTTCCTGGCCAAAAGCTGTTAGCATAATGACTTGGATGGATGCCATTTTCTCATTTTGATACATGGACTCTAATACAGCTAAACCGTCAAGATGAGGCATTATTATATCTAGAAGTAAAATATCTGGTGTGAATTCCTCAAGCATTTGTAGACAAACTTTCCCATTTGAAGCAGTTGCAATAATTTCTATTTCGGCATGTCCTTGAAAATACTGCTCCATTGTTTTTAATAACTCACGATTATCATCTGCAATCGCTACTTTTACCTTTGTCATTTCAATTCCTCCTTCTGGACTTGCTTTGAACACCTCAAAGCGTTAACCTAACCCCTAAATGCCGTTTTTGGCACACTGTGGAATTTTCGACATTTTTGTTTTAAAAACCTTTTCTATTTCCAAAAATGAGTATGTAGTCCGATACTTTCTTTTTATATCGACAAGTTACGCTAAATAGCTGCAACCTGTCGAATGCTCTTATTACTTATTTTAGATAAAAAATGTAGATAAAACTACAGTTTTTTTAAATATCATGACTCCTTCAGGAAGTTATCAGAAATACTTGTTGAAAAGGTAAAAATCCGCGTAGCTTCCTGCGGCTCTTGCTATGCTCACGGAAAAAAGCGGATTTTTACCATTCATCATTTTTTTAGGAAGATCTTCTTAACATTTCTGCTACAGTTAGTGCTGCTCCTTTTTTCGGCTCCTCCACAAACATATGTGTCACAGCACCGACAAAACGTCCGTCTTGAATGATAGGACTGCCACTCATTCCCTGCAAAATACCACCAGTTTTTTCGATGAGCTTTTTGTCAGATACTAAAAATTCAAGGCGTTCATTTTCAACTTTTGTAATTTCAATCGTAAAGGATTCCACCTTACTGCCTTCAATGGCTGTATAGATTTCAGCTTTCCCAGCTTTTATATCTTTTTCGTGCATAATTTCTATGGCTTTGGGCAATCTTTGTTGATAACCCTCTTCCCAACGGCCAAAAATACCATAAATAGTATTTTTATCTATACTGCCTAGTCGTTCTTGGTGCTTTTCAATGGAGGAAATTTTATAGCCTGGTTGACCCGGTGTGCTTTTGCGAATTTGTTGGATGGAAGCTAAAAATATGGAGCCTGCTTTAAAAACAGGGGCTTCTTGTAGGGTTGAATCGACAATTTGATGACCTAGTGCACCGTAATTTTTTGTCTCTGGATCAATATAAGTCAGTGTTCCTACTCCATCTGTTTCATCTTTTAAAAAGGAAATGACATGCTCTGCTTCTTGGTCTTGTAACTCCAGTGTAATTTGTTGGCCACCACTATTGATCGTCCATTTCTGTTGGCCATCCTTTGCCACAGCTTGTTTGGCATCAGCAAGAGATTTTACTGGGACATCATTTATTTTTTCAATCACAGCACCTCCCTTCATCCACTGATTGGAAGCTAACAGTACATCATGTGCTACAAATACATGTGATAATTGAAGTTGAATTCCAATCGCTTCGCCCATTGGTATAAGCTTTTTGGCGGCAAAAGCTTGTATAGGCAACACTAACAAAAAGATGAGCATAGGCAAAATGACTAATTGACGCCAATGACGATTCATACGACACCTCCTTTTCATTTTTGTCTTTTTACTATGTGTTGTTGTGCCATTCTTATAAGCGGTAAATATTTGTGCAAAATGAAAAAAGCCAGAAACAGCAGACACTGTTCCTGGCATAAAAATTTAACGCATCTGTTTTTTTCGTTCATCCGCCATTTTTAAAAGTTCCGTTGCATGCTGTAATGTTAAGGCGGTAATTTCTGTTCCGGACATCATGCGACTTACTTCTTCAATTCGAGCATCTTGATCAATCTCTGATAAAGATGTAAATGTTCGATCATGCTCCACTTCTTTTTTTATAAAGTAATGATGATCAGCCATAGCAGCAACCTGCGGTAAATGTGAAATACATAAAACTTGAGAATTAACGGAAATCGCGGCTATTTTTTCTGCAATGGCTTGCGCCACACGGCCACTGACACCCGTATCAACCTCATCAAAAATAATGGATGTAATGCCATTAGAAGAGGAAAAAATGGTTTTTAATGCAAGCATCATGCGCGATAATTCTCCGCCTGATGCAATTTTTGGTAAAGACTTCGGCGGTTCTCCAACGTTTGTAGAGATATAGAAAATGATCTGATCTTTCCCGTTAGCATCACAATATGGTAATTCATCGAAATTGACAATAAATTTTGCTTTTTCCATATGTAATTCACGTAACTCTGCCATAATTGCTTCACTTAATTGCTGGGCGGCAGCTTTACGTACAGTTGAAAGTTCACTCGCCAGCTCACTGAGCACAGCTTCCATTTCTAACACACGTCGTTCTTTCACTTGCAATATTTCATCACGATTCAACAGCTCATTTAACTCTGTTTTAATTTTTTCGTAATACGCTAAAATTTCTTCCACTGTAGAACCATATTTGCGCTTTAAATTTTGCAATAACGCTAAACGTTGCTCAACCTCATTTAAACGAGCTGGATCGAATTCTAATTCATCTAATACATTTTTGACCTGATAGGCTGCATCCTGCAAGGCATAAAACGCAGTTGTCACCGCTTCAGAAGCTTCTTTAAATTGTTCGTCAACTGTTGCAGCATCTTCTAGCGCGCCCATAGCAGCACCAATCCAATCGAGCCCTTTCGATTCGCCTTGAATGGCCTCATAGGCTGCACTAGAGCGTTCAAAAATTTTATTGAAGTTCATAAGACGGCGACGTTCATCTAGGAGCTCATCTTCCTCACCTAGCTTTAAATTGGCTTCCTCTAGCTCTTTTATTTGGAATTGATACAAATCAATCCGTTGTGCCATCAATTGTTCATCGATGGATATGGAGGCTAAGTCTTTTTTGAGTAAACGGTATTCATCATAGTGGGTACTATACGTTTTTTGAATAGGTGACAGCTCTTCCTCTGCAAACTGGTCAAGCAAATTAATATGCTGTTTTTCATCCATCAACTCTTGATTTTCATGTTGACCATGAATATCAATGAGACTTGCCCCAATATCTCTTAAAACGGATAAGGGCACAAGCTTTCCATTTACACGGCAAATACTTTTACCAGAATCATTTAAATCACGGCGTAAAATAACGGTATCTTCTTCTATTTCAATGCCTGCTTCTTCTAATTTTTTCAGAACAGGATGAATCGAACTCGAAATTTGAAATAAGCCACCCAATTCTGCCTTTCTTGCGCCATGACGAATAAATTCAGTATTGCCTCGTCCCCCCGCAAGTAAATGCACAGCATCAATGATAATGGATTTTCCAGCACCCGTTTCCCCTGTGAGTACAGTTAAGCCTTCTGAAAAACTCACTGTCAAATCCTCAATGATAGCAAAGTTTCGAATACTAAGCTCTCTTAACACAAATTGTCACCTCTGAATCAAATTCCCCATTTTTTAAAGCATGTCTAATAAGCGATTTTTTGTATTTTCACGCTCATTTTCATTTCGACAAATAATTAAAATAGTATCATCTCCAGAAATTGTACCTAAAATTTCTGGCCAATCTAAATGGTCAAGTAAGGATGCAATCGCATTTGCATTCCCCGGGAGAGCTTTCATCACTAAAAAGTGAGATGCGCCATCAATACTTACAAATGCATCTGCTAATGCACGATGTAATTTTTGGACTGGGTTGAAACGCTGATCTGCGGGCAGACTATATTTATAGCGACCATCCTGTAATGGTACTTTTACTAAATGTAACTCTTTTATATCGCGTGATACCGTAGCTTGTGTCACATTATAGCCTGCTTCTTTTAAAAAATCGACCAAATCATCTTGTGTTTCAATTTCATGATTGGCGATAATATCCCGAATCCGTATATGTCGTTGTCCTTTATTCAACGAAATCACCTCTTATAAATAATAGTATATGTGTATAATCACCCTACCATTTTCAACAAAAAAGCACAAGAAAAAACACGGCTCAATAAGCGAGCACGTGTTATTTTAAAGAATTATGCGCTTCTTCAACGAGTGCATTAAAAGCTGTATATGCAGGGATGACTTCTTCTCCAATAGGATTCACTAAATGGAATAAAAATTCAATATTTCCTTCTCCACCTGTGATTGGAGAGAAAGAGGCATCCTTCACGACAAAGCCAAGCGTTGTCGCCATAGTGGCCGTCTTTTCTAATACTTCTAAATGTACTTTTTTATCACGAACAATCCCTTTTTTACCAACCTTATCTTTCCCCGCTTCAAACTGAGGTTTCACCAATGCCATAACATCACCACCTGGCAGCAATAATGTTTTTAAGACTGGTAAAATCAGTGACAACGAGATAAAGCTAACATCAATTGTGGCAAAAGCAGGTAAGCCTTCTGATAAATCAGCTGCCGTGGTATAGCGAAAATTCGTTTTTTCCATGACCGTGACACGTTCATCCGAGCGAATTTTCCAAGCCAATTGGTTCGAGCCAACATCCAGTGCATAGCAATGTCTTGCGCCATGTTGTAAGGCACAATCTGTAAAGCCGCCTGTAGAGGAGCCAATGTCAAGCATTAGCTTCCCTTCTACAGACATATCAAAAATTTGCAGGGCCTTTTCTAGCTTCAGACCACCACGACTTACATATTTTAAATCAGAGCCCTTTACTTGTAGCGGTGCATCGACGGCAATTTTCTCGCCTGCCTTATCAATACGTATTTCATTCGAAAAAACAAGTCCTGCCATAATGGAACGTTTTGCTTTTTCTCGTGTTTCACATAATCCACGCTCTACAAGTAAAATATCTACTCGTTCTTTTGGTTGTTTTGTCATTATTTATTCAAACCTACTTGCTGTTTTTGTTGAAGTAATACATGCATACGTGCAACCGTATCCTCTGCAGTCATATGAATTTCTGCAAGAAGTTGATCGACGTTACCATGCTCGATATATTGATCTGGAATTCCCATACGATCAATGAGCGCATTTAAATAGCCATGGTCGTGAGCAAATTCTAATACACCACTACCAAACCCACCTTGTAGAACTGCTTCTTCAATCGTTAAAATCGGTTTATGATCGGCTAATATACGGTGCAGCATATTTTCATCCATCGGTTTGATAAAGCGAGCATTGACTACTTCAATGTCGATCCCTTGCTGTGCTAACATGTCAGCCGCTGCCATTGCCATTGGAATCGTTGTTCCAAATGTCAAAATCGATGCATCTTTCCCCTCACGCAATACTTCCCAACTACCAATCGGTAATGCGACAAGCTCATCATCTAGTGGCACACCTATACCGTTTCCTCGTGGGTAACGAAGAGCAATAGGACCACCATCATAATCAATCGCTGTTTTCACCATATGCTGCCCTTCATTTTCATCCTTTGGCATCATAATCGTCATGTTTGGAATATGACGAAGGAACGCAATATCAAATACACCTTGATGTGTTTCTCCATCTGCTCCCACTAAGCCAGCACGATCAATACCGATAAAGACATTTAAATTTGGGCGAGCAATATCATGCAATACTTGGTCATAGGCACGTTGCAGGAATGTAGAATAAATTGCTAAAAATGGCTTCATCTTCTGTGTGGCTAGACCTGCTGCCATTGTTGCTGCATGTTGTTCAGCAATTCCTACATCAAAGAAACGATTTGGGAAGTCTTTTTGAATGCCTTGTAGCTTGGAGCCAACAGGCATAGCGGGTGTAATGGTCACCACACGCTTATCCTCATGAGCAATTTTACGTACCGTCTCAGCAACTAAACTACTCCAAGCTGGTCCCTTGGCCTCAGACTTGACAAAGGCACCGTTTTCAATTTTATACGGACCTGTCCCATGCCAATTGCCAATAGTATCGTCCTCAGCAGGTTTATAGCCTTTCCCTTTTTTCGTAATCACATGAAGAAGTACTGGGCCTTTCACTTTTTTCGCATAGGATAAAGTCGTTTCAAGAGCCTCGAAATCATGTCCATCAATCGGACCAAGATATTTAAAACCTAGCTCCTCAAAAAACACTCCAGATACCACTAAATATTTTAAGCTGTCCTTCAAACGTTCAGCTGTCGAAGCAAGCTTACCACCTAATACAGGAATTTTATTAATGAGTGATTCTAGCTCTTCTTTCGCTTTGGAGTACTCCTTGGCTGTACGCAAACGACCTAAAACACTGTGTAAAGCACCAACATTTGGTGCAATCGACATTTCATTATCATTTAGTATGACAATCATATTCGTTTTCGCATGCCCAATATGATTTAAAGCCTCCAGTGCCATACCACCAGTTAAAGCGCCATCACCAATGATCGGGATAACATAGCTTTGTTCTTTTTTAATATCACGTGCTGCTGCCATACCCATGGCTGCTGATAAGGAAGTCGAGCTATGACCTGTTTCCCATTCATCATGTTCACTCTCCACGCGCTTTGGAAATCCACAAAGCCCTTTGAACTGACGCAGGGTGTCAAATTGACTCGCACGACCTGTTAAAATTTTATGCACGTAAGCTTGGTGGCCAACATCCCACAAAAACTTATCTTTTGGACTGTCAAACATTTTATGCAGCATTATCGTTAGTTCAACTACGCCTAAATTCGGCCCGATATGCCCGCCTGTGACAGAACATTTTTCGATTAAGAAGGTACGAATTTCTTGAGCAAGTTGCTCAAGCTCCTTCCTATTTAAGTTTTTTAAAAAGGATGGACTAGTTATTTTATTTAAATCCACCTTTCTCACACACCTTTTCAATAAAATATTCACCGCAATTGTGTTTCCACCATTATAACAGTGTTATCAATATGCTAAAAGTACGAACACTCCATTGTTTGCATATTGCAAACGTTCCCACCTATTCTAGCATATTCTTTTCCTTCAACGCCTTAATTTTCTCTTAGTTTTTACGATGAACAATATACGCAGCAAAGTCACGCAACAAGCTGACATCTATTGGTAATTGATCAAGTGCATTAATGGCATGTTGATAATGCTCAGCAAGCTTTTCTTTTGCTCCCTCTAACGTTAATAGTGCTGGGTAGGTGCTTTTATCACTAGCTACATCTTTCCCAGCTGTTTTTCCTAGTTCTTCTGTCGTTCCTTCAATATCTAAAATATCGTCTTGAATTTGGAAAGCAAGACCGATATGATGCGCATATTCCTTCAAAGTAGCACGGTCCTGCGCTGATACATCTGCTAATACAGCTCCCGCTTCAATACTAAAGCGCAATAAAGCTCCTGTTTTATTGACATGGACCTGTTCCAGTTCAGCTAAATTCAGTTGACGTTGCTCCCCTTCCATATCAAGTACTTGACCACCAACCATGCCTTCAGCGCCTGCTGCCACGCTAAGCAATTGGACAAGTTCAATGCGTTTTTCAGCAGACACTTCCATACGTGCTAAAATGCCAAATGCCAATGTATTTAGAGCATCTCCAGCTAACGTAGCCAGTGCTTCTCCAAACACCTTATGATTTGTTGGCTTGCCTCTTCTGAAATCATCATTATCCATGCTCGGTAAATCATCATGGATTAATGAATATGTGTGAATGATTTCAATCACAGAACCGACAATCAAACCGTCCTGTAGATTTTTACGGTAAAGCTCAAGCACAGCTAAGACAAAAAGTGGACGAATACGTTTACCGCCTGCCTTTAATGAATAAAGCATGGATTCCTTTAAATCCGCTGGTGCATCAATTTTTTCAACAAGTGCATACATGGTTTCTTCAATTTGTGGTATATTGCTTTCGATAAAGTACTTTAATGGCTCATTCATTTCCTAATTCTCTCCCTTTAGTGGATCAAATGCTGTTGTTTCACCAGTTTCTTGGACAATCGATACAAGCTGCTCTTCTGCATGTTGCAGCTTACTATGGCAAAACTTTGATAGCTCCATTCCTTGCTTGTATAAATCAATCGCATTTTCCAATGGCACATCGCCTTGCTCTAGCTGGCGAACGATTTCTTCTAATGCCGTCATGGCTTCTGCAAATGTTTGTTGTTTTTCTGTCACAACGATTCCCCCTCATTCTTTGGCAAGATATTCGTCACTTCAGCCACTACCTTTCCATCATGGAAAGTGAGCGTAAGCTGATCCTGTTTTTGCACCTCAGTGGATGATTTAATCATTTGCTGATCTTTATATGCTACTGTAAAGCCTCTAGTTAGAATGGATAGTGGATTTAAAGCTTCTAATGTTCTAACAGTTGCCTCGAATTGTTGTTGCTGCTTCGCCACATAATACGTCGTAGCACGAGATAATTGTTGGATGCGTGCTTCAAGCTCCCGTTGATGGAACGCTAGTGCTTTTTTGGGTGAATGTTGCTCCACCGTACTATGTAATTGTTGAAGCTGGGCGCCTTTCTTCATCAAATCCACTTGCATCGCTGTCTGCAATCCGGACTCAAGCTGTGCTAATCTTTCCGTAAAAGGTCGATAAAGTCTTTCGGGCATGGACAATGGATAAGACTGTTGGAGTTTATTTAGACGTTGACGTTCAGCCATAAGTTGCGACCTAACCATCTGATGAAGTTGTGATTTTTGCGAAAGCACACGTTGAAATAATTCCGCCTGATCTGGTACAGCCATTTCGGCGGCTGCTGTTGGTGTAGGTGCACGTAAATCAGCAACATAATCAGCAATTGTCGTATCTGTTTCGTGACCAACTGCGCTAATAATAGGGATTCGACTGTCGAAAATAGCCCTTGCGACTATTTCTTCGTTAAATGCCCAAAGATCCTCGATTGAGCCTCCCCCTCGTCCGACTATCAACACGTCACAGCTTGCCTCCTGATTAGCACGTTGAATATTTTGCACAATATTCGGGGCTGCTTGTGCTCCTTGAACGAGTGTTGGATAAATTAAAATCTCAGCCAGTGGGTATCGTCTCTTTAGCGTCGTACAAATATCTCGAATGGCAGCACCGGTTGTCGATGTTAACACACCAATTTTTTCAGGAAACTTTGGAATCGGCTGCTTCCACTCCGGTTTAAAAAGCCCTTCTTTTTGCAATTGCTCTTTTAATTGATTAAAGGCTACAAATAAGCTTCCAATGCCATCAGGTTGCATTTCCTGCACATAGAGCTGATAGGTTCCATAGCCTTCGTAAACGTTTACATCACCGCGAATAAATACTTGCATACCTTCTTTTGGCTCAAATGCTAACTTCGCGGCCGCTGTTTTAAACATGGTAGCCGCTATTCGGGCACCATCGTCCTTTAATGTAAAGTAAATATGACCTGATTGATGAATTTTAACATTCGATAATTCACCCTTTACATATACTTCGCGTAAATGTGGATCGGCATCAAATTTTCGTTTAATATATTTTGTTAACGCTTTTACAGTTAAATAAGAAGCAGAGGACATGTTTTCGGCTCCTTTACTAAAATCAAGTTTTTCACAAAACTACACCTATCATAACATTTTTTGCGGTCGTTGACGTGACTAAAATGCAGTTTCGCTAGAAAAAACGACGATGTTTCCTCTATCGAAAAATAACTATAACACATTCCTACACGTTCTCACTATTAGAAACCGTATATTGTGATACATTACAAAACAAAGTCCCATAACATGAGTCGTTATGAGACTTTATATTTTAATAGAATAGTAATAAAAGGGTCCCTACAATAAAGCAATAGTACGTAAAATAGCTAAGTTTACCATTTTTCATAATGCCCATAAACCAACGCATCGCAAAATAAGTCATAATGAGTGTTGCTAGGAAAGTAGCTGCATAGGGCAAGGCTAATGTACCTTTATTCGGTTCGTCTAAAAAATCTGTAATCCCTAGGACAACCCCACCCAAACTTACAGGAATATAAAGCATAAAGGAGAAACGCAAGGCAGTATCCTGCTTCATCCCCACAGCTATAGCTGAAATAATGGTTGCTCCTGAACGGCTAATGCCTGGCGTTAAAGCAACCGCTTGCCCCAATCCTACAATAATGGCATCTTTCGCACGTAAATCTGCATCTTTTTTCTTGCCACGCATATTACGTATTAACCATAATGCGGCCCCTGTGACAAATAACATGAGCGCAATCGTTGTCATACTGACATTATCAGCTATGACATCACTTAATAACACCCCTAAAACGCCAGCAGGGATCGAACCAATCACGATATACAAAGTAAAGCGAAAATCTGCATGATACCGCTTTTCACGTGTCTTCAGATAAAGAAAAAAATGGGTAATAAGCCGAACAATATCCTCACGATAAATATACATAATAGCAAGTAGAGAAGCTGTATTTGTTAAAATGGCAAACGTAAAAACCTTGCTCCCCAAGTCCAAGTATTTCACTGGCGATCATCACATGTCCACTCGACGATACAGGAATGGGTTCTGTGAAACCTTGGACAAGACCAATGATGATATGTTTGACAATTAACACAATATCGATATTTTCCATAAAAACCTCCTTCTAAGTATGTATGTCCCAAACGTTACATTAGACGTCAAAAACAGCATAAAAGTTCTGAATTTACGCCACATAAAAAAGGCATCTCAAAACAATGTTGAGATGCCTTTTTTCGTAAGGTTATTTATTGTGCAAGCTTATTTTCAGCTGCTTGCACAGTGTTGAATAGTAACATAGTGATGGTCATTGGGCCTACGCCGCCTGGTACAGGCGTAATATGAGACGCAATTCCATCCACTTCTACAAAGTTTACGTCACCGCATAATTTATTGTTGTCATCGCGATTAATCCCTACATCAATGACAACAGCCCCTTCTTTTACATGCTCTTTCGTAATAAAGTTCGCACGTCCAACAGCGGCAATTAAAATATCTGCTTGTTTTGTAAATGAAGGCAAATCTGGCGTTTTAGAATGCGTATAGGTCACCGTTGCATCCTTTTGCAATAATAGTTGTCCCATTGGTTTACCAACGATATGACTACGTCCTACGATGACTGCATGTTTTCCAGCGATTTCAATTCCTGAATACTCAAGAAGCTTCATCACGCCAAACGGTGTACAAGGTAAAAATGTTTCTTGGCCAAGCATCATTTTCCCAACACTGACAGGTGAGAAACCGTCGACATCTTTCTCGACAGCTATCGTTGCAATGACTGTATCCTCATCAATATGTTTTGGGAGTGGTAATTGTACTAAAATACCGTGAATATCCTCACGTTGATTTAAACGTTGAATTTGTGCTAATAATTCCTCTTGCGTTGTTTCTTCTGGTAATTTAATGAGTTCTGAGAACATACCAATTGCTTCACAAGATTTTTGTTTATTTCTCACATATGTAGCTGAAGCTTGGTTGTCTCCAACTAATACAACCGCTAAACCAGGTGTTAACCCTCGTTCTTTTAAACGAATGACACGCTCCGCCACAGCATTACGAATTTCTTGACCAATCTCTTTACCATTAATAATTGCACTTGACATAAACCTTCGTTACTCCTTCCAATTCAACACATTATTCTTGTTCTGTAAATTTAGAAAGTACACCATTGACGAATTTAGATGAACTATCTTCGCCAAATGTTTTACATAACTCGATTGCTTCGTTTAGTACTACTCTTTTTGGTGTTTCAGGCATGTATAACAGTTCGTATACAGCTAGGCGTAATACCGTTCTTTCAATTTTGGGTAGACGGGCAAGTGACCACTTTTCAAGATGCTGTTCTAATGTAGCATCGATTTCCTCCAAATGTTCAGCTGTTCCATTCACAATCTTTTCATAGAAGGCATTGGTAGGTTGACCTTTAATATGGCCCATTGCTTCTTCAACTGTTAGATCCGTGTTGTCTAGCTGAAACAAAACTTGCAACGCTTTTTCGCGTGCTTCATGTCGTTTCATGTAAAGCTCTCCTTCTTAAGTGGCATTAAGGTTTATAATAGCATAAAATCGCCCGAGAAACACGATTTCAAGCAAGTTTTCAATAATCTGAAACCTTTTTCAAGGAACTTTTTGCTTCATTTATCCTTTCATTCAATTCGAGCTCTCCTCTAATCAAATATGGTTATTCAAAAATGAAGGTTTCATTTCCATAATGGTATACTTAAGAAGAAAATAAAAAGAATCTTCAGAGGTGTTGACAATGCAATATGAGGCTGTATGCACGAGCTGTAAAAAACCATTTAAATTGATGGAAGGTGAGGAGCAATATAAACAAATGAAGGAACGAAAATCTCGCCTATTTTACTGCGAGGATTGCAAGCATAAAATTCGTTTTGATGCCATTCGAAACTTCTTTAGCTATTACTAGTGGAGGCCATTTTATGAAGGAACATTATTATACCATTGGTGAGGTTGCCAAACTTTCAAATTTATCGATTCAGACGTTACGTTACTATGATCAAATTGATTTATTTAAGCCTGCTTATACTGATCCCTACACCCATTACCGTTATTATAAAGGCAATCAGCTTTTCTATTTAGACATTATCAAATCGCTTAAATATATCGGCGTTACGCTCGAAGATATAAAAAAAGCACTGACATTAACTTCCGAAGAATTGCTTGCTTTTTTAGCACAGCAAGAGCTACGCATAAACGAAAAGATTTCACGTTTAAACGAAGCCAAAAATACGTTACTGAAAACGAAAAAACAATTACAGGAGCAAATTGATATCCCGATTTTTGGTGAGGTCTATATGCAGATAGAAGAAGCTATGCCCGTTCTGCAAGTGACAACAACTGAATTAACACCAACATCGAGCACGAGTACATATTATGCAACATTAACTAAAATCATCGAAAAGGAAGGCAGTGTCTTAAATAGTCGATATGGTTGTACATATCCTCTTGTGCCCTATAAAGATGTCAATGATATTATTTATGATGCTGTCTTCACTCCTCTTTTAACGGAGCGCACATTTTCGAAGCTTTCACCCAATGTACAGCAAACCATCATCCCTGCTGGTAAGTATGTATGCATTGCCTTTATTTATGACCCCGATACTTATTTTTCGTTCTATGAAAAATTGAGAAATTATGTGTTGGCACAGCAAGAAATTTTTGAATCACAAGTGTATGAGCTATATATGCCAGCAACTCTAACGATGGAGAAAGAAAAGAAATTTATTGTAGAATTAAAGATTAGGCAAAAACAAGAAACAATGATTTCTGCGAAAAAGTAGCTACGGATTCGTATAACTCCTCATGAAAACTTCCAAACTAATAAAAACTTTTAAAAATGAAAACAAATCTTTTGACCCTATAGTTACTATAGGGTTTATCGTATTACATGGAAATAATCTAGTAGATTTAATACAAATGTATCGTGAACAAATAGAAGGAGTACTTTATGAGCAAGAAACAAAATATAACTTTAGCCATTTTACTGTCTAATCTTTTCATTGCCTTTTTAGGGATTGGTTTAGTCATCCCTGTTTTACCAACGATTATGAATGAGCTTCATATTTCGGGCTCTGTCGTTGGTTATATGGTGGCAGCCTTTGCTATCACACAATTAATCGCATCACCAATTGCTGGTAAGCTTGTCGATAATATTGGCCGCAAAATTATGATTGTTGCAGGTCTTTTTATTTTTGGACTTTCAGAGTTTTTATTCGGCTTTGGTCGTTCAGTTGAAATACTCTTTGTCTCCCGTATGCTAGGTGGCGTGAGTGCAGCTTTCATTATGCCAGCCGTAACTGCCTATATTGCCGATATTACAACATTGGCACAGCGTCCAAAAGCACTTGGTTATATGAGTGCAGCCATCAGCACAGGGTTTATAATCGGTCCTGGCATCGGTGGTTTTTTAGCTGAATATGGTACACGTGTACCATTTTATGCAGCTGGAGTACTTGGTCTGTTCGCGGCTATCCTGTCATTTATGTTTTTAAAAGAACCGACACGTGCTACAGACAATGAAGAATCGGCACCATCTATTGTTGGTAGTGTCAAGCGAGTTTTTAGCCCGCTCTACTTCATTCCATTCATTCTTATTTTCGTTCTGTCATTTGGCCTCGCTGCATTCGAATCGCTATTTAGCTTATTCGTCGATCACAAATTTGCGTTCACACCATCTGATATCGCCATTATCATTACAGGAAGTGGTATTGTAGGTGCCTTGGCTCAATTAATACTATTTGATTGGCTGACAAAGAAAATGGGCGAAATTAATGTTATTCGTTACTCACTAATCCTTTCAGCAGTTTTAACATTCGCCATGACGATAGTGAATCATTATTTTGCCATCTTATTTGTTACATTCTTTATTTTCGTAGGCTTCGATTTAATTCGTCCTGCAGTTACTTCCTATTTATCAAAAATCGCCGGAAATGAACAAGGATTTGTTGGTGGAATGAACTCTATGTTTACAAGTCTTGGTAATATTTTCGGCCCTATCTTAGGTGGTATATTGTTCGATGTGAATCTGAACTATCCATACTATTTTGCCACAATCGTCTTAGTGCTTGGCGTCATTCTTGCATTATTCTGGAGAAAGCCAAAGCATATTGAATTATAAAAATGAACGATACACATCTATACAAATGAATCCTAGAGAATCCTCCTAAAAAAGGATTGCCCTTGCGATGAACAAATCATCGTTGGGCAATCCTTCTTTTTATTCATGTACTACAGTTTCTTCTTTTTCGAAATGAATTCCTGTAATATGCACATTCACTTCTGCTGTTTCTAGTGCTGTCATATTCAAAATAGCTTGTCGTATTTGGGTTTGAACTTCCTTCGCTACCTTAGGAATGGCATATCCATATTTCACAGAGCAAAATACATCAATAGCAATTTCACCAGTTTCCGTTACACCTGATTTAATGCCTTTATTGTGTACTTTTTTACCGAAACGTTCAGCGACACCCGTCGCAATATTTCCACGAGTTGCAGCAATGCCTTCAACTTCATTGACAGCAATCCCAGCTACAACTTCGATCACCTCTGCTGCTACCTCAATTTTTCCAAGCTCTTCTTTTCCAGAAGGTGTTGGTTGTACGAAAGATTGTCCTACTTTCTCTGCCATACAAATATCATCCTTTCCCTTACACATCACAAACAAGTGCTGTACTTACGTTCATTATACTATAAAAAGGAAGGTTTGGCTGTCGAAAGCCGTTTTAATTTATCGATAGAATCGTTGAATTGGAATTATTGATCCTCGACATCTATTAGGTAAACCCCATTTTCAAATCCACCACGTATTATTTTCTTATACTCACGAGTCGCATCTAGCTCTTCATAGCTTACACCTAACACTCTTATGGCTGCATGAATAAGCTCAAGTATATCCGCTAGCTCCTCCATATTTGCTTGTCTATCTTTTGCGTCATGAAATTCTGATGCTTCTTCTATCATCTTAGCTTTTATTGCATTCAATAGCTCATTAGATTCTAGGGCTCGCGCATGATAAGATAAACCCTTCGCTTGAATAATGTCTAAAATCTTATCTCTCACAAGCTTATTGTATACAGGCATCTATTGATTAACTCCCATTCATCCAAAAGTTTTGTACTATCACCAACTTCTATTATATAGTATCATTTCTATAATATAGAAATAGTTTCAGAATAGAGGTGTAGGATGTTACGAAAATGGTTGTTGGGTATTGGGGCGGCTGTCATTATTTTTACAATGCTTATTTTATTATTAGGAAATAGAGCTACTGAAGATACCTTGCTCGCAAAAAATATAATGGAGCAAGCTAATGGTGGCTCAAAAATCGTTTCACTAAATCAATTGACTACTTTTGATTGGGAAAAAGCACAAGTTTATGGACCTTATACAACGAGAGATGCTATTGAAGTAACAATGGACATTCAGTTTAAAGGTAGCACCAGTGGAATAGATGTCCGAGAAGATATTTTTCTACTTGTATTTGCTAAAGAAGGTCATGCTATAAAGACAGCCGTGCTTTACAGAAAAGTTGGAGACTATACAACTAAGGGTGGTATGCTAACACCTGAGAACGACCTTCTATATATTGAATAGCAGTCATTCTAAATTAGTAGGAGCTGCTAAAAGGTTCTCTTGTTGTTAATGCTATTTGTTTTATTAAAATTTAATGGAAATATAAAAAACCTCCTAACTAATAAAAGTTAGAAGGTTTTAAAATTGCGAACGCTTACTTTGCTTTTTCTGCTACACCCAATACATCATTCTCTTCAAGGAACTTCGTATTGAATTGTGCTGATTTGAAAACGTCATTGTTCATTAGTGCTTGGTGGAATGGGATGGTTGTATTGATCCCAGGACCAGATACTTCGAATTCACTTAGCGCGCGGTTCATTTTCGCAATCGCTTCTTCACGTGTATCCGCATGAACAATGAGTTTTGCTACCATTGAATCATAATATGGTGGGATTGTATAGCCTGCATAGACAGCAGAATCAATACGTACACCATAGCCGCCTGGCGTTACATACGTATCTACCGTTCCTGCTGATGGCATGAAGTTTTTATAGGCATTTTCTGCGTTAATACGGCATTCAATAGCCCAACCATTTAATTGAATATCATCTTGTGTGAATGGAAGCTTCTCACCAGATGCGATTTTTAATTGTTGTTGTACAAGATCTACACCAGAAATCATTTCTGTAACTGGGTGCTCCACTTGAATACGAGTATTCATTTCCATGAAGTAGAACTTGTCTTCTTGATAATCATAAATGAATTCGATTGTACCGGCACCTTCGTAGTTACATGCTTGTGCCGCTTTTACTGCCGCAGCACCCATTTCAGCACGACGCTCAGAAGATAGTGCTGGAGATGGAGCTTCCTCGACTAGTTTCTGCATACGACGTTGAACTGTACAGTCACGTTCGCCTAAATGCACTACATTGCCATAGCCATCTGCTAAAACTTGGATTTCACAGTGACGGAAATACTCGATGAATTTCTCTAAATATACGCCAGGGTTGCCGAATGCAGCAGCTGCCTCTTTTTGCGTAATATCAATACCTTTTACAAGGTCTTCTTCTGTACGAGCTACACGGATTCCTTTACCACCACCACCAGCAGTTGCTTTAATGATGACAGGATAACCAATTTGAGCAGCCCATTCTTTACCTGTTTCGATATCTGGCACAATACCAGTACCAGGAACAAGTGGAACGCCTGCTGCTTCCATTGTTGTACGTGCAACGTCCTTGATACCCATAATTTTAATTGAATCAGAGGATGGACCGATAAATTTAATGCCAGCGTTTTCACAAGCTTCAGCAAAATCAGCATTTTCCGATACGAAGCCATATCCTGGATGGATACCATCTGCACCTGTTTTTTCAGCTACACTAAGCAGCGCTGGGAAGCTAAGATAAGAATCTTTTGATAGCTTTGGTCCGATGCAATAAGCTTCATCTGCTAATTTCACATGTAATGCGTCCGCATCTGCTTCAGAGTAGACAGCAACCGATTGAATGCCTAACTCTTTACAAGCACGAATAATACGCACAGCGATTTCGCCGCGGTTTGCAATTAAAACTTTTTTCATTTGTTTTGCACTCCTTACTCAGCTTTTACAAGGAATAGTGGTTGGCCATATTCTACTAAGTCGCCATCTTTCACAAGAACTTCAACGATTTCCCCTTGCACTTCTGCTTCGATTTCGTTGAATAATTTCATTGCTTCTACGATACATACGATTGTTTCATTTCCTACTTTATCACCTGGTTTTACGTAAACTGGTGAATCTGGGTTTGGTGCTTGATAGAAAGTACCGACCATCGGAGATACAATTTTATGTAACGAAGGGTCGTTAGTTGCTGATGTAGCTGCAGCTGGAGCTTCTTCCACTTTAGCTGGTGCAGGTGTTACTGCTGGAGCTTCTGCTGGTGCAGATTGTTGTACAACAGGGGCTACTACTTCTTTTTTAGGTGCTACAGTTTCTGTAACAATAACATTATTCTTTTTTAGTTTTACTTTTGCGCCATCTACTTCGTACACAAACTCGTCAATTGAAGAAGAATCTACTAATTTAATAATTTCACGAATTTCTTGAATTTTGAACATTTCTAACTCTCCTTATGAAATAAAATCTACTACAATAACTATTCTATATTTTTTCGTATCAATTTGAAATAGTTAAATGAAAATTAAGTAAATATGAACAAAATAAAAGGCTTTCCTTTACTAAACGAAAGCCTTTTCATAACGCTGATATATAACAACTATTTTCAAATTAACTAAATATTTATTTTTTTCTATATTTTTTAATAATTATTTGCACTAAACTTTACTTGCACATCATTTGCGCCTTCCATCTCTGTTTTCACCAAGTAAATAATTTCGTTTGCTTGTGCTTTTGACAATTCTTCAGCCATCACTGTAACAGAAACTTTTTCCCCTTCAGCGCGAACAAACGCATCTGAATAACCTAATGATTTAACAAGCATTTCAAGCATTGCTTCGGCTGATTCACGTTTAATCAGACCATCCATTTCATTAAATGCCTCATTTTTTTCTTCAGCAGAGGATTCCTCTGCAGCAATTTTTTGCGTTAACTGTTCACGTAGCTGACTTCTCTCATCACTTACCTGCATACGCATTTCTTCAAATAAGTGACTCGGTGAAGATACTTCTTGTGTGATATCATTTGTCGCTTCTTTATCAGTAACGCCTGTGACAGCTGTCTGTTGTAGTGTATCATCTGTAAAAATAGTTAGACCATTGAACTGTTTTGCTGGATCAACCAAATAATACACTGAAATGACTGCTACTAAACTTAATAATGTCATAAACCAAACTGTTCTTCTACGTACGCGCATTTACTTTTCCTCCTTATTTTCCATCGGAACGATTATGATTCGATGAATCGGTAACTGCATCACTTGACTGACGACTGCACGAATTTCATTTTTCACAAAGATATCGGATGCACCTTCTGAAACAACTAGCATTCCTGTTACGTTTTTCGCGCTTTGCTCAGTCCCTCGAAAATATTGGCTGAATAGTTTATTGGCCTCTTGGTCATTTGTCATCTCTCCATAATAAAAATAGACTTTAACCTCCCCAACACCTTGCATTGACTTCAAAGTTTGTTCAAGTTTTTCTTCATTGGTGAGTGGTGAACCTTTGTCGCTTGTTGAATTCGTCTGATACATAGGTAAAATGATGAATATTCCCATGGAGGCAGCTATCAAAATTAAAACCATCAATGACGTTGTTTTTTTTCGTGTCTTTTCCACATCACTTGTACATTGCCTCCCTTCATCTTCTCTTTTTCAAGTGTATGTACGCTTGTTTCTTCCTATGAATTGATAAATGGAATCTTTAATAGCAATTGCAAAAATACTAACGTGATGACCAATTTTGTTAGTGAAATTATTTCCTTATCATCCGTTAGAAACACAAATATCTGACATACAAAGAGCAATGCCAATAAAAGAATCAATCTATCTCCCCCCTGCCATCACTTGTACGAATACAATGAGGAAAAAACAAGAAAACATAAATGAAAAAGCAATGAGAAATGATACAGCACATAATGTAAATAGCGATTTACTAATTTGTTCTAGTAGTCTACAAATATCATCAAAGGCGATTGGTTCTAAAATAGCCGCCAACAATTTTAATGAATAAGCACTGACAACGAGCTGTACAGTTGGGATAAAGGACACTGTAATGACGGCGATAAAGGCACTAATACTAGTAAGTGAAGATGTAAATTGTGTCATATGCTGAAACATTGAAAAGCTGTCTACAATAAAAGACCCAACAACTGGAATATTTTCCTCAATTAATTTTTTGACGGGTTCCGCTACAGCAGCATTGACACTAAATGCTGCCACACCGCCTGCAGTCATCAACAGAATATAGCAAATAACGGAGGCAGAAACGATACTCATAATCGTAAAACGAATCAACTCAGCGATTCGTGTAAAAGAAATTTCCTTGACTATGACACTGCACACATCAAAGACAATGGCTAAAAGCACACCTGGAATAAGCCACTTACTACTAATAATGGTCAGGACTTGTACAAAAAACAGTAAAAAAGGCTGCCAGGAAGCAATCGCTGTAATACTACTTGATAGAAGAAAGCTTGAAGTTAAAATGGGATAAAATGCTGTAAATAGATGGGCTAGTCCTTGTGCAATTTCATCAATTAATGTAAAAGACTTAACTACAACTGGACCAATCGTTGCTAAAACAATCAGAAAAAAGAGTATCCTTGTCCCTTTTTCAAATTCTGGTAATACCATGTTCACAATCAAAACAATGATGACGTAGCTGCAAAGCATGAGCGTCATCTTTAGCAAGAGAAAGAATGGGTCGATTAAAAACGATAGTATTTGCTCCTGCAATGGCTTCGCTCCTTAGTTTAGCCTTTTTAAAATGGCCGACACCTCCTGTAAAACAGCCAAAAATTCTTTGAACCAATACAACAAAATCACGATTTTTACTGCAGCAAAAACGATGTTCCCGAGCACCTTATAATTATGTTCTGCCAGCAGTAAAGACATCCACTGCCCGACATAGAACATACTTGCACTGATTAAAATAGCTTTCGCATAAGGTAAAAAGGCAAGTGTTTCTAACAGCTGTTTGACGAAAGGCATTAAAAGTGTCGAGAACAACATGCCAAAAAGCAAGAACGAAAACATCACACTTATTAGCGCATGGAGTGGCTGTATAACTTCTTTTATCAGCAATAATAAAAGCAGCATGACAACAGCAACAATCACAATTTCCATTTACATTACCCGGAAGATGTAAGCCATTGGAAGAATGTTAAAATCTCATTAAAAAATAGACGTAAAAATCGAAGTAATTCTGCTGTCATATATAAGTAGGCAATGAAAAAGAGGAAAAATGAAAACTCCTTCTTCCCTGTTTGATCAAAGAAAACATGAAGAAGCGCAACGACTAGTCCCACTCCAGCAACTCTTAATACGTCTTGTAATTCCATTCCTACGCCCCCTCGTGTACAGCAATATATGTCGCTCTACCAAAAAAAAGACCTCTATACATATGTATAGAGATCTTTATTGATAAAATTTATAGAAGCTTTTCTACAATGCTTCTGACAGTGCCAGTTTGCTGTACGAGATAACTCTTTTCGCCCATCCACATCGATAAATATTCCGCATTACCTTGCTCGGCACTTTCTTTACGAATGGTAGTCGTTAAATAGTTTTGTAATGGATAAGGAGCTACTATCGCATCTTTCATACGTTTTGTAAAATCATTCATTAAGCCTCTTGCTGGTTTACCCGTAAAGGCGAGCGTAATCGTTGTTTGCTGTTCTTTCGAAGCTAACACAGCATTTTTATAAAGTGGCGAAATTTCGCATTCATCTGCCACTAGTAACGCTGTACCAATTTGAACAGCCTGTGCCCCGCCCTTTAACGCCCTTTGAATATCCTCTTTCGTCACAAGTCCACCTGCTGCGATAATAGGAATCGCAATTTGTCCAGCTACTTGTTGTAGTAAATCATATAACGGTATTAATTGCAGTGGGGCCGAAAAGGAGCCTCGATGACCGCCAGCCTCTCCTCCTTGTAGTACAACTGCATCCATTCCTGCTTGTTCTACTAGTATAGCTTCCTCTACTGTCGTAGCGGTACCAACCGTATAAATACCATTGTCTTTTAATTGCTGCAGAACCTCTGGAGAGGGCAACCCAAATGTAAATGAACAAATTGCTACCTGTTCCTCGATCACCGCCTGAATTTGACCTGCAAACACTTCCTTCGAAACAACACTTTGTACAGGTGATAATCCTAGTTCATCGTAAAAAGGTTGTAGTGCCATACGGGCTTGTTGTAAAACCTCGATATCAATTTTTGGTTCTTCTTGAACAAACAGATTGACCGCAAAGGGCTTTGCTGTTAACTTCTTTACTTCCTGAATAAATTGCTTTGTTTGTGCACCATCTAAGTAGCCCGCTCCTATTGAGCCTAATAGCCCAGCCTCAGCGCAAGCCGCCACAAATTTTGGGGATGTCACGCCTGCCATTGGTGCTTGAATAATGGGATATGTCATATCAAATGTTTGTAGCATACCTTTCACTCCTTACGATTATTGTAAACAATTCTCCCAGCAATGACCATCTATCTGATGATAGAATCTTGATGGACTCTTAGTAAAAAAGAGTACGTGCTTCTATCTATTATCACATTAAATGAAATGTTTGGCAGGATATGTATAAGAAAAAAATAAAAACCTACCCTTTTTTTAAAGAGTAGGTTGGCTATTATTAATTATTAAGCACGAGAAACGTAAGAGCCTTCTTCTGTGTTAACGATTAAAACATCACCTTGGTTAACGAAGAAAGGTACTTGTACGATTAGACCTGTTTCAAGTGTAGCAGGTTTTGTACCGCCTGAAGCTGTATCTCCTTTGATCCCTGGTTCTGTTTCTGTAACTTCTAATTGAACAGTATTTGGTAATTCAATACCTAACATTTCACCTTGGTAAGATTGAATATGCACTTCCATATTTTCTTTTAGGAATTTTAATTCATATTCAATAGCAGCTGAAGCAAGTTCAGTTTGCTCGTAAGATTCTAAGTCCATGAATACATGCTCGTCGCCTTGTGCATATAGGTATTGCATTTTACGGTTATCAATTTGTGCTTTCTCTACTTTTTCACCAGCACGGAATGTTTTTTCATTCACTGAGCCGTTACGTAGGTTACGTAATTTAGAACGCACGAACGCAGCACCTTTACCTGGTTTAACGTGTTGGAAATCTAACACGCGGTATAATTGGCCATCAACAATAATTGTTAGACCTGTACGGAAATCGTTTACTGAAATCATTTGTGTTCCTCCAAAGTTTATAAAATAATGAGTTCTTTTGACGAATGTGTTAGTAGTTCATTACCCGTTTCAGTGATTAAAATATCATCCTCGATACGGACACCACCGATTCCTGGTAAGTAAACACCAGGTTCAATCGTCACGGCCATACCTGGCTCTAGCACTGTCTCTGAACGCATCGATAAGCCAGGGCCTTCATGTACTTCAAGACCAATACCATGTCCTAAAGAATGACCAAATGCGTCGCCATATCCTTTTTCTTTTAAGTAGTCACGTGCAATCGCATCCGCTTGAATACCTGTTAATCCAGGACCCACTTTTTCAAGTGCTAACAGTTGAGAAGCAAGGACTGCATTGTACATATCTACTAATTTTTCAGATGGTTCTCCAACAGCCACAGTACGTGTGATATCCGAAATATAGCCATTATATAGCGCACCAAAGTCTAAAGTAACAAAGTCGCCTTTTTCAATCACTTTATTCGTTGCAACGCCATGTGGTAATGCTGAACGAAGACCAGACGCAACAATTATGTCAAATGAAGACTGAGTTGCTCCTTGTTTACGCATGAAAAATTCTAATTCATTCGAAACCTCAAGCTCTGTTTTACCAGGCTTGATGAAGCCTAAAATATGTGTAAATGCGTGATCTGCAATTTCACACGCAGCCTTAATAATATTAATCTCTTGTTCCGTCTTAATCAAGCGAATTTTTTCAATTAGCCCAGAAATCGGCACTAAATCTGCTTGAATGTTTGATTTATACAGTTCATATGTGCCATAACTTACAGTATCTTTCTCAAAGCCCAATAATTTGATGCCCATATTGCTTACTTGTGTAGCAATTTCTTCAATGATTGTTGCTTCATGTTTGACAATGCGGAAGTCCTGAATTTGTGCAGCAGCCTGCTCTGTATAACGGAAATCTGTAATAAACACAGCATCATTTTGAGACACAATTGCTACGCCTGCTGTCCCTGTAAAACCAGTCATATAACGTCGGTTATACCCATTTGTGATTAAAATGCCATCGATGCTTTGTTCTTGAAGTGCTTTACGTAGCTTTTGTAATTTCAACATAATCAATTCTCCCTCTCGATAAATGTACGTAGTGCCAGTTCATAGCCTTTCGTACCTAGTCCACAAATTTGACCAAGGCAGGCCGGAGCAAGATAAGAATGATGACGGAAAGCCTCACGTTTGTGGATATTGGAAATATGTACTTCGATAACCGGCACAGAAATTCCTGCAATCGCATCATGTAACGCGATGCTCGTATGGGTATACGCACCGGGATTAAAGATAATACCATCATATTTTTCGTCCTCTGCTTCATGCACCCAATCTACTAGTACCCCTTCGTGATTGGATTGACGAAATTCAACCGTAGCACCTAAAGAAGCCGCAAGATTTCGAACATTTTCTCTAACATCATCCAATGTTTCATATCCATAAATATGTGGCTCTCGTTTGCCAAGTCGATTTAAGTTCGGTCCATTCAAACATAATAACTTCACGCTTCTATTCGCCTCTTTCTATGTACTTGCCATTTATTTTATCATACACCGTGCATTCAGCAACTAATTTCAATTGATGGTTTCATAAATATCCCCTCAAACAAAGGGGATATTTTGTACCATTAACTGCCTTTTTGTGCTGTATGCTCCTTCTGATGAAAATTGGCCGTTTCCAACAAGAAACGTAATAGACAGACAACAATCACTATAAATGGAATGGACAGTTTTTTAAAGGACGTCAGTTGTAATGGTAGATCTAAAGCAATCCACTCCAATGTAATAGTCACAAGAAGACCTAGCAGCAGTGACGAAAAGAAAGCTGGAATGATATAGACATAGCGCATGGTCATATATAAAAATAAGCCGATGATAAACAGCAGAAAGATAAAGAAGGTCCATTGAAATAATTTAGAGCTATCTTCAAACCAATTCCACTTTTTATAAAACCCAATCGGATGCCATTTAATAAGATGGAAATAATGTAAACCCTTTAAGCACAGCGCTAAAACAAGCGCATTTACAAGTGCGGTAATCGTCGCTACTTTCATCATCTAACCTCCCTTTTGCACACTAATGTTTTCCTGAAATGTACGATTAGTGTAGCCATATAGAAAATTTACTATGCGTAACTGTAGAGGTTTTTCACTAAATTTAGTACAATGGTACAGTTGAAATATATAAAGAGAGTGGTGTTAGCCTTGAGCAATTCACCTGTATACGGGGGACAAGCACAATTAGAAGGTGTGATGTTCGGAGGAAAGGAACATACTGTTACAGCCATTCGTCGTAACGATGATTCCATTGATTATTATCATTTTAAAAAAGTTCAAAAGCCTATTTTACAAAAGCTCAAAAAAATTCCATTTGTACGAGGCGTTGTAGCGCTCATTGAGTCGGCTGGCTTAGGCTCTCGTCACATGCAATTTGCAGGGGATCGTTATGATGTGACACCTGGCGAAGAAGAAGATCATAAAGAAGAAGGTTCTAAACTTCAGATGATACTTGGAGTTGCTGTAGTAGGTATTCTTTCCTTTTTATTCGGAAAATTTGCCTTTACATTAATTCCTGTTTTTATAGCAGATTTTTTCTCAAAATGGATTGAAGGGAAAACGGGACAAATTCTACTAGAGAGTGGTATTAAACTCCTTTTACTGCTAGCCTACTTATACTTTATCTCATTAACCCCTCTGATTAAGCGAGTATTTCAGTATCATGGTGCCGAGCATAAAGTCATTAACTGTTATGAGGCTGGCTTAGACATCACAGTAAAAAACGTTCAAGCTCAATCACGTCTGCACTATCGTTGTGGCAGTAGCTTCATTCTGTTCACAGTGTTTGTCGGCATGTTTTTATATTTCTTTGTACCAACTGACCCACTGTGGCTTCGTATTTTAGATCGGATTCTATTAATTCCTGTTGTACTCGGTATTTCATTTGAAGTATTACAAGCGACAAATGCTTGCCGCAATATCCCAGTGTTGCGTTTCCTTGGCTACCCTGGCTTATGGCTTCAATTACTGACAACTCGTGAACCAAAGGACGATCAAGTAGAAGTAGCAATTGCTTCCTTTAATATGCTACGTCAAGTAGAGCAGCAACCTGAAATTGCTGCAACATTGAACAATGAATAATAGAACAGGCAGTCCCAACAAGTGTTGAGGCTGCCTGTTTTATATTATTGCTATTATTGCTCTATTTAGTATAAATAAGTGCAGTAAACAGCCCTATTAAATTTGGTAAGATACTGAAAACTAAAAACAGCCAATTATTCGTCATGATGGAGATGCTTGTAAAAATAAGAATGGACGCAGCAATAATACCTATGCCCAGCTTCACTCGAGAAAGCTGGAACGGGATGGGACTAAACATGTTGATGGTCAAAACTCCCCCAATTATCCCCCAACTCCCTAAGTGCACTAAAAGAATACTACCTAAAACCATTGCTGCATTCAATTCAATGCCAAATACAATGAGTGTAAAGAAAATATAAATCGCCGCTAATGTCACATACCACGAATAGGATTTCGCTTTTTGCCAAATATAGTCGTGTAGCTCATCTAAACCTCTATTTTTCTTCGCCTTACTCCGTCCTAACCACCAGCCTAAAATTCCACAAGTCATTCCCCCATACAATCCGATAATTCCCCCGATAGAAATCTCCATCACTCCGTCCCCTCCTCTTCGAATATAAACACTTCTTCAATTGTGCAATTGAAAGCTTTTGAAATATTGTAGGCGAGTTCTAAAGATGGATTGAATTTCTCCGATTCAATTGCAATGATTGATTGTCGCGAGACGCCAACTACTTTAGACAACTCCTCCTGCGTAATCTTTTTCGATTTCCGCAATTCACGAATTCTATTTTTCATAAAGCCTCCTCGTTAAATGTAAAGTAAACTGTACATTTTTTTGATAAGTAAAGTTTACTTTACACCATTTCATATGTCAAGTTGACTTTACAATTTAGTTTTCGTTTAAACAATACAGGAATTCTTATGAAGAACGATCAGGAGACATAGTGAGGGCTATAATTAGAAAAGACACCACACGCTAATTTTGAAAAATGTAATCAGTTTGTGAAGAAAAGCATCCACCTCCATCGTACCTATCTACACTGTAAAATAAAGTTAAATTCCAAAATAAGGAATATAAAAAGCGTGTTTTGAATGATAATCAAAACACGCTTTTTTATAGGATTTTTCCGCACCTTTTCCTTTAGCGTTAACCCGCCTATTTCAACACTCTACTATGAATTATATTCATAATTTTCTGTTGAGCATCTAGAGCTTCAGGGATAGGCATCACAGCAAACACATGATTCATTTGAGGATAAACAAAGGTAGTGATGTCAATGCCTTGTTCGGTTAGTTGTTCATCAAATTTTATGGCATCTGGATATAAACTTTCATGTGTTCCAATAAAATGAGTAATCTTCCCAAGTCCTTGAAAATCACCGTAAATAGGACTAATCAATGGGTCCTTTAGATCTTTATCAGCAGCCCATATCTTTGTAATGACTTCCATTCCTTCACTAGCTAACATTGGGTCCTTTTCTTCATATTCAAGTATCTGAGGATTTTCTAAACTCATATCAACACATGCTGATAGTAAAATAATATCTTGGGGTTGAGGTAGATGGTTCTGCTTCAAAAGTTGGACCAGACCAAGTGCTATATTTCCACCTGCCGAATCTCCGATAATGGTCAATTGATTAGAACTTTCAACCGTTTTTAAAATTTCTTTATAGAAATTGAGCATTTTTTGGAAGGTGTCATGATGGTTAAAATGAGGTACTTTCGGATAAATGGGCGCAATAACTTTTGCATTTAACGATTGTGCCATCTTATCCATGAATAACCAATGTAAACTTAAAGGCTGATTCGTCCAAGCACCACCATGTATATAGAGAATAACTTTTTGCTTCAAGGACTTTTGGTCATTTAAAGTGAAGACCTGCATAGCCTCAAAGGTTTGCTCCTCCATATCACTTATAAATTGAACATCTTCCCCTATAACATAAAGCTGACTATTTTCAGTTCCCCTCTGCTCAATAAACTGTTTAGCATTTTCAATACTAGAAAAACTCTTTTTATTACTTTGCGCAAATAGCCATTTTTCAAATTGAACACTTTCTTCAGAACGATCTCCGCTAAAAATTTCTACAGTCATTTTTTTCTCCCCTTTAAGTTTCATCACGCACATAGATTGATAAGAGCCATGTATCAGAAGCTTTCACACGTACTATAATCTATACCGTATCATAGAGACAAACCTGCATCCGTTAAATAAAATATTTTTTTCGTACTCTATGTTAATTCCACAGTATGTCGTATACTCCTTCAACATCCATCGTATTTAAATGAAAATAAAAAATACCATGCTGATTGCCAACATGGTATTTTCATCTTTATTTAAACAAGTAACTCATTAATAACTTTTTAACTGTCTGATTATCAATTTGGCATCCAGCCGTTGCTAAAGATATGTTTTCAAGTTTTTTATTTTATATACTTAGAACGAACAACGGTCCTTTTGTATGGCTCACCTTGTAACGTTTCACCTGAAATATTTAAAGTTATATTATATACACCCGACTTTTTATTTTCTGGAAAATTCACCATAAAGTTTTGCTGATTAACCTTTTGCGTCTGTAGAGAAGTAGCAATATCTTTCCCTGTTGGATCCAGTACTCGTACATCGAAGGTAAGTTTTTGTAATTGGTCATTAGCTTGCATTGTCACGATATTATTCGTTTCTAATGATACTGTTGGAATACTTACCTTAATCAAAGATGGGCCCCCATGTTGAACTGCCAGTAAAAACGCATTATCTTCTGCCTGCGTGCTTATATTTATCTTCCATTCCCCAATCTCAGAAATAACCCCAGTAAATGTATGAGGTACTACGCCATTAAAGAAGGAGGCTTCATCCAATGATTGGATTGTTTGGTTGGTATATTTTTTTTCTGAAGGAGATACTAACTCTATCTTATCACTAGTTAACCCTGTCCATAATTTCACATTATCGAGCGCAGTATCCACATAAAAAGAATGTGTCACATCATTTGACGATTGTAACTTCCCTCCGTAAAAATAATGAGAAACATCCAACTCTTGAAACATATCAGATTGAGAAAGGTATTCTTTGTTCATCATGATACGATCTGTAGAAGCAGACTGTAGATACTGTTCCAATCTTGAAAATACCGCAGATCCCATTCGAATATTGTCATGATCAAGTGAGGGATCGGTAAATAAATGTGTTCCGTAAGATAATTTAGTGCTTGCCTCTTTGACTAATCCATCATTTGGATCGGAAAGATATAGACCTCCCATCCAGAGTGCAGATAGAAATGGTCCTGTATTAGTACCAGCAATTGTATAATAGTTGTTCTTGCTAACATTGGGATGATTGTCTATTAGTGAGCGAAAATATTCCATTTCCCCAACTTGAAGTGAATAAGTTCCATCATCTTTTTCACCGAGTAATGTAGCTAGCCAACCTGCCCACCAGCTATATGCAAGATCAGCTAACTCTGATCCATAATGAGGGGATCCTAAAGTAAACACCCTCCCAACGTACGGATGAGCATTATGAAGAACTAATGCTGCTTGGGTATCAGGCCCACCCTTGCTATGGGCAATTATATTTAATTTTTTTCCGTGAAAATGTTGACTGATTTCTTTTAACATAGAGGCTAATAATTTTCCATTATCGTATTGACTATAAGAACCTTTACCTGCCGAATCGTATAATTGAACAAATACCGTTTGATATCCTGCTTCATAAGCTTTTGTATACATATCATTAAGACCGTGATATTCTGTATTGCCATACCAACTTGTAGAGTTACCGTTTTTCCCTTGAACGAAAACAAGAGGTGGCTTATTCAAATCAACATTAGGTGGAGTATTTCCTAGAAACCACTCTCCAGGTGTAAAGCTTTCACCTGGTGGCTTCAATCCATAAGGTTCAATCGTGTTTGAGGCAAAAACATCTGGAGTAGAAAAAAGCATAATTGTAACCATTACTAATAAAGAAAGTATTTTTTTCAAATTGTTTTCCTCCTAATCATTATAGATCAAGTGCGTAAAGCTGTAGAAAAGCAATTTATAATTGTAAAAAACTGGTGTTGAATAACAGCTATTAATGCTAATTTTCAAGCAGCAACCAACTAACCCCACCTTCCCTTTATACTAATATTCTATAAAAAGGAAAAGACTTCCTTCTAATTTAGACAAAAAAATATCATTATCTTACTTCGGTTAAGCCTCACTTAGAGAAGCAGCGAGATAGATTGTGTTAGCAAATAAAATAGCATAGAGCGAAATGGCCAATATTCAACACCATATGTTCATATAAACAAACCTAAGTCCTTAATTCTCATTTATGAACACCCTCTTCTCGCGCAATATGATGGATGCTTTCTTGTCCATTTATATAACGTAGTACGGTTTTTATTTTCTTATTGATCATCAAAACACCCCGTAAAAGCTAGATTTTGTGTCTAGCTTTTACGGGTCAGAAGGTACTAGATTGTATTATTTCAACATATATGTACCAGTTAATAATAAACCTCCATCAAAGAATAAACACCCTATGTAAGCAAGCAAACTAGTCCAATTTTGAAATGGCTAGTTTGAACACTTACATAGAGTGCTTTAGGTCCCTCTAAATAGTTGGTTGAGGTTATGGAAGCTATTTAATTTAGAGAGTTTTTCATGCTAATTCTTGTAACGCCTCAATTGCTTGAGCTACTTGCTCTTCTGTTAAATTGTGACGCACGATGTAGCGGTTGCGCGCATGCTTTGTACATTCGATTGTACAGCCACCTAAATGCTTTGCTTCATTTTCTTCAGATGCAATGATTTGTTTGTTACATTCAGGGTTTGCACAGTTAATGTAACGTTCACAAGGTTCACCGTCATAGTGATCACGACCGATAATCACATGCTCTACTTGATTGATTGGCACCGTTAAACGCTCATCAAATACGTACATTTGACCGTCCCATAATTGGCCTTTCGCAACAGGGTCTTTTCCGTATGTTGCAACACCGCCATGTAATTGACCAACATCGCCAAAGCCTTCACGTTTCATCCAGCCCGAAAACTTCTCACAGCGAATCCCGCCCGTACAATAGGTTAAAACATTTTTCCCTTCGAACAGCTCGCGGTTTGCACGTACCCATTCCGGTGTATCACGGAAGTTTTGTACATCTGGTCGAATCGCGCCACGAAAATGGCCGACATCGTACTCATACGTGTTACGCACATCTAATACTACTGTATTGTCATCTTGCATTTCAGCAAGGAATTGTTCTGGTGACAAGTAGCGACCTGTTAATTCATGTGGGTTCACGTCTTCTTCTAAGCCTAAGTTTACTAACTCAGGTCGTGGGCGTACGTGCATTTTTTTGAATGTATGCTCTTCTACTGCATCAATTTTGAAGACTATGCCTTCAAATAATGAGTCAGCTTGCATGTTTGCCATGTATTGCTCTGTTTGCTCAATCGTACCTGAAACAGTACCGTTAATGCCCTCGTTGGCTACTAAAATACGACCTTTTAAACCGATTTCTTTACACATTGCTAAGTGCGTTGCTGAAAACGCAGCTGGATCTTCAATCTTCGTGTAATGGTAATATAATAAAACTTGATAATTCATTGTTTTCCACCTATCATTTCAATATTTGCAGGATATTCCTGATAGTGTCTTTTACGACCTATTAACCATAAAGGATAATCATTTAATATGCTATCGGTAATTAGACTGAAATGGGCATAAATATTATTTTTAAAGAATTTGTGAATTGGTGAGTGGACTTTTTTTTATAAAAAAGTGTTATTCCACAATCTGGTCCTTAAATGGAAAAAGACACACTCCTTATGAAAGAAATGCACCTGTTAACGGAGGATTGTTAGCCAACTTCAGTACTAAGTAAACTGAGAAATTGAGTAATGCGTGCTTTTATTCAGGGAATCCCCAAATAGAATACATCGCGTATATACTCAAAAATATACCAAGCAAAAAGAATCCCGATTTTATGATATTTTCCTTTTTGAAGGAAATTTCACTGTATTCGGCATAGCTTAATATCATATAGATAATGGCTGGTGTAAAGATGACTATTGCCGCCCAATGTTGCTGAAAATTAACTCTTAACGCAGGGTTAAATACAGGCAAAAAGAATAATAAACCTAATAAAGCCCCTAAAGTATAGCCTTTTAAATATTTTTTCATCAAAGTTTATCCTTTCTTATAGGAAATTTTTAATTGCCCCTTCGGAATCTAGATGCTTTGCTTCAAGCAATGTAGTAGAGCCTTTTTCTACTTAAACTAAACCACTCTTTCTATAGCAATTAAAACTCGGCAGCTATAATTTGATAATTACTTTTCAATTTTGGGGATGAAAATGCTAAAGAGAAAATATGCACAAGCATTTCTCGATACTAATAAAAGGCCCTTTAACGGAAGAACCTTTTCACGATGAAAACACCCCTTTAGATATATGAATATCCAAAGGGGCGTAGCTTCGTAACATTTTTATAAATGTCGCGACTTTATTTTAAACTTTGTATCTGTTTGATAAACATCGTGACTTTAATTCAAATTTACAGACCACATTTTAACTGTGCACCACAGTTTGTACATGTATTACAGCCACCCATTTCTTCGACTGTTCCTTTACGACAAACAGGGCATGTATTCCCTACATCTGAGCCGATAACCGTTGTAGACTCTAATGCTTGAATTGTATCTACTAATACGACTGGACGTTTTGTATGCTCTTCTACTAATTCTTCTTCAAATGATAATTGATCCATATCATTTTCTTCCGCTTTTAGTGTAAGAACTTGTGAATCACGGCTACCATCCACATAGACCGTACCACCTTTAGCGCCACCTTTATATAGTCGCTCGTATACTTTTTCTACTTGCTGTACTGTATAGCCTTTTGGTGCATTCACTGTTTTAGAAATGGATGAATCAATCCATTTTTGAATAATACATTGAACATCGGCATGTGCTTCTGGTTTTAGCTCCATTGCTGTGACAAACCATTCAGGAAGCTCTTGCTCATTTACTTCAGGATGACGATCTAAATACTCTTTTACAATTTCAGCCTTGACCTCAATAAATTTACCTAAACGACCAGAACGGTAGTACGTGAAGGAGAAGTATGGTTCAAGACCTGTCGCTACGCCTACCATCGTTCCTGTCGAACCCGTTGGCGCAACAGTTAGTAAATGCGAGTTACGAATACCAGTCGCTAGAATTTGTTCTTTGATGTGAGCAGGCATTTTTTGCATAAAGCCTGTCTCTGTAAAGGCTTTACGTAAACGAGCTGTTTCTTCGTCAGTAGCACCTACTAAGAATGGGAAGCTACCACGTTCCTTTGCAAGCTCTGTAGAAGCCTCATAGGCTGTTTCCGCAATTGTTTTAAAGATTTCATCGACTAAAGCATTACCTGCTTCTGAACCGTATTCCTTTTCACAGTAAATAAGTAAGTCTGCTAAGCCCATAACCCCTAAACCAACACGACGCTCACCAAGGGCTTGTACACGGTTCTCTTCTAGGAAGTAAGGAGTCGCATCAATAACGTTATCCTGCATGCGAACACCCACACGAACTGTTTCACGTAGTGCTTCGTAATCAACTGATTGATTTTCTTTATTCGCAAACTGTGCAAGGTTCACAGCTGCTAAGTTACACACAGAGTATGGTGCAAGTGGTTGTTCCAATAATTGTTATCCTAAAGGCTTTTTATCCTTTAGTTCTTACAGTTCAATTCCTGCAAGTTCAGCATACATTTTCATTACACATGGCGTATGCATACTCATAAGAGCTTCTTAAATAATGTAATTTATAAAAGCCTGCATAACCTCTATTCATTTCTATCACAGCCTTTCTTACATTAGGCAATTTTGAATTTTTATGAATGTGTAATGTTGCGGTCTCGTGCCCGGGTTATAGTCTACTAAGTAGGATCACCGGGTATGCGTTGCCCCTGACTAAAGCTTTACCATTAGCCTTCGGTTCGGATTAGCATCTCAGCCTTCCCGCTTTATCCCGCAATTTTTAACGTGAGGCGAAGTCCACCACACGGATTTGTCGCTACAACACTTTGACCATATGCCTTTGCATTTGTCATATCATTCGCGTTGTCGATGAAGAAAATACCTGGCTCTGCTGAGTATGTTGCACATACGTTTATTAAATTCCATAATTCTTTTGCTTTCATTGTACGGTATGTGCGGACTTTATAGCCCATTTTTTCCCATTCGCGAACATCGCCCACTTCATGCCATTTCGTATTGTACACGTTCATTTCTTCTTTTGTATATTCTTCCACAGCTGGGAAACGAAGCTCAAAGTCAGCGTCCTTTTCTACTGCTTCCATAAATTCCTTCGTTAATGTCACGGAAATGTTGGCACCTGTTAAAAACTCTGGGTTATGAACTGTGTATGTGCCACCATCACGTAATTTATTTTCAGCCTCACGAATGATCGCTGTATCGAATCCACCTAAGCCTTCAATGTTTTTGTAGTTCACGATGCCTTGATACATCGCTTCTTCTTGCATAGAAAGTGGCTTGAAGTTTAATTTTTCTTTTGCTAGACGAATGATTGTTTCATCCGTTGTATTTTCGATCAGGTAACGCAGAATACGTGGATTTTGCATTTTAGAAATAATAAATTCCACAATATCTGGATGCCAATCTGCTAGCATAATCATTTGTGCCGATTTCTTACGCGGGTTCGCTACACCCACTCTCTATGTCACCATAGAAGTTGAGACCATATCTTACATCCAATTAGATGCCCTCGCACTTCGGAGTGGCTTCACTCCTACTCTACTCACTTCCGCTAACTTAGCGTGCTTTCGATGGTCGTTGAACCTTCCCCTTTAAAAGGAGCTTGGCTGCTGATTGTCTTTATCCCACTGCTATTTTCAAGCATTCACGTTTACCGTTTCCGATTACGTTGTAGCTAGCAGTGCATTTATAATGCGTTTTTTAACATTTTCAAAATCATTTTTTATCTCATCTTCCCAAAAACGGGGTAAAGTGTATCCATTAGCTGCTGCAATTTGATTTTTTTCGATATCCCTAGCTTTTATTCTCTTTTGTACCTCATAAAAAGAGGAATAAAATTTTGGATTCCCATGCCAAAAATCACCATCACATTCAATTAGAATATTTGTCCCAACTAGTAAGAAATCAAATTGTGCACCTTCAAATATAAAGGAATATTTGTAGGTGATTGATTGTTCAACTAAGAAATTCTCTAAAGCTGTTTCAATACTAGTTTTTCTAAACGTTTCCCTCTCTATTTGCTTTAATGCAGCTTGTCGAATCTTTTCAATGGTTTCTTTACTATAAACCCCTGTCTTACCGCTATTCCATGAAGGCGTTCCATTTATTTTTCTAGTTTCAGCTGTTTTTGAAATGATATTTTTAAAATGAAACTTTTTTTGTTCATTTGGCATGTCATTATGCCACTTACCTGTATTTTGTGATCGAAGTCTACTCGCATACTCTTTACTACAAGTTTTAGTCTGCCGATGTTTTTCATCGAATAGTTTTCCACAAATTACACAAGTTAAAGGCCCACCTTTTCCTCGACAGCTTCTACTACAAAATTGATTTGGAATACCTCGCCTCAGTTTAACCTTTTTATTACATAAAATATATTGGCAGATCACCATTTCTATTGGATAAAAATAAGATATTAAATAATTATCTAATGTTAAGTTATGCTCATTTTTCAAATGAGACGTAAACCATCCTTGTTTATTATGATTTATTGTAAAGCCACATATTAAACAAGTTTGTGGTTGTATCGCATCATAAACATCCATATTTCCCACCTCGATTAAAGTGACAATATTTCCGTTAAAGAGTTCCCAGCAATTCACGAGGTTTGTTTACGCAGAAGCACCTAGATTATGCTTACCTCTGCGGCTACCACCTTGTTCGACAAGATGAGTCAGCTTCGCAATATCATCTAACCATGAGACAGAACCAGATGATTTACCATTTACACCACGTGCTAACGTGTTGCGTGGACGTAATGTTGAACCATTTGTTCCTACACCACCACCACGACTCATAATTTCCATTACTTGCTTACGGTGATCACTGATGCCTTCACGTGAATCTGCGACAAACGGCATTACGTAACAGTTAAAGAAGGTTACATCTGTTTCAGATCCAGCTCCATAAATGACACGTCCTGCTGGAATAAATTTCAATGAAACTAATTGCTTATAAAACTTCTCAAACCACTCTTGGCGTTTCTCTGGAGTTTTTTCAACAGCGGCAAGGCCTGTTGCATTTCGTTTTGCGATTTGTTCATAAAAAATTTCAAGAGGCTTTTCTAGCACGTCAATTGAACGCGTAATTACACCCGTTTCTTGCTCTTGCGGATCGTCTAATGCACTGCGGTAATCTTCCTCAATCAGAATATCTGCTGTTTTTGTAGACATGTCCAGCTTTTGAATTGTCCCTAAACCACGTGCAGGGAATTTTGGATCAGCTTTTACTGTTAAAACAACAAAGTCACCGGCTTTCAGTGTTTTCTTTTCTGTGTCTTTAAACGAGTAGCGATCGATCATAACAAGTCTAGATACGCCTTTATGCGTAATATGCATATCAGGCGTTACTGGGTGTACTTGTGGGAATTGTTCGATATCTTTGTTTAACTGTTCAAATTGATTGTTTACTTCGGGTTGATGATTTGTGATTACCATCGTTTTGCCTCCCTTGTTATCTTCATTACAAAATAAATACACAATATCATGTGCCGTTAAACACTACATATTGTGTACATGTCTTTAAAAAAGATACTATATATAGTTTTTTAATTCAACTCTTGCTTTTTTAAATAGAATCCGAACTACTTGTTATTACTAGGGTCGAACGTTAAAAAATTTTTTTCATACCATTTTTTACTTTTTAAAGTTCCATTCATCATTTGCATATTTTTTTTCTTCTAATGCACGAACATATTCTAACTGCTCCTCAGAAAGTGTAAATGGTTTTAATTCAATTTGCAACGATTTTGCAAACCCATCACGAAAAGCTGTTACACATTGTTCAACTGTTACTGGTTCTTTAACAAGACTGTTGATGGCAACCGCCTTTTCCGGTAACTTTCTGCGCATACGATTCTTCGCTTCTTCGCTTGAGAAATTAAATACGGATAATAACTTCTCTTGGTCTAAATCTAATAAAATGGCGCCGTGCTGTAAAATAACACCCTTTTGACGTGTTTGGGCACTTCCCGCTATTTTTTTTCCTTCAACGACCAGCTCATACCAACTTGGCGCATCAAAGCAAACAGCACTTTTCGGACTCTTGAGGTCAGCTCTTTTCTCCTCTGTATCAGGTACACTAAAATAAGCATCCATCCCAAGATTATGGAAACCTTGCAAGATTCCCTCACTTAATACACGGTATGCCTCTGTCACAGACTCTGGCATATCCGGATAGCTTTCCGTAACGATGACACTATATGTGAGTTCATGCTCATGCAAGACAGCTCGTCCACCCGTTGGACGACGCACAAAGCCTAAGCCTTGCTCACGTACAGCATCTAAATTAATATCTCTTTTAGCCTGTTGAAAATAACCAATCGATAGTGTCGCAGGCTCCCACTCGTAAAAACGAATCACTGGTGGAATTAACCCCTCACTATGCCAGTCAAGTAATGCTTCATCTAGTGCCATATTAAAAGAAGGACTACATTTCCCTGAATTTAGAAAATACCAAGTTGTCATATGTTCATCTCCTACAAATATAAAATGATCCCTCAGGCCCCACCTGTGGTTCAAACCTCTCAAAAATTAGCTACAGTGTAAGTTGCTAACGATGTACTTTCGTAATGATATAGCCGAATTCGCCACAACCTAGTTAATTTTATCAAACTCATTGGACTATCGCTAGCGCATCTTTTATAATAATAGAGAAGATAGAAAGGGGTAAGAAAATCTTGGACATACTTATCACAATCGGTGTCGTTTTAGTAGTCATAATTGCATATATCGGTATTAATGCACTACGACTCAAAAAAGCCGTAACCAACTTAACACAAGAGCAATTCATAGAAGGCTATCGTAAAGCCCAGCTAATCGATGTACGTGAACAAAAAGAATTTGATGCTGGTCATATTCTTGGTGCACGAAATGTTCCTTCCACAACACTACGTCAACGTTATAAAGAAATCCGCCCAGATTTACCAGTATATCTATACTGTCAAAATACAGGCCGTAGCTCACGTGCTGCACTATTTCTTAAAAAACGTGGGTACAACCAAATTTACCAACTTCAAGGTGGATTCAAAACTTGGACAGGTAAAATAAAAGCAAAAAAATATTAATGTCTACATGACAAAAGCCGTCTCAAAGAACTATGAGACGGCTTCTTTTTTAAAAAATTCAGAGTTTCTACTATATTATATCTATTGCAAATGATTAAGTACTAGCTTTTTGTTCACCAAGTCTCTAATCATGCATTGGACAGAAAAAAAGGATAGCGATGAGAGACAAAATATATAGCTCATTCTTACTAACAATTCCTGACTGTAAATGATCCGTTCTTTGAGCGAATTAATGTCACTTAGGAATCGGTCCCCCCATAGCCCCCCTTCTACACGTTAGGAGTGAGCTCCCTACAAAATCAACCACGCCAACACTATCTTTATGCAAATCTTCCACGACACTGATTCATTTTCACCTCATTTTAAATGGCATCCCATCAAATATTTTGTATGTTCAAAAATACTATTTTTCGTTAGAGATTTAGCATATTGCGTCCTATTCTGCTATTTTTCTGAAAATAGTCAGAATTTATTATTGAATAATGGGACGAGCACTGATAGGATGTATAATATCTTACAATAATAATTGATTATGAAGTTAATAAGCTATGAATGCTATGGATTAAACTATAGCAGGAGCAGTTCTGGAGAGAGCGCCATGTGCGTCGCCGAAGGGTTCACTATCTCAGGCAAAAGGACAGAGGAATAATATCAGCTTTTATTAGCGATGTCACACGAATAGTACATCTATTTCGTGTAACATTCGTGACTAAATGGTATTTGTTATTCTGACGTTTTTCCGAGACTAGTGTCACAACTAGTCTCTTTTTGTTTTTCCAGTCATAGTTTTTTATGTATCTTTGAGGGGGATTAACGTGGAACAGCAACAATTAAAACGAGATTTAAAAAATCGCCATGTGCAGCTTATTGCCATTGGTGGAACAATTGGGACGGGTTTATTTTTAGGCTCTGGCAAAGCCATTGCCCTTGCAGGCCCTTCTATCATCCTTGCCTACTTAATTGTCGGTACCGCCTTATTTTTTGTGATGCGTGCATTAGGTGAGCTGCTATTATCCAATGCAGGCTATACATCATTTACGGATTTTGCATCCGAATACATAGGTCCTTGGGCAGGTTATGTGACAGGTTGGACATATTGGTTCTGTTGGATTATGACAGCCATGGCGGACATTATCGCGGTGGGGGTTTATACACAATATTGGTTTGATATCCCCCAATGGATGCCAGCCATTGGTTGCTTAATCTTGTTATTACTACTCAATTTATTAACCGTTAAACTTTTTGGTGAATTGGAATTTTGGTTTGCCATCATTAAAGTGATTACGATTGTGGTTCTTATCATCATCGGACTGATTATGATTGTAACAGGCTTTCAAACTAGCTCAGGAACGGTAGCAGTGGAAAATCTTTGGGCACACGGTGGTCTATTTCCAAATGGAATGTACGGCTTTTTAATGGCTTTCCAAATGGTTGTGTTTGCTTTTGTTGGCGTGGAATTAGTGGGGGTTTCAGCAGCTGAGACAGCAGATCCTCAAAAAAATATTCCCTCTGCCATTAATAAAATTCCATTTCGTATTTTACTCTTTTATGTAGGTGCATTGTTTGTGATTTTATGCATCAATCCATGGTATGAAATGTCTGCCTCAAGCAGTCCTTTTGTACAAGTATTTACACTGGCTGGTATTCCGATTGCTGCGGGTATTATAAACTTTGTTGTACTCACTTCAGCCGCTTCAGCAGGTAACAGTGGTTTATTTTCAACAAGTCGGATGCTCTTTAATCTTGGAAAAAATAAACAAGCATCACCTACATTTGCCAAGCTCAACAAAAACAGCGTGCCAAGTAATGCACTCGTTATTTCTGCTATTGTTGTATCAGTAGGTGCATTGCTAAGTAAGCTGATGCCAGAAAATGCCTTTAGTATTGTGACGACGATTAGTGCGATTTGTTTTATTTGGGTGTGGAGCATTATCGTTATTTCTCACATTATTTATCAACGAAAAAACCGTGCCTTACATGAAGCATCGAAATTTAAAGCACCACTGACACCTTTTATCAACTATGTAATTCTAGCATTCTTTGCCTTTCTCTTACTTATAATGTTTATTTCTGAGGCTACACGTACAGCTCTACTATTAACACCAATTTGGTTTATCGCCTTATTCATTCTTTATAATATGAAAAAAAGATGACCTCAGCCTAAGTGCTGAAGTCATCTTCACGCATTAAAAAATAGTCATATCCCATTCTGTCGCTAAATGCTTTAGTAACTGCACACCAGCCACACTGTTTCCTATTGGATCGATTGCTGGACCATAAATACCGATACCACAGCCAGTAGGAAATGGGGAATTCAAGCCTGCATGACCTGGAACAGCTGTAAGAATCGCACCGGAAACACCACTTTTAGCAGGCAGGCCAATAAAGGCTGCAAACTTCCCTGAAGCATTGTACATACCGCATGTCACCATCAAGGCCTTCGCTAATTTCGCCACTTGTTTAGGAAATAGCTGTTTCTTTAACAATGGGTGATAGCCATCATTGGCAATAACTAAACCAATCATAGCTAAATCCGATACATTGACTTCAATTGCACATTGCTTCAAATAAACCTCAAGTGCCGCCTCTACTGGACAATCTAGGAAGCCTGAATCCATTAAATAGTAGGCCAATGCTCGATTACGATTGGCGGTTTGCCATTCTGATTGAAATACCTCTTCATTAATACTTAATTGCTTGCCAATGATTTGTTCTAAAAATTGTAGAATTTTTATGACCTTCTCTTGCGGTGAATGACCAGCCAGCATCGAGGACACCGTAATGGCCCCAGCGTTTATCATTGGATTAAACGGTTTCCCTGGTTGATGGCTTTCTAAGCGAATAATAGAGTTGAACGTATCCCCTGTTGGTTCCACATCTACTCTTTCTAGTACATAAGGTAAACCTCGATCCATACAGGCTAATATAAATGTGATCACTTTAGAAACACTTTGAAGTGTAAATAGTTCTGTAGTATCTCCTGCTTTGATTTCGTTGCCATTTGAACCGATTATCGCAATCGCTAATTGGTTCGGATCTTTTTTGGCTAAAGCAGGGATATAGCTAGCACATTGACCTTCTTTGGCGGCAGTGCGAAACTGCGATACCCATTGTGCCATAAGGTGATCCTGTTGATGTGGTTGTATTGACATATTTGTGTTCTCCTTTCAAAAATGAGGCAAAAACAGAGCCTTCATAGTTCTCCTATGAAGACTCCATCCAATGTCGCTAGCCTTTTATAGCTTAGGAGGCTGTGTTCCCTCTGGAATTAATGATACATATGTTTCTCCATCAAGACGTTCCTGCCATTCCTTTTTCGCTTCCTCGATATAGGCTGGATTATTAAGCACCGCAATAGCCGTACAAGCCATGATTTTAGCCGCCTGTAGCATCCCTTTATGCGCGATTGGCATAACTCCTTGAGAAACAACCTGCCATGTATGTAGTGGTGTTCCTAATGCCATACATACCGTTGTACATTGTACAGTTGGTACATTCCAACTGACATCTCCTACATCTGTTGAGCCACCCATAATAAATTCGGGTAGCATGCCTGGAACGTGATCAGCAATCACTTTTCCCTGTAATTGCTTGACATCTTCTTTACGCAAGCCTATTAATGAGGCGGCTTGTACTTCAGGAGTAAACGTATTGAAAATAGCCTGCGCATACTGCTCATCCTCTATTGTATAGTGTGGCATGCCAATTTCAAGTATTTGTTGATACATCACATCATAAAGCGTTTTATTAGTAATCAGATTTGAAGCAGCACCTTCAAAATCAACTTCCACTGATGTGCCTGTCATCAGTGTGGCACCCTTAGCAATATTTTCAACGCGCTGATAAATTTCCTGCACTTGCTGCTTTTTAGGTGCTCTAATCAGGTACGTTACCTCTGCATATGGTTGGACTACATTCGGTGAAGTTCCACCTGAATTCGTAATAGCATAATGGACACGAGCTTCTGGAATGATATGCTCTCGTAAATAATTTACCCCAACATTCATAAGCTCAACAGCATCTAAAGCGCTTCTTCCAAGGTGCGGTGCGGCTGCGGCATGTGCACTTTTGCCTGTAAACTTAAAAGTTGCGGCATAGTTTGCTAGAGAGCTACAAGTCATAACCGTTGAAAATGTACCTGGATGCCAAGAGATTGCAATATCCACATCGTCAAAAAGACCAGCTTTCGCCATATAAGCTTTACCAGATCCATTTTCCTCTGCAGGACAGCCATAAAAACGGATTGTTGCTGATTGATGATTTTGCTCTAAGTAATCCTTCACTGCAACAGCAGCTGCAAATGCACCTGTTCCTAATAAATTATGACCACAGCCATGTCCGCTTCCACCATTCTCAAGAGGTTCATGTTGTGTCGCCCCACCTTTTTGACTCAAACCGGGAAGTGCATCATATTCACCTAAAAAGGCAATGACAGGCTTTCCACAACCAAAAGTTCCAACAAGCGCCGTTTCAAGTCCAGCAACGCCAACCTCTGTTTGAAAGCCCTCTTTCTCTAACGCCTCTTTCATATATTGCATGGATTTTTTCTCTTGAAAATGAAGCTCAGGCACAGCCCAAATAGCATCACTTAATGCTACACTTGCCTCTTGTTTTGCTTCAATTAACGCAGAAATTTTTTCATGAAAACTCATTTTTATCCCTCCAATTTTATGCTTTCAACAATATTCCTTTTTGGTCATTTAGGGTGACAAGCGACACAATACAGATAAGCGCAAAGCCAATTAACATCCAAAAGGCTGCATCAAAGGAGCCATTAAAGGCATCGACCATAAATCCAATCGCCATTGGCGTGACAAAGCCCGCTAATTGCCCCCCTGTATTCGCAATCCCCATTGCAGATCCTGTAATAGAAGAGGGTAATTTCTTCAGTACAATAACAGGTAGTAATGTAATGACAAACGCAATAAAGATAGAAACAACTGTTTGATAACCAATAAATAACGTCACTGTTTTTGCAGTAAACATTAAATACAATAAAAGACCAATAACTGCACAGGAGATGGAGCCTAACACTTTCTCCATTCCTTTTGGTAGCTTATCAATGATATATCCACTACCATACACACCAATAATCGTTGTAATGGCAGGAATTGTTTGTGCCCAGCCAATGGACATTAGATCCAATCCGCGATTTTTTTGCAGATAAGTCGGGATCCAGGAAACCAAGCCCCAGTTCACGGCATAAATACAGAAATAAGCAATAATTAAATTCCACATCAACGGTGTTTTCAATAGTTCTTTAAAGTTCACTTTGTGTGCAGGATTTTCTGTACTAGCATCTTCTGCTTCGTTTTGTGGAAGTTTAATATATTTCCAATATAAAAAGGCAATAATAGCGCCAATAGCTCCAATAATGATAAACATCATGCGCCAGCCAATCGTCCCTAATAAATAAGCTGCTAGCAGCGGCACAATGAGTGAAACAATGCCACCAGAAGTAAGCATGATGGACATCGCTCTGCCTCTTTCCTCTTTTGGGAAGATTGTGGCAATAATTTTAGAGCTTGCTGGCTGAAATCCACCCTCGCCAATCCCAAATAAAAATCGAATCACAATCATCGCTGTTAATGACCAAGCAATCGCTGTTAGACCCGTAAAAATAGACCACATAATAACAGCCATCAATAAAATTCTTTTAGCGCCAAATTTATCTGCCAGCCAGCCACCTGGTATTTGCATAATGGCATAGCCTAAAAAGAAAGCGCTTAAAATGATACCCGTAGAAGATGCATCCAGTTGCAAATCACCCGTAATCGATACAACTGCATAGTTCATAATGTAGCGATCTAAATTACCTAAAGACCAACCTAAAAATAATAGTGCAAGGATGACATTTCTAGATTTTTTCGTTACTTCATTTGCTGTCATTCATATCCCTCCCATTGATCAGAAACATTTTCTTGATTGCAATGTTTGCTTCATTGCTCTTATTGTTCTTGATGATCTTTGCCCCCTTGCCATAACTAGTAAAATCAACACCCCTTTTATATACCGACATTTTCGTTATATATTCGTATAATAATCAAAGTTCTATGAAATGACAATATTTTTTTGAAAATTTCTAATAGATAATCGTCTTTGATTTACTAAAAAGGTGTACAATTCGTTGATGTAGCTGGGTTGCTCAAAAAATGCCTAATTCTAAAAATAGCAAAAAAATGCCCCAAACCATTTAATGGTTTGGGACATTTTTGCAAGATTCTAAACAAGCTGATACATTTTTATTGGTCTACCACGTGTATGCTGTAACTCTTCTCCACAGATTCTCGCTAAATCTACATTACATAAATCAGCTACGATCCGTTGGGCATTTCTTTCGCTCATTTGAAGCTGTGTCGCTAAATCCTTTGTTGTGAAATGCTTCCAGTGCATTTTCTGCACGAGTGCATTTATTTTCATATACGTTTTAATACTAATATTACCCTTTTTTAGTTTTTCTAAAATATAAGGATCTTCTGCTCGATAGGAATAAGCAAGCTCTTCTACATTCCCAACCGATTCAATAATCGTGCCATCATCCTGAATCATGACAATATCAATGGCTTCATTTTCCTTTGTCTGTCTGAGTCCTCGATGTGCATGTAACTCGGCATTAAATACCGTTTGAGCAAAGCCAATGCCTGCTGTCACCTTTGCTTCCATTTCGATCGACAGCTGGTACATTTTTTCTTGTAAAAATGTTATTTGTCCTTCGATGGCTCCCCTTGTACTAAAAATAGTATACTTTCCATTTCCCTCTTCAATAAGAGAGCCATCTATCTGTTCACAAAGCTGGAGCAAATATTCCTTCGTACGCAATTCTAAATATTGAATGCGATAACCTCGCTTCATGCGCTCTTTCAATGAATCGAAGTCCTTTATTTCAAGCATAACTGCACCAATTTGTGTTTCTTTATAGTAGGATGTTTTGATTTTTTCAGTAAAAAGCTGAACGGTATGGTAAATTTCTGTTTTCGTCGGTGAAACCCAATAAGATGGAACACCCTGTTTCCTCAGCTCTTCATCAACAGAAGGATAGCAAGTAATGGCAAAATCAATCTTTCCTTCCTGCCAGAGACTATAGTGGAAATCAAATAACTCCTGCGGATCAATGGCCACATCGAATTCCTTTAAATACATGTGATTTACATTGTGCTGAATCTCCGCGAGACTCTCTGACGCCATTTGAGAAGGGGATGGGATGATATCGATACTAACATTTTCAATAAACTTTTTTTGTTGATAGGACTGCTCTAAAAATCCACGATAAATGGCAGCCTCTGAAAAAATAATATGGGCCAATTTCTCCTGAGAAACATTCGTTTGACGAGCAAGCTTATAAGGGATATAGCCAGAAAATAGCCAGAAATCCACGTCCTGATTATGTTTCTCTACTAGATGCTTTGTTTCAGTTGCTACTTCATAAACATACGGAATAAATTCCATATCCTGTTCAATTTCCCGTGCTAATGCAATAATTCTTTCAACGGATTTAACGGGACCAACAACACCTATTTTATACATCTTTCGTTCCTACCTTCTTTGTGCAACTGCAATCGTTATGTAAAAATTTTCTTTCTCTGTTGTACATAGTATAGCGGACAATTAAATGACAAGACAAATAAAAATGGCTTCCTGTATAAAGAAAAGCCCCGAAAATAGTTCGGGGCCATCTTTGAATAAAAATTATTTTTCAGTTGGATACATTTTTGTATAAAGTAATTCTAATTTTTTGGAAAGCTTACCATAGGCAGTTTGCCATGCCTTCCGAGCCGCATCATCGCCATCTGCTTTGTATAAAGCATGGACTTCTGCTACCTTTTTCAAATCATTTTCAGCCTGAGTTAGCTTCGAATAATTTTTAACAATTTTCTTATCAGTAGCACTTAATTCATCATACTTGGCACGAATTTCTTTCACTTTGTCCTCTAAACCATCCACATACTCGCCTTTTACAAGTAGAGAATTTATGGATTCAATTAACATTAAAGCATTTTCATTCGTTTGTTGCTGACCTTGTTGCTTCTCCATAATTAATTGTCTAGTCTCCGCATCAATAAGACTCACTTGTTTAGACGTTAGCTTTTCAAATGCCTTAATGACTGTGCTCGGATTACTACTAAACGATTTTTCATAGGTCTTCATAAAGGATTCTACTTTTTTCACATCAGCTATTGCAGCTTTTAAAATATCATAATTCGTAATCAGCTTTTTATCACTTGAGCTAAGGCTACTATATTGTGTAGAAAGATTTTGAATTTTTTCCATTGAAACGGTATAGAGATCATTTGAAACGATTGTTGCAATTTCATTATTTAGCTGTGTGATATTCGGTGCATTTTCATCGATAATTTGATTATTTAATAAAGCTTCATACTGTTCTTTTGCTAAATGCTGCTGATTTGCAGGTAATTTTGCATAAGCCTTTTGCACCGTTTCAATTTTTTTAGCTTGTTTCGCAGCATCTGTTTCTTCTCTAGCTGTCTGTACTTTTTTATGGAATGATTTTACACCTGAAATATCCTTCTTCGCCGCTGTTAATAAGTAATAATTCGTCACGTATTTTCTTCCACCAGAAGATAGTGCTTTATAGGATTCTGATGCTGTATCAACAGCAGATTCTAATTGTTTAAATGTAAATGTAGTAACATTTGCCAATTTCGCGATATTCGCCTTTAAAGCCTCAGCTGCTGCCTTATCAGCAGGCACTTTACCATTGTCATCAATCGAAACTTTTGGCGTATTCAGTAAAAAATCATCTGCATTATATACAAGAGACTGTTGTAATGTCGTCAGCTTATTATAAGCTTTTAACGCACTGGAATAACTTGAAGTCAATTTACTTTCCTTAACACCTGTTATGCCCATCAACTTCTGATAAGCGTCCATATCTTTTATTACTTTTTCAGCCGTTTTCAAATCCTTTTGTAGCGTGACAAGATCATCATATCCAATAATTTGTGCTGCTGACGCTTTCGTTAAGCTCTTATATTCTTTAATCATTCGATTAACATTATTGACATGACTTTGCCATGAACTAGCCGATGGATTGATTGGATAGATATCATCTCCAATATAGCTGTCTATATCATGATTTAGTGCAGCAATTTGACTTTCTTCAGCACTTTCTGCAACCGTTAAACGCTGCAAATACGTATCTGATACTAATTTTAATTGCTTATATGTTAATTTTTCATAGGCAGAACGAATGGACTTGGCAGCCGTAACTTGCTTATTCGGCGTATTGTTTGGTGATAATTTATCAAATGACTTAATAAATTGCTCAACCTTTTTAATATCCGCTTTAGCTTCCGTTAAAATAGTCTGATTTTGAATAGCGCCTCGGTAATTTTGGGATAGCTTTGCGATATCCGCTTCAATGCTAGTAACTAGCGTTTGTAGGGCATCCTTATCTGAAGGTACATATTGCGCGAGAGAATTCTCGTAGGATAGTAAATGAACAATTGCTTGATTTAGTCTTCGTACTTCTGTTATTTCCTCAAGGTCATTTGGCTCATTTAAAAGATCTTTAATGTTCGTATATAGGGTATCATTCACATCTAAGCTACGTTGTAACTGATCGAGCTTATTATATGCCTCTTCAATTTCTTGAATATATTTAGGTCTGTCTTTTTCATTAACGTCCTTTATTTTATCGACTTTTTCTTCTAATTTACTGACTAGTTCCACATCAGCAAGTGCTCTCTTTAGGACTTCATAATTGGACACATTTGCTTTAGCTGGTACGGATAAGGCTTGATATTTACTTTCTAATGCTGTTAGCTGTCCCTTAAATGATTCTAGGCTCGATAGATTGTATTGATTATCATGCACCAGTAAGGCCTTAATATCATTCATTAACGTATCCGTTGGTTCTTTAGATACAGTAATAGCGGTAGAGAAATCTGACTCCACAAACGCAGTACCTACCTGTGCTTTTACTTTGACAATAATATCTTTGATGCCCTTTTCAATGGCATCCTTTGGTATTGTATATGTGCCACCAGCGGCTCCCTCAATAATGGTAAAGGAACTATCACCAAGTTTATAAAACCATTGATAACTATATGTAATTTGGCCACTCTGTAATTTCGCGCCTGCTTTATCCGTTACAGTAACACCTGCCACTTTAACGGTTTCCCCAGGTGCAACAAAATCAGAAGCGGAATAGCCCTCCAGCGTTGGAGCTGTTATCTCAAGATCTAATTGATTGATCTTACGTGTTTCACTTTGAAACTTTTTACCATCAGTTGTAGTAGCCTCCACGAAAATTGATTTTCCAGCCGCTTCAACCGGTACTTTTAAAGTAGACGATGTAGCACCTGAAATTGGCTTATTCGTCGTATTTTTTGAACCATCTTCACCATCAATTTTCTCTAAATAATACCATTGATAAGCATTAACTACTGTATTTTCTGGCAATTTATCAACTGTTAATGTTTCATTGACAATATTTTGTCCAGTAATGATAACCGTTTCTGCTGCATCTGCTACGGTTGGTACAATAAGTGCTACAGGAATAGCTGCTGCTGTTAAAAATAATTTCTTATTCAAATCGATTAACCTCCTCTATCCATCTAATGAATTATATCGACCATAAAGCCATAATTTCCTTTGTTCTGCAGAAAGAATTCTAAAAAGTGTATTTTCTCCTGAATTAATATTAAAACAATAATAATATTTTGATTAAACAATAAAAAATCTAGCAGAGATTGACTGCTAGATTGCTGTTTATTATGAGTTTATTGATTCATATAGCTGTTCTAATTTCTTAGATAATTTATTATATGCCTTTTGCCATGCTTCCTCATCATCTTTAAGTAATTTTACTTCTCTCACTTTTTGTAAATCACTTTCAGCCTGTGCGAGCTTGCTATAATTTTTGACAAGTTTTTGTTGCATAGCTGTTAAGCTATTATAGTTGTCCTTTATAGCGATCAATCGATTTTCTAAGTCGGACACATAATATCCATCTATTTGTAATTCATTGATTGAATCAATCGTCTCTAATACAACATCATTGGCTGTTTGCTCACTTGTTTCCATTTTTTGAATCTCTTCCAATAAACTCGTTAACTGTCCATTCATCTCGGCCTCATAGCCCTCTAATAAACTAATCTGTAGCGTTGTGAGCTTTCGAAAATCTTTCATAATCGCCGATGGATTTTTTTCTAGATTCGTCTGGAATTTCTTAATGAAGGACTCAACAGCTTTGACGTCACTTATTGCTTGTTTAAGATCCTGAGCATTGGTAATTAGTTTTTTCTCAGCAGAGGAAAGAGCATTGTATTTGTTAATCATATCCTTTACTTCAGTTAGCGAAAAAATATAGCCATTTGCATCCATAAGTTCTTTATTTAAGTCGTTATAATTCTCTGTATATTCTTCGATTTTATTGCTGATTTTTACATAAAGAGGTTGAGCTAATTCTTGCTGAATGGCATTTAATTTGCTGTATGCTTTTTGAACAGTCTGTAGCTTCGAATATTGTTTAGTGGAATCTGCTACAGATAATGCCTCATTGACCTTCCTATCAAAGGATCTGACCGCTCTCACATTGGCTTCGGCAGCTTTTAAGTCTGCATAATTTATCACATATTTCTTTACGCCCTTAGGCAACTCTTTATATTTATTGACTAATTCGTCCACAGCTCTAGCATAGCTTTCGAAGTCAGATGAATCGTTAAGAGCATTTTTAATGTCATCACTGAATTTCTTACCTACAGTTGCATCGTTACTTGTCTCACCAGGAATCTCATTATTCGTAGGAATTTCATTCAAAAGAGTAGCATTATAAACATACTTTTGCTGAGATATAGTTAATTTATTATACGCTTTTAATGCAGAATGAAAGGCCGACTGTATTTTGTTAAATTTCGTTTCAGGTTTCAATAGCGCATTATATTTTTCTATTTGGATAATGACTTTTTCAGCTGCCTTTAAATCCTTTTGCATTTGAAGCATTTCGTTTTTTGTCGCCATATCATTATAGGACTTTAAACTTTTTTGCAGTGAGATGATGGTATTGACTTTCGATTTAAGTGTTTCCCATTCATTCGCTAATCCTGCTGCCCCTTTCACCTCGGCTAGCAATTGCTCCAGCTCTTCGATTGTCGTACGTTCTGCGTTTTCAGCTTCCACTAGAAGGGGTAGCTTATATTCTACCAATCCTTGCTGACGTAAGTTCAGCTTCAAATAGGCTGACCGAATGCTTTTAGCTGTTGCTACCTTTTGTTTAGGCGTCTGTCCTTGCAATTTATCAAATAGCTTTTCAAATTTTTGTGCACTTTTTAAATCTGCTTTTGCCATTGTTAAAATGGCTTGATTTTGCACAACCGTTTTATACTCCGGTAAAAGGGCATTAATTTTAGCATCTATATCTGCTATTTTTTCCGCTAAGATACTCGTTGTTTCTGAAGCGTATTGTGGGATCGGATCCATACCGTCTCCCAATAACTCTGTAATCAGTCTATTGATTTCACCAAGCTTTGCAAGCTCCTTTTGACTATCTGGATTTTTCAGCAATAAATCTACTATTTGCTGATAAATATTACCAGCATCTAAGCTTCGTTGTAAATAATCCAGTTGATCATATTCAGCCTTTAGTTGTTGAAGCTGTTGGAGGCTACTCTTTCCATCTAATGCTTTTATTTGCGCTGCAAGACGCTCTACTTTGGCAATATCAGCTACAGCACGCTGCAATATCGAGTAGTTTGTCACCTGTGCCTTTGCTGCTGGTGTTAATTTTTGATATTGATTGTCTATCTGAGATAGAACTGACTTTATATCTTCTCTATAGATAACACGTTTTTGGGTATCCATTGTGAGCAACGTGGCAATTTGTTTTTCAATAGCTTTTATGTGATTGTCTGAAATACGGATTGGCGTTACGGCAATACCAGAAATCACTTGATCTCCCACTTTTGCAGTAACCTTCACCACAATATCCTTCATTGCTGAATCCTGTGTATCTTTAGGAATCATATAGGAAGGAGTGGAGGCATTGGGGATGATAGAATAACTACTTCCTACCTTATATAGCCATTGATAGGTAAACGAAATTTGTTTCGACTCTAACGTGATTTTTTGTGAAGTATCCGTTTCTGTTGTAACAACAGGGATTTTCACTTTAAGCGTATCTCCAGGCACGACAAAATCTCCACCTGTGAAGCCTTCAAATTCAATTGCTTCTATACTTAAATTCAGCTTCTGAATCTTTTTATTCGGACTTACATATACCAATCCATCTTCTGTTTTGGCCTCCACAAAGATCAGTTTATCAGCAGCTAAAGGTGGTATAACGAGCTCTAATTTCGTTTCATTTGCAATGGGTTTCGCCTTATTATCTTCTAGGACATACCATTGAAAATTTGTAAATACAGTCGGTTTATTTGTGTTACTTGATAAACCTTCAATTTTAGCGACTAACTTACCATTCACATAATCATTGCCTTCAGTGGAAAGAGTTCCTTTAACAACGATTTTTTTACTTTCATACATTTTCCCACGGTCATCTGTAACCTTAACAATAATGGATTTTCCTAATGCATCTGAAGGTATTAAATAGACGTTGCTAGTTTGTGAAGAAAGCAGCTCCTCTACGCCCGCTTTCACAAAATACCATTCGTACTGATAATTAGCATCTTTTGGTAAGGAGGTGATATCAGCCTTTAATTCTGTCCCTACCATACCACTTCCTTCAATAGTTACCTGCTCTGAAGCAGCATGTGCATCGATAGGCATAATAATAGCTGCTGGGGCTACTGCCATTAATAAGAATTTTGCCTTAGTCATTCAAAATCCGCTCCTTACATTATGTATATATCACATATTATAGCAATACTTTCCACCTACTAGCAATGACACTTCAAATAATGGGATCTCTAATGAGAGCGTTTCACTAGTATAAAATGTTATGAAAAAACAAAAGCCTTCTAATCCACATTCGTAGCATCGACGAAGAGATTAAAAGGTGAAAAAAGTATGCCTATGTGCTTCTGCTTCATTTGCTTATCCACGAATCATATAAGTTGGACGGTTCAGGGTACTATACGTATAAGAGTGTGTATGATTCGTTTCACTTACGATAATTCGAATGGTCATCCCTTCTCCTACTTTGCTGTCTAAGGTGAATTTCCCATTAAAAGCCTGAACTCGCTCTTGCATACCTTGAATGCCCATAGAATCGGCAAGTAAAATATCATCTATATGACAACCCACCCCGTCATCGGTATACAATATTTCAAAGCCCTCTTCGGTACCCAATAAATAAATTTCTACTGTATGGGCATACGAATGCTTTAAAGCATTGTTTAATAATTCTTGGAACAGTCGATAAATCATTAAATTCAAACGCTCATCCTCTAAATAAAGACGGTCAATGGTATAGATCAAGACAAAATCAGCGCGTTTATGGATTTTTTGTATAAGCTTCTCAAGGGCTGCATTTAAACCCAATGTATCTAAGAGTGGAGGCTTTAAATTTTCACAATAGCCCCTTAAATCATTCAATGAGGTAAGCATATGTTCATGAAGCTTCACAAGTTTTGTGGGGATCTCCTCTTTTTCCTTTGTATGCATGAGAACACCCATTTCTCTCGCAATATGAAGCTGTTCTTGTAAAATCGTATCATGAAGTTCCTGAGCAAGCTGATATTTTTCTTCCTCGAAGCGTAGCCAAAGTAATTTGTTGAGCCATGGCAGCTGTCGATTATCAGCCTCTTTCATATGCTTTAACTGATTTAGTAGCTCCTCGACCATTTTTGTATTTTCGATAAAATTATTTAAATAGAGCAGCAGCAATTCGAGCCATAACAATTCCTCATCCTTCAGATAAATCGATTTATTATGATCCACAACAAGAATGCGTTTATAATTTGCATCTTGATGAATAAAGGCGATATAGAAATGATCGGTTTTTTTAATATCCCCTAAACCTAATCGTTCGACTAGAACCTCATCAATCTGATGCTGCGTGTATTCCTTGGATTTGTTCGTCAATGTCACTTGATGTGTTTGAAAATCATAGGTTAAAACATATACCCTTTCCATTTCAAGCTGGAGCACAACCTCCTGTACAAATTTCTCCAATAAATCCTCAATCTTTACAACTCTCCCAATACTATCGACGGTTGTATACAAGCGGTGGATGTAATCCCCTTTTGTAGAAAATAAAATTTTCCGCTTACGATAATCAATCCGCTCTTTTATATAAAACAAAGCCATTAACGATAGAAAGGCAAAAAAGAAAATCTCCGTCATGCGCGTAATGGATAGATCGGTCAATAAATATAAACCGGCTAATAACCAAATTGTAAAGCCAAAGGAAAAATTAAAATAATAACGTAATCGAGAAATAAAATACTCCATATCGAAAATACGTTCAGTTAGTTGTGTGAATATGAAGCTAAATGGAATAAGCATTAAAAATAATGAACATACATCGGCGGATAATAGTTGTTTATGAAATAGGATTTCAGGTAGTGCGTAAAGAAATAAAAAAGGCAAAAATGGGATGATGATACTACTTAATAGTATTTTTAATTGTGGAGTTCTATATTTGAAATATCCTTCTATTATAATTCCAAGAATTAATAGTAATAAGAAGAAAAATAACCCCAAAATGATATATGAATTTTGAAAATGAGTTGAAGGATACAGAACACTGAAAATACTAAGTAATACACCAAAAATAGGAATGACATAAACAGTACTAATTCGCTTTATAAACAACCATTTTATCTCTATGAATTCAAAATATATCTTCAAAAAGTGCATTAATATCACTAAACATAGTAACATGCTGCTACGGTTGATTATAATACCTACAATATTTAATCTACTAGAAGCTCCACTACTAACATAAGCCAATGAAACTGTTAAAATAAAAAGAATTAACAAATTAATAAGAATCGTATTTTTTTGTTTATATTTTAAATATAAAGTGATAAGCAAAGTTAGTATAAAATAACAAAAAGGGACTATTAAAACATAATAAAATTGTTGAGGTATATCAGATAACTTTATTTTTAAGTTTATAATAGTCCCATTACTTTTCATTACAGTCAATTCTCTAGCAGATCGAACTACAGGTTCATACTCTAAATCTTGAATATTGTCTATTTTTATACCATTAACTTCTAAAATTATATCCCCTGTAGTAAGTTGCTGTTTTTCAGCCCACTCTTTGTAATATGGCTCCGTTAAAATCCATTGTCCATCCGCTTTTTGTACCTTCAAACTCAAAACAGGCTCACTATATGTAACATTTAGTAAATATAGACCTAATACCAAATAAATACTTATAGTGAGCCAAAACCATTTTTTTTTATTTAAATTTAATACCAAATTGTGCTTTCTAAACATATATCTTCATCAAACGAATCCAAGATTGCCTTTTGTTCAAGTGCTGAAATACCAATAAGAGAAGCTTTTTTTTCTTTTAACAATGTTACCAACGACGGATTTTGCTCTAAATATTGAATAACGTTAATCATTAAAATCTCCTCATTTCATTAGTTTTTTTAAGATTATAGTTACAAGTATTTGCCAATAAGTTCTTTATTAAAGTAATTATTAACCATATATGTAACTATATTTTCATTATACTATCTCCCTCCAATAATTCAACATAATTTTCTAAAAAATACAAAAAATTAATAGGATATGTAATAATTTTGCTATATTCCTCAAATCAAATTCTCCAAAAATAGACATAAAACCAAATAAAAAGCCTATTCCCAATAGCAGGAATAAGCTTCTAATAGTTTGCATAGCTATATTGTTTCAAACTGACAGCCATCTTGTAGCCACTTGTTTAAATCGGATGTGATTAACGTAGCAAGTTGGGGATTCATAACACCACAATCCACCGCAAAAACGTGACCATCCTCTCCTTGTCTATTCATTAGAAAAACCATTCCACCTCCATCATCACCAATGGCTATATAGCCCTTCGCATATTCTGCTACTTCCCAAGTCTCGTTTCTTTCTAGCAATTCTACTGTACCGTAAATTAACACGCCGTTAGTGAACGATAAACCATTCATCTCTTTTAAGACATATCGATAAACTTGAGGGAGATGGAAAGTCAGGCCCTTCTCCACATGTAGAATTTCGTGCTCTGTAGCAGGTGGATTGGCCGCCGCACTATTATGTAGTGGGTACATTTCGTCACCATCCTTTCATTTGAAATAGCTTACACCTAAGCTGCACAAAATTCGTAAAATGCCATGATTAAGTGGTCAATCTCTTCTTTCTTAATCATTTTATCTAACCATTCATGTGGAATTTCATCCATATTCTTATACATACCCGCAATAGCGCCCGTAATGGCTGCAACGGTATCTGTATCTTCTCCCAGATTTACAGCCCTTAGAATAGCCTCTTTAAACGTTGTAGAATTACCTACACACCAGATTGCGGCCTCTAGTGAATGGACAATATAGCCACTTGAGCTAATATCACGCTCTGCAATCTTTAAAAAGTTTTCCTTAAAAATCCTTGCATATGCATTTAGCTCCGCTCGCAGATCATCCTGTAAATGACTTTGGAGCAATGAATATACCTCTTTTAAGGCTGTTTCTAGCGTATTATTTCGATATAAGCTTAATAGCAATTCAATATAAATGATGGACCCAACGATTGAACGTGGATGGGCATGCGTAATTTCTGTATATTGTTGTACCCATGCTTTTCTTTTATCAAAATCTAACTCATTCATCACCACAAATACGATAGGCGCTATCCTCATAAGGGTGCCATTGCCATTATCAAACTCGCCCGTTTTTCCACAATGCTCAGGTAAAACACCATTTTTATAGTTCGTAACGGCTTCAGCAGTCGTGATGCCTATATCAAACATTTCTCCAAATGGTGTAAGATAGCCCTGCTCCATGTATCGTACAAACTTATTCATTAAGGTTTTCGTATCGCCTTTTTCAATGATATTTTCGACTAAACATAACGTTAAAGAAGTATCATCAGACCAAGTACCTGGTGGCTGATTGTAAGTACCATACCCGGTCACATCCTGCACATGGAAAGTCCCTCTTTGCTTAAACTCAACAGGTACTCCCATTAGATCACCGATAATTCCACCATATAATGTTGCAAACACTCGTTCCTTCAAATTTGTATCTACCATCGGATGTCACTTCCCCTTTCTATGTCAAACATAATACAAAAAAGACGATAATTGAAGATGTGAATCTTCCCCCATCGTCTGTCCTATAAAGTGGACTCTATTGATATTTTTTCATAAATATTTATGTTTAAACTAATACCTCAATTGACTTTAGCAAAAACATATCTATTATTTTCATGTGGACATAAACAAAAGAGCATTTAACTGTTTCCAACAAACTACTTGTAATAAATTATAAAATTTTCGATAGTTTACTACCGACAAACGCATTCCCCCAACCATTATTCTCACCTATTGAGAATAGCTTAAAAGGATTTACATCGGGTAATGGTATATGATTTTCAATCAAATAATTAATTAATATCTCTAACTCATCCAAACTATCTTGCCCATAGTCAACTATTTTGGTATATGCATGACTAGTACCAATATAATAAATTGATGTCATCACAAATTCTATTTTCTTATCAAGATTTTGATATAATTTAGAAAGAAATTCAAAGTTTTCTTCATCTAAATATTCAAAGTCATGTTCTTCATACAATTTAAACTCCAGTAAATTTTCTGGAATTATTTCAGATATAACACCACTCCAATCATCAATATACTTTATACTTGTGAAATCCCACAAATATTCTAATATTATTCTCCATTCATTCACATCATAATCTAAATATTGTAAGGTATTTTCTAAACAGCTAATGCTAAATGAAACCCTACCATTCAACGAAATTTTTCTAAAAATTTGTATATTCACAATAAAACTCCCTCATATATAAATTTGTACAAAATGGGGATTGATAAAAAGAAAAACATATGTAAAAAAGAAACTTATGGCGTCTTCTTTACATATTTTTTTGTATCTTAATTAAGAATATTGCCAATAACTTTTTATGGGATTCTCAATTAATTGAACCTTCTAAAATATATGCATCTAAATAGACCCGAACGCAAAAAGATAACTTTAAGATCTACCTTCTTGTACTTTAATGGCCATTAAGTTCATTGAGTAAAAAAAAGACCTGCGTCATTCTCACTACAGTTTCTCTTTATAAATAAATATCCAATTGAGACAAAAATGATAATCATTTAAACCTAAGCTTTCTAGTTGTAACAGAGATGGCTTACCCCCAATTAACGATCCACAGTAAAACTCTATGTCATCAAAATCTTCATCTTCTTCATCTAAATCCAAATTCAATTCATCCCCTAAAATGGACTCTTAAGCCGGAATTAGGAAATTTGATTCATTTCGAAGATCACTTGCTTCGTGTAATAAAACTCTTGTAAATCCTTGTTTAATATTTTCAAATTCTTCTTTATCTCCATGAAAAGTGATTAAATCTAAAAAGTAATCATCCCTTTTATATGTTGTGAAAACAGATAGGATGTGTTCTTTTGGTAAGTTTAAATTTAGAACTTTGTTAAGAAAATTTGTTGGTAAACATAATATAAGAGCTAATTTATCTCCATTTGGATTTAATGGCCAATCAATATTTTTAGGCAAGAAGCTATATCCGCCTAGTCGTGGTACAAGGGATTCATTTTCAACTCTTTAAAAATAATTTCAACTGACATCTGTTCAACTCCTACATTTTTTGTACAAGTTTTTTTATATGTAAGGTATATCTAATACCTATTTTTTAGGAAAAGTCGCTTTATCTTTATAATAGAGAGGTGGTCAATCCCAATCGAAGAGTCATGCTTTTCATAATTAGAAAAGCTTTTATAAAGAAATGTTCATAATTTAAAAGAAACCGTAGTTAATAATAGGTTATATGTTTTCTACCCTTTTTTCACTTTTTTCAAGAATATACATAGGAATTATTACATTTCCGAGTGCGCCTGACCATATACATAGAAGCCATGTAAGTAATTCGTCACTAGGAATAACAAATAAATCCTTTAGTCCATTTTAATTTTGTTGGTTCCAGTAACTATGTATTCATCGTTTGAATATAAAATTATTATTCTCTTTAATATCAGGAGAGTTTTGAAATCAGAATATAAACAGTGACTGTTTCAATTTTTTGTTCATAATCGGTTAAAAGTTGAGAGATTCATTACAGATATACCATTTATGATTAAAATTCCATCAAACAAATAATAAAATTATTATTCCTATTCATACCACTCATCACCTGAATATTTTTCCATTAAGTCCATAGTTTTAGGTTCATTTTCAATACAAAAATTTAGTATTTCACCAATCAGTAAATGTATCTCCTCTTGTTTAACCTCAAAACCTCTATGTTCTTTCCAATCACAATTAATTATCACATTCAAACAATTATAATCCTCCATATTATATAAAAAATCCCTTATAATCATTGAAAATGCAACATTATAACCTTTATAATTAACCCAAACTACAGCATTTCCATTATCCAACATATTTACTTTAAATGCATAATCCTCATAACTAAACCATACAGTATTACTACGTCTTTTTTCCTCTTTCATAAATTAATTTCCTCCTTAGATGTCATAGAAACCTGTAAGAACATCTAACGTAGATTACTTTTTGTACTAGTATGACTTCACCGTACTTCTCATAAAATTGATTAGTGTTGTTGTATTAGGATTTCCATATTGCTATCTAGTTTTGACCACCTTCACTTATACACTTCGCTATAAAAATACGAAAAGCACTTGTTACCATTTATAACAAAAGTGGCTTGTAAGATAGACCTTTTTAAAGTGACTCCTTCTACCATTTTCGCTTATCGATTCATATGTAAAGGTCCTCCTATACGTTCCTCCTGGATATAGATGTTCTAAGAACATTGCATAACTTTCGAAATTTTATATTATACCTTCTTTAATTTTACTTCTTTATTGAGTATATTTTCTTCTACTCTCATGAGTAGCTAAATCTGCATAACGTGTCGTTATTGGTAATCGGCTATTTTTTTCTACAAAATGTAGCGTTATTTTGATGGAAGTCTCCAAATCGATCCAGTTACCGCATGAAATAAAAATGGGCTTTACATCCTTTCTCGTTCTCATCACTGCCCCATATACTTCTCCATCAATCTCAATATAAGTAACATCTCCTATTTCATTTTTTGGCATTTGAAAATCGGTATCTTTTATCTTCAAATAACTTTTTGCAACACCTATTGTGGGTTTCTTCAAATAAAAAGAAGCATGTGTTGCAATGCCCATATGCCTATAATGAAGATAACCATTTCCATCAAACATATAAAGATCTGGTTCACATTGCAGCTTTTTCACTGCTTCCATTACCAAAGGTAGTTCCCTAAATGCTAGATATCCTGAAATATACGGCACATCTATTTGACTCGAATATTCTACTTCTTCTATAATTTGTTTTGTAATATAATCTATTACGACAATACAGCAAACGCCATAATCGATCTTTCCCTCTGTCCAATAGGCAATATCAATTCCCGCTACCAAATGGATATCTGCCAATAGAAAATTATTTTTTAATGAAATCTTAGAAATCCATTTTTCTTGTTCACTTTTAAAGAATTCTTCATCTATTTTTTCAACATACGTTGGATATAGTTCCATTAATCCGTTCTTTTCTTCTAATATATTGCCTTGTACATCATATTTTTTAAAACTCACTAAGCTACCTAATGCTCTATTTTCAATTAATTTTAAAACACCATTTTCATAAAAATCTTTTTGTATACCATCTAAAATATTTTTGTTGAGATGTTTAATTTGTTTGACTTGTCCATTCGGATAAAAATGAACCATCTCCCCGTTCTTCATCCCCTTCTTAACCATATAGTAGTTGGCTAAATGACCATTTTCATAACAGTCATAGATTATACCTGTAAAAAGATGTTCGTTATTATTTTGATCATATTCCACTATAAAAGAATCATACTCATCTCCTCCATACCCAAAGTTCCTCCCAAATTTCTTTCCATTTTTCATAACGTATTCTGTGTTTAATATTTCTTCTTTCAACTTTAGATACCTCCGATCTAACTTCACATCCATCTAATAAATACAAATAGTATGGATAACATTTAAACATAATTCCATTAGACTTATTCTTAATAATGCCAGTTCTTATTACATTCACCGTCAAATCTAAAAACCGCTATAAATCTCCCATTGTATTAACCACTTTGAATTTTCATTCTAAAGCCGTCTTGTTTTTACCCATAACAAAAAAACTTAGATGGCATATAGCTGATCAAGTTATTTTTTAGCTGCTATGATTCGAAAGTTGTTCTATCAGGGAACACACCACCCTCTTTTACTAGGCAAACTGCCAATCTTTGAGCAGCTCTATCATAATAAAACTTAGATGGAAAATTATTACCTGAGATAGCTTCTAACTCGAAAAACTTTCTAGTAAATTTATTTAGCTCAATTTTCCCCATAACATTTTCATTAGGTCCGAATCTGTAAACCACAGTTTCATTATCTTCACATTCTTTTAGTAATAAAACGTATGATGCCATCTTTCTTCCTCCTCAGATGGATACCTAGGGCTCGCTCAGGTTCTACTATTCTATTAAACCATTCATAATCCTGTTTCATAATCTTCTATCAAATGTGACCAATATCCTTCTGCTTCCTTCATTGCTATGGGATCAATTTGCTCATACACCTTCCTCAACTCAATGGCATAGTTATATGAAGTGTATACACCTTCTTTTTTCATTTGCATTGATATTTCCTGCCTAATCAAATGAAACAAGAAGAACGTTCTTACATTCTGATTAAGCGTATAAATTAAAGGATGATGTAAGGAAGAACTAGTAAAAAGCTCATCGCTCCCTTCTTTTAAATAAAGTCCGTATTCATTAGACGCACAATGTCCCACTTTGATAAATGGCACTTCTCTAATCGCAGTTTTTGAGAAGTTGTTAAATTCATAGAATTCAAAATCACCAAATTCTTTTGGCACTCCGATATCTTTCATAAAACTGGCATTTGTAACACTTATCCCAAAATCAACCAATTCGTTGAAATCATAGTTTCGTGTTTCTGAATCATAATATGCTCGTAGCTCTAGGATATCAAAATCCATACTTTCACTCCTTACTTAATTGCTTTCATACTATTTTATTGTAGGATTTTTTGATTAGCCTCCATATACTTGTAGCTATACTATTGACACAGGTTTCGTTTGTAAGGACTGTCGGGTATAGGGGCGTTTTGTTTCTTTGACCATTTGCTTTATTTAACTTGTATGTGAATAAGCTTCTTACTTCCAGTGTAACCTCTTCCCAATATCTGCTTTGAGAATGCTTCATAGCTTTCTTCCAATTAACTTCTTCAACAATGGTGCTACTAGTGCTAACCTCATTAAAATTCCCTCAATTTAAAAACCAAACCCTATCAATAATTTGTCAATAATCATTTGTTGCATCCTTGCATTAAGTTTTAGGGCTAAAACTAACTAGTAATCATGTTTAGTTTGGTTAAAACGTGTTTAATTCGTTCGGATAACTTTTCTTGTTCTTCTTTCGTAAGTTGTTCATCCGTTATATCTGCAATACTAAACGATTGCAGTTCATGTTTTACCCCTTTAATACCAAGTACATCTGTTAATTCATGATTATATAAACTCTCGGCTAGTGTTGTATAAATAATAAACTTTTCACTATTAGTATTTTTACATTCCCTCTTAAATCGATGTAAGACACTTGAAATAATGGATTCAAAACTTTCGCTTTTTTTTATATAAACGTCAATAAATTTTCGGGCTTCTTCGTTTAGTTCATTATAATACCAACAAACTCTTTGGTAATAATTCACTGGCTTTTTTTTCAATTCTTGCAAAACATATTCTTTCCGGTAAATTAAATTGTTCCATTGTTCAAAGGTTAAACTATTTTCTTGTTTGATTGCTTTGAAATCTATTTCCTTTAATGAGTGTTCAATATAATTCATGAAAGAATATGAAATTTTTTCATGGGTTAATGTAATTTCTGAAATTATTATACAAAACATCGCTTTATCTGTTTCACTTTTTTTGGCTAACATGTCATATTCATTCAATGTTCTTGCAATCGCCTCCCCTTTACTCATTTTTTCTCCTAATAAATCATTGTAATCTTCTAAAATATATTCTTCATATTCTTCATAACTATAAACCATAAGAACCCTCCTGATATTTTGGTCATTTATTATTATCACCATTATACTTAAATGGTCATATATCGATATTTCTTATCAAACTGTAATTTCTTCCTTTGACTTCTTTAATAGGCAAAAAAGGTTCATTCCAAACTCATAATTCAAGTTGGAATAAACCTTTGAAAGTTTATCAAATGGCTGTCAGTTTAAAAGTGTTTGTTTGATTGAAAAGTATTTGCATATCTTCTTAAATTCTACTCATCGTTCAATTTGTTCAAACTGTTGTTTTGTATCCAAATCCTTGCTTCTTTACCCATTAGCATTATTGGTTTTTCTGGGGTTCCAATATTGATACTTTTTATAAAGGCCTCTTCTATTCCACAAATTCCTGTTAATATAGCCCCGTTTAGCAAAACTCTTTCAAACATTGCTAATCGTATATCAGCATTTAATAAAACTGCTTCACGAAAATCAGCCCCGTCAAAAAGACCAGCTACTAAATTAGCGTCTGATAAATCAGCTTTAACAAACACTGTTTCAATACATTCACTATCAGCAAGCCTAGCACCTTTAATATCAGCATTTGTGAAGTCTACATATGAGACATTAGATTTACCAAAGTCTGCTCCTTCTAAATTGGCAGATATAAAAGTTGATGAACATAGTAAAGATGAAGAGATATCCTTGTTATTTAAATCCATGCCATCAAAGATACAATCTGTTATATACGCTTGGTCTAGTGGATACGGGGACAAATCCACATTTCGCAAATCAATCTCATCTATACCTAGTTTTTCTCCTTGTTCCCCAATAGTTTCAATCCAAAGACGGTGCGACTCTAATTGAATGATAATTTCTTTGATATCAGTTGTCATACGAACCTCCCTTATAGATACCAAATAACCTCATTCGTTACCCCAACTTTCTCTATGCCTTTTTTAAATGGGGAATTATGTCTTGAGCGGATCTGTTTTTTCATGTTCTATAATGGCTTGTTTACTTTTCTGTCACACTGCCTTCTAGACCATTATTAGCATTTTGAGACCTTCACTTGTACTCTTCGTTTAGTAATCCTGATTAACATAATCTCACCTATTCTCCCTCTTATTAGTATTTAAATAACATCTCCTGATGAACTGTCTTTATGAGTTATTAATACAAATTCAAGGATATTTTTTAATGTACTATATTTTTATTTATCGCCAGTAATTTGTTATCTCCATTAGTCTGTACGTACTCCTTTATTATATTTGAACTAATGACAACACTTCAAAGCTGGCACAGTAAAACTTAATGATGTTATTCTCATAATCTTCTACTAAATAATTATTTGGTAATTCAAAACCTTTATCTTTCAAACTATTAATTCTAAAGCCTGTTATTTGATTAGAACTATTTCCAAATCCTAATAAATCTAAAGTAGTAACATCATTAAACTTCATTTTCAAAATAAACTTCCTATTATCTAGCTCTAATAAAAAGCTAACTTCTAAAAATGAAACTTGGTCATAATAAGAATTGTATCCAATATAATAGTGGAAATCAGCAATACATTTGATATCTGTTGTTTTAAAAGAAGGAATTTTATTTTCTAACTCTGTTCCTTCATACCACTCATTTATCATTTCACTTTCTCCTACACTGTAATCTTATCATTTACTTCTTTAAAAGCACTTGTCGCCTTGTTATAGACAATCAAGTGCTTTAAGTAAATTACAAATCCTACTATACTTTTTGTTAGATAAAAAATACCTTTACAAAGTTACGTGTCAAATCCAATTACAATCCATTCATCTACATAACTCCAAAAATTAATATTATATTTGGGCTTTAATTTTGCAGACCAAAAGGTAGCATTGTTATCATCACAATTTGTATAATCTATAGCTATGTAGCTCCCCATACCATTAGAGAAAAAGCCAAAAGATGAATCTAGGTTAATTTTGATAGGTTCTTCTAAATCATCAATAATACTCCATTCAATTGGTATTACATCATCATCAAGTTTACCAATTTCATCCATTGTTAATATACGAACATTTTCATTGTACTTTTTTAAATATGTAAGTTTTTGCACCATCTACTGATGATCTCCCTTTTTATTTAATTCATTAAAATCATCTCGTAAAGTTTTATGATGTATTTAAACTGTCCACTTTTTCATTGCCATTTCCTTCAGTCTAAATCGAGTAGAATTCCTCTTAAGCAAATGCTTTGTTATCTTATTGGACATCGTTCTCTTAGTAGGGAATGTCTACAAGTACTCGTTTACAAATGCCTCTTATTTGAAATTCTCCAAACCATGGTATGGATTTAGTATGTTTTCTCCTACTTCATTGATTGTTTCTTGTATTTCTTGAAGTATTGCTTTATCAATGTCTTGTCTTTGGCTAATAGAATCTTTAATTTTTTGAAAGCATTTTTTTAAACCCAAGTTTACAACAATCGACAAAATAATATCTACATCATCATATGATTCAGTATTCCACAAATCACAAAGAACTCCATCAACATTAGCTCTTATGTCAGCATGTAATAACTCATAAGTCAGCACTTGCCTGTCCATTAATTGACTCAGTATCTGTAAAAATACATTTTTATCAATCTTATTAGATGAAAAATCATTTAAAACATCTCGAAATAATGAAGCTAGTTCATTTACTGATAAAAATTCTGGCAATTTTCGGTATTCCTCTAAATTCATCATCATTTCCCCCTGTATCGGTACAGGAATATCATTTAAAGTTTGATTTTTTGTCCAAGTACTGCCTGATTGTTTATTACCTATCTTTAGTAGAGCATTTTATAGTAAATGAGATGCTGGCCCAGAATATTACTTAGAGCAACAGGTTAGGAGCACGCCATCTAATAATGAAAGTTTATTTACCAGATAAGGATAATATATACTTCTCCCCTTTTAGGAGTGTGATTTATACCTCCAATTTAATCCATGTACCCCTCAGCAATTTGTATACTTCTCTTTAGATTTAAATCTGGGTATCTTTGATCTAGGGAGTATAGTAATTCAATATACACTTTACTTTGTAAATTATATGCCACTTCTTCAAAAATTTCACTTAAAAATGAAAGTTCTATTTTTGTACAAATCTGTAAAAATTTCAGAGTTAAGTTTTCATCTTCACTAAGTAAAACAACTAGTTCTTCCCATTTTTGATTAATTCTTGGGTCATTATCATCTAGTAATGCTCGTGCACCTAAGATTGCTCTAATTTTTTCTTCAAACATTATTAATGCTCCTCTTTAAAATAACAAATGAAACAAAATCTTGGATTAAGCCGAATTAACAAAACCTTCCACCTAATCACTTAGTTATCTAATTCCAGCAATATGGGGCCTTTGCACCTTTATTTACCCATTTTCCAGCTGTCACTGCATTACCCACCACTGGAGTCGTAGTCTCTGAGGAGAAGGTCACATTGACCTGATCACCCCTTTCCTTAAATACTACCTTAACCTAGCGGATCAACCGTAATATTCGGATCTCCAACATATCCATACAATGTCGGATTATTTTTTTCGAGCCCATTCGATTAGGTATATATTTCCATATTGAATAGCTTTGACAAAGTCCTCTTATGCCTTCCCTTTGTCCTGGATACGGATGTTTTAAGGAATTACATAACTTTCTTTAGTTTTAATTCCAAACGTTTCTTTCATATATGTATTTGAAGGCATATGTTAACCCTTTATATCGCCTTTTGATTTACTTGGATATTTTCCAAATTACCTATTCTTTAACACACTTCAAAGTAATGAATCGCTAGTTTGTGATATATTTGCTTCTTATTCTATATACTTTTTTTATAATGTTCTTTCATTTCATCACAAACATTTTTATCGCTACCCTTAGTTACTTCAACAGTTTTACTATTTACCCTCTATTTTTATTAGTTCTTCCATAAGCGTGCATTCCTAGTAGTGTTTTGAAGTGCGGTGTGATTTTATAATATTAACTAAATCTCACACCCTCTAATTTTAGAAATTGATCAAACCTAGTTACCATATCTTCTTTAGTTATTGGAACTTCTTGAGGCATATAATTAATAAAACTCTCCATATCTTCTGGGTAGTGATGATTTCCATAAAACGCTGCAATTTTATTTAATAATTCATTATCTTCTTTACAGCTATCTTTTATTCCAGATAAACAAACAAATCTGAGTTTTCTATTCTCCTCTACTAATATGCTGCTTTCTTCATCTAATTTGGGGAAATAAATCGTTTTTATTTCTGACATCACTTTATCTAAATTTTCACTAGATACGCCCCATGCAAGTTCACTTACAAACCCACTTGCAACACCAATCTCCATCAACTCTACCGCATAATCCGAAATAACGTCTTTAGTAAAATAATTTTCTCGGACACCTATAAAAATAGTTTTCCAGTCATACTGAATGTGACTATTTTTTAAATCTTTTAAGTTCAAATTATTCACCTCCTACTTTTTTGGAATTTCATTTAGTTACCCGTTATAACACCATTTTCAATGAATTCTTTGTGGCTCACTCCACCATTTGGTTCAACAATCCATTCAAAAACAACTTTTTTTGCCATTATTACTCCCTGTTATTTGATAAAAGTTCCTTTTAATCTTGTCCCCTTTTACCAGTTGGAACTCCTCCGCTAATCTTGACTATTATCACCTTGATTTTCTCATTACTCTTCATGTATTCCTTTAATCTCTCTCCCTTCACATAAATTGTTGAGAGCTTGATATATTCCGCAACCTATTTTCCAAATATAGTAATCATCTCGTACTGCGTAAACTTCCCCTGCTTTAGACATATACAATACTGCATTATCTCTAAAAGCAGTACCAATGACAACCAAATCCTCACCTATTATAACTTCATATCTTTTATAATGTCTTCTGTCTAAATCCCCCAGCCCTTCCTCCGGATCTATCACAAAATCATCCAATTTTCCATTATATTCATAGATACACTTTAATTCACCAAATTGCTCCAGTACCTCTTTTACGCAATCGAAAACGACATATCCTTTATCTGCTAGATATTTTACTTGTGAACTAATATCTTTTTTTCGGTCTGGTATCCATCCTGATTGCTTTAAGATTTTTATTGTTTTTATCGACAGTCTTTCCATACTAAACACCTTACTTTTTACCAAAAGGTAGAATCAACATTAAACTTCTCAAAAATTACTCTATTATTAATTTAGAATAAAGTTAAAATATGCCTAACCAACTAATTATTTTTTATAGTCATTTCCTCTGGTTTGTTAATATTTATCAGATAAATTGAATCAGAGCTAGAATATACTTTTAATAAGTTTTCTTCTAGCTCAAGTTTATTAAATGGATTGGAATCCGTTGAAAAGAATGCCCATATCAAATTATTATTCAGGTCAACATTAGCAACAAACCCTTCATTCCCCATACTACCTTCACCACAAATAAATATTTTATCATCATGCTGTAGAACTTTAGGATGTTTCTCAAACTCACACCAAATGTCTTCATGAAAAGACATTAAAGTCGGACAAAATTCCCCTTCTTTTTAAAATATCTCCCCTATAATAATGACAATCCCTTTCTTTTAAGATAGTCTGCCACAAAGTGTTTTAGTTTTTATTTTTCCAGAAATGATTTTCTATCTTTGACTTTTTTGTAGAAATTCAACATACTTTTTTGCTTGATTTGCATTAATACTCTCGCTCTTAAATTTTTATTTTGTATCTTTCAAATCTCCTTTCATCCAACTAATTATTATATCTTTTATTTTTTCCAAGTTATTATTATTTAATGTGCAAACTATCACTAACTCTTTCTGGCTACTATTGTCCATAGAGCTATTCATCCAATAATAAAATACATCCTCATGCTTAGAGCTCTCTTGGATAATTTTTATTATTTTATTCTCTTTTTTTGATTTTGCTGAAAATATCGGATTTCCATCCATCATTTTTTTCCATTACTGAAGGTAGTATTATAGTAGGGGCATATCCAATCACTTCCATCAATATTCTCTCTATGTAACAACATAAAAAACATATCAATCCAATATTTTTCTAAAGCTGTATACACATCTTCCTTATCCATGTAATTAACAAAGTAATGAAGCCTATTACTATTTTCCACAACACTTCCCCCAGCATCTTTAATAAACTTACGAGCCCTATCTAATTCGTTTTTCCTTATTTTTTTGTCCTTCTTGCTCTCATTATTATGTATTTTTAAATTTTCCTTACTTGTTGTTCTCTTGAAAACCCCAGACTTAACAAGCTTACTTTCTCGATAAAATAAATTCCTTTAAATTTTAGACCCCAATAATTCATTTCTGGTCAATTCTAACTTTTGCACCTAACGACATAAAATAGTTAGCTAAAACTAGTGTATTTTCCCCATGTCCCTCACCTATTAGAAACCCATTACTAGTTAATCGGTTTCGTATCTCATCGAGTGATAGTCCTGTTTCTTTTTTTAATGCTAGGATCACTTTTGATTTATTTTTACCCGGATCATCAAGATACACATAATATTTTTTTACTTTTTCTTTAATGCGTTGCTCAATTGGAGTAAAATTTTCTGTTGATTTCATAATGGGAAGAAATCTACATATATTTCTAATTTCTTCATCACTTAATTTAATTCTCCACTCTTTCTCCATTAGCTCATAGAAATTAGATTGATATTCTCCGACTTTATAGTATCTATCATCATGTTTATCAAGCCAAACAGACAAAAAAAAGTCGAACTTTTCGAGTGAATCTACTAGGAGTTTTGGAGAAAACTCTTCTCCAACATCACCATAATAAATTGGAGTTTCAACTTTACTAATATCTGCAATTACTGGATTCCCACTCCAATTGGAGATAATAATCCAATTTTCATTCCATTTCATTTTTTCTGAAATATCTTTCCAACCTTTTTCATCTCTAATAAATCGATAACCTTCTAAAGCGACTAGTAGATTTTCCATACCGACTATATAGAAGTCGTTCGTCCAATAAAACAATATGTCTTTAGATTTTGGTAAACCACTGTACCATTTCAAAAGGGCTTGGCTTAAAAGAGGGAGTTTAAAAATCTTTTCTAACTCCCCTTTCGTTTCTGTAGATGTTCCTAAACATCTAACCTTACTGCTATTTTCATACTTAGAAATTGCATGAGCTAGGTACTTCACTGCTTTTTATAGCTCCCTCCACTGTTATATTTCTCATTGCTTGTCAATCAATTAGTCGACCAGAGTTACATTAGTATCGTTTTGTCTATGACCTCTCTCACCATATAAAGGTTCATTATCAAGTAAGGAGAAACAACCATATTACCCATTTACTTTTTAATAAAATCCCATAATACCCTAAGACTGAAGTTACAAAATTAATCACTAGCAAAAAAACGCTTCTTTAACTAATAAACCTAACCTTCTAAACTTTTTAACCACTTATTATAGTAGCTGAACTGTTCTTCAATTTTTACAAACCTCAAACCATTGTCAAATTCAAATATATTAACTATATCTTTTAATCTAGCTGGCTCTCCTATTTTTAATTTATATGCTAAATGTCCGGTACCCATCGATAGTTGCATTTGAGATGGATAAACATTTAACGCAGCCCCATTACACATGACTTGTATATGTTTATCCTCTAGATGTTGTCGCAGGCTTTGAAGTGCCAGGAAAAAGTTATCATGTTCGACACTTATTGTGTCATCTAATATTAATAGTTCTATTAAAACCATTTCTTCTTCATCTGGAGATTCCTCATACAGTTTCAAAATACCATCAAATATTTTTCCGTCATTCATAGCAAGTTTTATAGTTTTACTTTCATAATTCAAAATATCACCTTCCATATAGTGGGGTAGGAGGTATTAAACATTCTAATTGTTCTGGACTGGCGAACGAGCCCCGAGTGATTTATTAACTTCAATATAATTAGAGGTTTTAATTTCATAAAAGTGACACCATTCCTAACAAAAAACATATGTAAAGGAGATTTTTGAGTTCTTCATTATATTTGTTTTGAAAGTAATAGTAAAAACTAATCGTACCGTGTTTAGCTATTAACTAATAAAATTATATAACCTATTCAGCTTCTCCCTTGCATAACTTCCTGCATATCAAACAATAACTTAATATTGTTATTTTTCTCTGTGTATCCAAAATGCACTGGACAGGAAAACTTTTGATCCTCCAAAACTGCACGTGCTTGCCCAATTATAATTTTACACCAATTCTCCTATTTTTCCACTATCACCCATAAACCGCTTCTGAATTTGTCATAGCCACAGTTAAACCCTATCAAAAAAGTAAATAAATTAATGAGTCATTTTATCAGATTTCAATCCCATCTTTTTATAAATTCATTCCTAACATCCTCTGAGTTCAGCAACCTCGCCGAATAATTTTCAACTTTTTCTGCTCATTCATCAGCAGAAATAGATATAAAAACTGTTATGTCATCTTTTTCATGACAAAAATATTATCTGGAAGGTTACAAGCGTTATGTATAGCAAGCGTTTTATTCGACACTCCTCTATGTTCGAAGCAAAAAAACCATTCCTACTCGTGGTTCAAGAGAGAATGATCTTTTGAAAATTTATTAAATATTCGAAGCATTTAGTAATTGACTTGTTCGTTGTATTGAACAGTCTTATTATCACTTTGCAAACCTACCACTTTTCATGTATTTTCGAAAGAAGGTTTACTTAAATCAATGTGAAATTTTCACAAATATAAAACAGCCTTTATCTTGTCCTGAACTGAACCCCGAATAGTGGACACTTTAAAAAAAGTGGACCTTATTCGGGGTTTTTCTATTTTCAACGTTTGAAAACCCCGTTATACTAACCATACCATTTATGAACGGGAGAACATCATGAGTAAAATAATTTTTAACGAACACCAACGCAGACAAATTGAAGCGAATCCAAATGTCGCCTCAGTATCCGACCGCTCAATTCAATATACAGCCGACTTTAAATTAAAAGCTGTTCAGGCAAATTTACAAGGAAAAGGTCCAGTCCAAATCTTCAGAGAAGCGGGATTTGACTTAGAGCTGATAGGGATTAAGAAAGCTAAAAGTGCAATTAGCCGTTGGAAGAAAACATATCAAACACATGGTAAGGAAGGCTTTTTAGAGGAACGTCGTGGAAAAGAGAGTACTGGTCGACCACGCCTTGAAAACTTATCCGCAGAAAAGAAACTTGAGAAAGCGGAAGCGCGTATTCAACTGTTAGAGGCAGAGCTTCATCTGCTAAAAAAGCTCGACGAAATGGAAAGGCAGGCGAAAAAGAATCGTTTTTAACACCGAAAGAGAAATACCAAGCCATCAATGAAACAATTCGTTTCTATCAATTAAAAAAGATGACTCGTCACCTTTGTCAGGTAGCGAATGTCAGTCCAAGCGGCTATTATAAGTGGCTTCAAAATAAGGAGAAACACGCTTTACGTGAAGAAGCTGATTATCAAGATTACATCTTATTAAAATCAATTTATGATCAAGCGAAAGGCAAAATGGGTTATCGTGGATTTTATATGGCACTGGTAGATGTGCTGGACACACCGATGAACCATAAAAAGATTCTTCGTCTGATGCGTAAGTTCAATTTATATGCGAAAGTACGTCGTGCGAATCCGTATCGTCTGTTAGAAAAAGCAACAGAGGCGCATCGCCGTATACCGAACCATTTAAACCGAGCATTTAAGCAAGAAGAGCCAGGAAAAGTATTCTTAACAGATATTACGTATCTGCAATATAGAGGTGGTCAAAGGGCGTATTTATTATGCGTGAAAGTTGTCGCAACACGAGAAATTGTAGCATACGAATTATCTACTACGTTAAAGATGTCCCTTGTCTATAAGACGCTTGAAAAGTTAAAAACACATCTAGAGGGCCATCTTCATCCAGAAGCGCTGATTCACTCGGACCAAGGTATTCATTATACACACCCAGAATATCAGCAGCGTGTAAAAGAAATGGGACTTTTTCAATCAATGTCCCGCAGAGGAAATTGTCTTGATAATGCGCCAATGGAATCGTTTTTCGGTCATTTCAAAGATGAAGTAGACTATAAACAAGCAGAAAGTTTGGCAGAATTACACACAATAGTGATGGACTATATGAACCATTATAATCACACACGAAAGCAATGGACATTAAAAAAGATGGCTCCGGCAACTTACCGAAGCCATCTCATTGCGGCTTAACCTAAAACTACATCCCTTTTTATTAAACTTTCTACCAAATAGGGTTCAGTTCACTAGTGTTGCTATTGACTCTTTTTATTTTATAAATTTGCTACTTTCAAATAATTTATTTTTAATAAAATAAATTCCATAGGTATATAATCAAAAAGTCACACATTTTCATTTCCAAAATACAATTTAATGCTTATCTCCAAAATCGTATTATCTAAGAGCTTTATACTCTCACAGTACCATATAAAACAAAATCTCTCATTTTATATTATCTACTGAAATATTAAGCTGTTAGGTTTTTAATATGTACTGCATATATATCCCCTCAATTATTATTTTCAAATTCCTTCATTTTATCAATTTTAATTCTGTCCCCTTCATCTTGTGGTATATTATTCAGATATTTACTTTCCCAATATTCCAACCTATCGGAAGGGCCAAAACTTGATTCTTTCCATTTAGTATAATCATATTCAATTTTTAACTTTCCTTCAGATGTAAGTTTCATGGTAATTGAAAACCAAGGATCTTGTCCATTATCTAAAAATACATTCTTCAAACTATTTGTTGTTTCTAATAATTTCCTCATTAAACCATTATATATCTGTAAATTGATATTGTACTTTTTTAAAATATCTCGGCAATAAACATAATATTCCTTATTTGTTGGTTTGTAAAAAAAGAAAACTCCTCCTTCTCCATTTTCCACCTCACCATTAAAATAAAATTCTTCCCAGTCTTCTGGTATTAATTCATTTATTGTTTCTGCTATTTTTCTATATAATACATTCATCTGTTCTTCCATTTTACTAACCTCCCGGTTGATTTAGTATTGTTCTAGTAACTTCTCTTTTATTCCCTATTTGGTAAGTTACTTCAAAAGAATCTGGTCGCATTGAATTCCCTGAGTATGTCGGATTAATTTGTACAGTAACTTTTTTCGGAGGTGTTTCTTTCAATGCATTTGCCCATTCTGTCTCCATATTGAACCATTCACCACCAGAACGGTTAATCTGGCTATTTTGTGGAACTAGGTTATCGATATCCTTTGGCCCTTTAAACTGTGCTCCTATTAAGTGTCCACCGTCGTCATCAGGTAATGGATCTTTTCCTCCCACTGTTCTCTGTGCGTATGCATTTCGTTCAGCTGTACCTAGTACAAGCGTTCCTTCACAATCGGTAATACGTCCATTGCTATCTGTACGATAAGTATAACCTTCTGGTGTTTTGTATTCTACATTTGGTTTTAAAACTTTTTTTCTACCATTCTTCGTGAAATGTTCACCGTAATTCACCGCTTTGGGAGAAGGCGTAGGTTGGGAATTAGACGGCTTCGGACTTGGAGTTGTTGTGTTTCTTCCTACTGTTCCTGTATCCTCCACGCGTCTAATGTCTCCACCTGCTCCTGCTAACTCCCACTGTTGTGATCCCAGCTGACGCAGTTGCTGTTTGACTTCGGCTACTTTGGATTGTATCTGGGTTTTCACGTTCACTACTTGCTTTTTGACTTGGTCTACTACACTTCCTACTGGACCTTTCAGCACGTTTTGAACACCTTCACTGACACCCTTAACTACCCCAGCACCTTTTTTTATCAATTTCCCACCTGTCGCCGCCCAGCCCACAATCGGAATCATCGCGCCAAAGGAGAGGGCCGCATTGACCTTATCACCTCTGGCCAGATAAATAAGACCATTCACGCCATCCGCTACTTCGCCGACACCTGGGATTAACCCTATTAAATCTAATCCTACTTGTAGCGTATCTAACAGATTTTTAGGTTTTACAGCATTTTTCACTACTTTGGTCGTCGCTTGAGCGGCTTTTTTTACAGCCGGTAGTACCTTTTCCTTGACTACCTGCTTCGTCTGTTTGACAGCGGCCTTTACCTGTTGCTTGGCTTTCGACACAGCCGCCTTTGTTTTTTTCACAACCTTTTTCGTGGTCAGGATCGCTTTTTTTATGGCCTTCTTCGCCCATTTGACCAATTTACTCTTGGATAGACTATTTTTCAGCTTAGGGCCTTGGTAAAGAATTTACCCCACTTCTTCTTTTTCTTCCTGCGTTTTTTCTTTTTCTTCTTTTTATTGGACTTTCGTTGTTTCTTCTTTGTCGAGCCCTTCTTTTTGGAGGATTTCTTGGAGCTTTTTCCTTTCGTTCCTCCGCTCTTTCCTTTTTTCTTGCCACCTGGAGAGCCTACTTTTGGAATCCTCCCCAGTAAGCTTCCCGCTAGTCCTAATAGACCCATTAGGCATCACCCCCACCAACAGGGATCATCCCCATCATGTCTAGGGCTGACTCAAGGTCTGCTTCTTCCTGCGAAGCGACTGATACAGGGGCTTTGATGGACCCTTCCATTGTGACAACCTGTCCCTGGATATCCGTATTGCCATCAAACACAAGACTACTGGAGCCACATGTGAAACGCATTGATTCAGCTGCACTCATGGACACACGTTTTTACAAAGGTGATTGTGCCATTCGCTTTGACTAGTAGGGATGGCTTACTATGCACGGTTATACCGCTAAACTGACTATCCGCTATTTACCTAAAACTACTATCTATCCATTATAAATCTTTTTTTCACTTTATATTTCTTCACTCCAACATATAATTGTATGCCTGTACTTGTATAAAATTTAACACTTAGTACACTAATTAAATAATCGTAATCTTTTCAATTTACGTATTTAAACATGAAAAAGCACTTGTCGCCTGTTATAGACAATCAAGTGCTTTAAGTTTATAAATTTTCTAAGTTTATTAATATATTTGAAAGTTTTATAAGTTATTTTTATATCGACAGTATGACATCTTTTATACTACTTGGCAAGTGTAACGTTTAAACCCTTTAGCTTGTTTAATCTCGTGTGTTTGTTGCTTATGCCATCCATAAGTGGTCCTTGTAAATAAATTGTCATCTCGCCTATTCTCGCTCTTATTGCTTAATTGTTAAAATAGCACTCCTTGATGGTCTAGCCTTCATGAGTTATTAATTCAAATTCAAGGAATCTTTAACCGTAAACAAGTTTTAAATGACTCTGTCATATTATACCTTGTATTTATCGCCACGAGCTTTGTCAGTATCATTCGTTATTAACCATTCCCCTCGCCATGTAAAATGTCATCTCGCTTACTTCTCACGCTTTTTATCATCGGGTAACATTCTTGATGGTACAGCCTTCATGACATATTGATTTTGTAAATGTGGGAGCTTTATTTAACACCTACACTGTAAACCACAAATTCTCACAGTAAATATGGGTTGTCTTCCTAAAGTCGTATTGTTTTAACCATAACAAAAAACCTTGAAAGGTAGTTAGCCTATCAAGGTGATAGTTAAATATTGAAAAAATAATTTTATTCCTACTCCAAATTTAACATTTAACCCAAATAATACTTCTTCTCACATATATACTAGTACTTTTAATTAATCTAAAATCTGGTAAATGTGTCTTGAAATATCTATTTCTTCTCCATCTTAAATTATGATAAAATTAAAATTTCTTTTAGTTCTTTTAAGGAAACTTCAACTCTTGTTCGATCTTGAGGTCGTCTTGTTAAATAGTCTTCCCCAGCCTCTGATAAATATTGAAAAAATACATTTTCATCTACAATAGCATTTTCCTCAACTTCAGCCATAGGAGGTTGTATACTGAAGTTAACACCAGTTTCACCAAAATATCCCTCTTCTCCTGGCTGATATTCATTTGCAAAAATACAACATACTGGATCAATCCCAAAACCTTGTTTGTTTTTGAAATTTTCAATCGCTTCCATAAACTTCCCATCACCTATTATTTTGTAATATAGACGCATCAACTCAACTTTTTCTGAAAATTCTTCAATAATAAAAACTTCCTCACCATAACAAACACTCCTTTAACATTTAATCTAGAACTGGGAAGAAATTCGAAATCTCACCTGTATTTTTGTCTTTAAAGCCCATAAATTTCAATTGTTTCCCATTTACATTGACATACCCTTCTACCATATCACTTGGTGACCTATCTCCACCTTGAATTATCCTATTATTACTAATACCTTCTTCCATTGCTTCCCTACCCAACTTTAATATCTGTTCATCAGAAAAAACCTTTGGGTCATATACTGTCTTAGGATTCTTATACTCTTTCCACTGTCCAGTAAAGTTACCTTTTCCACCATTTTCTTTACTCAATCCATCATAAACAGGAAGCTTATATTTTACCTCATAAATTCCTGAAATATCAGGATGAGACGTTTTAGTAACAGCTTGATTAATATCCTTAACTTGATTACCAAAGTTATCTAAAATAAATTGTTCAAAGTTCTCAAGATTGTGACCACCCTTTATTCCAATATTCGGTTTTGCTTTAAAACCCTCCACTTCGGTTAAATGTGTATCATAACCCTTTTTAAAAGTAACATCTTTTACCGTACCCTTATCAAGCTTTTTCACATACTCGCCTAGTTGATCGATTTCTTTTTGGGTTGTCTGTGCATCCTTTGCCTTTTTGCTATTATTGGCAAGACCATAGGTTTCTTCTATTACCTTTTCCATATTTTTTATGGATTCTAATGCCTCTTCTCCCTTTTTTACTTTCCTTACAGGGTTAATTAATGAGAGTCCTGCTTCAAAATTTTCTTTTATTGGCGCATTTGCATCAGACAATTTGAGATAATCCTCAATAAACAGGGCGTATGACATTTTGGAGCCTAGCACGACATAAGGGGCTAAGCCGTCTGGAGTGGCAGTTGATTCTGCACTTAAAACCTTGCGTTTATCAATAAGCGTTGTGATTGGTTCACCATCACTGCCGATGACTCTCGTTTTTCTGTGCTCATCTAATAGAGCTTTTAGTTCGGCTTCACTTGTTATCCTGTTTTTATCCACGACGAAGCTTTTGCTTTTGCACTTGAATTATTCGTTGGTTTTTTCGTTGCTGGCGTCGGTAGTACCTTTTCCTTGACTACCTGCTTCGTCTGTTGGACAGCGGTCTTCACCTGTTGCTTGGCTTTCGTTACAGCCGCCTTTGTTTTCTGTACCACCTTTTTCGTGGTCAGGACCGCTTTTTTTATGGCCTTCTTCGCCCATTTGACCAATTTACTCTTGGATAGACTATTTTTCAGCTTCCGAGCCTTGGTAAAGAATTTACCCCACTTCTTCTTTTTCTTCCTGCGTTTTTTCTTTTTCTTCTTTTTATTGGACTTTCGTTGTTTCTTCTTTGTCGAGCCCTTCTTTTTGGAGGATTTCTTGGAGCTTTTTCCTTTCGATCCTCCGCTCTTTCCTTTTTTCTTGCCACCTGGAGAGCCTACTTTTGGAATCATCCCCAGTAAGCTTCCTGCTAATCCTAATAGACCCATTAGGGATCATCCCCATCATGTCTAGGGCGGAATCGAGGTCTGCTTCCTCTTGCGCAGAGACGGATACAGGGGCTTTAATTGAGCCATCCATCGTCACTACCTGTCCCTGGATATCGGTATTGCCATCAAATACAAGACTGCTAGAGCCGCAAGTAAAACGCATGAAGTCCGTTGCACTAAGGGCAATTTTCTTGCCAGGAAAGGTGATTGTGTCATTGGCTTTGATGAGTAATGGTGGCTTACTATGTACCGTGATACCACTGTCCTGCTGTAGTGGGATATACTGTCTATTATATATTATGATTTTGACCCAAGAATCTTATTATTTTAACCATAAAAAAACCTTGAAAGGTGTTAGCCAATCAAGGTTTGTTTGGTAATCAAAATAAATCTCTCTTGATATAAAATATCATTATTTGTTTCTTCGAAAGAAATAATGAGTTTAAATTAAATATTTTTTCGCATCAACTTTTAGTTTCAAAAACTTTGATACCCTAAATTTAATCCATGTGTTCCTCAGTAATCTGTATACTTCTCTTTAAATTTAAGTTTGGGTATCTTCCATCTAATCAATATAGTAATTCAGTATACTTTTTAGTTTGCAAATTAGATGCCACTTTTTCAAAAACCTCACTTAAAAATGAAAGTTCTATTTTTATACAAACCTGCAAAAAATTCAGAGTCAAATTTTCATCTCCGCTTAATAATATAATTAACTCTTCCCATCTTTGTTCAATTCTTGGATCATTATCATCTAGTAATGCTCGTGCACCTAAGATTGCTCTGACTTTGTCTTCAAACATTTTTTATACCTCCCTTTATAATTGAGGAGGGATTTAACATTATACATGAACTCACTATTACCATTAGTTCAATTATTCATGTTATTAACTATTCTTATCACAATTTCTTTGTCCCACTCATCAAGATTAGTCATTAATTCTTCATATTTCAATTTCGATTCAGGTGTATTTATAGTCCCAAGTGCCGCAATGCTATAATGGCCTATTGTATCAATACCGAAAAGTTTATTTACTTTCGGGTCTCTAAATTCACTAATCTCTACTAACCTCGATATAATTTTCTCATTACATAATTTTCTACTGACAATCTGATCTATAGCACTAACCAATACTTGATTATGATGAATATCCAAACATTTAATAATCTCTAGGTCGTTTAGTTTTCCCTCTCTAATTTCCCTTGATAAACTTAAAGGTTTCATTTCTCATTGCCTCCCTTTATTCATTTATAGGACCAAATGCATCTATCAAATACTGTCTTTCTTCCCTATAGTTGTTCCACAGTTGTTCAGCAAGAGCCTTGTTACCAATCCTTTCAGCCTCTTTGATTTCAACCATATACGCTCTTAGCTCCATAATAATTCTATTCTTGAACTCATAAGTAACTTCCAATTTTGGATACCCTTTTGACATATCATCTAAAAAATGTTGATACTCATGTCTCAAAGCACTTATTGATGCATTTTCATAAATATTTAATTGCCCGGACCATTTCCTTTTGGTGCATACGCCATGATATCACGATCTAATATTCTTACTTCTACCCCCGCTTCCTTTGTTTTCTTAATAATACTTTCCCATTCTTCAGGATGTGAGAGACGTCCTGGACCATATATATCTCTAAATGGGTCAGCATCATTTTTCCCTAACATATGATCTGGTAACCTACTATTACCCGTACCCTTACTACTACTCGAACTGGTAGTAGACTTAACACTTGTTACTCCAGTCGAAGTCTTCCCTACTTTTGTTAGTGTTCCAACACCTTTTGTCCCAACAACAGCTGTAGCTGTATTTAGGGTTGCTTTTGTTCCCCAGTATGCTCGTGAATAGTCATTACCATGAATAACATCTTTTTCAAAAGAGTCTTTTATTGAACCCCCAATTGTTTTCACGGCTACCAGTGGATGTGAAGCAAAATTTTTCAAACTGTCTGTTGTTTCTTTCACTACGCCTATCGGATCAGTTACTAATTTTTTTACATCATTATAAGTGTTTTTAGCAACATCTACGGTTGCATCAAACTTTCCTTTAGATTTTTGGGTTTGTTGGAGGCCCATGTTAAACCCTGTCCGTAAGAATTTTTCTTTTTTAGACATATCCTTACTTATATTGAGTGGCTCCATTTTATCTAAAGACTTATAGACTTTGACAGCTTCTTTTGCGGCAGCTTTTACTTCCTTTACCACTTGCTTTGTCTGGTTATAAACTGCTTTAGTTTTGTTTACTACTTGTTTATAAGTTTTTTTGCCAGCTAGTACAGCACTTTTTACAACTTTCTTAAATTGCTTCGCTATCTTACTTTTGCTTAGTTTATTATAGAGTTTAGGGCCTTGGTAAAGAATTTCCCCCACTTCTTCTTTTTCTTCCTGCGTTTTTTCTTTTTCTTCTTTTTATTGGACTTTCGTTGTTTCTTCTTTGTCGAGCCCTTCTTTTTGGAAGATTTCTTGGAGCTTTTTCCTTTCGATCCTCCGCTCTTTCCTTTTTTCTTTCCACCTGGAGAGCCTACTTTCGGAATCATCCCCAGTAAGCTCCCCGCTAGTCCTAATAGACCCATTAGGCATCACCCCCACCAACAGGGATCATCCCCATCATGTCTAGGGCTGACTCAAGGTCTGCTTCTTCCTGCGAAGCGACTGATACAGGGGCTTTGATGGACCCTTCCATCGTGACAACCTGTCCCTGGATATCCGTATTGCCATCAAACACAAGACTACTGGAGCCACATGTGAAACGCATCGATTCAGCTGCACTCATAGACACACGTTTTCCAGCAAAGGTGATTGTGCCATTCGCTTTGACTAGCAGGGACGGCTTACTATGCACGGTAATGCCGCTGTCCTGATGGAGCTGAAGAAAAACGGCTCCCTCCTGGGCGGTGAATGTCACGGACTGTGGGTCTAGCTTCATGTCCTTCCCTTTTGGCGTACCCCAGTATGACGTTTTCGGATCAGCCGTTTTTGGGTTGGCATCACCGCCTTTTCGTACACTGTGGCGAACAATCGCAGCTTCCTCTCGATGTGTTGGGAAGGCAAGGTGGACACAGTCCGCCACCTCTGGCGGACTGTAAAATCCGCTATGGCCTTCTGCTGTATAAGGCGTAGCCAGTGGGAACCAGGTAGCTTCTTCCTTCTTTTGCACCCCATCAATGGTAAGATGTACTCTTACTTGATCTTTTTTTACCTCTAAACCTTACCTTCAATTGCTGTGCCAAAAATAATGATATATTTTATCTATTTGTAAGAATTTACAATAAAATAAACAGCTCACAACCACATTTAAAATGGCATCCGAGCTGTTTAATATATAAGGTTAAATATACCATTTAAATAATTGAACACTTTGGTTACATATTATTATTTTCAAAATAAATATATTTCTTTTTTAAACGCCTTTACACTTTTAATCTGATCAAATTTCTATGAATATTCTCATAAGGCTGTTAAATCAGGGTAAGATTGTTTCAATTAAAATCAACAATCTGGACCATTATTTAACATTTGAGCATTTGTACTTATTCTAAAATTCAATATATCACCATTCTATCTCACTATATAATTTTAATATCATTCCTTGCTCAAAATCATCAAGTTTTTGATAAGTAGGGATAACTTCTAGATTAAATCCAATTTTTTTTAACGTCACCATAGCCAAATCACCAATTTTATAATATCCTATCAACTTATCTTTAGACTCTCTTTTAAAGGACAATTCATTTAGTGTTTTAATTAGATCTTCATTGAATATCTCATATTTACCAACAGCAATCATTACATGATATAAAATTATTGGATTCTTTTCACCAAGTAGTTCTACCAACTCTTCAACTGCACAATTTCCATTATTAATTTTCTCTAAAATATTCAAATATATCAACTCACTTCTTTTATCATTTTAAGTGATTCGTCAACAAAGATCTTTCTTGAATGTAGTTTTCAAATAGCATATTCGCAATATCTCTACGTCCAATCTTTTCTGCAAATTCTACTTCCCTCATATATGCATTTAATTCCATCTTAACACGGTTTTTAGTTTGGAAATGATAACTCATACCAGGAAAACCTTGTTTCTTATCATCTAAATAATGTGTATATTCATGAATTAAAGCACCAATGGAAGAATTTTCATCTATCACCAATTGTCCTGGTTTCCCACTGCTTGGAGAGTAAGCCATAACGCCATCTTTATAAACTATCTCGACACCTTGAGATTCTATTTCATTAATTATTTTATTCCATTCTGCATAATGAGATTGTTTACCTGGTCCAAGTATATCCTTTAATGGATCAGCGGGATTTTTCTAAAAACATCAGCATATTCACTTTTAACCTTATTACTATTACTCGAACTGCTGCTAGTAGACTTATTACTTGGTACTCCAGTAGGTTTTGTACTAGACGCTCCTTTAACTCCCAATACGGACGTGGCAACGCCAAAGCTGTCTAACCCATGCTCTTTCGATAGTGGGTCTTTCGGGTTCACCGCACCTTGTACCATTCCCGTAAAGCCAGATGTTGCATAATTTATAAAATCAGACAGTGAATCAAACATCTTATCTGTTCTACTTTTTACAGGACCAAATGCCATCTACTGCACCTAGTGTAAGATAATTTACAAAATTATATGGTGAGTTGAATGCTTTATCTGCCCTTGTATCTAGTCCATTTTAAAATCTTTACCAATTACCTTGAAGCTATTGAATGACTTGACTACTGGATTTTTGATTTCTTTTGTCACTGTTGTTGCAACTGACTTTATTTTGATAGCTATTTCCTTCATTGTCGACTTTCGTCATTACCTGCGCAACCGTTAAGCCCAGTTTGTTTCAGCTTTTCTGCTTTGTTTCTTATCTCTCTGGTGTACTTTTAATGGCCAGCTCTAATCGCTTCCTACTTGAACCTGTGTAATTATTTCTTTTTCCTCTGCTACTATTTGTACTTCTTTTGTCATTTGTTTTGTCCTCCTTTAATTTTGGACATACAAAAAAGCTCATTCTCACTCATGGTTCAAATGGGAAAGAGCTTTTGAAATTTATCAAGTATTTGAATCATCTATCGTTTGGTTTGTTAGTTGTATCATACGAACTTGATTCTTAAAATGAAAACTCTAAAATTATTAATGGTTTTTAATTCTCTCCCTCATCAACATCCTCATCCCAAATTGCATCAAATTCCTCATCTGTCATTCCTCTACTTCCCTTTGAATGAGGACAGTAGTAATGTCCATTAGGATCTATAATGTATTCAACTTCTGCTTTTTCATCTGAAATAATTATAGTATATTCGTCATCCACTTCATATACAGTAGGAACTATACTAACTAAAACGAGCCATGCTACTCCCTTAACCCCATCAAACCCACTGTATGCTTTAATTGTTCTATCTCGGGTACAATCAATTGTTCCTGTTAATTTATATTTCTCTTTATAATCTTGAGCTATTTTAAATGCCTGATCATTTGATAATTTAGTTATCATTAGTTCCCCTCTCATTCTTCAAAGCCTTTCCAATCTTGTGGCGGCCAGTTTCCACTCCTTAATTTATAAATATACCTTTGAGAAAATAATATTTCTTCCTCAGAAAATTTATCTTTTTTTCGCATAATTTCGTTATAAACATACTCCTCTCTATGTACGCTTTGATTACATCTTATTACAATTGCATAGTACCAATCTACTTTACTAAATTTCACTAAAATGAAATTACTAGGGTTTTCTAGTTTTGTCATTATGCGAATAATCTCTGATTCGGATTCAAAATCTTGAATATTTTCAAACTTCGTTTCTCTTGCTAAATTAGTTGGTATTTCCATAATTTCACCTACTTGCTTAACTAGATCACTTGTATATTCATTTGGAAATTCTAACTCATACTGTACTATAAAATTCTTTTCCACTGTTATCACCTATCATTTTGTTAATCTTCCATAACTTTACCATTTTTTAATTTATACATATTTTTTTGGCTTCATAGATATATAATTCTATATTTTTATAATCACTACTAAATGATTTTAGTTCATTTACACAACTCAAGCATACATTTCTTTCTGAATATGATGGATAACCCCTTTGCTAACTCTAGTCTTTTATCATAAATCCTACAGTAACCATTCCTTTTACGCTGGTCACTTCTACCAAAATATCGTGTTGTATCAAAGTGTGTCTATTCCTCCGTGCGTCTATCGGTAGTATCGCCACAATATTTTCCAAGCCTATTTGTATATCATACGCTACATCACAGCTTACAAATTCTAAGTGGCTTGCTCGTATTCCTATCATCTCTAGTATTTCTCTAAAATGTGAGTAATGCTCTGGCCTTGTTTCAATCCTTAGGGTATGTAAGTGACCTTCTGTTTCTCTATAGTTTTTAAAATATAAATGAATATATACATCGTCACTTTTCCGCATGTGCAATTCATAGCTATATGCTCCACTATAAATCTTCATTTTCACTTGATATTTCTTCACCCCCAATATATAAACACATAAAAATGCTGAATGTGGTACATCCTTATAATCTATAACGAACTTATCTATCGAAACCTCTATCTCCATCGCATTTTCTTCCCCTTGTATGCTAGTACTGATATAAAATTTAACACTTAGTATACTAATTAAATAATCGTAATCTTTTCAATTTACGTATTTAAACATGCAAAAAAGCACTTGTCGCCTGTTATAGACAATCAAGTGCTTTAAGTTTATTAATTTTCTAAGTTTATTAATATTTGCAAGTTTTATAAGTTAGTTTAGTACTGACAGTATGACATCTTTTTTACCACATGGCAAGTGTAACGTTTAAACCCTTTAGCTTGTTTAATCTCATGTGTTTGTTGCTTATGCCATCCATAAGTGGTCCTTGTAAATAAATTGTCATCTCGCCTATTCTCGCTCTTATTGCTTAATTGTTAAAATAGCACTCCTTGATGGTCTAGCCTTCATGAGTTATTAATTCAAATTAAAATATATCTTATTCTGTAAACATAAGAGCGTTTTTTATTATAATTCATTGTTATAGCCACGTGCCAACGAATTTCACAGGTTATATATAAATCTTTTGTAAAAAACTATTTCTCACCCTGTTTGATTAAATTAGGAACATTAAAGAATTTATTTTTCAATTTCTAATATCAAACTTTCCAAATTCAAAATATCTTTATTTACATCATTATTTAATACTCTTAATTCTTCAATATATAACTTAGTTTTATTTACTACTTCTGTTTTGAGGTCCTCATAACTAATTTGTTTATCTTTCCAATACTGATGAATTAAATTAGGCATTTCTTTCGTTTCTATTGCCCCACTTCCTTCAGGTTTATCAGCAGTAACTTTACTTATTTTCACTATATTTTTTTCTTTTACTAGTTCAATCCAAATCTTAGGTTTTTCAATATCACTGATTAAAACATAGCTTTCAGTTTTCAAAATTAATACTGCTTTTAAAAAATAATACAACCACCAATAAATAGAGACTGAAAACTCATCAATATCTTCAGGGATAAATATACCATAAGTTTCATTATCAATTTCAAATTGGAGATACCCATCTGCCCCATTGAGCTCCATTTCCTCTACACTATCATTTTCAAATATTTTAAAACTAATTTTGAACATCATTTTCCACCTTATTTAGTCATTTTTCTAATATCCTCAACTGTAAATTTATGTCTTCCATAAACACTACCAAATTGACCATCTGGATGAATAAATACATCTATTATTTCCCCACCTATTTCATATGTCAGGTTCCCTGTTTTCCCTTGACTTTTCAAATCATTATATGCAATTTCAGCATATTTATTTATGTCATCTTTACTCCACTTTGGATTAAAGAAACTAGACTCTAATTTATCTGCTAATTGGGAGTCGGATAAATATTTAGATTGTTGCTTTAGAGATTCAATATTATGCTTGTTAATATGTTTTTTATTTGTTGAACTTAAAGGATAACTTATTTCAACTTTATCCGTACCCTTATCAAGCTTCTTCACATACTCGCCTAGTTGATCGATTTCTTTTTGGGTTGTCTGTGCATCCTTTGCCTTTTTGCTATTATTGGCAAGACCATAGGTTTCTTCTATTACCTTTTCCATATTTTTTATGGATTCTAATGCCTCTTCTCCCTTTTTTACTTTCCTTACAGGGTTAATTAATGAGAGTCCTGCTTCAAAATTTTCTTTTATTGGCGCATTTGCATCAGACAATTTGAGATAATCCTCAATAAACAGGGCGTATGACATTTTGGAGCCTAGCACGACATAAGGGGCTAAGCCGTCTGGAGTGGCAGTTGATTCTGCACTTAAAACCTTGCGTTTATCAATAAGCGTTGTGATTGGTTCACCATCACTGCCGATGACTCTCGTTTTTCTGTGCTCATCTAATAGAGCTTTTAGTTCGGCTTCACTTGTTATCCTGTTTTTATCCACTGACGAAGCTTTTGCTTTTGCACTTGAATTATTCGTTGGTTTTTTCGTTGCTGGCGTCGGTAGTACCTTTTCCTTGACTACCTGCTTCGTCTGTTGGACAGCGGTCTTCACCTGTTGCTTGGCTTTCGTTACAGCCGCCTTTGTTTTCTGTACCACCTTTTTCGTGGTCAGGACCGCTTTTTTAATGGCCTTCTTCGCCCATTTGACCAATTTACTCTTGGATAGACTATTTTTCAGCTTGGGCCTTGGTAAAGAATTTACCCCACTTCTTCTTTTTCTTCCTGCGTTTTTTCTTTTTTTCTTCTTTTTATTGGACTTTCGTTGTTTCTTCTTTGTCGAGCCCTTCTTTTTGGAGGATTTCTTGGAGCTTTTTCCTTTCGATCCTCCGCTCTTTCCTTTTTTCTTGCCACCTGGAGAGCCTACTTTCGGAATCATCCCCAGTAAGCTCCCCGCCAGTCCTAATAGACCCATTAGGCATCACCCCCACCAACAGGGATCATCCCCATCATGTCTAGGGCTGACTCAAGGTCTGCTTCTTCCTGCGAAGCGACTGATACAGGGGCTTTGATGGACCCTTCCATTGTGACAACCTGTCCCTGGATATCCGTATTGCCATCAAACACAAGACTACTGGAGCCACATGTGAAACGCATTGATTCAGCTGCACTCATGGACACACGTTTTCCAGCAAAGGTGATTGTGCCATTCGCTTTGACTAGTAGGGATGGCTTACTATGCACGGTAATGCCGCTGTCCTGATGGAGCTGAAGAAAAACGGCTCCCTCCTGGGCGGTGAATGTCACGGACTGTGGGTCTAGCTTCATTTCCTTCCCTTTTGGCGTACCCCAGTATGACGTTTTCGGATCAGCCGTTTTTGGGTTGGCATCGCCGCCTTTTCGTACACTGTGGCGAACAATCGCTGCTTCCTCTCGATGTGTTGGGAAGACAAGGTGGACACTGTCCCCCACCTCTGGCGGACTGTAAAATCCGCTATGGCCTTCTGCTGTATAAGGCGTAGCCAGTGGGAACCAGGTAGCTTCTTCCTTCTTTTGCACCTCATCAATGGTAAGATGTACTCTTACTTGATCTTTTTTGACCTCTAAAACCTTACCTTCAATTGCTGTGCCAGGCAGGAACGGAATACTTCGTCTGTCTTGACGTATGCCTTTTTCAAACAACAAATGATATTCATAAGTAAGGATACCTTGCTTCATCTGGGCGATGGACTTGGCTACTACAAGCTTCTTACCTTGGAGCTGAACACGGTCACCGAGCTTCAATATTTTTCTAGAATCTATCACATAGGCGACTGTATCTCGTTCCTCCATTGGCCGCTCGATGTCATTATGCTTACTATGTAAAAACTTAGAGCGATCCTTTAAGATCGTATAATTTGCCGCCGACAGCTTTTCCATTCGCCCTTCAGGTAGTCCAAACCAAAACTTTGGTTTATCAGCATCCACTGCTGCAACTAACACGGTACGAAAATGGGAAGCCATACGTTGTAAAAATTGCCAATCCGTCTCCTTATATTGTAATATAAATTGCTTGAGAGGAGTAGCCTTCAACACAGTATCAATAACATCTGCACCAGAATAATCTTCTAGTACCTTTTTTAACATAGCCTGATAAGTCATCTGATTATGTTGGAAGGAGCGATATTTTTGTTTACAATCCATGGTGAATGTAGATGAAACAGCCTCTAGTTCAATTTGATATACTCCCCTTTCCATTCGAACAGCCATTTCTGTTACCTGTCCTTTAAAAAGTGCATGCAGTCGTTGTCCTTTACGTTTTTGATAGAGCTCTATCTTATCTGTTGTACTGGCAAGCTGCATACAACTATCTTTCTTTTCAGCAGGGATAAATCCTGTTATGGATAACCTTGCATGATCATTCACTGTTTGGGTCAACGTGAGATTATGCAACGTCTGGATTTCATAGGGGGATACGAGTTCAAGCTCGCCGTATCCGATTACTTCCTCGTATGTGTTCACATGAATTCCCTTCTTTCCTCAAGGGACAATGGCTTATTCTTGCCCATCATCTTCTACTTTTATCGTTCCACAATACATACACATATTAATCGATTGACTACTTAACGCTGGGTGATTTTCAATTAATTGATCATCCTTCCCATTAATCCAGGGCATCGTGATGACAGGTGTACAGGGCATTGGCTTTAAGACACCGTTATTGGCGGCTGTGGCAGCTGCAACGATAGGATTAGCTAATGTTTGACATAAGCCAAATGGTTGAATATTGATATTAGGCTTATAATCCATCGTATTCATTTGGGCTTTATTTTTCGTATATACGCCATGACTAACGGGCATTTTTAAGATACTCGTTTGATCTCCCTGCGAGCAGGATAATTTAGCACCAGCTACAACATAGCTGCGTTGATCGCCGCCCTTTGTCTGCATTTCTTCTGACATAGAAAAACCATCCTTTCCATACATAAGATTTGTGCGATATGTTTAGATAAACAGAGTCAGCTACAAGCATGTAAAATCGACGCCTTATTTGAAAATCCTCATTTTCTTTTGCACTTCTTGACCTTTTTCAAATAGCTCTATCTAAAAAATCCTTTTCTCACTATGTTCACCTTAATCTGACCCATAATCTACCACTAATAATGTCATGAATAAGTCCCCGCCGATTCTATTTATTTAATAGGAAGTATCTCATGCCATCTTCCGGAGGTTTGTACCTTGTGTAATCGTATCCCCTGAAAGGCTCTGCGAAGAATGCTCTCTGCTAATTCAATATTGATCACGATATAATTTTCTTTAATGCCCTCTATTTGAAAGCAGGAATAAGGGGCCGCCATTGCTTCGTCTATAATAAGCTTCTTCAACGTTCCATCTAGATGAAATTCTGACTGGGATGAAAGACAAGGAACTTTTGGTGGAATCACTAGCCAGTACAACGTTTGCATTGATTTAGGCATATCCGTGAGCACGACAGCTTTAAATAACATATTTGGCACATATTTTTCCACTAACTGTTTAACAGCATCCGAAAAGAGCGCTATTGGCTTTTCTATAAAATCGATATACAGCATATCGTTCTTTTCCAGTACTGGAAATTGGCGTTCTAGTCCCTCTAATTCTTCCATTCTATCCAATGTTAATAACTCTTTTTTAATCACTTGAGCTATACCAACTGGTTCAACAGCATTTGAAATTCGCTCATCCTGAGATAAAATAAAATAGTTCATCTTTGAGTCTCCTTTTCACACATCTACTTCCAAATAATACTTGCTGTTTGAAATGGGTCTAGCTTTAAATATTCCTTTGCCTCAATAGAGAAAATAGTCTTTTCTAGATTGGCTCCTGCAAAATTCGTATTTTTTACATTTGCTCCAATAAAGCAGGCTCCTCGTAAATTTGCTAGCTCAAAATTAGCACCTTCTAAATTCGCATTTTTAAAGCTGACTGGCAAATAACCGGGTACTTCCCACTTTTGAGGATCTAGAAGGCCACACGCTCCTTGAACCTGTTGGAAATTTGCATCCTGCAATTGACTATTACTAAAATCTGCCTCATGGATTGAACTAAAACTCAAATCAGTACCAATCAGCCGACTTTCCCGAAAATTAGCACCAATCAGCAGACAATCACGCAGACGACAGTTTGTTAAATTCGTTTTCTGGAAAAAGGCATAGCGAATATCTAAATCACTATAATTGCCATCAGCTAAATTCAAATGGCTAAATACCTCATATGGATATTCACCCTCTACTTTTTCTTCTAGCCATGCTTTTATCTCTTCACTATCCTTCGATGCGAAATCCTCGCTATACACTACCTCATTTATATCCATAAACTCACCTACACGTATTTCAACAGCCACATCCCGCTCCAAAGCTAAATATTCTGGACATCTTATAATGTCAGGTAGCGCATATCTAGCAAGGCTCAAGACATATTGATGAAAATGGTGGGCATCCTGAAGCTTTATACGCTCCATATCTGCTTGGGTAATAGCACCCATGAAAGTTTTACTATATAAACTTAATTCTTGGATATACTGCTCTAAAAAATGGTGAGCCCAGCCAGCATCATACGTAGTTAAAAGTGGATGAAGATCAAAAAACCATTCCTCATCCGTAGCTTCTACTAAATAATGGGGATTCTTCTCCAATAGCTCTGTTCGTAGCATCGAAAATGTGATGTGTGCAATCGGTCCTTTTTGTTGTAGCGATTGCTGTGCTCCTAGTTGCTGACATATTTTTTGAAAAGACGTCTTAAAATCCTCGGCAAGCTTATCCTTGGAAGCTTGGAAAAAATCCTCAAGCATCAAGAGATATTTTAACCTTCTTTTTTCTACTTCTACTTCATAAAAATGCTGTAAAACTCCCTGTGTCTGCATATAAGACTCCTTCCTTTTCTTTCGAGAGAAACATGCTAATTTGCCTTTACTTCTTTCCCAAAAATTTGCACACTACCATTCATTGCGATTTTACTTTCTTTGCATTGTAAAGAAATTTCTTCTTCTGCAGACAAAAGGATTTTCTTACTGGCGTTAACAGTAATATCTGCCTCTGAGATGAGTTTAATCTCTTTTTTACTAAATATTTCAATACCATTTGCTTCATTTAATCGAATAAAAATATCGCCATCTTGTGCGGTAATAACAATTTCAGTTGGGCTCATTTTAATTTCTTTACCAAAGGCTGTACGATAATATTTCGTTGAAGGATCATCGAGCTTGTTAGTTGCCGATGTATCTAAATTTTTTCTTATAGAGCTACTAGATATTCCTTCTTCCTCACGATGTGAAGGGAAATAAACGTGAACAAAGTCATTAATTTCAGGCATACAATACCATCCACTATGTCCCTCAGCTGTATAGCCTGTAGCATAAAGAAACCAATGCGCCTTTCCTTTATCCTGCTTATCATCAATAGCTAAATGCACCTTAATATGATCTTTTGCGACTTCTAACACTTTTCCTTCAAGTGACAATCCTGAGATTGCATTGTTAAATATTTCACTTTTATTCATGCCATTTTTCGTTGAAAGTGTATAGCAATGTTTCAGCAATCCATCCTTCATGGTTGTAAATGCTTCATAAACAAATAGGGTTTGTTTATGAAATGTGACATGATCTCCTATCTCCAGTACTTTATCGGTTTCAACCTCATAGTAGAGGAAATCATGCTCTCCCATGCCTTCATTACCATTCTCTGTATATACTAGGTAATCTGCTAGTTTTTTTCGGGTCGTATAATGATAATCTTCTAGCTTGCCTTTAGCTCTACCAGTGGGCACACCAAAATAAAACTTTGGCTTATCGAAGGTTACAGCAGGAACTAGCCCAGTATGAAAGCGTGAAGCAAGCCTCTTTAAGAATTGCCAATCCGTTTCAAAATATTGGAGGGTAAATTTCCCTAATTTTCCTCCCTTTGTAGCTTCATCTATAATATCTAGGCCAGGATAAGAGGGTTTCATCAGTTTAAAAAGAGACGAGTAGGTCATTTCCTTATCCTGATAGGAGCGATTTTTCTTTTTAATGTCTAGCTGATAAGTGTTAGAGGCAGCCTCTACCTCAATATAATAAATGCCGCGAACGGAACTTACCTTGACATCTAAAATAACACCTTTAAAAAGTGGAGTAGGTGTACCAAGATGACTAAGCTGATTTACCTCAATGGCAGATCGTACCTCAGTCATTTCTACATATGTATCTCTAGCCTCTTCAGGTACAATACCAGTAAAATGTAATGTAGCATGTTCGTTCATTTTTTTTACAAGGGTAAGATCTTGGATACTAATAAGCTCAAAAGGTTTAATTTGTATATTATGATAGGCTGTCACTACCCCACTCATAGCACTGCACCTCCATTCCTGCTATTTGAAGCAAATTGTAAGGATTCCATCATGGCCCTCGCAATCGGACGCCAAGTTTCAAGGTCATCCTCCATACAATTAAAGGTTCCAATAAGAGCTTGTCCTTCGATAGAGACAAAGAACATTAAATTAAAAATATCGCCATCAATAGCTGGTGTAATGATCTCTAAAAAGCCAACTGACTTTTCGTCAATCGTTAGGACATCCGTGTCTAGCCAATCTGCTGAAGGCTGTGCTTGTTCAAGGATGTCAATCATATTTTCTTGAAAAGCAGCAACTCCCTCCTCCGTTAATCGATGTGGAGTTAAGTTGAAGGCAAGATTAATCGTGGAGGACTCATCTGTATAAATAAGATTAGGTCTACGCTCTGATGGGTACTTTAATGATGCTAATTCAGTAGACATCTCGGAAAATAGATTTGGCATACGAATCGACATTTTGCCATCCAAAAATGATTGCCCCATCACCTCCACCTTTTCATCATCAATTAATATGTAAGCTTGATAGATATTTACTTTTGGTAGTTCTTGTTCCTCCTGCTCAGAGGCTTGCTCTGGCTCCTGCTCTCTTTTTAATGCTGCTTCTTGCTGAGCTAACTCATGTTGCTCCTGCTCTCTCATTTCATTTCTAAGTGCAATAATCTTTTCATCTAAAAATTTCATCCCACTCACCTTCCGTTTCTTAAACGTTGTTCACCAACTGAATTTTAGTTAATCGACTATCATACGCTTTGGTCGGTCTGGACTATGTCCTCCTCGACGACCACCGTTCTTTGATTCAGATAATATACGGTACAAATATTTATGAATTTGACTATTGGAAAACGCTTGAAATTCTAACTCTAATCGATTGCAAATATACATTTCAATGACATCCCGCTGTACCCGCTCCTGATTCAAACACTCAAAAGCAAAGGTAATATCATATACATTGGTTGGGCGATTTTTTAATAATTCCTTTGCGTAAAACTGTAAAACTTTAGGGTGGTATGTGCTTTCTTGTATACCTGCATACTGACAGTGCAGATAATTCACTGTATTGTATTCCGTGGCAAAATCTAAAAAATTATTTGGCTCGGATCGCAGCCTTGCTCCAGCCTTTAATTTAAAACGGGCTATTTCTAATTCGTTTAGGGCAAGATTCAGAGACTCATCGAGAAAAATAGTGGCTGTAAAATCCGTGAAGTCTAATTTATTCACTGCTTCAGCAAACTTTATTTTTATAATGGTTTCTTGCCCTGTTGCCTCATATGGAAGTTCATAGCTATTATGCAGTAGATAAAGCCTATTATTATGTTTAACGATCCCTTTTGTAATATGGATAATAGTATCTGCAATCGTAATATTGGCACCTGCTATAATGCCATTTGAATAATCCTGGAAATATAAATCTAAAAATTCCCTTGGATAATCGCGCAAGTTCTCCAGCATTTCTCTTTTTAAAATTCTGCCTTTTTGAAAATGTGGATATTGATTGGTAAACATCTGTCACTCACCTCTTTTATTTTTTGGCAGATGCCTACTTACTTTAATCCATCAAAGAAATCTAGCTCTGATAAATCTGTTTCAAAGGCAAAGAATTCCTTGCTCCCGATCATTAGCTGCTCCTCTTTCCTAGCCACTGGCACGACATGGAAGCCCCAATGATCCTCTCCTGCAAAGACAAAGAATTTAACCTCCCCATTGACGATTGAATCTGTTTCGTCCTGTGGAATTTTATCAAAATAATTCGATGCAATACTTTCATATAGCACAGGGACAAAATCCTCTTGACGATTAATATAAGTATACTTATGTGCTGCTTGAGGATCGCTTCCAGTTAGGAAAAATTCAACCTCTGTGACGCCCCATGGACGGGAGATAGTTCCATGAATTTGATTCAGTCTCTCTAGACTACTAATCAGAAGCTTTTCCTGACGATTATGAGTAAATGCACTAACCGTATACGGTACAATAGGTGCAGCATTTGTTACTTCCGTTTCAATCATGCCAATCTTTTTCGCATTTAAGTAGCGCAATGCGCCTCTTAAACAAGCGAGCTTTAATTCTGGCACTTTTCCAACGTTTTCAGCCTTTTGTCTAAATTCAATGCTACGACCTGGTACAAATTCCTTTAAAGCCTCTCGAAAAGCGTCAATTCTACAGGATTGTCCTGTCAGCTTAATAATGGAATATTCCCCAAGCATGCCACTTTCATAAAAACCTTCTAAAAACTCTCGTACAATATCATAAATATCCGCCTTGATTAGGTGGTTAATTTCTTTAATATTGAAATAAACGTTTGGATAGTCATAAACATCTTTAAATTGGTGGTTTTCTAATAGAGATAAACACCAGCGATCTACCGTTGTGATATTCAAATCACTATCTTGCTGTATATCGCTTTCTGAGTAAAAGCGACTCCTAAGAATACCGGTTTTTCGGAAAAATTCTTTCTTCATTTCCTCGGCCATTTCCCATAAGAAATAATGATTATTACGAACCCTTAAATACTCATCACGCGTATGATTTTCATATTCTTTAAAACGTGTAGGGATAATAGACTCAGCATCCTCAAATGCCTTTTCAAATTGCTTGTAAACCGCCTCGACGCCATAATCATCCACATACCGATAAATATCCTTCCCTGGAATATCAATTAACGCATCGATGTCATAGGCATTTTTCCCACGACTATAATAATTCGCAAAGACAATTTTCATAAATTGAAAAATTCGATACGTAATATTATTACCACCAAAATTGGTATCCCCATTTTCATAGGTTGTATGAATATCAATTTTGTAGGAAATATGTCCGTCCTCTATTCGAAACTTACAGGATGAGAGGTCTGTTGTTCCCCCTCCACAATCAATTACTAGAGCCTTGTATTCCTTGCCATCCATAAAGCTCTGATTCTCTATTTGATTGGCTATCGTATTATAGAGCACTGCCATTCCTTCATCGAGAGCATGCTCAATTTCAATTTGATATTCAGGTAAAATGGCATGAAACATATCTAAAAATTGAGTTTTCAGCTTAACAGGGCTTGAAATATGCAAATGTTGAAAGCGACATTTAAATTGATGCTCAGCCATTTGAATGATATAGAGTAAAAATTCTCTTAGGATTTGACTGCGTGGGATAACCGCTGTATTCCCATTCGCATCCATTATTTCCTCCAATTTTGCATAATTACTAACCCAACGTTTGATGCCCTGAAATTTAGTGGCTAATGATGTATAGCTATTTTTTTTCATAACCTTCAAGGCTTCATAGCCGAAATGATAGTTTATGTGATCAGCGTTTGAGCAATCTGCAACCGCAACCACTGTAGGTACAACTTCAATCCATTCATTTTGGTGTAGTGGGTCTGGGAATTGTACAAAATTGATGCTATTGAGTGTAATTCTCTTATTTAAAAGATCATGGCTACAAGGTGATGAGACATAATCGCTATCCAAAAATACACCAGCTGTTGTATTAGTTGTGCCAAAATCAATGGCAAGAATGGCATTGGTTGTCTCTAATTGTTTCATCTCTAAATCTGGTATTGGCACTTTGTAGTAATGTAGATTTGTTGGTGGGAGTGGCGTCTCCTGATAATATGTTTTATAAATGTACTCTGAGTCTTGCTTTCGCAAAAAAATAAAGCTATAGTTCTTATTCTTTGTCTCGCGTATTCCTAGCGCTTGATCTGCCACTAAGTAATAGCAATTCGCTTTTTCATCGTCTTTTACGATATTTAGAATGCCACATAACTCAAAATGCTCATTTACTAGTAGCACATTGGATTCTACAAGAAAGCCACCTGTTTCAATGAGGTATTGATCTGGCTTATCTATTTTCATGCCTTTATAGAGATTCATTTTGGCAGGTATTTTAATATCACCATTATCTGAAAGTGGTGTTTTTAAATACTTTTGCAGTGCCTCCTCGACTCTTTCAAAGCCCCCATCTTGATTTTCTTTAATCAATAGATATTCTTCAGCTCCACGGTATCTTAAAATCTTCTCGATTAATTCGTCCCTAGTTAGCGTATTAATTAAACCTGTTATGAGCTTTTCTTTATAACAAATATTTCTAAGCTGAAAAGTGGTCATCTCCATCAACTCTACACGTGTATAGGTCATATATTTCTTTTCTGTATAACGCTTATTCGCATAAAGCTTATATGAATATTTAGTCGTCAATTTATACCCCTCCCCACTTTTTAATAAAGAGCTATTCGATCTAGCATCATCGTCTCTTCTACGTCAATGATGCCAAAATGGTATTGCCAGTAAACCTCCATCTGAAAGCCAATAGGTAAAAAGATTTCTTGGATTAGCTGAACTTTATTGATATTTTCTATTGTCTTTTTTTGATGAATGTAAAGCAGTAATTCATCATTTTCCTCTGATTTCACATAAATAAAACAATTTCTAAATATATTTTTCAGCGTGTCCTTTATCAGATATAATGCTTCTCCTGTTTGATAGAGTCTGAGCATATTAAGCGCAATAATTTCTTGCTCTTTCTTTGAAAAAGATTTGATTTTATCGCGAACCAGTTTTCCAAATACATTTGCTTCAATGTCTCTCAGCATAAAGCGAATATAATATTCCTTTTTATTCAAGCCTTGCATTCGATCAATTTCAGCTAAAAAATGCAATGTAATATCTAATAAAGCGTCTCTAAATGCTTCATCAGTCGTATGATCAGGATGAAAGAGATCTTTAAAAATATCGAAGTACCGATAATAGGGGTTTACTTCCACATGTTGCTCTATTGCCTGTGAATTTAATAGTTGTGGACTAAGCTCCATATAAGGTGAATAGATTTTGGCAAGATGAAAGTAAATATCCTTTGTTAAAAAGCCCTCTTCTTCAGCTTGTATAAGTAAATCCCAAATATAGTTCATAACCATTTACCTACACATTTATATTCAGTGAAATGCCTTTGGACTTCAGCAAGGAGAAAGCTTAAGACATCATTCGTCATAAAATCTCGCTCTTGTTTTGATAGGAATTGTAATAGCATCGTCTTTTTATGACTGGCATCTTCTGTTGCGTCTTTTAAAAATGGATGCACGAAGTGACGATTCTCTAAATGCCCTTCCAAAATATCTATTCTCAAAAGTTCAAGATTGTCTGCTGCCTGAAAGGAGTTTATCAGTCTAATTATTTCTCCTTTTGTTGAAACATTGACATTATATTTACTAGAAAGCTTGTGCATAAAGTGTTCATTTCGCCGATTCGAGACTAGTTCATAAGTCAATTTACCTACTTGTTCTTTTTCTACTTTAGCAACTTTAAGTAGCTGCCATACTCCTGATTGATCCTGAGGTGAAACAATGGTTAATTCGCTATCTGAACGTTTTATATATCTAATATTGTCTTCTTCCGCATCAATGAGATAACCATGTTGAGTACCTGTTTTTCGTAACGATAAGACATGCTCATAATTTATTCGATCGATGGCAGGGAATGGAAAACCGCTATTCTTAACCTCGTGACGCTGAACATTCCAAAGCGGAACCATATTCAATCGTTTTTGCTGCTCATATTCCTCTAAATCAATCGTAACCTCGAAAATTTCTACATCCTCATTTAATGGTGGACAGCCTATCAGTATGACATCAATGAACTTACTCACAAAAGGATGATTGATTGTTTTCCAAGGTAGGCCATTTCTTTGGAAGATTGAATAGAGGTCTTTAATTTTTTGCAAATAGCGATTATTTTTAGTAAGGCTCAGCTTTATTTCGACCAATCCCTGCGATGTAGCAAGATGACCATTGAAAATTCGTTGCTGTGCAAGTAAATGCTGTATTTCGATAGAATCACACTCTAAAAATAATGTCATGAGCATTGCAGGTTCATTATTTTTAATGGATTCAAGAAGCTTCTCCATGTCTATTTTTGTCTCTTCCAAATCTGTTGGACATATCGGAAACAAACAATCATGAATGGGGTCGACATCTTCTCGGGCACTAAGCGTTGTGTAAATGTCATATCTATTCTCGTAATCATCGATTTCATTAAAAATACGTTCTTCAAGCTTTTTGTTCATATCTTCTTGATAATCAATTAGATTTACAAAAACGCCACTTACAATATCCTTTAGTAATTGACGTTGCTCTAGATTTTCTATTTTTCGTAAACGTTCAAACATGAGCTCTTTTAACAATTTACTTTCCTTCTTTCATGACTCAGGATTTGAATGCTAACTGGCATCAGTTACTTCATCTACTGGAGGTTCTGCTTCATTAGGAAGTGCATTATCTGCTGGTTGAACCTGTGGAACAGGGTTTAATTTATCATTTGCATTCATAATCTTTCTCTCTAGTCCAAGAACTTTTGCCAGTAATTCTGTTTCTTGATAAATCTCCTGCGCAAGCGTATAGGACTCTATCGCTTGAACGTATTCCTGACGGGCATAGCTCTGATCCCCACTTTTTTCTAACCCTTCTGCCTTTAATTCTTTTTGAGCCTTCTTCAATTCATTTATTTTTTCTTCTGTATCTTCAATTTTTGTTTTAATTTGTGTCTCTCCAGTAAATGAAATGGCGAGTGCTTTTTTTCTAGCTTTCTCATAAATGGCTAAAGCCCCATTGTAGTCCTCTGCCTCAAAACGAAAATCTGCATCTTTTATAGCATCAACAATCTCCACAACGGAATCCATGTTGGCAATTCTTTGCTCTACTTCTTCCTTACCAAATCCATTAATGAGTTTGCCCTCTTTTTTAGCTTTTTCATAATGTTCTAATGCCTCTGTAAATTTTCCAGTTTCCGCTGATTTATCACCATTGATAATTAGTTGTGTCACTCTTAATTTTCTAGCTAGTAAATTTCTATGTATAGGATCTTTTAATTTTTTTGCTGCATTTCTTCCCTCACTATATGCAAGTAACGCTTCATCATAATTTCCGTCTTGAAAGTAAACATTTCCACTCTTTTCATGGTCCTTCATCTCGACTGTTAACTCTGCTAATTTTTTTGCTTGTTTTACTTGATAAAAAATCGTGCCGCCACCTACAACCAAGGCTAAAACTAATGCAGCAGCAATCATTTTTATATACTTCATCTTGTTTTTGTTCGTTTCTTGATACACCTTGTTCACAAATATGGCAGCAACCGTATAATTTTCTACAACTTTTCTTTGTCTACTCAACAATATTTCTTCCAACAAATCTGTATATTGTTCAGAATCCTTGACACCTTCCAAAGCGTCAGCCATCTCAATCTCACTGACATCTCCCCAAAAGCCAGCTGTACAAAGTAATAGGACATCACCATCAGTAAGCTTCATTTTTTTAGACACAAAGGGTTGAAATTTGTTTGGTTTACCTAGATAATTCAACAAATTCCCTCTTTCTTCATGCTGGCTAATATCTAATGAACGGTTCTGACTGTTTACTATTTCCTGTGCTAAACTTTGGTCTGTACTTTTGTAGGTTAATGTACCGTTGCGGAAGTGATACAGTCGCGAATTCCCCGCTACTCCAACAATCATTTTTGAGTAGTCGGAAACAACTATGACAATACTAGCCTTTAATCTTACTCGTAAGCTTTGCGCTTGTAGTATATTTTGTGCATGTCTAAGGTATTTATTGATAGCTCTCCTTGACATAGCTGGTTTTTCCATAAATTTTTCCAATATAGCCTTTACGGCAAGCTCTGCACTACTAATTTCCTGATCTGCATCCAAGCCCTTGACAGCTACCCAACAAGCTACATCGTCAAGTTCTGTATAGGCAAAATAGTCTTTATTTTGCAGAAAGGACCCTGCTTCAGATAAAAAGCCCGTTTTAAAGTCGCAATTTTCCTTTCTCATACGTCTCCTCCTTCTCTATTCCCTATTCATCGTCACCAAGTTTTTTCTAAAATCACGATGGTAGCATTATCTTGATTTTTTAAGCGTTTTTGTTCAACGGCTTTTATCATGCTTTGTGCTAAATCATAGGGTGGAGCTTGCTGAGAGAGAATTTTTTCCATTTCAACCTCCGTTAAAGCATCATAGATTCCATCACTAAAAAGACATACCTTGTCCCCTCTATTTAGCTGAATCGGATTATTTCCTGTATCCAAATTTTTAAAGCCTGCATATCCTAAATAATTGATTAATCTCTTTTTTAGAGGATTTTCCTGAACCTCAAGTTGCGAAATTTCACCTGAAATATATCTTTCGGTTAAAACTGACTCAAAAATATGTTTTTGGTTAATCTTTAGAAATTCACCATTTCTAAAGATCGTGAGAACACTATCCCCTACTGCCCCCCAATGAAGATAGCCTTCACTATCAATAACGGCCGTGACTAATGTTGTTCCTCCATTGGAGCCATTTAAGTTTTCCACAATCATATGATTGCTTGCTATAGCAGCTTCCTTAAAAAAGTTTTGTAGATTATTTAAGCTACTAAGCTTTTTAAATTCTTCTATGAAGGTTGTCACTGCGATCGTGCTAGCCATCCGCCCATTGGCTAAGCCGCTAATTCCATCTGCAAGCACCGCGATTGTGCCATATGTCGTTTCGGCAGTTGAGAAATAATCATCCTGCTCATCACGTCTTCCGATTGTTTGACCATTTCCAATATAAATTTTCCCTTTATCCATTTTTTGAGCAAGTATACTTCTTATTAGCAGTAACAAGATAAGGACAATGATAAAGATTAAGGTAATTATGTACGGCAATAACTTTTGGTCCATATGTCATCATTCCTCACTTTGATTGTTTTCCCATTCAAAGTGAACACCACAAAGTGGAATAAATAAAAATATACTTCTCCCTAGCTGTATCACATCATAGGCTGCTAATTCCGTTGGTGTATAAACGGCCTCATTATTTAGATAGGCTAATCCTGATGCATCTCCTGGCAGTAAGTAAAAATTACGTTTTTTAGGATCATACACAATGACTGCATGATTTCGCTTAGAGATGGAATTGTCCCCTGCAATGCGGATATGCATATCTTCTGCTCTACCTATAAAATTCTTTTCAGATAAGATACGATAATCTCTACCCATTTGCGGCCCTTCAATACAAACTAACCATCCTGTTACAGGATCTATCCCATCCATTTCTCCTAAGTAAGGCAATGTTTTATCATCTGCTTCAATGACAGGTGAGGAAGGACTATTTTGTCTTTGCTCCTGTTCTACCATCACGTTACAGTAAGGACAAATATTGCGATGTCTCCTTGAACTAAACATATGACCATTTGTACATCTAATCAAACTCATTTCGATATCCCCCATCTTTGTTACGAATTTTTTTCTCTATTTAACCAAAATTCGCGTATTCGCTATGTATATTATGTCTCCATTACCTAATGGGTAAGGAATCTCATGTTTTAATCTATTTTTTACGCGCTTATTAGCTTTTTTTAAGCCAACACCATTAACCGAATCTATATCCTCTAAATACCAAATTCCAGCTACACAATTTAGTACAGCATGCTCATAATTCACAAGAGATTCATACTCTGTTCCACTTAAATCAATATCCGCCTTGTGTTCAGCTGAACTTTTTCCAATAAGCAATGAAATTTGATCGCCAAGTTCCCATTCATCTATTTCTACTCCACGTTCATTAAGAAGAACAAGCTTTGAAATGTCCTTCTTAGCCATCACTTGAGTGATTGCCTTTGCTTCGTATTTAAGCGATACATATATAATGGCGAGTATGACTATTACCGTCCCAATAACGAATTTCAAAAGGACATCCTGATTCATCACAAAAACATATAAAATGAAAAAGAAGGCGATTGTGACAATAATGATATCGATAATTTTTATAAACATTTTTTTTCGTGTATTTCCACTGTAAGCTTCAGCTGAAAATGGCTCATACATATAATCACACTCCTCTCTTTTTGCCATAGCTTATTTATTAAAAAAACGTTCAAATAAATCCGTTGTATCCAATGGATTTTTCTTCGTTTTTTTATGAAGCGTTGAGGACATCTCCTTTGTTTTAGGATTGAAGCCAAAGAAATGTTCAAAGTTTTTTTCAATATTATTCATATTAAAATCTGGCTTTTTCTCTGTAGACTGATGTCCGTTTGAATGCTTTTCATTTTGTTGTTCATTTTGCCAGCTGGTACCTTTGCCATCGAGACGGGCATCGTAAGTCTCTTTCAGCGCTGGATCTTTAAGCACCTTATATGCCTCTTGAACCTCTAAAAAAATTTTCTCTGACTCTTGATTTCCACCACTCACATCAGGGTGATGCTTTTTGGAAAGCTTTCGATAAGCTAATTTTATTTGCTCTTGTGTTGCATTTCGGTCTATACCCAATGTTTCATAATGCGTTTTCATGTTTTCAACCCCAATTTAGGATTATTAAAAATAATCTAAGGAACTATAAAAGTTCCTTAGATATAGTAGTGTTTTATCGTGCTGCAATCTTAGACAGCGTAGCCGCCTTCGATTTTTGCCAATTCTGTTTTGTCTTTCTTTTGCTTAATAAATAAGAAGAACTCACCAATACCTTCAGTGTCACCATATCTTTCTGTATAGTCCACAACGAAAGCATTTGGGAAATGAATTTTTCTTACTACTTGATCAGCTGAGATCACTTCAAGTGTCACTTTGCGGTAGCAATCAGCTTTTTCAGCTGGTACTAATGACCATAATCCTAATTTCATCGTATCATCAGAATTATCACCATCAGTGGCAGTTAAAATTTTACCTTTTACTTTTAAAGTTGCCCCAACATCTGTAGAGCGCGCGTTAGAATCATTCGGTGTATCTGTCTCATATTCGACAGTCATGATGCTTTCTAACCCTAATTCAATTGCTTCTGATCCTTCTACTTTTAATACAAAACCCATTTTTAGTACCTCCTAAATTTTGTTGAATCGTAACTTCTGACTGTTCTAATGAAATAAATTTAAGTACAGCTATTCATTTCACAGTGCCATGTTTCATACCGACACGATGAAATATGTAATATTTTTCATTTTAGCAATTAGTCGTTCGATTCATATTTATGTTAAAAGATTTATGAATGATAAATCTTAAACACCCTACTTAAATAATTGAAAATTGTGATAAATAAATTGTTAGGCTTTAACAGCACTTGTCCCTTTAGTAATCGTGACCTCAAGATTTTTAACATTACCGTTAAATACAAGATCGATCTGACATAAGCTTGTTTTCTCATCAATGATGTAGCCAATATCATCTCCGTCATGAATGATAGAGTTTACATGACCTTTATCATTCAGCCACTTACTTTTTTGACTACTTGGATTATTACTAAAGAAGCGAACGATATTCTCGTGCTTAAAGTCACCAGATTGGAATCGAAGTATTCTTTCAATATACGTACTAACTTGCGTTTTATAGATTGAATCGAATCCATCTTCTTCCATTGCTAGACTTCTTGCTTTATAAACAGTAATACGTCTAATATCTTTATCCTGTAGTTGGGCATTTTCGGAAGAGAATACAAAACCGAAGCTTCTGCTGTTAATAGCGTCTTTAATATTATTCGTAAAACCTGAAATTTCCTTCGCCATCGTAGTTACAGCTCTAAGTGAGTTGTCTCCGGCTTCAATATCAAATCGAACTCCAGGGTAATTACGTTTTACATTTTTAAATGATTCCTTTAAATACTCTGGGCATTGGTAGGCGGAAACGATACCTGCTGCTACATAGCTAGCACCTACATAAACGCCTTCTATCCAAAGCTTTAAAATATCTTCCTTTTCTTTCGATAGACGAGCTCCATTTTCGGTAGTATGCATTCTCGTATCAATAACTACGCCTGATTTATCTTTTGGAATAATCGTAAAGTTTGGTAGGCATGGTATCGCGAACTCACTAAATTCTTTTCTGACAAGAACTGAACATTTATCGATCAGGCGATCAATCCCAGCAGTTGCGATGCCGTTGAAGGTAGTTTCTTCTTCAGCCATAAAGTTAAAGAAAATTTGAACCTTGTAATCTTTTACCGTATCTAAGAGGATTGATAAAGATTCCATTGTGTTACCCTCTTGCTTTGTAACCTTTTCATTCCCTTTGAATCTTGAACGGCTAACTTTCATTTTTCCAGAAGATTCTAATTCTAGAGCAGGTACAATGCCATACCATACAGTATCTGTAAAATCATTTTTAGCGTTAACCGTATTTAAATACGTGCGTAATCTTGGCAGGTTATTACTTTTCACAAGCATATCGAGCTTCGTGTTTGTCACTAATAATGACGGCTGCATCCCTTTATTTTTCGTAACATATTGATCGAAGTACATTTTGACACCTAATAGCTTTTCGACTAAAGGCTTGACCGTTTTTACAAATTCATCCTTTGCATCCTTATAGAACTCCAGGTATGTATTGTAATTTTGAACTTCTGTTTCAACATCAAATTCGGCTTTTATAGCTGGTAGAGGTGAGAACGTTCTCACAACTAAATCTTTTACATAGGAAGACGGCGATTCTGTAATAGCCTCATAGTCTTCTTCGAAAACTGTACTCAAGCCGTAATTACTATTTTCTTCAATGACCATCAGTTCTGAACTATTCGTTTGAGGTGCCTCAATAATTTTCAATTCACCATTATCACCAATAGTAAGCGTACCTATTTGTAATTTTTCGGACTCATCCTCATCTTGACTAGCACCTAATAATAATCTTGTTTTAATATCTTCAATTGCTAAAGGCAGCATCGCCATTACATTGTTGTAGTTTCTACTAGCTACTTCAAACATAAGATTTAGCTTGTCACCAGTATCTAATTTTTTCGGATCTCCCTCATCCAGCTTGTCATACTCACTGTATAGGTAATGAATTTCCTTACGAACTTGGCGAATATCATCCATGACTTTTTTAGGAGAAATCATGTCTAGTAAATTTTCAAATTTAAAATCTACATTCGTGATGCCCTGACTTCTTTTTGTATCAATGAGCGTAAATAGCATCTTTAAAAAATCGTTATTTTGGTCGATTGCTATTTCAGATATACAATCATCTTGAATTCCTTCAGGCTTTTTCAAAGTATACATAACCTTTTGATTTGCCGCGTTATAAAATGAATACACAGTAGGTGAAAACTTATCTAAAAATTCGTCGAAGCTTTTTACAAGAAGATGTTGACTAATTTCTTTGATCTTTTCATCACTTAGACTGTCGATTCCTTTTACATCGCCAACAAGCGTAATTAAATCCAATTTCTCTGGGTTTATTTCTTCAAAGAGCATTGTTCTGTTCGTTTGACTAATAATCTCCATTCATTTGGCTGTATATTACTACAGCCATCCCTCCTTTAGATAACGAATTTCGAGTAAGCATAAACATTAGTGCGTAAAAAATACAGAATTAGAATTGTATAACTACTTGAATCGAGCATCTTAAAAGAACATTTAGACACTTAAATTAAGTCGATATATACATTTAAGATAAAATTTTACAATAAAAACAATAATGTACTGAACTATGTACGAGAAGCTCTAATTCAACTTTATGCATTTTTTATACAAAATTCACTAATGGTTTTATGTATCACAAAAGTAACTATACAATACCTAAAATCAATGTCAATATTTTCTATAGAATATATTGTAAGCAAAAACATTTTAAGGACAGTTTATTAAAAATATTACATGGTAATAATTATGATATTTTTTAGGGAAATAGTGGATAAATCCTATTTTTTTATAAAAAAAACAACTAAAGGTCCGATTGCTATTAGGCCCTAAGTTGTTCTTTTGAATATCATCCTTTTAAGACTAAAATGAGTAAAAAGTATTAAAAATATAGTAATTTTGGTCTTTTAGAATTAATTTATTTAAAATAGTTCTTTATACATTTGAATTTTCTTTCCAAAATAATCATGTATTTAATAAAAGAAAGGGAAGAACATCTTTTTTTATGCTGCACTTGCAAGCCCCATAAAATAGTCAATGACATAGGAATGCTCACTTTTCTATTATATTTTCTCACATTTGTAAGTTTATCCTCGATTACTCTTTGTGAAACATCTAGTGGGACTTCGTTTGTTAATGCGAAGTATAAAGTTGCCATCAAACTATAAATATCTGTATAAATGCCTTGCTCTCCTTTAACGGAATACTGCTCAATAGGTGAGTATCCTGGTGTAGTAAATATTGGATATTTTTCCACCGTTTTATAATAAATTGCTGAACCGAAATCTAATAAGCAAGGTTTCCCTTGCGTATCAATTATAATATTATTCGGCTTTATATCCCGATGAATAATGCCTTTACTATGTAAATACGAGATGGCATCAATTAAGGGAAGGAATACTTCTTCATATAGATGATGCCTTTCGTGAATAGCATATTTATGTATATATTGGTCCAGTAATATCCCTTCATAATAATCTGTAATTATATATATAGAACCATTTTCAGTAAAATGATGTCTATACTTAACAATATTCTGATGGTTCAATTGTTGGATCATCAATGCTTCACTTAGAAATCTTTCCTTTAATTCCTGAAATTTTTCCTTTGTTGAGGGTACACGATTGATTACTGATTTGTTATCCAAATCACGTAACGCTATTTCCATTGGGAAAAATTCCTTAATGATTAGTTGCTCTCCAGTATTTATATGTTCAGACATATACACAAAGGATAATTTACTAGTGGCAAGAACTTGCGTTATTTTATATGTATTATGTAATAGACTGTTTATTGGTAAGCTCAATTCAAATATTGCTGCCTGCATTTTAATCTCCCTTCAAAAATCAAATATACAAATTAATGTAATTATATCAATTACTATATTTTTATGTATAGTTTGTACTAGCCTAAAGTGCGCAAACAAAAAACCGTTCAATATGAAGTGAACGGTTTTTTGTGGATTATGCTTTTTGATAGCGCAGCACTGGTGTACGAGCAGCGCGTGTTTCATCAAGACGAGATACGACAGTTGTATGTGGTGCTTCTTGCACGATAGATGGATTTTCTTCTGCTTCTTTCGCAATTTGAATCATCACATCACAGAATGCATCTAATGTTTCTTTTGATTCTGTTTCTGTTGGCTCGATCATTAATGCCTCTTCCACGTTTAATGGGAAGTAGGTTGTTGGTGGATGGTAGCCAAAGTCTAACAGACGTTTTGCAATATCTAATGTGCGAACGCCCAATTTCTTTTGACGACGACCTGATAAGACAAATTCATGTTTGCAGTGACGGTTATATGGTAAATCAAAGAATGGCTCTAAACGACGCATCATATAGTTTGCGTTTAATACAGCATATTCTGTAACAGCTTTTAAGCCATCTGGACCCATTGTACGAATGTACGTATAAGCACGAACATTGATACCAAAGTTACCATAGTAAGGTTTTACACGTCCAATTGATTGTGGACGATCGTAGTCGAAGTGGTATGTGCCTTCTTCTGTTCTCACTAGTACTGGTTTTGGTAGGAATGGAATTAAATCTGCTTTTACGCCTACTGGACCTGAACCTGGACCACCTCCACCATGTGGACCTGTAAATGTTTTATGCAAGTTTAAATGCACGCAGTCAAAGCCCATATCGCCAGGACGTGCTTTACTCATAACGGCATTTAAGTTCGCGCCATCATAGTAAACTTTCCCGCCTACAGAGTGAATAAGCTCCGCCATTTCGATAATGTTTTCTTCAAATAGACCGAGTGTATTCGGGTTTGTTAGCATTAATGCAGCTGTATCAGCACCAACGACTTTACGAAGGTCTTCGATATCAACCAAGCCATTTTCATCGGATTTCACAGTGATTGTTTCAAAGCCTGCTACTGTTGCTGAGGCTGGATTTGTACCGTGAGCTGAGTCAGGAACAATAACTTTGTTACGGTGACCTTCACCATTTGCCTCATGGAATGCGCGAATCATCATTAATGCTGTCCATTCACCATGGGCACCTGCTGCTGGTTGTAATGTTACTTCATCCATTCCTGTAATTTCTACTAAAGAAGTTTGTAAATCATAGAGAAGCTCCATCGCACCTTGTACTGTCGATTCATCCTGTAATGGGTGAACATTCGCGAAGCCTGAAAGACGTGCAACTGCTTCATTAATTTTTGGATTATATTTCATCGTACAAGAGCCGAGTGGATAGAAGCCAGAGTCTACCCCATGGTTTCTACGAGAAAGTGCTGTGTAATGACGCATAATATCAAGCTCAGACACTTCAGGTAACTCTGCAGCTTCCGTACGAACTAAGCTTGCAGGCAGTAAATCTGCTAGGTCTACTTCAGGTACATCAAGTGCTTCTAAGCTATAGCCAACGCGACCTTCTTTTGAAATTTCAAAAATGAGTGATTGATTTTCGTTATGCATTAAGAGCCCCCATTTCTGCAACAAGTGCATCAATTTCTTCTTTTGTGCGTAATTCAGTTACTGCAATAAGCACATGATTTTTCAGAGAGTCATAATTTTGCCCTAGAGGATATCCACCGATTATACCCTTTTCGATTAAGCCTTTATTGATTTCCTTCACACATTTATTCGTTTTCACAACGATCTCGTTAAAGTGTGCGCCTTGGAATGCTACTGTAAAGCCAGCTGCTTCAAAGGCATTTCTTGCATAACGTGTTTTGGCAATATTTTGCGTAGCCATTTCACGAATACCTTGTTTACCTAAAGCTGTCATCGCTACAGATGCAGCAAGTGCTAAAAGTGCTTGGTTCGAACAAATATTAGATGTTGCTTTATCACGACGGATATGTTGTTCACGTGCTTGTAATGTTAATACATAACCACGGCGCCCTTCACCATCCACTGTTTCACCAACAAGACGACCTGGCACTTTACGCATTAATTTCGTTGTCACTGCAAAGAAACCACAGTGTGGCCCACCAAATGCTTCAGAGATACCAAATACTTGCGCATCCCCTACACAAATATCAGCACCTAGCTTACCAGGAGGCGTTAAAATGCCTAATGAAAGTGGGTTAGAAGAAACAACGAATAAGCTTTTCGCTTCATGTGCAATATCACTAATAACTTGAATATCCTCCACTTGACCGAAGAAGTTTGGATATTGAGCAATAACAGCTGCTGTGTTGTCATCGATTAACTCTTTTAATGCTTCGACATCTGTCACACCATCTTTTTGTGGGATTGTCACGATTTCAATGGATTGACCATAGGCATATGTAGCAACAACATCGCGATATTCTGGGTGCACTGCTTCAGACACTAATATTTTCTTACGACGCGTATGACCTGCTGCTAGCATACCTGCTTCTGCTAATGCTGTACCACCGTCATACATAGAAGAGTTTGCAAGATCCATGCCAGTTAGCTCGGCAATCATCGTTTGGAATTCAAAGATTGCTTGTAGCTCACCTTGTGAAATCTCTGGTTGATAAGGTGTGTACGCTGTATAGAACTCTGAACGAGAAATGACATGGTCCACGATTACTGGTTTATAGTGATTGTAAACACCTGCACCTAAAAACGATACATTAGCATTTGTGTCCTTATTTTTTGCAGAGAGTGCTGTTAATTCTTTTAATAAAGCAGATTCTGATTTTGCTTCCTTAATATCATAAAGGCCTTTAAAACGGACTTTCTCAGGAATATCCCCGAATAATTCATCAACTGAGGATACACCGATTACGTCTAACATTTCTTTTTGATCTTGCTCCGTCATTGGTAAATAACGATGTTTCATAAATGTAGGTCCCTCTTTTCAACTATTATTTTGAACGCTTGTAAAACGGTGTTTCCACTGTTACTACCTTTAAGTGTTTCCCACGAATTTCGATTTCTAGCTCAGTTCCGATTGTTGCGAATTGACTGTCAATTAAAGCGTGACCAACATTACGTTTAGATGAAGGAAGCTGTGTACCCGTTGTCACTTCACCGATTTCCTTACCGTCCTTGAACACTTTGTAGCCATGACGTGGAATGCCTTTATCAATCATTTCAATGCCTACCAATTTGCGTGTAAGACCATTTTCCTTCTGCGCTACTAATGCTTCATGACCAATGAAGTCTTCTTTATTTAATTTCACAGCAAAGCCAATCCCAGCCTCAAGTGGAGAAATTGTTGCCGATAGCTCTTGACCGTATAATGGTAGCCCTGCTTCAAAACGTAGTGTATCGCGGCATCCTAAACCTGCCGGTACTACGCCTTTATCATGACCAGCATCTAAAATTTTACCCCATAGTGCTTTAATATCTTCTGGAGCACCGTAAAGTTCAAAGCCATCTTCTCCTGTATAGCCACTACGAGAAACTAATACTTGATGACCCGCAACTTCAACGCCCTCTTGGAAGCGGAAAAATTTAATGGCACGAACATCAGTCGAAGTAAGGGATTGAAGAACTTCCTCTGCTAATGGTCCTTGAAGAGCAATTTGTGCATAAGCATCGGACTGGTTATCAATCGTCACATCATATTGATGTTGATTTTCCATCATCCAATCATAGTCTTTTTCAATATTGGCTGCATTGACACATAATAAATAGTGATTATCAGCTAATTTATACGTTAATAAATCGTCAACAACGCCTCCATCTTCATAACACATGGCTGTGTATTGCGCTTGGCCATTAACAATTTTAGATACATCATTTGATAAAAGATTTTGTAAAAAACCTAATGCATCGGGACCTGTTACTAAAATTTCTCCCATATGTGATACATCAAATAAGCCTGCACGATGACGCACTGCATCATGTTCTTCTTTAATGGAAGTAAATTGAACAGGTAGTTCCCAGCCACCGAAGTCTACTGTTTTTGCACCGTATTTCGCGTATTCTTCAAATAGAGGTGTACGTTTTAATTCATTCGTCATTCTTTTTTGCCCCCTTATTGTTCGTTACATTTTTACTGGTAGTAGTTCGTCTGCTTTTGTATTAATACAGTCAGTGCGTATCGTTTCCAATCTTTAAAGCACCTGTGGACATAAAAAAAGACAGACGAACCCCTTTTCGGGATTCTCTGTCCTTGCACCTGAAAGTTACACCAGACTGGCTCGCAAGTTTTCACACTGCCAATCAGCCGGCTTTCCCCTTTGGTGGCTGTTATTGTTATACTACAGCTCTCTCCAGAGTTGCGTCTTGTACGAGTCCTTTTACCTGAGAGATTCATAGCCATTTACTACTTGCTCCTTCGGTGGCGTCTACACGCGCTCTCCCCGCACAATCATCCGCCCAAGATAGTTCTTGGTACTATTTAGTAGTCAATGAACATTTAGTTACTTATTTGTCTATATCCTAACATTAAATGCATTGAAAAGGCAATCATTTTTTAAAAGATAATAAAACACGAACATAATTTATCAATAACACAATCATCGTTCGTTTTTTAATCTTTTCACTTGAAATACTAAATACTCTAGAATATGACGGATAGTTCTACCTTCTGTCAATACTTGGATATGTCCTACCTCACGGTAAAACTTCCTTCTGTAATGATACAGGCTTTCTAGCTCTTCCTTTGTAGAGCTCTGTACAATGGGTCTGTTTGGATCATGCTGTATTCGTTTATAAATATCTTCAAAAGACGCATCTAAAAAAAACACTAATCCACTACGTCTCATAATTTTTCGATTCTCAGCATTAATGGCAACGCCACCACCTGTAGAAATAATACAAGCCTCATCTCTGAAATTTTTCAAAAATTCTGTTTCTATTTCTCGAAAATGGGCCTCTCCGTATTTTTCAAAAATCTGTGGAATTGTCATTCCCTGCTGGCGCACAATCTCACGATCCATATCATAATATGGCATCTTTAATAAATAACTTAAACGTCTTCCTAACGCACTTTTCCCACTGCCCATAAAGCCAACTAAATATATTTTTCGCAATTCGGATCACCTTCTTATAACTACGATTCTACACTGTCTGACAAAATTTGTCCTAATAAATTTATCGTAGTTTGAACATTTAATTTTTCTAGCCCATCATATGTTCGAAACTGCATTTCATAAGACATACAATACGCAAGAACAAAAGTAGTTACAAAAAATAATAATGCAATTGCGATCAAAAAAATAGCCCCTCTGTCATTTTTCAATAATTGGCACATAGTAGCTTCGCTCCTTTTGAATACCGCTAGTCATTTCAACAGCTACCGTCAGCATGTTTTCTGTATAATTAAATTGGCATTTATTAATTCCGATTAGCATGGGAACATGTCCACCATTTATTTGCTCACGAATAATATTAGGATAGCAATCAATATGATGGATTGTATTTGCAGTTTGAAAGCTCACTCTTTTTCGATCTTCCCGAATAGCAAACGCAGAGACATTCTGTAGAGAATGATTTACATCATAAACAAATAGCTCCCACTTTGTTTGTTCATCTGTTAGCATGGTTGATTTCATTTCAGCAAACCACAGCATAATAAGAACAAAAAGTTGAGATACAAGCACAAAAACAACCAATTGAAATATGGCTTCTATTAATGTATAGCCTTTGTCATTCACGGACTTCACCTGTATCTTGTATACATTTTTGGCGCAGTTCACGCATGTTTTGAAAACGGACACAAATTTGTTGTCCATCAAATTCCCAATGATACTCTACTTGTTCAATGGTCCTAGAGCCTTCTGTTTGCTGTACTGCCTGATATTGCTTTAAACCTTCATAGGCAGTTTCAGCTGCGATGAGTTCTAGTTTTTTATTTGTAAGATTCGTCTTCATCGTATAGGTAAGCGGTATTAACGACATACACAATATTGTTAAAATCCCCATAGCTAAAATGGTTTCTACAAAAGAATAGCCTGACTCATTCAACTCTAGCTCTCCCTCGTCCTAATGTAATAACGACCTTTTTCTTTCCTTGAGGGGTTTTAAAGGCAATGGTTCCAGCTGACATAACATTTCCTTTAGTATTATAACTAAGTGTATGAATAGAACTTTCTGCGTTCAAAAACTCCACTCCTTTTGGAAAAGGACGTTCATATAAAATGGTATAAAAATCTTTTTGAATAACATAACGATTACTGGGACTTATTATTTTCATTGCTATATATTGCCGTTCATTCATGCTATAGGTTTGAATATACTGAATATCTAGTTGCATTTGCGTAAAAAATCGTTCCAATTCCTTTGCTTCTGCTATTTTGAATGAAAATTTACTAACAATCGCTGTTAAACTCATAACAAGAAACAAAACAATCAGTATTTCAAGAATTGTAAAACCACCATTTTTATTATGTTCATCAGCTATTTGACCCTGTTTCCAAATCTGCATTGGCTAGTCGTACCTCTCCCTCATTCGTGATGACTATTTCGGCTTTATTTGGGCAAGTCGTTTCATGTTCTTTTAAATAGCCTTTCACCACTAGATCATCTAATGTTGGATAGGTCATAAAATCTACTCGATAGGCCTCGACCTGCCCTTGTACCATAGATATATAAGCCTTACAGCCCTTCTCATCAATGGTAGCGAAATGCTTCGTAACATTTGGAATCGTAATTAAAATAAGGATTGAAATGATTAATAAAACAATTAGCATCTCGATTAAAGTGAACCCTGCTTGTTCGTTGATACGTTTCATCTTTTCCCTCCTAAACTAATTCAATCATGTGATAGATGGGTAATAATAAACTGACATAGGCAGCTACTATACAGACTGCTATGAGGATAAAGAAGGTTGGTTGTACAAATGCTAATACTTTTTGCAGAAGTTGTTCCTGTTTTTCCAGTAATAATTCGCTATACAACACTAATTCTTTTCCTAAATAGCCGCTTTGCTCACCGTGCTCTACAAAAACAGGAAAATCCTTTTGAAAAACAGCTAGTCTCATTACGGCAAGTGTTAGTGACTCTCCAAAAATAACCCTTTCTTTTATGCGCTGCGAAAGAATTTGCAGAAAAGGTTGAAGTTGTTGCTCTTCTAAAAGTTGGAGGCTGGCTTGTAATGAAAATCCACTTTGCAGTAAGCTTCCTAAATAAGCAGCAAACTGTCTTGTTAATATCAGTCGCATATAGCGTTGAATAAAAGGAATCTTGAATAGGATGGTGAGTTGATGTGCAGTAGGCTGTCGATTGAGATAGAGACGAACAATAAATAAACTGCCTGTTGCGATGAAAATGGTGAGGATAACTACATCAGGAACATGTAATAACGTAGTGGACAACGTAATACTTGTTTCTGTTTCTGCGGTTCGGCCGGCTACCAGTCTTTCGATGTTTGGTAAAAAGATGGTACGAAACACCAAAAATAATAACAGCAAAAATACGATCAGCGTGACAGGATAGATCAGCAGCTTTATGAGCTTTTTCTTGGTCATTTCACTTACCTTTATTTGCTTAGCTACACCTTGTAAAGCTTCTATCATATGACCATTGTTTTCTGCTACCTTGATGGCCATTAAATAATGCTTGCTCAGCTGTAAAGTTTCAAGTATCCCTGCAACCCCTTCCCCTTGCTTCAGTTTTTCATCAATTTGCTGCTGCATATCTTCATGCGCCTTTATATGATGAGGCAATAGCATTGAAATGGCCTGAGGAAATAAATATCCTTCTTGCATTAACACACATAATCGATTAAAAAATTGTGCCTGCTCCCTTACTCGCCATTTTGTCGCCCTACTATAATAAAGCAAAACATTATGGATATATGTTTGTAGGTGCATAAAAGCTCTCCACTAATTCTTTTTGTCCCATTAATGTTAATTCATAAGGGAGTTCATAGTTGACCTTTTCTTTAATCGCAGAAATGGCTCTTGTTAAATGAACATCCTGTAAAATTTCATATACCGCACGGCGCTCATCTTGTACTGCTGAAGTCTGAACAAGTATTTGTGCCACAATACCGATAATCGTTTGATGAAGCTCCTCTATCGACACATCTAAGTCCATTAAACGATACAGGCAACGAATGGTATCTTTTGCATGAATGGTTGAGACAACTAAGTGTCCTGTTAAGGCAGCTTGGATAGCAATTTTTGCTGTCTCTTTATCTCGAATTTCACCAATCATGATAACATCAGGAGAGTGACGTAAAATGGCTTTTAGTCCCATAGCATATGTAACGCCCGCTCGCTCGTTCACTTGAATTTGAAGTAAATTTGCTTGGCTATTTTCTACAGGATCTTCTAAAGAAATCACATGCCGATTTAACTCTGTGGAACAATAGTGGATTAAGGAATAGAGTGATGTAGATTTGCCAGAGCCTGTTGCGCCTGTAAAAAACAGAAGACCTTGACGATGTTGCACAAGCTCCATTAAATTGTGTGCTGCACTTTTGGAATAGCTTAATGACGTTAGTGGGAATGTATGATTTTGGAGAAGTAAACGGATAATCAGGCTTTCTTTTAAAAAGACGGAAGGCAGTGTGGATACTCGAAAGGCGTATGGATTGTGTTCCATTGCTTTTTGAAAGGAGCCGCTTTGAGGTTTTCGTCGTTCACTAATATCTAATGCCGCAAGAAATTTATAGTAGGAAATCATTCTTTCTGCAAGTTCATTTGGGAGCTCACCAGCTTGGAGTAGCTTATCATATTTTCGAAAATAAACCTGATATCTTTTATTACCTGGAACCAGTAATAAATCGGATGCACCAAAATGATAGGCCTTTAGTAAAAGTTGCTCACATTTTTGTTCGACAACTGTTTCAAAATTCTGCATATATGCACCTCACTTCTAGTTCATTCGAATATGACCGCTCTATTCGTTATTTCCTAGTATAAAGAGGAAAATGCCACGAGAAAAGCCCTTTTCTGAAAATAAAAATTTGTTGCATATTTTCCTGTCAATCATGTTTTTTGCTATAAAAATGTGGATAAAGTGCAGTTTCCCACTAAAAAAGAAGATAAATGCATGAAAAAATTAATATTTATGCCGAAATGAACTGTACCTTTTTCAATAATACAATATAATAGAATGAACATGATTATTTTCCTAACACTTGGTAGGCGAACATAATTTTTTAAAAAAATTTAAAGAGGTGAAGCGCATGATCCATCCATTGAAAATTACTAGTACATTAGCCGATGAAACAAGGTACTCTATTTATGAGTACATATTGCAAGAGAAAAAAACAGTCACAGTACAACATATTGCTGATCAATTCGGCATCCATCCAAACGTTGCTCGGCTTCATTTAACAAAGCTTTCAGAAATCAATATTATTTCTGCGGACTATGTCAAAACAGGCAAAGGTGGTAGACCTGGACGTGTTTATAAAGCTTCAGAGAAAGGCGTATCTCTAACATTTCCAAGACGCGATGAAGATCGTTTATTAAAATGGACGATCCAATTAATTGAAGACATTGGACCATCTGCCTTAACGAAGTGCCAAGAAATTAGCTACCAAGACGGATACCAGCAAATGAAAAATTATATCAGCGCTGAATTAACATTAAATAATTCTCTATCCTTCGATGAAAAGCTTCAGCTGTTAACGGACAATGCCGCTTTAATTGGCTATATTCCACAAATTCAACAAACCGAACATGGCAAAAAAGTGACCTTCTCCATCTTCAATTGTCCTTTCCAGGAGCAACTTACTTCGCATTCTGATATTGTTTGTTCATTACATGAATCCTATTTAAAAGGTCAATTAGATGCATTGTTTACGAACAATGAATTTGTGCAAATTGAAAGTATGATACATAATTGCGATTTATGTAAATATGAAATAAACGTGACAGAAATCGAAAGCTAGATTAAAAATCCATTTGTTTGTCACAAAGACGGAGAAGTTCCAGTTTACAGACACCTTTCATATCATTTATAATGAGTAAGAGATTATTGTGTCGTGGGCAAAAGGAGGGGAAATCTTCATGGATAATATGTATAAAGTTATGGCATTCTGGACAGGTATTTTTGCCGTTATGTTCTACCTTGGTGGTATGAACGAGGTATCGCTATTATTCTTAGGTAATACAGGTTTATTCTTATTATTAGGCTTCTTAAACCTTTCAGAACGTATGTACATGTACATTTTCGGAGCATATTTAACTGTATTCTTCGCTGGCTTCACGTACTATACAACATTCATTCACGTACCTGGTGGCGGTCATTAATACAAAAAAATCGCGTATCTCACAACTGCTGAGATACGCTTTTTTATGCGCTTTGGTTATTCCTTTTTAAAATCCATTTAAGAAAGGATTTGTCTCCATTTCTGCGCCTACTGTTGTATAATTTCCGTGTCCAGGATAAATAATAGTATCCTCGGGTAGTGTCAACAATTTGTGATGAATGGATGCTAATAATACTTTTGTTGAGCCACCTACTAAATCTGTACGTCCCACACCTTGTTCAAATAACGTATCTCCAACAATGGCAAAACCGTCATTATCAAAAACATAAGAAATACTACCAGGTGAATGTCCAGGCGTAAAAACAGCTTGGAAAGCAAAATTACTGATCTCAAATAGCTGTTCTTCTTTAATAATTGTGTCTTGCGCTGGTGCTGCTACCCTATAATCTGGTAATGCAGCATATTTACTAGAGCCATTCTTCGTTGGATCTCCTAGCCAGCTAACTTCCTTTTCATGAATCCATAAAGGAATATCAAACACTTCGCGTACAGCATCTACAGCCCCTATATGATCAAAATGGGCATGTGTTAAAAAGATAGCAAGTGGTTTTAAGCCATTGCTACGAATTGTTTTAATAAGACGCTCTGCTTCCTCACCTGGATCAAATATAATACATTCTTTTTCTTTATTCGATACGATATAGCAATTCGTTTGAACAGGTCCAAGAGAATAACTTCGTACGTTCATCATAGTGATCACCTCAACTTTCTATTATACAGGCTTTGCCACAATTTGACGATAAATGTTCATAGTTTACGCTATTTTAGTTCTCGACAAAAACAAACAGAACGTTTACAATTAAGGAGGAATATTGTTTGCGACATTCATTTTCTGATGTCGAAAGGAGTGTCTATTTTTAATGAACTTATTAATGGTTATTTTTGGTCTAGTAGCGATTTTAGCTGTAGTTGGTACATTCCAAGCAATTAAAGAAAAGAACCTATTAAGCGTTGTTTTCAACTTATTAAGTGCCGCTGTATTTGGATGGTTCGTCATCATGACGATTGTTCACAGTGGGTATCCACCACAATTACACTAAAATTCAGACAAAAAGGAGCAGTCTCCCTGGAGATTGCTCTTTTTTTGTATTTATTATTTATTTAATTTAAGAAATCGTTTCTTACCAATTTGAATGACATCATCATTCATTAGTACAAGTGATAAATCATCCATTACTATTTTTTCTCCATTCAAGGATACTCCATTTTGCTTGATTAACCGCAGAAATTCACTCTTACTATGAATATAATCCATTGCCACTAGTTGTGGGATAATATCCACTATTCTTTCCTTATCAATTTCTAGGAGCAGTATAGGAATATTTTTTGGTATTTCCTTTCTTTGAAATGCAGCTTGGAAATAGGATTTAGCTTCCTCCATTGCTGTAGTCCCATGGTATAAGGCCGTTATAATTTCTGCTAACTGTAATTTTACATCACGGGGATTCTCTCCCATTTGCAGTCTATCTTGAATGGTTTGCACTTGTAGTGGATGCTCATCTGTTGCTAGTTCAAAATATTTGATGAGTAAGGCATCTGGTACTTCCATTACCTTTTTAAACATGACCTCTGGCGCTTCACTGACACCAATATAATTGCCAAGGCTCTTACTCATTTTTTCAATGCCATCTAAACCTTCGAGTAATGGCATAAAAATGGCAATTTGTTTTTCTAACCGCCGTTGCTTTTGTAAGGTGCGGCCCATTAAAATATTGAATGTTTGATCTGTTCCCCCTAATTCAATATCGGCCTGTAGCTCTACCGAATCATATGCTTGCATAAGCGGGTAGAAAAATTCGTGGATGCCAATTGGTATTTGCTGACGGTACCGTTTTTGAAAGTCCTCACGTTCTAACAGTCGAGCAACGGATGTCGTGGCTGCCAGCTGAATGACTTCTTCAAATGACAGCTTTGCTAACCATTCACTATTGAAACGAATAGTTGTCTTGTTCATATCTATCACTTTAAAAATTTGCTCACAGTATGTTTTAGCGTTTTGCTTGACCATGTCATCACTTAACGCGACACGGCCTTTTGCTTTACCCGTTGGATCACCAATACGCCCTGTAAAATCACCGATAACAATGACCGCCTGATGCCCTAAATCCTGCATTTGCTTTATTTTCCGTAGAACGACTGCATGCCCTAAATGAATATCCGGGGCGGACGGATCAAGCCCTAACTTAATGATTAAAGGCTTCTGCTCCTTATAGGATCGCTCTAATTTTTCGAGTAATTCCTGCTCATCAACGATTTGATGAGCACCCTTCTTAATTATCGCTAATTGCTCTTTTGGTGTTAAAAACATATGAAACATCTCCTTGTAATATTAAATATTAATATTGCAAGCCCTATAAGAGTTCACTAATCAACTACGCCTCAGCGTAAGAGGACGGCCAAATCAAGATAAACACTTGGGCTGTAAAGGCATAAAAAAAGCCCTTAGGAATAATCCTAAGGACGTTCATGAACGTGTTACCACCTTTTTTCGAGAGCTATTCACACAGCCCTCCTCAATAAGTACAGCCATAGCGATACTTTTGCAATGATTACGGATGCAACCCCGTCGTAGCCTACTAAAATTTCGGTACGCAGCTCCAAGATGTATTCACTTTAATATCCCTTGCGCCTCTCAGCAACCGGCTACTCTCTGTCAGTTCGATTAAAGCTACTCGTTCTTTTCCATGCCTTTCACTCTTATACTCCGAAATGCAAAAACAAATCTTCGTTATGCAGATATTTAAATTTATTATAATTGCTTATAGTAATTTGTCAATCAAAAAAGAAAAGAGAGACCTCAACTTGAGATCTCTCTTTTGTTATTTGACGGAATCCTGTTTTAAATTACCTGTCTTTTCATCATAGAAACGTAGCAGGTCTCCATTTATGATAGCATCGGAATTTTCCAGCTCCATTGTCGCACGATCAGCATATGACTGGCATGGCTCACCATCTATTTCTTCACCAGTTGCTTTGTCATAGCAAGCTTCTCCAGCATAAACATATTTATCTGTTATAAAGCGTCCATCACGGAAGACAACAAAATCCTCATGCTCTGGAGAGAATAAATCTGCACCCATTTGCATGTCTTTTGACGTTTCAACGCCAAGAAGATGTAAGATTGTTGGACGTAAATCCATTTGTCCTGAAATCTCTGTCATTTCTTTACCATCGTCAGATCCTGGGATATGGATGAATAAAGGCACTTCTTGAAGCAATGCATTGTCCATTGGTGTAATTTGTTCTTTTCCTAAATATTGTGCCATCGCTTTATTATGGTTTTCAGAAATACCATAATGGTCTCCATACATTACGATAATAGAGTTATCATAAACACCTTGATCTTTTAACTCTTGGAAGAAGTCTTTTAAAGCTTCATCCATATAACGTACTGTCTGGAAGTAACGATTTAATGTACCTGAATTTGAATCATATTCAGGAATCATAATATCTTCAGGATCCAAAGTGAATGGATAGTGGTTCGTTAACGTAATTAATCTTGAATAGAATGGCTGTGGCATGTCTTTCATTAAAGCAGCAGATTGCTCTAAGAATGGTGTATCTTTCATACCCCAGTTGACAGCTTGCCCTTCTTCAACCGTATATGAATCTATATCGTAGAATTTATTAATTTTTAACGATTGATACATGATATCACGGTTCCAGAATGATTTATTATTCGGGTGCATGACATTTGTAAAGTAGCCATTTTCTCCAAGGCGTTCAGCCATTGAATTATACGTATTTCCACCATGCGTGAAGAATACAGCACCACGACCTAATCCAAACAATGAGTTTTCAACAATAAACTCTGAGTCAGATGTTTTTCCTAAGCCTGTTTGGTGATAGAAGTTACTGAAATAATACGTATCTTTATCTTTTGTTAAAGAGTTTAAGAATGGCGTAATTTCATGACCATTCATATCATTATTGATGACAAAGTTTTGTAAAGACTCCATCGACACAACAATTAAGTTGCGACCTTTATATTTCCCAAACATCTCTGGGTTAACGGCAGCCTGATTAGAACGCACATAGTTGTTTACTTCAACTAATTCACTGCCATCCGCTAATGCACGTTGAGCAGATGATTTAGTTTGAATATAAATATCATACAAATGGTAATTGTACGTACCAATATTTTTTACTAATAATTCGCGGTCAAAACTACGTGTTAATAATTGTGGACGCTCTGTTTCAGCTAATCCTAAGTTTAAAAATGAAATTGCGACTGCTAATACAAAAAATGCACGTCGGAATTCAATATTCACTTTAAATGCTTCTTTCATTTTCGGTAAAAATTTATTCGCTAAGATTAAAATAACGACATCAACGAAATATAATACATCCCATGGCTCAACAATGGCTGCTACTGATGTTCCTAAGTCACTGAAATTACTTGTTTGGAATAATACTGGTAGCGTAATAAAGTCATTGTAGAATCGATAGAACGCTACATTTCCGTATAAAACAATGGATAAAATAACGCTGACCGTAATCAGATAACGATTTCTAGCTTTTGCTGATTTAAAGAATAGTGATAAACCATACGTAAATAGCAAGAAGCTTAATGGATTAATAAACAAAATAAATTGTTGCATTGCATTTTCAATTTTCATCTCAAAGCTTGTGTGGTAAACAATGACCGTTTTGATCCATGTTGCTATAATTGCTAGTATCATAAATGAATGTTTAGGCCACTTTATTGATTTCATTCCTAACATCCTCCCTACTTCCTTACAAAAAAATAATAATTTTTTACATTTTGTTACGGAAACAAAATATATCTTAATCCTTTTTTAACAGATAATCAACACATATCTTTTGGAAATTTTTTTCTCCGCGCTCTTTTTATGCACCAGACATCTATATATACGTTTTGGAATGTAAAAAGTTTCTTAAAAACATAAAAACAGCGGAAATCCACTGTTTTTAAGAATATTACATACTTGTTACATTATTTTCACAATACTCCATTACATTATATTTTAAACATTACTTTTTATTTTCTTCCATACGAAGTTTTGTTGTTTCTTGTCGAATGAGTAACAATGCCATTTGATAGTCTTTTATGTCTAGTACATTTGCTTTATAGAGCTCACGTATTTCATCCTCCATTAACATCAAATCGCCAATGGGATCACGTGTATAAATAAAAGTACCATATGTTTTCAAAAGTTCATAAATATCTAACATTTTATCCATTTTCGCTCGCTCCTCGTTGTGCTAGACAATCAATACGTTCTGTCGGTGTCATAATGATGTCTACTGGGCAATCATGCTCCTCGGCTGGGACACAATCAATGATTTGCTCATCAAAGAGCAGCGACATCAGCTTCCCTTTTTTATAGTTTAATACATAGCGGTCATAATAACCACCGCCATAGCCGATTCGATAGCCATTACGGTCAAAAACAACGCCAGGCACAAGGATGACATCCATGTCATTTGCGTCAACTAACTCACATCTTGCTGGAATAGGCTCACGCAAATGCATATATACAGTTTCAAGCTGGGCAAATGAATCAATAATGTAAAATGACATTTCTCTTGTTTTTGGATGACATTTCGGAACAGCGACCTTTTTACCAAGTCGCCATAATTCTTCAATTAAAAGAATGGTGTCGACTTCTGGCTTATTTGAAATGGTCATGCCAATTATATTTGCTTCTATTATATATGATTCCTGTAGCACCTTTTTTACGATAGCTAATGATTGATATTGATAAGCTTCATCAGTCATTGTCGCAAGAGCTTGTCGCATCTTATTTCGTAATGTTGTTTTATCCATCCAGGCTACCTCCTATATCATCATACTTCGTATCCTTATACCCGAAATGATTTCATAAAATGTAGAAAGCCAAAACCACTTGTGGTTTTGGCTTAATGAGCGATTACTTAGTTTCACGGTGAAGAGTGTATTTCTTCTCGCGAGAGCAATATTTTTTAAGTTCAAGACGCTCTGGATTGTTACGCTTGTTCTTTTTAGAAATGTAGTTACGTTCGCCGCAATCTGTGCAAGCTAAAGTAATGTTTACGCGCATCATTAACCCTCCCACTCTATATCAAGAATTAAAATTTGAGCATGATTTATACGACTAACCTATTATAACATAAACTGAAAAAAAATCTACCTTCATTTCATATTAAGTTTGCATATGGTAAAATATCTTATAATTACATACTACATTGAGGTGAAACTATTGGATTTATCCATCTTACTAATGAGTATCGGCATAATTTTAATCATCCTATCGTTCTTTTTCAAAAATAGCTCGAAAAAAATCGAAAAAGATGTCGAAGAATTATCCATCTCGATCTTCCAAGAAACAAATAATTTAAAGCGTCGCCTAAAAATTGTCGAGGAAGAACTTTTATTAGAGCCTGAATTCCAAGTGAAATCAACATCAGCTCCGAGTCAAAAAGGACAAAACCCTAAAGTTCAACAAGTCATGCAAGCTGTTCAACAGGCTGCACAAGCGTCAAAAATTGCACAAACGACAACCCAAGTCAAACCGATTCATCAAATTATTGTTAGTCAGGTGCTCGAATTAAATAAACAAGGTCTTTCTGTAGCTGATATCAGTATTCGTTCTAATTTAACAGAAAAGCAAGTTCGTCAAGTCATTGCAAATGGAGGTCGATAAGTGATGAACAAGTCCGCCATCCGCGCATTTGGCATTGCCATTTTTCTTGTCGGAGCTTTGCTAGCACTCTCCAGTCGCTTTGATGTAAATATTGGTCTCCCTACTAAAGAAGCTGGCAATCTGCAACAGGTAGAACAACTGCAAGATAAGCTAAACAAGGCCAACCAAGAAATTGCCTCGTTAAAGGGACAATTAAAGCCAGTACATACAACAGAAGAAACGTCTACGACAGATTCTGATGAACAAGCCGTTGAAGAAACAAACGGTGATGTGACAAAGATGACATTGCAATTATACAGTGGAATCACACCCTATATTGTGGCACAAAAGCTTGAAGACGGCGGCATTATTACCAATAGTGTTGAAATGGAGTTACTACTCGCTAACGCAAAATATGCCCGCAGCTTACAAATCGGCTCCTATGAAGTCAATTCTTCCATGTCTTTAGAAGAAATTGCTAAGTTAATTACAGGCAAAAAGCAGTAACCTAAAAAGCTGTCGTCACATTAGACGACAGCTTTTTTGCGGCCATTACGCTATACTATCGAGAAAGGCTTGCATCATGATATTGCCTTCTTTTGTGCCGATTGATTCTGGGTGAAACTGCAGACCATAAAGAGGATAATTCTTATGTTGAATGGCCATAATCTCCCCATCATCACCGGCTGTTGCAATTATGTTAAAATCCTTATGCAATGTCCTTGCTTCAATAATTAAAGAATGATAACGCATTACTTCAATATCACCCTTTATTCGCTTAAATAAACCTGTTTGCTCGTATTGTAATGGTGACAGCTTTCCATGCATAATATTTTGGGCCTGCACAATATTGGAGCCAAAAGCCTGCCCAATCGATTGATGGCCAAGGCATATACCTAAAATGGGGAAATTTTGATACAGTTCCTTGATGACAGCTACCGTGATACCTGCTTCAGCAGGTGTTCCTGGTCCAGGAGATAAAATGATGGCTTCAGGCGACATTTCTTGAATTTCTTCTATTGTAATAGCATCATTTCGCACAACTTTAACGTTTTTTCCCAGCACGCTGATTTGTTGAAATAGGTTATAAGTAAAGGAATCATAATTATCGATTAATAAAATCATTTTTTGACCTCCAATAGCGCACGGGCTTTATTGAGCGTTTCCTCGTATTCCGACAATGGGATGGAGTCATAAACAATTCCCGCCCCTGCCTGTACATGGGCTTTTTGATCCTTAATGAGCATTGTCCGAATAGCGAGTGCTAAGTCCATATCACCTGTTGTTGAAATATAGCCCACCGCTCCCGCGTACACGCCCCGCTTCACTGGTTCCAATTCATTAATCAGTTGCATGGCTCGAATTTTAGGTGCTCCTGACACAGTCCCAGCTGGTAGACAAGCACGCAGTACATCCAGAACATGGAGGTCGTCTCGTAATTCTGCCATTACCTCTGACACCATATGCATCACATATTTATACCGTTCAATATTCATGTATTTCATTAGCTTTACAGAACCGACTTTGGCAATGCGTCCAAGATCATTGCGACCTAAATCTACTAACATACGATGCTCCGCTATTTCCTTTTCATCTGCTAATAGAGCATTTGCAATTGCTTCATCCTGTTCTGTTGTCGCGCCACGCGGCTTTGTACCAGCTATTGGATTGGTTGTCACCTGACGATTTTTTACCTTTACCAGACTTTCCGGAGATGTTCCTAAAATAACATAGGATCCAAAATCCATATAGAACATATAGGGTGACGGATTCGATGTGCGTAATTGACGATAAAGTGAGAATGGTGAACCTGTGAACGGTGCTGAAAAGCGTTGTGATAATACGATTTGAAAAATATCTCCTCTTAAAATATGCTGCTTAGCACGTTCCACCAAAGAAACAAATCGCTCCTTTGTCATCATTGGTGTAAAATGTAGTTCATCTACCTTCAATGCCTCAAAGGTCGTACCTGCACAAAGCTGTTGCTCTATTGTCGCAATAGCAGCCTCCATCTCCTCTATTGAACGCCCCTCCTGAAATAGATCAATCGAGGCTAGTGTGATTTCCTGTGTTACATGATCAAAAACAATAAAGGTATCATAGAAAAAAACATGCACATCAGGCATGGCTAAATCATCCTGTAAATAGTTTCCGATTTTTTCTGTATAAAAAGCTGTTTCATAGCCAAAGAAACCTATGATCCCACCAAAAAAGGCGAATGGATAGTGCTCCTCATGAAATGGCATAACTTGCTTTAATTGATCGAGCACATTCCCACTAATTGTGTCCTTTTCCATTCCTCTTGAAAAGATGAATTCTTCCTTGTTCCCTTTCAATTCAGCCACTGGATTGATGGCGATAAAGGAATATCGCCCACTTTCCTCATGCTTGGCTGATGATTCGAACAACATTTTATGCTGCCCGCTCAGTGATTGATACACAGAGATAGGGGTCATCATATCCCCCTGTAATACTTTCATGGCATACTTTCTAAGCTCAACTGTCATACTCTTCTCTCCTTCTCTAAGCTCTTCTCTGCTCTTCTACACCTATCTATCGCCTCCTCCTCAGCGTATGTGTGTTCAGATTTTTTCAAGTTACTAACATAGCATCTCTTCAAAATCTGTGACATCCGATGGAGGGGCTTTCTCTTGCTTCAGCGGGTGTTTGAATCTGCTAAAAAAGTAAAACAAGCATCTATCTCCCCTACACAAGAGGAAAATTTCTGCACCTCACGCTTCACTTTCAGACAAAAACATGACTGAATCAAGATAAAAAAAGGCCTTTCCATCACAAAAGGACGGAAAAGCCGTGGTGCCACCTTCATTGGTCTCCAATTTAGAAGACCCTCTTGAAGCCTTATAACGTAGGCATACGCTAATCCCTACTGTCGTTCAGGATTAGAGCTCCGAAGTCCATTCACCATTCATTTGTACTAGTTTCCACCAACCACTAGCTCTCTATGACAAATTTAAATAGCTACTACTCTTCATCAACGCTGATTTGTAAGTTATATTGTAATGCAAACTATCTCACAATTCAATTTATTTTTTATTTCGTAGACTGTCATCCTCGTAAGGGGTAGCTAACGTAATGGATAACTCCTCCATTATTTGACGAATAGCAAATAAAATATCCTGACGCACTTCTAGCATAACAGCTGTATCATTTGTAGCAATAAAGAAACGAACAAGTACACGATATGAATCATGATGAAATTCATCAATAAAAACATGGATCATCTCTTTCTCCGTTTTGGCATGCAAATAAATTTCCTTATGAATGGCTGTTAAAGCACTACGTAAATGGTCCTCCTCATTTTCGGCTGCTACATAGATAAATTGCTCACATTTCCGTTTTTCTCGTTTTGATAAATTATAAATAGGGCGGTTGACTAAATAGGAATTCGGCACATAGACAAGCCCCTTATCCCCTGTTTGAATTAAGGTACTTCGCAGATTGATATCTTCAATTGTGCCTTCAATTTTTTGATCTTCCGTTGCGATCCAATCTCCTATTTGGAATGGATTATCCAACGCGACAGACATACCACCAAATACATGTGCTAAAGTATCACGAATCCCAAAGGCAATCGCCACACCAGTTAAACCGATCCCTGTTAAAAAGCCATTGAGGTTAAAATCCCAAAACGAAGCAATCGTGAACATAGCAAAAATCATAATGATTACTTTACCGATTCGTAGAAAAAACGGTAATAAGACATTCTGATCCTCTTCACTCGTTAATTCGAATGGTTGTTTCGTATAAAAATTTAATACATCATAAATCCCTTTAAACGCAAAAAACACCAGAATTGACAATACAAAATTTTTCGTTGATTTATGTGTAAATAAAGGAACTTCTATTAAATAAGATAAACTCAGGACAATGACTGTCGTCATAAATGCATAGCCAATTGCTTTACTGAATTGGGCAAGTACATTCGCCTGGAATTTCCGCTGGCGATTTCTTAAAAAAGTCACTACACAATGAATGATTTTTTTTATGATGAAACGTTGAATAAGCCAACCAACTAAACAAATAATGGCGGCAATCAAGACATCCATCCAAGTTGGGACTGTAAATTTAGGTAATAACCAAAGTAATGAATCCATGTATTTCTCCTTTAAAAAACCTATGTATCTCCACCAAAAAGGAGCAAACCTTCAGAAACGGTTAGCCCCTATTTTTTTATTGTATAGCATCATCCGCAAAAAAAGCCTTATTGGCAAACCAAAACTGCTGTTTATTAAAATTATGTTCGTGCATGGCGATCACTGAAAATTCAGCATGGTATTTCCGCTTCATTTCCTCTAGCATCGTTCTTGCTTGTTTAGTTACGAGATGCTGTCCATCAATAGGCGCTCCTTCTGTAAAAATAATGACATCCGCTTCAGCATCGAGTTGATTTTCCTGTAGTAATGCTTTAACAAACTGTAAAACAGGCAATATTGCGGCTTCTCCTTGTGCCTTATATTCGATAAAACTCTTAAAATCAGCTAAATTTAAATGACCATTTTCAAAGCGATAGTGAACATGAATTTGACGATCATATGGAACAATATATAAATCGCGACCTTCACGATGAGCATTCATAAATAACGGTAAAATCATACTTTTACAAAGATCAGAGTAAGCAGCCATCCCCGTCGTTTGTTCTAAACAAATAATCATAGGCCCAGGTTCCTGTTGATATTCATGAAATGGCACATAAAAAATATTACCACTTTTTGTTGTCTGTTGCTTGAGCTTTTGACGTCTCAGCTCTGACCATTTTCGTTCATAATATAGGTATTGCTCATGGCCGTTTGCTAAGCGTTCAGCTTTTTCAATAGCAGGGATATTTTCTCGAATTTCATGCATAATATCTGCCAATTCTAGTGCAAATGCTGCCATATTTCGTAATGGCTCGCTCTTGAAAAAATAGTCGATAAAATAATGTTGTTCTCCTTCACTTAACTCCTCTAAATGTAAGTTTTTATAGAGAAAACGTAAATAGTCTAGTTGTTCGTTTGACATCTGCTGGTCAAATTGCTCAATGAATGTTTCGATTGCATCTTTCACGTAGCAGCACCTCCTAAGCATCACATTTTTCGGATAATGTCTATAGTATAGCCAAAAAAAATTTTTGACAATACAATAGTGCTCGTTATAAAGACGCTAGGGAAAAAGACAATGTTGCTGCTACATAAAATTTTTTTATCCAAATGAAAAGAAGAGCTAAAAGTAGCTCTTCCTCATTAATTATTTAATTCATAATGCTTGCCTTTGACTAAGTAAAATAGATGTTCTGCAATATTTGTCGCATGATCGGCAGAGCGTTCTAGATATCGGCAAATAAATGTGAGATGGGTTATCTGCGAAATATGTGCAGGATTTTCTACACCCGCGCGAAGTAAAAGTGTAATTGTTGCCCCGTATAAATCGTCTACATAATCATCTAATTCTGCGATTTCTTTGGCACGTACCGTATCTTCCTCTGTAAAGGCCTTCATGATACTCTCTAGCATTTCGACTGTTTTATTACACATCGTTTGTAGATTGGTTATCGGAAACACTATTGGTTCTTTGCCAATTCGAATCGCTTCCTTAGCAATATTAACCGCATAGTCGCCCACTCTTTCCATATCTGCTGCTGCTTTTACAAGGACCATAAGGCGACGCAAATCTGTTGCCACTGGTTGTTGCTTAGCAATCATTAAAATCACATGGTCATTAATTTCCTCTTCAAGACGATTAATGACTAAATCATCTTCTAAAATTTTCAAGGCTTTTTCTAAGTCCTGCTCTACTAATGCTTCAAAAGCCGTTTGTAGCGCTAGAATACTGCTGTTGGCAAGGGCAATAAATTGACCCTGTACCTCTTGTAACTCTTGTTCAAAACGCTCACGAACTACCATCTATTGCTCCTCCTTAGCCGAAACGTCCTGAAATATAATCTTCTGTGCGTTGATCCGCTGGTGTTTGGAAAATAATATCTGTTTTATCGTATTCAACAACCTCTCCACTTAGGAAGAATGCTGTGCGATCAGAAATACGAGCCGCTTGCTGCATATTATGTGTCACGATGATGATGGAATAATCTTTTTTCAGCTCTTGCACAAGCTCTTCCACCTTCAACGTAGAAATTGGGTCCAAAGCAGATGTTGGCTCATCCATTAAGATGACATCTGGTTCAATCGCTAAGCAACGTGCAATACAAATACGCTGTTGCTGACCACCCGATAACCCATAGGCATTTTGATTTAAACGATCTTTTACCTCATCCCAAATCGCTGCCCCTCTTAGTGACTTCTCCACAATCTCATCCAAAATCTTTTTATTTTTAATCCCATGGATTCTTGGTCCATAGGCAATATTATCATAAATAGATTTTGGGAATGGGTTCGGCTTTTGGAACACCATCCCTACACGTGTCCTTAATTCCTCTACTGTATAGCTTTTATCTAAAATATTTCGCTCACGATAGACGATTTCACCTGATGTTCGAACGCTTGGTACAAGTTCTACCATTCTATTTAATGTTTTTAGATACGTAGATTTACCACAGCCAGATGGCCCAATAATAGCCGTTACTTCATTTTCATAAATACTTAAATTAATATCTTTTAAACCATGGTGATCACCATACCATAAATTTAAGTTTCGTGTATCGTAGACAATCTTCTTCGCTCTATCATCTGAAGACTTAGTTGCCATTTGATTCAACTTGACAATCGTTTTTTCCTCTTTTAAATCTAGCACCATAAGGTCACCTCATTAATAACGTTTTTGGAATTTATTTCGTATAAAGATAGCAATAGAGTTCATTAATAGCAGAACCGTCATAAGCACTAAAATACCTGCGGCCGCCACATACTGAAAGGCTTCTTGTGGTCGCTTTGCCCAATCATAAATTTGCATCGGTAATGCAGTGAATTGACTTAATAAACTATTCGGTAAAAACTGTAGAATAACTGGAATCCCGATGACAACAAGTGGAGCTGTTTCTCCAATGGCACGAGACATGGCTAAAATACTTCCTGTTAAAATACCCGGAATGGCAGCTGGTAGCACCACGCGTAAAATGGTTTGCCATTTCGTTGCACCCATACCATATGATGCTTCTCTTTGTTCATTTGGTACGGCACGAATAGCCTCCTGTGCAGCTACAATGATAACAGGCAGTATTAATAAACTCATCGTAAACCCTGCGGCTAAAATACTTTTGCCTAGCCCCATCATACGGACAAAAATTGTTAATCCAAGTAATCCAAAAACGATGGAAGGTACACCTGCTAGATTCGATATGTTCATTCGAATAAAGTCGTTAATTCTATTTTTCTTAGCATATTCCTCTAAATAAATCGCAGTACCTACACCTAAAATAATAGATACTGGCGCAACAACTGCCATTAACCACAGTGACCCAATTAAGGCAGCTTTAATCCCTGCCTTATCTGCAAATCGTGATGCAAAATTAGTTAAGAAATCGATATTTAAATAACCAATTCCCTGTGACACTATGCGATATAACAAAATAGCTAAAGTCACAAGCGCAAACATAGTTGCTAAGAAAAATAAGGTTTTCCAAACTTTATTAAATGTAATACGCTTGGTCAATCGTTTCATGACGACCGTGTCATCCATATAGCGCATGCTAGTAAACCTCCCTGAAGCGTTTCGAAATATAGTGAGCAAGTAAATTCATGATTAGTGTAAAGATAAATAATGTAAATCCTACTGAATAGATAGAGTAGTAGATTGTTGTACCATAACCTGCATCACCTGTTGAAACTTGTACAATGTACGCCGTCATTGTTTGAATGGAATCCGTTACATTTAAATCAAATTTCGGTGTAGATCCTCCAGCAAGTGAAACAATCATTGTTTCTCCAATTGCCCGGGAAATAGCTAACACGATTGAAGCAATAATTCCCGATAGTGCAGCTGGTAATACTACTTTAATAGCTACCTCAAATTTCGTCGCACCTAGAGCTAAAGCTCCTTCACGCATACTATTTGGTACGGATGACATCGCATCCTCTGATAGAGATGTAATCATAGGTAAAATCATGATACCTACAACAATCCCAGGACTTAATGCATTAAATAATTTGAGTCCAGGTACAATTTCTTGTAAAACAGGTGTGACAAACGTTAATGCAAAGAAACCATAGACGATTGTTGGTACACCTGCTAATACCTCTAAAATCGGTTTCACTGTACGTCGTGTTTTCTCACTTGCATATTCACTTAAATAGATAGCTGAAGCAATTCCAAATGGTACGGCTACTACAACTGCAATAAGTGTCACTTTTAATGTACCTGCGATTAATGGCAAAATTCCAAATAACGGTTCATTTCCTGAAAACGGTAACCACTTTGTCCCAAATAGGAAATCCGTAATCGACACACGTTTAAAGAACTCAAACGTTTCAAAAATAAGGGTGAAAACAATGCCAAACGTTGTTAAAATCGAAATAATAGCGGCAGAAAATAATAGAGCTGGCATTGCTTTTTCCACTATTTTCTTTGTTTTTTGATTGCGAGAATTTGCAATTAATTGCTGCACAGATGATGTCTTATTTTCCTTTTGAGAAACCATTGGGAGCTCCTTTCAAATAAGTGAGGGAAAGAGCATACATCTCTTTCCCTCTATGCATGTCTACTTATTTTAAGCCTTCTAAAGTTTTTAAGCCTTCAGTATATTTTTCTTCTGGTAAACGAACATAGCCAACTGCCTCAGCCATATCGCCTGCATTTTCAAGTGTAAATTGAATGAAGTCATATGCTGCTTCATTATCTTTCATAGCACTATTTTTCACGTAAGTGAATAGTGGGCGTGAAAGTGGTGTATATTCGCCACCCTCTATTGTTTCATTTGTTGGTTCAACACCATTTACTTTGACAATGTTTAATTTATCTTTATTTTCAAGATAGTAAGCATAGCCGAAGAAACCGATTGCGTTTTTGTCACCAGCTACACCTTGCACTAGCATATTATCATCCTCTGATAATGTTGCTGAGCTTACTAGATCCGCACCATCTAAAATGACTTCATCGAAGTAATCGTATGTGCCTGAATCAGTACCTGGTGAATAGTAAACGATTTTTTCATCTGGCCATGATGGATCAATATCAGACCATTTTTTCTCTTTTCCATCTTCAACCCAAATTTTTTGTAATTGTTCTACTGTTAAATCCTTTGCCCAATCATTTTCTGGGTTCACCACTACAGATAAACCGTCATATGCTAAAGCTAGCTCTGTAAAATCAATACCCGCTTCTTCTAATTTCGATTTCTCTTCATCTTTTATATTACGAGATGCATTTGAAAAGTCTGTTTCACCTGCGATGAATTTTTCAAAACCACCACCAGTACCAGAAACCCCCACTGATACTTTGACATCTGGTTGTGCGCCTGCATACTCTTCAACAACTGCCTCAATGATTGGTGCTACTGTTGATGAGCCATCTCCAGCTACAGATCCTTGTAGCTTTTCATCAGCAGCTTCTTGTCCTGAACTAGCTGGTGCGTTCGTTTCTGCATTGTTTCCATTTTGTGCAGAATCGCTACCACATGCACCTAGCATTAATGCAGAACCCATTACTGCTGTCATCGTTAAGTACTTCCACTTTTTCATCTCATTTGCCTCCGTCGTGAACTGTTTTATAGTTATTTGTCTTACAATCTTTACTATAATGACTGATTGTTGAAGTCGTATAAACGGTTCGTAAAAGAGATGTAAATGAATGTAATGCTTTGTAAACGATTGTAAAGACGCATTTACAATCGTCACGGTAAAATGGCGTCCTGAGAGTAGATGATTCGACACCTAACGAAAAGAGACCACCCCCTCATTCATTTCACTATCTTAAGGCGCGAGGGTCTTCTTCTACTTGCTTCCTATAGGAAAGATGCTATAATAAGCACTTGTGTCAGGAAATATTTTATGTTGATGCAGTGTTGAAGGCCCCCTCCTTAATCGCGGGAGATCAATACTTGTTTTGCTTTTTAGCAGGTGTTCAAACGTCCACTGCATCGAAATAAAGTTTCCGGCGATTGTTACAAATGGCAGGCACGAAAAAATCTAGACGTATTGTTTTTCTGAACAAAAGCGAAGCATCAGCGACAATCACGTTGAGGCTAATGGATGAGGAGAGTTTGACCTTTGTCATGAAACATGCAAAAGTACAAAATGCCGATTATTTTAAAACCTATCTATTACTAGTAATGGAACATCGGGAATATTCACTTCAGGAGGCGATTGATTTTATGATAGCTTCTTATTTCTATCACAATATAGAGCTTTATGGAGTAAAGCCAAGAGAGCAGTTTGAATTGGCTATTCAGCAATTATCTGTGTAAAGCTTACTTTAATAGAAAAAACCGCTAGGCATTCTCATGCCTAGCGGTTTCATAGTGTTGAAAAACAAAACCATCCATAGAATTTATGTGAAAGGTGAAAAAGGATTTCCGTTGCAGGCTACTTGCTTTCCTGTGGGCGAGCGGCGAGCCGCTTCCTCCGTGCAGGGGCTCGCCTGTCTCGCTATTCCCACGGGAGTCAAGTAGCCTTCCACTCCAATCCATAAAATAAAAATGTTCACTTTTTAGCAAAAAAGTGAAGGTATTCACTACTCTTTTATGGTGGGGTGTTGTCACACATCACTTCTCCACATTGAAAGTAAGAGGCTATCCTCTCTTATACTATAAATAATGGGCTATTTTGTTCAGGAAAAGACACTTTTGCAGAATGGTTGATTGGAGTGGAGCCAGCGTCACTCCTAGGGGATTTAGCGTCACAGAGGAGACCCTGGAGCGAACGCAGTGAGTGAAGCGGCTCATCAGACGCCCCCTGGAAAGGACGCTGGCGGAACGGAAATCAACCCCTCGCCTTACAAAATTGCTTATTATGCCGTTGACATTACCTTTTTTCAACAACATGAAACCGCTAGGCACAGACTGTAGACAAAAGCCCATCGAGAAGTTCACTCTCGATGGTTTTTGTCATTTTTCTTCCTATTTTATCTTTAACATTTGGTAATATACTACCAAATTCAACATACTCTTCGAGCATAGTTGCTCTCTTAAGCTACTTGCCACGTCCAAGTAGCCAGTTTCTTCAAATTCATGGCAGCAAAAGTAAGCATCGCCTGCATGGACAATTTTTTTAGACCTCTTAAGGTTGTCCATCGCATACCATGCTTTTCTTTTGCATCGGCAAAGACACGCTCAATCGTTTCTTTGCGCTTTGCATAAATCTGTTTGATGTCATAGGAATGGCGTAAATGTTCAGCTTCCTCCACATATGACTCCCAAATATGGCGTTGAATGAGTTTTTGATGATGCTTACTTTCTGTACATTGGGAAAGGCTTGGACACTTCGCACAAATCAAAGGATTCGATTTATATTGGCGATATCCTTCCTTCGTCGTTGTCGCATACTTCAATATCTGCCCTTGTGGGCAAAGATAACAATTATAGTGCTCGTCATATGTATACTCGTGCTTTCGGAAGAATCCATCTTTCGTTTTAGGACGTGTATACGGAAGAACAGGCAACATTTGATTCTCTAACAAAAAGTTCGTAATCGCTGGTGTTTTATAGGCTGCATCTGCCGCAACAGCTAATGGTTTTTGAACGTTTTCAATGACTCTTTCCACAAGTGGCTGTAATACATGACTATCGTGCACATTTCCCGAGTCACAATGGCACCCAAGACAAAGCCCTTTTCATCTGTCGCTGCATGAAAAGAATACGCAAACTGTTTTGTACGTTCATCCTTCACGTAATATCCACTTTCAGGATCTGTCGTGCTTTCCTTTATTTCTTTCCATTCTTCTTTTTCAAATTTCTGGGGAAAAGGGCTTTTTTCCGTGTTCCTCACGATCAATATTTAACTCTAATTGAAGCTTCTCTTCATAAGCCCGTGTTTCTTTTCGCACAACTTTTTTATCATACTTTCGTTTATTCGCACTCGCTTTCACATGCGTAGAATCGATAAATAAATGGTCTGCATGGAGGAGTCCTTGATGCATAATCTCTTTTAATATACGATAAAATATCTGCTCAAATATATCGGTGTCTTGAAAGCGACGGACATAATTTTTACCAAAGGTAGAGAAATGCGGAACTTCTGTATGGAAGCCAAATCCTAAAAACCAACGATACGCCATATTGGTTTCAATTTCTTTGATGGTTTGACGCATGGACCGTATACCAAAAACGTACTGAATAAACGTCATTTTAAAGAGAACAACAGGATCAATACTAGGGCGTCCTTTAGCAGAGTAGAGGTTTTCTACTAAAGGATAGATAAATGAAAAATCAATAGCCGCCTCTAGTTTTCGTACTAAATGATCTTGGGGAACTAATTGATCAATCGTTAACATTTCTAATTGTTCACGTTCATTGGTTTGATTCTTCGTCATCATGCTTCATCACCTCAAAAGTTTACTTTTCAACACCCTATGTAGATAGAGTACTTTATGTAGAAGTTGATTGGAACGAAGGGCGGCGACTCCTGCGGGAAAAGCGGGAAAGTCGAGATCCTGGACTGAGCGAAGCGAGGGAAGCAGCTCGACCCCGCCCGCGGAAAGCGTCCGCCCGTAGTGGAAATCAACGGCTTTACTTTATTTTATTGTAAAAGAAAAAAGACTGTAGGCAAACTCAAAATTCATCGAGTTTGTCTACAGTCTGACCGCTAGGCATTCTCATGCCTAGCGGTTTTCTTATTGTTGCTCATCCTCACCAATTTTCTCTTGTGTAACGGCAGGTAAAATTGGTTGTTTTACATTGCTATCTGTCACTTTTTCAGCTTGATATTTTGCTTTTAATTCAAAATACTTGTCTAAAGCACGTCTAGCAATGACATTATTTTGATAGTAGTGTGGAGCTAAGTTTGTATTAACCCATGGGATAACAACTGCATAGGCAATTTCAGGGTTTTCATATGGTGCAAAACCGACATGTGTTAAGTTAATCGTGTTTGTACCATAGTACTCTCGTAATGGACCATAATAAACTACCTCTGCTGTCCCTGTTTTCCCAGCAGCTGTATATGGAATATCCGCAAATTGAGCTCGTGCTGTACCGTGTTTACCAGTGTATACACGACGCAATCCTTGCTTTACATAATCGATCTCTTCTTTGGAATTATCAATTTGATTCAAAATAGTTGGTCCTACTTCTGTTACTAACTGGCCTAATTGTTTACCATCTTGAGATGGATCACGAACCTCTTTCACGACATGTGGCTGAATACGATAGCCACCATTGGCAACTGTTGAAATATATTGTGCTAATTGCAGAGGTGTATAAGTGTCATACTGACCAATGGCCAAGTCAAGCGTTTTCCCTCCCATCGTTGCACCTGATGGACCACGCACCCCACTAAATTCATTTGGTAAATCAATGCCTGTTTTCACACCTAAACCAAATTGCGCATAATTATTACGCATTCTTGGGAACGTATCGTCCTTTAAGCGTAATGGCATACCATAGCTATAAGGTGTTCCATTAAGCAGCAACGCAATCTTAAACATATAGGAGTTGGAAGAACGTTCTAAAGCCATTAAATCATCCATTGGAATATATCCACTACGGTTAAAAATAGACGTTTTAGGGTCTGTACCAGCTAATACAATAGGCTCATCTCCCATAGAAGTACCCATCGATATAACACCTTGATTGTATCCAGTAAGAACAGTTGCTGCCTTTACAGATGAACCTGCCTCATAAGCTGTTGTAAATGATCCATATGCATAGTCAATGACTTCATTTTTCCCTGTCTCAGGATTTTTTTCTATTTTCTTACCAGTCATGGATAGGACATCCCCTGTATTCGGGTCCATCATGATTAAGAAGGCGCGATCTAATAAATACGAGCCTGGGAGTGCTTTTAGGTTAAGCAGCTCTTCTTCCAGAATTTTCTCTGTTTCCGCCTGTAGCTCACTATCCATTGACAGGATTAAGTCTTTACCTGGTTCACCTTCATAGGTTGTCACCGTATCGACGACCTGCCCTTTTTTATTGGTAATATTTTTGACAACTGTTTTTTGACCTTGTAGTAGCTCTTCATATTGAGCTTCGATATAACTTTCCCCTACTCGATCATTTCGTGAATAATCACGGGCTAAATAATAATTCAGCTTCTCTTTTGGTATCCCTTTTGTTGGGACCGTTGTACGACCAAGAATCGATAGAGAAGATAATTTTACGCGTTTCCAATCTGTCGTTGTGTTAACTCCTGGCAGTTCCGTTAAACGCTCGGAGACACGTGCAAATTCTTCTGCCGAGACATCTTCACTTTTTATAATTTGAGGTGATAAATTATAACCAGATGTCATCTCTCTAAAGATTGCTAATACTTCTAAATCTTTCTCTGACAATTGCAAAAGTTCTTCATTCGTAATGCGTTCACGTACTAGTTTATCAATCTCTGCATTGATTTGACTTGTCGTAATATTTTCTTTCGCTCGAATTTTAGCTTCTTCTGCCTTTGTCACTTTTTCATAAGCCGCATCATGATTTTTGATAATCCAAAAATCTTGTTTATCACGCAATGTGACGCGTTTTGTTGGTTGTTCAATTAATTGCGCCAGCTTTTCAGCTATATTTAGCATTTCATCTGTTGTAGTCGTTTGCATTTTCGTATAGGTAATGGCATTTTCAGGGTGATTATCGACTAAAATACGCCCGTAACGATCATACATGCGGCCCCTTGGCACACTTGTATTAACAGGAACTTCCTCTTTACTCTCTAAAAGTCGTACATACTCTTCCCCTTTGACGATTTGCATATAACCCAGTCTAAAAATTAACATTGAAAATACGATAAATATTGCAAAGAAAAGGATATTCATACGAAATGTTAAATTAGAATGATGTTTTGCTTTAACACTCGCCGCGCGATTTTTTCCGGGTGCTTTGCGCATATGTATTCCCCTCCTCATCTTCTGATCATTTCAATACACGATACTTAGTATACCATTCGAAGGTATGACAGAAAAGCACGCACTTACGAAATCTTATGTAAAACATCATTTATTTGACGGCACTTTCTGAGGAAAGGTTGCTTTTTTTTATACTTTCCCTCACGCTTACTTTTCTATCCAATAAAAAAGGCTATGCCTTGGTGATTACTCACCTTTGGCATAGCCGAAGATTCATCATTATTTTGCAGCTTGGAATTTAGCTTCTACTACGTCCCAGTTTACTACATTCCAGAAAGAACCGATGTAATCTGGACGACGGTTTTGGTAGTTTAAGTAATATGCATGTTCCCAAACATCTAAGCCTAGAATTGGAGTTTTACCTTCCATTACTGGAGAGTCTTGGTTAGGAGTAGACGTAACAGCCACTGAGTCACCATCAACGATTAACCAAGCCCAACCAGAACCGAAGCGAGTTGTAGCAGCTTTAGCAAATTCTTCTTTGAAAGCATCGAAAGAACCGAATTTAGCATCGATTGCTTTTGCTACTTCGCCAACTGGTGTATTTGAACCGCCTGGAGCGATAACTTCCCAGAATAATGTATGGTTAGCATGTCCGCCACCGTTGTTGCGTACAGCAGTTTGTTTGTCAGCTGGAAGAGCGTCAAGGTTTGCGATTAAGTCGTTAATGTTCTTTTCTGCAAATTCAGTACCTTCTACTGCTGCGTTTAAGTTTGTTACATAAGTATTGTGGTGTTTAGAATGGTGAATTTCCATTGTTTTTGCATCGATATGTGGTTCTAATGCGTCATAAGCGTAAGTTAATTGTGGTAATTCGTAAGCCATTGTTAAGTTCCTCCCTAAAATAAGAAATAAATAGTACATCCTTAGATTATCAAAATTGGTCAAACCATTCAATGAAAAATACTTCAAATTGAAGATTTCAGCCTTTTGACTGAAATACCAATACGTTTACTATCTTACCCTTTCATCATAAACACTAAACCTTAAAAGTGAAGCATTAAATCGCGATAAAAAATACAATAATCATCACGATTTGAATGACAGCCTTTGCAATGGTAGATGTTAAAAAGCCTATTAGAGAGCCCACACCACTTTTCACAGCCTCATTAAAGGTACGTTTCTCAACAATAAGTTCTGCAATCACCGCGCCTAAAAATGGACCAATTAATATCCCTGCAACGGGAATAACAAATGGACCAATTAATAAACCGATAGTACTTCCCCACATTCCTGCGTTAGAACCACCAAACTTTTTAATGCCGAACGCATTTGCCACTGTATCGGCACCAAATAATAGCACTACAAATAGGATTTCAATCACCCAGAACCACCAGCTCAGCTCTGCGAATGAGAAAAATACACCATAAAGCAAAAATCCGCCAACTAAAAATAGTACACCCGGAATAATCGGATACATTAAACCAATAAACGAAATAATAAAGCAGGCAATCACTAAGATCCAGCCAATAACTTCCATAAAGTTTCTCTCCTTTTACCGTGCATTGCCTTTCATACGGAATAACAAAGTGAAAAGTTTCATCTCGCTAATGACGAATGCCTAAAATCGAGTCGGCAATGTTTACTGCATGGTCTCCTATACGTTCTAGATTGCTTACAATATCCATATAAACAATTCCCGCTGCTCCACTGCATTCATTAGTGTTCAAGCGAGCGATATGTTTTTGACGGAGTTTATCTTCCATATCATCTATTAAGCTTTCTAGCTCTGTTACCTCCTGAGCTAAACTTAAGCTCGCCGTATCTAAAGCTTCAATGCTTTTCCGTACTGCTTCAATGGCTAAACTAAACATACCAATTAAATCTTGTCGTGCTGATTTACTTAAACTCACTTCATGATGATCTTTGTATTGTAGAAGCTCTAATATATTTTCAAAATGGTCTCCAATCCGTTCAAAATCTCGCACATTTGTTAATAAGGTATGGTGTCTTACTGAGTCTGCTCGAGATAGCGGCTGCTTAGACACCATGACTAAATAATCCGTAATTTCATTGTCGAGATGATTGAGGCCGACCTCTAATTGCAAAACCGTTGGAATATGTTCTGCTTCCCCCGTTTTCATATATAAAAACGTTTCTTCCAGCCCTCGCAATGCATGTTCACCCATTCGTAACACTTCCTCTTTCGCTTGACCAAGGGCAATGGCAGGAGAGGAATCAATAAAGGATGGGTCCAGATGCTTAGTTGTCACATTGATATGACCGTCATTTCCTGGCAGCAACTTCGTAACTAATGTTGCAAGTCCAGCGATAAATGGAAGTTGAATCATCATATTAAATACGTTGAATGAACCATGTGCAAGAGCAATTTGCATGCGAGGCTCTAAATGAAATAACTCACTTACCCACTGGACAAACTGTATAAATGGTGTAAAGAATAGCATGAAAATGATCGTGCCGATGACATTAAAAAGGACATGTGCGGCAGCTGCACGCTTTGCATAAATAGAAGCACCAAGGGAAGCTAATACCGCTGTAATGGTCGTGCCAATATTTTCACCAAACAAAATAGGTAATGCACTATTTAAACCAATTAAATGTTCAGCATATAACCCTTGCAGCACACCAACCGTCGCAGTAGAACTTTGCACCAATAATGTGAATACGGTTCCTAAAAATATGCCTAAAATCGGTTGATTACTTAAATGAAGCGTTAATGATGCAAAGTCTGCCAATTGATGTAGTGCCTGCATACTTGCACTCATTAGCTCTAGCCCTAAAAATAAACCACCAAAGCCAAAAAGAATCTGGCCAATATGTTGATACGTTGCTTTTTTCAAGAAAAACAAACAACCTGCACCGATTGCCAACAAAGGGTAAAAATAGATACCAATATTAATGCCAATAATAAATGCTGTAATGGTTGTACCGATATTTGCCCCCATGATGACGCCAATGGCTTGACGCAATGTTAAAAAACCAGCACTCACTAAACCTACAGTTATGACTGTTGTTGCAGAACTTGACTGAATACAAATCGTTACAAATATACCCACTAAGACACCCATAATCGGGTTTGTAGTAAAGCGATTTAACCATTCACGTAATCGATCATCCGCTGATTTCTGAAGTCCATCACCCATAAATTTAATGGAAAATAAAAATACCCCTAACCCACCTAAAAATTGAAAGAGTATGCTTTGCCAATCTATTGTCAATTGTTTTCGCTCCAATTCCTACATCTCTACTACTCTATTTGTAATCATTAAATGATTACCAACAAAAAGTAAAGAAATCCTTTAACTTCTTTACATAATGTTAACATTTTATCATCTAGTTCCTCTTCATTTATACTTCTTTCATATCCTGTCCTCTTTGAACATGTTAAAATATCGATTGGAGGAGATATAGTATGAAACACTCACAGCTTTTTATCGATAGTCTCATTCATCCTAAAAAACTAGCAGCCTATCGTTTATTACCTATTGGAAAGGTTATTCAATATACTTTTCTACTCATTACCATTGTGTCCGTATTTTCTTTAGGTCGCTTTGCAGCAGGTATGTCTGTTGATACATTTGATATGGATAGTTTAACTGGTTTAACGGAATATATAGAAGGCATTAAATGGCTCTTATATCCATTCACCTTCCTCATGCTTTTTGTTGTGACAACCATGCTCATATTTGCACAAATTGCTCTCTATGCTTTAGCTGGTTTATTTATCTTAAAGGCAATGAAGCGTCGAGGTGAATATCGTCACATCTGGCGAACAGCTACCTTTGCCATCACTTGGGCAACTTTGCTATCAATGCTAGCAGACTATTTACCAATTAACAGTACCATTATCACTGTATTCTCTTTATTGTTAACCATTACTCTATTAATTGTGGCCTTTACAAAATATCCAAAACAACCAATTACAAAATAATGTGCATGAATCCCCTCTCTTCTCAATATAGTGTAGAAAAGGAGGGGATTTTTTGCGCGCATTCATCTTAACAGCCATCATCATTGTGATCGCCTTTGTCGTCAAAGTAGATTTAACCGAAGGATCTATCCCACTGGCAGCTTTATCTACCAAAAATACAGAAAATAGTCTTTGTGAAAAACAGCGTGAGCCAAATTATATTACAGTACAAACGATTGAAGGTGACACTATCCATAGTTTATTTGCCCTACATCCTGCAAAAGTTCCTATGACCTTTCCAGAGCGCTTACAACTTTTTTACAACTTAAACCCACACTTACAATTACAAGCTCTCATTCCAGGTGAAAATATCAAGCTTCCACTGTCGTTTGAGCTTGAAAACAAATGTGGAAAATGAAAAGTTAGCGTTTCTTCCTTGTCCTTATTTTCCTACACTGCTAAAATAAATGACAGTGACGGCTGAAAATAGTGGCCCGAAAAGGAGAGAAAGTTAATGAGTGAAATTTGTCACCGTTCAAATACGCGTCCCGTACGTGTCGGTAACTTAACAATTGGTGGTAGTAATGAATTATTCATTCAAAGTATGTGTACAACCAAAACACATGATGTAGAAGCAACAGTTGCGGAAATTCTTCGTCTTGAGGAAGCGGGCTGTCAGGTTGTTCGTGTTGCTGTACCAGATGAGCGTGCAGCGGATGCGATTGCCGAAATTAAAAAACGTATTCATATTCCATTAGTAGCTGATATTCATTTTGACTATAGATTAGCATTAAAAGCCATTGAAAATGGTATTGATAAAGTACGTATTAACCCAGGTAATATTGGCCGTAAAGAAAAAGTGGAAGCTGTTGTTAATGCTGCCAAAGCGAAAGGTATCCCCATTCGTATTGGTGTTAATGCCGGCTCATTAGAGCGTCATATTTTAGAAAAATACGGCTATCCTACAGCTGATGGTATGGTTGAATCAGCTCTACACCATATTAAAATTTTGGAAGACTTGGACTTCCACGATATTATCGTGTCAATGAAGGCATCTGATGTTAATCTTGCTATTGAAGCTTATGAAAAGGCGGCGAAAGCCTTTAATTACCCGCTTCATTTAGGGATTACAGAATCAGGGACACTGTTTGCTGGTACAGTAAAATCAGCAGCTGGTCTTGGAGCCATCCTTTCAAAAGGCATTGGGAACACATTGCGTATCTCCCTTTCAGCTGACCCTGTAGAAGAAATAAAAGTAGCAAGAGAATTATTAAAATCATTTGGTCTAGCCTCTAATATGGCCACACTTATTTCTTGTCCTACATGTGGGCGCATTGAAATTGATTTAATTTCGATCGCAAATGAAGTGGAAGAATATATTTCAAAATTAAAGGTTCCTTTAAAAGTAGCTGTGTTGGGCTGTGCCGTAAACGGTCCAGGTGAAGCACGAGAAGCGGATATCGGAATTGCTGGTGCTCGTGGTGAAGGCTTACTTTTCATGAAGGGAAAAACAGTTCGTAAAGTACCTGAAGAAACGATGGTGGAAGAACTGAAAAAAGAAATTGATAAATTAGCAGCAGAAATGGAAGAAAAGCAAGCAGCAGAAGCAGCACAAAAAGCGAATGCTTAAGGAGGTGCTAGCATGAAAAAGCCTCGTTTTGGTATTGATATCGATGGGACTGTGACATGTCCAAGTACACTCATTCCACATATTAATAAGCAATACAATGTAAATATTACACTTGATGATGTTTGTGAATATGATTTTTTATCCGCCTTTCCACACCCTGTTGACCGCAGTGCATTTAATACATGGTTTAAGGAAAATGAGCCTTATATGTATGAAGTCTCTGAAGTGGCAAAAGATGCAAAAAATATTCTAACCGCTTGGAAAAATAATTTCGAGCTGTATTATATTTCTGCACGAGGTGAAAATGTAGCAAACATCACTGTCAATTGGTTTAAAACGCAAGCTATACCATACGATCATATCGAACTTCTAGGTAGCCACGATAAACTAGCTGCCGCGAAAAAGCATCATGTAGAAGCTTTCTTTGAGGATAAGCACGATAATGCGGTAATGCTGGCGGAGGAACTAAAAATCCCTGTTGTGTTATTTGACACACCATATAACCGCCTCACTGTTCCTGATAATGTTATACGAGTATATAATTGGCAGGAAGCCAATCAGTTTATTACAGATTATTTCAAATAAAGCAGAGTCGTGTTCAAACTTGGACACGACTCTTTTGTTTAACTTGTCTACTAAATCGAGTGTTACCGTTTTTTCAATTTTTCAGAGCATGCTCAAAAAATTCGGACATCATTATCAAGGCGGCATTGATGATTGCTATACCTCAAGAATTCCTCGTAGCCAACGATCCACAAAGTTTTCAAAGGTAATACCATAATTATCATAAACAGCATGATAGACAAAATAAGTTCCTAATCGATCAAGCATTTCATCATTAATTTTCATCCAAACCGCTCCCTTTCTCTCATCATTTTACTAAATCTTCAGACTTATATACTTTCCAAATGCCGAACAATCAAGTGGAGATCGCATCGTTGCAAAACCGTCACAAACTGCCGCCTTCATGCCCTTTCTTCGTATTTTTCTTTTCGTTAAGATAGTAATAACAACTTACTAGACTGGAGGGACTACTTGTGAAATGGATGACGAAGGTAGCTTGTATAACATGCATCTGTGCTTTACTAACAGGCTGTGGTGATCGATTAGCAGAAATTAGAGATGCTGCTTCAGGCATCAATTCAGCGGCCAATTCCGCAGCTAGTGCAGTTAGTCGAGATGTCCATGCCATGCGCGCTATAGACATTAACTATCAAGATACATCTTTTACAGTTAATGACCTATTTAAAACTATTTTACGTGACATCCGCTGGGATTATGACCTTGAAAAAAATGAGCTACATGTGAGAGGCACTTGGCAGCCCCCACTATTTTCTGACCAGCCCTGGGATGGAGATATGAAAGAAAAGCTAGCGGAAGCGGGCTTTGTCACGGTAACGTGTAAATTCATTGATGATAAAATCGATAGTAAGCACACAAACGTCATACTTACATATAATGAGGAAATTCTCTTACAAGAAAATGGTGAGGAAGCACTCCATCACCTATACGATACCTATTTACTTCCCTAATCTTAGTAACGTTTCTACCAGTTAACAATGGCAGAAACGTTATTTTTTTATTAAAAAAATCTTACAATTTTGAAATATTGACGCCTATCATTTGAATATATTTAGACCATCACGTTATAATCAAAGTATCACGTGATGGTTTGGAGGTGTTTGCATTGGGACAGAGAAATTAAAAATTGGCGAACTTGCAGAAAAAACAGGCATTACTAAACGAACAATCGATTATTATACCAATATTGGTTTGTTGGATGCAGAACGTTCTGCAACAAATTATCGCTTCTATGATCCAATCATGATTGAACGACTTCAATTTATTGAACAACGCAAACAACAGGGGCTCTCACTTGTAGCAATCCAACATGAATTGAACATCACACCCTATGAAGAAATCGATGTACAAATGCTTCGTTTAAAAATGCAAGATTTAGAGCATGATGTAGCTTCATTGCTAGAGCAAATGAACAAACAAGATGATAAAAAAATTGAAACCATTAAGAAAAACGTTTCACCCGAAAGTATTGCATTAATGCAATCCTTACTATTACTTATTCATAATTAGGAGGTGACGTTCTGTTTTTACAGAACGACTATTTGGAGACCATTATAAACCTATCGATTTTTACCATTTTATTAGCTTTAACAGGCTTTTTCGTAGCAACAGAATTTGCCATTGTCAAGGTGCGCTCCTCAAGACTCGATCAGCTGGTTGCAGAGGGCAATAAAAAAGCAATTGCTGCTAAGCATGTTGTCCATCATTTAGATGAATACTTATCTGCCTGCCAATTAGGTATTACAGTAACCGCACTTGGTATCGGGATGGTTGGTGAAAAAACCTTTGAATTTATGCTTCACCCACTTTTTGAAATGGTCGGCATTTCTGATAAATATATGACGATCTTTACAATTGGTACAGCCTTCGCTATCGCAACGTTTTTACATGTAGTAGTTGGCGAACTAGCTCCAAAAACGGCAGCTATTCAAAAGGCTGAAGCTATTACACTTCTTTTCGCAAAGCCAATTATGTTTTTCTACAAAATCATGTACCCATTTATTTGGTTTTTGAACGGTTCTGCACGTGTTTTAATTGGACTATTCGGCATGAAGCCCGCTAGTGAACATGAGCTTTCTCATACAGAGGAAGAATTGCGATTATTAATGTCTGAAAGCTTTAAAAGTGGTGAAATCAATAAATCTGAGCTTAAATATGTGAACAATGTCTTTGAATTTGATGAACGTATTGCTCGTGAAATCATGGTTCCCCGAACAGAAATAGTTGGTATTGAACAAAATGAATCGTTTACCCATATCATTCATACCATTGCCGAGGAAAAATATACGCGCTACCCTGTATACGATGGTGACCGCGATAATATTCTAGGCTTTATCAATGCCAAGGAGCTATTTACGCATGGGTTACTTGAACAACTTACAGACGACACATTAGTTTTAGAGGATTTCATTAATCCTGTCATTCGTGTTATTGAAACAATTCCTATTCAGGAATTACTTGTACGCATGCAAAAAGAACGAATCCATATGGCCATTTTAATGGACGAATATGGTGGTACATCTGGACTAGTAACGGTTGAAGACATTTTAGAGGAAATTGTTGGTGAAATTCGGGATGAATTTGACGGTGATGAAATTGCTGATATTCGAAAAATCACAGATCATCACTATATTTTAAATGCCAAAATGCTTGTGGAAGATGTTGAAAATCTATTAAACATTACGCTGGATGCAGAGGAAGTAGAAACATTAGGTGGTTGGTTCTTAACAGTGAATAATGGCATTAAAGCTTCAAGAAATATTGAATTAGACACCTATCTCTTTAGCATCTATGAGCAACAAGGGCATCAAATTCATTATATTGAGGTTCGACCTCTACGAAAAAGTGCACCAGTTATCACAGAAGTACAATCAACATAAGGGAATGAAACTGGTATTTATTATTCCATTATTAGCCATTCCACTATATAATGGATAACGTAATAAGATTCTAGTTTCAGGGGGCAATACACATGACATTGTTTAAGCTATATCATTCAGATGGTATTCACATTATTACCGACGTAAAAAAACACAAAACAAATATTGAATTAAAAACGGTTACAGGAGAAATTTTATATATTATCGTTGTAACAGACGAAAATTACACAGTCTATGACGATCGTTTTGCAGGAGCTTCTAAGCAATTAAATTCTGTGGAAGCCTTCGATATTGATGGTAGTTTCCGCAGTTTAGATTTCGATAATATGCGTGCCTTATTTAAGGAGGCCTTTACAAACCTATTACATGAGATTGCCTTATGTGTCAAAAATAAAGAAGAACTGGTGGATATTGATACGCTCCGCCATAAAGTAAGTGCACAGATTAAAGGCATCCATTTCCGTGTAATCTCTGATACGAAAAAATATGAGATTTAATCATCCAACAGACTGTTCCATTATGGGCAGTCTGTTTCATTTTTAATTCCACTATTGAAAGAAAAACACGTATCTTTACTTTCATGTATAATGGAACATAACAATCTGAAAAAAGGGGTGTTAGGATGAATCGTGAACAATTAATCACACTCATTTCAGAAAAACTGAAATTAATCCGTACAGAAAAAGCTTTTACACAGGATCAAATGAGTGATTTATTAGGACTATCTAAGAAAACACTTGTACAAATTGAAAAAGGCCGTATCCTAGCTGGTTGGACAACTACTGTTGCCATTTGCACTTTGTGTCGTGACAGCTCGATTTTACAGCATGAGCTTGGCGGTGATCCATTGGAGGTAGTAGATTTAATCGCGAATAATGGAACATTGCAGCCAAAGGAAAAAACAATGGGTGGATACATATGGTGGAAAAATATTCATGAGCACGATGGTTATAAACTACAGCAAAACGTTATCAGTCAGCATTTCCGCATTTTAGACAATAATAACTTTCGCCTTATTTCAACATTTGATGAACAAATCGTTAAACAAGCTTGGGACGAATTAATGATTTAATCTAATAGGTTAACAGTATAAGTATTCTAACCTGCTTCTGCTGTTAACCTTCAGCCCCTCCCCTCTCGCAAAACCCCCACCCCTGACAAATGAATAAGGAAATAAAATCTCCTTTCATATGATAAAGAAAAATAGTAGGAAGTGAATTATTTCTTCGACCATTCTATGTAAAAAGCCAGTAAAAGCTGGAAAAGTCGAAATTTGTAGAAGAATTCTCTATACTGAATAGTAATGCTTTACTATTAGGAAGGATGCTCGGAAATGAATCGAATACTAGCAATTAGTGATATACATGGAGAATTAGGGCTATTAGAAGAATTACTTTTAAAAGCAAACTACGATCCACCGAATGACCAACTTTTTTTACTTGGTGATTACGTAGACAGAGGTCCCGCTTCTAGTGGTGTATTAAATTTGGTTAATGAATTACAAGCAAAGGGTGCACGTGTTTTGCTAGGTAACCACGAGGCAATCATGCTCAATGCCTGTCGTTCTGGCCTTGCTAAGCCATGGAACCATTGGGTCGGACTATGTGGTGGAGAGGCCACACTGGCAAGCTATGGCTACCAGTTGGAAGATTTTGAGGAAGCTATTGAAAACAATACATTGCCTAGCTTTATTCAAACATTACCGAAGCTTGAAGAACATTTACAACTAATTGAAACATTTGAAATATATATTGAGTTAGAGGATGCTATTTTTGTCCACGGGGGCGTTGTTCCTGGTGTCGCTATCGCAGACACTGACCCCATGCGTTTACTGTGGATTCGTGAGGAATTTCATGCAGGTTATAATGGGGATAAAACGGTGATCTTTGGACATACCCCTACGTATAATCTTCACCAAAATCCAAAGGACTATCGTGTCTATTTCGGAGAAAATAACATCATAGGCATTGATGGTGGCGCAGTTTTTGGCGGACAGCTACATGCATTAGAGTGGCCAAGTCGCCAAATTATTTCAGTAGCTAATAAAAAACCAACAAGTAACGAATAACTTGTTGGTTTTTATTTTGAAGATTGTTTTTTCAAGCGAGCTCTATAAATCTGGACGCCATGACGTCTAGTCATCATTGATTGAATCAATATAACTTAAAGATAACCCCTACTAATGAGTATACAATGACAGTTGAAAATAGTATTGTCATATGGAAAAGTGAAAAGACAAACATTTTAGTAGCCCATTTCACTTGATCCGTATTACTATGATAGCCGTAAATACTCATCACTAACCAAGCAACACTTAAAATCAATGCCACAAGCATAATTCCAACACTTAACGAGCCAAATAAAAAGCTTGATAGAATCAATAAAACTAAATAAAAATTGGTTTGATAATACGTACGGCGCATTCCTTTGACAACGGGCAGCATAGGTACGCTGGCTGCTTCATAGTCTACACGTTTGCGGATCGCAATGGCATAAAAATGGGGCATTTGCCAAATCACCATGACAAAAAATAAACCAAGTATCGCAGGATGTGTAATATCTGTTGATACCGCAGACCAACCAATTAATGGCGGCACTGCCCCACTAATACTACCAATTTCCGTATTATAAATCGTACGACGTTTTGTCCACATTGTATAAGGGACTACATATAAAAACACACCTAATAGACCAAACGCAGCTGCTAATGGTGAAGCCAGTGCCAACACAGCTACCCCGATGATCAACATCGCAACGGCTAAAGATAGCGTCGTTTTTGCTGACATTTCCCCTGTTACAGTTGGTCGGCTTTGTGTACGAGGCATAATCGCATCAATATCACGATCATAGACATTATTAAATGCCCCTGCTGCTCCAATTACAAGGGCAGAACCGATTGTTGAAAAAATAATTTCTGGTATATTGTCCATTAACGTCATTTTATTTTTGTACATGCCTAGCGTTAAACCAGCCCACATCGGTATTAAATTGGATTTGATAATGCCAGTTTTGACCGTTTGCGCTAAAATAGCAGAGCGTGATGACTTCCCTCGTGATTTTTCGGAGGATTGCGGTTTATGCTCCGTTTTCAGATTTTGTTCCATTCATCTTAATTCCTTTTCTCCATAATTTCTACCCGCTTCCATCGATAGAAAGCGACAAAATTTGCATCTAGCACATCAAATTATTATTTTACCCCTTTTAGATTGGTTCTGTCTCTATGTTCACATAAAGTACATGTTTTCATCTAACCAACCACGCTCATTCACAACATCTTCTATGATACCACCGACTGACATGAATTTGAACCTTCTTGCCTCGATTCTTCTAATCACTATTGGAGAAAAATAATTTGATAAGTGATCTTTTTTCCATAGCAAAAAAAACCGAGACATTTATTTGCCTCGGTTGTCATTTTATTGAAGATCTTCTTGTAATTGCTGTGCTAAAAATGCTACAAGGTCACGAAGATTATCAGGTGTGACACCATGTCCATCTGGATATTGCTTAAAGGTTACCTTTGCACCAAATTGTTCAAAAATCTCCTTACTCTCCATGCCCCATTGAGAAGGAATGACATAATCATAATCACCATGAGAAATAAAAGCATGTAAATGCTCTACTGAGCGAATGGCATATTCCTCCGTTACAAATTTAGGGGTATAGCCACTTAAAGCAACGATTCCTGTCACTAAATTCCCCATGACAAAGGCAAGTGATTGTGCTAATACGGCGCCTTGGCTAAAGCCTAAGACGAATACTTTATGAGGATCGATTTGATATTCATCGATCGCTTCTAATATAAAACGTTGAAGCGCCATTAATACTTTATCAAAAATTGCGCGATCTGGTTGTCCCACCTCTTGAATCGTGAAAAAAGCATAGCCAGGATTCTGTGTAATCGGCCCTCGTAAGCTAAATATATGACATTGCTCTTGAAAATCTTGCACTAATTGTGGTAAGTCCTCTTCATGACTACCCATACCATGCAATAAAAAAATAGCAGGATATTTTTTCGTAGAATCCATTTCAGTTGGTTGTGTATGTTTAAAAGTAAATGGTGTATTCATTCAATTAAATTCCTTTCACGTAAAACTTCGTAACAAAGTTAGCATAATTTTGTTTTATTAATCAAACCATCTGTATGATAAGCAATATACCCATTTACAATACGAATTGTTTCTTCTGGGTCTGCATCAAAAAGTACTTTTGATTGCTCTGGCGTTGATACAAAAACAGTTAATAAATCCATCCGCATTGAATGACCGGCTGAGCTATATGCATAGTCATAAATGATGGCTTCCTCTGTCATGTTTTCCGTCTCATACTGCTTATGGAATAATTCCTTCGCTGCCTCCATTTGCTCTGCTACTTGCTGACGAATTCGCATCTGGTGCATTAATAACTCTTCCTCCAGCGCTGCAGGCTTTAGCCAATTTTTTGCATGAAGCATTTTTAAAAATTGTTGCTCCCAAGCCTGTTCATTCTCAGTAAAAAAGAGCATATTGACCATCAGCATATCCCAAAAGTCCTTAGTGGATGCGGCTGATTGTCGCTGCACGGCAATGGTTTCTTTAAAATGCTCTTCCACCTTCGTTATATTCATATTGCGAACTAAATGATTACATACGTTTTCAATAAATTTATTTGCCACTTCTTGTGCCATAAAAAAATCCGTCCTTTATATCTACAAATCATTTTCTTTCTTATCATACCATGATTGTGGAATATGGCAACGAACCTCTCTCAGCCGAAAAAAGATGCCTCCATTTACAGTTGGAGACATCCTACATAAATTAAGAGAACACATAGCTATCCATAGTATCCATTGTATTTTGAATGGCATCTTTCAATGATCGTTGCTGTTCTCCGCAAGAGGCTAGTGCATCCTCCAAAGCGAGTGCGGCATTCGCCATAAATGGAGCCATTTGTAAATCCTTCGCCAATTGAATAAGGACTAGTGCTTTATTCCATTTCCAACGAGGATTTATAGGATCTAGTTGAATCGCTTGCTCTAAATAACCAAGTGCATCAAAAGGCATCCAACCAAAGCGATGCATTGTCTGCCCCGTAATCCCCCAGTAGACAGCCTTATTTGGGTTTTCCTTTACTGCTTGTTGAAAGCAGTGAACACTCTCATTGTAGTGGTGAGCAAATAAAAACAGCTCCCCTTGTGTAAAAAAGGATTGAGCCCTATCGGATGGTGTGCCTGTTTTCGCAGCTTCCTCTAATTGCTGAATACGCTTGGCAAATGCCTCTTCCTCTTCTATTGCACGTATTTCCACCACCAAATCCGATTCAGGGTAGCTTTCATCAGCTCTTTCTGCATGCTGTACTTCCCCATGTGCTGTAGGCTTTGGGTAGCGATCAAGATCATATTGTTCGAATAAAGCCATGTATTTTTGTGCCCGTGCTTTTTCTTCTTCGCTTGTCACCTGCTTCGCCAATTCATAGCATTTCATCAGTTCACCGTTATAAAAATAATCATCCATTGACATTGTCGATTCCTCCAGTGTACAACTTTTCAGTATTTTTAGTATACACTACAAAAACCAAAAGAGACTGTATCAAAAGTTATTTTGATACAGTCTCTTAATGTGGAAAAGAAAACCATCCATAATAGCATTTTTGTGAAAGGTAAAAAAGGATTTCTGTTGTAGGCTACTTGCTTTCCTGTGGGCGAGCGCCGAGCCGCTTCCTCTGCTACCGCTCCGTTTAGAGGCTCGCCTGTCTCGCTATCCCACGGGACTCAAGTAGCCTTCCACCCCATAAAATAAAAATGTTAACTTTTTAGCAAAGGTTCAAGTGAAGGCATTCACTACTCTTTTATGGAGGGGTGTTGTCACACATCACTTCTCCACATTGAAAATAAGAGGCTATCCTCTCTTATAATATAAATAATGGTCTATTTTGTTCAGGAAAAGACACTTTTGCAGAAAGGTTGATTGGAGTGGAGCCAGCGTCACTCCTAGGGAATTTAGTGAACTGACCCCAAAAATTTGAACTTTTAAGAAACTCTTCGAAACTCAACTGGACTTTTTCCGTTGAGTTTTATTTTTATCCGTTCATGATTGTAGTAGTGGATATAGTCTACTAACGCTTTTTTGAATGCTTCGTAGTTCTTAAACGTTGTTGCGTATAGAAATTCTGATTTCATAATGCCAAAAAAGCTTTCTATCACGGCATTATCTAAACAATTTCCTTTCCGTGACATACTTTGCTTGATTTCATGTGTTGCCAATAACGCTTTAAAACGTGGTATTTGATATAACCATCCTTGATCAGAATGGACGATTAAGCCATTCTTTTTCGATAACTTTGTATACGTAAACGCCTTCTTAAAAGACTGTTGAACTAACTCAAAATTAGGTGATTTTGATACCTCATACCCAACGATTTCTCGATTGAATAAATCTAATACAGCGGATATATAGATTTTTTGACCGTTTATTTTAAACTCCGTTACATCGGTTACCCATTTCTGATTGGGTGCAGTGGCTTCAAAATCACGTTGGATGACATTCTCTGCGACATAGCCGACTGTCCCTTTATACGAACGGTATTTTTTAGGGCGTACCGTCCCTTTTAAGCCCAATTCTTGCATCAATCGTTGGACTGTTTTATGGTTGATGAAAAACCCTTCATTTCGGAGGGCTAAACAAATACGACGATAGCCATAACGCCCCTTATGGTAATGAAAAAGCGTCTGAATTCGTTCTTTGATCGCCTGATATTTATCTGGTTTTACCCATTTTTGGAGATGATAATAATACGTACTTTTCTTAAGTTTCGCGACTTTTAATAGAGCTTGAAGAGGAAAATCCAACCTTAGCTCATAGACAGCTCTTACTTTTTCTTGGATTTGAAGGCATCCTTTTCTTGAACTAAGGCTTTCAACTTTTTTAAATAGGCATTTTCCATCCGTAAATACTCAATTTCCGCTTTTAACTCATCCGTTGTTTTTCCATTTAAATCGGACGAAGGTGGTTGTTTTTTTGGCATTGATTGGCGCTCCTTTTCTACTTGATAGAGCACCTCACCAGCCGTTGACATCCATTGTTTTTTCCATCTCCGAATGGTTTCACGGGAAGGAATATTAAACTTCGCAGCGGTCTGAAGGAGCGAATCGCCCGTCTCTATCAGGTGTTGAATTACTTTTATTTTAAAAGAATCTTCGTAATTCGTGAACCCTTGAGGACGAATAATTCCTTCGATGCCATGATAGCGATATAATTCAATCCATAATCGAATGTACTGTCGATCCCTCTGTAATCGATTGGCAATCTGATACGTACTTTCTTTTTCTTCAAAGTAAGCTAGAACTGCGGCTAATTTTTGTTCATCAGAAATCACTACCTGCACCCCCTATAGTAGATTTTTAAGTCCAATATTTTGGGTGCAGCTCATAGCGTCATAGAGGAGACCCTGGAGCGAACGCAGTGAGTGAAGCGGCTCATCGGACGGCCCCCCTGGAAAGGACGCTGGCGGAACGGAAATCAACCTCTTACCTTGTTAAAAAGTCTTGTTCTGCTATTAACATCATCTTTTTCAACAACATGAGACTGTATCAAAAGTTATTTTGATACAGTCTCTACTTCTCTATTTCTTTAACACGACGGTATTTAAAAAAGTACGTAAATCCTCTTCTTTAAGAGCTCCTACAAAGCGATTTACTTCTTTACCACCTTCGAAATGAATAAATGTCGGTGTTGCTTCAATATTATACTTATTCCATAAATCTTCATATTCATAGACATTCAATTGTGCAACATCAACACCTAGCTCATCGGCAACTGGCATTAATACTGGTGTAAATGCTTGGCAGTGAACACAAATTGGACTGAAGAAGTAAGCATTAACCGCTTCACCAGCTTCAATTTTAGCTTCTAGTTCATCTGGTAACATAATGTTTTGATAGTTTTTATCGTCTAATTGATCGATTGTTTCTTGTTTTAGCTTTTTATCGCTGTAAGGGTTGTTTGCGCTTTCTAATTTACTCTTGTTTGAGACATTGGTAAGCACAATAATTGCTGCAAATAATACAACAATCACTGAGCCAATAATTAATAATTTTTTCACTAAAATAGTGACCTCCTTTTTTACACTAAAAGCCTAATTTTAGTGTATTCGCGTTTGATTATAAAGTGTTTTGAAAACCTAGTAAACTAATTTGCCTTTAAATGAAGATATTTCACATTTATAACATAATTTTAAGTATATTTGGGAACATACATAATGAGAGATCATGCAAATTTTGAAATGTGGGGTGATTTAGATGAAAAACTCGTTCCAGCATGTTTTTCAAATTTATACAAAGGATATCCGAAATATTGTTACCAATTGGGTCGTAGCTGTCATTATAGGTGGACTTATTTTCCTGCCTTCTCTTTACGCATGGTTGAATATTTATGCTTCCATGGACCCGTACGCCCACACAGCTAATATGAAGATCGCAATAGTCAATGAAGATAAGGGAACTACTGTTAGAGATGATGCCATCAATGTTGGAAAAGAGGTCATAGAGAATTTACGTACTAATAATAGCTTTACATGGGAGCTAGAGACGGAGAAACAAGCGCTGGCACAATTAAAAAATGGCGAATACTTTGCTGCCATTGTCATCCCCCATGATTTTTCCGAAAAGCTAACTTCCATTCTAACCGATCAACCAACGAAAGCTCATATCGATTATTATGTAAATGAAAAAAAGAATCCTATTGCCCCTAAAATTACAAGTAAAGGTGCAAGTGTCCTTACACAGCAAGTTTCGAATGAATTTGTGTCGACTGTCAATGGCACTCTTTTTTCCATTTTTAATACAATTGGCGTTGAAATGGAGCGTGACATTCCTGATTTTCGCAAATTTGAAAACTATGTCTTTACAATCGAACAGCATTTACCTGATATCAATTCATTTTTGACTCAAGCCTCTACGCAAGGGCAGGATGCAAATCAATTACTGAATCAAGCACTTACACAAATACCTCAAGTAGAACAACTTACAACAGATGGTTTAACGACCATTCAGAAGGGTTTACATTTAGTGAATGAAGCGGATGTTCTGTTTAATGAGCTGTCACCTGTTATCAAACAAGATGTAGCCACTGTCCAAACTATCGCACAACACTTTTCAGATATCATAAATAAGCTCAATAATATCGACTTAGATCCATCCTCCTTTGCTCAAACGAAGGAAGCATTGCAACAGCAATTGACAACCGCCAAAGATAACATCACTAATAGTATTCAAACGCTTGAAGCTTTGCAAAAATTAATTCAAGCTGATGCCTTAACACGACAGCAATTAGAGAAGTCTTTGACAACTATTATCAATTCTTTACAGGAAAATAATGCCGAAGAGAATCAGTCACTCATTGAACAGCTTACAACGATCCGTGAAGCCTTACAGCATCAACCAAGCTTCATTGATTCCACGACAAACGCTCTTAGCGCATTACAACAGTTACATGCTTTACATGACGATGTACTAAATAAACTGGCACAAGTAAAGCCAATTGATAAGGAAGTCATCAAGCAGGATATTGTCGCTATTCAAAACATGGCACAAAACGCAACGACTAATTTGCAGAAATTTTTATCCTATTATAATGATAGTCTAGAGCCACAAATTCGATCCACCTTAGCTAGTGCTAAACAAACATTAACAAATGCTTCGGCTATGCTGACGGATGTAAAGCAATTCATTCCACAAGCAACAGCTAAATTGTCACAGGCTAAAAATACACTAGGAACGGCTAATAATGCTATTCAAAAAATACAAACAGAATTTCCGACTTTAAGCTCAAAAATTAAGGAATTAGCGACTAAACTGCGGACACTAGAAGAGGAAGCCGATATTGCAGAGATTGTGCAATTACTGAAAAATGACGTCAATGCTGAACGCGATTTCTTTGAGGAACCTATTAAACTGCAGGAGCATCGCTTATTCCCTATTGCAAATTATGGAACAGCTATGACACCGTTTTACACTGTGCTATCTATTTGGGTAGGTTGTTTACTGTTAATTTCATTATTATCTGTGAATCTTCATGGCAATTCATCTTACAGTATTCGTGATATATACTTTGGTCGACTTTTAACATTTGGAACTTTTTCTTTTATCCAAACATTGATTATTACCATCGGCGATACATTTTTAGTAGACGGCTCTATTCAAGCACCCGTTTACTTTATCTTATTTGGTCTTTTCATTAGTCTCGTATTTATAACCGTTGTGTATACACTCGTATCCGTCTTTGGAAATGTAGGGAAAGCATTAGCTATCGTGATGCTTGTGCTACAAATTGCAGGGTCTGGTGGGACATATCCTGTCGAATTATTACCAAGGTTTTTCCAAATAATCAATCCATTTTTACCTTTTACGTATGCTATAGAATTGATGCGTGAAGCTGTAGGAGGGATAATTTGGTCCACAGTTTGGGTGGATCTCCTCTTCTTAGCAGGTTTCTGGTTCATTTTTATCCTGTTCGGCTTTTTCTTAAAGAAATTATTGAGCGAGAAAATGGAACATTTCATGAACAAAACACGTGGATTAGATATATTTCATTGATTTTCAAATAGACTGCCTGTAAATGTTTACGGAAACGATGTTATAATGGAAGTATTGTAAACATGTAGGAGGCGCTATTTTTGAAGAAAACGATTTCTATTTTTGTTGTATTGGCGTTATTATTATTAAGTGCATGTGGTAAAGATAAAAACAGTGTTGAATCGAACCATGAAGCTAATGACGCTTCACATGAAGGACATACACAAGCTTCAGGTGATATACAGGAAGAAACCGCTTCGGCTGATGTCCTTCCATCCTTTTTAGACGATAAACAGGAAAATATTCGTTTAGTCTATCAGCTTGCAGGACAATCGACAGAGGTTCTAGAATGGATGCCATGCTATTGCGGTTGTGGCGAATCAGTAGGCCATAAAAGTAATTTAAACTGCTTTATTCAGGACAAACGAGAAGACGGATCCATCGTCTGGGATGATCATGGAACACGTTGTTTAGTATGCTTGGAGATTGCTGTACAGTCCGCACAAATGCATAAAGAAGGAAAAAGCCTAAAAGAAATTCGTCAGGTCATTGATGATACTTATAAAGAAGGCTATGCAAAGCCAACACCAACTGATATGCCTGCATAAAAAAGCAAAGTCGCGTGCGACTTTGCTTTTATTTTTTCAATTGATTTTTCTTCCTTTTGCGAAGAATGATATATAGAATTACTGCGATGACAATAATCAGCCCCACAAATTCCGCAATTAAGACATAGGAGATCTCACCTTTTTTATCTACGTTTATAACGCCGTTATTAGCATGCTGATTCACTGCCACTACAAATTGTCCTTCTTTTGTTTCAATCGCAGCAGCTATCTGTGAATCCGTCTCTTTTAAATGGCTATAAAAGTCTCCCGTTATGGGAGTATCTCCAAATGAATGAATCCATAGTAAAGGCTCATTAACCTGCCAGAAATTTTTTGTTATAAATGCATATTGACCAATAGCCTCAGGTAAAAATCCTTGTTTGATGAACTGCTCAGTTGTATGCGGAATCGTGGTAGCATGTTGTGACAGCCATGTCAGATGCTCCATATCTCCCGTAAAAATAACTGCATGCTTTTGTAACTTTTCCTTTGTGACATTTTTGTCCTTCATCAGTGTGATTTGCGCCATTTTTCCATTCATCATTAATGCTTTATAAAGCGACACCATTTTTGTATCATCCATATTTTCGTTACTAGGGATGACCATTAACGTATTTTCATGAAAGGCATTGGGGAAATCACGTAATGTAAAGGTTGGCTCTGCTGTATCTTTTACAATGGACAATGTGCTGTCACTATCAATATACAGCCAGTATCGCTCATTAGTTGTTTCACACGGATCTTCAAGTTGGAAGCCCGTTACCTCAAATTGAAGATCTGTCATTGATTGCTTGTTAAGCACGTTGGTTTGGATCGGTATGATCGCCTCGTACATATCTGATGTTGTTTGTTCTAATTTTCGTAAATCTACAGCATGTGGCACATTATTAATATAAGCAATCAATTCTAATTTTCGATCCTCGTCCTCTTTACTGCTCGGTATAGTAGCAGATTTTTTTAAGATCAATCGCATCGTCGCTTCTTTATTTGCCTCTAGTTGCGGCAAGGAAACATAATAATGAGGTGTCATTGTGACTTGACTAGATAAAAGTCGGTCCTCAAAGCCAAATTGCTGGAATGGAATCGTTGTGTCGGATGTCTGTTCCACTGTCGGTACATCTTTAATCGCTACTGTATTACCGATTAATTGCTCGAATAGTCTTGCTTCGGTTAAAAATGATAGTCGATCCTGTATCGCTTGAGCATTCGAAGAGGTTACCACTAAAAGTTGAACTTTTCGATTAGAGTCTGTATTCAAAAGTTCCTGCATTGTCAGTGTCATTGCATCATCCGTAACACTTATGTTGTTTACTATTTTTTTCAATAGGCTTGTACTAAATTCGGTTTTCGCCCCGACGATAATGATTGGACCTGACGCTTTACTAACAGCATCTTCTCGTTTAATCTGTACATCTATATCACCATGTTCGGATAAAAAAGCAGCAAGCTGATAGCCACTGTTTAATGTGGCTTCAGAGGCCTGCTTCGGTAAAACAACCGTCGTGACATAGCCCTCATAACCTAAAAATGCAGCAGGATAACTTGTTAAGGACCCTGCCTGACTTTCCTCGCTGAATGCTGAAATAGATGATAATATTTCGATGCGTAACCAATTCCCTGCATTGCCTGGAGCGACGCAAATTCCTTCTTTCAGAATGCCATAAAAACTAGCTGTTATTTTATGTGAGCCTTGTAACAGTGCTTCTTTTGGAAGATTGACCGTAACAGTTTGTTTTAATAAATCGGCTCTCAATGGCACTGTTTTAAGTGCTACATCATCCACTTTCACCGTGAAGGAGGACGGTGCTATCAGTAGTTCTGAATGCTGAATTTGAAATGTCACTTGTTGATTATTTGAGGGAACATCCTCAGTTAAATTGTAGTAAAAATCTCTGGACGAAGAAGGCCCCTGTAATTCGATTGGCTGTGCTAATAACGGCTTTTTCTGCTGTTGATTGCCCTCTATTGCAATTATGTTGTCATCCACGGTAATGGTTGCCGCAACTGCATCGTTAGCAAAACATAAAAAACCAATACAAAATAACAATGAATAGAAGAATTTGGTTCTCATTATTCTGCTCCTTTATCTGATTGCTTGGAAAAACGCTCTGTTTTATACCATTGAACTTCCTGCCCTGTAAACATGCGTTTTATTTCTAATAGTAATGACCAAACGACTAGCACGATCCACATTTGCGAATAGGTAAAATACATAAGTATGACATAGAAGAAATTTTTTCGATTCATTTCTGTTTTTTCAATACTTAAAGTAATCATAACTTCGCCTAGGAAAAGTAAAAAGGCTAATACCCATAAAACAAGGGCAATATCGCCAACGGTCAAACCAATATCATAAAATAAATTAATGATAAACAAAGTATTGGATAGTATAACGCCAAAGAAAAATAAGAAATACGTAAAGAAGAAGTAAAATAAATCAAACATAATACTTTTTCTTTTTAAGGTAAAAAATTGACTCAAGAACTTTAGCACTACATATTGATTGCCCCTTGCCCACCTTGTGCGTTGCTTCCACCATACTTTTAATGTTTCTGGCTCTTGCTCCCATGTAATTGCCTTTGGGAAAAAGCGGATGTGGTAGCCTAAATTATAAACACGAATGGTCAGCTCTGTATCTTCTGCTAATGCTTTTACATCCCAACCACCTAATTGCTCTAAAACAGTGCGCCGGATAGCAAAATTAGTGCCAGGTATGGTAGCCACCTTAAACCATTTCCAACGCCCTCCCTGAGCCATCCATTGGAAACATATCGTTTCAATATTAATAAAGCGTGTCAACCACGTTTCCGCTGCGTTGATAACACGAAACTTCCCTACCGTAGCAGCTGCTTTCGGATCATTTATTAATCCCATCACTAAATACCAAACTGCCATCCGTTCAGGAGTATTATCAGCATCATAGACCACTACGATATCGCCTGTTGAATCAGCAAGTGCCGAATTTAACGCAGAGGATTTCCCTTTCCCCTTGTTCGGCTCTACTGTTTCAATCACACGAATAAATGGAAATTTCTTAGCGTATTGCTCTGCAATCGCACCTGTTTCATCAGAGGAATTATCATTAATGACAATCACCTCTAGTTGATCTTTAGGATAATATAAACGAGACATGGCCCTTAGTGTCTGGTCGATCACGAGCGCTTCATTGTGAGCAGGGATAAAGATACTAACAGAAGGAACTTTGTCCATTTTTTTAGCCCATTCATCAATCGGTTTTTCAAATGTACGAAAGTGTAAATAACCACCCTCCATTAAAAACATATGATAAAGTAACATGATCCAAATGAGGAAAAGTGAAATAAAAAATAATGTATTAGCCATTTGTTTTCCTCTCCTCAAATAATCTCTTACGTAATGTGATACGTAAACGTAAGGTACTTATAAAAAATAATGTAACAAATAGGGAAACAATGAAAACGAGCGCCCATAATATTAACTCAAATGGTCGTTCATCAAATGAAATTTTTAATCGTTCTAAGTTCGAAAACGATAAGTGAATAGTTTGTTTACCCTTTTCATCCTGCACAATCGAAACGTTCTCTGATGTTACTTGCTGTTTCGTATGACGGAAATCGAAAAATTCGATTTGTGGATGTTCCCTTAAATAAGCTACAAGATCCTCTACATAGGAAGCATTTAAATAGGCTGGATATTGAATACCAATGATGGAGCTAGGCACTTTTAATAATCGATCTATTTCCTGTTGGACAGGATATAGAGGAAGATTGTCCGTACTGTCAATAGACCCAACCGTCATCGGGTAAATGATGCGATTGTCAATTTTCGATAGATATAATTGTTGATTTCCTTGTTGTATACTCCCTTTAAATAAGGGGCTATCACCATTGATGACTGTAGGATAAATTTTACGAAGTACTAAATAATCAAGACTTCTTTCAGTTGGAATAGTAGTGGATGATGAAAGAATAAATGGATAATTTTCCTTTTGCAATTGTTGCAAATAACTTAATAATTTTTTATTGTCGTGCAAGTGATAGGATTTTTTTTCATGCTCATCCATGAAAATGGGTGTGACTTCAAGAGCAATGGGTATTTTTTTTTCAGAAAATCCCATCACTACCTCTTTTAACTTTTGCACATCTGTTTTCATATTAATATCTGTTAACACAATATAGCCAGGATGTATCTGTGGCTTGGGTAATTGTAAAAGCTCGCCTATAATAGCAGGCCATTGATAGGACCATGTATCTTTATTGATGAATTCTCCAATAAATGACCATTTGTCCTTGCTGATGATAAAAGGATAGGATTGGTTTACTGATAAAGCCCTCTGGATTATTTTTGAATCATCGGTTGGTAGTAAACTGTTCCACCGCACAGGGCTGTGTAAACTTTCTTCTCCTATCGCTCTAAGTTCCACTACTGGACCTTCCTGCCATTTGGAAAAGGGTGCAAATTGAAGCGCATTGTCACCTATCAACAGTACGAACCCTTTGAATTGATTCAGTGCAGACAGTGCTTGTGGAGGAAGTTTTGTTGGGTAGGCGTTCATTACAACGACGCGTTTGTATGGTTGCAGCTTTTGTTTGTTGATATCTTCTATCGAAACAACATCTACTGATGTGTAACTCTGCAATATGGCTTGCAATGCGATTACATCCTCATTTGGCTGTTGGTTACTTGTGACATAGATCAAAGCTACGTCCTTATCAGAATCGGCTGCAAAGACCAACTCTTGGTTGATGAAAGTATAAAAACAAAGCATGCCAATGGCGAACCATAAACGATAGTTAGAGCGCACTTGTTTTCATCTCTCTTTCCAGTTCTTCTAGTAATTCATCAAATGTTGATTCCTTCAGTGGATGATAGGTAAAAAAGCTTGTTTTATAACGGAGCGTCACCCATTTTTCATTTAACAATTGGTGATTTTTTAAAGCCTGGTCCAATTTGTCATAAATAACTTCCATATGCTCATCCGTCGTATCAATTAGCAGTAAGCCGATATGGTCTTCACGAAATCGAAATTTTTTATCTGTCTGCCTAACAGTTTGTTGAATCCTTTGAGAGAGCTGTTGCCATAAATGTTGGACTTCTTTCGCTCCATAAAGTTGTTGGAACTTGCGATAATTTTCAATCTTCAACACCATAAAAACAAAGGTATGCTTATGTCGATCCGCTCGTCGCATTTCCTCATTGACACTAATATACATACGTGTCTCATTATCAAATCCAGTTTCAACATCAATCGCTACATATTTTCTAACATCTTCTTGCAACTTTTTTAAATAGTTTTCCTGTTCTTTCATTAATTCATGCATCTTACCAGCACAAAGAATGAGCAGCAGCAATATGATGCCATATATGAAAAATATCTGCATAGAGAAGGTAGAATTTAAAAATGTCATGGATCCAGATATTCCTGTATAGAGAAGTGTTGATCCTGTAATAAAAATAAAGACAAGGCTACTGATAAACCCAAATACCGTCCCTCTCCAAAGGGTGAGAACAAGTAAGAGCATTAAAAACATGTATAGTAATAAGCCTTCAACATCCTGTCGCAATAAAAAATAAGCAGGTATTTGCAAGAGTAAAATAAGAATGGTCCCATATACCAAAATTGCTCTATTTTTAGTCATTGTTGTACGCATTTTCTACCTCCCTTTCTGCTAATAGTGGTAGTAAATTATCAAAACTATGCGTTGACTGCGTTTTTTTATCAACATAGCCTGTTGTAGGGTCTTTCAAAGCTGACATTTTTTCGATGAACTGTTGTGCTAATTGCTTCTCGTTTAAGGCAATCATATAACGAGCTGCCATTGCATAAACGGCTGGTGATTCATAGCTAACTGTTGATTCGTTTGTTTGTGCATTGTATCGACCATACAATTTATCGTCTCTTTTTAGAAGGTTTAACAGCCAGTTTTTAAATGCGGCTGTATCTCCATTCATTGAAGCCAGATGATAAGCCGTATACAACTGATCAATCATGTGTAGTTCCTCGTCAAACACATAGCTTTTAGAAGGAATATCATAATATTTTGGAAAGAACCCTGCCTCAGTAAGTGGCGCATTTTGCAAAATTGCTAACTGATGCTGAACTTGTTGTTGTGATAACACATCATATTTTTCCATTTCTTTGAAAGCAGAAGGCATAATATAGCTAATTGTTAGTGTCTGGGCTTTATCATGAGTATAAACATCCACATAATCGACAAATAGATTTTGATTCATCCCATATTGAACTAACTGATCTCCCATGTTTTTACCCAATTGTATGTAAGACGAATCATGCCATTTTTCACCTGCTTCCAGTAAAACACGAATGATTCGTAAATCATCAATCAGGGCGTTTACCGTAGCTTTTTTTGAGCCCTCTATTCTCCAGACAATCATATCATTTGTTAAAAAATAGGATTTCATGACATTCACCTGGTCATTGAAACGAGCTTGATCGTCTTTTTCTAATAGGTACGCAAGCCATAACCCTACTGATTCTGATAAAAATAAATCCTTTTGGTTTGTTAAATCTGTGCTTAACAACCCTTTATCATTTAGTAAATCTTGAATAACAAACTGTTCCGTTGGTGAAAGAGGTTCTTTTTGAACAGTCATTTCTTTGGCCGTACAACTAATCAAAAAAAGAACAACACTACCTATAAACAGCAACCATTTATTATTTTTACGCATTGTCATCATCCTCATTAATCGTTATTTCCCTATAATGAAATCCCGCCTTTTTATTATAGTATACAATAATTAGAATGGCGAAGCTTTTATAAGAGTAGTGTCCTACGCGTATCTGTTTCCATAAAAAAAAGATGTCCGAAAAAGGTCTATAGACCCATCGAACACCTACCATATTTATATAAAATCATTATATTTTTGTACATTATTATTAAAAGCAAAAATTATTATTACAAAGATTGCATGTTCCAGACCAATTGTTTCAATTTTAGTTTCCTTTTACTTCACTAACTGTAAAATTGTTTTAAAATGTTCATGGTCTGCACGTTGTAACAGCTCGTATAAAATCATCTCTGTGCTCGTTGGATAAATACCAAGTGCATTCATCTTAGTTAGCCCGATTTCTTTATTTGCCTTTGTTCGAGAAGACACAGCATCTACCACGACTTCCACTTCAAATCCTTGTTCCTTCAATTGTCTCGCCGTTTGGTACACACATATATGTGTTTCGATACCCGTGACAATAAATTGTGAACGTCCGCTTTCCTTCATCGCCTCCACAAATGCCTCTTCCTGGCAAGCACTAAAAGCCATTTTAGCAATGGGTTGCCCTTGTAAATGCTGGGCTATATCCAGTGCTGTTCCACCTAAGCGACTTGGATTTTGTTCGAGCCATAAAATAGGTACTTCAAGTGCTTGCATGGCTTGTACCAACTTTGCTACATTGTCAATCATCGCTTCACTGTCATCCACAATTGTCGCTAACTTTCCTTGTACGTCCACAACCACTAAACAAGCTTTCTCTACTGTAAACATTTTGAACACCTCTTTTTCCTATTCTCTCTTATGATTATACAAAATCTTGCTTTACCTGTCGTAAAGTAAGAAGTCCCTTTCTTCAAAAATAGAGAGTACTGCAATCGATTTTGCTTGTTTTGGTGCTTTTTATACATTTTATCTATAATAGTAGAATAATTCACATAACTTTAAACACGAACATTGAATGAATTAAATCACAACAATATGTATAAATCACGAAATATATAACTTATTTATTTGACCAAAACTTCTTTTCATTCGTATTTAACCTTCAAAACAGACTTAAATGTGACCATTTTGTTGCGAGTCTGTCGCTATTCTGCTCAAATATTAAGAATTTTATTTTTTCTCTTGAAAATTGGGGTATAATCCAGTAAAGTTCTGTTATTAACCAAACAAGGAGTGTACCACTTTGACACAACGTGCATACAATTTCAACGCAGGTCCATCTGCACTACCACAAGAAGTATTAGAAAAAGCTCAAGAGCAATTAGTAAACTTCCGTGATTCAGGTATGTCCATTATGGAAATGAGTCACCGTAGTGCTATTTTCGACGAAGTACATAACGAAGCCATTGCTTTATTAAAAAAACTTTATGCCATTCCAGAAAACTATGAGGTGCTATTTTTACAAGGTGGCGCAAGTCTTCAATTTACTATGATCCCTATGAACTTCTTAACAACTGAGCAAAAAGCTAGCTATGTATTATCAGGCTCATGGTCTGAAAAAGCTTTTAAGGAAGCGAAATTGTTTGGTACACCTGTTGAAGCTGCAAGCACAAAAGAAAACCAATACCGCAATATTCCTGCTTTAGCAGACATTCAATTCAATGAAGATGATGCCTATGTACACATCACATCGAATAATACGATCTACGGTACACAATGGAGTAATTACCCTGACACAGGAAATGTTCCATTAATTGCCGATATGTCTAGTGATATTCTGTCAAAACCAGTGGATATTGAAAAATTCGGAATCATCTATGCAGGCGCTCAAAAAAACCTTGGTCCATCAGGGGTAACGGTCGTCATTATTCGCAAAGATCTGCTTGAGAAAGCCAATAAAAATATCCCAACAATGCTGAAATACACTACACACGCTGATAGTAATTCACTATATAATACGCCACCGACATTTGGTATCTATATGCTAGGAGAGGTGTTAAAGTGGGTAGAAGCTAAAGGTGGCGTAGCTGCAATTGAAAAACACAATGAATTAAAGGCCAAAGTGATTTATGATGCCATTGACAATAGTAATGGCTTCTACAAAGGTCATGCGGCTTCAGATAGCCGTTCTTTAATGAACATTACATTCCGTGTTGCAGATGAGGAGCTTGAAAAGCAATTCCTTGCAGAGGCGAAGGCAGCAGGCTTTGTAGGGCTAAACGGGCATCGATCTGTAGGTGGCTGTCGTGCTTCCACTTACAATGCAGTGCCTCTTGAGGCTTGTGAGGCTTTACGAGATTTCATGGTAGCGTTCCAACAAAAACATCAATAGACTTATACTAAACGACGACGAATTACGTTTCTGTAATGACTCGTCGTTTTTTGTTTAAAAAAATCATGCAAATCTATCCCCCTACAAATCATTTGAATTAGATATTTATAGCAATTTTTCAGCTTAGGGCTTTACACAATGCAAAAGATTTTGAGAAAAATATAGATTTTTAAGCTGCCTATCGGACATATCGCCAGCCTCTAGTTATGCACCAAACATAGATTATTAGTGTAAGGGTTACCCTTACGAAACTAGAGGAAGGGAGGTCTAGACGATGGAAGATAAACGATATACGACACAGATGAACTGGCAAGGCTGTAAATGTCCTAAAAAGGTTGAAAAATGCTGTCAACGTAAAGTTGAGAAATGTCCTTGTCAAAAAGAGGAAAAATGTACACCAAGAATGAGCAGCAACTGTAGAAGTTGTATTTGTCAACAATTAAGAAAATTAGAGCTTGCTACTACACTAGATATCTTCTTATCTGGAGGTATTAGCTTCTTAGGTGTGACTTTCATTTCTTTCGATCCACGAACTTGCTGTGCATACTTCCTTGAGCCAGGTGCAGCACCTGCTTCTCCTTTAATTGTAGATTGTAATAAAATTGTTGCGATCCGTAGAGTAGCAGTAGCTTAATAAGTTAAGAGGGTAGCCCTATATAGGTACTACCCTCTTTCTACATAGAAAAAACGCTGTCGTCTTTTAATTTGACAGCGTTTCATGCTTACAATCTGGACATTTGCCATATATTTCGAACTTATGATTTTCAATTTCATAGTCAGGCAATTTTTCTCCTAGCATTTCCATTGGGCAAAGATTCAGCTCTTTGACGTTGCCACAGTCCATACAGATGAAATGATGGTGATGATGGGCAGATTCACAGTGCATACGGAAGTTACGTTCTCCTGATAGCTCCGTTTCTTCTAAAATCCCCAGCTTCACAAAAGTAGCAAGGTTGCGATAAATAGTATCAAAACTCATTCCTGGAAAATCTTTTTTTAAAACGTCCAATAAATCGCGGGCCGTCAGATATTTATCTGTTGCAGCAAACATATCTAATAGTAACTCCCGTTTATCTGTTTTTTTATAGCCATTTTCTTTTAATATTTCCCACGCTCTTGAAACATTCATTGCGCTACCTCCCCCTGCTTTGCAGCCATTTTAAACGCTACTTTCTTTCCTAGGATTACCAGTAACAAAATCAAAATCGAAGTGACAACAATCGTACCACCCGGCGCTAAATCCATATAAAAGGCACTAATTAGACCAATTAAGACAGCCGTTTCTCCAAAGAGGATAGCATAGATGATCGTTTGCTTAAAGCCTTTTGCCAAGCGCATTGCAGCTGCAACAGGTAACGTCATTAATGATGACACAAGTAAAATCCCTACTATGCGCATACTTGCTGCAATGACAAGTGCTGTCACAATCATAAATAAAAGATGAACCCAACGTGCCGGCAGTCCACTAGCTTTTGCATATTCCTCATCGAAAGATAAAACAAATAATTCTTTAAAAAATAAAAACAAAAAGACAATGACAACAGCTGCAATTCCGATTACAACCCATAAGTCTTGGCGTGACACTGCAGATACCGAGCCAAATAAATAGCTCATTAAATCTGTGCTAAAGCCACTAGCCAGCGAGATGAAGATGGCACTTATGCCGATACCACCTGACATAATGATGGGAATGGCCAACTCCTCATAGTGTTTATACAAACGTCTTAGACGCTCAATTAAAATAGAGCCACTAACAGAGGCTAGTATTCCTAGATAAATAGGATTGAGCATGGCTAAGGCTGTTACAGACTGGCTGATATATAAGCTCCCCGCAATTCCTGCAAGTGTTACATGTGACAAAGCGTCCGCAATTAAGGATAACCTTCGTACAACAATAAACACACCTAATAATGGAGCAAGAATGCCAATTAATAATCCAGAGAAAAAGGCATTTTGTAAAAATTCATAGTTTAAAATTGCTTCAATCATGGTGCCTACTCCTTCTAATGAATCTTTCTCACGGAATGACCATACCAAGCGTCTAGCGCATCCTGGGAGATATTATCAAAGTCATTTTTATAGCCGTGGAAGTGAATGGTTTGATTTAAACATGCCACATGGCTAATGCGATTCGATACCGTATCGACATCGTGTGTGACAAGAATCATGGTAATTCCTTGTTCCCGATTCAATTTCGCCAGCATATCATAAAATGACTGCACATTCTCATGATCAATGCCGACAGTTGGCTCATCTAAAATGAGTAGTTTTGGATCACTAACTAAAGCTCTTGCAATAAAGACGCGTTGTTGTTGTCCACCAGATAGCTCGCCAATGTTACGATGCATAAAAGCATCCATGCCAACTGCTTTTAAAGCTGCTTGAACTTTCCCTTTAGCATCTCGCCCTGGTCTTTTAAAGAGCCCTATTTTTTTCGTTAATCCACTTTTCACGACCTCTTGCACAGTTGCTGGGAATCCGGAATTAAAGGCATTAGATTTTTGAGAAACATAGCCAATCCATTCACGATGCTTGAAGGTTGCACTTGGTTCACCAAATAATTTTATTTCTCCAGACAAAGGCTTTAATAAACCTAAAATGATTTTTAATAGCGTTGATTTCCCAGAACCATTCGGACCGAGAAGTGCTAAAAAATCACCCTCTTCTACACGAAAAGAGATGTTTTTTAAAACGTGTGTATAGTCATATTGAAATGACACATTTTCAATATCAATAAGTGTTGTTTTCATGCATGATCGCTTCTTTCTAATTCAAAATCATTACGATTTACAAATTGTAAGTATAAAGGAAAGTGCAGTTTTTGTAAAGAAAAGAAGACAGATGCTTTTTCGAATGGGCTGATTGCGCGTGTGTACATGATGTCATGAAAATAAAACGCGATAAAGGAGGATTGACTTTGAGTATTCAATTTTTACAGCAATTGTCACAAAGCACAGATAAGGAAATTGTCGCGATTGCTCGTGAAGAAGGCTTTAACATTACGACTTCGGAAGTCAAAAAACTTCGACCTTATTTGGAGCAATTCTCATTTTCTTGGCTTTTTTTAGGCATTCCAAAGGACATTCTAGTAGAAGTTGAGGCGGTTTTAGGAAGAAAGCGCTCTCGTCAACTCATCGCATTGTTTACAAAGTAAAAAGAAGCCCGAAATCAGTGTACTATACTGATTTCGGGCTTCTTTATCTTGCTCCATATCGGGTATTAGCCTTTTAACGCTTCAATATGCTCAGGCTTAAATGTACCACTTCGTAACATTTCAATTTCAACTTTATACGGAGCTACCTTAGATTTTCCATCACTATTTAGCGGCACAAATGGTGTTTCTAAAATTTTAGGAACATTCATCAATTGCGGATGGTGCACCACATAGTTTAGGGCATCAAAGCCAATATGACCAAAGCCAATATTTTCGTGACGGTCTTTACCAGCACCTCGCACATTTTTTGAATCATTAATATGCAAGACTTTAATGCGATCCACACCGATAATTTTATCAAATTCGTTTAATACACCATCAAAATCTTCCACAATATTATAGCCAGCATCATGTGTATGACAAGTATCAAAGCAGACAGAAAGACGTTCGTTATGAGTGACGCCATCTATAATTTTCGCGAGCTCTTCAAAGGAGCGTCCACATTCTGTCCCTTTCCCTGCCATTGTTTCTAAAGCAATTTGAACGGGATAGTCTTGTGTTAATACCTCATTTAAGCCTTCAATAATTTTCGCAATCCCAGCGTCAGCACCAGCACCGACGTGAGCACCAGGATGCAAAACAATTTGCGTTGCTTCCAGTGCTGCTGTACGTTCAATTTCAGATTGTAGAAAATCAACCCCAAGGCGGAATGTTTCTGGTTTTTCTGTGTTGCCGATATTAATAATATAAGGTGCATGCACAACAATATTCGTCATGCCGTGCTCTTTCATATGCAGGAGACCATTCATAATGTTTAAATCCGCAATGGCTTTACGACGCGTATTTTGCGGAGCTCCTGTATAAATCATAAATGTATTAGCACCGTAAGATAGTGCCTCTTTACTAGAGCCAAGCAGCATTTCTTTCCCACTCATCGAAACATGTGAGCCAAGTAACATGTAAAAGCCCCCTTATTTTTTACCTCGTGCTTTTAAGCGACGTTCACGTTTTTTAATTTTTTCCATTTCCCATTTCATATTACGTTTATAGCCAGGTTTAACTTTTTTAGGCTTACGCACTAACGCTTTCGCTTTCACATCGATTTCATTCTCTTGCTTCACGCGATTTTTACGTGCGTGACGTTCTTTTAACTCAGACCATTCGCCATCTTTTACGTCTTTTTGCACAAATGGAATGCCCATTTTTTCGACACGAACTACTGCATCCTCATCAGACGGTTCAAATAAAGTAATGGCTGTTCCTTTATTGCCTGCACGTGCTGTACGTCCAACTCGGTGAATGAAGAATTCCAAGTCCTCTGGAATTTCATAGTTAATAACATGAGAAATTCCTTGAATATCAATACCACGTGCCGCTAAATCAGTAGCAACAATGTATTGATAGTCGAGTTCACGAATTTGCTTCATCATCTTTTTACGATCACGTGGACTTAAATCACCATGAATTTGGCCACAACGGATGCCATGCTCATTTAAATAACCAGCAACATGCTCTGCCGTTTTACGTGTGTTAGTAAAAATAACGGCTAAAAACGGATTGATACCTTCAATGACTTCTAATAAACGTTTGTTACGAGATTTTGAGCGCACTGGCACAAGTACAAAATCGATACCTTCTGCCACTGGTCGTTTATCATTCATATGGATGTGCACTGGAGCTTCCATATATTTCTTTAAAAATGGCTGAAGTTTTTCTGGAATCGTTGCAGAAAAAACATACATTTCAAGCTTTTCTGGCATCTGTGAAGCAAATCCATCAATCTCTTCTATGAAGCCCATATCGAAAGCTAAATCTGCTTCATCGACAACTAACATTGGTGCCGTATGCACAAATAACGCTTGTGCTGAAACAAGATCACGAATACGTCCAGGTGTTCCAACAACAATTTGAGGTTGTGTTTTTAATTTATCAATGGAGCGTTGTTTGTCCGTACCCCCAATAAATAGTTTCGCTTGAATAGCAGTTCCTTCTATTAATTGATTTAAAGCATCAAAAATTTGCTGTGCCAGCTCTCGTGTAGGGGAAGTAATAACGGCCTGTACTTCCTGTTTTTCTGCATCAATACGTTGAACAATTGGAATTAAAAAACTATGTGTTTTCCCTGTTCCTGTATGTGCCTGTCCAATGGCACTCTTCCCTTTTAATAAAAGTGGAATAATTTCTTTTTGAATTGGTGTCGGTTCTGTAAAGCCAAGTTTTGCAATGGCGTCCTGCAAAAATGGCTGAAAATTATAATCAGTATATTTTGACATCATTCGTTCCTCCTAACATCTTTCTCATTGTACCATGATTCGAACTTTAAGGTATATTTACGTCCTATTTCTTACAAGCATAAACATAATTTTAGTGTTTTATAATCACCGTAACAAAGCCCTTATCAAAGGTACTTGAAATACGCAGAATATGCAATCAAAAAAGCGCTGTAACAATGTTCGAAAACGCTAGTAATATGTAATTTTTATGTCAATTTATAGTGAACTAATGATTAGCATATTTCCCACATGTTATGATGGTGCTGTAAGATATTATAGGAGGTTGAGATTATGAAAGCAGCAAGATGGTATAAAGCAAAAGACATCCGTGTAGAAAACATTGAAGAACCAGTCATCACACCTGGAAAAGTAAAGATTAAAGTACATTGGACAGGCATTTGTGGTAGTGATTTACATGAATACGCAGCTGGGCCAATCTTTATTCCAGTGGAGCAACCTCACTATGTAAGTAAAGATATCGCACCAATTGTTATGGGACATGAATTCTCAGGAGAAGTCGTAGAAATTGGCGATGGTGTAACATCCGTTAAAGTGGGAGATCCTGTCGTTGTTGAACCGATCCTTGCATGTGGTGAATGTGCAGCGTGTAAAAAAGGGAAATACAATATTTGTAAACACCTAGGTTTCCACGGTTTATCAGGCGGTGGCGGAGGATTCTCTGAATATACAATGGTAGATGAAAAAATGGTTCACAAAATGCCAGAAGGTCTTTCTTATGAACAAGGGGCACTTGTAGAGCCAGCAGCAGTTGCCTTACATGCAGTACGTCAAAGTAAATTGAAAGCTGGCGACAAAGCGGCTGTATTTGGAACAGGTCCAATCGGGCTTCTTGTGATCGAAGCATTACGTGCAGCAGGCGCAGCAGAAATATATGCTGTAGAGCTTTCAGCAGAGCGTGCCGCAAAAGCTTTAGAACTTGGTGCAACAGCCGTAATTAACCCTAAAGACGAAGATGCAGTAGCTCGTCTACATGAATTAACAAACGGCGGCGTAGACGTTGCCTTTGAAGTAACAGGTGTTCCAGTGGTATTACAACAAGCCATTGATTCCACAACTTTTGAAGGCGAAACAATCATCGTATCTATTTGGGAGTCTACTGCATCTATTCAACCAAACAATCTTGTTCTATCAGAGCGTTCAGTCAAAGGAATTATCGCGTACCGTGATATTTTCCCAGCAGTAATGGAGCTCATGACACAAGGTTACTTCCCTGCGGACAAGCTTGTCACAAAACGCATTGCACTTGATGAAGTGGTGACAGAGGGTTTCGAGGCATTAATGAAAGAGCGAAATCATATTAAAATCCTTGTAAATTCACAAGCTTAATATAGAGAGACAGGTAGAGAGGCTTCCTCTACCTGTTTTTTAATCTTTAACTTTATCCATTTTCCCCTTAATTTCCAGATTCGCCATAAGGAAGTTCACCTTATTTTCTCCAAATACTCCTAATGTACGTTTTTGTATATTTGCCTCTATAATTTTATTAATTTCTTCCTTTGAAAGCCCACTTGCTTGGGCAATTCGGTCCACTTGTATTTGTGCCGCCTTCACACTAATATGTGGGTCTAATCCTGAACCTGAGGCAGTCATTAAATCAGAAGGTATATCTTGTCGTTGTACGGATGGATTTGCAAGTAAAAACTTCTCGATATCTGCCTCTATCCGTTTCTTCAATTCTGGATTCGTTGATGCATAGTTAAATGTACCTGAGCTAACACCACTGTAGCTCACTTCGCCATTGTCATCTGGTAGCATATCCTCTTTCGTATAAATATTATAGTTAACAGATGAAACACGCCCCCAGAAATATTCTGGAGCAGTAAAATTTTGACCGATTAATTCAGAACCAACCGCTTGACCGTCCATTTCGATTAAACTGCCATTTGCTTGTTGATGAAACACCCCTTGGGCTAAAGCTGTCACGGCAAACGGGTATATTAAACCACATATAATGAACATGGCGATTGTTATAAGTAATGCCTGCTTAGAACTATCAAAAATTTTTCGCATATAGCTTCCTCCCTATAATCCAACTATACGAAATAATGGTCCTACTAGTAGATCAATGATTTTAATGCCAATAAACGGTGCTATTATTCCGCCAACACCGTACACAAGCAAATTTTTATTCAATAATTTCGCGGCACTCATTGGCTTATACTTAACGCCTCTCATGGCGATTGGAATAAGCAATGGAATAATGACCGCATTAAAAATTAAGGCAGAAATAATGGCACTAGTAGGTGAATTGAGATTCATAATATTTAATGCTTTCATCTCAGGTACAGCAACCATTAGCATAGCTGGAATAATAGCAAAATATTTTGCGATATCGTTTGCAATACTAAATGTAGTTAAAGCACCGCGAGTCATTAGCAACTGCTTGCCAATTTCGACAACTTCAATAATTTTAGTTGGATTTGAATCTAAATCAACCATATTCGCAGCTTCCTTTGCTGCATTGGTTCCTGAATTCATGGCAAGCCCTACATTCGCCTGTGCCAGTGCTGGCGCATCATTCGTACCATCACCCGTCATCGCTACAACTTTACCTTGTGCCTGCTCGTCTTTAATCACTTGGATTTTATCTTCTGGCTTACTTTCTGCAATAAAGCTATCTACGCCCGCTTCCTTTGCGATTGCTGCTGCAGTAAGTGGATTATCACCCGTACACATAATCGTTTTAATGCCCATTGCACGAAGTTGTTCAAAGCGTTCCTTCAGTCCAGCCTTGACGACATCCTTTAAATAAATGACCCCTAAAATTTTATCGTTTAACGCTACTAACAGTGGTGTCCCACCAACAGAAGACACTTGTTGAACCAATTGATCCAAATTGCTAGGAATGCTATGACCTGCTTTCATACATTCTTTTTTTATCGTATCAGTGGCTCCCTTTCGAACTTTAGTGCCATCTAGTGTATCTAAACCACTCATTCGTGTCTGTGCGGTAAATGGAATATGCTCACTTGACTTAATCATGTTTTCTTCACTGTCCGTATTTACCCCTAATTGGGTGGCCAATGATAAAATAGATTTCCCCTCTGGTGTATCGTCTGTTAGAGAACTTAGCCATGCAGCTCGAATTAAATCCTTAGTTTCCACCCCTTTTACTGGTAAAAACTCAGCTGCCATGCGATTTCCATACGTGATCGTTCCTGTTTTATCTAGGATTAATGTATCTACATCTCCACATGCCTCTACCGCTCTACCAGACATCGCAATAACATTAAATTGTGTTACTCTATCCATTCCTGCAATTCCGATCGCCGACAATAATCCACCAATTGTTGTCGGAATTAGACAAACTGTCAGGGCAATTAATGTAGCGATAGAAATCGGCACATTTAAATAAGTTGTCATTGGGTAGAGTGACACCACAACTAATAGAAAAATAATCGTTAAACTTACAAGAAGTGTGTTAAGTGCTATTTCATTTGGTGTTTTCTTGCGACTAGCTCCTTCAATAAGCGTTATCATTTTATCTAGAAATGATTCACCAGGCATGGAAGTAATTTCGATTATCAACCAATCACTTGTCACCGTCGTCCCGCCCGTAACTGACGAAAAATCTCCGCCCCGTTCTTTCACTACAGGAGCAGATTCACCTGTAATTGCGGATTCATCTACAGTAGCAATTCCGTCAATGACCTCCCCGTCATTGGGAATGATCTCTCCAGCTTGAACTAACACCATATCGCCTTTTTTTAATTCATGTGACAGTTTAAAAATTTCAGAACCATCATTTAGCAAAACACGTGCCTGTGTCACTGTCTTTGTTTTTTTTAATGTTTGGACCTGTGCTTTCCCTCTTCCTTCTGCAATCGACTCTGCAAAATTGGCAAATAGAATCGTAACAAATAGAATAATAGCTACAATACCATTATATAATCGTGCATGTTCTCCACTCTCATTACCAAACAAATTTGGAAAAAGAACTAATAGTAACACGAACAAAAATCCTACCTCCACAACAAACATAACAGGATTCTTCAGCATATATATGAGGCTAAATTTCTTAAAAGCATCTATTAATGCTCTTTTTAGTATGACGCCAGTCATAAAACTTTTTCTTGCTGTTTCCATATGTGTCTCTCCTCATTAAGAATAAAGTTGTAAGTGCTCTGTAATTGGACCAAGTGCTAAAGCTGGTAAAAATGTCAGCGCACCAATCATCAAAACGACAGCCACAAGTAAAAAAGTAAAAGTTGTCGTATCCGTTTTTAATGTCCCTACTGAATCGCTATGCCTTACTTTATTAGCAAGTAAAGAAGCGATAGCTAATTGAATAATTATAGTTACATAACGACCAAAGAACATAGCAAAACCTGTTGTTATATTCCAAAAGGTTGAATTATCCGCTAAACCTTCGAAGCCAGAGCCATTGTTGGCAGAGGCAGAGGCAAATTCATATAGAACTTGTGATAATCCATGTGCCCCTGGATTCGTTATTCCAGCTATTCCAGATGGTGTTGCAACCGCAAGTGCTGAAAAGAGCAAAATAATAGCAGGATGAATTAGAATACAAAGAGCAATTAATTTCATTTCTTTTTCTTCGATTTTTTTACCTAAAAATTGTGGAGATCGACCAATCATTAGACAGGCAATGAAAATGGTCAGCAGGACATACATCATCATGTTCATCAGGCCAACTCCTTTGCCTCCGAACACAACATTGAGCATCATATTAAACATAGGTACTAGACCACCAAGTGGCGTTAAAGTATCATGCATATTGTTAATAGACCCTGTAGTAAATGCAGTCGTTACAGTCGTAAATAATGCCGATTGTGCTACCCCAAAGCGTATTTCTTTTCCTTCCATACTCCCAAGCTCCTGTGTAATGCCGAGTTCACTAATGAATGGATTACCAGCCTTCTCTGCAATGTACACAGTCACTAATCCTACGAGGAACAATATACTCATTGCCGTAAAAATAGCTAACCCCTGTTTTCCAAAAATAGTTTTCTCTTTTCTGTAGGCAACCATCAGACTAAAAGCGATGACACATGCCCCTGGTAATAACATCATAGATAACATCTCTACTATATTTGAAAGAACGGTCGGATTTTCAAAAGGTGTGGTTGAATTGGCTCCGTTAAAACCACCACCATTTGTCCCTATATGTTTAATAGATTCAAGAGAAGCAATAGGTCCAAGTGCAATATCTTGCAATTTACCCTCTATTGTTTGTACTGTTTGATTGCCATTGAAGGTTTGGGGTGATCCTTGAGATACTAAAATAAGAGCCACAACAATGGAAAAAGGCATTAAAATACGAGTAATAACACGAACAAAATCGACAAAAAAATTCCCTATCGTATCTGTTTTAGCTACTAATCTACGACAGAAAGCCATACAAGCGGCATAACCTGTAGCTGCTGATGTAAACATCATAAAAGTAATGACTAGCATCTGTGATAGATAGCTGAGTCCAGATTCACCACTATAGTGTTGAAGATTTGTATTCGTTATAAAAGAAATAATTGTGTTAAACGAAAGAGTAGCTTCCATGTTGTCAATATTATTTGGATTTAAAAATAGTAATGCTTGAATGCGTAGTATTATATATCCCACAAACACCATCATGGCATTTGAAATAATTAATGAAAGTACATATTCTTTGCCCGTCATATCAAGTCGTTTAATGCCGCAAACTTTATAAATTGCTGCGTCGACTTTATCTAATAGAGGATCAAGCCAAGTTTTTTGTTGTAATGTTACTCGATATAAATAATGACCCGTTAAAATAACGAGCGGTAGATAGATAATGAGTACGATGGCTATTTGCCACATAGTGTGTCCCCCCAGCCTTTAATAATTTTCTGGATAAAGTAATGCATGCCCTAAATAACCAAATAGAAATACTAGTACTACTCCCATAAAAATCCACAAATTGACTTCCTCCTCGTTACTCTTCTACTAGTTTGTAGCACCATACTGTTAACGCCAAAACACAAGCAAAGCTTATGATTAGTAAGCCCATCATAAAAAAATCCATCAATCGTAACACCTCTTCTCCTTAAGGATGCTCTCATCATACTGACTTTCAAATTAATGTAGTGTTAGGAAATCCTTTTTTCTATTAAGAAAGGATAAAGAAGCAAAATCTTTACACTTTCTTAATGGAAGTTAACGCTATAATACAAATGAGGTGAAAGAGGATGGAAGATAAACGCCCAACTCCAGAGATGTTTCTTGCGAGGCTTCAACAGGAGGAACAAACTAAAGGGAAATTAAAAATCTTTCTCGGCTATGCTGCAGGGGTAGGTAAAACTTATGCCATGTTAGATGCGGCACATCAGGCACAAAAACTCGGTAAAGATGTAGTGGTTGGCTATGTGGAGCCGCATCCTCGTCCAGAAACGTTAGCATTACTAGAAGGACTTGAGCAAATTCCTACAAAGATAATAGCCTACAAGGGAAAAATATTTCAGGAATTGGATATAGATGCCGTATTGCAGCGCCAACCAGAAATTGTCCTGATCGATGAATTGGCCCATTCTAACGTGCCAACGATGCGGCACAAGAAGCGTTTTGGAGATGTTGAAGAACTACTTGCTAAAGGGATACATGTTTTTACAACTGTAAATATTCAGCATATTGAAAGTCTTCATGATTTAGTAGAAGAAATCACTGAGATTAAAGTGCGAGAACGTATTCCTGATTATTTAATTGTTCAAGCTGCACAAATAAAAGTGGTCGATATTGAACCAGACGAATTAATTCAACGTCTGCAAGATGGAAAGGTATATGTCAAGCAACAGGCAGAGAAAGCTTTACATTCTTTTTTCCGCAGACAAAATTTAGTATCACTACGGGAAATCGCATTACGACGAACAGCCGATACAATCAACTATCAACAATTAAACAGTAACGAATCTGTCAGAAATTATGTACAAATTGAAGAACACTTACTTGTAGGAATCAGTAGTTCTCCTACAAATGCAAAAGTGATTCGAACTACTGCAAGGCTTGCACAAGCCTTACATGGCAAATTTACCGCTCTCTATGTTCAAAACATGCAGGCACATGAAAGAAATCACGCCGATTCAGAACGCTTACAACAGCACATCAAACTTGTTGAACAGCTTGGCGGTCATGTTGTCATTGTTCAAGAAGATGACGTAGCCGCAGCCCTTGCCAACTATGCTCAAGTTAGTGGTGTCACTAAACTTGTCATCGGTCGAACAAGTATGAGAAAAAAATGGTGGCAGCCAAACACCAAAATTAGTGATCGCCTTAACGAATATGTGCCGAATTTATCTATACACATAGTGCCAGATCAAGAAAATGAACAATTCTACTTTCCTAGTATCAAAAATAAACTGGCATTTGAATGGCTTGATCTATTTAAAATGTTTATCGTATTTAGCGTAATATCCATAGTCGGCTTATATTTGTATTCCATTGATATTAGTGAGCCTAATATTATAACCATTTATATTCTAGGTGTTCTCATTCTTGCTATTTGGTCATCAGGATGGATAATGAGCATTATTAGCTCTATCGTTGCTGTTTTACTTTTTAATTATTTGTTTACAGAGCCACGGTTTTCATTTGATGCGTATCATCGTGACTATCCTATGACTTTTTTTATCATGTTTCTCTCTGGTGTAATTACAAGTAGTTTAACGAAAAAGATCAAGGCGCAAACTACTATAGCCATACGGAAATCTTATCGAATGGAAGTACTCCTTGAAACGAATCGGAGACTGCAACACGCAAAGTCTATCGAAGAAATTATTACGGAAGGTATGACTCAAATTGTCAAATTAGTAGAAAAACCTGTGCAATTTTTTGAAATAGACAATCAGGTAATTGGGAAATCTACTTTTTTCCGAACGGAGAAAATATCTGCAATAGAAAATCAAAAAATAGCTACACTTTTCAATAATCCAAACGAGCATGGCGTCGTGAGCTGGGTGACGAATAATAAGCATGTAGCTGGTGTATCAACAGATATATTTCCTGAAGTGAGTGCTTACTATATACCTGTTATTTCTAATAGTCATGTTAAGGGGGTTATTGGTATTGCACTGTCTAAATTATTGCCTCTACCTGCATTTGAACGCAATATTTTGCACGCCATCATTAATGATTTTTCATTCGCAATGGATAAATGGTATTTACAGAAGCTCAATGAAGAAGTAGCGCGAGAGGCTGAAATGGAGCAGATGCGAGCTAACCTGTTACGGGCCATATCCCATGACCTTCGAACACCGCTTACTGCTATTTCTGGAAATGCGGATATCTTACTGAATAATGCATCATTAATACCTGATAGTGAAAAAAACAAATTATATGAGGATATTTTTAATAATTCAAAATGGCTTGTCCAAATGGTAGAAAACTTACTAGCTGTTTCTAAGCTAGAGGATGGACAATTTGCTTTAGAAATGCAAATGGAATTAGTAGAAGATATTATTCAAGAGGCTCTTTCCCATGTTGTTCACCAAAACAATTCTCATAAAATATCCTATCAAATAGAACCAGAATTTTTATTGAGCCTAATGGATGCTAGATTGATTATACAGGTTTTCGTCAATATCATTGATAATGCATTGACTTACACCCCTCCAGGCAGTGACATTACTATCTCGGTGAAGGAATGTGATGGTTTAGTAAATTTCAGCATTTCGGATAATGGGCCAGGAATTGATGATTCCTTAAAAGGTAGCTTATTTGAGCCGTTTACGACTGGCAAGGTCCAACGCAGTGATAGTAGACGAGGACTGGGGCTAGGCTTAGCACTGTGTCAAACAATTTTAAAGTTACATGGTAGTCACATAACTGTTTCAGATAATAAACCGCAAGGAACAATTTTTAACTTTTCACTGAAAAAGGAGTAAAGAAATTTGATGAATAAACGAATTCTAGTAGTAGAAGATGATGTGGCCATTGCCAATTTAATTAAAATGACATTATCTACCCAGCATTATGAATTCGACATTGCTCAAGATGGGAACAGTGCACTTCAAAAAGCTATTACCATGAAACCAGATGTTTATATTTTAGATTTAGGACTACCGGACATGGATGGTGTAGAGCTTATTACAAAAATTAGAAGTTGGACTCAAACGCCCATTATTGTCGTCAGTGCGCGTGGGGAAGAATATGATAAAATTAACGCTTTGGATGCAGGTGCAGATGATTATGTCACGAAGCCCTTTAGTGTGGAAGAATTATTAGCAAGAATTCGTGTAGCATTGCGCAGAGCAGCCTATGAACATCCACCTGAACAGGAAAGTTCAACATTTACCAATGGTTATCTTCAAATCAATTATGTCAATCAAACAGTATTAGTGAATGGAAAAGAAATACATGTCACACCTATTGAATATAAACTTTTAGTTGTTTTATCCAAGCATGTTGGAAAGGTTCTAACCCATAATTTTATTTTAAAAGAAATCTGGCATAATGCCCTTCAATCAGATATTCCAAGTTTACGAGTTTTTATGGCAACACTTCGAAAAAAAATAGAAGCCGACCCAGCACAGCCTAAACTTATACAGACACATGTGCGAGTCGGCTATCGAATGCTTCGCTATCATGAAGATGAATAAAATAAGAAGATCGAAGCAGAAGGTTTATTTGCACTTCTGCTCTTTCATTGATGAATTCGCCTTAGAAATTATCGCACCCCACCATTAGCCTTTGCATATCATAGCTATAGTCAGGTATGTCATCAATGAAAAACAAGTAGAAAGGAGATCATTATGGTATTTCGACAACCTTATCCATACCCTATGTATCCGGGTGGCATGAGAATGCCCATGCCCATGCCAACACCTTCACAGATGTCGCCACAGTCCTTTTTTCCGCCTGGAGGCTTCCCTGTTCCACCACGAATTCCAGGCGGCTTTCCAATGGCTAATGGAATAGGTTCCTTTGGAGGGCAAATGCCGATGCCACCTGTGCAAGAAGCTTCGAAAGTCGGTTCGTTTTTACAGCAAGCCAACAGTTTATTCAATACGGCTAAAACCTATACCCCTTATATCCAACAAGCCATGCCGATGGTGAAAAATATTCCATCTCTTTTAAAATTGTACAAAGGATTCCAAGGACTTCCTTCCGCTGGAGCTGGCGCTGAAGCAGCAGGTAGTGATAGTAAGGCCGCTACTGGAAGTAGACGATCATCTAGGCAAAGTGCATCATTTACGCCAGCTGAACCACTTCCATCCAAACCACGTATTTTCCAACCACCTATGTAAATGAACGTTTCTTTGTATTCACCGTCCCTGTCCGTTATAATGTAGATAGGTAAGCTTGAAAGGAGTCACAACCATGCAAGTATTGAAAATTAATCCACGTGGCTATTGCTACGGTGTTGTCGATGCGATGGTGATCGCACGTAATGCCGCACTTGATAAAACATTACCAAGACCTATCTACATCTTAGGGATGATTGTGCATAATAAACATGTCACAGACGCGTTTGAAGAGGATGGTATCATCACGTTAGATGGTGAAAACCGCCAAGAAATTATTGAGCAAGTTGAAACAGGTACGGTCATTTTCACAGCACACGGTGTTTCACCAGAAATTCGTGAAATTGCGAAGCGAAAAGGCTTAGTGTCCATTGATGCTACATGTCCTGATGTAACAGTTACTCACGATTTAATTCGCGAAAAATCTGCAGAAGGCTATGATATTATTTACATTGGTAAAAAAGGACATCCCGAGCCAGAGGGTGCCATTGGCGTTGCTCCGGATCATGTCCACTTAGTGCAGTCCTCTATTGATATTGATGCGTTACAATTAACGAACGATAAATTACTTGTCACAAATCAAACGACAATGAGCCAATGGGATGTCGCCCATTTAATGGATAGTTTAAAAGAAAAGTTCCCACATATAGAGGTACACAAAGAGATTTGTTTAGCTACACAAGTTCGTCAAGAAGCTGTTGCTCAGCAAGCAGGAGAAGCGGATTTACTAATTGTTGTAGGTGATCCTAAATCAAATAACTCCAACCGTTTAACACAAGTCTCTGTAGAAATTGCAGGAACACCATCCTATCGAATTGCTGACGTTTCAGAGCTAAAAATAGAATGGTTAAAAGGCATTAACATTGTAGCTGTCACAGCAGGTGCTTCTACGCCAACACCGATTGTAAAAGAGGTTATTTCCTTCCTTGATCAATTTGATGAAAATGACCCTTCTACACACGAGATTAAGCGTACGGTAACATTAAATAAAATCCTGCCGAAAATTAAAACGCCAACACCTGTTGATAAAATATTGCCTTATTAATTAATAGCTAAAAAATCCTGGTTGCCATGATGACAATCAGGATTTTCTCTATTTACTAAAATAATAGTTGATAGGGCGACCAATGCCTCCATAATGGACATCCATTGTAATCTCCTCTTGCTTCTCTAAATAATCCAAATATCTTCTGGCCGTTACACGGGCAATTCCTATTCCACTTGCTACCTCTTCAGCCGATGCACCATCTACCGATTGTAAAAAGTGCACCACCTTTTCGAGTGTTGTACGATTAAAACCTTTTGGAAGATTTTTCTCTGATTGTAGTGTATGTGATAGCTCTATGTTATTTTTTTCATCACGATAATGAAATAACTGATCCAATTCTCCCTGTGTAAGCTCTCGTTCTATTTGTGTTTGCTTCTTAAAGCGTAAATAATTGTCAAGTGTCCCTTTGACTCGTTCAAATGAAAATGGCTTCATAATATAATCAAAGACACCTAGATGCAGTACCTGTTTCACCGTCTCCATATCATTCGCAGCCGTTACAGTGATGACATCCACTGGTAAATCCAGCTCGCGTATTTTGCGTAAACTCGTAATACCATCTTGCTCGGGCATAAAAATATCCATAAAGACTAAATCAGGCTGATGATGACGAATTTGTGTAATGCCCTCTAAGCCATTAGATGCCTGTCCAATCACTTGAAAATGTTCTACCTTTTCAATAAATTGACGATTTACCTCTCGCACCATTGGATCATCCTCAATTAATAATACTTTGATTTGTGCCACTGTCTGCCCTCCATCCAATTATGAATAATAAAAGGTGATTAAAAAACTTGTCCCTTTGTTGGGTTCACTGATGACTTCAATATCACCCTGTCCTTTTTCAACGATTTCTTTTATTAGGAACAACCCTATTCCACGGTAGTTTTTCTCTTTTGTAGAATAACCATTGTCAAATATGTGCTGTTTGACCTCTTCCGTCATGCCAACACCGTTATCCGTTACTAAAATCGCAAGGACATCCTCATCTTCATCTACTGAAACATGAATCACTTTCTCCTCAACCTGTACATCTTTTAATGCATCAAATGCATTCTCGATTAAATTACCAAATAGAATAACGAAATCATGATGATCCAAATTAGGTGGGAAGGATGTTAATCGACTTTCACGATCAATCTCTAGTCGAATTCCTTGTTCTTTAGCATAAGAAATTTTACTAAGCAATAGCCCAGAAATATTTTCATTTTTTATACGTTCATTTAAAAAATTCGTGATTTCATCATGTTCTTCCTTCACTTGCGTTATATAAGTGAGTGCCTGTTCATGATGACCGAGCTGTAAAAGACCTGCTATCGTATGCAGTTTATTTTTATGCTCATGCGTTTGTACGCGCAGAGCTTGGACAAAAGCTCGAACGCCCGTTAGTTCTTCTGCAAGCTTTTTCACTTCCGTACGGTCTTTAAACATGGCTACTGCCCCGACGGTTTCCCCATTAACCTGTATCGGAATTCGGTTACTCATAATACTGTGATTATTAATATATAGCTCACGATTAAATAATGGCTGATCTAGCTCTAAAATTTCTGGAAGTCGTGTATCAGGCAGGACATGAAAGATTTTCTGACCAATTAGTACAGAGGGTTTTTCATGAACACCTAATATATCACAAGCTTTTTCATTAAAAATTGTGATGGTCAAATCATTGTCGATGGCAATGATGCCTTCATGCATGGCATTAAATGTTTCTGTACGCTCCACATACATTTTGGCAATTTCATGAGGCTCTAATCCAAACATTTGCTTCTTCATATGAAGCCCTAAAGTTCGTGCACCCCATACACTAAAGATTAAAGATAATAGAACAGTAATCATCAGCTCTGTTTCCATTGATTGTAGTAATTCCACTACTGTAAGTACACTGAACCCCACTACCGTAACACCGATTTGTTGACCTTCTTGATTCATAATCGGTACAAATGCACGCACCATATCACCATGCTCTCCACGAGCGATCGACGTATAATAATGCTCAGAAAACGCAGCGTTTAAATCACCCGATTGCGATATTCGACCAAGTTCCTGGCTATTGGGGTGAGAATATTTTCGACGTTCCATATCAAGAACAACAATATACTTTGCTCCATTGATATCACGAATTTCTTCTACTACAGGGTTAATATGTTGAATGGCCTCGAGGTGATTTTCGCTAGCAATATACGTTTTTATTTCAGGAAGCTGTGAGACGGTTTTGGCCACTAGTAGTGCTTGATCACTTAGTTTTGTTTTCTGTTCATTCATTACAAACCCTAATAAGAAAGTACCACCAATACTAAAGGAAAGCATCAGAATAAAAAACGTCAGTGACATGATTTTTCTCTGCATCGATAACTTTTGAAATTTCAAGATGACCGCCTCCCTCCTACTATATTTTAGCGTACTCCATATGTTAGAATAACAAAAACATCAGAAAATACGAATAAATTGGGTGTATTCAATGAAAAAATTTATTATAGGAACGATGATTACTGTCTTTGCTTTAATCGTTACCATTAGTATTCAGCAAGGATTACTCTTTGCCAAGCCACTTCCCTATGATGATGAGCAAAATGGGTTAGACACACAAATAACGATTCATTTGAGTCATGTAGTTGCTGAGAATACGCCTAAAGGACAAGCGGCCAATAAATTTGCTGAGCTAGTAGAAGAAAAAACAAATGGGAAAGTTAAAGTACATGTCTACTCAAATTCTTCTTTATTCAATGATGAAAATGAGTTCCAGGCTTTACAAAAGGGAGACGTAGAAATGATTATTCCTACTTTTTCGAAGATGACCGCTTATGTTCCTAATTGGCAGGTATTGGATTTACCTTATTTATTTAAGACAGATGATGAAGTCAAGGAGGTTCTGACGGGTTCTATAGGTGAACAATTAGTCAACGAACTAGAGCCGTTTCATATTAAGGGACTTGGCTTTTGGTACAATGGCTTTAAGCATTTAACCTCTTCTGATCATCCTATCCATACATTTAAGGATTTACAGGGCTTACGTGTGCGAACGATGCCTAGTAAAACATTGGAAAAGCAATTTGAAGTGGTCAAAGCAACGCCTATGCCCATTTCCTTTAGCGAGGTTTTTACAGATTTAGAGAAGCATGCGATTGACGCGCAGGAAAATACAGCATCGAATATTTACTCAAAAGGTTTTTACAAAGTACAGAAACATATGACCATCACCCAGCATGGTATTTTGGGCTATGCTGTGTTAATGAACGAAACCTTTTGGAATTCCTTGCCTGTAAAAATTCAACACCAATTGTTGGATGCCATGAAAGAAACAACAGATTGGCAATTTGAACAGGCTGCACTGATGAATGAAAAAGATATGCAGAAGCTTAAACAGCAAGATGACTTTGATGTTTATACAATGAGTCCACTAGAAAGACAGCGCTTTAAAGAGCAGCTTGCGCCTGTCTACGATTTTTATAAAGCCCATATTCAAAATGATCGCATCTTAACAGAGATTGAAAAAATCGTTGCGCCTTAATACTTTTGTTCATTAATGAAAGATCCTTACTAACCGTAAGGATTTTTTCTTTTGTATTATAATAGATTAGATAATCTCAAATCTACTATAAAACAGCCTGAAACCCCTGTTATTACTAGCTTTATCTCTCCCCTCCCTAAAAAATGAACAAAATGAACAATACAAACATTACGGTCATAAACACTATTGTCGGAAAATTTCAGCTATGATAACCACATGAAAGCGTTCACACAATATTCATAGATGTTGTAGGGGGAGAACTATTATGCGGATAAATTTTAAAAACTTAACAGTACAAGTGTTGATTGCCATTGTACTAGGGATCATTGTCGGGGCAACATTCCCTGAGTTCGGGGCAAAGCTAAAAATATTAGCGGACATCTTTATTAAACTAATTAAAATGTTAATAGCACCGATTATTTTCTTAACAGTCGTCATCGGTATTGGTAGTATGGGGGATGTCAAAAAGGTTGGGAAAATTGGTGGGAAGGCTTTAATTTATTTTGAAATTGTCTCAACATTTGCACTTGCGATTGGCTTAATTGTTGTCAATATTGTTCAACCAGGAAAAGGCTTTAATACAGATGCTGCCAGCGGTGCTGATGTTTCACAATATACAGATGCGGCGGCTGCAGAACATGGCTTAGGTGCTTTTATCATGCAAATTATCCCTGAAAATGTGGTAGGTGCATTAGCGAATGGTGAATTATTACCTGTCTTATTCTCAGCTGTTTTATTTGGACTAGCTGCAGCAGCGATTGGAGAACCAGCAAAACCTGTTATTAAATTTTTTGAACAAGTAGCAGATATTTTCTTTAAAATTGTTAACATGGTAATGAAAATTTCTCCTATTGGTGCGTTCGGTGCCATGAGTTATACAATCGGAAACTTCGGACTTAAATCACTTGGAAATTTAGGATTTTTAATGTTATCCGTCTATACTACAATGTTTATTTTTATTGTTGTGATTATCGGATTAATTACACGCTACTTCGGCTTTAGTATTTTTAAATTTATTAAATACATTAAAGATGAAATTTTTATCGTTATTGGGACATCTTCATCTGAATCTGCACTACCTTCCATGATGCGTAAACTTGAAAACTATGGTTGTTCTAAGCAAGTAGTAGGGCTCGTTATCCCAACTGGTTACTCGTTTAATTTAGATGGCACTTCCATTTATTTATCAATGGCTGCTATCTTTATTGCACAGGCATATGGGGTGGATTTAGATGTTTGGCATCAAATTACGTTACTAGCCATCTTAATGCTTACCTCTAAAGGAGCAGCTGGTGTAACAGGCTCTGGCTTTATTACACTTGCCGCAACATTGGCAGCCTTTCCTATGATTCCAGTAGAAGGAATTGCCCTATTAATTGGCGTAGATCGCTTTATGTCAGAGGCACGTGCAGTGACAAATCTAATTGGAAACGGCGTGGCAACAGTGGTCGTGTCAAAAATGGAAAAAGAATTTGATACGGAGCAAGAAAAACGTGCTCTTTCAGGACATACTTCAATGCCATAACAACAAAAAGGCTGCTGAAAGCGAAATATTCGCCATTTCAGCAGCCTCTTTGTTTGGAAATAAAGTGATTATGTTACATTGCTCGGCTTGTTCTTTAGTAAGTAAATTTTCTTGAAACCTCCTCGACTGCTTACTCGTATAGATAATGACTGGAGGTTTCTTTATGGCAACATTTACACTTACCTATCCAAAAGCTTTTAAAAGCTTTACGGATATCCCAATCGTGAATGAACACAATGAAACAATATGTATGCTTCAAAAAGTAGATCGTTCCTCTACTGGTAAAATACTGAATGCCGTCCTGCTAGTAGCGGCTCAGCAAACATTACCATATCGTTATGAAACGCGAACTACGTCAGGGGCACCACTTTTTCAAGTACAATCTACCCTATTAGCAAAAGGGGTCAGCCATCAAATTAGGATGCCTGATGGTAGCTCGATACCGATTCAGCGAAAAACAGTCCAATTATTAGAATCCTCTTATGCATTCAAAATGGACGATTTACATTTTCGATTTGAAAAGGATTTTACCTCTACAGCTTATTTATATTGCAATGATGAAAAGATTGCCAGTGCAAATCCTATTGAAAACGAACTAGTACGAACAGGCATACTATTTAAGCTTTTCCAAACAGACGATATGCACTTCGTTGCACTCCTAGCAACCCTTTATCAAGCACTCTTTGCATTCACTACATAGCCATGACAAAGGCATCGAGCGTTATTTCTCGATGCCTTTGTCATGACTTAAGATAGCTAATTTAGTTTTTCCCGCTGTGTATTTAATATGTTAATGACATAGGACTGATTTGGTGATGCATTTGTTTGTAAAATCTTTTTAATGGCTTGTTCCATCCTCATAGCTAACTGTAAATCTTCATGAGTGGCACTCTTTATCGTTGTTTGAATCGTAATGGTTGTTCGATTTTCAATGACTAAATATTCGTATACATCAAAAGTCTCTAAGCCTTTGATTAAATCTTCCATCAACAGGTTAATATCAGCCCCCAGCATTTTGTTGTCATCAAGCAATGAAGTAAACTCCCATCTTTCAAAAACAATCGAATAGTCCTTTAATGCGGAGGTTTTAATCACATTTTTTGCAATGGATTCCATATCTTTTTTGACGGACTGGAAATAGTCTTCTTCGCCTACAACCTGGATCACCAATTCCTTTTCTGCAGTCGTTTTGACATCAATGCCAACATACTTTTCAAGAAGCTTATCCTTCAATCTAGATAGGCTCAACTCTTCATTCGTAATAAGCGGTTGTCCCTCTTTTGTTGTTTCTGATTTATTATCTATTTTTATTTTATCAAACAGGATCAATAGAGATATGATGACGACTAACAATCCTATAACAAGCCCAAACCGTTTGACCATTGAATCCCTCCTGTTACGAAGGTATGACCCCATTCAAAACAATATTCACTGTTTTCATGGTCCTGTTCTATCAAATTTATCTCATCGAATAGCTTGTCATTGGATTGCTTATTTTTACCCACATATTCCGGGACACGAAATAAATTTGCTTGTTTTTGTCCATTCTGTGTTACGCTTTTCAAAAAGGAGTACACTAAAGGGGTAGTAATTCTATCATTTTGGAGGGTTTTATATGGGGACAAAAGCAGCGGAAATTAAAAATATGCTAACATTGAATCTACTTATACAAATTTTAGAGGAACGTGGCATTATGACTGATAAAGAATTAAAGGAACGCCTCACAAATACAGTAAAACTATCTTCTATGGAGAATGATTTAAAAGAAAAAGTCATTGAAGAAATCAAACATTAATGGTAGCTGTCTCAACCAAAGGGCCACTTTCATGTTGATCGTATTACTGAAAGTGGCCGTTCTATTAATTTGAAACTCATAGGAAAAATCTCTACTCCTGTTACGATTTCCATTGTAAAGTTGCATTTTATTTTAATATGGAACTACCTTCAAAAATGATCCTCCAGTATCCTTTGATTAATCCCTAATCCGATAGATTATTTCCTGTAAATTGATCAGGGGCCACTTGTTTCTTTACTTTCATTGCGATTAAATAAACAACGATCGAAACAAATAAAGATAGTACTGCAGGTAAACCCATTGGATTTACATATTGGAAATAGTACCCAATCATAACAGCTGTAACGACAGCAATCGTAGCCATCCAATTCCATCCTTTTATTTCAACCCATTGTCTTTTACGGATTAAAAAGAAGTCAGCAAACATAACACCTGCTATTGCTGGATAGAGCAAAGCCGTTAAATACAGGAAGTCTGTAAAGTAATCTAGAATGCCCATTAACGCAATGATTATGGCAATTATGGTACCAATAAATGTGAGTAATGCACGTCCCTTACCTGATGTCACATTTAAAACATTAGCTAACGCTAATCCCATACTGTAATTGTTAACCAATTGAGATGTCCAAGTAGCTAACCATAAGATGAGGAAACCCCAAACTGGAAAACCTAAATTCATCATAACATTCACGATATCAGGATCTCCCACACCCACAGACATGATGGCTCCTACAATAAATAGAGGGAATCCAATTAAAACTATCCCACTTGGAATAATAAAATTGTCTTTCCAAGTCGGCTTTGCGTAACGAGTGTAGTCAGAAGCAATTACCCATTGTGACACATTGACACCAATTACAAGGCTAATAGCTGCCATTATGGTCATCGATGGTTCAGGACTCCAAGATGCAATTGTCTGCCAGCCCGTATTTTTTAATGCTAAATAAATACCACCAACAATTAACAATAAACCCGATGGGACAGCTAAATAATCTGTCCACTTCATTGAACCATAGCCAATAATTGAAGGTGCAGCAAAAAGAAGACCTGCCACTGTCGTGACTATTGCCCAAGCTAACCAGTCATGTTTATAGTCAATCCCAAACATAGCAGCAATAGCATTTCCAGCAACAGCCGTTTGTAATGCCCACCAGCCAAGTGAAACAATAAATATTGTCAATCCAACTATTAACTTAGCTTGAACCGTTCCAAAGCTTGTTTTGGCAATAACTGAAGAAGGTAGCCCTGTTTTTGCACCGATATATCCTTGTAATGCATTACCAAGCCATTGAAAAACAAATAAAGCAATGATCAATATTAAAAAAATCTTACCTAATCCGAAACTAGCTGATAAACTTGCTCCTACCATTAAAACAGGAATGGTAAATTCAAGCCCACCAAATATCATTGTTGGTGTAATCCAATGTTGACGATCATTCTCTGGTATTGGCGTTAATGCAGGATCTTTCCCAAGCATAGATGTTTTTTCTGTGTTGACTTCATTTTTCATTTTACTTAACCCCCTTACTGTTTGTGTTTATTCGTAGCTTGTTTTCTATTATTTCTCTTTATCTTATATCCAATAGCGCATAGACAAGTTCAACCACTTCATCACTATCATTTTTACACCAATGAGGTTCTCCAGCAGGAATATAGGAAGCTTCTCCTTGTGAAATTCGGTAATTTTCTCCACCGGATTCTCCAGTTAAAGTACCTTTTACAATAAAGGAGTACTCATTTTCTAAATGAGAAGTTGTCCCTTCTAATGGTAACCGCTCCCCTGGTTTTATTTGGACAAAGCCAAACTTTATTTGGCTATCGTTGTATTTGTCTTGAAATAGGTTCTGTTGAACAATATCTTTCTGTGATACTTCTTTAATAATCATAGTTATTCTCCCTTTACTACTCGATTTCTTTCTGGCATTTCTTTAAAGCTGTAGTCTGACTCATCTACAAGAACATGAAAAATAGCTTCTGCTTCTTTTCTTGAAAAATAGCCATTTTTCACATCATGTGCTACCTGTTCCGCTGGACGTTTAAGTGGATTGCCATAGCCTCCACCCGTGCCAGTCATTAATTGAACCACATCATTTTTATCTAGTTTATATCTTGGATAGACCCCGAATGGTCCATCTACCTGGCCATTCGCTTTTTTTACATAAAATTCATTCGGCGAACCTTCATGTCCATTGTCAATCCCCCATGGTAAAAACTTATTCCTACCAAAGGTCACTGTTACTGCTTGATTGTCCGTCATGGCTCTATAGGATCTGATTACTCCTTTGCCACCAATGTATTCTCCAGCCCCTGCTCCATTTCTATCTTCTCTTAAACAATATTCATCAATTAACACACCATAGCGAGTTTCCGCTACCTCAATTGGCACATTATATGTCTCACCATCCGAAAAACAGAATTGACCAGAGGCTCCATCAGCATCGTTTCCGCCACCCCATCCACCTACTGATGGTTCAACAATTAAAAATGGCTCTCCTGTATCATGATGTGTACCACTTAACGTTACAGCACAAACGGATAAAAACTGACCAGCAGTTAATCGACTCGGTATATGTGGTGCCAAGGCTTTCCATACTAAATCTAAGCTGCCAAGCAAGGTTTCAAAATAATTGGACACAGGTACTGGTCTTTCCGCAGACATAATTGATTGAGGATCAACAATTATTTTTAGTGGTCTAAACACACCATCATTTACATCCTGCGCTGGATTTGTAATAGCTAAGAAGATTGCACGTACAGCTGATGCTAAACCTGTATAGGAACAATTCATTGGTCCAGGTACTTGAGGAGAACTTCCCCTAAAATCACAAATAAATTCATCATCTGATATTGTCACTTTCACTTTTATTGGAAATGGTCCGTTACCAATCCCATCTGTATCAATAAAATCTTCTGCGTAAAATTCTCCTTTAGGTAATCTAGCAAGCTCCTGCTTGGCCATCGCTTCGCCATGATCTAAATGATATTCAATTGCTGCCAATATGGTAGCTAATGTGTATTTATCACACAATTCCCTTACTCGTTTTTCTCCTGTTCGAAGAGCTGCAACTTGTGCAAACATATCTCCTAAAGATAGATCTGGGAATCGCACATTTGAACGTATTATTTCAACAAGTGCTTCATTCAATTTACCTTCGTCATAAAGTTTGATACATGAAAACTGTAGTCCCTCTTGAAATATGTCAACAGAATCGTTAGTAAATGAACCCGGATCCTTCCCTCCAACTTCAGTCCAATGAGCTTTATTAGCTGAAAAGGCAATTAATTGACCTTTATAAAAAATTGGCATTACGAGTCCAACATCTGAAAGGTGTGAACCGCCGCCTTGATAAGGATCATTAATTATAATGATATCTCCTTCTTTTAATTTATCTCCTGGATATTTTTTTAACGTTTCTTTTACCATAAAAGTGAGCATGCCGATAAAACCTGTCACACCATTACCCTGAGTTAATAAATTACCTGCTGAATCTGTTAAGCCACTCGCATAATCTAATACTTCATAAATAATGGGACTCATTGAAGTTCGTGCTAAAGCTACAAACATTTCATCTCCAGCAGATAGCAGTGCATCCTTCACAATTTCTAAAGTAAATGGATCAATTTGCGGATTGATTGCAGTCATTACGCTTCCTCCTTTTCAATAACAATATTTCCATAAGCATCTATATAGAGTGATTGCTTATGATAGATTACGGTAGCTGCAGCTCTTTCTTCCACAATAGCAGGACCACTTATCTTCATTTCAATAGGTAATAGCTCACGATCATATATATTTGTTCTCACCCAGCCATCATTTTCAAAATAAACATTGCGTTGTTCTATTAATGCGTCTTGTAAGCTAGTATGGCGCTCAATCGTTTTTAATTTAGGTTTACCAACCTTCCCAAAGGCCGTCACATGAATATTAACGATTTCTGTCTCTGCTTCTGGTAGTTTAAATGTAAAATTCTTTTCATGTAATAAATTAAAATCTGCAATCGCTTTATCTAACACTCGTTGATTCCATTCACCGCCCTCTACAGGTACCTTCACAGTATGCTCCTGGCCTAGATAACGCATATCTGCATAGCGTTGGAAAAATACATTATCTTTGTCCATACCTTCTTCTTGGAAATGTTGGAATGCCTGACGCTCAATATTTGCCCATATTGAGTTCATTTTTGTTAAATCAAGATTATTCATTCGTTTAATGTATGTTTGAATATAATCATGACGTAAATCTGTCATGAGCATCCCCCATGCGGAAAACACCGGTGATGCGATTGGAATAATAACCTTTTTAACACCTAATTCCAATGCTAACGCAGGTGCATGCATCGAACCTCCCCCACCAAATGCAATCAAGGTAAAGTCTTGAGGGTTATGACCTTTACGAATAGAAATCAACTTTAGAGCATTTAACATATTGGAATTGGCGATACGAATAATTCCAAGTGCCGCTTCTTCAGCAGACATATGAAAATGTTTCCCAATTTTTTCTTCAATTGCATTTTTCACATTGTTCAAATTCACCTCGTAATCAAAGTTCTTCGGTGATAATCTACCAGTTAATAAATTTGCATCCGTTGTGGTCGGCTCTGTTCCACCTTGACCATACGCAACTGGGCCTGGTCGAGCACCCGCTGACTGCGGCCCTACTTTTAATGAACCTGCACCATCAATCCATGCAATGGAACCACCACCGTTACCAATCTCAACAATATCAACAACTGGTGTTTTAATTGGATAACCTGCGCGTCGAGTATCTTTTTCGATATAGTAATCTGTAGAAACTTTTACTTCGCCATTTTCAATCAATGAACATTTCGCTGTTGTTCCACCAATGTCGAAAGCAATAATATTTTTTTCTCCTAGTAATTCACCGAGTACCGCTGCACCTAAAATACCAGCAACTGGGCCTGATTCTACCATATTAATTGGTAAACGCTTCGCATTATCAAATTTAGTGGTACCACCATTTGACTGCATAATATAACTTTGCTCTATATCAATAGTATCTTGTAATTTTTGCTCAAGTCGATCAATATAAGTTGTTGCAGTTGGTTGTACATAAGCATTTAAAACCGCTGTATTAGTGCGTTCATATTCACGCCACTCTTGTGTAATTTCACTGGAAGCGGTTACCTGAACTTCTGGCCACAATTCCTTTATTTTTTCTACAGCTGCTTTTTCATGCTCGTTATTAACATAGGAGTGTAAAAAAGAGATTGCAATGGCCTCAACCTGTTCCTTCTTGAAATATTCAACTATTTCTTCTAGTTCATTCATTTCCAGAGCTGCTAATACTTGTCCCTTATAATTAAGTCTTTCAGTTACTTCTCTGCGTAAATATCGTTCTACAAATGGCTGTGGTTTTTGATACTTAACATTAAATAAATCAGGTCGATTTCCACGAGCAATTTCCAACACATCCCTAAACCCCTTAGTTGTAATTAGACCCGTCTTTGCTCCTTTACGCTCAGTTAAAGCATTGATAATAACCGTTGTGCCATGGATAAACATTTCTAAATGCTGTTGATCCACTCCACTTTTCTTAATAACATCAATGACTCCTTGTTCAAAATTTGGAGGAGTTGTATTACTTTTTTCATAGCCGAAGTTTCCATGTTCATCAACATACACTAAATCTGTAAATGTACCCCCAATATCTGTTGCGACTCTCATTCCATCCACCCAACCTTCCTTTTTTTAGAAAATCACTGGCGTTAACACACTTAAAACAATACTTTCTTCATTCAAAGGATTTTCCCATGAATGTGGAACTTCAGAAGGATAATGAATTGTTTCACCTTCTCTAAGAAAATATTCTTGCCCATCAACCTTAAATAGGACAGCACCCTTTAATACGTAATAAAACTCTTCCCCTGGATGACTCGATTCTTGATTTTTGTCCATTTGACCCGGGGCCAGCTTCACAAGCAATGGTTCAAGATTTCTTCCACTAAAATGTCCATTAAGTCGCGTATATTCTATCGAAGATGCTTCTAATTTAAATGGTTTGCGATCAGTTTCTTTTACGACATACGTATTATTTGAATCGGACTCAAAAAAGTAGGTGATCGGAACTCCAAATGCATCAGCTATTTTTTTTAGAGATGTAATAGCCAGTGAAGATGACCCCCTTTCTATTTGTGAAAGAAAACTAATCGATAAGTTTGTTTTTTCACTTAAATTCTTTAATGTCATGCCTTGATCAATCCTTGTTTTTTTTATGGTTTGATGAATATCTTCCAAATTGCCACCTCTTTTTTTGATTACACTGTATTTTTTGAAGTATAACTATAATTTTTTTAATAGTATCATATTATTTTCAGAATTGAAAGAATATTTTTAATTTTAGTATTTTCACAAAAATAAAAAACTCCATTCACCGTACTAGTGAATGGAGAAGAGTTATTTTATTAACACATTTAAGCAAAAAAACAATATGCACATAGAACGTGCATATTGCCATGAAATTATGATCGAATTGTTTTTAAAGCGGTTGCCCACGGTACGAGCTGATCTAACATTTGATGAACAGAATCTGCTTGCACCTCTTTTGGTTTAAAGACAGAGCCATTTTCAAAATCAGTAAATAAAGATAGTGCTGGATGCACACGGACATCGGCAACTAGTAATTCTCCAAGAATACCTCGTAAATGCTCAGCTGCACGAGCACCTCCAACAGAACCATAAGAAACGATTCCAGCAGCTTTATTATTCCATTCCACTCGTAAATAATCTAATGCATTTTTTAATGCACCTGTAATGGAGTGATTGTACTCAGCAACAATAAAGACAAAGCCGTCGCATGCTCCGACTTTTTCTGACCAGGCCGCTACTCCTGAAGCATCTCCGCCCGGCTCCCCTAAAAGCGGTAATTTAAAATCAGCGATATCAATTATTTCATATTCCGCATCACGACGTTTTTCTGCCACTTCCTTTACCCATGTGCCAACCTGTGGGCTTACACGACCCTCTCGCGTACTTCCTAAAATAATGCCGATTTTTAACATATGACGCCTCCTCTTTTTCATCCGTTCTTGTGACTCCATCATCGTTCATTGTACGCGATCGCCACTCGTAACCATTTTGGTCAGGAACATACCCCTTTATTCATCACTAATTTGTCAGCCTAGAATAATCAGAATTAAATTAACATAATTTTTTATTTTCTGTCAATTATTTAAACTAGAGGGGCGATTATTTCATTTTAATAGGTTGCTCCAATGCCTCCAATTCCTCCTCAATAGAGGCATATTGTCTTTCCACTACATATTTGGCATCGGATAGAGCGGCATTATAAATATGAGGAGCAATATGTTCCTTGATAAAATCGAATACACGCTCTGCTTCAAATTCACTAATATCCTCATCACGCTGATTATAGAAAAACCGTTGAATATCAGCCAGTATCATTTCTTGCTGATCTTTTGATAATCGAATAAACAAGTCAAATCTCCCCATTCCTATTCTTTGATTTCTCCTCCATCTTATCACTACCTATAGATTCTTTGCCTATTAAAAAAGGCTGAATACTAATTCTACTAGCATTCAGCCCATAGTGTTGACAAACAAAACCATCCATAGAATTTATGTGAAAGGTGAAAAAGGATTTCCGTTGCAGGCTACTTGCTTTCCTGTGGGCGAGCGCCGAGCCGCTCCGTTTAGAGGCTCGCCTGTCTCGCTATCCCACAGGAGCCAAGTAGCCTTCCACTCCACTCCATAAATTTAGCAAAGGTTCAAGTGAAGGTATTCACTACTCTTTTATGGAGGGGTGTTGTCACACATCACTTCTCCACATTGAAAATAAGAAGCTATCTTTTGCAGAATGGTTGATTGGAGTGGAGCCAGCGTCACTCCTAGGGGATTTAGCGTCACAGAGGAGACCCTGGAGCGAACGCAGTGAGTGAAGCGGCTCATCGGACGCCCCCTGGAAAGGACGCTGGCGGAATGGAAATCAACCCCTCGCCTTTCAAAATTGCTTATTCTGCCGTTGACATTACCTTTTTTCAACAACATAGGCTGAATACTAGTTCCACTAGCATTCAGCCACCATCTTATTGTTTACATTCAAATGAATAGCTAGTGGATAAAAAGTTTTTTTCCTTTGATACAATCGCTTGTCCACCATCATTTTCACATTGCTGTGCCATCGCATCTATTTTCTTGTCATTGATCGTATTTGTCATCACCGTCATACCAATGCCAAAAACAGCAATGAATAAACCAATTATAATCCATAACTTACCCGTCTTATTGCCTCCAGGTCTATCATTCGCCACATTTGTTCCCCTCGCTTATACAAATAAAAATGGTTCTGTATTGATGGTTGATTGTACAAATTCAACATGGTATTTTTTATTCTCACATAGTTCAGCCATTTTTTTGGCTACCCCTGCAATCATCACCTTTTCTACATGATGACCCGGATCTACAATTTGCAAATCAATGGCTTGTGCGTCCTGTGCTGTATGGAAGTACATATCACCCGTTAAGAAAACATCTGCTCCAGCGCGTTTTGCCGCATAAATATATTTATTGCCGTCTCCACCAACAAGCGCCACTCTGTTAATCTTCGATTGTAAATCACCAACCACACGAACTGCTGGAACTTCTAACTGCTGCTTTACAAATTCTGCAAATTGTTGTAGCGTCATTTCTTGTGGCAAGTATCCTACTCGCCCCAACCCCATAACATTAGTTTGCTGCTCAAGACGTATCACATCATAAGCGGGTTCCTCATAAGGATGACTAGTAAGCATCGCCTTTAACACGCGGTTTTTGATGGATTCAGGAAATACGACCTCGACCTTTACCTCTTCCTCGACATGTAATTCATCAATAGTGCCAACGAATGGATTTGCTCCTGCTAATGCACGGAATCGTCCTTCTCCAGTCGTCGTATAACTGCATGCTTCATAGTCACCAATACGACCTGCCCCAGCCTTTGCTAGAGCCTCACGTAATACTTCTGCATTGGCAGTAGGTATAAAGACAGCTAGCTTGAACAGATTTTCGGCATACGTTTCTTCTAATATGGAACAATTTTTTAGCTGTAGGGCATCTGCTAGTAGATCATTGACCCCACCTTCAGCTACATCTAAATTAGTATGGGCCGCATAAACAGCGATATCGTGTTTAATCAGCTTTTCATATAGGCGTCCCGCTGGTTGATCTGTGCGGATATTCGACAGACGTCTAAAGATTGGTGGATGGTGCGCGATAATCAGCTCACAGCCCTTTTCTATTGCCTCGTTTGCAACAGCATCATTAACATCTAACGTCACCAATACTCTATGGACAGGTTTATTGAGTGTCCCTATAGCTAACCCAATTGGATCATTGTCCATGCAAGCAAGTTTCTTGGGCGACCATGCTTCGAACACTTGAATGATTTCTTGACCATTCACGGTTTTCATCTTACAAAACTCCTTCCACTAAATGTATCAGAGCCATTAACTCTGCACGCTTTTCTTCAATTTCAGGTGTTTGTTCTGCCTCTTCAATGGATTGTAGCACTCGTTGCCAGTTGTCTTTTTCGCGTAACCATTTTTTCATAAATGCTGGTGATTTGCGCTGGCTTAGTTTAGGACCAAATAAAATCTCTGCTGTAGATAGCTTCATTTGTCCTCTTTGCAATACAAGGATTTCATAGATTTTATCATCTTCCTCTAAGATCTCTTCATCCAGAATCGCCCACTGATGTGCTAACGCCCACTCACGAATGACCTTAGCATGAATATTGGGCTGTAAAATAAGACGTGTGACACCTTGAAGCTTTTCAGGATACTTATCTAGGATGGAAACAATCAAAGGTCCACCCATCCCAGCAATTGTGACTGTGTCCACATGGTCAGTCATTTCAATCGCTGCTAATCCATCTGCAAGACGTACGGTAATCTTCTCCGTTAAGCCTTCCTTTTGTACTTGTCCTACAGCTGATTCATAGGGTCCTTTTACAACCTCTCCTGCGATGGCACGAGAAGCAGTTCCCTGATGAATCAAATAGCATGGTAGATAGGCATGGTCACTACCGATATCTGCCATAATAGCTCCTGTGGGAACAAATTTTGCTACTGTTTCTAATCGTTTTGAAAGTTTTTGTGCGTTCATTTTATACCGCCTATCTTCAATAGAGTCCATTAATAGTATGGATGATGTCGTGAAAAAAAACAAATGGAGTTGCCCCACATTTTTTGTGGACAACCCCATTTTTATTATGTAGCTGAAGATAAAAGTAGCTGTACTATGTCAGTACAGCTCAGACTGTAGACAAACTCGATGAATTTTGAGTTTGCCTACAGTCTTTTTTCTTTTACAATGAAATAAAGTAAAGCCGTTGATTTCCACTACGGGCGGACGCTTTCCGTGGGCGGGGTCGAGCTGCTTCCCTCGCTTCGCTCAGTCCAGGATCTCGACTTTCCCGCTTTTCCCGCAGGAGTCGCCGCCCTTCGTTCCAATCAACTTCTACATAAAGAATTCCTTATTCATCTATTGATAAAAAGTAAACTTTTGAGGTGATCAACCATGATGACGAAGAATCAAACCAATGAACGTGAACAATTAGAAATGTTAACGATTGATCAATTAGTTCCCAACGATCATTTAGTGAGAAAACTGGAGGCTGCTATTGATTTTTCATTTATCTATCCTTTAGTAGAACATCTCTATTCACCTAATGGGCGTCCAAGTATTGATCCTGTTGTTCTCTTTAAAATGACGTTTATTCAATATGTTTTTGGCATTCGCTCCATGCGTCAAACGATCAAAGAAATTGAAACGAATATGGCGTATCGTTGGTTTTTAGGATTTGGCTTCCATACAGAAGTCCCGCATTTCTCTACCTTCGGTAAAAATTATGTCCGTCGCTTTCATGACACCGATATATTTGAACAGATTTTCTATCGTATATTAAAAGAGATTATGCATCAGAGACTCCTCCATGCAGACCATCTATTTATTGATTCCACGCATGTGAAAGCGAGTGCGAATAAACGGAAGTATGATAAAAAGGTCGTGCGAAAAGAAACACGAGCTTATGAAGAGAAGCTTCAATTAGAGTTAAATATGGATCGTGAAGAACACGGAAAAAAGCCCTTTCCCCCGGAGAAGTTTGAAAAGGAAGAATGGAAAGAAATAAAGGAAAGCACGACAGATCCTGAAAGTGGCTATTACGTGAAGGATGAACGTACGAAGCAGTTTGCATATTCCTTTCATGCAGCCACAGATGAAAAGGGCTTTGTCTTAGGTGCCATTGTGACTCCGGGAAATGTGCACGATAGCCATGTATTACAGCCACTTGTTGAAAGGGTCATTCAAAATGTTCAAAAACCAATCGCTGTTGCGGCAGATGCAGCCTATAAAACACCAGCGATTACGAACTTTTTGTTAGAGAATCAAATGTTGCCTGTTCTTCCGTATACACGTCCTAAAACGAAAGATGGATTCTTCCGAAAGCACGAGTATACATATGACGAGCACTATAATTGTTATCTTTGCCCACAAGGGCAGATATTGAAGTATGCGACAACGACGAAGGAAGGATATCGCCAATATAAATCGAATCCTTTGATTTGTGCGAAGTGTCCAAGCCTTTCCCAATGTACAGAAAGTAAGCATCATCAAAAACTCATTCAACGCCATATTTGGGAGTCGTATGTGGAGGAAGCTGAACATTTACGCCATGCCTATGACATCAAACAAATTTATGCAAAGCGCAAAGAAACGATTGAGCGTGTCTTTGCCGATGCAAAAGAAAAGCATGGTATGCGATGGACAACCTTAAGAGGTCTAAAAAAATTGTCCATGCAGGCGATGCATACTTTTGCTGCCATGAATTTAAAGAAACTGGCTACTTGGACGTGGCAAGTAGCTTAAGAGAGCAACTAAGCTCGAAGAGTATGTTGAATTTGGTAGTATATTACCAAATGTTAAAAATAAAATAGGAAGAAAAATGACAAAAACCATCGAGAGTGAACTTCTCGATGGGCTTTTGTCTACAGTCTGAGCTGTACTATGTCAGTACAGCTACTTGTCAGTCATACTATTCTAAAGTAGAAATGTATTCAGCGATTGCTTTTGCTTCCTCTTCAGTTTTCATGTTCGGTTGCATTGGAGTACCTTCGATACCCTTTGTTAAAACTTCAACGATATGGGCTTCATCTAAGCCATGTAGGTTTGGACCCATACTACCACTTAAATCATTACCGTGACAACCGATACAAGATTGTACTAGTGCTGCACCATCATCGTTTGCATCTGTAGTTTCAGTAGTTTCGCCACCGCCCTCATGTTCAGCAGCAATTTCTTTCTTGTTATCTGCACCTTGTAAAGACATGAAGAAAATAAGACCAATACCAAATGCCAGAATTAAGATGTAAGGAACGACTGGATTGTTTTTCATAAGTTTCCCCTCCTCATTTTAAGTCTACTTCTATTATAATATAGAATCAGTCAACATCTAATATTGTACTTCATTAACAAAGAAACGAAAAGCCCTATTCGCTAAGTTTTCCTTTGTTTGTAACAAATTCGACATTTCTGTATCTATTGGATAAAATATGTCTTGCCAACCCCAAAATTTGGTCATATTTATCCTTTTCCATACCATTGTTTTCATTACGATTCTGTTGTTATCATACCCTTTGCACACGTACATATACCAAAAAATTAAAAAATCTGTATGTCTTGTATCAACATACAGATTCTCATGTAATAATAATTTCAATATAATATTTGCTGTATCAAGATAGATTTATGATATAATATCCAATCAGTGCTACTAACCCTAAAACACCTGAGACTGTGAAATATAGCAGTTTCATTTTAATACCCGACCAAAGCCAAATTATACAATTCGCTGCAATCAAACAAAACAAAACCGTATTATTTCCACTAAAATATGTAGTGCAAATACGAATAGACATACTAAATAGCAGAATGGCTGCCAGTACATGAAAAATAGGCGCCAGTAGATGTTTTTTTTGTGCCATTTGCCATGCAGCAATAAATAAGATGCATGCCCCTAATCCCACAACCACAGTTAATATCAAAGTCAAAGATTGCATTGTAAAATAGAGTGTCAAAACAGCCATGATGGCGATACATAGACCCACTACTAATAGGACCATTTTTCTTTTTTCTGATGGCAAAATCGCTTGTTTAGGATGTTGCACTGGCTCTAACTCCTCTATATCAGCCCCTTCTGTATAAAGAGCTGCTAAAAAGTCACAATAGTGCTCTGGTAAAAGTTTATTTTGCTTCCAAAATAAAATTTCATTAAGGATTATTTTCTTTCGAGGATTTGTCATAATGATAGCTCCAAACATTGCTTAATAATGGTTGTATTACAATTTTATCTCACAATTTTGGAAAACACATCTGTATAAAGTCGCAAATCTTTCATTTCCTTCATTCTAATTATCTATTATTGTCGAAAATAAGAAAATCGAGTAGCAGGGCTTATTACCTTTTCAGTATATAAAAAAGGAGCTATCCCAACTAATTCACACTAGTCGGATAGCTCCATCTATTTAAATTTATTCTAAGAAATCTTTTAAACGTTTACTGCGAGAAGGATGACGTAATTTTCTTAATGCTTTCGCCTCGATTTGACGAATACGCTCACGAGTTACGCCAAAGACTTTTCCTACCTCTTCTAATGTACGTGTGCGACCATCATCTAATCCAAAACGTAAACGAAGTACGTTTTCTTCACGGTCTGTTAACGTATCTAGTACATCTTCTAATTGCTCTTTTAACAGTTCATAGGCTGCATGGTCAGATGGAGATTGTGCTTCAGAATCCTCAATAAAGTCTCCTAAATGTGAATCATCTTCTTCTCCAATTGGTGTTTCAAGAGATACTGGTTCTTGTGCAATTTTTAAAATTTCACGAACTTTTTCAGGTGTTAAATCCATTTCCTCTCCAATTTCTTCTGGAGAAGGCTCACGACCCAAATCTTGTAAAAGTTGACGTTGTACACGTATTAATTTATTAATGGTTTCGACCATATGAACAGGAATACGAATCGTACGAGCTTGGTCAGCAATCGCGCGTGTAATTGCCTGACGAATCCACCATGTAGCGTAAGTAGAGAATTTAAATCCTTTACGGTAATCGAATTTTTCAACAGCCTTAATCAGACCCATATTCCCTTCTTGGATTAAATCAAGGAATAGCATACCACGACCAACATAACGTTTTGCAATCGATACAACTAAACGTAAGTTCGCCTCTGCTAAACGTTTACGTGCTTCCTCGTCTCCTTGCTCAATACGCTCTGCAAGTGCAATTTCCTGCTCAGCAGATAGTAAATCTACTCGGCCAATTTCTTTTAAATACATACGTACAGGGTCATTTATTTTAACACCTGGTGGTACACTCAAATCGTTTAAGTCGAAAGTTTCTTCATTTGCTTCTTCTTTCATTAGACTTTCTTCTTCAAATTCTTCTTTTCCAATGATTTGAATGTCTTTATGCTTTTCAAGATCCTCAGCAAAATGGAAAATTTCTTCATTTTCCAATTCATAAGGTGTTAGTTTCTCTGAAATTTCTTTCATCGAAATTTCACCTTCTGTTTTCGCTTTTTCTTGTAGGAATTTTTTTGCATCATCTAATGTAATTTCTACTTCTATCTCTTTTGAACGTTCTGACTTGTCCGCCATAAACCTTCCTCCTTCTAAACAACCGAATCGGGTTAAATCGCCGATAACGATTTTCTTAAATGAATAATCTGTTGGGCGATTTCAAGTGCACGTGCATACTCATGCATCTTCTCCGCTTCCTTTGACTCATGCATCTTTTGATAAATTTCTTGCTCAATTCTATATTTTTGAAGCTGACGGATGGAGTCCATTACCTCTGCCTCTGCTTGATCAGGATCTCGCTCAACTAAAGCTGCTTCCATGACAATTTTTCGTAATTCAGCGTCATCCAAAATTTCCACAAAGCGTTGATAATCAGGATGACCATATTCCTCATAAAACCCTACTAAGCGAACAAAAACAGCCATATAAGCATCTCGTACAAATGGCTCCTTTTGCTCACTACGTAATACCCTGTCCACTACATCTATATTATGAAGCATATGAGCCAGTAATAAACGTTCGGCACGTTCGGCTGCGTCCATAGGCTTTTGCTGCTGCGTGACTGGCATTGAAGGCATCTGTGTAGGCATTTCTGATTTTGCAGAACGTACCTGATTAGCCTCCAACTTTCGGAATTGAGCATAAATGGCTTCTTCCGATATATTGGTTTCATTTGATAACTGTCGTATATACAAATCTCGTTCAACTGGTGAGGATCTCCCTACTAGTTGTTCAAGGACTTCTTGAATATACTGAAGCGTATCATTTTCAAATTGAAAGTTCTTATTGCGTCTAGCATGCATCATCATAAAAGCAATATACGCATGAGGATTTTCCAAAATTTGTTCCTTAAATGCTTGTCCACCTAAAGAGTGAATGTATTCATCAGGATCTAATTTTTCTGGCAATACAGCAATATCGACTTTCATGCGCTCCGTATGCAGTAATTGCGCCGCTCGTTTCGCTGCATCAAATCCAGCATTATCACCATCATAGCAAATCGTAATTTGCTCTACTAAGCGTTTTAGCTTTGTGATATGCTGATTTGTTAGCGAAGTTCCCATTGTCGCAACCACATTCATGACACCTACAGAGTTGGCCGCTAAAACATCCATAAAACCTTCCATCAATACTACTTGACGATTTTTTCTGATAGAAGTTCGTGCTTTATCTAGGTTATAAAGCACTTCACTTTTTTGAAATATTGGTGATTCTGGACTATTTAAATATTTCGCTTCTTCACCAGTTGATGTAAGTATTCGACCTGAGAAGGCAATAATTTTACCATTCTCATCTCGAATCGGAAACATAATACGTCCTCTAAAGCGATCAAAGTAGCGTTCTTCTCCCTCTCGCTTAATGATGAGGCCACTTTCCGCAATTTCTTGTAAGTTATAACCTTTTCTTTCAAGCAATATTGTTAATGCTTCAAAGCTTGGGAGAGACCAACCAATGTTATTAGATTCTATAAGTTCCCTTGTAAATCCTCTTTCTAGCAAATAATTTAAAGGTTCTTCGCCATCCTCTGTATTCAACAGTAGATGATGAAAAAAATCTGCTGCAAAAGCGTGTGCTTCTTTCATCCTTTCTTCTGCTTTAGATATCTTTTTTGTTCCCTCTGGAAAGCTTGGCTCAACATCTAAGTGTATGCCAGCACGTTCCCCAAGTTTCACAACGGCATCAGGAAAAGAAATGCCTTCTATATCCATTACAAAAGTAATAGCATTCCCCCCTGCACCACAACCAAAGCAATGAAAGATTTGCTTGTCTGTTGATACAGAAAAAGACGGTGTTTGCTCTCCATGAAATGGACAGAGGCCAAACCAATTTCGCCCACGCTTGGTCAGCTGCATGTATTCACTAATCACATCAACGATATCCGATTGTGTACGAATCTGTTCAATTACTTCTTCTGGAATCTTCCCTGCCAAATCCATCACCATCTTTAATATTTGCGTTCTAGAAACACAATTCGCTATTCGTTTTAAAATTCCTTTATTTCTCGACAAAAAATTAGGATTTTTCTCTTATAAATATTTTTACCACAATTTTATTATTATAAAACAAAAATTAGTTTTTATCTATACTATTTTCAAAATACACTCAAAAAAACCGCCTCTACTAACCGAGGTGGTTTAAATTTCCATCTTATTTACGAGTAAAAATATGTTCAATGATCGTATTTGCAGTCTCTTCGACAGCTTTATTAGTCACATCAATAACTTGACAACCTATTTTACCGACAATTTTTTCAAAATGTTGTATCTCATCTAAAATCCGTTCATGTTGTGCATAGATAGCATCATCATTTAATCCGAGTGACATTAATCTTTCTCTTCTGATAAAGTTTAACTTTTCAGGTGAAATGATTAAGCCAAAGCATTTTTTCGGATCTATTTGTAAAAGCTCTTCCGGTGGCTCTACCTCTGGTACTAAAGGAACATTTGCCACCTTATATTTTTTATGGGCTAAATACTGTGAAAGTGGTGTTTTGGATGTTCTTGATACACCTACGAGTATGATATCAGCCTGTAATAACCCACGTGGATCTCTGCCATCATCATATTTTACCGCAAATTCAATGGCTTCAATTTTTTTAAAATAATCATCATCCAACATATGAACAATCCCTGGCGTTTCTAATGGGTTTTCTTCCATAAAGGTTGCCATAGTTTGTAAGGCTGGTCCTAAAATATCTACTGCCTGAATTTTTTCTTGCTCACATAAATCATGTAATAATTTACGCATTTCTTGACGAACTAATGTATAGACGATAAATGCTCGTTGTTGGGCTGCAAGGAAAACAATTTTACGGATTAGCTCCTCGGACTGAATGTGAGGAAACCGACGAATCACAGTATTTTCTAAACCCGGTCGGAACTGGCTAATAACCGCTTTGGCAACTTGATCACCAGTTTCGCCGACAGAATCAGATACAACAAATACGCGTAGTTTTTTCATGCAGCTCTCCTTCTAATTTAGACGTTTTGTGCAAGAGATAAGAAAGCTCGTGTAATCGTTGTTTTTGTAAGACGACCTACTATGGTTAAACCACCCTCCTGTGGTTCAACTACTGGTAGCGAATCAACTTCTCGTTCAATAAGCTTGTTCGCTGCAACAACTAATGAATCTGATCTTTCACAGTACGAAATATTTGGCATACGTGTCATAATAATATGTACTGGAATTTTATTTAAATCCTGCGTACCAATACTTGTACGTAGTAAATCTTTGCGAGATAGTACGCCTGTCAAAAACTCATTCTTATCTACGACAAAGAGTGTACCAACATCTTCTGAAAACATAAAGCAAATTGCATCATAAACCGTCATTGTTTCCGGGACCACGACAGGACCTGAATGAAAGTCTTTCACTTTTAAATTGTGAATACTATCCAATAAATTAATGGATGTTTTTTTACCTGAATAAAAATAACCAACTCTTGGTCTCGCATCTAAAAATCCTGCCATCGTTAGAATCGCTAAATCTGGTCTTAAAGTTGCTCGTGTCAGATTGAGACGTTCCGCAATATGTTCCCCGGTAATAGGGCCATTTTCTTTCACAATCTGTAAAATGTCTTCCTGACGTTTATTGAGTTCGATTGGACTCACCGCCTCAAATCTAATAGTGTTATACTTATGCTCAATTATTATATACTATTTTAATAATTATTGCGAATTAAAGAACTGCATGCTACAATATTGACACATACGCTTGCTCTATCTGTATTTTCGAGCAAAATTGCGTTATACAGGCGATGATGGGAAAAAAGTATCTGTTCCATTCAATAGCGAGTAGAAGATGGTGAAAGTCTACACAGCAACAGAGAAAAGGCACTCCTTGAGCTAACTTTTTGAAAAGAGGTTTTAAACATTCGTTTAAAACAATCAGGGTGGAACCGCGGGTCTTAGCACTCGTCCCTGGGCATGCATTGTGCCCGGAGACGGGTGCTATTTTCATTTAGTTACTACTAGATGAAATAACTTTAGCGTTTTACCGCTAAAAGAACAATAAGAAAAACTTAGAAGGAGGCTATTTTTATGGCTAACAAATCAATGGAAACCATCGTATCATTAGCAAAACATCGAGGCTTTGTCTTCCCTGGTTCTGAAATCTATGGTGGTTTAGCAAACACTTGGGATTACGGTCCACTAGGTGTCGAATTAAAAAACAATATTAAAAAAGCATGGTGGCAAAAATTCGTTCAAGAATCAGAACACAATGTAGGTATTGATGCTGCGATCTTAATGAACCCAAAAGCATGGGTTGCTTCTGGTCATGTTGGTAACTTCAACGACCCAATGATCGACTGTAAATCATGTAAGGCTCGTCATCGCGCAGATAAAATTATCGAGGATGCTGCATTAGCAAAAGGCGATGAAATCATTGTGGATGGTATGACATTCGATCAAATGAAAGAAACAATGATTAAATATGACGTAGTATGTCCGGATTGCGGAAAAGCGGATTTTACAGATATTCGTCAATTCAACCTAATGTTTAAAACGTTCCAAGGTGTAACGGAATCTTCTACAAACGAAATTTATTTACGTCCCGAAACGGCACAAGGTATTTTCGTGAACTTCAAAAACGTTCAACGTTCTATGCGTAAACGTACACCATTTGGTATCGCACAAATCGGTAAATCTTTCCGTAACGAAATTACACCTGGTAACTTCACATTCCGTACACGTGAATTCGAGCAAATGGAGCTAGAATTCTTCTGCAAACCTGGTGAAGATCTCCAATGGCACGCCTATTGGAAAGAATTCTGTAAAAATTGGTTACTAAACTTAGGCATGAAAGAAGAATCTATGCGTCTTCGTGACCATGAAGATGATGAGCTATCTCACTACTCAAATGCTACAACAGATATCGAATTCAAATTCCCATTCGGTTGGGGAGAGCTTTGGGGCGTAGCTGATCGTACAGATTATGACTTAAAACAACATATGGAACACTCAGGTGAAGATTTCACTTATATCGATCCTGTATCAAACGAACGTTATGTTCCTTATTGTATTGAGCCATCTTTAGGGGCTGACCGTGTCACATTAGCATTCCTATGTGATGCCTATGATGAAGAAGAGCTAGAAGGTGACGATAAACGTACAGTTTTACGTTTCCACCCTGCACTAGCACCATTTAAAGCTGCTGTTCTACCGCTTTCTAAAAAATTATCTGATGAAGCGGCAGATGTTTGGGCAGAGCTCCGCAAAGCGTTCCCTGTTGATTTTGATGAATCACAATCAATCGGTAAACGTTACCGCCGTCAGGATGAAATTGGTACACCATTCTGTATCACATACGATTTTGACTCAAAAGAGGATGGCCAAGTAACAGTACGTCATCGCGATTCTATGACGCAAGTTCGTATGCCAATTGCAGAAGTAAAAGCATATATCGAAAAACATCTTCAATTCTAATCGTTTTGCTGAACAAAAGAGGGAGTAGCCAGTCTGGCAACTCCCTCTTTTTATGCTTTATATGTGGAAAATAAGCGCTCTTGCATTTTTTCCTCGAATGAAAACTTTTTCATGCTCATCCCTACTAAGCTCACTAGTATCTCTTCAATATCAGCTAATGAATAATAAAGAAAGGCACCTTCTCGCATTGGACGAACTCGTTTGTCAACAGTTTGTTCCTCTTCAATAAAATAGGCGACATTGACATCACAATGCCCCATCAATTGTGTAATACGTTGATCATCACCTGGATTGATAAAGAAAGGTACTATTTTATCGATATACAAAATACTTTGCACAAGTTTAATGAAGAAATTTTCACGTAAGGAAGACTCCACCACTAAAATGGTCGTTTGTTCATGCTGATAATCCATATATAATACATTTAATTGCTCTTCTAATAGCTTTTTTAAGATACTAATAGAATTTCTATATTTCGTCATATCTGTTTGTATTTCTCGTGTTAGCAAACGTAGTATACGAAACGCTGGTAAGAAAATTTTTAAGACAATTTCTTTAGGATGTAAATGATCAATTAATTTACTAAAATGAATTCTCAGATTATTCTCATCACAGCGGATTAATTGCTCCACAAATAAGTTAAAAATCTCTTCGAAGCTATTCGCCCTGTAGTCAATCATCTTCGTAATTTTCACACTATAGTTTAAAGGCAAGTTCATAGATTTTTGCTCATCTAGCAACCTCACCTTTGGTAATGTCGGAAATAAATCATAAACTAGCTCTACTTGTGCACTACGATTATCCGATAGCATAACAACCGAGTTGACTGGGTAAATGCCTAAACATTCAACAAACTTATGCATAAAGTTCTCATTATATAAATGACGATCCCTGTATAAAACAGCTAATGCATCTGTAGCACCGTAGCCAACATGGTAGACTCTTTTCGATGTCATGGCTGAATACACATCAATAATTTGTAATAATTGCACACCATCACTCATTTCATCTGCACAAAGTTGATTTGGATAGCCCTTCCCTGCAAAGCGTTCATGATGATCTCTCGCTAAATAGGCAATGTCTTCCTCCTGATATTCTATTAGTAAGTCATAACCTTTTGTTGTATGCGTTTTGACGATTTCAAACTCATCTTCAGAGAGTTTGCGCTTTAAATTTAATATTTCCTGCGGTATAAAGACCTTCCCAATATCGTGGAATAAATAACCTCTTGCTAATGTTTCAATATCCGTTAAACCTAGATATCTAGCAAAGATTGTCCCTAACACAAATACATCAAATGAGTGGACAAATGAATATTCATCCCATTCCTTTAAGCGCATAAGTAGCTCATAGCGATGTTTTTTTTCTAAAATTTTTTCAAAAACACCACGTACATAAGCCGTATCTTGCATGCTTTTCAGTATTTGTCCATATCGTAATTCATGCACAACATTCTCCAACGTTGTCATAAAAAGCTGACTTACCGTTTCTTTATATTCATCTACTGGTTCAGTTTTTTCAATTAATGGAGCAAATAAATCTTCATATTCTCTTGTTCGTTGAATACTTAAATCATGAACAACTCGAACTGAATCAGATGGTAAATAGACTGACAATTCATCTACTTTTCGAAGTTTAAGTAAGGCAATAATTCGCTCCGTTAAAACTAAATCTTTTTTAGCTAATAGACGATAGTCTGAGAAAATATCTTCAGCTAATATATCATTCGCTTCAACTTCCTGAATACTTAAGGTTACTTTTCGTAGCATATTTTCTGCCACATACGCAATGTACTAAGCACTATGTGACTCCCTCCTTCTTCCATAGGACTGCGTTATTCTGATAACGTATCAATGACTCCTCGCTTTCGCACAGATGAATATGTCCTGATTTTTCCAAGCTTGCTTGAAAAGCTTCTTTTTTAAAACCGTGACATCTAGCGGAGGCTTTATCTTGATTCAACCAGTGTTTAAACACCCGTTAAAAAAAGCAAAACAAGCATTTATTTTTCCCTATAGAGAGGGAGGCTTTTGTACCTAATGTTGTGCTTTTGATACAAAAAAACATTTGCTGAATCAAGATAAAATACGTTTTGCTGATAGAGGCTTCCATTTCATAGGCATGTCTAAATTGATCTAGCGTACATTTGTGTCGATGGGGATGAAACGACTAAATTATATTTTTAAAATATAAATACGATTATCTATATTTATTACAATATCATAGGTTAAAATACCTTTTCAACTAGTATATGGGACTCAAGTGATCGGTTTCTACTATTAATATATTGAAAACTAAAGAAAAACACAAAACCTTTTACCTATTATTTTTCATTTATCATCGAAATAAAAATTAATAAAAAGTCAAATAGACCCTTTACTCAAATTTCACAATCATAACTTTATTATATAAAACTAATTTTCTATAATCATTTTAATTTGTAAAAATTGAAATTTTATTCATTTACAATCCGCCTCCCATTCCCTTAAAGTATAACCAACGATGCTACTATTGACCTATCCAACTCTCTCCATATAGATGTATAGTTCAAAAGGCAAATCAAGTTTCGTTGCTGTTAAACATTTAATTACCAGTAATGTCATGCTCAAGGATGATATTTCCTCTATTCGCAGTTCCAACTTTTTGGTATAAATAAGGTATTATAGTTAGTATTAGCTGTTAAATAATGAATAATTAACATGCTAAAGACATCCCCCTTTTTAACATTCAATCGTCCGGAAGTTTGAACTGATACATAGGAAGGTCTTAACAAAACATTCATACTATAAAATTTTATATTGTACTATTTGGAGGAATTCAATTGAAGTCTCAACGTTTATTTCAACTAGCCATGGCATCTGCCTTAGCAACAAGTGCGATTGTTATCGCACCACCAGCATATGCAGCGTTTTTTCCTGATGTTAATCCATCCACTGAAGAAGGAAAAGCTATCATTCAGTTAGCAGAGCGTGGCATTATTTCTGGCTATATGGACGGAACGTTTAAACCTGCAAACCCTATTACACGCACACAGGCTGCGAAAATTTTAGCAGGTATTTTAAAGTTAGATACAGTTCATGTAAAAAATCCTCAATTTAAGGACATTAAACCTGGCGATGAAAATTACGGAGCGATTGCCGCATTAGCCAATGCAGGAATAATTAATGGGGCAAATGGTTACTTCTACCCAAATCAAAATATTACACGCGAACAAATGTCAAAAATGATTGCTAAGGGCTTTGGATTAACGAGTCCAAGTAATACACAATTGCCATTTACAGATGTCAAAAAAGGAACTGAATTCGAACCTCATATTAAAGCTTTATTTGCCAATGGCATTACAAAAGGAACGTCAGCCACTACATACGGTCCAAAGAGTCCTGTGAAGCGTTCCCAATTGGCTGCCTTCGTTGTACGTGCTGAAAAAATGTTAAGCAATGCAACCGTTTATGCAAGTCAATTTAAACAGGACTATATCTTTGCGTCTTATGGTGGTCTTGAGCCAGCAGAGGATATTTTCACATGGACTGAAGAGGAAGATATGACAGAGTCTATCACGATTACCCCTATAAAAGAAGGTACGGGCAAATTAGTGATTACTGGATTTACTGATGATTCAGAGGACTTTACAACTATTTTTTATTTAGTTCATGTAAAAAATGTCAATGGAAAACTGAAGGTAACGCTTGAGGAAGTAAAGGAAGAGGATTATACAGAAAATTCACCACTTGATTTAGCAGAAAGCAATTTACCATTCGTGCCAACTGAGGTAACAGTTCAAAATATGAACGGGCAAGCACTTGCATCGAATTTATACAGCTTTAATCAGAATGATCAAACATTAACTATCTTGAAAAATGGACAGTTCATTGTTACATTTTCAGAAGGGACACAGCAACAAAAGATGGCGGCTGATGTGTATGCCTATGACTTTGTTCGCGGTATTGATTTGTACCATTTAACTGACGAATTAACACTATCAACGCCAGTATTACCTTTCGAGCCAGCTAGTGTAGCTCTTGAAGTTTTTGACTTTGAGCCAGCGCCTGTAAAAGCAACTATTCTTAATGGACAACTACATGTTACACCAAAAACAGAAGGTATTGCCATTCTTCATCTAACAGGTAAAAACGAGGAAACAGTCTATCTCTATGTGGAAAGTAAAAAAATTGCTGGACAATGGGCTTTTCTATATGAATTTGATATCTGAAATAATTTTTTAATAGCACAAAATGCCAGAAGAACATTATGAGTCTTCTGGCATTTCATTTTTAGATCGTATTTGCAATTCAGGCGTTCGCTCTAGTTGCTCAATAAATTTTTTCGTCTTAAAGCGGATACCTGTTTGTTCTTCATAGATGGTTGTAATAATTTTTTTGATGAAATATTTTGTTTCTTTTTTTAGCTCTATTTTTCCGATTTGATCGATTGGAACAGTATAAAACATACGTATAAGCTTCAGTTGTGTTGGTGTTAAACGAATGATATAGGGGTCATACTGATAACAGCGATGACATAAAAACCCTCCTTGTGCAAAGGAAAAAGCAAATTCCCCATCGACAGCACCACACGCAGCACAGGCATGTAAAATAGGTTGCACACCTGTATAGGGTAACATTTTCCACTCAACAAATAGTGTGATAGCTTCGGGATCATAGCCTTCCTCAATTGCTTGTAATGCGTGTAATAATACATCAAAAGCAAATGGCTCTGGTTTCCCTTCTTCCACGACACGTTCCACCAGTTCCATGATATAGCTAGCATAGGCAGTGGCCATAATATCTTCACGAATATGACGCATCGAGTTCAAATGCTCTCCTTGTTGTAATGTCCCCATACCAGTATGATGTTGCACCATAAACATGCCATAGGTAAAGGGTTGTGTGACGGACGCCAATCGACTAGAAGGCTTTTTTGCCCCCCTAGCCATTGTAGCCACTTTGCCAGCTTCTCGTGTTAGCAGAGTGACAATTTTATTGGATTCCCCATAAGCACGTACCTTTAATACAATGCCTTCCCATTTATGAAGCATAGTTCTCCTCCTTTCCTAAAAGAGCTATCCAAGAAAAGAGAGCTATCCAAAATGCTTTGGACAGCTCAAAGTAATACCTCTCAATTACACTCAGATTTTACTGAGCAGACGATTTGAAAAAAGACCTCCAGGAGGCAATCTATAACATCTGCTGAAGTCTATATTTTTAATTCAGCATGCGTTTGAACATCTGCTAAGAAATTCACCCGATAAACACTGCTGGATTAGGATCACAACAGCTTAATATTCATCATCACGGAATCCAAAATCGCGTAAATGTGTAGATTTATTACGCCAATCTTTTTGTACCTTAACCCATAGCTCTAAATAGACTTTTGAGCCTAACAGCATTTCAATATCCTTTCGTGCACGTGTCCCTACTTCTTTCAGCAAGGCTCCACGTTTCCCAATGACAATGCCTTTTTGAGAATCGCGCTCCACAATAATCGTCGCGGCCACATGAATTTTGTCAGCATTTTCTTCATCACGGCGAATTTTATCAATCACCACTGCAATCGAGTGGGGAATTTCTTCACGTGTTAAATGTAAAACTTTTTCGCGTATCAGCTCTGAGATGATAAATCGCTCAGGATGATCCGTCACTTGATCTGCTGGGTAATATTGTGGTCCTTCTGGTAAATATTTTGCTAACGTCGCTAATAAATTTTCTACATTATTCCCTTGTAGTGCTGAAATCGGTACAATTTCTGCAAAATTATAGCGCTCTTTATAGTTCTCAATAATCCCTATTAATTCGTCTGGATGAATGGCATCAATTTTATTGATGACCAAAAAGACAGGCGTCGGATTCCCCGCCAACAATTCTAAAATGAATTCATCGCCTTTACCAAGTTTTTGCTCAGCATTGACCATAAACATAATAACATCCACTTCACGCAATGTATTTTTAGAAACTTTCAGCATGAAATCGCCTAGTTTATGTTTTGGTTTGTGAATACCTGGTGTATCAATAAAAATCATTTGGCTATCATCTGTTGTCAGTACACCTTGTACTTTATTTCGTGTTGTTTGTGGCTTATCACTCATGATCGCAATTTTTTGGCCAATGACACGATTTAAAAATGTCGATTTTCCTACATTTGGACGACCAATAATGGAGATAAAGCCTGACTTGTAGCCATTGTTAGTTTCCTGCATTCTCTAAATCCTCCGTCGTAAATGCAAACGGTAGTAATTCGCCTACCGACGTTACCGTCACATCACCTTTTAAGTTCGTTAAATAAACAGGCATAGTTGGCGCACAAAACTCCATCATTACCTGACGACATGCTCCACACGGTGCGCATGGCCCGTCCGTATCAGCAACAATGGCAATGGCTTCGAATTCATAAATGCCCTCTGATACAGCTTTAAAGAACGCTGTACGCTCCGCACAATTCGTCATACTATAGCCTGCATTTTCAATATTGCAGCCGTGAATGACCTCTCCCTCTTTTGTTAAAAGAGCTGCACCTACTTTAAATTTCGAGTATGGAACATAGGCTTTTTCACGTGCTTTTTTTGATTCCTCTAATAATCCTTGCATATCCACTGTCATCTATACAAATTCTCCCTCACATTATGGTTTATTTTCATTAAGAAGACACTCATTTCCATTAAAACCATTTTGGCAGAAAGATGAGTAATCCGATTATAGCACTGAATAGCGCAAATACAAGCACTGCACCTGCCGCAATATCTTTCGCCTGCTTAGCAAGTGGATGTATCTCTGGGGAAGCTAAATCAACCGCCCGTTCGATAGCTGTATTGATCATTTCCAGCGCAAACATTAGTGCTATTAATAGTAGCACAATATACCATTCCATACGAGATAAACCTGTCCAATAACCAGCCATTATAACAATGATTGCACTAATTATATGTGATTTTAAATTTTGTTCTTTACTTGCTGTGATAATGCCTTCCAATGCATAGCCAAAAGATCGCAAGTATTTGCGCAAATCCATTTAGTCTCGCCCTAAGCCGAAAGTTTGTAAAATTTCATCTTGCTTTGTAAACATTTTTTTCTCTTCTTCTGGCTCCATATGGTCATAACCAAGCAAATGTAAAAAACCATGTACAGCTAAAAAACCTAATTCTCGTTCAAAGGAATGATTGTATTCCTCAGCCTGCTCTTTGGCACGGTCTGTAGAAATGATAATATCACCTAGTACACGTGGCATTCCTTCAAAAGTTACCTCGATTTCCCCTTCCCCTAGCTCCTCTAACGCAAAGGAAATGACATCTGTAGGCTGATCCTTGCCACGATACTCACGGTTAATATCTTGAATCGTCTCATTCGTTACAAACGTCACTGAAACCTCAGTTTCTGGCTCAATATTTTCAATACTCGCTGCATGCTGTAAAAGCTTTTCAACAAGCTCTGTATGTGGTGTAGCCACTTCATTTGTTTCATCTGTAAAATCAATTGTTAAAATCATAGATCCTCCTACTTATCTGCCTTTGGATATTCAATACGTGAGTGGAAAATACCATTCAACGTTTCACAAAGAACTCTCTCTATACATTTTAACTCTTTTATCGAAATATCGCATTCATCAAACTGATTATCCTGTACACGATCATCAATGATCGCTCGTACTAGCTTATGGATTTTTTCAGCATTTGGCTCTTTCATTGAACGAACTGCTGCCTCAACACTGTCAGCAACACTAATAACCGCTGCTTCCTTAGTTTGTGGTTTTGGACCTGGATAACGGAGCTTTGCCTCATCAATGCTTTTTCCTTGTTCCTTCGCTTTAAACAAGAAGAACTTTAATAAACTTGTACCATGATGTTGTAAAGCGATATCGATAATTTCTTGCGGCATTTTATAGCGTTTTAACATGTCGGCTCCATCTGTTGTATGGGCGATAATAATTTCTGCACTTGTCTCAGGCGGTAAAGAATCATGCGGATTAATACCTGACATTTGATTTTCAATGAAAAAGGCAGGACGCTTTGTTTTACCTATATCATGATAATAACAACCAACACGCGCTAGTAAACCATCTGCACCAATTTCTTCACAGGCAGCTTCTGCTAAATTCGCTACCATTACACTATGATGATATGTCCCTGGTGCTTCCATTAGTAATTTTTTTAATAAAGGATGATTAGGATTGGATAGCTCAATTAAACGCAGCGACGATAATAAACTAAATGCTGACTCAAAGAATGGTAGAAGTCCCATTGTTAATGCCCCTGAAAGCAAGGCAGATAACATAGCTGCAATCAAGTAAAACACTAATTCTGGTAAGCCGTAGGATGATTGTGTCATGAGTAAATAAAAGGCGATAAATGCCATGTTGACAAGGGAAATCACACCAACTGCATGTAAAATATGTGAGCGTTTTTCCACACTACGCAAAAAGAACAGGCTTGCAAGCCCTCCAAAAATAATATACAACGTAATTTCCATTTGCATAACAGATGAATAGCCTTCTTGAAAAATAACACCTGCTGAGGCTGCGGTCATAACGGTAATGAGCACAGCTGCTCGTTCATCCGCTAATAATCGTACAAGCATTGTAGCTAATGCCGTCGGGAACAGAAAGGCAATCGTTACATCAAAGCCACCAGATACTAAGCTAATAAATTTCATGAGCAGGATAGACAATGTATAAACAATCACTGTCACTAATAAGGCATTGCGTTTTTTTCGTTCGTCAGCATCCCAACGCTCAAATAAAATATACATAAACATCATTTGCAGTAGCGTTAAAATAATAAGTCCAGCAATTGGCTTCAAGGATGCTTTATTACTTACCATACCCAATAGCTCTAATTGTCGGTAAGCCTCATTATCAATAATTTGACCTTCCTGCACAATGATTTGTCCTTGTAAGATTCGTGTCGGCTCGACGCTTTCCTTCGCCTGCTCTTTGCGAATTTTCGTTTGGTCTTCGTTAATCGTTTCATTTTCAATAATACTTGTACGCCCTATTAACACGACTGTATTGAATATTTTATCAGGATACCCTCGTTGCCCTCGAATCTTTGTCTCAAAATCATTTTGAGCAACAAAGACATTTTCAGGTCGGATAGACTTTTGTAAATAGTCCTCTACAAATTTGGATAATTGCGTACTAGTTCTGTTTAAATCTTCATCACTTTGCACTAACAGACCTTCCAGCTGTGAATCTGTAAAGATTAATGGCATCTGGTCTTCATCTATAGATTCGAATTTTTTGCGAAGCTGTGCAACTTGATCGGCAATAGGTATAGGTTCCTTACTGTTTGCAACATCCTTTTTCACTTCTAGTACATAATCAAACAATGATGTTACAATCGCTGCTCTTTGCTTGGCGACATCCTCCGAAAATTGATAGACTGAATCCACTGCATTGGCGGCTTTTTCCCGCTCTAGCTGCGTCTTATAAGTGTCTTCAATCGTTTTGGTAGATCGTACGGTTTCAGGCGCAAGCTGTAGTGGTTTGAAATCATATGTAACTCCCTTAACATTGCCATACATAAACGCAAACTGTAGGCCGCCTGTTAAAATGAGAATGATGATAATAAAGTAGCGAAAACCGATAAGCTCTGTAAATTTTCGAAGTTGTTTCTCCATTTGGCACCTCCTCTATCTACCTACTATCATACCAATTCAACATACATTTTTCTCGAAAAATGTATAAGAAAGCAAAAAACAGCTATACAATTTTGCATAGCCGTCACATTTTTTCCCATATTTTGATTAATTTCGTAGTTTAGCTATTTGCTTTGTAATGATGATTTTAAAACACTATCACATCTGTCGCTTCACTTTCCGGGCAGACTTTTTAAACCTCGTTGCCCCTGGCGCTTCGCTTGCCGGGCAGACTTTTTAAACCTTGTTGCCCCTGACGCTTCGCTTGCGGGGCAGACTTTTTAAACCTTGTTGCCCCTGGCGCTTCGCTTGCGGGGCAGACTTTTTAAACCTCGTTGCCCCTGACGCTTCGCTTACGGGGCAGACTTTTTAAACCTCGTTGCCCCTGACGCTTCGCTTACGGGGCAGACTTTTTAAACCTCGTTGCCCCTGACGCTTCGCTTACGGGGCAGACTTTTTAAACCTCGTTGCCCCTGACGCTTCGCTTACGGGGCAGACTTTAGAATTGCTTCGCAATTCTAAAGTTGCTGTTCTTCGTAGGCTTGGATGATTTTGGCTACGATTGGGTGGCGTACGACATCGCCTTGTTCTAATACTTGGAAATGTATGGACTTTACATATTTTAATGTACGCTCTGCTACAATCAAGCCAGATTCCGTATTTTTAGGTAGGTCAATTTGCGTTTTATCACCTGTAATGACCATTTTAGAACCGAAGCCTAGACGTGTTAAAAACATTTTCATTTGCTGATGTGTTGTATTTTGAGCCTCATCCAAAATAACAAAGGCATCATCTAATGTACGACCACGCATATAAGCTAATGGCGCGATTTCTATTGTTCCGCGTTCAATCAGTCTTTGTGTTTGTTCAGCCCCGTAAATGTCGTTTAAAGCGTCGTAGAGAGGTCTAAGATAAGGATCTACCTTTTCCTTTAAATCTCCTGGCAGAAATCCTAGAGACTCTCCTGCTTCAACAGCAGGGCGAGTTAAAATAATTCGCTTTACATGCCCATTTTTAAGTGCCTGTGTTGCCATGACTACCGCTAAATACGTTTTCCCAGTACCGGCTGGACCAATACCAAAAACAACGTCTTTATGACGGATTGCTTGTATGTATTCTCGTTGACCAATTGTTTTTGCACGGATTGGCTTGCCTTTCGTCGTGCGTGCTATTTCTTCATCATAAAGTTCTGCAAAATATTCAATCGTGCCTTTTTGTATCATTTCAATCGCTGTTGTAACATCCCGTTGATCAATATTAATTCCTTTGCGAATGACCTTCAATAGTGCATGCAGAAGTAAGGTTGCCTGCTCCTTAGCATTTTCTTCACCAGCCAGCTGAATTTGCTCACCGCGCGTAATGATATGAACATTTAGTGCTTCTTCGACTAATTTCATATTTGCATCTGAAATACCGAGTAGCATAACCGCTTCGTTTGGATTATCCACCTGTAATACAGTTAACTGTTCTGACATAATCATTCTCCTTGTAGGCCTTGTATTGGACTTGCAATGTTTTCATTGACTAAAAATAGAACTTTCCCTTCAACTGTACCATTCCCCCACTTTGCCTGTAAAAGGTTTTCTTTCTTGATCATTGTTTTTGCAGGTAACGAACGTAACACTTTTTCATGCAGTAGAGGGATTAGCAATGACTCTATTTTCGATTCATCAAGCTCCACTTGCATCGTATTTGTCTGTTGTTCCTCTACAATCGAAACATAGGGGTCTAACCAATTCGGTAAATCCTTCTTTTGTACATAATCTACTTTTTCTTTGTGTATCCCCTTTAGCAATACTCGCCACTGCTTTTGCTGCACAGTTTCCATTGTAATCGTTGTTGGGATTTTGAACGAGCATTCAAGCCAATAGTCTGCAAATACCTCTCCCTTAGCCCCAACATAAACTTGATCTGTACCACTTTCAATAACACCACTCACAAGGACGTCTCCCTCATAGGCTGTATCATTTATTGAAATCTTCCGTTCACCATTTTGTATATTAAAATGAGTAATGACACCACTTTTCGTTGCGACTAAATGCGAAGCTAATTTGTCATTCGATTGCTCTGTTTGCTTCGGTGATTCCTGAGGTCTCAGTATTACTCGTCCGCCGTGTTTATCAATATGCACCCATGATAGCTCTCGATGTTGCTCTAACAGCTTTTGACGTATGATGGTATTGGAAGGTAAACTTTTTTTAGAGAGCGGTGTTTCTAGTTGAAAGGTCTCTTGAAAGGTTTTGCCTAGCCGCTGCTCCAGTTCGGGTGTCGCTGCCTCAATGTCCACTCGCCAAATGACTTGTGCGCAGATAATAGGAATGACAATCATCAAGGTTAAGCCAAGCAAAGTCCAAAGCTGTGCTCGGAAAACTTGCAGCTCATCTGCATAAAAAACAGCCATTTTCAAACGAAACTGTCTTCGAGCACGGCGAATTTTTGGTAAGTAATGCATAGTTGTTTCAAAGGAAACTTCTTGCTCACGAAAGACTACACGCTTTAACGGAACATGCTGAGCATGCAATGCTTGAATAAAAGGATGAACATTTTCATGGCGCTTTATACGTATAATGATAGGCCGATTATTCCACATTTTAGCTCACATCCATATTCTTTGCCTTTTTCATCTGAAGCTCCTGTAGATTATCAACAGAGAGATGAAGCATTTCTTCTTTTAGAGCATTAATCTTCACGGAATCTGCATTGACAGTAATATGATAATCTGCATAAACAAACGAACAGGTCGTAGCATCTGCATGGATAAACCGATAAGGTCCAATAATTTTTAATGATTCGTATTCTAACAATTCGAGTAGTGGCGTTAATTGAAATAATTTTTTCATAAAAAATGCCTCCTTCTTCGGCAATATATGCATCGAAAAAGGAGGACATGCTAGTTATTTTCTTTTTGCTTTAGGTGGTCCTAATATTTCAGCCATTACGATCGCTTGCATAAGATCGTTTTTCGATTGAGGTAATTGAAAAGCCGATGGCGTACCGACTGTTTGCACCTCTTTTTTCCCAGTAGCTAGACGTCCTCTACTTTCTCGAATAGAAGTACGACTAGGAACATCTGCTGGCATAACTGGCGGGGCCATATAGCTTGGTATTTCCTGCTTCACCTGTTCCTCGACAAACTTTTTAGGCTCTTCAACTTTCTCATTTTCAGGAATCCAATCACCAATAAACTCTCGTGCAAAATCTTCAAAACTTTGCGCTCTCCCTGCACGATGCGGCGTTGTTTCCGCCATAACTGGAGGCTCTGCCGCTGTATCTTTATTAAAAGGAGGCATCTGTTTCTGAGGCTTTTTATTTTTTGATTTTCCGAAAATAGAGCTGGCTATGGCAATTAAGGCAATAATTATTAATTGTTCCATATGTTAGTTCCGCTCCTTTCCGTTTTTAAGCATTTGGATCATTCGTGTCTGGCTTATCAGTGCTTACTTTTGAAATCGAGTCGCGCATCGCCGTATCCGCTTGAATGTTACGATAATTCATGTAATCCATAATGCCAAGATTACCAGAACGTAATGCTTCAGCCATAGCCTGTGGTACTTCTGCTTCAGCCTCTACTACTTTCGCCTTCATTTCTTGAACACGGGCAATCATTTCCTGCTCATTCGCTACAGCCATTGCACGGCGTTCCTCAGCTTTTGCCTGAGCAATGTTTTTATCCGCCTGCGCTTGTTCAATCTGTAATTCTGCACCGATGTTTTTACCGATATCTACGTCGGCAATATCAATGGATAAGATTTCAAAGGCTGTTCCTGAGTCCAAACCTTTTGATAATACTGTTTGTGAAATCATATCAGGATTTTCTAATACTTCTGTATGGTGCACAGCCGAACCGATTGTCGAAACAATCCCTTCACCAACACGGGCAATAACTGTTTCTTCACCAGCACCACCGACTAAACGCTCGATATTTGCACGCACTGTAATACGTGCCTTTGCTTTAACTTCAATCCCGTTCATTGCTACACCTGAAATAAATGGTGTTTCAATAACTTTTGGATTAACAGACATTTGAACCGCTTCTAATACATCTCGACCAGCTAAATCAATCGCTGCACAACGTTCAAAAGATAGTTCAATATTGGCACGGTGAGCTGCAATTAATGCATTGACAACACGGTCAACATTACCACCTGCTAAATAGTGACTCTCTAACTGATTAATCGTAACAGGTAAACCTGCTTTATGTGCTTTAATCAACGGATTGACAATTCGAGAAGGGATAACTCGACGTAAACGCATCCCAATTAATGTGAAAATACTAACACGAACGCCTGCTGCTAATGCAGAAATCCACAGTGCTACCGGTACAAAGGTAAAGAATACCGCAAGAACAATGAATAAAATAACCAGTCCAGCAATTGGACCAATTAAAGCTAAATCAAAACCCATTTTCTATTCCTCCATCTCTTTATCTGTTTGTCTCACAACAATACGTGAGCCTTCAACTTTAATAATTTCTACATGTTGATTGGCATCGATATAGCCACCTTCTGATACAATATCAATGCGTTCACTACCAAGTACCATTGTACCTGATGGACGTAGTGGTGTAAGCGTTTTCCCAATTTTCCCTAACAGTTCTGTGCGATTGACATTGGACACATACCCTTCTTCTGTCGTAGTTGCATCCATTAACACGAGCCTGTTTAAGACATGCATTTTTTTTCCGAAAAATTTCATCAGAATCACCATTCCTATCATCGCTATCACAAGCGCAATGAGAATTGCTACTATCATTTGCATCATATTTGCACCTGCCAGTATCAGACTTAGTAATATGAGCACGCCACCTAAAATTCCCACAATTCCTCCGGGGACAAAAAACTCTGCAATTACAAGAGCTAAACCAACTATAAATAACAATAATGTTTCATAACCAGCGAAGCCTGCAACCATATGTCCAAAGAAAAATAAACCAAGAGCTGATAGCCCCATTATACCCGGAACGCCAAATCCTGGCGAATATAGCTCCATTACCAGCCCTAAACTTGCGATAGACAATAAAATGGGTACAATGATTGGATTTGTAATAAAACGAGCCAATTTTTCAGAAAATGTTGGTTCGATGGGAATAATATCACTACCCTTAAGGTTTGTTTTCGCTAAAAGCTCCTGAAAATTTTTAACCGTTCCTTCAGAATAGCGAACCTCCAATGCCTCCGAAGCAGATAAGGTTAACAAATTCTTTCCGCCAGCACGGTATTCTGGTAGTTCATAGTTGGTATCTGCCATTGCTAATGCATACTTAGGATCGCGACCTGATGTTTCTGCCGCTGCCTGCATTTGAGCAAGCCAGGCACTATTAGCTTTTAAATCTGCTGCATTACCTGCTGAATCAATGACCGCTGCTGCACCGATTGTTCCATTCGGCACCATGTAAATCTCATCCGCATGTAAGGCTAAAAAAGCACCAGCTGAATGCGCATCCTTATTAATATAAGCAATTGTACGTATCTCCGTTGCATCCATAAGCATGGCGATATCACTTGCAGCATTCACAAATCCGCCAGGCGTATGTATATCTAAGATAATCGCCTCTGCATAGTTTTCTTCAGCCTCTTTAAAAGCTCGTTCTAAAAATGCATGAAGCCCTCGCTCTACTTCATTATGAATTGGAACATGGTAGACCTTACTACTTGCAAAAGCTGACGTTAATGGAAACGCTAACAAAAAAGTCATCCATATTACTAGTAAATAGCTGAGGATTCTCCGTCTTCGCATCTTTTTCCCTCCCTTCTAACATGCTTCTCCCTTCTATATACGGTCAATCATGCGAAAAGTTTCACAAATCTTAAAATTTTTTAAGTTTATTTAAGATTCATTTCCTTTGAATGATTGACACTTAGTATGCTACAAAAAAAGCCGAATGAATCAATAAGATATCATTCGGCTTTTTCATATGTACGTAAGCGTGAGCAATGTAAAATACCTGAAATCAATCCTCCATGTGATTAATTTCAGGTATAATTTTGTCTGCTCAGTGAATCATACAATTGCGTGTTATGAACGTAGGGATTTTTAATGGGAAATTAAATTACCACTTACGTTTACGTGCAGCTTCTGATTTCTTTTTACGTTTTACGCTAGGTTTTTCGTAGAACTCGCGCTTTCTAACTTCTTGAATTGTACCACTTTTTGATACAGTACGTTTGAAGCGGCGAAGAGCATCTTCAAGCGATTCGTTTTTGCGAACGACAGTTTTTGACATCTCTCTTTCCCTCCCTCCGAACACACGTCAATACACAATTAGGCAAATTACCTTCTGTTGTGTACTAAAAAATTATATCGTATTGTCTAATAATGGTCAATAGAAAGTGTGCGAAATTATCAAGTGAATTTTTGGTTTTATTTTTGTTAACTTATTCAAATTGTATTTAGCTAGCAATATATCCAATATTTATTCTTCCTTCTAGTAAAACATGATTTATTGACAAACAAAAAGGCTGTTTCAAGTCCCCCTTGATCCAGCCAGCCACTTTTTAGAAAACTTTCTTCTGATCTCTATCATCTTTTAAAATTTCAACAGCCTCTCTAAAACGCTGGGAATGGACAATTTCCCGTTCACGTAAAAACTTTAAGCTATCATTTAAATCTGTGTCATCTGATAAATCAATAATCCATTGATAGGTGGCACGCGCCTTTTCCTCAGCAGCTATATCCTCATACAAATCTGCAATAGGATCACCCTTAGCCTGAATATAGGATGCTGTAAATGGTACCCCTGAAGCATTCTGATAAAATAAAGCACGATCATGATTTACATAATGGTCGCCTAGACCAGCCTCCTTGAGCATTTCAGGTGTCGCATCTTTTGTTAGCTTATAGATCATCGTGGCAATCATTTCTAAATGTGAAAATTCCTCCGTTGCTATATCAGTTAAGAGCCCTACCACTTTGTCTGGTATGGTATAGCGCTGATTCATATAGCGAAGGGCTGCTGCCAGTTCCCCATCTGCTCCTCCATATTGCTCAATTAAAAACTTAGCAAGCATTGGATTGCATGTACTAACTTTTACCGGATACTGGAGCTTTTTTTCGTAATACCACAAAAATTATTCCTCCTAGTTCTTTTGATTAGACCTGCCATGGCCACGGCGTATCAATCCAATTAAACGGATAATTCGAATAGCTTCTTCCAAAATTCATGAGCGGTCCATATTTCTGTTCGAAATCAACTTTAAGCTTCATGCTTTTCTCTGTATTTTCATTAAATTGCTGGATGGCATCATAATCGTGTGGATGGGTGTCTAAATAGAGGTTTAATTCCACAATGACGAAATCAATTGCCTGTATTTCTTCTAATTGCTGATAAAATTCAGGCGGCATCTTTTTAGTCATGCTTCACCCCTCCTTTTTAGGGGAAATGGATACGGGCTAAATAACTGTGGCCAAAGTGTTCCTGCCATTAGAGCTTCTCGTGGGGTTGGGAATTGTGGTAGTCCAGGTGGTTGAAAACCCATATATAATTGTGGTGGTGTAGCAAAGTATTTTACTTCGATAGGCTTACAAGGATCAAAAGGGCTAATATAGGGTCTCCAAGCCTTATACTGTGTAAACATGGCATCCTCCTTTCTGTCTTCACATTCATCAGTGGAGTATATGTGCGGAAAAAAATATTATGTTTATTCGACACAAAGAAGCCATAAGCTCATGCAAATCTGTGCAAGAGCTTATGGCTTTAAAATTAGTAATTGGAATCTGCAATTAAGCCATTCATAATGGCAACACCAGAGCTTGCTCCAATACGTGTAGCACCAGCTTCTACCATTTTTTTCATATCCTCTAGGCTACGAACGCCACCTGAAGCTTTTACGCCCAATTCAGGACCTACTGTTTTTCGCATAAGAGCAATATCTTCTGCTGTTGCACCACCAGTTGAAAAACCTGTTGATGTTTTCACATAGTCAGCACCTGCTGCCACAGCTAGCTCACATGCCTTCACTTTTTCTTCATCTGTTAATAAACATGCTTCAATAATCACTTTCACAAGTGCACTGCCTTTAGCCGCTTCTACAACTGCTGCGATATCAGCTTGTACATGCTCATAGTTTTTATCTTTTAACGCACCGATATTAATGACCATATCTACTTCTTTTGCACCGTTAGCAATCGCATCTTTTGCTTCAAATGCTTTCACTGCTGGTGTGTTGGCACCGAGTGGGAAGCCAATAACTGTACAAACTAAAACATCTGACCCTTGCAATAATTCGCTACTACGCTTTACCCATGTTGGATTGACACATACAGAAGCAAAGTTAAATTGCTTAGCTTCTGCACATAATTTTTCAATTTGTTCCTTTGTTGCCTCAGCCTTTAATAATGTATGATCAATCATACGCGCAAAATTTTGTTCCATTGTTAAACGCTCCTTCATTAAGCAAGATGTACGTACCTCTTCGAATCATACCATTTTTTCTCGTTGCCGTCTAATTTCTTTCTTAGCCAATTATTCATTAAATGCTATGTCATTGTTTTTTGAAACTCTACTAAATAAAAATCCGCAGTTAATGGCTTTTCTGACCCTTCCTTATGCCAGTCGTGATAAACGCTCAGTAAGCTTATAAATGACTGATATATCCTCTTCTATTTCTTCTCTCGTCACATTCATTTCTACTCTCTCAGTTTGATTTTCTTCATTATAACAAGAAAAGTGGAATATTCATCCAATAAAAAAGGATTGCCTCAAAAGCAGGCAACCCTTTGCATATTAATTAACTGTTTCTAAAACACGTACAAATTGTCCTTGTGAGTGTGGATAGCCTGCTTGTGTAATTTTTACTTTTACAAGCTGTCCAATCAGACTTTCTGGACCTTCAAATACGATTTTCAAGTAATTATCAGTATAACCTGTTAGAAGACCTTGCTCTTCACTGCCATCATGCACAAATTCTTCAGGAATCACTTCTAATACTTGATCTTCAAAACGAGATGCATATTCTTTTGCCAGTTGGTCATTTAAAGAGATCAGACGGTGTACACGCTCATTTTTAATGTCTTCATCAATTTGATCCTCCATGCGGGCAGCTGGTGTACCTGTACGTGGAGAGAATGGGAAGACGTGTAGTTCAGAGAATTTATGATCACGAATAAAGTTGAACGTTTCCATAAACTCTTCCTCTGTCTCACCTGGGAAACCAACAATAACATCAGATGTTACAGCTAAATCTGGTAAAGCTTCATGTAATTTCGTTAAACGTTCCCCGAAAAATTCCATTGTATATTTACGACGCATACGTTTTAACACCGTATCAGAACCCGATTGGATTGGAATGTGTAAATGATTAACGACAATCTTCGACTCACGAAGGACTTCGATGACTTCATCCGTCAATTGACTAGCTTCAATGGACGAAATACGAAGACGCTTTAAGCCTTTTACATTAGCCTCTAAATCACGTAGTAACTGAGCAAGATTATAATCTTTTAAGTCTTGTCCATAGCCACCCGTATGAATACCCGTTAAAACAATTTCAAGATAGCCAGCCTCAACTAATTGCTGGGCTTGATGTAATACTTCTTGGGGATCACGAGAACGCATTAAGCCACGTGCCCATGGGATAATACAAAATGTACAGAAGTTGTTACAGCCTTCTTGTATTTTTAAGGAAGCACGTGTACGGTCTGTAAATGCTGGTACATCTAATTCCTCATAAACGCGATTTTTCATAATATTACGTACGGCATTAATCGGTTGTCGTTCTGAACGATATTGATCGATATAGCCTAATAATTTCGTACGATCCTGTGTTCCTACAACAATATCTACGCCAGGAATCGCCATAATTTCAGCTGGGGATGTCTGTGCATAGCATCCCGTTACACAAATAACAGCATCAGGATTTTGTCGAACTGCGCGACGAATCACCTGACGAGATTTCTTATCTCCAGTATTGGTAACTGTACATGTATTAATGACATAAACGTCTGCTTGATGATCAAACTCTGTACGATCATAGCCATCTTCTTTGAACAGTTGCCAGATTGCTTCTGTTTCGTAATGATTTACTTTACAGCCAAGTGTGTGAAAAGCCACTTTTGACAAGGCTGAACACCTCTTTCATTCAAATTCATAGGATATGGCAGACAGTGCATATAATGGCGCTGTTTCTGCTCGTAAAATTCTTGGTCCTAATGACATAGTTTGAGCGCCTGCATGTAACAGCGCTTCTGACTCTTGACGAGAAATGCCCCCCTCTGGACCAAAGATTATAAGCATTGATTTCGACTTCTTATCATACACGTTTTTTAGCTTCTCCGCAAACCTTGTGCGCTTTTCAGCCTTTGCATCCTCTTCATCTGCAATAAAAACGGCATCGAATTGATCTATTTGTTGTAGGAGCTGTTTAAAGGTAATTGGTTCAAAAACTTCTGGGATATGTGTACGATGGGCTTGTTCTGCGGCCTCTTTAGCAATTTTTTGTAATCTTTCTTGCTTTTTTGCCCCTTTTTTCTTGTCCCATTTCACAATGGAACGTTCAGCTTCAAATGGCTGTAATGCAAACATCCCAAGCTCCGTCGCTTTTTGTGTAATTAGCTCTAGCTTATCGCCCTTTGGCAAGCCACAAGCTACTGTTACATAAATAGGTAGCTCTGGTGAAGGTATTGTTTGACCAGTCGCTTCAATCACGACCTCATCCCCTTCAAACCCTTCGATTGTACATATATGAGCGGTGTTTTGTGCAACAACAACGATTTTGTCGCCCTGCTTCATCCGCATTACTCGCTCAATATGGCGTGCATCTTCTCCGCTAATACGTGCATTTTCTATGGCTGTTTCAATAAAATAACGTTGCATGCTACACAGTCCTTTCTAGCAAGACAGGAAAACGCCAAATCACAAGCACACGGCTTACGATTTGGCGCTTCTTCAGTCAGGTTATAGCGGTCGACGAGCAATAATAGCTACCCAATCTTCCATTAATAATACTTCTTCAATCACAAAGCCTGAAGCTTCTAGTGCTGCTTTGACATCATCACGTTTTGCCCCGATAATGCCTGAAGTGACATATAATCCACCTGGTTTCACAATTGTAAATGCGTCGTCAGTGAAAGACATAATGATTTCGGCCAAAATATTAGCCACCACCACGTCTGCTGGTTCTTTGACAGTATCTAATAAGTTACCATGGAATACCTCTACCTTATCTTCTACTTTATTCAACGCCACATTTTCTTGTGCCGAACGTACAGCTACCTCGTCTAAATCGAGAGCATGCACACTTTTAGCACCAAGTAATGCTGCACCAATAGATAATACACCGGATCCTGTACCGATATCGACAACTGTATCCTCTTCTTTAATGACCTTTTCAAGTCCTTGTAAACACATCACCGTCGTTGGATGTGTACCTGTACCAAAAGCCATACCAGGATCTAATTCAATAATCAGTTCATCTGTTGAAACAGGTGTATAATCCTCCCATGTTGGTACGATTGTAAAGCGTTCAGAAATTTTGACAGGATGGTAGTATTGCTTCCAGGCAGTTGCCCAATCTTCCTCATTGACTTCAACAATGGAGACAACATTTTCACCGATATCAATGTTAAAGTTCGTCAAGTTTGTGATGGCTGCTTTAATTTCTTCGACCGTTTCATTTAAAAAACTAGACTCTGATAAATAAGCTTTGACAATGACGCCATCTTTCGGAAAATCATCTTCATTTAGCGCATAAATTTCACCATATTGATCTTCACGTGGCTTCGCAAATTCTGCAGAATCTTCGATGACAACACCACTTGCACCTGCTTCATGCAAAATATTCGAAATTGCTTCTACCGCTTCATTTTTTGTATGAATGGATAATTCAGACCACTTCACGTAGCTCTTCAGCTCCCTCTAATTATTCACCTTGGAATTTTTTCTTAATTTTATCGAATAGTGAACTACCTTGTTCTTCAGGGATATCGCCACTAATTTCAGCAAATTCTCGTAGTAATTGCTTTTGCTTTTCTGTTAATTTCTCAGGTGTCATGACTTTGACCGTTACATACTGATTCCCCATACCATAGCCATGAACATTTTTAACGCCTTTATCTTTAAGACGGAATTGGGCGCCTGACTGTGTGCCAGCTGGGATACGTAATTTGACTTTACCATGCACTGTAGGCACTTCAATTTCATCTCCAAGTGCGGCTTGAGGGAATGTCAACTTCAACTCGAAGTAAATATCGTCCCCATCACGTTCAAATTCTTTATGCCCTTGAACACGGAACATAATATATAAATCCCCTGCAGGACCACCGTTAATACCTGGTTCACCTTGACCCGATACACGAATTTGTTGTCCATCATCCACACCTGCTGGAATCGTCACTTTAATTTTCTTGCGTTTTTGAACTTTTCCTTCTCCACGACAAGTTGAACATTTTTCTTTAATGATTTTACCTGTACCATGGCAAGTCGTACATGCACGACGGTTCATCATGCGACCAAACGGTGTATCCACTGCTTGGTTGATTTGTCCAGCCCCATTACATGTCGAACATGTTTCTGGCTGTGTGCCTGGCTTCGCTCCTGAGCCATGACATGTTTCACACGTTTCATCTTTCGGAATTTCTATTTCTGTTTCTTTCCCAAAAATAGCTTCCTCAAATTTAATATTCATGCGATATTGTAGATCATCGCCTTTACGTGGCGCATTTGGGTCTTGACGGCGACCACTACCACCGAAGAAAGAGCTGAAAATATCCTCGAAGCCGCCAAAGCCGCCGCCTCCAAAGCCACCACCAAAGCCCGCATTCGGGTCTTCATGACCAAATTGGTCGTAGCGTGCTTTTTTCTGGTCGTCGCTTAATACTTCATATGCTTCAGCGATTTCTTTGAATTTTTCATCTGCACCCGGCTCTTTATTAAGATCAGGGTGATATTGTTTTGATAATTTACGGTATGCTTTTTTAATTTCATCTTTAGAAGCTGATTTTGTTAAACCAAGCACCTCGTAATAATCGCGTTTCTCCATGATTCACACTCCGCTCTGTTTGCATAAAATCTATTGTAACATGCAGTTGTTAAAACTGCCTTATTTTTTCGATTAATCATCCCATAAAATTGAGGTTTTCACTTCCTAGCAGCTAACGTATGCAACTATTCCATAAATGGTGTCATTTACGTGAAGCGATCACAACATCATGACAAAAGCCAAAGCCGCAAGCGGTCTTTGGCTTTTTCACTTAACTGTGTTACTTCCTATTTATCATCTTTTACTTCTTCGAAATCAGCGTCTACAACACCGTCATCTTTTTTACCAGCGCCAGTGTCTGCACCTGCGTCGCCACCTTGAGCCGCTTGAGCTGCCGCTGCCGCTTGCTCATAAACTTTCATCACTAGTGGCTGTAATACGCCTTCTAATTTTTCTTTTGCTGCTTTAATGCCTTCTAATTCACCAGCTTCAAGCGCTTTTTTCAATTCATCACGAGCGTCTTCAACAGATTTTTTCTCATCTTCTGTAATTTGCTCGCCTAAGTCAGCAATTGTTTTATCCACTTGGAATACTAATTGGTCTGCTTCGTTGCGAAGATCTGCTTCTTCTTTACGTTTAGCATCCGCTTCAGCATTAGACTCTGCGTCTTTTACCATGCGTTCAATTTCTTCCTCTGATAAACCAGAATCAGATTGAATCACAATTGTTTGCTCTTTGTTTGTACCAAGGTCTTTCGCTTTGACAGATACGATACCGTTTTTATCAATATCGAATGTTACTTCGATTTGAGGTACACCACGTGGTGCTGGTGGAATATCTGCTAATTGGAAGCGACCTAATGTTTTATTGTCAGCTGCCATTGAACGCTCACCTTGTAGAACATGAATATCTACTGCTGGTTGGTTATCAGCTGCTGTAGAGAATACTTGTGATTTAGAAGTAGGAATTGTTGTGTTACGGTCGATTAATTTTGTGAACACGCCACCCATTGTTTCAATACCAAGTGAAAGTGGTGTTACGTCAAGTAATACTACGTCTTTTACATCACCTGTTAATACGCCACCTTGTACAGCAGCACCCATAGCTACTACTTCGTCAGGGTTTACACCACGGTGAGGCTCTTTACCAGTTTCTTTACGTACCGCTTCTTGTACTGCTGGAATACGCGTAGAACCACCAACTAAAATAACTTGGTCGATTTCAGAAGTTGAAAGACCTGCATCAGATAATGCTTGACGTACCGGTCCAACTGTACGATTTACTAATGGTAATGTAATTTCGTCAAATTTTGCACGAGTTAAAGAAATTTCTAAGTGTAAAGGACCTGCTTCACCAGCTGTAATGAATGGTAAAGAGATTTGTGTTGATGTTACACCAGATAAATCTTTTTTCGCTTTTTCAGCGGCATCTTTTAAACGTTGCATCGCCATTTTATCTTTTGATAAATCAATACCGTTTTCTTTTTTGAATTCAGCTACTAGATATTCAATAACCGCGTCATCGAAATCATCCCCACCTAGTTTGTTATCACCAGCTGTAGCTAATACTTCAAAGACACCGTCACCTAACTCAAGGATAGATACGTCAAACGTACCGCCACCAAGGTCAAATACTAATACTTTTTGGTCTTGGTCTTGTTTGTCTAAACCATAAGCAAGTGCAGCAGCAGTTGGTTCGTTGATGATACGCTCTACTTCTAGACCTGCGATTTTACCAGCATCTTTTGTAGCTTGGCGTTGTGCATCATTAAAGTAAGCAGGAACTGTAATAACTGCTTTTGTTACTTTTTCCCCTAAGTAATCTTCTGCATAACCTTTTAAGTATTGAAGAATCATAGCCGATACTTCTTGTGGTGTGTAATCTTTATCTTCTACTGTTACTTTATCAGCTGTACCCATTTTTGATTTAATAGACATAATTGTATTAGGGTTTGTTACAGATTGACGTTTCGCTACTTCACCAACTTGACGTTCACCATTTTTAAATGCAACAACAGATGGTGTCGTACGGTTACCTTCTGGATTTGGAATTACTTTTGGTTCTCCACCTTCAAGTACAGAAACGCAAGAGTTTGTTGTTCCTAAGTCAATACCAATAATTTTGCTCATTAAAATTTCCTCCTATTATGTCAACGCAAGGGATGCGTTTTCTAACTAATTTTAATTGACTAAATAGTACAAGGACTATTCGTTCACAGATACCATTGTTGGGCGTAAAACACGATCCTTTAAGATATACCCTTTTTGGAGCTCGCGTAAGACAACACCCGTCTCTTTTTCACTATCTTGTTCTTGCATAACAGCTTGGTGAATAGTTGGATCAAATTGCTCACCTTCAGCTTTAATGACTTGTAGACCTTCTTTTTCTGTCGCTTCAATTAAAGAGCGGTACACCATTTCAATCCCTTTAATGATGGATGCAGTTTCTTCAGAAGTTGTCTCTACTTGTAGAGCACGCTCAAAATTATCAAGAACTGGCAATAAGTCAGATAGTAGGTTTTGCGCACGGTACTTCTCAGCAGCCTCACTGTCTAACTGATGACGACGACGCATATTATCGAAGTCAGCACGTAGACGTAGGTGACGATTTTCCTCGTCATCTAGCTTTGCTTGTAGCTCAGCCAGCTTCGCCTCATACTGTTCTTCAATAGATAATTCTACTGCTTCTTGAACTTCTGATTGTGTTACTTCCTCTGCTGTCGTTTCAGCTTGTACATCTTCTTGTACTAAATCTTTGTTTTCCGTTGTTTCCGTCACTTGAATCCTCCTCATTATCATTCACTACGATTTTTCATAAAGGCTTGTGTTAAATCCAAGCGCATTATGTCTAATAAAGCCACGACACGCTTATAATCCATACGTGTTGGGCCAATGATAGCAATGGCTCCCTGTTGGTCATCACCAATGGAATAGGTAGTGGTAATGACACTGCAATTTTCCATTTCTAATTGTTTATTTTCTGAGCCTATCCGAATATGAATACCTGATTCGTTCGGATGGAAAAGGGACTGCACTTGGCTAGTCGTCTCCATCAAGTCCAAAATCATGCGAACCTTATTTAAATCATGGAATTCTGGTTGGTTGAACATATTCGTTTTCCCACCATAGAAAATTTTACTTTCTGAATTATGCATTGTTGCTGTTACGAGCGCGCGAATAAAATCATCCGCTGATCTAATATGTTGCTGTAACACGGCTAGCACTTCAGCTTCAAGGCTTTTATGGAGATCTTCTAAGGATACACCAATCAGGCGATCATTTAAGATATTGACCATTTTCTCTAAATCAGAAGCGGTAAAATCTGGCGGTAAGTTGAACATGCGATTTTCAACATGCCCATTATTCGTTACGATAATTGCTACTGCTGTATCGCTAGAAAGAGGGACAATTGAAAATCGTTTGACACGATGCCTTTGAACATCAGGTCCTAAAAGTATGGAAGTATACGATGTCAGCTCCGATAGAATGTTGGCTGACTTTCGGATAATATGCTCTACTTCTACTAGTCGATCATTAAAAATTGATTGGATTTGTTGAATGTCCTTCGAATTAATGCCTTGAGGACTCAACAAATGATCTACATAAAATCTGTAACCCTTTTCTGAAGGCACTCGACCAGAGGAAGTATGTGTTTTCTCTAAGAAGCCTAATTCCTCTAAATCCGCCATTTCATTTCGAATAGTGGCTGGACTAAATGTAATCCCTTGTTTTTTGGAGATTTGGCGAGAACCTACCGGCTGTGCAGACACAATAAAGTCGTCTACAATGACTTGCAATATCTGTAACTGCCGATTTGTTAGCATGATTATCACCTCTGTTAGCACTCGACTAAGAGGAGTGCTAATACTATTATTAAGTTATCAAATCCCACATTTTATGTCAACGATATCGCTCAATCTTCTAGCAAAAATTGTTGAAAAACTTCATTGCCCACAAAACGTCCTTTTCTAGTTAGACGAACACCCACCTTATCTTGTTCTAAAAGATCTTTTGATACTAAATCTTTTATAACAGTCTCATAATGAGCAGCCATTGGTGTTTTAAATTTTTCTTCATATATAGTGTGCATAACCCCCGCTGTTTTTCGCAGCCCTAAAAACATTTGTTCTTCTCTTTTTTCCGCTTGAGATACTTCATGTTCATGAACAATAGGTAGCTCATTTACAAAAACAGCATCCATATATTTTCTTAATGGACCATGATTGGAGTAACGTATGCCCTTTAAATAACCATGGGCACCCGCCCCAAACCCTGCATATTCATCATTATCCCAATAAATTTTGTTATGCTCTGAATGGAAGCCTGGTTTTGCAAAATTACTAATTTCGTATTGTTGAAGTCCATGTAAAGCCATTTGCTGCATCAACACATCATACATATCTGCTTCGAGATCTTCCGTTGGTAAATACAACTTGCCTTTTGTGTATTGATTATAAAAAATCGTTTTTGGCTCTACAATAAGAGAGTAGGCAGAGAAATGGGGCAAATCAAGGGCAAAAGCTTTGTCTAATGAGTCCTTCCATTGAGCCATCGTTTGCCCAGGTAAACCATACATTAAATCAATGCTAATGTTTTGAAAGCCAATTTTTCTAGCCAAAGCGATTGTTTCATAAACATGGTCATTACTATGAGTGCGTCCAATCTTCTGTAACAGCCCTTGGTCAAAAGATTGCACACCCATGCTTAGACGATTGACACCACCATCAAACAACACTCGCAATTTTGCCGCAGACAATTCATCCGGATTAGCCTCTGATGTAAATTCTGTCACACTCTCCATCGGAATATACGTATGAATATACGTTAGTAGTTTGTCCAATTGCTCCGGTGATAAAGCAGTTGGTGTCCCACCTCCAAGAAAAATCGTTTCGATATTACGAAAATTGTCCGGAGATTTTTGTGTGGCAAGAGCCATCTCTTTACCAAGTGCTTCTATATATTCATCCACTGGTTGGTTTTTAAAGTAAAATTTATTGAAATCACAATAATTACAAATTTGATGACAGAAAGGAATATGAATGTAAACACCTCGTGCCATAGCAATCCCTTCTTTCTCGTTAAGTCTTTTCCATTTCTACATTATAACGAATCAATAGAAGGAACGCTATGAAACCATCTAGCGAGTTTTCCATACATATCTGCAAGGGTAGCTTCCTTGTCATTTAGTTCTAGAAAAAAACAAACTGCACTCCGATTGTTAGCGCGTTTCTAACAAATCGGAAGTGCAGTTTTTCATATATAACAAATGACTACAACTTTATTCTTTTTTTATTTTGATGCCGTCAGCAACTTTACTGCCATCCTTCTTGACAGGAATTAATGTATAATTTTTTTCTGTTAAATAAAGTGCATCTACGCGACTTCCCCACTTTGTCCCCTCTTTATTTAATGGATAGGGTGTAGCAAAGTTCCATGATTGTCCTGCCTTTGATTGGATTTTAAAATAAACTGCATCATTGACAATGCTTTGATCGGCATGAAAATAAATCGTTGTTGAGATGGGTGTGGAGACAACTTTATCAATCGTTATTTCCTGTTGATCGACATGATTGACTTTTTTATTAATCACAAAGATTTTTCGATCTTCTTGTAATTGTTCCTGAGAAGCCTCTACCTGAAATTCCCAAGGTTTATCAATCGGTGTTTCTACATTCCAATCTTTATAACGAATAGCTAATGCTAAATCTTCGTCTGACGGAAAATCATCCATTTTGATACTATTGTATATGGTATATACATTTTTAGACTGGACAATGGATTGACCTCCATTACGAACCATATAATCTTTCCCATTGACGAGTATTTGAGGGAAGAAAAATATTTGGTGTTTTGGTGTAAATGCTTTCACAGGCTCAAAGGTAGCATTCAGTAAAATTTGATTGTCATCAATAATCACTTCATTTAACGTTAAACGCCCTAAGCTATTGCTTGCTGTCTTCCCCACCTCTGTTTTATAGGCTTCGAAATCCACATCTCGATTCCACCACAAATACAGCAATGATCCACTAACGACCATCAATAAAAAGATAACAACTATCCCTCGTTTTTTTCTGCGTCCTCGATTTTCCTTATCCAAATCCACTACTCGCAGTATATCATTGGACAACCGTACACCTCATTTTTATAAATATCGTTATAATTCATTGTAGTTTGTAACAAAGCATTATATAACCTTGTTTAAAAGCAAGACAGGACGAATCCATTATGTATAAAAGGAATTTTTACATTCCTTTATGCTGATGACGAACTTTGTTGGCCATTTGCATTAAATAGTCCACAAAGAGATCATCTCTTACTAACCACACCTGATAATTTCGCTTTAAAAACCACTCCGCTTCATGAAAGCTAGCAAAGTTTTGCGCTAATGGCGTGTTATTCTTTTCAATCCCCCAGTCAATATCGTCGCTTGAAAAAAGAATAAACACATCCTCTTGCTGATTTTTATAAAATGTTCCAAATGAAGAAGCCTTTAAATTATAACGATTCCTTTTGGCATCCTCTGGAATAGGCTCTATGTGGAAGGTTGCCAATACAAACTGTTTGTAGGCTTCCATCGTTAAAGAGCAGCCCGCAGCCTTTTGATGTCCGCCTCCACCATAAACAGCGGCAATAGCTGACACATCTATATGGTCATGAACCGTTCGAAAGGATATTCTTTTACTGCCCATATTGATCATCGCAATATAATCAAGATGCATGTTTTCCTTACCTAATTCATTACCAAGCTCAGAATGATAGGATTCCGCATAAACAACGCCAGCATAAAAGTCGCCCAAATTGGTTTGCACAAGTTCTCGTTTCTTCCGCCGAATATAACGCTCTATTTTTTCTTCTTCCATGCTTAAAATTTTCTTTTCAAATTCATCAAAATCAAAGCGATCACTTGTTTTTAAACGATCCAGCATTTTCTCTTCAAATTCTTCAATGGATACTAGAAAAAACAGTGCATTTAATCGTTGCGCTTGAAAATTGCCGTTCTTTTCCCATTCCCATGTATCATATTGTCTTACTAACTCTACGAATTCTGAAATGGCGGCTGTTTTTTCTAATAAACCATGGGTCACCAAGTACTGATACAATAAAGAAGTAGCGGACGTTAAATAGCCATGCTCATCTTCAATTAAAACCTTTCCCCATTCATACTGATTGAAATGCAGCGCTGTTTTATGATGATCCAGCAATTGTACATTCCCAGTTGCCTGATAATAGTCCTGAATCCTTTTTTCATTTTCTTCGTTCGGAGAAAGATCTGTAATAAACAAAAATGTTTTCTGTTGATCATTTTCCAAAAAGAATTCTATTTCACGGTCAAGTGCCGTAATAGAATTGTAGCGTATCCTTACCTTATCGTTAAAAGCAAGCTTTGCTAAAATCCCACACCCTACTCCATCTAAATCATTATGTGATAATAATTTATACATCTCTTCACCTCCCATGTAGTATGGTTATTTTTTTGTGATTCAAACAGAAAATGGTGGCTAAAAATTGCAGTACGGACAAAGCGTCATTGAAATTGGATTCAAGTTAACATACATTTAAAACATGATATCGATCTGGACAAAGAGAGGAGTCTGTTCATGAAACGGAAACTAATTACTATTGGCATAGTTCTTCTACTAATGTGTGCTTTCGCATTTTCAGCTTATAAACTAATGAACGCTCGTAACTATCAATTGTTTGGCAATATTACTTCTCATGTTGACACACAGGAAAAGGTGGCTGCCCTGACATTCGATGATGGACCAACTGACAAGACAGACGCTATTTTAGCGTTACTAGAAGACTACCAAGTAAAAGCAACGTTTTTTCTAATTGGACAGGATATTGAGAAGCATCCAGAAGAAGCAAAGAAAATTGCAGTAGCAGGCCATCAAATTGGCAACCATACGTATTCGCATAAGCGTATGGTATTGAAAAGCCCTTCCTTTATTAAAAATGAAATAGAAAAAACAGATGCACTCATTGCTAGCATTGGCTATCAACAAACACCTTTCGTCAGACCACCCTATGGTAAAAAACTAATCGGCTTTCCCCATTATTTACATAAACATCAACGTGAGACCATTACATGGAACTTAGAGCCCGATACGTTCTTTACAAAGGCAGAGGAAAAAATAAATTATGTGAAAGAAAATATTCAACCAGGTTCTATTATTTTAATGCACCCTATGTACGACCATACAGACAATGAATTACAGGCAATAGAAGGCATTCTTCAAACGCTTATTGATGAAGGCTATACATTTGTTACGATAGAAGAACTTTTACAATATCAAAAATAATCACCCCTGTTGCCAAGAATCTGCATCACCTTTCATGCAGATTTTTTTAGTTAGAAAGGATTAGATTCCCTCTCTTTTTCTATGACCTAAAAATTATCTAATTTATAATTTCTAATCTTCCTCTCAATCTCCATATCCAATAGCATGTTCAGCTTATAAACCCCATGGCATAAAGGAAAACAACTTATTTAGAATTTATAAATTGAAGTTGGATTTTTCAGAAATGTTAATAAATATTTTTTCAGTAAAATATAATCACCATCTCTGCTAAAATATGCTATTATACCTTTAGTATAATGTCCTATTTTTATTATATTAAAAATAGAGGAAATATGAACTATAAAAGGATGATGATTATGCAAAATATCCAACAATTATTCCAGAGCGAAGATGGAAATATCCAACAAAGAGAGAATTTTTTATCCCTATTAGAGAAAATTGTTTCCTCATTAGATGAATTAAAAAATCCACATAAGACAACACTTGGTCCAATGAAAGAGCGTTCTGCTAATTTCTATCAAGAGCTGATGCAAGAACATCAAGTGCCAACTACAGGGGTTGGGCTCGATCAAGTTGTAAAAGAAATGACACAATTAATGCAAGGACATCCTTATCATACACGTAACTTTGTAACCAATGTTTTACCAATGGCAAGCATCCCAGGTGTATTAGGTCAATTTACAAATGCCCTACTAAATGGCAACAATTTATGGGATGTTTATGGTCCTGCTGCCGCTGAGTGTGAGGTCAAAGTAGTGGCTATGATGTCTAAATTAGTTGGCTATGATTATACGAAGAGCTTTGGTTATACAACATGGGGTGGACAAGGTGCCGTTTTCAGTGGACTTCGCCTTGCCATCGCCAAACAATTTCCACATGCCAAAGAAGATGGTGTTCCGAATAACTTATATTGCTTTGCTTCAGAAAACGCACATTATAGCCTTTTAAAATCTGTTGAGGCCGTGGGCATTGGCAGTAAACATTTAGTACGTGTAAAAGCTGGCAAAGACCACTCAATGGATGTGGAAGACCTACGTATTCGTATGACAGAAGTAATCGAAAATGGCGGTATCCCTGTCTATGTAGTGGCTACTACAGGAGCGACTGATCAATTTGGTATTGATGATATACAAGCTATTAAAGAGGTTACTACAACGCTTGAGAAGAAGTACAATTTACAGCCAGTACATATTCATGCTGATTCGGCTTTAGGTGGTTTTTATGCCTTCTTCAATGATTATGATTTCGAAAAAAACCCTCTACAATTTGAAGGCGATGTCGTACAAGGCTTACGACATATCCATGACCGCATGCAACATCTAGCTATGGCAGATAGCCTTTGCTTTGACTTCCAAAAGCTTGGACAAACACCTTATTTAACTAGCTTATTCTTAATTAAAGAAGGTAACAGTTTACAGCTATTAGATATTGAGGACTTCGATACACCTTATGTGGGCAATCGTGGTTACGGTTCATACCATACTGGTTATACATTAGAGTGCTCTCGTATGGGTAGCTCCATTGCTATTTTTGCTGCTCTCCAAGCATTCGGTAAGGAAGGTTATCAGCAACTATTAGCCAACTATGTACGTGTGAATTTAGCGTTCCGCACACAATTAGCTGTGAAAACACCAATGCTACAGGTCGTTAATGACACAAATATTGGTCCAGTTACAGCCTTTCGCTTGTATCCTGATGGCTTCAATTGGCAGGCTGAACAAGCTGGTCATTATACACAGGATCAAATCGAACACATTAATGGCATCAATGCATCATTCTTTGAAATTATAGGTGAAGGTCGTGATGATGTATTCTTCGGTGATACAACACGGGTTTGTACGGTTAGCACGAGTGATACAACACAGCATGTTCCCGTTGCAGCGGCAAAATTCTTCTCTATTTCACCATACACAGAGACAGATCATATCCCAAACATGATTCATTTCTTACAGCAAAAGCTAACAGTATTGGAGGCGTCTCACATTGCGTATCGTCACTAAATTTAAAAGTTCTTTACTCTATAAATATATAGCCAGTTTCACCATTCCAATAGCCATTATTTCATTGCTATTTAGTGTTGTTTTATTCGCGGTTTCTTACCGTATTATCGACAATTTTGTCATTAAACAATTCGAAACTACTTTAGAGATCACATCGAATACGATTTTTGAAGATCTTGAGAAAAATGATGTAAAAGCGGCGGATAACGGTAGCTCTGACAATTATAAAAAACTATTAGATCAATTAAACGCTACGGTTAAAAAGTTTGATATAGAAAACGCCTATGTGCTTTCAAAAGCCAATGGTAAGGAGCATATCGTGGCATTAAGTAATACTGACAATCATCAGCAAGACTATGAATTTAGTGATGAAATGCGAAAAGCCGTCGACACACAAACCATTCAAACAAGTGATATATACAAAGATGAATATGGTATCCATAAATCTATTTTCATCCCATTTAAAGATACTGATATTATTTTTGGTTTAGATATGGATGCTTCCTTCATTTCTAAGCTACAAACAGAAACACTTTGGATTTGTATTATTCTAACCGTTGTTTTTGTGATTTTTGGTATTATCGTTGCTTACTTTATTAGTGTAGGTATTACGAAACCAATTAAAAAAATGACTCGCTATGTCGGTCAGGTTGCACAGGGAGATTTAGCCGTCGAGCCTCTCCAAATAAAAGGTTCCAATGAAATTGCCCAGCTATCATCAGGCATTGAAAATATGACGGAAGATTTACGTACATTAATTCAGCAAATAGCTCAAAATGCTGAACAAGTGGCGGCCATGTCAGAGGAATTAACTGCAAGCTCCGAGCAAACAAGTGCTTCCATACAGCAAATTACATCTTCTATGCAAGAGGTTGCAGTGGGCTCAGAAAAACAAACCTCTTCGATTGAAGAAGTGGAAAGCCATATTACAACCATCTCTAGCAAAATGACAGAGGTTGTCACAAGCGTAACTGGTGTGACAGAAAAGGCATTCCAGGCATCTGCGATCTCAGAAAAAGGCAATACAACGATTCAAGATGCTACAGAAAAAATGGCCGTAACATCCCAAGCCATTCAAGAATCAGCAACTGTCGTTGAACGTTTAAGCACATACACGAATGAAATCGGGGATATTGTAGCATTGATTACCCAAATAACGGATCAAACCAACTTACTTGCGTTAAATGCTTCCATTGAAGCAGCGCGTGCAGGTGAGCATGGCAAAGGCTTTGCAGTAGTAGCTGAGGAAGTACGTAAGCTGGCCGATCAATCTTTAGATGCTACAAACAGTATTCGAACACGTATCGAAACCATTAAGGAAGAATCGGCTCAAGCCGTAAAATCGATGGCTATTAGCAGCAGTAATCTTGCGGAAAGCTCCACAACATTTAATGCATCAGGAGAAGCATTTGCTGACATCTATAGCCACGTCACATCACTTACGCAGGAAATGGACCATGTCAATAACATAATGTCCAATATCAATGAAGGCGTGAGCAGCATCGCGATCTCTGTTGAACAAGTGGGCGTAGTAGCTGTGCAAGCCTCAGGCAATATTCAAAACGTTGCTGCTGCTTCTGAGGAGCAATCTGCAAGTATCGAGGAAATCACAGCTTCTTCGAATAACTTAGCAGAAATGGCTCAACAGCTTCGCAATATCACTCAAAAATTTAAGTTATAAAATTAAGAATCCGCTATGCTCCTTTTCGGCATAGCGGATTTTTCTCTGCATAAAAAATCTCCTACCAAAATGGTAGAAGATTAGGCAATAATATTTTTCACAACTTTTGAGATAACTGCACCTTCCGCTTGGCCTGTAAGCAATGGCTTCGCAATTTTCATGGCTTCTCCCATGTTCATTCCTTTACCAACACCTGCCGCTACTAATTTCTCAGCAATCGCTTCTTCGGATAATTGCTTCGGTAAGAAAGATTTCAAAAGTGTCAATTTGGCTTCCTCTTTTTCAATCAAATCTACTCGTCCAGCCGTCTGTGCGCCTTCTAACGCTTGATTCGTTTGTTTGACCTCTCGATGAATAATGGCTATCTCTTCTTCAGCGATTAATGCTGCTCCCTTTTCTTTTTCAGCAGAATCTAAAGCTGATTTCAAAAGAGATAATACACCCTTTGCTAAAGTATCTTTCTCTCTCATTGCCGTTTTTAATTGTTCAAATACTTCTGTTTTTAACAATGATCTCACTCCTTCAAGCCATCTATATTAGAAAACATTATACCATAAAATACCTCAGAACATGACAGTCAGTGCCTCAGTCAAGCAAATAAGCATCTGCTAATTTTACTTGATAATGCAACATCCCTTTTAACTCACCTCGATAAGAAAAGACCCCTTGCTGAATTAATTGACGCAGGCGATATTCAATCCATTCCGCTTCTCTATACTGTTCCATATGCCCTAGCACTTCCCCAATGAGTCTAGCCGCCATTAGATATGGAGCTTCTTCTTGGTCTTCATGTAATCGTTTAGCACAGGCAATGATCCAGTCATCATCTACATTTTCATTGTGATGACTCCAAAGTTCATTGTATTCCCAGGTATGTATACAGTAGTCATCCATTAACATCTTTAATCCTTCTTTAGATAAAGCCTGCTGTACTGATTTTTTTAATGGGCGTCCCTGGTATTGCTCATAAATATGAAGTACATTCTCTACACTGACCTCTCCAGAGGATCTTGGATAATTGTCCTCTGCTAACTGGGGGAATATATGCAACTCATGGAATAACTGAAAAGTATCTAATACATAGATATCATTTGGTTTCTTTTCTAGCATCGCTAAGACAAGTCGAAGCCCTATTTGTTCATGGGCATTTTGACAAGTCCATATGATTATATCTTGATGTGGCGGAATAGATTTTATTTTCTCTACGGCTTCCTTCACCTCGCGCTCAAAAATGGCCAATCCATCGTCTTCTATAAAATAGCGCTCTTGTAGCCATTGAAAACGAGCTTCAATCCCTTCACATAGATGTAAATCTTTCAAAGGACCAACAGAAAAATTACCAGGCATAACGATGATTTCTTCCGTTTTCACGTAGTTACTATTGCGAAATGCAGCCTTCAAACTCCCTCCAGGTGAATGACCAAACACAATATGAACCGTTTCGATCGTTGAAACATCCTGCTCCTCATTTTGCTGCAATAAAAACTGTACCATATCGTCCTTCGACTGTTCATTCATTAAAGTCAAAAAGAGCATAGACTTCGCATCAGCCTCACTCATTCGCTTTATCGCCTTTTTTAATTTGTTGACATGTTCCATTATCTAAACTCCTTTGCACAATGGCCTGTATCTTAAATTCCCTTTCCATAAAAACAGTTACTTCCATCATACCGCAATTTCCGATTACCTTAAATTACTAATTTAGTTTTTTATGAAGATGAAAGATAAAGAATTGCTCTATTTATGTAAAGGTTCTATTCTTTTAAGCGAGGGAGACTTCTTTAGGTAGATTATTTACTTGTTGGAGCGAGGTCATCCTCTTTATGAGCGGATTAACGACTTTCTCATTGTTGGAGCGCATTCCCCCTCAATAGAAAGAAAAAAACTACTACCATCAATAAGAGCTTACAATAAGTTCTTTAACACTGAAGGTAGTAGGGTTCTTAATCAAAATTCGTTAAAAAAATCTTTCCTTTATTAGTAGCTTCAACGGCAGCTATTGCCTGGTGTATGTTCACTAGTGGGAAATGGTCCTGTACCTGCATCATTTTTAACGAATCCGTATGTACCATATTGACGAGCTGTTGCATAGTTTGCTGCCATTTTTCGATTGGTGTTTGGCGTTGCCAGTGGCGCAAATGAAACATCATCGCTTGTACCTTTGCTTCCCTTACAATGTTTGTCCAATTTACCTGTATTCCCGATAAAAGACCGATGGCTAAAAATTTCCCACCAGGCTTCACACAGTATGCAAGTTGATTGCCCGCCTCCCCACCAATCGAATCAATCGCTGCATCAGCACCTCTGCCATTTGTTAAAGCCATTATCGTTTCATGAAGTGGCATCTTAGAAGTATCTATGACAAAGCGGGCCCCAAGCCGCTGTAATTCGTCTGTATGCTGATGACTTCGTGTGACAGCAATAAGCTGAAAACCTAGTAATTTGGCAAATTGAGCATAGATATGTCCAATAGCAGAGCCACATGCATTCACTACTAGTACATCATTTGATTGTAATTTGAGAACTTCTGTACAGGTGACGAAGGCTGTTATCGGATTAATATACATTTGTGCTGCAGTAAAATGATCCATCGTAGAAGGAATAGCTACAGCAAAGTCCGCCTGAGTCTTCACCATTTCCTGCCACGTGCCCTCTCCTCGTAGTGGCAAGACTCGCTGACCAATGAGCTTTGAAGAGATAAGTGGTCCAACATCTTCAACGATTCCAACGCCCTCATAACCCGGAACAGTTGGTAAAGTGATTCGGTGGGCATATTTTCCCCAAATCGGTATTAAATCCGAAGGGTTGATGGGTCTTGCTAGCATACGCACAAGAATTTCTTGACCTTGTGGAGGTGTAATCGTTTTATTTTCAATCCTTAACACCTCATGTGGATTTCCAAATTCATATAGTTTAAGGCATTTTGCTTTCAACGATTCTTGCTCCTTTTTCTGATTAATTCTAGCTCTGTATAATCGTTCTGATACTCTCTCCACTTAGGTATGCCCATCTTATCTTTTTTGACTGATGGTCAATTGACCTTTTTCATCTACAAATAATTGTAACATATCGTTTATTTCGATACAGATTGGACTGATTACTGCTTTCTTATCAGAGAAATACCAAAGTCGTTCACTTGGTCCTAATAGAATATTGGCTCCATCTTCGTAGTTACCTAAAAAATGAAGAGCATCTGGTTGGATTTTCTGATCATTAATAGGTTTAATAGCATATTCATTTAATTTTCTAGCGGCTGCTAGAATGTCGTCGGTCGTTACATTGATTTCACCAATCTGTAGCACTTGCTCCATAGAAAAATAGGCTGTATCCTGTTCTGGATTTACTTCCTGCCTCGCAATAAATTCTAGTATATTGCCTTCAGGATCGTAAAAATAACAAGAGTAAGCTTTTAAAAAATCAAAATACACTTCATCCTGCCCCTCTGAAGTAAGCAAGCCAACACGTTCTTTGGCCCAAATTTTTGCCTGATAAAATAAATTTCTTGGAATATTTAATGCAATATGATATTGCTTTTGAATCGTAGTGGGCACTTTTTCAAAAGTCATCTTACTTTCACCAACTGCTATTGTAAAATAGTCACCTGTACTTTCTAATAAGGCAAAGCCTAGCTGGTCGCTATAAAATTTCTGCATCTTTTGTAAATCGTGAACAAATAGTTGAACCTTCGTAATTTTCATCTTCAAGCACCCCTTTGCTACTCCCCACTATACAAGCAAATATATGATATGGCGTCATGCAAAAGAATGAAGTTCCCTTCGGTCCATTTTAAGTAATTCGTTATCCCTATTATTTACAAAAATCATGTAATGGTTCATTCGATAAATTCAGCTAAGCTAATTTTCTTTTTTTGATAGTTTGCACGAATATGCTGGAGCTCGTCTTCTAACCTTAAAGCACCCGCTTCAACTCCTCTATAAATTAATAGTGGAGGCTGTTCTAACATCTCTCTTGCTCGCGAATAATCACAAGAGAATATTTTCTTAAGTAACAATAATGTCTTTAGCTTATTTTCCCCATCTCCTGTTATAGTCAGTTCATAGTAAGTAGTAGAGTTGTCTTCAGGCAACATCTCCTCTAAACCAGGCGGAATTAGCACACTCTCAAGAAACATGATTAGATTGTCATAGGCCATTGTGAAATCCCAACAGCCTGTCCCATGAAGAGCAGAAAAAATTGCCGTATCCCCTCTTGATAAATCCAAACAATATGGATCTCCTTCATCTGTTGCGATGACCAAATAATTGTGCGGCCAATCCAGAATCACCTCTTCTGTCACTGGATTATAATGATAGCCTTCCTGCCCACGCATTAAATCTCTTGCTCCATAGATCTGTAGATTTATATAATCACCCGTATTCCATGTAACTCTTTCAACGACATAACGCCTTAAAAAATAGACATATTCCGTTGGTAATGACCACTGACTGTCTACAAATTGGCTAATATCCTCCTCGATTTGATTGTGAAAAAACATAGGGTAAGCTGAATCCCTCTCTTGAATATCTTGGATAAAACTGCGCATTTGCTCTAATACTGCATCTAGTTTCTCCTGCAACTCTTTCAACTGCATTCCCTCCTTTCGTTACCTAGTGTCTTTCTTTATATTTTAACATATTCCATCATTAACCAATTAAGGTGAACATGTTATAATCATTAAAATAGACTGGTAGTATGCATAACGTGCTCAACAATAACGGATGGGGGCTATCTGTCATGTCACAATATGCGAACGAACAGACAGTACAATAAACCAAGGTGGCACAAGGAGAACAATGTCTGAAAAAATTAGCTCATCTGGTGAATATCCAACCCTCTATTTGCTATAGAGAGTTGCTTTGGCATACTGAAAAATATGATGCCTCCTATTATTGGCTACAAGCTTGCACTTGATCGATTAACCGCAGTAAAGGCAGATATAGATGTTGACGTGCAAAGAGCTCATACCTTATTAAGCCAAAAATCACCAAATACGAAGGAGCGTAAGAAAATTTGAAATTACTCATAAGACGTCCCGAACAATCGGACATACAAACATTACATCAATTCTTTTTCCACGTCATTCAAGATACTTATGCAAAAGAAGGGATTGCCGAGCTAGTGGACGATCAACAGCGTGAATGGGCAATGAAAAAGCAGTATGTCGCAATAGACTTAGAGAGCCAAGGCAAAAAAAGATTTTTCTGGGTAGCTATGGACGAAGCAACAAATGACATAATAGGAACGATCGAATATGGGGAAGCCAACGAGATCATTCAACAAACGATTAAAGGAGATCTTTCCCATTGTCCAGAAATCGGTACCGTATTTGTTCATCCGGACTATCAAAATCGTGGTATTGGCACCATGCTATTACAGAAAATGCTAACAACGTTGGAAAAACAAAAGGTGCATAGCTTTTGTTTAGATAGTGGATATAAACAGGCACAAGTCATCTGGCAGAAAAAATTTGGACAGCCTGACTATATACTTGAGCACTTTTGGGGAACGAATAGCCATCATATGATTTGGCAACGAGTACTACCATTGCGAGAAAAGAAGTAAAAGATGTCTTATCAAATCACACAAGAACGACATAAGAAGAACAAAGCTTATGTCAATAACATGCTTTATGAATACAATGTAAAACACTTTCCAAAAGATTTACAAGGTCGATATCAGGAAATTAATTTATTTCTAACTGATAGCAATGGTCACGTTTATGGTGGCATACTGGGTGAAATTTGCTGGAATTGGTTAGAAATACACACGCTAATGGTAGACAAAAAGCTTCGTGGGTTAGGGTATGAATCAAAGTTGTAGCAAACAATTGAACAAATTGCCTTCAACCATGAATGTGATTTCATTAAAGTTGACACGCTTAGCTTTCAAGCGTTAACATTTTATGAAAATCATCATTATGAAATTTACAGGACTCTCGACCATGTTGGCAGAGATTTTAAACATGATTATTTAAAAAAGACGCTACGATCTGATCTTTAAAGGGGAGATATTATGAAGGTCCATCAACAATTATTATGGATTAGTATTTTACTACCTGTATCTCTCTATTTTTCGTGACCTATCAACAGACAACTTTTGGAGGACCGATTCCATGGGTACGTTATATCGGAGAAGAAGAAGTCGCAGCCCTTTCCTATTTCAACCCCGCCGTCCTAGTCCAAAGCCATTATCATATGTTTCATTTTTTATGAATGTCTGTATAATCTATCTCACTTTAGCTTTAGGTAAAGATTTTCTGCAATCCGTTAAAGAATAAATCGTTTGTAGTGCCCATACTTATTATGTTTGGAGGGAAATGAAATGTTAAAATTCATTGATGATTTAGCTGGTGCGGTTTTCGATGTTTTTATGTTATTTTGTTATTTCTTTGCAGGCGTAATAATTGTAGGAGTCCCTATTTTTTTATTGGCTAAGTTCTTCCTATTGTTTCATTAAATTGCCTACAAAGAGTATTACAATAAAAGGGATCTCTATTTCAATAGCGATTCCTTTTATTGTTTATGGCGCTTCAGCTTTCTCAGCAGACAATAAAAATGGTCAGGATTTTTTTAAAATGTAGAAAATCTATTTATCTTTTACTAAAATTTTCTCAAAATGTACATGATAGCTACAAAATATAAAAATCGCCAAGAAGCAAACTACTTAGGTGCAGTTTAACTAGAGAAAAAAACAGGGAATGCTACAAAAAAATAGCATTCCCTGTTTTTGAATAGTTGTGTCTTACTTCGAATCATCCATCTTCAGCACAGCCATGAATGCCTCTTGAGGGACTTCGACGGAGCCTACTTGTTTCATACGTTTTTTACCTTCTTTTTGTTTATCAAGAAGTTTGCGCTTACGAGAAATATCCCCACCGTAACATTTCGCTAAAACGTTTTTACGGATGGCTTTAATTGTTGAACGTGCCACAATTTTTTGACCAACTGCTGCTTGAATTGGTACTTCAAATTGTTGGCGTGGAATTAATTCTTTTAATTTTTCTACGATGATTTTGCCTCGATCATAGGCAAAGTCACGGTGTACGATAAAGCTTAGTGCATCGACCTGCTCACCATTTAGTAAAATATCCATTTTCACTAATTTCGATGGCTGGTAACCGATAAGTTCATAGTCGAAGGATGCATAGCCCTTCGTATTTGATTTTAAATAGTCAAAGAAATCATAGACAATTTCGGATAAAGGCATTTCATAAATAATGCTTACACGGGATGTATCAATATAATCCATCGTCATGAAATTACCACGCTTCAATTGACAAAGCTCCATAACCGCTCCCACATAATCATTTGGCACCATAATGGTTGCCTTTACATAAGGTTCCTCAACACGCTCGATTTTTTGTGGGTCTGGCATAAAGGATGGGTTATCTACTTTAATATCAGTGCCATCTGTCATATGAACATTGTAAATTACAGAAGGTGCTGTTGTAATTAAATCAATATTAAATTCACGCTCAATACGCTCCTGAATAATTTCCATATGGAGTAATCCTAAGAAACCGCAGCGGAAACCAAAGCCAAGTGCTTGAGATGTCTCTGGCTCATATTGTAGAGCAGAGTCATTTAGCTCTAGTTTTTCTAACGCTTCACGTAAATCATTGTATTTCGCTGTATCAATTGGGTATAAACCACAATAAACCATTGGGTTCAAGCGACGATAACCTGCTAATGGCTCGGCTGCTGGACGATTTGCATAGGTTACAGTATCACCTACGCGTGTGTCACCTACGTTTTTAATAGATGCTGTTAAATAACCTACATCACCAACTGTTAATTCAGCCTGTGGCACAACCTTTGGTGTATGTACCCCAACTTCAATAACCTCGAATTCCGCACCTGTTGCCATCATACGGATTTTGTCGCCAGGCTTGACAGTCCCGTTGATTACACGAATTGAAATGATAACACCTTTATAGGCATCATACACAGAGTCAAAAATTAAAGCTTGTAGTGGAGCATCAGGATCACCCGTTGGTGCTGGTACCTTCTCCACGATTTGCTCTAAAATATCCTCAATACCAATACCTGCTTTCGCAGAAGCTAATACCGCTTCAGATGCATCCAGCCCGATGACATCCTCTACTTCTTGACGCACACGCTCAGGATCAGCTGCAGGTAAGTCAATTTTATTAATAACAGGTAAAATTTCTAAATCATTATCAAGTGCTAAGTAAACATTTGCTAGTGTTTGCGCTTCAATACCTTGTGCGGCGTCCACAACTAAAATGGCACCCTCACAAGCAGCTAAACTACGGGATACTTCATATGTGAAATCGACGTGTCCTGGTGTGTCGATTAAATGGAATGTATACACTTCGCCGTCTTTTGCTTCGTACTTTAATTGAACTGCATTTAATTTAATCGTTATCCCTCGCTCACGCTCTAAATCCATTGAGTCGAGGAGCTGTGCTTTCATTTCACGGGAAGTTAAAGATTTTGTTTGCTCTAAAATACGGTCAGCAAGCGTTGATTTCCCATGGTCAATATGTGCAATAATAGAGAAATTTCGTATATTCTCTTGTCGTTTTAAACGTGCATCTCGGTTCATCTTTTCCACTCCTAATTAAACTATAATGAATTATACTATGAACATAACGCAAAGTACAACAGCAACTAGACTAGAAAGCCTATAATATCAATACTTTCAGTGTTTAATGCTGTTTTTAGATTTTACAGTATTAAGTATATAAATGCAGAGAAATTAAGGGCGCATTTGTCCAAATTCAACTTTAGACCATATATTTGCACAGAAAAAGTCAGTCAACAGACAAAGCTGTGTAGACTGACTTTTTTCATTAATTTTTCTTGTTTAAGGATTGTTGAATCAGGTTTGTTAAAACTTCTACCCCTTTTTTCTCTAAATGAACGCCATCTGGGGCGAAGTATTCTGGATGATTGAGTGCTGCAGCATGCCAGTCAATGAGTGTAATATGTTCATTCTCCTGGGCTTTTTGCTGTAATGCTTCATTCACTTTTGCCTCCCATGAACGGGGCACACGTGTATTCACTAAATAAATATCAGCATTTGAAAAAGCGGCAAGGAGTGTGTCCATTTGGTCATTTGTAAAATAACCATTTGTCCCCAATTGAAGAATGACTGCATGATTGGGTTGATTAAAACTTGCATAATTTGGTGCCAGTTTGACAGCTTGTGAAACTTGACGACCTATTTTTCCATCGATTGTAATAGTTGGGTAAATAGTATGTAAGCTCGGGCCAATATCAATCATAAGTGAATCACCAATCGCTACTATTCCACGATAAAACTCATCCCGTTCAGGCACTTTATTTACATCATTTTCTTCTTGCTTTGGTGTTTCTATCTGCTGAACATCCTCCACTTTCTCTTCCTTGGAAGGTTCGTTAGTTGGTAGCTCTGATTGCTGGTCATGCTTGTTTAAATTAGTTGTAGGTTCATCACCATTAATTTTGATGTTTGTTGGATATGAACTCGAAGTGCTTTGCTGACCTTCCCCTACTACTCCTGTCATTCCTGTGAAAAACATAAGAAGGAAAAGTGGAGCCATTACCGTTGAAATTTTTCGTGAGAATGAAAGACTTCCCCATTTATTTTTGTTAAAGACAAAGTATTTCCCATAATAGGCTCGGAATCCTTCTTTACGGATAGGCATTTCAATGAAGCGATAGGATAGCTCTGCTATCATAACAATAAGTATGATTTGAAGTGCAACCCGCCAATAAGATGGGTTGCCAATTTCATGAATAGGTGTACCTAGTACCATGACAGGATAATGCCATAGATATATGCCGTAGGATCGAGAGCCAATCCAACAAAGCGGCCTCCATGCTAGTAGTTTTCCTAAAATGCTGACGGGGTGACAGATACATGCAATCAAAACTGCTGCATTTAAGCAAAATAAGAACATGCCACCTCTATAAAGGAAGGGTTGATATTCATCTACATAAACAATACTAACTAGAAAAATCATAAGCGTAATGAAACTCAAACTATTTAGCTTCTTCACATGGTTTGTTGATAATTTTTGTGCAGATAGCCTTTTCATTGGCCAAACAAGAGCTAGCCAACAGCCAATTAATAGTTCAAAACAGCGTGTGTCCGTTCCATAATAGACACGGCTTGGATCTGCACCTGGCTCATAAAGAATCGCCATTACTAGAGCCGAACAAACCGCTCCGATAAAGACAACTTTAGCCAGTTTACTTTGTTTTTGAAAAATATAAAGGCCAATCATTAAGAGCAAGGGCCAAATCAGATAAAATTGTTCTTCAATAGCTAGCGACCATAAATTTTTTAAAGGTGACGGGGAGCCAAAACTATCAAAATAAGAAAGTTTATGAAAAATGAACCACCAATTACTTGAATAAAAAATAGAGGACAACGCATCTCCACGTAATGTATGAAGAAGTTCTTTATGAAAGAGCGTTGCCCAGACAAATGATATAACAATCATCACGTAGGCCGCTGGTAGTAACCGCCTAAATCGTCCAATCCAAAATTTCTTTAGACTGACTGTTAATTGATTGCCCTTTACAGGCAAAATGGTAGAGGTGATTAAATAGCCTGATAATACAAAAAAGATATCTACTCCTAAAAAGCCACCTCTAGCCCAATTGAAGTTAAAATGATAAGCAATAACTGCTAATACGGCTAATGCTCGAATCCCGTCTAGTCCAGGAATATAACGATGATTTAATGACTTGCCTGACATACTATTCCTTCCTTCAATAATCTATCAATTTCCTTTTGCATAATGGCCTTATAGCTACTATATCAAGATAAAACCTGTTATCCCTTAATAGTACCTGTGATTTGAACATCATCTCCTCTTTATACTTTTTCATTTGTGCACTTATATGTTTGACGTTTGAAATACGATAAAAGTTTTAGAGAAAAATGAAACGTGATCACTCTTTGTCTTTTTAAAATTCATATGTATGTTTGCTATTGTCTTAAAAGGCATTCCCCAAAATGGTAGATGCTTCAAAAGCACATTTTGCCTTACTTGCATATGCCTTCATTAACGTTTTATCATGAAAATCGAAAGCCAACTTGAAAATTATAAGACAAGAATGAAGCAATGGAAAGACAAATAATTAGATTTTGCTCTGGAAATTTTTATGCTAGAATAGCAAAAAAGTGAGCCTGTAACAGACTCACTTTTTTCATCCTTGTTCTATTGTTTTGAATCATTTACAAATGCTTTTGATATGGCCTTGCCAATTACGGCAATCGTACGATTAACCTCTTCCTCCGTATTACCAATTCCACCAATCTCAACAATCATCATTTGCTTTGCCAAATCCTGATTATATCGCCCATCAACACCATCACCACTTTTGGAAATAACACCTTTTGATATTTTTGGAACGATGGCATTTAATGTGGAGGATAAACTTTCTGCATACGCTGTATTCCAGCGGTAATTTGCATGCTCTGCACCAACCACAATAGCAATTTTTGCATAGTTTTCCCCATTATATGAGATCGTTGTAAGATCATGTTTTAATGAGTCACGATGTAAATCTAGTATTAAATCATAATTATTTGTTTCTAAATGCTTACTTAAATAAGGTCTCATGACATTATAGGATTCATGATATCCCTTACCCTCAGCTTGTAATTTCTTCATAATATCTACATCGAGAATATTTGTCTTCAAGCCATTTACATTAAAATGATTCACAATCTTATCCTTTAGACTCATAATATTGACTGTTTCATGAGAAGTCGCTACCTTACCACTCACAGCTTTCACCATTGGTTCGTATGCTTCATGTGAATGAGTAAATAACACTAACACTTTAAATGGGTCCGGGTCTAGGGCTTGATCTGGTTCAGGCTCTTTCGTTTGTTCCAGTACACTTTGTTCAGCTAAATTGGTAGCGGCAAACACGACTTGCTTATCTTCTGATTGTTTAATCGGAGTCGATGCTTGCTTGTTGAACGGAAGTTGCCCAGCAATGACAGGTAATACGAAAAAGAACAATAATATACCAAATGACCATTGTAGTTTTTTTAGCAAAGTCACACCCTCCTCCCCATATCGTATGGAGAGGGGGTGTCATTTAGAACGAAAATAATTTTCTTGTTTTACGCATAAATCTGAGTGTTTTAGAAGGTCTATCAAGAACATTTTTTTAGCCTTTATTATAAATCACTTGCCCAGTTCATTAGCATGGAAGCCACTAGTTTTGCATAGCGATCAATCCAATAGTCTGCTTCCTTTGGTGTAACCATCAATTGTGTATGTGAGCCAGCGAAGGTTTCTTCAAACAGCTGCTGACGTTCCTCCTTCGTCCATGTCGCCCATTCTCCAAAAATAGGTTGTACTAACGTCATATCAAGCTCTTTATTGATATCGGGTTGCCAAGAGGACAAAGAGAGCTTCGATGATGGTTTACTGCGCTCAGCTACACGAGCAGCTATCGAGCGAAGCATCGTTTCTACCGCATCAGCAATTAATACAGGTGCATCTACTACTGTTGGGATACCAATTGCCGTTACAGGAATCCCTAGCATCTCATAGGAAATTTCTTGCCGTTGATTGCCTACACCTGAGCCAGGATGGATGCCGGTATCTGTTAATTGAATTGTTTTACAAAGACGATTACTCGCCCTTGTAGCAAGCGCATCAACCACAATAATTAATTTTGGTTGTAGACGCTCAGCAATCGCAGCCACAAACTCCCCTGTTTCATAGCCCGTTTGCCCTGTAACACCTGGCGCATACATGACAAACTTTTCATCTATCACATCTAAGCTATGCAGATGATCAATTAAATAAGGACCTATGGCATCAGGTGTAATGGTACGATTGCCCAAACCAACAATTAAAATTTTATCATCTTCTTGCCAAGAAAGTGATTCATGCATGTTTTTAAAATTCACAAGTAATTCTTGCTCAAGCTGTGCAAAGCCATCTTGGTCTTCTAATGTCAGTGTTGGGACAGAAAGTGTAATATACTGCCCTTCTTTTTTGCCAATTTGCTTTTCACCCTCAGCATCTACAAGGACATCTGTAATTTTCACTCGACCAGCATTCCGATCTTCTATTTGAACGCCACTCGATTGTTCTAGCTTTTCTTTTTGTTCTTTGGTCTGATGGACAACTACCTCTTCAGATTCATCGATTAAATCTGTTCGTTGCCAATTAAAATTTTGCATACAGTTCACCTCAAGCTGTAGTTTGTTCAAACTGTCAAGTAAATATTCTTTGCATTTATCTATTGCAATTTGGTCAAGCGTTTGTTAAAATGATTTTTGTTGTATTAACACAAGAAATCAATGAGAAGATATCATCTCGTACCTAATTTAGGAGGTGAAATATATGCCAAACATTAAATCTGCGATTAAACGCGTAAAAGTTAACGAAAAAGCAAACATTGCTAATTCTCAAGCTAAATCTGCAATGCGTACTACAGTGAAAAAAGCTGAAAACGCTGTTGTTGCAAACGCTGAAAACAAACAAGAACTTTTACAAGCAGCTTTCAAATCATTAGATAAAGCAGCTTCAAAAGGACTTATCCACAAAAACGCGGCGGCTCGTAAAAAGTCTCGCCTTGCTAAAAAAGCGTAATTGTTTAAAGGATCAGATACTCTATTAGGAGTAGCTGATCTTTTTCATTTTGATAGATAACACAAAAGCTGCCCTTTATTGGACAGCTTTTTATGTTACAGTTGACGTAATAGAAATAATTCTAAATGTCTCTCTCGATTACCACCAGTCGATTTCAGCTGTAAGTCAACCTCAGCTAGTTGATATAATGCTCTCAATAAACTTTCTTCTGATGGGCGATGACGCTGCTCAGTCATGAGTTTGACACGATACGGGTGAATTTTTAAATTTTTGGCGATTTGTTGTGGATGATATCCTTTCTTCAACAAATAAAAAACATTGGACATGGTACGAACATTGGATGCAAGCAAGCCAACTAACATAATAGGCTCTTGTTTTTGTCGTAATAAATCATGATAAATGGACAAAGCGCTGACCGAATCATTAGCCAAATAAGCATTGAGCATTTTAAAGGCATCTTGCTCCAATGTTTTTGCTACTAGATCCTCCACTAACGAGGCTGTAATTTCTCCACCCTCACCTAAATAGAGGGTAAGCTTGTCAATTTCCATCTGCAATTGCAGCATGTTGGCGCCCACCATCGTTACAAGCAGCTCAATAGCCTCTTGTGTGATGCTGTTGCCCTGTGCCTTGACAACGCCTTGAATCCATACGGCTAAATCCTGCTCTTTTGGGGTTTCGGCTTGTACAAGTAATGCATGCTCTTTGAGCATTTTGGTCACTTTTTTACGTTCATCTAATTTTTCATAAGGGGCAATAAAAACCGTTACGGAGAAATCAGATGGATTCGATAACCACGTTTCCAAACGTTTTACATCATGATCGATTTTTTCTTTCCCTTTCTCAGTTGCTTTTAAAAACGAAGCGTTTTTAGCAATAATAAGCTTACGTTCTGAGAAAAAAGGAATCGTATCTGCTTCATCCATAACCGCATCTACTGGCACCTCTTCTAAATCAAATGCGGTCATTTCCAGCTCTTCTTCTGACCCCATCGCTTCTTTTAAACGTTTAATGGTTTCATCTATAAAATAGCTTTCTTCACCAACAAGTAAATAAACCGGTGCCAGCTCACCTTTTTTTATTGTATTCCAAACCTTTGAAATCATAATTTTCCCTCCATCTAGCAATACTATTAGTATACATGATTTCATGGTCCTTTGTGACTTTGACCGAATTGTGTCTATTCCTTGCCAGACTGGGAATTCTCCTTTTCGATATAGCTTTTATGACCATGTTGTCTTATAATAAATAACAGAATTGGAGGGATAACAATGAATCCATTTGAAGGAAAGAACATACAATGTCGACGTAACGATGCCATCGATTCTGGTGTTGGCTTCGGTGTATCATTTGGCGTTTTCACAATTATGTTTATTATTGCAACTATAGTAGAATTCGTATCACAGTAATTGGACTTATGCAGGAAAAAGGCCTTGGTCATTGGACAAGGCCTTTTTCATTTACTGCAGCAGACCAACCATTAGCACGAATACGTATTTCAATGGTTCCATCCACCCCTGTTGTCAAAGTCGCTAAATTGCGACTGACAAAACGTTGTACTACTTCTTCATGTGGATGACCATAGCGATTATGGAGACCTGCACTGAAAACCGTTAATTCGGGCTGGAGCAGCTCAACAAAGGCTTCTGAACTAGATGTCTTACTGCCATGATGTCCCGCTTTCAGCAATGTTAGATTGGCTAATAGATGCCCATAACGCTTGATTAGCTGTTGTTCACCATATTGTTCCAAGTCACCTGTAAATAACGCTGTAAAGTCGTTCTGTTGCATGTACAATACGAGGGAATCATCGTTTCCTTCATAAAGGGTGTCATCAGGCGATAAATAATAAAAATTTGTCCCACCACTATGCCATGCTGTCCCCATCATCTTTTCTTTAACAGGTACATTGTGCTTATTTGCTTCTAGCAATAATTCTTGCATTAAAGGCTGCTGTAAAGAACTTGGTGTCACGTGTATTTCCTTCATCTTAATCTCTTGTAAAACCTCTTCCGCACCTTCTATATGATCTGCATCCGCATGGGTGGCGATAAAAATATCGATGGTGCGTATTCCTTTAGCTTTTAAAAATGGCACTACAACTTGGTTCCCTACCTCATAAGGACTATCTGCTTTTTTCCACTGCTCCTGTTCAAAGCGTAGTAACCCACCCGCATCAATGACATAGACAGCTTTTCTAAAAGGCAATTCAATAACGATACTGTCTCCCTGCCCTACATTTAAAAACGTGATCTGTGTTTCGTTAGACAGCATGGGTGACAGATGAATCCAAATGGCGGGAATAACAAGTGCGACAATAGCCTTCCTGAACCGTCTCGTTTCTAAGTAATATAAGCTTGCTAAAACACTTAGCAGCGCTACACAGCTAAGCCAGATCATTGGCTTACCCGGTGACCATAATTGAAATGGTAGCTCCTGCATCACCATAATCATACGGGTCAGCCCATTACGTAGCGGTTCGTAGCCAGCAAATAGCATATTGGCAAGCGGTAAGGAAATATAGGATAACATAAACACTACAATATTAAATGGTAATATAACAAAGGAAAACAATGGAACAAACAGAATATTGACAAAAAACGAGGACATAGATAATTCATAAAAATGATGAAGTAATAGAGGATAAACGAGCAGCTGGCAGACAAATGTGACGAAAAAAGAACGACTGAGCCAATTCCCCGTCTGTTTGAAAATGATACCTGAATAAACCAAACTAGCGGTAGCTAAATAGGACAGTTGAAAGCCAATTTGAAAAATGACACCTGGTTCAAGCATAACGAAGCCTATAAAGCTAATGGCTAGTGCATCATCTATTGAAAGAGTCCACTTCAAAAAGCGCAGTAACATCATTAGTTCAACTACAGAGACTGCACGCCAAACAGAAGGTGCACCTCCTGCAATGACCCCATAAACGGGTAAAAGGATCAGTAGTGCAGCCGTAGCCATTTCTTTGCGTATGCCTATTCGAAGTAAGCCTTCAAAGAATAGCCAAGACACGAGTGCGACATGTAGGCCAGAAATCGCAAACAAATGGGTGATACCAAGCTTTTGATAGGCACGCTGCAGTTCACTCTCCATTTGATCTTGTGCCCCTATCAGAAGTGCTTGTGCCTCTGCTACAAGGGCTTTTGGAAAGGTTCTTTCTATATGTTTTTTCATACTGTGTCTTATTTCAGCCAAAAAGGTGAAGATGGAAGACTGCTTTTCGACATAACGCCAGCTAGCGATTTCCACAATGCCTGTTGCTCCCTTGCTTGTTAAATAGTCAGTCATTGAAAATGCATAAGCATGCGCAGATGGAGACGGTGCTACAAGCTCACCCCTGGCAAGATATGTTTTGCCTGCTAATGAAGTATTTTCATACAAACTTTTTTCTTGCTCTGATGAAAAGGTATATATCACATAAAGCTTTTGACGATTTGTAGTTGTAGCAAAACCACGGAGTTTTTGGCCGTTTATTTTATAATCGTTTGACCAGGTTATAGGGAAGGTTTTTGGTAAGGGGGAAGGTTCCGTCAGTTGATAGGTAGAAAGAAAAAAATAAGCGAATAAAGCACTTATCATTACAAACGTCACAAGAAAACATGACTCACCTTTTAAGATGAGCCACAGGGCTAAAAGCAATAAAAAAGTGAGTAGCCATGCTGACGAGTGTGCTGCAATAGCCGCTATAAGTACAGCAAGAGCTACAAAGATCCATTTATGCTTTAAAGCTCGATGCCAAATAATGCACTCACCTTCTGTTCATATGGGAGCAACTTTTCGGCTGGCACGCCACTCTCGCGAAGCTCATGAAGCATTTCTGTGTACAAGGCTAGTTTTTCATCTCGTAAAAAATCGATTTTACGGTCATCAAAGGGTACATGGACAACTTCCACGCCCGCTTTTGCAAATAATTCCTGGGCATAGGGATTATTTTTATAATCTGTTGCGTAATAGACACGTTCAATGCCCGCTTGAATAATGGATTTTGTACATGGTAGACATGGGAAATGTGTTACATACAAATCAGCACCTTTTGTCGGTGTTCCATATTTAGCACATTGCAGCAAGGCATTCATTTCAGCATGCACCGTACGCACACAATGGTTGTCAACTACATAGCATCCTTGTTCAATACAATGTTCGTCTCCTATAATGGAACCGTTATAACCGCCTGCAATGATGCGTTTTTCACGCACAACAGTTGCTCCTACTGCTAGTCTTGTACATGTACTACGTAATGCGAGTAAATGGCTCTGTGCCATAAAAAATTGATCCCAAGTAATTCGCTCCATATGATTACCTCCAAAAATTGGCTTACAAATTATATTTCTCTTGCTTTTCTACTATAGTGTATCCCTTATAGAAAAGAGGCGTCAATATTACATCCTGTAAAACGTTTACTTTACAGTAATCGCATCTTTTAGCTTCTCAAATGTTTTATCACCAATACCACTTACATTTTTTAAGTCTTCGATCGCTTGAAAGTGTCCGTGTTCCTCTCGATACGTAAGAATACTTTGCGCTTTCGAGGGGCCGATTCCTGGTAAGGTTGCTAGAATTGCTATATCGGCTTGATTAATATTAATCTTCTGCTCTTTAGGAGCACTTTCAGTAGGTATTGTTAAAAGAGTTGTAGCTCCATCTTCTAGCTGTTCACCCTTTGTGGGAATATAAATCACCATTTCATCCTGCACTTTTTGCGCATGATTCATGCGCTGTGTGTCAGCTTGCTCTGTATAGCCACCTGCAAGCTCGACAGCATCTTTTATGCGTTGGTCTTGCTGAAGCTCATAAACGCCTGGATACATCACAGCACCCTTTATATCAACAAATATCTGCTGAATCACCGCTTCTTCAGCAGTTTCACTATGATTTTTTTCTTCAAACGATTGGATTGTCTCGATGAGCTCTTCTTGGGGAGGTGAAGAGTCAAAACTCGAAAAATAGAAGTAACAAAGTCCACTGACTACCAGTATGCTGGGGAATAACATACTTTTTTTATACTTTTGCCATAAAGATTGGAGCATAGCACCCATCCTTTCCTTGCAAAAGGTCATCATATGGAGTTATCTACATCATACACTATGACTTGTTGATTGAAAATAATAATAAATATCAGGAGATTCTATTGACCTGCTTAAGAGAGCTATTCTTCGCTTTCGCCTTGCTATCCACCGATTTAAGCTTGCTATCCTTCGCTTTCGCTTTTCTATCCACTGATTTAAGCACGCTATCCTTCACTTTAGCCTTTCTATCCACCAAAAGAGCCACACTGCCCATTGGGGGACAGTGTGGCTCCGTTTTCTTTATTTCACCGCACGAATAAAAATGCGTTCGCTTTCATATTCAGGTGCTTCATCCGTAAAATCAGCTGTGATTTCCACATCATGAAAACCAATGGCGCGCAGCCAAGCCATATACTGCTCTATTGAGAAAGTACGTTGTAAATGCTCTTCATCAAAACGTTCATATAACTCACTTGCGATATCTCGCACATAAAAGGTCATTTGATGTGTAACAGAATGCTCGAAATCAGCTGGCGCTGTATGCCATACATAACTAATGTCCCCATCATCATACGTAAACGGTCCGTCTAAAAAAATCTCATTCATCTTAAATAATGAATGAACATCAAAAAACAGCTGTCCTCCATCACGTAAAGCATGATAAATACGTTCTAATGTTGTATAGACGGCTTGCTCCTCTACAACATAATTAAGGGAGTCAATGGTAATCGTCACAACATCTAACGCCTCAAAGCCATCTAATTCGTCCATCGACATACAATATAACGGAGCTTGGTAGCCTGCATCAGCAAAGCGTTTTGCTGCGATGGACAGCATCTCTTCTGATAAGTCGACTCCGCTGACCTTATAACCAGCATGGGCGAATAACAAGCTAAGCACACCTGTACCACAACCAATATCTAAAAGTGTGGGGTATTGGCTGCATGGTGCATGCTGTACAACCCAATCTACATAAAGATTGTAAGGAATATCCGTTTGTAGCTCATCATAGACATGGGCAAAGCGTTCGTAACTACTCACTTAGCTTAGGCCTCTGGCATGTCTAGCTGCGGTGCATCGCCCCATAGACGTTCTAAATTATAATAAGCACGCTCATCCTTATGGAATACGTGCGCCACTACATCTCCAAGGTCAACAAGTACCCAACGAGCTGCATCGAAACCTTCGACACGACGAATTTCATAGCCTTGTTGTTCTGCTATATCCTGTAACTCACGCGCGATTGCTTGCACTTGGCGGTCAGAGTTACCATGGGCGATGATAAAATAATCTGCTAAAAGGGAAATTCCTTGCATATTTAAAACGACAATATCCTCACCATGTTTGTCGTCAATTGCTTTGTACGCTGCTTGTAATAAAGTTGAAGTCATCCTTCACTATCCTCTCTGTTCATCGTATCGTTATAACATTCTATTGATAAAGGATAAATTGGTTGCTTTGTGTCTATTAAAAATGCCAAAGTATGGCGTACACATGCACTCATCGCCTTATCCAAATTTTTTTGCGCCTTCTTTCGCAGACGCTCCACACCATCAAATCGACGGTTTGGCTCAATCATATCTGCGACAAAAATGATTTTTTCTAAACGACTCATCCCAACGCGTCCTGTTGTATGGAAACGAATCGCATTTAACAACTCATCGTCTGTGATGCCAAACTCACTTTGCGCTATATAGGCACCGACTGGGCCGTGGAGTAATTCACTGCCCCAGCCAATTAATTGTGGATCTAAATTTTCATCACGAACGATATTCTCCATCCATTCAATGTCTTCATATTTAGCAATATCATGGAGGATTGCTGCTATTTCAGCTTTTTTAACATCCTCGCCATATTTTTGTGCTAAATCGATGGCTGTTTCCATTACACCGATTGTATGAATATAACGTTTTTCAGGCATTCTTGGCTTAATCGCCGCTAAATACTGTTCGCGTTCCATAAAGACCTTCCTCTCGTATGAACGTCTCTACCGCTTCTGGTAATAAAAATGTTACCGTTCCCCCAGTCGCAAGGCGTTCACGAATCAGTGTGGACGATAAATCGATTTGAGGCACTTCCACCATACTTATAGGGTACTCTGTTGTCGCCGCTGTTCCTGGACGCTTTACTCCGACAAACCGCACGATTTTTACTAAATCATCAATACAATGCCATGTATGTAGCGAATCAATCATATCGCCACCGATGATAAAGTAAAATTTCACATCCGGTTCTCTTCTACACAAGGCAGAAAGTGTCTCATAGGAATAGGATACGCCACCCTTCTCAACCTCATACGACTCTACTGAAAAATAAGGAAATGGACGAATTGCACGCTTCACCATTTCGAGTCGTTCGACATTACTAGCATCAAATCGTGCCTGCTTATGTGGTGGTATAGCATTTGGCATAAAACGGATTTCATCAAGCTCTAGCGCATGAAAAACCTCATTAGCCATCATGAGATGCCCTATATGTGGTGGGTTAAATGTGCCACCTAGTAAACCGACCTTTTTCATCGTCTCACCTTATTTCGTTGCTTTTGGTAATACAATCTTTTTATGATTGCGTGACTCTTTATATAAAACAACTGTCAGACCGATTAATTGGACAAGCTCCGCACGAGCACCTGTTGCCAGTGATTCAGCAACTTCATGTTTGTCCTCTTCACAGTTATCTAAAATACGCACTTTAATCAGTTCACGTACTTCTAGTGCCTCACGAATTTGCTTTGTCATTTCGTCATTAACTCCACCTTTTCCTACTTGGAAAATAGGTGTTAAATGATGTGCCTCTGCACGTAAAAAACGTTTCTGTTTACCTGTTAACATAAAAATTAGTTTCCTCCTAATTGCGCCTTAAGCTGCGCAATCATTGAATTTGTGTTTGGATAGTTTCCTAACCAGTGTTCAAAAGCAATGGCTCCTTGATGGACAAACATCCCTAAGCCTGTGACAATCGTTGCTCCTTTTTCTTCAGCCGCTTGTAAAAAAGGCGTCATTAATGGATTATACACAATATCCGCAACAATTGCTCCTTTCGCAAGTCGATCTAATGAAAATGGCATAGAAAAATTGCCCGTAGCAAGGCCAGCCGATGTCATTTGCACAATAATGCCGAAATCAGCTAATGTTTCTTCTGCTTCTTGTAATGACATCGCACGACCCATATCCATTTCATCAATTATCGCTTGGGCATTTGCCACCGTACGATTGGCGATAGTTAAATGGTGATAGCCTTGTTGCTGCATAGCAAAGGCAATACCGCGAGCAGCGCCACCAGCACCAACAAGTAATACAGGCTTGTCCTTTCGAGATACATCAACGGCTTCTTCTAGTGAGCGAACAAAGCCAATCCCATCTGTATTATAGCCCTTCAGCTTTCCCTCTTTTGTTCGTACGACTGTATTCACTGCGCCCATTTTTTGCGCCAGCTCATCTAGCTCATCTAAATATGGAATGATTGCTGTCTTATGAGGAATTGTCACGTTCCAGCCACTCGCCCCTAATGTTTTCAAACCAGCAACTGCTGATTCTAATTGATCAGAAGGTACATGCAAAGGAATATATGTCGCATCTATTGACATGTCCTCAAACCAAGCATTGTGCATGGCCGGTGATTTTGAATGTTCAATTGGATCACCCATAACTGCAAACCATTTCTTCATTTTCTAGTCCCTCTCTCTACTACATCCTTCTGTTTAGATTAATGAAGGACGAATTGAAACTTGTACACCTTTTGGCGCGTAGGCTGCTACGACTACATTAGCATGCTGTACTGTAATCCAGCCCAGGCCAGAAAATACAACGTCTGTTTTCGCTTCTTTGATGGAAAACTCATGACGTACTAATGGTGGAAGTTGGTCGATAAAATCTGCAGTTGGAGGTGCCAGAAGCTCGCCTTTATGTTCTGCATATAATGTATCGGCCTTCTCAAGCTTTGTACGGTGAATCGGTAGATCGTTTGCCACATGGATTGTAAAGGCTGAACGCTCTCCCTGGATAAAGTCAAATCTCGCCAATGCCCCAATAAATAGGGACTGTCCAGGATTTTGCTGGTAGACTTTCGGTTTAATTTCCTTTTTCGGCATAATATATTTTAATTCACTTGAATCAATATGATGAGCCATTTGATGATGATTAATAATACCAGGCGTATCATATAATGCACTACCATCATCCAGTGGAATGTCAATCATGTCTAAAGTAGTACCAGGGAAGTGTGACGTTGTAATGACTTCCCCTTCTCCTGTAGCCTGTTTAATAATACGGTTAATGAATGTAGATTTCCCAACATTTGTACAACCTACAACATAGACATTTTGTCCGTTACGGTACTCGTCGATGGCCTCCATTGCTTCCGCCATTCCCTTGCCTTTATGGGCACTGACTAATAGAACATCGATAGGCTGAAGTCCTAGTGCCTTTGCCTCGCGTTTAAGCCAATTGATTACTTTTTTCGGTTTCACTGATTTTGGTAATAAATCTGCTTTGTTGGCAATCAAAAGAACAGGATTCTTCCCTACAAAACGGTGAAGCCCAGGTAGCCAGCTCCCATTGAAATCAAATATATCAACAATTTTTACGATTAAGCCCTGCTGTGTTCCAAGGCCGTTTAAAATACGTAAAAAGTCGTCATCTGTTAATGACACGGGTTGAATTTCATTGTAATTTTTCAAACGGAAGCAGCGCTGGCAAATGACCACATCCTTTTCTAATGATGATGGGGGTGCATACCCAACTGCTGTTTTATCTTCTGTTTGAATTGTTGTACCACAGCCAATACAATTTGGCATTTCAATCATTCTTGTTCCTCCCAAGTTATTATTCCTTTACGTTTCAAATCATTAAATACTCGACGCTCAATGAAACGATTCAATTTTGTTACTAGCCCATCTGATTGTGCAACAGGCTTTACTAACACTGTATGCAAGCCTAAACGATTTGCGCCCATCACATCAGTCAGGAGTTGATCTCCAACCATGACTACTTCATTTGGGCGTAAACCTAGTTGAATCAGTGCATTATAAAAAGCATTACGAAGTGGTTTTTTTGCCTTGTGAATATACGGGATATCTAATGGCTCAGCAAAATGCTTCACACGCGCTTCATTGTTATTCGATGCAATAATAACTCGAATACCTGATTCTTTCATAATACGTAACCAAATAATCAGCTCTTCTGTTGCGTCTGGGCGATCCCATTCAACAAGCGTATTATCTAAATCCGTAATGATGCCTCTAATCCCTAATTCTTGTAACTTTTCCGGCGTAATTTCAAAAATATTCGTCACAAATTCGTTCGGTAATAAAAAATTATACAAAATAGCGACCCCTAATCTTAACGTATTATTCGACCATTATAGCATATTTGCAAAAGCTTCACCCATTCGAATTGGGCTTCCCTGTACAACATTATCCGTAAATTCAACCGTATCCTTTTCAAACAGCATAACCACTGTGGAACCAAATGAAAAATATCCAACTTCCTGACCTTTACGCCATTTCGTTGTCGTATTCGTAAGCACAATGGAATTAACAAAAGTCGCACCAACTTTAATAAAGGCTACATGCTGTTGATTGGCTGCTTTCAGCTCTGTCACTAAACGATAATTATGAGAAATTGGTTTTTTACCGTATGTAAGACCTAGCTGATTCACGGGATAAGATTTCTGACCAAGTGTATATTGTCGTACTACTTCCCCATCTATCGGACTATGGATACGATGATAATCAGCAGGACTTAAATAAAATACGATAAAATGACCATCTGCATATTGTGCGGCTCTCTCTGTATTACCTAGTAAATCTTGTAATGCATAGGGCTTACCCTTAACTAGAAATGTCATATCCCATTCAATGCGACCAAAAGATTCCACCTTGGCATCTACTGGGCTAACATAAATCGTTGGATTTTTTTCAATAGGTCGAGCTTCTTCTAGAAGTTCTCTTGTGAAAAAATCATGTAAACTTGAAAATTGTTGTTGTTTTTTTGAAACTTCTTCAATGTTAATATCGTATAACTTCATGTAGCTTGGAATTATACGTTTACTCCACTTCGCTTTTGCAATTGCCTGCAAAAGATGGGAAGATTGCTTACCATTCGTTAGTTCTATCAAGCGTTGATATAGTTTTTCTTTCATACAGTAAAACCCCTATCCATTAATTTAGACTGTCAATTTTTTCGCATTCGAAGTATAATGGTACAATATCTTAAGTGCAAAGGAGTGATCCCCCTTGTTTTTTTATCACAAGTTGGTGGATACCACGGTTAAGAAAATGAAATCGCACGCAGCTAACTTCATCACAATTAGTAATATGTCCTTTGGAGGCGCGGCTATTATGGCCACTTTACATGAATATTATAGCTATAGTGTCTTGTTTATCTTTATTGCAGCCCTTCTTGATCGCTACGATGGTAAGGTAGCGAGAGCACTCGGACAAGTGTCTGAGTTAGGTAAACAATTAGATTCTATGAGTGATATTATATCATTTGGTGTGGCACCTGCATTATTAATGTATGAAGTTGTTCTAGTTGATTTTGGTTTTGCCGGCATGATGATGGCCGTATTATTTATCGTCTGTGGCGCGATGCGTTTAGCTCGCTTCAATATTAGTGAAGCGAATGGTTATTTCACAGGTTTACCAATTACAGCTGCAGGTACGTTCTTAACTTTAACGTATTTCGCAGCCAATGCGTTCCATCCGGCATTTTATCTTTTCCTTTTTCCCATCTTAGCTTTACTCATGATTAGTACATTTACGTTAAAAAAAGTGTAACAGCACATTTGCTGTTGCACTTTTTTCATTTCCCACAGCTTTTAAACATATACTGTCGAAAAATGGGGAAAGGATGAAATCATTCAATGAGCGGAATTTTTACATCAATGTTGCAGTTATGGCTTGAAATCCCTGCGTTGCTTGGCTACTTAAAGGGGCAAACATTCCATAAACCCTTTTCAAAAGAAGAGGAAGCTGCTTGTATTGAACGATTTTTAGGTGGCGATGAGCAAGCACGTCTTGACTTAATCGAACGCAATATGAGGCTTGTCGCGCACGTCGTAAAAAAATTCCATCCAAAACATGAACAACTAGATGATTATATTTCCATCGGAACAATCGGTCTAATGAAAGCTGTCGAGAGCTATACCCCTGACAAAAAAACTAGACTTGCCACATATGCAGCCCGTTGTATTGAAAATGAAATTTTAATGCATCTGCGCACACAAAAAAAAGTGCAGAAAGACGTATCACTGTTTGAGCCTATTGGGACTGATAAAGATGGTAATGCACTGCAAATTCGTGATTTACTTCAGTGTGACGAAGAAAGCGCCACAGAAAAACTAGAGCATAAAGAACATGTGGCACAGTTATATCACTATTTGCATATGCTTGATGAACGTGAGCTCGAAATTGTGACACTACGCTATGGTTTAAACCAACAGGATGCCCTTACACAAAAGGAAATTGCTGCTCGTTTAAATATCTCACGCAGCTATGTATCTCGCATTGAAAAGCGAGCACTTATTAAACTCTATCAACTATACAAACGAGACCAAAAGTCTATTGAATAATATATTGTAAAATGGACAGTAGAAAAATTCAATGCATCATTGGCGGAAGATGTGCCTATTTCATGGCATATAAAAAGCTCCCCTGCGACATGACTATGTCGCAAAGGAGCTTTCCCGTCATACTAATGCGCTGACTCCGATAGTTCTGCTGAAATCAACGTGCCTATTAAAGTTGTAATAATGACTACACCCGCTGTTAAAAATAACATCATGAATGCCTCCCATTCTATTATGAAGAGATTTATTACTGTCAGTGTAGCATTTGTCCATTGCTTTAACTGTGATTTTTCTCACAGAATAACACGCACATTTTGACCATTTTGTGTAGTTTATAGAGAGGCAATTGCTTTTAAAACGACTTGTGTAGAATGCTTTGCAGCAACTGGTAAAAACTCATCGAAACTAATATTCGATTCTTTCCCAGCAATATCTGATAAAGCACGAATGACAACAAAAGGTGTAGCAAATTGATAACATACTTGAGCAACCGCAGCCGCTTCCATTTCTACAGCCTTCATTTGAGGGAAATGACGACGAACCGCTTCTACACGTTCAGGATCATTCATAAAAGCATCTCCAGAGCAAATTAAACCGATGCCATACTGATGCTCTCCAACCGCCTTGACGGCCTCCTCAGCGACTTTCATCAATTTCTCATCTGATTTATAAGCTGCTGGCATCCCAGCCATCTGTCCGATTTCATAGCCAAAAATTGTGACATCTACATCATGGTGGCGAACTTCATCAGAAATGACGATAGCGCCTACCTCAAGTGCCTCGTCATATCCACCTGCAGAGCCTGTATTCATAACAACATCCGGCTTAAACTCATGTAAAAGGATTGTCGTAGACATAGCAGCATTCACCTTGCCAATACCACTTTTTAATAACACAACTTCCTTGCCTTCATAAGTCCCTGTTGTATACTCACTGCCTGCAATCATTGTACTTTGTGCATCGTTTAATGCTGCTCTTAGAAGCTCTACTTCCTCTTCCATTGCGCCAATTACTGCTATTTTCATGTACTGTTACTTCCCTTCTTTATCAACTCTATTAAAAATAATCAAAAGAGTGATTTTCGTCAATAGGCGCCTTCTAATGTGTTAAGTTGCTCCAACTTCACGGGCTTCCATCCTTCATTTTCAACCCATTCCATACTGACACGGTACATCTGAGATTTATCATTCGTTGAAACTGTCGCAACGGATGAATTAGGACCACCATTATTTTGCATACGCCAAATAATCATATTGCTTTGTTCGATGCCTGTCACAGTCGAAACAGTGGCTACCTTCTCAGCCCAGTCTACAGACTTGTCATCATATGAAGAAACATGCTGACCTGTTTGAGTTGTAGGTGTTGGCTGCCAATTTTTATTCGTGATAACCTTGTCAACAATTGGATTATCCGATGTCGACTCTTCTGGCGTACCTTGCTCTTCCTGAGATGTATCAGGCTCCGATTCTTCCTCGGAAGTTTTGTCTTCTTCAACAGCGAGATCTTTATCCTGTTCTTTCGCAGGTTCTTTATCTACTTCTTTTTCGTTATCACCGCTCTTTTCCTCTTGAGCTGGTTCATCTTTCACTGCTTGATCTGCATCATCTTGCCATTTAAACACATAGGTTGCTGTAATAATAATAAGTACAACCACAACACCTATTAAAACATTCAATAGTTTATCTAGCTTTTTATTACGAGATGGCTGCAAATGACGACTACTTCGAGTTTGTCGTTCACTCATAATGTCTCCCCCTCTCTAGCAAATATTCTATCAAGTTCAACAGCTCTTGCAAAATAATTATACTCACTATTTTATTGCCAAAGAATGTTAAAAGCAGTCAGCCTAAGGCTAACTGCTTGTACACTTACACATTATTTAATGGAAATAATTTTCACTTTCATTTCGCCACCAGGTGTTTGTACGGCAACTTCTTCACCTTCAGCACGACCAAGTAGACCCTTTGCAATTGGCGATTCATTTGAAATGCGGAATTCCATTGGATCTGCCTCAGCAGAACCAACAATTGTATACGATTCTTCATCTGATGACGGTTTACCATTAATGATTTCTACAAATGTAACCGTTTTCCCAAGTGATACAACACTGTTATCTGTCTCATCCTCAGAAATAATCACTGCGTTACGAATCATTGATTTTAATGTAGAAATACGACCTTCTAAAAAGGCTTGCTCTTCTTTTGCTGAATCATACTCAGCATTTTCAGATAGATCTCCAAAATCACGTGCTATTTTAATACGTTCAACGATTTCTTTACGTGTTTCTGTTTCTAATTTTACTAATTCTTCTTCTAATTTACGTTTTCCCTCAGCTGTCATAGGGTACTGTTTTTCATTTGCCAAAGTCCTTCACTCCTTGTTTCTTCAATATAAAAACATAAAACTCGACTAAATGCACGGAAGATGCATTTAATCGAATTTTATTATTTTTAAACTTTTTCAAATTACGCTTTGACCTAATAGTATGCATGCTTTTTTTAAATATGCATGAAAATATTGTCAATACCACTCTATCTTATTACAATACGTTGTCGGTTTCAAGAATAGTTTTAATTTTCGTTACCATTAAATCAATTGCCACCTCATTATCCCCACCTTCTGGAATAATGATATCAGCATAACGTTTCGTTGGTTCAATAAATAAATTATGCATAGGTCGAACCGCTGCTAAATACTGCTCAATAACCGAATCAGTTGTACGACCACGCTCTTTAATATCACGCATGATACGACGAATAATTCGTAAATCTGAGTCTGTGTCTACGAATAATTTAATATCCATTAAATCACGTAAATCAGCATCTTCTAGCACTAGAATACCTTCTAGGATAATAACATCTACTGGTTCAACATGGATCACTTCTTCTGCTCTCGTATGCTGCACATAGTCATAAACAGGTTTTTCAATTGGTTGACGCACTAACAATTTTTTTATGTGCTCAATTAATAAATCATTATCGAAAGCCAACGGATGATCGTAGTTTGTACCTAAGCGTTCTTCAAATGTTAAATGACTTTGATCTTTATAATAAAAATCTTGTTCAATCACCACAACGGAATGCTCACGGAAAACTTCATAAATGGCGCGCGTCACACTCGTTTTTCCAGAGCATGAGCCACCAGCGATTCCGATGACAACTGGTCGCTTTGCTGCCATTAGTTATTCTCCTTTCGCATCATATTATGCGGTTTTAATGGTGTGTCACATTTAAATTTCACAATTTGTAATGGATGACGGGCAGCATCTAGGCTATTGCCATCCTCGTCCCAAATTTCGCCCATTGTTAAACGGAAATTTTCAATTTCAGGACCAAAGAATTCTACTTCATCACCAGGTTTAAAATAATTTCGTTGTTGCATCGTTACTATTTTTGTTTCTGGATCATGATCTAAAATAAGACCTGCAAATTCATACGTTGTTTTACGACCATGTACTCCAAACATTTGCTCCTCGAAGCCAGGTGCATCATGGAAGAATGCTTCAGCCGTATCACGGTTGGCGCATTTATCCAATTCTTCGAGCCACTCGCGTTTAATTTTAAAGTTTTCTGGACCTGCACAGTAAGCATCAATCACTTTACGGTACACTGAAACAACTGTCGCAACATAATGAATGGATTTCATACGACCTTCAACTTTTAACGAATCGATCCCAAGCTCAATCATATGAGGAATTGCTTCGATTAATTTTAAATCTTTTGGACTCATCGCAAAAGATGCGTGCTTGTCATCGAACAGTGCTTTTTCTTCACCATCTTCTAATTCATATAAATCATAGTCCCAACGGCATGATTGACAGCAACCACCGCGGTTAGAGTCACGAGCAGTCATATGATTGGACAGAACACAACGACCAGAGTAGGCGATACACATTGCACCATGAACGAAAGCCTCGATTTCAATATCAACCTTTTCCTTCATCAGCTTCATTTCTTCTCCGCCTACTTCACGTGCTAAAACGACACGATGTAAGCCTTCTTCTTTCCAGTACTGAACAGCCTTCCAATTGGACAGTGATTGCTGTGTAGAAAGATGAATTTCAAGCTTAGGTGCTGCTGTACGACATGTTTCAATAATCAGTGGGTCTGCAACGATAATTCCTGTTACGCCTGCTGATTCAATATCCTTTAAGTAACGCTCTAAGCCATCCATATTTTCATTGTGAGCAAAAATATTTGTCGTGACATAAATTTTTGCCCCATATTGTTTGGCAAATTCGACACCTTCACGCATCTCTTCAATCGAGAAGTTGTCTGCATTGGAACGTAGTCCAAATTCTCGTCCACCAATAAATACCGCATCTGCTCCATAATGAACAGCTACTTTTAATTTCTCTAAGCTACCTGCTGGGGCAAGTAGCTCTGGTTTTTTAGTAATGACACGTTTACCGTCGACAATCTCACGGATTTTGTCATTTTGTTCTAATGCTAATGCCATGGTATTGCCCCTCCTAGTAAACTGTTTCCTTGAAGATAAAGCCTGTATCTAATGGTCTAATGGCTGGTTGAATATCTTCAATTCGTGCTAATAAATCATCTTTTATCTCTTCATACGCGTTTTCTGATTCATCAAAATACGTATCGATGGCTTTGCGATAGATTTCTGTAACCGTTACTACATAGTCTGGTGTTTGTAGAACACCCTCGATTTTCAGGGCATCAATGCCACCTTCGAATAATTCACCAAGCTCATCAATTATACACATATCATTTGGACTGAAAATATGTGTCCCATTGACATCTTCATAAATAGGATATTTATTATTTCGCTCATCGTCATGTAGGAACATATTACGATTTTCTTGACGGTTTTCAATGGCCATCACCTTATCTTGATATAAGAAATAATGACCAAGTAATGGGCGTTTCGATTGGAACATACACGTCATGCCATGTACTTGTACCTCAATCTCCATCTCAGTATTTTCTTTAATTTCTAATACTTCATCAAGAGAAAGTTCACGTGCTAATACGGCACGCTTTGCACCACGTTTCCCCCAGTAATTCGCTGTAAACCAGTTTGTAGCAGTCGTTTCTGGATTCCAATGTAATGGAATCGTCACGGCTTGCTCGCGGCGAATAATAAGTACCGCTGGATCACCATAAATTAAACGATCCACTCCGATACGTTGCATTTCTTTTAAATAGTCTGCCAGTGCCTCCAGTTTCTCATTATGAAAAAGTGCATTGACCGCAACATAAACCTTTTTACCTGCTGCGTGAATTAGCTTCGTCGCTTCTTCCACCTCTTCAACAGAGAACTCTCCAGCTAGACGTAGACCAAATTGTTGCTCACCAATAACAAAAGCATCTGCTCCAGCTTCTAAAAGTGCTTTTATATGTTCTACTGATTGTGGTGTCACAAGCAATTCTGGTTTTTTCATAGTAGTCACCTCTTCAAACATAGTAATAAACCGTCACCGACTGGCAAAAAAGCACTTGTATAATCTGGGTGCTGCATAATCCAATCTGTGAAGTTTTTTAAATTGCGAATCATTGTCCGCTTACGACGTGGCACATCCTTCAGCTCTAAATCAGACAGGCCATGCATGTACATATTATCGATATACAAAACCCCACCTGAATTCACTAAAGGGGCGTATTTTTCAAAAAAGCGTTGATACTGTCCCTTTGCGGCATCGATAAAGACCGCATCGAAAGTCGTATCAATAGCCTCGTCGTTCACCTCTAAAGCGTCACCCTCAATGACCGTAATTCGATCTGATACAGTAGAACGTCGAATATAGGCTTTCGCCCTTGTTACACGCTCTTGATCACGTTCAATTGTAACAATTTGGACATTGGGCAATGCCTCTGCCATTCGAATAGCAGAATAGCCAATTGCTGTGCCTATCTCTAAAATTTTTGACGGATTTTGAATACGTAACAGTTGATTTAATGCGTCAATACCTGCTAATTGCATAATCGGTACATGATTCTCCTCCGCGTATGCTTCCATCTCTAAAAGCAATTCATTACGTGGCTGTATAAATGATTGTATATATGCATCTGATAATTCCATTGTTTCACCCTCATTTAAAAGGCAACGGGCGTTTGCCGTTGTCTGTACTTCATCATTTATCAACAAAAAGAAAAAGACCAAACGTGATGTCTTGGTACTTTGCCATACAAAAATGAGCAATTGTTTAGATATGCTCCAACAATTGCTACCACGCATATTTGTCCCGCATAAATGAACGGATTGATCAAAAATCACACTTTATAATAGCATGAAAATAGAAGGAAAGCTATTTTTCTTTCCTTCTATCCATCTGTTTGCTATATACTTTTTGCTCTTCCTAAACGCTTATTCTTCTTTTTGTAAATATTTTGCTATTTTCTGTAAATGCTCATCATATGTTTTCGAGAAGTGATTAACACCCTCTTTATCTGCTAAGAAATAGAAATAGTCGGTTTGACTTGGATTTAATGTTGCCTCAATAGAAGTTTTACCAGCACCAGCGATTGGTCCAGGTGGTAAGCCTTTATTTTTATAAGTGTTATAAGCATTATCCACTTCTAAATCTTCAAAAAGCACACGATCTTTATGATCACCAAGTGCATATAACACGGTCGGGTCTGTCTGTAATGGCATGCCTTCATTTATTCGATTATAGAAGACACTTGCGATTGTCTCTCGATCTGTTTGAGCTGTCGCTTCTTCTTCTAATAATGAGGCAAATGTTAACAGCTGATGCACCGACATTTGTTTTTCTGCTAAAACATCACTATAGTTCTTCACCACATTATTCATCGCCGCTATCATCTCTTCTACAATTCCCTGTAATGATGGTTTTTCTTCATAGTAAGAGTAAGTGGCTGGGTAGAGATAGCCCTCTAAATCATAGCGAATATTATCCGCTAACACAGCCTCCGTGACAAGTTCAGGATAATTGGCCATCATTTGCTGAACAAATGTATCACTCGTCACAAGATCCATAAATTCCTGTTTTGTGTATGGTGTTTTCTTTTCAATCACATTCCCAATTTGTTCAAGTGTTAAGCCCTCCGGAACTGTCATTGTAAAGACAGGCTTACGGTAGACTTTCCCTGTTTTCAAGCTTTCGATCAGTTCATCGAATGTCATCGCCTGTGTTAGATCATAATTTCCTGCTTGGAATTGAGATTCATTTTTAAATTTTGCATAGTATTTAAAAACACGTGCATCTTTAATGACGTCTTTTTTCTCTAGCAGCGTGGAAATGGATGATAAACTAGAACCAATAGGTACTTCCACAGCAATGGTCTTCGTCGCATTAGGATCGAGTGGCTTTAATGCACCCTTGACATAGTTGTACCCAAGAATACCAACAACACCGATTATAAGCACGAAAACAATCGCAATAATTGCAACGATTTTTCTCACGATTTTTACCTCAAATTTTCTTTCCTGCATTTTTGAAAACATTTCTTGTTTTTTAGAACCGTTATCCACGGGTTTCCCCCCTATCACTAATCAATATCATACTAGAAATCAACTTTCACGACAAACAGAAATCGACAATTCAGGAGAAATTGTATATGTAAAAAAAATCTGCCAGCTATTTTTACTGGCAGATCCTCTCTCTATAAAATCTTGCACGGTTCAAAATCTTCATTATATAAACTATAATTGAAAAGTTTCTTGCTTCTTATCCGCAAGTAATCCCATAGCAAGTTGAGCTATCACCACATCATCTGCTGGCGGATTAAAGCGACTACATTGAACATCTCTAAATAGACGCTGGATTTTGTTTTCTTTAGATAAACTTCGTCCCCCTACAACTTGCATGGCTTTTGTTACTATATCGATGGCGTAATTACAAATTACATACTTTGCGATACTAACAGACTCTGATAGTTGCTCCTTAAGAGCTGGATTTTGTTCTACCTGTGTTGCAATACTATACAATGTTCTTCGTGCAGTTTGATAAAGTACTTCTATTTCACCAATCCTTTGTTGGACATGACTAGCATGAGCGATTGTATTTTCTAAGCTATGTGAATACGTATTTTTGGCAAAATCAATTGCATAATCTCTTGCTGCTCCTGCCACTCCTAAATAAACGGCTGGAATCTCTAACGAATAGACTCGACCATCAGCTAAAAAACGATTAACTCCATTTGGATGATGTCTGTAAAGCAACGCTGCCTCTGGTACAAACGTATCATGAAAAATAATATCATGACTACCTGTTGCCCTCATGCCCATTGCATCCCATGTTTCAACAATTTCCACCTGTTCGTTTTTCGTTATTAGAAATTCCGCTGTTAGGTTTTCTTCTTCCAGATAAGCAATAATGGTGAATTGTTTTAAAATCGGCGCTAATGAAGCAAATGCTTTTTCACCAGTAATGCAATATCCCCCTGGCACCTTTTTAGCAATTGTACCAGGTAAACTCCCCCGAGAAATATTCCCCTTTCCACGTTCACTGCTAATAATATTCAAAAGTGAGCCTTCCTCAACTGCTTTTCGGCATAATTCTGCAAAGATAGGTTCCGGCCATGTTTTTGCCTCACGAACATTCAAAAACGTCAATAAATGCCAGCCAACAGACAAGGCAGTGGAAGCATCGCCTCTAGCTAATTGTTCCTGCACTAATAACATCTCGTATAAAGAAATTTCTTCTCCTCCATATTTTTGAGGCACTGTTAGTCGAAAATAGCCTGCATCTTCTAAAATTTTAAAATGCTCAAACGGAAATTTTCCACTCTCATCATATTGGTTAGCTGTCTTCTCAATTTGTTGCGCTAAATTCTGAGCATATTGAACAAGCCTTTGCTCTCGTTCATTTCGAATAAAAATATCCATCATTCCTGATTCACCTTACTTTTAGCAAAGCGATTCAGCGGTTTTTTCAAGCCTAAATGCTCTCTTAATGTTGTGCCCGTATAATCTTTACGATAAATACCTCGCTCCTGCAAAATCGGTACAACCTTGTCAACAAAATCTTCTAAATCACGTGGTAATAACGGAAACTGTAGCATAAAGCCATCTGCTGCTTGCTCTATTATCCAACGCTCCATCTCATCCGCTATTTGTGTTGGTGTTCCGACAAAAGCATCGCGCTTTGCAGGTCCAAAAAGGCGTGCATACAAATCACCAACTTTTAAATTTTCCTTCTTAATAATCTCTAAGTGTTCATAGAAGTGACTTTGAATACTATTAACTTCTGGGAATTCCACTTCAATAGCAGGTGTATCGAGGGGATACTTTGAAAAGTCAACATTCCCCATGTACCCCGAAACAAATTTTAAGCTTTCGTATGGATCAATCAATGACTGTAATTCATTAAATTTACGAATTGCCTCCTCCTCTGTATCACCTACTATTGGGGAAATTCCTTGTAAAACAAGGAGCTCCTCCTCCTTACGTCCAAAGGGAGGAAGCTGTGCCTTTAATTGCCGATAGTGTTCTTTCGATTTTTCAATATCATCCCAATGGACAAATACAACTTCCGCTGTACGTGCAGCTAATTGTTGGCCTGGTTTAGATGCACCAGCCTGCACAATAACAGGCTGCCCCTGTACAGAACGAGCAATATTTAATGGACCTTTGACAGATAAATAGTTGCCCTTAAATGATGTTTCATGCACTTTAAGACGATCATAAAATAGATTATTATCTCGATCATAGAGAAAAGCATCGTCTTCCCATGAATCCCATAGTGATTGAACAACATCGATAAATTCCTCTGCACGTTCATAGCGATGATCATGCTCCCAATGCTTATCGCGGCTAAAATTTAATGCCGTTTCTCCTGTGGCATCTGCTGTGGTTACTAAGTTCCAAGCAACTCTCCCATTGCTTATATGATCGATGGACATTAACTGTCTTGCCAGCACATATGGCTCACTGTATGTGGTTGAAGCTGTTGCACCCAGTCCAATTTTAGTTGTTGCCGACGCTAAAGCCGTAATTTGAATTAATGGATCAAAGCGATTTAAAATATGTGGATGTGACTCATGATTAATGGCTAAACTGTCGGCAACAAAAGCTATATCAAACTTTCCTCTTTCCGCAATCTGAGCTACTTTTTGTAATGCCTGAATATCGATGCTTGCATTTGCTTGGGCAGATGGGTGCCTCCATGCAGCAACATGCATACCTGCTCCTATTAAATACAAGGCTAGCTTTATTTCTTTTTTACTAGTCATTGTTATCACCCTTCCTAATATGAATAGAAATCTTTCCATGTTGCTAATTCATCCAGTGGTAGCTCCACTGGAATATAGTTACCATTTGACACTTCTTTAATAAACTTCCCCGTTTCATCTCGCTGATAAATTTCCACGATTTTCTTCAATATGTCATTATTTTTGTCTTCTGCCTTTGCCACGATAACATTAATAAATGGCTTAGCTGTTTCACTTTCGTGAATGATGGCATCCTTCAATAAAAGACCAGCTTCTACAGCAACTCCATTATTAATAATGGCAAAATCAGCATCCTCCATCACACGTGGCGTTGTTGCACCATCAACAGGCAAAATGATTAAGTTTTTGGGATTATCCTTAATACGGTCTTCTCCACCGTTACCATCAAAATCATCCGTTACTGTTAGTAGTCCATGCTCCTGAAGCAGTAGCAAAGCTCTACCCCAGTTGGAAGGATCATTTGGTACAGCAATTTTTGCACCTTCTTTTATATCATCTAGCGATTTATATTTGTTTGAATATAAGCCAATTGGTGCCATTATTGTTGTGCCAATTGCCTGTAAATCCGAGTTATTGTTCGTATTAAATAAATTTAAATATGCAACATGTTGAAAAGCATTAATATCTACTTCTCCCTCTGCCAATGCTTGATTTGGGTCATATTGAGCAGAGAATGTTACTAATTCCAAGTTAATACCTTCCTCACTAGCCTGTTCTTTTATATACGCCCATGTTTTCAATTCCGAGCTACGGATACCCACTTTCACAGTATCTTTTTCATCCGCCTCTGCACATGCCATTAGTAACAATAGTAATGTAAAAAGCCCTATTAAATATTTCAGTTTTTTCATGCTCACATTCTCCCCTAAGACACCCTACGTATTTTTCGTTCAAGACTGTTGCCAATGCTTTGAATAATTTGCACAAGTACAACTAAAATGACTACTGTAACCAAAATCGTTGTATTATCAAAGCGTTGATATCCGTAAGTAATGGCAACATCACCTAAACCACCACCTCCAACAGCTCCAGCCATGGCCGTCGCACCAACAAGCCCAATCGTTGCAGTTGTGACACTTAAGATTAACGATGGGAAGGCTTCAGGTAACAAAAATTTTCGAATAATCTGAAATGGAGAGGCTCCCATTGCTTTGGCTGCTTCAATGATGCCTTCATCCACCTCTAATAATGAATTTTCTATTAATCTTGAAATATATGGTCCAATATGCAAGATTAGCGGCACAATGGCAGCAGTCGTACCAATGGCAGTGCCAACGAGTAATCTTGTGAATGGAATAATTGCAACAAGTAAAATAATGAATGGAATGGAGCGCAATGTATTGACGATCGGATTGACAACCGAGAAGATTAATTTATTTTCAAGAATATGCCCTTTTCTCGTCACAACTAAGATTACCCCTAAAATAAAGCCTAAAATAGCGCCAAAAAATAAGGAAATGCTAACCATGTACAACGTATCTAGAACCGCGTCGATAATGATTTGTGTACTCACTTTCACGTGCAACAACCTCCTCTATTTGAATATTTTTAGCCTGAATAAAAAGAAATGCTTTTTGTATATCTTTTTCAGAACCAACGAGCTCCACGATTAAATGGCCGAATGGAATTCCTTGTAATTCTGTGATATTGCCGAATAAAACATTGACATCTACAGCAAACTTTTTCGCCACCTGTGAGACAATCGGCTGCCCAACGTCTACTCCTATGAATTTTAAATTGTAAATTTTTTTAGAAGCATCTATACTTTTTAGCTGCTCATAAACAGAAGGTGGAACTTCATCACGAACAACCGATTGGACAAAATTTTTAGTTGTCTCTTCTCTTGGTGAGGAGAAAATTTCAAGTACATTGCCTGTTTCAATAATTCTTCCATTTTCCATGACAGCGACACGATTACAAATATCCCGAATAACCTCCATTTCATGAGTAATCATTAAAATTGTAATACCGTACTCGATATTGACCTTCTTCAGTAAGGCTAAAATCGATTTGGTCGTTTGTGGGTCGAGAGCCGAAGTTGCTTCATCGCATAAAAGGATAGTTGGTTTTGTCACTAATGCTCTTGCAATGCCGACTCTTTGTTTTTGCCCGCCTGATAGCTCATCAATATAGCGATCCGTTTTGTCTGCTAAACCAACAAATGCTAAAACCTCTTTTACTTGACCTTCCAAATTTGATTTTTTTACTCCACTTATGATTAAAGGCATTGCTACATTTTCAAATACTGTTTTAGAATGCAGGAGATTAAAGTGTTGAAAAATCATGCCGATATTTTTCTTCTCCTCTCGAAGCTGCCTTTTAGTGAGCGTGGTTAATTCTTTGCCATTCACAAGTACTTGCCCAGATGTTGGCTCCTCCAGTAAATTTACTGTCCGAATCAGTGTGCTCTTACCAGCACCACTAAAACCGATAACACCAAAAATATCCCCCCTCTGAATTGTTAAATTGATTTTATTTAGAGCCGTTACAGTCGAAGTACCGACCTGGAATTCTTTTGTTGTCTCAATAAACTCAATCATGCACGTCTACCTCCTTAGCATTTATGTGATTGCACAGCTTTAAAATGCTGGGACAACAGCACCTTTATATTGATCTTCAAAGAACGAACGTGCCTTTTCACTTGTTAACCACTTAACAATTGTTTGTATAGCTGGATCATCCTTTTTTTCATTTGTCGAGGCTATTATATTGACATAAGGTGATTCTGAATCTTCTATAATCAGTGCATCCTTCACAGGATTATAGCCCCCTTCTAATGCGTAATTTGTATTGATAGCAGCTGCTTCTACATCATCTAATGAACGAACAAGTAGTGGAGAATCAACACCTATAAATTGAATATTCTTCTCATTTTTCGCAATATCTTCGACTGTATAATCACCTTTCTTCGTTTTATCTAATTCAATCAAACCATTATTTTGAAACAGTAGTAACGCTCTTGAGAAATTGACAACATCATTAGGTACAGCAACCTTTGCATTTTGTGGCAAATCACTAATTTTTTTTATTTTTTTTGAGTACACACCAAATGGCTCAATATGAATTCCTTTTACACTGACTAAATCTAAATGACTTTCTTTATTCGACTGTTCTAAAAAAGGGACATGTTGAAAATAGTTAAAATCCAACTCACCATCTGCCGTTTGTTGGTTCGCTTGCACAGCATCTTTTATAATGGTAATGTCTAGTTTCACTCCATCTTTTTCAATATCTTTTGCTAAATACTCCAATACTTCCGCATGAGGAACATTGGCTGCCCCTACTTTTAATGTTACAATCTCCTCTTTAGTAGCCTCTTCTTTGTTTGTGCAACCAGCCAACAAGCCTATTACCAATGCACCGATAAGCCATTTCCAACCTAGTCTCATCACATTACCTCCTTAGTTAATAAATTTACTTGGTTTAATTTAAAACAAATCTTATCTATTTACTAAGAATTGGTCAATGCTCCTTTTGTTCCATTTATTAAAAAATTCAGAAAATTTAAAGTTAAAATGCATATTTTTTCTCGAAAATTCATTAAATTTAATCGAAAATGCAAAAATTCCATTTGCAGATAGAATATTTTTAGACCCTTGATAGAAAATTTCTATTAATAAAACAAAAACCTCTGAGTGGCTAACAACCACTCAGAGGTTTCATAGTATTGAAAAACAAAACGATTCACAGCATTTTTGCGAAAGGTAAAAAAGGATTTCCGTTGCAGGCTACTTGCTTTCCTGTGGGCGAGCGCCGAGCCGCTTCCTCTGCTACCGCTCCGTTTAGAGGCTCGCCTGTCTCGCTATCCCACGGGAGTCAAGTAGCCTTCCACTCCAACCCACAAAAATATTGCCTTTTTTAGCAAAGGTCTTTACTACTCTTTATGGAGGGGTGTTGTCACACATCACTTCTCCACATTGAAAGTAAGAGGCTATTCTCTCTTATAATATAAATAATGGGCTATTTTGTTCAGGAAAAGACACTTTTGCAGAATGGTTGATTGGAGTGGATTTAGCGTCACAGAGGAGACCCTGGAGCGAACGCAGTAAGTGAAGTGGCTCATCGGACACCCCCTGGAAAGGACGCTGGTGGAACGGAAATCAACCCCTCGCCTTGCTAAAGGTTCTTTTTCTGCTATTGACATCACCTTTTTTCAACAACATAAAAAACTGTGAGTGGCTAACAACCACTCACAGTTTTTACAATTCGTTTAATACATCCTCAACAAAGGCCCATTCTTCATCCGTTTCAATTGGTAATAATTCTTCTATAGAACCGTCATTTCCAGACAAATATTGAGCTGCAAAAATATCACGTTCTTCCATAGGTTCATCCGTCGCTGGAACATATAAAACATACGATTTACCAAATTGCTCAGATGAAAAAGTATGAATAACCTCACAAATTTGATCTGTTCCATCTTCATTGGTCACAGTAATAAGCTGGGGCTCTGCATCGAATTCATCAAGAAGTGTCAACACTACCTCATTAATCATTTCCCATTCGGCATCCGTTTCAACTGGCTGTAAATTGGCCATTTCACCCGTATTGTCATCATAATCAAAGGTCATCGCTGAAATATCCCCCGGGATTTCTTGCCCCTTGTCATCTACAAGTGAAAATAACACATAAGACTTGTCCTCTGCATCAAATGTAAAGACCACACGGCATTTTTGCTCTTTGCCACCTTCGACTATTATCGTAAATTCTTGTGTTTCTTCATTCATTTGGGTTCCTCCTTTATACCTTTGCTGTCATTTATTAAGTGGATTTTATTTACCCCCACGCTATTATTGTTGAGTATTTTATTAGCGGGCTCTTGAGTAGTTCCAGTCATTTGATGAGTGCTGTCACCCTACTTTTGAGCGGTTTCTCTCACTTTACGAACGATTTTACAACACTCTTGAGCGAAACCCACATGTATCTCCACAATTCAACTACTAGACAGAGGCTCAATAAAAAAGGAACAAGGAATGCAAGCTGCGATCCTTGTTCCAAGCTTTGAGTTAGAAGATTATTCTTCGTTTTCATCCTCTAAAGCATTTAAAACGTCCTCTACCATATCCCACTCTGCTTCAGTTTCGATTGGTGTTAATTCACCATCTTCACCATTTTCAGATGGTACAAATGAAGATACGAAGATTTCAACTGAGCCATCTTCATCTTCTTCTGCGCCTACCATTGAGTAAAACACATATGATTTGCCAAACTCTGGAGATTCATGAACGTGAATCACTTCACAAAGCTGCTCGTTTCCGTTTTCGTCAATCACTGTAATGTGTTGAACATGTAGTTCTTCTTCATGGTTATGCTCGTGTGTCATGCCTAAGTCACCTCATCAATTAATTTTTGCTATCTAAGTAGCCTTGTAAAATCATCACAGCCGCCATTTTATCAATGACCTGCTTGCGCTTTTTGCGACTCACGTCCGCTTCGATTAGCATACGTTCTGCAGCCATCGTCGTTAAACGTTCATCCCATAACTTAACCGGTAGTGAAAATGTTTCTTCCAACAACTTTTTATAGTCCTCAGATGCTTCTCCACGCGGTCCTACCGTATTATTCATGTTTTTCGGATATCCTACAACAAATTCTGTTATAGCATATTCCTTTACTAGCTCGGCGATGCGGTCAATACCGAACTCTCCGTTAGCCTCATCAATTTTTACGGTTTCAATACCTTGGGCAGTCCACCCGAGTGCATCACTAACAGCAACCCCAACAGTTTTCGACCCAACGTCTAATCCCATAATTCTCATTTCTAGTCCTCGTTATTCTTTTTAATATAAAATTTAACAAGCTCCTCTAGAATTTCGTCACGCTCAAGCTTGCGAATTAAATTACGAGCATCCTGATGGCGAGGAATATACGCCGGATCACCAGAAAGTAAGTAACCAACAATCTGATTGATAGGGTTATATCCCTTTTCCTCTAATGAAGAATGTACTTTCAACATTACTTGCTTGACTTCCTGTTCCATTGATTCTTCTGGAAAATTAAATTTCATCGTTTGATCAAATGAACTCATGACCAGCACCTCGCTTTCAGAAATAAGGAGATGTGCAGACAAGCTCATCTCCAATTTCTCTTTATTATAACATGTTTTGGCGTATTATCAATTATACCTCGGCATAATTACGTTCGAAATCAGCCAGAGGCTTTCACTTCTTTTCGTTGAAAGAAGTTAAATGGATTTAATATAATCATACACAGAAACTAGTGCTTCATCAAGTTTTGAGGCATCCTTTGCACCTGCCATCGCCATATCTGGGCGACCGCCACCTTTACCGCCACAAGCTTCTGCAACCATTTTCACAATATTCCCCGCATGGTAATTACCACCAACTAATTCTTTGGAAACCCCAGCGCATAACATAACTTTTTCGCCATCAACCGCTCCAAGAACAATAACTGCTTTTGGCATTTTCACTTTTAAGTCGTCCATCATTTGACGCAGTTGATTATTATCCTTCGCCTCTACTTTTGTCGATAGAACTGTCACATCGCCAATTGTTTGTGCTGCATCAACGATAGCTCCTGCCTGTGCATTTGCGATTTTTTGGGATAAGGCTTCATTTTCTCGTTGTAACTCTTTATAGTCAGCCTGCAATGCCTGCACTTTTGTCACGATATCTTTAGGGTTTGCTTTTAATAATGCTGCTGCCTCATTTAATAAAGCTTCTTCCTCTTTTACTGCTTCATAGGCAACCTTACCTGTCACAGCTTCAATACGGCGAGTACCTGCACCAATACCACCTTCTGAAACAATTTTGAAGAAGCCAATTTCAGAAGAACGTTTGACATGGATACCACCACATAGCTCAATCGAATAATCTCCGATTGAGACGACACGAACTACATCGCCATATTTTTCACCGAACAATGCCATTGCACCCATCGCTTTCGCTTCGTCAATGCCTTTTTCTTCAATAACGACCTCTATATCATCCCACACTTTCTCATTTACAATACGCTCGATTTGCTGTAATTCTTCTTTTGTAACTTGACCAAAATGAGAGAAGTCAAAACGTAATCGGTCAGGACCTACATATGAACCAGCTTGATTAACATGATCACCTAGCACATCTTTTAATGCACGTTGCATAATATGTGTCGCTGTATGGTTTTTAATAATTAAGTTACGGTCATCACGATTGACCACTGCTTGCACTGCATCTTCTACATGCATTTCACCAGATTCAACTACTACTGTATGAAGCGGTTGACCATTCGGTGCTTTTTGAACATCTTTTACGATAGCCGTAAAACGATCATTTGAAATAGTACCGCTATCAGCAATTTGACCACCCATTTCTGCATAGAATGGTGTCTTCGCTAAAATAACGAATGCTTCTTGTCCTTCAGAAGCAACTTTTGCTACTTGACCATTGACGATCATTGCAGCGATTTCAGTAGAAACCGTTAACGTATCATAGCCAACAAATTCACTTGCAACTGTTAAGTTTGCTAATACTTCATTTTGTACTTGCATAGAATCAACATCTTGACGAGCTGCACGAGCACGTTCCCGCTGTTCTTCCATCGCTGCCTCGAAGCCCTCATGATCAACCTTCATGCCCACTTCTTCTGCATATTCCTCTGTTAATTCGATTGGGAAGCCATACGTATCGTATAAACGGAAGGCATCTGCACCAGGAATATAATCGTGGCCAGCTGTTTTTTGCGATTCCACTACTGCATTAAAGATTGCTAAACCACCGTCCAATGTTTCATGGAAACGAATTTCTTCATTTTTAATGACACGTTGAATAAATTCACATTTCTCCGTTACTTCTGGATAGAAGTCTTCCATGATTTTCCCTACAGTTGGTACCAGTTCAAACATAAATGGCTTCTCAATGCCAATTTGTTTAGCATAACGAACAGCACGGCGTAATAAACGACGCAATACATAACCACGTCCTTCGTTTGAAGGAAGAGCACCATCGCCAATGGCAAAAGCTACTGTACGAATATGGTCTGCAATAACTTTAAACGGTGTATTAATATCCTCTTCTGAGCCGAAAATTTCATTTAAATCTACTTCGCTAGGACGCTTATATTTACGGTTGGCAAATTCCTCGATTTTTTCAATGATTGGCATGAATAAATCTGTATCGAAGTTTGTTGGTACATTTTGAACAACAGATACAATACGCTCTAAGCCCATACCTGTATCAATATTTTGCTTTGGTAGGGGTGTGTATGTACCATCAGGATTATGGTTGAATTGCGAGAACACAAGGTTCCAAATTTCGAGATAACGTTCGTTCTCCCCACCTGGATACATTTCAGGATCATTTTCATCTGAGCCATATTCTACACCACGATCATAAAAAATCTCTGAGTTAGGACCAGATGGACCTTCTCCAATATCCCAGAAGTTTCCTTCTAAACGGATTAAACGCTCTTCAGGAATACCGATTTCTTGATGCCAAACATCATATGCTTCCTGATCTTCAGGGTGAATTGTGATAGATAATAACGCTGGATCAAAGCCCATCCATTTTTTATCCGTTAAAAACTCCCAAGCATAATGGATTGCTTCTTTTTTGAAGTAGTCACCAATGGAGAAGTTTCCTAACATTTCAAAGAATGTATGGTGACGAGCTGTTTTCCCAACGTTCTCAATATCATTGGTACGAATCGATTTTTGTGCATTCGTAATACGTGGATTGTCAGGAATAACACGACCATCAAAATATGGTTTAAGAGTGGCAACACCTGAGTTAATCCATAGTAGTGATGGGTCATTTATTGGCACAAGTGGCGCTGATGGCTCATGATGATGTCCCTTTTCTTTAAAAAATTCCAAATACATACGGCGAATATCTACTGCTTTCATTGGATAAATTCCTCCTATTTTATATTGTAAAATCACGATAAGAATCCTGCGATCTACATGAATTACACTTTGGAGAGTACTATCGAAGAAAATAAAAAAAGCCCTCATCCCCAAAAAAGGGACGAGGACTTGTCATTTGTCTCGCGGTACCACCCTAGTTGTAAGTAAAAAATGCTTACTTACCTCTTTAGCACTTGTAACGTCAGTGAACGGCAGGGATTAGCTGCACTCTGGAGTAGCTTTCGGCATTTGCTGTCGTGAGGATTTTTCCAGCCTAGAAATCCCTTTCTTGTACACGCACAAATACGTACTTTTTCCATCATCGTTTTTACTTTTTCTAACGAAATTATAAAAAAAATCTATTGTGCTGTCAATTAGTACTACTATGACTAATGCTATCTAAGCAATCATTTTTTTAAAATATACCCACATACCCCAAGTAAAGAGCACTAGAAAAGCACTGATTGCAATCGTTGCAATAGGTGAATCCTGATAAGGTAACGGCACATTCATACCAAAAAAGCTAGTGATCACAGATAATGGTAACATTATTGTAGAAATAACTGTTAGTAAATTCAGCTTTTCAATGGATTTACCACTATTAATTGAAAAATATGTGTCGAGCGTACTGTTAACTAAATCGCGGTATGTCTCTGTAGAGTCAACAATACGTTCTAGATGGTCATTTAAATCTTTATAGAATGGGATATTTTCTTCCTGTATCTCAAATTTCCACTGACCATTGATTGTTGAAAAAATTCTTCTTTGCGGCATGATGGCCTGGCGAATTAAAATAATGGCCCGCTTTAGTGCAAGAAATTCCTCAGTCACTACTTTAGGTTGATACTCATAAATTTCTTCTTCTAGTTCATCTATGCGAGTTCGAATTCGCTCTAATACTGGAAAATATTCATCTGTAATGCCATCTATAATGGTATGCAATAAAAAATCAGTACCCTTTTCCATATATTCGGAACGATTAACACAAACATTTTCCATGTGACCTAGCCATTGCAATTTCCGTTTGTGTACAGTGACAACATAGTTTGGACCCATAAAAATATTGAGCTCAACGGTTGTAATTTCATTATTACTTTTTTCATTATAAATGGGTGCATGGAAAACAAAAAATTTATAATCGCCATAATTGTCCATTTTCGGACGGGAGCCTTCATGTAAGCAATCTTCAACTGCTAATGGATGAAAGCCAAATACATCTGCTATATTATTCAATTCATTATAACTATACGCATATAAATCTACCCATAATAAATCTTCATTATGAATAGGTAGTTGTAAATCCTTCATGTTGAAATCATGTTGGACTGTCTTGTTGCTGCTATTAAAATAGTGGATTTTAATCATTGCACTTCACCTCATGTTTTGTTATTGAGGGAAACAAAAGGTCATCCTTTATCGCCTTTTGTCTGCGTTGGTGATCCGAAATGGATGCCTTTTATTTGTTTCCGTTTGCCTAGAATGATACTTATTCGGTTCAGGACTACTATCCATTTCTCATCACCTTCCTTTCATAACAAAAACACGCCTTCTACGAATGAAGGCGTGTTGAATACACATATCAAAAAAGAGCAATAAAAAATCGTTGCATGCGTGTTACCTTCAAACGTTGAGTTTTAGCACTATGCGGCATAGGAATATGTCCAGCTACGTTAAAAAACACCTTATTTCGATGATTTCTGTTGACCCATTGGCGTCTCTCGACATTTTTGGGTAGTAGCGTATCTCCAGCATAGGAGCCTCACCTAACGAAGGGATGTTATTCTTTTATTCCTATAAATCATAGCGGATTGAATTCAAACTGTCAAACTGTAAATCATTCATTTTTCAAAAAGTCTTCTACTCTTTGCACGAAGTGGTCCCGTTTATACGATTGATAGAGCAGGCTAGATAAACGCACTGGATCACCAAAGAAAAAGCGTTCATACAGTGTTTGCCTTGTGCCAAAACTACTCATTGTTAAATCCCAAGCTAAACGAAATTTTTTCACTCGCTCTTCGCCTTTATCTTGGAATGATTGCAAATAGTGATCAAGATCGCCTTCATCTGCTGCAAATGCTTTGGCACTTGGTATGGACATTAAGCCGCTTGCCCCAAGTTGTTGGATGATTTCCGTAAAAGTCGGATATACTCTCGGGAAAATTTGAATGGCTACTTGCAAAGTTGAGAGGTCTGGTCGAAGAAAGCCGAACATATCTCGCTGTGCATCTATTTCTGATTTTACGAGCATTGCCTTCATCGTTTCTAGTGTCACAATTACATCCACTACTTTTTGTTGTACATGTTGGTAATCACCGATATTAATGGTGTCCACAATCGACTGCACAACACCTAATACAAATTCAGTCTTCGCAATTTGCCGAGAAAGTACTTGATGTAAACTGTATGCTTGGAAGCCACTAACATTCATAAATTGATTGGCAACATCTACATTTTCGTAATAAAAAACCCGTTCCCAAGGGACAACTACATCATCAAAAACAACAATCGCATCCATTTCTTCAAAACGAGAGCTTAATGGATAATCAAATGAGGAATCTCCACCTACAAAAGATTGGCGACATAAAAACTTTAAGCCCTTCGTATTACTCGGTATCGAAAAGCCGAAACCTTTTCCTTCATCATAACCATTTGTTGATAAAACGAGCAGTTCATCCGTTATGCCGCCCTGTGTTGCTAGTAATCTCGCCCCTTTAATGATTAAACCTTCACTCGTCTTGTCAATAATTTTGGCAGCAATCGTCACTTCTTCATCCTCATAATAATAGCGCTTACGGTTTACCTGTGGTTCGATAAAGGTATGGGTCATAGTAATATCATTCTCACGAGCATACTCATAAAACTTCAGTAAATGCTCTGGAAAACAATTTGGCTTATCTTTTAAAAAGTCTGACGCTGAAGCTAAGGCCATTAAGGTCGTATTCATATAATCTGGGCTTCTCCCCATAAAACCATGGGAAGATAATGCCCATTCCCTTGCCGCATGGCGCCTTTTCACAAGATCTTCTGGCGTCATTACTTGAAGAAAAGACATGCCAACTCTCTGCTTGCTAGTTGGCGATTCATAGGTCATTTTTTCAAGAAGAGCCCCTTGATGTTGTAAGTCAAAAAGTTTTGCTTGACTCTGCATAATCCCCTTAAATGCAGGATGTTCTGACACCTTTCCTGTCACGACTTCCCCATCAATCGAAATATACGTTTTTAAAGCATCTATACGTTCAATATACTGTTGCCCTGTCATTATTGGCATGCTGTCACCCCTATACATTCCCTATGTTTTTGTACTCACCTAGTATATGAAATGTCCAAATATTAGGTGACGATGGGCTAAATAGAAAAGCCCGACTAGACAGTCTAATCGGGCATATACAGCAAATAGTAATTATTTTAGTCATTTAAAAAATCATAAGGGGAGATATCATTCATCCCAATCATTGGATGAATATATGGTGCTGTTTCTACTGTTAGCTTTTGTGCTATGGAGACGGGATTGTTCAACTCCTGCTCCTCTATTGACATAGCCTCTACTTCCACAATTTCTTCATTGATATCCATCGGATTAAGTCTTGCACGTAAAGAAGTGAAACGCTGTAGGTCATCTGTACGCTGTAAGCCATCTGCAAGTACATCGGGTTCACCACATAAAATCAAAAAGTTTTTAGCACGAGTAATCCCTGTGTATAAGAGATTACGCCGCAGCATTTTTGAATATCCTCTGACAACTGGCATAATAACTGTTTGAAACTCAGAGCCTTGAGATTTATGAATAGAGCAGCAATAGGCTAGTGTCAATTGGTTCAAATCACTGCGTTGATAAGTTACCTCGATACCATCAAAGGATACGATCAGTAAGTCCTGTTTTTCGATCGTTTCTTTTGCTTTAATAATACTGATGACCTCGCCCATATCCCCGTTAAAAACATTGCTCTCAGGTTGATTGACCAGCTGAAGTACTTTATCTTTTATGCGATAAGTCACATCACCAAAGACCAGCTCTTTTCTTGTTCCCGTATCATTTGGATTAATGAGCTCTTGAATCATTTTATTTAAATTATCAATACCAGCCGTACCTTTATACATGGGTGCTAGCACCTGAATATTGCGAATTTCCTGTCCTTTGGCTACTGCACTTTTGACAACCTGCGTGACAACATTGGCAACTTGATCGGCTGAAGCCTTTATAAACGAACGATCAGATGTTTTAGCTGTTAAATCATTTGGAATCGTTCCCTTTTTAATTTGATGGGCAAGCTCAATAATTGTAGAGCCCTCTGCTTGTCGATAAACATCTGTTAGTTCAACAGTTGGCAGTTGCTTTGATGCTAATAAATCCTTTAACACCTGTCCTGGCCCTACTGGTGGAAGCTGGTCCTGGTCCCCTACAAAAACAACCTGGACATCTTCATGTAAAGCTTTTAATAACTGATGGGCAAGCCATGTATCCACCATAGACATTTCATCCACAATGATGAGCTTTCCTGTTACCTCACGCTCTGTTTCTTCCTCTTTTTCTTGCCCTGTAAAGCCAAGTAGACGATGAATGGTCATTGCAGGAAGCTCAGTTGATTCAGCTAACCGCTTGGCAGCACGTCCAGTTGGTGCACAAAGGATGATAGGAAATGGTTCTTCTTTTTGAGCATATTCTTTTGGATTTAATGATAAACCATGTAGCTTTGCATAAACTTCAACCACTCCACGTACAACCGTTGTTTTTCCAGTACCCGGTCCACCTGTCAAAATCATGACGGCTGAATTTAAAGCCTGTTCAATAGCATTTGCTTGTGTCTCAGCGTAGGTGACATTGAGTAGCTCCTCTGTTTCTCCAATGGCTTTTCTAATTTCGTCCTTACTAAAATGCTCAGCCTTATTATTTCGCTCAATGAGCGATACGATTTTAGAGGCAATCCCTACTTCAGAAAAATAAAGGGATGGTAAATATAATCTAGTTTCTTCACCACAAATTTTACCTTCTTCACGTAGCTCAATACAGGCTTTAGAAATGTCCTCAAACGGGATCTCCTGCCGCTGACTTTGTTGAAGCATATCCTTTACAAGCGGTAGGACATGCTCCGCATCTAAATAGACGTGTCCATCTGATAAAGCAGCTGTATTTAACACATGAAATATCGCTGCTTTGACACGATCAGGATGTTTACCAGTAATTCCTAGTTTAGCCCCTAATTCGTCAGCCCGAAAGAAACCAACGCCTTCAACATCTTCGATCAAGCGATATGGATTTTCAGTTAGTAATTCTATGGCTTCAGTTCGATAGGTTTGATAGATTTTCATACCGAGCTGTGGACCAAAGCCCCACTCATTCAGTTGAATCATCACACGTTCTAGGCCTAGATTTTGTTCGATGGTGCGATGAATAACTTCTTTTTTTTCAGTGGATAAGCGTGGAACGGCGTCAAGTGCACTAGGATCTTCTAAAATAACACGAAGAGCATTAGCCCCTAGTTTTTCTACAATCGTTTCAGCCGTTTTTTTCCCAATTCCTACAAATAAGTCACTAGATAAATAATGAATAATCCCTTGCTCAGTTGCAGGAACCTCTTTCGTAAATGTCTCGATTTGAAATTGAGCACCATATTTAGGATGCTGTTTTAAGATACCCGTAAAACGATATTGTTCATCCATTTGTAATGGTGGAAAATAACCAACAACGATAATTTCTTTATCTTCATATTGTAAGTTCGTCTCTTGTATTTTCACACGTACAATCGAATACATATTTTGTGCATTATGAAAGATAGAGACGATTGGACGTCCGAGTATAAAGAATTTATTGAGTTCAAATAAATCTAGATGATCGGTCATGTTCGGTCCGTCCTTTCTTATTGTCTTCAATCTTTTTATTTTACCATAGCCTCATCAAAATATCGTAGATAAAAATGTATTCTCTACTTTATTTTTACATTATTGCGACAAATGACAATTCTCTGCCTTTATCTCTTATTCCATGCTATGATAAATAAGAATTAGCGCACGGAAGGATTGTGAAGTTAGTGGAATTTAGACCTTGCATCGATTTACATGATGGCAAAGTAAAACAAATTGTAGGAAGTACTTTGGGTTATGCAAATCAAGCTGTCGTAGAAAATTTTATTTCTACACATGACGCTAGCTACTATGCACAAATGTTTGCAAAAGATCGCTTAACAGGTGGACATGTTATCATGCTTGGTTCTGGGAATGAAGAAGCCGCCTTAGCCGCTTTAGCAGCCTATCCTCAGGGCTTACAAATTGGTGGCGGCATCACGGCTGATAATGCACAAAAATATATTGAAGCAGGCGCTTCGCATATTATCGTGACATCCTATATTTTTCATGATGGACAGCTAGACCTAGCACGTTTAAAGTGTTTAAACCAACTGATAGGTAAAGAACGTCTAGTCATTGATCTTAGCTGCAAGATGCGTGATGGAAAGTGGTTTGTCATGACAGATAAATGGACTACATATAGTCACTTCGAAGTCAATGCAGCATCTATTGCCTATCTAGAAGATTTTTGTGATGAACTTTTAATTCATGCCGTCGATGTTGAAGGAAAAAAGGGGGGAATGCAGGAAAGCCTAGTAAGGGATTTAGCTGCCTGGACTTCTATTCCTACTACCTATGCAGGTGGTGTTCGTTCGCTGGAGGATTTAGAAAAATTTAATCAATTAGCCAACGGAAAATTGCATGTAACCATTGGCAGTGCCCTCTCTATTTTTGGTGGGGAGTTACCTTATACAGATGTAGTAAACTATTGTGAAAGAGGTGGGATCTTGTGAAGCTAATTTATAAAGATTATGTTTTTCCATTTCAAGAAACAAATTTAGAGAGAATCATAGATGGTAAATATTTTAAAGTAAATAAAAAAGATCATTCTCTTGCGATTCACGTGCAACTGGACAACGAACAAATGTTACTAGAGTTTTCAAAATCATTAAAGGCAACTTGTGGCTTGTTACGCGATCAAGAAACAGAACCGTATATCGGAACATATATTGATTTACAGGTTTTTGTCGATGAGTTTAATAAGCGCTATAACTTAAATGCTGAAATTATTACTTAAACCGAAGGGGCACTAGCTCCTTTTTTTCATTTTCTCACCTCCGTCTCCTCTATTCCTTTCAACAATTTCTGAAACCTTTTGTTTGTCATATGAGTTATATATTGTATAGCATTACGTATAAGGGGGTCACATGACTAAACTCCATATTAAACATATACTACCTTATTTTTTTATGCTTCCCGCACTTCTTATAGGAACGATCGCTATGATCTTCTACGGTGTAGACATAAGTATTTAGATACAAAATATATTCATCTGGATGTTAGGCGTTTGTTTTTGCTATGTCATTTTAAATAAAACACCCCTAATAGAACTACATAAGAACCCTCTTTTGGTCACATCTATTTTAACTATTTTACTTATTCTGCCCTTTTGGTTTAATGGCTTAGAGGGTGTCCACCGATGGGTAACTTTGGGTCCATTCAATTTTTATATGGCCAGTATTATTTTACCTATGCTCATTGTTTATTTGTGGAGGCTATCAAAAAGTAATTATGTACCATATGTTATAGGATTCATGATTCTCATAGGTGGTATTTTACTATTGCAACCAGATGCAGGGCAAATTACTGCTTTTGCTTGTGCCTCCACCATTATTTTATGGCGAGCTATAGAAAACCCTAAATGGCAGTATATTACGCTAATCATACTAACCCTATATGTCTTTACACCCTGGATTTACATCGATCATTTAGCTCCTGTACCATATGTAGAGCAAATAATATTTTTAGTAGCAGATATGGGAAGTATGTTACTTATTTTAGGAGTTGGAGCCCTTCTATTGTTAGTCTATCCATTCTTTATCACATGGAAAAAAGATATATTAGGACTCTATTTCTTGATGACAATTCTTGTCACTTTCTTTGGCCATTTTCCAATGCCTATTATGGGCTATGGAATTTCACCCATTATTGGCTATCTCATTGGGATGACAGCCACACAGAAAATAAAAATGGCACAAACCAACTAGAAAGGATTTACAAACTATGAAAACTGGACTAGAGGTAAACTCTTTAAAAACATTCCAAACTGAATTAACACGTTTCTTTTTAGCCTACAAATTTGCTCTACAGGAAGTAGAAACGAAAATAAATATATTGCAAGAAGAATTTAAGTTGATTCATGAATACAATCCAATTGAGCATATTTCCACTCGTGTAAAATCACCGAAAAGTATTTTAGCGAAGATGATGAAAAAAGAGCTTCCCCCATCCATGGAGGCTGTTCGTGAAAATATTCGTGATATAGCAGGCGCTCGCATCACCTGCTCTTTCGTGGAAGATATTTACAAGGTTAGTGCCATGTTACAGGCACAGCATGACATTGAGGTTGTTGAAGTGAAGGATTATATTGCTTATCCAAAAGAAAATGGCTACCAAAGCTTACATCTCATTATTAAAATTCCTATCTTTATGTCAGACCATATGGAAAAGGTTTACACAGAGATCCAAATTCGTACAATAGCAATGGATTTTTGGGCAAGCTTGGAGCACAAAATTTATTATAAGTATAACAAAGATGTACCCGAGCATATTCGTATTGAATTAAAAGAAGCCGCACTACAAGCAGCCGAATTAGATCGAAAAATGGAGCGTTTGAATAAAGAGATCAATATTTTAAAAGAAAATGAAGCAGAGCCATCATTACTAGACAGTACCCCTATTTCACATTTAGCGAAATACTTAACAGAACTACCTAACAATCAATGACACTCCGTTGTCATTATGACCAAAACTAAATGAACATAAAAATCCACCTAGCTTTCGGTGAGAAAAGCAAAAGACCCAATTGTCCAATGTTCTTTTTCACAGAGAGTGAGGTGGATTTTTACAGTTTTAAAGCTTTGTAACGATTATGCCTGCTCCTTGGATTTCGTCGCTACAAAGAAGGAGAAAATAAGGGCACAAATGGCAAAAACAAAGGTAGCGACATAAACATAGCTTACGCCATTCGCAATAGTTTCTTTTAAAAAGCTTACTTCTTCTAGACTAAAGCCACCTCTTGCAAATTCACCATTTAATTGAATTTCACCTTTTCCTAATGAAGCCATTTTTTCACTCGTTGCTAAGTTAAAAATCATCCCAAATAGTGCTGCCCCAATCGCTTGACTAAATGTATTTGTAAAGGAGTTTAAACCAATTGAGATGCCAAGCTGCTTAGGATTTGCCACCTTTTGAATGGAAATCATCAACATTGGCATGATAAAGCCCATTCCTAGCCCAACTAATGATGAAGCGAAATAAGCGCTGAAATCGCTAGAACCTGAAGATAGTCTTGCCAGTAATAGAGTACCCGTAACCAGTAAAATTGTCCCCATTTGAATAATTCTTTTATTCGTTAAACGCCCGATTAAATAACCTGCCATAATGGAGTTTACCGTCCAGAAAATAGACATCGGTGTTAATAATAAACCTGCTTGTGTTGCATTTTTACCAAGAACACTTTGGGCAAATATCGGAATATAAACCGTTACACCAATCACAATAGACATCCCGCTTAATGTTAAGGCATTTATGACCATTAGTCGCCCATTTTTAAACAGTGCTAACGGAATAATTGGCTCTTCAGCTCGTAATTCCACCCAAATAAAAATACTAAGGAAGACAACCGCAATTAGATACATTAGCAATGATTGACCTGATAACCAAGCCTGCGTTTTACTGTTTTCGATAATCACAAATAACAACGCCACCATGCCAATTGTAAATAGTACAGCACCTAGGTAGTCAATTTTACGCTTCACCGCTTCTATTTGCTCTTTATAATGTTTCGCAATTAAATAAATAGATGCTAAACCAAATGGTACATTAATGAAAAAAATAAAATGCCATGACACTTGGTCTACAATAAAACCTCCAAATAATGGACCAACTACGCCAGACACGCCCCATACCATACTTAAATAGCTTTGTCCTTTGGCACGCGCTTTTTCAGTCTTATACAGCTCCCCAACCATTGTTAATGTGATGGGTAAAATTGAACCTGCACCAATACCTTGGATTGCACGAAAGACAATTAATTGCTCCATCGATTGGGCTAAACCACATAACATCGAGCCTACTAAAAAAATAATAATCCCTGTAATAATCATCCGCTTGCGTCCAAATAAATCAGCTAGCTTGCCAAAAATAATCGCAGCAATAGCAGAAGCTAGTAAATAAGCGGAATAAATCCAGCTAATTAAGTCTACGCCTAATAAATCAGCTGTAATACTTGGAATAGCCGTACTTACAATTGTTCCTTCAATTGCGGCAAGTGCTGTTACAAGTAATAGTGCAATAAATACTTTATTCATCCTGTCACCTTTTCCTTTCCTGCATAACAAACATTACCAAGTTTGAACGAAAAATAAAAGAAGAAGGAATTCATTTGCTGAAAAATAATAAATGAGATTTATAGATTGCCTTGCATTTTGATAGAAAAAAGCAGCAAGTTCATCAATTGACACTCGCTGCTAATCATCTATCAGTTAAATCGTTGGGCAATCATATCATATATATATCGTGCTTGGTCATATTCAGGTTGTAATGTAAAGGCTTGTTTCAAATGATACATCGCATCTTCCGTTTGTTCTGTGGAAACGGCATAGAGCACGCCTAAATTATAATGTGCATCTGCATTATTCCAATCCTGCTCGATTAAGAGATCCAGTTCCCTCTTCCCTTCTTCAAACATTTCTAGCGCACATAGCACAATCGCATAGGTTAAACGAATTTGTGTATCTTCTGGCGCAATTTCTACGGCACGTTGTAAATAGGGCAATGCTAGTTTTGAGTTCTCCATACGCTCAAAGCATTTCCCCATCATATAATAAACATCTGCCCCTTCAATCTGATGTTTAAGTGCTTGTTCATACAGTTTTGCAGCTTCCGCATAGCGTTCCGCATTATAATATAAATTGGCTAAACCGTAATAAGCTGTCGCTGCAGTTTCATCTACAGTAATCGCCTTTTGGAAGAAACGTTCTGCACGTTCTGTATCCTCTAACACAGCAAACAAATTGCCGAAATTCACATAACCAATGGCATTTTCGGGCTCTGCTTCAATTGCTTTTGTAAATAGTTGGGCAGCATCCTCATAACGTTTTTCTTGAAATGCTTGAATGCCCTGTTCATTATAATTCATTCGTTCTTCACCTCTATGTAGCGAAAGACTGCTTCTAGAAAGCCAAGAGGCAGTAAGAGCAGTCTTAACACAAGTTATCCAACATATGTTAGTTTTTCATTACTTTTAAAGACTTCGTCAATCGTACCGCCACCCATACATTCATCACCATTGTACAGCACTACGGCTTGTCCTGGTGTAATCGCACGTACAGGCTCTGCAAATGTAATGTGTGCACGACCATCTGGTAAAATTTCTACTTCTACTGGTGTATCTGTTTGACGATAGCGGAATTTCGCTGTGCAAGAAAATTTCCCAGGCAATTTTTTTGTCGAAGTATAGTTCATTTTCACAGCAGTCAATGATGTAGAGTATGAAAACTCATTGTCAAAGCCTTGTCCAACAAGTAACACATTACGCTCTAAATCTTTCCCTAGCACAAACCAAGGCTCACCGTCTCCACCAATACCAAGACCATGTCGTTGCCCAAGTGTATAGTACATTAAACCATCATGTTGTCCCATCACAACGCCATCCATTGTTTCCATTTTGCCAGGTTGAGCTGGTAAATATTGACTCAAAAACTCCTTGAAGTTACGTTCTCCGATAAAACAAATACCTGTTGAATCCTTTTTCTTGGCAGTGGCAAGTCCAGCTTCCTCTGCAATTTTACGCACTTCTTTCTTCTCAATATCGCCAATTGGGAACATCACATGGGCTAATTGCTCCTGTGATAGTTGATTTAAAAAGTATGTTTGATCTTTGTTATCATCAACGCCACGTAACATTTTCACTTCACCATCAACACTTCGATCAATACGTGCATAGTGTCCTGTCGCTAAGTAATCGGCGCCTAAGTTCATGGCATGCTCCAAAAATGCTTTAAATTTAATTTCTTTATTGCACATCACATCAGGGTTTGGTGTACGCCCTGCTTTATATTCTTCTAAAAAGTATGTGAAAACTTTATCCCAATATTGTTTCTCGAAATTGACAGCATAGTATGGGATACCGATTTGATTGCACACTTTAATCACATCATCATAATCTTCAGTCGCTGTACAAACACCGTTTTCATCCGTATCATCCCAGTTTTTCATAAAGATCCCGATTACTTCATACCCTTGTTGTTTTAACAAGTATGCAGCCACCGATGAATCTACCCCACCTGACATGCCGACGACAACGCGAATTTGTGAGGGGTCACGTGTTTCTTTCATTGTGGTCACCTTTTCTTTTATCTAATTACAGTTGATGCTTCAAAAGTTATAGAAACATAACGTCGTATTGCGCAAATTATTTGGTAGCTAGTTTTTTCACAATTTGAGCTGTTTTTTCCGCTGCATCGCGTATATCGTTTTCCGTTAAATCTTGCCCAAAGCTAAATCGGATGGAGTTTCGTAATTCCTCTGCTCCTTGCCCGAACATCGCTACTAACACATGCGATGGATCAATCGAACCAGCGGTACATGCTGAACCACTTGATACACAAATACCTGCCATATCAAGATTCACTAGAAACGATTCTACTTCCATCCCTTTAAAGCTAATATTTAGTACATGAGGCAATGAATGCTTTTCTTCACCATTCACATGGAACGCTAGCTTTTCCTGTGTAAAAACTTCGAGCATAATTTGCTTAAAGTGATTGTATAGTGAACGCTTTTCTTCACGCAACTTATTTGCAACTTGCACAGCAGTCGCAAAACCAATAATGGCTGGAATATTTTCAGTACCTGCGCGACGTTTTTTCTCTTGTGCGCCCCCAAGAGCAAAGCTCGCTAACGGTGTTCCTGTCTTTTGGTAAAGGAATCCAACACCTTTAGGACCATTGATTTTATGTGCAGATACACTCAATAAATCCACCTGTAATTGGTTTACATCTATTTTCTCCAAGCCGTAAGCTTGAACTGCATCTGTATGGAATGTGGCATGATGCTCACGTAATAGCTCACCAATTTCAGCAATAGGCTGAATTGTACCTACTTCATTATTACCATACATAATCGTCACTAAAATAGTATCTTCGCGAAGGGCTTCTTGAACATCTTCAACCGCTACACGTCCCAATTGATCTACTGGTAAATAGGTCACCTCAAAGCCATCGCGTTCAAGTTTTTCACAAGTATGTAACACCGCATGATGCTCTACTTGTGTTGTAATGATGTGTTTCCCTTCGTTCGCACGGGCATAGACAGTGCCTAAAATGGCTGTATTATCAGCTTCCGTGCCGCCGCTTGTGAAAATAATTTCCCCTGCTTGGGCACCGATGGATTTCGCTAATAACTCACGTGCATTGTCTAAATATTTTCGTGCTTCTCGACCTGCGCCATGAATACTTGATGCGTTGCCAAAAACCTGCTGCATAGCAGTCGTCATCGCTTCTATTACTTGGCCATTCATCGGAGATGTAGCCGCATGATCGAGATAAATATATGAATTCATGTTGAAAACTCCTTTTTGATCAATTACGCCTCGACGTAATTGCCGCTGACACTTCACTTTCGCGCAGATAAACAATACGTCCATTCTTTTCAAACTAATGAGTAACAGTTAGCCTACTCTCGTCACATTCTGTGACAACGGTAACTGACCTGCATCATGCAGACCTCTCTTCAAAATCTGTGACTTTCGCCAGAGACTTTATCTTGATTCAGTGATCGTTTGAACACTCACTGAAAAAATCAGCACCGCATTCAGCTCACCCTTCATAAGTGGAGTCCTCTCCTGAATCAAGATCAGAAGCGCAAAAACCCACATCACTCATCGTAAAAATAGCCATTGCGATAAGACTATTTCACAAAATGAATGAGATTGATGCGGGCGTAGCACTTTAGCTCGAACATTTTAAATATAGAACATGTAACCTTCCGCTACATTTTCTTCTGTATATTGTGCTAGGTCTTCAATTGTCGTTGTATCTAACACATTTTTTACTGCATCGCGAATACGTAGCCATAACTCTCGTTGTGGCGCTTCCTCATTTTCAATACCCTCTACTGGTTGAATAGGCCCTTCTAGCACACTAATAACATGGGCTGCTGAAATTTCGCTAGGTGGATTCGCTAGCATATAACCACCATAAGCACCACGTACACTTTTTACTAAGCCTGAATTACGAAGCGGAGACACTAATTGCTCTAAATATGCTTCAGAAAGCTCCTTTTCCGCAGCAATTTTACGCAATGGAATCGGCCCTTCACCATAATGCTTTGCTAATTCAATCATAATCGTAAGCCCGTAACGGCCCTTTGTTGAAATTTTCATTTTATCACCCTCAATTAGTCTAGTCAAAATACTACAAACAGTATATCATAATCTCCTCTTGATGAACTCGGAAATACACCTAGAAGGATGTGATATACTAATAAATGCGATTAAAAATCGTTCAAAAATAACAATCAGCGCTTTATTTTAGCGTATAAACATGGTCGAAGCAAAAAATGACAACGACTGAAAGGGGGAACTAAATTGCATAATGAACCACTCGCTTTTCGAATGCGTCCTTTAACCCTTGATGAAATAGTTGGGCATCAGGATTTCATTGGTCCCAATACAGCCCTGTATAAAATGATTCAAAATGAACATGTACCTTCCATGTTGCTATACGGAGAACCTGGAATCGGTAAAACTTCTATTGCCAATGCCATTGCAGGAAGCTCCAAGCTCCCTTTCTTTGCACTCAATGCAACGCGAGCTGGCAAAAAAGATGTGGAGGATATTGTACAAGAAGCCAGAATCTCCGGAAAAGTACTTCTTTTTTTGGATGAAATTCATCGTTTCAATAAATTACAGCAAGATACTTTGTTACCACATGTTGAAAATGGCTCAATTGTATTAATTGGGGCCACAACAGAAAATCCTTACCATGACGTCAATCCAGCTATTCGTTCACGCTGTGGAGAAATTTACCAGCTAAAACGACTAACAAAGGAAAATTTAATTGAGTTGATTGAAAAAGCACTAGCAGATGAAAAACGAGGGTTAGGTAAATATCATTTTGTATTAACACCCACTCAAATTGAGCAAATTGCAGGAGCCGCAAACGGGGATGCGCGGAAGGCATTAACACTACTAGAATCCATTTATTATGCGAGTGATGAGGTTGATGGGCAGACGCTTGCAGCCGATCATGTTATTGAGCATCTCATTAACCGAATCGGTGTTTATGGCGATAAAAAAGGTTCACATTTTTATAATTTACTTTCCGCCTTGCAAAAATCTGTACGTGGCAGTGATACCAATGCTGCTTTATATTATTTAGCGCATTTACTGGAAACAGGCGATTTAGTGGCCGTCAGCAGGCGCCTGCTTGTGATGGCTTATGAAGATATTGGTCTTGCCAATCCCGATGTTGGTCCTCATATGCTGGCTGCCATCCAAGCAGCCGAACGACTAGGGTTACCTGAGGCACGTATTCCACTCGCAAGCGCCGTCATAGAAATGTGCCTTGCCTCTAAATCCAATTCTGCCATAGCTGCAATAGACGCTGCCATTACAGCAATTCATGAAGGCAAAACGGGTGATATTCCTCATCATTTACGAGATGCTCATTACGAGGGAGCGAAAGATTTAGGACATGTTGGCTATCAATATCCACATAACACACCCATTGGCACTTTTGGTGGTTGGGTAGACCAGCAATATTTACCGGATGAACTTGTAGGAACAGAATTTTATAAACCTGTTATTGCTGGAGAAGAAAAACGAATGGCAGGCATCTATGAAAAGCTCAAATCGTTCCATCAATAACAGCACAAAAGCAAAGTCACGATTTCCAGTACTGATAGTGACTTTGCTTTTTTACAAAATAACAGGATGGGCTGCTTTGATGATCATCCTGTAAAGCTCTGGTTATTTGCTGTGTATCGCTCTTTATAAAACAAATTTAATGGTTCTGCTACATGTCGAAGTGATGACAGAAGGGATTCTTTCCCATCCTCTTCATTGACCTTACTATGCAAAAAAACAATCAAATTATACGATTGATACAACACACTCGCGAATTCTTGATTGTTTTCTCTCACTTCAAAGCGAATTGCTTTTACAGCAATAGCTTGTGCAATTTTTTGTTCTCTTGTTTCATAGGATGGCTCTCTAGTTAATTCATCATCCGTCACTCTGTATAACCGCTTTAATGCACCATATACCTCTTGGTTTCCACTAAACCGATCCTTTAACCACTGCAAGACAAATTGTATAAGAATAACTGCATATATAAGGGAAAGACATGCATCACCACGCGACTTTTTTGCTAAGCGCTGGAAAGATTCTGCTTGTGTCACTAATTCAAAAAGAATTAAACGAATTGGGTACAGCATGGCATGACCACTATTAATGTATAACTTTTCTCGATCCCTATACATTGCCAACCAAATATCTTTGACCAATGAAATAGATTTTCTTGTAGAGAGCGCTAATTGACACTGTATAAGTTCCTTCTCAATCGTTGGTTGGATAAGTCGTTGAAATAAATGCTCATCTTCCTCACTAACTAGTAAAAGCGGTTTTTCCAAATTCGCCAAATCTAATTTTATACCGTTTACAATCATTGCCTAGCCCCCTTTCAATAAGTTCTTACAGTGTTGAATAAAATGATTATAGGAGAACCCATTTTTTAACTATAATTCGACAAAAAATCATAATTCCCTTTAAGTAAAATGATCTTTTTTTACTTTCCAAATAACAAAAAAGAACCCACGAAACAAAACGAAGCAAGTAAATCCACTTTTTTCTAGTATAGAAAAACGAGAATTACTTACAAAAGTTACGTAGATTCTTGTCGTATAGGCTATTTTCTGAAAATAGCTAGTCTAATAATGTCTAGGCTGTCAGTTCTTCATCAACAAATGCTTTGAACTGTTCCAGACACTGCTTCACATCACCCTTTTGTGCAAGCACTTCATTGCGTATCGTTGTCATTTTCTCTTCATCCTCTAGCACTTCCGTTAAGAGAGCAAAGATATCTGTTAATAATAATTCATTCTCTTCCTGTTCAATTCCCGGTAAGGAATAAGCTGCTATTGTTAATAAACGCTCCACTTTTTCAGGCGTTTTTTGCAAGGCATTCGAAGAATAATAGGTCGATGCAGCTAAAAAATAACATAATTTTGCACAACAATCGATAAACAGATGCCAATACGTATTTGCGCTTGGTAATTCCCCTGATCGATGATCAACATACTCTTTATAATAAGTTGTTACTTGACTATATAAAGGATTCAACCCTCTCATAGCTTTCGGATAATTATTAGATGTATCCAAATAGTCAAATACAATGGCATTCATTTTCTCTTGAAGTTTGACAATATCTAAATGATCACGAATTACTTGAATTTCCATTTCCCCACTCTCCCATATGTCATTTGCTGTTTTAACTTCCTGGCTATTTACTAAGTAGCTCGGAGCATCCCAAACAAACTGATCGATTATCTAATGGATGATTTAAATTATATCAATAAACTATATGGAGTAGTGAGGACATGAAAAAAATAAGACAATTTCGTGAATTAATAGCATTTTATGTACATAAGACGAACTATTTTGGTAAAATTATACCCTTTGTACATAATCATCAAATAACCAGGGTTCCTTTGCGCGATCAACAATTTCAATAATGCTCCCCTGCATATATTTTTTAATGCGCTTTTGAGGTATATAAAAATAAGCATTGTTCATAATTAACCATTCACTTAATGTGACATTATTATCTGCTTGATGATTCGTTAAGATTTTCTTATGCCGCAGAACATCCGCCATTTTATAAAAACCATCGGACAATTCATAGGCAGATACATCAAAATTAAAAATGGGGCTGACTACTTGTCCAACATCAAAAATATGTATAGTTTGCTTCTCTTCATCAATCGCTATCTCTACAGTGCTAATTTCATCGAAAAGATTTAAACCTCTATATTCCATTTGATAAATTTTTTCCATCTGTATGCGCCTCCTTTTTTCAACGGTCTAATTGTAACATAGAAAAAGTAGCTACTTCTCAAAACAATGAGGCAGCTACTTCTACGAAAATAATCCATTATGCTGTTTTTTTAAAATAATTCTCTGACATTATCCTTGTACGCGCGTAATTTTCACATCTTTTAAGATGGTATTGACTACCCAGCTCGCCGCAATTAAACCTGCTACGGACGGTACAAAGGCATTGGATGAAGGTGGCATTTTTGCCTTACGAATTGCCGCATCAGGCTTACCAACATGCTCTACGACATCAGGACGTACAACAATTGGACTTTCATCAGAAAAAACAACTGTTACACCCTTATGAATACCCTCTTTACGAAGCTTTGTACGAATTATTTTTGCTAATGGATCTGTATGTGTTTTTGATATATCCGCAATTTGGAAACGAGTAGGATCCATTTTATTTGCTGCACCCATACTCGAAATAATAGGGATATTACGTTGCAAGCATTCCTTCATTAGATGAATTTTGTACATCACTGTATCGCTTGCATCAATGACATAATCAATGCCTTGTGCGAAAAACTTTTCATAGGTTTCTTCCGTGTAAAACATGTGCATATCAATGACTTCACATGCTGGGTTAATATCTGCAATGCGCTCTTTCATGACAGCTGATTTAGATTTGCCTACAGTTGATAGATATGCCACTAGTTGTCTGTTGACATTTGTAATATCGACATTATCCTTATCAACTAAAATAATGCGACCGATTCCACTTCTTGCGCATGCCTCAGCTGCAAATGAACCAACACCACCTACACCAAGTATGGCAACCGTTGTATTTTTTAATTTTTCGAGACCCTCTGTTCCTATAGCGAGCTCGTTACGTGAAAATTGATGTAACATCCTGACACTCTCCATCTGTGTATTTTATTAGTAAACCTAGTTATATACTAAGATAAAATCAAAATCTATCTTACATTTTATCATGTTATTGTTCAAGAGAAAATTATAAAGAAAAAAATGAAGATTGCCTACTGAAAACCATCCAAATAAAAGTAATTAAACAAGGATTTTAAAATAAAGTTGGAATGCTTCCTTGGCATTATTTTCTAAAGGGAAACGGTTGATTCCACTCCAAGCTGATACTTTCCACATGCGGTGTCGAGCTACTTTCCCCGCAGGAGTCACCGTCCTTCGCTACATTCAACATCTATATAAAGTAACTCCATCAATATATGTTGATGAAAAGTAAACTTTTGAAGTGATAAACGATGATGACGAAGAATGAAATCAACGAATGTAAACAATTAGAAATGTTTACGATTGATCAATTGGTACGACAAGATCATTAAGTGCGAAAATTAAAGGCCACTATTAATTTTTCGTTTATTTATCCATTAGTAGAGAACCCCTATTCTGATTATGGATTGGTTTATCAAATATTGAACAAAGAAAGAAAAATGACAAAAGCCATCGAGAGTGAACTTCTCGATGGCTACAAGTCTGTGAGATTGATGACTCAATCCCTTTCTCACCTTTTTTCATTTTGTAAAGCCGAATGATGCCCATGGTTGAATATGTGCTAATAAAAATTGTTCTTCCTCAACAACGCTAGCGATAACATTGCTCGACCCGGCATTTGGGATTTCTTTTAGAACAATTTGTAGCTCCCCCTTATAACGAACATCCAAATTATTATCAATCGTGATATCGCCTCTTTTTAATGGTCGTGTATCATGCACAGGAAAATCTCCGTTTTTATATTTAACCCGAGATTGTGTACTACGAATGACATACTCAGAGACATCCCCTCTATTAAAATGGGGCTCTTTAAAAAGAATCGTTTCCTCTAAAATACTCGTGTCTGCTGACGGGACAACCTTTATTTCAAGCTTATTGCGATTTAATTGACCTAACGCACGTATTTCCTCCTCTGAGGCATACATATTGCCAATAATACAATCATCAATGAGCCCTGTATGCCATAAATCTTTCGCTTGTACAGTGATAGGAAGATGACGATGCTCCTCTAATGTAGGTAACCCGTACTCTGTTTGCTCCCAAGGCCCAAATTGACCATGCTGCGAGGAAATCATCGCGGCAGTTCTCAAGTTGTGTGCTTTAAAGTGGTGGGATGTTTGTAAAAAGTGCTGACGAGATAGCCCAGTAAAGCGTCTTGGATAAAAATTATGACACCCGATAATGTTCTCTTTATTGGGCTGGTAAGAAACAATATTGTCTACATATTTCGTCCCGTTACTAATGTTTAATTCTATTTTTAGATTACTTGCGTCAAGTGACATCAACGCTTCTTCCTGACCAGAAAATCCCATATCTAAACGTAAGGCTGCCAAATAATAATGTTCCTTCAAATAGCCAATATCTTTAAAGGTTAAGCCTAAATCATCAAAAACAGCTGGTGCGATATCAGCCGATATGTCAAAACCAAGCTGCTGCGCAAAGGCATTAATTTGCTGTAATTTCTGACGCTCCCCCTCCTGTTTTAATGACATCAAACAGGTAAAGATCCGATCAAAGCCATTGTCATGAGCAAGTTGAACATAGCGCTTCATTTCGTCTAGTGTACTATGCTGTGGATATAGCGAAATTCCTAATCTTCTCACTTCAAACCCTCCGTTAATTGACGCTTATACTTCTACTTTTTCCCCTTGGGATTCCACAACAGATTGTTCGCTCTGTGCTGCTAAAGCAGCCTTTTGTTCATTCTGTCTTGACAAGCGATTAGCCATGGATAAAAATGGTAAATAGATACAAATAGCTACAACAATTAAGACAATACTCAGTACAGCTCCACGCCAAGATTGCGTGACTAGGAAACCATTAATAATTGGAGGCGTCGTCCATGGAACAGCAATCGTTGCTGCTGGCACCCAACCCCATTTTGTTACAAAGAAAGCAATTGTCACATTGACCATTGGTGTCAAAATAAATGGTACAAATAAAATTGGATTTAAGACAATTGGTAAACCAAATAGTAATGGTTCATTAATATTAAATAATCCGGGAGCAGCGGATAATTTACCAACCGTATTATATTGTTTGTTTTTACGAGCAATAATGAATATTGCGATAATTAAAGCAATCGTTGTACCTGAGCCACCCATATTAATAAAAGCGTCAAAGAACGGTTTGTTAATAATGTAAGGTGCTACTTTTCCAGCAGAAATGGCTGCAACGTTAGCATCAATTGCTTGTAGATTAATCGATTGCATAAACGGCTCGATAATATTTGCCCCATGAATACCAAATGTCCATAAAAATGTTGGAATGAAGGCTAAAATAAGTCCAGCTACCCATGTATTTGTTAAGCCCATAAATGGCTCTTGAATCGATGAATAAAACGTTCCAATAATATCGGGTATATCAAACCCAGCAGAAATGATTGTACGAACTAATGCTAATAAACCAATTGTTATAATTGCTGGAAGTAATGCTGCAAATGACTTTGACACAGCGGATGGCACACCTGCAGGCATTTTAATTAAAAGCTTTGGATTGCCAGATAAACGAGAAAATAGTTCTGCGGAAATTAAAGCGGTAATGAGGGCAACAAATATTCCTCCTGTACCTGTCGTTAAACCCGTTAATCCCCCTTCACCAAACGTACCAAATGTCATATAACTGGCAAGCCCTATTACCCCACCAGATAATGCATCCTTGTCATAGCTTTTTGTCAGATGATAGGCAACACAAAAGGCTAATAATAGAGAGATAATTCCAAATGTCGCTCCCCAAATATTCCCCCCAAACTGTGTCCATGTCTCATGCTTCCAAATGGCATCGAGTGCATTTTGATATAATTTAATGGGCAAATTGTTAATAAGTACAGCTAATGATCCAACAATTGTCAACGGCATGATCGTAATAAAGCCGTCACGAATAGCAACTAAATGACGCTGATTCCCAACCCTAGCAGCAACCGGTACAAATTTTTCTTCTAAAAAACGGAACATCCACATACACTCCCTTTGCTTTTTATTGTGACATCAAAATTTGATGTTACTCCCCTTTGATTCGTTCATATAACTCAATCATTTCTTGCGCTAAATCGCGAAAAGTAATAGCATTCATTAAATGATCTTGCGCATGAATTAATAACATGGAAACCTCTACTTTTTCTCCCCTTGCTTCTTGAGACAGTAACCCCGTTTGAGCATGATGTGCTTCAATTAAAGACTCATTTGCTAATTTAATTTTTTCTTTTGCTTCCTCAACTTGCCCCTTTTTTGCTAGCTGAAGAGCTTCCATACACTCACTTTTCGTATTGCCACTATGCACAATAAGACCCATAATGGACTCCATTAATGCTGCTTCTCCCATTCCCTTTAACCCCTTTTTCATCCAATTAAGTGTAGTGCTTGCTTCAGGACATTTTCACCATTCATCATGCCATAATCTGCCATATTGATGACATCGATTGGAAAGCCCCTATCCTTGAATTTTGTTTCAAATGACCCCTTTAAATAGCGAACCTGAGGACCTAATAACAGCACATCCGCTTTTTTCGTCGCTAATACTTTTTCCACCTCACCTTCAGCAATGGCATAAATATCAGCTTCAATATTTTGCTCTTGAGCAGCTTTTTGCATCTTAGATACTAATAAACTAGTACTCATGCCCGCTACACACACTAACATAATATTTTTCATTCGAAACACTCCTTTTTATGTTTTTTTGATTGTGTAATCGCTTACTTATTTTGAGAATAGCACCTATTGGTATATACCACAATACACTTTTTACATTAATTTTATATCCGTGTAATTATTTACAAAATTGGGCTATTGTTTTTTATAGCAACATAAACGATTCTACTCAACTGGTATAGTCCAGAAAAAAATCCAAAAAAATTTAAAATTTTCAAACCATTTAGTGCTTAAAAATACTCATAAAATGCTGGCTTTTCAGTAGGCAATGCCCTTTGCCATCGTTGTAGAGTCTTTTCCACTGTCGATTGATTAGCATAGACAACAGCCTCTTTGACGGAAAGATAACCAACCATCATTGCAGAAAAAAGATTAATTGGTAGTGTTAACATATGCTTGTCAGAGACCGAATTTGTCTCAATTATGGACACTTGACCATTTTTATTTATTTGATAGACATGCTCATTCCAATGACAAAATGGATCGTCAATACGTATCGTCAATGTTTCTGTGATATCTCTCCATGGATACCGCTGCATAAAAGCTGCAACGTCTACGACTCTAACCATCACATCCTGTATGACTTCCCTTTTGAATTGCGGCTCTTTGAAATAAAAACCAAAGGGATAATGATTGCTAGTAACACCTGTAATTTGATCGACACTTGCTGCATGTGACGTAATATAACGCCATATGGCTTGCTCCGCTAAATAATTAGCTACAATAAAGTCTTGAATGACAAACGTCCCCTGCAGAATGGTATAACGAATATAGCCCTCTATTTTATCTGCTTGAAAATAGGCTGCAAAATGGCTGTCAGGGCTCCTTCTCTCAATTCTTTTCCACCAGGCATCATCTCTTACCATGCCTCCATTTTGCAATATTGCCATTATATTATGAAAATCCTTTATTTCCTTGAACAGCTCAGGCTCAACCCATTCAAAGCTCATCCGTTTGACGATATCCAGTTGTTTCCCAAACGACGGAAATTGTGCTTGTGGGATCGTGTAATGAAGCTTCTCAAAAAATAATTCCCAACCAAAATGTCGATAGAAGGACACAGAAAAAGGCGCTAAAACTGAAATGGTTTGCCCATTATCACGCATTTTTTGTAGGGCTTCTATCATGAGCCTTTTAATAATCCCTTGTTGTCGGTACTCAGGATATGTTGCAACAAAGCCGATTCCGCCCATTTTATAAGGAACACCATGAACCGTCATGTTGAGTGGCAATATTAAAAGTTGACCGACAATCTTTTTATGATCATAAGCTCCTAATGTCGTACTCTGCTCTATCCAATAATGAAAGTCCTCTCGTCGAGCCCCTGTGTATTTATTCGGAAAACAATAATCTCTTAATTGATGAATCTGCCTATAATCATTAGGCGAGACGATGTGGATATCCATATAATCACCCCTATTGCAATTCTAAAAATTCAGTTATTTACAAAAGATTCTTCTGCAGTGAGATGAAAACAATCACTGCAAGAATCTTTTGTCCTCTTAACATTCTTCTCCTATTTCTTTTGACACCATGATTTCTGTTACGGTTTGAAATAATTTTTCAATATCTGGACCAGCCGCTGAAATTTCTACTATACTACCAGGTGTTACACCCAATGACATAACGCCCATAATGGACTTTAGATTAACAGATTTTCCCTTGTACGTTAATTGAATATCACTTTCGAATGGAGTTACTGCAGTTACTAGTAGTGCAGCAGGTCTGGCATGAATGCCCTCAGGTGAAGTAATTTTATACATTTTTTTCATTTACGATGTCTCCCCTTTTTCATGTAAAATCTATACGATGTTGATAGTTGGCCATCATTGTTTCATTATGCGACCAATCCGAGTCAACATTATTGCTGACAAAAATAGGTAACTCCTTTGTCGTCTTTGCTATTATTTCGATGACTTCGCTGAACAAGGCGTTTAATAATAAGGAACCAATGACAGTAGAAGCTGGCGCATACTGCATTTCATGTAGATGCAAAACACCATCTCCAATAGGGATATGTGTATTGATCACAAAATCTACCACGTCTTCAAGCCTGTGCCCACTGTGATGACGTGCAACCTGCTCTCTATAGAGGAGCGACTGTAGAGAAAACACGTATACCCCTGACTCCTTTGCCAACAAAGCAGCATCTATAGGGGCCGCATTTCTCCCTGAAGTTGAAATGACAATGCAAACGTCATTTTCACGAAAATCAAACTGTTCCTTATGTTGTTCAATAATAGTGGGATCCTTCTCATTGATTGAGGAAGCTAGTGCTCCAGCATGTAATGCCAAAGGTTCTAGAAAAATCGGACGAACAGGTACTAAACCACCAGCTCGATAAAAAGCCTCCTGCGCTAATAGCTGAGAATGGCCGCAGCCAAATAATTGGATGATTCCACCTCTTTGAAGACGTTGAACAATGATTTGTGCTGCTTCCTTTAAATGAACAGTCTCCTGCTCCTTCACAATCTGGATGAGCTTTTCGATTTCAGAAAAATATGCATGCATATAATCACCTTTTAATTTCACTTATAAATTTATAGCGATCAGCTCGATACGTACTGCGTACAAGCTCAAATGGTTTACCGTCCGATAAATAACTCGTACGTTTGATAATTAAAACAGGTGCTGTTTGATTTATCTGTAGAAATTTACTATCTTCTTTTGAGACAATGGCTGCCTCCATTTGCTGTACGGCATTCCCAATCTTTTGATGGAACTTTGCTTCGATTAAAGCATAAAGCGAGCCCATTATTTGCTTTTCATCCAACTCTGGATAGATTTTGACTGGAATATACGTTCTTTCAATCGCCATTGGCTGAGAATCGGCATTTCTAATTCGCACCACAAAGAATACTTCTTCTCCAGGCTCAATCATTAAATCTCTTGCAATATCCACTGGTGGTATGATTTTTTCAAATCGTAACACCTTACTGCTTGGTTCCATTCCTCTAGCGCGCATATCTTCCGTAAAACTTGTTAAGCCCTTTAATGGCTGCTCCAATTTGGGATTAGCAACATAGGTACCTCTCCCTTTTTCTCGATATAACAGACCGCTGTTTACGAGATTGGTAATGGATTGACGCACAGTCATTCTACTAACATCAAATTGTGCAGAAAGTTCACGTTCTGAAGGTATCGTCTCACCAATTCTGTATTCTTCTAAATAAATTCTTTGTTTAATAATCTCTTCTATTTGTATATAAATAGGTATATGAGAATTTTTCTCTAACAAATCTTGCACCTTCCTTATCGCCTCTTTTATGATTTCTCAAATACAACTTTACCTCGACAAATCGTTTTTTGCACATTTAATTGTTGATCTAGCAAGACAAAATCTGCATCAAAGCCTTCTTCAATTCGACCTTTCATGGGAAGCTGCAATTGTTCAGCGGCATTCGTAGAAGACATGGCGACTATTTCTTGTAAGGAACAATTCGTAATGGCCTTCATATTTTTAACCGCCTGTTCCATTGTTAACACACTGCCAGCTAATGCTCCGTTCGCTAAATGGGCTCCTTTTTCACTTACATACACCGTTTGCCCACCTAAATCATATTCACCATACTGCAAGCCTTTCGCTCGCATGGCGTCCGTAATAAGAATGATCCCCTTGGCACCTTTTGTCCGATAGGCTAGCTTGACTGCTTGAGGATGACTATGCACACAATCAACAATTAATTCCACTTTGATGTTATCTTCTAATAATACCCCACCAACGACACCTGGATCACGATGATGAAATGGTCGCATTTGATTATATAAATGAGTGGCTTGACTTATACCTAATGATACTGCTTGATGGACTTCCTCTATTGTAGCATCTGAGTGACCAATAGACGGAATCACATTAAAGTTCTTTAATGCTTCAAGAAATGTGAATCCACCTTCTATTTCTGGTGCGACGGTAATTTGTTTGATACGATAACAGCTCATTTTTTGCCAATTAGCAAATTGTTCAATCGTAGGACTAATCATGTATTCTTCTGGCTGTGCACCTGCACGTATTTTCGAAACAAATGGACCTTCAACATGAATGCCCAGTAAAACGGCTTCTCCTTCTTGCTGTTCAAATTGCGCCACATTGACTAAAGCGCTTTCAATTTTGGCTATAGTTTGTGTCATAGTTGTAGCAAGGAAACCTGTAACGCCTTCTTGCACTAAGGACTGTGCTATTTCATGCAAAGCTAATGGACTAGCATCCATCGTATCATGCCCAGCTGATCCATGAATGTGCATATCAATATAGCCAGGGAGCAGTAGCCAATCATGATTTTGCCCATCAATACGTTGCACTGCCTTTCTTGACAAACACTGCCCTATTTGAATGATCTTACCATCTTCTATATAGACGTCACCCTTAAACGGCTGATCATCAGGATTAATAATCCTAACATTTGAGATTAATAATGTGTCCTTCAAACTTATCACCTCCAACCTTTTTATGAACGCTCTCCAAAAGGTATAGTTGTCTATACCAATTATATGCTCGTTCATCTAAAATAAAAAGTTATTTTTTCATATTTTCAAAATTTTTCTATAAATCTTTCTTTTAAAAATTGGCAACAAAAAAGGAGCTACTCTCAAGCTCCTTTTTAATCCTATGTATAGGACGAATCCCAATTGTGCCGTAATGCCAAGAAACATTCGTTTTGAACCCGCAATTTGCAGGGGGGTGCCCGCTTTGCAGCTTTAAACGTCCCGCTCCGCTAGGGGCATGTTTGCGACTACAAAATGAAGGCTCCCGATTCGATAGTGTTCGGTCAAAACTGTGAAGTAGATTTAGCAGTTAGACAAACACATCAGGATTCGTATTACAGTTATCATAACACCACTTTTCTGATAATTCAAACGATTTTCTCTCATAATCTATATTTTCCTGAAAAAACACAAAAAAATACCTAGATTCTCAACAATATTTGCTAGGAAATCCAGGTATTTTGTTTTATTCATTATTTTTTAAATGGTTTGATGGCTAAGCTTAATTCACTTAGTTGCTCTGGTGATACTTCGCTCGGTGCTTCTGTCATTAAGCAGCTAGCACTTGCTGTTTTCGGGAATGCGATAGTATCACGTAAATTCGTACGTCCTGCTAGTAGCATCACAAAGCGATCAAGACCAAAGGCAAGACCTGCATGTGGTGGCACGCCATACTCAAATGCTTCTAATAAGAAGCCAAATTGCGCTTGTGCTTCTTCTTCTGTAAAGCCAAGTAATTCAAACATTTTTTCCTGTAGGTCACGTTCATAGATACGTAATGATCCACCACCAAGCTCGTAACCGTTTAATACGATATCATAGGCTTGTGCACGAACTGCTGAAGGATCTGTATCCATTAACGCTATATCTTCATCGAACGGACGTGTGAATGGATGATGTGCTGCATAGTAACGTCCATCTTCCTCAGAGAATTCAAATAATGGCCAGTCAGTAATCCAAAGGAAAGCAAATTGTGATTCGTCAATCAAGTTTAAATCTTGTCCTAATTTCGAACGTAATGCCCCTAAAGAAGCTGCAACAACAGGTGCCTTATCCGCCACGAATACAAGAATATCGCCAACTTCTGCTCCCATACGTTCGATTAAAGCTGCTGCTAACGCTTCGTCAAAGAATTTCGCGATTGGGCCATTTAAGCCTTCTTCTGTAACCTTTAACCAAGCAAGACCTTTTGCTCCGTAAATACTAACGAATTTTGTTAATTCATCCATGTCTTTACGAGAATATTTGTCCGCTGCTCCTTTAATATTGATACTTTTCACTTGTTTTCCTTGTGCAACAGTATCTGCAAATACTTTGAAATTACAGCCTTCAAAAATATCATTTAATGCTACTAGCTCTAATCCAAAACGTACGTCTGGTTTATCTGAACCATAACGATCCATTGCTTCTTGATACTTCATACGCTGGAAAGGTGCAGGGATATCGATTCCTTTTACTTCTTTCATAACAGCTTGAATTAAGCGTTCATTCATTTCTAATACTTCTTCTTGTGTTAAGAAGCTAGTTTCAATGTCCACCTGTGTAAACTCTGGTTGACGGTCAGCACGTAAGTCTTCATCACGGAAGCAACGGGCAATTTGGAAATACTTTTCAAAGCCTGCAACCATTAATAATTGTTTAAACAATTGTGGTGATTGTGGTAATGCATAAAATTCACCCTCATGGACACGGGATGGTACTAAATAATCACGGGCACCCTCTGGCGTTGATTTTGTTAAAATCGGTGTTTCTACTTCTAAGAAGCCTTCATTTTGTAAGAAGTTACGGATTGTACGTGTAACATCAGAACGCATTTTGAATGTATCGAACATGACTGGACGACGTAAGTCCAAATAGCGATATTTTAAACGTAGGTCTTCTGATACATCTGTGCGATCTTCAATTTGGAATGGTGTTGTTTTGGCCGTATTAATTACGATTAAACTTGTTGCTTCTACTTCAATTTTACCGTTTGGTACATTCGGATTAATTTGATCCTCTGTACGAAGGATAACTGTTCCTTCCACTTCAATCACATATTCACTACGTACTTTATCCGCTAGTGCATGTGCTTCAGCCACGTCTGGACTAAATACGACCTGTGTAATTCCCGTACGGTCACGTAAATCAATGAAAATCAAACCACCAAGGTCACGACGACGCTGCACCCAACCTTTTAATACGACTTTTTCGCCTTGTAACGCCTCTGATAGCTCGTTACTAGCATGTGTTCTTGTAGCCATTGTTAAATTCCTCCAAAATATCTTCAATTTATGTAGCATCTACTAGCAATGCCCTGTATCTACTTTAAGATTGTTGTGATAAATAATTCACTAGCTCTGAGAATGCCACTTTGTGCTGTTCACCAGATTCCATATGTTTCACGGCAGCTGCTTGCTCTTCAAGCTCTGTTTCGCCAAGAACGATTGTGTATTTTGCACCTAGACGATCCGCTGATTTCATTTGGGCTTTCATTTTACGATCTAAATAATCCATTTCTGTCGCAAGACCCTTTGCACGGAAAGTACTAGTTAGCTCTACAGCCTTTTGCTTGGCTTCAGCGTCCATTGCGATAATATAAACATCTAGTCCTGAAGCGGTATCTAATTCAACGCCCTCTGCTTCAAGTGCTAATAATAAACGCTCAATACTTAATGCAAAACCAATACCCGGTACATCTGGACCTCCAATTTCTTGCACTAGCCCATTGTAGCGTCCGCCTCCACATAGTGTTGTAATCGCACCAAAGCCAGCTGCTGTAGACATAATTTCAAATGTTGTGTGATTGTAATAATCAAGCCCACGTACAAGATTTGGATCCACCTCATAAGAAATGCCCAATGTATCTAAATACGATTTCACCTGACTGAAATAAGCAGCTGACTCCTCTGTTAAGAAATCAGTTAACGCTGGAGCCGTTTGCATTAATGGGTGTTCACGATCCACCTTACAATCTAAAATTCGTAATGGATTTTTTTGCAAACGATTTTGACAGTCAGAGCAAAACTCTTGAATATGTGGCTCAAAATGCTGTAATAAGGCTGTACGGTGAGTATTACGCGTTTCTTTATCACCCAGTGAATTAATCACTAGTTTTAAATCCTTTAAGCCCGCTGATTCATAAACATCCATCGCAAGAGCAATGACTTCCGCATCAATTGCAGGATCTGCTGAACCAATGGCCTCTACTCCAAACTGTACAAATTGACGATAACGCCCAGCCTGTTGACGCTCATAGCGGAACATTGGTCCTAAGTAAGAAAGCTTAACGGGCTGATCTGGAGCACCAAACATTTTATGTTCTACGTAGGCACGTACGACACCAGCCGTATTTTCAGGACGTAATGTTAGTGAACGTCCCCCGCGATCCTCAAATGTATACATTTCCTTTTGCACAACATCCGTTGTTTCACCAACACCACGCGCAAACAAATCCGTTTGCTCGAAAATCGGTGTACGAATTTCGTTATAACGATAAACACGACAAATATCACGAATAATCGCTTCAACCTTTTGCCATTTTTCAGATTGACCTGGCAAAATATCTTGTGTCCCTCGTGGCACTTTAAAACTCATGTAAATCCCTCCTATATCGATTGCTTATGATAGAGCAGCTGTCATTCTACTTGGGGCGGAGGCATGCTTCGATTGAGCAGTTTTCATTCAGGTTGGAGTTTGGTTACACCTTCAAAGAGCGGTCTTCACTTTGATTAGAGCGGGTTCGCAATTTTGATGAGCAGACTCACCACCTAAAACCGAACCCATCCCTTTTCTCAAAAGAATCTCGCAGTTTTTTCGAACAACAAAAAAGCCCCCGTCACCTTGCCATAGCAAGGGACGAGAGCTGTATAAGCTTCCGCGGTTCCACCCTAGTTGACACAATTAATTACATGTGTCCTCCTCGTAATCGGATAACGGCCGATTCCGTTTTTTCCTACTAAGCACTGCTTTTCAGAAAAAAGCCTCTCAAGTGTTATTCGCGTGATACATTTTTGTAGGAAAGATTGCAGCCTAAGTCTTTCCCTCTCTGTTCCAATAGAGGTATACGCTACTTGCTTGGTCATAAGCGATTAATCATTTTTCGATTACCCTTTATGTTAGTCACTAGCCATGCCAATGTCAACTGTTTTTGTATTTTTCATAGGGCTATAATGAAAATAACAAATTCCGTTACCATTTTACCACGAATTTTATGACAAAAGCATGGTAAAATAGCACAAGGAATAGGAGGAATCTGATGAGGACAAAAATTTTACATAGTATAATCATATTCGTACTAATGGTAACGATTGCGATGCCAAATAAGAACTTTGTTCAAAGAGCTTCCGCTGACACCAGTGATCTAAAAGTCGCTGGAACGATTCTTCATTTGCGTGAGGGTCCTGGATTATCATATCCCATTATTACGACATTAGAAGAAGGTGATCCTTTAACCTCTATCGGTCGTGAAGGTGATTGGATTCAAGTAAAAGCAGGTAACTATGAGGGCTGGGTTGCTTCATGGCTGACGGCTCCTACAAGTGCTAAACAGGCCATCGATAAATCCGTCATCTCACAAGTTGACCGTTTAAATATACGAACAGATCCAGATATTTCTTCAGCTGTTCTTGGTCAACTTTCTACAGGCAACCAAGCCAACCTCATTGAAGAAAATGCTGAATGGGCAAAAATTGATTGGAATGGACTTACGGGATGGGTTTCAAAGGATTATGTCACGATTAATGATAATCCTAAAAAAGAAAAGGAACCTAAAGATGATGCCGTAGAAGTAACGACAACTACAACACCTGTTAACAAGGACACAACCTTTACTATTTTAGTAGACGTCCTCAATGTTCGTAAAAAACCAGACTTGAATGCTAAAAAAATCGGCACTGCGAAAAAAGGTCAAGCCTTTAAAGTAATTGCACATGAACATAATTGGGTACAAATTCAGTACAATGATAAAAAAACAGGCTGGGTTTATAGCTTTTATGGTACTTTCTCCAATAAAGTTAAAAGTACATCCAAAACTTCCTCTTCCAAAGAGTTGGAATCCGTTACCATAATCTATAATGGGACAAACTTACGAACAGATGCCTCAACAGCAGCTGAAGTGGTTGAACGGGTAGATGCTGGCTTAAATTATCCAATTGTCGGCGTAAAAAATGATTTTTATGAAATTCAATTAGATGAAGATCAAACAGCATTTGTTGCAAACTGGGTTGTAACAACAAGTTCTAATAAAACGATGATTCCTCAAAAGGAAAAAGAAGAGCCTCGTAAAAAAGGGACGTTAAGTGGGTTAACAATAGTTGTTGATGCTGGCCATGGTGGAAATGATCATGGCACAACGGGTCAACGTGGTACAGAGGAAAAAGGCATTACGCTGAAAACAGCTACTATGCTTGCATCCAAGCTAAGTGCGGCTGGCGCCAATGTAGTCATGACGAGGGAATCAGATGAATATGTGGCATTGCGTAAGCGTGTATCGATTGCGCATCAATATGAAGCAGATGCCTTTATTAGTCTCCATTATGATGCAACAGACGATAGCTCTATTAACGGCTTCACCTCCTATTATATGAATAGTAATCAAAAAGGGCTTGCTGAAGCGATTCATGATGGACTATCAAGTAAATTAGAGTTAAGAGATCGTGGCACACAACAAGGTAACTATTTAGTACTACGAGAAAATCGTCAAAAAGCAGTCCTTATTGAGTTAGGCTTCTTAAGTAATTCAAGTGAAGAGCGTGTCATCACCACAGCGAAGTTCCGTGAACAGGCGACTCTCGGTATTTATCAAGGAATTCTCAACTACTTTAATGAGCAAGAGGAATAATGAAAAAAGATCATGTCAAAGGCAGAAAAAGCAACTTTGCAAGGGGAGGGGGAGATTTCCGTTCCGCCAGCGTCCTTTCCAGGGGGGCGTCCGATGAGCCGCTTCACTCACTTACGCTCGCTCCAGAGTCTCATCTGTGACGCTAAATCCCCTAGGAGTGACGCTGGCTCCACTCCAATCAACCATTCTGCAAAGAGTCTTTACTTTTTTTCATAGTAATATAGCGATTAAATAGCCCATTATTTGTATTCTTAGAGGGAATAAGCTCTTATTATTAATGTAGAGAAGTGATGCGTGACAACACCTCTCCATAAAGAGCAGTGAAGACCTTCACTTTATTTGAAAACCTTCACTAAAAAGGTAACACTTTTGTAGGTTGGAATGGAGTCAAGTAGCCTGCAACGGAAATCCATTTCTACCTTCCAATTGACTGTTTTGTTTTTCAACACTAAGAAAAAAGCTGCGGATGCTATCCACAGCTTTTTTCACGTATTAAGAAACCCCTATTGCTACCGCAGCAATTAACGCCAGGCATGCAATCACTGCCCAGCCAAGAATCATCTTCCAAATGAATTTGATCCACTTTTCATAGGGAATGCCTGCAACCGCTAAATAGGCCATTAAGGCAGATGAAGTAGGAATAATAGAGTTCGTTAAGGAATCACCATATTGGAAGGCTAATACAGCCACTTGTCGTTCTAACCCTAATAAATCGGTAATTGGTATCATAATCGGCATTGTTGCGGCTGCCTGTCCACTACCAGATGAAATAAATAAATTTAACAGTGCTTGAATAAATAACATACCGATTGCACTGATAGCATGTGGTAAATGCCCAATTGTTTCCGATGCCGCATAAACGATAGTATCGATAATTTTCCCTTGCTCTAAAACAACCGTAATCGCACGGGCAAAACCTACAATTAAAGCACCGAATGTTACAGCCTTCGCTCCTTCAATGAAGGAATCAAAAATAGTTGCAGGTTTCAACCCACCAATTAGCCCTGCAATTAACCCCATAATTAAAAAGGAGGCGGTTAACTGTGTTAAGAACCAGCCCCAATTAAATACACCATAAATATTAAAGCCAATTCCACAAGCCATCACAATAAATACAAATTTATGCTTTCCTGTTAATGTAGGAATGTCAATAACGGATACATTAGATTTAGCTTTTTGCTCGATGTCATAAATAACACTTGCCTGTGGATTCTTTTTCACCTTAAAGGCATAGCGAGATACATAGAAAATAGCAAAACCTAACACAAAAACATAGACAACTGCACGGAAGCCGATCCCAGAGAATAACGGTACATCTGCTAATGATTGTGCAACACCCACCGTAAAGGGATTAAGCATCCCTCCAAAAAATCCACTGGCCGCTCCAAGTGTGATCATGGCAGTCCCTGTCACAGCATCGAAGCCCATCGCACGCGCAATTGCTACACCAATCGGTACGAAAATAATTGTTTCTTCGGCCATCCCCATTGTAAAACCACCAACAGAGAATAAAATCATTGATAATGGGATAAGTAATTTTTCTCTTCCCTCTAAAGCTTTTACCCCTTTATAAACACCAGCTTCAATGGCACCCGTGGAACGAATAATCCCAAAAACACCACTGACTAAGAAAATGTAGAAAATAATTTGAGCCCCTTTTTCAAGACCCATTGGAATAGCTGTAAACATTTCGAAAAATGAAACTGGATCACTCTCAATATGATGATAGCTTCCATCTACAACGAGCATTCGCCCTTCCTTATCCTCTATTCGTTCAAACTCACCTGCTGGAATAATATAGCTTGCAATACCCGCTAAAAAAATAATAGCAAAAATAATGGTATATGTATGAGGTACTTTCAGCCAGCTTCTTTTCTTTACACCTTGTTCATTTTCCATGACATCACCCTCCTTTTAATCAATTTAGACATTTGCATTATATTGTCGCTATATGTCGTTAATTGAAAATAAATATACATGAGTTCAAATTTATTGTAAAGTATTAATTTTCTATTATTTCAGAAATTCTATTTATTTGTTGCCACAGCAAGCTTTCTCAGACGCCCCTGCTGATAAGGATGCTTATCCTCTGCTACATAAAATATTCATACTCGATTAATTGGATAATTATGCGTTCAGCAGAGCGCCGTAATTTGAGTATTGTGACCAAGGTTAACAACTTCTATAGCTACATTTCATGAATGAGAAGAGTAACTGTACGTAAATTGACAAATTTTAATAGATTTGAAGATTTTATTATAATAGCTAATTATTTTTAATAGAAAACAATCCTCTAAAGTAAGATATTTACCCAATTAAGGTCTATATACTCATTAATTTTGCAACAAAAGTTATTTGCACAACAAAACTATTATCCTATAAAAACAGACTTTGAATAATTTTTAATATATTGCTATCATACTAGTTGCTATCCAATTCCAACAAAAGGAGACTAGTTATATGAATACTAAATTCGCAAAAAAGTTAAGTAAAAAGGGAATAAGTGCTGCCATATTAGCAGCAGGAATCATGGGTATTTCAATGGCACCTAATGCATATGCCCATGGATTTGTTGAAAAACCAGCTAGCCGAGCTGCTTTATGTAGTCAAAATTATGGAGCACTTAATTTAATGTGCGGAAACATAATGTATGAGCCACAGAGTTTAGAGGCACCTAAGGGATTTCCACAAAGTGGGCCGGCTGATGGAAAAATCGCATCTGCTGGAGGTCTATTTGGTGGCATACTCGATCAACAAACCGCTGATCGTTGGTTTAAAAACACGATTACAGGAGGTTCAAATACCTTTACATGGAAGTATACAGCTCCACATTTAACAAGCAAATGGCACTATTATATTACTAAAAAGGGATGGAATCCAAATAAACCATTAAACCGTGCTGACCTTGAGCTAATTGAAACTGTAGAACATAATGGTTCTGCTGCATCGAATAATTTAACTCATACAATTAACGTGCCAACTGATCGTAGTGGTTACCACATTATTCTAGCTGTTTGGGATGTAGCTGATACTTCAAATGCATTCTATAATGTAATCGACGTTAATTTAGTGAATAATGGAAATGTAGATATAGAAGCTCCAACTCAGCCAAATGGATTACATACTACGAAAGTTACTTCAAACAGTGCCGAGCTAAAATGGAGTCCTTCTACAGACAATGTGAGTGTAAAAGAATATCAGATATTACGTGATAATAAAGTAGTTGGAGTGGTACCAGGAACAACATTCACAGATAAAAATTTAAAACCGACTACCAAGTATACATATACGGTAAAGGCAGTGGATGCAGCTGGGAATGTTTCTAATGAAAGTGAATCGATAGTTGTAGAGACAATGCATACAGCTCCAGATACAGAAGCACCAACGCAACCGACTGCACTTCACACAATGGGCGTAACATCTTCAAGTGCAGACTTAATGTGGAGTGCATCAGAGGATAATGTAGCAGTTGACCATTATGTTATATATCAAGGAACACAAGCAGATCAAATGTCTGTTGTTGGAACATCAAAAACTACATCATTTATGAACATGAATCTCCAATCCAATACAACATATATGTATGCAGTAACTGCAGTGGATGCGGCTGGAAATGAATCAATTAAAAGTTCCATTTTAACTGTGACTACAAAAGATCTAGGGGCTTCTTATGAGCAATGGAGTCCATTTAAGGCGTACACAAAAGGAGATAAGGTTGAGTACCAAGGAAAGATTTATGTAGCCGTTCAAAGCTATCAAGGATACGGAGATCCAAATTGGATAAACGCATTGTCTTTATGGAAAGAAAATGAGTAAAGTCCTAGTATGAGATTGCAGTGATTGAAAAGATCCTTTTAAATCAACAATAGTTTTATTTCTATAGATAATAGCTATAAATTCATTTTAGAAGTTAAATAAATTCATACAAAGGCCATCGAGAAGTTGATCTCGATGGCTTTTGTCATTTTTCTTCCTCTTTAATTTCCAACATTTAGTAAAACATTAACGTATCCAACCCCTGCACGGAGTGGAAGCGGTTAGGCGCTCGCCCACAGGAAAGCAAGTAGCCCATGCATGTGTATATACTAATTATATCGCTTGCATTATTGATTCTGCTTCCACAAGTTACAATTAACAAAAGTAAAAAAGACACATTATAAGGAATTGAAAACCTTTTTTACCCATTCAAGAAACTCTCTCATATAGTGTTCCTGCTTAAAGCCATGATTCTGACCTTCTACTACAATTTCAGTAATATCCGCATCTGCTACTCGTGCAGATTGAATATATTCTTGTGGCCCTTTTACCCCAACAGCTAAATCATTCGTCCCATAAGCAATAAACTGAGGTATATTTGCTGTGCTAAAATGTTTAGATAAATCTGTCTGATTCAAAAGCTCTTCACGCACTTCTGGACTTCTTACATCTTCATCTTTAAAAGAAGCAAAGAGCATAGGCACATTATAGCGATAGGTCAATGCTGGATAAATCATAGCTGCAGAGACTACTTTATCATCGACTGCATCGATGTCATCAAGCTGATAACTATTAGGAAACAGATTTTTCCCCTGAATGAGATTAATAAAGCTACCGGTTTGAAAACCACCCGCGCTAAAACCGATTAATCCAATTTTATCTGGATGAATACCATAATCATTTGCATGATAACGTAGATAACGGACAGCCCGCTGAACATCCAATTGGGGAATAGGCCATTCATATGGGTTAGAACGATAGTGTAGAACGAATGCATTGATACCTGCCTTATTTAATGATTCAGCTACTTCTTTTCCTTCAGCAGTTCCACCATCCATTTCCTTAAAGCCATAGCCACCTCCTGGAATAATAATGATGGCACTGTCACTGTTTGACCTCGTATAAGGAATCAGATATGGTTCATCTTCATAGGTAGATTTTTCATAGCCTCCTACAATTTCATGGACATATGTAAAGGTATCAATTGCAGCTTCATTGTCTTTATATTCTTCTCCCACAATACTAGTAGAAAATTTGAATGTCGCTAAGAGTCTGTTAGGATTACCCTTAATATTCATATCGTCTAGCTTACTTCCAGAATGATTTCCTGCAACTTCTTCTCCCCAAATTTCAACCTTGTGCTCAATATCCGCAACTGGCTTGCCTAGTTTATTCCCAAATGGATTAATCTCAAGAATAGCGTATCCACCCCCTATAAACAAAGCGAAAATAGCTAGAATTATTCCCACTATCTTGGCTATTTTCTTCATTATGTTCATAATATATAACCTCCTTTAAACCTATTCATGACAGTATTAAATAGTATATTAGCAGCCATTCCTACTTGTTTCTTAGTTGAGTATAATTCTAGTCGCTTTATGACCGATTTCACAAGAGACATACCAAAAGTGTCTTTCTCCATGAACGATCCCTGCTTCTGCCCTCAAACCAATATAAACTCCATATTCTAATAATTAAATTTGCTCATTATACCTTAAAATATAAAAAAGAACCTTCTATCATCTTTTATGATTCGAAGGTTCGTACTTCATCAATTTTTTGTAGTTTCCAATGTAACCCATACAATTTCCTCCATTCGAATGAAGAAAGGGGTACGATTCATCTCAAGGATCATATGGTCAGGTAGTATGGATAATAAAATACCTTTTTGCATCGTTTTTTCTGTTTGCACCACTACTGCCTGGCCAATCATCATGTTAAGTGTTTCGTATAAATATGGATTAGATCTACTCCCTATCTGCGTCAAGTTTAAGACACTCCTTCCTATAAAACTAACCATACTCATTAGTATATGAAGGATTTATAGGAAATGTTCCATTATTTTGATTCTAGAAGTATTGTTACTGGACCATCGTTGATTAGTGCAACATCCATCATTGCACCAAAAATACCTGTTTCCACATGTAAGCCGAGCTCACGCAATGCTTGATTAAAAGCTTCCCACAGCGGTTCGGCTACTTCTGGTCTAGCTGCACTGATGAAACTAGGACGATTTCCCTTTTTTGCATCCCCATACAATGTAAATTGTGAGACGGATAAAATTGCGCCTCCATGCTCTAGGATCGAATGATTCATTTTTCCTTCCGCATCTTCCCAAAGGCGTAAATTAGCTACTTTTTTCGCTAAATAAGCGACATCCTCATGTGTATCCTCATGTGTAATACCTACTAGAAGAACATAGCCATTATCAATCGCTCCTGTGACAGTTCCGTCAACCGTTACAGAAGCAGCTTTACTGCGCTGTAATACTACTTTCATGCATTAAAACCCCAATTCTATGTTGTTGCCAATCATTAATTGATGACACGCTGCACCGAATAAATATCAGGTGTTTGTTTAATCCGCTCAACAACCTTATGCAAATGTGAAATGTTTGAAATGGAAATCGTTAAATGAATTGTTGCCATTTTATCACGATCAGCACGACCACTGACTGCTAAAATATTTGTTTTTGTTTCACTAACAATTTGCATAATTTCATTTAAAATACCAGGTCGATCAAAGGCTGACACTTCGATATCCACTGGATATTCTTTTTTCTCAGGGATGATTCCATGCTCCCATTCCACTTCAATTAAACGTTCTTGCTCATCCTCAATTTGAATATTTGGACAGTCTGCACGGTGTACAGAAACACCTCTACCTTTTGTAATAAAGCCTACAATCTCATCACCAGGTACAGGCGTACAACAACGAGAAAGTCGAATAAGCATATTATCAATGCCCTTGACGATGACACCCGATTCCGTTCGTTTTTGCGGAATTGGATTTTTCATTTTTTGTTCGATTTTCTCTAAAGCTTCTTCCTGCTCACGCTCTTTACGACGTTTTTCCGCTAAACGATTAACCACTTGCTGTGCAGTAATGCCATTCACCCCTACTGCTGCATACAAGTCCTCCTCATTCGTATAGTTGAATTTATCACATACACGTTTGAGGTTTTCTGATGACATCGTTTCCTTTAAATCGAAATCCTGAGCACGAATTTCCTTTTCAATCATTTCTTTCCCTTTGATGATATTCTCTTCACGTAAATGTCGTTTAAAGAATTGCTTAATCTTATTTTTCGCCTGTGAGGATTGTGCTATTTTTAGCCAATCGCGGCTCGGACCAAAGGATTGCTTAGATGTTAAAATTTCAATGATATCGCCGGTTTTCAGTGGTGTATCAAGCGGCACCATTTTCCCATTGACTTTTGCCCCAATCGTACGATTTCCGACCTCTGAATGGACACGATAGGCAAAATCGATGGGCACAGAACCCGCCGGCAATTCGATGACATCGCCTTCAGGTGTAAATACGTAGACCATATCAGAAAATAAATCGAATTTTAAGGATTCCATAAATTCTTCTGCATTAGAAGATTCATTTTGAAATTCTAAAATCTCACGGAACCATGTTAATTTTTGATCGACATTTTGCTTTTGATGATCAACATTTTTGCCCTCTTTATACGCCCAGTGTGCCGCAATCCCGTACTCTGCAATTTTGTGCATTTCCTTCGTACGAATCTGAACCTCTAATGGATCACCATAGGGTCCAATAACGGTCGTGTGTAAGGACTGATACAGGTTTTGTTTTGGCATGGCAATATAGTCTTTAAAGCGCCCTGGCATCGGTTTCCAGAGTGTATGCACAATCCCTAAAACCGCATAGCAATCTTTAATACTATCGACAAGTACACGTATGGCTAATAAATCATAAATTTCATTAAATTGTTTCTTTTGGAGCACCATTTTTCGATAAATACTGTAAATATGCTTTGGACGACCATAGATATCTGCTTCAATTTCAACCTCATTAAGCTGTGACTTCATCTCAGCCATGACATTCTCTAAATAAGCCTCACGCTCATCACGCTTTTTCTTCATCAAACTGACAATACGATAATATTGTTGTGGGTTTAAATAGCGAAGTGCTGTATCTTCAAGCTCCCATTTTACAGTCGAGATTCCCAGACGATGTGCAAGTGGTGCAAAAATTTCTAGCGTCTCTTTCGATATACGTCGCTGCTTTTCAGCAGGTAAATGCTTTAACGTACGCATATTATGGAGACGGTCTGCTAGCTTAATTAAGATGACACGAATATCCTGTGCCATAGCTACAAACATTTTTCGATGATTCTCTGCTTGCTGCGCCTCTTTTGATAAATATTTAATTTTCCCTAGCTTTGTCACACCATCAACAAGCACGGCTACTTCTTCGCCAAATTCCCGTACCAAATCATCCCGCGTAAAATCCGTATCTTCGACAACATCATGTAAAAAACCTGCCGCTACTGTTTCCGGGTCCATTTGTAATTCAGCTAGAATACCTGCCACTTGTACTGGGTGAATGATATAAGGTTCACCAGAGCTACGGAATTGCTCAATATGGGCATCCCTTGCTAATTCATATGCTTTTTTCACGAATGTGACATTTTCATCATTCATGTAGGATTTGACTAACTCAAAAACGTCCTCAGGAGTCAAAATTTGCTCTTTCGCCATAACATGTCCACCTTGCTCGTCAAATTTTTCAGATTAGATATAAACTTAATTGTATAAAATTTTGTAGCCTATTGTAAAGAGACTGTGTCATTTAGTTTAGTTAATCTCGTGAACAGTTCGAAAAATGGAAAAAATATTCTTCTTTTTAATGAAAAAGACCCTTTGCGACAGGATGTCACAAAGGGTTCTTGTTTCGACAAATGATTAGTGTAATTGATTGTAGGCAACAGCAATTTTTGCGCCAACGACTGCATTGTTTTTCACTAATGCAATGTTCGCATCAAGACTTTTACCTTCTGTTAATTCTTTTACTTTACCAAGTAAGAATGGTGTAACGTTTTTACCTTGAATACCATTCTCTTCAGCTTCAGCTAAAGCTTTTTCAATAATGTTTGTAATAAATGCATGATCTAATGCTTCAGCTTCTGGAATTGGGTTGGCAATGACAGCGCCACCTTTTAACCCTAATTGCCATTTCGCAGATAGCATTGCTGCAATCTCCTCTGGTGTATCAAGTTGGAAGTTGACATCGAAACCACTTTGACGTGTGTAGAATGCTGGTAATTCATCTGTACCATAACCAACTACTGGTACCCCTTTTGTTTCAAGGTATTCTAATGTAAGACCAATATCTAGAATAGATTTTGCACCCGCGCAAATAACAGCAACATTAGTTTGTGCTAATTCTTCTAAGTCAGCAGAGACATCCATTGTTGTTTCAGCACCACGGTGTACACCACCAATACCACCTGTTACAAAGATTTCAATGTCTGCAAGTTCAGCACAGATCATTGTAGCTGCAACTGTTGTCGCACCTAATTTTTTTGTTGCAAGTAAGTAGCCTAAGTCACGACGTGAAGCTTTTGCAACGCCTTGTGAATTTCCAAACATCTCTAGCTCTTCATCTGATAAACCGATTTTGATTTTGCCATCTATTAAGGCAATGGTTGCAGGTACTGCACCATTATCGCGAATAATTTGCTCAACTTCACGCGCAGTTTTCACATTTTGTGGATATGGCATACCGTGTGAAATGATTGTAGATTCTAATGCCACGATTGGTAGACCTTCTGCTTGTCCTGCTTTTACTTCTTCTGATAATACGATGAATTCTTTCATGTTGTTATTCCTCCATTTCATTTTTTAACAAATCTACTGATAATTCAGGTCTTACTGTATAAGGAGATGCCAATGTATTTTTAGCATTTGTTAACCCTGCATCAATACATGTCTCAAAAGATTGACCTGTCAACCAACTGTGTATCACAGCGCTGACAAACGCATCTCCTGCTCCTGTAACATCTTCAATTTTGTTGATCACTTTCGCAGCGAAATGACGAGGTGTGATCGTCGTAGATGCTGCATAAACACCCTTGCTACCAGCTGTGATAATGACATGTTCAGCACCTAGTTGTAAGAGCTGTTGTAATGCTTTTTCATAATGGGTAGCGCTTTCAATTTTATGTCCAACAATTGTTTCTGCTTCATCCGTGTTACAAATAAACCAAGTTACACCTTGTAATGTTTCAGGTAGTCGATTCATTTTTGGCGAAGATACTGGCACAATGACTAATGGAATGGCACGAGCAATGGCTACTTGCTGGATATACGCCACTGTTTCTTTCGGGCAATTTAAATCCAAAATAAAGCAACCAGCATTCACTAGCATTGTTTCATGCTTTTTCAACAAACTCGGTAACAGCAGGTCATAAACCTCCATATTGGCTACAGCTAATGCTAGCTCACCTTGTTCATCCATAATAGCTGTATAGGAACCCGTAGAAGCCTCAGCTAGCTGCTCCACATAACGTAGATTCATAAAGGATTCCGAAGCTTCTTGGATCACTTGCCAATCAGCATCTTTACCAGCCGTTGTTAATAACGTCACTTGATGGTTTAATCTGCCTAAGTTTTCAGCAATATTTCGACCAACTCCACCTACACTAAAAGAAGAGCTGGCAGGGTTAGATGTTCCAAATTGAACATTGCCCTTCACATGGAATTTTCGGTCTAAATTAGCTCCCCCGATGCAAATAATTTCATTTTCCTCGGGTAAAATATAAGCACGACCTACAATTTTTCCTTGCTTTGTTAAACTAGACACTAAATTAGCAAGCACGGGACGGGACAGATTCATTGTATCTGCCATCTCTTGCTGAGACATAAACGGGTTTTGGCGAATTAAAGCAAGCACCGCCTGTTCTCTTTCATTCATAGCATCACCTTTTATTATATTTGTTTATATTGTAAACTTTTGTTTGTTAAATGTCAAACTAATATTGATAAAAAAAGTTGAACCTCTTTCTGTCGAGGTTCAACTTTTTTAGTCGACTGTTTATCCTTGCTGAGGCGTTTGTTTTTTTACAATGATAACGAATAAGCTTGCCAATGCACAGAATAGGCCAGCAAGGAAAAAAGCCCATGTGTAGGAATTGAAAAATTTATAAATTAACCCACCCCCATACGCAGCAACTGCCGCTCCTGCCTGATGTGAGGCGAATATCCATCCGTAAATAATGCTGCTTTTTTGCATCCCAAAAATTTGTCGTGTAATGCTGATAGTTGGTGGTACTGTGGCAATCCAATCGAGTCCATAAAAGATGCTGAAAATCGTCAATAAAACAAAGGAGCCTTGAGCGAGTGCATAAGGGAGTAGCAAGAGAGAAGCTCCCCTTAACAAGTAATACCAAAATAATAGCCAACGATTATCAAAGCGATCCGATAGCCAGCCAGAGACAGTCGTGCCTAATAAGTTAAACACCCCCATAAAAGAAAGAAGAGATGCAGCGGTTACTAGCGGAACGCCAAAGCTAATACAATATGACACAAAGTGAGTTCCGATTAATCCACTTGTCGAAAGACCACAAATGAAAAAGCTGCCTGCTAAGAGCCAAAATGCTTTGACTTTAACTGCCTCTGCTAAACCAAGAAATGCCATACTAATTGGATTCTTCTTGGGCTGTACTTGCGGCTCTTCTATAATCTCATCATGACCGTAAGGGGTTAGACCAATATCTTGCGGCTTGTTTTTAATAAACATAGCAATCATGACGAACATCATGGTACTCAGGAGTAGGATTAATCCCATTGCCCATCGCCAAGAATAATGTTCAATAATAATGGCTAGCACTGGCAGTAAAATTAATTGACCTGTGGCTGTACTAGCCGTTAAAATCCCAACTGCCAGCCCTCTGCGTTTAACAAACCAATGATTCGCTACATAGGGACTGAGCACCGTTAAAAAAAGGCTCGCACCAAGCCCAATGATACCTCCCCAAATAATGATTAACTGCCAGGATTGGCTCATCCAAAAGGTTAAGGTCATTCCTACTATTAAAGTAGACATGGCACTAAGCATCATTTTCTTTAAGCCAATGACTTCAAGCAGCGCCGCCATAAATGGTCCAGATATGCCATATAAAAATAAACTTACAGCAAATGCTAAAGCAATCGTTGAGCGATCCCATTGAAATTCTTTTTCGAGGGGATCCAGGAAAACACCAGACGATGACATTGTAATCCCTGCTACAATAATCGAGAAAAATGTGACAATCAAAATCAACCAGCTATAATGAACTCGCTTCATCCTAACACCTTCTTTTCTTGTGAGATGCATAACAAAACATGTATATACATGTTTTGCGATCTCTTCATTCCATTTATATGTATATACATGTATAATGATAATAATCGTTCCTATAGCTGTCAAGCAGTCTTTTCTAGCTCTTAGGTGTATACTTACAATTAGTAGAATCCCCTCAAAGGAGTACTGACGATGAAGAATCAACTTAAAACAATCGATTATACACAAATCTGTGTTTGTGCAAACCTTAGAAAAAAAACAAGGGTTGTCACACAATTATATGATAAGCTGCTACAGCCCACTGGTTTAAAGGTTACACAATATTCCATGCTGGCCCATATCGACCTTCAGCAAGCTGTCTCAATTAGCCGTTTAGGTGAAATTTTACAACTTGATCAAACGACTGTGACCCGTAATATTAATCTATTAAAGCAACATGGCTATGTTGAATTAAAGCGAGACACAAGCGATGCGCGCACTAAAAAGATTACGCTCACTGAAAAAGGATTAGAAAAGCTGCATGAAGCCGCACCCATTTGGCAAACGATTCAAGATAGAATCATCGAAGATATAGGAATCGAAAAATATGCAGATTTCTATGATACCTTGCGCACAATGCAGAAGATCATCCAAGCATATGATGAAGATTAAAAAGTACCTACTTTATTGGGCACTTCAAACTGCAAACAACAGCCATCGAAAAGTTCACCTCGATGGCTGTTGTCATTTTTTCTTCTAATTACTTACCAAATATAGAGTGGCATGATTAATATTTGGGCATCCATAAGCTTAGTAAGTCGTTTCTACTAAAGGGTAAATAGCAGCCTCTAATTTTCGCTCAAATGATATAAATTGATTAACCGTTACCATTTCTAATTGTTCATGTTTATTGATTTAATTTTCCGTCTTCAGCTTTCATCAGCTTAAAAGTTTACGGTTAATCAACACAGTAATAGGGAAAAAGTTGGATGGAGCGAGGAAAGCAGCTCGGCCCGTATCGTCTTTACTTTATTTCATTGTAAAAGAAAAAGACTGTAGGCAAACTCGTAATTTCTTGAGTTTGTCTACAATCTGAAGTGCCCACTATGGTAGACGCTTTCTCTTAATATTGAATAAGTGTTTTAATATTTAAATCTCCAAGCTTTGCACGACCATTTAATTCTAAAAGTTCGATTAGGAAGGCACAGCCTACTACCTGACCACCTAATTCTTCTACTAAACGAACAGTTGCTTCAACTGTCCCACCCGTTGCTAGTAAATCATCACAGATTAAAACCTTTTGACCAGGCTTAATCGCATCATGATGCATTGTTAACGTATCTTGACCATATTCAAGACCATAGTCTGCACTAATAACCTCACGTGGTAATTTACCTGGTTTACGAACAGGTGCAAAGCCAATTTCAAGTGCATAGGCAACTGGGCAACCGATGATAAAACCACGAGCCTCAGGGCCAACTACAATTTCAGCTCCCACTTCTTTTGCATATTCTACAATTTGGTCTGTTGCATATTTATATGCTGGTCCATTATCCATAATTGTTGTAATATCTCTGAAGCTAATGCCCTCTTTCGGCCAGTTTTCAACTGTTGTAACATATTGCTTTAAATCCATGTTATTGCTCCTCCTACGAAACGCTGTACGTCCGTTTATGTTAATCGTTCATCAAACCATTGTTTTAATTCTATATAAGGAGCATAGACAAGCTTTTGCTCCATCTCAATCTGTTCTGAACGTTGTTTGTAAGACGGTGCCTCTGTTAGTGCTTGTTTTGGGGCATTCACGTTGACAGTCGTCAGTCCACTCTCCATTTTAACAAAACCAAGCTCAAAAAACACCTGTGTCATAAATTTTAATACATCCAATGGCCAACCTGTATGCTTTGCTAAATCTGCTATATGCATATCAAGCGGAAAGGCTGGTCGATTTTTCAAAAATTTATAATACCAAGAAAATTGCTCACGAGTAGGTAAACCACTAAAGTATTGCGAATCAGGCATATAAAAATGCGCATAAATACGTGAAGGTGTCGTCTTCTGTAACACCTCTTCTAGTCTTTGAACTTGTTGTGGCAAATCTAAGAGCACAATATAATCACTTTGTTCCACATTGGATAGTGCTGGGTCAACTACTGTAATAGGAGCACCAATCAATGATTGATAATACGCCATCGTTGCTGGATGAAAGGCAATAAACTGTGCCTCATCCTTCGGTACCGTATTAAGCCAACGCGCAGTTTGACGGATACCACGAATATCAAATAGCTGCCATTCCGTTGTTTGGACATCCTCGATCATAAATTGGGCTTTTTTACGTCCCTGCCATTCATTAATTTGTAAATCGCCTATAAAGGATACTTTAATGCCATACGTTAATTCATCATGTAAATGCCCTTTATTAAAGCCGACACTATCTAATTTATCATAGCCATTTGTTAATTCCATTTTAATATGATTCTCAGCTGCTCCAATTTTACGCATAGATGAGATTTCAACATCCTCAAGTACGTAAACAGGCTTTGGAAAATCTGTTCCAAATGGTCCTAGTGCTGAAATTTCTTCAATAGCATCTGCTGAAACTTCATCGATGCTTAACGGAATATCAATATGGACGATTGGTGTTAATTGCTCCTCTGTTAAACATTCTCTTGCCTGTGCATCCAAGCGTGTACGTAGTTCATCCACATGCTCTAACGATAAGGTCATGCCTGCGGCCATAGGATGTCCACCAAAATGCGGTAAAATATCTCGGTTTTTAGCTAGTTCATTATATAGATGGAAGCCTTCAATGCTTCGAGCGGAACCCTTTGCTGTGCCCTTTTCAGGATCAAGTGAAAGGACAATGGTTGGACGATAGTACTGCTCAACAAGTCGTGAGGCAACTATTCCAACAACGCCTGCATTCCAGCCTTCCCCCGCCACAACAAGAACTAAGGAATTGCCGATTTTTTCATCCGATTCAATAAGTGCAATGGCCTCATCTGTAATGCTTTTCACAATATCTTTGCGCTCTGTATTGCAGGCATTAAGCTGCTTTGCCAATGCGCTTGCTTTAGCACTATCATCTGCCATTAATAACTCGACTCCTGGAGCTGCTTCTCCGAGTCGACCAACAGCATTTAATCGAGGACCAAAATAAAAGCCAATTGTCTCTTCCGTAATTTTTGCCTGCTCTGTACTGGCTATATCACACATTGCTTGTACCCATGGACTAAGGGAACGACGCATTTCCTGTATACCTCGCTTCACGAGATAGCGATTTTCATCCACTAAAGGAACTAAATCAGCTACAGTTCCAATCGCCACCAATTCCATTAAATGAATTGGTAGTTCACCATATAAAGCATGTGCTAACTTAAAGGCTACACCTACTCCAGCTAGCTCTCCAAACGGATAATGACCTTCTGGTAATCGAGGATGAAGAATAATATCTGCTGGCGGTAGTTCCTCACCTGGCTCATGGTGATCTGTCACAATGACATCCATGCCAAGCTCTTTAGCCACTCGAACAGGTTCGATACCAGATATCCCGTTATCTACTGTTATGATTAACTGTACACCCTCTTCATATGCTTCACGAAATAATGCCTCATGTGGACCATAACCATGGATAAAACGATTGGGGATTTTAAAGGATACATCCGCTCCAAGATCTAGTAAAACATTTAGCATAACAGTCGTGCTTGTGACACCATCGGCATCATAATCGCCATAGACTAAAATCTTCTGCCCATTTTCTAATGCTTGCTCAATTCGTGCTACTGCTTCAGCCATACCGTACATAAGAAATGGGTCATGGACATTTGCTTCAGTCATATTTAATAAGCTTTCTGCTTCAGCCGTAGTTTCACAGCCTCGTGCTGCTAAAATTTTTGCAGCAATCGCGGAAAGTTGTAAGTCATTTTGTAATGCTTGTACAAGTGTGGCATCTGGACGCTCCACCTGCCATCTTTTTTTCGATAGAATCATCTTCTCACTTCCTTACGAAAGCTATTATACCGAAATTCTATTGGATACGCACTATCCGTTAGATTGATAGTTTTATCCATCAATGTGAAAATTTCTATCCGCCCCTTTTACTGATTAATCCATCAGTTTAAACTTACTATCCATCTAGCAGCAAAAAAGCCTACTCTATAGAGTAGACTTCTCGAATACACCTTTTGAAGCGGCCACTAATGCTGCTACGGTGGTCATATCTTCTTCATGCAATGCTGTTACAATAGCACTACCAACAATAACTCCATCTCCCAATGACCCCATCCTTTTCACTTGCTCAGGTGTTGAAATACCAAAGCCTGCAAGCACAGGGATTGAACTTGCTTGACGTAGACTTGCAAAATGCTGCTCTAAGTTTGCAGCAAAACGGGACCTTGCCCCTGTAATTCCATTCACAGTCACAGCATAAACGAAGCCCTGACTAGCTGCTGCAATATGAGCAATACGCTCAGGAGGACTTGTTAAAGAGACAAGTTGAACAACATCAATGGTATATGGGTTTAATGCCTCCCGTAATAGAGCACTTTCTTCTAATGGAACATCTGGTACGATTATTCCCTTAACGCCCCCAGCTACACAGGCTTTTGCAAAAGCCTCTAAGCCATACGCTAACACTGGATTGAAATAAGTCATGACAACTAGAGGTACCGTGATTTCATCTCTAAATGAAGTGAGCGTTTGCAATACCTTCGTTAATGTTACGCCAGCTGCGAGTGCACGTTCTCCTGCCCGCTCAATTGTTGGCCCATCTGCAACAGGGTCTGTAAAGGGGATACCTACTTCAATAGCTGTCACACCTAGCTGCTGTAGTGTTAGGATGGTTGGCTTGATCGTTTCTAGCCCTCCATCACCTGCCATGATATACGGAATAAAGGCTTTGTTTCCTGCTACCTTTGCTTGTTCAATTGCTTGTTGTAACGTCGTCATTTGCCATCTCCTCCTAGTACCGCCCTAACCGTGTGTACATCCTTATCTCCGCGACCAGACAAGCACACTACAATGATCTGGTCTTTCGGCATGGTTTTAGCAAGTTTTGCTGTGTAAGCAATAGCATGGGAACTTTCAAGCGCAGGAAGTATCCCCTCTGTTCGACTTAACAATTGTAAGCCTTCTAGTGCCTCAGCATCTGTGATGGCGTCAAACTGCGCTCGACCGATATCATGTAAATAACAATGTTCTGGCCCTTTTCCCGGATAATCTAACCCCGCGGAAATCGAATGTGCTTCTTGGACAAAGCCATTTTCATCCTGTAATAAATACATGTAGGCACCATGCAATACACCTAATTGTCCACCTGCAATTGCCGCAGCGTGTTTCCCTGTTTCAAGACCACTCCCTGCCGCCTCTACACCATATAAAGCGACTGATGCATCATCTACGAACGGATGAAACATACCAATTGCATTACTGCCGCCACCAATACAAGCCACAACAGCATCAGGTAAACGACCTTCCTTTTGCAAAATTTGCTTTCTCGTTTCTACCCCAATGACACGCTGAAAGTCTCGAACGATTTTAGGAAATGGGTGAGGTCCTAGGGCAGAGCCTAAAATATAATGCGTATCCTCAACATTTGTCACCCAATAACGTAGCGCTGCATTCACAGCATCCTTTAAAGTTTTAGAACCACTTTCCACCGATTGAACCTTTGTGCCAAGCAACTCCATGCGAAAAACATTTAACTGCTGACGTTTCATATCTTCCGCACCCATAAAAACAACACATTCTAGATTTAATAAGGCACAAGCAGTAGCCGTTGCCACACCATGCTGTCCTGCACCTGTTTCAGCAACAATTTTCTTTTTGCCCATGCGTTTGGCAAGAAGCGCCTGCCCAATCGCATTGTTAATTTTATGTGCACCTGTATGATTTAAATCTTCACGCTTTAAATAAATCTTAGCTCCTCCAAGTGCGCTCGTTAAATTTTCTGCGTAATAGAGTGGGGTTTCTCGCCCTACATACTCCTGTAAATAATAGGATAGCTCCTCTGTAAACATTGAATCCTTCATCGCTTCTTCATAAGCTGTTTCTAATTCTAGTAAAGCTGTCATTAATGTTTCTGGCACATAACGTCCACCAAATTGTCCGTAACGACCTTCCTTAGTCGGTACATTAAATGCGATTGAATTTCCCATTATTCGCTCCCCCTCTTTACTGCCTGCAAAAATGCCTGTATTTTTATAGAATCTTTGACTCCGTCTGTTTCCACGCCACTTGATACATCCACCATTACAGGAGCAACACTTGAAATGGCCGCTTCAATATTGTCCACATTGAGACCACCCGCTAATAATAATTTCTCTCTTGGAATACCTACTTCCTCAAGTAACGTCCAATCAAAAGTATGACCGCTACCACCTTTAAAATCTGTTCCAGGCGCATCAAATAAATAATAATCCACCTGATAATGAACAGCTGCTTGAACATCCTCTCTTCCTCGTATCGACAATGCCTTAATGGCTGGGTAGCCTTGCTCCTGAATAAATGCTGGCGTTTCCTCTCCATGATATTGCACATAGTCTAAAGGCACGCGCTCTACCGCTTCCTTTAATTCAGCTGGTGTGGGATTGACAAAGACACCTATTTTCAAAACACCTCGTGGCACCTCCTTCGCTAACTGTTGGGCTTGCTCAACAGTTACACGACGTTTACTTGGTGCAAAAACAAAACCAATGGCATCTGCGCCAGCATGAATAGCTGTTTTGACATGTTCTTGTTCTTGTAATCCACAAATTTTGACTTTTGTCATATAGAAGCTGCCTCCTTTAGTACCTGTAAACATTGTAGTGCTTGCCCCGCGTCTTCACTGCGCATCAATGCCTCCCCTACAAGAACGCCACTAGCTCCCATTGTGGCAACTTGATTGGCATCTTCCTGTGACCAAATACCACTTTCACTAATTAATATACGTTGCTCACTGAATGGGAAAACTTCGGCAATTTCTTTTGTCCGTTGTAGACTAACCTCAAAGGTACGTAAATCCCGATTATTGACACCAATCAACTTTGCATCTACTGCAAGAGCACGTTCAAGCTCCTCTGTATCGTGTACTTCCACTAAAACTTCTAGGCCTAAGCCCGTTGCATAACTATATAAGTCGCGTAAAGCGTCATCCGTTAAGGCCGCCACAATTAATAAAATAATAGAGGCACCTGCTGCCTTCGCAAATCGAATCTGCACCCGATCTATCATAAAATCCTTACAAAGAAGAGGCGTGTCAACAACATGAGCAACTGCCGCTAAATCTTCAAAGGAGCCTTTAAAAAACGCCTTATCTGTTAAAACAGAAATAGCTGCTGCTCCTGCCTGTGCATAGACCTGTGCTTGAGCAACTGGATCTGCCGCACCAGCGATGACCCCCCTGGAGGGCGAAGCACGTTTCATTTCAGCAATGACCTGTAATGTTGTAGCTTGACGTAATGTTTCGACTAATGAGGGTCGTGACTTTTCTGTAAAATTTGCTAAAGGATCTGGCTGCTCTAATAAAGCACCTATCTCAATTTTCTTTTGCTGCAGAATTTTATAGAGTATATTCATTGCCCTACCTCCACTTCTTTCATTTGTTCACTGTAAGTAATAACTGCTTCCAATTTTTTCAATGCTCTCCCACTAAAAATACTTTCCTTCGCCATCGCGACACCTTCTTTAATGGTTTCTGCTTGACCATAACCGAATAAGCCAATACCCGTATTTAATAACACCGTATCTAAGTACGCACTGTGCTCTCCAGCCAATATTTTTTTCATAATGACCGCATTGTCATCTGCATTGCCACCACGGATAGCTTCTAAAGGTGCTGCTTGAAGACCAACATCTTCAGCCGACAAGGAGAAGGGAATTAAATCTCCTCTATCTACTAGGACCAATGTATTTTGTCCTGCTAAGGAAGCCTCATCAAGCCCCTTAGGACCTGAAACAACAATGGCTCGCTCCCGCCCCAGCATCTGTAGGACTGAGGCATATTCCATGACAAAATCAGGACGATTAATACCTGTGAATTGCGTAAATAATGGTACTGGATTGGTTAAAGGACCGACTAGATTAAAAATCGTTGGTTTTCCTAATGAACGACGAACTTCGCCAATTCGCTTTAATTTTGGATGAACATTCGGTGCATAGATAAAAGCAATTCCTTCTTTCTCTAGCAATTCAATCGTTTGAGGTATGGAAATAGCTGTATGAATACCTAATGCCTCCAACACATCTGAGCTACCCGAGGATGAAGATATTTTACGATTCCCATGCTTTGCCATTTTGACACCTGCTCCAGCTAGTACAAAAGCAGAGGCTGTACTAATGTTGAAGGTATGAAGACCATCTCCACCCGTACCACAATTATCCATATAGTCGTCTTCTTTTACAGCTACATCACGTGCAAAAGAACGCATAATGGTTGCTAATGCTGCTACCTCGTGTGCTGTTTCCCCTTTCACAGCTAAAGCCGTTAAAAAACTGGCGATTTCCTCTTTAGGTGTCTCATCCTGAAATAACCATTGCGCGACCTTTAGCATTTCCTCATACATCAGATGTTCACCTTGCACTACTTTCCGTTGTAATTGTTCCATCAGTTTCGCCCTCCATCGTTAACCAATAACTGTAAAAAATCTCTTTCTTCCTCTTGCACTTGCTGTAACACGTTAGGGATATTCGTATATTTAGTCATTGTTATTGTAGATTGCATATACATCGTTTCATGTTCAACTACAATGGATTGCGCTGTTAAAGCAAAATCCAAATGGCCATTGAATCCAATAAAACCAAGAGCATCACCAAAAATACCTGCCATGTGTGACCCATTCTCTAAGTAACGTGTCACCTGCTTCTGAGAAATCCCTGTAACTGAAAATGGTGGGATTGTTACTGCCAGTACATCCAGAGCGTGCAACATAGGTAAAAGCCGACCTTCTACTCTCGACGTCAAGTGCAATGCCTGTTTTGACCTTTCAATACGCATGGCCTCAATGACCTGAACAGAGTCTCGAAAACAAACAGACTGTAATTTTTGCTGAATGGCACTAACGAGTATTGCATGTGAATTTCGAATGTCCGTTTGTTCATATAATGTGCGCTCATTTTTTAGGTCTTCACTTTTAGTCTCCCCACGTGGATAGGTGCCCTCCGTTGGTGTGGCTATCACTCGCTCCCCCTTCACTCGTATAAGGCTGTCAGGAGAAGTGCCTAATATAACGTGATCCTCAAACTCTACATAATACATATAGGGTGCAGGTTTTTTTTTGCGTAGCTGTCTGTATAAGGAAAACGCATCACCTTGAAAATTTGCTACATAACGCTTAGGCAGTACTACCCTTGTTATGTCATCATTTAACTTGGTTTGCATCGCCTGTAACTCTGCTGCAAAGGATTCATCCGTTGCCTTTTCTATTGCGTGATAATGATAAGTTGCTTCGTCATAAGCATCACCATTTAATAATTGTTGGGCCAGCACTTCCAAATCAGGTTGCTGTTTTTCCGCATCAATATTTGTATGAATCAGTGTCACTTCATCTGTTAAATGATCGAACACAATGATCGTTTCATACACATGGAAGTGCGCATCAGGAAGCCCTATTTTCTCGTCAGCGAACATTGTCGTTCCGCCATGACCTATATATCCGACAGCACCTCCTGAAAACGGAAATTGTGTCGTATTAGAGATACGTGGCATAAGTCGTTTAAGGAGGACAAAGAGCTCCCCTTTATGCACATATGTTTTTCCCGTTTTATAGGATATCTCCTGAATTTCTTGTCCCACACCTTTATAGGTTTTTCGTGGATTCGCACCAATAAATGAAAATCTGCCTGCTCCCTCATGCTGTGCAGAGCTCTCCAGCAAAAATTTATATTTCCCCTGTAAACGTCTGAAAATTAAAATAGGTGTTAAAGAATCGCCATTGATAGTTTTCATTTTTGTTCTTGAACTCGTTGTTTGCATAGCTTATAAGCTCCTTTTCAAAAATTCCTTTTGCTAATGTCTAGACGAATGCTGAAGCAAAATAAAAAAAGCCCTCTGCAAAAAGGATTATTCCTAATTGCAGAGGACGATCATGACCGCGTTGCCACCTCATATTAGAGCATATGCTCTCACTTTTGTGCTTTCTATGATGACCAGCTTCATTTTAGCCATACATTCAAAGCACCCCTATAACGTGGGGAATCACGTTCGCTTTTAAAAGCGACTCTCATAAGTCCATTCACATAAGCTGTAAATCAGTTCACACCACCCACTGACTCTCTAAATTACATACCTATGCTACTACTCTTATTCAACAATTTCTCAGCTATTCTCATCTAAACTCAGCTCATCTGTTCTTAGGCTGACCTCGCTCCCGAAGCCTTCTACCTTGACCGAACAAAAAGTTAGCCTTAATTCTATGCCAAACCAATTTAATTGTCAATTAATTCTGAAGAAAAAGATTGAAATTTATGTTTTCGTAAGAACTTTTTATGTAGGTATATTATCCTTCAAAAAGGCCTTAAAAGGGAAAAGGATTCCTTACTATTGAATATTTTCTGAGTATTGACCATGTAAATATATCAAGTTATAGTAATTTCAGAACAATAATTTTTTCCATATAATATATAGAAAGTAGGAACGTATATGTCCGTTCGCAAAAAATTAAATTTAGGCTTCATTTCTTTAACCTGTTTACTATTCATTTCAAGCATCTTATCATTTCTTCAATTCAAAACAACACAAAATGATTTAGAGGAAGTATTGAAGCATCGTATTGTTCAAATTCAATTAACGGAGAATATACAGCAACAACTTGCGTCTCAAGGTTTATTTTTACGCTCCTATGTTTTAAATAATAAGGATGAAGCAGCTCGGGACAATTTAGAGCGTTATCACAAACTTTTACCTGAAACAGTTCAAGAACTTTCTGGTCTTGTTCGCTCTGATTATACAAAAGATATTATGCAACAAGTCACTGCATTACAAAACGAGTTACTAGCCTCTTCAGCGAAAGCCTTGCAAGCGTTTAATAGTGGCAATACGGATTTAGCTCTCACTTACATAAATAACGATGTCACAAAATACAATAAGGAAATTTTCAAGCTAACAACTGATTTATTAGCTTATCATGATGAGCAGCTTCAAAAGGTCGATCAAGAAGTGAACCATACCGTTTCACGTGCTCTTATTATTTCCATTAGTCTACTAATTGCTAGTATTATTATTGGTATATATTTTATGTATTTTGTTAAAAACTCCATTGTTCAGCCATTACGGAAGGTCACTGAAGCAGCAGACACATTAGCACAAGGAGATTTAACAATCGCTGAGCTTGACCATCAGACAAAAGATGAAATTGGCATACTTGCGGGTGCAGTCAATACATTAAAACAAAGTCTAGCTGGTCTGATGACGAACATCCAAGATAGTGCATCCCATTTATCAGCTGTCTCTGAAGAGCTTACTGCGAGCACAGAGGAAGTAACGGCAACATCCGATGATATTGCACAAAGAATTCAAGAAAACGCAACATCTCTCACTTCTTCCGCTCGTACCTCGCAGCAAAGTGCTGTGGCAATGGATGAAACAGCAGCAGGTGTTCAACGCATTGCTGAGGCGACACATAGTCTTCACCACAATACAGAGAGTATGCGCCAACTAGCCCATACAGGCGGAGCAACGATTTCAACAGCGAAAGAACAAATGAATATCATTTCTGTGGCTACCTCTGAAATTGCCACATTGACCCAAAAGCTAAGTAAGCAATCGGAAGAAATCGGACAAATTACAACCGTCATTACAGCCATTTCAGAACAAACAAATTTACTTGCACTCAATGCGGCCATTGAAGCAGCAAGAGCTGGAGAACATGGTAAAGGCTTTGCCGTTGTAGCTGATGAAGTGCGTAAACTAGCAGAGGAATCCAATCAATCTGCTAATCAAATTGTTGCCATTACGAAGGAAATCCTAACAGATACGCGCAATGTGGCTAATGCAGTGGACCATGGCTTAGCTTCTGTACAGGACGGCGTGTCCAAAATTCACGAGGCAGGAGATGCTTTCTACTCTATTACCTCAGCGGTCACAGCCTTTACAGAGCAAATTGAAGAAATATCTGCCACATCCGAAGAAATTTCAGCAAGTGCCGAGCAGGTTGCCGCCTCTGTCACCGAAACAGCCAATGTTTCAAATCAATCAGCTAGCAATTCTCAACTGATTGCAGAGTCTGTTGACGAACAAGTGGCGACAATGCAGCAAGTGAATGCGGTTGCTGAGGAATTAAGTCAGAATGCGCAACAGCTCCAAGAAGTCCTTCAGCAATTTAAATTATAAATACACTCGGCAATCTCGCCTACAAAAAAGCAGGGAATAGAAAACGAATCGTTTTCTATTCCCTGCTTACTAAATTATACTGTAGGTTCGTCAGTTCCCCATTGTTTTTTCTCTTTCTTGAGTAGCTTTCCATCTGATTTTTTCATTTCACGAATTTTTAATGAATACCAGATTTGAGCGGCGATACAGATAGAAGAATACATACCTGTAATTAAACCAATCAATAAAGCGATAGAGAAGTTTTGAATAGATGGTGCACCAAAAATTAATAGGGATACAACAACGATAATAACAGTTAACACTGTATTAACAGAACGTCCCATTGTTTGGCGTAGCGATTTATTCACAATATTTGCCAATATTTCACGGTCATTAATGGTATCATATCGATCTAAGTTTTCACGCATACGGTCAAAGGTAACGATTGTATCATTAATGGAATAACCAACAATTGTTAAAACAGCCGCAATAAACGTAATATCTACCTCTAAACGCATGAAACTAAACACAGCAACAATTAAGAATACATCATGCAGAAGCGAAACAATTGCCCCGACCCCCATGCGCCATTCAAAGCGAATAGCCACATAAATGATAATACCTAGTGCTGCAAGAGATAATGCCTTAATGGCATTTTTCACAAGTTCCTTACCAACAGTAGGAGATACTGTACTTACAGTAGGTTTATGACCATATTCCTCAGTTGTTTCTTTTTGGAATTTCAAAATCTCTGCTTGAGATAAATCGGTTTTATAACGTACAACCGCTGAGGTACTCTTTTCTCCTGAAAGAACTACATCTTCCGAAGGGAAGCCGATGCTATCAACATATTTTTCCACTGCTTCTTTTGTTAATGTTTGATTTGCTTCAATTTGAATACGTGTACCACTTGAGAAATCAATACCAAGGTTTAGACGGAAAATACCAAGAACAACTAAACCAGCCACTAAAATAGCTAATGAGAATGTATAGAATTTCTTACGATTGTGTACAAAGTCAAAGCGATCAAATTTTGTTGATAAATCTAATGCACCAATATTTTCATCCAGACTATGTTGTTTTGATTTCGCAATACCATACCAGGCTGGATTATTGAAATAGCCACTGTTCACAAGTAAACCTAATAGTACACGTGAGCCCCACACTGCTGTTAAGAAGCTCAATAAAATACTAATGATTAATGTTGTAGCGAATCCTTTAACAGAGCTTGTCCCAAAGTAGAATAGTACACCTGCTGCTAATAATGTAGTTAGCTGTGCATCAACAATGGCTGATAAAGATTGTTTAGAGCCTAGTAGGAAGGCTTGCTTCGCCGAGTAGCCGACACGTAATTCTTCTCGAATACGTTCTGCTGCTAAAATATTGGCATCTACTGCCATTCCTATACCAAGCACAATGGCTGCTATACCAGGAAGCGTTAAGACTGCATTAATCCAATCAAATACAACCAGTACTAGGAATGTAAATACACCAAGTGTGATGATCGAAATAAAGCCTGGTAAACGATAGTAGAATAGCATAAATAAGAAAATGATTACTACGCCAACAATACCAGCGAAAATAGTGCTTTTCAGTGCTTCATCACCAAATTGAGCACCCACAGAAGTTGAATAAATTTCATCAAGTTTAACAGGTAATGCCCCTGCATTTAAAATACCTGATAGATTTTTTGTTTCTTCAACAGAGAAATTACCACTTATCATTACATCTGTTGTATTTAATGTTTGAGAAACTGTTGCTGCAGATGCATAGCGAGGCTTCGCTTTCTGTGATTCCGCTTTATAAGAATCAACACCCTCTTCGAAGTCTAACCATACAACCAATAAATTTTGTCCTGCGGGTTTCGCAGCAATCTTACTTGTTACATCAGCAAATTTTTTCGCATCTTTTAATTTTAGCGAAACAATTGGGCGATTTTGTTGGTCAAAGGAAGCACTTGCTCCATTTTCTTTTAGATCATCTCCATCTAATAATAAATTATCATCAACATCACGGAATGTTAAATTCGCAGAAGTAGACAATAACTTACGTGCAGATTCTTGATCTTCAACACCTGCTAATTGCACACGGATTCGGTTTTCTCCCTCAACTTGAATGCTAGGTTCACTTACCCCAATAGCATTTACACGGTTGCCAAGAGCTGTTGCCGTAGCAGTGACGATTTCAGGTGTAATTTTTTGACCATCTTTTAATTCATTTACCTCGTAAAGTACTTCAAACCCGCCCTGTAAGTCAAGACCAAGCTTGATGTCCTTTAAGACGCCGTTTACAGTCGTACTAATTCCTGCTGCGAAAAGCACTAGAATTAATAGGAATGCAACTATACGACTTTTTAGTTTCATCAATAAATCCTCCTCGAATTGGTGTAAGGGCTGTCCTTACACGCCAAACAAGTAACTAGCAATACCTTTTGAAACGTTTAATCCTCCTTTTCCTTTAGAATCGTGTTACCTGTGCCTCAAAAAGGTTGCTCTACTTATTCAATCGTTCATAACGCGCAAGTTTATCTTTGTATTATTAGGTACTAGCCTTCCAAATGCAAGTAAAAGAGCATTCAAGACTTATGTAAGTAAAAACTTATTCAAAATAAAAAAAGCGCAACACACTTATTATGAAACAGGTTGCGCTTGGTGTCAATTCAACACATTTAGGATTCTTTGAAATATTGTAAAATTTGACACATCCTTGATTACGTTCTAACTGGACCAAGCAGTAATTGTAATTCTTCCATACCTACTTCTTCAAACCAATTATTACTTTGTAAAAACTCTACTTGATTAAATGAGACAATATCAGATGGTGATACCGCAAAAATGGTCGCAATCACCTCATGTAAACGTAGCTGTTCGATTTTCTTTTTACGCCATTTTTTTTCAATACAGTAGCGCCAAAGTTCTTCCGCCGTAATGGCATCATATTGATAATGTTTGAACTCTGCCATCTTACTATCAATTGCCGGACGGATTTTTTCAAATAGTTGCTCATATTGCATACTCATTTTGAATCATCTCCAATCAAAGTCGTAACGTAAGACATGTTTGCATACAAATAGTGTAAATGAATTTTTGCGGCTTGAGAAGGGACGGATGGCATGAGTTCTTTTGTAAGAGGTACATTATTTTTAATGTTCGTGATTTTTTTATCTAAACTTTTTGGCTTCTTTTATAGAATGCAATTTATGCGTATTGCTGGTGAAGAGGCTGTCGGCATTTATATGACCGTCTATCCAGCATTTATTTTCTTTATCTCACTCATTCAACTTGGACTACCTATCGCTGTAGCTAAAATCGTGGCAGAATTACTAGCAAAAAATAAGCGCGAAAACATCTTTGGTGTCATGCGTACGGCCATTCTTTGGTCATTCATAGGTATGATCATTTTTATGCCACTCGTTGCACTCACAATACCATATATTTCGACGACGCTCTTACATAATGAACAGACAACATTTACGCTATGGATTGCACTCTTTGCTGTACCTGTGTCCGTTGGATCTGGGTTATTACGTGCTTATTTACAGGGTGTAGCTAAAATTACCCCAACTGCTTGGGCTCAAATGATTGAGCAAATTGTCCGAATTAGCTTCATTACGTTAATGCTGCCTTATGTGGCTAATTACAATAATGCGGCTGTTACTGCTGCTGCTGCAATGGGTATTACACTTCTTGCTGAGGTTGTAGCATTCCTCTATTTATGGCTACATTATATCGTTTCGAAAAAGAGACTATTGACGCGTAAAACTAAAATCGAAGGCTACCCTGCATCACCCATGCTACGTATTGCCCTTCCCTCTGCGGGCAGTAAGCTGTTTGGTTCTTTCACTTGGTTTTTAGAACCGATTATCTTTTTAAAAGCTTTGACAGTTGCAGGTTTAACCGCTTCTGCTGCTACTATTTTATATGGTGTCATCTCTGGTGTTTTAGTACCCTTACTATTGTTTCCAGCTTTTGTATCAACAGCCTTATCCATTGTACTAATTCCAGCTGTGAGTGATGCCGTCGCTCGACAGCACATCCCGCTGTTACAAGAGCGAATTTCGGTCTCCCTAAGATTATCTTCCTTAGTAGGCTGCTTTGCTGCTACGTATTTCTTTGTACATGGTGATGAATTAGCTATGAAGCTCTTCCATCTAGAAGAAAATCGAGGGTACGTTAAAATTTTAGCACCAATTTTTTATTTTTATTATATTCAAAGCCCACTCCATTCTATCTTACAAGCGATTGGTGAAGCTAAAGCTGCTATGATGAACTCCATCTATGGTGGACTCGGTAAATTATTTGTGATGTTTGTACTAGCCTCTCAACCTGGCATTCAGGAAAAAGGAGCCGTCGTAGCTATTGGTTTTGGTGTTTTACTGACGTCCTTCCTGCATATCGCAACTGTTAGACAAAGAAAAAACCTACGTGCTGGCTTCAGAATGTTTGTCGTACCTTATAGTTGCTTTATTGCCGTTTGTGTCGCACAGTATTTTCTTATTCCAATCTTATCACTACCATTTATTTTGAGCAGTGGTGTTACATTATTTTTACTGTTTACTTTTTTATTATTTACCAATCAGTTACGAATCACTGATTTCCGCTACATCAAAAAATTAGCGAAGAAGGTTTAAGATTCTTTTAATTGGATGTGGAGCTTATGGTCTTCCCAAATACAAAAAAATACCGTTTCACTGTTTGTTATATTGTTTTTAGCTAGCTCACCCATTAACCAATCCACATCTTTATGCATGGTCAATAAATGTCTTTCTTGAATATCGCCATCGATAATAAGTGGATACACGAAAGCTTTTTCATCTTTTTTATAGATGGAAAGATTGCCTGATGGCTCTAAATAGGCAAATGCCACATCTGTCACTGATGCAACGCCATTTTCTCGTAATTGCTGACATAAATCATCTAAATTATAGCGGTGTTTTCGCATCTCACTCTCTAAAATAACACCATCTTTTACTAATAAAGCTGGGTCACCATCCACTAAATCTCGTATTTTTTTGAACTTTAACGATAAGTAAGCACTTAAAATTTGAATAAAGAGCAAAATAATGATAGGTAGTATGGCATTAAAGAGAGGATTTTTAAAGTCATCTAGCGCAAAAGCAGCAACTTCTGCAATCAATACAAATACAACCAAATCTATGACTGATAATTCTCCTACTTCTCGTTTACCCATTAAACGGAAAACAATGATAATAAACACATATAAAAAACAAGTTCGAAAAATAATATGGTAATATTCTTCCATAGAAACACCCCCATACTATCAAAGTGACCTTACTTATTGTTTTTTATACAATTTTCAAGGAATAGTCTCCACTTGTTCGTACACAATAACAAAGAACAAAATGCTTAACGACTATAAAAACAAACAAGGTGAGAACATGACAAGGAAAATAATTGTTTTCGTTGTTGTTTATATGCTGCTGTTGCTAATAAGCCCCTCCCCTATTTACGGATACCAAGAGCCGGAAATACCGGTTCTTATGTATCATCATTTAGAGGAACATATAAATAATACTACAGTTATTTCACCCGAAAATTTTGAAAATCAAATGAGGGCGCTGAAAGGTGCAGGATATCATACCATTTCTGTTCAGCAATTATATGATTACTTAAATGGGCAAACGCCATTACCTCCAAAGCCTATATTAATTACGTTTGATGATGGGTATTTAAGCAATTATGAAAAAGCATACCCTGTTTTAAAAAAATACGATATGCATGCAGAAATCTTTGTGATTGCAAGCCGAATCCTAGAAAATGATGAAAAAATTCAACAGCCAAAAGAAATTCCAAAGATGAGCTGGGAGCAGTTAAAGGAAATGAAGGATTATATGACAGTTCAGAGTCACACATGGGATTTGCATTATAAATTACCTTCAGAAAACGGTAGGCTAAATGGTGCGGTATATGGACCAGGTTTTGTAGACGGACAACTTGAAAGTTATCATGCATACGAAGAAAGAGTTAGAAATGATTTTATTCGCTCACGAAAAATAATAAAAGAAAAACTTGGCTATGAGCCCATTGCTATTAGCTATCCTTACGGCATTCATTCACCATCCACCATAAAATTAGCAAAAGAAGCTGGTTTTAAGATGGCCTTTGTTATTCAAAATAAACATGTGAAAAGGGGCGATTCTCTGTTTACGTTAAGCAGAATAACTGTAAACGGCAAAGATTCTGGTGAAGTATTGATCCATAAAATAAAAACAGCTAACTAGCCATGAGTTCGCTTCATGTGTAAAAAAAGACTTACAACATAGCTAATGCCCTATTGTAAGCCTTTTCTCTTTTGTTACTGATTGTCATTAACAATTCGCCCAATTGCTTGACGGTCAAATTTCACTCGTACATTGTCAGCGATTTTTAACGTCACTGCTGTGTCCTCAATCGCATCTACGACACCATGTAGACCACCGATTGTAATGACTTTATCTCCACGTTGCAAACTACTTTGCATATTTTGTGTTTCCTGCTGTCTTTTTTTAGCTGGACGGATTAAGATAAACCACATTGCAACGAACATTAATAATATTGGCGCTAATCCTAATAATTGATCCATAATATATCTTGCCCCCTTTCCAAATCTCACTTTTTTAGTATAGACTATTCCACCAATAAAAAGCGATGAACAAGCCAAAAAATTTTCTCAATTACTAATATTTTTTCTATGATTGACATTATTTTGCTAGAAATATTCACTTTTTACAAAGATTTGAATGCTTTTACAAAACGATTGCCATAGTATAAGGACATTAGGCACTGCCTAATGTCCTTTCATAGTGTTGAAAAACAAAACCATCCATAGAATTTATATGAAAGGTGAAAAAGGATTTCCGTTGCAGGCTACTTGCTTTCCTGTGGGCGAGCGCCGAGCTATCCCACCGGAGTCAAGTAGCCTTCCACTCCAATCCATAAAAATGTTTCTGTTTAGCAAAGATCTTCAAATAAAGTGAAGGTATTCATTACTCTTTATAAAGGGTGTTGTCACTCATCACTTCTCCACATTGAAAATAAGAGGCTATCCTTTCTCTAATCATACAAATACGGCTCGTATGAAAGATAAGGAAAAGACATTTTTGCAGAATGGTTGATTGGAGTGGAGCCAGTGTCACTCCTAGGGGATTTAGCGTCATAGAGGAGACCCTGGAGCGAACGCAGTGAGTGAAGCGGCTCATCTGACGCCCCCTGGAAAGGACGCTGGTGGAACGGAAATCAACCCCTCGCCTTACAAAATTGCTTATTATGCCGTTGACATTACCTTTTTTATTTCGATTCAGTAACATAAAATGAAAGGCGTAATGGCTTAAAAGTTCTTAGCATTTGGCCCATTGAAGCCATATTTTTCAAAGAATTCTTCTCGGAAATCACCAAGGCGGTCTTGACGAATGGCTTCACGCACTTGTTCCATCAGCTTCAATAGGAAATGTAGATTATGATAAGACGTTAAACGAATACCAAACGTTTCTTCCGTACGGATAAGGTGTCGAACATAAGCACGAGAATAGTTTTTACATGTATAGCAATCACAATTCGGATCAATTGGACCAAAATCACGTGCATACTTAGCATTTTTCACCACTAGACGGCCTTCAGATGTCATTAGTGTACCATTACGCGCAATACGTGTTGGCAGCACACAGTCAAACATATCAATCCCACGAATTGCTCCATCAATTAAAGAATCTGGTGAGCCAACCCCCATTAAATAACGTGGTTTATTTTCAGGCATCATTGGCGTCGTAAATTCTAACACTCGGTTCATCACATCTTTCGGTTCACCAACAGATAATCCACCAATTGCGTAGCCTGGGAAATCTAATTCCACTAATGCTTCTGCTGAACGACGGCGTAAATCCTCATACTCTCCGCCTTGGATGATCCCAAACAAACCTTGCTCCTCTGGACGCTTATGCGCTTCTTTACAGCGTTTTGCCCAACGTGTTGTACGATCAACTGATTGCAGCATATAATCATGTGTCGCAGGAAATGGTGGACATTCATCGAACGCCATCATAATGTCAGACCCTAAATCATTTTGAATTTCCATTGCTTTTTCAGGGCTTAAAAATAGCTTATCTCCATTAAGGTGATTACGGAAATGAACGCCTTCCTCCTCAATTTTACGGAATTGACTTAGGGAGAACACTTGGAAACCACCTGAATCCGTTAAAATAGGACGATCCCAGTTCATAAATTTATGGAGTCCGCCTGCTTCCTTGACAATATCATTGCCTGGACGAAGCCATAAATGGTACGTATTGGACAAAATGATCCCAGCATTCATTTCTTTTAATTCCTCTGGCGACATCGTTTTAACAGTTGCTTGTGTGCCCACTGGCATGAATGCTGGTGTTTCAAAGGAGCCATGTGGTGTATGGACGATGCCAAGACGTGCTCCTGTTTGTTTACAAGTATGAAGTAATTCATATCGAATTGCTGGTTGTGTCATAAACTAAAAATCCTCTCTTATCTGAAGTAAAAACAGTACTTCGATTGTATCCACTATTATTTTTTCGGACGTATAAACATCGCATCTCCAAAACTAAAGAAGCGATATTTTTCCTCCACTGCTTGCTGATAGGCACTTAAAATAGTTTCTCGAGTAGCTAGCGTACTAACAAGCATGACAAGTGTTGATTTCGGTAAATGGAAGTTTGTAATTAACCCATCCACCACCGTAAAGTTGTAGCCTGGATAAATGAAAATAGACGTCCAACCTTGTTCTGCTCGCACTTCCCCCTCATATTTAGAGCCAATTGTCTCCAATGTACGTGTAGAGGTTGTCCCAACAGCTATGACCTTGCCGCCGTTTTGCTTAACACGATTAATCGTATCTGCCGCTTGTTCGGTCACACTATAGAATTCAGCGTGCATTTCATGGTTTTCAATCGAATCCACACTAACAGGACGGAAAGTGCCGAGACCCACATGTAGCGTGATAAAGACCACTTCTACACCTTTCGCTTTTACCTGCTCTAATAATTGCTCCGTGAAATGCAGTCCCGCTGTTGGTGCTGCAGCTGAGCCACGTTCTTTGGCATAAACCGTTTGGTAACGATCCTTGTCCTCAAGTTTTTCACGAATATATGGAGGCAACGGCATTTCACCAAGTTGCTCTAATATTTCATAAAAGATGCCATCATAATGAAAGTCAAATGTACGTCCGCCATGTTCAAGCTCTCCTGTACAAGTAGCTGTTAATAAACCTTCACCAAATGTGATAACAGTTCCTACTTTTACACGCTTAGCTGGTTTTACAAGTGTTTCCCACTCATCTGTACCAGCTAATTGCTTTAATAACAATACTTCTATATGTGCACCTGTTTCCTCTTTCACACCCATTAAGCGAGCAGGTAAGACTCTTGTATCATTTAATACGAGACAATCTCCAGCATGTAGCTCATCTAAAACGTGAGCAAAATGGTGGTGCTCTACTTTAGTAGCGCCAGGTGTAACAACCATTAAGCGGCTCGCAGTACGATCAATTAATGGCGTTTGAGCAATAAGCTCCTCCGGTAATTCAAAATCAAAATCTTCTACACGCATGAAAAAACTTCCTTCTTTATGTTTGTTGTGGATACTCATATCCAAAATGTTCATAGGCTAAATGTGTGGCAACTCTTCCCCGTGGTGTACGTTGAATAAGGCCAATTTGCATCAAATAAGGTTCATATACATCCTCTATCGTAACCCGTTCCTCACCAATCGATGCCGCAAGCGTATCTAAGCCCACTGGACCGCCTTGGAAGCGCTCAATCATGTTCGTTACAAGTTTATGGTCGATATGATCAAGCCCTCTAGGATCAACTTGTAACAGCTCTAGCGCTTGCTGTGCAAGACCCTCCGTTATCATACCATCTCCAAGCACTTGTGCATAATCTCGTACTCGTTTTAATAGACGATTCGCAATTCGAGGTGTTCCGCGTGAGCGTCTCGCCATTTCCATTGCCGCTACTTGCTCAATTTTCACCTCAAATAAATGAGCACTTCGCACCACAATTTCAGCAAGTGAACGATCATCATAATATTCTAAGCGTAGTAACACACCAAAGCGATCCCTTAAAGGGGCTGATAAGGCGCCAGCTCTTGTTGTAGCACCTACAAGGGTAAAGGGAGGTAAATCAAGGCGTACAGAACGTGCTTCTGGACCTTTCCCCACCACAATATCTAAACAGAAGTCCTCCATTGCTGGATATAGCACTTCTTCAATGGCACGGGAGAGTCGATGAATTTCATCTATAAATAAAACGTCCCCAGGCTCAAGTGAACTTAAAATAGCTGCTAAATCCCCTGGGCGCTCAATTGCAGGGCCACTCGTCATGCGTACATTGACATTCATCTCATTCGCAATAACAGCAGCTAATGTCGTTTTACCAAGTCCCGGAGGTCCATATAACAGCACATGGTCTAAACTTTCTTGGCGAAGCTTTGCCGCTTCAATGAATATTTGTAAGTTTTCCTTCACTTTATGTTGCCCAATATACTGCGTTAATTTTTGAGGGCGTAAAGATAATTCAAACTGCTCATCATAGCTACCTGCCTCACTTGCCATCATACGTTCAGACATGCACCTTCCCTCCTTTCCTTATTTTATTTTTAGCAATAGTTGCAACGCTTGTTTCATAAAGGCATCTGTCGTTTCCAGCTTGTCGTTGTCCTCAAGCTGTGGACGAATTTTTTCGAGCTCTTTTTCAGAATAACCAAGTGCCATTAACGCCAGTATAGCTTCTTCTAGCTCATGCTTATAAGGATTCACACCAAACAATGGTAGCTCATGTTCTGCACTAGGAAGCTCCAATGTATCTAATAACGAGCCTAGCTTGCCCTTCAAATCAAGAATCATTTGACGTGCCGTTTTTTTCCCAACCCCAGGGAACTTCACTAAAAACGCTTCGTCCTCCCGCTCAATGGCACTAATAACCTGTTGCGGATTCCCAGTAGCTAAAATCGCTAGAGCCCCCTTTGGCCCTATGCCAGATACTAATATTAGCTTTCGAAATAGCTCACGTTGATCTAGATTAGGGAAACCATATAAAACTTGTGCATCCTCTCGTACATGCAAATGAACATATATCTGTTGCTCCAGGGCTGATGTGCGGAATGCAAACGGATTGGGCGTATGAAGTTGCCAGCCAATACCTTGTTGTTCTAATACTATAAACTCAGGTGTAATACGAGTTACTTGTCCTTTTAAATAATCATACATCTATAATCCCTCACAATCATCGTCTTCGATTATAGCATATAGCGAACGAATGCTCGACAAAAAGTAGTGGCAAAAGCGCTGTTGCCAAACAAAAATGACCGCCAAATGACGGTCATTTTTTAACAAATCTATCAATATCGTACCACAGTTTTGGCCAATAGGTGAGGGCTCGTTTTGTGAATGGCACTAAATAATCTAAAAATACTAGCTGTTGCTCTAGTGGTAAATCCACTGCAAAAAGCCATTCTCGTAATAGCTCATTCGGATATTTCAAACGATGGAGCTTTCTTTTATCCAGTCGTTTCAGCTCAGGTAATTCGGCAAAAATTTTCCCAAGATCATAATCAACAGCAGGTAATACACGATGCAACCATAAAATATATTCATCATCTGCTTCGCCAAGATGTGCTAAATCAAAATCAATTAAACGTAATTGGCCATCAGAGCACCATAAAAAATTATGATGAACCACATCCCCATGTAATAGTGTGATTTCTTTTTCAGGCGCATCCTCTAATGCAATCAGTTGTAAAGATTTATCACTATAATGCACAATTTGATCGATTTCTTCTTTTGTTAAAAAAGCTCGAAACTCATTTCTTCTACTTTTAAAACGCATATGACGCATTTGCCATTTTAAAAGCTGCGAGTAGGTATGCAAGCCTGGCATTCGCTGCCAAGCTATTTTTTTATGTGTATCATGTAAAGCTATTAATAATTTAAGAGATTCTTCACGATCTTTTTTATATGCAAAGTTAGCACCATGGCTTCCTTCTTGCCATACTTGCACAATTAACTGCTCATCATCACTCTGGACCAATGGTAAGATTAGAGAAGGCTCCATGCGTCCTAACTGGCGATGAATTGCTCTCACCTTCTCTGCAATTTCCACTTGCTTCGCTCGTTTGACAAAATAATGATTCGATTCATACTTATATTTCCAAATGTTTGACTTTAACTCTTCTACAATATACGCTTTTTCACCATCGATAAGGCGTCATCCCGCCTGGGAAATAGTGCGGTGACATCCATTGTCCCCCTGCTGGTGGGCACGGCGGTGGACAATGTGTCGGACATGGTGGTGGCGGACAATGACAAGGATCCATTTGCCATGTAGGCATCATCATTGGTTGTTGATGACAGCCACAGGATTGACCCATGTTCATATCAGGCATCATCATTGGCTGTGTACCACAGCCACAAGATTGACCCATATTCATATCCATTTGTGGCTTCATTTGCTGATCCTGTGTATGGAAGAATGGTGATGTAGACTCTAAAAAGTCTTCCATCCCACCTACTTTATGATCTGGCATGTCACAAGACATTGGCTGTTGTGGCATCGTATAATGCTCGACCTGAGGTTGCATTGGCATCATCGGCCACCACATTTGATGATAGATCGGTTGATGACAACTTGAGCAATGTGGGACAGCAGGCATTTGTGGCATGATATGCATCGGTGGCTGTGGCGCTGGTTGTGGCATTGGCTTCGGTTGAGCTACAGGTGGTGGTGTAGGTGCTGGCGGTGGTGGTGGCTGTATTTGTACAGGTGGTGTTGTAACATTTTGCTCCATTTGTGGCATCACCAATTGTTGGTGCCAATTCATTTCCACAGGCTGCGGTACCCACATCGGTTGTTGTGGCATTTGCATAGGCATTGGCATCGGTATTGGAATCGGAATCATTTGTGGTTCTGGCATTGGCATAGGAGCTGGTGGTGGCGGTACAATAGGCGGCGGTGGTGGCATCGGTCGCTGTACCTCTTTTTTAGGACTTTCCTTCGGTGCCTCCTTATGCACTTGTGTTTCCTTTTTCGGCATTTCTTTATGTGATTCTCTATGCGGCTCTTTGTTTATTTTTTCAGGCAATATAATTTCCATACCTGGAACAATATAATCTGGGTTGGCAAGATGGACATTGAGCCGCTTCAAATCTTCAAACGAAATGCCGTACTCTTTCGCAATCTTCCACAAGGTGTCTCCCTTTTGAACAATATGAATACGCAATTTTTTCCTCCCTTCCTCTCTACGTATCATATGTTCAATGTTTCATTTGGATACAAAAATTTCAGCAAGTTAGAAATGCTTCATGGTACACTAAAACATAAGGAATGCTGATTCCTTTATTATGAGCAGAGGTGAACTCTTATGAAAAAAATGTTAGGCGAAGAACGCCGACTGCAACTTTTAGCGCAATTAAAAAACAGTAAAGCACCTATAACTGGGACAGACTTGGCTAAGTTCGCCAATGTTTCTAGACAAGTTATCGTCAATGATATGACTCTATTAAAGGCAAGAAATGAGCCCATTATTGCCACAAGCCAGGGCTATCTTTATATGCATCAGGAACAATTACAGCAAACCGTTGAACGTACGTTCCCTTGCTTGCATACCTCAGAGCAAACAGAGGATGAATTAATGACCATTGTCGATTGTGGTGGTACTGTCAAAAATGTTATTGTAGAACATCCAATATATGGTGAACTCACTGCCTCCATTATGGTATCAAATCGCCATGAGGTGAAACAGTTTATCGAACGTGTCAATGCCACACAGGCTAATTATTTATCCGCCCTTACTGGTGGCATTCATCTGCATGTCATCTCTGCACCCTCTGTTGAAGTTTTAACTTTAATTGAACAAGCCTTACAAAAAAAGAGCTACTTAGTGTCAGATCAATAAATAGCAAAAGCACCGTATGATATCCTTTTTCATACGGTGCTTTCTGTTTTGATTGCAAATGTTATGCTTCTGATTGGACGCTTGAGCGACGGTATTTCTTTTCTCTTCGCGAGTATTTTGATCCTGAGCGAAAGTATTTTTCCACTCTCTGCGGATATTATAAACCCGTGCGCTACTAGGAAAGAAATCGTTGCCGTTGAGAAGGTGTGGGCAATAAGCATTCACTTTTTTGACCAAATAAACGATAGCGTTGTTTAGCAAATAATCGATACAGCGCATTACGGATAATGGGGGGAACAAGAATCAAGGCATAGAAGCAAGGCCACAGTCCATCCAATTTCCTGCATATGTTTAATGCTGCGGTAGATTCCAGCGAGACGTTCCCTTGTTCAATCAGAATCACACTATCTATATTCTTTGGTATATTGTACTGATTGAGCAATGCTTGGCCGATATCACTTTGAAGTGACGCAAATTGAAAATAGCCAGCTTCATCGTGTTTGATAATAAATTGAACAGTGCTATCACAAAAATTACAGATACCATCAAATAAAATGATGCCTGCCATTACCATTCCTCCCTACAGCTATTCTGCCTCGTCTGATGTAACATAAGTGAAGTAAGTACCCAAAGATTTTACCTTACAGCCTAGTGCAGCTAATTCTTCCATGGCGCCACGCATCATCGGTTCTTTTTCATCTGCTAATACATCAATCATAAAGAAATAATCACCTAAGCCCGTTTTAAGTGGACGTGATTCAATTTTACTTAAATTCAGTTGACGCCATGCAAAAACAGAAAGCACCTGATGCAATGCCCCTGAACGATCCGTTGGCAATGTAATCATAAACGTTGTCTTAGCTTGCCCTTCAGATAGCTCTTGCGGCAATCGTTTATTTTGCTTGGACAGTACAAAGAAACGTGTATGGTTAAAATGGAAATCATGGATATTCGATTCAACTATGTCAAGACCATATTTTTCGGCTGCTGCTGCATTGCCTACTGCGGCTATACATTCTTGTGGATTTTCTGATACATATTTCGCTGCTGCCGCTGTGGAAGTTGTTTGATGTAATGGCACATGACTGAAACGATAAAATAAGTATTTATGACATTGAGCTAGTGCATGTGGGTGGGAATAAACACCTGCGATAGACTGCCAATGATCCTTTTGCGCTTTATTCACCATTAAATGCTGCTGGATTTTTAGCAATAATTCACCTGTCACATAGAGTGTTGCCTCATGGAATAAATAATCTAATGTTAATGTTACAGAGCCCTCTAAGGCATTTTCTAGCGGAACGACGGCTAAATCCACCTTTCCCTCCGCGACAGCCTCTATACATTCTGGAATCGTCGCACACGGTACAAGCCACTCATTTGGAAAAGTAGCCTTTGTTGCTAAATATGTAAATGATGCTTCTGGTCCTAAATAGGCGATTCTATTTTCCCATTGTTGCTTTGTCATTGCAAATACCTCCTTTATGGCACAATAAGGAGCAGTCCCGCGAGATTTCTCACTGTTGGGACAGCTCCTTATTTGAGCTTGTTATCGCATTCTGACCTAGCAGTCTTATTAAACACGATAATTCATTTTTGTCAAAAATTAAAGGATTGAACACTGTACTGTTATTATAATGCTCCAGAACTAATTACTTCTGCTGATTCTACAAAATCTAAGCGCTTTAATTGCTGAATGAGGTCATCAAGATCACAGGTCATGCTTGTTACATCTAATGATAAAGTAACATTGGCACGTCCCTGAATCGGAATCGTTTGATGAATTGTCAATACATTACAATGTGTAATTGTCACAGTTTCTAAAAGCTTAGCAAGTGTTCCTTTTCTATCTTGAAGCTGTAAAAAGACTGTTAAAATGCGTTCCTGCACAATTGAATGAAAAGGAAAAACCGCATCACGATATTTGTAAAACGCACTTCGCGATAAATCCACCTGCTTTACCGCATCCCAAATGGAAGATACTGAACCACTTGATAGTAAGTGTTTCGCTTCCAAAGTTTTTTGCATTGCATCCGTTAAAACATCCTCACGAACTAAATAATATCGCTGATTCGCAACATTCTTCATACGCTTCCCCCTAAAACTCATGTCTTAATCGACAAATTCAAATTCAAACTCTTGTAGGCGTACTGTATCGCCATCTTGTGCTCCACGTTGACGCAGAGCCTCATCCACACCCATTGCACGCAATTGACGAGCAAAACGACGAATACCATCTTCACGGCTAAAGTCCGTCATTTTAAATAAACGCTCAATGGCATAACCATTAATAATAAATGTACCATCATCGTCACGAGTGATTTCGAAATCTTCACCTTTTGCCTCATGCTTGTACATGACAGTTGCGTCTGATTGCTCCTCTACATCTTCATATAGTGGGAATTCAGGCGTTACTTCCAGTAGATCCGCAATGGCAAACAACAGCTCTTTTAACCCTTGACGTGAAACAGCAGAAATTGGGAAAATTTGAACATCTTCTCCTACCTTTTGGCGGAATGCTGCTAAGTTTTCTTCTGCATCTGGCATATCCATTTTATTGGCTACAATTATTTGTGGGCGCTCTGTTAAACGAAGATTATATTGTTTTAGCTCTTCATTGATTGTTAAATAATCTTCATATGGATCGCGACCTTCCATTCCTGACATATCAATAACATGGACAATAACGCGTGTACGTTCAATATGTCGTAAAAATTGATGGCCTAATCCTACCCCTTCATGTGCCCCTTCAATAAGCCCAGGTAAATCTGCCATCGCAAAGCTTCGGTGATCTTCCGTTTCAATCATGCCTAAGTTCGGTACAATTGTCGTAAAATGATATGCACCAATTTTTGGCTTAGCAGCAGAAACCACTGATAAAAGCGTTGATTTACCAACACTTGGGAAACCAACTAATCCTACATCTGCTAAAACTTTTAACTCTAATATAACATTTAATTCTTGTCCTGGCTCACCTTTTTCAGAAAGTTCTGGCGCTGGGTTGGCAGGAGTGGCAAAACGAGAATTTCCTCGTCCACCTCGGCCAGCTTTCGCAATAATGGCTCTTTGCCCATGCTCCACTAAGTCGGCAATAACTGCATTTGTTTCTTCATTCATAACCACTGTGCCTGGTGGAACTTTAACGATTAAATCCTCTGCATTTTTACCATGCATGCCTTTACTCATCCCATGTTCACCACGAGGCGCTTTAAAATGACGTTTATAGCGGAAATCCATTAACGTTCGTAAGCCTTCTTCTACTTCAAATACGACGTTACCGCCATGTCCACCATCTCCACCAGCTGGACCACCATTTGGTACATATTTTTCTCGACGGAAGGCAACCATACCATCTCCACCGTCGCCACCTTTAACAAAAATCTTTACGTGATCGACAAACATTTAGTTCACTCCCTATTTGCACTCAAGACATATTGCCAGCGCGTAGTTGTCTGCTCAATTGTTTGAATGTCGAATTGTTTCAAACCTTTTTCGGTGAATGCATCAGCACTCCATAACCCATTTAGCGTGAATGTCACGGCAAATGTATGATCGTCAACACGTACATCAAGCGTTAGGATCTGCTCTGTAAATGGATCTAATGTATCATAAACATGCATAACTGTTTTGTTTAAATAATCTACAACTTCCCGATCAATATTGTTGGTCACTGGCTTTTTTATCTCACCGCTTAGCTTCCATGCTAGTGATGGATAACGCCATCCTGCTGTTTGTAGCCACTCAATTGTTTGTGGTAATTGTAGTCGATTGAGGATAGAAAACACGCGTAATTGTTCTGAATAATGTTGAATAAGTTTCTTTGATTCATCAATTCTACCTAAATCTAAATTCATGCGAATCAGTTGCAGTTGATTCACATAATCATGATTTGCAAAACGTAATACTTCACTAATGGTTAGTGATTGATTGTTCATCCCATTCACTCCAATAAAGTTATCCTTACTAGTATAACAAGTTTTGCTCTATTTTTCCCTTAATTCTTTAATCAATTATGCCTCAGCTTAATTGAGACCAGAATCGGCATTGTTGAAATTTAGCCAAAAAAAGGACTGCAATAAATGCAGTCCTCCGCTTTATGTTATCTTATAAAAGATTAAGCTTCTTGTGTAGTTGGATATACAGATACTTGTTTGCGATCGCGACCTAAGCGTTCGAATTTAACAACGCCGTCAACTTTAGCAAATAGTGTATCGTCACCACCACGACCTACGTTTGTACCTGGGTAAATTTTTGTACCGCGTTGACGGTAAAGAATTGAACCACCAGTTACGAATTGGCCATCAGCACGTTTAGCACCAAGTCGTTTAGACTCAGAGTCACGTCCGTTTTTAGTAGAACCTACCCCTTTTTTCGATGCGAAAAGTTGAAGATCTAATGCTAATAATAATTTCATCGAGTTCCACCTCCTACTTGGTTGTAGTTGATTTGGATGTATTGTCCGTAATTTTGCACCATAGAATACACTTGGGCAGTCATTACTTGAACAATTAACTGTAGTTTTGCATCTACTTCAGGCTCTAAATCTGATGGTAAATCTACCTTAAGATAGCCTCCACCTTCAGCAGCTTGTTCGACTTCTGGTTGAATTTGTAATAATGCATAAATAGCATTTACTGTACCAATGGCAATAGTAGATGCTCCTGCACACACTAAATCTTTACCAGATTCATCGTACCCAGCATGTCCTGAAAATTCAAATGCTGACACATGTCTATTTTCATTGTGATGAATCGTAACTTGTATCATTCGCTACACCTCACAATTAAGCGTTGATTGCTTCAACAACTAATTTTGTGTAAGGTTGACGGTGACCTTGTTTACGACGGTAGTTCTTTTTAGCTTTCAATTTGAAAACAACGATTTTTTTCGCACGGCCTTCTTTAACAACTTTAGCTGTTACTGTAGCGCCTTCTACGAATGGAGCGCCAACTTTAACGTTTTCGCCACCTACGAATAATACTTTATCAAAAGTAACAACCTCATCAGCTTCTACGCCTAATTTCTCAACATAGATTTCTTGACCAGCTTCTACTTTGATTTGTTTACCACCAGTTTCAATAATTGCGTACATTTTACTGCACCTCCTCTTAGACTCAGACTCGCCTGTTTTAAAAGGTGATCTTATTAGATACTTAAACCTTTCCAGAGCGGTTGTAGTAGCACGGGTGCTACAAACAATAACATTAAAATATTACCATACGTTTTTTTTTAAGTCAATCTATTCATAACATATTTTTCAAAAGCAACTCTATATTTTCGATAGCGCCATTCTTTCAATGCTTGCAGCCAAATGAATAAATTAATGATGGCTAAAAAAATAGACTGTGGCAAGAACTTGAAAGTGACTAGTAATAGTGTAGTGGCAATGATGAAAGACAACCAATAATACATTTCCACCACTTGAGCTCTTGGATAACTTAAAAATAGCCAGGCTAATACTAGCCTGCCACCATCTAACGGTATGATGGGCACAATATTTACAGCCAGTAACACTAATTGTACAGTTATTAGCTTAGTGGCGAGCAGATCAGGCATAAAAAAAGCGAGGCCAATCCCAATAATGGTAGCGATTGGTCCTCCTAATGCAATCCATAGGAGTGACGAAGCTTGCACAACCGCTGGATTTTCAAATTGAATTTCTCCCCCATATGGTGTAATAACGCATGATTTCACCTTCACTCCGCACAATACTGCTGCTACTAAATGACCTGCCTCGTGCCACAGCAAAGAAAATAAAATGATGGCGTAATAAGCTAATTGTCCACTAAAAATCATGACAAATACCAGAGGGATACATAGAAGATGTAATTTAATCCTCATTGGTCTCCGTCGATTCAAGCCATTGTACAATTTGCTCTAAATCATAATGAGTATCTCCCTTTTCAATGGACATATATAATTGACCAGCTTCTTTCATACCAATTAAATCATTAGCTTGAATCGATGTATAAGGGAGCTGCGCTAAACTATCTAACATACCATAAGATACCGTTGTCCCGTCCTCATAGCTGATTGTCATAGTCTTGCCCGTATACTTTGTATGACCAGTAAAAACCACCAACCCATTCTGCCCAGCATAGATCGGTAAACCAACATCATACTGCAATAAATAACCTTCTTTAAAAACTTGGGCATTAGCAAATGTTAGAAGATCGGCCTGCCCTACATCACTTGATACCATGATGGTCTCTTTTTCTTTTTCGAACCAACTTTGTCCGAGCTCACTTAAATAGGTTAAATCTGCAGAGGTTGTTACAAGCTTTCGAACGGGTGTATCTACTACGCCTTGATCTTCTAAACGAATTACAAGCATGATTGCTGCCACAAGTAGTATCGTGACGAACCATTTCCATTTTTTAAACAAGCTCTCATCCTTTTTTCCACACTATATGAGATTGCATGTCCAAACATGCACAAGAAAAAACCTTCTCGTACATTTGTACGAAAAGGTTGTCATTTATTTTGAAAATAGAGCCTTAAGTTTTGAAAACATACCTCTTTGCTCATTTTGAATAGCCATCAATGGCACGGACTCACCAAGAATACGACGGGCAATATTGCGATAGCCCAATGATGCTTTATTTGATGGGTCCATGACGATTGGTTCACCTTTATTGGAAGATGAGATGACACCCTCACTATCGACAATAATGCCTAATAGATCAATAGAAAGATGTGTAGTAATTTCATTGACATCCAATGTATCACCGCTCTTCATCATATGCTGTCGAATACGATTAATGATGAGTTTAGGTGCTGTAATCTCTTCTTGTTCAAGTAAACCAATGATACGATCTGCATCACGAACAGCGGAGATTTCAGGTGTTGTCACAACAATCGCATGATCTGCACCAGCGACAGCATTACGATAGCCTTGTTCAATACCGGCAGGGCAATCGATTAATACATAATCATAATCCCTTTTCAATTCCTCTACTAAGCTCTTCATTTGCTCAGGGGTAACAGCGTTTTTATCCGTTGTTTGAGCAGCAGGTAATAAAAATAGTTTCTCATCTACGCGCTTATCCTTAATTAATGCTTGATGGATTTTACAGCGTCCTTCCACCACATCAACTAGGTCATAAATAATACGATTTTCGAGACCTAAAATGACATCTAAATTGCGTAGGCCGATATCTGTATCAACTAAACATATTTTTTTACCTTGTAGAGCCAATGCAGTCCCAAGGTTAGCCGTTGTCGTTGTTTTACCGACACCGCCCTTACCTGAAGTTATGACGATCGCTTCTCCCACACTAGCTTCCTCCCTTAGACACATTTAACAATGGTCGTATATTTTTTAAGGCATGAATTTGATCGTACGTAATGCGTCCATCATAGCCAAGAAATGCACAAGTCATTTCTGCCTGATTGATCGCGTTTACATGTTCATCTGACATTGCCTGAACTTGATCAGCAATCATGATATGTGTGGCTTCAAATCGAGATGCTGCAATGATTGCTTCTTTATTGCCATGCACACCCGCATGTGCAATTCCTTTTAGTCTACCTAGGACATATACATTACCGCCAGCCTCTACTCGACCGTTTGGATTTACATGGCCTACAATGATAATGTCCCCTGATGAACGCAGAACTTGTCCTGATCTGACCACACCAATATATGTATCTTGTTGACCTTCAATCATTTTCTGGTTGCTTTCTTGGACAGTCAGTACTTCACTTTGCACCTTAGATACAATAAGTTGCTCCGTTTCTTCTACAATTTTTATCAGCTCATTCATTTGTTCATCAGTACAGTATCGATAGCCTAAGTATAATTGTACATCTACTTTACCATCGATACCGCCTTCTAACACTTTCTTCTTCAATTCTTCTACTAACTCGCTATACGAACATTGATCGTCTAGACGTAGTACAAAACCGTCCTTCGTTCCCTTCATATTAACTAACTGTTTTTTCATGAATGCCTCACCTCACGTTGTTCTTTATTAAGAAACTTCACGTGCTCTCTGTAAGACACGCGCATTAATTAGATATTTGAAGGCCCAACCAAGAATCATTAAAAATAAAGCATTAGCAATAATTGTTGGTAGTAGTCGTGAACGTAAGAAATCCGCTAAAGGTATTGCTGTAAAATCAATTAGGAAGAAAAATTGATATAGTATGAATTCTAAAATGGCTACTAGTACAACTGAAATTGTCGTTGTCACAACTAAGTGCTGATGGATAACTTTCACGATAGAGCCTGCTAAAAAACATATAAGTGGATAAAGCACTGAATATAATCCAATAATATCAATGTAAAACACATCATACAAGACACCAAAAAAAACTCCATACATTACCGCACGTTTACGGCTGTAATAGATGGATATAAAAATTAAATATAAGATTAAAAAACGTGGTACCAGAAAATAGACTTCCCCTTTAATTTCAATCGGGGAAAGCATAGCAAATTCTGGCTCTAATAAGAATAGTAAAACCGCTACAGAGGGGATGAGAAATCGAACCATCATTCCGCCTCCTCTTCACTCGCCTCTTGCGGATTCGATAAATCTTCATTTGTTGTATTGCCGTCTGAGCCATCAATAACTGTTGATGTACGTTTAGCAATGACAACATGTTCTAAAATTGAAAAATCAGCAGATGGTTTGACATAAGCCATTTTTGTTAAGCCATGATCATCTGTACTAACTTCTGTAATTTCTCCGATTGGGACACCTTTTGGGAAAATACCACCAAGCCCTGAAGAAACTACTTGCTCGCCTTCTTTCACCGTTAAGCTAGAATCGATTCGCTTCATAATGAGTTTATTACGTTCTTCATCAAAGCCCTCGATTAAACCGTATGCTTCTTTTTCTCCTAATACCATCGCAGAAACACGATAGTTTGGATTATTTGTATATAAAAGCTCTACCTCAGATGTGAAAGGTGTTACTAGTATAATTTTCCCTACTAAACCTTTCGCCGTCATAACTGCCATATTTTTTTGGACACCATGAGAAGACCCTTTATCTAAAATGATTTTCTCTTCCCACTGGTCTGGATTTCTAGCAATCACTGTTGCATGAATTGGATTAAATGCCTTCAAGCTCTCGGTTTTATCCAATAGCTCTCGTAGCTTGTTATTCTCTGATTTTAAATCCGTAGCTTCAGCTTGTACAACTGCAAAATCTTCTAAGCGTGCTTTTAAACGTTTATTTTCTTCGTACGTGTTTAAGAGGGAGTCAATACTATTAAAAATACCATTAATATAATTCGCCGGCTTCGCAACAATCGATTGTGCGACGCCGACAGTATCTTTAATAATTTGCTCTGGTAAAGTTGCATTCGTCCGATCACGTAATGAGAAGCTAATCAATGCCACAAGAAAAACCATACCTACGAGCAGCAAAATTACTTTCTTATTGAAGAAAAAGTGTGGCATTGCCTCAACCTCCTTACCCTTTTACTTGTTGTTGACGAATTAAGTCGATATGATCTAATGCTTTACCTGTGCCAATTGCTACACAGTCTAACGGATCTTCTGCGATAAAGACTGGCATGTTTGTTTCTTGGCTAATAACTTTGTCTAAGTTTGTTAATAGCGCACCACCACCAGTTAATACAATACCACGTTCCATTACGTCAGCAGATAATTCAGGAGGGGTTTGTTCTAATGTTTTGCGAACGCCGTCAATAATAGAGGCAACCGCTTCACGCAATGATTCAGAAATTTCCTGTGAAGAAATTTCGATTGTTTTTGGTAAACCAGTTAATAGGTCACGTCCTCGAATATCCATTTTATTCTCTGGACCTTCTGCCAATGCCGTACCAATTTCCATTTTCACAGCTTCTGCAGTACGTTCACCAATTGTTAAATTATATGTTTTACGAATATACGAAATGATGGATTGATCCATCGCATCCCCACCAACACGTACGGATTCACTCGTTACAATACCACCTAAAGAAATAACGGCAACTTCTGTTGTACCACCACCGATATCAACAACCATTGAGCCAGTAGGATCCCATACAGGAAGATTTGAACCGATTGCTGCTGCAAATGGCTCTTCAATTGTGAACGCCTCTTTTGCACCCGCTTGTCGTGCTGCATCAATAACCGCACGTTGCTCCACTGATGTAATGCCATAAGGCACACAAATCATCACATTCGGTTTTTTCCAGTTGCCTCCAGAGTTTTTACATGCCTCTTTTAAGTAATATTCGATCATTGCTGTTGTAATATCGAAGTCAGCAATAACGCCATCTTTCATTGGACGAATTGCTACGATTGAGCCAGGTGTACGACCAATCATATTTTTCGCATCATTACCAACGGCAACGATATCTCCTGTTTTTGTATTTTTTGCTACAACTGAAGGTTCACGTAAAACGATCCCCTTTCCTTTAATAAACACTAATGTATTCGCTGTGCCGAGGTCAATCCCGACATCTTTGCTTCCTAGTCCAAACAAATTGTGTACTCCCTTTCTATATAAGCCATACTTTCGTTGATATCCATTATCTTTGACGACAATGTGCAGGAACTTTAATTGTGTAAAAAACACAATTGACTCCTCTCAAAGCCTATCACACCTGTCAAAGCTTTTATCTTCATCAGTTGGTGATTGACACCTCGAAAAAATTACACACTCATTCACCTCACCACCAATTTCGATGGGAGTCCTTCCTGAATAAAGATAAAATTCATACCGTTCATTATAACGGAAAAGCGCAAGAATTTGTAGTGTCACATACTACATCTCACAGAAAAGATACTATTTTAATTCCCTCTTAAACTAAAAATAGTACGTATAGATTAGCATATAATTTTTATTCTCATAAGACAACGTGTATCAGGCTACCAATTTTTGTGAAGATAATAGCGTTTCTATGAATACATTAACGATTTGTAATGAAAAAGGTTCGCCAATAAACCACAAAAAAATACAAAAATTTTATAGCTGCCTAACGAAGATGTTTAACTTTCTGTATAAAAAGCATTTGCTGGCTCAACATAAAAAAACTCTGCATGCTTCATGCAGAGTTAAAAATACCCTTTTTCTTTCATGCTAATAAATTGATGATCACCAATGATCACATGATCAATTAATTCAATACCGATAATATAACCGGCTTCAACAATTCGCTTCGTTACCTCAATATCCTCCGTACTAGGTGTTGGCACACCACTTGGATGATTATGAGCACAAATAATGGAAGCGGCAGACCGTTTAACAGCTTCTCGAAAGTAGGGTGAGAACCCAGCGCCTTAATATATTTCTATATTAGGTTTCCAAGAACTCCCCTCCAAACCGTACGTACTCCTCTCAGAGTATACGGCTTTCCATTTACTTTAATCTAACTTACCATTATGTTATGTAAATCGTGATGACACGATGTACATAACGCCATTGTCTTTCTTCTTCGGGCAATCATTTTTTGTTCCCACATTTTCTTGCCTTTTAAATCTTTTAGTTTATGGATGTGATGCATTTCAAGTGGTACTCCCACTATACTGCACCATTCACATTTTTCGACAAGTAATCGGTCAATCATACTCGTTCGCCCTGTATAAATTAATGTATTTTCAACTATATCAACTGTTGGCTGTTTAATCGTATCGTTCTTTTCCATTCATTGCTCTGTAAAATAAGCAATTTTTAGACCCTCTTTGGTTTCATATCGAACACCCAATTTCCCATTAATCTTATATTTAGTGATAATTTTGCTGACAGTACTTTTATATTTATTCGTATACGTTTTAATCATGCTGTATTTCATCGTTTGACGGAAAGACTGTAAAACATGTACATTACTCGCTAGACGATAGTAATTGTAGTAGCCCTCTATTTCCGCATTGTACGTACGTAAAATTTCAAGATCATCATTATGCACCAAATACGGGCGATGAATGGGTTTCCAACCATTGTTTGCTCCTATTTTTAACGCATTTAACTGTAGAAGTTTTTGGATATATTTTTCATGTGGAACGAAAAGCTTTGCTTGATAGTTGAACTTACGCTTTTTTGTTCCATTTGGCATTTTCATTCTATGCCAATCTCTCATAACACGAATATCATACCCAAGAAAACGCGCATTTTTCTTACTGTGAGTAATTAAGGTCTTTTCATCGCTTAACTCTAACTTTAGTTGTTTTTTTAAGAACATTTTCAAGTCTTGCTTAGTTTGTTCGGCTTCCTTTTTACTACCGATGACACCTAGTATAAAATCATCTGCGTACCGCACATATTTTAAGCGTCGGTAATTTGGGTCAAAAAGGTCTTTACTATCATGGCTTTGTAATTCTTCATAAAGCGCTTTTAATTCTTTTAACCGTTCTTTCTTTTGTTCTTCACTTAATTTAGACCAATCACGTTTATTGTTACTTTTTCTCTTCGCAATTTTTGATGCTAAGTTATGATAAGTAAGATTGTGTGTACGTTTATCACCTTTATTATAGCTTTCTATATATTGCTCCACATATTTGTCGAGTTCATTTAAATAAATGTTCGATAACAGAGGACTAATAATCCCGCCTTGTGGTGCACCACTATAAGTTTTGTGAAATACCCAATCTTCCACATAGCCTGCTCGCAAAAACTTCCAGATTAAATTGATGAATTTTTCATCTTGAATCTGTTTTCTTAAAATATTTATTAATACATGGTGGTCTATATTATCGAAGAAGCCTTTAATATCCCCCTCAATAAACCATCTTGTCCCCGTAAAAGTATTGCGGATTTCTTTCAATGCTGTATGACAGCTAAGATTTGGTCTAAATCCATGAGAGTGTATGGAAAAATACTGTTCATAAATACTTTCAAGTAATCGCCGGACAACTTCTTGGACTAATTTATCCTCGAAGGTAGGAATGCCAAGCGGTCTTGTTTTCCCGTTCTTTTTTGGGATATACGTCCGTCGTGCTGGATTTGGTTGATACGTTTGCGTTTTTAATTTTTCAATGAGCTTTTCAATACGTTTTATACTCATACCATCAATCGTATCTTCATTGATCCCTCTTGTATTACTACCCTTGTTTGTATACAATTTTGCGTAAGCTTCAAAATAGAACTCTTTATTGTATAAGTTACGATATAGCCGTTCAAATACATAATTCTTATCTTTTGCTTTGGCAGTTAGACGATTTAATACTACTTTTGGAATTCTCATAGAGCCTCCGCTCCTTCCCAATTTTGTATTAACGTTGTAAACTGCTCCCCTTCGCCATGTACTAGGCTTTCCCTAGCTCGGACTACTACGAGAGCTCCGTTACCATATCAGATATTCAGTGTCTATACACATAGCCCAAAGGCATTCTGACTTAGGTAATCCCCATTTAGATTTATAAAGACTTGTCGCATGTATAATGTCGGATATGACGTTCGCTCGTTACTTTTATACGAAAGTTGGGTGAAATGGTATCACATCATTGACCTCGAAATCTTTAAGGACAATGCACATTTCAAATAGCGTAAATCATGACCTCCCGCTAAAGGTCCCCGTAGTCCCCCTTGAGCTGTCATTCAAGCAGTTTAGCCTTTATCCTTATTTATACAATTCATCTCGCCATTCAGTCGTACTTCGGTCATTAAGTAACTTATGGCTTTTCCAACATGCTACACTCCCTGTCCGGTTTCCCTTTCAGATAAGTTGGCTGATGATAGGGTGAAGCTTGTGATATGTCCCTACTGCTATGCGAAAGCAGATTCCTTATAAACCCTTATGGGCGCACAATTTCCCTGGGATGAACGATCGAGGCGTTTAAACTACCTATAAAAATGGTCTGTTTATGAATAATTTGATTCTTGATATTCAGAAAAAGAACAACAAAATGCTCTTGGTTAAGCGACGTCATATCAGGCATTAAGTAGGCTGCTGCATCTTGCGGAGAACGTATCGTAAATTTCTCAATATTTTGTTTTTGAGCCAATCGTCTACCAAGTTCAATGGCTGCGAGTAATTGAATGGCTTTCACCTCACCGATTCCTTTAATAGCCACCATTTCTTCGATGGTTGCATGCTTCAAATGATGTAAACGTTCAAACACATTTAATACTCTATTTGCAAGAGCAAGTACAGATTCTTCCTTCGTCCCTGTTCTCAATAAAATGGCGAGCAACTCTTGATTGGATAGACTTTCAGCCCCTTGCCGTAACAGCCGTTCACGAGGACGATCCTCCATATGGACATCACGTATCATCAAACTTGGTAAAACCTCTTCCAGCAAAAATACTCACTCCTTCGCAAATTGGATAATTTGTCGTGCTACCAATTGCGAAAACAAAGCTGCAAGTGGTAGACCTACAACATTGTTATAATCTCCTTCAATTCGTTTAACTAATAGTGTGCCTACTGTCTGAATACCATAACCACCAGCTTTATCAAATGGATCTCCAGAATCTACATAGGCTTCAATTAACTCTTGTGATAAATGATGAAAAATAACTGTAGTTTCCTCTACAAAAATCGTTTCTTTTCCATTTGGTTCGATAATTGCTACCGCTGTCATAACAACATGCTTGTTGTCTGACAATCGCTGTAAATGTGAAATAGCTTCCTCACGTGTTTTTGGTTTATGTAGTAGCTCATCCTTGTAAACCACGATTGTATCTGCACCAATAATCGTGGCATTAGGTGCTTTTCTGGCTACATCACGCGTCTTTAATAGAGCCACTCCCTTTACATAATCCTGCATAGTGTTGGCTTGTACACTTGTTTCCTCCACTTCACTAGTCATTACTTCAAACGGAAGTGCTAACATGCCCAGTAATTCCTTTCTCCTTGGTGACGCAGAAGCAAGGACAAGCTTATAATTTGTTTTCAACATGATCTGACCATTCCTCCTTATCCTTATGATAACGAAGAATAGACGATTTGAAAATTTTCAAAAAATCAAGATAATGATACTTTCGCGGTCTTTTATGCTTAAAACTTCACCTGAAGACATGTATTTTTAGATTGATAATGCGCAAAAACATGCAGTCGAATAATGTTAACATCGTTGGAAATAGTAGAGGCAGCCGCTCCAATTGATTGCCAATCCTCTGGTAATGTAGAGTCCTTTCCATTTTCTTTAAAATTTAATTTTGTAGCTTTTTTGTCTGCTAAGGCTGTTGGCAGTTCTGCAAGTGTTGGTTCCTTACAGCTTGCGCCACTGACAGTAAATGCTTTTTTAAAGGTTGCGGGTTCCTGTAAAAATTCTAGCTGACTTTCTTCTGTTACCATGCTTGTCCATACATAGAATTTTCCATCAACCTGAACAATCGCACTCTCTTTTAATGCTGGGTATTCCGCAACAAAAGAACTGGCACTCTCATAATTCGAATACACACCTGCTTGACTGGCAAAAAACATAGGGGCATTAGATGTATTGGTTGTCTCACCGGCAGTTGGAATCGTCTCTGTTTTTGATTGATTATTTGCTACTTCACTACCATTTATCTTTAACGGTAACTGTGTACTGGCCTGTAACACGCCTAAAAAAATCGCCACACCTAATAAACCAACAAATCCACCAATAATCATTGCTCGAAATATTTGTTTTTTTATCACATGACTTACAATTTTCATGCATCTATCACCTCACCCTTCCACCGATCTATCCAACTAGTAGCGTTGCAAAAATTCGATGACTCAATATGATATAAGTATATGTAGATTACGAAGTGTAAATGCGAGTTAATTGTGATTTGCTACAGAACTGTTGAAAGGAAAACATGGTCTCTAGCTATAAAAAAGCTAGGACTCCCTCTCAAGAGTCCTAGTCGGTTTATTCTTTTAATCTATTACGTACCGCTGTTAGTAAATACAATGAGCCAGATACGATTGTTCTTTGCTGACTTAGTGACTGCGCCTGTAAAAAAGGTACATAATCCACAAGGACAGCTTTGGATGCTGCATTGGAAAGGGTTAGCATTTGTTGCGCAGTCATCGCTCGCGGATTGTCAAAATCAACAAAATAAAAATTATCGCTGACCTGCTCAAAAAGGCGGAGAATCTGCTGTACGTCTTTATCTGCTAATATACCGATAACAAATGTTATGCGCTCATTTGGAAACTCACATTGAATCGTTTCCACTAATTTTTCCGCACTTGCTGGATTATGAGCACCATCTAAAATAACACAGGGCATTATTTCTTCAAAACGTCCTAAAATAGTAGCCCTTTGCACTGCCTGACGTATAGCTACTTCACTCGTAGATACATCTAATACAGATGCCACTTCAAAAAATGCTGTAATGGCAAGTGCCATATTATTCGCTTGATGTGTTCCCTTCATAGACCGAGTTAGTTTTGCTATTTGAAACTGTTGCACTACATTGGTATAGCATTCTCCATCAGCTGTTGATTTGACAGTAAAATGTTGACCTAATGCTAGAACATTGGCATTTTTCCGAGCGGCTTCATCATCAACAATACGCTTAGCTTCATCTGGTAAATCACCTATAATGACAGGGCGAGATCGTTTAATAATGCCTGCTTTGTGACGGGCAATATGGGCAAGCGTATCTCCTAAAAATTTTGTATGTTCTAACGCGATGCTTGGGATAATGGAGACAATCGGTGTTACCACATTCGTGCTATCCAGTAACCCACCCATACCTGCTTCAATAAGCGCGATATCCACGTGCTCATTCACAAAATGTAAAAATGCAGCTACAGTTAGTAATTCAAAATCCGTTAGTTTTTCACTAAGCTCTGCCTGTTGCATTTGTTGAAAAACTCGATCCATTTCAGCTTCCGTTATAGGGTGACCAGCTATTTGAATTTGATCATGGACATCCACTATACATGGAGACATAAATTTGCCTACGCGTAAGCCATGTTCTTGAGCAATTGCCTCCAGAAACGTTAACGTAGATCCTTTACCATTTGTGCCTGCTAAGTGGACAACACGCAATGTTTGCTCGGGGTTTCCTACTAAGGACAAGGCCTCTTCAATCGCCTCAAGACCAGGTTTAATCACATCATCGCTTTTGACATGCCATTTTTCTTTATAATGATCAAGTTTTGGAATCATTGTCCTTCCTCCTGTAGCCATTGTCGAACTTCCGCTATAAAGTATAAAGAACCTGTAATGACCACAATATCCTCTTCATGGCGTTCATGTAGTACAGTTTGAACAATTTCTAGCCATTCTTCGTGATGAGTTTTATGTGCATGTGTCGATAACATCGCTAAGCTCTCGGCAGGCATTGCATTGGGCAGGTTTATTTCCGTAAAGGCAATTGAAATCGCTACAGCATCCATTAGCTCTATACTGTTGGCATGATCCTTATCAGCCAATGCTGCATAAATGAATCGATATTGGTTGTTAGGATAGACATCCTTGAGTGTTTGGATTAGGGCAGCTGTACCTTCTGAATTATGAGCGCCATCTAGCACGATATGATTCGGCCATTGCTCGAAACGGCCAGCCCACTGTGCGCGTTGTAGTCCTTGACGAATTGTATCATCAGCAAAGGAAAGGTATCCGTCTTCACGTAATAAAAGTAGAGTCGTAATAGCAAGACTTGCATTATTAATTTGATGGGGACCAGCCATTTTTAAAGGTACATCCATCATCACGACCTGTTCTTTTTTATATGTAAATTGCTGATAATCTGTGCCTTGCTCACTATTTGTCACCGTAAAATCTTGTCCTAAAACGAAGCATGGTGCGTGTCGTTCCTCTGCCGTGGCTTTAATAACAGCTAATGCCTCCTCATTCCTAACTCCTACTACAACTGGTACGCCTCTTTTGATGATGCCTGCTTTTTCACTGGCAACCTTTGCGAATGTATCACCTAAAAATGCAGTATGCTCTAGCGAAATCGTTGTAATAATCGCTAAAAGCGGCGTGACGACATTGGTCGCATCTAAACGTCCTCCAAGCCCTGTTTCAATAATCGCTATATCTACTCCTTGATGGGCAAAATATTGAAACATAATCAGTGTGACTACCTCAAAAAAGCTGGGAAAATCTCCATTGTATTGTTCTTCTATAATTTTGGCTAGTTGATTGAAATAGGCTAAAAATTGCTCATCCGAGATTTGCTTGCCGTTAATAGTCATCCGTTCATTGACTCTCTCCAAATGCGGGGACGTAAATGCTCCTACTTTGTAACCCGCATGTTGTAGCATTTCTCTTAAGGCATTCACCGTAGAGCCTTTGCCATTTGAACCTGCCACATGAATTACACGTAGTTGATTGTGCGGATGACCTAAATGGGCAAGTACTTCTCGCATGAGGACAAGTGGTGCACGTTTATGATCAACTGCTTTTAATGTAAAGATAAATTTTGTACATTCGTTCATTGTGTTAAACAAAAGAAACACTCCCTCTTACTGCAATACCTTTATTTTAGTACAAGTAATGTTTAATAACATCGTTAAATAGCAAAACACTCGAAAAAACACGCTGCTAGCGACTGCGTGTTAGTTTTATTTTTTCAATTAATGTACTTGGTGAGCATCTAATAGAACCCCCATATTGTCAATAGCGGGAGAATATTTGGACGTTGTACTCATTCAAAGGGGTTTTTTAACATTTAAATATCGAAATTCGAGCAATACTCATTTATTTTTTGAATCGTTAATAAATCTGTACGTGATAACTGGATACAATTCTGTTGAGGTTTATTTGCTAATAGAGCACACGTCCACTGGCATTTAATAAACGATAATACTTTGCTTCTAATAATTTCAAAAGATTCGTTTCTATCAGTACCCTTGCACTTACAAAATCTAATTCATCACATGCTTTATTGACTTTCGTAATAATTGTGGCAATGTGTCCTGTCAACCTCAACACCTCCACTTTTCATACAATAGGCTCTACAAAAAGGGGGCTAGCCATCCCAATTCACCAAAACATTCAGGTTTTTTATCCTACTGAACGAATGATAACACTAATCTATTAGACTTATTATTCGAATAACACTATATTTTAACCTAATTACACACATACCTTTTGCTCCATTATAAAAAGAAGCAACGGATGACTTTACAGCCATCCATTGCTTCCTCATTACATATTTTTTAATTCTTCTAAACGTTTTAACACAACAGCATGCTTGCTTTCATAATCTGCTAATTTTTCACGCTCTGCATTGACTAACGCTTCAGGTGCTTTCGATACGAACTTCTCATTTGATAACTTACCAGTAACAAGCTTTACTTCTTTTGCCCATTTCTCTAACTCTTTTTCAAGGCGAGCAATTTCTTCCTCTAAGTTAATAAGACCAACAAGTGGTAGGAACACTTGCGCTCCTGTGACAACAGCCGTCATTGATTGACCTGGTGCCTCTAAACCTTCACCAATTGTGAGGGTATCAGGATTACAGAATTTTTCTAAATAGCCTTGATTCGCTTCAAGAACAGCTACTGTTGCTGCATCTTTCGCTGAAATAAATAGCGGTACTTTTTTGCTCATCGGTGTATTCACTTCCGCACGAATATTACGTACTGAACGTATAATATCCATTAGGAGCTTCATATTATCTGCTTCATCAGCAAAATGAAGATCCGCACGTACTGTTGGCCATGCAGCCACTGTAATCGATTCACCTTCATGTGGTAAGTGCTGCCAAATTTCTTCTGTAATGAATGGCATAAATGGATGTAATAAACGCATTGTTTGATCCAGTACGTAAGCTAAAATAGAACGAGTAGTCTTTTTAGCTACTTCATCCTCACCATAAAGTGGTAATTTCGCCATTTCAATATACCAAGAACAGAAATCATCCCAAATGAAATTATATAATTCACGACCAACTTCTCCAAATTCATAACGTTCTGCAAGAGAAGTTACACGTTCAATCGTTTCATTTAAGCGTGTTAAGATCCATTTGTCAGCAACGGATTTTTCACCTGTTAAGTCGATTTCATCATAGGTCATACCGTCCATATTCATAAGTGCGAAACGTGATGCATTCCAAATCTTATTGGCAAAATTCCATACTGCCTCTACTTTTTCAGTTGTATAGCGTAAATCTTGACCAGGTGATGAACCAGTCGCTAGGAAATAGCGTAAAGAGTCTGCACCGTATTGCTCAATAACATCCATTGGATCTACACCATTACCAAGTGACTTACTCATTTTACGACCTTCGCCATCACGTACTAAACCGTGAATTAACACATCTTTGAATGGGCGTTGACCTGTAAATTCAAGACCTTGGAAAATCATGCGAGATACCCAGAAGAAAATAATATCATATCCCGTTACTAATGTGCTGGTTGGGTAATAACGTTTATATTCTTCATTTGCCTCATCTGGCCAGCCCATTGTAGAAAACGGCCAGAGCGCAGAAGAGAACCAAGTATCGAGTACATCTTCATCTTGCGTCCAATTTTCGGAATCAGTTGGGGCTTCTTTTCCTACGTAAACTTCGCCTGTTTCATTATGATACCAAGCTGGGATTTGATGGCCCCACCATAATTGACGAGAAATACACCAATCACGGATATTCTCCATCCAACGAGAATATGTGTTTTCAAAACGAGCTGGGACAAAGTTTACTTTCCCTTCTTCATCTTTTTGAAGCTCGAGGGAAGTGTCAGCAAGTGGTTGCATTTTAACGAACCATTGTGCTGAAAGGTATGGCTCAACAACAGCACCAGAACGTTCAGAGTGACCTACTGAATGCATATGCTCTTCAATACGAATCAGCACGCCTGCTTCTTGTAAATCAGCAACAATTTGCTTACGGCATTCAAAACGATCCATCCCTTTATATTTGCCAGCAAGATCATTCATTGTACCGTCTTCATTCATCACAAGAATGCGCTCTAGGTTGTGACGATTTCCAACTTCAAAGTCGTTCGGATCATGGGCTGGTGTCATTTTTACAACTCCAGTACCAAATTCCTTATCAACATAGTCATCAGCTACAATCGGAATTTCACGACCTACAATCGGTAAAATAACTGTTTTACCAATTAAATGCTGATAGCGCTCATCGTTCGGGTGAACAGCTACCCCAGAGTCACCGAGCATTGTTTCAGGACGTGTTGTAGCAACTTCTACATATCCTGAGCCATCCGCTAAAGGATATTTCATATGATAGAATGCACCTTGCACATCCTGATAAATTACCTCAATATCAGATAATGCTGTTTTCGCTGCTGGATCCCAGTTGATAATACGTTCGCCACGGTAAATTAAACCTTTTTCATATAACTCAACAAAAACTGTTTTAACTGCATCTGAAAGACCTTTATCTAGTGTGAAACGTTCACGTGTGTAGTCTAAACCAAGGCCAAGCTTTGCCCATTGATCACGAATATGTCCAGCATATTCTTCTTTCCATTCCCATGTTTTTTCAAGGAATTTTTCACGGCCTAAATCATAACGTGTAATATTATCCTCACGCAGTTTTGCTTCTACTTTTGCTTGTGTTGCGATCCCTGCATGGTCCATACCTGGTAACCAAAGGGCATCATAGCCTTGCATGCGTTTCATACGAGTAAGGATATCTTGTAATGTTGTATCCCAAGCATGCCCAAGATGTAATTTACCTGTTACGTTCGGTGGTGGAATAACGATGGAATAAGGCTTTTTCCCACTTTCAGGCTGTGCCTCGAAAAATTTCCCTTGTAACCACCATTCATAGCGACCGGCTTCAATGGACTGTGGGTCATATTTAGTTGGCATTGAAATGTTTTCTGTCATCTTGACTCCTCCTATTGTTTGAAGACTATTGGTAAAGAAATGCTGTTCATTTTTTTACCCAATAAAAAAACTCCTCTCGTCTAAAAGGACGAAGGAGTTTTAATTCGCGGTACCACCTTTAATTCCAGCAGCGGTTAAGATCAATGCTAAATGACACATTTTCTCAGCCTTCCCTACTGGCTCTTAATTCGGTAACGGTGTTTAACCGGCTTTAACTACTGTTAGTTCACTAAAGCTGCTCAAGGGCTACCTTCAATTAAGTACAAATAGAAACTTCTCAGCTACCGTTTCCTCTCTGAAAATGTAGACATAATTTACTCTTCCCTATCATAGCATCTGTATTTGATTTTCCTTATTGTACCGCAGAATCGTGTCATTTTTCAAGTGATTTAGTCATCTTTTAGTAAGAGTAAAGTAAATAGAAAAGGAAGTGACAATTCAATGCGTCGACGCAAGTATAACCCTTGGCTTTTACCTCCTTGGCTACGACAAGTTCGTTTTTATTGTAGAACCATTATTGTGCCAATTTGTGCTTTTCAGTTTATCCGTGTCATTATTGTGCCAACATCAGGCGATTTAGTCTTCTTATTGCTCCTACTACTTCTCTGCTATTTACTTTTGAAAGACATCATTTGAAACACGGACTTTAAGCGGTGTATACTCTTCTGTTAGGTCCCAAATCATGGAAGGCACTTCATGCCAAGTGCTGGATTCACGTACAACAATATGGCTTGAGGATTCTCTCATTACTATCTTTTGGTCAACTGTTGTAGAGGTCTCTTGGCGTGAAGCTGCTGCTACTGCGGTAGGTTGTTTCACTTGAACACTTTCCTCGATCACAGCCATTTTTTCTTCTTGATCGAAAGCATGAGCCATTAGGTGTGGATTGTCTAAAGTATCATTTTCAACAACGGGTTCATATTCGTTAAAAATACTTGTAACTGTCCACTCAAGCTGACACATCTGATTCGACAGACTAGGGCGAATATCTTTGACCATTAAATCTTTGACATCCGATTCTTTTGGTAAATCCACATGTAAAGGGACAGCATACTCAAAATAACCAGTATCTCCTTGGACATCAAGGGCATCAATTGTAATTAAATTATCATCACCTGTAAATGCTTGCATATCTTGAAAATCAAAACGAACATGTGCAGTAATATGGTAGATGCCCATTAATCGAAGTGAATCCTCTAACTGCATGGCTTGCCACTGTGGTTTAATTTGTACAGCAGCTAATTCTGTTGGGCAACCATATCCAGGAAAACAAAATGTTTCTCGCATATTCCAAGTTTTTTGTTCGATAATAATCCCTCCCTTTGCATCATATGACGATTTAAAGGATAGTATGCTAGTGTGTTTCAAGTTGAACACAATTATAAATAGATACTACTAGAAAAATGGCATGCTAGAATATTACTTCTAGCATGCCATTTTCATGGATGTTCTTATCATTTAAACATTGACTAATTTAATTTTATTAGCTACACGATCTGTTAGCATTTGTGTTGCCTTTGGTACAATCGGTTTAAAAATCGGATTTAACACAGGGCCAGCTAAGCCGCCAGCAACGACTTCTAAAAAACCTGTCATTTTTGTGTTTTCAGCATCAATGCTTTCTGCAAGGAAATAGCCATTTCCAGTGAAATTATCAGAAAGACCCTTTAATTCGAATGTAACTTTTGATGGTGCTACCCATTCTAAAATTGTAATTTCTACTTGTACCGTTTTTTTCAAAACGCCAACATTGCCTTTAAAAGTCCATGTTGAATGTTTGTCATCAATCATTTCGTGTGTATTATAACCTGGGACAAGCTTTGCCCATTTTTCCATATCACTGACGAATTCCCATACATTATCAATTCCTACGGGTACTTCGACCATGTGTGTGCCAGTTGCCATATTAATTCACTACTTTCTATTATGAATAGCTATATTATAAACGATATCGCCCACAATTTGGCCATGCTGAAAGATATAATTTTAACAAAAACAGGTCCTTCATCCAGTATAGAAGTTCTTATTTGCTAGTTAATATATGCTATACTTTCTCTTTTGCTCATTCATTGCTCAAGTACTAGAATGACTTCCATCATAGAAAACTATTAATCGTAAGCGCTTGCGGTTTTCTGTCTCTGTCGCTTCACTTTAAGCTGAATTAAGCTAAAAAAGGCACGCTAGATTTGTTTCTAGCATGCCCTAAACTTTGTTATCTTGCTAATTGTGCAAATACTTTATGGAAGGCATCCACTGTTTTAGCCATATGTTCTTCCGTATGCGCTGTGGAAATAAATAATCCCTCAAACTGAGAAGGTGGTAGGAAAATCCCTTCCTCTGCCATCAGGCGGAAGTATTCAGCGAATAATTGTAAATCAGATGATTTAGCAGAAGCAAAATCAATAACATCTTCATTCGTAAAGAAGAAACCAATCATAGAACCAGCACGATTAACTGTGTGCGGAATATTGTATTTTGTTGCGGCTTCACGGAAACCTGCTTCCAGCAGATCACCTAATTTTTTAAAGTAATCATACGTACTATGGTCTAAGCGTGATAACGTTTCGTAGCCGGCTGTCATCGCTAATGGATTCCCAGATAGTGTACCTGCTTGATAAATAGGGCCAGCTGGTGCTACTTGCTCCATAATCTCTTTTTTCCCAGCAAACGCTCCTACTGGCAGACCACCACCGATTACTTTTCCTAAAGTAGTTATATCAGGCGTGACATCAAAATAGCCTTGTGCACAGCCATAATCTACACGGAAACCTGTCATAACCTCATCAAAGATTAATATTGCACCGTGCTCCGTTGTAAGGGCACGTAGACCTTCTAAGAAACCTGGCTGTGGTGGTACAACCCCCATATTCCCTGCAACTGGCTCCACAATGACTGCTGCTAGCTCTGCACCAAATTTCTCGAACACCGTTTTTGCCCCTTCTAAATCGTTGTAGGCAACTGTTAACGTATTTCGAGCAATATCTGCCGGTACACCAGGGCTGTCAGGTAAGCCTAATGTGGCTACACCAGAGCCAGCCTTAATCAATAAGGAATCACCATGACCATGATAAGAGCCTTCAAATTTTAAAATCTTATCACGTCCAGTAACACCACGAGCTACACGTAAAGCAGACATAGTAGCCTCTGTTCCTGAAGAAACAAAGCGAATCATTTCCATACCTGGCAGACGATCTAAAACTAATTGAGCTAAACGATTTTCTGTATAGCTTGGCGCACCAAAGGAAGAGCCTTTTGCTGCTGTGTCAGCAATTGCTTTCACTACCTCTGGATGAGTATGGCCTAAAATCAGTGGCCCCCAAGATAATACATAATCAATATATTCGTTGCCATCAATATCTTTAATAATAGCACCGTGGCCAGATTCCATGAAAATCGGATCCATATTTACTGATTTGAATGCACGTACTGGGCTACTAACGCCACCTGGCATTAATTGAACAGCTTCAGCATAAGCTTGCTTTGATTTTTCGTAAGAACGTGTCATTTATTTCTCCTCCAACCAACGTGCAGCATCTTTTGCATGATACGTAATGATTAAATCAGAGCCTGCACGTTTCATACCTAGTAATGTTTCAAGCACAACTTTTTTCTCTTCAATCCAACCATTCATAGCAGCCGCTTTAATCATTGCATATTCACCTGAAACATTATACGCAACAAGCGGTAGTGGATAGTTATTTTTCATATCTCGAATAATATCTAAATAGCTAAGGGCAGGTTTTACAATTAAGAAATCTGCGCCTTCTTCGATATCTGACTCTGCCTCACGGAAAGCCTCTAAACGGTTCGATGGATCCATTTGGTAGGACTTACGATCACCAAATTGCGGTGCACCATCTGCAGCGTCACGGAACGGACCATAGTAGCTAGATGCATATTTGACTGCATACGACATGATTGGAATATGCTCAAATCCTGCTTCATCTAGACCAGCACGGATTGCTGTAACAAAGCCATCCATCATATTAGATGGAGCAATAATATCTGCACCAGCTTTTGCTTGTGACACAGCTGTACGGGCTAACACATCTAATGAAGGGTCATTTAAAATCTGATCGCCTTCAATTAAGCCACAATGTCCATGGTCTGTAAATTCACATAAGCATGTATCGGCAATGACTAATAGCTCAGGATGACGTGCTTTAATAAGTCGTGTCGCTTCTTGAACAATGCCATGATCATGGAACGCACCTGTTCCAACAGCATCTTTTTCAGCTGGTAAACCAAATAAAATAACCGCAGGAATTCCTAATGCTACAACCTCATCAATTTCAGCTTCTAGTTTATCCAATGAAAATTGAAAAACGCCAGGCATTGAATGTACTTCATTTTTAATATTTTCGCCTTCAATTACAAAAATAGGATAGATCAGGTCCTCTTTATGTAAGTATGTTTCTTTTACCATTGATCTCATCGTTGCATTAGCACGCAAACGACGATGTCTTTGAAATTGTAGTTTTGTCATGATTTGTCCCCTACTTTCATAATTTCTTCGATAACTGCTTGCATGGTATATACACTTGGCATAATCTCCACAGTAGCACCGTATTGTTCAAGAGCCGCTTCCGTAATATGACCAATGGCTGCAATACGAGTTGCTCGCCAGCCAACATGTGATGCTACATCCCTTGCATACACATCAACAGCTGATGGACTAGCAAAAATGACCGTGACATCTTGATGTTGATCGATGCATTTGAGAATAACTGAGGTTTGATCATGTCGTTCCCTCGTTTCATAAACAGTCCACTCTTTTACTTCAAAGGGCAGTCCATCCTTCAGCGTACTTTTCGCCTTCTCTCCACGAATAAACAAACATCTCGGAAGATTACCTGCTACACTCGGAAATTCTTGGACGAAAATATCAGCACTAAATACAGAAGGCATAAAGCTCACTTGAAATCCTAGCTTTTCTAATGCTGTCGTTGTTTTTGTTCCAATGGAAGCAATTTTCCCTTGGAAGTGATCGGCATTCAAATGATGCCGCAGCATTTTACGAGCAAAAGCATCGACAGCATTTTGACTCGTAAAAATAAGCCAATCAAATTGATTCGCACAATTCAATCGTTCAGCATCATGATTGTCTAATCGTTCGCATGTTTCAATTAATGGGGCAATGATGGCATGGCCACCTAAAGCTGTTATATTGTCGACAATGGTTGTTGTCTTAGATGTCCCCGTTAAAAGGATCGTTTTACCTTTTAGGGGTAAATTACTTGGCATCTTGCTCTGCCTTTACACGTTGAATTAGTTCGAAAGCGCCCTGTTCTGTTAAAATAGCAGCCAGCTCTTCCCCAATTTTTTGTGCGTCTGTTCCTACTACTGTTTCCTTATACAAAACAGAAGCATCTGGAGCTGCGACAAGGCCAGTTAATGTCATTTCGCCCCCATTTGAAGTGGCATACCCAGCGATTGGTACCTGACAGCCACCATCCATTGCTGCCAAAAAGGCACGTTCCGCATGTGCCTCTTGCCAAGTGAATGGATCCGTTAATTTTCCTAACTCAGCTAATAGCTCCGCATCATCTCCACGACATTCAATACCAAGAGAGCCTTGCGCTACTGCTGGCAGACAATGTTCTACAGGTAAAAACTCTGTGACTACATCATCACTCCAGCCAAGACGTTTCAAACCAGCGGCTGCTAGAATAATTGCATCATATTCCTCTGTCTCCAACTTAGCTAAACGTGTATCAACATTTCCTCGAATCCATTTAATCTCGATATCTGGGCGTACTGTTAATAGCTGTGCACTGCGACGTAATGAACTTGTCCCAACTACCGCTCCCGCAGGAAGTTCTGCAAATTTAACATGACCTTTCGAAATAAAGGCATCACGTGCATCTTCACGTGGAGGAATGCAACCAATCACTAACCCTTCTGGCAACACAGCAGGCATATCTTTCATAGAATGGACAGCAAAATCAATTTCTTTATCGTAGAGGGCTTGCTCAATTTCTTTCACAAACAATCCTTTTCCCCCTACTTTTGAAAGCTGCACATCTAAAATTTGATCCCCTTTTGTTACGATCTCTTTTACTTCAAATTCGAATGGGGCACCAGCCGCTTTTAATTCATTAATGAACCAATTTGTTTGAGTTAGCGCTAGCTTACTTCTCCTAGAACCTACAATAATTTTTCTCAACAGTCTCCAACCTTTCTTCTAATACCATAAATGGAATCGCGATAAACTACTTCCTAGGAAGAAGTTCACAACAACTAATAGATAGGCATAAATATGTACCCATGCATAAGTTGTTCCTGTCAGCTTGCTTTTGCGATTCACATATAGGATAAAGCAATACAAAATTAAAATAATGAAGGACCCTATGATTTTCGAATCGAAAATCGAAAGACTCTCTAATGTTAATAGTGCCCATTCAAACCCTAATATTAAACTTATAAATAACATCGGAATCCCAATAAAAAATGAAATATTCATCCAGCTACTCGTTTGCTGTAGGGATGGTAATCTTGTCCATAAATGTGTCCACTTTTTCTTTTTCAGTAAACGATATAGAACGAGATACAAAATGGCAAACACGAATGTTAAAGTGAACGCTGCATATGACAGTATCGCAAATGATATATGAATAAAAAGCATTTCCGAAATTAATGTCTCTCCGACGGCTCCTGTAGGGCGTTTAGGCATAAATGTAAAGATACTAGCGAATAAAAATCCTAGTATATTAATAATAAACACCGGTAAGTCCACCTTCGCAATACAGTGAAGGATAATCGATAACGTCACAAGTAACCAGGAATAAAATAAAATTCCCTCGGACAAGGATAGAATCGGAAAACGCTTTGTTTCCACAAATGTTAAAATAATAATGGCACTTTGAATCACCCATACAAATGAAACAAGCCAAAAAGCAATGCGTCTTGCTCGTACTTGCTTATAAAAATAATCAGTAAAGTAAAAAACTAGACTGATCGCATACAAGACGATCATCACTTCATATAGTCTCGTCATGGTCAAATCAGCCAATAGACATCCCTTCTTTGTAGTAAAATGGTCAAGCTAGTATCTCTCAGAAAACAAAAAAAACGTTTTCGTATCCTTAGTTTACCATACAGATACGAAAACGCCTCTTGTAATATCAGTAGAGAATCCAATTGCGCGAAGTACTTACGTACAACCATTTTGGCTACGCGTACACATTGGATATTTTAGAAAGAGTACTTTGGCTCAGCAGAAGTTTGAGATGCCTTTGAGCGTTCTTTACGCTCAAGATCTTGCTTTGTCATCTCCTGAACTTCAACTTCAACAGCCTCTTCTATACCAAAAATTTGTTGGAATAAACGTAACTGTTCATTTGCTTTTGGTTCATTTGCCAATTCTTTAGCTTGTAAAATTGGCTCTTTTAACAATTGATTGATAATAGATTTTGTATGTTTGCTTAAAATTTTACGTTCACGATCCGTTAAATCTGGCATTTTATTTTCGATACTAATCATCGTCTCTTCTTGAATACGATTAGCTTTTTTACGTAACGCTGAGATGACTGGTACTACACCAAGCGTTGCTACCCAATCTTTAAATTGGTCAACTTCTTTGCCAATCATATCTGTAATATCAGCAGCAGCACGTTCACGCTCTGCTAAATTCGCTTCAACAATACCTTGTAAATCATCAATATCGTATAAGAAAACATTTGGTAAGTCGCCTACTCGTGGATCAATATCACGAGGAACAGCAATATCAACCATAAACAAAGGTTTTCCTTTACGTAAACGTTCCACAAATTGCATCAGCTCATAATCAATAACAAAATCTGTTGCACCTGTTGAAGTGATTAAAATATCCGCCTCTAAGAGAGAACATTGCAATTCCTTCATTGACTTGGCTTCTCCGTGGAATTTAGCTGCTAAAGTTTCTGCTTTTTCAAATGTACGGTTGATGACAGTAACTTTTCCTACACCACTACCGTAAAGATTCTCAATAGCAAGTTCCCCCATTTTTCCTGCACCTAAAATAGCTACATGCTTACGTTGTAAAGAGCCAAAAATTTTCTTAGCTAATTCAACGGCTGCATAGGAAACAGATACTGCATTCTCACCAATCGCTGTTTCATTATGTGCACGTTTTGCAAATGTTACCGCTTGTTTAAATAGCTGATTATAAACCGTACCTGTTGTACCAATCTCTTGTCCACTTAAAAAGCTTTTTTTTACTTGCCCTAAAATTTGCGTTTCACCAAGAACCATTGAATCAATTCCAGCTGTCACTTTAAATAAATGTTCGATTGCCTCATCTTCTTCACGAATCGTTAAATACGAAGAAAATGTCTCCACAGGCAAATCAAACCATTTGGCTAAAAATTGTTTCACAAAATGACGTCCAGTATGCAATTGATCCACAACAGCATATATTTCTGTACGGTTACAAGTCGAAACAATAACGTTTTCTAAAATACTTTTTTGCTTTTGCAGCGCTTCCATTGCTTGTGGTAGTTCACTCTCAATGAATGATAACTTCTCACGTATTTCAACAGGCGCTGATTTATAATTCAAGCCTACTACGATGGTATGCATGAATAACACCTCACACGTTCTAATTCACAAATCTCATTATAGCACAGTTCGACAATAGTTCATCACTAATTTGTGAACATGTCATGAAGAACTGCAATTCGTCATCTACATTAGAATTATTATAAACTAAGTGTAACAAATTATACGTCTTGTTTCAAATTAAAAAACTGCCCCCATTGTTTGGGGGCAGTTTGCTTATTAATTTGTAATTGTAACTGTTTGTAACGCGATTATATTGCCATCTTTATCATATGCCACAAACTGGATTTCATTATTGACTTTAAAGTCCTGCATCGTTTGTACAGTTTTCGTTAACATATAAACATGATCACTACGCTTTTGTAATTCAAATTGGACATCTCCACTAATCGAATTGTAGCGTACATTCATCTTATCAACGTTTTGACAATTACCATCAACTCGAGCGCTCATTGTAAGATAGCCTTTTCGTAGCGAAACGCTTGTTTCTTCAAATAAATCTTCCGGGTTGATACAGCTTGAAGCAGGTGTTTTACATAAAATAGTATCAATTAACTTCTGGAACACTTGATGCAATTTTAGATTATCAATCGCATGGAAATATGCTCCGCCAGTTTCTGTAGACAATTGCATTAATGTGGCATCATTTACTTGTGATTTTTTGCCCATACTTACAGTGTACACTTTAACGCCTTGCTTTTTCGCCTCATTAATAACCTTCGTCATTTTGGTTTTACTTGTTTTACCGTCAGATACTACGACAATCGCTTTGGCTGTTTTTGTATCATTTGAGAATTTTGTTAGTGCGATATCAATACCAGCAAAAATATCTGTCGCACCCTTCTCTTTGGATGCTTTGTAAAGATCTTTCTTCAGCACAGCATCTGTCGTCCCTTCACCAAGAACCGTTGCTTTTGTATTCGTTTCGATGACGATATTATTTTTTGCTTTCAATTGATTGATCAGCTCAATCATTTTTTTGCCACGATAATTCGTTGGATCAACTGCCTTCATAGAAGAAGAATAGTCGACTACATAGGCAATCTCTGTTGCTAACGAACATGAATTTTTACTAAAGTATGGATTAGTAAAAATATCTTTCGTTACTGTTTTATCTTTTAAACCCCTTAAAATTGTTGCATAGCGAGGATCTATTGGATTAACGAGTGTTGCCTCCACTTTTGATTTTCCATAAATAACTGAGTCAAAGTAGGCTACGGCCGTACCTGGGCTACCTGTATTATTTAATGGATCTGAAGTATTCGTAATGAATGAAGCTGTTTTTTCCACGCCATCATACTTAATTTTAACGGTTCCTTGATAATCCGTCACAGGCTCTCCACCAGGGCGAACTAAAGTCACCATAACTTTTGTATATCGATCTTTCCCAGATGGTCTTGAGGCTGCATCGGCACTTTCTTTCAATGCATCTACACGTTTTTTGTAGGCCTCTACTTGCCCAAGTAATTTCCCGCCTTGATATTTTAATAACACCGTACGGTCATAGTTACTTAAGTTAGTGAAGATAGCATAAATTTTCATCACACTATCATAGTGCTCTAATGTTAGATTTTTTTCATCTGGCATTTCTTTCATAAGTTGAATAATGGCGCCGACCGGATTAATATTTTCAACCTGTGATGCAATATCATCATCAATCCCTTGAACGCGATAAATTGGACGACCGTCTTCCGAAATCATATACATGATTTCAGTTTTAGCAGGTGTAGTCACAGAGTCAAGCAGACGACCTTTTATTAGTTCTTCAAATAAGAAAACGGAAATATCATAGTTTTCAAATTGTAATATTGCATGTTCATACCCTAATGCTGGATATCTAGGGTCAGATCCACCATAACGCAAATAGACATTTTGTACATTCCCCAAAGCATCTGTTACATTTGTTTGCTGCCCAATACTAAATAGCTTTTTATCCCCATCATACGCAAAAGGAATTGGATCATACACATCAATTAAGTTTTGTGTGAAGAACTCTGGCAATTTTTCATAAGGGATATATGGAGGTGTCACATTGCCATTATCATCATCTGAATTTGCAGGATCATATACTTGATAATCAATACGTAATTCTGGCTGTGGTGCGTAACGAACTTCTGCATTTAGCTTCTCCCCAACAAGACATTTCATAGCTGGATCTGTATTATTCACTAGCTCAAAAGAGATAGTATCACGTACTGATTTAGTTAATGATGGTGCGATAACGATAGCTGATACAGTCGAGCCGTCAGATTGGACAGTTTTAACTGCTTCTCCAGATGTATCAACGATTGTGCCGTAAGATGACGTAACTTTGAACGTATACGATTTATCATCCGCAATCGGGTCACCATTACAAGCCTTTAGCGATACGGTCACAAGTGTAGAATCTACATCGTTCGCAATTAAATCTGGCTTTTCCACCACAATGCTTTGCAATGCATTATTAACATTGCTAGGACCAGTAAAATCATTGGAATTATCCTTTGGTACTTCAAAATCAGAACTGTTGGAGCCCATGAAACCAGGCGGTAAAGTGATACTGTCATTATCACGACCTGCTGCACTACGTTTTAATCCTTGTACAGCAAAATTGCCATTTTGAACAGCTCTATATAAAAAGGTTGCAACATCACCACGTGTTAGTTTAGTAGAAGGATTAAAACTAGCAAATGTTTTTTTGCCTGAACTACTTGTAGATAGTTCATTTGAATATAAATATTGTACAGCCTGTGGTTCATCTAAATCTAAGCCTTTAAAGGCAGCATAAATTCGAGCAAATTGGCCACGTGTAACGGCTTTTGTTCGATTAGCATTCACATTTGTACCATTAAACGGTAAATAAAAATCACTATAGAAATTATAAGCAACACTATCAATATATGATAATGCATAGTTACGATCCAGCTTAGCAAACATCAAGATAAGCTCTCGTTCCGTTACTTGTTCATTTGGTAAAAAGTTATTGGCATTGTTCAAAGACATTAGGTCATTGTCAACTGCCCAAGAAATAGCCTTATAATTATTGCTATTTGTAGGAACATCTTTAATTGTTGGAGCTGCTTGCGTGACGACAGGCGTTGCTGTCATCAGTATTAGCATGAAGCAAAGCGTAGTGAGCAGTGCTTTTTTTACATAGGTCATTTTTGTTCAGTCCTTTCCTTAGTTAAAGAACAATATGTCATCACGATAGTTTTGCTTTAAGTCATCTTCTAAATATTTCAAGAAACGCTCTAGAACAACTGATGCCTCTGCACGAGTTAATGGTTTATTTGGATTAAAACGACCGGCCGAGTCGCCAATCATAAGACCAATTTCATTTGCAATATAGATGCCATCTCTTGCATAGTTTGGAATCTGGTTTTCATCTTTAAATTTCGTTATATAGCCAGGATTTGGTGCTCTATTTTCAAGGCCTAAGGCACGAACAAAAATAGTGGCAGCCTGTGCTCTTGTTATGGCACTATCTGGCTTAAAGTAATCAGCAGATACACCTTTAATTATCCCTTTGTTTAAGGCTGACTCTATATAACCATAATCTTTAACAGAACGCTTTAAATCTCTAAACACGCTTGTAGTTGCAGTCTTTTTCGATTTCTTTTCTTCAAACACACGTAAATCTACTGCTTTACCAATTGCTGTTGTAAAGTCTATGCGTTTCATCGGTGTGTTTGGCGAGAAGAAATTACTTGAATCTGAATAAATTCCTAGAGAATATAGCTTTTCAATGGCTTCTTTTGCATAGTGATTAGTTAAATCACGGAATTTAGGAATAATAAGGCGCTCGATCGTTGGCATGTATTCTGTATCTAAATCAAGCGTACCTTTTTGTCCAGAAGATAAATCATAAGTGTATTCAGAAATAACATCCTTTTCACTTAAAACTGCATAGCCTCCCTCAAAACTCCCTAAACTACCAAGGTTTTCTTCATAATTTAAAACACGTGATTTACTTGTAGACAAACGATTTTTCACATGGCTTGTCTTGCCATTACTATAGGAATAAACTGACTCTGTAATTTGTGTTTCTGTTGCTCCCCAAAAATTTTCATAGCCAGCATGTCGACTATCTGTTTCAATCGTTACTGTGTTTTGAACTGCGTTTTTTCCTTTTCCTGTTTCAAATGCATACGTTTTTCGCGAGATTACATTTCCTGAGTAATAATCAGAGGCTGCACGATTATCCGTAACCGTTCCTTGAGAAAATTGATAATCGACTAATGTATAAGTAATAGATCCAATCGTAATTTTCTCCGTATACTTTTTAACCTCACCATTGGATGTTTTTTGGCCGAGTACCGCATAATCTACTACATCAGATTCGTAGGCAATATTTCTTGTCAATGTAGCCCCATTGCTTGCCGTTAGCTTCATGCTATACGTTTCTGTTAACTTACCTTTGGATTCCTTTTGTGCAATTTTAAGATCTTTACTTGTTCCCTTAAAAATAACTGGTGTCCCTGACAGGAACACGGCTTCCTCATATGTATACTCGTTTTTTACAGCACCTGTTGTTTCTAATGAAGCAGCCGATGCATTGAACGGGATAGTAGTTCCAATTACAAAAATAACAAGAACTACCAACGTTATTTTGGATAAATATTTTTGCATTTGCTTTTCCTCTCTTTCACTGTGCATGAAGTGCATAATGAAGCTTGGTCTCATGACTAACAAAAAATCTGCTCGTCTATCGAATGTATTCAAGCCTATGCGAAGTACCTTCCTCTTTTCAGATCATGTATACATCGCCTTTTTGCAAATACTATTCGCATTAGACTCGCAGATTCTTTCTTTGTCTTTTATGCTAATCTACTAAAATAAAATGAGCTTTCACAAATCGATCGGATAAGACAACTAAACGATCGGATGGTTGTAAGTCAGAAGCTTGAATGACTTTTCCCGCTTTAATCAACGTCGCTTGGTCAATATTCACATTAACCATTTCACCCGCTTCATACCAACGACCATTTTGCCATTGGCTCACACTCTTGACATTTAGCACAGCAGGGTACGTAGATTTTACTGATTGTAGCTTCCCTGTCAGCATTAATGGAGCAACAGGTTTAGCATTATTTAAAATATGAAGTGCTTGTACATGGCCTTCCTTCACATAGAAGTAACCATAATCACCTTCAGATAAGTAAAGTTCAATATCCGGCATAACACTATATGTTTTATTGCCATCATCCACTAAAGCTTTTGTGGAATTACTTACTGACAGTACTGTACGTTCGGTTTTCTTGAAAACATTCGATTCAATTTTCATCGCATCGTCAATCTCAATTAAATAACCATCTGCTTGAGCTAAGCGTCCATAATATAATTCATGACCAGCTAAGTTAGGTGATATAAAGCTATCACTTGTCACTTGTACCACCTGTGCATAATGATCACGAGCAGCACCGTCTGTAATAACAAAAGCAGTACCATACGCCATCAGCCCAGTAGGTTCAATTAAACGCCCATTCCGAATTAAAATGGTACCATTATGGAAGTACATTGAGCCCGCTGTTTTTAGTTTCAACAGTTTATAATCTGTATCTACAGAAAGCATTGGCTCATAATACGTTCGCTCATTATTTTTCAATACTACAATCTTCTCAATGACTTCTTTCCCAAATTGTTTAACTGTCGCATAGTATGCTTCACTACCTATATAATTTTTCAGTTGACCTTTCTCTACTTTCGTATTGCCAACATATATTGGCACCTTGGATGTAAAAGACATTGTCGAAAGGTCATTTGTTGTTTGTGAGCCAAATTGCCAATTCACAAAGGCATGTTGGTTTTTCACGGTTAATTTATTAGCATTTGGATTGACTGCTTGTATTTCGCCTTTGTATAAGTTTTCCACTAGAGTACCTGTTTCACTAATGGCTACTTTCGTCACCACAGAGGTATTTTTATTTTTAAAACTTAATTTAACTCGATCTCCAACATATAACGCACTAATATCTGTTGCTGAAGAGCCTTTTTGATAATTGGTTTCTTTGTTTATATAGTAGGTTGTTTCTGCACCAACATCTGGTTTTACCATAATAAATAATCCATTTGGATCAATACTCGTTACGACACCAGCCGACGTTTTAACGCTACCTCCAGTTGATGTTCCATTCGTTTCTATTGGTGTATTAGATGTACCACGAAGTTCTACAACACTTCTTAAGGATATTTCAGCTTCCACTGCCATGCCCATTTTAAAGCCCTCAATAGTCGTAGACGTATTATTAATTGATAAACGAGTGTTCTTATTAATATTGAATGTGACTGTTCGTCCACGATCATTTTGCAATGTCACTTTGCTAAGCTGCTTTTCTATCGTACCATCTGGCTTTGTATATTCTGAATACGTTACATCGACAAAGGTCCCCGTCACCAATTGGGCTGCTTTTGCAGGTTGGCTAAAGGAAAAACCAATAACCATCAGTAACATCAGCATTAGTATGTATGAATACTTTCTCAAAAATCCTGCCTCCTTACTAAATATTAGTAATAGTATATCGTATTATTGGTAGTTTTTCTTATTCGAAAAGTTACATTTTAGAAGTTTCAAACATTCTTAAAAGTAAAGGTAGCTTTCAACTTCAAGCTACCTTGCCTGCATTACACTTGAATGTCTATTGTATGTCCGGCTGTTGGATGTGGAGCATCTAACATTTCAACTAATTGTTCTGTGTTTTGTTGCTGCATATCCATAGCCTGTTTCGTAACAGCTAAAGATACATTTTGCATAAGTGTCGCTTGATTCATTGCCATTGATAAAGCTGCGATATCCATCTAGTCCACCTCCTATCTCATTTATCGGACAAATTGTTTAATCATCAAGCGTTTTCCCCAATTTTCTACTTATCTTACTGGTAAAAAGACAAAAAACATCTACTGTCCTAACGACTAGACACAATAGATGTTTTTACATTACATTTTATTTTCAATTGTTTCCCAAACTTCTTCAAAGCCAAGACCCGTTTCCGAAGAAAAGACAATAAGTGGATCACTTTTCTCCAGTTCCAATGTCTCTTTGACAATTTTTTTATGTTTATCCCATTTACCTTTTGGAATTTTATCTGCCTTCGTTGCAATAACAATACAAGGAATATTGTAGTGCTTTAAAAAATCATACATCATGCGATCATCTGCTGTTGGTGGGTGACGCAAATCTATAATTTGTACAACCGCTTTTAATTCCTGGCGCCCTGTAAAGTAACGCTCAATCATTTTTCCCCAAGCTTCGCGTTCAGACTTAGAAACCTTTGCATATCCATAACCCGGAACATCCACAAAAAATAATTGTTCTTCGATTTTATAAAAGTTAAGGGTTTGTGTTTTACCAGGCTTCGAAGAAATCCGCGCTAAAGCTTTACGTCCAATCATTCGATTAATGAAGGAAGATTTCCCTACATTCGAACGACCAGCTAATGCAAATTCTGGCAGTCCATCTTCTGGATATTGGTCTGGCCTTACCGCACTAATGACCATTTCGACATTATGGACTTTCATTTTTCTAAAAACCTCCGTCCAGTGCATAGGCTAATACTTCATCAGCCGACGACACTAGTTTAAATGTTAGTTGCTCACGCACACTGTCAGGAATATCTTCTATGTCACGTTCATTATCTTTTGGACAAATAATCGTTGTTAAGCCTGCACGGTGAGCACTTAATGTTTTTTCTTTTAGACCGCCAATTGGTAATACACGACCGCGTAACGTAATTTCACCAGTCATACCAACCTCACGGCGAATCGGACGATGTAGAATCGCTGAGACAATAGCTGTTGCCATTGTAATACCAGCGGATGGTCCATCTTTTGGTACAGCCCCTTCTGGCACATGGATATGAATATCATGATTATCAAAATATTCTGCATCCACATTAAGTTGTTCCATTTTCGTACGAACATAGGATAATGCTGTCTGAGCAGATTCCTTCATGACTTCACCAAGTTTACCAGTTAGCTGTAACTTCCCTTTACCTGGTGTTAAGGATACTTCAATTTGAAGTGTATCTCCACCGACTGTTGTATAAGCAAGTCCTGTAGCTACTCCCACTTGATTTTCCTTTTCAGCCTGTCCATAACGGAAGCGATGTTTACCAAGTAATTCTTGTACAGACTTTGAGCTAACTGTTACTCGTTTTTTCTCACCAGATACAATTACTTTGGCGATTTTACGACAAAGTGTAGCAATTTGCCGTTCTAAACCACGAACGCCTGCCTCACGTGTATAATAACGTATAATGTCGAGGACTGCTTCATCCTTCATTACCACTTGTGTTTTTTTCAAGCCATGTTCTTTAAGTTGCTTTGGTATTAAGTGGTTTTTCGTTATTTGCGCTTTTTCAATTTCTGTATAACCTGCAATGGAAATCACTTCCATACGATCTAACAATGGTCCTGGAATACTGCTTAAATCATTGGCTGTTGCAATAAATAATACATTCGATAAATCATACGGTTCCTCAATATAATGATCACTAAATGTATTGTTTTGCGCAGGATCTAAAACCTCTAGCATTGCTGCTGCTGGGTCCCCTCTAAAATCATTCGACATTTTATCAATTTCATCCAATAAAAATACCGGGTTAATGGTACCCGCTTTTTTCATTCCTTGAATGATACGTCCTGGCATTGCGCCTACATATGTTCGTCGATGTCCACGAATTTCAGATTCATCACGCACGCCACCTAATGAAATACGAATAAACTTACGATCTAAGCTCTCCGCAATAGAGCGAGCTAACGATGTTTTCCCCACACCTGGTGGTCCTGCCAAGCATAAAATAGGTCCTCTAAGCGAATTTTTCAGCTGACGCACAGCTAAATACTCCAAAACTCGTTCTTTGACTTTTTCTAATCCATCATGATCTCGATTTAAAATATTCTCAGCATGGGCAATATTCATGCGATCTTCTGTTGAATTTGTCCATGGTAATGAGATGAGCCAATCGATGTAATTGCGAATAACGCCGCTTTCTGCACTGGCACTTGGTATTTTTTCATATCGATCTAATTCTTTCAGTGCCGCCTCTTTTGTTGACTCTGGCATACCCGCTTCGTCAATACGCTTACGCAATTCCGCTACTTCTCCAGTCTTCCCTTCGCGGTCTCCCAGCTCTGTTTGAATAGCTTTCATTTGCTCACGCAAATAATATTCCTTCTGCGTACGCTCCATTGATTGCTTTACTTTGGAATTAATTTTCTTTTCTAAATCTAACACTTCTTGTTCATCGTGCAAACGAATAATTAAGTGATCTAATCGTTTTTTTACATTCAGCATTTCCAATACTTCTTGCTTATCCGCAATCTTAAATGGTAAATGAGAAGCAATGATATCTGCTAAACGGCCAGGCTCTTCAATATCTGTTACAGTGTTGATGGTTTCAGTCGTAATCTTATTGGAGGATTTTGCATATTTTTCAAAATACGTCATTAATGTACGCATCAATGCCTGCGTTTCTACATCTTTATTTATTGACTCCTCTTTTACGTCAACATCCACAACAGTATACTTCTCTAACGCACGGTAGTTATTCCAGGTAGCACGCGATACCCCTTCTACTAGTATACGCAATGTGCCATTTGGTAATTTTAGCATTTGTTTAACAAAAGCCATCGTACCAACTGCATACAAATCTTGCTCTTCTGGCTGTTCATCGTGCATTTCTTTTTGTGTCACCAATAAAATCATTTGGTCCTCTAACATCGCCTGCTCTAGCGCCGCTACAGAACGATTTCTACCCACATCAATATGTAACACCATCGATGGGTATACTAAAAGTCCACGTAAAGGCAATAATGGTACATTTGTTGTTTTTTGTATTGTCACCATGCGGGCATTCACCTCCGTCAAAATTTTCATGTTCACATCCCGCGCTACTAGTATGTGTTTAAAAAATTGATTCACACTAGTTATTGAAGCGAGCCAAAAATTTCTTCAAGTTACAGCTGGCTTTATGTAGGAATGAATAAAAAGCTGACTGTCGATATGTGCGAATATTGCACAATCGAAGTCAGCTAATTACTCTCTATCTCACAACGGTAGACAGCCACATCTATTCGTTATGCTGAAGTTTTAGTGTCGCTACCTTCATCGAGTTCAGTGCCATCTTCAAGAAGCAATTTCGGTTTTTCTTTATCCGTAATTGTTTTTGCTGTAATGATACATTTTTTTACGTCTTCACGGGAAGGCAATTCGTACATTACATCAAGCATTGTTGACTCAATAATTGAACGAAGACCACGCGCACCTGTTTTACGCTCAATCGCTTCCTTCGCAATTGCCACAAGAGCCCCTTCATCAAATTCAAGCTCAACACCATCTATTTCAAGCATTTTTTGATACTGCTTAGCTAGTGCATTTTTTGGCTCCGTTAAAATTTGTACAAGTGCAGCTTCATTTAATTGCTCTAGACTCGCAAGTACAGGTAATCGACCAATGAACTCTGGTATTAGACCAAATTTCAGTAGATCCTCAGGAATCAGCTTGGACATGATAGAACCTTCATCAACTTCTACTTTATTCGGATCTGAACCGAACCCAATTACTTTTTCCCCTTGTCGGCGTTTAATGATAGTTTCAATACCATCAAATGCACCACCAACAATGAAAAGAATATTGGTTGTATCAATTTGTAAAAACTCTTGATGAGGGTGTTTTCGTCCTCCTTGTGGTGGAACACTTGCAACTGTTCCTTCTAAAATTTTAAGGAGTGCCTGCTGAACACCTTCGCCAGAAACATCTCGTGTAATCGATGGGTTTTCTGACTTTCGTGCAACTTTATCGATTTCATCAATATAGATAATCCCTTTTTCAGCACGCTCGATATCATAATCTGCTGATTGGATTAGCTTTAATAAAATATTTTCTACGTCCTCACCGACATAACCTGCTTCAGTTAGTGAGGTAGCATCCGCAATTGCGAATGGAACATTTAATATACGTGCTAACGTTTGAGCTAATAAAGTTTTACCGCTACCAGTTGGGCCGATTAACACAATGTTCGATTTTGCTAATTCAACATCATCAATTTTACTGTTCGTATTGATGCGTTTATAGTGATTGTAAACTGCGACTGCCAATGCTTTTTTAGCACGCTCTTGTCCAATTACATACTCATCTAGAATCGTTAGGATCTCTTTCGGTTTTGGGATATCTTGGAATTCGATTTCCTCTTCTACACCTAGTTCCTCTACAACGATTTCGGAACAAAGCTCGATACATTCATCACAAATATAAACACCTGGACCTGCAACTAATTTACGTACTTGTTCCTGTGGTTTTCCACAGAATGAGCATTTTAAATTGCCTTTTTCATCATTAAATTTGAACAATATGTTTCACCCCTATTCAAGCAACAATCTTACAAGATTATTGAACCTTTATCAAATAAATTGTCTGCATCATTTACTGCTCGGCGTTCCTGCCTACATAGATTATAACGCATCGTCATGTACTTTACTTCATTTGTCTCCTGAAGCACTGTAGAAACCTGTTACCTTTGCCACCTTACGCGCTATAAAGTTACGGCTCTTCACTCCAGTTATACAAAAGAATAACTGATCTCTATTTATAAATCTACTACATGCATGGACCGAGGGCTTTTTTCATTCAAAAAAATAAGTCATGTTAATAAGATCTATCTGAATGAAGTTAAATTTAGCATCGTATCAATTTCGCCTTGACGCAAGGTCATCTAAATTTTAAATTGTGCTAGCACCTTTAATTTCTCGAAACCTGTCAATGGCTCTATCTTCATTCAGTGATTGGACACACACTACAAAGTCTATATAGAATACAACACTCCCCCTAAAGAGAAGAGGTCTTTTGTACTGATCTATACTTTCAGTACAAACATCTGCTGAATGAAAATAAAAACTAAAACAATACTATGTATAAGTGAAGTAAAAAGAGAACTAAACTTTAAGGGGACTGATTTTAAGAGTTTATGTGATAAAACAAGGCACGGATTAATGCCGTACCTTGTTTTTTTTAACTATCTAATTACACAAAAACCTATTCAGTAATTTTAGCGTTTTCTACTAAAAATTCAACTGTTTTTTGGATTTTGATGTCGTTTTCAAGTACTGCTGTTCCACCTAAAGCACCTGTGATTTGATCTTTTGTCATGTTGAATTGAGCAGCCATTTTTTCTAATTCTGCTTCAATATCAGCTTCAGTTGCCTCAATTTTTTCAGCTTCAGCAATCGCTTCAAGTGTTAATGACACACGTACACGGCTTTCTGCTTCTTCTTTCATTTGGCCACGTAGATCTTCTTCTGATTGACCAGAGAATTGATAGTAAAGATCTAAGTTCATACCTTGCGTTTGTAAGCGTTGACCGAACTCTTGTAACATACGATCAGTTTCAGAGTTAATCATACCTGCTGGCACTTCAAATTCAGCATTTTCAGCAGCTTTTTCTACTAGCTCATCACGAAGAGCTGCATCTGATTCTGCTACTTTTTGCTCTGCAGTTTGTTCTTTAATTTTAGCGCGTAAAGCTTCTACGCCTTCCACTTCTGGATCAATTTCTTTTGCGAATTCATCATTTAACTCTGGAAGAACTTTTGTTTTAACTTCTTTCACAGTTACTTTGAACGTAGCTTCTTTACCAGCTAATTCAGCTGCATGGTATTCTTCTGGGAATGTCACAACAACATCTTTAGATTCGCCAGCTTTTACACCTACTAATTGCTCTTCAAACCCAGGAATGAATGAACCTGAACCGATTTCTAGTGGATAGTCTTCACCTTTACCACCTTCAAAAGCTTCTCCACCTACGAAACCTTCGAAGTCGATTACAGCTGTATCACCATCTACGATTGCTTCGTCTTCTTTAATTTCTAGCTCAGCTTTACGAGCTAATTGTTCTTGAATTTGAGCATCCACTTCTTCATCTGTTACTTCTACTGGAAGTTTAGATACTTCTAGACCTTTGTAGTCACCAAGCTTTGGTTCTGGTTTCACTGTTACTTGTGCAGTGAAAGTGAAGTCTTGGCCATGTACAAAGTTTTCTGTACCAGAGATTTCTGGGTAATCAACTGGCATAATTCCAGCATCATCAATTGCTTTTGCATAAGAATCAGGAACGATGATTTCTAATGCATCTTGGTATAGAGATTCGATACCAAAACGTTGTTCAAACATTTTACGAGGCATTTTACCTTTACGGAAACCTGGTACGTTAATTTGTTTTACAACTTTTTTGAACGCTTGGTCCATTGCTGCATCTACTTCTACAGCAGGTACTTCGATTGTAAGAGTACCGATATTACCTTCTTGTTTTTCCCATTTTGCTGACATGTATAAATACCTCCAAATAAATAATCAAGTTTAGATGTTAGACAATTCATTCGTAACTACGATTTTGACAACCATTTTAGTATAACATAGATGAGTATAGTTTCAACTTATTTCATACCTAATGTAGTTCTGTTAGCTTTTCTAACATTTGTAAAAAGTCGATGAGTTCATAGTCCATTTCCTGCACATTACCTAGCATCGCTGAGACAAAATCAATATAACTATAGGCAACATCATCGGCTTCGAATGGATGCCATTCAAACGGATACGTTACAATAGCATGTTTCGCCATTAAATATTGTACCATTTCTAATGTCGTTGGGTCTTGTTCTAGCTTCTTTTCTATTATATTTTTTATCTCGCCATACTGTGGTAGCTGGTTAGGTAATACTAACTGGACAGGATTAACGTTTTTGGTTTGCTTAAATTTGGCTATGGTAACGTCAATGGCTACTTCTTGTTCCACTAATAAAATTAATGCCAAGCTCTGGACAAAAGGATGAATCGTTGAACATTCAATAATCGCTTTTAGTGCCGTTTTTAATTGTCTTACATTTGTATCCATCAGACGATGTAAACGAATGGATTGTTCATTTGGAGTAAGCGCACAAAATTTCTCCAGCTCATATTCCTGTTCCTCTATTAAAAGCTGAGCATTTTCTCTTTTTTCTAGATTTTTAGACACTTCTCTATTTAAACTCTTCAATCGTTCAAATTTCTCCACTTGATCATGAGGCAATACATTTTCTTCAAGAAGCGTCGTAATTAATGTCTCAACCTGATGGTATTCTTTCAACTGCATACATATTGTAATGTACAATTCCATCACTTCCACATAAAGTGTCGTTCCCATCGTAAATAACTGTTCACAAACACCTTTCGCTTTGTCATAGTCTTTTAATTCATATAAAGCAAAGGCATATGCACTGAGTGCAAATTCATCTCCCGCTTCATAGACAAATGCCTTTTCAAAACTGGCTACCGCCTTTTCATATTGATAATTCTCAGCAAACATATGCCCTTCACGTAGTAACGTTTGGACAGTGCCAGGAAAAACAACAATATTGTCATGTTTAAGAACATGACGCTTTCGTTTTGTCATTTTTCTCACCTCTTTATTTCTATTTTTCATTTCGGTTATTTACTAAAAAATCCACAAGTTTCTTATTTTTAACAAAAAATCATTGCTTTACATTCATATTTTGTAATAAATTGTATTATAATTAGAATAATCTAAAATTTATTACAAATTGCGGACGCTCTTTATTAATGTCTGCTACTTCAAGAAAATCAAGTTCTTAATAAGGAGTGGAATCCATGCAATTACTAGATACAATCACAGAATTTGATCATTGTATCTCATCTGCATTTGAGGCATTATCAATTAAAGTCATTTCATTTTCTACAGCGGACGGACCTTTTCAAGATAAGCCGATAGAATTTGAATTTTTAACACGCACCAAAATTGACGTCTATACGCAAGAAGCCTGCACCTATATTTTACGTATTCAAGGGTGTATTCCTGGTTCTATTGCACTTGGTCATCAAAATGAATCACTTGCCATTATTCCTCAAAAAGTAAACATTGAATGTAACTACAAGCTGTTACATGTTGATAAAAAAGATATGCAGCAAATTTTACAACATCCTGAGCCAAATCATCATTACAGTGAATGGCTTATTGATGCAATCAAAAATACCCACATTCTTGTCGAGTTAAAAACAAATCAGCACACCCTTATTGAATGGCCCATCGGCATAAAAGCGGCAATCATCGTCTAACTAGACTAAGACATACTTAAATAGGTATGTCTTTATTTATTGTTCACATTTAAGCTTTACCATTTTGTAGCGTTTCTATCATAACAACTTTCTGTAGTTTCTGGAAATAATATTGTAAAAGTTATATTGGTAATTAGCCACGTATCCTTTCTTCATATAAATGAAGGTTTCAAATTGCTCCATTCGAAATAAAAAAGGCTATAATATATAGTACAAAAATGATGATGGGGGCTTTCTCAAATATGAACATTAAAGAAACATTACAGTCTTTTTCTACAATGACACTTTCTGAACGACAGGCACTTATGCTACAGCATAGTGATTGGTTATTACAAGAAATGTTAGCTCATATCGGCTCAGTTGATGCAGAATTACGCGACCACCTAATTTATCGGACTTTCATTGAATTACTAAGTGACAATTTATTAACTCCCCAACAACTACACTATTTATTTGAAACAGCAATTAGCGAGGATTTCTTATATTTACATATTGGTGAAAAAGCTACAGATAGCGTCTTTACTCGTTCATTTTCTGCTTTACTTGTAGCAGGGCTTCTTGCAAAGGATGCTGAATTATTAGTTTTAAACGATGATGACTTACACATTTTCTTTAAAAAAATCGGACGCTATCTATTATTGGAGCAAGATATAAGAGGTTATGTACAGGATAAAGGATGGGCACATAGCATTGCACACGGTGCTGACTTAGCTGCAACGACCATTAAACATCCAAAATTCGATTTACAATACGCACCATCAATCTTACACGCATTAAAGCTTGTAACTTGGAAGGACAATGTCTATATCAATGATGAAGAGGAGCGCTTAATCAACATAGTTGACGCACTATTACAACAAAATTATTCCGAAGAAGCACTAATAGAGTTTGTAGAGCAGGCTTTTGATAGATTTGAAATGCATTTAATGACACAAGGTTATAATAATTCCTTCTTTAGTGGGCGCACCTGTACCTTAAACTTTATGAAAACATTGTATTTTTCGTTGAAAATGAATAATAAAGCACATCAACTGCAAAACACGATTTATGGGCAAGTTTCTAAATGGCTAAAGCTCGGGGATTGACAGTCAACTTCAAAAATGCTGATTTACTACATTTCCTTCTCCATAACTTAAAAATTTTCTAAAACACCAGCAAACTAGGACAAGTCTTAGTTTGCTTTTTTACTTTTCAGATAGAATAAATAAAGTAAAAAATTGGATATTAAAGAAAAGCAATAATTATATTAACATAATTAATAATCCCCTCCAATTATTCCCTTATTGCAAATTCCTTACATTGAAAATTCATCCTATAGTTTCCACACAACGCTATTGCGTGTACTCCTTTTTTTAAAAAAAGGCAAACAAAAAGTGTTGTAACGACTTATTAGGCGCTGATTTTATTACAAAACAGCGTCCAAAATGTGAAATGCTATTTTTCACAAAAAAATTTATTTACTTAGGTAAACATGAGGAATCCAGTATTTTCAACGTTTCCACAGTGTTTATTAATAAAAACCTATAAATACCAATACTAAAATAACGATTTTCGTTCAAAAAATGTTCAAATTCGGTGTCGTCTTACTATCATTTTCATAACAAAATTATGTTTTTTCTTAAAAACAGGGCGTATAATCCAATGTGCAAACAACGACAAAATGTGACAATCGTAGTCAGGCAAGTACGTCTTTAGAAACGATTGCACATCGCTTTGATTTTGCTAACGCTTGCATCACATCAATCAACACTAGATTTTATGTTTCATATTGAACCATGCCATTGTAAATTCTTATGCTGTTGATTGATACTCCAAGATAAAAGAGGTGACCTCAGTATCTACTATTTGTAAATGTGAGACTGACAAAAAACACATGAATTTTATGAATAGCCGTTCTTATAGAAAGGAGTCAAACATGAAGAAAAAATTAAGTTTAATGTTTGTAGCATTGAGTGCGCTTGCTCTTCTTGCTGGTTGTGAACCATTAACAGTGTTCAACCCAAAAGGACCTAATGCCGAAACATTATCAAACACAATTATCTTATCCATTATTACAATGGCCTTTATATTACTAGTCGTGTATGTGCTTTTAGCCTTTATGCTAACAAAATATCGCGCATCAAAAGCATCTGCAGATTATGAGCCTCCTCATGAAGAGGGTAGCCATCTTCTTGAAATTACATGGACAGTAATTCCAATTATTATCGTAGCTTTCTTAGCTGTTGTTACAGTAAGAACAACTTCTACAGTAGAAGCCCAACCTGCGGGTTATGACGATAAGGAGCCTTTAGTTATTTATGCATCATCATCAAACTGGAAATGGCACTTCAGTTATCCTGAAGAAGGTGTTGAAACAGTTAACTATGTAAACATTCCAGTGGATCGTCCAATAGAGTTTAAGCTTTATTCATTTGGTCCAATTACAAGTTTCTGGATTCCTCAATTAGCAGGTCAAAAATATGCCATGAGTGATATGTTAACAACGATTCACTTGGCTGCAGATGAAGTTGGTTCATTTATGGGACGTAACTCTAACTTTAATGGTCGTGGCTTTGCAGAAATGGAATTTGAAGCACAAACTATGACGCAAGAAGATTTCGATCAATGGGTTGCTGATGTCAAAGCAAAAGAAGCACCATTAACTGAAGAAAAATTTGACGAGCTATTAGAGGCGGAGCATGTTGGTCGCCAAAGCTTCTCATCTACACACTTAGACTTCAGACCAGCTCCAATGGAACATGGTAAACACATGAATATGGATGACATGGATCATGAGGATATGTCTGAAGAGCATTCAGGACATCACTAATTTTTTATTCGAACGAATATTTACATTTATTTTTAATTTTGAAAGGAGCGCATCCAATGAGTATGGAAGAATTATTCCATCCAATGCAAGAACCGATGATTTTAGCGGCAGCTATTAGTATCGTAGTTGGTGCAGTGGTTATCGTAGCAGGCCTTACTTATTTCAAAAAATGGGGCTATTTCTACAAAAACTGGCTATCAACTGTTGACCATAAAAAAATCGGGATTATGTATATCGCAGTAGCCTTATTAATGCTATTCCGCGGTGGTATCGATGCACTGTTAATGCGTGCACAAACAGCCGTTCCAGATAACGGACTTCTTGATGCACAACACTATAATGAAATTTTCACAACACACGGTTTATTAATGATTCTTTTTATGGCGATGCCATTTGTGATCGGCTTAATGAACATTGTCATTCCACTTCAAATCGGTGCACGTGACGTTGCTTTCCCACGTCTAAACGCTGTCAGCTTCTGGCTATTTGCAGCAGGTGCTGGTTTATTAAACTTATCATTCATTATCGGTGGTTCACCAGACGCTGGTTGGACAGCCTACTTCCCTCTTGCAAGTACGGAATTTAGTCCGACTGTAGGGAATAACTATTATTCTTTAGCACTTCAATTATCAGGTATTGGTACTTTAATGACAGGTGTTAACTTTATCACGACGATCATTAAAATGCGTGCCCCTGGTATGACATTAATGAAAATGCCAATGTTTTCTTGGTCTATTTTAATTACAAACATTATTATCGTATTCGCGTTCCCAGTATTAACTGTAGCGCTTGCACTTATGATGTTTGACCGTCAATTCGGCACAAAATTCTTTGCAATGCAAGACGGTGGTATGGATATGCTTTGGGCCAACCTATTCTGGGTTTGGGGACATCCTGAGGTTTATATCGTTATCCTACCTGCTTTCGGTATTTTCTCAGAAATCATTGCAACGTTTGCACGTAAAAACTTATACGGTTACAAATCAATGGTGATGAGTATGGTGGTCATTTCCCTACTATCATTCGTAGTTTGGGCCCACCACTTCTATACAATGGGTCACGGTGTAATGGTTAACAGTGTTTTCTCTATTACAACAATGGCAATCGCAGTTCCTACTGGTGTTAAAATATTTAACTGGCTACTCACAATGAGGCACGGGAAAATTCAATTTACAACACCGATGCTTTATGCACTTGGCTTTATTCCTATCTTCACTATTGGTGGGGTTACAGGGGTTATGCTCGCGATGGCAAGTGCCGACTACCAATATCATAATACGATGTTCTTAGTTGCCCACTTCCACTATGTATTAATTCCAGGTACAGTATTTGGTGTACTTGCAGGTTACCACTACTGGTGGCCAAAAATGTTCGGTTTCCGTTTAAATGAAAAATTAGGGAAAGCTGGCTTTTGGTTCATTGCCATTAGCTTCAACGTAACATTCTTCCCACTATTTATTCTAGGTTTAGATGGTTATGCTCGTCGTATGTACACTTATTCAGAGTCTACTGGTTATGGTCCATTGAACATGTTATCGTTCGTCGGTGCGCTAGGACTTGCAGTCGGCTTTGCATTAATTGTTTATAACATTTACTACAGCTGGAAACATATGCCTCGCAATGAAAAGGCAGATGTTTGGGATGGTCGTACACTTGAGTGGGCTACACATTCTCCAGTACCAGAATATAACTTTGCCGTAGTGCCTACTGTTACTCGCTTAGATGAGTTTTGGTTCGCGAAAAAAGAAGGTCGCGATATTACTGCAGGTCCAATCGAAAAAATTCACATGCCAAATAATACAGGCACACCATTCTGGATGAGTGGATTCTTCTTCCTTGCAGCATTCTTCGCTGTATTCAATCTATGGATTCCAGCCATCATCAGTATGCTTGGTGTATTTGGCTTCATGATCCATCGTTCATTCGAAAAAGATCATGGTCGTTACATTTCAGTTGAGGAAGTAATGGCAACTGAAAAAAGCTTGAGAGGTGATAAATAATATGAAAATCGATTCTTCACTTCCATTAGAATATAGTACAGAGGAAAACCGTCTAAAAATCTTTGGTTTCTGGATTTTCCTCGGCGCCGAAATCGTGTTATTTGCCACACTATTCACAGTGTATTTCACACTTCATACACGTACAGGTAGTGGCCCAAATGGTGCCGAAATTTTCGAATTAACTCCAGTGCTATGGGAAACATTCTTATTATTAACAAGTAGTTTCACAATTGGTCTTGGTGTTCATGCAATGCGTATTGGTCGTAAAAAAGCGATGATGACATTCTTTATCATCACTCTTTTACTAGGTCTTGGCTTCTTAGCTATTGAGATTGATGAATTTGTCACTTATGTACACGAAGGTGCGACAATTCAAACAAGCGCATTCTTATCGTCCTTAATGACTTTACTTGGAACGCACGGTGCCCACGTAACATTTGGTTTCTTCTGGGGCGTAGCTATTTTAATCCAAGTGGCTAAACGTGGTTTAAATCCACAAACAGCGAACAAAGCGTTTATCTTCTCATTGTACTGGCATTTCCTAGACGTTGTTTGGATTTTCATCTTCAGCTTCGTCTACTTGAAAGGACTGATTAGCTGATGAAGGAATTATTCCCAAAACAACATGTGATGGGCTTCGGCTTCTCACTATTACTAACAATTGTAGCTTTAGCTGTTGTTAAATTCGATATGTCTCTTAATATGGCATTTGGAATTTTACTAGTAACTGCCCTTGCACAAGCAACTGTACAATTAGTATTATTCATGCACATCGGTGAATCTGAAGATAAGAAAACGTTGTATACAACGATTTTATATTCAGTATTCGTAGGTGTAGTCACAATCATTGGTACATTATTCGCCATGATCTGGGGTTATAATTAATCCATTACATCAGGGCATTATCGCGATCAGCGGACACTTAAATCTCTGCAGAACAAAGATAATCAAAAAAGCTGTCCCAAGCTATTGTCATTGGACAATTGCTTGGTGACAGCTTTTTCCTTTTTAATTATGGCTTCTGTACCTTTATTAATTTTCACATGTTTATCACGTGCAGTTGTGAAAAGAATGTTATTTTTTTAATAAAAGATTAGTCTTTTTTAAAAAATAACGAAACTTTTCCTTTTTTAGGGCGTATAGTAGTAGATAGTGTTTTTTACCAAGAATAGGAGATGAAAGTAATGAAGAAAATTTTTAAAGTATTAGCAGTTGGGACACTAGCATTGACACTTGCAGCTTGTAACTCGAGTGCTACCCCTACGAAAGACACAACTAAAACAAGCAAACTCACTTTAGAACAAGTGTATGACAAAGCAGTGGACCGCCAGGCTGACATTAAAAGTGCAAGTGCCAATATGGACATGACACAGGTAACAAAGGTTGGATCTGGTAAAGAGGCTATGGAATTTTCTATCGACTCTAAAATGGACATGGACATCATTGTTGACCCACTTGCAATGCATTTGTCAGGTTCAATGTCGATGCCCGATATGATGAGTGAAGGCGAAGAAACAACGGACATGCCAATAGAAATGTACATGAAGAAAGACACTGGTCTTTTCATGAAAGATATGACAACTGATAGCTGGATCAAGCTACCTGATGAGAATTTTGATGAGATTTTAGATCAAACGGCTGCTTCTGCAGATGCGAAAGAACAGCTAGAACATCTAAAAAAATTCATTGGTGATTTTAAATTTGAACAAACAGACGATGAGTATGTCCTTACTTTAGAAGCAAAAGGCGATAAATTTAAAGAGCTAATTGATTCTGAGATCACTAAATCTATCGAGGATATGGGATTAGAAGAAAATCCAATGGATCAATTAACAATTGAAAAAATCAACTATGTATTACACATCGATAAAGAGACTTTCGATACAAAAAAAATGGATATGAATTTTGATTTAAAAATGGCCGTAGAAGGTGACGAATTAATCATGAATACAAAGTCAGTCGTTACTTACACTGATTTCAACCACCTAAAAACAATTGATATTCCTCAAAGCATTATTGATAACGCTCAAACAATCGAATAATAATGAAAAAACCTGCTTGTCTACTAGCACAAGCAGGTCTTTTTTATTCAAAAAATTAACGGACAATTAGCACATCACATAGAGCATAGCGCACTACTTTCTCTGCAACAGATCCTAACATCATTTTCTCCATACGATTTAACCCCGTTGCACCACAGACAATTAAGTCCACATTCGGTAATTGCGTTAAAATACCTTTTGGTGAGCCTGCTTCTACTACAGATTCCACGGTTTTGACTCCTGTCTGCAATGCCTCTTTTTCCAACTGTTCCATTTTTACAACGTTTTCTTTCTTTAGTTCCTCCGCATATTTCAAATCATATGCAGATACCGCTCCAAATGATTTTGTATCAATGACGTTCACTAATTGCAAAATAGCATTATGTTGCATGGCTAAGTGACTTGCTCGATCCAATGCTTTTAATGATTGTTCCGAGAAATCAATTGCCACTGCGATTTTAAGATAATTAGCCAATGTTAGTCCTCCCCATTCCTTATACCCTTCTATGTCTTCACAAATAGTATATCACAATGGTATCCGATATAGTTTATCGTCCTGTGACTGTGGGCTTCCTCGACCATCTGTATTATTGCTAATAAAATAAAGAAATGCGTCATCCACAAAGACATCACGAATTCTTCCAAACTCCGACAATCGTTCAATATATTTGTTTTCTTTCACAGCAAACGCTAACACTGCACTACCTCTTAAAGCTGCGACATATAATTGATCATCCATCATATCAATGCCAGATGGTGCCCACGTTTTAGAAGTACCTGATGTAAAGAGAGGTGTGATCATACCTTGCTGTTTCTTTGTTCCTTCAATATCGGGCCATCCATAATTCTTCCCCTTCTCGATTATATTAATTTCATCGTTTGCGGCATTGCCATGCTCACTGGCATACATCGTACCATCTGTTGCCCAGGTCAAGCCCTGTGGATTTCGATGTCCATAGCTGTATACATAGGACTGTGGAAAAGGATTATCGTTCGGTATGGAGCCATCCAAATTGATGCGTAAAATTTTTCCCTCTAGAGCATCTAAATTTTGTGCTAAGGAAGGTTGCGTCGCATCACCTACTGTTGCATACAGTTTACCATCAGGCCCTATTTTTAAACGACCACCATGATGATATGTACCACTCTTTATCCGATCTATGATAAGATCCGTTTCTAACCACTTATTATCGTTCAAGGTTAATGTAACAATTCTATTAAACTGCTCGCTTCCTTCAACATACGTATAATAAGCAAAGGCAATCTGTTTGTCTGAAAAATTAGGTGCTAATACAAACCCCAATAAACCAGCTTCTGGCGCTGTTGAAAGCTCCTTATCGAGGATGACCTGTTGCCTGTCAACTGCTCCTCCTTCCTCAATTTTCACAATACTACCAGGCCTTTCTGCTACATAAAAAACAGTACCATTTTTTTGAATCGACCATGGTGTTTGCAATTGATTTGCTAGTATTTCTACTGTTGAATTTATTGAAGGAGCCATGCGCGTTTCCTCTTTTTCTAAACCTCCGTCACTCTTGTCCTTAGGTGGCACGCAAGCAACACATAAAACCATTACTAGCAGTAATAGTGGCATGATACATTTCATTGTTGTTCACCCTTTCATTTTTAATGCATTAAGAAAATAGAAAAAGACGCCCCTAGACGTCTCTTAGTGTTGAAAAACAAAACGATCTATAGAAATTTTGTGAAAGGTAAAAATAGATTTCCGTTGCAGGCTACTTGCTTTCCTGTGGGCGAGCGCCGAGCCGCTTCCTCCGCTACCGCTCCGTGCAGGGGCTCGCCTGTCTCGCTATCCCACGGGAGTCAAGTAGCCTTCCACTCCAATCCATAAAGATGTTTCTTTTTAACAAAGGTTTTCAAATAAAGCGAAGGTGTTCCCTACTCTTTATGAAGAGGTGTTGTCACGCATCACTTCTCCACATTGAAAATAAGGAGCTTTCCTTTCTCTCATCAGGCAAATAAGGAGCGATTTTGATCGTGACGGCTCGTATGAAAGAGAAAGAAAAGCCACTTTTGCCAAATGGTTGATTGAAGTGGAGCCAGCGTCACTCCTAGGGGATTTAGCGTCACAGCTGAGACCCTGGAGCGAACGGAAGTGAGTGAAGCGGCTCAGCGGACGCCCCCTGGAAAGGACGCTGGCGGAACGGAAATCAACCCCTCGCTAAAAGTTCTTTTTCTGCTATTGACATGATCTTATTTCAACAACATGAGACGTCCCCTAGACGTCTCTTTTATTACCTTTTATACCTTCAAAAGTGATTATTTCACCAAATGCTTTTGTTTTCGCTAACACATCAAGATACGCTTCTTTTCGATGGATGAGTCTTTCTTGTTGCAATTTCTGATGGGAATGTTGAAAATCATCTATAGCTATTTTGTCCATAAACTCACCTCTTCTAGTAGTGTACGTTAACACTATTATAATGTTGGAAAATTCTTACGACAATTCTATTTCTATTTTTGATTACAAGTTCCCAATAATAAAAAGGAAAAAAGGCATATAATTTTAGCCATTAGCTATTCAAATTTATCTAGCTAATGCATAAAAAAAGGTAGCACTTTTTCTTCAACAGCTTGTTCGCCTGCTTGAATCCATCTACTTTTATCGTGAATATACCCGTCCTTATCAAGCGGAGTTTGGAATTGACTAACACCAGTTGCATCAAGTAAAGACCCCTCATCATAATCTAGACCTATATTCTCAACATGCTTAATGACAAATGGTTTTTGAAAACGAATTTGGGCATCCTCATTATCAAGTTCCCCTGATGTTACGATAAAGGGAACACGCAAATAAATAGTTTCCCCTGCCTCTTTCCATAATATCGAATCGAAGCTTCCTTTATAATACTCCCAATTCCCACCAATCGTAAAACCTCGATTGGCAATTTTATCACGTAAATAGCCGAAACCAATCTCTTTTCCAACAATTTTTGAATCAAATTGTAGCAATTTGTATTCTCCTCCTTTCACTCGATAAAAGTCTAACCTAAAAGGTGGCATTACAAACTAGTTATGATGTAATTATGATTGCCAAAAAAGTCTCGAAACTTTTTTAAATCAAAGTTTCGAGACTTTTGTAAGTTGTTTATAAAGGCACTGAAATCTTTCGATGCAAAACATATTTAGCAGCTTCTACATACTCTGTGGCAGCCCTTTGACTGACTGCGGCTGTTGGAGCAATACTTTCAAAGCCATGATAGCAACCTGGGTATAAGTGGAATTCGACATCTACTCCAGCCTGACATAGCTTTGTCACATATTGTAAAGTCTCGTCACGGAATGGATCTAATTGACCAACACATGTATACGTAAACGGTAATCCTGATAAATCATCTGCTCTAGCTGCTGCGGCATATGGTGACACATTGTCGCTGCCGTTCTCTCCACTCAAATACATTTCCCAGCCTTTTTGATTGAGCGAGTGGTTCCAGATCATATGTCCCGTAATTTCCAATGAAGATGGTGTGTTATTCCGATCATCTATCATTGGATATAGAGGCATTTGGAAACTAAGCTTTGGATAATTACGATCTCGAGTAAGTAATGCGAGTGCAGCTGTGAGACCTCCTCCAGCACTTGCTCCAGCAATTCCTAAACGACTGGGATCAATCCCTAATTCGTCCGCATGATCTGCTACCCATTTTAACGCAGCATAACAATCTTCAAGAGGTGCTGGATAAGGATGTTCAGGAGCAAGTCGATAGTCTACAGATACAACCACACACTTCGCTTCATTAACAAAGCGCTGACAAAGCAAATCATCTCCTTCTGGAGCACCTAAGACATAGCCGCCGCCATGAATCCATAGTAGCCCTGGGGAAATTTCTTTCTGCTCTTTTGACTTATAAATACGAATGCGAAGAGAATCGTTGTCATCAGGCCCTTGAATCACTTTATTTTCAACTGTTATCTGTTCATCTATCGGAGCTGGCACAGCAACGGCTGCCATTCCTTCTCTTGTTGCCTGTACATTATCTAAATCTAATGGGGGGAAAATTGCTAACGTTTCTCTTAGTTCTGAATCAATACGATGTTCCATTAAAATTCTTCCTTTCTTATTTAAAATATTTTTTACGATGTTAAACCGCCATCAATTGGTACGACAGCGCCATTCACATAAGAGGCTTCCTCCGAAATTAAGAAAGCGATTACATTTGCGATTTCAGAAGCATCTGCTAATCTTCTTAGGGGGCCGTTTTCCTCTGGACTGGACGTTAAGCCCTTTGTCATATTAGTCATTACACCACCTGGACAAATAGCATTTACTCGTATACCGCTAGGACCATATTCAATGGCAGCAGTTCTAGTTAACCCAATAACACCGTGCTTACTAGCAGCATAGCCGCCTAAATAGGGTTGTCCTTGTATTCCTGCCGCTGAAGAAGTATTCACGATGACACCTGACTGTTGTTGCTCCATCTCTTTTAATACATATTTTAAGCCTAAAAAAGTTCCTTTTAGATTGACCGAAATGACGTTATCAAATGTCTCTTCCTCTAAATCTGCTAGTAAAGATGGCGGGCTTAACACACCTGCATTATTGATGAACGCATCAATTCTACCAAACGCTTCTTTTGCAGCCTCCACATATTTCTTCACGTCTTGGCTTTTAGAAACATCTGCGTGGACAAAGATAGCCTGTTGTTGATGTTCCTTCACAGCGTGTAGTGTGTCTTGACCACTTTTCTCATCAAAATCTACTAATACTAATGCCTTGTCCTGTGTGGCTAGTAATTTTGCTGTTTCTCTCCCTATACCATTTCCTGCACCTGTAATAATGACTACTTGTTGTCCCATATTGATATATGCTCCTCTCTTGCAAACTATGATATTGGTTTTAATCTCATTAATTTAAAGCCTTCATAATTATTTTGAGCCACCTCATGACAATGCTTTGTATAATAATCAAATCCGCCCAGATAAATTAAAAAACTGCGGGGTTTACCTTCAATATTAGCTCCCGTATACCAGGAATCACCTTTGACGTAAAGTGTTGTGTTAGCAATCTCTCGACAATGCTTGCTCCAAGCTTCCTCGGCTTCTTTATTTGGTTCCACAAGGTCAATGTCATGCTCACGCAAGTAATCGATACATTGTGCAATCCATTCTACATGCTGCTCAATAGCGATTGGCATATTCACGAGGACAGATGGACTTTCTGGACCAGTAATCATAAATAAATTAGGAAAACCTGCTGTTGTTAGTCCGAGATATGTTTGAACAGAAGCACCATCCTCCCATTTTTCCTTTAATGTCTCACCGTTCCTTCCCCTTATATCAATTTTAAATAATGGTCCTGTCATGCCATCATAGCCTGTTGCAAAAATGATACGATCTAAATCGTAATGTTCATCCGTCGTTTGAATACCTGTTTCTGTTATTTTTTTGATAGGTGATTCTTTTACATCCACCAGTACAACATTCTCCCTGTTGTAGGCTTCAAAATAATCACTATCTAAAACCTGTCTTTTCGTGCCATACATATACTTCGGACATAATTTTTCTGCTACCACAGGGTCTTTCACAATTTGTCGTATTTTAGAGCGAATAAATTCCGCTGCTTTTTCATTGGATTGTTCATTTGTTAACAGATCATCATAAGTGGCTGCGAAGGCAAAACCACCTTGTGCCCAAGCTTTCTCAAAAACCGCCATCCTTTTATCATCACTATCCTCCATTGCAGATTGCTGATTTTGTGCAAAAGGTGTACCTGATATAGAATTTCTCATCGACTGCTTTAAAGCTTCGAAATTTTGCTTGGTTTCTTTGATAAAGTTCTCATCATATGGATGATTACGAGCCGGAATCGTATATTGTGGTGTCCGTTGAAATACAGTAAGCTGCTCTGCTTCTTTCGCAATTACAGGTATGGCTTGAATACCACTGGAGCCTGTCCCGATAATTCCTACTCGTTTCCCTGTAAAATCAACCTTTTCATGTGGCCAATGCCCCGTGTGATACCAATTTCCGCTAAACTGTTGCAGTCCATGAATGTTAGGAACATTGGCAGCAGACAGACAGCCTATTCCTGTAATAAAATACTTAGCTAAGATGTGCTGTCCGTCGTTTAGATAAACAATCCATTTATGACGTTCCTCATCAAAATGTGCTGCAGTGACCCTTGTATTAAATTGGATATCCGTTCGCAATTGAAAGCGATCTGCCACGTAATTTAAATAACGTAATATTTCCGCTTGTTCTGGAAATCTAGATGTCCAAGTCCATTCTTCATACAACTCTTTTGAAAATGTATAGTTATAATAGATGCTTTCTATATCACATCTAGCGCCCGGATAACGATTCCAATACCAAACACCGCCTACACCATCTCCAGCCTCGCATACAATGGTAGAAAAACCTTTACTCCTCAGCTGATGTAACATATACAAGCCTGCAAAGCCAGCGCCTAAAACAACTGCATCCACCTCTTTAATTGTTTGGCTACTCATCCACTACACCCCTCACTCCAATAAATTATTAAATACAAATACAAGAAAATACTGGATTTCCTTAGCTTAAATACTACAACTTACAGAAAATATTGAAAATTCCTTATTTTAAGCGTAGTATATACTTAAAAAAGGGGATAGGTCATGTCCAATCTTTATACCATTCAAAAACGTTTCGACACGGTACAAAGTTATGCCAATCATGAAGAGCTGTTGATACATATTTTGCAGGTATATTTAGATTCTTTTCCTATCAAAGATGCCTACTTATTAAGGTATTCTCCAATAGGCTTTGTAGCTGAAGGAATCATTTTTTTGAATGAATCTGGAGGTAGTCATATCGGTGAAATTCGAGAGGAGATTCGTAGCTTCCCTATTATTTATGCTGCTATTGAGGATAAGAAGGCTAAATTTTGTACAGGAATGGATTATTTAAAAAATATAAGTATTAAATATTCTATTCCCTCACAAAATAATTCATTTTTAATCATTCCCATCTTCATTGGTCAATATGTTTTCGGCTATATTTGTAGTACACAATTGGAAGAAGAAATCGCTATAAATGAAAATCTATTGGATGACATGACAGCTTTTGGAAATGTTATTGGTCAGCTTATCATGCAAGCTAGAAATAGCAAAAAGGAAGACCTTCTTAGCAAACGTGAGCTGGAGGTGATGAGGCAGGTAGCACAGGGGGGAAGTACGAAGGAAATTGCAGATTTTATGGATTTAAGTGAATTAACTATTACCCAATATGTCAAATCTGCTATCAAAAAATTACATGCCAGAAATCGTTCTCATGCCATTAGCATTCTTTATCAAGAGGGAATTATTCTATAATAATTCAGGGGGAGCATGCAACTCCCCTCGATTACTACACAAGTATGCTCTGCATCCATTGCATAATGCAACAATTTTCTTAGACTCAAATGTCTTCGCTTTAACAACTTTATTACCCCCAGTAGGCCCTCATTAAATCTATTGACCATGCTGGCTGTTGAACATCCTTTTTAGGTAAAAACTCTTTCATCACAGGCTTTATATCTAGTATAGGTGTGCCATCAATGGCATCTAGCCCTTGGACGATTAATGCTCTTGGTTTGACCTCTAATAACTCAACGATTGTACTTCCTAATTTATTGGGTCTATTCTTACCCCTTTGCGCGAAAATGCCGACCTCGGGATAATTTTGATTATTTCTAGGATGTCTCGCCTCATATTGGATCTGATCGTCTGTAACTTTATCAAAATAAAAAATAATTTCTAGATGAGAAAAATCTCCTATTCCTTTTAAGGATGCCTCCTGGATATGATCAGCAAGTTCAATAGTTGAAATAATCTCTCCCCAATAATCATCTTTGATCATTTGCCGATTGTTATAAACTGTAGCGATTGATTGAACGATATATTGCATGTCTTTTATCTCCCATCGTTTCGAATGTTTAATAATACGGACTTTAATTCCAGTATATACAAAATAGACAAAAAAAGATGATTAACCTCGTTAATCACCTGACGTCCCATAATCTTTAATGGTTACATTCACTTCACATGTGATTGGAACCTCACTAAATGTTTGATCCCAATCTTTTTTTATTTTTTGCCATACCTTTGGATAATCTATTCTTATTTTATTGCCAAATCCAGCAACATCCGTTTGAAATTCATGTTGCGTTTTTTCCAAAACCTTCTTCACTAATCGTTCAATCTCTTTTTCAAATACTTTCTCCGCTTTTTTCAAAAATCGATTGTCAAATGCCTTATCTGATAGGACCCAATGTTCAGAGATTCTACCCTCTGTTTGAATTTTTATGGTAAAAGAGATTTGATCGTCCTTTATGAGAGGAATAATTTTACTTTTAGCTGAAATAATTTCATAGATAATGGGTGCCCCTGACTCCTCATCAAAGCCTTTGACTAAACCACCTTTCCCTTCGCCTGTTATCCATGCAATTCCTTCCAAGTCACTTTCATTTAAAAAGCCACGCAACTTTTTCGTTTTGCCTTCAATGACAGCAGCTCCTGCAAACCTTACTTCCCCATCTTCCGCTAACACATTTTGCAATAAAAAGCTTGAGTCTGAATAGAGCTTTCCTTCTAACTTGGCAACGGTCATCGGTGGTAAAATCTTAGTCGTCCTTTCATGCCCCTCCATCATTTCCACTAATTGAAAAGCTGGAATTTTCGTTGGTTCATTCGTTTCAAGTGCCTGACTTGCACGATTTTGAGCAATAAGGAGCAGGCCACTCGGTCGTATTTCTAATTCTCTTAGAAAAAAATCTAGTGTTTGTTGAAGATTGACGGTACTGGCTAAATCTTCCCCAATAATAATCACTTTGGAATGTTCAGCAAAGGAGCGTTTATCAACTTTTAGAAGCATATTTCGTAATGTTGGCAACACCGCATCGCCCGTTTCAGTGACATTTTTATATGCTTTTTCAGGTAAGGTACCCTCTTTCGTTCCAGAAACTGTTGTCTCTGATGTAATGAATTGATTGGTAATTGTTAGCAGATCCCTATTTGCATATCTAGCATCTTGTTGCTCCTCAGAAGATACATCACCTGTTTCTAAATCCAATGATGTGCCTACAATAATACCTAAATCCTCAATCTCTTTACTACTCCAGCAACCAGTAAGAAGAAAGGATACAGTCATTAATAGAAGGTATCGGATATATTGATGTTTTCGCTTCATGCTTTATTTCCTCTCCATTTCGATATAAGGAGTAAAATTATAGGTACGGCACCAAATAAAATTAGTGCAGCATGGCCAATCTTATCGCCAAATGTAAAAAGATCATTAATATTTTTTGGCGTCATCGCAATGATATAAATAATCGGTAATAATCCGTATAAGAAAGGATTCATACTTTTCTTAAAAAGTTGAGCTAATCCTAAAGCAGCTGCATAATAGGTAATCGAGAAGGTAGCAAATATTTGCATAATCCAGATGACCAGTAAAAACGACTCAAAGCGTTCAAAAATTAATCCAGGAATTTCAAAACTTCGCATCAATTCAATCGTGGGCCATGTCCTTGTCATAACCCCTTCAATGGATAAAGCTCCAATAACCATAACAACTGTAATAACATAAAAAAGTAAAGGAATCGTTATGCCCACTAGTACAACCTTTACAGCTTTTGTTTTATCTGATGGATACATAAATGCTACTATAAGCAGCATAATTTCAGGACCTAAAAATGCCAGTGTCGCTGTTTTGATCCCCTTTAACATGGGTACAACACCCAAACCTAATACTGGTCTAAGATTATCGATTTCAAAGATTCCTAAGCTTAAAAAGGCCACGAGCAAAAAAATCACAAAGGTTATAGGGAAAATGATTTCAAACAAACGAGCAATTGTATTGATGCCACCACTAATCAAATAAATCCCTACCCACAAAAAGGGCAAAATGATAGCCCATGTAGGTGTTCCTTCTAATAAGAAGAGAGAGGTTACTTCAGCCATTATGCGAACCTCAAAAGCAGAAATGGTAAAAAAGTAGACAATTACACATATACTTATGAATGAGCCCAACCATTTCCCTATAATATCTTGATTGTATTGATAAAATGTTTTGTCAGGATATTGTTGGCTTAGCTTGACAATAATTACGCCCGCAATCATGGCAACAACTCCACCTAAAAAAACACTAATCCATACATCCGGCGTTTTTACTTTTTCTACAGATGCACGAGGTAAGGTAAGAATTCCAGTGGCAAGAATATAGTTAATAATAATAACAACTGCTTGTGATGTCGTTATTTTATCTTTTAAAGTGCTGTTCAAGGCTGTTTTTCTCCTTTCCTCTTATTTCCCTTTGCGGATAGAATCTTTTGGCTTTAATAATCTCGGACGATGTTTCATCACCCTGAACGGCATACGAACCATAAAGTCTTTCCAGTCACCTGCTCTATACGGAACAGTAGGACTAAGATATGGTACGCCGAAGCTCTTTAGTTTCACTAAATGACTGCAAAGGAATAAGAAAAATAGGATGATGCCATATAGTCCAAATAAAGCAGCAGAAAACATTGAGACAAATCGCAGCATTCGTAGCGTGATGCCAGCATTATATTGAGGAATAGCAAAGGAAGAAATCGCCGTTAGTGCAACAACAATAACCATAATTGGACTAACAATTCCTGCCTGTACTGCTGCTTCTCCAATGACAAGCCCCCCAACAATTCCCATTGTCGGACCAATCGGCTTAGGCAAGCGAAGGCCCGCTTCTCGTAGTATTTCAATGGCAACCTCCATAATGAGAGCTTCGATTAATGCTGGGAAGGGTACCCCTTGCCTTGTCCCCATCATGGACAACGCTAGTTTAGTGGGAATTAACCCCTGATGAAACGACACAAAAGCAATATACAAGGATGGTCCAAATAAAGTGATACCTGCAGCAAAATAACGAAGCAAACGGATAAGAGAGCTAGGCAACCAACGTTCATAATAATCTTCTGGTGATTGCAATAACATATTAAATGTGACAGGTACAATTAAAGCAAAGGGAGTGCCGTCTAATAGAATTGCAACTCGTCCTTCCAGTAAAGCTGCAACAACACGATCAGGACGCTCGGTACTCTGTACTTGCGTAAACGGACTAAGATAATTGTCCTCAATCAATTGCTCAATATAACCTGATTCAGCTACATCATCCAAATTGATTGTTTCAATCCGTTTCCTCACCTCTTTGACGAGATCAGGTTCCACAATTTCATCTATATAGGCTAAGACTAACTGTTTTTTTATTCGCTCCCCCACTTCCATTTCAATAATAGATAAATGTTGGTTTTCACCATGTTGCCTCAATAAAGAAGTATTGACACTTAATTTTTCCGTGAAGCCCACCCTTGGTCCACGTACCAATGCTTCAGAAACAGGCTCCTCAAGATTTCGAGTCTTTCCATGTGCGGTACCAATGATAAATACACTCGGTATACCGTCAACAATTAATACAGTAGAGCCAGTTAATACTTTTCCCACGGAATTCATGACATTCGATTCATCTATAAGATCACTCACTGGTAGGATTTCATTTGCAATCAATTGTTGTAATTCATAACCTCTTATCAACGTGGAACTTTCTGAAAGTCCATTCATTAATGATTTTAAAATATGCTTGTCAATCAGCTCTTTATCGCATAACCCTTTAAGAAAAACGATGGCTGCACGATTACCAGTATTTCCAATGTGAAATTCTCTGAAATGGATATCCCAATTATGACCAAGTTCTTTCCTCATTAGTAAGAGATCTTCACTGTAATTACCTGTAAATTGCTCTAACGTTTTTTGAATAGGTTTATGCACCGTCTCACTTTGATCACTATATTCTTTTATATCAATCTTGCCGTTGCCCTTTTTGACAATAAAAAAACCATTAAACAATTTGAAAATCAAATATGGAATGAAAAATGCTAAAAAGCCCTGAAAAAAAACTTGCCAATGCGGCACATAGGAAATCACCTTTTCCCACATATTGATCACCCTCTTTAGTACAATCGTACAGAGTATCCCTACATGTTTTTAGCATTATCTAAGCAACGGCATTTTAAACTTCTAATCCCCAACATTCTTCACAAAACAAGACATCTGATCTTTGATAGTCATAAAAAAACCAGCCTCAAATAATTTGAGAACTGGTATTAATAAATTGTTGTAGTATTGGATAAGTTGACTTGTCTTTCCTAAGTATTCTTCAATATCGATTCTACTTACTTTCTAAATCCAATTTTCTTTAACGACATTGATTTCATGCGTTATGAGCAGGACTCCCCATTCCCCTCTCATGCCTTATTTCCACCTTTAATGTTTAGGATAAATGAAATCTATTAAATAGGATATGGTATACTAGCTACTATGAAAAATTAGAAGGTGAAATTTATGCTAGAAGTCAGTGAAAGTAAATTAGCACAATATAGTCTACATTTTGTGAGCGAAACACTTATTTTAGGAGAAGAAGCCTTGTCTCAACCCGAAGTCATGCTAGAAGCAGCCTTTACACAGCTTGCATTTAGTAAAATAGATATGGAGCAGCAATACGAATTTTTCCATGAAACCAATATTGAGCTTAATGAAGTTTTTACGTATTCTAAGGCTATTTTTGAACAGAACAGTAACTTTCTAGAACAGTCACAAAATATGGCTAGGCACTTACATAGTGTCTCACAACATCCAAACATCAAAAGCGGTGAACTGTTTATTGGTTTGTTCGAAAATTGTTTACTATTGAATGAAGCTAAAAAAGTTATTGCCATTGTCAAAATTGATGAAAAAGAAATATTTTTAGATGTAAAAAATGACCACAATCAAATGATTATCAACGGCGTTGATGGTATTAACGTCAAGAAAATAAATAATATGGCTATCATTGTTGATATGGGACCAGATCAAGCACCTGCTGTGTTTATGAAAACGAAACGTAAAGAAGATATTGTTTATTGGCAAGAACGATTTTTAAAAATTAAAGCAGCAGATGAACATTATCATAAAACGGATTTAGCATTAGCTGAATGTAAAAAATACATCTTAAAGGAAGAAAATTATACAAACACGGAGAAGCTGGGACTTCTGAATAAAACACTAGATTATTTTAGAAATGAAGAGGAGTTTCAAGTAAACCATTATATCGACACCGTATTTGAGCAAGCAGATGCTAGCCAAAAAGATATCATCATCAACTCAGTCAAACCCTATGAAACAGTCATTTCGGACAGTGCTTTAGAAAAGGCTGAGAAGAAGTATAAACGTAAAATCAAACTGGATGCCAACATTGAAATACAAGTAAATATTCAACATATCGATCAAATAGATGAGCTGATTGAAGTTGGCTATGATGAGGCAACGAATCGTAAATTCTATAAAATCTATTTCCAGGATGAACAGTAGAAAAGGCATTCACTTTTTATGAAAGCTGATTTAACATAAACAGATAAAAAATAATCATTCCCATTTCAGACTACCCGCTTTCCTGTGGATTGGCGTTAAGCTACTTCCTTCGCTATCTCTACGTGCAGGGTCTCAAAAAGGCTCGCTTACCCACTGGAATCGGTAGACTTTCACTATAGTCAGTAGTAGTGGAACATTTTAAACATTAGAATTCAATTGATGTTCATCAGAAAGTGCTCCTAAAGCTAACAATTAGGAGCACAAAGCTAAAACCATCATACTCTGCACTAATGCCTTCGTTACTCGTGCAATTCCAAGGACGTACTAGGTCGTAACGGAAAACGCTCCTCCCCTTGCAGAATAGTAACGTTCAGTTCTCTTTCTCCCTATAGAAAACACTTTCGTCATGTCCTTGTACATATACTCCTTCCTTCAATCTAAATAAGACCCAATCTTTTGTGTAAGTTGTACTGTAAATAATGGCTATTTTTCAAAGCAATCGGGTACTAAAAAAGAGAGGGCATGTCTTGAACTCCGCTCTTTTGATTTCTTTAAAAATTTTTAAAAAAGATAAAACCTTTTCAATTGGTAAAACGTCTAATTATTGGTAACACAAGTTAACCTAAAGGAGAATTGATAAACATGAAAAAACCTGTTAAAAAAACATGGCTACTGGCTTCAGCACTAACACTAGGAATGGCTGTATTAACACCGCTGCAAGCTGGTGCAACATCTGTGGAAACAACAAATAATGTCATAATGCAAATAGAACAAAAAATACAAGGTACCGTTAAATATTTTGGTGGTGATGGCCTTACTATCAAAGGTACAGATGGCAAAAATTATTATATTGGGTTACACAAATTCTCTGATCAGCAAATCGAGCAATTGAAGCTAGTGGAAGGACAGGAAATTTCAGTTGAAGGTAGCATTATAGAGGATTACTCGGACTTCTATACCTTTGATGTGTACAAAAAATCACTACCTAAGGGCGTAACGAAAGAAGAGTTAATCCAATTAGAAAAACTCTTTCATGACATGAAAAAAGCAGGAAAAGAAGAGAATTATGAGGAAATGGAACGTCTCTATCAAGCGATGGATAACATCACAAGACCCTATGAATTAGCAAACTGGCAACCTGAGCCGTTTGAAGAATTTATCAATGAAGCAGCCTTTACTGAAAAGAACATTGTTATTAAAGCTCAAGATAAAGAGCAGTTGAAAACTCTTTATACAGAATGGATAAAATTCACAAAAGAAGATAAAACGGAAATGGCACAAGAAAAAATAGATAAAATTTACACGATCCTTGAGCCGTATCACCAAGAGCTGTATCCGCCACTAACGTTTGAGCAATACATGGCGGACATGGAAGTAGATTTGACAAAAGAGGAACTCACAGAGTTAAAATCTATCTATGATGAAGCTCAAAAAGCAGATAAAGATAAAAACGAAGAGTTATCAATGAAGCTTTGGGATCAATTCTACGAAAAGTTGAACTCACATTTTAAATATGAACAAATTTCCTTTGAAGAATATATGGCTGATATTGAATTCGAAATTAGTCAATCGGATTACACAAAATTAAAACAACACTATGAAAAAGCTGTTACCCTTGAGAAAGATGGGGAAGAAGAAAAAGCTGGTGAGCAATGGGAAGCCTTCTATAAAATTTTAGATCCTTATTATGAGGCCAATAAAGATATTCTCATCTCTGCATCTAAACTCATAATTAATGGGCAAGATTTACTTCCAGAGCAAACTAAATAAATTTTATTGGGGCTCTCCTATTGATATAGGAGTAGCTCTTTTTGAGTTTTCTGATGTGACAAAATTGTCATGTTATCCCTCGAATAGTCATGCTAATCGATGGTTTGACCATATTTTGGTTGTTATAGTAATCCATGTTGTAACAAATATATTTCATTCTAAGGAGAAAACAACATGACACGATTAATGAAAAAATCGATGATGATTGCTGTAATATTGATCTTTTATATTTTGATACCCAAATTAGTACAGGCTGCATCAAATGATACAATTAGGAAAATTGATCAATTTATTGAGGAACAGCAAACCATTAGCGAAATCCCAGGCCTTTCGGTAATCATTGTTGATAAAGGGAAAACGGTATATCAAAAGGGCTTTGGTTTTGCAGATATGAAAACAAAAACGCCTGTCACTTCTCATACCCTTTTTGAGCTAGGCTCCACCTCTAAAGCATTTACGGCGCTTGCTATTCTGCAATTAGAAAATCAAGGTTTGTTAAAACGCTCTGATAATGTTCAAAAATATATCCCTTGGTTATCATTAGCCTATAAAGGGGAGGAACAGGTCATGACAATTCAGCAGTTATTGTCACATACAAGCGGAATTCCCTCTAATTCAATTACTCGTATTCCAGAAAGCACGGCTGATAACGCCCTTGAGCTAACGGTCAAAACATTACTGGATCATCCATTAAATCGCAAACCAGGTAGCTCCTTTGAATATGCAACGATTAATTATGATGTCTTAGGACTAATTATTGAGCATGTTTCGAAACAGCCATTTGATCAATATATCCAGCAAAATATTTTACAACCTATTAACATGGATCAATCTTTTGTAGGGGTTCATCAAGTACAATCTAGTAATATGGCTTCTGGTTATAAAATTGGCCTTATGAGAGAGCAGGCATATATACCACCTGTCTACCGTGGGAATATCCCTGCTGGCTATATCATCAGTAACGCCAATGATATAGCGAGATGGTTGAAATTACAGTTAGGAAACAGCGAAATCTATTCACTCAGTAACAATCTCATTCAAGAATCCCATATTCCCGATCAAACAGTGGAGCCTTTTGATACGAATACTTTTTATGCAAACGGTTGGGCAGTTGTTGAAAAGGACAATAAACCATATATTTACCATGCTGGTGAAAATCCAACCTTTACTTCATATTTCATCATGCAACCAGATGAACAAATAGGCGTAGCTATTTTAGTCAATATGAATACAAGTTTTACAACAGCGATTGGACAAGGGGTCATGGATTTATGGGAAGGCAAAACGATTCAAAATCAACATGTTAGTAGCTATCAAAAGCTAGATAAAATTGTAACAATTATAAGTGCTATCGTCATCGCAATTAGTATTTTCTTCTGTTACCTATTATTTAAAAATATTCAAAGCCTCTATAACAAGCAACGTGGTTTGGCAAAATTAAATTACAAAAGAATATTCCTTTTATCTGTACATTTTGTACTCGCTACTACACTACTGGCCGCGATATTTTTTACGCCCACTATTTTACTCGGTGGCCTAAATTGGACATTTATCAAAGTTTGGGCTCCCACTTCTATTACGATATTGTTGTATAGCACCATTGTGGCAAGTTTCCTCTATTTTTCACTAGGGTTTACACTCATTGCTACAAAAAAGAAAATCTAGATAACGCCTACATTTTCGATGAAGAAAAGAAGGATAGTTCGTCACAATCAATGGATATATTTCACACAATTAAATTATAGATAAGAATTTTATCCATCTATTTTCATTGTAGGTTGAAAATTAAATGGTAGGTCCAAACAGGAAAGGTCACCTCTATACTTTTTAAGATTCTATTCGTAATGCTGAGGAGATGACAGAAGACTTTCACCTGCGCAAATTAAAAAGGCAAAAAGAATGGGTAGTCTTATGAATTGAACGATGAATGGTAAGTTGGTTCGCCCATATTGCACTAACACTAAATAATAATAAAAGCGGCGTTTTTGAAACTTGACATTTATTTTTTTATAAAAGCATCACCGCTTCATTTAAGCTAAAACACTAGCTACAATTCTGGATTGGGTCATTATAGAATAATCAATTAGACGAATACCCCTCTCCTTTCAATATCCCCACATACAATAAATTGAAGAAAGGAGAGGTCACAATGGGATACTTTGGAAACACAGGCGGTTTTAATTGTTGTTACGGAGGCTATAGTCAAGGCTTTGGTCAAGACTATGGCGGAGGTTATTGCATGGACTACGGTAAAAATAATAGTTCCACATTCGTTTTAATTGTTGTTCTATTTATTCTTTTAATTATTGTAGGCGCAACTTTCGTGCAAAAAGAATATTAATATGAATCATCTTTCACTGTAAGAAAACGAATATAAGCTAGTGCCTTCATTATTGGCAACTATTGATCATGTCGTTACTCAGCACCATAACAAAAGGGTCACCTCCAGCTGGTGACCCTTTTGTTATGGTGAGAACATCTTGTTGATGTCATTATAAAACTTGCCTCGTAAAATTTTGTTAGTCCACAATTAGGGAAAAAGCCAGTTCTTTTCCCAGCTTTTCATCGGACTAGGCGTCTTTTTTAAGGAAATGCTATTGTTCTCACTTCAATTTTCGTTAGTTCAATATAACCAATAAGCTAGACATAATTGAATAAAATGATAGAAATTCCAGATGCACAATTCGAGGAAAGTTTTATATTGAAAGATGGCAGAGAAAAATAGAACAGATGGCAAATAAAGTCGCCTGTTTTTCATTTTTCGCTTTTCATCATAAATAAATCTTGCTATCATTTCTTTATTTCCAGCAGGTAAAGTCGTAAAATCGGGGAAAATCTATAGTTTATTGAAGAAATCCGGTAAAAAGGATGAGGTAAATGCATTAGCAGGATTAGGGAAAGTTCAAAAGTTTAATAGCAGAGGAATCTTAATGGATGGAAATTCTAAGACTGGATGGCAACATATTGATAAAAGACATGTGTCAGGAACTGCTGCTACAAAAGGGACAACACTTTTTCCAAAACACCTTGGTGAGGCGAAAATTAAAAATTTAATTATGGAGTCTCTAGAAAAAGGACAATTAGCAAGTGTTAATCCAAAAGATGGTACTATGGTATATAAATATAAACCTAATAAATATGGTATTGATGAAATGACAACAGTTGTGACAGATAATTATGTTATAAAAACTTCTTACCCAACCAGTGGGAAATCAGTCATCACTAAAAAATAATTAAAGGAGAGCACTACATGCGAATAAAATTTAATGTCGATGAAGATATATTCGTTTTAAAAAACGAGGATCTTGGTTATGATTACTATTTCGATAGTTATTTAGAAGTATTAGTTAGTGATGGAGATGTCGAAGAATTACTCTTTTCTACAACTATGCACAGTACTATTGTAATTGAATTAAATGAGTTATTAATACGACTTCATCAAACAAATGAAGTACAAAAATTAGACCCATTTGGAAACGCTAATATTATTAGCTTTGAAAAGAAAGGTCATAATCTCATTATTACGAACTACAGTCAATTATCTGGTAATAATGAATGGGTACATACTTTCGATTTATTCGATTTTACAAGTGCTTATATTAATGAATTAAAGAGATATTTAAATTCTTTGATGGCGGTAGATAGTAATGTAATAAAATATAAAAGTTTTGTATATCTTAAAGAAGGGTTAGACTCATTACAAGCAATTAATTAATAATAATGGAGTAATTCCCTTCCAAAAACAGAGAATCATATGAACTAACCCCATAAAAGTCAGATACTAATTTAAACTTTTATGGGGGTTTTTTTATTCAAGTAGTCTAGCGATACTGCATCTATGATTGAAATTGCGAAAAATAATCTTAAACCTTCTAGCTTTCCTTTAATCAGTTCATTTTTTGTCAAACCAAGCTTTATAGACTGCTTGCTGTAATCTAGTAAGGAGCGAGAATGGAAAGGGTATACTTATCTATTCTCAACTGAGTTTGGTAAAGCTTATCTTCGTTACTCCTTCAGTAGTGATGGGATTATATTATAAAAAAATCCAGATTCGTGTTATCGATTAACGACACACTTTTGCTAATTTATATAAATAGTTATTTAATCAAGAAGCAAGAATGTAAAAACTATTTGATAATTAAAGTTATCTTATAAACATATTGTAAGGCTTTATATACTTGTTCCATCCGTAAAGATTATGGATTTAATTTTATAGTTAAAAGTCATATTCTCAAATGGTAAATTATAAAAGCGCATATCTACATCATTGAATTGATTTAAATCAACAGCAGTATTAAAGTTTGTAGAACCATTTGCAGGAATAACATCCCATTCATATTTCATTGCTGACTTGTATACTAACTCGCCGAACATATCATAAAAATATGTTTCTGCTAAAAATCCTTTAATGTCTTTATCTGTGTGATTTATATATTTCATAATAAAATTTAATTCATATCCATAGACATTATTATCAGTACTAGGATCTCTAGGAATAACATCTTCTAAAACTACTGTCAAAGATGTATTTAAATGATTGTCTTCATCAGTCTCTTCATTAGTGGAAGCTTTCTCGATAGCTAAATTATCTTGATTTGTTGTTACTGCTTTTTCCTCTTGATGTAAAGTCTCTACTTTTTCTTGTTCATTCTCACCTGATTTATCAACACGCTCTTCTTTCTGATTACATGCTGATAGAATTAAAATATACAATAAACATAGTAATAATAACTTTATTTTACTCTTTTCCATAATAATTCCTCCATATATGTATTAATCTATATGGTATCATAATTAGGAAATTCCACTCAATACAAAATAATCATTTTAAGTGTTAATAATATAAATCAAATTAAAAAAATGTCCTTGCAATAAAGCTAAATAACTAGGAAAAGAAAATATGACATCTACATTGCATTTATAAATATAGCTAAGCTACTTTCCCAAAGAATGAACTTATTTTAAACAAGTAAATTTTTCACTATACCTTAGCAAACTTTTTTAATATGTTATTAATCTTAACAAAGCATATTCGTCTACACATATTGTTTTCTCATGAACGTAGCAAACGATATTTAAAATGACTACTATGTTATTTGAAGAAGATTTATTACCATCTAGATGGCTTCACGCTAAATGTTTTTTATCCTCCTTGTCGGAGAGTTGTGTGCCGAACAAAACTATACTATTAGATACTTTTGAGGTAACTGTAGCTACCTTGAAGCTTGATTGCTTCCTATTTTAGGAGATATAAAGATAAGTTGAACAGCCTTGTATTACTCTCATGGCTGGCTCAAACGATCGTCGATTTGGATTACTGTTCGAATAGTTGCTGTCTCTTTTTAACATAGTAAAAAGCACCCAAATAGGAGTGCTTAATACAATAAATAGCTATCTAATTATTTGTTCATACGTTTTCCCTTTTACAGTAATTATCGCTTTAAGCGGCTTCCCATCCTGCTCTACTTGTTCTGGAACGGAAGCTAAAAAATGTAGTGTACCATTTTTCAGAGGTTCAATTGATGTAATATTTGTAAACGTGAAATCTGATCCACCTCGATTTTCTATTGTTGAGAAAGTCTTGTATTCGTATTTTCCATCATAAATAATTTTTACATCTACAAATTCATTAGATGTTTGACCTGTTGTTAGTAAACTTTTTACTAAAATAATTGTATCTAAGTATACTTCCCCCTCCTCTTCATTTTTGTAATATGTATACACAGAACTTGGATTTGGTGGTGAAATTTGTTTACCAAAAATATTGTTGTTAATTGTGATTTCTGCATAATTATCAACTACTAATACATTACCTTTAGTAATCGTCAGAACTTCCTCTACCTCTGGTTCATTTTCTTCATTATTTTCAGATGCCTTAACTTCTTCCTCTGCATTTTTCTCAACAGACTCTTTTGTTTTGTTATCTGAACTGCTGTTTTTATCACTTTGACCACAAGCTACCAATAAAATAGACACCAATAATAATAATCCTAGCTTTTTCATGACAACTCCTCCTGTATATTAGGTGCTCTTCAAGTTACTTATCGTTATTTTCATTTAATTCATCTGGATAAACCATAGTATCAAATACTTCTCCATTTGATTCATCTTTAATATATACTGTGACTTTATAATGTTCAACGTCTGCACCGTTAAATAATTGGTAGTACATGCCTGCTAAAGCAAGCCCAAAGGATGCCAGTGCATCGAAACTACCTTCAAACTTTTCCTTATTTACTGTGAGTGTAAACTCAGAAAAAGATTTGTTATAAGCCACATCATTTATAGAAGCAAAATCTTCACTTGTTTTAAGTTCTTCTACACTTTTTACTATTCTTTCTTTTAATTCCTTCATCATTTTTTTGTGCTCGGATTTAGACATTTTATAAGTTAAAGATCCATCATCATTCTTAATAACTTCCTTAATTCCACTATTTTTTGCCTCCGAAATAATAGAATCTATGTCTTGTCCCTTGTAAAGTGTAGCCGGTATGGTAACTTCAACATTTAAAAGTCCTTTATCCACTTTTAATGTTTCTTCTGATGCTTTTTCAGCACCTTCTTTTTTCTTACCACTCTCATCACCTTGGCTACAAGCTACTAACAAAATACCTAGTAGCAAAATAAGTGGTAAAATAAGCAATTTTTTCATTTATTCAAACTCCCTTCTCCACAAATATACATGGATAATCGAGGTAATTCTATGATTATTTTCATATTTCTACATTTTTTACTCCTATCAATAAAAAAACACCCTCATGCGAGAGTGTCTGATATCAAAGCTATTTTTACTTTTTCTATCCATTACTATGTTTTCATTTTCCTCTATCTAAAACCTATTTTTATAGCTTTTTATCAATCGGTATATTAAAAACTTATTAAATCTTTCCATCTATTTATATTTATTTGGTCCCTACCTCTAACCCTTCAATGATGAAGAGAGACCCCGTCTAATTAGGTTTGCAGAGATAGGCTCTCTTCCCATCTCTCTAGCCCAAATTGATAACTGTCCTATATGATGGATTTCATGTGCAATCGTATGGCGAATGACTTCACCCCATATATGTGTCTCAATCCTTCCATCTGCTAATGTATTATGGAGTAAACGCTCTTCCATACTGTCGTCCCATTGGTTTACAAAGTTTTTTACTTCTAAATGAAATTCAGCTTCCAATTTACGAACCTTTTCCAAGCTATTATATTCCTCAAAACTCTCCTGAAAATCAGTTTTACCTTGTAAAAGTCGTATCCAACTCCATTCGACATCAATTATATGGAAAAGTGTATGTAATATACTTCCCATTCCACCAGGTCGGTTTTGCAAAAGCTCTTCTTCACTCAACTCGTCACACCAACGAAACCAGTCTTCTCTTACCATCCAATTATATTTAAAAAGTAATTGCAAAAAAGTTCCTCCTTAATTAAAAATGATTGAGTCATCTCAACAAGTTACTACTTCTTCATATAGAGTTAGGGTTCCTTCTCTTTAATTCCTTCAAATGTGAGAAATTCGTACGCAAATCACGCTATAAATTATATAAAGGCACTGTTTGGGAACGTTTAAACCGTCGTTTCAGTACCGTATACCCTTCAAAAAGTCGTAACAGACATATAGACGAAAAAGCCTAATACTGGATTTATATAATGGTGAGATTATTGCTTTAGCATATCAAAATGCCCGACACTCGATTTTGTGATGGGTTAGTGCTCCTAATCATTCATGAACGTGTAAAATACCATACGACCATTCACTCAGATCAAGCGTGGCATTATCAACATAATTCGTGGGTGCAAACATTAAAACAAAACAAGATTTTCCAAAGCATATCTCGTAAAACAACTTGTGCAGACAATGCCGCAATGGAGAACTTCTTTGATTTACTCAAACAAGAAATATATGACGGGGAAGAATGAATCTCCTATGAAGCGTTAAAAAAGAAAATAGAGAAGTTTATCGATTACTACAATAATGAACGAATTAAAACAAAAACTGGCTGGCTTGAGCCAGTAAATTACCGAACTCATGCCAGCCAATTAGCTGCATAACTAAAACTTTAACATTAAAAGGTCACTACCTTTGGATGTGACTTATAATGATTAATCAAATTCTACAGTGTCTTGCACTACTGATACCTTATAAACATTTTTAGTATTAATTAATACCGTTTTATAATTTTCTGTTTCAGTAAATGAATACCAGGACTTCTCATTGAATCCATTAGTAATTTCTTCTGCAAAAGTTTCTTGTCCAATATTAGTCTTGATTTTATATTCTTCTTCACGACTTTCTTCAAAGTAAAACTTTACAGTATATTCATAATCCATTAACCAACACCCCCCATCTATCTATATCATGGGACAAGTGGGATGGAAGTAATCAACGCTTTTAATAAAACTTGATAATATCAATTCACACTGTTTTTTGCGAACTTCTCTGGTATTAAGAAATTCATTTTCTTACTTATTTATTTTTATGAGTTAACAAAATAAAAACCACACTCTTTTTTGAATGTGGCTTTAGTATTTATTCATTAAAAAAATCACCTTTGAAAAAAGGTTTTATTCCAACTTCTCTAAATAAATATTTTATTGGATGGCAATCATTGACCAAATTTCTGTTGGGAATTAAAATTTCCTCCCTGAGTTCTTTAAATATTTCTGGATTAATTTCCGGAAACCATTCTTCATAACTCAAATGTTTATCTTTCTCTATCAGAAGTAAATAAACAACAATTATTTCAAACATATAAGGAAATTCTCGTTTAATATTTTGATAGTTATCTAACAATGAAGTTATATAGTCCTCAAAATTAAAAAATTTTGCTCCTTTTTCATTGTTATATTGTAAACGTTCCTTTTCAGGTTTAAAGACAAAAGTCGATTGATTATACCAGTTACCTAACATGCATGTAAAAAGTAGTAATGCATATTTTTTAGTTTCTTGATCCTCATCATTAAAATATTTAAAATATTCATCGTAAATATAACTCTTGGCAGTGGTAAAATACCCAATTTCAATCCCAGAAATAGTTTGTTTCACATTTTGTATAATTTTATTATTTCCCATCCCATAGTCACTTTCTTTAAAAATTTCCATAATATAGATTGTAACATAAATTTAAAATACAGGGAACATTGATACTATAATCCAATCATACTTTGAATATGACCCTGACCATGAACTCCCTTTTTGAATTGCAACCCTAACTCTTTGTCCTTCTTTAAACGAAACAAATTCTTTTGTATAACGATCTTTAACTGTAGGATCTTTTATCAATTCGTCTGTTCCATTTTAATTTCTTTGTTCACCATGTTTACATTTTGTTTACCTAATTTATTTTTTATATGTTATTCTATGCGATTCTTAAAAATATTAATATAAACAAAAAAAGCGCTCAAAACCTATTGTTCATAAGGTTTCAAGCGCTTTTCAATTTGGTTAAAAATTAACCTTTGATTTGTTATTGACGTCCCAGGAGGGATTCGAACCCCCGACCGACGGCTTAGAAGGCCGTTGCTCTATCCAGCTGAGCTACTGAGACATGGTGTCGTTTCTATGTATTTCATAGGAAGGACAATACTTATTATATGTACTTTATGGCATAATGTCAACATTAATTTTACTATGTAGGCAAGGTTTGCCTCATATTGTTCATCATATGTTGCCACAGCTTCGATTATACCATGTCTTACTCCTCTCAAGAAGACGAATATGAAAATATTTGCTACACTATTGGCGATAAAAAATTGTGAGGTATGTAGATGTTTAAGGATTCGGTCGTTGTTGTTACAGGTGGCGCACAAGGGATTGGCAAAGGGATTGTACTTGCATATGCACGGCATGGCGCAAAGGTGGTAATTGCTGATTTAAATGACGGTTTAGGTCAACAATTAGAACAGGATATGCTTGCACAAGGCTACGTTGTTTTATTTGTTCAAACAGATGTAACGAAGGAACAGGATATCGTTCAGTTAATGCAACGAGCTGTTGAGCAATATGGGACTATTCATATTTTAATTAATAATGCTGGGCAGTTTCAGCATATCTCTCCTTATGATGTGACGTTTGAGGAGTGGAATCATCTACTACACACAAATTTAACGAGTGCCTTTTTCTGTGCCAGAGAGGCTGCGAAGGTGATGAGGCGCAATGTGAAAGGTGGTTCGATTGTTTCGTTAGCATCTACACGGGCTGAGATGTCAGAACCTAATACAGAAGCCTACGCGGCTACAAAAGGTGGTATTGTGGCGTTAACACATGCTTTAGCGCGGTCTTTAGGTCCTGATCAAATCACGGTGAATTGTATTTCGCCTGGCTGGATTGAAACAGGCGATTATGAGGCACTTCGACCAGTCGATCATGTACAGCATTTATCAGGAAGGGTTGGTGTGCCTGAAGATATCGCACAGGCTTGTCTCTATTTAACAAACCCCGTAAATAATTTTGTGACAGGCATTAATCTTACGGTCGATGGCGGCATGACAAAGAAAATGATGTATGAAGAGTAGTTTTGTCATTTGCTCTTCCTTACTTGTTCTTCATACCCAGAGTTTCCTTAGAGTATGCTACTGTAGGAGAAAGAACAAGAAGGAGTGAAGCCTTGTCCCCCTATTCAAATGGTTTTTCATTAAGCCAGCTGTATCAAGCCCCCTCTACTCAATATATGGCACTGATTCGTCACTTTTTACATGCACATGATTACCGGCGCTGTATCAGTAAAGCCGAAGCTGATTTTATGGCGATGAATCGCTTACTTTGGATAGAGCATGTCAATTGGACGCGAATGACGATTATTAGCATTGTCTTCAATTTACCTGATCTTCCTTTTGTGCAGCAGCGTCTGTTACGAAATGCGACTGATTTAGGAAATTGTCTACGTCCCTTTTACGGCGACTCTATAGCAGATCGATATACAGCATTAATTAAAGAACATCTGCTGCTGGCTGCTCAATTAGTGACAGCTGCTTCTAAAGGAGATGCTACCATAGCGGAAGCAAAAGAGAAGGAATGGTATCGCAATGCAGATGATATTGCGCTATTTTTGCATACGATTAATCCTTACTTAAGTAGAGAGGCTGTCCAAAAAATGTTTTATACGCATTTAGCTTTAACGAAAAATGAAGCCGTGACGATGATCCAGAAAGATTATCAAGCTGATATAGACGTTTTTGATGAAATTGAAGCAGAAGCTCTAGCCATGTCAGATATGATTGCTGGCGCCATTGTGATGCAATTTTGTTATCTTTTTTAATGTAAAAATCCCATTTATTTGCGTTCAACTACTGGTGGAAAAACTTTCGCTACTTTGTTTTTAGCAAAATGAGCAATAGGCTGCGTTCCCTGAAAATTCCCCTTCATAAAAGAAGCTAATGTATTACTGTGAATCGTTGCGCTTGCCCGCTGTAATTCCCATGGTGAGTGGTGGATATCAATTCGAAAAAGGGTATCCTTCCACTTGGCCCATGAATGATAACGTTCTACAATCCATTGGTCAAAATTAGTATTCGTGTGATCTTCTATTGTATAAGTAACCCTTAATCTTTCGTCACAGGCTTTGTAATGGCTTGTATATGAAAAGTGATTTTCTCTTTGTTTTGCTAAGATTTTGGAGAAGCGGTATGGTAAACTACCTAATGCCGTGATTTTTGACACGAAATAATTCGTGACATCTAAATGAAAAAAATAGATGCCTTTCATGCCGTTATACTCTACATATGTTCGGACATTCAATTGTAAATAGATATTCATCCCAGGAATGGTTGGTAGAAATCGTAGTCGATGTCGATGAACTTTAAAAAAGACAGCACTTAGCCAAGCATTTTGTTCAAAGAGTTCAAGTTTTAGTTCCTCAGGTAGATGTTTTTCTAACTCTTTGGGGTCTATGGGCCAGTGTAAAAATAGAACATCTTGCCATGTCTGTGTCATCATCCACATAGAAAAACTCCTTTCTAACTACTAGCTTTTCCTAGAAAGGAGTTATTCAAACAACTGGACTATTGATCTTGCTCAGCATATTCTATTTCAACATACCGATAATATAAATTTCGTAATTCAGATTCTTTAAATAAGCCTAAATGGTTTTTAAATTGAGGATGAACCATTATCCCATGAGCTCGTAACTCTTTGACAAACCAACCTTTTGAAAATTTATGCACCGACCCCATTCTCCTTTATCTTTATTCATACATAGAGTATGCGATCGGATTCTGTAGAGTGCCTATATACAATAAAAAACGAGAGAATGAATGTCTCTCGTTTTTACTCATGTGCCACAAAAAGTACGATATGGTTGATTAGACGGTTCAGGTAATGCAGCATATTCTTGTTGCTCTTTCGTATGGGCATAAGGCTGAGCAAGGACTTTTAATAAATTATTCATAACACGATAGTCGTCTCGTTCTACAGCTGCTTCTAAAGCTTCTTCTACCCTGTGATTGCGAGGAATAACAGCAGGATTATGTTGACGCATTAATTGTTGTGACATTTCTTTCGTTTGCTGCTGTCTCGCTAATCGCTCCGTCCATTTTTGATGCCATTCTTGAAACCCTGATGCATTCATTAATGGGGTATCTTCCATTTGCTCAAAGGTTAAAGCGATAAACGTATTCGTATAATCTGCTTCGTATTGTTGCATAAGCTGGAGAAGCCCTTCAATAAGCTGGACATCTTCTTGCTCTTCATTAAAAATACCTAGCTTTGCGCGCATCCCCTTTAACCAATTTTCAACGTAGAAGTGAGGATATTGTTGTAGCGTGTCTTGTGCCAATTGAATAGCTTCTTCTTGATCATCGTGAATGAAAGGGAGTAACGTCTCAGCTAAGCGTGTTAAATTCCAGCCACCAATGTTGGGCTGATTTCCATAAGCATAACGACCTTGCCGATCAATAGAGCTAAATACAGTCGCGGGATCATAGGTGTCCATGAAAGCGCAAGGACCATAATCAATGGTTTCACCGCTAATGGTCATATTATCTGTGTTCATGACTCCATGAATAAAGCCCACTAACTGCCACTGTGCTATTAAGGATGCCTGCTTCTTCATGACTTCCTTTAGCAAATAAAGATAGCGATTTTGAGTGCCAGTATCAGCTGAGAAATGACGTTCTAATGCATAGTCAGCCAAGCGTTGGAGCTCTTCATCTGTTCCCCATTGTGCGGCATATTGAAAGGTCCCTACTCGCAAATGACTGCTGGCAACTCGCGTGACAATTGCTCCTGGTAATTCAGTTTCTCGCATAATCATTTCACCTGTAGCCACTACTGCAAGACTACGTGATGTGGGAATCCCTAACGCAAACATCGCCTCACTCATGATGTACTCCCTTAGCATTGGCCCTAACGCAGCTCGTCCATCTCCACCACGAGAATAAGGTGTTCTACCAGAACCTTTTAGTGCGATATCATACCGTTCCTGTTGAGGTGTTATATGTTCTCCATATAAAAGCGCTCTACCATCACCCAACATATTAAAATGACCAAATTGATGCCCTGCATAGGCTTGTGCAATTGGTTCGCCACCTTCTGGGATTTTATTGCCAGCTAAGATAGCGACTCCTTCTTCCCTCTGTAAAGCTTGAGCATCTAATCCAAGTGACACTGCAACAGCTTCATTTAACAGAACTAGCTTTGGTGAACGAACAGGATTTAACGAAATATCGGAATACATAATACTTGGTAGTCGAACATAACTATTATCAAAATGCCAGCCAATTGTCTTTTCCATGTTTTCTCCTTTATTGCCTTTTGATTTATTTTTGCTATTTCAACATTAATCATTCCTAGTCAAATTTACCACTAGAAAGCCTACATAAAAATCCACATAACTTTAATGTTATGCGGATTTTTATTTTATGTTAATTTCGTTGAAAAATATGAGTCGCAATACTTTGATGATCATCTGTCAAGCAAGCGACTTTAAAAGAGGTTGCAGTGATTTCCACAACCGCAAAGCTTTTCTCTTTACGACCACGTGGTTTTAATAAGCTTCCAGGATTTAAAAATAAAATATCATCAATCATTTCGGCACCAAGGATATGAGAGTGACCAAAGCATACGATTTGTGCGTCCACCTCTTTGGCCCGATAGGTTAATGATAAGATGGAATTTTTCACATTGAATAAATGGCCATGCGTCACAAAAATTTTAACATCATTGACTGTGAAAATTTCCTCTTCGGGGAAAGCTGTTTCACGATCACAGTTTCCTCTTACTTTTTTCACGCCTTTTAATGCCTCATGTGAGAAAGGAAGTTCACTATCTCCACAATGAATGACAACATCTATTTCAGGATAAAAACCTTTAACCTTTTCGATGACATGGCTATCACCATGTGTATCGCTCATAACAAGTATTTTCATGGATATCACCTCTTATTTTATAAGATTCGGTAATTGTTCCTTTAACTTGCGAATGGCATTGCCACGGTGAGAAATAGAGCCTTTTTCCTCTGGTGAAAGCTCAGCCATCATACGATTTAAGCTTGGTACGAAAAAGATTGGATCATAGCCAAATCCATTCGTTCCACGTTTTTCATGTGCAATAACCCCTTCACATGTGCCGAATACCGTTGTCGTTACAAAATCAGGTCCTGCAATTGCAATGCAGCAGCAAAAACGGGCAGTACGTTTGTCATCTTCGACACCATGTAAATTAGCTAACAATTTTACCATGTTTGCTTCGTCGTCATGATCGCCAGCATAGCGGGCAGAATACACGCCTGGCTCACCATTTAATGCATCCACTGCTAAGCCACTATCATCTGCAATCACAATTGTGCCAAGTTCCTTCGCCAACGCTTCTGCTTTTAAGATTGCATTTTCTTCAAATGTTGTACCAGTTTCTTCTATTTCCATTTCTGGTGCTACTTCAAACATTGTCACTACTTCATAACCTAGTGGACCAAATAATGCTTCAAAATCTTTTGCTTTTCCTTTATTTTTTGTGGCGATGACTACTTGTTTCATAATTATTGATTCCCTCCGACTTTGTTGGCCAGTTCACCAAGCGTTGTTTTTTGAAGATTTACTAATTGCTGAATGCCTTTTTCACCCAATGCTAACAATTCATTCAGTTCTTCACGAGAAAAGGTAGCTTCCTCACCTGTACCCTGTATTTCAACAAATCGCCCTGTGCCTGTCATCACAATATTCATATCAACAGCAGCAGCCACATCTTCTACATAATTTAAATCAAGAATGGCACCTTGTTCTTCTACAATGCCAACACTTGTTGCCGCTAAAAAGTCTGTTACTGGGAACTTCTCAAATGGCTTTTCTTCAGCAAACTTAGCAATTGCCTGTGTCATTGCAACAAATGCTCCTGTAATAGATGCTGTACGAGTGCCACCATCAGCTTGAATAACATCACAGTCAATCCATACAGTGCGTTCTCCAAGGGCTTCTAAATCGACAACAGCACGTAATGCACGCCCAATTAAGCGTTGAATTTCCATCGTACGGCCATTGACTTTTCCTCGTGAGGATTCACGTGGTGTACGTTGAGCGGTTGCACGAGGAAGCATTGAGTACTCGGCTGTGATCCATCCTTTCCCTTGGCCACGTAAAAAGCCAGGTACTTTGTCTTCAATTGTTGCTGTGCAAATTACTTTTGTATTACCTACTTGAATTAATACCGAGCCTTCTGGGTGTAATAGATACTCTGTATCCATTTTTACAGGTCGTAGCCCGTCTGCATTTCTTCCATCAAATCTTGTCATATCATTCGTTCCTCCTAAAAACTTTCGCGCCCTCATCTTATCACAATTTGTGCCATCAAAAAAGTACTCAGACGTTTATGTACATAGCTAAAAAAACGGCAAAAATCAGCCTAGCCTGTTGCTAAGCTGATTTTTTATTTTAATGTCATACGTTTTATGTCAAGAGTACCTTGCTCCAGCCAATTCTCAGCGATTGAACGGAAAATTGGAACAGAACCAGATGCAAAAAATTTATGGGCAGGCACCGCATCAGCATTTGCTAAAGTGCCGTTATACGCTAACATTTCTTGAACATCTTTTGCTGTTTCCTCCGCAGAAGATAACACATTCACATCTCCTCCGACAACAGCTTCAATTTGTTTTTGTAAAATAGGGTAATGTGTACACCCTAAAATAACCGTATCAAATTGTCGATTTTTCAACGGCTTTAAGCCTTCAGCTATTAACTTATTTGCAAAGTCACCTTTGTATTCGCCACTTTCTACAAGTGGTACGAATGTTGGACATGCTAGTGGGATAATATGTGTTGACGTATTAAGTGATAATAAGGCTTCTTCATACGCCCCACTTTTAATTGTTCCTTCTGTTGCAAGCACAACGACTTCATGTCGCTTCGTCTTTTTTACAGCTGCACGTGCGCCAGCATTAATAACGCCTAGTACCGGAAAAGGCATATTTCTTTGTAAACTTTCGAGTGCTACTGCAGTCGCTGTATTACAAGCAATAACGAGCATCTTAATATTCATTTTTTCGAGTGCTTTTGCCATTTGCCAAGTGAAATTCCGTACTTCCTGACGACTTCTTGGACCATACGGACATCTTGCTGTATCGCCAATATAATAGATCGTTTCGTTTGGCAATCGCTTCATGATTTCTTTTGCTACGGTTAAACCGCCTACTCCTGAGTCAATAACGCCTATCGGGGCATTCATACTTTCCGCCTCAATCCTGTTTCATGTGTACATGTAGTTTTTCTAAATAGCTTGATAATTGCGCGACTTCTTGTTCATTAAAACCAACAAGCATCTCCTGCAAGTATTGCTGCCTTTTTTCAATAACTTCTTGAATAATACGTTCGCCCTTTTCGAGAAGATGAACGACAACAACACGGCGATCATTTTCATCACGCACACGCTTGACTAATTCATTTTTCTCCATTCGATCCACTAAATCTGTTGTTGTGCTAAAGGCTAAATATAAACGGTTTGATAATTCGCCAATTGTAATATCACCAAGCTCTTCTAACCACTGTAATGCAACAAATTGTGGCGGCGTTATCGCATAGTCGGAAACAATTTCTCTTCCCTTTTGCTTCACGATGGCCGCTATATAGCGTAATTCCTTTTCAACCGTTGCAACGGTTTCAGGTGAGTGCTTTGTTACTTCATCCGACATATAACTATTTCACTCCTAAAAATACGTTGAATAGTTCTATTTTGTCGTTTTTTTCACGAAATAGCAAGTGTCCATTAGTCTAATTTAAATTCTTCCAAGCGTAACAGCTCAATTAACGCCTGAGATCGATTCGTTACACCTAGCTTTTGAATTGTATTGGAAATGTGATTCCGCACTGTTTTTTCACTAATACCAAGCTGCTCTGCAATATCTCTCGTTGTTTTTTCAGCTAATAAAAGCGCAAATATTTCACGTTCTCGGTTTGTTAAAAGAGAACGATGATGAGAGCCATTCATTCAGTTACACCCTCCTCCCCCGCACGTATTGTAACTTATGTTAAGGGGCTGGAAGCGGTGACGGCTATTTGCATGATTATTCCATGTTTCCTTAAAAATTTCGAAAATTACATCGATACATTCATAAATTTTATGTAAAATGCAATTCCTACTTTTTCAATAAACTTTCATATAATTACACTATAAACTAATGAGGAAGAATCGCCAATTGAATGAATTTCGTCCTATCTTCCTCAGAAATCGGCACACTCTTGCCTGTTCGAGGATCCATTTGCACAATTGTTCCACGACCAGTGAAGCAAATTTCATTCTTTTGATTTTTAGCAAGATAATGAATGTCCAGTGATGAATTTCCAACTTTCGCGATCTTTGTGTAAATTCGGAGAACATCATCAAAGAAGACCTGCTTCACATAATCACATTGTAAATCGGCCACTATCGGTATAGCCTCCACATCCTCATTAACTGCTGAAGGCATTAAAATACCTAAATGATGGAAATAATCAATTCTTGCTTGCTCAAAATATGTAAAGCTAACGGTATTGTTCATATGACCAAACATGTCTGTCTCTGAAAAACGTACACGTACCTCACTATAAAAGGAAAAATCCTTTTCCCACTCTTGAAAATCTTCAATATAGTTTGCTTTCATGTTACACCATCCCCTGTTATGTATTTGCCTGTTTTAATTATAATGACGGCAAATGAAATGAATACATATTCATTATAAAAGAAAATACTATATTATCATAGAAAAAACCGCAATTTACGCCTTTTATCACAAATATTCCTTCTGTTTATATCATATGCAACTTCAAATAAAAAAACTCCCTCACACAAAGTGTAAGAGAGTTTGGGCATTTAGCTTGTCCGTATATTAATCTACGTAGTGATCAGAACCGAAGAAGTTACGGAACATTTGCACTGTAGTTGCACGGTTTAGTGAAGCGATAGATGTTGTTAAAGGAATACCTTTTGGACATGCAGCTACACAGTTTTGAGAGTTACCACAGTTCGCAAGGCCACCATCACCCATAATAGCATTTAAACGTTCATCTTTAACCATTGCACCAGTTGGGTGAGTGTTGAAAAGACGTACTTGTGATAATGGAGCTGGTCCGATGAATGAAGCTTTTTCAGACACGTTTGGACATGCTTCCATACATACACCACAAGTCATACATTTAGATAATTCATAAGCCCATTGACGTTTACCTTCTGGCATACGTGGACCTTCACCTAAATCATAAGTACCATCAATTGGTACCCAAGCTTTCACTTTTTTAAGTGCATTGAACATACGTTCACGGTCAACTTGTAGGTCACGAATAACAGGGAATGTCTTCATTGGCTCAAGCTTAATTGGCTCAGTCAATTGATCAACAAGTGTTGAACATGATTGACGTGGACGGCCATTGATGACCATTGAACATGCACCACAAACTTCTTCTAAACAGTTCATATCCCATGATACTGGCGATGTATTTACACCATCCTCAGTAACAGGATTTTTTTGAATTTCCATTAAAATTGAGATTACGTTCATACCATGACGGTAAGGCACTTGGAATTTTTGCCAGTAGCTATTGCCGCCTTGTGTGTCTTGACGTAAGATTTCCACTTTGACCATTCTTCCAGTATTAGCTGCGATTTGCATAACTTTTAGTCTCCTTTCGCAGAGTAGTCGCGTTTACGTGGTGGGATTAAAGAAACGTCGACTTCTTGGTACGTGATGATTGGATTACCAGTAGTTGGGTCAAACTTCGCCATTGTTGTTTTTAAGAACTGCTCGTCATCACGGTTAGGGAAATCAGGTTTATAGTGTGCACCACGAGATTCATTACGTAATAGTGCACCTTTTGTCATTACTTTTGCAAGCACTAACATATTTTTAAGTTGACGCGTAAAGTGCGCGCCTTGATTACTCCATTTTTGCGTATCGTTAATGTTGATGTTATTCCAACGCTCAGTAAGCTCATCAAGTTTTTTCAATGTATCTTCAAGCTGATCATTGTAACGTACTACAGTCATTGTAGCAGTCATCATTTCACCAAGCTCTTTATGCAGTAAGTAAGCGTTTTCTGTGCCTTCCATTTTCATGATAGCATCCCATTTCGCTTGCTCCTCTTTGACACGAGCATCGTAAATCTCTTGTGGAAGATCTTCTGCATGCTTTTTAAGGTGTTTTACATAATCTACTGCGTTTGGTCCTGCAACCATACCACCGTAGATAGCAGATAATAATGAGTTCGCACCAAGACGGTTTGCACCATGTTGAGAGTAATCACATTCACCTGCTGCAAATAGACCAGGAATTTCAGTCATTTGGTTGTAATCAACCCATAATCCACCCATTGAATAGTGAACTGCTGGGAAAATTTTCATTGGTAATTTACGTGGATCATCCCCTACGAATTTTTCGTAGATTTCGATGATACCACCAAGTTTAACGTCCAATTCATGTGGATCTTTATGAGAAAGATCTAGGTATACCATGTTCTCGCCATTAATACCAAGTTTTTGGTTTACACAGACATCAAAAATTTCACGTGTTGCAATATCACGTGGTACTAAGTTACCATAAGCTGGGTATTTTTCTTCTAAGAAGTACCAAGGTTTACCGTCTTTATAAGTCCAAATACGACCACCTTCACCACGAGCTGATTCTGACATTAGACGGTTTTTGTCATCTCCAGGAATCGCTGTTGGGTGAATTTGAATGAATTCACCATTCGCATATGAAGCACCTTGTTGATAAACGATAGAAGCAGCAGAACCTGTGTTAATAACAGAGTTTGTTGTTTTACCGAAGATAATACCAGGGCCACCAGTCGCCATAATAACAGCGTCTGCACGGAATGATTTAATTTCTTCTGTACGCATATCTTGCGCTACGATACCACGGCAAACGCCGTCATCATCGATGATAACACCAAGGAATTCCCAGTGTTCATATTTATTTACTAAACCAGCTACTTCATGAGAACGAACTTGCTCATCTAGCGCATATAGTAATTGTTGACCAGTTGTTGCACCAGAGAAAGCTGTACGGTGCATTAAAGTACCACCAAAACGACGGAAATCTAAAAGTCCTTCTGGTGTACGGTTGAACATAACACCCATACGGTCCATTAAGTGGATAATGCCAGGTGCTGCGTCACACATACCTTTTACTGGTGGTTGGTTCGCTAAGAAGTCCCCACCATATACTGTATCATCAAAGTGAATCCATGGAGAATCCCCTTCACCTTTTGTATTTACCGCACCATTAATTCCGCCTTGCGCACAAACAGAGTGTGAGCGTTTTACAGGAACTAATGAGAATAAATCAACTTCAGTACCAACTTCAGCTGCTTTAATCGTTGCCATCAGACCGGCAAGACCACCGCCGACAACAATTATTTTGCTTTTCGCCATGATTATTTCTCACTCCTCTTAAAAAATTGCAATGATTGCTGTTACTCTATCGTAGCTTCTATTGAATTATACGAAAGCTAAAATAGCAGCCACACCAACTACACTTAGAATTACGAAAATAATGTTTGTTACGTAAGTAGCAATCTTTTGAGACTGAGGAGATTGTGTAATACCCCAGCTTACTAGGAATGCCCATAAACCGTTAGATAAGTGGAAAGTTGCTGATATAATACCAACAATGTAGAATCCAAGCATGAATGGATTAGCAACGATATTCGCCATCATGTCGTAATCAACGTGTGTGCCAAGTGCTTTTTGAATACGAGTTTGGAAAATATGCCATGCAATGAAAATCACTAGGAATACACCAGTGAAACGTTGTAAAGAGAACATCCAGTTACGGTATGTGCTGAAACGTCCTGTGTTTGGTGTAGCAGTGAATGCAATGTAGACACCATAGAATGCGTGGAACATTAATGGAATATAGATGACAATCCATTCAACTAGGATAAGGAATGGAATCTTTTCCATTACTGCGGTAGCATCGTTGTAACTTTCTGCCCCGCCTGTTGCTGTAAAGTTAATGAACAGGTGCATCGTTAAAAACAGACCTACTGGAATGATACCAAGTAGAGAATGTAAGCGACGCCATAAAAACTCTCGATCTTTCGACAAGACTGTTACCCCCCTTAGTACTTAAAATAGCACAACAAAAGAAGTCATCATTTTGTAAATGATACTTCATTGACTGTGTATTTCATCATGGTACAATATTATGACATGTTTATTGTACTCTCAAGAGCTACGAGCGTCAAGGCAACTCGGAGTTTTTCATAGAGCTTATTAAAGAACTAATCTAGTACATGATGCGTTGTTTTTTCTCGAAAAATCTATCATTACTTTATTACTGTTGAATTTTAAGAAAATTCTAAGAAAGAAGGATAACAATGTTAAACACTCCATCTCCTACAATTTCATCATTTGGTTATGAGCTCATTCGCGATCATATTCTATCTTCTATCCTTGGTAAACATGAGAATGATGTCCTTTATTGGGCAGGTAAAGAGCTTGCTCGCAAGTTCCCATGCAAAAGTCAAGACGAACTTATCGCATTTTTCGCAGATGCCTGCTGGGGTACACTAGAGCTCATGAAGGAATCAAAGGATGGTCGCATTTTCCAATTGACAAATGACCCTGAAATATTGCAAATCAAACAACGAAGCTTTAGACTGGAAGCAGGATTTATAGCAGAGCAAATTCAATTAGCTAAAGGCTACCTTACAGAATGCTATGATGAAAAGCGAGAAAAGCAGCACTATGTCATGTTTACAGTCAAATGGGATGTCAAGGAACGTATTATGAATACCATCCCTACTGAATGATGAAAAGGATTGTCTCCCTATTCAACGGGATGACAATCCTTCTTTTTTCTTCCTTTAATTTCGGACTATTACATAAAATACTGTTTCTTCTATTATTATATATAAAGTGCTTGCTCTAAATTGAATTCATCATGCAAGGCATTTGCTGCACGAATCATATCATCCTGTGGTACAACAACAGACACTTTTATTTCAGACGTACTAACCATTTTTATAGGAATATCTTCACGACGTAATCGATCAAACATGCGAGCAGCCACACCTGGATTAGAGGCCATACCTGAGCCAATGATAGAAACCTTCGCCAACCCTATTTCAAAGTCAGCAAAACTAAAGCCAAGTGACAATTTACTATCTTCTAGAACACGCAATGTTTCCGCAAATTCTTCTTTTAAAATGGAAAAAGACACAGTTGGTTTTAAGCCATCAATGATTGCCTGTACAATAATATCTACATTAATGCGGTTTTCTGCAAGGATTGTAAACATATCTGCCAATGCACCATCGGCATACGCATCATACCCCACTGTTAAACGGATAATATCTGACTCAAAGGCTACACCACGGACGACTAAATTTTTCTCCATTTCCACTTCCTCCTTCAATAAAGTACCTACTGACTCTACTAAGCTAGAGCGTATAATAACGGGCATTTGAAATTTTTTTGCTAACTCCACTGCACGAGGATGAATAACATGTGATCCTAAATTAGATAACTCCAGCATTTCATCATAGGAGATTTCCTGCAGCTTTTGAGCTTTGCTGACATAGCGTGGATCTGCTGTATAAACACCGTCAACATTTGTGTACATATCAGTTCGCTCTGCTTCCAATGCTACCGCGAGTGCTATAGCTGTTGTTTCAGCTCCGCCTTTGCCAAGTGTAGTAATATTTTGTTCCTCATCAATACCCTGTTCTCCAGCAATCACTACAATTTGTCCCTGTACAAGATGTTCTTCAATACGACTGTCATCGATATAGTCGATACGTGCATGACGATACTTACAATCTGTATGTATACCTGCTTGCCATCCAGTTAAGGACACTGCCTCATAGCCCGCTTCCTGTAATGCGATGGCAAATAAAGCGCTGGATAATTGAGAGCCCGTAGACACGACTGCAGCTAATTCTCGTTTGGGCACTTCGTCCGTTAGTTGATGTACCATCGTTTGCACATCTTTCGTTGTGTGTCCCATTGCTGCAACGACCACGACTACATTGAAGCCTCTGTCCTTTTCAGCAATCGCCTTCCTTGCTGCCTCTTGGATTTGTTCAGTAGAAGCTAGTGCAGCCCCTCCAAACTTCATCACTATTTTAGCCATTTCTTGCGTTCTCCTTTCCAGTCATATATTTCACCTGCTTCTAGAAAACTAAAAGGCAGCCTCCACATAACGTGAAAGCTGCCTATAACATGTACAATGATCGTAACTTGTGCATGTGTGATAGCTCTCCGAAACTTTTAGAATCGACAATCTTACATTTCTTAAATGTAAAACCAGTACAACAAAGGAAACAACAATGCTATACTTCGGCAAGCTCCCCTTTCACACACGATCTCTGGACTTGTTCATCCTCCATTGTGTTACTCTTGAATCTTGCACCTCTATCATCACCATAAAGTGAATGTATTCAATTGGTTTAACGCTGGCGTCAACATGCTAGCCACACCAGTTCGCTATTCATCACATTGACGAACAATGTTATTTACAACCTTAGCACATGTCTATTCCTTTGACAATGACTCTTGCTGAAAATAGCTATAAATTTGGCTCGCTAAATTAGCAGGTATTCCTGCCTCCTGCAAAGCTAGCTCGCTCGCCTCTCGAATTTTCTTAACTGAACCAAAATGTTTGAGCAACTGCTGCTTGCGTTTTGGCCCCACACCTTCAATATGGTCTAACACCGATTGAATGGCATGCTTCTCATGCTGTTGGCGCAAGAAGGTAATAGCAAAGCGGTGAACTTCGTCCTGAATTCGTTGTAATAAATAAAAGCCATCACTAGTACGCTTTAAGGCAATTACTTCTGGTGGATCACCAAACAATAGCTGCGACGTATTATGCTTATCATCTTTTGCTAAACCTGCAATCGGTATAACAAGTCCAAGCTCATCTTCTAGTACTTCACGGGCGACTTCCATTTGCCCCTTGCCACCATCAATTAAGACCAAATCTGGCAATGGCAAGCCTTCCTTTAAGACACGCGAATATCGCCGACGTATAACCTCTTGCATCGCACCGTAATCATCATGCTTTGCAGCCGTACGCGTTTTGTATTTACGATATTCCTTTTTCGCAGGCTTTCCATCAATGAAGACAACCATAGCCGATACAGCATCCGTGCCATGCATATGACTATTGTCAAATGCCTCAATTCGTAATGGCGTTGAAATACCTATTGCTTCACCAAGTGCCTCACAAGCACCAATTGTCCGTTCTTCCTGCCGTTCAATTAGCTGGAATTTAGCTGCCACAGCAATCTCAGCATTTTTAGTTGCTAATTCAACCAATTCCCTCTTTTGACCTCTTTTTGGTGTAAGAACTTTAAGCTCTAATAACTCCGTTAAGATGGCTGCATCAATTGCTTGTGGAATAAAAATTTCTTTCGGCTTAATATGCTCTGGTTTTTCATAAAAGCGGCCAACAAATGTTAAAAACTCTTCCTCAGCATCTTGATAAATTGGGAAAACCGAGACATCACGCTCAATCAGCTTTCCTTGGCGAACAAAGAAAACTTGCACACACATCCAGCCTTTTTCGACGGCATAGCCAAATACATCGCGGTTCGTTGTATCACTTGATACTATTTTTTGTTTCTGCATGACCGTATCAATATGTGCAATCTGATCGCGAAACTCCTTCGCTCGCTCAAATTCTAAGTTTTCAGCAGCTGCAAGCATTTTAACTTCAAGCTCTTTTTTGACTGCCTCGACACCACCATTTAGAAACTTCGTCATATCCTCAATCATCTCTTGATAAACCTGACCATTAATTTCTTTTACACAAGGTGCTAAACATTGCCCCATATGATAATACAAGCAAACTTTGGAAGGCAATTGGACACATTTGCGCAATGGATACAATCGATCCAACAGCTTTTTCGTTTCACTTGCCGCATAAGCATTGGGGTAAGGACCAAAATATTTAGCCTTATCCTTTTTTACCTTACGTGTCGTAATAAGACGTGGATGTTTTTCATTCGTAATTTTTAAATATGGATATGTCTTATCATCTGTTAGCATGACATTGTATTTTGGATCATGTAATTTAATGAGATTCAGCTCTAAAATAAGTGCTTCAATATTAGATGATGTCACGATATACTCAAAATCTTCTATTTCACCGACAAGCCTTTGTGTTTTGCCTTCATGTGTTCCCGTAAAATAAGAACGTACACGGTTTTTCAGTATTTTCGCTTTGCCCACATAAATGATTGTCCCTTGACGATCCTTCATCAAATAGCAGCCAGGCTGATCCGGTAAAATATCTAGTTTACGCTTGATTAAATCGTTCATTACCTACCTGCCCCCCCTACGTAAAAATCCCTCTCAATTGAATATGATAGATATTACCTTTATTATATAACGAAAAAAAGCCGAACACATCTATTGATGGTCCGGCTTTTGTGAACTTCATTAATTACGCATGTTTTGCGATAAATGCTTCTAAAGCTTCTTTCGGTTGGAAGCCTACAGTTTTGTCAACTAATTCTCCATCTTTAAATAATAGTAAAGACGGAATTGACATAATTTGATACTGAGCTGCAGTACCTTGGTTATTGTCTACATCAACTTTTACAATTTTAGCCGCACTTCCTGCAGCGTCCATTTCTTCAAGAACTGGCCCAATCATTTTACAAGGTCCGCACCAAGCAGCCCAAAAGTCTACAAGTACTAACCCTTCTTTAATATCGTCCTGGAACGTAGCATCTGTTGCATGTACAATTGCCATTTGAAATCCTCCTTAAACTTACTATGATTGTAGTATAGCATGGATAAATTCACTTGAGCGAACAATCTGCCTGCAATGTATTTTTTATGAAAAACTGTGTCGAAAAAAACTATAAAGACCATTAATTGGCTTGATAACGACCTTTCCATACATAGGTGAATGTTATAAAAAGATAAATGCCTAACGTAATGCTTGTCACGATAATAGATGTTGTAAAAATAATCCCAATTAAAATCGCACTTAACGCCATAATGGCAATCCATGTTGTATACGGGAACCATTTTACTTCATAGGCACTTGTATGTTCTGCTTGTTTTTTACGGGATTTCAAATGGGCAATCGCAATAATTAACCAAATAAATAACACGGTATAGCCAAGTGATCCCATTAGAAAATCAAAAGTCTTGCTGCCAACATATAAAGATAGAATAACTCCTAAATACATCGCTAATGTACACATTAAAATAGCATATACTGGCACTTTTCTTTTAGATAAGTGGGCAAATATTTTAGGAACCCGTCCGTCTACAGCTTGTGTATATAGTACACGGGATGAGCCATAAAGCCCTGAATTCATGGAAGAAATAATGGCAAGTATCACAACAGCATTCATAATGTGATCTGCGCCTGGAATGCCAATCATTTTGAACACCATTACAAAAGGACTTTCAGGAACTCCGTTTACTTCATTCCATGGAATCAAGCTTACGATAATAAAGAAAGGCAGTAAATAGAATGTAACAATACGTACTAATGTACTACGAACCGCTTTTGGCACTACTTTCTCAGGATTTTTCGTTTCTGCTAATGTAATCCCAATGATTTCTGTACCACCATAAGAATAAATAACAACTAACATAGCAGCAATTAATCCCATAGATCCGTTAGGGAAAAAACCACCGTGCTCAGTTAAGTTAGAAAAACCAACGGCGCTATGGTTTCCAAACGTAGCAAGTAATAAAATAAGTCCTGCTATAATAAAGACAATAATAACGGTAATTTTGATCAATGCTAGCCAGTATTCTGTTTCCGCAAATATTTTCACCGATAATAAATTAATGGCTGTCACTAACACAGAAACAGACAGGGCAAGTATCCAAATTGGATATTCTGGCAACCAATATTGAATAAAAATAGCGGCGACGACAGATTCTGCTGCAATATTTAAAACCCACATTTTCCAATAGATCCAATCTAGGAAATAAGCAGGGTATTTTCCCAACACTGATTGAACTAAATCTCTGAACGTTCTTGCGTCTTTATTTCGAACAGCCATTTCTGCTAGACCTTGCATGACAAATAATAAAATAATGCCCCCTATTAAATAGGCAATCAGCACTGAAGGTCCTGCCATATCAATGGCTGCACTACTTCCTTTAAATAGACCTGCTCCGATGGCTCCACCTAACGCCATCATGGTGATATGACGCGAGGTCATAGTTCTTGTTAATTGTTGCTTGTTCTTTTCCACTTTCTTACCTCCTAAAAATCAAAAAAGCATATCATCTACTCCTTCATCATCAAATGAAAGAAGAGACGATATGCTATCAGCAAACCGCGGTACCACTCTAATTGGTTCTTGAGAACCCAGCTTAAAAACCCTGTAACGAAGGTTAATCGTCAAACAAATAGAATAATCCGACAATTCTATTTATGTTACCACTCCTAGGCAAGTTCAAAGTCTTATTGGTCTGCGTTGCACCATCCCGCAGCTCTCTTCACCGAATAATGAGCTTTTACTACTCCTAATCTTTGCGTTTCTAATCATTATTATTGTATCAATCACTATACTGGCTAACGTTAATTATGTCAATATTTTATTTTGCGATAATTTTCAAATAGTACTTCATCACAAAAAAAGCAGGAAGGATTAGCCCTTCCCGCTTGTGCATTACGCGTTTACTTTTAACGCTTTAAATTCTTCTATTAGAAGTGGGATCACATCGAATAAATCTCCAACGATACCATAATCCGCTACTTTGAAAATATTAGCTTCTGGATCTTTATTAATAGCAACAATTACTTTTGAATTTGACATTCCTGCTAAATGTTGAATCGCTCCCGAAATACCAGCCGCAATATAAAGATCTGGTGTGACTACCTTACCAGTTTGACCGATTTGTAGTGAATAGTCACAGTACTCAGCGTCACATGCACCACGTGATGCTCCAACTGCACCGCCTAGTAAATCTGCTAGCGCTTTTAATGGTTCGAAACCTTCTTCAGATTTCACCCCACGACCACCAGCAACGACTACTTTCGCTTCTGATAAATCAACACCTTCTGAAGATTTGCGAACAACCTCTTTAATAATTGTGCGAAGGTTTGTAATATCAACAGTGATTGCAGACACATCGCCAGTTTTACCTTCTGCTTTTTCTAAAGGTGTAATGTTATTTGGACGAATGGAAGCTAAAACAACGCCTTCTTTCACTTTCACTTTTTCAAAAGCTTTACCAGAGTAAATTGGTCGGATGAAGACAACATCATCGCCTGCACCCTCAATAGCAGTAACATCAGATACTAGACCTGCTTGTAATTTACTTGCGATTTTTGGTGATAAATCTTTTCCATTTGCTGTATGCCCAAAGACAATGCCAGCAGGTTTTTCTTGCTCGATAACAGCTAATAGTGCTTGACTATAGCCATCAGATGTATATTGTTTTAAATGTGGGTGTTCCACTGTTACTACGCGGTCAGCACCATATTCAAATAATGGTCCTGTTAAACTTGCTACAGCATCTCCTAAAAGTACCCCAACAACTTCGCCACCATCAGCGATTTGTTTTGCAGCTGCAATTGCTTCGAAAGAAACATTACGTAAGCTTCCTTCACGAACTTCACTTAATACTAATACTTTTTTTGACATAGCATATTCCCTCCGTTACCCTTTAAGATTCGATTAACATCAAATAATTAAACAACTTTTGCTTCTGTGTGAAGTAGATTTACTAGCTCTTTTACTTGTACAGAAAGGTCGCCCTCTAGAATGCGGCCTGCTGCTTTTTGAGCTGGCAAGAAGATGTCTACTGTTTCAATCTTCACTTCTACATCATCTTCATCGATATCTAAATCATCTAACTCAAGCTCTGCAAGCGGTTTCTTTTTCGCTTTCATAATACCTGGTAGAGATGGGTAACGTGGCTCATTTAAACCTTGCTGAGCTGTTACTAGTAATGGTAAAGAAGTTTCAATTACCTCTGAATCTCCTTCGATATCGCGAACAATTTTCGCAGATGTTCCATCAATTTCAAGCTTTGTAATCGTTGTTACATAATTTATATCTAATAAGTCTGCAACACGTGGACCTACTTGACCTGAACCACCATCGATCGCAACATTTCCTGTTAAAATTAAATCAGCCTCTTTATCTTTTAAGTATTCCGCTAATAGATAAGCTGCTGCATTTTGGTCTAACTCATCTAAATCGTCTTCCGTATTAATTAGCACTGCTTCGTCTGCTCCCATGGCAAGTGCTGTACGTAATTGCTTCTCTGCATCCTCGCCACCAATTGTCACTACTGTTACTTTACCACCAGCAGCATCGCGAACTTGGATTGCTTCTTCAATGGCATATTCATCATAAGGGTTGATAATGAATTCTGCGCCGTCCTCTTGGATTTTACCACCCGACACTACGATTTTTTCTTCTGTATCAAACGTACGTTTAATTAATGCAAAAATATTCATATATCCATACCTCCTGGAACGTTTTATAATTCTAAGTAAACTTATAAATATTATATATTTTCAGTTTCGATAACGCCGATAACATCTTAAAACTGTTATCGACATTTGGGAAATTATTTGCCAGTAAACACAGGCTCACGCTTTTCAATGAATGCTTGAATTCCTTCTTTGGCATCTTCTGATACGAATACTGTCCCAAAGGATGTTGCCTCTGCTTCAATGCCCTCATAAAATGATGCATGCTTTGCATATTGCAATGTTTGAATAGCTGCTTTTAAAGCAATTGGGCTTTTCTTTGCAATATTTTTCGCAATTTTCAGCGTTTCATCTAGCAGTGCTTCGTCTGAGAATGTACGATTCGCTAAGCCCCACTGCACGGCTTCTGCACCAGTAATTGGCTCACTTGTAAACATCATTTCAGCAGCCTTTGCTACACCTACATAACGTGGTAAGCGCTGTGTACCACCAAAGCCAGGTATAAGACCTAATTGTAGTTCAGGTAAACCTAGTTTTGCCGATTCAGTGACAAATCGCATATGACAGCTCATGGCTAATTCAAGCCCACCGCCTAATGCCGCACCATGAATGGCTGCAATAACAGGCTTCGAGAATGATTCAACTCGCTCAAATACTTGCTGCCCGTTGCTAGCTAGCTTCGTAAATTCTTCTCCAGATTCTACCCCAGTAAATTCTTTAATATCTGCCCCTGCAGAGAAGAAACGGCCTTCACCATGAAGTACAAGGACTCTTACTGCATCATCGTGTTCAACAGCATCTAAGACAGCGTTAACTTCTGCAATAATACCGCGAGATAATGCATTTGCTGGTGGGCGTGCAATTGTAATAATCGCTACCCCATCTTCTACTTTCCAACTTAGAAATTCCATTTCTCCACATCCTTTTAAGCTTTAATGCCGTTCAGGATTAATGCCTGAACCTTTGGAACTTGTTCCATCAAATCATATCGATAGTCATTCATAACCCACGACGTAATCGTTTCATCAATTGTTCCAAAAACCATTTGTCGTGCCAAGCGTACATCCATCGTCTGATTAAACTCCCCTGAAAGCATACCTTCGACTAAAATTTGATCGAGTAAATGTAAATACTCACGTAGTACACCATTAATTTTTAATCGTAAGTCTTTGTTTGACTGGCGAAGCTCTAATTGTGTGACGGTTGCTAGGTATCGATCTGTCGCAAGAACATTAAAATGATTGGCAATCATTCGTGAAAGTTTGTCACGAGACGTACTTCCATTTTCTATTATATCTTGTAATGACTCTACAAAAACAGCCATTTTTTCATTAAAGACAGAAATTAATATATCTTCTTTATTTTTAAAATATAAATAGATTGTTCCATCGGCCACCCCTGCCTGTTTGGCGATTTTCGATACTTGCGCTTGGTGATACCCATTTTCCGCAATAACGATGACAGCTGCATCAATAATTTGCTTATATTTCGGCTTATCTCGTTTCACTTTTATATCACCACCTAAAAAACATGCGCACGTCTACAATATCAATATGACGTGTGAACCTAAAAAAATATGAAAATATGAATGGTCATTCATTCATATTTTCATATTATATTTTACAGCATTACTTGTCAATACTTTCACACGTATTTATTTCGCTTCTTTATTCGCCAATTTTGTTTTTTCTTCGTCTACCAAAGAGCGGCGTAAAATTTTTCCTACGGCTGTTTTTGGTAGTTCCTCTCTAAATTCATAATAACGAGGAACTTTAAATGCCGCTAGATGCTGACGGCAATATTTATTTAATTCGTCCTCCGAGATCGAATATCCTTCTTTTAAAACAATATAAGCTTTTACCGTTTCTCCACGATACGGGTCAGGTATGCCTGCAACAACACACTCTTGAATTTCTTCGCGTTCGTATAACACTTCTTCCACTTCACGAGGATAAATATTAAAGCCACCCGCTATGATCAAATCTTTTTTACGATCCACTACATAGAAGAAACCTTGCTCATCCATATAACCAAGATCACCTGTTAAAAACCAGCCATCGACAAATGTCGCTGCTGTATCCTCAGGTCGGTTCCAGTAGCCCTTCATCACTTGTGGACCTTTGACAGCGATTTCACCCACTTCGCCAACTGGAAGCTCTTCCGTATCCCCTGTACGTAAAATAACAGCTTCTGTATTAGGCCAAGGTAAACCGATTGAACCAATCACTCGCTTACCCCAAATTGGCGTAGCATGTGTTACAGGTGATGTTTCTGTTAATCCGTAGCCCTCTACAAGCTTCCCACCAGTAACCGCTTCAAATTTCTCCTGAACTTCAATTGGCAATGAAGCAGAGCCACTTAAGCACGCCTTAATAGATGATAAATTATAATTCGCAATGTCTGGATGATTTAGAAGACCAATGTATAAGGTTGGTGCACCGGGGAAAAGTGTTGGTTTTTGTTTATCAATCGTTTTTAATGCCGTTTCAGCATCAAATTTCGGTAAGAGCACCATCTTATTTTGAGTGAATACTGATAATAGCATAACCGTTGTCATACCATAGACGTGGAAGAATGGAAGAATGCCCATAATGGTCTCTTCACCATGCACACATTTATACATCCAGGCATCACACATTGTCGTATTGGCAATTAAATTTTTATGGGTTAACATAACCCCTTTTGGGAACCCCGTTGTTCCACCAGTATATTGTAAGAGTGCTAGGTCTTCTTCAAAATCAAATGAGATATGATCAATTACCTTAATCGGTGCAGAGCGCATGATTTCTGAAAATAAATGATTTTGCCCGCTATGTTCAACCTTGACACTAAAGCCATACTGCTTTTTTTGAATAAATGGATAGACTAAATTTTTTGGGAATGGTAAATAATCTTTAATGGCTGTCACGATAACATTTTCAAGTGCTGTCTCTTTCATAATTTTCATCACTCTTGGATATAAAATATCCATGACAAGAATAACCTTTGCACCTGAATCAGCCATTTGGTATTGAAGCTCACGTTCAGTATAAAGTGGATTTGTTTGTACGACAACAGCACCTGCATACATAGCGCCGTAGTAAGCGATTACACTTTGTGGCGAGTTAGGTAGCATAATGGCTACTCGATCTCCCTTTTCCACACCTAATGCTTGTAAATAGTTTGCGAACCTTAAAGCTGACTCATATAGCTCGGTGTACGTCAAATCCTTCCCCATAAAATGAATCGCAACTTTGGATGGATTCTTTTTATAGGCGCGTGTCAAAAACTCTTGCACTGGAATTTCCTCAAACGTTAAAGACGGTGGTACTTCTTCAGGATAATTTGCTAGCCATGGTTTTGCTGTCATACGTCCTCTCCCCTTTGTCCCAAACTTTGTCAATTCTTATATTTATTATAATGAAAAAGAAATGCAGTTTCAAACAGAAAATAGAAAATAAATGCATTTTCGATTAATTATTATGCAATTCACAACATTAATATGACAGATGTTTAGTCTGTTTTATTTGCATACACCTTATGAATCCTCATTCATTCTCAAATCTTTCAAATAGAAAATTATGAGGATATTCCTATACTATAAAAATAATTATTTATTCAGGTTATGGAGGAAAATGAATAGCTGTTAGCAGAAATTGAAGTAAATACAAAAAACGCACCCTCATAAGAGAATGCGTTTTTTACTTAAACAGTCATCATATAGTAGACGCCCACTGCCAAAAATGCAATACAGACAATGATTAGTACTTTTGCTAATTTTTCCATGTCATGACACTCCTATGCAATACTTGCCCCAATTACAAACGATAGACCGACTGAAATGGTAAAGGAAATGAAACCAACTGAGCGATTATCATTGGCAATCTCTTGATCTACATTAAAACGAGGTGTCATAAATTCAAATAAGAAATACGCTACAATCAATAGTGTAAAGCCAAAAAGACCCCAGCCAATCATTTCACTTAATGTGCTATGGCGTGCTATGGAAAAACGAAAGATGTTGCAAATCCCTAGTATTTTTCCACCTGTTGCAAGGGCCACAGCAACATTACCATTTTTAATTTCTTCCCAATTCTTATATTTCGTAACGACTTCGAACAATGCCATCGAGACGACTAAACATAATACAACAACACTAAAATATCCTGCCGTTTCGATAATTGGATATCGCCAAAAGCCAGAATTCAGCATTTTTCTCCGTCCCCTTTATAGCTTATTTCAATTCAACAACTGTGACGCCTAAGCCCCCCTCGCCGGCTTCACCAAAACGGAAGGATTTCACGCGCTTATGCTTCTTTAAATAGCTTTGAATACCTTGACGTAAAGCCCCTGTACCAACCCCATGAATAATAGACACACGCCCATAATTAGCGAGTAACGCATCATCAATATATTTCTCTGTTCTTAAAATAGCGTCCTCATAGCGTTCACCACGCAAATCTAATTCTAATTTTACATGGCTATTGCGATTTTTCACACCAGCTGTTCGTAATACCGTCTCTTTTTCAGGCTTAATATACTCTAAATCACTATCAGCGATTTTCATTTTTAAAATCCCCATTTGGACAACCCATTCGGTATTTGACACTTTTTCTAACAAAGTACCTCGTTGACCATAGCTTAACACCTTTACCTCGTCCCCGACAACTAAGTTTTGCGCACGTGCTTTTACTTGCGCTGCTTTTTTCAGTACTTTATTGTCTTCAAGTGGTGTTGCTTCTTCCAGACGTTTACGTGCTTCAATCAATTCGTGCTCCTTGACAACTTGATCAGCATTTTTGCGCATTTCTCGAAGCTCTGCAATAATCGCTTCCGCTTCTCTTTTCGCTTCATCAACAATTTTACGAGCTTTTTCCTTTGCTTTCTTATCAAGTGCCTCTTTACGCTCTTCATAGGCTTGCAATTTATCTTGAAGCTCTTTACGTAAAGTTTCCGATTCTACTAGCAATGCATGGGAACGTTCTGCATCATCTTCTGATTGGCGACGTGTTTCCTCCAATGAGGCAATCATCGATTCAACCTCATGTCGATCTGTCCCTGTAAAGCCTTTCGCACGATCGATAATGGATTCAGGCAGTCCAAGACGACTGGATATTTCGAATGCATTAGAGCGCCCAGGTACACCAATAAGTAGACGGTAGGTTGGACTCAAAGTTTCAATATCAAACTCTACACTAGCATTGGCAACACCTGGTCGATTATAGCCATACGCTTTTAGCTCAGGATAATGAGTTGTAGCCATTACACGTGCACCGCGTCCATGTACTTCGTCTAAAATGGAGATAGCTAAGGCTGCTCCTTCCTGAGGATCAGTACCTGCTCCTAATTCATCGAAAAGAACAAGTGATTCATGATCAAATTTTTGTAGAATGTCTACAATATTGACCATATGAGACGAGAACGTAGAAAGTGACTGCTCAATTGATTGCTCATCACCAATATCAGCAAACAATTGCTCAAATACAGCAAGTTCTGAGCCATCTAATGCTGGCACTGGTAATCCTGCCTGCGCCATTAATGTACACAGACCTACCGTTTTCAATGTTACCGTTTTACCACCTGTATTAGGACCCGTAATGACAATAGCTGTAATTTCTTTACCAAATTCAATATCATTCGGAATAGCTATCTCTATTGGTAGAAGTGGATGACGTGCACGAACTAGTCGAATATAGCCATCCTTATTCATTTTAGGCATTGTACATTTATTGGCTTGTCCATATTTGCCTTTAGCTAAAATAACATCAATATCCCCTAAAACTTTCACTAAATTAAATAAATCTGATGCTACTTCTTGCACCATTGCACTTAATGCCAGTAAAATACGCTCAATTTCCGCCTGCTCCTTCATTTTTAAGCGATGAATTTCATTATTCGCTTGTACAACAGAGTCTGGCTCGATAAATAAGGTTTGACCAGAAGAGGATTGGTCATGGACAATCCCGCCATAATGGTGACGATATTCTTGTTTAACAGGAATAACAAAGCGATCATTACGAATTGTCACAAGTGTATCAGAAAGCATTTTCGCTGCATTACTTCCACGAATTAAACTTTCCAGCTTAGAACGGACTTTCCCTTCTTCAGCTCGTAAAGATTGGCGTATAGAACGCAATGTTTGACTAGCCGAGTCTAAAACAGCTCCATTGTCATCAATACAGTTGTTGATTTCATGTTGCAAACCTGTTAAAACAGGTATCGCTTCCTTTTTCGCGATGAAATGTGGAATTTCAATCACTTCATCAGCCTCTAAATCCTCAATGAAATTACGTAAAATTCTACTCGCTCGAATTGTGCTCGATATTTCCATTAATTCTATTGCTGCTAGCATGCCTCCTATTTGGGCACGTCTTGCAGATGGTCGTACATCAAATATTCCTCCCATTGGAACATTGCCTTTAACACGTAAAATGGATAATCCCTCATCCATCTCCTCTAATAATTGTACTACTTTATCAAAATCTGTTTGTGGTACAAGCTCCTCAATGGCAGATTTCCCAATAGAGCAAGTACAATATGAGGCCACTTGTTGCCGAACTTTATCGTATTCTAGTGTTTTCAATGCGCGTTCTGCTATCACTGAGAACACCTCCTCAACCTATTTATTTCGTCGTATGAACGCCTCAAATTGTTCAAGCGTCCATGTATTCACTATCATATCTTTCGGTAGCCATGCTCTATTGGCATAGCGAACACCGATATCCATAAAACGTAAATGCGCTATATCATGAGCATCTGTATTAATGGCTACAGGTACACCTGCAGCTAAAGCCATTTCTAAATGTTCCACACATAAATCTAAACGATACGGATTTGCATTTAACTCTAAAATTTTACCATATTCCTTCGCCCACGCAATCAGCTGTTTCATATCAGGATTATAGCCATCACGATCCTCAATAATTCGACCAGTTGGATGGGCAATCATATGAACATAAGGATTTTGCATGGCCGTTAGTAAACGTGCCATAATTTTATCTTGTGATTGTGTAAAGCTCGAATGAATAGAAGCGATAACAAAGTCTAACTCTTTTAACACTTGATCGTCGAAATCAAGGGAGCCGTCTGGCAAAATATCCATCTCTGTCCCTTTAAACAAATGGAAATCTGGATGTGTTGCATTAAATGCCTCAATTTCCACACGCTGTTTTTCTAAACGCTCCGGTGTTAAACCATTTGCTACTTTTAGAAATTGTGAATGATCTGTAATAACGCTATATTGATAGCCACGCGCTCGTAATGCCTCGCCCATTTCTGCAACAGAGTATGCACCATCAGACCAGGTCGTATGCATATGTAAATCTGCCTGAATATCCTCTAATCGCACTAACTGTTGAATCGTCTTTGTATTATCAAATTCCACAGTTCCTGTGCGTAAGCTTGGTGGAATCCAAGGTAGGTCAAAATGAGCGAAAAATGCCGCTTCATCTGAAAACGTTATAACGGTACCATCTTCCTGTTCAACGCCATATTCACTAATTTTTTCACCACGCGCTTTGGCAAGTTGGCGCATACGCACATTGTGGTCTTTTGACCCTGTAAAATGATGCAAGGCAGTTGCATATTCATTGTCCTTCACTAAACGGAAATCAACACCAACTGGCTCCTCTAAGTCTAAAATCACTGAAATTTTAGTATCTCCCGCTGCCACTACTTCTTGGATGGCTAATCCATTTAATAACTTTTCACGTACAGCCTCAACTGCTTGTGTCACCACAATAAAATCAATATCTTTACTTGTTTCTAGCGCCCGACGGAAGCTTCCAGCAACTGAAAAACGTTCCACTTCCTTCATACTACCTAGAAGCGCCTCTATTTGTAAAACCACAGGCTCAAGCTGCCAAATTGGTAAACGTTCTGAGCGATTCGCCAAATTAGCGAGTTCCTTTAAAATTTTTTCCTCTGTTTTTACAGCAAAGCCTGCTAATTCACGAACTTTCCCTGCTTCACAAGCTGCCTTTAAGCTTTCTGCTGAGTCAATGCCTAGCTCTTGGTGAAGCTTCGCAATCTTTTTACCTCCCAAGCCTGGCAATTTTAACAATGGCAATAATCCTTTAGGGACAATGTCTTCTAGTTCTTTTAACAAACTAGATTCACCTGTTACCATCAAATCCTCAATGACAGCAGCCGTTCCTTTACCAATCCCTTTAAGTTTTGTTACATCGTCCATTTCACTTAATGAACGCTCGTCCCCCTCCAGTGCTGCAGCTGCTTTCCGAAAAGCAGATACCTTGAATGGGTTTTCTCCTTGTAGTTCCATATATAAAGCAATTTTTTCGAGTGTGCGAATAATTGTTTTTTTATTCATTGGTAATTCCCCCTATCGTAAAAACACTTCTCTCAAAACAGAGAGAAGTGCACAGTTTACTATTGCATATAAATATACCACCAGTTTTGGAACATCTTCGTAATAATCGGTGTATGCTCCAACATAAGCCCACTTAACAATGACTTCGACATTAAATTTTGAATGACATCAATCGGCAATAAAGCGCACACGTATAGCAAAATAAACATAATTAAATAGTTTTCAATCATGCCAAGTAATGCGCCAAGCCAACGATTCACTGTATTGAGCACAGGTAAATACGCAATAAAATCAAATATCGATGCCACGATTTGCAATGTTATTTTAACAGCAAAGAAAATTACCGCAAAGGCAATCACACGATAGAAGGTGCGATCTAAATCGAGACTATCAATGACGACACCAAGGCTACCTGTATCAGTGACACCTGGATAAGGCACCCAAAATACAAATTTTTGTGCTAATGGCTTATAATAAATATACGCAACAATTAGGGCTACGACAAAGCTGACAATGTGCATCATTTGTACAATGAAACCTCGTTTTGCACCGACACCAATTCCAGCTAGCAGTACCACTAATATGATTAAATCTAACATTCTCTTCAACCCTTTAGTTTTTTCAATTCTTCTTCTAGTTGCTCCATTCGTTCTTTTAATAGTAAATAATCATGTACTGTATTTACTGCCGTCAGAACAGCAAGTTTTGTGCTATCAAGTGAGGGATTATGTACGCTCATCTCGCGCATCCGGTCATCAACAATCGAAGCAACAAGTCGCATATGGCCAATGGATTCTGAGCCGACCATTTTATATGTATGACCATATATTTCCACAGAAATTTTATTTTTTTCTTGTTTTTCCATAGTCGCACCCTCCTATAAATTCGATGCACACACGATCTTTTCAGCTTGTGAGCACCATCACACAAAAAAGCTATTTATTATCATACCATGAAAGGTATAAAATTGTGAACAATGAGGACAGAAAGGAACGATTAAATGTCAAATATTGTGCTTTCCATTTCAACAAATATTCAAAAAGAGGTGATGGCTTACTACGCAACCTATTTTATCGAGCGTAAGGCTCCTGGTGTCATCTTTGCTGCAAAGCTACCAGATACCGCCATTACTATGTATAAATCAGGAAAATTAATGTTTCAAGGAGGTGGTGCTGAACGCGAGGCGGCACGTTGGGGAACTATTGAAAAAACAACTAGCCAGACATCCTCATCTATCGGGGCAAAGGGTGATGTACTACCTGAAAATTTCGCAGCAATGTCTGTCTTAGGCTCAGATGAAACTGGCACAGGTGATTATTTCGGCCCTATCACAGTGGCTGCGGTATATGTACCTACCTCCAAAATCGAACTTATTAATGAGCTTGGCGTAAAAGATTCGAAAATGCTAACGGATGATTACATGCGAAAAATTGCACCGGATTTACGAGCAGCTTGTGTCCATAGTGTCCTCGTATTACACAACGAGAAATATAACAGCCTACAGGCAAAAGGCTATTCCCAAGGAAAAATGAAAGCCATGATGCACAACAAGGCTCTAAAAAATACGCTGACGAAAATGGCACCTGAAAAACCCGAATTCATTTTAATCGACCAGTTTGCCGAACGCGGTGTCTATTACAATTATTTAAAAAACGAACATGAACTTGTACAAGAAAATGTCTATTTTTCTACCAAAGCAGAGCAATTACATGTCGCTGTCGCTACAGCATCTATTTTAGCGCGTGCTGCATTTTTAAAGGAAATGGATCGATTGAGTGCAATCGCAGGGCTTACCTTAATGAAGGGGGCTTCTAGCAAGGTAGATATGCAAGCAGCTCGCATTTGGCGTAGCCATGGCGAGGAATTTCTACGCTCCATAACAAAATGGCATTTTGCCAACACCGAAAAAGCACGAAAGAAGATTTAAAAAGCATTCCATGTTCTTTTAAGTAGCAGGGGGAGTCTTATGGGTAGTTCCCATATCTAGGTTCTTTTGAAAAATAGTAATCTTGCTAGATTCCAATTGTACGAGAACGCTTTTAATTCGATTGAGAGCGACTTGGACTACTTTGAGCAACTACCTTCTCGGAGTGAACGCTTTGAGCCTCTTTGAGAGTGCCTTTCTGCTTGCGCTGACCCTCCCCCTTAGCTAAATTCCCCAAGTAAAAAAAGACTGCCTCAAAAAGACAGTCTTTTTTCAAATAGATTAGCGTACTTCTGTACCTGCAATCGTAGCAATAGCTTTTAACACTTTATTGTGTGCGGCTACTACTTCTTCGTCCGTTAAAGTACGTTCTGGATCGAAGTATGTGAGAGAAAATGCAACGGATTTTTTACCTAGCTCCATTTTTTCCCCTTCATAAACGTCGAATATGCGAATGTCTTTTAATAATTTCACGCCAGCTGCGCTGATAGCTTCGACAACTTCACCTGCTGTTGTTGCACGGTCCATAATGAGCGCGATATCACGAGACATGACTGGGAAACGAGGCACTGATGTATATGCAAGTGGGGCTTCTTGTGCATTTGCATTTAATAGGGCAACTAAATTCATTTCCATAACATATGTGTCTTTGACTCCCCATGCTTTTTGCTCTGCAGGATGGAGTCCACCAATAATACCGACTTGCTCGCCATCTAATAAGATGCTAGCCGTACGTCCTGGATGTAATCCATCCACTTGTGCTTTCACAAATGTCATGCGATTTTCTAAGCCAAGTTTACCGATTACACCTTCGATAATACCTTTTAGCACAAAGAAATCTACTGTTTTTTTCTCACCTTGCCAAGCATGATCTAGCCATTTACCTGTTAGTACCGCTGCTACATGCTCTTCTTCGTAAGGTTGCCCTTCATCTGATTGACCAAGGAACACAGAACCAATTTCATATAAAGCAACACCCTCAGCCTGGCGAGCCACATTATACGCAGTCGCTTCGATTAAGTGTGGAATAAGGCTTTGACGTAATGTAGAGCGCTCCTCACTCATTGGCATTAACAATTTAGTTACTGGCTCTGCTTTTAAGGCAAAACGTTGTGACAATGCATCAGATGTTAATGAATATGTTACAGCTTGGTAGAGGCCAGCCCCTTCCAAATAATGACGAACAACACGGCGATTAGCTTGGTATGGTGTTAGATTGCCTACTTGTGTTGCCCCCTCTGGCAATGTCATAGGGATTTCATCATAACCGTAAAGACGAGCAATTTCCTCTACAATATCCTCTTCGATTTTAATATCTTGGCGGCGTGTTGGTGCATCAATCATTAGTAAACCATTTGCTGCCTCTACACCAAATTTTAGACGCTCTAAAATCGAAAGCATATCTTCCAATGCAATCTTCATCCCTAAACGCTCATTAATAAAATCTGGAGAAACGACTACTCGCGCTGCTGTTTTATCTAACTCATCTACTAGACATGTACCCTCTAATACTTCACCGCCAGCTAATTCAGCAAGCAATGCGGCAGCACGTTCAGCGGCTGGTAAGACACGATTTGGGTCTACCCCTTTTTCAAAACGAGCCGATGCATCTGAACGTAGACCAAGGTGACGAGATGCTTGGCGTACTGTTAAACCATCAAAATAAGCTGATTCAATGACAACAGTCGTTGTTGCGTCTGTTACCTCTGAATTGGCACCACCCATTACGCCAGCAATCGCCACTGGTTCTTTTCCATTCGTAATGACTAAATCAGAAGCTTTTAAAGTTCGTTCTTGGTCATCCAGTGTTGTGATTTTCTCACCTTCTTTTGCTTTACGAACGACGATTTCACCTGTTGCTAGGCTATCATAGTCGAAAGCATGCAATGGTTGACCATATTCCATTAACACATAGTTGGTTACATCCACGACATTATTGTGAGGGCGTACACCCGCTGCCATTAAACGATTTTGTAACCACATTGGTGACTCACCAATTTTTACGTTTTTCACCACTTTTGCGACATACATCGGATTTGCTTGTAAATCTTCTACACGTAGCTTTAATAAATCCTGTGCTTTTTCATTAGCCGTTTTATATGCAATCTCTGGATACTTAATTTCCTCAGTAAGGATGGCACCTACTTCATAGGCTACACCAAGCATAGAAAGAGCATCTGAGCGGTTTGGTGTTAAGCCTAGCTCTAGCACTGTATCACGTAAGCCTAAAATAGCCAGTGCATCAGAGCCAACTTCTGCATCTGACGGTAATACGTAGATTCCTTCTGAATATGCTTTAGGAACAAGCTTGCCTTCGATTCCAAGTTCTTGCAATGAGCAAATCATACCGTTTGATTCATGACCACGAAGTTTTGCTTTTTTTATTTTAATGCCACCTGGTAAATGTGCACCGGGACGAGCAACAATGACTTTTTGACCAGCATCTACATTTGGTGCACCACAAATAATTTGTTGTGGCTCTGCTTCTCCAACATCAACTTGACAAATATTTAACTTATCAGCTTCTGGATGTTTCTCTTTAGACACTACATAGCCAACCACTACTTTATCCATAGCGTTTGCACGATCAATAACTGCATCTACTTCGATACCAGAGCGTGTAATTTTTTCAGCTAATAGCTCAGGCGCTAAGTCCTGTGTATTGACATAATCTTTTAACCATTCTAATGATACTAACATGTTTTATCCCCCTTACGCTTCTGTTCGCTCGAATTGTGATAAGAAACGAGTGTCACTTGTATAGAAATGACGAATATCGTCAACACCATATTTCAACATCGCAATACGTTCTGCACCAATACCGAAAGCGAAGCCAGAAACTTTCTTCGGATCATAGCCAGCCATTTCTAATACATTTGGATGCACCATACCTGCGCCTAGAATCTCAATCCAACCTGTGCTCTTACATACATTACAACCAGCGCCACCACATTTGAAACAAGAAATATCCATTTCTACTGATGGCTCTGTGAATGGGAAGAAGCTCGGACGAAGTCGAATTTCGCGGTCTGCACCAAACATTTTTTTCGCTAAAGTATCTAATGTTCCTTTTAGATCACTCATACGAATATTCTCGCCAATGACTAAACCTTCAATTTGCATAAATTGATGGGAATGTGTTGCATCATCATTATCGCGACGGAATACTTTACCTGGACAAATGATGCGAATAGATTCACCCTTTTTTGCTTCCATTGTACGAGCCTGTACTGGCGAAGTATGCGTACGTAGCAATATTTCCTCGGAAATATAGAACGAATCTTGCATATCACGTGCTGGGTGTCCTTTTGGTAAATTTAGTGCTTCAAAGTTATAGTAGTCCTTTTCTACTTCAGGACCTTCAGCAATTTCATAACCCATTCCGATAAATAAATCTTCAATTTCTTCAATGACGCGTGTTAACGGATGGCGATTTCCTACTTTCACTTCACGACCTGGTAAAGTGACATCAATCGACTCACTTGCTAATTTTTCAGCAATCGCTGCTTCCTCTAGAACAACCACCTTTGTTTCTAGTACTGCTGTTACATTTTCACGAACATTATTCACTAAAGCCCCCATTTTCGGACGTTCTTCAGCTGATAATTTCCCCATCCCTTTTAGTAAATCTGTGATAGGTCCTTTTTTCCCTAAATATGCAACACGCACTTCATTCAATTCTTTTAAATTTGCTGCTGCTTCAATTTTAGCAAGAGCTTCTTGCTCTAATTGTTTTAATTGCTCTTCCATGTTAAAACCTCCTTAGAAAATAAATGCCTGCATTTTAGGCATAAAAAAAACTCGCCCCTAAAAAGGGACGAGGACATATTCGCGGTACCACCCTAGTTATTGCAAGCAAAAAACTTACAATCACTTCATTGACATAACGACTTGATGAAGCCGGCACACCTTTACAGCATCACGCTGGTCCCGGTAGCTGCTCACGGGCTGAATTCAAAATTGCATTGGTACGGCGTCGGCTCTCAATCTCCGGCCTTACGCTCCCTGTCGTCCATTCACAATCTTTACTACTTCCCGATCAAAGCATTTATTATTTAAACATACATTTTAGAATAAATTATACAATAACGAATAGTAGCAAATCAAGAGACAACTACCTGAATCCCACAAGGATCTGTCAATTATTTCACAAAGCCATATAAAACAATACCTGTTGCAACTGCTACGTTTAATGATTCAGCTTGTCCAAAAAGTGGAATAATCATATTTTGATCTGTCATCGCTAATAGCTGTGGCTGGATGCCACTTCCTTCATTCCCCATAATAATAGCAAATGCACCCGAATGCTGAATGTCACTATATGGCACTGCCTCCTCATCCAAAGCAGTACCAAAGACAGGTACACCTTGATTTTGTAGCAAGTCTACCCATTCTGCTAAGTCTCCGCGTACTACTGGGATATGGAAATGGGAGCCTTGAGCTGCGCGTAATGTTTTAGGATTGTAGGCATCTGCACAGCCTTTTCCTAAAATCACGGCATCTAATCCTGCTGCATCGGCAGTGCGTATCATTGTTCCAATATTACCAGGATCTTGGACTGCATCAATTAATAGCACTTTACGCCAAGTGGCCTTCACTTCATCCTCTAAAATTGGCTGTTTACATACAGCAAACACGCCTTGAGAAGTTTCTGTTTCTGCGAATTCCTTTGTTACTGCTGCTGTTACTTCTACAATAGCAACATCATCAATCGGCCATAACATTGGCAAATCAATACCTTCACGTACAATAATTTGTAATACTTGCTCTTTATTTTTTAAAGCTTCCTCCACAAGATGAAAACCCTCTATTAGAAATTCACCTGATCGTTCACGCTCTTTTCTTGTTGTCGCTAACTTTTTCCAATATTTCACTAACGCATTTTGCGTAGATTCAATTCTCTTCATATGCTACCTCTTACCGCCTTTTTCCTATATATTGACCACTATTATACCTTAGCAAATGGCAAATTTCATAGTTATGTGAGAAAACTATTATTTTCTACAGTCGTTCAGTAAAGAACAATATAGACATGCTATAATTAGACACAGCATACTAAGTCAAGGCAGCTGAATATAAATGAAAAAAACGATACATGTCGTTGGTGTCATTATAGAAAATGAGCAGCAAGAAATTTTCTGTGCTTTAAGAAATCCACATATGGTACTAGCAAATTACTGGGAGTTTCCTGGTGTGAAGATAGAACACGGCGAAACACCTGCGCAGGCGCTTTATCGTGAAATTTTTGAGGAATTTGACTGTATGATTCAAGTAGGTGATCGAGTCGCAGTAACCCTTCATGAATACGACACATTTTTCGTTCACTTAGAAACATATAAGGCAACGATTGTGAAAGGCGTACCCAAAATACTAGAACATGCTGAAGCAAAATGGGTTCCTCGCAAGCAATTGCTCGAACTTCCATTCGCTCCAGCAGATCTACCTTCTATCCAAAAATTATTAGCCGAAAAATAAAGACATTCATTTCATCTCATGATAATGAGTAACTCGGTTGCATCCATACGCTTTCAATACATACAGTGCTTCATCTGCTTTTTTTATGAAAGGCATGTCTGTATCCCCAGCTGTTATTGTAGCAATCCCTCTACTGAGCGTAATACGTCCTGTCGGCCAATTATCCTGCTTAACAGTTTGTCTTAATTGTTCTCCAATTGCTTTTGCCACAGCTATTTCGTTCACTGGTAAGATGCTGATAAATTCCTCATCGCCGTAACGAGCAACATTGTCTTTTACACGCACTCGATGCTGCAGTAGCTGTGCTAATTGAACAGGACATCATCTCCCACTTAATGACCCTCTATATCATGAACGTTTTTAAAATGATCGATATTTAAAATACATAAGGAGAAGGGCTCTGCCGTCCCCGTGAGCCTCACCTTTTTCAACAACAAGCACCTTTCTCCCCATGAAACTTATCAAAGAATTTGAAGTTTCAACTATTTTACTGGACTCACATGAAAATACTCATTTTCACCTTTGAAACATATGATGCACTAATAACATCGTGTAGGAGGTGTTCTATGCTTATTCATGTAGTGAGTGCTGGCGAAACATTATGGCAAATAGCCAATCATTATGCTGTACCTGTTCAATCGATCAGTCTATTAAATGCATTAGCTACACCCGATCAATTAGCTATCGGGCAATCACTAGTTATTCCTTCTCCTTATACCATTTATACTGTTCAAAGTGGGGACACGTTATGGTCAATTGCTCAACGCTTTAGTGTTCCTTTACAATCCATCATTTCAGAAAATCATCTAACAAATCCCGATATGTTAACACCAGGAACGAAATTAATAATTCCCCCCATCATCCATATCGTGCAGCCAGGAGAAACATTATGGCAAATAGCTCAGCGCTACGGTACGACCGTTCAAGTCATTGTGGTGGAAAATCAAATAAACAATCCTAATATGCTATATGTAGGAACTAATTTAATCATCCCAAGAGAATTACCGATGATTGAAGTCAATGCTTATTCCTATCAGCCATCTGAAGAAGCGATTGATTCAATTAATGCCGTTGGTCATCTTTTAACGTACTTTAGTCCCTTTGCTTATAAAATGAAGGAAGACGGTACATTACAGCCCATCAGCGACGAAAGTATGATAGCAGCTGCAAAGGCTAAAAACATCATCCCTATGTTAACGCTCGCTAATTTTACTGCTACAGAGGAAGGCTCTAATTTAGCACATGTCGTCTTGTCCGATGCTGACCTACGAAAAAAAGTTATGAATAATGTTTTACAAGTGATGCAAGATAAAGGCTACCAAGTATTGAATATCGATTTTGAAAATGTTTTGCCAGCAGATCGTGAAAATTTCAATGCCTTTATACAATTAGCCGCTGATATGCTTCATCCAAAGGGCTATTTAGTGTCAACTGCCCTTGCACCAAAAACAAGTGCTACGCAAACTGGCACATTGTATGAAGCACATGATTATGAAGCACATGGGAGAATTGCAGATTTTGTAGTATTAATGACGTATGAATGGGGATATCGACTTGGCCCTCCACAAGCCATTTCCCCTATTAATGAAATGCGAAGAGTTGTGGAATATGCCTTAACTGAAATTCCAGCCGATAAGATTCTATTGGGCTTTGAGCTGTATGCGCGTGATTGGCTCTTACCTCATGTCAAAGGACAGGAAGCAGAAACGTTTAGTCCGCAGGAGGCGCTTAATAGAGCCATCAAGTACGGAGCAACAATACAATTTGACCCGACTGCACAATCTCCTTTTTATCAGTATGTCGATGAGCAAGGAAGGCATCATGAGGTATGGTTTGAGGATGCAAGAAGTGCACAGGCGAAATTTGATATGGTCAAACACTATAACCTTCGAGGTATTAGTTATTGGGCATTAGGATTCCCGTTCCCTCAAAATTGGGTTTTATTAAGCAATCATTTTTCCATTAAAAAACCGTAGTGCTCGTTATTGTTCTCAAAAAATAAAGAGCTATGCAACTTTTTCCCATGTGAAGTAACGACTTACTACCTGTGATGTCGGGATAAAAAATGCTGTTTGAAGCCATATTAACCTATATCAACAGGAAAGGAGCAACTCACATGGGAAGAGACAATAAACAAGGTCAAAGCAATAATAAAGCTTCATTACCTCAAACACCAAAAAACCAAAAAATCGCACCAAATAAGGTGAGTGAAGAATTTTCTCAAGAGTTTATGGAGCTCATTAATTCAGTCACACAAAACAAAAATAAACAAAAAAAATAAGGGGGGCTTCCGTTGAATTTTCAACGTGCACAAGAAATTGTTGCCTCACCGTCAGAATATGAAGTGAGCTATAATGGCGTTTCCGTCTGGATCGACCAACTCCACAATGATGAGAAAACAGCGACTGTTCACCTTCGCCGCTCTTTAGAGGAGCGATCTGAAGTAGCTATTTCCGAATTAAAGGAAGAATATCTCGTTCATTAAACAGATAGAACCTGCTTATTTGCATAGTCAATAAGCAGGTTCTTTTTTTATTTAAATAATATAATCCTCAATATATTGAAGCTGTGTTAACACTTCATCTATATGGTGGTGTAAATCCGTATAGGTTTCTGAAATTTGCTGAGGTGAGATTGGCTTACTAAATAGATAGCCTTGAATATAATCACAACCGCCATCCATCAGAAATGATAGTTGTTCCACTTCTTCAATACCTTCTGCAACAACCTTTAAACGCAAATGTTTAGCCATCGAAATAATCATAGAAACAAGTGCTTCATCGTTTGGATTATGCGGCACATTTCTTACAAAAGTACGGTCGATTTTTAAACAATCAATGGGAAAATCCTTTAAATAGGATAAAGATGAATAGCCTGTTCCAAAATCATCTACAGCAATTTGAATGCCTAATGCCTTTAATTCATGTAATAGCTGTGTCATTTGATCAATATTCATCGTCATACTTTCCGTAATTTCTAATTGTAGATATTTAGGCGTCAATTTTGTGCGTTGTAAAATTTCTTCCACCATTTCTACTAAATCCTGCTGAAATAATTGCCCAAGTGACAAATTCACTGCCACCTTCATCGGGGGTAACCCTTGTTTTTCCCATGTTTTCGCTTGCATACAAGCTGTTTCTAATATCCATTTACCTAATGGGATAATAAGCCCACACTCTTCGGCAATGGGAATAAATACATCTGGTGGTACAAAGCCACGCGTCGGATGCCGCCAGCGGGCCAATGCTTCGACGGATTCAATTGTGCCCGTTTTTAAATTTACCTGTGGCTGATAATCTAAATAAAACTCATTATTGGCTAATGCATTATGTAAGTCTTGCTCTAACAAAATTCGATCTGCAATGTCTTTTGACATATAAGGCTTATAAAAAAGAAATCTTTGGGGTATTTGTCTAGCCTCTCTCATTGCTAATTGGGCATGCATCAATAGCTCTTCGCCCGTCCATTTATCCTCATAGAGGGCAATGCCCATATTCAAGTTGCCATTTAATGAAAATAATTGTACCTGCAAAGGGTCTTTCATGGCACTTTTGAGATTTAAGCAAAATTGTAATAATTCTTCAACCGTCTTTACATGATTAATATAAATAACAAATTGACCCTCTCGCAGCTTCGTTGCAAAATAATGAGGAGGTACAATCGCTTGAATGCGCTCTGCGACAAGCTTCATCATTTTATTAGAATTACTTATCCCGATAGAGGAGCGAATGGCTGCAAAACGGTCAATTTCTATGGCAATGATGGCCTTCTGCACTTGATTATCATGTAAATTTTCCTTTAACGTCTTTAGTAATAAATGCTCATTTGGCAGTAGTGTTATATCATCGTGATAGGCCTGAAATCGCAGCTCTTCTTGAGATTGTTCAAGATCCTTTTTAATTTTTAATAATTGTTGAAACGGCTTTTCCACAGATGTATAATAAATCGCCTTTAAGAAAAAGTAAAAGGCTAAAAATTGATAAATTAATGCCGAGAAATCCCATATCGCATTTTGATCTTGACTAAAAATAAAAAAGACATCACTTACAATAAGCGAGATGGCTGCACTGATTAACCACATCGATCGCTTCGGCATTTTTTTTAGATACCTACTTACTATCACAATGGTTATAATTTGAAGAATTATAGCAAAAAGGTGTACCATATTATCAATATACACTAGCAATTGTTCTGACAATATGTTGGATACCATATACACTAGAGAAATACTGACTATAACGAATAGCAAAGAACTACCATATGTAAACAACCGATAGTTCATTGATAATTGTTGTCTTTTGAATAAAATAATCAGTAGAAATCCAATGGATAGATACACACGCATTAATATATGTATTGACTCGTCCATATAGCCCCATTCAGTAGATTGACTAAAGAACAAGCTAACTAATTCAAGTAATGCAATTATAAAAAAAATGTTCCCTATGTATAAAGTTTGATTGGATAATAAGTGTGAAAATACTAAATAAGATTGGATCGCAATAGCCATTGTAAAAACAATGATTAAAACTTGGATCACCAATTTTAAATTTTGATAAATGTCACCTTGGAATACACCATACATTTGATTGCTAAAGCTTAATAATGGTATGACAAGTAATAACGGCAATATTATGTACCAAACCTCTTTTTTCTCTATTTGATTAAACCATTTCTCCACTACAAACCCTCCATACAACTATCTAAACATTGACTAGGAAATTCTAACTAACTATATTAAATAATACACTTAGAATTGTATATTTCTTTGACTTCTTACAAATCATAACACTTTTATCTGAATTTGTATGCATTCATATCAAGTATGCTAATATTCATTTTATTTCAATATTAGCATACTTTTGATATTTTAGTACTTCATTCCACTTCAAAAACTTGGTTACTTAGCCTCTGGAAGATTCTAGCCCGTCTTTTTTTACTAGCAGCGACAGATAAACCTAGTACTTTGGCTATTTCTTGATCATTGTAGCCTTCTACATAATAAAGGAGTAGTATTTTTCTTTCTATCTGCTTTAACTGGGTCAAAATACTTTCAAGGTCAATAGAATTTTTTTGATTCTCCCCTCCTTTGAACTCACTACGAACATAATCGAGTGTTTCATCATCAACGACTGTTATTCGCTCTTTATAGCTTCTTTCCTTTGATAATTCATTTAAAATCTCTCCTTTGATCGATGAATATATATAAGCGGAAAATTGTCCTTTTGCTGGATCTGCTTTTAGCCATGCCCTCCATACAGCAATGGAAGCAATATGACGATAATAATCAAACTCCTTATAGATATGAAGTTGCTTAAGAATAACGGTAATCATTGGTTGCACACATTCTAATATTTCTTCAAAGGATTGTGTTGGTGAAAGCTTTTGCTCGTTCTGAATAGACATTTTACTCTTCCTGTCGACTATGCACAGTCCAATATTCCTAGGTGATACTATCTTAGTCCCTGGCGTTTATTGAAAGCGAGTACACATTTTCATCATTTCATCGTTGAGAATGACTAAAATCCCTGACCTATTTATACATAATCTCAGCAATTTATTGTAAAAATCATATATTTTTCTTTGGCATTTCATACATATTTAAACGATGATTGGACAAATTACTACTAAGGAGGCGAAATAGATGAATTTTCAAATAAGAGATGCCATTACTGCAAATGTTCATGGTCAATCTGCAGCAGAATTTAAAGATATTGTGGAAGATGCCATTAACCGTGGAGAAGAACATTTACTGCCAGGGCTTGGGGTGTTTTTCGAAAATTGGTGGAAGCAATCAAGTCCATCTGAACAAGATGAATTCGTTCAAAAACTAGAAAAAATATTTGCAAACTGATTTTTAATGCACAGTGCATTCCATTTCCAATAAATGCGTGATAAAGTTTTATTTATCAGAAAATTTGGAGGGATTGGAATGACTGTTGCAGTAGAATTACTTGTCAATCAACTCAAACAGGTATTATTAGAAGAACAAGTGTCAACAAACGAAACGGTACGACAGCTACATGGGAAGGATGAATCTCATCATGCCGTGAGCCTACCTGATATCGTTGTTTTTCCACGCTCCACAGCAGATGTCAGTGCCGTTTTAAAAATTGCACATGCACAACGTGTACCAGTTGTACCATTTGGTGTTGGCTCCAGCCTAGAAGGAAATGCAATTCCTATTGCACATGGTATTTCCATCGACTTCTCTGAAATGAATGCTATTTTAGAAGTTCGACCTGATGACCTTCTTGTAAAAGTACAGCCTGGGGTCACACGTTCTCAATTGAATAAGGAATTAAAAAAGCACGGTCTACAATTCACAGTAGATCCAGGTGCAGATGCAACATTAGGTGGCATGGCAGCAACGAATGCTAGTGGTACAACCGCAGTACGTTACGGTGTTATGCGGGATCAAGTTCGTGATTTAGAGGTTGTACTTGCAGACGGCTCCGTCATCCATACTGGTAATTTAGCCGCGAAGTCCTCTTCTGGTTATCATCTCAACGGTCTATTTGTAGGCTCAGAAGGGACACTTGGCTGCTTTACAGAGTTAATATTGAAAGTCTACGGTATACCTGAATTTGTAACAGCAGGACGCGCAGTTTTTGACACAGTAGGCGATGCTGTCTGTGCCGTCACTGCTTTATTACAGGTAGGCATTTCAATCGGCCGAGTGGAATTAGTTGATGAAGCCTCTATGAAACAAGCCAATATCTATAACGATACTTCCTATAGCGAAAAACCAACATTATTTTTAGAATTTCACGGAAATGAAGCAGGTATGCATGCAGATATAGCATTTGCTACAGAAATTTTTGAGGACTTCGGCTGTCTATCCGTTGAATTTGAACAAGATAATGCGGCACGTAACAAGCTTTGGGAAGCACGTCATTCCTTAGCCTATGCGTATATTCATGCTTACCCTGGGAAAAAGCTTATGTCAACAGATGTCTGTGTACCAATCTCCATGCTTGCAGAAACCATTTTGTATGCGCGTGAGCAGCTCGATCATATTGGTCTTGCAGGCGGGATTGTCGGACATGTGGGCGATGGAAATTTCCATGCACTACTAATGTTAAATCCTAATGACATAGAGGAGCAGGCAAAAGCAGATCGCTTCAATGAACAGATTGTTCAATATGCTTTACTTCGGGGTGGTACATGTACAGGTGAACATGGTGTTGGCATTGGCAAAATGAAATATCAAGCTACTGAGCACGGTACCTCTTTAGCTGTCATGAAAAGTATAAAAGCAGCACTCGATCCATATAACATTATGAATCCAGGAAAAATTTTCACCCTATAACTAACGATAAACCCGCTGAATGACTATGTCATCAGCGGGTTTATGTTTATAAATCATAGCGGAAGCTCTTGACTAAAATGTCGCCCTTATAAAATTCCTTTGACTCGTCTCGTACAAAGCCTAGAGATAAATAAAGATTAATAGCAGCCTGCATGATATCACCTGAATGTAAATAAAGAGCCTTATCCTGTCTCTTTCTGGCAAAGGCAAAACTTTCGTGTAATAATTTCTTAGCGACCCCTTGCCCTCTCCCTTTCGGATGTACGCCTAACAAGCGTACGATCGTAGATTGAATATTCAGCTCTGGCAAGCCATATGCTTTTTCCGCATCAGTAAATATTTGTAGCCCTCCTACTATCTCCTCACCACGCTTTGCTACAAGAATTGTTTCTGCGTTCGGATTGCCGACTGAAGCACGGATATCACTTAAATATGACTGCCAATGTTCAGGGTCCTGATAGTCTTTTTCGTATTGCTCATAGCTCTCGACTAAAACCTCAAGATAGCGTTCATAATCTTCCTCTTGTAAATGTTCAATCACAATGTCAGCTACTGTCATGCTAGTTTCCCCTTTCTATGATGAAAAGCCACCCTTACGATAGGCGGTTACTCTTTTTTCAATGCGATGTGAGATCCATTCTGCCACAATTGATATTCCCCAATAAATGATTCCCACAGCAATAAATGACTCTAAAAACTTTAAATTCACAGAAGCAACGATATTCGCAGCACCAGTCAACTCTTTAATAGATAGAAAAAATGCTAAGGATGTGGCATGTAAAAAGCCAATAAAGACGTTTGTCAAATTCGGAATAGACTGCCCAAATGCTTGCGGTAAAATATAACGTCGCATCGCTTGAGTAAATGTTAAACCAATCGCATAGGCTGCTTCTAATTGTCCTTTCGGTACACTTAATATTCCTGAGCGAATAATTTCAGAAGCATAAGCTCCCGCACTAAGTGTTAAGGCGAGTATGACAAAAAATAATATAGGAATGGTGCTTGATTGTATCTTTAACTGTAAAGTACTTGCCATCATATCCACTAGCATTGGCAAGCCAAAATAAACGAGCATGATATGCATAATAATGGGCGTGCCTCTAAAAAAAGAGACATAAAAATTAAGTATAGGCGCAATAAATTTTATTTGTTTAATGCGAACAAAAGCGACGATTATCCCTATAACAATACCTAATAATACAGGTGTAATGGTCATGAATAAGGTTAAAGGTATTACTTTACTAATTTCTCGTAAGGCTTCTACTATAAAAGCCAGATCAATGGTCATACTATATTCCCCCTATTGTGAAGCCAATTCCTTTGGCATATAACGATTAAAATAGCGTTCATTGAACTTAAATAGTTTTTCCAGCACGATCACGATAATATAGTAAACAATAGACAATGCTACATAGATTTCAAACGCTCGTGTCGTTGAAGCAATCAAGGTTTCTCCACGTCCAACCATATCCATTACGCCAATAGAGAACGCTAGTGATGTATCTTTTAATGAACTAATCATCGTGTTTGCTATATTTGGAAAAGCAACACGAATTGCCTGTGGGAAAACAATGCGCATAAAAGCCTGTGTTCCATTTAAGCCTACTGAATAGGCAGCCTCCATTTGTCCTCGGTCAACGGTTAAAATAGCAGCACGAAATATTTCGGCAAAGGCTGCCGCATTGCTTAGTGTGTAGGTAATAATGACAAAATACATCGCATCCATGCGAGTAACATCAATATGAATCAATTTTAGCAATGCAGGTATGCCGTAAAATACTAAGAACAACTGCACTAAAATAGGGGTTCCACGAATAAAGGATATATAGACCGTGATGATCTGCTTCAATACGGGTATGTGAAGTAGCTTCGGTATGGCTAGCACAATCCCTAGTACCATACCAAAAAGTATGGAGAATAGTAGTATTTCAAATGTTACTGGTAAATATTGAAGCAATGTTGGAATGATCTTCGCAATGAGCATGACATCAAAGTTATTTTCCATACTTCCGCCTTCCTTTCCTGTCATTAGAAGTCTACTGTGTAATCATCACCTAACCATTTTTTACTAAGTTCACTTACCACTCCCTCTTTCTTTAATTCAACGATAGCTTCATCTAAGCGCTCCTGTAATGTCACTTCATTTTTATTGAGTAAAAAGTATACTTTTGAATTTAATAATGCGTCACCTACAACCTTTTGTTGTGCTTCATTGCTCTCGTTATAGTATCTGACTGCGAACGGTGTTGTAATAATGGCATCAATACGACCAGTAGCCAGTTGATTATTGACATCTACTGAACCAGAAGAATAGACGATATTCGCTCCTAAATTATGCTCTTTATTATATTTTTCAATAAAAACAGCGGAGTTACTCGTTGGTGAAACACTGATATTCTTCCCTTTCAAATCCTCAACGGATTGAATTTCTTTATTTTTCTCATTCACTGTCACCTTTAATGGGAAGACATTATACGGCTCTTTATTGAATAAAAACTTCTCCTGTCGTTCACTATTGACTTCCATTTGATGGGCAATAAAATCAATTTTCCCTGTCTCTAAACTTAGTAATAAATTGGAAAATTCCATTGTTTTAAACTCAAATTCATATTCTGGTAGCTTCTCATCAATTGCTCGAACAAGCTCCACGTCATAGCCCGTTAAATTGCCTTTATCATCTAAAAAGCAGATGTTTGGAAACTGTGTCCCCGTACCTACAATGATTTTTTGAACATCTTTCCCACCCTGTGCTGTATTTTGGGCACTCGCATCTCCATCTGATTTTTCTGAGCTTACGCAGGCTGTTAATAGTGCCGCTAGTACAAATAGTAGATAAAACGATATTTTTTTCATAAAATCCCTCATTCCTTCTGTTATGCATGTGAGGGTAAGCTCACAGCAAGTGCCTTCTGCAGGTGTTCTAAACCTATTTCTGTTACAGCTTGATAGATACCCGTTTCACTTGATCCAATTTCTACAACAGGTACATATCGAACACCATATTTTATTTCAAGGATGTCGCGGAACGTATCATTCGACGTGACATCCACCGTTTTGTATGCTATTCGTTGTTCCTGTAAATACGCTTTTATATCCTCGCAATAACTACAACCTTGTTTCGACCAAACAATTATCTCTACATTTTTTGTCATGATGATGACCTCCTTAGCTGACTGCCACTTTTTGCTGTAGCTGTAAATTAACTGGACTTAATAGTTCGAATGAGCGTTTACGTTCAAACTCCTTCAATACAGGAGTATGCAAAATGAATTCATCTACCTGATATTGAACATGAAAATCATCTAATATTGCTTTAATATCCTTAGGCGATCCATAGACAATATCTGCCTCATATTGTTTGACCGTATACGCCTCTCCAGACTCTTGACCAAATTTTTCAGCTAGCTCTATGGATTGTAATGTCAGTGTTCTACCACTCGCTAAATGCACCTTCGTAATTTTTTGATCCCCAATCAATTCCTTTGCTTCCTTTTTGGTTGGAGCTGCAATGGCTGCGATTGATATGGCGAAGTGGCCACTGGCATTATACTCACGATAGATACGTGCTGCTTGCGCTAATACATCATTGTCACTATTAATAAATCGAGCAAAGACAAATGCAATGCCGAGTTTTCCTGCAAGAGCAGCACTTTCTGGGCTAGCACCGAGTAAAAATAATGTTGGCTTTATCTTCGGAATCGGCGTTGCTTGTATACCATATAATTCGTGCTCTTTTGGTATTGATTGCTCAATTAATTGCTGTAAAAATGTTAGTCTATCTTCAAAATCGTCCCCTTGATTGAGCGTGCCATATTGTAATGCCTTTGTGGAAAGAGGTAAACCACCTGGTGCTTTTCCAATACCTAAATCCACTCGTCCTGGCTCCAACGCTGCCAGTACATGGAAGTTTTCTGCCACCTTGTATGGGCTGTAATGTTGTAGCATCACACCACCTGACCCGATATGAATGGACTTTGTCTTTGCCAATAAATAGGAAACTAATACTTCTGGCGAGGAACCTGCTAATGTTTCTGTATGATGGTGCTCCGACACCCAAAAACGTGAGTAACCTAACTGCTCCGCTTTTTGTGCAAGTGCCACTGTTTTTTGCAAAGTTTGTTCGTTTGTTGCACCCCCGATAATCGGACTTTGATCTAATATGCCTAATGTATAGCTCATCCAATGCCTCCTAATTTCTTTTATTCTAATAAATTTACTAGGTTTTTAGACAGACTGTGTGACATAGCGACTTTCTTTGAATGGTAATCCCAAATTCCCGCGCAGTGTTTCTGCCTCATAGTCTTTACGATAAAGTCCTCTTGCTTGTAAAATAGGCACGACCTTATCCACAAAATCTTCAAGAGCACCAGGCACTGTCACACCAATGATGAAGCCATCTGCCGCTTCCTTTTCAAACCATTTCTGTACAAGATCCGCTACCTGCTCAGCTGTCCCAAAAAAGGCTGTTTTAGGTGTAGCTTCACGTAAAGCAACCTGACGTAATGTAAGACCCTCTTGTTTAGCATATCGTTTAATATAATCAGTTGTACTTCTAAAGCTATTGGCTCCAATGTCACCTAGTTCAGGAAACGGAGCATTCACATCATACTGAGTAAAATCATGATGGTCGAAATAACGCCCAAGATAAGCAAGTGCACGGTCTATGGAAACTAGTTCAACGATTTCTTGATATTTTGCCTCTGCTTCCTCCACTGTATCGCCAATAATAGGTGAAATTCCTGGGAAGATTTTTACTTCATCTGGATTACGCCCAAATGCTGCCACCTCTGTTTTTACTCTTCTGTAAAATGTTTGCGCCTCTTCAATTGATGCACCATGTGTAAAAATAGCATCTGCATCCTTGGCAGCCAATCGAATGCCTGCATCTGATGACCCAGCTTGGAAAATAACAGGCTGACCTTGTTTTGACCGTCCAATATTGAGTGGACCTTGAACTGAAAAATAGGTCCCTTTATGATGTAAAATGTGTAATTTTTCTGGATCAAAAAATTGATCATTGTCAACGTCAGCAATAAATGCATCATCATCCCAAGAATCCCATAAGCCTTTGACAACCTCTAAATATTCTTCCGCAATTTGATAACGCTCTGCATGGTTAGGATGTTGGTCGATTGTTTTATTGTAGTTCAAAGCAGTACTTTCTAATGGAGTAGTTACTACATTCCAGCCTGCACGCCCCGCACTAATATGATCTAATGAAGCAAATTGTCTTGCCACTGTAAATGGTTCGCTATAGGAAGTTGAAACGGTTCCAACTAAGCCAATATTCTTCGTCGCTACAGCCAATGCTGATAAAATTGTAATCGGCTCAAAGCGGTTTAAAAAATGAGGGATGGATTTTTCATTAATAAATAAACCATCTGCAATAAATGCTACATCAAATTTCCCTTGCTCTGCCTTCTGAGCCTGCTGAATATAAAAAGGCAAGCTTACACTTTGATTACTCGCTACCTTTGGATGACGCCAACTAGAAATATTGCCCCCCACTCCATGAATGATGGCCCCAAATCGAATTTTATCCTGTCTAGCCATGTCAATTCCTCCTCAATCCTCATTATTTACTAAACTTAGTGGTTAAGTATGTTTTTGTTTAAAAATTTTTTATTTATGCTAATTCATAAATAAATTTGGATTGAAAATGATATTACAGTTCCTTTAGACAATATGCAATAGGCTACGTAATAGAAAAAATTTTAAGTTCTGAAAAAATATTTAATTAATGCCTTTCTTGCATGCTTTCAAATTGCTTAGCGGTCTCACAGATTGTCTGCCAAAAGGCTGTCGTCAACACCTCTTTATCTTTATAGGTTAAAAATATGTGTTGATTCATATCCAATAAATGCTTGACGTCTATCTCCACAAATTCACCGCTTTCGAGCTCCTTTTTGACGCAAAGATGTGGTAAAAAGCTAATATAGTTCTTTGTCCGAATAAATTCCTTTGCAACTTCTAAATGATCCGTACGTACTTCAATATTGGCTGTCACGCCCTCTATCTCAAACATTTTATGCACATAATTCCAATCAAACGCTCCACATTCAAAAAACACCATTTTCTGTTGGGCTAACTCCTTTGCTTGCATGCGTTCACGTTGTTGTAATAGATGATCACGATGTTTCACAAGTTTCACCGCATTGTTTAATAATAGCTCATTACTGATGCCATCTCGATGCACATATTGAATAAGACCTAGATGAATTTGATGGCTTTGTAACTTTTCTAAAATCATCGTAGTTGAACCTGTAATTAGTTGAAATCGCAAATAAGGAAATTGTTCTTTCCATTTCGGCAATGCATAGGCTAAGAAATACTGTGCTGTCACCCCATTTGCCCCAATACATACTTCATCTGTTTCCTGTGTTTCCTCTAATTGCTTCTTTCCTTGCTGAAACGTTTGGACAATTTGTGTAGCAAACGGTATAAAGTCTTTTCCTTTCTCCGATACGCTCACACTTCGCCCATCTCGGTAAAACAATTCAACACCAAGCTCCCTCTCTAACGATTTGATTCGTGCTGTCACAGTGGGCTGTGAGAGAAACAACGCATTGGCTGCCTTATGGGTACTTTTGTAATGGACAACATATAAAAATGCCTCGATATGGTCTATATTCACGAGGAGTTCACCCCTTCATACTTATTTATCCTATTATATAAATAATTCTTTATATTCTCTATAATTTATTGGAAAACTATGTTTTTAATTTTTATCAAAAGAAAAAGTAACCTAGCGTCTCCTAGGTTACTTTCATAGTGTTGAAAAACAAAACCATCCATAGAATTTATGTGAAAGGTGAAAAAGGATTTCCGTTGCAGGCTACTTGCTTTCCTGTGGGCGAGCGCCGAGCCGCTTCCTCCGTGCAGGGGCTCGCCTGTCTCGCTATTCCCACGGGAGTCAAGTAGCCTTCCACTCCAATCCATAAAATAAAATGTTAACTTTTTAGCAAAAAAGTGAAGGTATTCACTACTCTTTTATGGAGGAGTGTTGGCACACATCACTTCTCCACATTGAAAGTAAGAGGCTATCCTTTCTTAATAATATAAATAATGGGCTATTTTGTTCAGGAAAAGACACTTTTGCAGAATGGTTGATTGGAGTGGAGCCAGCGTCACTCCTAGGGGATTTAGCGTCACAGAGGAGACCCTGGAGCGAACGCAGTGAGTGAAGCGGCTCATCGGACGCCCCCTGGAAAGGACGCTGGCGGAACGGACATCAACCTCTCACCTTGCAAAGTTGGTTTTTCTGCTATTGATATCACCTTTTTTCAACAACATGAAAGTAACCTAGCGTCTCCTAGGTTACTTTACTATGTAGCGATGTTGCCATCCATCTTGACAACCAACATCGCGCGTGGTTTACAGCCCTCTGTCTGCGCTACCACTGTTATGTTATTCACTTGAACATCCTCTGCTGCGCAAGTAAACTCTTTTTATCGTACTTCTCAACTCGAGAAGCATATGTCCAAATTTAAGCAAGAATCGATGCCAGTACGGCTTTTTGTGCATGCAGTCTATTTTCGGCTTGTTCAAAGATATAAGAATTAGGTCCATCAATAACTGATGTTGCCACCTCTTCCTCACGATGTGCTGGTAAGCAGTGCAAGAACATATAATTTGGTTTTGCGTAGGCAACTAGCTCATCATTAATTTGATAACCAGCAAAGTCTTGTAAACGTTTAGCCGCTTCTTCCTCTTGACCCATCGATGTCCAAACATCTGCATAAACCACATCTGCATTTAACACAGCTTCAACAGGATCATTTGTGATCGTAATGGTACTGCCATTTGCCACTGCAATCGCCTGTGCTTTGGCGATTACTTGCGCATCACACTCATACCCAGCTGGTGTTGCCACAGCGACATTCATGCCGACATGTGCAGAAGCTACGACTAGTGAATGCGCTACATTATTGCCATCGCCTACATAGGCAATTTTAAGCCCTTTTAAAAAGCCTTTATTTTCTGCAATCGTTTCTAAATCAGCTAATGCCTGACAAGGATGATAAATATCCGTTAGTCCATTGATGACTGGAATAGCTGCATGCTCTGCAAGCTCTTTGACCATCGCGTGAGAATTTGCACGAATCATAATCCCATCTAAATAACCAGATAATACATGTGCTGTATCATAAATCGATTCACCACGACCAATTTGCAAATCGCGCGCATGCATAAACATACTTTTCCCACCTAATTGATTCATGCCAACTTCAAATGAAATACGTGTACGAGTTGAATGTTTTTCAAAAATCATGCCAAGTGTTTTACCTTCTAATAATCTTGGACATTTTCCCTCTTTTGTAATCATTTTTAGCTGTGTTGCTAGTTCAATCAGTTCTTGAACCTCTTGACTTGTATAGTCTAGCAATGTTAGAAGATCTTTTCCTTTTAAACTAGATACTAACTTCAACTGTACTTCTTCGAGTAATTTCATCGCCTTCGCTCCTTACATCGTTGCTGTTGAAATTAGTATATCATGCATAAATATAAAATCAACTGAATTTTTATAATTTATTTCAATTAGTAAGCACGAGACTTTAAATGTGACAAAAATTCGCCATATAGAATATTTATGCATACATTAAGATTCATCTATACTAATCTTTTAAAGCACAAAAAGGATACCTCCGTTTTAAGGTATCCTTTATATATTCTTTGCGTAACTAATAACTCATATGACAGGTGTTTTCCTGACAACTCTGTTCTAACTCCTTATAATAATCCTGTTTATTTTCATATGGGAAAAAGTGACTTCCGGAAAACTCTTTCAAATGAAAGGTATTAGTCGTGACAACTTGCCAATTTTTCACATTACATGCTGGTGCATCAGGATCATTCGTTCCACAATGTGCAAGAATCGGACCATGGAATAATTCATCTTGATAATCAAACGACTCATTCAAGCGATAATCATTTTTTACAATAGGTAAAATATATTGCAGCACTTCTTCATTTTCTAACAATTCATTCGGTGTACCACCTACTCTTTTTAACTCTTGAATGAGCTCACTATCGTCCATCGTTGTTTGATAGTCATCAGGAAAATCATCCTGTGGGGCATGGCGGCCAGCTACTATTAATAAATTCACCTTTTTCTTATATTTTTCTTCTAACAAACAGGCTGTCTTAAATGCAAGAATAGCTCCCATGCTATGACCATAAAAATAAATTCGTGTTTGGCTTGTCACTTGATGAATAGCCTCTGCAATTTGTGGTATGACATCATGATAATTTGTCATGTACTGTTCTTTTATTCTTGTTGACTTTCCAGGTAGCTCGATCGGAAAGACAGCTAAGTTCCTCTCCCATGTTTTCCAATTTTTAAAAATGGCTGCACTGCCACCAGCATGATGAAAGCAAAAAAGCTTACAAGGATGACCATAATCTAACGCTTTCACAAAAGGAAACCATTTTTTCACATTCATCATATCCATTCTTTTTCTCCCTTAATATCCCTCATTCTTAACGGCTCTCGTTCCTGTATACAGACTTTTTGGGACGGCCCCATTTTCTTCCCAATATTATTCCATAATTTACAAGCTGTTAAATAATATTGTGTTGTTTGATTGAAGTAAGAACGACTCCAAATTTCTTCTGAAAATGTTATAAGAGAGCGTTCAACACTTTTTGGCCATACCTTTATATATAAATCTTCAAAGCTCGTATTTTGTGCAGGAAAGACAATCTCCTCAACCGGATAGCTTAAGAATTTATTGTCTCTTTTCTTATTAAATATAGTTGACTCGTTTAATGATGAGCTCATACATGGCATCCAGTGTACTGATCCATGCGGGTCTGGTAGATACAATGTTCCTCTGTTCGTTCCTAAAATCACTCTATGCAACAAATAAATATTACTTTCTGGATTAGCTAAATCCATTTGATTGAAAATGCGTAACGTCACTGGAATATCCCGGATTTGTCCAGATAGCGTATAAAAGGGATCATGCTCTGTATGATTATTAATTGGTTCAAGTGTACAAGTTTGTAAGCCCCCAAGTGCTTGTCCGATAATATCAAGCATTGGAAATAATACTTGGATACTACACGCCGCCTCTAAATAAATAATGTCGCTGGCTTCTCTTAATGTTTGCGCTGTTTGTAAAAAGGCATATACGGCATCAACATTTGGGTAAAAACTATTCAAGTGATACTTACAATTACCAGCTTTCGCACTTTTAATTAGCTTTAAATAATCATCTTCATGCACTGGATGCTCCTGAATAACATGTATACCTTTTTCTAAAAACGCTTGTGCAATGCTTGTCCCTGCTCCACCCACGATAGTCGATTTAACAACAACACAGGCAACATCCACCTGCTCATTTGTTATTTCATCCACATCGGTGTAAAGCGGTACATTAAATGTATTAGCAAGCTCTTCCGACTGTTTACTACCTTTAGATAAAATACCTACAAGCCTATAATGAGATGGTAAGTTTAAAATTGCCTGCACATAATACGCTCCAAATTTCGTACCACAAACCACTACCCTTAACGGTCTCATAATAGCCCTTCTTCCAACAAGCTTACATGATTTTCTGAATGTGAAGTGATGCTAAAATCTTCTATCGCACCCTGCACACGCAATTCTCGCATCACAATAGTAGGGTTTAATACGTCATATGCCCAATAAACACCATTTTCGTGCACCATTCCTTCTATAATTGCTTCTACAGATAATGCACAAATAATGCCACTAATCATAAAGCTATTTTGACTAAGTAATTGAGCTTTTCGTCGTATTGGCTGTTGCTGATACTTTCCAATCATTTCAATGATAACGGTGTACCATGTTTGCCGCACAGGGAATACAGTGAGTCTTTCCATCAATTCATCTATAATTTGATGTAAATGTTCTGATGTATTTTTCATCGCCAATCGTATACATGCTTGTTGTAATAATGAAAAAACAGCTTTATTTGGATACATATTATACCAATGTGCTTCAGTTATCTGTAGCTTTTTTGCGAGGCGGATTGTTTCATTTGTTATATACCTTTGAGTATAGATTTCTTTTTCCTCACCATAAATGGTGACATTTATTTTTTCTGGCTGTACAGTATCTCGTACTATTTCTTTATTCTTATAAAAGGCATTCGCTGTGCCAAATCCATAAATGGAGCTAAGCATTAAATCAGCAGCTGCTCCTTTACTATATGTTTCTTCACCACCTGCATAGCCGATTACTTTCTCTATTTGATCAAACCCTTCTTGAGCTAATAAACGAGGAAGAATCCCAGATAAACCGGGAAAACTTCCTGCTGAAAGAATCATGATATTCGTTAGCTCCTGCTGCATAATTTTTTTTTCCAACAAATCGGCACCAAATGCATCAACATAATGGGCTCCCACTTTTTTTGTAGCCTGTGCTACTCTATCAATAATGCTATACGATGGGCCTGCACAATTTAATACAATTGTACATCCTGTACAAAATGTCTCTAGCGCCTCTTGGTCATATATATCTACTTGCCTATAATCTATATATTCATGTGAGTGAGCATGTTCTTTATTGCCACTTCTACTACCACAGCGTAGTGGATATTTATCCTTTAAAAATCGTACAGCTGCTTGTCCAACGGATCCACTGTAGCCAATAATTCCTATTTTAAATTGATGGTTCATGACTAACTCCTTTAAGCAGTAAATGAGCAGTCTCTTTCACATATGGCTCTTGTAAACAGGTAATGTGATTGCCATTTATAGGTATAATATTCAAGTGACCAAATGTAATCTCTTTCCAAAATTCTTCATTTCTTGTACCCATGACTGGTAAAAAGGATGACGTTTTATCGATACAGCTAAATGCAGCTACATCTCCCATGAAAGGCTCTGTTCCATACGATACAACACCTTTAAAGCTTTGACAGAAAATTTGATATAGCGTTTCCATTCGCTGTTTTTGATAGGCAGAAATATCACCCTGCAAAGCTGGAACAGTCGTATATAAATCTACCAATCTTTGTTCAGGTGACTTACTAGCAAGCTTTTGATAACAGTGTGCAACTGGTGTGAACTCTCCCGTTAGTTCACATAAATCTTCAATCGTAATCATGTTCGTTTCTTTTTTGATTAAATCTTGTAATGCTTTTTTGAGTAATTCATCGTCAACAGCATGACCGCTTTTTTCAAGATCTGCACCTATTAATAAACCAAATGTTCTTTCCATTAATAAATCATTTCGAAGCTTGGCATCACACGGCGTAGTATCTATAGTTATGACCGGTTCAACTTGAACACCCTCTGCAAGTAACACCTTTGCTGTTTCAATAGCGATAAGTCCACCCATGCAGTATCCTATCAGTTCATAGCTTGCAGCATTTAGCTCTAACAATTGTTTGGCATATTTTTGCCCTAAACTTTGAATGAGTGATTCAGATGGATAGGCTAAATAATCTGCTTCATCGCCAAAAATAAACCCTGCTATCGTATCTTTGCGATTAGATTCTTCTATTAAATAAGGGAGCAATTGATTGTATGGTGTAAGTGTCCCTGTTCCATCATGAAATAGAACTTTCATGTTACCGCCCATTTCACCTTCAGCTAAAATAACGAAAGACGGTTTCTTATCTGAAGTAGTTTCATCCTGCACTGTTTGATGATTTTCCACTGAGTGACTTATCTTTTCTGCAATCTCTGCAATGGTTGGTGTTTGTAAAATCTCTACCATTAATTGATCCCACTCCCAATGCTTCACCTCTGGTAGTGTATCTCTCATGGCGGCCACAATTTGTGCCACTAGTAATGAATCACCACCTGCTTGATAGAAGTTTTCATTACGCCAAATACTTTCTCGATTTAATGCCTTTGCCCAGATAGCTGCAATTCTTTTCTCTAAATCGCTTTGTGGGGATTCTCCAGATTGTGCAATAAATGGATTAGATGCTTCTAAGCGACTTTGTAACGCACCACGATCCACTTTACCATTTTCAGATAACGGTAATTCACGGAGTACTTCAATATGCGCTGGGAGCATATATGCTGGTAATTGTTCTTCTAAATATTGTTGAATCTCACTCGCATAAATTCGCTTGCGTTCACCTCTAAACTGACCAACAAATACTGCCTGATTGGCTGCTGATAATGGATCATTTGGGGTAGGATATACACCCGCTATCTCCATTTGTGCTGCTGCAAATAACTCATGCCACTGTTCACGATTAAAAAATACTTGATCATTGTCTTTACGAAAATCTTCAAAATCATTTAGACCCGCATGAAATTCCATCGATGTAAGGAGGGAATAGTTTTCCCCTGTTGTATCCGCCACGATCAATGCCCCACCTTCCACTGTCATTTCCTTAAAAGCCTGTAGCACTTGTGGTGCTTTTTTAGCATTGTGTAAAACATTATTACATAAAATCAGGTCAAAGGAAGATGCTTGAATTCCTTGAGACCAATAGGATTGATTGATATCATACAAACCATATGTAACCCACTTATAAGGTTCAAATGATTTACGTGCTTCATTTAAAAAGAATTGTGATAAATCTGTAAAAACATATTCTACATTTTTTTGATCTAATGACGGTATTAACTCTAAACTTACACCACCTACGCCTGCTCCTACTTCTAAAATTCGAAATGGTTTATTTGGATAACTCGCTCTAAATTCATCTATAATCGTATGAACAGCTTGAATCGTCACTTGATTTAATGAACGACTAATCAGATTGTCTTTATATGCTGCTAAGGCAATCTCAAAGCTGCCTTTTGGGAAAAATAAATCTAACGAATCTATTTCGCCCCGAAGTAAACCTAGAAGATGCTTACTTGAATCCTCAAAGTAATCCACAAGCTTTTTACCATATTGCATTTTTCCCTCAATTTCTCTCCATTGTAGCCAAGACATTGCTGAAGCATTATGCGGTAAATCTGTATGAATTAGATAATAGTTTGTCGTAGCTGGATTTTGCTGAATAAGATTCTCTTTACATAACACATTCAGCCATCGTCTGAGTAGCTGATGATAATAGGGATGAACTTTCACAATTTGCTGAATCTCACTAAAAGAAAATTCTCGATCATCTATAAATATATCTAAGTCCTGGAATGTTTTCATAATATCTAGGACGGCTGTCCAATTGGAAATTGTAGACCATTGTGCAAATAGCTCGCGATCTACAGCATGAGTTGCTCGATCTCCAGCAGTCTTCACTATAGCTGCTAACTTGTCTGAAGGAACGAAGGTTGTGACTTCATTTGTATTTTTTCTTGCTTGCGCGAATGCTGAAATACTAAATTCTTTTGTTGCCGAATCCTTATTTGCAATTACGGCAGCATGCTCTATCTGCTGCATCCGTTGTAGAGAGCTTTCAACTTCGCTTAGTTCAATGCGGTGCCCATGAATTTTTACTTGCGTATCTTCTCTTCCCAAAAATTCAATCACACCATCTGGTCGGTATCTGCCTAAATCGCCAGTGGCATATAACCGTTCTTCTGTGTAAGGATGGATTATAAATTTCGCTGTAGTATTTTTTTCATCGTGTAGATAGCCAGTGGCAAGCCCCTCTCCTCCAATATATAAATCACCAATTGTCCAGTCAGGGCATTCTTCTAGCTCCTTATTCAACACATAAAAATTTTGATTGGCCAATGGCTTACCATAAGGAATGCTATTTTTATAAGCCGTATTCATATCTATTGGATAATAAATAGACCAGATGGCTGCTTCTGTAGCTCCACCAAGACTGATAAATTGCGCTTCTTCAAAATAATGTGCCATTTGTTTAGGTAATGTAACAGGTATCCAATCACCAGATAAAAATACTAGACGCAATACGTTATGAAGAGTTGTTGTCGTATCCTGCATATAAGCGGAAAGAAGTTGCATTTGAGCTGGTACTGAATTCCAAATAGTGACCTGCTGAGATGTTATAAGTTCCAGCCAATGTTTTGGATCTTTATGACGTTTATGCTCTGGTAATATAATGCTACCACCAACACTTAATAAGCCAAAAATATCGTATACGGATAAATCAAATGCTAAATTAGCAATGGCTAAAACTCGATCATGCTCTGTTACATGGAAACGCTGATTTATATCCATTATTGTATTTAGCGCCGCTTTATGACTGACAATAACGCCTTTTGCTTTACCTGTACTGCCTGATGTATGAATAATGTAAGCTGGCTGCTCAACGTCTACACGTACAGGAACTAATTGTGCTTCTGATACAACGTTTAATTGCTCGACACTAATAAAAGAAAGAGCATCTTGTTCGTATAATTTACTAGAATGACTATGACTTAAAATAAATGTGATTTGCGATTCATTGATAATATCTTTCTTCCGTGCAATCGGTTGCTCTCTTTCTAAAGGTACATACACGCAACCCGCTGTTAATGTTCCTAATACAGCAGCAATTTGCCAAATCCCTTTCGGTAAATCAATGGCTACAAAATCCCCTTGCTGTACACCTTCCTTCAGCAATGCCTGTTGAATAGCAAATACATAGCGACCGAGCTCCTCATATGTAAAATATTTGCCATCTGCATAAACAGCCCTATTTTTAGGATATTGTGTAATGGCATCTAGCACTTTGTCATACAGTAATCCTTTAGGTAAATTAACTGTTGTATTCTTTATTTCATTTCTAACCTTTTGCATTGCTTCTGGTAAGCCTATCACATCGCGATCAGTCCACGCTCCCTCGTTATTTGCCAGGTTTGTTAGGTGATCCACAAAAAACTGAAAAGCAGTATCCATTAAACCATTTGGAAAAATGCCCTCTCGTACATCCCAATTTATCAATACCCCATTTGGTTGTTCAGATACTTGACAATCAATCCACACTTGAGGGGTCTGACTAATTTTATAGGCTAGCTTCAACTTAGGCTCATTATCAGACATATGGCTATTTACCTCAGCACCTAATGTGCTTGTATAAACAACAGGAATAATAACATCTCGATTGCGCTGTCGCTTTAATTCACGCAATACCTCAATTCCTGAGAAATCCCGATACTCTAAATCTGTCCAGAGCTGCTGTTGAATTTCAGCCGCATGCTCATAAAAAGCTCTATCTCTTTTTGCATATATTTCTAATAGATTAATCGTTGTAAAGTCTCCAACTATATCATGAATTTGAGCATGAATAGTAGGACGGTTAAGCATCGTAATATTCAAGCAAAAATGCGATTGTTTTGACCATACACCGATAATTTCAGCAAAAGCCGTCAATATAATACTAGATGGTGTTAGTCGATGTTCTTTTGCCTTCTGACTTAAACTTTGCCACTCGTGTTTCGGTAATAAAAAATTAAATTGTTCAAAACGAATGGTATGACTATCCGTTTTGTCACTTACAACTGGTAACTCTGGCGCTTCTGGAAAAGTCTCTAAACGGCTAGTCCAATAATTTTTAGCTATGTCATAGGCTGCCGATCGATTATGTTTTTGTTCATATTGTTGGGTCATGACATCTCTAAATTGAATGTCTAAAGCTGGTAATGGCGTATTTTCTGTATAATAAAAGTGTTCTAATTCAGCTATTAATACATTGATACTGACAAAATCCGCAATTAACATATCAATGGATAGATGAACAGTACTTTGATTTTTTTGCTGTGTCAGGACGAGGTCGTACAATGGCCACTTATCAGGAGCATACTGTTTAACAGATAGCTCATTTCTTACTTGTAATAATCGTTGATTCGCAGCTTCAGGTGCTTCCTCTGTTAAATCAATAACCTGTAAAGCTGGAAGCTCTACATTTTCTAGTACTTGCTGATAGCCCTCCTGATGCACTATCGCACGAAGCATATCATGACGCTTTATGACATGATGCCATGCCTTTTCAAGCTGTATAGGATCAAAAATAGTACCAACTAGTTCAGCATATACTTTACAGCCTACTCCACCGTAATGATAATTGCCGCTTCTTCCTACTAAATAGGCTGATTGAATATCTGTAAGTGGAAAGGAATCATAACGTCTTTCTGCGTCATGGGTGATTGGCTGGTGTTCTTTTTGTAAAAAGTCAAGAAGCTGCTCTTTATGCTGTCGTAACCGCTCTTTCCGTTCATGTGTAAGTACACCAGTTGGAGCCTTAAAATGTAATTTCCCATCTTCTACCCAAAGATTTACGCCCAATTCGCGATACTCTGCTACTAATTTTTTCATATTATAATATGCCCTCCTGATATTCGAAGTCCTTTTTGACAACTTCTATTAGATAGTCATCTTCTTTTAATGGATAAAGTGCTTTGATCTTTAAGCCGCTTTGATGGAATAACGCTTCAAACTGCGATTGTGTTCTTTCCTTGCCTCCGCACATCGTCCAAATATTTAAATCTGTCATATATAAATGCGAGGCATTTCCTTCAATGACCTCTGGTAATATTTTTTCAATAATAGTTAGTGCAGAATTTTCGCTCATACTTTCGGCAATATTACATAAAATTGTAATTGCTGCTTCATCCTCCCAATCATGGAGAATTCTCGATAGAATATAGAGATCACCTGACCGTGGCACTGCATGAAAAAAATCTCCTGCCTGAAACGTACATCGACTATCGAAACCGTAAAGTGCCAGCTTCTCCTCCGCCTTTTGTTGAACATGTTGTAAATCGATTACAACCCCTTGAGCATTGCGATAATATTCCAAAAATTTCACAATTATCTCTCCAGATCCACCACCAATATCAATAATTGTCTTGATACAGTGCCAATCCTTTTTTGCTGCGAAATAGGTGTCTAATTGAAGCTGTTCACTTGTTTTACTCATCATATTATGAAACACTTCAAATTTTTCGTTTTGCTGTATTTGTGCTTGAAAATAAGGCTGTTTCTCTACTAATTGATATGGGATTTTGTTCATTTTTATTGCCTCACATAGTTTTGACCAATAAGGCATTGCTTGTCTCCCTGTAAATAGCAGAAAATCCTTTAAAGAATCCTTTGCTTGTCCTGCCAACCGTTCCCCTAAAGGAAGTAAATTAAAATAATTTTTTTCTTCTTTCACATACTTTAAAGCCACTAATGGTCTCATAAAACGAAAGAGTATGTCTTCATCAATTGCTAATTCCTCTGCCAATAACGATACATGTCTTCGTTCTTGATATAAGGCATCAAATATTCCTAATTCACAAGCTGTATAGAGCAAATAAGATGTAGAAAAGCCTTGAATCGTTGAACGTATCATATTTCCTTGTATATCCATAGTTTTTCTCCTTAATGGTTACTGCTATTATCTGCCATCAATTTATACCATTTACAAACAGTGTTTTCTGCGATATTAATAAGGGCATATAACCCTCCACCCAATAAAGCTAGTCCTATCACACCTGCATACATAGCTAGATAATCTCTACTATCCATTCGATTTAAAATGTAATATCCTAATCCGCTAAAAGATGCAAAAGTTTCTGCTATAAATAGAATGGCTAATGCTGTTCCTAATGAAGCCCTTAAAGAAGTCATTACACTCGGTAAGCAATAGGGTAATGTCAAATGAGACAATGTTTGTAGTTTTGTAGCATTTAATGACCGGATAACTTGCTTCTGATCATAAGGAATTCCCTTCGCTGCATCACGGATGACTACGACTAATTGAAAATAAAGAACAAAGGCAATTAAAATGATTTTTGGGGCATCGCCTAATCCAAATAACACAAGAATAATTGGTAAAAAAACAACCTTCGGGATAGGGTAGAGCACATATAATAAAGGACTTAATATGAGGTCTATTTTGTTATTCCATCCCATAAGTAATCCTGTAGGAATCGCTAATAAAAGAGCGCAGCCAATACCAATAGCTACTCGATAACTACTAATGACAAAATGTGGTGTTAAATCACCGTTTGTTACTACTGTTAAAAATGATAGTCCTGCTTTAAAGGGAGAAGGTAAAAAAGGTTTATTTAATGCAATGCTAGACAGATGCCATAATAAAATAATCATGATGGCAGCAATCACTATACTATATGTCTTCTTCACAGGGCTCTCCCTTTAATAATTGTTTAATCCGCTGTTGCTGACGATACATGCAAGCAGGATGATGACGCCCCTCTATTTGATAATCATTCTCAATAATTCCTGCAATTGTTTTTCCATTCGTGTGAAATACAACAATTCGATCGCTCATCATCAGCGCTTCATCAATATTATGTGTCACGAATAGTAAGGTTAAATTTCTTTCATGACGTATTGTTTGTAATGTCTGTATGAATTGCTCCTTCGTTAAAATATCTAACGCAGAAAACGGCTCGTCCATTAACAAGACTTTTGGTTTTTGAATTAAAGCCCTACCGATGGCAACCCGCTGCTGCTGCCCCCCAGATAGTTGGAAAGGGTAGCGGTTCTGCAAATCGTGAATATTCAATTGCGATAAAATTAATTGTGTGTCCCTGTCCCTTTCCTGCTTAGAGCGTTTAGCAAGCTTTAAAGGGAGAGCTATGTTAGCTTTCACGCTTTTCCATGGAAACAGGCCATAATTTTGAAAAATAATCGCTATCTCCTGCTGTGGTCCTTTCAGTTCTTTACCATCAAAATAAATGGTTCCTTTAGTCGGTTTCTCCAAGCCAGCTACAATATTTAAAAATGAGGATTTTCCGCTACCTGAGACACCAACAATAGCTACACATTCACCTAAAGATATATGAAGGCTAATATTTTGCAGAGCGTTCACCATACCTGAGGCTGATTTGTATGCTAAGTCAACATGCTGAATTTGATACATGGCCTATCCTCCTTTTACTGTTCTTCTAAGGATGTCTCTACTAGCTCTTCATATGAAAAGGCTTGCTCTAATAATCCTTTAGAAACTAACCAATCCGAAAGACGCTCAATATTTTCTTGTGCTGGTACACGATTAGGCGTAAAGGCTGGAACTGTATATTGTTCTTTTAAAATTTCTGGTACATTCGCCACTTGTAAGGCAAGCTCAAAGTATTTTTCTGGCTGCCGATTTACCTGTTTAATGGCTTCATTGTAGGCTTCCAGAAATTTTTTAACCTCAGCTCTATTTTTTGTTATATTTTTTTGTGTCATCACGATGACTGATTGGGAAAAGTTCTCGCCAAGCTTTGTATCATCAATGACAATATTTGCACCTTGGGCAACTGCATAGCTTGCCAATGGCTCTGGTAGTATAGCTACCTGCGCTTCTTTTCCAGCTAATATGGCATCTACACGTAATGAAAGATTCGGCAAATGAATTTTTGTTATTTGGGAGGATTCTAGTTTTAAATGGCGCTCATATTGCTCCATTAGATAATCCATCATTGTATTTTCAGCGATCATTACAGATTGTCCTTCTAGCTGTTTCGGTTCAACAATAGCGCTTTGCGGAGAAGAAACGACTAAAAATCTTCCCTCCTTCTCCGTCGCACCTAATGCTAATGCAATGGTTTTAACATCCAAGCCTCCTTTTTTTATTAAATTTTGGACTATCATATCAGTCATCATGCCGTCGAGCTCACCAGCCTCCATCGCCTTGGATTGGTCAGAAGCACTGCCAAACTCTATAAGCTCAACATCGACACCATATTGTTGAAAAAGTTGATCCTTCTCAGCTACATATAAAGGCAGACTATCATCGATTCGTAACACACCTATTTTTAATGAAGAATGCTTAGCTATTTTTGTTTCTTCACTACAGCCACTTATGCAAGCCATCATGATAATCATGAAACATATTCGGGCAAGGAGATGCTGTCTCATAGAGCTCCTTCCTCCATAGTGACACTTTGCTCTTCAACATATGCTGCTAGTTGTTCAAGGCGTGTATGCGTGAATAGTGTTTGAATAGAAAGCTCTATAGTGAATTGCTCTTTTATTTTTCCGATCATTTGAATGGCCATTAAAGAATTACCTCCACATGTGAAAAAGTCATCATCAAGTCCAGGCTGTGCGTAGGATAATATTTCTTCCCATATTGCTGCTACGTCTTTTTGCATCTCTGTATAAGGTGCTCTATACTTCTTTGACAGCTCTTGCTCATTCAATGGTAACTGTTGTAAAAACTTACGGTTTACTTTCCCATTTTCTGATAGAGGCATTTTATCAATAGATTTATAGATTGTAGGCAACATATAATGAGGCAATTTTTGAGCAAGTAATTGTTTAAATTGTTCATTATTTAGTCCATCTTGTTCATCTTCTAATACTACATATGCCACTAGTATTGATGTTCCATTACGTTCATGAACAATGGTTGCTGCTTCCTTCACACAAGGCAATTTAGCTAAGTGATAATCTATTTCGCCTATTTCAACCCGATAGCCATTTAATTTGATTTGTGCATCTGCTCTTCCTAAAAATTCAATATTGCCATCAGGCAAATATCGCCCTAAGTCGCCTGTAGCATATAGACGCTCTTTTGTCATTGGATGAATTAAAAATTGCTCATTTGTACGGTCTTCATTTTTCCAATAGCCTTTTGCAAGCCCTACTCCTCCGATATATAAATTTCCTGGTACATTCACAGGGCAGGCCGCCATTTGGTCATTTAAAATATAATAATATTGGTTGGCTAAAGGTTTCCCATATGGAATACTCTTCCAATTCCCATCTACTGTTTGTATATCGAAAATATTCGACCATATAGACGCCTCTGTTGCACCACCTAATCCTAAAATTTGTGTCTTTGGCGCAATTTCCCAAATTTCACTTGGCAAGCTTATTGGAATCCAGTCTCCACTCAGTAGTACCGCTCTTAATGTTGGATATGTGAAAAACTCTATATTTTTAGTATATTGTGCCAGCATTTGCATAAAGGCAGGTACTGTATTCCAAATGGAAATGTGCTGCGTTTGCAATAATTCATTCCAATGAACAGGATCTTTTATGCGCTCAGCTCGTGGTACTACTATGGCTCCTCCAACAGCAAGTAAACCGAAAATATCATAGACCGATAAATCAAACGTCAAGTTAGATAACGCAAGAATGCGATCCTCTGCACAAACGCCAAGTCGATCATTAATATCTACTATCGTATTCACTGCACCTCGATGATCAATCATGACCCCCTTCGGCTTTCCAGTAGAACCAGAAGTATAAATGACATACGCTAAATCAGAAGACAATAATTCAGGACTAGTAATAAAACATTCTTGATGTGCCCATTCAGGATCAATGACTGTCACATGATAATCATTTAAAAAAGGTAGCTGTTTAAGTACATGTGCTTGCGTCACAATGGATTGAACTTCTCCTTCCTGTAAAAGAAATTTCATCCGTTCAATCGGTGTTGTACAATCTATCGGCAAATATGCCTTCCCTGCCTTCATAATGCCTAAAACAGCAACTATCTGTTCCCATCCTTTTTCCATAACAACAGCAACTAATCTTCCTTTAGTACGATCCATTGCGAGTATTGCTTGCGCAGTATGGTTCGTTAAATGACTTAGCTGTTCGTACGTCATATTTTTTTCTTCCGAAATCACTGCCAGATTAGTAGGATTTGCTGCTATTTGTTTTTCAACAAGACTGATTAATGTCTCGTCGGAGATAGCTGTGTCTGGTCCTTTCAATTTCCCTTCTTGCTCTTGACATGGGAAACATACAAGACTCCTAATTGGCTGTTGCCATAAGTCTTCTTTCCTAGCAAGCTCCTTTAAAATACGGGTGTATGCTTCAAACATGTCGCGAATTAGATACTGCGGGAAAAGCTCCTCTATGGCATCCCAGCTTAACCATAATTCACCCTTTTGCTCTGAAACTTGATGATCTAGCCAAACTTGAGGTGTCTGAGATAATCCATATACAATATCCCCTAAATAGCTAGTTTTTGTTGTAGATCCATTATTTTTTTCAAGCCCTAAGCCACTCGTGAAGACAAAGGGCATCATAATCCCCATTTGTCGATACCATTTTTTTGCTAGTGCTCGTTCGACATAAACACCACTTACATAAGGATGTTCTAAATCCTGCAATAATTGCTTTTGAACAGTTCTTGCACGCTCTAAAAAAGATTCTCCTTTTGACATATCAATAGATAACAGATTAAGAGATGTAAAATCACCTATGAGCTGGTCAACATCTGGTTCGAACAACACACGATGGAAACGAGTAAGATTAATCGTAAATTTCGGTTGGCTACTCCATCTCGCTAACGTTTCAGCATAAGCAGCTATTAACAACGAGGCTGGTGACAAGTTCATTTTGGCAGCCAATTGCTTTAATACTAGCCATTCTTCTGTCGATAGCTTTTCCTCGTATCTTGTAAATTTACAGTTAGATAAATCTTCTTTATAATCAAGCAGTGGTAAATCAGGTGCTGGATACATATTGTCAATTCGCTGATGCCAATATTGAATATCCCGCTTATACATTTCGGTCTCTCGAATTTTTTGATAAGCCAGTATATAATCTCTAAATGTCGTTTGAAGTGTTTGTAGTTTTGCTGAAGAATCATCATATAGCCGCTTCCACTCTTTAAATAAATAGAACATACTAAAGCCATCAAAAATGATATTGTCAAAACTAATATGGATTCTTGTTTTTTGTTCATTAATGGCCGACATACGAATATCAAATAATGGCCACTCACTCGGAATAAAAGTTTGATGTTCCATCTCACTGCGCACTAACGTGAGCTGTTCTTTACGTTGTTCTGCTGAAAGATTCGTAAGATTATAGGAAGCAATGGAATAATACGCTACAAATTCTTGGACTTGTTGCTGTTGTCCATCATTTAAAATAATGGCTCTCATCATATCATGATGTTGGATAAGACGATTCCATGTTTGCTCCACCCTTGCATGATCGAGGGAAGAACAATCCATTTCAAAATAGCAATGAGTAGATACATCCCCGTACGCATAAATGCCGCTACGGCCTAACCAATAGGCTTGCTGAACGTCTGTTAATGGGAACGGCTTAAAACGATCCTGCTCATTAGGCTCTATACTTGGTAACTTTTTCTCCGAGTCCTCATTTGACTTTTGGTGCACTAGTTCCTCTAATAACAAGGCCATTTGTTGAAACACTGGTTGATTAAAGATGGCTTCTAAACTCATTTTGACAGCAAATTGCTCTTTTATTTTTGCACTAAGCTGAGTAGCTAATAATGAATCTCCACCAAGCTCAAAATAATGATCGTCTATGCTAATGGCTTCTTGCCCTAATACTTCTTTCCATATTTGTGCTAATCTCAATTCGATTGAGGTTGTTGGTGCAATAAAATCCTTTTTAGCTAGATCAGCTTGCTCTTGTTGAGGGATTGGTAATGCTGCTCGATCTACTTTTCCATTAGCAGTAATAGGCAACTGCTCTAATTGAATAATGACTTGTGGAATCATATAGTTTGGTAATCGTTGTTCTAAGTAACGGTGAAGTGGTTCTAATTGGAAATCTAATGTTGATTGTCGTTCAACTTGCGCTACAAATAAATACTGTGTAAACGCGGTATCAATAGACTGCGTCGTCATATTGGTGAAGCCCTCGTCTGTCAATACTGAAAGCCAATCATTTTCTGATAATAAGGGAAGGCATGTCTTTGCCCTTTCATCCTCATAATGTGTAAAGCCATCCTCTAAAAATGCTGTACTGACTAATTGCAGAGGATTATTTTCCGTCATTTCTAATTGAATGAATAAACCGCCATGCTTTAATAGCTTTTTTAAATGTTTAAGTGAATTTCTAATATGGGCTGCTCTATGTAAAGAGTGAGAAGCCACAATCACATCATAGTCATCATCTACAAAGCCTTGAGAAATCGGGCACTTATTTATATCAAGCATTTTGTAATGGATATTCGGCTGTGACCCTACAATTTGTTGAGCACGATTTAAAAAATAGTTGGATTCATCTGTAGCCGTATAATGTAGCTCATCTGTCGAAAATGCTTCCATTACTATTTGAAGTGTGTTGATATGACGCGTCCCAATCTCTAATATTTTGAGTGGTGCTTGACGTTCTATTCGATGATTTAATACCGTTTGAATCAAGTTTATGAATACTTCTTGCTGTTTGTTTCCATCAGATAGGTTATCTGTCAATTGCTCTAAAGTGTGTACATTATGAGGAAGCAATAATTCTAAAGGCTCTATTTCACCAGTTAAAAGTGCATAGCTTTTTTCAAAAAAGGTAGAAATAAATTCATTTATATATGTTGTTTGTTTTTTATTTAAACGATGAAACGATTCTTCATTTTGGACGATTAAGCATTGTTTATTATGAATAATCGGCCCATCACATGAAACGATATTGTTTTTTTCTAAAAATCTAAACCATTGATCGATTAAGCTTTGATATCGACTGTTGATCTTTTCTCGCTCTATGATCGTTATCCTATTGTAGCTTGCATCTTTTTCTATTGGAAAACCACATCTGACAAGTATTTTACAAATCGTTTCCGTAGTGAGGTGGGTACAATAATTTTTAAATAATCGATAACGATATTCATTCTCATTTACATTTTTTAAAAAATACCCTGACGCTTTTAATTGATCTATGTTAGACCAATCAATCATGGGTTTATTGTTCTTTATAGATTGTACCTGCTCTTTTTCTGAACAACTTACAATATAAGCAGCTAAATATTGGCTTTCCTCTCCTCTGACAGTGACAACGGCATCCTCCACTTTCTCATAGCTTCGCATAACACTTTCGATTTCACCTAATTCAATACGATGACCCCGTACCTTTACCTGGGAATCATTTCTTCCTAAAAATTCAATAAGCCCATTATGCCAAAATCGCCCATTATCCCCTGTCTTATACCAGCGAATACCTTTTTCTTCTATAAAACGGTCAGCAGTTAATTGTGGTTCTCCTACATACCCTTTGGCTATACCAGCGCCGCCTATCCACAATTCTCCTGCTTTCCAATTCGGACAATCTTCTCCATTTACATCAATCACTCTATAAAACTGATTTCTCAATGGTCTTCCATAAGGGATCGATCGCCAATTTGCTGGTAACGGGTGATCAACATTATAGTAATTGGACCAGATTGCCGCTTCTGTCGCACCACCCATCGCTACTAATAAACCTCTCGGTGCTACTTTTAACAATCGGTCAGGAATATCTAAGTTAATCCAATCACCTGACAGCATGACGATACGTAAATCTAAACAAATTAATTTTGCACTTTCTGCCTCTATTAAAAACATTTTCAATAAAGCGGGTACAGAATTCCATAGTGTAACATGATAATGACGAACCAACTTTAACCAAATATCAGCGTTTCGAGCCGTATCGTCTGAAAGAAGAACAATGCTGCCACCAACACTCAAAAGACCAAATATATCGTATATAGACAAATCAAAATCTAATGAGGATACTGCTAAAATACGATCTTCCATGCTTATGTTATATTTTTGATTGATATCTGCAATTGTATTCCAAGCTGCTTTATGACTAATTTCCACACCTTTTGGTTCTCCCGTTGAGCCTGATGTAAAAATAATATAAGCTGAGCTGTTTACATCCACTTTAGGCAATGTCACATGACCAAATTGTTGTGTTTGTTCTATTTTAATAACTAGTACTTGATCAATATTTTTATATTTTGCCTCATAGGGAGCAGCTGTTAAGATAAAGCTTACATTAGCCTTTTCCATAATTTTTTTATAGCGCTCACTTGGCTGTGTCACATGTACTGGAACAAAGCATCCCCCAATAGCCAAAACCCCTAAAATTGCTTGAATTTGCTCTAATCCTCTCGGCAATGAAATCGCTACTCGATCACCTTTTTTAAAGCCGTTATGTAACAATGTGGCAGCCACCTGTTCCGCCTGTAAGGTTAGTTGTTTATAAGTTATTTCATGATGGTCTATCCCATCTATTAGCGCTATAGCATATGGTTGTTGCTTTGCTATTTCAAAGAAAGACGTATGCAAGCACTGTGCAGAATCTGTTACTATGAAATCTTCTATTACTTGACGTCTTGCTATTTGTGCTTTCGTTTCGATAGCTGGATGTTGGAGCCAATGCTGTTCGTCTTCAATTAACCAATGAATGGTTTTGATAAACAGATCAAACATGTCATCCAATAAACCTGATGGAAATATGTCATCTAAACCATCCCAAATACATAATAAACCACCATCCATATCAAACATTTGAAAGTCTAACCAAACTTGAGGTGTTTGAGAAATCATGTAATGAATCTTGCCAAATGCATCTTTAAATTCTTCATTAATAAGTGGTACACCTAAATTACATGAAAAAACGATTGGAGCAAAGACTTTTTCATCTGGGTGATACTTAGCTAAATCTCGTTGAATTTTGACCCCTGAATAAGCCGTATAGTTCATATCTTGATGAAATTGCTGTTGTAAACTTTTTGTAAAGGCTAAAAAAGACTGTTGTGTTTCACTATCAACCTCCAATAATAACAAGGTAGTAAAATCAGCTACAACATGCTCTAGCTCTTCAGACAAAGTATCTCGATTGAACAATGGTATATTCATAAGAAAACGGGATTCACTGCTCCACTTATTTAATGTGTAAGCATAAGCTGCTAACAATACCATCGCAGAAGTAACGTTATAACGAGAGGCAATCAATTGCAGCTTGCTCCAAGCAGTATCTTCTAAAAAGTACTCTCTTCTTGTAAATTTAGGTTCGTGTTGTATCAACGCAGCATTGTTTGACAACGGTAGTTTAGGACCTAATGGTAAAGTGGCTAACCTGTTTTTCCAATAGGCTTCGGCATAACGTTCTTCATCAGCATTTGCTAATTTTTTATCATAAAGATATTTCGCAAAGTTCCAATTTTCAGGTGCTTTTGGTTTTTGTTGTCTAGTATAAGCGGCCGCTAAATCATGTAAAATGATTTGGAAACTTTGCACATCAGCTACAAGTAAGTCGATATCGAAATGAAGTCGCGTTTTACCATCAGGCAATAGAGATAGCTGTAATCGAGCTACTTCCCCTTGATCAATTGCCAATAGCCGATGTGAAGTATTCGCACGAATAGCTTCTAATTGTTGATTAACCTCGTCTTGTGAACATGTTGTTAAATCGTGAACAGCAATAGCTGTAAAAGGGGATGCTGTTAAAACTTGCTGTTGGCCATCCTCCGTATACTTAACACGGAGCATAGGATGATGCTGGACAATGATGGCCCATGCCGATTCAAGCCGCTCTATATCAATATGTTGACCGTTAATTTCCATATAACCATGACAGCCATTTCCGCCTAAATATTGACCGCTTTGTCGCCCAACCCAATAGGCATACTGTACATCTGTTAATGGAAATGGCTCATACATATTAGGTATTGTTTTATCTTGATTTTCTAATAGGGAGTTATCACTATTTATTGAATGGACAGCCTCTCTATTTAATAATTCGTACCAAGCGCTCAAATAAGGTTCCGATATTAATTCTTTGAAAGTAATGGTAATGCCAGCTTTTTTTAGTTTGCTGACTAATTTCATGACTTGTAAGGAGTTTAAGCCTAACTCCAATAAATTTTGATCCGCGCGTATTTCTTTCTTTATACCGAGGAGTTGATTGACTTCTAATGCTAGATTTCGGATGATGTCTAAATCACTTTCTAATTTCAATGCATAGACGCCTCACTTTCCATAGCCATCTGTTTTAATTTTTTTTTATCCACTTTCCCTACATTTATAAACGGTAATCGCTCAACATATATGATTCGATCTGGAAGTTTATATGGAGCAACACCTATATGAAATAAATAACTACATATCTCATCTCGTTCCATTCTTTGTCCATCGGTCACTATAAATGCACAAATGCTTTCTCCTAGATCCTTATCTGGTAAACCAACAACAGCAGCATCTTTTATCATTGGCTGTGTACGTAAAAAACTTTCAATTTCAGATGGTATAACATTTTCACCTGCACGATTAATTTGCTCCCTTACTCGACCGATAATTTGTATATTTCCATCTGATGTAATACGAGCCTTATCACCAGTACGTAAAAAGTAATCCTTGGTAAAAATTTCTGCATTTAAAGCAGATGCTTGATAGTATCCGCCAAATGTATACGGACCTTTTGCCACCAATTCTCCAAGCTGACCCTGAGGAACTTCTCTTCCTAGCTCATCTATAATCTTTATTTCATCACCTATCGAAATTGCCTGCCCTTGACAGCTTGTAACAATTTCCACAGGATCATTTAATGCTGTGAAACAAGTAATCCCTTCGCCGAGTCCGTATCCTTGTTGTATTTTACAGTGAAATGTATTCATAAATTGAACAGCCATTTCCTGCTCTATGTGAGCAGCGCCAATTAAGACCACCTCTAAGCTCGACATATTCAAATCTTCATACCATTCAAATGCTTCTAACCAAAGGCTAGCAATTGTTGGTACAATGGCGGTATGTGTCACCTGTTCTTTTTCGATTTCATGAAATGCTTCATCAAAGCTAGAGGTTTGACATAATACCACTTTTCCACCTGTAAAAAGAGTACCTAATATACCTGGTGAGCATAACGGATAATCATGTGAAATCGATAGTACAGCCATGTATGCCGTTTCAGGAGTCATTCCACATTTTTCAGCAGAGGCGAATGCATTATAGGCATAAGCTTCATGTATTTTCGGAATTATTTTGGGAATGCCTGTTGTGCCACCAGACAATAAGTATAATGCAGTATCTCTATAGTGAGGTGAAGCGCTAATTGCTAATGAATAGTTCCTTTCTTTCAGTTGATCTACTGTTACATGTGTATAGGATGCTGGCCACTGTATGGTGGATTCCCCAACCGTCACAATATATCGAATACTTTTATGCTGAGGAATTACCTGTGCGGCCATACATTCATACTGGAAACCTAGATAACTACTGCAACATATATAAGCTATTGGCTGAACCATTTTGGCAACTGTATCGATTTCTACTTCTCTATGGGATGGCAACATCAAAACAGGCTGCACACCTATTTTTAACAGACTAAATAAAACAGTAATAAATTCAATTGTATTTGGTAGCTGCATTAAAACCCGATCACCCTGCTGCCAACCTAAAGATAAAAAGCCTGTCGATAATTGCTTAATTTCTTGAAGCAGCTCTTCATAAGTTAAGCGTCGATTCCCTTCCACTACTGCCAGATGATGCGGAAACCGTTGAGCAATGATGTCAAGCTCTTCCATTAATGTTTTCTTTCTTAAAAAGCCCAATTCTTCATATCGTTCTACTTCTTGTAAATACCAATCCATTTGCTGAGACATCCTTTTCGCCTCCATTCTCTCTGTTAACATCTATTTGTTAGACGATACTTAATTGATGTTCTTTTTTCCACATAGCTGCATATTTGCCCTCCTTAGCGATAAGACTTTGATGTGACCCTTCTTCAACGATTTGTCCTCCATCCACAACTAATATATTGTCTGCATTTTTAATAATGGAAAGTGTATGGGCAATCATCACCACTGTTTTTTTCTTTTTCAAAAGATTTTTAATCGCTTCTTTTACAGCTAACTCATTTTCGATATCTAACGAAGCGGTCGCTTCATCTAATAAAAGTATAGGACTGTCCTTTAAAATGGCACGTGCAATGGATATACGCTGCCTTTCACCACCAGATAACTTATTACCATTTTCCCCAATGATTGTGTCATAGCCATACTCCAACTTCTCAATAAAATCATGGCAGTTGGCCTCTTTTGCAGCATTAATAATTTCTTGTTTTGTTGCTTCTGGCTTTGTATAGCGAATATTATTTAATATCGTGTCATTAAACAAAAAAGTATCTTGATCAACCATTGAAATTTTTGGCATTACTTTTTCAGTAGCGATCGATTGAATCGTTTGCTGACCAATTAAAATATCACCACGATTAGGCTCATAATATTTTGTGATTAAATTTAAAATAGTTGATTTTCCCGAACCCGATGGCCCGACAATTGCTACAAACTGGGAAGACCCAATTTCAAAATTAATATCACGCAATACAGGTTCTTCTTGGCTATAGGCGAAATTCACATTGTGAAAAGCTATACTATATTGTTCAGGTTCAAAAAAGGCATCACTTGATGGCTCTTCCTCTGCATCTAATACAGCTTCAATTTGACGTTTGGCAATCATAAAATTTTTATAAGAGGTAAGGTCAATAAAAAGTGTGCCAAACAATTTACATGTAAATAAAGGGCTGATGCTAATTAGAAAGAAGGAAGAAGCCTCTAGATTTCCTGCCAACCATTGATGACCTGCTAAATAAAGAACAATCGGTAAACTGAACCAACAGAGAATGCTAAATATCGTACCAATTGGAATTACTTTGATCTCATATACATAACTAATATCACTATAGGCTTTCATAGAATCAGTTGTTGCTTTATTTTTAACACCACCTAAACCAAATGATCGTAGCGTTTGAATACCATTAATATACTCCACTACATCACTTGTATTTTTTGTCATAATATTTTTCTTCTCGTTCCCGTATTTTTTTACCATTAAAAAGGACAAGTAAAGTGATGGTAATAATAATAAGCCTGAACATAAAAGAACTATTCCAGCAGATATCGAATGCGTTGCAACGAAGCCAATTAACAGTAAGCTAAATGAAGTATTTTTTATAATATCACCAATTTTATGAGTCAAAATATTTTCATAATTATTAACACTTGTTGTCGTTGCATTAATGTACTCGCCAATTTGTGCCTTCGTAAAGGAGGAAAGTGGTATTTTTTTCATTTTATCGCCCAGCGACAAGCGAAGAATTCTACTTACTTGCGCACCACCAATTTGCCCTCTCGTATAACCAAATGCATAGACAATTAAGCGAATAACAAAAACAGCACCTAATAATAATATAGTTTGAGTTAACATGCTCATCGTTAATTGCTCTGTAATTAAGGCTTTAATCGTGTAGTATAAAACGATAAAATTAAAACCAGCTAGCATCCCTTCGATGACATTGAAAACAACAGAAAGATAAAAAGAAATATTTTTTCTAAATGCATGTTTTTTGTCCATACTAAATTCTCCTTCATCCATTAATTACGCCTTAGCGTAATTGTACCCGTCGCTACGTAGGTAATTTTCTTCCAAATATGTGACATCTGCTGAACCAAGATAAATATCTTACAATTCATACGTAATTTCTCTAGCTTTGCTATAATCCTGCCAAACTTTTTTATATGAAGGGCATTCTTCTAGCATATCTTGATGTGTTCCACACGCTTGAATTGTTTCATTTTCGACAATGGCCACTCGATCACAATGCTTAATCATTCCAAGACGATGTGCAATGATAATAACCGTTTTACCTACACAAAGCTCAGCAATGGCCTGATCAATTTCGGCTTGATTTTCTGGGTCAGCTGCGGATGTGGCTTCATCCAATATTAGTATAGGCGCATTTTTTAAAATGGCACGTGCAATCGCAATACGCTGCTTTTCACCACCAGAAAATCTAATGCCAAAGCTCCCTACCTTCGTATCATAACCATCTGGTAATGAAATGATAAAATCATCAATTTGGGCCTTTTTTGCTGCTTCTCTTACTTCATCAAGTGTGGCGCTAGAGCCCATAACAATATTTTCGAAAACGGTCCCACTCGTTAAAAATGTCTTTTGGAATACTATCGTTATATTTTTTAATAATTCCTCATACTCAATAGCCTTGACGTTTTGATTGCCGATTAACACTTCCCCTTGTTGAACATCATTAAAGCGTGAAATCAACTGGACAATTGTACTTTTCCCTGAACCTGAAGCACCGACAATAGCTATTTTTTCATTTTCAGCAATCGTTAGATTCACATTTTTTAAATGTTCTTTCTGCCCATCATAAGAGTAGTTAACATTTTTCAATTCAATAGTATAATTCTTTGGAAATGCTTGCCCTTGTTCAAAAACAGGTGTTTCTAAAAAAGTTACACATTTCTTTACAGCATTTAATACTTGTGCAAAGTTCATGCCTAATTCTTGTAGAGGGCGTAGTTCTGTTAAATACAATGAACCTACAAATGCAAAAAGAATAAAGACACTTCCTGTTAAGCTACCATTTAAGAACCACATGCCACCTATGGGCACCATTAGCAATAAACCGCACTCTATAATAATGATATAGCTCGCATATGGTGGGCCCATTTTCAAAGATATTTCTTTCCATGTCTTAAATTCATCATCTACAGCTTTAGCAAACTTTTGAAAAGATGAACTGCTCATGTTAAATGCCTTAATTAAACGCATGCCTTGAATATATTCGATAATGATTGCATTTAAATTAGCTATAGAACGTGCTGCACGATCCATCATTTGATTCGTACCACGAAACATGATGGCCATAACTGCTACTGCAATGATTAATGGAATAAACGAAATAAGCGCTAACGGTACATTTACCGTACATAAATAGATAAAGACAGCTATTGGACCACTCATATAAAAGATGAGCTCTGGTAAATGATGGGCTAAAAATAATTCTAATTTTTCGATTTCTTCATTTAATAATGTTTTAATTTCCCCTGTATTTCGTTCATTTAAAGAGCCTAATGGTACTTGTGCCATATGCTCTGTTACTTGACAACGCACTTTAAATAACGTTCGATAGGCTCCTTTATGCGAGAGAGTACCAGAAATAGCAAAGAGCCCAAATCGAACAATAATCGATGTAATCAAAAGTAATAAATTTTGAATTAATAAGGCTTCCGTTAAGGTATTGTGATAGACTTGCTCAATAATTTGATAAATAACGAAATAAGGTACAATTGTAGAAAGACCACTAATTAAAGAACATAAAACCGATAAATATAAATATTTTTTATCTTTTCCTGCCCAAGAAAGAAGCATGAAGATCGGATTTTTATTTTGTAGTGCTTTTTCCATTGTTATTCAGCCCCTTCCTACACAATCATCTGTGTAATTTTACATTGTACTTTACTCAGCAGCCGCTAACCTTGCTGTAGAGTGAAAGCATCAATTGTATACTGCTGATTTTCTTTATTCAGTATATAATCGTCTTGCTTCTTTCCATCTTCAAAACGAAGAATACGGTGACAGCAGGTCGCTATAAATTCCAGGTCATGTGTTATAACAAAAACAATTTTATTAGCCTCCGCTAAACTTTTTAAAATACTTGCCACCTTTTGCATACTGTCATAATCTAGTCCACTTGTCGGTTCATCAAATACTAAAATTTCCTTTTCACTTATTAAACTAGCCGCTACTGCAAGCCTTTGTTTTTGTCCACCTGATAATGTATTAGGGTGTCGGTCTGTCAACTCTAATAAATCCATCTCCTCCAATACCTGTTGTACTAAATTTGAATCAGGATTTTTCACCCCAAAGACACATTCCTTTTCGACTGTTTCAGCAAATAACTGATAATTAACATCTTGCATCACCAGATAGGAGAGCTGTGCTTGTTTTTTCGAAGTTAGTTTTTGATTATTAAAATAAATATTTCCAGATGTTATTTTATGTAGACCACATAGCGATCTAGCAAAGGTCGTTTTCCCTGCCCCATTATGTCCTGTGATGGCAATAATTTCGCCGCTTTTTGCTGCAAAGTGTATATTTTCCAGTATATTTCTCTTTTTATGTGAAATCGTAACATCCTTCACAACAAGTTCATGGACTTTATGTTTAGCAGGCTGCTGTCGATGTTGAAACTGTACATTGCTTAAATAAAGCGTGCGTAGCCCCAATTGTTCCAGCTGTTGATTCGAAAGCTGTAAAAATTCCTTTTGTGTATAAGTTGATACAATTTGTCCCTTATTTAACACAATGGCAGTATCAATTAAATCTCTTAAATAATAAAGTCGATGTTCAGATATAATAATCGTCTTACCTTGCCTTTTTAGTAAGGCAATCATCTCCTTTAATTCTTCAATAGCAGCCGCATCTAAATTAGACGAAGGCTCATCTAGCACAAAAACATCTGGTGCAACAGCATAGACACTCGCAAAGGCAATCTTCTGCTTCTCACCACCTGATAAATGAAAAATATTACGACGACGAAGCTTTTCTAAACGAAGTTCCAATGTAATCTCTTGCATTCTTTCTTCCATCATTTCTTTTGGATATGCCATGTTTTCCATTCCAAATACAATCTCACTATCTGTATCAACGTTAAAAAACTGTGATCGTGGATTTTGAAAAACTGTCCCTACCTGTTCACTTAATTCATACATCTTTCTATTTTCTACAGGTAGATTATTTAACATCACTTGCCCTTTAAGTTGGCCGAAATAAAAATAAGGAATTAAACCGTTAATTGCTCTGATAATCGTTGTTTTCCCACAGCCACTTTTACCACATAATAAAATGCACTGTCCTCTTTTCACATGAAAATTTATATTTTCGATACCTTCACTTTTCTCATCTGTATAATGGAATGAATATTGCTCGATTTTCAACATATGAACAGCCCTCCAAATACAAAAAACGTCAATACAAAAACGACAATACTATCGCTTAGTTGAAAATGTACATGTTGAAAGCAAGAGCGCTCTTTCGGGTTTTCAATTCCCCTCGCTATACTTGCAGCAGATAATTCATCAGCAATTTTGGATGCTGCCATCATTAAAGGAACATATATGCATTCAACCGTTTGCATAGGTTTTGTTAGAAAGCCTATGATGGAGGGAGAAATGCCCCTTAATTTCATCGCATCCTTTATATAGCGCCAATCTTCCCCAATCATAGGAAAATAGCGTAACATGACGGCTAATGGAATAATTACTTTTTTTGAAAGTCGTAGTTTTCCTAAGGCCGTCATAAATTCATTGATTTTGGTAGTCCCAACTAGTAACCCTCCCATGACAACACATGGAAAAATTTTTCTAATAAACATAGCAAACGAGACAAACATTAGCTCCCATGTACCAGATAAAAATCTTTCACTTATAAAGTGAATACCTAGAATAAATCCATATCCTAGCATCATTTTTATTGAAAATGACAACATACCCATCAATAGACAAAGACTAAATATGATGACCATTAATAGCAGTTCGTATTGAAAAGAAGGTGACAAAAACACCGCAACATTCACTAACAGTAGCAGGTATATTTTTGTTCTTGGATCAAGCTTGACGGTGGAAACTTGCATATGCACATTGCTCTGCTCATACATATAAATCTTCTCCCTTAATCTTAAAGTTTCACCACTCTAGCTATGCCAGTACCCCAGATTTCTCAAACTGTTTTTTCAATAATTTTTTCCCTAAAAAACCACTAATGAGTGCACAGAGCATTGTACCAATAATCATTGCTGGTAGCATCCAGTTTTGGGCCGTTGTTAGCATCGTATCCATATAAGCTTGTTCTGTTCCTTGACCTACTAAATACTCCTTATATGCTTGTTGATTGAACCATAGCATTATGTAAGACCCCATAGGATGAAGTGAAAAAACAATATAACTCATCATATTAATCGTATTATTTTTATACTTGCCGATTGATGCAATGAATTCGCCTAGCAAAGCTAGTACTATACATGCTAATGACCATAACCAGTACATTCCTGTTACGAACGTAATAATCGCTATCAATATCCCCAAAATTAGTATTGGGCCAAATTTCGGTACTTTCGCTAGCATTAATAAATAAATAGGGCCCGTTAATAGGGCTGCACCCGCTGGCATTAAAAAAGTCAATACAGGGTTGGGTGCGAAAAAGGCTGACCCAATCATCATAAATATAAAGAAAAGCGCTGAGAAAATACCGACTGTTATTAAATCTTTCATCGTAAGCGTTTTTTGTTGCATCGTTTGTGTATACATATTTACATCACAATCCCTTTCTATTGTAATTTTTACTATAATTAGCATCTTTAATTGATAACGATTATCATTATCTATTATAATGAATAACAGTACATAAAAATATGCCCACACTGTGTTTACGTCTAATCAAGGAAAAGGAATGTCTAATTGAGGGAAGGGGAAAGCAAATGACTTTACAACATTTTGAACCTCTATTATTAAAAAATGGATTTTCACAAGATGATCAGAAGAGTAAATATAACGCCATAGGAACTACTTTCACAATTGATCCAGCTTTAGGTAACGGGTATTATTGGATATATCATGCCAAAGATATGTTTTCTATTCTTATTCATGATTTTTATTTTTTTGAGGATCATCGATTAGAATTAACGATGCCTGAGCTACTAACAATCACATACTACGAATCTATTTCAGGCGAGGAGCTTCATCCTTATCAACCATTAAAGTCTGGCTATATAAGAAGCTATTGGAGCAAAGGTGAAAAATATAGTGCTATTATTCATAAAAATATTCCAGTACAATCAATTGGCATTGAGTTTACTGCTACATTTTGTGATCAATTTTTAGCATATAAATATGGTGAAAAATATGTGAATCCACGACAAGCGTTAACAACATTAAAAGCGACATCTACTTTTTCAGAGATGGTTATTCTCCTTCGACAAATAGCTGCTTATCGTGGTTCCGACCTAACTTCTGCCCTTTTTTATGAAGGAAAAGTATATGAAGCATTGGCTCTCATTATGGAACGAGCCCTTTCTGATAAAACATGTCATTGCTCACAAATTTCTAAAGAAGATATTCACCATATTGAGCATGTAGCCGCTCATATCGAAAATTACTATACGCTTCAACTAACATTAGATCATTTAACGAAAATTTCATGTATGGGTGCTACAAAATTAAAAAAGCTATTTAAAGAAGTGTATCATTGTACAATTACTGAATATATCCAAAAGCAACGAGTCCATCAGGCTGAGAAACTACTAGCTCATACAGAGCTTCCTATTAATGAGATTGCTCGGAAAGTAGGCTATCAAAGTGCCGGAAGGTTTTCAGAACTATTTAAACGTTATCTAGACCTCACACCTAAAGAATATAGACAGCAATTATCGAAAGGCTAAACGAATAGGAGGGTATAATTATTATAAAACTGGCTTTACTTTCAATTACAGATGTACACTTTGACATGTACCATTCGAAACTTACAGCTTTTATTTCCAATGAGAAAAAAAATAGACTCCAAAAATTTCACTATAAAGAAGACTACAAGCGAGGGCTATTAGGGGATATATTAGCTAGATATTTAATTTCAACAAATTTTAATATAGCCCCCTGTACTATTGAATTTGCTAATAATTCGTATGGCAAACCTTTTATTAAAAATTTACCAAATGCCTTTTTCAATGTTTCTCATTCAGGAAATTATGTTTTTTGTGGTGTCAGTAATACAGAAATTGGCGTTGACATTGAAAAGCATCATTTATTGGATCTCAATCTTGCCCAGCATATATTCTCCTCTGAGGAATATAAGGATCTCATCACGTTATCGGACAAGGATCAATTAGATTATTTTTTTAAGCTTTGGACATTAAAGGAAGCCTACATCAAATACTTAGGCATTGGCTTATCAACGCCACTTCAATCTTTTTCTTTTAAAATAATGGAAGGCACTATTCATTTCCATGGTAACCATTGTGACATTCTTTCTTTTTTATCCACCCATCTCGAAGGACAATATTCGCTTGCTTGCTGCTCTACTGAAGCTATTGAAGCAAATGCTATTGAATTATTATCTTTACAGACTATCATCACCTCTTTCAACAATAAGATGGTTTATGAATCTTGACTGCAATCCGTGGGGGCTTTCTATCTCTCACGGATTATTTGCTTTCACCAATCGGACTTGTACAGGTTCTAACCAACGCAAAAAACCTCCTAACAATAATTTGTTAGGAGGTAAAACGCTATTATCGAAATTGAATATCATTTTTCACATCATTATGATGAATTTTGATGTTAATTAATACTACCTGTTGGGTATAATGTCGTTCCTCCAATGGAGACTTTGATTTCATTAGACATTGGAACATTATATTCATCAATAACCGTTCTCCACCATTCCCAGGCAAGACCTGTACACTCTCTTGCATAAATTCTTATATTTTTTGAATTAGCAGGAAGTGGTATTACTGTAGAGAAATGAGCTGTTTTGTCCTTCCAATTTCCATCCCAAGTTTTATGGGTTAATACTTCATTTCCATTTTCATCATAGGAAAATTCGTCCCAGGCTACTTCAAATTGAGCAACATATGCACCATAATGATCAAGGATGATCTTTCCTTTAGAATATTCTGTAGATGTCGTCTCAATATAATCTGTATTATTATGAACAGCAGCAATTGAATGATCCTTTAAGAAAACACTTGTATACGAAATTGGATATGCTGGATTTTTAAGACTAAATTCTGCATTATCTTTAATTATTCCTCGAATATCATTAAAGTCCTTTGAGACAATTTGATTATGCTTTTGTGAATCTCCTCCTAATACTACAGCCGTAAAGGAGCTTTCTTCAAAAATATCCTTGTACTGTGCACTAGTTTCTACATTCGTATTGACATTCTTCAGTAAGGCTTTAAAAGCAGCTTGTACATCCTTGCTCTTAGAGCTTGTTTCTAATTTCACATAAATTGTTCTACCATAAGCTACATTTGATACCATAACGGGAGGAGCATCATTACTTACCCCTTTACGCGTTAATTCTTCAAAATGGACACTATCATCAAAAAGGTCTGATGGATTGTTAGGTAGTTCAGCACTTACGGTATAAAATATTTGTTTGTATGCTGCAACCATCACTTTTTTCTCGCCGTTCGCAATCGCATTAAAGTCAATCCCTAGTGAATTGTCAAGAACTTGAGCGTTGACATTCAGAGCACTCGCTATTTGAGATTTGCTATAAACCATAGATTCAGAATATTGTAGTCTTGCAGGTAAAGTATGTGTTGTGGAATATTTCTCACTCCAAGTAGATACTAACTCATCTACTGCACCAGACACATTACCATATGTTGGATTATCCACCGTTATAGTATTTTCCCTTTTCATGCCAGGTAAATCAATGCTAATATTTAGGGGTTTTCTTTTAGCTACCAATAAACTAGGTTGATTGTCTACAAAAGCTCGGTTTGCAAGTTGTAATGCTCCTGGATATGTACGATTCGCCATAGAATCAATAATTGAAATATCCACCGGTGAAGTTGTAAGTGATTTTTTATTACGTTCAACCACTATAAATTTATTATTTGAGTTAATACCTTCTTTTGGAACAAAGCTATCAACCTTGTCACCATTCACTGCTAATACTTCCTTGTTATTGTAGTTCAAGTTTGCTATACCTGTATCAATGTCAGATATGCTTTTTTCACTAGATGTATTCATATCAAGTGTTTCAGCAAAAGAAATACTAGGATAATTTATGATACATAAACTAAGAGATAAACATAATAAAAACTTGATTACTTTTTGAATTCCCAAATAAATCCACTCCTTTTATAGGAAATTATACCATACAAAATTAATTTTCAAAAATAGTATTTTGGTTTCATTTTCAACTTGCTATCTAGTATGTACTAATGACTATTGTGTAACATTTGCTATGATATCCTAACTATTCCCTCTTAAGTAAGCTATATTGGTTTGAGCAACGAAAAAAGCCTCCTAACATTGTCGTTAGAAGGCAAAACTATGGGAATTCTATTTAGTTCTTATCATTCAATCAATCAAATGTAATTTTATTGACTGCATCACGGTCTAATTTTTTAATAACTTCTACCATTAATTTAACAGCGTTATCATAATCATCACGATGTAGGATACCTGCATGTGAATGGATGTAGCGTGTCGCAATACCGATGGATAGTGCTGGTACGCCATTTGCTGTTACGTGGATGGAGCCAGCGTCTGTCCCACCGCCAGCCATCGCTTCAAATTGATATGGAATATTGTGCTCATCTGCTACATCTAATACGAATTCACGTAAGCCACGGTGTGATACCATAGATGCATCATACACAACGATTTGTGGGCCAGCACCCATCTTACTAGTTGATTCTTTAGCTGTAACACCTGGCGTGTCTCCTGCTACACCTACATCTACTGCAAATCCAATATCTGGTTGGATTTTATATGTTGCTGTTTTAGCACCGCGAAGCCCCACTTCTTCTTGTACATTCCCTACTGAATAAAGAATGTTAGGATGCTTTTCATTTTGTAACGCTTTCATAACATCAATCGCAATAGCACAACCGATACGGTTATCCCAAGCTTTTGCTAATAGATACTTATCATTTTTCATAACATTAAATTCAAAGTATGGTGTTACCATATCGCCAGGACGCACGCCCCACTCAAGTACTTCATCTTTAGAAGCAGCACCAATATCAATAAACATATCTTTAATGTCTACTACTTTATTACGTACATCTGCAGGTAAAATATGAGGTGGTTTTGAACCAATAACCCCAATCACTTCATCACCCTTACGAGTAGTAATCGTTACACGCTGTGCAAGCATTACTTGACTCCACCAGCCGCCTACCGTTTGGAATTTGATAAAGCCTTTGTCATCGATTTGCGTTACCATGAAACCTACTTCATCTAAATGTCCTGCTACGACAATTTTAGGACCGTTTTCATCGCCTACTTTTTTAGCAATTACACTACCTAAGTTATCTGTTTCTACAGTGTCTGCATATGGTGCAATGTATTTTTTCATGACCTCACGAGGTGCACGCTCATTACCTGCAATACCATTCGCATCTGTTAAATCTTTAAACATTTGCAATGTTGAATCTAGTTGTGTCATCCTTTTGCCTCCTACTTCTCGTATCTACTTTATTATACTTCGTTTACCGAAATATTCCTAGCTTAATCGTCTGAAAATTAGTGTATTTCTTACTTTAATATCCTGAACGCTGACGCTGGTAATTTTCTTGGTTTTTCTCAATATAAGCGCCAACCACGTCCTCAAATGTAAAACTGAGGTTATACGCGAGTACCCCGTAGCATTGCCAAATGGCTAAGTAGCGCTCTTTGGTAGGTTGCTGAATAAATGTTAAAATAGCACTTTGTGTCTCTAAAAAAATGGCTGTTAAATCTCGATTTTCTTCTACCACAGGCCACTTTTCAATCGATGTATAGCCCTTTAATAAGCCAAGCGATAAGATAAAGTGAATAGAATCCACATATTCTTCTAAAATAACCTCACGTGCTGAAGGCCCCTTTGTGCTCCAAAACTTAAAGCAGCGCGTTTCATTCGCAAGCTCTGCTAACTCTACCATTAAGGCTAAGCCCTTTTCCTGAAACACATCTTGCTGAATATTTTGTGTTTGCTCGATAAAATCATCCAGCTCTTGTTGCATTGTAAACAATTGTTGTAAATTCATTTTTATCTCCTAAATTTCTAAAAAAATATTTTAAATAAAATGAAACTATTTGACCTCTCTAATCGTATAGGAAAGAATAACCTTTCTTCAAGGGGGAAAATTTAAAAATGTTGCCGTTACTAATTCGACTTGCTGTGATAGCGCTTATTATCTATGTATTTTATAAAGCGATTCGTTATATAACCGATCCTAAACGCAAACTTGATGAAGCCTATGAAAAAGGCCAATATTATTTTTACGATGACGTTAAAAATGTGCGAAAGAATTTCTTCATTTCCTATAAGGGTGCTCTTTTTGAAGGTGAAAAATACCTAGGCACGACAGAGGATGCTTTCGAGGTTGTGACTATTTTTGTCGGTGCGCGTGACGCTGCGACGCTGCAAGGCCTCTCCAAAAGCGACTTTGAATATTTACAGCAGGAAATTTTATTGAACTATCCAAACGCAAAAATTAATTGGAAGCAGCCCATTGAACAGCTTATGCGGAACACATCCCCATCATGAGGATGTGTTTTTAATTCATGTCAATTATGACCACAATTGTACAATGATAAAAATTTGAATGGCTGCTAATAGTGGAAAACCAAATGCAAAACGATTGTGGCGTGTTTTATGGCGGAATAAATACATACCTAGCACGCCACCTCCTGCCCCTCCTGCTATGGCAAGCGTAAACAACGTGCGCTCCGCAATACGCCATTCATGTTTTTTAGCACGTGATTTATCCATACCCATTAAAATGAGCAGCACAATCGATACAATGCTCATATACGCTAATAATGCTTGTCCCATTTCTTACTCCTTTATCTAGAAAACGTTATACTACTAATCTAACACAAAAAAGACTGATGGAAAAATCCATCAGTCTTTTTTAACACCTGTCGCTTATGCTTTCGGTGCAGAAAATTCCTATTTTGCACCTGCCGCTGCGCTTTCGGTGCAGAAATAATAGTTGACTACGTCAACTATTATTTAGCTACTGCTTTTTTAGCAGCGTCTGCTAGTTGAGTGAATGCTGCAGCATCTGTTACAGCAAGGTCAGCTAACATTTTACGGTTAACTTCGATACCAGCAACTTTTAAACCGTGCATTAAACGGCTGTAAGAAAGACCGTTCATACGAGCAGCTGCATTGATACGAGTGATCCATAATTTACGGAAATCACGTTTTTTCTGACGACGGTCACGGTATGCATATTGACCTGACTTCATTACCGCTTGGTTAGCAACTTTATATAATGTATGTTTTGAACCATAGTAACCTTTAGCTAATTTTAATACTTTTTTACGACGTTTGCGCGTCACTGTTCCGCCTTTTACGCGTGGCATATGAATTACCTCCTGCTTTTCATTTAAAAATGAATGTTAGTATTTTTGTAGTCAATTATTTCATGTAAACAAGTAAAGATTTGATGCGTTTGAAGTCACCAGATGAAACGATGTTTGCTTTACGTAAGTGACGTTTTTGTTTCGTAGATTTGTTTGCGAATAAGTGGCTTCCATAAGCACGGTCATATTTTAATTTACCTGAACCCGTTTTTTTGAAACGTTTCGCAGCTCCACGGTGAGTTTTCATTTTTGGCATGTCGAATTCCTCCTAAACTGTTCGTCTAATATTATTTCTCGTTCTTTGGTTGAAGAACTAAGAACATGCTTCGGCCTTCCATCTTCGGTTTTTGTTCTACCGTTGATACTTCAGCACAAGCTTCAGCAAAACGATCTAACACACGTTGACCAATGTCCTTATGTGTAATCGCACGACCTTTGAAACGTAAGCTACATTTTACTTTATCGCCTTTTTCAAGGAATTTAATCGCATTACGTAACTTCGTTTGGAAATCATGCTCATCGATTGATGGGCTCAAACGAACCTCTTTCATGACGATGACCTTTTGATTTTTACGAATTTCACGGTCTTTCTTTTGCTGTTCAAACTTAAATTTACCATAGTCCATGATACGAGCGACTGGCGGCTTGGCTTGAGGGGCCACAAGGACAAGATCCAAGTTTACACGAGTGGCGATTTCTAGCGCTTCATTACGTGTCTTTACACCAAGCTGGTCACCATTGTGATCGATTAATCGAAGTTCACGTGCGCGAATGCCTTCGTTTACATACATGTCTTTGCTAATAGTAATCCACCTCCAAGTAGTTGTCGCGAATACATGGTTTGGGCAAAGTCTTGCCCGGTTGAACGGTACATCCTCTTGTCATGTCCATAAAAAAAGGACGGACATTTTTGAAGATGTCCGCCCGCTATATGTGCATGCGCAAGTCTACGCAAAACAATTCAACGTGTCATACCTGTTCACAGCCTTTAAAGCGTTGTATCAGGTGAGAAGCGGGCAGCCTCTACTTCAACCACAAACTTTGTATTCATTAACCTTAACTATATTAGCATGTATATGATAAGCTGTCAAATGTTTATTTTCTTATCACTACTAGCTTAGCCTAAATGCAAATGTTCTATACAAAAACAAGATTCATTTTACACAGAAACCCTCACTTTGGCAAGCGTACTTTATTATGAAAGCTTATTTTGTAATTTCGGCTTTTATAGTTGCTAGGAAATCCTCAAAGCTAATTGTTTCTGAATCTTTTGAGCCATAGCGTCGAACATTTACGCCATTCGCCTCTACTTCCTTGTCACCAATTACTAGCATATACGGAATCTTTTTCATTTGTGCTTCACGGATTTTATAGCCTAATTTCTCTTCACGATCATCCATTTCCACACGCAAGCCAGCTGCTGTTAATTGCTCTTCAATTTGTTTTGCATAGTCGAAGTGTGCTTCATTCGATACTGGAATAACTTCTACTTGTACTGGTGCTAACCAAGTTGGGAATGCCCCTTTGTATTCTTCAATTAAGAAGGCAACGAAACGTTCCATTGTTGATACAACTCCACGGTGAATAACAACTGGACGGTGTGGTTTTCCATCTTCCCCAACATACGTTAAGTCAAATCGCTCTGGTAATAAGAAGTCTAATTGAACTGTAGATAAAGTTTCTTCTTTACCAATCGCTGTTTTTACTTGAACGTCAAGTTTAGGACCATAGAATGCCGCTTCACCTTCTGCTTCGAAGTAATCTAAGCCAAGCTCATCCATTGCTTCTTTTAACATGCTTTGTGCTCTTTCCCACATTGCATCATCATCGAAGTATTTTTCAGTATCTGCTGGGTCGCGATAAGATAAACGGAATGAGTAATCATTTAAATCGAAATCTTTATAAACCTCTAAAATTAACTGTACTACTTTTTGGAACTCCGCTTTAATTTGATCTGGACGAACAAAAATATGTGCATCGTTTAAAGTCATTCCTCGTACACGTTGTAAACCTGAAACCGCTCCTGACATTTCATAACGGTGCATTGTACCAAGCTCTGCAATACGTAATGGTAGGTTACGATAAGAATGCATGCTGTTTTTGTATACCATCATATGGTGAGGACAGTTCATCGGACGCATAATTAATGTCTCGTTATCCATCTCCATTGGTGGGAAAATAGAATCTTGGTAATGATCCCAGTGACCCGAAGTTTGATAAAGCTCTTTCGAACCTAATACAGGTGTATAAACATGTTTATAACCTAGTGACAATTCTTTATCGACAATATAACGTTCAATAACACGACGAATTGTTGCACCATTTGGTAACCAAAGTGGTAAACCTTGACCTACTTTTTGAGAAGTTGTAAATAGTTCTAACTCTTTCCCGATTTTACGGTGATCACGTTCTTTTGCTTCTTCTAGCATTTGTAGGTGATGTTTTAATTCTTCTTTTTTGAAGAACGCTGTACCATAAATACGTTGTAGCATTTTGTTATCAGAGTTCCCTCTCCAATATGCACCTGCTAATGATAACAGCTTGAATTCACGTAGTTTCCCAGTTGATGGTACGTGAATACCACGGCAAAGATCGAAAAACTCGCCTTGATAATAAATAGATACTTGCTCATCTGCTGGAATGGCCTCAAGTAATTCTAATTTATATTCATCGCCAATCTCCTCATAGATTGCTTGTGCTTCGGCACGGCTTACATTTTTACGTTCTACTTCTAGGTTTTCAGCAATAATTTTTTTCATTTCTTTTTCAATTGCTGGCAAATCTTCAGCAGTAATTGGTGTTGGTGAGTCAATATCATAGTAGAAACCACCTTCAATGACTGGGCCAATACCAAGCTTCACATCTGGGAATAGACGTTTAATAGCTTGTGCTGTTAAATGGGCAGTAGAGTGACGTAAAATTTCAAGTGCTTCCACATCATCTTGTGTAATAATCGCAATTGTTGCATCCTCTTCAATTGGTGCTTTTAAATCTACTAACACACCATTGATTTTACCGGCATAAGCTTTTTTACGTAAGCCAGGGCTAATAGATAATGCTACATCATCAGTTGATGTACCTTTTGCAAATTCCTTTACAGCGCCATCTGGGAAAGTTAATTTAATCATTTCTGACATATTCTTTGCACTCCTTCATTTTGTTGAATACATAATGCTTGATGATTAGCTTGAGTCATTGTTTGTGTGACTTCGGCTTGAATTGAGCGGGGTCCTACTCGGTTAGAGTGGAGACATTACTTTCATGAGCTACTTCTTTCCTTTTATGAGCGGAGCCACCATTTCCCACAACGATTTCAATGAAATCTGAGACAAATAAAAAAGCCCCGTCCCTACGAAAGGGACGAAGCGTATGCTCGTGGTTCCACCCTTCTTCCTTCCGACTTATCCAAAGTCAGACGAAGCTCAAGGCTAGCTAACGGGCTAGGGACCGGCGAAAGATTATCCCTTTCGCTGCTCAGTAGGTAGTAAATGATGTGCTCACACTAGGAAGTTTTCAGCCAATGACTTCCCTCTCTATAAGCCGATACACAAAATTCATGTCCTCATCAATGCATATTGATATTAAGTATATGAGTCAGTATACGCTCGATTGTCGAAAAATGCAACTATCAATGCCATGTTACATTCTACGATTATTACCTCGCATTTCAATGGGCTCAGTCAAGGCTTTTATTCGTTCCATAATACGTCCTGCCTTTACAACCTCGATATCACCTTTTTGTGACTGTGCTAAATGATGCTCTAATTCATCGTAATTAAAATTAGATGTAATAAACGTTGGCAATTGCTCTGCCATACGATAATGGAAAATAGTTCCTAATATTTCATCTCGTGTCCAAGCCGTCATCGTTTCTGCGCCTAAATCGTCTAGCATTAAAACAGGAGCTTTTTTTATATAATCAATTTTCTCGTTCAAGGTATTGTCGCCAATGGCGTTTTTCATTTCTCGTAAAAACTCTGGAACAAAAACCACAACAGAGCGAATTTTAGTGGACGCTAATTCATTAGCTAGTGCTCCAAGTACAAAAGATTTCCCTACACCAAATTTACCGTATAAGTAAAAACCTTTTGAAGGTAATTGACCTGTTTCTTTTGTCATTTTTACAAATTGAGCTGCCTTTTGTGCAATTGTCACACGTGATTCATCATCAATACTTAAATCTTGAATAGTTGCTTGAAGCACGTCTTTTGGCATGTGCATACTGGCAATCATATTCGCAACATCTCGACGTTCTTCTTCTCTGATTTTTTGCTCACAGCGTACATAGTCCATTTCAATAGAATTCCGTACTACCCTTAATGTAGGAAGGAAGCCTTTTAAATAGTTTGTACAATGTTCCGTATTGTCACAGCCACAGCACTCAGTAGATTGACTAATAAACTCATGAAGCTTAGGTAAATTTCGCTCTATATTGTCATAGTTTAATTCATCTGCATGCTGAGCTAAGAATTCCTGCACACGTGGATGTTCTAAAATTTCACGTCGCATTGCTTCATAGCGTTCTTGAAACGAGGGTACATTAATTGCTCGTTTTAATGGTCCATTTATAGGTTCGATAGTTGTTCACCTTCTTTACTATTCACTTTTTCCTAGCATCTCTAATATTTTCTGTCGCTCTTTTTCAAAATCTATTGTGCTAGAAGTAGATTCCTCTTGTTTTTCATTCCGTTTATAGAACCATTCAGGCACTTTTTCTTCACGTTGCTGTCCTGAACGTCTTTTGTTTTGCTGATTCGTTTTACTTGTAGTCTGTGGCTTATTTTTCCAAGCCGTATATTTATCATGCTCTTGACGTGCAAGCTCCATAGCTTCCTTGGCTGTTTGAACATTTTTACGTACCCAGTGATCCGCAATCGTTTCCACATATTTTTTTGGCAGCTTCATATCTGTCGTTAGCATAACGTATTCTAACAAAGCATTGACCACTCCAATAGGCATACCATGCTGAACGATTAAATTTTCCGCTAGCTGGACAGAAGTTTGCAAAGGCTCTTTTCCATTATTAATATCACGTAACACTTGTACAGGTGCTGTCGTTTCTAAATAGTGTTGGAGCTCTTGATCCTTCGTTTTTTGCCCTGCTTCTGCTGCTGGTAATGGTTCAGTTACCCGTGCTAATTTTGGCGGCTCCTTTGACACGGTTAATTTATAAAAATCGGCAGCGGCCTTACGTAAACGTTCCTGGGAAATTCCTAAATCATCATCCAAAGCAAGAATCACAACTTTTTGCATATCAAGGGCCGTTAAATGATATAAAAACGCCAGTTTTGCTATCGCTTCACGTACTTCTAATGTCAGCAAATTGGAAGGTACCAATTGCTCTGACAAACCTGCTTGTAATAGCTCAAAATCAAATTGCTCCAAATAAAAAGGATATACTTTCGGTTGTTTATCCTTATGACTCGTATCTACTTGTATATCTGCTGGAATATTAGCGTGAACAGGCTTAAAGACATCAATAAAGGCACGGGACACATCCTTAAGCTCCGTATCCTTTATTGGTGACATAAAGCGCTGACGTAAATTTCGATAGGCCTGTTCGCCAATTTTGCTAAACAAAAACATCGACAGCAACGGGTCTTTCATAAAGCTATCTGCATCTAGTGGGCGCTGTAGCTCATATAAAAAACTACGCTCACCAGCATTTTCCTTTTTCCATGTACGCAGCAAACCAATTGCCTCTAGTGCAATACGAGCTTCAAACACTTTACCAATGGGCAATCCAAGCACATTCATTAAATAATAATGTGTCATTTGTTGTTTTGGCATTTGCTCTGCTTCCGCCCATAATGTTAAATAAAGGCTGATTGGCTCTGAACCCGTTAATGGTTGATAAAATAATGTAACTAATTGACGCTCCTGTGTAGAAAATGCATGAGGTAGACGAATGTCGAAAGGATCGCCAGGCTGCAATTCCTTATATAAATGAATCAACGTCATTCATCCTCTCTGTTTGCTATAATTTCTTCTCCGTCTGACGTTGAATAATGTCCTTTATTTCCTCAATAAAGACATTGATATCTTTAAACTGACGGTAAACCGATGCAAAACGCACATAAGCGACCTCATCGATTTTGGCTAGGCGGTCCATTACCATTTCACCAACATCTTCTGAACGTACTTCTGAATTTCCAATACGGCGAAGATCCTTTTCAATTGACAGGACAAGCTCCTCCAGTACATCAAGCGCCACTGGACGTTTTTCACAAGCACGAATAAGCCCACGAAGTACCTTCTCACGGCTAAACTCCTCTCGTGAACCTTCCTTTTTCACTACAACTAATGGTGTTTCTTCAATCTTTTCAAACGTTGTAAAACGGAAGCCACATGACTCACATTCACGACGTCTACGAATTTCTTTGTTATCATCTACTGGCCTCGAATCCACAACACGCGTTCCGTTAAATTGGCAAGATGGACATCTCATATAATTACTCTCCTGATTTACAACATTTTAATATTTCTATTATAACAAATTTCCTACATGTAAGAAAAGTGCATTCATGTTTGTGTGCTCATGATAAACCTAAAGAACCTAAAGCACAAGGAAAGTTTCTCCAAAAAAAGAGCACATTGAAACCATGTCGATTTCAATGTGCTCTCTATAAAAAATTATTACGCGTTTACTGTCTCTAAAGCATTCGCCACTTTTTTCACAAGGTCTACAACACGTGCAGAGTAGCCCCACTCGTTGTCATACCAAGCAAGTACTTTCACTTTGCGATTGCCTAAAACCATTGTAGAAAGTCCATCAACTGTTGAAGAGTAAGTAGTTGTATTGTAATCAGCAGATACTAATGGTTCTACTGAGAAGTTGAGAATGCCCTTCATTGGCCCCTCTGTTGCAGCTTTTACGAATGCTGCATTGACAGAGTCAACTGTGACATCCGTATTTAAATCTACTACAAGGTCTACTAAAGATACGTTTGGTGTAGGAACGCGAAGTGCCATACCATGAATTTTACCTTCTAATTCAGGTAAAACTAATTTCAATGCTTTTGCAGCACCTGTAGATGTTGGAATAATAGATTGTGCGCAGCCGCGTGCACGACGTAAATCTTTATGTGGATTGTCTAAGTTCTTTTGGTCGTTTGTATATGCATGAACCGTTGTCATTAAGCCATTTTCAATGCCAAATGTGTCATTCAATACTTTTGCAACTGGCGCTAAGCAGTTTGTTGTACAAGAAGCATTTGAAATAACATCATGTTTCGCAATATCGAGTTTGTCATCATTTACACCTAAAACAATTGTGACATCTTCGTTTTTACCAGGTGCTGTTAGGATTACTTTTTTTGCCCCAGCCTCTAAGTGCATAGCTGCTTTATCACGCTCATTAAATTTACCAGTAGCTTCAATAACAATATCTACACCCATTTCAGCCCAAGGTAATTTTAATGGATCACGTTCACTAATAATTTGAACACGTTTACCATTTACAACTAAAGCATCGCCTGCTGGTTCTACCGTACCCTCAAATGTTCCGTGATTTGTGTCATACTTAATCAAATGTGCTAACGTTTCTGCTGGATAGCTTGCATTAATTGCAACGATGTTTAAACCTTGTTGTACGATAGCCTGGCGGAAAACCATACGTCCGATACGCCCGAAACCATTAATAGCAATTGATACTGTCATTTATAATATCCTCCCGTGAGTACAAACTCAAATTAATTAATTATATACTTTATGGTGATTAGTATAACACAATTTTAAAAAAGATGAACATTATATATTGAGAATATAAAAGTTCTTATTTTCTGAAAAATTATTCTTTATTATGGCATTTTCCCATAAAAAAATGCGCAGCAAGATTGGCTTGCTACGCACCTGATTGACCAATTAAATAACACCCCAATAGCGCAGGATTTTTATTAATTGTTCCTCTGTGTTTTCTATATTCTCATTATTATAAATGACCGCATGTGCACCTTTTTCTTTGACAGACATCGGTAGCTGCGAGTGCATACGCGCCAATGCATCCTCTTTCGATAAATGATTGCGTTCCATTAAGCGACGGAGCTGAACTTCTTCACTGACTGATACCACAATGATACGCTCTACAAAATGCTGCAGCTTACTTTCAAATAACAATGGAATGTCCATTACCACATGCTCATGTCCTGCCTCTAAATAGGCATCGCGCTGACGTAGCATTTCTTTGCGAATAGCTGGATGCATAATATCATTTAATATTTTGCGCTTAGCAGGCTCATGGAAAATGATATCCCCAAGCATTGTTCGATTTAAATGGCCATCCTCAAGCAAAATGGCTTGTCCGAAGCTTTCAGCAATGAATGCTAAAGTCTCTGTTCCTGGTTCTACAACATCTCGTGCTACAACATCTGCATCGACAATCGGTAACCCCAGTTCGATCATCATTTTTGCTACTGTACTTTTTCCGCTTGCAATACTCCCTGTAAGTCCGATAATCATCGTTAAATCCCCTTTAATGTTGACAATTTGGGCAATAAACTGAGGTACGCCCACCAATCGTCATTTGACTTGTTGCCATTTCACATACTGGACATAGCTTTTTCCCATACATTTGCAGTCGATTTTGCATACTCCCAGCTTCCCCATTAATATTTCGATAGTCGGATATCGTTGAACCGCCTGCTTCAATGCTTTGACGTAGGACAGTAACAATTTCCTTGAATAATGCCCGCTTCCGCTTTTCACTGATGCGGTTCATTTTGCGTGCTGGGTGAATTTTCTGAGCAAACAATGCCTCTGTAGCATAAATATTGCCACAGCCCGATATGACTTGCCCATCCATAATCACTTCTTTTACCGCCTTATTTTCATATTTCGGTAATTTAGATTTTGCTATAAAAAAGTCACATGCATGCTCATCAAATGGCTCTGGGGCCATTTTTGTTAATGGCGCATGATCTTCAATTTTTGTTAGAAAGCGAAGTTCGCCAAAGCGGCGAATATCCGAATAAATCAAGTATCCTCCATCAGCCATTTTAAATGTGGCATGAATATGCTTTTGGAATTTTGCCTCATGGATTTCTTCTGGTGAATTGACAACAAACCAGGCACCTGTCATGCCTAAATGACTGACAAGGACATATGGAACATCATCCCTCAGCAAATGAAAGAAAATGTATTTCGCTCGTCGTTCAATTTTGGTAATGGTCATCTGGGACATCGTTATTTCAAAAGCATCAGGCTCTGCTTGTTTTACAATACATTGTTTCCCTTCACTAAAAGAGAAATGTACTCTTTCAGATAGTTGAACCTGTTGAATGGTGCGTCCTTCAATCTTTGGTTTCAATGCCTGGACGACACCTTCCACCTCTGGTAATTCAGGCATTTGAATCCCTCCTTATTTTGCCTCGTACCATGTCGAGCCATGGTTAAAATCTACTTTGAGCGGTACTGAAAGCTCAATAGCATTTTCCATTACCTCTGGTACAATTTTTTCTAGCAATGCAATTTCTTCCTGAGGTGCTTCAAAGATCAATTCATCATGCACTTGAAGAAGTAGCTTTGCCTGCATTTTTTCTTTTTTCAATCGAGCATCCATATCGATCATCGCTTTTTTTATAATATCCGCAGCACTTCCCTGAATCGGCGTATTCATCGCAGTACGCTCTGCAAAGCTTCTTAAATTAAAGTTGGAGCTTGTAATGTCTGGTAAATAGCGACGTCTATTTAAAATCGTTGTGACATAACCATTAAATTTCGCATTTTGCACAATATCATCCATATACTGTTTCACACCGGGGAAACTTGCGAAATACTTTTCAATAAACGTGGCTGCTTCCTTACGTGTAATATCTAAGTTTTGTGAAAGGCCATAATCACTAATACCATAGACAATACCAAAGTTAACAGCCTTCGCTGCACGACGCATATTGCTATCAACCTCTTCTTCGGCTACATGGAATACATCCATAGCAGTACGTGTATGAACATCCATCCCTTCACGGAAGGCCTCTACAAGGTTTTTATCTTCCGACATATGTGCAAGCACTCGCAATTCAATTTGTGAGTAGTCAGCAGAAAACAGAATCCACCCCTCTTTTGATGGGACAAATGCTTGACGGATTTTGCGACCCTCTTCTAAACGAATCGGGATATTCTGCAAATTTGGATCAGTGGAGCTTAAACGCCCTGTCGCCGTTAATGCTTGTTGGAAGCGTGTATGGACCTTGCTATCTGATTCATGGATTTCCTTTAATAAGCCTTCAATATATGTGGATTGTAATTTTCCAAGCTGGCGATACAACAGAATATGTTTGATGATAGCATGCTCTGACTGTAATTTTTCCAGTACATCAGCCGCTGTTGAATAGCCCGTTTTGGTCTTTTTAATGACAGGTAACCCTAGCTTATCGAATAAAATAACACCTAATTGTTTAGGGGAATTAATATTAAAGGTTTCTCCAGCTTCCGCATAAATTTCTTGCTCAATCACTATCAGCTTATCATTAAGCTCTTGACCCATTTTCTCTAACGTAGCACGGTTAACAGTAATCCCTTCACTTTCCATCTCGCCCAAAATCCCTGCCAATGGTAGCTCTAGGTTTTTATAAAGTTCAAATTGTTCATTCTCTTTTAATAAGGTTGCTAACTTTGGCTGTAATGACCACACAGCAAAGGCTTTACGGCTAACATGCTGTGCAAGTTGATCCATGTCAGGAATTGCACGCTTAGCTCCCTTTCCATAAACCGTCTCATCTGCTTGAACATCATAGTAACCTAATTCCTTCGCAAGTGTTGCTACATCATCCCCGCTTAATCCAGGATTATTAATATAAGAGGCTAGTAGCAGATCAAAGTCAACGCCTGCCAATTGAATACCTACTCGCTTTAATGCCGCTTGAGCTGCCTTTGAATCGGACATATACTTTATTTTTGTGGCATCTTCTAGCCAGCGACGGAGCGCATCCGATTTTGCTGCAATATCAAATGGAATATATTGCGTCTTTGTTCCATCTGACAACGCAATTCCTAGTAGCTGACAAGTGTGATAATGCTCATTTTCCAGTTCAACATGGACAGCCATTACATCTAGTAAATCCTCTGGTTGCACTTCTTCGGCTAGTACATAATCGAAAGGTGCTTGCTCTTCTTCCTGCATTGTAAAATCACTTTTATCAAGGAGTGATTTAAAGCCAAGCTCACGCCAGACATTGATTAATTCTTCTTCATTTGGTCCGTTATAGGCGAGGTCAGCAAGTGAAATCGTAATAGGGGCTTCTGTATAGATCGTTGCCAGCTTCTTACTCATGATAGCCTGCTCTTCATTAGCCACCAGCTTTTCCTTCATTTTAGAAGCTTTCAATGTATCCATCGCCTCATAAAGTGCCTCAACGGAGCCATGCTCTTTCAATAATTTAACAGCGGTCTTTTCACCAACACCTGGCACACCAGGAATATTATCGGAGGCATCCCCCATTAAACCTTTCATATCGATAATTTGTAGCGGTGATAAACCGTATTTTTCTGCAATAAAGGCAGGTGTATTTTTCTCAATTTCTGTTATGCCTTTTTTCGTAATATAAACGGTTACTTGCTCTGTCGCCAGCTGCGTTAAATCGCGGTCTCCCGTTACGATGATGACATCCATATCTTGTGACGAAGCCTCTTTAGCAAGCGTCCCAATAATATCATCCGCTTCATATAATTCTTGCTCATATTGCTTAATACCATAGGCATCTATAAGCTTTCGTAAATAAGGGAACTGCTCTGATAGTTCTGGTGGTGTCTTTTGTCGCCCACCTTTATATTCCGTGAAAGTTTCATGGCGAAACGTAGTTTTTCCTGCATCAAAGGCCACCAATATTTTCGTTGGCTGTTCTTCCTCTAATATTCTTTGTAGCATTGTTGTAAAGCCGTATACAGCATTAGTATGAATACCACTATCATTCGTTAACAATGGCAACGCAAAAAACGCGCGATACGCTAAACTATTACCGTCCAATAATAGTAATTTTTCTTTGGTCATGATTTTATCCTCCTGCGTTGTCTTCTACTTCCCTCTACTTTATCATAACAATGCATTTCAAGTAAAAAAAGCAGACGGTCATCCGCAAGATTATCCGCTACCTTCGAGGTGCTAACCGTCACTTTCGGCACGCTATCCATCACATTTGTGGTTTTATCCATCACTTCTGCATCTCGATCCATAGCAAAAAGCCAACCGCTCAATGCGATTGGCTTTATTAATACATCATCAAACCGTTAAAAGGTTATAATCTGGGTCCATCTGAAATTTCAATATTCGATAGCTGTTATTGATTGGATGTACGATAAAAAATTTCTTCATATATGACGGTTAATATAAATGCATTCATAAAGGCAATCACTAGAAATAATGGCATACCACCTAATTGTGGCTGTGTCAACTCTTGACTAAATACCATTACCATACTGATTTGTGCCAAAAAGAAAATAAAGCCGATCCCTACTTGCCAAATAGGACGCTGAATCTTACGTTTTTCATACCAAAACAATTTTTTAAACAAATTTCTTACATCCGCTGCAATAATAATACTCATTAAAAAGATACAAACAAAAAAGACTGGTATATGATAAACACTTTTCGTCACCCAGGAAAATTCAGATAGGCGAAAGAAGAGTGTCAATAACGATGCTATACTACAAGCGATCCCTAAATTTTGGAGCCATGTGCTAATTTTTAATTTCAAAGCTCTTACCCCCAACTATTCATTTTAAACATTTTCATTCTATCAAATTATAGTAGATTGGGGAATATAAAATTATAAATTTCTATTATTTTCATAAAATAACAATCCAAATAAATAGATAATTATAATTCTGTAGCAATAAAAAAGACGCCTCTTTCATAAGAGACGACTTTAATTGACTGTTTATTTTATATAACCAGACAAAATATTGGCATATGGTGAAGTAGAAGGTAAAATGATGACCGTATCTTCTCCAACCGTTTTCTTATATGATTCTAGCGTGCGGTATAAAGAATAAAATTCAGGATCTTGAGAGAATGATTTATTATAAATTTTTGCAGCTTCTGCTTCACCTTCAGCTTGAATAATGGCAGCTTCTTTATTGGCTGTAGCTAGCATTTCTTGTACTTCTTGATCTGTTTTGGCTTCAATACGACGTTTCTGAGCATCTCCCTCAGAAAGATATTTTTGGGCAATGGATTCACGATCTGAAATCATGTTCGTAAAAACAGATTGCTCATTTTCAGTTGGCAAATCAATGCGACGAATACGTACATCTACTACTTCAATGCCGTATTTATCGTTTGAAAGCAGTTCATTAACACGTTCAGTCACCGTATCATTAATGCTGCCTCTCGAAGAATCCTCATCATTAATTATTTGATTATAATCAATTCGTCCAAGCTCAGATCGAATAACAGAATAAATAAATTCTTCCATTCGTGATTCCACTTTTTCAATCGTCCCAGCATTAGAAATTAATAATTTTGGATCTGTAATACGCCATACAGCATAATTATCGATAATTATTCGCTTCTTATCCTTTGTATTAATCTCTTCTTCTGAAATTTCATATGTCATTTGGTTTTTTGGTAACTTAGTGACACTTTGAATAAATGGAATTTTCATATTTAAACCGGGTTCGCGCTCGAACTTAACAACCTCTCCGAACTGTCGAACAACTGCATATTCCGATTCCTTCACTATATAAATATTCGTTAATAAAATAATCACTAGAGCAAATACAGCTGTTAATGTTACAGCTAGAGAGATATACTTCTTTGGATTATTAGGACCTTTTTTTGACATTTTCACTACATTGTCCCCTGAGTCGCCTTCTGATGGAGCAGCTTTTTTACTTTTGCCCGATAAAAAATTGAGGAATTTGTCAAGATCCTTATTTTTTTGGTCCATTAGTTACCGCTCCCTTCTTTTTTCTCTGTTTGTGTCTGCTGAGGTTGTAGTGACTGTAGCGGCAAGTACTTCATCGTACTACCATCATCATTCATAATGTAAATTTGTGCTTTTGGTAAGACATTTTCTAGCGTCTCTAAAATTAAACGCTCACGTGTAATTTGTTGATTGCCTTTATACTGCTCATACATTTTATTAAAGACAGCTACATCACCTTGTGCTTGCTCAATACGAGCTGTTTTAGCACCTTTTGCCTTTGACATAATCGCATCTCGTTCACCCTGGGCTTCATTAATGCGTTGGTTTTCATATTTTTCAGCTTCATTTATTTTCGTATTTTTCATTTCACGTGCATCTGTAACAGCTGTGAATGCTGCACGCACATCTTTATTTGGCAATTCTACATCTTGTAATTTTACACCTAAAACACTAATTCCAATATCGTACTTTTCTATAAGAGATACTAATAATTGACGCGTTTTTGCTTCGATATCAGCTTTACCTTCTGTTAACGCTGCATCGATAGAAGAACTTCCGATAATAGAACGAATGGCACTCGATGTCGCGCTATGTAATATTCTTTCAGGATCTTGTGAATTAAATAGAAACTTATTAGGCTCAGTAATTTTCCATTGAACAACAAGGTCTGTTAAAACAATATTTTCATCCCCTGTAATCATCTTTGTTTCAGCATCGTAGGCCTCTAGATCTCCCTCTTTATTTTGCTTATAGCCAAATTGTAAACTAAATGTTTCTTTTGATAAAATTTCGACCGACTGCACTGGCCAAGGTAATTTAAAGTGAAGACCTGGATTTGTAACCATATCATCGGCACGACCAAATGTAATGACAACAGCTTGTTCTGATTCATCCACCGTGTACCATGATGTAAAAACTGTAATAAGTGCAATAATACCAAATATTCCAAGTCCAACTATCATTAGTGTCCTTTTCACACTCATGTCTATTCCTCCCTTTTGCTTAGTACTATTGTTTACGGGAGACCTTAAGAAAAAGTTTCAAAATATTTTCATATAATTATTTTTACGTGACGCTTTGTAAAAACATTTCTGAAGCAAGATAAAAAAATCCTGTTACCTTTTATGGCAACAGGATATTGATAACCAGATGTTCAAATACTGGGAAAATGGTTGTAGATAATACAATGCTGATTAAGGCGGCAACGATCATTGCCAGGCTAGCAAATGTTCCTTCTAGCTCGCCAATTTCAAATGCTTTAGAAGTACCAGTTCCATGAGCACCCATCCCAAGCATTAAGCCCCTAGATGAAGGTCTGTGGAAACGGCAAATTTTAATAACGATGGGTGCCAACAAGCTCCCTAAAATACCAGTCGTCATAACAAATACGGCTGTAAGAGTAGGGGAACCTCCAATCATATTTGAAATGTCCATCGCTATAGGTGTTGTTACTGAACGTGGCACTAAGCTATGCACCAACTCATCATTCAGCCCTACCACTAGAGCCATGATAAAGGATGATACGATAGCAACTGCAGAGCCAACCGCAATACTGACGAAAATTTCGAATGCGTGTTTTTTTAATAGATTCACATTTTTATAAATCGGAATCGCAAACGCAACGGTTGCTGGCCCTAGTAAATTTGTTAAAACATTCGCTCCAGTATTATAGGTTTTATAAGGTATGCCTGTCAGCAATAAAATACCTATAATCACTAAAGGCGTCATCAACATGGGTGATAACCATTCTTTTTTATATTTCTTATAGAACATTTTACAAATATAGAAAATAGCAATAGTTCCTAATAAGCTGATGGTAGCAATAAATAGACTCATACTGTATCACTCTTCTTTCGTTGCTCTAGCCATTGTGCTGTATAGCCCGTTACAAACATCACGACAATTGCACTTACAGCAATGACCAGCACAACCTTCATTCCTTGCACACCGAATAAAGCATGATAATCAATTACACCGATGGCAGATGGGATAAAGAATAGTAGGAGTTCACTTAGTAATACAGCTGCTCCTAATTCAATCCATTCAAGCTTGATTATATGAAACTGTAAAAGTAAAAATAATAGGACAAGCCCTATTATGCTCCCTGGAATCGGCAAGTGAAGTAGGCGTGCAATAGTATTTCCGATAAATAATAGGATGTAAAGATAGCCGATCTGCACGATACTTTTGACGATTTTCATGGTCATCCTTCTCTCATTTTTTTCTCTGCCTCAACAGTCAGAAAAACACAATTCAAATGAAAAGAAGGTTGATTCACTGACTGTCAAAGCGATGGTTTAACAAACAATTGCCAAAAAAATTGTTGTTAAACTTTATGCTACTATACTTTACACCTATTTTTCCTCCCTGTAAAACAGAAAAAGAATGTAGTGCCTAAAAAAGACACTACATTCTTTCTATGGTGAAAATAAAATCCTTATTAAAAAATCTCCAACTAGATAGTAGATTTTTTATGGTTATCGTCTTAACAATCATATAGGGGGTTTCTAGTAATTAGTATAGTACCCAAATATGAATATAACATGTTGTTCATGTAAAGGAATTGTTAATCTTTTGGAATCATGACAATCATTTTAGTCCCCATTCCGACTTCGCTTTCTACTTGAATACGACCATGATGGGCCTCTACAAGATGCTTCACAATCGCTAACCCTAATCCTGTTCCGCCAGAATTACGACTTCTTGCTCGGTCCACACGATAAAAACGCTCAAAAACACGAGCAATTTCATGCTTTTCAATACCGATTCCTTGGTCTTCTATTTCGATAATGCCATGTGTTTCATTTTCCTTTAAACGAATGGAAACAGTCGTATTTTCAGGAGAATATGTAATAGCATTGGTAATTAAATTCGTCACGATTTGAATAATACGGTTGGCATCTCCCATTACTTGGACATCTCGTTCGAAATCTACTTGGAAGCTCATATTTTTCTCATCTAACCGCGGTGCAGTCAGCTCTGCTCCACGGATTAAAACATCTTGTAAGCCCATCGGCATAATATTAACAGTAAAGCCATGCTGCTCAATTTTTGACAGCTCTAATAAATCTTGAATGAGCATTTGAAGTCGATTACTTTCTTTATAAATGATCTCTAAAAAGGAGATCAGCATTTTTTCATCCTTATAGGCCCCATCCAATAATGTTTCCGAAAAGCCTTTAATAGAAGTAATAGGTGTACGTAATTCATGTGATACATTAGCAACAAAGTCTTTTCGAATTTGCTCCAATCGAACAAGTTCCGTTATATCGTGCATAACGATAACAACGCCTAGCCATCGTCCATGATCCCCGATGACAGGTGCCCCGTAGACTTCTTTATTATAGAGCTCCTGCTGTATTTCCATTTTGATTTGTTGTCGATAAGGCATCTCTGTTAGAAAGACATGATCGATAAATTGCTCTAATGATTTTGGTAAACCTATTGTACGAAATACCTTTCCTTGTACATCATCAAGCTGCATATCAAAGCGCTCTAGAAATACCCGATTCACGATGGAAATATTTCCTTCACGGCCAATCATCATGAGAGAGCTTCCCATATTTTCAATTAGGGTCTTCAGTCGTTCTTCCTCTACTTCACGTATCGTCGTAATATCCTGTAAATTACGTGCTAAAATATTTATGGAATGACTGAGTGGTATCATGCGTTCATGTTCATTTTCATGGGCACGTGCACGGTAGTTTCCCTTGGCAAGCTCAAGAGCCGTTTCTGTCACGTTATCAATAGGTGCCGTAAAATTGCGAATCATATAACGGCTTACAATGGCGATTAAAATTAATGTGATGGTGAAAAGAACAGCTAGTACTAAGTAGAGTCGGGCATGCACATAGGACAACAAGGATTCCTCTTGTTTCATGCTCTGTACTGCATACAATGCTTCCTGATCTTCCTTTGATAATTCCATCTTGCGTTCATCGATTACTTGATCCATCGACGCCTGTAATTGCGTGGTTGCTTGTTCATTGTATTGCTTGATATAAACAGGAAAAAGCTGACCTATAACAATCATTAGGACAGCTAGTATCGTTCCAAGTAAAAGCATGAATGTCAAGAATAAGCGGTTGCTCATTGATTTCATGTCGTTTTCGGCTCCTCAAATTTATAACCTAGGCCTCTGATTGTTTTAATGAACATTGGCTTACGGCTATTTTCCTCGATTTTATCGCGAAGGTGGCTAATGTGTACATCCACAATTCGAGTATCGCCAGCAAAATCATATTTCCATACAGCACTTAATAGCTGATCACGTGTTAAAACTCGATTTTTATTTTCAAGTAAGTAAATAAGTAGCTCAAACTCTTTTGGTGTAAATTCCAATGCTTCGTCTTGTAAAAAAACTTCAAAACGCTCTGGAAACACTCTCAATTGTCCAAACTCATACATTTTTTCTTTAGGCTCATCCTTATCATCTACCACAACATTTTGTGTGAAACGTCTTAACACAGCCTTGACACGTGCCAATACTTCACGTGGACTAAAAGGCTTTGTCATATAATCATCTGCGCCTAGCTCAAGACCAAGAACTTTATCAAATTCGTCATCTTTTGCAGTTAACATAATGATAGGCGTATTCATACGTTGCTGTCGGATTTGTTTACATACCTCCATACCATCTAGTTTTGGAAGCATCAAATCCAAAAGAATTAAATTGGGCTGTAGGTCGATTGCTTTTTCAAGTCCTTCCTGACCATCAGCAGCCGTTTCAACGACATAGCCAGCCTGTTCTAAATTATATTTCAATAATGTTGCAATCGAAAATTCATCTTCAATAACTAAAATTGTTTTTGTCATGTATAATGCCTCCGTAAGTGATTTGAAACCCCCATTTCAAATCTCAAGACGTCTATAATATAAGCGGTGGTGTCACCAACAGCATCCCTTCAATCACAAGCTCCTTTTGCTCATTATATGAGTGTACAGATACCGTAATCGTATTGTCGTATTTATTGACTGCCGTTACCTCTAAAAGCGTATCAAATAATTCATAATGATAGAGAGGACCTAAATATTTTAAATGTTGCTCAATAATTCGCGCACCTGGCCCCGGAATATACTTGGACACAGCTGATGTAATAATTCCATTTAACATAATTGTCGGCACAATTGGTTTTTGAAAAGGTGTCATCGCCGCATAATCATGTTGAATATAAAGCGGATTACTATCGTTTGTCAGCCCTAAATACAGCAATAAATCCCTATCCTCGATTTTTTCTGTTATATGGATCTTCTCGCCAACTGTAATTTCATCGATTGTGAGACCAAGTTTACTATTTTTTTGAAGCAAAGATACGCCAACCCCTTTTCTATCATACTACATTCATAGTATCAATTTTATGCTAAAAGTACAATGAAAAGCAGAAGGACCTTAAGCTTCCTAACACTTGAACATAAAAAAACGAGCAGGAATTATCCTGCTCGTTTTCGAGTAAGCTCGAAAAAATCTGCTTAATAACGCTGATGCATTATTCATTTACACTAAAATTTTCATCACATTACGGACTGCATCTGCCGATTGGTCTAAAGCTGCCTTTTCTTTGTCCGTTAACTCAAGCTCAAAGATTTTTTCAATACCATTGGCTCCAAGTAAAGTAGGAACGCCTAAGTATAAATCATGGTAGCCATATTCACCTTCTAAATAAGCGATAGATGGCAAAATACGTTTCTGATCTTTAATAATGGCTTCAGCCATTTCAATCAGTGCCGCAGCTGGCGCATAATAGGCAGAACCATTGCCAAGTAAGTTGACAATTTCTGCTCCACCATTGCGTGTACGATCAACAATCTCTTCCAAACGTTCGGCAGAAATTAATGTTTCTAACGGAATACCACCTGCAAATGAATAGCGTGTTAATGGCACCATTGTGTCACCATGACCACCCAATACAAATCCAGTAATGTCTTTCACTGAAATATTGAGCTCTTGTGCTACAAATGCACAGAAACGAGCTGTATCAAGAACACCCGATTGACCGATAACACGATTTTTCGGGAAGCCAGTTTCTTTGTATACTGTATAAGTCATGGCATCAACTGGATTTGTCAGTACAAGGATTGTAGCATTTGGTGAATGCGTAGCAATTTCTTTTGAAACAGTTTTCATGACACCTTGATTGATTTGAACGAGATCATCACGACTCATACCTGGTTTACGCGCAACACCAGCAGTAATGATGACTACATCCGAATCAGCCGTATCTGCATAATTGGAAGTGCCTTGTACATAAGAATCAAACCCTTGTATTGGTGCTGCTTCCCACATATCTAGTGCCTTTCCCTTTGTTGGGTTTTCTGCTTGTGGAATATCCACTAATACGACATCACCAAGTTCTTTCTGAGCTGCTAAAAATGCTGCCGTAGCGCCTGTAAAGCCGCCACCGATTACTGAGATTTTTTTACGTTTCAGAGACATTTTGAATACGCTCCTTTAAAATTAGGTTATATATTTTAAAAGAGGGAGGAGACATACATCTCACTCCCTCGTTTAAACAAGTTTATCGTAAATATTCAATTTAAATTTACTTTCACCCTAATTATATCGGCAGAATAAACTATCCGCTTTAGTGATAATTCCTATTTTAGAATAGAAAATTATAGGTTTTTGATTAACTCGTTCGCGAATTCTGAACATTTCACTTCTGTAGCGCCGTCCATTAAACGTGCGAAGTCATAAGTTACAACTTTAGAAGAAATTGTTTTCTCAACAGATTTAGTGATCATGTCAGCAGCTTCTTGCCATCCTAAGTGTTCAAGCATTAATACACCTGAAAGTAAAACTGATGATGGGTTTACTTTATCTTGGCCAGCATATTTTGGAGCTGTACCGTGAGTAGCTTCGAAGATTGCATGTCCAGTTACATAGTTGATGTTCGCGCCTGGAGCGATACCGATACCACCAACTTGTGCAGCTAGAGCATCAGAAATATAGTCACCGTTTAAGTTCATTGTAGCTACTACATCGAACTCAGTTGGACGAGTTAAAATTTGTTGTAAGAAGATATCAGCGATAGAATCTTTCACTAAGATTTTACCAGCTGCTAAAGCGTCAGCTTGCGCTTTGTTTGCTGCTTCTTCACCTTGCTCAGCTTTGATAGCATCATATTGATTCCAAGTGAATGTTTGATCAGCAAATTCTTTTTCAGCTAATTCATAACCCCATTTTTTGAATCCACCTTCAGTGAATTTCATGATGTTACCTTTATGAACTAAAGTAACAGATGGGCGTTTATGTTTAATTGCATATTCGATAGCAGAACGTACTAAACGCTCAGTACCTTCTTTAGATACAGGTTTTACACCAATACCAGAAGTTTCTGGGAAACGGATTTGGTTTACACCAAATTCAGTTTGTAGGAAGTTGATGATTTTTTGAGCTTGTTCAGAGCCAGATTCGAATTCAATACCAGCATAGATGTCTTCTGTGTTTTCGCGGAAGATAACCATGTCAACGTCTTCTGGGCGTTTAACTGGAGAAGGCACTCCATCAAAGTGACGTACTGGACGTAAGCATACATATAAGTCAAGTTGTTGACGTAATGCTACGTTTAGAGAGCGGATACCACCACCGATTGGCGTAGTAAGAGGACCTTTGATTGCAATTAAGTATTCGTTAATTTTGTCTAAAGTTTCTTGTGGTAACCATTCACCAGTTTGGTTAAATGCTTTTTCACCAGCTAAAACTTCTAACCATTCGATTTTCTTTTCACCGTTATAAGCTTTTTCTACAGCTGCATCGATTACGCGTGATGCTGCTGCCCAGATATCTGGACCAATTCCATCACCTTCGATGAAAGGAATTACTGGATTATTTGGTACATTAAGTACGCCATTTTCAACTACAATTTTGTTTGACATTCTGTTGCCTCCTAAATTCATAATCATAGGACTGTGTTAGTGATAACACAGTCCCAAACATTCTAGCATATTTTCCAAATTAGCGCTCGCTGATTGGAATATATTTTTGCATGCCTGGTCCAACATATTCAGCACGTGGACGGATTAGGCGGTTGTTTGCATATTGCTCAAGGATGTGTGCCACCCAACCTGAAGTACGAGATACTGCGAAAATTGGTGTGAACAGGTCATGATCAATACCTAAAGAATCATACACTGACGCAGAGAAGAAATCTACGTTTGCAGGTAATTTCTTTTGTTCCACGATCATGTCATGGATTTTAACTGACATCTCATATAGCTCTGGTTTACCAGTTAGCTCAGTTAATTTTTTAGACATTACACGTAAATGTGGTGCACGAGGGTCGCCTTTACGATATACGCGGTGACCGAAGCCCATGATTTTTTCTTTGTTGTCTAATTTATTTTGAATGTAAGATTCAACATTTTCAAGTGAGCCGATTTCAGATAACATTTTCATCACTTGCTCATTTGCTCCACCATGAAGTGGTCCTTTTAATGCACCGATTGCTGCTGTTACACCCGAATAAACGTCTGATAAAGTAGCTACACATACACGTGCTGTAAATGTAGATGCGTTTAATTCATGGTCAGCATGTAATACTAATGCTTTGTCAAATGCTTCAATTTCAATAGCTGCTGGCTCTTCGCCTTTTAGCATGTATAAGAAGTTTGCAGCATATCCTAATTCAGGTTTTGGCTCAACTGGCTCTAAACCTTTACGAACACGTGCAAATGCAGTTACTGCTGTAGCAATTTTAGCTTGTAGACGAATTGCTTTACGGTAGTTTGCTTCTGGATCCATAACATCCGCTTCTTCATCGAATACACCAAGTAAAGATACTGCAGTACGCAATGCAGCCATTGGATGTACAGTTGAAAGTGGGTATGTTTTGAATTGGTCGACAATCGCTTGCGGAATTGACATATTGTCTGCCAATTGTTGTTTTAATTCAGCTAGCTCGTCCTCTTTTGGTAAACGAGTATGCCATAACAAGTAAATTACCTCTTCGAATGACGCATTTTCTGCTAAATCATCAATGTTGTAACCAACATATGTAAGTGTGTCATCGATAATTGAACTGATTTTAGATTCCGCTGCTACGATACCTTCTAAACCTTTAGTTGCTGACATAAATTATCGCTCCCTCATATTTAAACTTTGTTATAAATGCGTTTTTTTTGTTGCATTTATGGTTTTTGCTCATATGAACCATTAAGTAAATCGCTTACATTGCTATTATAATCATTTTTGACAGCTTTGTGAATGAAAATCCTCCAAATAAAGAAAAAGACGTCCGAACGACTATATATTTGTTCCAAAGAGATTTTTTTGTATATTTTGACAATCGTATTATCAATTGATTTGAGGTGAATTTGTAAAAATGAGGAATTTAAAGTATTTTTCATATGAAAGAACTACAAGTGTTTTACTTTTTATTTTTTATTTAGTAATACTTTGGTTTGTATTACCTGTTTCACTTGCAATTTTTTTATCCTTTTCGACGTATCCTGTTATAAATTTCTTACATAAATATTGTAGGATTGCCTATTGGATCGCAGCAATTATTGTGGAAGTACTCATATTAACTTGTATTTTTCTTCTTGTCGTCATATCCATTAACAGTATCATTGTTATCTTTCCAGAAATTCGAGAGACATTACAAAATTTCCCGCTTTTTAGTGAATATGAATCCATGTTTGTACAAGTATTAAAAGAAAAGTCACTGTCCATATTTGATTCTATCATCATTTACACAGCAGATCTTTTCCAAGTATTAATGAAGCATGTTATCGAGGTGTTTATCTTTTTAGTCGCTTATTATTTCGCTTTATTAGAGACACGGAAATCACGCTATTGGTTTTTTCAATATGTCCCTAAGAAATATCGCCATGAGTGGCAATCTCATTTTGCAAAAATCATGCAACTCTTTCATTACTTCTTATTCGTGGAGTTTCAATTATTCACCATTACCCTACTAATCCTTTGTGCAGGGTTTATGATCCTCCAGTTTGAACAAGCCATCATTAAAGCTTTTATTGTAGCATTTGCAGATGTATTACCATTTTTCGGAATCGGTGTTTTTCTTGTACCAATGAGCATTTATTTTTATTTCAACGGCAACACCTTTTTATGTGTAGCCATTTTACTACTGTATTTATTTGTTCAATTAACAAGGCAGCTAGCTGATTCAATGCTTTGGTCCAATACGCTACAATTACGTACATTCCATACATTTTTTATCAGTGCTGCCTCTATTCTATTGTTTGGCTTTTATGGGATCTTGCTTAGCCCTATCTTTTTATTTTTAGCAGTAAAGCTAAAGGAAAACTCTATCTTTGAACGATAATGAATTGGCCTTTTTTCATTTTTTTACGCATCCAGTAATAGACAACTGGTTGGAACATTTTTCGAGAAAATGGCATGAGCAATAGTAGACCAATAAGATCTGTTAAAAATCCTGGTAATGCTAAAAGCAAACCACCACTAAACGTTAATAATGCATCCACTAAAGCAGCACCTGGTGCCTCTCCGCGTGCCAACGTATTTTTTACATTTTGGACAGAATTCATACCCTTATTCTTCATGACATAAATACCAATAACGCTCGTTGCAATAATGAGCAATAAAGTACTTAAAACACCAATATTTTGTCCAATGACTATTAATAACGCCAATTCGGCTAAAGCGTAGACAACGAAACCAAGAAAAATTTTACGCATATTTTTCTCCTTTCTACATGAAAAGCTATACCTTTTATACGTTATTATAGCCCATTTAGTTTCATAAAAAAATGAATACCTTCATTCAAAGAGAATGTCTATTCCTTAGTATTGATAGAGAAAAGAAGTTACCACAAAATGTGTACAACCTTATTTAAAAGCTCTAGTACAAAAAATCGCACTAGAGCTTTTCGTTACTTGTTAAAGAACACTCGCATGTCCTTTGTAAATAACTCCTGTTTCAGCGTCCATTGTAATCTCTTGATCATGACGTATTAATGTTGTGGCTTCTTTTACGCCCACAATTACTGGAATACCAAGGCTTAGACCAACAACTGCTGCATGACTCGTTAGACCACCTTCTTCAGTAATCAGACCAATACAATTTTCTATAGCTGGCATCATATCTCGATCAGATCCAACTGTTACAAGGATGCATCCTTCTGTATCGTAAGCAAGTGCCTCAGCAGCATTTTTGGCAACGACTGTCTTCCCTACAACGGAGGCTTTGCCAATCCCTTGACCACGAGCTAGTAAATCTCCGATAATGTGTACTTTCATTAAGTTTGTTGTACCTGCTTCACCTACTGGCACACCCGCTGTAATGACAACAGCATCTCCGTGCGTAACGAAACCATGTTTCAAGCTTTCATCTACAGCTAGCTCTAAAATTTCATCTGTTGTTGTCACTCGTTGACAAACAATTGGATACACACCCCATACTAATGTTAAAGTATTGGCTGTATTTGGAGAGCCTGTCACTGCAACAATTTGCACACCTGGTCGATACTTGGCAATCATTCTTGCTGTATTACCACTTTCAGTTGGTGCTAATACGGCTTTTACCCCTAAATTGATAGATGTATATGCTACTGCTTGAGAGATAGCCTCCGTCATATTCGCTTCTTTTTCACGACTACGGGCAGAAACAATTTTTCGATAGTCTAAAGAATTTTCAGTATGCTGTGCAATTTTATTCATTGTTTGAACTGATTCTACTGGATAAAGACCCGCAGCAGTTTCACCTGATAGCATGATGGCATCTGTTCCATCGATGATTGCGTTCGCTACATCACTTGCTTCTGCACGTGTTGGACGTGGGTTACGCTGCATAGAATCTAACATTTGTGTTGCCGTAATAACCGGTTTACCTACTTGATTACATTTTAAAATCAATTTCTTTTGAACAAGTGGTACTTCTTCTGCTGGAATTTCAACACCAAGATCTCCACGAGCAACCATTAATCCATCAGATACTAGGATGATTTCGTCGATATTATCGACACCCTCTTGGTTCTCGATTTTCGGGATAATTTGAATATGACTACCACCATTTTGTTCAAGCAATTCACGGATTTCAAGCACATCCTTTGCACGACGAACAAATGAAGCAGCAATAAAGTCTACACCTTGCTCAATACCGAATAGAATATCTTGCGCGTCTTTTTCTGTGATCCCTGGTAGCTGTACAGAAACACCTGGTACATTTACACCTTTTTTATTTTTTAGGACGCCAGCATTTTCAACAATCGTATGAATTAAACCTTTTTCCAGATCAGTTGCTAATACGCGTAACTGAATAAGACCATCATCAAGTAAAATAATTGAGTTTTGCTCAACATCTTCAATTAAACGCTCATATGTGACAGAGAAGCTTGTCTCAGTACCTTCTACTTCAGTCATTGAAATATCAATCACTTGGCCTGCTGCTAAATGTAGCTCACCATTTTTCATATTATGTGTACGAATTTCAGGTCCTTTTGTATCAAGTAAAATTCCTACTGGTTTGTTTAACTTTTGTGCCACTTCACGAATTAATTGAATACGCCCTGCATGTTCTTCATGAGATCCGTGTGAAAAATTCAAGCGGGCTACATTCATACCTGCTTCCATTAATTTTTCTAAAGTTTCTGCCGACTCACTTGCAGGTCCGATTGTACATACGATTTTTGTTTTTCTCATTTTTGCCCACTCCGTTTTATAACAAATTATATTGATAGTTCTTTCATTAGTGTATAAAGGCTTACATCTGCCTCATGATTTTTTTCAAAAGCTTCTGGCATATCATAATCAATGACTTGGTGATTACGAATACCTACTGCTCGACCAGCCTTGCCTTCCATTAGCAATTCAACTGCATGTGCACCAAATTGACTTGCCAATACTCGATCTCGTGCGGTCGGTGAACCGCCTCGTTGAATATGACCTAGCACTGAAACGCGTGTTTCTTTTCCTGTTTTTTCATTTAACAACTTTGCCAGCTCACTGCCAGACATGACCCCTTCTGCTACAATAATAATGCTATGTTTTTTACCACGTGCAGCTCCACGGTCTAAGCGTGCTACAATATCATCTAAATTATAATCTTCCTCTGGAATTAACACTGTTTCAGCACCAGCAGCAAGGCCTGCCCACAAGGCGATATCACCTGCATCACGCCCCATGACCTCAACAATGAAAGAATTTTCATGAGATGTAGCTGTATCTCGGATTTTATCGATGGATTCTACGACTGTATTAAGAGCCGTATCAAAACCGATTGTATATTCCGTTCCTGGAATATCATTGTCGATTGTTCCTGGCACCCCTACAACAGGGAAACCTTTTTTTACTAAATCCATTGCACCTCGATAAGACCCGTCACCACCAATGACAACAAGTCCTTCAATTCCAGCAGCTCTTAAATTGTCAATACCTTGTTGTTGGATAGCATCCTCTTTAAACTCTGGACATCTGGCCGAATTTAAATGCGTACCACCACGCTGAATAATACCACCAACTGCACCTAAATCAAGTTCTTCCATATATCCTTTTATTAAGCCTTCATAACCATGCTTAATTCCGACAACATCAATCCCATGAAACGCTGCCTTACGAACGACCGCTCGAATAGCCGCGTTCATTCCAGGCGCATCTCCACCACTAGTTAATACAGCAATTTTTTTCATTGTCGAACCTCCTGCAGTTACTATTATTATTCACATTAACATGAAAAAACAAACTATGTAAGGGCTCTGAGGATACAAAAACATAACTTTTACATAAAAAATGAAAAGAATGCGCTTTCACACACTCTTTCCATTCCAAAACATCCTAAATCTAACATTTCTTCAAGAAGTCTGGCGTTTATCATGCGCTATTATCTTCTTTAATTTTTATAGCCTTTTAATATGTTAAGATACAAATTTTGTCTCTTTACGAGCAAATTTATACGCTTAGATTTTTTATACACGATCAGATAAGAGCATTCATTTGTTATGAACAACTATGTTTACGCTTCTGTATATTGTCCTATTTTTTTGAATTTTTCATAACGATCTTCAATTAATTGTTCTCCATTTAGAGAATTTAATGTATGAAGTGTGTCGCTAATGCATTCTTTAATAGAAAGAGCCTGTTTTGCCACATTGCGATGGGCACCACCGATTATTTCAGGGATAATGCCATCTATTACACCAAGTTCTTTTAAATCTGGTGCTGTAATGCGCATAGCTTCTGCCGCTTGCTTAGCAAGGCTACCATCACGCCATAGAATTGAAGCTGCGCCTTCAGGAGAAATAACGGAATATGTTGAGTTCTCTAGCATAAAGACACGGTTTGCTACACCTAGTGCTAGTGCACCACCACTTCCTCCTTCACCAATGACGATACTAATAACAGGTACAGTTAAGCCTGCCATTTCAACAAGATTTCTAGCAATTGCTTCACTTTGTCCTCGTTCTTCAGCAGCTTTACCTGGGTAAGCACCTTTTGTATCAATAAAACAAATAATCGGTCGCTTAAATTTTTCAGCTTGCTTCATCAAACGTAGCGCTTTACGATAGCCCTCTGGATGCGGCATACCAAAATTACGGCGTATATTTTCTTTTGTCGATTTACCACGCTGATGACCAATAATCGTTACTGGCTGCCCTTCAAAAATGGCAATCCCACCTAGAATAGCTGCATCGTCACCAAACGTACGGTCACCATGCAGTTCAATAAAGTCTTCACACATCGCTTCAATATATTGTAAAGTTGTTGGTCTTTCTGGGTGTCTTGCTACCTGCACACGATCCCAAGGCTTCATATTGGCATAAATCGATTGCTCTAATTGCGATAAACGTGTTTCAAGCTTTTCGATTTCTCCTGACATATCTACATCTGCTTCAGCAGCAATTGTTTTTAATTCATCAATTTTCTCTCGTAATTGTACGACTGGTTCTTCAAATGCTAAATTTTTAGGCATGTTGGACGCCACCTTTCGTATGCATTTTTACAAGTAATGAAACTTGTTTACGTAAATCCTTGCGAGGGAAGATAGCATCAAGCTGACCATGCTCTAATAAAAATTCTGCTGTTTGGAAATCGCTTGGCAATTTTTCTCTTACTGTTTCTTCAATAACACGACGACCTGCAAAGCCAATTAATGCTTGTGGCTCGGCAATATTTATATCACCAACAGAAGCAAAGCTTGCGGAAACTCCACCCGTTGTTGGATGCGTTAAAATAGAAATGAACAATAAACCATGATCACTGTGACGCTTTAAAGCCACACTTGTTTTAGCCATCTGCATTAATGACAATACGCCCTCTTGCATACGAGCACCACCACTAGCAGTAAAGATGATAAATGGCACACCTAATGCTGTTGCCTTTTCTATTGCTCGCGTGATTTTTTCACCCACAACGGAGCCCATTGAACCCATGCGGAAATGAGAATCCATAATTGCTACGACGATTTCTTCGCCATCTAACGTTCCGACACCCGTTAGGACAGCCTCATTTAAACCTGTTTTCTCTTGGTCGGCTGAAATTTTTTCTACATAGGCTGGGAAATTAAGGGGATTACTTGTTTGTAAATGATCATCCATTGATTCGAATGAGCCTTCATCTAAAAAATAGTCCACACGCTCTTGTGCTGTCATTTTGAAATGGTGACTACATTTTGTACATACTTTATCGTTTTTTTCTAATTCCTTTGTCAGTTGAATGTGACGACATTCAGGACATTTCGTCATTAACCCTTCTGGAAATGTCTTTTCTTGTCCGTCCTCTTTCTTTTTTCGATTACCACTAAATAAGCTGCGTATTGCCATGTTCGACTCCCCCTTTGTTGTTAGCTAAATGCTTTGTACAGTACTCATCCACTGTTCATAAGCTTTCAATGCTTCTTTTTCGTACCCAAGCTGCATCGATTTTAACATCGTTTGAATGATTAATTTTTCATCTTCTGTTGAGTTTCGATTTAAACGGTCGCCATCATAAGCTGCTAATTGAAACCAGATTTTTAAAGAAAGACGATTCCCTGTCGTAATCAATAACTCTCGTAAAATATCTCGACAATTAACCGCTCCCTCTATTTCTAGTTTCACAAAAAAACCATCCCACACAGGTAGTGTGCGAAGAATCTCTGTACAACTTATTACGCGGATTGCTTCCATTTCATGAATTTGTCGCGTTAATGCGACATCTTTCTTCGATTTTTCATCTTCTAATATAAACATCGACAGTATTTCTACGAGCTGATGCTTATGTGTGGACGCAAGAAAAGTACCACCACCGTGTCTTGTTTCAATAAGCCCTAGCAATTCTAAGCTTCGCAAAGCCTCTCTCACAGAGGATCGCCCGACACCTAGACGCTCTGATAGAACTCGTTCGGAGGGTAGTTTTTCACCTGCTTGGATTTTTTCCATTTTAATGAGTTGACGTAGTTGTTGGACGATTTCTAAAAACACTTTTTTTTGTTCGGTTTTTTTATCCATACGACTAACTCCCCTTATCAAAAAAGTGGTCTGACCACTTTTTAACGTTGATTCTAGCTTACAAAAGAACCGTTCAAAAGTAAAGGAAAAACTGCATAAAATTTATGCAGTTTCTATATTCTTGTTTCATTTCATATCTTTTTTGTCGCTTGTGCATGTTTTACTTTGATTTGTAGCTTACCAAAACGCCTCTCCAACACACCATCAATTACTAGCATCTCATCCTCTAGCAATAAATCTTGGACAAGTTGAAAAACTTGAGGGAATAATGTAATCGAAACAGCTCCATACTCATCCTGTAGCTGAACGAAAGCCATTTGCTCCCCTTTTTTTGTACGAATTTTTTTCACTTCTTCAATCATACCAATCATTTTTACATAACTACCATCACGAAGTTGCTTTAACTCGCGACAAGTACTATTGACATCATGCCAGTGTAGTCTTTCTTGTGCTACTGGATGGGTAGAAATATAAAAGCCTAAGCTTTCCTTCTCATGTACTAATTTTTCCTTTTGAGACATCTCTTCTGCCTGCATATATTTTGGCTTACCAAAACTAAGTGTCATAGCTGATGCCAGATCTATATCTTCAGTAGGTCTTAATAACTCCGCATGTTTTAAGGCTGCGTCTACTGTCATGAGAAGAACAGCCCTGTCCTTCTCAAGATAATCAAGCGCTCCAGCATAGATTAATGCTTCCATCACTTTAGCTTTAAAATGCTGTGCACTTAAGGCAACAGCCAAATCAAACATATTATTCAGTACTTCTGGACTTGTTTGACGTAGCGTATTCACTTTCTCTATCAGTGTATGGGGCACACCTTTGATGCCAGATAAGCTATAGCGAATACCTTCATTTTCTACTGTAAAATACTTTGTACTGTTTTTTAAAGAAGGTGGATAAAATGGGATGCCTTTATCCTTTGCCTCATGGACAAGTTGTTGAATCTTATCGACATTACCTGTTGCATTAGATAATAACGCTGCATAAAAGCTTCGAGGGAAATGCGCCTTTAAATAGGCCATTTGATAGGAAATGACACTATAGGCAACCGCATGACTTTTAGGGAAACCATAATCCGCAAAACGCACAATCAGTTCATAGACTTCTTCCGCTACTTGCTGATCAAAGCCTTGCTGTAATGCCCCTTGAATAAATGCAGCACGTTGCTCCTCTAAAACTTGACGATCTTTTTTACTCACTGCACGGCGCAGTAAATCGGCTTGTCCCATTGTAAATCCTGCGAGAACTGAGGCAATTTTAATAATCTGCTCTTGATAGACAATTACACCAAATGTCTCTTGTAAAATAGGCTCTAACACTGGATGGGGCATCGTAACCATTTCTTTGCCAGCTTTTCTTCTTGCATAGACCGGAATAAAATCCATTGGACCAGGACGATAAAGTGCATTTATAGCTACAATATCTAAAAAGTTCGTAGGTTGGATATCACGTAAAGCTTGTTTCATTCCGTCTGATTCTAATTGAAAAATCCCTAGCGTATCCCCTTTTTGTAAAAGTTGAAACGTCTTTTCATCATGCATAGGGATTCGTTCAAATTCTATCCAAGGTCCTCCCACTTTATAAATAGACCAACGTATTTGCTCTAAAATGGTGAGATTACGCAAGCCTAAAAAATCCATTTTGACGAGACCGCACGCTTCAATATCTCCCATCGGCCATTGCGTACTATAAATACCATCATGCCCTTCTTCAATTGGTACCGTATTCACTAATGGCGAAGGGGCGATGACAATACCAGCTGCATGTGTAGAGGAATTTCTAGGCAGACCTTCTAATTTTAGCGCTACCTCGAACCATCGCTGATGCTTTTCATTGTCTGCAAGCCAGTTTTGAAAGTCATGTGATTCTGCCATAGCTCTTTGCAATGTAATACCAGGCTTATTTGGAATCATCTTCGAAATTTTTTCTAATGTCTCTGCCTCAAAACCAAAAACCCTTGCAACATCCCTCGCAACTGCCTTTGCAGACAGTGTGCCAAATGTAATAATTTGCGCAACATTGGCTTTGCCATATTTTTGGGCAACATACTGAATCACTTGATGTCTTTTACTATCAACAAAATCAATATCAATATCAGGTAAAGTAATTCTTTCAGGGTTTAAAAAACGTTCAAATAATAAACCATAGGCAAGTGGATCTACTTGTGTAATGGCGAGGCTATATGCCACAAGGGAACCTGCGGACGAACCACGACCAGGTCCAGTCAAAATGCGATTTTCTTTCGCATAGTGCATAAAATCCGCGACAACTAAAAAATAGTCAGCAAAGCCCATGGAACAAATAATTTCAAGCTCATATTGTAGCCGTTCCCGATAGGCTGTAGGTATCGTCATTTGCTGAAATCTTTCTTCTAATCCTGTAAATGCTTCCTTCATCAGCAAGCTTTCAGCTGTTTCATCTACAGGTACAGGAAATTTAGGCATTTGCACAGACATTTCAGGTACAACAGCTTTACAGCTAGCAAGCATTTGTACACTTGCTTCAAGCCACTGTGGATGATCAGCAAACCAATTTTGCCATTCATCTGCTGTCGGTGCAAAATAGCCTTGCACATCGGCCGTTAGCATAGTGTTTCCTAGCTTATCACCTGTATCAATTGCTCTTGCTACTTCATAAGCAAAATGATCTTCTGGACGTAAAAAATAACAGCTTTGAGTGGCAACAAGCGGAATAGACTGTTCTTCGCACCAAATCACTATTTCTTCTTCATTCGCTGTTTTTACTCCATCTGGTCTAGCGATGCCCACATATAATTGCTGTTGAAATAGCTGAATTAAAGCAGTGACCGCAGTATGCCAATCCTCTAAATCTGCAAAATCATTTGTGGAAAGCAGAGCTATACAACCCGCTGCGTATCCCTCAAGCCACTTCCAAGGCAACACTTCGTCTTGTCTAATGGATATAGCACTACTAATCTTTAATAGCTGTTGATAGCCCTCCTGCGTTTGTGCATACAGAACAAGAGGGATGGTTTTCTCATGCCACTGTACGTTAACGGAAAGCCCAATGACAGCGTGGATACTTGCTTGCTGCAATGCTTTACAAAAAGGCAAAAGCCCGTACAATTTCGTATTAACGATTGCACAGGCCTGTGTCTTTTGCTCTTGTAAAAAAGGAATCAATTGCTCAAGCCGAATTGTGCTTTTCAATAAATCCGCGCTCGTATACATTTTCGTATATACATGTGTCAAATGAATCCCTTCCTTTTCTCTGTTAATGATACGCCTTACACATTTCTTGTAATCTTGAAATAACGTGGTCAGCTTCCTCCCATGAATAAGCTGTCGCACCAGATGCAAGCGGATGTCCTCCACCATTAAATTCTTTTGCTAATGTATTAATAACAGGTCCCTTCGAACGTAGACGTACTCGTATTTGATCTACTTCTTCAATGAAAACAACCCACGCGCATATCCCTTTAACACTGCCAAGGCAGCCTACTAATAAAGAGGCCTCAGATGGCACTGTATTATATTCCGCTAACAATTCCTTTGTTAGCTTTACATAGGCAGCTCCATGCTCATCCATTGTAAAGTTTTGATATATATAGCCTTGTAAATTAAGTAGCTTTTGCTCCATTTCATACATACCATCAAAAATTTGATTTCGATCAAAATCATATGTAATCAGCTCTGAAGCCACTTTAAATGTTTTCGCTGTCGTGCTCGGGAACTGGAATCTTCCTGTATCCCCTACAATTCCTGCAAATAATAGGCGTGCAGCAGCATCTGTAAGTTGCCAGCTAGCAACTGCCTTGCCTTCTTCATACAACGCATAAATCATTTCACTGCATGAGCTTGCTGTCGTATCTACCCATAATAAGTCACCATATGCATCGTCATTTGGGTGGTGATCAATTTTTATCACCATTTTTCCTTTTGTATAGCGTTGATCGTCAACCCGCTCTGTATTGGCCGTGTCTGTGACAATTACTAAAGCATTGTCGTACATATCATCTGCTATTTCATCAGGCTGTGCCATAAATGATAAGGAAGCATCATGTTCACCAACAGCAAAGACCTTTTTCTCAGGGTAGTTGGCTAAAATAATCTCTTTTAAACCTTGCTGAGAACCATAAGCATCCGGATCTGGACGTACATGACGATGAATAATGATTGTTTCAAAGGCCTTAATTGTGTCGATGATTTGTCTTTTCACCTTACATTCCTCCAAAATGATAGTAAGAACCGTTAGCATTTTTTTATAATTATCGTTACAATAATGTCTAGTTATGCTAGGAGGTTTACTATGCTCAATTTAATATTTGTATTTGCGATTATCATATCTTTTGTTTTTTATTTCTATTTTAAAACAAAACAATTCCGTTCTCCACTACCAATTGCTAAAAATTGGTATAAAAGTAAGGCGAATATCGGCTTAGGTTCCTTAATTTTATCCTTCGCTTTAAATCAAGCTTATTTATTCCCAGGCTTATTTACATTTATTATTGTAGCAATTCTTGTCGCACTAGGCATCTTAGTTGTTATAGAAAATATAAAAAAAGCACGCCATTATGGGCAATTTGTTGAGGAAGAATTCCGCATTAATCAATAATATATGTACAAAGGGATGACCAAGCAATTGCGCTAGGCCATCCCTTTTTCAATACTTAACGTTCTAATAGTTGGAACATCATCATTGCCTTACCGACAAGCATTTGTTGATTATACACTTCGAAGTCCATTTTCACAAACTTACGACTCATGTCTAAAATGCGAGGCTTAACCGTAAGCGTACTTTCCATTTGAACCGGCTTAATAAAATAAATAGTCATATTCTCAGCCACTGCATCACCACGTTTACGGCGTTTTAAGGCAAATGAACCAACTTCAGCTAGTAAAGTTGTAAAAGCACCATATGAAATGGCCCCATATTGATTGGTCATTTGTGGTGTGACTTTAAACTCTACTATTAGTTCTTCATCACCCAGTACCTTCATCTCATTTTTCACTAAATCATCAATCGTTTCACCATGCTGAGGCTGTCTTTGTGCTAATTGCAGCGCCTTAAGTACATCCTGACGACTAATAACACCTTGCAAAATATTGTCATCATCAACAATTGGTAAGAGATCAATCCCTTCCCAAATCATACGATGCCCAGCAGAAGCTACACTCATTTTCATGGAACCAGCAATCGGATTTTTTGTCATTACTTTTTCAACTAGCTCGTTCTCTTCACGACCAATAACGTCTTTTACGGTAATCATCCCGACTAATTTATTTTGATGTGTGACAACAGGAAATGCACCATGTGTTGTGCGTTCATTTAACTTATGAAAATGATGGATCGTTTCATCATTTTTTAAGGCAGCCGTGTCAGTCATTGGGACATAAATATCTTCAATAAATAAAATATCTTTTTTGATTAATTGGTCATAAATTGCTCGGTTAATCATTGTTGCTACTGTAAACGTATCATAGCTTGTTGAAATAATGGGTAAATCTAATGAATCCGCAAGTATTTTATTATCTTCCGTTGTATCAAAACCGCCAGTGATTAAAACAGCTGCATCCGCTCGAAGTGCATTTTCATGTGCCTTAATCCGGTTACCAACAATCAATAAGCTACCTGCATCTGTATAACGCATCATGTCTTCTAATTGCATTGCACCAATGACAAATTTCGTTAACGTTTTATGTAGACCCGATTTTCCACCTAAAACTTGGCCATCGACAATATTGACAATTTCTGCAAAAGTTAAGCGTTCAATATTTTCTTTCTTTTTTTTCTCAATGCGAATTGTTCCAACACGCTCAATCGAACTTACTAAGCGACGATTTTCCGCTTCCTTTATGGCACGATAAGCCGTCCCTTCACTCACTTGCATTTCTTTCGCTATTTGACGTACTGAAATTTTATCACCCACGGGTAGTGATTCGATGTATTGTAAAATTTTCTCATGTTTTGTAGACAAAATATCACCTATTTCCTAAGCTTCTATTCTGCTCTTAGTGTACCATATTTTTTATAAAAATATTTAATATAAAGTGATCAAATTGTTTAACTTTCCCCATCATTTCAACTACTAGCGTGGTGTCAATTCATATAGTACAGCCCTGTCAACGATTAGAAACAGTTTACTTTTTCGCCAGCTTTCAAAATTTGAACCTCTGTATTTTGCACTAAATCTGCAAAAATTTGTGGATCCTGCTCGATTGGTGGGAATGTATTGTAATGAATTGGTACGACAATTTTCGGCTTTAAGAATGAAACCGCGCAAGCTGCATCCTCTGGTCCCATTGTAAAATTATCCCCAATCGGTAAAAATGCAATATCAATAGGGTGTCGTTCGCCAATTAATTTCATATCACTAAATAGAGCTGTATCACCTGCATGATAAATCGTTAATCCCTCAACAAATAATAAAACCCCTGCTGGCATACCCATATAAATTATCTCATTATTCTCTGTTACATAAGATGAACCGTGAAAGGCTTGTGTAAACTTCACCTTACCAAAGTCAAACTCCTTAGCACCTCCAATATGCATTGGATGCGCTTTTACACCTTGCCAAGAGATCCAATTAGCTAATTCATTTGGGGCAATGACTAACGCATCTTTTTTCTTCGCTAGCTCCACTGTGTCCCCAACATGATCATTATGTCCATGTGTAAGTACAATAATATCTGGTGCTTCTCCTGCCACCGTTAAGTCTGTTTGCCCATTGCCATTAATAAAAGGGTCAATTAAAATTGTTTTCCCGTTTGTTTGAATTTTGACAACTGAATGTCCATGATAACTAATTTCCATTTTAAAATCCTCCTCGAAAACCAAATTACAGTTCATCATTTTAATTCGCTACTCATGCGCTTTTTCCCTTTTTTTGATATGCTTGTACAGAGAATAATCGTAGTGTTCTCTAACAGCCTTATACCCTGTTAGCGCACAATTATTCAGTACTAGAAAAGGAACATCGACATTGCTTTATAGAGTCGACGCTTTTTTACGTAAAATTTCCCATGTACTAAAAGGAGGACATATTGATGTCAAAGGTCGAAGAAATCCAAAGTTATTTACAGCAACATCACATCGATGCAGCATTCGTAACAACACCTGACAATGTTTTTTACGTTTCAGGCTTTAAAAGTGATCCACATGAAAGATTACTAGGAGTCATGATTTTTAAAGATGCCGAGCCTTTTCTAATTTGTCCACAAATGGAGATTCCAGATGCGAAGGCAGCAGGTTGGTCTTATGAGGTAATCGGCCATCAGGATACTGAAAACTCAATGGACGTTCTTGCGCAAGCAATCATTTCACGCCAAGTTAATCCGACTACGTTTGCTATTGAAAAAGCGCAACTAATCGTCGAGCGTTTAGAAGCTTTACAGCAATCATTCCCACAGGCTAACTTTGTTCGCCTTGATGAAAAGATTAATGCTATGCGCGTCATCAAAGATGGGACTGAATTAGAAAAATTACGTAAAGCTGCGGAGCTAGCAGACTATGCAATTGAAATCGGTTGTAAGGAGATCGCTGAAGGGAAAACAGAAATGGAAATTCTAACAGCGATTGAAAGTGCTATTCAAGATAAAGGTTGCAAAATGTCCTTTGAAACAATGGTATTAAGTGGTCCAAAAACGGCCTCTCCTCACGGCAAGCCAGGTGCACGTAAAATTGAAAAAGGGGATATGGTATTATTTGACCTTGGGGTTATTTACGATGGCTATTGCTCAGATATTACGCGTACTGTTGCCTTTGGGGAGCCTAGTGAAGCACAGAAGGAAATTTATCACGCTGTTTTAGCTGCCAATACAAATGCTGTCGCAGCTGTAAAACCAGGTATTCGTGCGATGGACTTAGATAAAATTGCACGTGATACTATCACAGAAGCTGGCTATGGTGAATATTTCACTCACCGTCTTGGTCATGGCCTTGGAATTTCTGTGCATGAATTCCCATCCGTTACAGGTGCAAATGAAATGACGATGGAAGAAGGCATGGTCTTTACAATTGAGCCAGGGATTTATAAATCAGATGTGACAGGCGTACGCATTGAGGATGATGTAGTTGTAACGAAAGATGGCGTTGAAGTATTAACAAAATTCCCGAAAGATTTAATTGTTCTATAATTACACACAAAAAAAGGAAGCAACTAGTGTAGTGCTTCCTTTTTTGATTTATTGAATTAACTCATCCACTTCGACAAATGGAAGACCTTGTGAATCTGCCACTGCTTTATAGACTAGTTGTCCATCTAATGTATTCACACCTTTTTTCAGTGCCGCATTATCTAGGCAAGCTTGTTTATAGCCTTTGTTTGCAATTTGAAGTGCATATGGAATTGTATTATTTGTTAAAGCAATTGTTGATGTGCGCGGTACTGCTCCTGGCATATTTGCTACTGCATAATGTACTACGCCATGTTTCACGTATGTTGGGTCATCATGAGTTGTCACACGATCAGACGAAGCAAAAATACCGCCTTGGTCAATCGCAATATCGACTACAACAGAGCCAGCTTGCATTGACTGAATCATTTCTTCAGATACAAGTTTCGGTGCTTTTGCGCCTGGTATTAACACCGCACCAATGACTAAATCTGAATCTTTCACTGATTCTGCAATATTATAAGGATTTGAAATTAATGTTTGAACATCACGACCAAACAGATCTTCTAATTGACGTAAACGTTCTGGGCTTAAATCGATTACTGTCACATCCGCACCCATGCCAACAGCGATTTTTGCAGCATTTGTTCCTGCGATACCACCACCGATTATTGTCACCTTGCCACGCTGCACACCTGAAACGCCACCTAATAAAATACCTTTACCAGCATGGTTTCTTTCTAAGAACTGTGCACCGATTTGCGTAGCCATTTTACCAGCTACTTCACTCATAGGCGTTAACAATGGTAATGAACCGTTTGCTAATTGCACTGTTTCGTAGGCAATACCTACAACCTTTTTATTTAAAAGTGCCTGAGTTAGTTCAACCTCTGGCGCTAAGTGTAAATACGTAAATAAAATTTGACCTTCATAGAAATAATCATATTCAGAAGCTACAGGTTCTTTTACCTTCATGATCATTTCTTGTGACCATGCTTCTTTAGCAGTTTGAACAATATGAGCTCCTGCTGCAATGTAATCAGCATCCGTAAAGCTTGACCCTAAGCCTGCTCCAGTTTCAATGTATACCTCATGACCTGCGTGTGTTAAAGTTACAACTCCTGCTGGTGTCATGGCTACACGATTCTCATTGTTTTTAATTTCCTTTGGAATACCAATCTTCATTGTTTCCTATCCCCTTCCATAGCATAAAAAATAAGCATCATTATTATGTAACTAAGAATTGATGCACCCCTTGCCATTCCATATTACCAAACAAATGCAAAAAAAGCTTTAACTAAAGCAAATACAAATAAAATTTCTAACATTTATAAAATACTAAATATTTAAACGATGAATAATGGTATAAATTATTATATTTGAAAACTAAAAAGACGGCTATAACAGTTGCTAACGAAGTAAATACTTCCACAAGTTCTACCGATCAAAAGGCGTTTACACGCTGTAAATAGTGGGAATTAAGTAAGTGTATATAATTGACATTTTGAAATGAAATGTCTTCACTTTTTCATATTTTTCTTTCGGAAAGTATTTCCTTTAGAAAATCATTTGGTATAATCAACATATACAAATCAGGGAGGTTTTTCAAAATGGCTAATCATTATAAAAGCATTGTTGTTGCAGTAGACGGCTCAAAAGAAGCTGAATATGCATTTCGTAAGTCAATTGATGTTGCAAAACGAAACGAAGGTGCTGTCTTAAATCTAGTAAATGTTATTGATACACGTTCATTCGCTGCAATCGAAGCATATGACCGTTCCATTGCAGAACGTGCTCAAGCATTCTCTGAAGAGCTATTAAATGGTTACAAAAAACAAGCTGAAGATGAAGGCTTAACAAACGTTAATCTTATCATTGAGTACGGCTCTCCTAAAAATATCATTACAAAAGAGCTTTCTAAAGTCGTAGACGCAGATCTAATCATTTGTGGTGCAACTGGTCTAAATGCAGTTGAACGCTTCCTAATCGGTTCAGTATCTGAAGCAATTGTACGTTCAGCTAAATGTGACGTACTTGTTATCCGTACACCAGAAAACTAATTCGCAATACATAAAAAGGTATCCTTCCATAGGATACCTTTTTACATTGTGTTGAAAAACAAAACGATCACTAGAATTTCTATGAAGGGTGAAAAAGGCTTTTCATTCTAAAGGACGCTGGTCCAACAGAAATCACCCTCACCTTACCAAAAGGTCTTTTTCTGCTAGTAGTAACATCATCTTTTTACTTATGTCGGCTTCCAGAGCAATTATTTGCCCTCTTTCCACATCTTCACTTTTTCAAAGAACAGCGCAAGAGCTTGCTTATTCTGCATATTCGGTACTTTTGCTAATAGTACCTCTTTAGGTGCTTTCAATTCCTTTGCTTGCTTTTGCAAAATCACAATACTTTTTTCTAATGCCTTATTGGCAAACATAGCCTCAGGTAATTGAATAATGGCTTGAATCCAAGCATGCTTTTGAATGTACTTGTGTAGTTGCTTAGACTGCTCGGAGTCAAAAAGATGTGATGGCGCAAGGAAAAATAAATAGCCGCCATCCTTCGTATAATTCATCGATTGCTCAATGAATAGATGATGAGCATAACTCATCCCCTCTGCTGCGCATAATTCATAATCGAGTGCTACTTCTTCATTAGGATAATAGCCTACAGGTAAATCACAAACAACGGCATCCACTGGGTTTACCAATAAATCTTCTAAGGCATCTTGACGGTATAAGGAAATAGGCTGTTCTGTTAAATCAGCAGTAGCAGCAGCAAGACGAATTAATAGCTCGTCAACCTCTACGCCTGTCGCTTCCACTTTTCCATCTAATAAATTCATGACTGTTAGTAGTAAATTCCCCGTACCTACGGCTGGGTCCATAATTGACATTTTTTCGTTTGCAAGGCGCTCTTCAAATATTTGCTCCACAAAATAGCCAACTAGTAACCCTAACGTATCAGGTGTCATTTGATGGTTTGGCTGCGACCCTTTGCGCATTCCTTTTAAAATAGCGATTTGAATAGCTTTGCGAATATCCTCTTTTGTTGCATCCTTTTGTGAAAAATTCACTTCGCCATCAAGCCATGCCTCAAGACCATCTAGCAACCCTTCTAACAATGTTAAATCTTGTTCTTTTTCGATCTTTTCAGCATGCTCATTTAGCAGACCAAATAATTTCTCGATGTTTTCCATATTTAAACTTCCTTTCACGCAGAAAAGAGCCGTGACAAACTCTCGTCACAGCCCCTTTGTCTAGTATTATCTTAGCCTAAAAGCAGCTCATTATGCTAGTGCTTTAACAGCTGCAATGGCCGCTTCATAGTTTGGATGATCTGTAGCTTCAGGTACATATTCAACATATGTTACTTTATTATTTGCATCCACAACGAATACTGCACGTGTCAGAAGACGTAATTCTTGAATGTACACGCCATACGCTTCACCAAATGAAAGATCGCGGTGATCTGATACAGTTTGCACTGCATCAATACCTGCTGCACCACACCAACGCTTTTGAGCGAATGGAAGATCGACAGATACTGTATAAATAACTACATTGTCACCCAGGTTAGCTGCTTCTTCATTAAAACGGCGTGTTTGTGCATCACATACACCAGTATCTAATGATGGTACAACACTGAATAGACGAATTTTGCCTTCTGAATCATTTAATGTTACAGGTGATAGGTCATTCGCTAATACCGTAAAATCTGGAGCTTGATCGCCCACCTTTACTTCATTTCCTACTAGTGTTACTGGACCATTTTTAAATGTTACTTGTGCCATATAAACGCCTCCTTATTTCATATGTACATAATATTACTAAATGAAGGGAATTAATTGCAACTAAGATAGCTTACTTTAGAAGAACTAGCTTAGAAATAGGAAAGACTGTCTCGAATTAGGAGACAGCCTTTTGTTTATTGTTCATTTTTTTCCTCTAGCTTGGCTAGTTCTATTTTTTCCTCTTGCACAGTCGTTTCTATCTGCTCTTGCTGTTTTGGCAAAGCGGCTGGTGCTGGATCCTTTTCAACAAAGACTTTTTCGTGCACCACTGCTGTATCTGCAAAATAATCATGTAACCCTTGATTTTCTGGTAAAATGACTACCAAAATATACAGAGGCATAAAAATATTATTGATAATGCGGCCAATCCAATCACGGAATAACACATCTGACCAAGTAAGCTTATCATGCTTTAATGAAATAACACGTAAGCCAAAAACCATTTTTCCAAGTGTTTGCCCAAAGAACTTTGTCATCAGTACAAAATAGCTATAATAGAGGATCGCTGTGATGATTGAAATCGGTGCATACCAAACAGATTCTGATAAGGACCAATCCATTAGATAAAAGATAGGATTGATAAGTATTCCAACTACAGCAGAAATAATGAATCCATCTAATAAAAATGCCCAAAACCGAATCCAAAAACCAGCCGTTTTTAAAGCATAGTTTTTATGCTTTACTGACTCATCTGGAGCGTTCATAAGAAAGCCATTTTCCATAGAGGGTGAACCTTGCATAACAAATTCATTGTTTGTCATTGTACTCCCTCCTTAGTATTCCCCGTATAAATACATCATTTTCGGTGCACTGTAGTCGGTCATAATTTTCATTAGCATTTTTTCTTCTGCAGATGGACCAAACATGGAGCCAATTTTCATCCCAACGTATGATTGCCAGCCTCCCATATCGTACGCATACTCAAATAAAGCAGCATCTTCCAGTCCATAATCTGCACGTAGAGCAGCGATGGCTGCTTCTTCATCACCAATTTCATCGATTAAACCTGCTTCAAGCGCTTTTGTGCCACCAAGAATACGACCATCTGCAACCTTCTTCACTTCTGCTTCAGACATATTACGTCCCTGCTCTACAATGTCTACAAATTCTTCATACGTTTCATTAATCATATCCTGCATCATTGCACGTTCTTCTGGTGTCACTTCACGCATTGGGCTTAGCATATCCTTATGCTCCCCTGATTTAAACGTTTCAAATTTAACACCTACTTTTTCAGCCAATGCTTGGTAGTTAATGGATTGCATAATGACGCCAATTGAGCCTGTTATTGTATCACGATGGGCAAAGATTTTATCTGCAGGTGCTGAAATATAATAACCACCTGATGCTGCCATCGAATCCATCGATACATAAATTGGAATTTGTCGTTCTTCTTTAATTTTTAGCAGCTTTTTATAGATTTCTGCTGATTCTTTCACACCACCACCTGGTGAATTGACGCTTAAAACAACGCCCTGTATCGAATCATCATACAAAATATTATCCAATTGCTCTAAGAAAAATGTATGATCATAGGCAACTGGTTGCCATAATGTACTTGAGCCGATATCTTGAATCGCTCCATCTACCTTTAAATAAGCAATTCGCTTATCAAAATTGTCCCCTTCAATGACATTTTCATATACATCTAAATTATTCCCAGCCATCAAACTATCAAAATTACCTAGGAAATCTGCTTTAAATAGGGCAAAAATGGTGTTAATTCCTAATGAAAATAGTAAAAGAACACCTGCGACTACTAAAGCAACCCACCTTTTTACATTCATGTCTTTCCGCCTCCTCAACACGTAATACGAATGACTTGCTTATTTGTTTCATTTTTTTGCAATAATATGCAAAAAGCTTGTTGCTATTTATTTCCTCATATTACCTTACCTAAAAAAATAAAAAAAATCAAAGTCCATACCTTTGCATGAACTTTGATTTTCGACATTATTTCCTAGGAAATGATGATGAATGGCATTGCTTTGTTTCTTGCTGTCGTAATTCAACTCGTCGAATTTTTCCAGAGGATGTTTTGGGTAGCTCTTCGACAAATTCAATAGCACGTGGATATTTATATGGGGCAGTCAATGATTTCACATGACTTTGAAGTGTTTGAATAAGTGTTTCATCACCAATTTCACCATTACGAAGAACAATAAATGCCTTTACAATATTTCCTCGAACTTTATCTGGACTGGCAATGACAGCAGCTTCTTTCACAGTTGGATGCTTCATCAAAGCATCCTCTACTTCAAAGGGACCAATTGTATAACCCGAGGAGATAATGACATCATCTCCTCGACCCTCAAACCAAAAGTAGCCATCTTCATCTTTGTAGGCACGATCTCCTGTTATATACCAATCACCACGGAATTGTAAATTTGTACGTTCAGGATCATTTAAATATTTTTTAAAGAGAGCTGGTGTTTCACGATGAACAGCAATATCACCCACCTCTCCCACTGCAACAGGATTGCCGAAATCGTTAATAATATTAACGGTGTTGCCAGGAGTAGGTTTTCCCATTGAGCCAACTCGCGCCTCCATCCCTACCATTGTACCAACAAGTAATGTATTTTCCGTTTGACCATAGCCATCTCGCACTTGTAAATGGAATGTTTCTGAAAATACGTTGATAACCTCACTATTTAACGGTTCACCTGCTGATACAGCTTGGCGAATTGCATGTAAATCATATGCGTGTAAATTTTCAAGTGATGCCATAAAACGATATTCAGTTGGTGTACAGCATAATACATTGATTTTGAATTTTTCAAGCATTGCCAAATAGGAAGCAGCATCAAATTTACCTTTGTAAACAAATGCAGTAGCACCACTGCCTAATGTAGCGAGAAAGGGACTCCATATCCATTTTTGCCATCCAGGTGCTGCTGTTGCCCAAACAATATCATTTTCTTGTACACCTAACCAATGTGGTGCTGTTGTTCGTAAATGAGCATAGCCCCAGCTGTGTGTATGTACCGCTGCCTTTGGGTTACCTGTTGTGCCGCTTGTATAGGCTAAAAATGCATTATCAGTACTTTTTGTCGGGGTCGGATTTATGTAAGTTGTAGGTTGATGGTGCATTTTTTCTAGTAAAGGCTGCCAAGGCTCATGTGCTTTCCCTATGACAAATTGCTGTATGCCCTGTAAATTTCCAACTTCATCAAATTGTTCAATATAGGGCTCATAGGCAACAACCCCTTTAGCATTGGCGTGATGAATGCGATACTCAATATCTTTTGTTCTTAACATTTCTGAGCTTGGAATGATGGTTAAACCTGCTTTTAATGCTGCAATATAAACAATATATGCTTCCACTGAGCGTGGTACCATCACTAAAATCACATCACCCTTCGTTAAACCTTGTAAGGTGAAAACATGTGCTGCTTGATTCGCTTTTTCCATCAAATGTGCATATGTAATAAATTGTACAGCTTGATTTTCTTCATAAATAATTAAAGCATTTTTCGTTGCATCCTGAGCATATTTTTCAATTTCCTCTGTTATGTTATACCATTCTGGTGCAACTAAATCTTGTCTTTTCATGGCAGATGCCCCCTTTTGCTATGACACATTATAAAACTCCTTTTTCAGTATTTTCAATGGTTTGCGCTTAATTTAGGTAAAGTCATGACAACTATCATACCTAGCTATATGGCATCAGTCACGTTTTGTCGATAGGAAAACTAGCTATTGAACACAAATGAAAAGTATGGTACATTTTGGTCAACTAAAAGCAAAATTGCAGGGGGACTCGAAAGAGTTGAGAAGGTAAAACCTGACCCTTTGAACCTGTTAGTTAATACTGACGTAGGGAGCAACAGACATCGATTTTTTCAGATGAAAGGCTCTTTTTCGTGTATTTTCACATAAAAAGAGCCTTTTTGCATGCTTACGTCCATCCACAAAGGAGGACTAAAATTAAAATGATATTTCAAACAATTCGTCAACAGCAACCACTTATTCATTGCATCACAAACTATGTGGTGGCAAATTTCCAAGCAAATGGTTTATTAGCATTAGGTGCTTCGCCCGTTATGGCTGACGATAGCCAAGAGGTTGAGGAAATGGTAGCAATGGCACAAGCATTATTAATTAATATCGGGACACTCAATACTCGCACCAAAAACGCCATGCTGTTAGCAGGAAAAAAAGCTAATGCACTTGGCATTCCAGTTATATTAGATCCAGTTGGGGCAGGGGCTACAACTTATCGCAAGGAAACCGTTCAATACTTACTTGAAAACATACAATTTGCCGTAATTCGCTGTAATATCGGTGAGCTTGCGGCTATAGCCAATGTAGATTGGCAACAGAAAGGTGTAGATAGTGGTCATGGCTCCATGTCACTGGAGACGGAAGCATTACTAGTGGCACAACGATATAATTGTATCGTTATTGTAACAGGTGAACGTGATCTTATAACAAATGGTGAGCATAGCCAGTGGATAGCTGGTGGCCACCCACAAATGACAGAGGTCACTGGTACTGGCTGTTTACTTAGTGCGCTTTGTGGTGCTGCCTATGTCGCAGGTAACAAGCCATACAACCAATTAGCAGAAACACTCACTTACTATAAAAAGGCAGCAGTACTAGCTTCTGCATTCACTGCAGATATCGGTGATTTTCAAATAGCTTTGCTTAATGCTATACATCGTTTATCAAAGGATGGTGAAGCATCATGCATATTGTAACGACGATTGCTGGATCAGATAGTGGTGGCGGTGCTGGTATACAGGCTGATTTAAAAACATTTCAGGAATTAGAGGTGTTCGGCACTTCCGTTATTACAGCTTTAACTGCACAAAATACAACAGGCGTGACAGGTGTTTTCCCCATTGACATTTCGTTTGTGGAAAAACAATTTCAAGCGTTAGTCGAAGATTTTCCGATTGCTGCAATGAAAACAGGCATGCTTTATTCCTCTGGTATTATCCAAGCCATCGCACGCATGATCGGTGAATTAAACATACCACTAATTGTGGATCCCGTGATGATTGCAAAAGGTGGAGAAAGCTTATTACAGCAAGAAGCTATTGAGGCGTTACGCTCATCTTTACTACCACTAGCTACGATTGTTACGCCAAATATACCCGAAGCAGAGGCTCTCACGGGGAGAACCATTCGCCATTTTGAGGATATGAAACAAGTGGCTCAAAGCTTTTTACAGCTAGGTGTACAATGCGTCATTGTAAAGGGTGGGCATTTAGCAGAACCACTTTATGCCATTGATTATGTATTTTTCAAAAATGGACAATCTTTTTCGATGCAGTCTCCACGAATCCAAACCAAAAATACACATGGTACTGGCTGTACATTTTCAGCAGCACTCACTGCTTTTCTTGGACGAGGTTTAGCGATGGAAGAGGCTATTATCGAAGCTAAAAAATTTATTCAATTAGCGATTATGCATGATTTAGCCATCGGCAACGGGCACGGACCTACAAATCATTTCGCTTATCAACAGCATAAGGAAGCCTGTGAGGTAATTATTCATGAAACGTGAGGATTTACAGCTTTATTTTATTATGGGGACAGGCAATGTTTTTCAACAAAATCCCATCCATCTCCTCGAAAAGGCATTGCAAGCTGGCATTACGATGTTTCAATTTCGCGAGAAAGGGTCTCTTGCCTTAACTGGATTAGCCTATGAACAATTTGCACGCCAATGTCAAAAACTTTGTCAGCAGTATAATGTACCGTTTATCGTTAACGATGATATAGAGCTCGCTTTGCGAATTGGTGCCGATGGCGTTCATATTGGACAAGATGATTTAGATGTTGAAATAGCACGTAAAAAAATCGGGAACATGATACTTGGTGTTTCTGTACATTCACAGGAAGAATTACAAACAGCTATAGACCATCATGCTGATTATGTAGGAATTGGTCCAATCTTTGCAACAACATCTAAAAGTGATGCACAACCACCATGCGGTACAAATTTTTTACAGCAAGCTTATCATCTTTATCCTGAATTACCGATTGTAGCGATTGGTGGGATTACTTGTACAAATGCACATTCTGTTTTTCAAGCAGGTGCTGATGGTGTTGCCGTTATTTCTGCTATCTGTGAAAGTCAAGACATTGCACACACTGTATCTACATTTACGTCATTATCTCGCATAAAAAAATGATCTATAAACAAACTAAAACCAGTGCCTTTTACGGTCACTGGTTTTAAGTTTATAAATGCTTAGTCAGCATTTATTGGTTGTTTGGCATACCTTTTAATTGAGATTCTGCCATTTGTACAAGACGTTTAGTGATTTCACCACCAACGGAACCGTTAGCACGAGCTGAAGCTTCAGCTCCTAATTGAACACCAAATTCTTGTGCAATTTCGTATTTCATTTGATCTAGTGCTTGTTGTACACCAGGTACTGCAAGCTTGTTTGAACTGCGGTTGTTGTTTGAAGTCATGTGTCTCACCTCCTTGTGAATATAGAATGTGCGATATTCGATTTTTAATACGAAAATTTTAAAGGTAAATTGTACCTCTAATGGCATCTAGCCAGTAATATAAAAAAGCCGTCTCAAAATGGACTTTGAGACGGCTTTGAATCCTTATAATAGTTCTGCAAACTTATCTTGTTGTTGCTCTTCTTTCTTAGGGAAAATATAGACCTCTCGATTTTTTACTGCTCGCTCGATTAGCTCATCAAAATCAGAGAAGCTTTCATAATGCTCGACCTTTTCAAGCTTCGGCTTTGTTTTTGGACTTGTAGGTGTAAAAATCGTACAGCAATCTTCAAATGGCTGAATAGATGTTTCGTATGTGCCGATTTTTTCTGCAATATCAATGATTTCGAGTTTATCTGATGAAATTAACGGACGCAAAATAGGTGTATTCGTTACAGCATTAATCGCTGTTAAACTTTCAAGCGTTTGACTCGCTACCTGCCCAAGACTTTCACCTGTTACAATGGCAAGTGCCCCAATTTCCTCACGCACCTGATCAGCTACTTTCAACATCATACGGCGTGTTGTTGTCATCGATACATTAGAAGGCACTTTCTCTTTAATAAGAACTTGTATTTCAGTAAATGGAATGACATGTAAACGAATACTAGCACCAAATTTCGTTAGTTCATTGGCAAGTACCTTTACTTTTTCTAATGAATTTTCGCTTGTATATGGTGGACTAAAGAAGTGAATCGCTTCTAATCGCACGCCTCGCTTCATCATTAAATAACCTGCAACAGGGCTATCAATACCACCAGATAACATTAATAAAGATTTTCCATTAGACCCTACAGGCATTCCACCTGCGCCAGGAATAACTTGTGCCATCATATATGTTGCATCATGACGAACTTCTACACGTAGTTCAATATCAGGCTGCTTCACTTTGACTGATAAATTTTGAAATTGCGGTAAAACATAGCAACCAATCTCACGTTGGATGGCATGAGATTCTAAAGGAAATGTTTTATCGGTACGTTTCACTTCTACTTTAAATGTATGCTGCTCATCTTTAAATGTCTCCATTATAGTGATGGCAAGTTTCTTCATACTTTCTATATCTTTTTCACATGCAGCCACAGGGCTAAAAGATTGAATACCAAAAATTTTAGGTAAGCCTGTTACAAGTGCCTGCATTTGTGTTTCGTTTTCTATAGCAATAAACATACGATCACGCTCTGTACGAATATGCAGCTGTCCTAGATCGGCAAAAGCATGACGAATATTTTCACGTAAGCGACGGATAAAATCCATTTTGTTGCGACCTTTTGTAGAAAGCTCACCATATCGAATTAAAATTTCTTTCCAAATCATTACTTAATTTCTCCTTTGAGTTCCAGCATGACTTCTGCTAGTACTTGTTTAAACTTTTCTATATCTTGTGCTGTGTTATGCGCACCAAAGCTCATACGAATTACACCTTTTTTATAATGCTCATCGAGGTGCAGAGCCTCGACAACATGGCTTGTTTTCGTTTGCTTCGATGAACAAGCACTTGATGTTGACACAATGATGCCACGTTTTTGCATAGCATTAATAATGACTTCCCCTTTTAAATCACGAACACTGAACGATAAAATATGTGCAGCTCCTTGTGGAGTCGATAAAATATGCACTGCCTCTCCGTATCCTTTTAGTTGCGTACGAATTTCATCTTGCCATTGACGGTATTTCATTGCACGGTCATTCAATGTTTCTACTGCTAATCGAGCCGCTTTTGCTAATGCAGCTGCTTGCGGTACCGCTACAGTACCACTTCGCAAACCAAATTCCTGACCTCCACCAAGTGCATAAGGCTGCCATCTCATGCTTTTACGAAAGGCTAATACACCTGAGCCTTTAAAGCCATGAATTTTATGACCTGAAATAGCAATACTGTCTGGACCTTCTTCTCCATTAAAGGACACAGCTAATTTCCCAAAGCTTTGAACAGCATCAACATGAAGAGCTGCTCTACTCATTTCATGAATCATTGCTGCTGCTTCCTTAATAGGCTGGATAGCACCCATTTCATTATTCACATGCATAATGCTGACTAAAATTGTATCTTTACGTATTTTAGCACGCAGCTCCTCTAAAGAAATGACTCCATGTTGATCAACTCGAAGATAGTCAACCTCATAGCCCTCTTTTGTAAGCTGTTTAACTGTTTCTAAAACCGATGGATGTTCTATTTCAGTCGTTAAAATATGCTTTCCTATATGTGTATTACTACGTGCTATACCAAAAATAGCTGCATTATTTGACTCGGTCCCACCTGAAGTAAATAGCACATTTTTTGCCTCTGTCTGCAAAATATCTGCTACTTGCTCACGTGCACGCATTAATAAATCATTTGCTTCAACTCCCATGGCATGGATGGATGCAGGATTGGCATAATACTGCTCATTCACTACCATAAATGTCTGCATAACCTCTGTTAAAGGTTTTGTTGTTGCACTATTATCTAAATAAATTGTCTTAACCATCACTTTTCACACACTTTCAAAACGTTGATTTAACGGTATTTATCATAACGCAATCTTTGGCGATTGACCACTAACTTTCACGATTCTTCAAATTTTAAATAGCATATTACACTTTTTTCAACATTGTAATAAAGACTGTTGGTGTACTAAATTCACTATCTTTGACAAAGCCGAATTTTTCATAAAGACAAATGGCTCTCTTATTAAATCGGGCCACAGTTAAACGAAGCGGTAGTTGATGCTCTTGTTGAATTGTTTTGACAATAAACGAAAAAAATGCCGTCCCTAAGCCTTGACCAGTTAGATTGGGCTTCATACCGATGCCGATATCTACATAGCATTCTGCATATGCCCCAATGTCATGTCCTTTCGGTACTTGTGCGGCTGTTCCTGTGCAATAATAGCCGATTAACTCCTCCCGCTCATTAAAGATAGCATAGTAGGGATTTTCGAGCATTTCTTGTAAGGTTTCATCTGATAAATCATTATTATAAAAATCGTATGGTGCTGCATAATGCCATTGTAAAATTTCACTCGCATACTTCTCATTCATTTCTCGTAGCGACAGCTTCAACCGTATCACACCTTTCCCTCTATTTAATAAAGAAAGCTGTCTAAAAAGTAATCGCTATACTTTTTAGACAGCTAACAGTTATTTGAATTAATTTGACATAGACTCTTCTGCAACCATTTCTTGAATACGTTTTAAAGCACCTGGCTCCATCTCTTCAACAGCTGTTCCTGCTTCTTCTAATGCTTTCGCATAACGGAATTGATGGAATGCCTCTTCAGCTTCTTTTAAACGCGCATTCAATGTTGGATTCGAAGCACGATGACGATTTCCATACTGAATAATACGTTCAATAAGCATAACATTTTCTATTAACTCATGTGCTTTGACTTTTACATCCTCTACGCACAGTGTGGCAGCATTTAAATTATTATGAACAGTCCCCATATTTAATGGTACTTCTTGCAGGCTTTGCATAACAATGTAGATGTGCTCTGCAGCCTCATCAAGACGTGCATCCATTTCCTCAGGGATTCCTGGGATATTGGCCTTGTTCAATAAGCGATCTGTATCTTGTAATATTTTCTTTAAATTTTCAACTTGAGCGCGGGCTTTATTTTCATCAATTCGAAGCTTCTTCATTGTATTTGATAAATGTCCTTGCTCCTCATGAATTCGTTCAAGCTCTTCACTAATTTCGATTAATTCTTCCTGTAAACTAGAATAAGCCGATTTTTCTTCTCTCACACGCATAGCTAATAAGTCGTAGCGACGTTGTAATGCTTCCAATTGCTTTAATGCAGCTTTCGGAATTTCTGCATCCTTTTCGTTCAAATGATAACTTTGCTGCACATAGGTCGCTTCATCATTCACTAATTTTGTTGAAGAAATAACATTAGTGATGGAGCTTAATAGACGCTCACAATTTTGATCAACGTAATTTTTAGCAATAACCTCTTTTTCAAGTAAATCATAAAAATGATCGATTTCTTCATTTATTTCTGTCACACGAGGTTTAACTACTGTTAAATTAAGCGCTGCTAAGTCTTTTTTTAATTCATCAAACTCTTTTTCATACTTATTTAATGCCTCAGTCAATTCTAAATGCTGTAAATAGTAAGATTGATCTTCCATTTCACGTTGACCATTCCGCAATTCCTGAACCGCTCCTGGTAGCTTCACTTGTAATTCCGTTAAAATAGTTGGGACATCATTAATAAATTCAAAGGTCTGCTGTGATTCTTGATTTAAACTAATGACAATTTCGCGTGCTTGCAAATAATTCCCATCATTTGTCAATACATCAAACTCTTCAAACTTTTGTACAAATGTTTCTAGCTTTTTCTCAAGTGCAGGTAACGCTACACCAAATGAATGTTGGTGAGCAAGCAAAGTCTTTCTTGCAGAGCGATAATATTCCTTTAATTGTTCAATTTCAATTCGATTTTTTTCTTCGCTGCCAATTAATTCATTCAGTTCTTCTAAAATTTTATCTTTATCTTGTTCGCATTTCTCAATATAATCTTCAATTTCACGTTCTATAAACGTCGCTTTTTTAAAACGAAGTCGATTAATTTGATCCTCAGCATCAAATAGCAATGAATCAATTTTAGTCATATGTACATCGATGACCTCATCCCAAGTATTGCGCCATCGTTCAAACATTTCTTCCGTTTCACCGTTCATGTTTAAAGATTTTACTTTTGAAATTTCTTCATTTATAGGATTATGTTGAATTTGTAATTTTTCATTTTCAAGTTTTGCAATGATTGCAACATGTTTTCTTCGCATCATAAATCCTACTATGGCTAAAATTAATAGTAGGATAATCGGAATGATGATATACTCCATCGTAAGCCTCCTATTCTACAATAAACGAATTGGCTAGTTGTCTTTATTATATACTATGTTTTCGCCTTTTGTACTAAAATTTAAGTGTTTTTCAGAAAACTGTATTTTCGCTATTGTGAAATACTTAAATAGCGCATCTATAGAGCTAAAGGAGTGGTAAATTATGAAACGTGATGGGCATATACATAGTCCTTTTTGTCCACATGGCAGTTCAGATTCTTTCGTGCAATATATTGAAAAAGCAATTTCTCACCATTTCACTGATATCACCTTTACTGAACATGCCCCATTACCAAAAAATTTTGTCGATCCTACCCCGCAAAAAGATAGCGGAATGAATCCACATGATCTCATGCCCTACTTTGAGGAATTGCAACACCTACAAAAACAGTATGCACAAGATATTCGCATCCGAATTGGGTTAGAAGTTGACTATATCCAAGGTTTTGAACAAGAAACTCGGCAATTCCTTGATACATATGGACATTTTTTAGATGATGCGATCTTGTCTGTCCATTTTTTACAATGGCAAGATTCCTTTGTCTGTATCGACTTTTCTCCTGAGTGCTTTATTGATTTTTCAAAAAAAGTTGGCTCTGTTAAACAGGTTTATGATTTATATTATGATACTGTCCTACAATCCATTAAGGCCGATCTTGGTCCATACAAGCCGAAGCGGATTGGGCATCCATCTCTTGTTCATAAATTTCAGCTAGTGCATAATGAAAAAATCAATGATGCCCCACGCATCAAAGAAGTATTAGACAGCATGAAATGTGGAGGCTATGAGCTAGATATAAATAGTGCTGGTTTAAGCAAACAATATTGTCAGGAGCCTTACCCTCCATTTACTTTTATCAAGTATAGTCAAGCTATTGAACTGCCATATGTATTTGGTTCGGATGCACATAGCGCAACGGACTTACATCAACATCATAATGTTATATTACCAATATAAATAATTTTTAAACGAGGTGCTTATATGTTTACAAAAATTAATTACGAAGGATCAATTGCTGGCCAATATCTGACATTATCCAAACAATTAGATGCACTACTGACTGGCGAAACAGATTTGATCGCCAATTTAAGTAATGCCTCAGCACTTTTAAATCAGTTTTTAACTGACATTAACTGGGTTGGCTTTTATATCCTACAAGAAAATGAGCTTGTACTCGGACCATTTCAAGGTCTTCCAGCCTGCGTGAGAATCCCCATTGGTCGTGGCGTTTGTGGAACATCCGTGGCAACGAAAGAAACGATTGTTGTCAAAGATGTGCACGAATTTCCAGGACATATTGCCTGTGATGCTGCTTCACAGTCCGAAATTGTGATTCCATTGATAAAACAAGGCAAGATCATTGGTGTCCTTGACATTGATAGCCCCATTGTGAGCCGTTTTTCAGAGGAAGACCGCAATGGCTTAGAACAATTTGTCCAAACATTACTTCTTCATTTATAAAATATTAAAAAATTGCCCTGAAATGTTTTATATTGTCATTTCAGGGCAAATTATTTGTACAACCATAGACATTTCGACTTATTCGCCTATACATTAGTTTGATAAGAGCCGTCATGAATACAAAAACGATTTTTCCCACTATTTTTCGCTTCATATAAGGCTGTATCAGCATGTAAAAAAACAGATTGGAATGCTGGTCGGTCTCGTTCATCCCATGTTATGAGGCCCGCAGAAATAGTTACTTGTGGATCTGTAGTACTCGGAATAACCTCCACAATGGCGGATGCTAATTCTAATGCTTCCTGCTCCTTAATGTTTGGTACATAAACAGACATCTCTTCTCCGCCCCATCTTGCACAAATCCCACGACTACCAATCGTCTCTTTCAATTGGAGTGCAATTTGCACAAGAATTTTATCCCCTACTTGGTGACCGTACGTATCATTGATGCGCTTAAAATTATCAATATCAATTAACAAGAACATCCCAGATTGGTCGTATTCAAGCGACTTTTCTACAAATTGATCGAGATAACTGCGTGCATATAGTTTTGTTAAATGATCCAAATCGACCATTTCCTGAAGTTGTGTTCGTAAAATTGAATTTGCAATGGCTAAAGAGGAGTGATGAATTAACGATTGCATTAATTTAAAACTATCGAACGAAAAGAAATATGGCTCTTTATGTAAGACAATACTAAAACCATTGATCTTTTCTTCCATTAATATAGGGATCGCCATAATGGAACGGTACTCAATTTGATTCGCTGTTAAACGACTGAAATCGGCAATAAACAGTGGATCATTCGTTTGAGCAAAATGCTGCTCAACATGTTTTATATAGGTCTGCCCCTCTTCTGCATTGAACAAAGATGTACTTGCGCCCGTCACTTCAAACGTATCATTTTTTTTAAATGCGAAACAAACTTCCATTGGTTGAAAAGATTTCAGTAACTGCTTTTGTAGGAAAAGTAACATTTCATGAATGTCAATCCGCATATTTAAACGATGTGATGTTTCATTGATGAGTTGTAAATCGCTTACAAGACGATGCGATTGATGATATAATTTTGCATTTTCAAGTGCATTTCCTGACGCTTGTGCAAGCATTCGTACGAAGTCTTTTTCAGTCGTTGAAAAAAGATAAGTCGTTGGTGCACTTACTTGCAAGATGCCATAGATAGCTTGCCTGCCCTTTATCGGCGCATTTAACAATCGACAATTTAAATCACTCGCTAGTTCTGTTGTTAACTCTCCTGATACAAAAGCCTCAATTGTAGCAGGTCTTTCTGATAAATAATCAAAAAGCTTAATATCGATGGTCGTATGTCGATCTTGATCATTCGATAATATAAGCTCTACATTAAACTCTGGGAAATTATCCCTTATATTTTTCAATACATTTTCTAAAATTAAATCAATATCCATTGTTGAATGAAATAAATCAGTCATATTATAGAGTTTTCTATATTGATCTTCGTTTATTTTGACATCTAAATTGTCCCTCATCATTTGAAGAACCTTCGAAAGTATTTCTATACACTCTTCACCATAATCCGAGGTCATAAAGTCATTCCAAGACTCTGATGCCTCCACAAGTAATACACCAATGGGATGTTTGCCCTCTGCTTGGAAAAGCACCATATCTGTCATCATTGAATAGGCCTGTCTTGCTTTTATTATATAAGGAATTTTCACTACTTTTTGTTGATAAAAACTAGCTTCGATCATCAGCCATGACACAGCATTTAGCTTTGTTTCAATTGTTAATGAAGCCATCTCCTCAATAGGTATTAATGAATTACCTTCAAAGCTGAGAAAAGCTGCATTATCAATTTTCAAGTGCTTCTTTAGACACTGTTTTAATGAATAAAAATACCCATTAAAACTAGCTTGTTCTTCATTAGAACTCACCCAAAAGCTCAAAACATCAGATTTTATATATTTTAGCGTTTGTAAATGGTCTGTCATGAAATCACCTTTTCTATATAACGTCCAAATCAATTACTATTAACTTATAATATATTATACATAATTTGTGTCATTTTGACTATGTAATTATCCCTTACTTTTACATTTTACATTACACAGCGTATCATTAACTATTTTCACATCATTTGAAATAGGTCTTAAGGAATTTCCTACTATGAAAACTCATGATGAAATTTTATATGTTAATAATTGACGTCCTTGCCCTGAGCAGTTACAATGGAGTTTGTGTAAAATAAACGCAGCAGTGGTATAAGCTTATAACTGTATTTTATTCCTCTATTTTCATATGTACAACTACTTAGATTCTTCAGCAACGGAAATTAGATGGTGTATTGTGTAACCTAACGGCTGCATAGGCGAAAATACATGAAAATAAAATGCGTGTAAGAATGGGTACTACTGGTTTTTGTTTTACAACAAAAAAACCAAATTTAAAGGAGGAGACAACAATATGTCTCGTTATACAGGTCCATCTTGGAAATTATCACGTCGTCTTGGTATCTCACTAAGCGGTACAGGTAAAGAAATCGAAAAACGCCCTTACGCACCAGGTCAACACGGTCCAAACCAACGTAAAAAATTATCAGAATACGGTTTACAACTTCAAGAGAAGCAAAAACTTCGTCATATGTATGGTATGAACGAACGTCAATTCCGTACACTATTTGACCGCGCTGGTAAAATGAAAGGTGTTCACGGTGAAAACTTCATGATCCTTCTTGAAACTCGCCTTGACAACTTAGTTTACCGTTTAGGTTTAGCTCGTACTCGTCGTGGTTCTCGTCAATTAGTTAACCATGGTCACATTTTAGTAGATGGCAAACGCGTTGATATCCCATCATACAGCGTAAAACCAGGTCAAACGATTTCTCTTCGTGAAAAATCTCAAAACCTTGCTGTTGTAGCAGAAGCTATCGAAGTAAACAACTTCGTACCTGACTACTTAACATTCGACGCTGACAAAAAAGAAGGTACATTCACTCGCCTTCCTGAGCGTTCTGAATTATCAGCTGAAATCAACGAATCATTCATCGTAGAGTACTACTCTCGTTAATGACAATAAAAGCCCTGAAATCCCTTGTATATCAAGGTTTCAGGGTCTTTTTATTGTCTTCACCATTTTATCCTAATTCCTATGATAATCAATTCGAACCAACGTTTTTTCCGCTTTTAATCATTAGTGCGGAAACGAATCCGATACTAAGTGTGATAGCTAGAAGAAGAAAGGCTACAGCAAAGCTACCAGATTGTATCAAATAAACAGATATGAATGGTGCAACACTTGTTCCAGCAAATAAAATGACTGTATACATAGAGACCGCAATCCCTCCCATATTCCAGCCTAACTGACTAACAAGTGTTACTAATGAAGGAACCGCCAGTGCAATCCCACCGACAAATAAAATACTAATAATCGTTAAACCAGCTATTGTTGAAACAAAGCTCATCACCGTTAGTGAGATAATCGAAAGACATAAGGCCAATTTTAATACAAATAGTACATTAAAACGCTTCGCTAATTTACCTGCAAATGGTGACATCACCATTCCTACTATCCCAAAGGCACGAATGTAAATGAGGTTCTGACTTTTCATACCAAAGGAATCACTCGTTAAATATGCCCCCAAAATAATGTACATACTGACAAATGACATTAATAAAACAAATGCAATGATATAACTAAATATCAAATTTCTATTGGTGAAAATACTACCAATTCTCTTCAAGGGAGCCCATATATTTTTGGTTTCATTGTGAACGATTCCCTTCGGTAAGATCCACACGACTAACAAAGCAGTCATAGCATACACTACTGCAAGCACATAAAAGATGACGTGCCAATGACTATGTTCACTTACATATCCACTAAATACCTGACCAACTATACCCGCTACAAGAAATCCCGTACTAATAAAACCAACTGTCCCAACTTTTCGATCATTTGGAAAAACCTCAAGAGTATAAGCAAGCGCTACTGGTGAAAATGTAGCTGCCGCAAGCCCTTGTAATCCTCTCATTAGAAGAATAAAAGAAAAATCATTAACTAAACCTAGAAGTAACGTTATCACACTTAATGAAAAAAGCCCAAATACGATGACATTTTTACGTCCATATTTTTCTGATATTGCACCATAGAAAAAACACCCTAGCGCAAATCCAAGTGAAAAAACACTTGATGTAAAACCTGCTTTAGACAATGAAATATGAAAATAATCACTGAATAAACTAATAAGAGGTATTGTTAAATAGAGGCTCGACATCACCACCATACCTGTCCAGGCTAAAATAGTTGTCATTAAAGTATAATTTGCGCGATTTCCTGAAATTACAATGTTCATTAAATAAATCACCCTTTTAGTTTGATTAGCTTATAGTTAGATAATCTAATTAAACAACTAAAAATTAAACTGTATCAATATAGCTACAGTTTAACGTTCCACCTTTAGTTTTCTTTGTATAGATTTTAATAATTTACTCACTAATTTCTCGAATACTTTTCGTTCATCAGGTTCCAAATCGATTAAATTAGAAGCACATGACGACCAATAAGTCGGTAAAACCTCAGCGATAAAAGTACGCCCTTCATCAGTTAAACTTACATAGATCTTCCTCCGATCTTCTTTACTATGATTCCGTACAACAAGATTTCTCTTTTCTAGCCAATCCAGCATTGATGTTGCTGATGCCCTCGTAATTCCCAATCGTTTAGCTAAAGCAGACGGAGTCGCACGTCTCTCTTCATGTAGTGTCAGCAATAATAATAAGTCCAATTTACTTTCTGTAATTCCAAAAGGAGCTAACTCATTGTCTGTTACATCTAAAACATGATCACTTAACCATAACAACATTAATCCCAATTTTGCATCTTCTTGATTTGTCTCACTTGAAGAGGACGCCTGAATCAGTTCAATATATGGCTCTACCCCTAACACTGGTAAATCATCTTCATTCGTGTACGTTTTCTTAAGCTTTGTCATTGAATCACCTTTTAATTAGATTATCTAACTATTAACCATTCTAACTATAAAATTAATCTAATGCAAGAACTTTTATTTCCACAAATTTCTTCAAAATAAAGCCACTATTTTTTAGCGCAGACGTATTTCATTATAACGAACAATAATTATTCCCCTCTCATATGATGACAATCTTATGTACTTTAAAATAGTAATTACACCGTTTCAAAATAACATAATCACTACCTTAATAATAAAAACAAAATATCAGTTATTTACTATTCAACTACTCATAAAAATAGAACCATTTTCTAAAAAATATATTTTACTTTCATAGTAAAATATTTTTCAAACTACATTAAATTCAATATTCTTATACAAAACTACTTTCTAAACACCCTTTCAACACCTTAACTTTTTTGTGAAATAATAACATGAATAAAATGAACAATTTTAATAAAAATACGAGTTGAACTTTTACAAAAAATAGAATACGATGAATTCCGAAAGGTGGTTCACCATCATTCAAGCAATAATAATTTTTTAAAAGGGGTTGGAAATATGTCAGACGTTCTAAAGCAATTTGTTATGCCGAAAACAAACTTATTTGGACCTGGAGCAATTCAAGAAGTTGGTAAACGCTTAAACGATTTAGAAGTGAAAAAGACATTAATCGTAACAGATGAGGGATTACACAAATTAGGTCTCTCAGAACAAATTGCAAACATCATTACAGCTGCTGGAATCGATGTAGCAATTTTCCCTAAAGCAGAACCAAATCCAACAGATCAGAATATTGAAGATGGTGTAGCAGTATATCATGCTGAAAACTGCGATTCCATTGTTTCTCTTGGAGGAGGCAGCGCACACGATGCAGCAAAAGGTATCGGACTTATTGCTTCGAATGGTGGACGCATTCATGACTATGAAGGCGTTGACAAATCACAAAATCCATTGGTGCCATTAATTGCGATTAATACAACTGCTGGGACAGCAAGTGAAATGACTCGATTCACAATTATTACAGATACAGCACGTAAAGTGAAAATGGCCATTGTTGACAAACATGTAACACCGTTATTATCCATTAATGACCCCGAGCTTATGATTGGCTTACCACCGGCTCTAACTGCGGCTACTGGCGTAGATGCATTAACACATGCGATTGAATCCTTTGTTTCTACTAATGCTACGCCAATTACAGATGCATGTGCTGAAAAGGTACTTCAACTCGTTCCTGAATTTTTACCGCGTGCTTATGCGAACGGTGCTGATTTAGAAGCGCGTGAGCAAATGGTGTATGCTCAATTTTTAGCAGGAATGGCCTTTAATAATGCATCGCTTGGCTACGTGCATGCGATTGCTCATCAATTAGGTGGCTACTATAATTTACCACATGGCGTGTGCAATGCTATTTTATTGCCACATGTTTGCCGCTACAATGTAACAGCACGTACAGAACGCTTTGCTCGTATCGCTGAATTATTAGGAGAGAATGTGGAAGGATTAAGTAAACGTGATGCCGCTGAAAAGGCTATTACAGCTATTGAAAAGCTATCACAAGATTTAAATATTCCTAGCGGCTTCCGTGCATTGGGTGCAAAAGATGAGGATATCGAAATCTTAGCGAAAAATGCAATGCTGGATGTTTGTGCTGAGACTAACCCTCGTAAAGCAACACTAGAGGATATTAAACAAATCATTACTAATGCAATGGGGCCTCTTGCGAAAAAAGAGGAGTCACTCGAAGCGGTTGTCCTTTCTTAATCGAGGAATTCATATAAGCCTACCATGACAATAGATGGAGAAAACGCTTGTTTTCTCCACTTTTTTATAGGTTCAGTATACATACATTGTCTATACTAGAAACTCTCGCTATACTTTTCTTAAAAAGAATAGGAGAAAAACGATATGCGTTTAATTTCAATTTGTCCTAGCAATACAGAATTAGTCGCTTATTTAGGGCTGACAGACCAGCTCGTTGGTGTCGATGATTTTTCTGATTGGCCAGCTACGGTTAAAGATTTACCACAGCTTGGACCAGATTTATCCATTAATATGGATGCATTAGAGGCATTACAGCCTGACCTTGTCCTAGCTTCCTTAAGTGTGCCTGGGATGGAAAGAAATATTGAAGCATTGAAAGAAAGAAAGATTCCCCACATCATTTTTAATGCAAACTCACTAGAGGAGATTGCTCAGGACCTTCTGACACTTGGAAGAGCTTGTTATGTGGAAAAACATGCACAGGCCATCGCCGAACAATACATGGATTCTATCGAAAAGATGCGTTCCATTGCACAGACTATCCAAAAGAAACCTACTCTTTATTGGGAATGGTGGCCCAATCCTATTTTTACACCAGGAAAAATAAACTGGCTTACGGAAATTAGTGCTATTGCAGGTGGGGTTAATTTATTTCAAGATGTAGATCTTGCCAGTGTTCAAACGGATTGGGCAGATGTCGTTGAGCGAAAGCCCGACTACATTATGATGGCTTGGGTAGGTGTAGCATTTGAGCGTATACAGCCTGCTAATTTATTAAAACGTCCACATGCTAAAGAGCTACATGCCGTTCAAATGAAACAGCTTCACGTAATGGAAGAATGGCTGTATTGCCGCCCCTCTCCACGGCTGATCGAAGGTGCCATAAAGCTTGCGAACCTATTGCATCCTAAAGAATATAAACAGATAAAACCTCCAAGTTTCTTATAAATGAAAAAAAGCAATATCCCCCTGAACAAGAGGATGTTGCTTTTTCATTTATAGAAATTAAACGAACTTCACCATATGATATTTTTTCTTCCCACGACGCACAATGCTGAATGCATCCTCTAAACGGTCCTTGGCATCGAATACATATTCTAAGTCCGTCACCTTCTCACCATTTACACTAATCGCACCATTCGATACGTCCTCACGGGCTTGACGTTTTGAGGATGAGATCCCCGCTTCCACAAGAAGGTCTACAATATTTTTGTCCTCTTTAGCCATTTCAATAGAAGGAACATCTTTAAATGCATCCTTCATTTCTTCAGCTGAAAGTGCTTTTAAATCCCCTGAGAATAAAGCTGCTGTAATACGAATGGCTTGCTCTAATGCCTCTTGACCATGAATTAAACGAGTCATTTCTTCTGCAAGTGCTTTTTGAGCCTTACGTAAATGTGGTTCTTCTTCTACAGAGACTGCTAATGCTTCAATTTCTTCACGAGAAAGGAACGTAAAGATTTTTAAGTATTTGATCACATCTGCATCAGCAGCATTGATCCAGAATTGGTAGAACTCATATGGAGATGTTTTCTTACTATCTAACCATACAGCACCACCTGCTGTTTTACCGAATTTTGTGCCGTCTGCTTTCGTTACTAAAGGAATCGTAATCCCGAATGCTTTCGTTTCTTCCTCATGTGTTTTACGAATAACTTCTAAGCCTGTTGTAATATTACCCCATTGGTCAGAGCCACCTACTTGTATACGACAATTGTAGTGATTGTATAAATGATTGTAATCAATACCTTGGATTAACGTGTATGCAAACTCTGTAAAAGAGATTCCTGTGTCTAGACGAGAAGCAATCGTATCCTTTGCTAACATGTAGTTTACGTTAATTAATTTACCGTAATCACGTAAAAATTCAATTGTATTGATATTGCCAATCCAGTCGCGGTTGTTCACAAGCTGTGCACCGTTGCCATCTTCTGCAAAATCAAAAATACGTTCTAATTGGCTACGGATTCCTTGGACATTTTTATCGATTTGCTCTACTGTTTGTAATTGGCGCTCTTCTGAACGACCAGATGGGTCACCTATCATCCCTGTTGCACCACCAACAAGTAAAATTGGACGGTGACCAGCTTTTTGGAATCGACGAAGTGTTAACAATGGAACAATATGTCCTATATGCATGGAGTCTGCTGTTGGATCTACTCCACAGTACAAGGATACTGATTGCTCATCTAATAATTTTGCCATGCCTTCTGTATCTGTTTGTTGGTATAGCAAACCACGCCATTCTAAATCTTGTAATAATTCGTTTGTCATATTAATTCCTCCTAAAAATGGTTGAAATGCGTTACGTGTATGGGCTTATTTAAATAAAAAAGTCCCTACACGCAAATAATTGCATGCAGGGACGTTAAGTTACAAACTAACGCGGTACCACCCGGCTTGAAGATGTCATCCATCTTCCACTTCATTCAACCGCCTTTATCGCAGGCGCGCACGTCTAAGCTCCAAGCACGTAATTCGTCTCTACACTATGACCAGTTTTCACCAACCACTGGCTCTCTAAACAGGGAATATAGATACTACTGCAAACTCTTCATCACTAGAAAACTATAAACATTATTCTATACGAATCTATTTCAAAGTCAATAACTATGTTCGAGCTAAAACATTATGTGCTATAATAGACAAGATTTTAGGAGGTCGATACATTGAAAGATTGGATTGAAAAAATCAATGCGAAGATCGATGAATTACTTGAACAAAAATGGATGAAGAAATTACGTATTTCAGGTAGTGTTACCTGGAACTTATTTTTACTATTTTTAGTCTTTGCATTGGTAGGCACTGTATTTGTCGGATCAGTTGGAGCTGGGTATTTCGCTTCTCTCGTAAAAGAAGAGCCATTACGCTCAAAAGAAGAGTTGCGCAATCAAATTTTTAGTTATGAAGAAACCAGTGAAATTTATTTTGCCAACGATATTTATATTGGGAAGTTACGGACAGATTTGGATCGCCGTGAAACATCACTTAGCAATGTAGCACCAGATGTTGTGAATGCTGTTCTAGCAACAGAAGACGAATATTTCCGCGATCATAACGGCATAGTACCAAAGGCGGTTGTTCGTGGTTTATTACAAGATGTCACTAACTCTGCTACGCAAACAGGTGGATCTACCCTTACTCAACAGCTTATTAAAAACCAAGTACTAACAAACGAAGTATCCTATGAACGTAAAGCTAAGGAAATCTTACTGGCAATGCGTTTAGAACATTTTATGACGAAGGAAGAAATATTAGAGGCTTACTTAAATATTATTCCGTACGGTCGTAACTCTTCAGGTCGAAATATCGCTGGTGTTGAAACAGCCGCTGAAGGGATTTTTGGTGTGAAAGCTAAAGAATTATCTCTTCCACAAGCTGCTTACATAGCTGGTATTCCACAGGCACCATTTGCCTACACACCTTTTACGAATACAGGTGAACTGAAAAGTGAAGAAGCTTTAAAGCCGGGTATTGATCGTATGAAAACGGTACTATATCGTATGAAAGAAGCTGGTTATATTGACGACGCGCAATACAAAGAAGCTTTAGATTATGATATAGCGGCAGATTTCCGCGGACCAGAAATGCGTGCGGAGGATCGTTACCCATGGCTAACATATGAGCTTGAAGCTCGTGCAAAAGAAATTATTGCAGAGAAACTAGCAAAAGAAGATGGGGTTGACCCAGAACGATTAAAAGCAGAAAAAAAACTAAAGGATAAATACACAATTTTAGCAGATCGTGATGTTCGTTCAAAGGGCTATCGTATTTACTCAACCATTAATAAAGATATGTATGATTCCATGCAAAAGGCCGCGAAGGACTTCCAGTATTACGGTCATACGTATACTGGTAAAGGAAAAGATCCTGTCACTGGTGAAGAAATAGATATTGAGATGCCTGTACAAGTGGGCAGTATTTTAATAGAAAATACTACAGGGAAAATTTTAAGCTTTGTCGGTGGTCGAGACTTTAAAACAACACAAGTAAACCACGCTACACAGGCTTTTCGCTCTAACGGTTCTACTATGAAACCATTACTTGTTTACGCTCCTGCTATAGAATATGGGGTAATCGGTGCAGGTAGCCCACTCGTTGATGTGAAATTCTCGATTGGTTCCTGGAGTCCAAGTAACTATATTACGAGTGATGAACGAGGTCTTATTCCAGCTCGTGAGGCATTAGCAGACTCTCAAAATATTTCAGCGCTCCGTTTATATAATGACATTATTAATAGACGCCCTGCTGATTTATTAGTAAAAATGGGATTCACAAAATTACATCCTGATGATTTTACAAACTTAGCAACGGGTATCGGTGCTTTAAGTGAAGGGACTACTGTTGAAGAAAACACAAATGCCTTTGCAACTTTTGCAAATGGTGGACAATTCATTGATGCTTATATGATTGATCGAATTGAAGACCAAGAAGGAAATATTGTTTATCAACATGAAGTGGAACCTGTCCAAGTGTTCAGTCCCGAAACATCTTATATCGTGACAGATATGTTACGTGATGTTCTAACGAAGGGAACAGGGACAATGGCACGAAATACGTTAAAATTCTCTTCTGATTTCGCTGCAAAAACAGGGACTTCTCAAGAGTATAAAGATGTTTGGTTAGTTGGCTATAATCCAAATGTATCCCTTGGTGTTTGGATGGGGTACGATCAGCCTCGTACACTTTATGCATTTAACAATACGTATTTACAGCCAAGTGTTCGTGTCAATAAGCTATGGGGCACTTTAATGAATGCTGTTTATGATGCAGACCCTCAATTAATTGATCCGCCGACAAGCTTTAAGGCGCCTAAAAATGTTGTGACTGCTTCATTCTGTGGTATTTCAGGTATGGCACCTTCTGCCGCTTGTGCAAACGCAGGTCTTGTACGTTCAGATTTATTTAATGCGAAAGTATTTTTACCGTCACAGCCTGATGATAGCTTAGCATCTTCAAGTGTTGTAACGATTAAAGGAAAAACCTATAATGCTCTGCCAAATACACCAGCAGAATTTGTTAAATCAGGTGGTGCAGGCATTAATCAAGCATTTATCAAACGAATGCTAGGAAGACTTGGTGGTAACCCAGCTAGTCTATTACCAAAGAATTCAACATTGTCGAATTCATCTGTATCAGCAGTTGATTTCCCAGCGGACGATAGCCCACCAGCAGCTGTAACAGCTACAGTAAATGGCTCGACATTATCATGGTCAGAGTCATCAAATGATGTTGTTGGTTATCGTATCTACAACGTTACGAATGGTGGTAACACACTTGTAACGTCTGTGCTAGAGTCAACACAAAGTATCTCTGTTGCTAGTGGACAAGCATATGTTGTGGTCGCTGTAGACATTACAGGTCTAACATCACCACAGTCTAATGTTGTTTCTACTGGTGGTAGCGAAAATGAACCTGACCCAGAGGAAAACGAGCAAGAACCAATTCCACCAACAACGCCACCTACAAATGGCAATGGCTCTGGTAGTAACGGTAATGGTTCTAATAATGGGAATGGCTCTAATAATGGTAACGGCTCTGGTAATAACGGCAACGGCTCTAATAACGGCGAGGGCTCTGGTAACAATGGCAATGGCAATGGAACTGAAAACCCGGAAGATGGCTCAAATGGAGGAGACAATGGCAACACCCCTCCTCCTGACACATCAACAACAAGACGCTAATCTATGTTGCTTAGCATAAAGCAATCGAATAAAACAATCTAGCTAAACAGACTTACTACATCATTACTTATGAATTGTAGTAAGTCTGTTTTTTTGTCATTATAAAGAGGACTACTATTTTGAAGGGGTGGAAAAATATGAACATATTAGTTTTAGGAGGCACACGTTTTTTTGGTAAAAAGCTGGTGGAACTTTGTATTCAAAATGGACATGATGTAACGATTTTAACACGTGGTCAAAGCGGTAATCCCTTTGGTACAAATGTTAAGCAATTAGTGGCCAATCGTAATGATCGTGACGCTTTAGCACAGGCACTAGCTAATACTACATGGGATATTGTTTATGATAATATTTGCTATTCTCCCAACGAGGCACAAACAATTTGTGAGCTATTAAAGGGGAAAACTAAAAAACTGGTTTTCACCTCTACTCTTTCAACCTATGAAGTAGATGGAAAGATGAAAAAGGAAGAAGACTTTGACCCATTCCAGTATCAAATTCGCATGGGTCAACAAGAGGAATTTTCTTATGGCGAGGGCAAACGACAAGCAGAGGCTGTCTTATTTAAAGAGGCTTCGTTCCCAGTTGTCGCTGTACGTTTTCCGATTGTGATGGGGGAACATGACTATACACATCGTTTACATTTCCATGTTGAACGTATTTTACAGGATCAACCGATCACTCTACCAAACATAGATGCAAAAATGAGCTATATTACAGATGAGGAAGCAGCTGCATTTTTATATTTTACTGGTGTTACTCCTATAGAAGGTCCATACAACGCTACTGCGTCTGGTACTATATCACTTAAGGATCTAATAGCTATGATTGAAGAGATAAGTGGTAAGCGTGCAAAAATTTCACTTATTGGCGGAAATGAGGAATCACAGTCACCCTACGGAGTTCCTGCAGACTGGTATATGTCGAATGAGAAAGCAGAGAAAGCAGGATTTACATTTAGTCAGCTTGAAAAGTGGCTACCCGAATTAGTGAGCACTTTAGTAAAACAGCTCCAATAACTCTTTAACAACACAAGACGGCTGGTACAAGAGGATTTTATCCAATGAAAAACCCAAACTATTTAACGAAACGCTCATCTAGTGTTTCGTAATAGTTCGGGTTATCTATTTATATAAGAAAATGTCTAGCCTTTATCATGGACAATTAATTATAACCCATCCTCTATTCGTTCAATGTAAAATCATCTTTAAAATAGCCACTGCTTTGTCAATCTCTTCCTTTGTGACCGTTAATGGTGGCAAGAGGCGAATAACAGTTGGTCCTGCCCCCACTAATAAAAGACCACGCTCTTCTGCTGCTGCAATATAAGGTGCTACCTCTGTATTACCACAACCAATCCCTAACAACAGACCCTGTCCCTGAATGGTATAGCTAGAAGGTAAATTTGCTTTTAGCTGAGCCACAAAATAAGCCGATACTTCTCGTACCTGCTGTAAAAATTCCGGCTCAAATACATGGCTCAAAACAGCTTGTGCTACATTCATTGCAAGAGGGTTTCCACCAAATGTTGTACCATGTGTTCCAGGGCTAAATGTCGCATGAAGCTCGGCAGTTCCTAGCATGGCGCCAACAGGGAAACCACCGCCTAATCCTTTTGCCAATGTCATAATATGTGGTTTTAATACCGTTTGTTCAAAGGCATAGCGTGTGCCCGTTCGTCCAATACCTGTTTGTACTTCATCAATAATTAGCAGTATCCCTTTGTCATCACAAGCTTTTGTAATAGCTGCTGCAAATTCTGCTGATACGCTATTGACACCGCCCTCTCCCTGAATCATTTCCAGCATAATAGCTGCTACCGAATCATCAATGGTTGCTTCAAGTGCGGCCACGTCATTGAATGGCAAAATCGTAAACTTTTCTACGAGTGGTCCAAAGCCATTATGTACTTTGCCTTGACCTGTTGCAGACATGGCGCCAAAGGTACGACCATGAAAGGATTTTTCAAATGTAATAATATGATGTTTTCCTGTATGCTTCCGCGCTAATTTAATAGCCGCCTCATTAGCCTCTGCTCCACTATTACAGAAAAAGGCATGAGCAAAGTGCGTATGGGCGATTAATTTTTGTGCTACCTTCTCCTGACCCGGTATATCAAAAAGGTTTGATATATGCCACAGCTTTTCACTTTGCTCTTGCAGTGCCTGCACAATGGCTGGATGGGCATGACCAAGGCTCACTACAGCAATTCCACTAGTAAAATCTAAATATTGTTTCCCTGTAGAATCTTCCACAACGGTCCCATGTCCTTTGACAATTTGTGCGCGGCGCTTACCGTAGTTCCCAAATAAAGCACTCATGTTATCATCTCCACTATCATTAGAAATAGTCTTCTTTCAACAACTATACTTATCACATTATCTTATTAGAACTCTAGGGCGAATGAAGTTTACTCGAAGCGATAATCGTTGTCCCTATTAATGTTTCTCCCACAATTTGCACAGAAGGAATACCTGCACGTAAACCGTCAATAGCCCCTTGTACTTTCGGAATCATTCCTCCGTATATATGCCCCTGCTCTGTCCACTGATCGATGAGAGCAGGTGTAGCTATTGATTGATATTCATCCTGAATACGAATACCACTCACATCCGTTACGAGTAATAAGCTATCTGCCCCTATCGCTAGCGCAATTTCACTTGCCACTGTATCACCATTTATATTGAGAGCCTGACCTGCTTCGTTAGCACCTACACAAGCAATAACTGGAACAATCCCCCCACTCATTAACATTTCCAATAATGACGTATTGATGGTTTTGATAGCTCCAACATAGCCATAAATAGCTCGATCTAAAAAGTCTGTGACCATCAATTGACCATCAAAGCCATTTAGCCCAAGAGCAGCTATACCTGCATGTGTTAATTCATGAACTAGCGCAGGATTCACTTGACCGATTAAAGTCGATTGGACAACTTTCATAGCCGCCTCATTCGTAACACGTATGCCATTTAATGTATGTGATTGTATACCTCGAGCAGCCAGTTCGCAATTAATGGCTGGGCCACCACCATGGGTGATAATCAGTTCTACCCCACTTTCTTGTAACCTTTTAAAATTATCAAAGAAAGCTTCATTTAACCCTTCCAGTGTACTGCCTCCAAGCTTAATCACCATACGTTTACGAGCGGTATGAGGCATTGATTTGGACGTAGTCATATGTTAAGTCACATCCCCAAGCATGCCCCTTGCCTTCACCCAGACCAAGAGACACATAGATTTTTACTTCATGCATTTTTAATATTTGAATTAACGCATCTTCAGAGAAAGCAATTGGCTCACCGTTTTCAACCATTGTGGCACCACCAATTTGAATAGTAATTTTATCTGGATCTATAGTTGCTCCACTATACCCTACCGCAGCAATAATACGCCCCCAGTTAGCATCACAGCCAAAAACGGCCGTCTTCACAAGTGGTGAACCCACGACAGTTTTAGCAATTTTTCGTGCCTCTTCATCTGAAATTGCCCCAACAACTTCCACTTCTATGAGCTTTGTTGCCCCTTCTCCATCTTTGGCAATCATTTTTGCTAAATCTTCCGCCACTGTTTGCAACGTGTAATAAAAATTTTGCCAGTCTGGATGCTCAGGCGTTAGAGTATCATTTCCCGCTAAACCGTTTGCCAATACAACCACTGTGTCATTAGTGGATGTATCCCCATCCACTGTAATAGCGTTAAATGTCAAATTTGTAATAGCTGAAAAAGCCGCTTGTAACACATCAGATTCAATGTTGGCATCAGTTGTAATAAAACCAAGCATTGTTGCCATATTCGGTTCGATCATGCCTGAACCTTTTGCAACACCAGCGATAATGACTTCCTTGCCATCCACCGTTGTACTATAGCTTGTGTTTTTCATAACCGTATCTGTCGTCAAAATAGCTTGTGCAAAGTCAATGGCACTTTCTAAATTATCCTTTGGCTCTAGCTGTTGAATACCATTAGCAACTGGCTCCAATTTCATTATTTCGCCAATAACACCCGTTGAACAAACACCTATCAAATTCGGTGCAATTCCTAGCTTTTCAGCAGCTAACGCCTGCATCGTTTGGGCATCCTTAACCCCTTGTTTACCAGTGCAGGCATTCGCATTGCCAGAATTCACAACGATTGCTTGCATTTTCTTTGTTGTATAGACAACTTCTTTCGTGACTTTTAATGGTGCTGCTTGGACAGCGTTTGTTGTAAAAACACCAGCTACACTTGCGGGTACTTCGCTTACTAAAAGTGCTAAGTCTTTTTTCTTATGCTTTAAACCGCAATGTAATCCTGCCGCTTTAAAGCCTTTTGGTGAAACGATATTTTTACTTGATAATTTCTTCATTACAGTTGTTAACGTAGTGACTGTCATTCGAAATTCCTCCTTTGATGGATAAAATAAGACAAGCATACAGTTCCCTGCATGCTGTTAAATAAAGAACGGTACAACATCTAGCCCTGTCGTTTGTGGTAAATCAAATTGCACATTCATATTTTGAATGGCTTGCCCTGCTGCCCCTTTGACAAGATTGTCAATTACACTGACAATCGTGGCACGATTCGTACGGGAATCAACTTTTACCAAAATATCACAATAGTTTGATCCTTTCACACGATTTGTCCCTAAACCGTTTGCATCCGTAACTACTCGAACAAATGGATGCTTTTCATAGGTTGTCTGTAAACAAGTGATCAATTGTGCCTCTGTAATGCCAGGCATAACAGGTGCATAGGATGTCGCCAAAATCCCCCGTGTCATTGGCACCAAATGCGTATTAAAAGTAATCGTTGTATCTACATGAGCAAACATGGAAAGTGCCTGTTCGATTTCTGGTATATGCTGATGTGTATTTACTTTATAGATTAAAAAGCTCTCATTCGCCTCACTAAAGTGGGTCGTTTGTGATGGCTTATTGCCAGCTCCCGAAATACCGCTCTTAGCATCAATCACTAAAAAGCTCGGATCAATCAACCGCTCCTTTACAAGTGGCAATAAGGATAACAAAACCGCTGTTGGGTAACAGCCTGGATTAGCAATAAGTGTTGCTTGCTGGATAAGTTCTGTATTCCATTCCGTTAAGCCATACACACTCTGTTGCACACTATGGGATGGTGCCGCTTTTTTGCCATACCATGCTTCATAGCTTGCGAGATTTTTTAAGCGATAATCACCAGATAAATCGATTAATCTTGGTCCTTTTCCAATCAATGGCGGTAAAAGCTCACTAGTCACGCCAGATGGTGTACTCGTAAACAAAACATCAAATTTTTCTAAAGTGTCATACTCTATTTTTTGTAATGGCGTATCTACTATCGTAATAAGATGACCAAATTTTGAAGAAAAAAGTACACCCTCTTCTGATGAGGTAAATAAATCAATCTGATCCACAGCCGGATGGTTATGTAAAAATCGAATAAGCTCTAGTCCACCATATCCAGTTGCTCCAACAATACCTACTTTCAATGCACTCACCTCTGAAATAAGTTAAAAATAGTATACGTCTGCATATTTATTAAGTCAACTGAATTTTTATAAAATTATATATTTTCTCTGTAGACTTTACTTCATCTTTAGAATGCTTATGTAACATTGTAAAGTCAGAAAAAAGAAGGCAAGAATCCTTTCGTTCATCGAATGAATCCTTGCCTTCCTTTTATGCATATGTTGTATAAATATCAATTGTTGTTAGCTTACTTGTTTAATCTTCCATCGTCGATAAATCACCAGTTGGCAAATTTAATTCCCATGCTTTCAATACGCGACGCATAATTTTACCACTACGTGTTTTTGGCAATTTATCCTTAAATTCAATTTCACGCGGTGCTGCATGTGCAGATAAACCTTTCTTAACAAAATCACGGATATCTTCAATCAATGCATCAGAAGGTTCAACCCCTTCTCGTAAAGATACAAAGGCTTTAATGATTTCCCCCCGCACTGGATCTGGCTTCCCGATAACACCTGCTTCGATTACATCTGGATGCTCAAGTAGCTTGCTTTCTACTTCAAACGGTCCTACACGTTCACCAGCTGTCATGATGACATCATCCACACGTCCTTGAAACCAGAAGTAACCATCATCATCCATATAAGCCGAATCACCGGATACATACCATTGTCCTTTTAGGAAATAAGATTCATAGCGCTCTGGGTTGCCCCAAATTTGGCGCATCATGGCTGGCCAACCACGTTGAATAGCTAGATTACCCATTGTAAAGGGTGGCACTTCATTGCCAGTATCATCAACAATCGTTGCATGAATACCTGGAAGAGGTTTCCCCATCGAACCCGGCTTAATATCCATCGAAGGATAATTACAAATCATATGAGCTCCTGTCTCGGTCATCCACCATGTGTCATGTATACGATGTCCTAATTCCTCCATTCCCCAACGAATAACTTCTGGATTCAAAGGCTCACCGACAGATAACACATGTCGTAAAGAGGATAAATCATAGCTTTCGAGTAAACCACTACCTGCCCCCATGAGCATACGGAACGCAGTTGGCGCACTATACCAAACTGTTACACCATAATCCTCAATGGCTTGATACCATGCTTGCGGTGAAAATCTTCCGCCAACAATTAGCATTGTCACACCGTTTAACCAAGGCCCAAAAATACCATAGGCTGTTCCAGTAACCCATCCAGGATCGGCTGTACACCAATAGATATCGTCTTCCCGTAAATCAAGCACCCACTGTGTTGATTGATATTGCTGAATCATTGCATTATGGACATGCAACACACCCTTTGGAGCACCTGTTGAACCTGAAGTATAATGAAGAATCATCCCATCTTCTCTCTCAACCCACTCCACTTCAAATCGTGCCGAAGCCTCTTTTAAATGTTTATTAAAGTCTAGAATTTGAGCTGTTTCCTCAATATCCTCCCCAACTAAAAAAACATGTTCTAGCTGAGGCAATTTGGCTAATGGCACACGTTCAAGCAACGCTGGTGTTGTGACTAATACTTTCGCCTCACTATCTGCCAGACGATCATACACAGCTCCTTCCATAAAAGCTTCAAACAATGGTCCAACAATAACACCCATTTTCAGTGCACCTAACAATGAAAAGTAAAGCTCAGGTGAACGTGGCATAAAAATAAATAAACGATCACCCTTTTGCAGGCTAGTAGCTGATTTAAAAACGTTTGCCGCTTTATTTGTTAATCTCTTCATTTCATTAAAAGAGTAAGCCTCTTTTCGTTTACCATCATTAAAATAAAGTGCCACCTTATTTTTACGTTGTGTTTCTGTATGACGATCAATTGCCTCATACGCCATATTTACTAAACCTGTTTCGTACCAGCTAAATGCCTTTTCCGTATTCGTCCAATTATGAGACTTTGCTACTTCTTCGTAATTCGTTAAATGGTGTTGACCAGGTAAAGCCATTAGCTTCTCCTTCATTTTCATCCCCATAAAACTACCCCTTTCTTTGCTTTTGCATTTGTCTAAATTTCAACAATCCCCCCTGTTGAAATGTAGAAATAATCGTAAAAGCAAATTTGATATACAGCCTTTGTTATATAACAGTTTACTACTGTAATAATGATAGAATTCTTAATCACACTACTTTCATCTGTTAAATAACAGAAGCATTATATTTTTATTTTACACGAATTTTGATGGATTGTCTTAATATTTTCACTTTTCCAAAAATACAGGTATATTTTGCAAAAATAAGCGTTTTTCCGCAAGAAATCAGCTATAATGGAATTATTAAACTCAGGTGGTGTAATTATGGAACATAAAAAAACTTTTTTTTCTGTCACAAAGGAAACTAAGCATGGTACTGTGTATGTGGAAGGACCTGTACCTCCAGAAAAATTAGCTACATATTCATTCCATGAGGGCTTGGTTGCCTTCAGACCTCCAAAACAGCAGCAGCAGGCCATCATCGAAATTGCAGGGCTCCCAGAAGGTCGTATTATTATTATTCGAAACGAAGATATTATCGTAGGCTATGTTACCTATCTTTATCCTGATCCACTTGAACGATGGGCAGAAGATCGAATCGATGACATGATTGAATTGGGCGCCATTGAAGTCATTCCAGACTATCGTGGAACGGGTTCAGGTAAGGCTCTGCTAGCCGTTTCATTTATGGGAGATGAAATGGAAGACTATCTGGTGATTACTACCGAGTATTATTGGCATTGGGATTTAAAAGGAACGGGTTTAAATGTTTGGGACTACCGCAAAATGATGGAGAAAATGATGAGCTCCGTCGGCTTTGAATATTTCGCTACGGATGATCCCGAAATTACTTCACATCCAGCAAATTGCCTTATGGCACGTGAAGGAAAACGTGTGCCTCCTGAGACAATGGAAAGATTTGATAGGCTTCGTTTTAGAAATCGTTTCATGTATTAAAACCAACACAAAGGGGATGCGTATATGATCGTAGAAGAAATTATGAATGATGAGCCTTACACATTAGCGCCTACTAATACCGTGCATGAAGCACTAAAGCTAATGCGTGAAAAAAAAGTTCGTCATTTACCAGTTATAGATGAGGAACGTCATGTTTTAGGTGTAATTACTGAACGAGATATTAAAGAGGTCTTACCGTCATCATTACAGGATGAACCTCACTCTCCTGTTTTTAATGCAAAAGTAGAGGAAATTATGGTGAAAGACCCGCTTATCGGTCATCCACTAGATTTCGTTGAAGAGGTAGCTCTTACATTTTATGAAACGAAAATAGGCTGTTTACCGATTGTCTCTGGTGGAAAATTAGTAGGGATTGTGACAACAACAGACTTACTCTATACATATATAGAGCTGACCGGTGCTACGGAGCCTGGCTCAAAAATCGAGATCCGAGTATCAGATACACCAGGGGTTTTATTTGAAATCACCAAAATATTTCATCAACATCATGCCAATGTCCAAAGCGTCTTAGTTTATCCTGATTCTGAAAATACACAAAATAAAATTTTAAGTGTCCGAGTAAAAACACTGAATCCTTTAGCCATGATTGAAGACCTTCGCAAAGAGGGCTTTGATGTTCTTTGGCCCAATTTACCAGGTGTTTCATTATAATGAAAAAGGCCGTATTCGTTTACTCGCCTGAACAACTCGGATATAAATTTTCAGATACACATCCTTTCAATCATAAACGCTTGACGCTAACTATGGATTTATTAAAAAATATCAATGCTCTTGATGATGTGGATATTGTGCCTGCTCGTGTTGCAACGGAAGAAGAGTTATTGCTTGCACATGATCCAAAATATATAGACATCGTGAAAAGAGCTGGACATGGTGAATTATCGGAAGCACAATGTGAAAGCTATGGTATTGGCACTGAAGATACACCTATTTTTGCCAATATGCATGAAGCCAGTGCACAGCTCGTTGGTGGAACGTTAACCGCTGTTGATTATGTAATGGAAGGTAAAGCCGAACATGCCCTCAACCTTGGCGGAGGGCTACATCATGGTTTCCGTGGTCGTGCATCAGGATTTTGTATTTACAATGATAGTACGGTTGCTATTCGTTATTTGCAGGAAAAATACAATGCTCGTGTACTTTACGTAGACACAGATGCTCATCATGGAGACGGTGTCCAATGGAGCTTTTATGAGGATCCAAATGTTTGTACATTGTCTATTCACGAAACTGGTCGCTATCTCTTTCCGGGAACAGGAAACATTACAGAGCGCGGCAATGGTCAAGGCTATGGAACCTCGTTTAATTTTCCAATGGATGCTTTTACAGAGGATGAAAGTTTCCTAGATATTTATGAACAGTCCATGCGAGAGATCTTTGAATTTTTCAAGCCCGATGTTGTGTTAACACAAAATGGTGCTGATGCCCATTTTTTTGATCCGTTAACACATTTACACGGAACGATGAATATTTATCGTAAAATTCCAAGGCTCGCCCATCAATTAGCACATGAGTATTGTCAGGGGAAATGGATTGCTGTTGGTGGTGGTGGCTATGATATTTGGCGAGTGGTGCCTCGCGCCTGGTCCATGTTATGGTTGGAAATGACTGATCAAGTATGTCCAACAGGATCACTCCCTCAGGCATGGCTTGATCGCTGGCAGCCAGAAGCACCTGTTCCTTTTATACCAACTTGGGAGGACCCAATTCCTTTATATGAGCCCATTCCTCGAAAAGCTGAAATCGAAGAGAAGAATGCTCAAATGTTAGCCAAAGCGCTACATATTATTCGAAATGAAAAAAGAGATTAACTTTTTTTGCCTCACGATCAACGTGAGGCTTTTTCATTGGAGCGATAATGGCCCGCCGCATTTAATCCATCGCTTCTATAGTTCTATTCTTCATTTTGGAGTTCTATCCACCACTTTTATAGTTTTATCCACTACTTTTAGAATTCTATCCTTCATTTTTATAGTCCTATCCACCACTTTTGCAGTTCTATCCATCCATATAAAAAAACACGCAAACTCTTCACAAGTTTACGTGTTACAATCATTATTTACTTTTGACCGATTGTCGATGCTCAATACGGTGGGGTAGAATAACTGCCTCGTCCTCGACAGGCTCCTTGCTCATTAATTTTGTCAGCAAGCGCATGGCAACTGCTCCAATATCATATAGCGGTAATGCTACACTTGTTAGCTGTGGGCGTACCATTCGCGCTAGCTTTGAGTTCTCAAAGCTGATGACTTCAATATCCTCTGGAACATTTTTGCCTGCGTCTTGTGCGCCATGAATTAAGCCGATTGCCAGCTCATCACTGCCTGCAAAATAAGCTGTTGGTGGATGTTCGAGAGCAGATAATATTTCCCAAGCCTCTAAGCCCATGTCATAGCTAGACTCTTCTGCGGCAATTAATGCCTCATCTATTGGTAAACCAGCATCCTGCAATGCTTTCTTATAGGCTGCTAGCTTGAATTTTCCGTTAATTGTATACGAAAGTGGACCAGTTACGAAACCAATACGTGTATGTCCATTTTGAATAAGTAATGAAATTGCTTCATAGGCCGCTTGGAAATAATCGATATTCACAGTGGCAATTGTCTGCGATTCATCAACCGAGCCAGCTAGCACAATCGGTACTGGAGAATGATCCATCGTTTGTTGCATTTTTTCTGTGACCTCATCACTCATCATAACAATTCCATCTACTTGTTTTCCAAGCATCGTATCCAGTAGCTGTAACTCTTTATCTTCATGTTGATCTGAGTTGGCTAAAATAATATTATAACGATACATCGTGGCAATATCCTCTACACCACGAGCCAGCTCCGCATAAACATTGTTTGCAATATCTGGGATAATCACGCCAACTGTTGTTGTTTTCTTACTTGCTAAACCTCGCGCTACTGCGTTTGGACGGTATTCTAATCGCTCAATTACTTCTAATACTTTTTTTCGTGTTGCTGGTTTTACATTTTGATTACCATTGACTACACGAGAGACCGTTGCCATGGAAACATTCGCTTCTCTTGCAACATCATAAATTGTAACAGTCATCGTACGTGCCTCCCTTTTTTCCTATTATAGCCTTATCATACGATAATTTTCATATTATTTTCAAGAAGAACTACGTAAAAACCAAGTACTAATAGTCCTATTCTAGACATTATTTTGTCACGATATAACAAACACCGCCTGCCGAAGTAAGCAAGCGGTGTTCGCTGTTAACAATTAAGCATGAATTTCATGATTTTTCATGAATTTTTGTAGTGTTTCATAGAATGCGTCAAATGTTGGGATGTCCATTTGTTGTTGTGAATCAGACAATGCTACAGATGGATCTGGATGTACTTCTGCCATAACACCATCAGCGCCAATTGCGATAGCTGCTTTAGCACATGGTAATAATAAATCACGACGACCTGTTGAATGCGTTACATCTACGAATACTGGCAAATGCGTTTCTTGTTTTAAAATTGGTACAGCTGAAATATCTAATGTATTACGTGTTGCTTTTTCATAAGTACGAATACCACGCTCACAAAGGATAATGTTTTCATTGCCTTTAGACATAATATACTCAGCGGCATGAATGAACTCATCAATTGTAGCAGCTAAGCCTCTTTTTAATAGGACAGGTTTATTTGTTGCACCTGCTGCCTTTAATAATTCAAAGTTTTGCATATTACGTGCACCAATTTGGATAACATCTATATAGTCTAATGCTTCCTCTAAATGACCTGGTGTTACGATTTCTGTAATCACACCTAAACCATATTCCTCTGACACACGTTTTAAAATTTTAAGTCCTTCTAGCCCAAGACCTTGGAAGTCATATGGAGAAGTACGTGGTTTATAAGCACCACCGCGAATTAACTTTTCGCCTTTTGCTTTAATAGAAGCGGCAACAGCTGCTACTTGCTCATACGACTCAACTGCACAAGGACCAAATACGAAAGATGGCTTCCCTTGCCCAATTAATTCACCATTGATATTAACAACTGTATCTTCGGATTTCTTTTTACGAGATACAAGCAATTCCTTCTTCTTATCAGCTTCTAATTGTTTTAAAGCTGTTTTAAAGATTTGCTTAAATATATAATCAACCGTCATTTGGTTTAATGGTCCTTGATTGTGTTCTTTAATAAGATCGAGCATGTGTCTTTCACGTAGTGGATCATAGCGATTCACACCTTGCTTTTCTTTAATCTTACCGATTTCATCAACTACAGCTGCACGTTCGTTAATTAGACGAAGAATTTCTAAGTTTAAACCGTCAATTTGACTACGTAAGCTTTCTAAATCTTTTTGGCTCATGCTTACTTGCTCCTCTCCTCATGACAGACACTTTCAGAACTCTGAAATGTATGTTACATTTTTAGATAATAGCATTATTATAATCAATGTTGTTCAGAATGTCACGCATTTTTAATTTAGCGCTTCAACTCGCTAAATTATTTTTCAAGTATGACGCGAAAGGAAGCGATTACATTGAGTTCTAAATTATTCGCACTTGATATTGGTACACGCTCAGTGGTCGGGATTATTCTACAAGAAGAAAATGACCATTTTCATGTGGAAGATATTTTAGTGAAAGAGCATAAAGAACGTGCCATGGTAGATGGTCAAATACATAATGTCATGTATGTGGCAGATTTAATAAATGAAATAAAACGTGAACTCGAAGAAAAACATGGTCCTCTTACAAAGGTAAGTGTGGCTGCCGCAGGTCGATCTTTGAAAACTGAACAAGCTAGTGTGACCATTAATATACGTAATCGGCCTATTTTTACTGAAGAAGATATTAGTCGCTTGGAACTTCAGGCCGTTCAACAAGCACAGCAACAACTTTTACAACAAAAGGAGGATGCAAAGATTAGCCACTATTATTGTGTAGGCTATTCAGTCCTCTATTATCGCTTGGATGGCGAGGAAATCGGCAGTCTGCTCGATCAACAAGGTGATGAAGCACAAATTGAAGTGATTGCCACTTTCCTACCTCGCGTTGTTGTGGAATCACTTATTGCTGCTCTTAAACGGGCAGATTTAGAAATGGAAGCACTGACATTAGAACCTATTGCTGCCATTAATGTGCTCATTCCGCCAACGATGCGTCGCTTAAATGTGGCACTTGTTGATATAGGGGCAGGAACATCTGATATCGCGATCACTGATAAAAGTACAGTTGTGGCCTATGGTATGGTGCCAACAGCTGGCGACGAAATTACAGAAGCATTAAGCGACCACTATTTACTAGACTTCCCTGTAGCAGAAGAGGCAAAACGTCAGCTCCAAACAGCAGAAGAAATATTAATTCAAGATATCCTAGGATTTGATCAGTTTTATCCAAAGAATGAGGTGTTATTAGCAATTGAGCCTGCAGTGAAGCAACTGGCAAAGTCTATTGGTGAAGAAATCTTACGACTCAATAATCGTGTCGCACCGAAAGCCGTTATGTTAGTTGGTGGTGGTAGCTTAACACCCAATCTGACTACAGAACTTGGACAAGTCCTTGACTTACCAGCAAATCGTATCGCTGTTCGAGGTATTGATGCTATTCAAAACCTTACAAAGGAAGAACATATAAAAGCATCACCTGAGTTAGTCACGCCGATTGGAATTGCGATTGCTGCTAAAAAAATGCCGATTCAATATATGAGTTTAACGGTTAATAATCAAGTGGTTCGCCTTTTTGAATTAAAGGAAATGACTGTGGCGGATGCTTTTTTAGCGGCAAATATACGAGCAAAGCAATTATATGGAAAACCTGGACTTGGGCTATCTGTCAGTGTCAATGGACAAGATATTTTTATCCCAGGTGGTCATGGGCAACCAGCAGAAATATTGGTCAATGGCCAACAGGCATCTACCAAAACATTGATTAAATCGGGTGATGCTATTCAGCTAATTGAAGGGCAAGATGGGCAAACTGCAACAGCTACAGTGAGAGATCTTGTTGATGATGCAGCGATAAAAACAATTACAATACAACAAACCAAATATGTGATTGAGCCAAAAATTACTGTCAATCAATCACCTGCATCACTTGATACAATTTTAAATGATCGTGATAGAGTAGTTTTTGATATAGCTGATACAATTGAAGATGTATTTAAAGTCACGAACAACTGGAATTTAGTCAAACAATTTGAATCCTATTCTATTCAAGTGGACAGTCAACCTTTGTATTTACCAGAATTCTCTTCACAGCTAATGATTAATGGAAAAATAGCTAAAATGAGCTATGCGGTTCAAGATGGCGATATCATTAGCTTTCACCAACCATCTTTACCAACCGTACAACGTATAGCAGACCAAATGAACCTTTTGCTAGAGGATAAAATCATTATTCATTTCCAACAGGAAGTTTTAGAACTTAAGAAAACAGCAAATGAGGCGCTCGTCAATCAAAACGTTGTATCACCACTGTCCACTGTGCCGAATGGAGCAACTATCGAATTTAGAGAAAAGGATCGCAGTCGTTGGATTTATCAGGATGTATTCCGTTTCTCTAATTGGCAGTTACCAGGTACATTTAAAGGGAATTTCACGATTTTAAGAAATGGTCAACCAGCAAGCTTTGATACAGAAATATTTGGTGGCGATCAACTAGAAATACTATTAGAAGCTTCACCCATCACTTAAAAAAGGGATACGTTACATCATTATCATGTAACGTATCCCTTTTTATTATGCATTATGCGCGTACTTCTTCATTTGTCTCTTCTGTTTGTTCCTTTATTTCTTGAGCTTTAGGTTCCTCACTAGGAATAAATTCCTCTAGCGGTTCTTCACCCTCAAAGGAAACCGTACCATCATCAAAAACAGCTGGTGCTTTTGCCGTTTTCAATGTTTTTACTTTTTCCACTAATTGTGTAGATTGTTCTTGAAGTTGTTTAGAAAGTTGAACCGTTTTATCTTTTGCAGTTGTCGAGAAGTCTGCACTCTTATCTTTTAACTGAACAGCTTGTACCGCCACATCACTACGTAAATCTTTTCCTGATTTTGGGGCTAACAGTAGACCTGCCGCAGCACCTACGATTCCTCCGACTAATGCGCCAATCACAAAATCTTTCATGTTTACACGCTCCTCTTCATAAATCGAGTCTTGTGAATGATAAAGCTGAGGTAAAGAACTTTCAAGCTGTTGTTCCTTTACTTCGTTAAAATTTGGCTTTTGAGTTGTCATACAACAATTCCTCCCCATCTTATTATCAAATTTGTCTAGACTGGTTGTCCATCTACTTTCACAGATGCATCTACAACTTATGTCTAAGACTTTATTTTTATTCAGTCAGCATGTAATACTCACTGAATAATTATCATTTTTTACGACCCCATTTTCTTTTTGGCTTTTCTTCTACCTGTACCGTTTCAAATGCATAGGCATCCTCAGAAACTGACTCTTGCTCAATGATTTTGCGTTTTTTCCACTTATCCGCAATACCCATCGCCACATTACTCCATTGTACAACCTGTGCAATTTTTTCTTCGTTTTGTTCTACGCTTTTAGAAACAGAAGAAGTGATTTGCTGTACAGAATTATTTAAACCATTAACGGAATCACCAATACCTTTAACAGCTTGAACAACTGAATTTAATTGTTCCGATTTATGTTGAATATCATCTGCTAAGCTATTTGTTTTTGTTAATAAGGACGTTGTTTCACGCGTAATGCCTTCCATTTGTCCTTCAATCCCAGATAATGTCCCAGCTAAACTGTTTAAAATGGACTTGAGCGAAAATAATGTCATACCAACGCTCACACATAAAATTAAAAATCCGATTGCAGCAATAATGGCTGCAATATACAAAATCACTTCCATAAGATAACCTCCTGCTAGTAAATTGTCTTTACTATTACTTTCCCTATCTTCGACAAAAAAAACGGAATTCCTTCTCAAATTTGAGAAAAAACAGCTTAACCCCTACGGACTAAGCTGTTTCATTGTTTGTAAGCACGTCTTCAAAAGCATCTTGGAACTTGTGAACATCACCAGCGCCCATAAATAAAAATACTGCGCCTTTATGTTTTGTTAATATATCAATTCCTTCAGTGGTAATCACTGCACTGCCTTCGATAAGAGACGCTAAATCATGAATAGATAGTGCACCTTGCGTTTCTCTTGCAGAGCCAAATATATCACATAAATAGGCTGTATCTGCAAGGCTCAAACTATCCGCAAAATCTTGTAAAAAAGCTTGGGTACGTGTAAATGTATGTGGTTGGAAAATAGCAACTAGCTCACGTTCAGGGAACTTTTGTCGTGCCGATTGAATTGTTGCACGAATTTCCGTTGGATGGTGTGCATAGTCGTCTATTAAAACAGTATCCCCTATATCGGTTTCAGTAAAACGTCTCTTAACACCTTTATATGTGTGTAGACGCTCCTGAATAATATCAGGTGAAATGCCTTCATATTCGCATAGCGTAATGACAGCCAATGTATTTAAAACAGCATGATCCCCAAATAACGGGATAAAGAAAGTACTATAAAATTCATTGCGAACAAATACATCAAATTTTGTACCTTTAGTTGTTTTTTCTACATTACGCGCTTCGAAGTCATTTTCAGCACCAAATCCATAATAGACAACTGGTACTTTTGCTTGAATACGCTGAAGCTGTTCATCATCACCACATGCGATGATCGCTTTTTTCACTTGTAACGCTAATGATTGAAATGCAGAATATACATCCTCTATGTTGGCAAAGTAGTCTGGATGATCAAAATCGATATTAGTCATCACAGCATAATCTGGATTGTAGGCTAAGAAGTGACGGCGATATTCACATGCTTCCATCACAAAGAAATCAGCATTTTCATGCCCTGCACCTGTACCATCACCAATTAAATAAGATGTTGGCTTATAACCGCCTACAACATGTGCCATCAAGCCTGTTGTAGATGTTTTACCATGCGCACCTGTGATTGCAATGGATGTATAGTTGCCAATATATTCACCTAAAAATTTATGGTAACGAATGATTTCTACACCGATTTCTTGGGCACGTACTAATTCAGGATGATCATCTGGAAACGCATTTCCTGCAATTACTGTCATGCCTTCTTTAATATTATCTGCATTAAATGTAAAAATTGGAATATTACGTTCACGTAACGGCTGCTCCGTGAAGAAATATTTATCGACATCTGAGCCCTGTACTTGTTCACCAGCATCAAATAAGATTTGTGCAAGCGAACTCATGCCAGAACCTTTAATGCCTGTGAAATGAAAAACTGTCATTAATTAAACCCCCCGGGAATTTCAATATCCCATCTATCATCTATTAGGTGTAACGTATTATTTCACGAATCGTTAGGTATTAATACCTTCACAAGTGTTAAAAAATACGTACTATTCAACACATCCTGTCTATTATAGCACTTTTTATGCATAAGGATAGATGTGTAACTTTTCTAAAAAAACTAAAATCGACGTAAATTAGATAATCTAGACGAAAACAATGCAATTCTTATTCAAACATAGTAATTAAATCTTCTTCTGTAATGTAACTTTCACGCGGCTTACTTCCTCTTGCCTCCGAAACAAAGCCATGTGATTCTAACATATCAATTAAACGAGCAGCACGATTATAGCCAATATGATACTTTCGTTGAATCAATGAGGTTGAGGCACCACCTTGCTCATAGACAAATCGGCAAACATCTTCAAACAGATCATCCTGTTCTGCGGACACCTCTGTTTTCTTCAATAACTCCTCTTGATCGAAAATATAATCAGGCTCTCCCTGCTCACGAACATGCTCAATAATGGCTTCAATTTCATCATCTGTCACAAATGTTCCCTGTAGTCGCACTGGCGCTGACATACCATTACCTAAATATAGCATATCCCCTCGCCCAAGTAATCTTTCTGCTCCCTGCCCATCTAAAATGGTACGAGAATCAATTTGTGAGGAAACAGCAAAGGCAATACGTGTAGGGATATTTGATTTGATTAACCCTGTAATAACATCCACAGAAGGTCTTTGCGTCGCAACAATTAAATGAATACCACAAGCACGTGCCTTTTGAGCAATTCGACAAATGGCCTCCTCTACATCAGCGGGAGACATCATCATTAAATCAGCTAACTCATCAATGACAATTAAAATATAGGGTAGCTTCAAGCTATGCTCATTATTTTTATCTGCTATTGCATTATAACGTGTAATATCACGTGCACCTGCATGAGCAAATAGCTGATAGCGACGCTCCATTTCCTCCACTGCCCATTTCAGTGCAGCCGTTGCTGCCTTCACATCTGTAATAACAGGGCTAACTAAATGCGGAATATGGTTAAATGGTGCAAGCTCTACCATTTTAGGGTCGATCAGCATGAGTTTTAACTCATGTGGTGCAGCTTTATATAATAAACTAACCAAAATAGAATTAATACAAACAGATTTACCCGAACCCGTTGCACCAGCAATTAAGCCATGAGGCATTTTTCGCAAATCTAATGTAACAGGCTTTCCTGTTAAATCAAGACCTAACGCTGCCTCTAATGGAGAATCCGATTCAAGGAAAGAAGCACTATTTGTCACCTCTGACAAGCGAACAGCACGAGATACGCGGTTTGGAATCTCAATACCTATTGAACTTTTTCCAGGGATTGGTGCCTGAATACGAATATCTTTTGCTGCTAAGGCCAGTTTTAAATCATCGGCTAAGTTTCGGATTTTACTAACCTTTGTACCATGGCTCACCGTTATTTCGAATTGCGTAACAGCTGGCCCCTGCATAATCGATTCAATTTGAGCGGAAACCTGGAAATAAGAAAGTGCCTCGACCAATGTATCTCCCTGTTGTTCCATCCAATCCGTATCCTGTGTTTTCTCCTCTGGTGGCTCTAAATACTCATCTGTAGGCTTTTGATAGACATGAACTGGCTTTGCAGGTTTTTCAGCTTCCTGTGCTTCCACTTCAAATACTGGTGGTTCCTCTTGCTTGTCAACAGACTGTACAGGACCATACGCTACAATTTCTGAAATTTCATCAGTGTTGGTAGTTAGTTCTGGTTCTGGTTCTGGTTCTGATTCTAGCTCTGGCTCTAAATCTGGTTCTAGTTCTGATTCTAAACCTCGTTCTAGTTCTGATTCTAGCTCTGGTTCTAAATCTCGTTTTAGTTCTGATTCTAGCTCTGGCTCTAAATCTCGTTCTAGCTCAGTAGTAGCTGAAATTTCATCAATAGCGGCTTTTTCAATTTCTGTTCTTTCTTGCGTTAATACACCAGACATTGTTGTCACAGGTGTCATTGTAATGACTGCTACATTGTCTTCAGAGCTATGTGGAGTAGTAGCATTTCTCGTATCGTCCTTGGCATATTGATGGGATGCTAACTCATCTTGCAATGGCATATGCTCGGTCATTGATTCAACAAGATTCTCTTCTGTTAGTGAATCAGCAGGTTGGGGACGATCTATTATTACAACGCTGTCTGGAGAACATGATTCTTCCTCTTCATAGGCTACCGCCACATCCACTGGTTCGTTTTCCATTGCTTTCTGAGTACTTTCAACATGAATAGGCTGTGCCTTTTTCATTTGCTGTTGGATTCTCCATTTTTCTTTATCCGTTTTTAACATGAGGACATTAAAAGGAATACGACTTGTTTCTTCCTTCTGCACCGTATCAACAGATTGGTCGTCAACAAGTAATGGGTCATCCTTCGATGGCTGTACAACTGTTACCTCTCCGATATGAATCGTGGAATTTTCGATTTGTACTTGCTCTACTATCATTTCTTTCACGTGAATTTCAGATTGATCGGCAGAAAGTTGTTGAACTGTTTGGTCTTGCAGAACAGCTTCCTTCACTTGATCTTCAAAGGCCATGGCAAATGATGTTGTTTGAGGTATAGCCATATTAGATGACATACTCTGCTGCTCACCATTAGCCTCTACCGATACATCATCATCAAAATGAATAGGCTCATTTGCTAAAGGTAGCTCATCAGGTTCAATGATTTCATGCTGCTCTACTTCAACCATTTGATCTATGCTAGACGGCTCTTTTTCTTCTAGTATATTTTCATTAGCCTCATTTGTTGTCGTTTCTTTTATAGAGTTCGTAACCGTCACCATTTCGGTATCATGTACCGAGGTTTCTTGCTCCTCGTATTCTTCTTTTCTTTTATCTAATAATTCTTTGATGGGACTTGGTTTTGCAAATCCATAGACGGGTGAAGGTACATCTGTTGGCACAAAGCGTTTACGATTCTCAGGTAAAATGCTTTCAACTTTTTGTTCCTTCCACTGCTTTTTCTCTTTCGAAACAGATGCTGGTGCAGACGCAGACTTAACATTGACTGTCTCATGTTGTGCATCCCGAAACACTAAGCTTGCTCGTGAACGATATTGCTGTTCTACAGGCTGACTTTTCATCGTTGTTTTTCGACCAGTGCGTTTTGAACGATTTGCTAATAAATCACGAATCCCTGAAACCTCCACATCATAAACACTGGAGTCAACAATATGGTGGTTTAAATGCTTCGGTAAAGATAAATCACCAATCTGTCCATAATCATCATTACCCATTTGATCAAACATTTCTTTTTGTGGTGTGTAGGATGTCCCGCTTTCATCATCGTCAATCAATGGAAAACGGAAAGTCTTCTGCTTAGCCATCGGTACTTCATTTTGCGTATGTAGTTGCTCGGTCTGCTCTTCTTCGTAGCCATCATAATATTCTTCATACTCGTAATATTCATCTTCTTTATTTATAAATTTACTAATTTGTTTTTTAAACCAGTTCACTTCGTTTCACTCATTTCTCTTACACTTCATTTATAGCATTGGCTTGATTCATATAATTAATAGCTCAATGTCTATATCAAAAAGCATACCATAAAAACGCTCTTGAAACTTGCATTTAGAGGCTCATTCTAAACAAAAAAATCGTTACGCTACTAGCATATTAGTAACATAACGATTTAGGGCATTTCACCTTGATACAAGGAATAATATCATGATAAAACATTTACATTTTAATAAATTCCTTTTCAAATAAAGGCATTTCTATTTAGTTGGTGTTTCAAAAGCACTACCAATAGTGGCATCTCCCGGTAATACTAAAATTCCTTTTTCAGAAGGAGCGTTAGGAATGGCTAATTCACGAGCTGAGCAAAGCATGCCGTAAGACTCAACACCACGTAAATTTCCTGCTTTAATGAGCATACCTGAAGGCATTACTGCACCAATTTTTGCAACAACTACCTTCTGACCTGCTTCTACATTAGGAGCACCACAAACAATTTGCAATGTCTCATCGCCTACATTTACGGAACAGATACTTAATTTATCAGCGTTCGGATGCTTGTCCTTTGTTTCCACATAACCCACCACAAATTTTGGAGAAAAGTCAACATCAAGGTTGATTGTAGCTCCATTTTTCTCGATGGCTGCAGTTAGTTGTGCTACTAGTTCTGGTGTCACTTCCACTAAGCCTCTTGCATCTGTTTGGATGTAGCTGCTTGCATTAAATAAATTAAACGCCTTTATTTCTCCTGTTTGTGCTTCTTTTAAAATAGCGATATCTCCAGCTCGTTCTACTACTGTTTTCACAATAGACTCAGTTGCTAATTGAACTAGTAAGACATCTCCTACATGCTCTTTGTTGTAAAATACGTTCATTGTTTTTCTTGCTCCTTTTTCACTCTGTTTTTGGCTAAAATAAAGATTGGTTCTAGTTCCCCATCTTCATAAATAAAAGATAATGATGTGATCGGTACTATACCGACAGTAAAGAAATGCATCGTCATCTGTGCTAATACATCATACCCTGTTTCATTGCGAATATCACCTATAATTAACACATCTTGATGTGGCACAGACAATGTCATATCGCCTTCCACCAGTGCTCGCATGTCTGTCAAAAAACTCTCATTTAAAATACGGCTAGCATCGTAGCCATCATTCACATTGACAAAATAAAATAGATTACCTGCTACCTCATCTTTTTTATATGCGGTTGGTAATTGCTTTACTGAAAAGCGTGCCATTTCTCGAATTTGCTCTACCGTTAATTGTAATGCTTCTAGCATGGATTCATCAATAAAACGATAGGTTTTACCCAAATCGAGCGCATAAAAAATACGTGTCTCCGCTGTATGCTCAGTTGTAATAAACGCATGTCCTTCTTTAGATGCTTGGGGATAAGAAGTCGCACGTATAATAGGATAAATTTGTGTAGTCGTTTGAAAGCCTTGTTCTTTTTCTTGCTCCATCGCATTAAAAGTCTGCTCAATCGTATAGACAACTTCCTCAATCGCTGCCTCTTGCTTATCATTGTATTTTGCTAAGATACCAGGTAATGAGAGCTCCATTCCTTTGTCAATCGTCTTATGATTCAATCGTAATTTATCATGCTTTTTATCAAAATGAAATTCGTATTTCTCTTCATTCAATCGTTTTTTTAATAGCTCTATCAGTTGTTCTGATTTCAATTGCTTCATTTCTCTCACATCCTGACTTCAAAATGAAACGGCTCACATGTTTGTGAACCGTCTGTTCAATCCAATCTATTTACTTCATTTTAACCGAATGTACAATTTTCGTCATCTCACGCAAATTAGTTTCAATATGTTTGGTCTGAGAAATCGTTGTCATTTTCACGCCGCCGCTACTAACAATGAGCTCCATCTCATTTTTATCTTCCGTCTTTAGAACCGCAGTGAAGCCAAAACGACCATTCTTGTCATAAGTTAACTCTTCGATAATTTTGTCCGCTTCATTTTCTTTTAAAAGATTATAATAAAGTTTACTGTCTTGTGCTTCTTCATCATTAATAAAAAGAATATAGCTTTCTTTTCCTTTTGAAATCACAATATTATAAGCATCTGAACTGTCTTCAACTTTAAAGTTTGAAGGTAAGTATAATTTGATATCTCCAATTTTCTCCGTATGTTCTTCTGGCTCTTCAGCAAAAACCGTCTCCGTTAATTGGAGCCCATTCGCAATTTGGTCATCAATCGATTGATTACAGCCAGAAAGGACCAGAAGTAAAAGCATCAGGCCGATAGTTTTTAGCCAGGTAAACGACATGTTCCTCTTCCTTTCTCTGCTAACTTTTTTCTATTTTAAAAAAATTATTCATCAGATGCAACCTAACTGCATGCTGAATACTAATTCTATTTAACTATTTTTGTGAAAATGTGAACAAATATTGACCAACCAATAGTGATACAATATGCTCAAACATCATCTGTCGACTCACTAAACCTTGCGTAAAAATACCTACAGCACCTGCACCTTGACGAATATCTCGACGTTTTGTGTATTGCTCCATAATAGGGCCAAGTTCTCCACCACCTCTTATTTCCTGGGCAATTTCTTTTGGTAATATAATTTGTGCACCAGCAGCTGTGAAAATTGTTCCATCAGAAACTGTTAATGCACCCCAATTACAAACATACATTTCATCATCTATTTCAGTTACGCCACCCTCTAAGCCAAATGCGAATTGTGCACCTGTTGTGTTCATGGCGTTTTTTGCACGATTAATCGCCCCTAGTCTCGTTTCTTCATTACTTATTGGTTGATCTGACACTTCAGAAGCAGCTTTCACATGCGTAAAGATGGCATCTTCAAAATATTGTCGAGCAATTACTTCAACTGCCTCTGTCTTCGCTTTATTCATTGTCCCAATGGCTATATTCATCTAATCCCCACTTTCTTTCCATAGAAAAAGATGCCTCTAAAAGGCATCTTGTTAACTTCTTATACATTAGCGCGAATTGTCTCTAATGTCGAACGATCTGCTTTTTTCACTAATTCAACAATTAATGCCTTGGCAGCTGTATAATCATCAATATGAATAATGGACGCTGACGTGTGAATATAGCGTGAGCAAACACCAATAACAGCGCTTGGAACACCATCATTTGCTGTATGTACTCGCCCTGCGTCAGTTCCTCCCTGAGATACAAAGTACTGGTAAGGAATATGATTTGATTCGGCAGTATCTAAAATAAATTCTCGCATACCACGATGTGTGACCATTGTGCGGTCTAAAATACGAAGTAATGTACCTTTGCCAAGCTGTCCAAATTGATTTTTTTCTCCTGACGTATCGTTGGCAGGAGAAGCATCTAATGCGAAGAATAAATCTGGTTTAATCATATTTGCTGATACTTGAGCACCACGTAAACCTACTTCCTCCATAACATTTGCGCCTGAATATAAATGCGATCCTAGTTTTTCATTTTGTACTTCTTTCATTAACTCAATCGCTAGACCACAGCCATAACGGTTATCCCAAGCCTTAGCCATAATTTTTTTCGGATTGGCCATTGGTGTAAATGGACAAATAGGAATGATAGATTGTCCTGGACGAACACCCATACCCATTGCATCTTCTTTGTTGTCAGCGCCAACATCGATAAGCATATTTTTTATATCCATCGGCTTAGCACGTTCTGCATCTGTTAATAAATGCGGTGGAATAGATGAAACAACGCCAGGTATTGCGCCATTTTTTGTATAAACTTCTACACGCTGTGCAAGCATAACCTGGTTCCACCAGCCACCTAATGTTTGGAAACGGATCATGCCATTATCTGTAATAGAAGTAACCATAAATGCTACTTCATCCATATGTCCAGCAACCAACACTTTCGGCGCGTCAGCAACCCCACTGCGCTTAACACCAAAGATGCCCCCTAAATTATCTTGAACGATTTCATCCGAGTACTTTTCTAACTCAGAACGCATGAACGCACGTACAGCATGTTCATTCCCCGGAGCGCCTGGTAGTTCTGTTAATGTTTTAAATAATTGTAATGTTTCCTCATTCATGATGACTCTCTCCCCACGAAGTAGAATATTCTTCCTTGCCTATTGTAACACATTTATTTCCGAATTCGAAATATTGATACATTTCCTAAAACTGTTAAAGTGTGAACGTGCATTCACTCCATAGGCTATGCTAAAATATAGGTATAGAAAAAGGAGGAAAGATGTATGAAATTACGTGATTTTTTAATTGGTGTTGCAACTGGCTTAGCTGCCGCAGTCATTATTAAAGAAGCTAGTGAAAAAGTTTCTCCGTTCGTACCTGCAGGACAAGTACTTGAAAACATAAAAAGAGAGTTTAAAAAGGATGCACCGATTGACGGTTCTTGGATTTTTATGAAAACAGAAGATTTCACAAACGGTATTATGACTATCCCAGTATATCGCGGAGGAATCTCTCGTATGAATGAAGGGGAAATGCAGACTTTCGAGTTTGCTGCCGACGCACGCTCTGGTGTTGTCGTGGAACTAACAGAAGTTTAATCATGTATAGACAATAAGAAGCCATCTCCAATGAATGAGATGGCTTCTTATTGTTATTCGGATAAACCTTTATTATTAAAGTACTTTTTATACTTACGATAATAATTCAAGTTATTGAGCGTTAACTTCACCCAACGCTTCGTATTCATATCCTCATTAAAGTAAAGAGAGTTTGTATATTTGCCCTCACTAATTAATTTTTTTGCTTCTAGTTTAAGCTTTTCATTTGATGCATATTTGAATAATACGCCCTTAGGGATAATCATCCATAAATGTTTGTCCTGCACATATGTGACATCTTGCTCGATATTTAACATATGGTCATCAGCGACATACTTCATTAAATTATGACCACTGGCTGTTACATAGTAGCTAGAGCGACCATTACGTAAATTAATTTCAAATAGCTTATACTGCTTGTCTCGAATATCATATTTCATATCGAAATTTGCAAAGCCTGTATAACCGATATCCTCTAAGAAGAATCGTACTTGATCCATTAATTCTTTATCATAGGTTGTAACGATGGCTGCATAACTTCCGATTCCTTCAGGAGAATGTTCTTCTAGAATAGGATTACCTAGACACATCAGCTTTACTTTTCCATCTTTCCCTACGTAAGCATTTAACACACGCATATAAGAATCATCACCAGGAATAAATTCTTGGATAATCATAGTATCCTGATATGTTGAGCTATAAATCGCTTTTAATATGGCCGTTTTTTCCGCATCATCATGCGCAACAAATACTTTTTTCTTACCTGGGAATTTACATGCCCAATATTCTACAGAGTTTGAAGCTTTTAAAATAATAGGGTAATCAAATGGTGGTGTAAAGTTTTCATAGTTATCGGCTGTCACCGTTGTTGTACCTGGATATTTAAAATTATATTGATCACACATTTTATAGAAGTTTTCTTTCAATAAAATTTCATCCATCAACGATTCATCGATGTACGGTACAGTAAAATGCTCTTGTAACGCTGGCTTATTTTTAATAATCAGCTTAGCATAATCGTCTCCACATGCTAAAAGTAATAGTTTTTTATCAGCATATTTTTTTGCAACTTCTGCAAGTGCAGGTGCAAAAACATCTTGTTCATTTAAACGGTCTATTTCTTGAAATTGTAGGATATGGCTATCTTGAGTCGCTGTTAAATGAGAACGTCCTAAGACAAGTGGTTTAATACCATATGCTTCATAAAACGCGCGTGCCATACCATATGCATTCATATCTGATCCTAGTAAAACTGGTAAAAATGGTTGTTCAGTTGCCATGTTTATTTCAACTCTCTTTTGTATTTTAGTATCGTGTTAAGTGTATCATATTTTCTATCCTGTTCACGAACAAAAAAGCGAGGTAATTGACATTTTATATGTCAATTACCTCGGCCTTTGCTGGCGCTATTAAAATGTAATAACAGCTTGTCTACTACGCTCAAGCTTATTGACAATTTCTTTGCCCGTTTCATCCCATTTAATCATACGGTAATATGCATCGTGATAGAAAATAAAGCTATAGCTATTAGTAAGCGCCTCTTTTATAAGTCGCTCTTTGGCAAATACACTTGTCATTGGGTAATCATCATACGCTAATACCCATAATGGATTCTGGTGAGCATGTGTTGGCATAATATCCGCCATATGCAATAATACTTCACCATTTTGCGTTAGCTTAATAACGGCATGTCCCTCACTATGTCCACCTGTATGAATCATTTCGATCCCTGGTACCACTTCCAACGTATCTTCATAGGTTTCAACTAAGTGCTGCACTGGCTCCCAATTCTCTTTCCAATACGTATTTTTAGAGCGGATATTAGGATTACGCATTTCATCCCATTCAATTTTCGTAACAAAAATTTTGGCATTCGGAAAAGTTGGTACAAGTACATCCTCTTCCCATTGTGTTAAGCCACCAGCATGATCAAAATGTAAATGAGTCATTAACACTGCATCAATATCCGCTGTTGTTAATCCCAGTTCCTGTAAGCTTTCCGTTAATGAGGATTCCTCGGTTACACCAAAGTTTCGTAATTGTTTTTCGTTTAATTTATTAAAACCAACTCCTGTATCAATCAGGTAGTTTTTGCCCTCATATTGAATGAGGATGGGTTCTGTTGGTAATTCAATTTGATTTTTTTCATTGACTGGATATTTACGTGACCAAAGCGGCTTCGGTACAACACCAAACATTGCCCCGCCATCTAGGCACGTAACACCCCCGTTAAGCCATGTTAATGACATTTTGTGAAACTGTAACTGATCCATCCATATTCCCCCTACAATTTAGTGATAAATTGTGATTCTAAGCGATAAATCGGCTGCCCTTTCGCAGAAAATTTCTCCTCATATTCCGTCATCACATTATCCTCTGGCATATTTGCATGTAGGTCGAGAGATACATACTTTAGTAACATACCATATTCAGACATACTGATTAAAGAATACTCGAACAGACCACGGTTATCCGTTTTAAAATGGACTTCCCCATTATCCACTAAAATCGACTCATATAATTTCAAAAAACCCTCGTGCGTTAAACGTCTTTTTGCATGACGTGTTTTTGGCCAAGGATCTGAGAAATTCAGGTATACACGTGATACATCATTTTTATCAAAGAATTTATATAAATCTGCGCCATTTACTTTTAGTAAGCGTAAATTCGCTGGAGATTTTGCCTCTAGCACTTTTTCTAGTGCACAAACAATCACACTATCATAAAGCTCAATGCCAATATAATTAATCGTTGGGTTTTGCAAAGCCATACCTGTAACAAATTGCCCTTTTCCAGAACCTACTTCAATATGGATAGGATTGTCATTTCCGAAAACAGACTGCCACTTTCCTTTAAAGTCTTCAGGATTTGGAATAATCACCTCTGGGTGATCTGTAATCATTTCCTCTGCCCAAGGCTTATTTCTTAATCTCAATGTTGTTCCTCATTTCTTTCTTGTGAAGTTATTGATGTTTTATAGTATAACGTATTCCCCTACAATTCGCATGAAATTATTGCACAATGATATTTTTAGGCATCTTTAGCAATAACCTGCCATGCATTTTGCTGTACTGTACAGTGTATAGGGATCCCTTGATTCACAACGCCCACGTAATTGCCATCCGTATGACAATCAACCTGATGAGCGCGTACACTCATATCAAAGTGTTGGCCCTGTAAAAAAGTAATTTCCTTAAATTTTGTATGCTTTTCAAAAAAAACAGTGATAAAAACAAGTAATAATTTGATACGTGATATTCCATGGACAATCGTTATATCCACAAGGCCATCATCTGCTTTTGCAGCTGGTGATATTTTCATGCCTCCCCCGAAATAAGGCTGATTACTCATCGCTACAAACCATGCCTGCTGGAATTGCCATTCTTGTTCACCTGAACGAATCGTTACATCAAAACGCTTAAAGCGAAATAACCCTCTCATAACAGCTACAGCATAGGAAAGCTTTCCTAACCCAATTTTATTGAGATAAAATTTAAGACGAGATGTATTAATTGATTTTGTCACATAGGCATCGAAGCCTATACCCGCATTATTAACGAAAATTTCATTCCATTTATCACCGAGCTGAATAATTCCTGCATCCATCTGTGTATTGGCCATAGTGTTCCTTATATAGGCCTCTATTTGCCTCGCATGTTGAAAGCTTGGGAAAAAGCGGGCAAAATCATTGCCAGAGCCTGCTCGAACGACACCTATAATGACGTATTTATTATGTACAACACCACTAACTACCTCATGGATGGTGCCATCACCACCAACAACGACAAGTAACATGTGTTCTTGCTGTTGCTGAGCCCATTGTTTGGCTATTTCCTTCCCATGTCCTTCATATTCCGTAAAAGCTACTTGATAGGTGATCGTTAGTTGCTGTTGCAGCTGAAGCCAAACCCTCTTGCCTTTCCCATTTCCTGCTGCCTCATTGACAATAAATAATACCTGCATATATCAGTCCTTTGTTGGTTGTGGCGCTTGCTGCCAAATGTCTCGATTAAAGGAGGTTGTTTGGACAGTATTTAAAATTGTTTGAGCAGCCCGTATTTGCATATGCTTCATAGGAGAGGAAACTTTTCTCAACTGCTCTATCCATTCGTGGTAATTTCGACGATCAACAAAGCGAATCCCAAATGGTGCACCAGGATAATCAAAATAACCATTCCGAGTTAGCACAACTTTACGGATAGGCATATCTATATTCTCTTGTTTAAATAATTGCGATAGCACCGATTCCATCCGCCCTAAATTAATTGTTGGATTCAGTACTTTAACGTCCTTAGTTCCCACTTTCTTCATCCAGAAGCGATCACTCCCACCTACATAGACAGCTTGATTTTCAGCTTCTAACACCGTAATACAAATACATTCTGTTGGTGACATGAGTACTACATCAAGCTCAATAGGGGCTTTTCTTATTTGTAGAATAGGATAATAAAACAACAAATAGTTATCTGGTAACGTTTGCAATAATGTACGTAGTAAAGAGTCACGCATGAAACGAGGATCTACATATGATTTTTCACGTAATGTTGAACTAGCCCATTTCATTTGAAAATGGAAAAATTGATCGATAAACATTCGTTTCAGCTCATGGATGGATTGTGGTGCAAACACAATTTTAGGTTCAAATGTGAGCGTCGTTTCTTCTTCTGGAATGGTATCTTCATCACTGACAAGCTCGTTGGATATTTCTAGTTTTTCAACATCCTCAGTTGCTTCCTTTTGGCGGCCAGCAAAGATTTTTTTGAAGAAGGAAAACCGTTCCTTTTCTTCGAAGGCATTTGTTTCTGCCTCATTGTCGTCATGTTGCCATTCGCTTATATCCTCTCCCAATTCCCACTGACGCTTAATGCGCTCCCACTGACTTTTCTTTAAGCGCACAAATTGAGTTGGATATCTCGCTAAATCAATTTGATAGCGTGAAATATAATCTTGTAATTTCACCAATTGTGCCATGTAAAGGTCACTCCATTCTTACTCACCATATCTATATTTCTTTTTATCTTGATTCAGCAATTGTTTTTTGTACTAAAAGCGTGTGTTCAAACGCTCGCTGAAATAGGGAGAACACTGTCAAAAAGCATCATGCCCTGAAGCAATGACGACGTGATCTACTCCATGTTGTCCCGAATTCCCCGACGAATGTTACAACCTTTAAGAGAAGATAATTAACTGCTCACACAACAGGATGACTTGAGGTTAACTTCTTACTTGCAGGCTTGAAAAAAATTTAGACACTATTACACCGAGACATCATGGATTACGATTGCTTTAGTAGAAAAAGAGGCAATTGTATACATTACATCGACATTTGTTCTACGAATTTCAATCTGTAAAATTATTCTTTCCTATCCTTTTTATTTTACATGACGACACTCAACATTACATCCATAAAAAAGAGAACTATCCTTATTGGTAGTTCTCTAAATGTTTTTTTATTTTGTATTTGAAGAAAGTGGTAATTTCGCTTCAAAAGCTTGTTGCAATTGACGTGTCCATTCCCCTGGTACACCAGCACCAATTTGGTTTCCATCAACATCCACTACAGGCGTCACTTCAGAAGATACAGACGAAACAATGATTTCATCCATCGTTAATAAATCAGCTTTTGTCATCGGCTCTTCCACGACAGGTAAATTAATTTCCTCTGCACATTTTAAAATGACTTGACGGGTAATGCCATTTAAAATGAAGTTATTCGCTGGATGTGTATAAAGCTTGCCGTCTTTAATACCATAAACATTCGCTGATGAGCATTCTGTCACGATATCCCCACGATGTAATATCGCTTCATAGCAACCTTTTTCAGCAGCCTCTTGCTTTGCTAATACGGCACCAAGTAGGTTTAAAGATTTGATATCACAGCGTAACCAACGAATATCCTCAACAAAAGTAGCCTTTACCCCTTTTTCAAAGTTTTCATATGCACGTTCACCCTCTTTAACATTACCAGTTAATACAGCTGGAACACTCGCATCTGGGAAAACATGATTACGGGCATTAGCACCACGTGTAATTTGGAAGTATACATGCCCTGTATCTAGATTATTTTTTTCAATTAGCTCATGTAATAATTTGTGTAAAACGTCCTTTGTATAAGGAATAACAAGACGAATTTTTTCGGCGCTTGCATAGAAACGATCAATATGCTCTTGTGCTGTAAACATATTTCCGTTATAAACTTTGATTACCTCATAAATGCCGTCACCGAATTGATAACCTCGGTCTTCTGGAGATATCACAATCGATCCTTCTTCAACAATTTGATCATTCCATAATGAATATGCCATGTTTTGTTCATCCTTTTCGTCTTTGAGTTATTTTTTTCCTGCAAGTTCAACAATTGCTTCAGCATAAATTGCTGCAGCTTTAACGAGATTTTCAACGACAACAAACTCATCTGCACGATGCGCTACATCTGGCTCTCCCGGAAACAGCATGCCAAATGCCACACCTTTTTTCATCACACGTGCATACGTCCCACCACCTGTCGATAATAGAGGTGTTTCTCTATCACCCGTTTGACGTCTATAAATAGCTGCTAATGTTTGGATAAATGGATCATCTTCACTGACATAATGCGGTTTGGAGTCGTCTTGAATATCTAGTGAGAACCCTTTTTCCACCGTTAAGCGTTGAGCCGCCGTTATTTTTTCATCGAATGGGTAGGACACAGAATAGCGCATACTAATTACTAAACTGCCACCTTTATGAACATCATAGCTGACGATACCTGGATTTAATGTAGTTTTTCCTGACATTGCATCCTCAAACTGTAGCGCAAGCCGATGGCCGTAATGATCCTGATAAAAAACATGTGCGATAAAGTCAACAAATTGTTTACTTGCCTCTGTCGTCAACTCTTGTTGTAAAAATGCTGCAAGATAAACAGCTGCATTAACACCTTTTTCTGGTTCCATTGCATGGGCTGCTTTACCTTTGATAGTTATTATATAGCGAGAGTCCTCCATTAATAAAGAGCCATCTAGCTGATTTTTGCTTAAAAATGTTTGAAAATTCTGTTCGAATGACTCGGAGACATGCTGAATTGTTGCTTTCGCAAAATCAGGTACCATATTTGGGCGCTTTCCTGCATTAAATAGTAGTAGTTGTTCTTTCGTTGCATCACCTATTTTATTTTGAGAGAACACAAGCTCGGCAATGCCTTTTTCCGCATTGATGAGCGGGAAATCCGCATCTGGTGCAAAACCAATTGTCGGCATTTCCTCTTGTTTAAAATAGTGGTCGACACAGCGGAATCCTGTTTCTTCATCCGTACCAATAATCATTCGTACTCTTTTTTCTAATGGAATACCCGCTTCTTTCACAAGCTTCATAGCCATCCATGCCGCAATCGTAGGACCTTTATCGTCAATCGCACCACGTGCATATAACTTACCGTCTGCTACTGTACCGCTGAATGGTGGGTATGTCCAGTCAGCTTCGTCTCCAACCGGTACAACATCAACATGACATAAAATACCAAGTGATTCTTCACCTGAACCCATTTCAATATGCCCAGCATAATTATCAACATTTTTCGTTTGTAAGCCTTCGTTCTGACCTTTTGCTAGTAACCATTCAAGCGCTTGAAGTGGACCATCTCCAAATGGTACTTCAGTAGTTATTGTATCCTCATCAAGAACACTATTAATTTGCACAAGCTCCTGTAACTCTTGTATCAATTCATCTTGCCTTTCTTTTGCAGCCTGTAACCAATCCATACCATATACCTCCTTCAAAGTATCAACATTATTCTACACCTTACAACATATATGACAATCAGCTTTCTGACAACTATTTTCAGTAACTTCTACTGACACTACCACATATAGCATGTTTTTCACGTATTCCCACAAAATACAGTATAAAATTTATATTTCAAATGTAAATTTCTCTTGCATTCACTAGAAAATTAAGTAGTTTTTCTATATAATGAAGTTATCAGAATAATTGTTCTGACTATAAAATTAGAAAAGGGGATGTCTAAGGCAGCTACTTATTAGCCTAAGTGCACTCCGCACATATTGTCGTCCGCTAGTCTTTGCCAAGAGAATTAAGATGAAGGAGTGGTTCATTTAATGAAACCAACTACTGATCGAATGCTTAATCGTATTAAAGACGTGTACATGTTTATTTTAGACAAAGGAACCGTGTCTACACAGGATTTAGTCGAAGAGTTTAGTATCACTCCTCGCACCGTTCAAAGAGATTTGAACGTGTTAGCCTTTAACGATTTGGTAATGAGTCCAAGTCGAGGCAAATGGACAACGACGAAGAAAAAAGTAAAAATGACGTCTTAGTTTTACGTTTTGTACGTAAAGCATTGTGTATGGAAAAAGAATGACCTTTCGTCGGGGTCATTCTTTTTTGTCGTTATAAGCGTATTAGATTTTTTTATGGCTTATTGGAAGGGCCAGTCATTTCACTATTGTGCATTCAAAACATACCCTTTATGTATGCTCCATACTTACAGAAAAATTTCCCTATGTGCTCCTTCAAGATTATTTTGACTATTTACAGTTGCTTAACAATCCGTTAAACTCGAAACATTCTAAATGTTGAGAGGAGGATTTTATTTGAAATTGTCAACGTACTTTCATCCATTAGTTTGGATTATCTTAGGCGGAACAATATTTACACGTATTGCAAGCTTTATGGCAATGCCTTTTTTAGCTATTTATCTACATAATGAAATTCAAGCCTCCCCTTTACAAATTGGGTTGACGATTGGAATTGCGCCACTTATTTCCACTATTGGTGGATTTTTTGGTGGTTATCTAACAGATCGCTTTGGTCGAAAAAGTGTTATTTTACTAACGATTATTGTTTGGAGCCTTGTATTTTTCGGCTTTGCAACTGTTCATACCGTATGGCTCTTTGTCCTATTCAATGCCTTGAATGGTCTTTGTCGTTCATTTTTTGAACCTTCCACACAGGCATTAATGATTGATTTTACACCTGCTGATAAACGAAAAAGACTATTTTCGTTACGTTATACAGCCATTAATATTGCAGCGGTCATCGGCCCTATTATCGGTGTGTACATCTCACAGCTATCAAGTCCAAGTATCCCCTTTATGCTGACAGGTATTATGTATATCATTTATGCTGTATTTTTATTTTTCGTGTTAAACCGTTATCAAATGCAACAACCTAAAGCTGTCACTCAAACAAAAATACTAAGTACATTCACAATTTTATTAACAAATCGTGTACTACTTAGCTTTATTTTAGGTGCCATCCTAATCAATATAGGATACTCTCAATTTGATTCTACATTACCACAAATCATTGAATTAAAAATCGAGGAAGGTGCGAAACTTTATTCGCTATTAATCTCTCTCAATGCAGCGGTTGTCTTATTATTACAATTACCAATAAGCATTGTATCAGAGCGGTTTTCATCGTCCGCAACATTATTGGTAGGTATACTGTTCTTTGCAATTGGTCTATTTTTATTCGGATTCTCCAATAATTATACGCTCTATATCATCGCCATGATTATTTTTACAATAGGTGAGATTTTTGCCTTCCCAACAATGAATGTTATGATTGATGAAATTGCACCAGATACACAAAAAGCAACTTATTTGGGCGCTGCGCAATTTAAAAATTTAGGCGGCTTTATTGGACCCATAATAGGTGGTTGGTTATTGACTCATTATATGAATGCTATGTTTGCTGTCATCGCCATTCTTGTATTATGTAGTTGTTTCTTTTATAGATCCAAAACGACAACGCATTAAAAAACGCTCCATTGCTATCATTGGCTAATGATAGAATGGAGCGTTTTTTTAAATACTATAGTCTTCGTCAGCAGCGACCTCAGCATAACTAGAATATTGATCTTTACCTGCATTTTTAGATTGATATAGTGCCTTATCCGCCCGTTCAAATAAGCTCATTTCTGTCTCTTCAACATGATGATAAATGGCGCCACCCATGCTGACAGATAATACGGACCATTTTTCACTAGCATATCCCTCATATTTTACGGTTCTGATTTGAGTCAAAATGGCCTCTGCAATTTGTTGCATCTGTTGTTCTGTCGTATCGTACAAGACAATAGCAAATTCATCTCCACCGAATCTCACGACAAAGCCATTGTTTTTCACTACATGCTTTAAAATCATGGCTGTTTCAATCAGGATACGATCCCCTTCCACATGCCCAAATTGATCATTTACTTGCTTAAAATTATCCAAGTCGATTAACAACAAACCCGGTACATTCATTTTTCGTTTTTTTAATAAATTGTCAAACTTCCGAATATAGGTAGCACGATTATAGACACCCGTTAACGGATCGAATGTGGCAAGATAGATTGTTTTAGATAAAATTTTATTGATGACTAATAGCATAATAAATGCTGTTAGCAAGGCAATGGATAGTAAAATCCAAAATTGTTTTGTATTTTTTTGGAGCGCTTCTATTTTAGTAAAATTGACAAATTTCACATAAACAAGCCTTTTTGAAGACTCCCCTCTCACTGTCTCTGCTTCATAAGGCAAAAAAAGATGCGTTTCTATATAACCATGATGTAATGCTTTTTGAAATTCAACTGGCTCCATTTTTTTCTTCGCTAGCTCAAAATATTGCTGAAATTGTTTGGATTGATCTCGCACGGTGATCTTCTTCAATCTAGAATCATCAAAAAAAACTCCACCGGCGTTAATGATTTGCACTTCTACTAAATCCTCGTATTTAGCAATTAAGGATTCTGCGGTTTTCTCAAAATTAAAGGTTTGAAAGACTGGATCATTCAGTAAGTCTATGCCTAACTCAAGCAGATATTTCTTATCATGCGTTGCCAAATAGCCGAACTTTCGGTATTCTCCTGTCGTTGTCGAAATATCTATTCCATCTGTATAAAACTCACCACTAGCACGCCGCTCATCCAATAATGCCGAAAAACGCTGACAGCAGCTCGAAAAATCCAAACCAATATCTTTCTCAAATGTCGTGTAAATCACCTTGTTGGATTGATCTACTATGTAAATATCCATACCATGCTTCTGTTTCTTCTGTTGCAAATCCCAAGTTTCAATAGCAGGATTTTTGCGATAATCGTTTTGTAATTTTCTAAGTTCCTGTTCCATATTATCTGACATATTTTTATCAAAATAAAAATGAGCATTATCGATCGTTTGCATATCTGTCAGAATATGATTTTCAATTAATACTTTATTCATGGCCACTTGCTTCTCGATATCTGCCACTAGTATTTGTCTGTTGACATATGAAATGACAGCAACGAGTATGACTGCAAAAGCTATTAAAGATAGTAATAATTTTATACGCAGGTTCTTCATATATTTGTCCTCTACCTATTTTCACCATCATATTTTAAAAACTTTAGATAATGATAAGCTACATGAGTACATCACAGTAACTCATTCATATTATACCGTTACTGTCATCATACTGTATATAAAAAATCCCCGATGCTATAGTAGCACCGAGGATTGTGTTAATGATTGTTTTGTAAGCTGGCTAGCTCTTCTGCAGTTAGTTCACGATATTCACCTAATGCCAGCTTATCATCTAGGTGAAGATTCCCCATAGACAACCGCTTTAAATACGTTACACGTTTACCCACAGCCTCAAACATTCGTTTCACCTGATGAAATTTGCCTTCCTGAATTGTCAGCTCTATTTCTGATTGCTGTGCAGATTGTAGAATCACAAGCTTTCCAGGCTTTGTAACGTAGCCATCATCTAATTCCACGCCATGCGCAAATTTCTCGACATCTTCTTCCGTCACAACGCCCTCAATCTGTGCAAAATAAACCTTTGGCACATGTTTTTTCGGAGACAATAAATTATGGGCCAGCAAACCGTCATTGGTTAATAACAGTAACCCTTCTGTATCTTTGTCCAGCCGTCCAACTGGGAAAGGTTGAAAATGCTGATGCAATGGCTCTAATAATTCAATCACCGTTTCGTCTCTTAAATCTTCTGTTGCAGAAATAACATCAGGTGGCTTATTCATCATAAAATAGACAAACTCTGTATAAACAACGCGCTCTCCAAACACTGATACAATCTGCTGTTCTGGGTCTACATGTAGCGCTGCGTCTTTAACATAAGCACCATCCACTGTGACAGCCTTTTGCTTTAATAGCTGCTTCACTTCTTTACGGGAACCATACCCCATATTCGCTAGTAATTTATCTAAACGCATAGTACCACTCCTATTTCATTCCCAGTTTGCTCATAATGCGCGTTAATCGTTCACCCAATAACTTTTGTGCCAAACCTAAGCGCAGTGATAAAAAGCCGTAAACAGCCACACCAACACCCGCACAAATAATAGAGAATAGTAATGCTGAGAATTTACTATCTACTGGGCCCATAAGCAATTCCAATAATTTATGCACAACGAGCACGCTAATTGCCATTGCCATTGTCAATAAAGCAATCAACATAACACGACGAACAACCATTTCTGATCGATAATTCAATGTTTTTCGTAGCACAAGGATATTGATAAGAATCGATACACTATAGCCAATTGCAGTTGCCACAATGGCACCATCTGCCTCCAGCCAACGAATGAATGGAATATTTAACGCTAGCTTAACGAATATCCCTGATAATAAGCTGAAGACAATCCACTTTTGAAAATCAATCCCTTGTAACAACGCTGCTGTTACTTGGAATAATGCAAATAAAATCGCAACTGGTGCATAATGCGCTAATATAGTAGCACCCATTTCACTTTCTGAATAAAGCATGAAGTAGATTTCATTAGCTAAAAGAGAAATACCTACTACAGCTGGCAATGTAATAAAAATTAAAATTTGATAGGTTTTATCCATCGCATGGCGTAGCGATAAATACTCACCCTGTGTGTAATATTTTGTAATCGTCGGTACTAATGCCATTGAAAAGCCTGTCGCTAGCATGACCGGAATGATGACAACCTTATGTGTCATAAAGTTTATCATCGATAAATAAGTATCTGTCACTTCTGCTAAACCAATGGAAGTCATCGCCCCATTAAATGTAAGCATGTCAACTAATTGGAATAACGGGTTGGCTACTCCAACAAACACCATTGGTATGGAATAGGTAATCACTTCTTTATAAATATTGTACATCGGTAGCTGTGTAGACGTCACACTTTGGCTACGTAATAAGTTGAATTCAGGCTGATATTTTTTCCAGTAGTAATAAAGAACACCTAATCCACCGATTGCCCCAATAAAGGCAGCAAACACAGCAAACGAAATCGCTGTCTCTGGCTTCCCTTTGAACACCACAACGACTAAGAAAGAACCACCAAGTAACACAACAATTCGCACAATTTGTTCTACCAATTGAGAAACTGCCGTAGGCTCCATTTTGTCATAGCCTTGGAAGAAGCCGCGCCATAGACTCATAAATGGTACGACGATTAAGGCAAAGCTGACCCAGCGAATCACCGAAGCAATTTGTTCAACCGTAAAGACTTGTTCCTCACTTTTAATAACTAGCCCTGCTATCGGCGTTGCAAGCAGGAAGAGTGCGATAAATGCCCCGAAGCCTGTTACCATCATAATGAGTATGCCCGATTTCATCAGCTTGCGACCTGATTGATAGTCTCCCATTGCATTATACTTGGAGACAAATTTAGAGACGGCTATTGGCGCACCTGAAATAGCTATTGCCAACATAATAGAATAGGGAATATATGCATACTGATAAAGCGCAATGTTCTTTTCGCCAACAATTGCATAAAACGGAAAAATATAAATTAATCCGAGTACCTTCGATAAAAACATCCCCAGTGTTAATATCGCAGTACCTTTCATTAAATTGGACATCATACCCATCCATTCATTGTAAAATCAATATTAATATCGTAACACTTCAAGGATACTTATAAAACATTTTCGTTTCTGTTACTTCAAAGAAACCAACATGCAAGCGCTATCACCTTGTGAATAGCATAAGTAAACCAACTGTAATCTTAACATATTTATAGGAAATGAGACGCATAAATACACCAAAAAGTTCATTCAAAAATACCTGATGAAAAAAGACCTTAAAATAATCGGTGAGGAATGGAACATCCCCACCGATTAACCGTATTTCTTATACCATGTCCACAAAGAACTTTTTATACCACACTAGGAATACATAAACCGTCCAAATATATCGACCGCGATTTGCTTTCCCTTCATAGTGCTCATCTAGATAGCCCACTAATTGTTTTGTATCAAAGAATTCATTCGCAAAGTCCGTTGTAAACATTTCTTTGACCATGCTGTAATACTTTTCTTCACGTAACCAGTGACGAATTGGCACTGGGAAACCAAGTTTTGGCCGTTTCGCCCATTCCTCTGGTAATTCTTGATGTGCCGCTTGACGTAAAACATATTTTGTATCAATGTCATTGACACGATATCTAGATGGAATATTTTTCGCTAATTCCATAACTTCTTTATCTAAAAATGGTACACGTAATTCAATTGAATGAGCCATACTCATTTTATCTGCTTTTAATAAAATGTCACCAGGCATCCAAAGGTTTAGATCCAGGTATTGCATTTTTGTCACATCGTCATCACCAGGCACTTCATCATAAATACGTTTTGTAATCGATTTTACAGATGGCGCATTTTTATAAGCTGGTTTTAAAACATTAATGGCATCTACTTCATCCCACACGACTGCTTCTCCAATAAAACGCTCTTCTACCGTTTGAGCACCTTTAATAAGGAAGTTCGTATATTGATTTTTCGGTAGGGCTTCTGCCATTCCTCGTAATGTTTTACGAAGACCTAATGGTAGTTTTTCGTATTTTTGCATTTTCCCTGAGTTTTGATACCAAGCATAGCCACCAAAAATTTCATCTGCGCCTTCACCTGATAGCACAACTGTTACATCTTTTGATGCAAGCTCTGAAAGGAAGTAAAGTGGCACTGAAGATGGATTGGACTGTGGCTCATCCATATGCCATTGAATTTTAGGAAGAGCTTCAAAGCACTCATCCGCTGTAATATATCTACGTTCATTTTGAATATTCAACGTATCTGATAAATCTTTTGCAAGATTTGTCTCATTGAACATATCTTCATAGTCAGCAAATCCTACTGAGAAGGATTTATCTGGGCGTAATAAAGAAGTAATATAACTAGAGTCAATACCACCAGATAAGAATGAACCAACTTTTACATCACTAATTTTATGAGCTTCTACAGACTCTTTAACCGTTGACTGAATTTCTTCGATATATTTTTCAATCGGTGCGTCTTTTGCATGGAATTTTTTATCCCAATATTGCACAATTTGCTTTTGTCCATTTTGAATCAGCATATAGTGTGCAGGTGGTAATTTAAAGACACCTTTAAAGAAGGTTTCATCCATTGAAGAATATTGGAATGTTAAGTATGGGCGTATCGCCTGTTTATTTAATTCTTTAATAAATGAAGGATGTGGTAAAAACGATTTTATTTCAGAACCGAAAATAAATGTACCATCTGTTGTATACTCAGAATAGTACAATGGTTTAATACCAAAACCATCACGTGCAATAAATTGTAAATCATTCTTTTTATCCCAAATACAGAAGGCAAACATCCCACGTAGTTTTTTCACAAAATCTACGCCATATTCTACATAGCCATAAATAATGACTTCACTATCTGACTGTGTTTTAAACGTATGACCTTTTTCAATAAGATCTGCACGTAACTCTTGGAAGTTGAAAATTTCCCCATTAAATACAAGCACAATATTGCCGTCTTCACTATATAATGGTTGATTTGCTACTTCTGATAAGTCAATAATACTTAATCGACGGAAACCTAACGTTACTTTATCGTCACTATGAATACCGCCGCTATCTGGTCCGCGGTGAATAATTGTATTCATCATATTTTCTATTGTTTGATGATGATCAATCACATTTGTTCCATTAATATAACCAATAAATCCGCACATTCTATTTTTCACCTCATAATTTAGTGCATAACCTTTACCATAATAGCATGAAAAGACGTTCATTTCATGCTGACAATGCTAATAAAGGAAAACTTTCATCGAAACAATTGTATAACAAAGATTCATGTGTTTCATTCTACTATAAACACTCTTCATCACGAAAGATGAGATAAGGAATTATAAAACACTTTTCTATTATTTTCAATGTCCAAGAAAACCCCTCTCTATATAGACTTCATGTATAATAGGAAAGATTCCTAATTTGAACAGAAAGTGAGTTTCTAACTATGTATGATGTAATCGTGATCGGTGGTGGCCCATCTGGTTTAATGGCGGCGATTGCTGCCGGAGAGCGTAAAAAGAAAGTGTTATTGTTAGAAAAAGGCGCAAAACTTGGCAAGAAATTAGCCATCTCTGGCGGTGGACGTTGTAATGTTACTAATCGTTTACCTGTCGAAGAAATAGTTAAGCATATACCTGGCAATGGTCGTTTTCTTTATAGTCCATTTACAGTTTATAATAACGAAGATATTATCGCATTTTTTGAAGGGCTTGGTGTCGCCCTAAAAGAAGAGGATCACGGCAGAATGTTCCCTGTATCCAATCGGGCACAAGATGTAGTTGATACACTAATTCGTCAGCTTCAACGACTACATATTGAAGTTCGTTTACACACAGCCGTCAGTAAGCTTCTGATGGACGAAAATAAAATTTTGGGTGTACGTCTTGCGGATGGCTCCGAAGTCCGTAGTCAAGCAGTCATTGTAGCTGTTGGTGGCAAGGCGGTCCCACAAACCGGTTCAACAGGTGATGGCTATCCTTGGGCAGAGCGTGCTGGTCATACAATCACGACGCTCTTCCCAACAGAGGTGCCTGTTCTATCAAAAGAGGACTTTATCCAAGCGCGTGAGCTTCAAGGGCTAGCATTGCGTGATGTCGCTGTCTCTGTGCTCAACAAAAAAGGCAAGACACTTGTCACACATCAAATGGATATGCTCTTTACCCATTTTGGCTTGAGTGGTCCCGCTGTTTTACGCTGTAGTCAGTTCGTTGTGAAAGAATTAATGAAAACAGGCTATGAACCAGTGACAATACGTATTCAGACACTGCCTCATTATAATGAAGAAACATGTCTGCAATATTTAAATAAACTAATCAAGGAAGATCCAAAAAAGGCTGTGAAAAATGTCTGGAAAGGCATTGCACCAGAACGGTGGCTCTTATTCTTATGTGAGCGAGCAAATATCGATGTCCAATCAACAGGTGCTGAGTTATCCCAAGAGAAAATTCGTCAATTAGCACATTTACTAGTCAATTTCACATTAAAAGTGAGCGGCACACAGTCACTTGACAAAGCGTTTGTTACGGGCGGTGGTGTCTCTGTAAAAGAAATCGAGCCAAAAACAATGGCATCAAAGAAAAAAGAAGGTTTATTCTTCTGTGGAGAAATTCTTGATATTCATGGCTATACAGGAGGCTATAATATTACCTCTGCGCTCGTAACGGGACGTATTGCAGGAATGCATGCTGCATTATAATAGAAGAGAAAGACCTTTTGGCAAGGCAAGGGGTTGATTTCCGTTCAAGGGGCGTCCGATAAGCCGCCTCCACCATGTTTCTTTATCTTTCATATAGCTGTTGCAATCGAATAGCCCTTTATTTGTATAATGAGAGAAAGAACAGGCTCTTATTTTCAATGTGGAGAAGTGTTTAGTTACAACACGCTTTCATAAATGCTTAGTGAACACCTTCACTTTATTTAAAAACCTTTGCTAAAAAGTTAAATATTTGTGGGTTGAGGTGGCAGGCTACTTGACTCCCATGGGATAGCGAGACAGTTGAAACCCTACACCGAGCGGTAGCGGAGGAAGCAGCTCGGTGCTCGCCTACAGGAAAGCAAATAGCCAGCAACGGAAATCCATTTTCATCTTTCACAAAAATGCTATTGATTGCTTTGTTTTTCAACACTATGAAAAAGCGTGTCCAAGAAAAACGGACACGCTCTTTTTAGCTTTCACTAGACATATAAACTTCTTCAAACGGCTGGATAATGACAAAGCCTTCACCTGAAAATGCCATCTGAATGGATTCGCCACTGCCACGACCGATAAATGTACGGAAGCTGATATCTGTTTTAAACTCAGGTGTTAAATTTCCTGACCATGCAACGGTAGCATGTGGATCAGTATAAACTGTTTCACCTGGTTTCACTAATAATGTCAATGGTTCAAAATGTGTTGTAATGGCCACTTTCCCTGTTCCTTGTAGTGTCACATTGAATAAACCACCTGACATGATGCCAGCCATTTTACGCATTAAGCGTATATCCCATTCAATACTAGGCTCAAAGGCAAGTAAATCATTTCCGTTTACACAAATACTATCATTTTTCAAATCAAAAACCGTTACTTTCTTTCCTTGGTCTGCTAAATAAAGTCTTCCCTTTCCACTTGCTTTCATCAATTGCGTGCCTTCACCTGTTAAAGCCTTCTTAAACATCTTACCAAGACCATGCTCCAGCACACGCTCACGTTCAAATTTAATATCACCCGTATAGGAAATCATTGCACCCATTTTTGACCATACTTCACCGTTTAGATTCACTTCTAATACTCGTTCAGTTTCCAATTCAAAATAATCATTCTCATTGTCATCTTGCTGTGTTTTATGAACAAATTCATCTAAAGAAAATTTCCCCAAGATTCATCCCTCCTAATTACCTTATATACGTTTACTGTTGAGAAAAGATTCAAATTTTAGCGGATTGTCCCTGATTGTGCATTTCGTTACAAAATTTCTCTTTTAATAATAAAATCACTTCATTTCCAGTCATGTTATTGACATCAAATATATACTGTTATACATTAAATGAAGAAACGTTAATTGTTATATAACAACCGCTGCAAAAAAATAACTATATAAGTGCCATGTGCGAAATGACACTTATATAGTTCCTGTCTCAATTGAAAGTTCACTTTATTGAGTAGCGGAGACATCTCCAACATTTTGTGCTGCTTTTAAAGCAGTTTGTTTACGTACATCTGCGCGTAGTGTTAACGAAATAATTAATGAAGCTGCGATTAACCCAGCAAATACATAGAACACAGGAATATAGCTTCCGTAAGCATTTTTAATTGTACTTACTAACAACGGTCCGAAAATACCACCTAATGACCAAGTTGTTAATAAATAGCCATGAATAACGCCAAGTTGCTTTGTACCAAATAGATCACTAGCAAATGCAGGTAAATTCGAGAATCCACCACCGTAGCAACTAACAACTAAGAAAATAAGTGCTTGGAAAATAATTACGTTTGTTGTATGTGGTAGGACAATAAATGTAATTAATTGTGCTGTAAAGAAAATAACAAAAACGTTTGAACGACCAATATAATCAGACACAGCGGCCCAAATTAAACGACCACCACCATTAAATAGCCCCATTATTCCTACCATTGCAGCAGCACCAGCAACTGATAGACCAACAATCTCCTGTGCCATCGGAGAGGCAACAGATATCATCATAATCCCCGCAGTTACATTGACTAAATGCATGGACCATAGCATCCAGAAATGCTTTGTTTTGACAGCCTCACGCGCTGACATCACTGCTAAATCTTTCTTTACTACTTCTTTGCCTTTATCGGCAGCTGCCTTCATATTCGCTGGCATATAACCAGGCTTAGGCGGCGCTATATATGAAGCCCCTAAAATCATTAACGTGAAATAACTTGCCCCTAAAATAAAATACGTTGTAGAAATGCCAACTGCCTCCATTAAGTTGGCTGCGACTGGCGCTGTAATTAATGCACCAGATCCAAATCCAAGTACGGCCATACCTGTTGCTAGACCACGGCGATCTGGGAACCATTTTACAAGTGTTGATACAGGGGCTATATAACCAATCCCCATACCTAACCCACTAAGAACACCATATGTTAACCAGTACATGACAACAGAATCCATTGAAATCGCTACACCCGCACCAGCTTGTCCTGCTCCAAATAAGACAGCTGCTACCATCGCCGATTTACGTGGCCCCATTTTTTCTACTAAGCTACCAAATAATGCGGCAGAGAAACCTGCAAGCCCCATCATAATGGTAAAGGCAACCGTTACCTTTGTTTCACTCCATCCCATTTCTGTGACAATCGGTAGCTTATATACACTGTATGCATAGGCTCCACCGATTGAAAGGTGAATAGCGATTGCAGATAATGCAATTAACCATCTATTTTTATTCATAAATTCTCATTTCTCCCCTCTTTTGCTACCTGTGAAAATTCTATGAACGTCCATGTAAAACAATTTACCACTTAGAATTATTCAAATGCAAGATGTTTTTCTAAAAAATATTATTTCTCCAAAAAGTATTTTGTTTTTTTATTAATGATTTTTATCACATAATCCTTACAGTCTCTAAGTATAAATTCGTTTTTCCTACAAAAAACATGACAGCTTTTAGCTAATATTACTTTTCTACTCTATTATCCTAGGTATCATTAATTATGTTAATATAATTATTTTTGTGCATAACTTCACATTCTGATGTTGTATACGTCTTATTTTACCAACAATATTTTTATGCTCATTTCTCTAAAAAGGAAGCAGATCAAATTAATGAATAATAGAAATTTTTAGAACAAAAGAGAATTTCACCATATAAATGTACGAAATTTTAATTTTTAGAAGTAGCAATAAAAATTAAAAATCAATTCTGTTTTTACTTAAACTTTCAAAAAAAAAATTTATTGACAATACAGAGTATGCATATTTTATAAATAGCTTTCAATCGCTCCCTATTTTTATTATTCAAATATACATTTTTATTTCAGGAAATTGAATATTAATGGCAACTAAACAAAATCAATTGCTTCTTAATAAAATACAAATAATCTGGAACAAGACGATTTTCGAAGTCATATTGTTTTTGTAAAAAAATAAAACAAGCGCTACAATCAGAACCACCAGTATAACTGGTGGTTTGCTCTGCGCGTGAAACGCTGGGGTACTGGCCCATGTCTAAAGACATTCTGAATGGTCTGCCAACCGCACTCCGTTTTCACACAAACCGCTAAAGCGGCTTACTTATTTTTTCTTTCTCTTGATTTCTTCTCCTGTGAATGGGTCAATGAATTCTTTCATCGTCATTTGATCTTGCAGGATATCTTCTTGTAATTGATTTTTTATATACTCTTGTATCTTTTTCTTATTTCGGCCGACTGTGTCCACATAGTATCCTCGACACCAGAATTGACGATTACCGTATTTATACTTTAAATTCGCATGTCGGTCGAAAATCATTAGACTACTCTTCCCTTTTAAATAACCCATGAACGCAGATACACTCAATTTCGGTGGAATACTTACCAACATATGAATGTGGTCAGGACAGGCTGTTGCCTCTATGATTTCTACATCTTTTCTTTCACATAATTGGCGCAATATTCTTCCAACATCTGCTTTAATTTGACTATAAATAATCTGCCTTCTATACTTTGGCGCAAAGACGATATGATACTTACAATTCCACGTTGTATGTGCTAAACTTTTGTTATCCATTTATGGTGGCTCCTTTCGTACGAAGTCGGTTGACTAGACCTGACTTTATTGTACGTTTGGAGTTTTTTTATTGTCCATAGCTAAAAGCTTTCCGGAACCCCCTGCATAGCAGGGGGTTTTCAAAGCACACAAAAAAACAGCATGTTAGAAGCTACCTCTAACATACTGTACAGAAAAATACATTTTTTAATTTGTTTTTCCTTTCATAAAAAGCATAACTTTTATTTCTTTATAATAAATACATAGCAAAATCCCTAGTAAAATCAGTAAGGAGCCATAAATTTGGACACTGGTAGGAAATTGCTTTAAAAAAATCGCACTCAACAGCATGGCAATAGCTGGCTCAAAATTCAATAACAGCGAAGCATTCGTCGAGCCTATTTCCTTCATTTTTTGATTCCACATTAAATTACTAACCCCATGAATAACGATTGCTGATAAAACTAGCAAAATCCAATAGGGGTATGTTACTTGCCAATTTGTTTGCGGCAATATAGTAAAAGAAAATGGTATAAGCATCAGTAAGCCAATTAGATTTGTATAAAAGGTGATGGACTGAGCTGACATTTTTAGACTAAGATGATTCACAATAATAAGGAATAAGGAAAAGCTTAGCATTGTAATTAAACTTAGCACCTCTCCCTTACCAATAGAAATGGTGATGAGAGCTCCTTTTGTAATGATAAGACCCACTCCTACAAATGAAATGATCGCACCTAGCCAAAATATGCCGTTCCGTGATTCATGATAAATCAATTTATTCAGTAATGATGTGATAATCGGTGCACAGGCTAATATTAAAGCCGCAGTGATAGGAGAAGTATGCTGAAGGCTGGCATAAAAACTATAGTGATTAATGGAAACGCCCAGTATTCCTGCAATGACCAACAATAGTAAATTCTTGCGCGTAAATATTGTTCGGGTAATAGCTTTCCAACTAATACATCCCAAAAATAAAACAATGATAATTAGCCTAAAAATGGCGACTGTTATAGGAGCCCAGTGTTCAATTAAAATCGAGCCAATAATGAAGTTACTGGCCCAAAAAAATACACAGCTAAATAAAATCATATAGATAGTGAATTGCTTCATATTAATCGTACCTGCATGTAAAGAGACTTCTACATAAGTTCTGGGTCAACTATTAAAAATCTACTTCCCTTTCCTTTATTAATCTTTTCTATTAAAACATAAGTATAGCAAACTAGAAATCTTCTAGTTTGCTATCATATCTAAATAAGGGGGATTTAGATTTATACTTAGTTGATAAACTTACCATTTGACATAACCACTCGGTTAGATAGTTTACGTGCAATGACCTCAGCACTTGATACTGCGTCAAAGAATACAAAGCTTGCTTCGTCTTTCACATTCGGCCAAACCTTCTGACCATTTGCATCTAATGGTGTTACACCATTTGTAATATATTTTAATGTTTGTCGAATAGAGCGTTCATCTAGCTTACGAGAAATATCAGCAAAAGTAGTCGCTTTTTCTAAAATATCTCCAGAGCCATTAGGACTCCAAGAATCATAAAAGCCATCGCACCCAAAGTGGACATCTACTCCGTGCTCTGTTAGTAAATCAATTGGTGGAATTAAACGTCTTAAATCGAATGGCACAGTAGACATAATTTTCACTTGCTGTTGTGCGAGACGATCAGCGATTTTATGCTGTTCCATAACGGATACATCCCCAAGTGAAAATGCATGACTAATCGCCGTTCTACCTTGATATTGTGCATCCTCAACGATATCTATCCATTTATCGATTGTATAATACCCAACATGACCACCATCATGGAGGTGAATATCAACATCTACATTAAACTCCTGTGCGATATCCATCACTTCATAAAGAGAAGGCTCAATTGAATTATCAATCCCTGCTGGATCTAAGCCGCCAATCATCGTTGCCCCATTGCGTAAGGCTTCACGCAATAATTTAGGGACATCATCTCTTAGTAAGCCATGCTGTGGGAAGGCAATGACTTCTGACGTCACGACATCTTTATATTCATCCAATGCCGCTAGTACACCTTCTAAATTTTTCAAGCCAATGTAAGGATCAATATTAACATGGGTACGAATATGGTTGGCGCCATTCTTAACGATTTTCTCAATCATTGCAGCTGCACGTTGTTTACCTGTTGTAGCAAGAACGGATAACTCTTGTGCTTCACGATCAAGTCGTTCCTTTAAATTTTTTACGGGTACACAAGCCTTCCATGGTAAAGTTAAGTATGTTTTATCTAAATGATTATGCATTTCCTTAAAGGCAGGTAATAGCAGCTTCCCGTTCATATTTGTTACTTCATTTGGAGAATCGATTACCTGCGTTGCTGGTACAATTTGAGAAATATAGCCATCTGTAATTTCAAGGTTAAAAAGCTCCACTTTCGTACCAACTGTATCATTTTCTTTTACATATTCTCCTGTTTCAAGTAGAACATTTGTAAGCCAGTGCTTCATCTGAATTCTCCTTTCAACTCTCCTACTTCCTGTTGGTGAATAATTTTGCCCTGTGAAATAACAGTAGAAATTGGGCATCTTCTTGCTATAACATGAGCAGTGCTAACGCCATCTACTAACAGCATATTGGCTTTATCACCAGCTTGTGGCCAAACACGTTCTCCCACGTCGTTCAAAGGTGTGATACCACCAGAAGCGTATCTCCAAGCACGACTTAATGAATATTCGTCGATAAAACGGAATCTCTGTGCCATCACATTTAATTTCATAATCGTATTGCCCGTACCGTATGGTGACCAATGGTCTGTTAAACTATCATGTCCTACAGAAACCTTTACACCATTGTTATAAAGATAAGGCATTGGTATTGTTGAACGATTCAGGTCTGTTGGTACAGTTGTTGTGACATCCATTTGTACAGCAGCCATCGCCTGTACTAAATCTTCTAATCGTGACTGTTCTAAATCCGCAAGTGCCATCGCATGGCTAATTGTCACTTGTCCTTCTTTTTTCGCCTGTTTCGTTAACTCGATTAGCTTATAAAATTCAAATTCACCAAGTGTGTTAGCTGTATGAATATGAATATCTATTCCTGCATTATAGTCTTGGGCAATACCCATCGTTGTGTGCAGTGATTTCTCAATATTGCGATCTACAATGGATGGGTCAACGCCCCCAACGAGCGTTGCACCCATTGCCATTGCTTCACGGATCAATTCTTCCACATTGGAGCGTAATAAGCCATGTTGTGGAAAAGCCACAATCTCATAGGTGATTTGATCTTGGTATTTTTCTAATACTTGCTTTGTGATGTCAATGTGTTTTGTCCCAATTTGTGGGTCCACATTACAATGTGAACGAATATGTGTATGTCCTTGGGAAATAAGCCACTTCACCATTTCCTCTGCTCGATAAGCAGCCGTTGGTAATTGCTTTGGTAATAGCGTTCTTTCTTCTTCAATACGCGTTAATATCCCTTTAGTAATGGGTCTTGGTGCTTGCCATTCCCCACCAAAATACGTTTTATCGATATGGATATGCATTTCTCGGAAAGAAGGGACTAATAGTTGCTTTTGAGCATCCACTACTTCTACGTCTCCATCGGCCACTATATTGTTATCCACTTGTTGAACATGCCCATCTACGATTAGGACATCATAAATACCTGTACGAGTTGCAACAATATGTTCATTTTCGTGCTCATATGCTTCTTCTAATCTTACATTTTTCAGCAATAGTTTACTCATAGTTTCCTCCCAATTGGTAATTTTTATCTTTCACCAAATTCGATTATTCTACAATTTCAACGCCACCGATTATTGTGTAGTTAGATGCGTCTAACCAGAAACCTTTTACAGCATTGCTGTAGACTGCTAAATGCTCATAGTTACGAACTGGAATGTATACAGCTTCATCTAACTCTATTTGCATTGCCTTTTTGTAGATTTCATTACGTGCTTCTTGATTTGACTCAGAACGTCCTTGCTCAATTAGCTTGTCTACCTCTGGATTTGAATAGTAGAAATGGTTGCCTGGAGGTCCCATAGAAGCCGTGTGGAATAGATTAAATTGGTTATAATCAGCATCCCCAGTAGCATTACCCCAACCACTAATAAATATTTGGTGCTGTTCTTTCGTGATTTCAGAAATAAATGCACCATACTCCATTACTTGAATTTCAACATCTAATCCAATACCTTTTAATTGAGATTGAATAACCTCAGCCATATTGATACGCTCTTTACGGTCACTTGTCAGTAATTTAACTTTTGTTCCTTCTTTAACGCCAGCTTCTTTTAGTAACTCTTTTGCCTTTACTACATCATAGTCATATGGTTTTGTTTCACTAGAATAACCAATAATTTTAGGACTCATTGCCGAATTTGCAAGTGTACCTACATTATCATAAATACCACTAATAATTGCTTCGCGGTCAACTGCATAACTAATTGCCTGACGTACTTTTACATCTGATAATAGTGCATCTTTCACATTGAAACCGATAAATTCTACCGCAAGTCCTTCGGCACGGAATAAATTCATCGTTGAAGAATTTTCTATGCGGTCAATCTCTGTTACGGGTACTTGTTCAGCGATATGTGCTTCTCCACTTTCAATCATTGCTAAACGAGTAGAGTCCTCTGGTACGACTTTAAATGTTACTTTATCTACTTTCGGTACAGTGCCCCAGTAATCTTTGTTTGTATTTAATGTAATTTCTTGACCAGATTTCCAATCCTCGAATACAAATGGACCTGTCCCTACTGGATGTGTTGCTAATTCATCAGCCGCTTCCGCAATAGCTTTCGGGCTGATCATACTACCTTCTTGACTTGCTAAAATAGATAAAAGCGGTGCATATGGTTCTTTTAACTTCAACGTGACAACATACGTATCATCTACCACTGCTTCATTAATCATTGATAATTTATCACGTTGTGGTGAACCAGTTGCAGGATCTAAAATACGATCAAATGTAGCTTTAACAGCCTCTGCATTAAAATCTGCTCCATCATGGAATTTAATGCCCTCATTTAATGTAAATGTCCAAGTGACATCATCTTTTTGCTCCCACTCTTTTGCAAGTAATGGAACAATTTTGCGATCTCTATCAAAAGCAACAAGTGTTTCATATATTTTGCCATGGATAATATTCGCTGACGGAATATCTGTAATAAAATGAGGATCAAGGCTTGTCGCATCCGATGCTCTTAAAACAACTAATTCTCCTCCTACACTTTTTGATCCCTCCTTAGAACCTTCTGAACTTTGATTACTTGCAGTTGAACATGCCTGTAAAACAAGTACGGTAATGAGTGTCATAAATAAAATCAACTTCATTTTCTTCATAAACATTTCCTCCTTATATGATTTGATCCTTACATTTCGAATTATAAAGAAATAAAATTCACTTGTTTTTTAAAATCTTTACGTGTTTTTTAAATTTTCTGACTAATACTCCATTAATCATTTACATTCTTTACGCTTTTCACTAAATTGAAAACAAATCAAATAGAAAAGGAGATTCGATATGGATAAAGTAACTACTACTATCGATCATTCTGTTTTAGTGAATGCACGCAAGGCCTCTAGAAAAAAGAATCTTGTCTCTTTCCTAAACAAAATAAAAAAAAATAAAGCGGCGGTCGCTGGGGGCATCATCATTCTTCTCTATATATTGATGTTTCTTATCGGACCTATTCTAGCACCTTATGATCCTTACGACGTACAGTTAGATCAAAAATTACAAGGGCCAAGTTTAGATCATCTAATGGGCACCGATGACAAAGGACGAGATATTTTAAGTCGAATTTTATATGGTTCACGCTTATCCATTGGAGTTGGTATTTCAGCTGTGTTATTTGGTGGATCGATTGGCACATTCCTAGGACTTATCGCTGGTTATTATGGTAAATGGGTTGATTCTATTATTAGTCGAATTTTAGATATCATGCTTGCCTTTCCAGGTATTTTATTAGCTCTAGCTATTGTCAGTGCATTAGGGCCAAGTCTAATTAACGTCACAATTGCAGTAGGTTTTTTCTCTATCCCCATGTTTGCTCGTATCGTACGTGGCTCGACAATGGAAGTTAAAAAACTAGAATATATCGATGCTGTCAAAACACTCGGAGCAAATGATATGACGATTTTAATTAAACATATTTTCCCGAACATTTTATCACCGATTATTGTACAAGCATCTATGCGTTTAGCAACGGCTATTCTATCTGCGGCAGGTCTATCCTTTTTAGGATTAGGGGCACAGCCACCATCTCCTGAATGGGGTGCCATGCTATCAAACGGAAGAGATTTCTTATTTACTGCTCCTTATATGGCGCTATTCCCTGGTATTATGATTTCCATCCTTGTTTTAGGATTTAACTTATTTGGCGATGGTTTACGCGATGCGCTAGACCCAAGAATGAAAAATTAAAGGAGAGAAGACACATGACATTATTTATCATAAAACGGCTCGCTCAAATTATTCCTGTGACCCTTGGTGTAACGCTTGTTGTTTTTTTAATTATGCAAATGATCCCCGGTGATCCCGCCATTATTTTAGCAGGAGAAGGAGCTTCTCAAGAAACGGTTGAAGAATTACGTGAAAATTTAGGGCTTAATAAACCATTAGCTATCCAATATACAGATTATATTAAAAATCTTGTACAGGGAGATATGGGGCATTCGTTAAAAAATAAACAACCTGTATTTGAGGAAATTACTGCACGTTTACCAATTACAATTGAGCTAGCCTTTTATAGTATTTTAATCACTATTATTTTGGGGTTGATTGCCGGCATCATCTCAGCAATCCGTCCATATTCGTTTATGGATGTTGGACTAATGATTGTCGCCTTATTAGGGATTTCCCTACCAAGTTTTTGGTTAGGTATTTTATTGATGTATGTTTTCTCTGTACAGCTACACTGGCTTCCTGTAGCAGGTTGGGATAGTGCCAAACATATTATTCTACCAGCGGTCACACTAGGTGCTGGTGGCGCTGCAATCGTTGCGCGTATGACTCGCTCTAGTATGCTAGAGGTTGTGAACCAAGACTATATTCGAACAGCGAAGGCGAAAGGTTTAAAAGGCTATATTATCATTTTAAAACACGCACTACGCAATGCCTTAATTCCAGTTATTACAGTTGTAGGCTTACAGTTTGGTAGTTTACTTGGGGGAACAGTATTAGTAGAATCTGTGTTCGCTGTCAACGGCTTAGGACGAATGATTGTAGATGCTATTCGTACACGAGATATACCTGTTGTTCAAGGCGGCGTTCTCGTAGCCTCATTAATATTTGTTTTCATTAATCTTTTCGTAGACATATTATATCGAATTTTTAATAAACGAATGGATTTAAACTAGGGAGGGAAAAAGCGATGAAACAAAATACCGTGTTAGAAGTAAAAAATTTACAAACTTATTTTTATTCGAGTGAAGGCGTTGCCAAAGCTGTGGATGGTGTTTCCTTTATACTTCAAAAGGGAGAAACGCTAGGCATTGTTGGTGAATCTGGTTGTGGGAAATCAATGACCTCCCTATCGTTACTTCGTTTAGTACCGTCACCTCCTGGTAAAATCATCAACGGTGAGATTTTCTTAAATAATACAGATATCTTAAAATTATCAGATGAGGAATTACGCAAAATTCGAGGCAATAAAATATCAATGATTTTCCAAGAGCCTATGACAAGTCTAAATCCTGTGTTATCCGTTGGGGAGCAAATTGCTGAATCTATTCGCTTACACCAAGGTTTATCACGTAAAGAGGCATGGCAAAAGGCCGTCGATATGATCCGTCTAGTGGGAATTCCTGCACCAGAAAAAAGAGCGAAGCAGGAGCCGTACCAGTTAAGCGGTGGGATGCGTCAGCGCATTATGATCGCAATGGCATTAGCGTGTACACCCGATGTTTTAATTGCAGACGAACCTACAACGGCACTTGATGTAACCATTCAGGCTCAAATTATTGAAATTATACAAAATCTGCAAAAGCAATTAGGCATGAGCATTATTTTCATTACTCACGACCTAGGTGTTGTAGCAGAAATTTGCGATAAAATTGCTGTGATGTATGCAGGGCAGATTGTAGAAGAAGGCACAACAGAAAGTCTTTTTGAAAAACCGTTACACCCCTATACAAATGGATTAATACAATCATTACCAAAGCTCTATGAAGAGCAAGAAGAATTATCTACTATTCACGGAACTGTTCCAAGTCCATACAATTATCCGGTTGGCTGTCGTTATGCAGAACGTTGCCCATTTGCTACAGATTTATGTCATGAACAACAACCTGAGCTTATGACTGTGGAGCACGAGAAAAAAGTAAGATGTTGGATGTACAGCAATGAATGGCAAGGGCAAACAATGATGAAGGAGATGACAGTATGACAACAGCGCTACAAACACAACCAATCTTACAAGTAAATGATTTAAAACAGCATTTTTTCTTAAAAAAAGAAAAGCTCTTCGGTCCTCAGCAAATTGTAAAAGCTGTGGATGGTGTTTCCTTTGACATTATGCCTGGTGAAACACTTAGCATTGTTGGAGAATCTGGCTGCGGAAAATCAACGACGGGGCGTTCTATTTTAAGATTAGATGAACCTACTTCTGGAGAAGTAATGTTATTTGGTAAAAACTTAGTGAATATGAACAAAAAAGAGCTACGTGCTGCACGCAAGGACATCCAAATTATTTTCCAAGATCCGTATGCATCCCTTAACCCACGAAGAACCATTCGTAAAATGTTAACAGAGGCCATGTCTATTCAAAAAATAGTACCACCTGAACAACAAGAGGCACGCATGATTGAATTAATGTCGCTTGTTGGATTACGTCCTGAATACTTAGAGCGCTATCCACATGAATTTTCTGGTGGTCAGCGTCAACGTATCGGAATTGCAAGAGCTCTTGCAGTCAATCCTAAAATTATTATTTGTGATGAATCGGTTTCTGCGCTAGACGTTTCTATTCAAGCACAAATTTTAAATTTATTAAAGCAGCTACAACGAGATTTAGATTTAACATTTTTATTTATCTCACACGATTTAAGTGTTGTTCGACATATTTCAGATCGTATCATGGTCATGTATCTTGGAAAGGTTGTCGAAATTGCTGATAAGCATTCCCTTTTCACACAGCCATATCATCCTTATACAAAAGCATTATTTTCTTCTATTCCAGTAATCGACAAACAACATCGCAAGGAGCGTATTATTTTAAAAGGAGACCTACCGTCACCTCTTAATCCTCCTACTGGCTGTAGCTTTCACACACGTTGTCCATTCGCCACAGAGAAATGTAAAGCAGAAGTTCCAGCATTACGAGAAATCACTGCAACACATAAGGTAGCTTGCCATTTTGCAGAAAATTTAGTTTAATGTATCTTACACTTATAAAATAAATGGAGAGATCATTATGTTACAACTAGAAACCTTCAACATATATATTCTCCTATGTGTAATTGCTCCAATTATTGGAGCTTTTCTGCTTACTTTTATATTTATTTTCGAAAAACAAATCGATAGCCTTGAGGAAGAAAAGAGAAGTTTAGAGCTCAAGCAGGATTTACAACGAGCGAATATTCTTCAGTTAAATCAGCAAATACAACCACATTTCTTTTTTAACGCATTAAATTCATTGCTAAGCCTAGCCCGCATCAATCGTAAGGAAGATTTGGTTGCGGGTATTGAGGCCTTAGCAACGTTTTTTAAATTTAAATACAATAATCATGAGGTTTTAATCGCGTTAAAGAACGAGATACAATTTATGGATAGCTATTTAAATATTCAACAGTTACGCTTTGGACATCGTCTGACGATTCATAAGGATATGGATGATGAAGCTCTATCTGTACAAATACCTCCATTTATTTTGCAGACCATTATTGAAAATGCATATAAACATAGCTTTGAAAAGCATATAGGACCTGCTGAGTTATCCATTACGATAAAAAAAATGGACAAGATCTTATTAATAGAAATAAAAAATACACAGCCCTTAGAAAAGATAGAAACTGCTATTGAGCAGCTAGAAGATGAATTACAGCAAGGTTATGGTCTTGAAAATATTAGACAACGGCTTGAGCTTATTTATGGTCTCGAAAATGTTTTATTTTCGATTCAAAATAATGAACAGTTTTACACAGTTACAATTCACGTTCCCGCTTAGCCCTTCTATCAATTTGAATGTGAAAGGAGAATCTCACCATGCATATTTTAATCGCAGATGATGAGCCGTTAGAGCTAGAGCAAATGATTTATTTATTAAAACCGCATTTCCCTAATTGGACATTCCATACTGCTCAGGATGCCTCACAAGCTCTGCAATTAGCTAAAAAACACCGTATGACTATCGCCTTTTTGGATATCCAAATGCCTGGGAAAGATGGTATCACTTTGAGCAAGGAATTAAAAGAAATGTATGAAATAGACATCATTATGGTAACCGCTTATCAGACCTTCGAATATGCCCAGCAAGCATTGCGTATCGGGGTAAAAGATTATCTTACAAAACCTGTTATTGCTAGTGAATTAGATGCGATTGTGGAGAAATATAAAGTATGGAGCTCCAACCATGATGCGATTCAAAGCGCGCTTTCCTATATCCATGAAAACTATTATGAAAAGCTCGGTTTAAATATTATTGCAGAAAAGATCCATTTGAATCCAAGCTACTTAAGTCGTAAATTTTTGGAGGAGCAGTCTATTGGCATTAATGAGTATATAAATAATTACCGCCTCGAAATGGCCGTGAAGAAAATAAATGAAAACCTGGACGCAAGCATGTCTGCAATTGCGGAGAGCTGTGGATTTAATAGCCAACACTATTTTAGTGTGGCCTTTAAGAAAAAGTATAATCTATCGCCACGTCAATATAAATCCGCTAAAATGAGTAAAGGTATTTGATAGTATGTTAAAAAATTATTCATTGCTCGTACCATTTGCAAGTTTAAGCACAGCAGCAGGCGTCATCATTCTTTTAGCAAGATGGATTAACGGTAATTTATTATTGTCCTCTCCCTCAGCTCTTATTTCTTATGGCTTTATGGCAGGCATTTGTTATACATTAGCAACAGCCATTTCATTTATTGTATTGAGCTCCTTGTTAAATAAAAGGAATTACAAGCAAAACCAGCATACACAAAGCTTTTTACTCTCTACCATACAACAAAAATTGAGTGGTATGAATTTAAAAGTGATACGACTGTTTTACCTTTTGACAAGCATTGAACTTTGGTTAATTCAATTAATTAGCATTAGTGTCTTGTCTGAAATCATGTTAAATATCCCGATACCCATTACGCTTTTTTTATTTCTAACCGGTATGTTACTGTTTGATCGCATCATGTCTGTGAAAAGTATACTGTGGCTAGAAATTTTATTTATCATCGCCCTGTTTTCATTACTTATTTTTATCCCTATTTACTACTTTGTACAAAATGGAGCAAGCACCGTTTATGAAGGCATTCGTTTATACCACCCTTATTTATTTTATTTTAAAAATAGCGAAATCCTCCTGTTCTATGTCATTATTCAATTAGCCGTTTTAGGACAAGTACTTTTTGATAAATCAACATGGTATTTAATTGCATTTATCAAGCCCAAAAAAATACGTCGCAGCCTATTTTCATCAGGTGTGATTTTAGCATTATTAACATTATCCTTTACAGCTATTTTAATGATTGCTTTATACAGTGGCTCCTTTGGTCAGTTTCAAGTGCTAATTTTTACGTTCTTATATGAAGTACAGCCTGGGTTTCTGACATTCGCTTTCCTTGTCATTGTCCTGTTGGCCGTTGTGACGTCCTTACTTGTAGATATGCGTGCAACAAAACGTTTTTTTATGAAGAAAAGACCCTATTATTTTTACTTAATTGGACTTATGGTCATTTTACTTACCTTTTTCTTATCTATCGATTTAACGATTTTAGGGGTTATTTATTCTTTCGCGTTCCTGCACATTACCATACTGCCGTTTATGTTAATTCTTTTATTTACGAATCGCCGTATTCATAAACATAGTTGGTTTGTCATACTGCTATCTATCCTCATAGGAATTGGCGTTGCCCTAAGCTTCAATGCACTTTACGGATTAGCAACTAGCTTTATGATCTCTAGCATTTATCAATTAATGCTTCAGACCGATACTATAGAAAAAATGCCTGAACCCTAAAATATATGGAGGTCAGGCATTAGTCTGTAGTTAACTAAATATATGTCTTTTATGTTTTCATAAATAATGATTAGGTAAAAAAATACATCCTGAATACCTTCTTCTGCATCTTTAAATAACACCACTCGTACGTTTGCCACAATGGTCAGAACTTCCCAAACACGCCTTACACTTTCACTTCCCTAGTTGGTTTCCTACGTTTTCATTTACACATTGGTCATAAAATTTTAAAAACTTCACACAATAAAAAAGTGTTTTGACATGAGCTTTTCTTGTTATAGAACTGTATTTATCGTATTCGTATGCCCTGTTGCATACTTTTTTTCTATTATCTATTGAATAACTAGCAAAAAAACTGTTATAGTGAGATTGTTTGTCTGACGTCTGACTAATTAAGATCTTTAGCTGTTCTTCTGAATTTGGAACATCAGGACAAACTATTACACATACTTATGGAGGAACTTATGAGATACTTAATATCCTTTTGTGGATTGTTACTTGTTTTTGCCCTAGCTTTATTAATGAGTAAAAACAAAAAAGAAATAAAATATAAATATATAGTGGTGATGTTAATCATCCAATTTTTATTGGCAGCTCTACTACTCAATACGACAATTGGTTTTGTTTTAATCAAAGGAATCACCAAAGTATTTGATCATTTATTGTCTTACGCAAATGCAGGGATATCATTTGTTTTTGGTGGATTAGCAAATGAAGGAGAGTCTCCGTTCTTCCTAGCTGTATTATTACCGATTGTCTTTATATCAGTCTTAATTGGGATTTTGCAGCATTTTAAAATTCTCCCTTTCTTCATGAAATGGATAGGATTACTGTTGAGTAAAGTAAGTGGAATGGGAAAATTGGAATCCTATAATGCTGTTGCTTCCGCAATGGTTGGACAATCGGAAGTATTCATTACAGTCAAAAAACAATTAGATAAGATTGCGCCACAGCGTATGTATACATTATGTGCATCCGCGATGTCGACCGTCTCGATGTCAGTTGTTGGCGCGTACATGACGATGATTGAACCAAAGTATGTCGTAACGGCGATTGTTTTAAACTTATTTGGTGGTTTTATAATTGTTTCCATCATTAATCCGTATACCGTAAAAGAAGAGGAAGATATCTTAACCATTGAAGATGAGCAGAAGCAAGCTTTCTTCCAAATGCTTGGTGAATATATTATGGATGGCTTTAAGGTAGCCATCATTGTTGGAGCCATGCTAATTGGTTTCGTAGCATTAATGGATTTAATCAATTCATTGTTTGATATGATTATCGGTGTTTCTTTCCAAGAAATATTAGGCTATATTTTTGCACCAATAGCTTTCCTAATGGGTATCCCATGGGCAGACGCTGTTTCAGCTGGTGGAATAATGGCCACTAAATTAGTAACGAATGAATTCGTTGCCATGATCAACCTTGGCGACGTCTCAGAGTCCATGAGTGAACGTACACTGGGCATTATTTCGGTATTCCTTGTATCCTTTGCCAACTTTTCATCCATCGGTATTATTTCCGGAGCAGTTAAAGGGTTGAATGAAAGACAAGGTAATGTCGTTGCTCGTTTTGGCTTAAAGTTATTGTACGGAGCCACACTTGTCAGTATCCTAACAGCTATTATTGTTGGATTGATTATTTAAACATCATCATTTGAACTGCACTCCGATAGTTATGGAGTGTAGTTTTTTAAATTATCCACTATAAACTCTTCACGAAAAATAAAAAATGTACATCACTAAAATTTCATTTAGTAATGTACATTTTTATTATTTAGATCATTTTATTTAACGACAATATTGACAAGTTTGCTTGGAATAACGATGATTTTCACTAGTTTTTTTCCTGCCATATATTCTTGTACTTTTTCATCAGCAAGCGCTACTTTTTCGATATCCTCTTTTGAAGCATCTTTCGCTACGACGATTTTTGCACGGACTTTACCAGCCACTTGCACGGCAATCTCCACTTCATCATCCACAAGCTTCGTTTCATCGTATGTTGGCCATTGCTCGTAAGAAAGTGTTGAATCGTGACCTAATAGCTGCCATAGCTCTTCTGCAATATGCGGCGCCATTGGTGCTAGCATTTTAACAAAGCCTTCCGCATACTCTGCTGGAATAACGTCAGCTTTATAGCAATCATTGATAAATACCATCATCTGTGAAATAGCTGTGTTAAAGCGGATACCTTCGTAATCCTCTGTCACTTTTTTCACTGTTTGGTGGTATGCTTTTTCAAGTGTTTGATCGTTAGACACTTGAATTTTTGATGAAATGGCACCATCTTCTTCATTAACAAATAGACGCCAAATACGATCTAAGAAACGACGTGCCCCATCTAAACCATTTGTTGACCATGCAACAGATGCCTCTAATGGTCCCATGAACATTTCATACAAACGTAATGTATCGGCACCATGTGATGAAATGATTTCATCTGGGTTTACAACATTACCTTTCGATTTAGACATTTTTTCATTACCTTCACCAAGAATCATACCTTGGTTAAATAATTTATGGAATGGCTCTTTCGTGTGAACAACACCTAGATCATAAAGAACTTTATGCCAGAAGCGAGCGTAAAGTAAGTGCAGTACTGCATGCTCTGCTCCTCCAATATAAATATCTACTGGTAACCAACGTTTTAGTAACGCTGGATCTGCAATCGCCTCTGTATTTGTAGGGTCGATATAGCGTAAGAAGTACCAGCTAGACCCAGCCCACTGTGGCATTGTATTTGTTTCACGGCGACCCTTTTTGCCTGTCTCTGGATCTACAACATTCACCCATTCAGCAATATTAGCTAATGGTGATTCACCAGTACCCGATGGACGGATATTATCTGTTTTTGGAAGCACTAATGGTAATTCTGATTCTGGAACAGGTGTGATCGTGCCATCTTCCCAATGAATCATTGGAATTGGTTCACCCCAGTAACGCTGACGTGAGAATAGCCAATCACGTAGTCGATAAGAAATTTTCTTCTCTCCAACGCCTTTTTGCTCTAACCATTCAATTGCTTTCGCAATGCCATCTTCTTTATTTAAACCATTAAGGAATTCAGAATTAATATGTTGACCATCACCTGTAAATGCTTCTTTGCTAATGTCCCCACCCTCAAGTACAGGAACGATGTCTAAACCAAATGCAGTCGCAAATTCATAGTCACGTTCATCATGTGCTGGCACCGCCATAATAGCACCTGTACCGTAAGACACTAACACATAGTCAGCAATCCAAATCGGCGCTTTTTTCCCGTTAATCGGATTCACTGCATAAGCACCTGTGAATACGCCTGTTTTTTCTTTTGCTAAATCTGTGCGCTCAAGATCCGATTTCATTTTCACTTTCTCTAAATATGCCTCAACAGCTTGACGTTGCTCAGCTGTCGTTATTTGTTCTACCAATTTATGTTCAGGCGCAAGTACACAATATGTAGCACCAAATAATGTATCTGGACGTGTTGTGAAGACCGTGAAGTTTTGATCTGAACCATCAATAGCAAATGTTACTTCTGCCCCTTCTGAACGACCAATCCAGTTGCGCTGCATATCTTTAATAGATTCTGGCCAATCAACTTCTTCTAGGTCGTCGATTAAACGATCAGCATATGCAGTAATTTTAAGCATCCATTGTTTCATTGGTCGACGTTCTACTGGATGCCCACCACGCTCTGATTTCCCATCAATTACCTCTTCGTTAGCCAATACCGTACCAAGCGCTGGACACCAGTTAACAGCTACTTCATCCACATAGGCTAAACCTTTTTTATAAAGCTGGATAAAAATCCATTGTGTCCATTTATAATACTCTGGATCCGTCGTGTTAATTTCGCGATCCCAATCATAACTGAATCCTAGCTCTTGAATTTGGCGTTTAAAAGTTGCAATATTTTTAGCTGTAAATTCTGCTGGGTCATTTCCTGTATCGAGTGCATATTGCTCAGCTGGTAAACCAAAAGCATCCCAGCCCATTGGATGTAATACATTGTAGCCTTGCATACGTTTAAAGCGTGATAAAATATCTGTCGCTGTATATCCTTCTGGATGTCCTACATGTAGTCCAGCGCCAGATGGGTATGGAAACATATCTAATGCAAAAAATTTAGGCTTCGCTGTTTCATTTTCAGTTTTGAATGTTTTGTTATTAGCCCAATATTGCTGCCACTTTTTTTCAATTTGTAGATGATTAAAACTCATTCTTTTTCCTCCTTCGATTGAATCATGTTGCTCTTCATCATAATTGACAAAATATTTAAAAAATAAAAAAACTCGTCCCTTTCTTATAGAAGGGACGAGAGAATTTGTACTCCCGCGGTACCACCCAAATTAGTGATTACACTCGGCTCAAGCTTCCTTAACGCGGAAGAAACGACACACGCTGTTTCACGCGGGCAGACTCAGAAGGCGAGTTCAACTTGCTTTCTTACTAGCTCCCACCAGCCGCTAGCTCTCTAAAAAGAACGACAAATTTACTATTCCTCATCACAGTCTTTACATGATATTGCATTTATTCTAATGGAAAGTATTGAAAAGCACAAGCCTTTGTTTACAGACTAACCCATTACTGAAGAATTAATTCCTTTTCTTCCTTAGATTTTGATAAATCCTTACATTCATGAAAAGCAAAATGCTGGCATCCGATGCATTTCTTTGTGTCCAAATAGCCGAGAGCCTTAGTAATCGCTTCTCCAGTATGCTGATAAAAATGATGCGCTCCAATCTTATCGTAAATACCATTGTGCTGAAGAGCTACTTTTAAATCACCTTGCACACCTGTTACCAGGATTTTACCACCCTGTGCTGTAAAGTTTTCAATAATATTGCTAAAATATGCTTCACCAGTGGAATCCATAAAGGGCACTTTCCCCATTCGCAATATCAAAACTCTTGGTTGCTGATGCAAAGTGCTTTCAATTTTTTGTTCAAACATTTGAGCAGCTCCAAAGAACAATGGTCCTTCAATTGTATACATGCTAATTTGCGGACAATCATGCTGCTGGTGAACGACATGGGGCTGTACCTTCCCACTTTTGTTTGAATGGTCTGGGAGTACCTTTGTCACAACAAGCTTTTCACTCATGCGTTTTGCAAATAATAGCACAGCTAATACAAGCCCTACTTCCACTGCTAATGTGAGACTTGTAAACACCGTTAATAAAAAGGTAATCAATAACACTAGCGAGTCACCCGATTTTAATTTCACAATATGTGAGAAATGGTGTCGTTCGCTCATATTCCAGGCTACAACCATCAATACAGGAGCCATACTTGCTAATGGAATATGAGACGCATATGGTGCTAATAGCAATAATGTAACTAAAACAAATACTCCGTGTATGATACCTGACATAGGCGATACTGCACCTGTTTTAATATTAGTTGCAGTCCGTGCAATAGCACCTGTAGCTGGAATCCCCCCGAACAAAGGCGTCACGATATTAGCAATTCCTTGACCAATCAGCTCTCGATTACTGTTATGCTTACTATTCGTCATCCCATCTGCAACGACTGCCGATAGTAGTGACTCTATGCCCCCTAGCATGGCGATGACAAACGCTGGTCCAATAAGCAGTTGTAGGCGTTCAAAGGTGATATCAGGTATAGCAAAATGAGGCAATGAATTCGGAATTTGCCCATAAGCTGTCGCGATCGTAGCAACATGTCCTGTAAAGAGGAAAGTGGCCACAAGTGTAGAAACAACAATACCTGCTAATGCTCCAGGAACCTTTGGAAAAAACTTCGGCGTCATCAGTATTGTCACAAAACAGATAACAGCCGTCAAAATACTATACATATTGGTCGTTCCAAGCTGCTTCATAATTTCTTGTATATTGGCAATAAAATACTCATGTCTTTTAACATTTGTTAACCCTAAAAAGTTGGCAATTTGACCTGTAAAAATAATAACTGCTATACCTGCTGTAAAGCCAACTGTTACAGGGCGAGGAATAAATTTAATTAAAGATCCTAACTTAAAAATGCCCATTAAGCAAAGCATAATCCCAGCCATTAATCCTGCAAGTAATAAATCCTCATAGCCATAGGTAATGACAATTCCTAATAAAATCGGTACAAACGCCCCAGTTGGCCCACCAATTTGATATTTCGATCCACCAAAAAGAGAAATAAGAATACCCGCAATACAGGCGGTATAAATCCCATATTCGGGTTTCACCCCCGATGCAATGGCAAAAGACATGGCAAGTGGAATAGCGACGATCCCAACTATAATTCCGGATAATAGATCCTTCTTGACGTGATGAACAGAATACCCTTCAAAGCGTCCTGTAAACAGTGACTTCATAGATAAATCTTCCCTTCGAAATAATAAGCAAAGCATAATTTTTCAACTTCTTTGATTTACTTATTGCCTTCGTCACCTTCATTGCTCGTCATTTCCTCTAATCTCGAAATGGTGTTAACTAAATGGTTATTGAAAATATCCTTTGCCACCCCAAGTAATTCACCAATCATCGGATCACTTAAAGAATAGTAGACTTTTTTACCTTCCTTCACACCATAAACGATATTTTTGGCGCGTAATACACTTAATTGCTGAGAAACAGCAGAACCCTCTTTCTCTAAGCAATCTTGAATCTCATTGACACTTTTCTGACCTTCTACAAGGAGTTCCAGTATTCTAATGCGTAACGGATGTGCTAATGCTTTAAAAAAATCCGCCTTAAATTGTTGTAAACCCTCTTCCATAAAAAACACCCTCCACATTACTACATATTCAAATATTTGAATATGTATGATTGTAAGCCTGTATCGATTATTTTTCAATAGCTTCAATAAAAAAAGAGCAAAACCAAGTGCTGATCACTCGTTTTTGCTCTCTTCCTTGCCCACTATTAATCTGCAACGATATTATTCTTTTTTAAAGGATAATCATAAGTTAAACATGGAATAATAGCCAACAGCACAACGACCACTAAAGTTAATACAAGAGGTATCATGCCAAATTGATCCACCATTATCCCACCGAATAATGGCCCAATCATCCGACCACCTGTCGCTGCACTATTGATAATGCCCTGATAGAATCCTTGTCGACCTTTTGGTGCGAGCTGATTCGCGATGGTTGGTAATGCTGGGGTATAGAACATTTCACCAAACGTTAAAACAAGCATCGCGGCTCCAAACATTTTAAAATCACTCGCAAAGGCGATGATTCCAAACGATAGGGCAATCAGAATTACACCAAATACGAGCTGACGCTTTAAATTGTTTTCCCATCTTTTCACAAGCGGTGCAATGAGTGGCTGACCTACAACTATAAGCAAACCATTTATTGTCCAAAGTAAACTATATTGCTTTAACCCTAAGCCTAAATCTTGAGTATAGGATGAAATAGTAGCACTCCATTGAGAATATGCAAGCCAACATAACACTGAGGATGCGCTAATAATTAACAAAGCATAGAATGGTGCTTTGTTAACAATTCGTTTACTTTCACTGACGACATTTTTAGGGGCAATACTGCCTGCCTCTAAACGTTTAAATGTAAATAAAGCAATAAAAAAGAATAAAATATACATGCCTAAATTCACTTTAAAAACATAATCAAATTGATAATCAGCCACTATACCCGCAAGAGCAGGGCCAACTGCAACACCAACATTCTGTGCCAAATAGATCGCATTAAAGGCTTTTCGTCCGCCCTCAGGCCATGCAGCCCCTGCTAATGCGAACATACTTGGAAAAACGATGCCCCCACTAAAGCCTAGTATCGTTAAAAACCACACATAATGTGGCCAACCATGCCAAATTGTTAAGCCTATTAATGAAGCAATCGTTAGCAGGATGCCAAACATAATCGCCTTATAGCCACCGATTCTATCAAATAAGTAACCACCTAATAGATTGCCCAATACTCCAGCAGCAGAGTTGAGCATTAAGACAAAACCAGCCATCGCTAAAGTTTTCCCTAAATAATCATGCATATATATGGCATTTAAAGGCCATAAAAAAGAGTTACCTGTTGTGTTCACAAGCATTCCAATAAGTAAAAACCAAACACGTTTTGGCATATGATGACCTCCATTATTTCGCCTCTCTAAATAGCTAGTTTATGCTGAAAACCTTAAAAGCACAAGAAAAATAATTTTACCCTTTTTACAAGTATGCCATCATACTTTAACTAAGTTTTAAAAGTCTTTTTCTTGTTTTCATTACAATTTTTCTTCATTGATGTAACGATCAAGCCCTTCCCCCATGACGGAACGAAAAGCACATGATAGAATAAAGCGTTAGAGGAGTGAAATAAATGACAGAAACGAATTTTCCTTTTCCTTCAGAAGGAAAAAGGTATTATACATGGAATCGCTATTTACGTGATCAATTCGGACATAAAGTATTTAAAGTCGCATTAGACGCAGGCTTTGATTGTCCAAACCGTGATGGCACAGTCGCTTTTGGTGGCTGTACATTTTGCAGTGCTGCAGGCTCTGGTGATTTTGCCGGTAATAAGGTAGATCCAATCGATGTACAATTTGCTGAAATCCGAGACAAAATGCATCAGAAATGGAAGGACGGCAAATATATGGCGTACTTCCAAGCCTATACAAATACACATGCCCCACTGCCAGTTTTAAAGGAAAAATTTGAAGCTGCTTTAGCACAAGAAGGTGTTGTTGGTCTTTCCATTGCTACTCGCCCTGATTGTTTGCCAGATGATGTCGTGGAATACTTAGCAGAGTTAAACGAGCGTACGTATTTATGGATTGAGCTTGGTCTTCAAACCGTGCATGAAAAAACAGCGAATCTGATTAATCGTGCCCATGATTATGCAACCTATGTGGAAGGCGTTGAAAAATTGCGCAAGCACGGCATACGTGTTTGCTCACATATCATTAATGGCCTGCCTCTTGAAGACTATAACATGATGATGGAAACTGCTCGAGCAGTAGCACAGCTAGATGTCCAAGGCATAAAAATCCACTTACTACATCTACTAAAAGGGACGCCAATGGTGAAGCAATATGAAAAAGGCATGTTAGAATTTTTAGATCAGGATGTCTATACAAAACTAGTAGCAGATCAATTAGAACTTCTCCCACCTGAAATGGTCATTCATCGTATTACCGGCGATGGACCGATTGATTTAATGATTGGACCAATGTGGAGCGTCAATAAATGGGAAGTATTGAATGGTATTGATGCCGAGCTTGAACGTCGTGGCAGCTGGCAAGGGAAGTTTTATAAGGCTGAGGTTACAAAATGAAACTACAACGTGTTTTACAATATGCACAGCAGCTTTTAAAGGACAGTATAGATGAGGGAGATACGGTCGTCGATGCTACTGCTGGAAACGGTCATGATACATTGTTTCTAGCACAGCTTGTGGGGGATAATGGACAAGTTTATGCCTTTGATATTCAAAAAGAAGCGGTTGATGCAACACTCCTTCGCCTTTTAGATCACGGTTTAGAGCATCGTGCACTGGTCCTTAATAAAGGGCATGAAGACGTAGCACAGTATGTACACAAGCCTGTAGCTGCAGCCATTTTCAACCTTGGCTATTTACCTGGCAGCAATCATGACATTATTACAAAGCCCGCTACAACGACACAAGCTATTGAGGATTTACTAAAGCTTTTGAAGGTTGGCGGCCTAATCATTCTTGTTATTTATCATGGTCATCCTGGTGGTAGGGAAGAACGAGATACGGTCATGGACTATGTTAGTAGGCTTCCACAAAAACATGTACATGTCTTAAAATACGAGTTTCTCAATCAACAAAATGATCCACCTTTCGTTATTGCGTTAGAGAAAATGAAAGAATTTCCTATTTAATACATGACATGCAAAAGGCTATCTACTAGTTTAATAGAAACTAGTAGATAGCCTTCGTCATTTACTATTTATTTTTACGTTGCTCATTATAATCAACCCAGAAATCTGCACCCTTAATGCCTAGTTTACGAGGATCAAAGACAGGGTCTTTCCCCTCTTTTTTCTGTTTCTCGTAATCTTTTAATGCTACGATAGCTGGTTTCATAATAATTAAAATAGCAAGAACGTTAATCCAAACCATTAGTCCAAGACCCACATCTCCCATTGCCCAAGCTAGGTCAGACGTACGGACTGTACCATAAAAGGCAGCAACTAAAATGGCAATTTTCGCAATCCAAATGAAAATCTTCTCCGTGCTACCTCTGAATAAATAGGCGACATTCGTTTCAGCAATATAGTAATAGGCCATAATTGTTGTAAAGGCAAAGAAGAATAACGCGATTGCTACGAATGGAGCTCCAAAACCAGGTAATGATGAATCAACTGCATATTGTGTATAAGCAGCACCTGCTTCAATACTTTTCGCAAATGTCATTTGCTCATCGCCTGCTAATCCGCCACTATTGAATTCCCCAATATGGATAAATGGATCTGCTCCTTCAGCGGCCTTTTCATCATGTACATTGTACATACCTGTAAATAAAATCATAAATGCAGTAGCAGAACAAATTAATAATGTATCAATGTACACAGACGCCGCTTGTACTATCCCTTGTTTAGCAGGATGTGATACTTCCGCAGCAGCAGCAGGGTGCGCCCCTGTTCCTTGACCAGCTTCATTGGAATAGATGCCACGCTTCACTCCCCAAGCTATCGCAGAACCAATGATACCACCAAAAATCTCTTGTGCACCAAAGGCACTTGAGAAAATTAAAGCAAAGACTGCAGGTACCTCAGAAATATTCATAGCAATAATGATAATAGCCATAATAATGTATGCTAATGCCATGAACGGTACAATGATTTGGGCAGCATTCGCGATAGATTTAACTCCCCCAATAATAATAGCACCTAACAACACTACAATAATCAGTCCTGTAATCCATGTATCCAGACCAAAAGCGTTTTCAACAGCTCCTGCAATGGCGTTAGACTGCACACCTGGCATTAAAATTAGCATTGCAATCAACGCAGCTACAGCAAAAATAACTGCAAACCATTTTTGACCCATTCCCTTTTCTATGTAAAAGGCTGGTCCACCACGATATTCCGTATCTTTTTCTTCTTTATAGATTTGTGCTAATGTTGACTCTACATATGCGGTAGCCGCACCAATGAAAGCGATTGCCCACATCCAAAAGACAGCACCAGGTCCCCCCATCCCAATTGCAGTTGCAGTACCAGCAATATTACCAGTACCTACACGGCCTGATAATGCAATCGACATTGCTTGGAAAGATGAAATCCCCTTTTCCGATTTCTCCCCTTTAAACATTAAAACAAACATGTCTTTAATGTGTCTTACTTGCAGAAACCTTGTGATGATTGAGAAAAAAAGTCCAATCAATAAAATACCATAAATAAACCACGGTCCCCATAAAATACCATTCAACTTACCAACGATTACCTCCATTTTACCCCTCCAATTTGAAAATACCATACTTTAAGTCATTATAGTATTACACTTTTCTGAAAATTACAACATTATATTTAAGTAACAATATTTAAGTAAGTCTTCTAGTAAATGGAAGGGATAAAACCTATTTAATGATATAACCGATTCTTCGAAGAGCATTATTAATAAAATCACGAATATACATAAAAATCTCTTCTCGTTCTACTTCGTGAAATAAATTGTGATAGCAATTTGCCCATTCTTTAAATTGAAACTCTGTAAACTCTTGTTGATGGAGCCAATTTCGAGTTTGTCGTGTTTCCGTAATTTTATCTTTCTCAGCTGTCATAATGAGCATAGGCATATTCGGAAATTCACCTTTTGGAAGCATCACTAAATTTTTCATCATCTGCTGAAGCTCTCGATACCATTTCACTGAAACGACTGACATGAATGGTACCTCATCTTTCATTTCGTCCCTACCTTCAACATTGCGTGTAAGGTTCTCATATGAAATATTGTGAGTCATTTTAACATTTGCAGTCAATGCACTTAGACTCGTTAAAGCATTTGATAATTTACCTGGTAAAAGCTTTAATTGCAGCCACGGTGATGTCAAAATAATGCCTGCACATTCATATTGCTTCTTTTGCATTGTGTGAAGAACTAACGTTGCTCCAAGCCCATGTCCTATTACAAAAGTTGGTAAATTATATGAAAAAGCATTCTCAATCAGATTTCTTGTATATTTATTGTACAATTTGAAGTCCTCATCATGGACACGAGCAAACCTTGCATTCACGCCATGATTAGGTAAATCTCCCATGACTATGTGGAAGCCTTCCAATCTTAATTTCTCTATCAGCCATGCATACCATCGGTGATTTTCATATGCACCATGAACTATAGCAATCACAGCCTTTGCTTGTCCTTCAGCTTCCCATTTCCACATTCACATAGTCCTCCTAAAAAATAATTACACATTGATTATATCGAAATAAATAGCTCATTTTAATTTTATATTTCCATAAAGTTGCGTATTTGATACGATAATACTACATTATAGAAAGAATTGAGGCGATTTTCATGATTTATCCATTTAAAGATAAAATGCCAAAGATCGATCCATCTGTCTTCATTGCTGATTACGCAACTGTTACGGGCGACGTAACAATTGGTGCTGAAACAACCATTTGGTTTAATACGGTCATTCGTGGTGATGTTTCCCCAACCATTATTGGGAAACGTGTCAGTATCCAAGATCTTTGTTGCTTACATCAAAGCCCAAAATTTCCGCTAATTATTGAAGATGAGGTAACAGTTGGACACCAAGTCACTTTACATAGCTGTACAATTCGCAAAAATGCTTTAATTGGTATGGGCTCCATTATATTAGACGGGGCAGAGATTGGAGAGGGTGCATTTATTGGGGCAGGAAGCCTAGTACCTCCTGGTAAAGTCATTCCTCCGAATAGTTTAGCATTAGGTCGTCCGGCAAAAGTAGTCCGTGAATTAAATGCAGAAGATAAAGAGGATATGGAACGTATCGTGCGCGAATATGCAGAAAAAGGACAATATTATAAATCCCTTCAGAAGTAAACAATATACACAAAAATTCAATATTAACGAAAAAAATACCTCGCATTTCCGTGTAACCAAAATGTTCACGGATCGTAGCGAGGGATTTTTTGTAAAACAAAGGGGACAATATTGCCCCTTTCCTTTTTAATACATCAGAATAATTTTCTAATGTCTTCATTACTTTAGCTCAATAGTTTATAGATGTGCCTTTTCTCGTAGAGCATCTGCTTTATCGATTTGTTCCCATGGTACATTTAAATCTGTACGACCAAAATGACCATAAGCTGCCGTTTGTTTATAAATCGGACGACGTAAATCTAGCATTTTAATAATACCTGCTGGACGTAAATCAAATAGCTCACGTACCCACTCTACGATTGCGCTTTCTTTCACTTTACCTGTACCAAATGTGTCAACCGCAATGGAAACTGGTTGAGCCACACCAATCGCATAGGCAAGTTGTACCTCAGCACGTTCTGCCAAGCCAGCTGCTACAATGTTTTTTGCTACATAACGTGCCGCATAAGCCGCTGAACGGTCTACCTTTGTTGCATCCTTACCAGAGAATGCGCCACCACCGTGACGTGCATAACCACCGTATGTATCAACAATGATTTTACGTCCTGTTAAACCAGCGTCCCCTTTAGGTCCACCGATAACAAAACGGCCAGTCGGGTTAATAAAGTATTTCGTGTTTGCATCTAATAATTCACTTGGCACAACGGGTGCAATAACAAATTCTTTCAGATCAGCTTGAATTTGTTCAAGTGTTGCTTCTTCATCATGTTGTGTTGAAATAACAATTGTATCCACTCGCACAGGTACATTATTGTCATCATATTCAATCGTTACTTGTGTTTTTCCATCAGGACGTAAATACGCTAATTCACCTGATTTACGAACTTCTGTTAATCGGCGTGCTAATTTATGTGCTAAGCTGATTGGCAATGGCATTAGTTCAGGTGTTTCATTACATGCATAACCAAACATTAGACCTTGGTCACCAGCACCAATTGCTTCAATATCAGCATCTGTCATAGAGCCTTCACGAGCCTCTAAAGCTTGGTCAACACCTTGTGCAATATCAGGCGATTGTTCGCCAATAGCTACAAGCACCGCTAGATTTTCAGCATCAAAGCCATATTTACCACGTGTATAGCCAATTTCTGCTACAGTATCACGAACGATACCTTTAATATCAACGTAAGTAGAAGTAGTTATTTCTCCTGCTACTAATACTAATCCTGTTGTGACAGTTGTTTCACACGCTACACGTGCATTTGGATCTTCTGCTAAAATAGCATCTAAAATGGCATCCGAGATTTGGTCACAAATCTTATCTGGATGTCCTTCTGTTACACTCTCTGATGTAAACAGTCGACGGTTTGTCATTTGGTTTTCCTCCTATTACTCTTACAAAAAGTAGTTGTGTATGAATACGGTACTCATTACCCATGTCAAGTCCGCTCCTAAGGATTGAACTCTCAAGCCGTTACTGCTGCTTTTAACACGAGGATTTCGAAAGATCTGTCATTATAATAAGGAAAGAACTACATATACTTACCTTTACATTCTTTTTTAGCAATAAAAAAATCCTTTACTCACGTTACTGCACATGAGGAAAGGAATAATGACTTCGTAACCTTTCACTCTTATCGTTCAAGGGATGTTCCCTTGCATCAGGTTGGCACCAACGCATGTTGTGAAATAAAACATGCAGGTTGCCGGGTTTCACAGGGCCTGACCCTCCACCAGCTCGGGATAAGAGTATCCGTTCAATTTCATGTTACTGAAAAGGTTGAACGTTGTCAAATATTTTCTTATGTATTACTGTATAGAAAGGAAGGAACTGATTACACAAAAACTTTCCATACTTGGATGATGATGTAAATAGAAGCAAATTAATCCCTACAACATACCTAGCTACTTGTGGTAACATATGTGTGGCTCAATTTTTGCGCCTAATTACAGTAGGATTGATCGGATTCTACTCGAAAAACATTATTTTTTGTCAGTTTATTGAAAAGTGATAAAAACTCTAAAATAATTTCTTAATTAGTATAGATTATTTAAGCAATTGTGTTATACTATTTTTGAAATTAAGAAAAAATCCCTCTAAATCAAGGGAATACTATAAAAAAGGATGGTATTTAATCGATGAATTCAGTAGAAATTGCAAACGAACTGAAGGAATTATTAAACGGCGGTAACATTAATGTTCAACTTTCAGTACCACAATTAGCAGAAAAAGCTACATCTCGTGGTGAAGCAATGTTAACAGTAGATGGCGCAGTTCGTGCAGAAACTGGCAAATACACTGGTCGTTCACCTAAAGATAAATATACGGTAGAAGAAGAAAGCACAAAAGATCAAATTGACTGGGGTAAAGTCAACCAACCGATTTCTTCTGAAGTGTTCGATAACTTATATGTAAAAGTAATAAAATATTTAAAAGAACGTGACGAGTTATTCGTATTTAAAGGCTTCGCAGGTGCTGACAAAGATTCACAATTAAGCATCCAAGTAATTAATGAATACGCTTGGCACAACCTTTTTGCTCATCAATTATTTATCCGTCCAACTGAAGAAGAATTAGCTTCTCATGTTGCAGACTTCACTGTCATCTCTGCTCCTAACTTTAAAGCAGACCCTGCAGTTGATGGTACTGCTTCTGAAACTTTCATCATTGTATCACTTGAAAAGAAAATGATCTTAATCGGTGGTACTGAATATGCTGGTGAAATGAAAAAATCTATTTTTGGTATCATGAACTACTTATTACCACAGCAAGGTATCCTTTCAATGCACTGTTCAGCAAACGTTGGTGAAGCTGGCGATGTGGCATTATTCTTCGGTCTATCTGGTACTGGTAAAACGACATTATCCGCTGATCCAGATCGTAAGCTAATTGGTGACGATGAACACGGCTGGTCTGATAATGGTGTATTCAACATTGAGGGTGGCTGCTATGCAAAAACAATCAACCTTTCTGCTGAGAAAGAACCAGAAATCTACAATGCAATCCGCTTCGGTTCTGTTTTAGAAAACGTAGCTGTTGATCCAGAAACTCGTATTTGTGACTATGATGATGGTTCATTAACAGAAAATACACGTGTAGCTTATCCAATCCAATACATCGAAAATATTGTTGATCCTTCTGTTGCAGGTCATCCAAAAACAATCATCTTCCTAACAGCTGATGCGTTTGGCGTATTACCTCCAATCAGTAAATTAACAAAAGAGCAAGCAATGTACCACTTCCTAAGCGGTTTCACTTCTAAGCTTGCTGGAACTGAACGCGGTGTAACAGAGCCAGAACCAGTATTCTCTACTTGCTTCGGTTCTCCATTCCTTCCACTTCCAGCAACAGTGTACGCAGAAATGTTAGGTCAAAAAATTGACGAGCATGGTGCACAAGTATTCCTAGTGAACACTGGTTGGACTGGTGGCGAATATGGTACAGGTAGCCGTATGAAGCTGTCTTACACACGCACAATGGTACGTGCAGCAATCGACGGAAAATTAACAAATGTTGAAACGACACAAGATGCTGTCTTCGGTTTACACATTCCAACAGCAGTTGAAGGTGTACCGTCAGAAGTGTTAAATCCTCGTGAAGCATGGGCAGATAAAGCTGCATATGATGCGAAAGCTGCTGAACTTGCAGGCTTATTCAACGAAAACTTCAAGAAATTCTCAAACGTTTCTGATGCCATTACTACACTTGGTGGCCCATTAAAATAACGACTAGACACAAGAATCAAAGGGAACGAATTCATTCGTTCTCTTTTTCTTTACCTTGAAGGTAGCTAGTATTAGGGAGATACATATGACAAAAAAATATAAAATACTATTTTCTATTCTTATAATGTTGTTAGCTTTATTTGTTGGCGCTGGTTTTTTTGCAGGAAATTACTTTTATAATCTGGCATTAAATCCTGACACTGATAAAACAGCAGTGCTAGATGCACCTCATAATGTAATAGCTGTCAATCCTCAGGAAGCTAAAGAGAAAGAAACAACTGAGCAATGGTTTCATAAGCAATATGAAGATGCTTCGCTTCAATCCTATGATTCGCTAAAGCTCCATGCTTACTCCATCCAGAATGATCACCCCACTGACAAATGGGCTATCATCTTTCATGGCTATTCAAGCGAAGGCGCACAAATGACAAAGTATGCTAGACATTTTTATGATATGGGCTATCATGTACTTATTCCAGATGCGAGAGGCCATGGTAAAAGTGAAGGAGATTATATTGGCATGGGCTGGCATGATCGTTTTGATGTTGTTTCATGGGTCAATCACATTGTCAGCTTAAATGAGAGCGCTGAAATTGTTCTTTATGGTGTTTCGATGGGTGGAGCCACTGTCATGATGGCTTCAGGAGAGAATTTACCAACAAACGTTAAAGCAATCATTGAGGATTGTGGCTATTCTTCAGTATGGGATGAATTTTCCTATCAGTTGAAAGCAATCTTTCACTTACCTGCATTTCCAATCATGCATTTCTCTTCTGTAGTGACGAAACTAAAAGCAGGCTATACATTAGGTGAAGCGAGTGCAGTTGAACAAGTGGCAAAATCGAAGACACCCATGTTGTTTATTCATGGAGACAACGATACGTTCGTTCCATCTACCATGTTGAATGAAGTATATGAAGCGGCAAATGTACCAAAGCAAAAGTTGATTGTTGAGGGAGCTGGGCATGGTGGCGCAGAAAGTGTTGCAAGCGAGCTTTACTGGGCTACCATACAACAATTTTTAGAAAGTAACATGAAATAATCATCACCCCTTTATTGCCCCCTACTCCTTAGCATAGCTATCTTGCCTGAAGCGGATAGCTATGCTAAGGAAGGGGGTATTTTTTTATCATTCATTGCTGTTTCATCCATTCACAAAGTGCACGGACGGTTTCACGATTTTTTGCTGGTGGGTATTGATGTGCATGGTCTGGATCATACCAGGTTTCGTATGATTTATTCGCATCTTCTAAAAAAAAGGCTAGTTGTCTGGCATGTTCGATATCTACATTTTCATCACGATAGCCATGTATGATTAATACAGGCGCAGTGATCTGCTCTATCTCGAAAAGTGGGGTTCGCGCATCATATGCTTCTGGTACACGATTCGGTGTTCCGCCAATTACACGCTTCATCATTCTGCGCATATCCGTACGTTCCCAATAAGTGGCTGTTGCGTCCGAAACACCTGCCCATGTGACGACCGAGGTAATATCCTTTCTTAAAATGGCTGTCCAAAGAGCCATAATTCCCCCACGAGAAAAACCAAAAACATGTATATTGTCATTACAATATTGCTTGAGAACATCTACGGCATAAACAGCATCATAACGGTCTGCTCCTGCAAACTCATCACGGCCTTCTCCACCACGATTTCCACGATAGTATGGGGCAAAAACGATAAAGCCCTGTGCAGCAAATTGGGCAATACGTGAAGGTCTTACCATCCCAATGCTTTGCATGCCCCCTCTTAAATATAAAAAACCATCATATGTACCTTCTGCCTTTGGCTCTGCTAATAATCCTTTTATACGTAAGCCTTGTGATAGATAGGTTATTTCTGTTAGTCGTATGGCTGGATTCGGTGAGGGATAGGCACGTTTTTCCACAATTTCACCATTGTATGTCACGGTCTTTCAACTCCTCCAGCATTTTCTTCATACCCTCATCCTTCATATGAAAGCTTAAATTAGGATGATGAGCAAATTCTTCATCCGTTAGCCAAAGCATACCCGATGTTTCTAAATCAAATTCAATGTCTTCCTGCGTTAAAAATTGTGCAGTAAAAACAGATTTACAAAACACAATGGCATCATGAACGGCATATTCTGCGAACCATTGGAGATTTTTCACACGGACACCCGTCTCTTCGAAAACTTCCCGAATAGCCGCCTCCTCTAAAGTTTCACCTTGCTCTAATTTGCCCCCTGGCACCTCTACACCACGTCGTTTATGAATAGTACATAGCCATTTATTTTCATGCTTTAACAAAACAAGGACGTGCTTTGGCTCGACTTCAAATTCCCCTCTTGAAAAACTCAAATCTACTTGTAGACCATGTAAATCTGTAAATGTTAGCATATTTTCAACCTCACGTTCTTTCTTGATGACCAATAGAAGCTATACCTATTCTTTGCTCCTATTTTATGGACAGGATCTAATGTTGGTTCCTAGTTTAACGGAATGCTAGATGCAAAATGTTTCCTTTCCTCTAGCTTATCTATGTTAACTATAGTGTAATCCTACAAAGACAAGCAACTGTAAGCTATAGTGAGGTAAAGCAAAAAAAGCGTGCTTCATATGAAGACACGCTTTTCCTTAGATGACTTGCTGACCATCGAAATAGACAGTGGGGTTTTTCACAACGCAATCAATATGGACATCAGCCATATTTGCTCCACCGAATGGCTTATTACTACCAAATGCAATATGGATTGTCCCATACACCTTCTCATCCTCTAGTACATTACCACATAGGATGGCACTTTTATTCGCTCCGATGCCAAACTCTGCAATGATTCTACCATTTCCTTCACCAAGTAAAGCAAGTAATTGAGGACCATCAGGACCGATTGCCTCCTCTAAACGACCATTCGTGATTTTTAATAATAATGGCTCCTTTAAAACACCTATATTAGCAATCGAACCATCCACTAAAATCTCTCCATTCGCAGATGTTTCTAGTGGTGCAATATAAGATTCTCCAGAAGGGATATTCCCATGCTCTCCAGTTTGGCGTATAACACCTGTAGAACGAATTCCCAAACGATTTTCTACACTAAACGTTAATGTATGCCCGTCTTTGTCAATGCGAATATTTTTTGCTGCATCAAGTAAATGAACATATTTTTCTACCATATCTTCTATTTCCTGTGCATCTGCATGTAGCGCACCTTGCTCTAGCATATCCATTGTAACACCTGGCATTGTCGCCACTCGGCCACCCTGTTCACAGGCGTTTTTACGAGCAGCTGTATGTGTTAATGAGTGCGAGGTAATACAAAGCGTGACATCGACATTCGTCATCAGCGTCGAAACAGCTTGGATTGGCTCCTGTCCAGATTTATCTAATAGCGGCATTACCATCAACATTGTCTTCGCTGTAATAGATTGCCCAGCTTTATAAAAGATTTGCGCAATATCTTGCTTATGAATATCTGTTAAGATTAACAGTGTTTCAGATGATTGAACATTTAGATTACCTTTTAGTATAGTAAGTGCAATATCATGTAAATGTTGCATAATAAAACTCCTTAATTAAAATTCAAATGATATCTACGAATAATTCCTTCTATTTCATTTCTCGCCTCTTTTAATGGTTCTAAAACTTCTGGAACACGTTGTTCCGTAAAACGATAGATTGGTCCAGAAACAGTAATGGAGGCTACGACCTGATCTTCACTATTGAATATGGGCATGGCAAGTGCCAGTACATCAACAGAATATTCACTGTTACTGAGTGCATAACCACACGCACGAATTTTTTCCAGCTCTGCTCGTATTTCATTAGCATCTGTCATCGTATTATTCGTATAGGCTGTTAAAGGCTCGTCAATCACCTTGGCAATTTGCTCTTCATTTAGAAAAGCAAGCATCGAACGATAGGATGCCCCTACATAAAGTGGGGATCTACTTCCTCTTGAAACAGTAAATTTCACCTTATTAACAGGTTCGGCTTTTAGTAATGTTAACGCTTCCAGTCCATTCAGAACAGTAAAAATAGCTGTTTCGCCTGTGACATCCTTTAATTTCTCAAGAACCGGCATACATAGCTGATCTATGTTTAATGAATCATACATATTCATACCAATCTCCCATAAAGCAATACCGAGTGAGTATTTTTTTGTTACAGGATCTTTTGTAATAAACCCATTATTTTCAAAGGTTTCAAGAATGCGATATAAATTTGTATGATTCATATTCATCGCCATTGCTAACTCTCTTCCACCCCATATGGGCTTTTCTTTTGTAAACATTTTTAAAACCGCAATTGATAAATTTAACGTCTTTAGCATATCTCTCATCCTTTTGATCTATTTATCTGTACAAACGGCTGCAAATCTTTCTCTTAAAGGGGGAAATAAGCGACAGATTTAGCAGCCGTCAGCACCTGATATCACTTTATCAAAAGTAAGAGAGTAGCTAATCTCTTACTTTTGATATAGGAAATCAACAGCAGCAGTAATATATACTTTTGCACAGCGTACGATATCCTCAACACGCACTTTTTCATTGTAACCATGAATACTTGGTAAATAGGCTGGGCCGTACTGCAATACAGGAATATTATATTGTCTGAAATGTCGAGCATCACTACTTGCCCATTGCATAACGCCATATGCCTCTTGCCCTGTTACAAATGAAATATTTTCCACAATGGATTGGCATACAGGATTTTCGGCAGGCGTATAATTTGCTACACTTTTGAAGCCAAAACGTTTGATTGAATAATCAATAGCCAAACCATCTAGTTTATGTTTCAAAATTTCTGTTACTTCTTCTTGTGTAATACCGAATGGTAAGCGACAATCGACCTGAACCTTGCAATAATCTGGGATTACGTTGGACTTCGTACCTCCCTCAATTGTACCAATATTTACAGTAATTTTCTCTAAAACTTCTTGATATTTCAAACGATCTTTTTCCACCTCTCGCATGTATTTTTTAGATACCTCGATAAGTGGCAGTACCTCTTCTGGGATCGTAATTTCCAAATCCCATAGTGTACGAATCTCTTGAATAGCTCGAATGGCATCGACAATAGCATTTCTCCCAGCTAAAGGTGATAGGCTTCCATGTCCAGGTTCCCCACGAACCTCTAATTCAAACCAATAAGAACCCTTTTGCCCAATGGTTGGATTTAGCGGTGAAGAAGGCTCAGCGATTAAGCAACCATCTCCTTGCACAAAACCTCGCTCTAACAACCACGGAACACCAAATTCGCCGCCTGTTTCTTCATCTGGCACAATCGCCAATGTTAGTTTCCCTGGTAATTCAATATTCAATTTCTTTAGTAGCTTTGTTGCAAAAATAATACCAGCTAAACCAGCTTTCATATCACTTGCACCACGGCCCAGCATCCAGCCATCCTTCACCTCCCCTGAAAATGGATTGAATTCCCACTTTGATAAATCACCAACAGGAACAACATCTGTATGACCACAATAAATGAGTTCCTTTCCCTCACCACTCCCAATAGAAGCTACTAAATTAAACATTTTATCTGCAGCTTCGTATTTTTGATAAGTAATGCCAACATCCTGTAAATAGTTTTCGATAAAAGCAGTTATTTCAGTCGTATCTCCTGGAGGATTGACACTAGGAATTTGAATGAGTTTCGAACAAAATGCAATCAGTTCATCTTGATGCTTTTCAACTGCCTCTAATAATTGCGCTTTGAGTACTTGTAAATCATTCATGTGTATATACCTCTTTTCCTTTCGTTTGTAGATGATGCATGCTTCCATATAAATTTTTCATATGTGTAAACTGCTTTTCGTCAAAGAAGGAACATTTATGAGCTCCATACGTTTTTGCTACTTCTAATACAAATCGAACTACATTTTCTACATCTGTTACATGTGTGGCGCCTGTTGCACAGCCTGCCACGACAGATTCTGTTGTGATAGCCACACCTACAACAGGGCTTGTTGTTGCCACAGCTGGTTGTAAAATACTATTAATATGGAATAAACCATTGCCATATGGTGTAATGTCTTGCATGGTAATCGGTAGTACAACTGGAGAAATTCCTGCTGCTTGTGTGTAAACGTGCAATAAATCATCACTGATTTTTAATATGTAACCTTCTTTGACTGTTGGCGTAATGGCAAACCCTTTATGGTTACATACTTGATTGCCTTTCGTTGTATCGATTGATAGAATGGCATCCATTGTTTCTTCCACTTCATTTTCGTTCATGACACTAATATCCACTGGAGAGTTCATAAATGGCACTGGCTCATGTGGCAAAGTGGGTGCTGTTGGACAAATATGCGTTGAGAAAATAACATCTCCTTCTAACTGATCACCCTTTAACGCCATATCAATGGCTTTGGCTGCACCTGCCATACATGCTAGTGCTCCATCTCCATCTGATACAAAGCCTGTCATTTCAGGACGTGCTCCAATACCACCGAGACGACCAATAATGCCTAACGTCGGTGCCTGACCACCAGAGGATTTTCCTTGCTTTCCTTTCACTAGTACACGCACAAAATCCGTTGAGCCACTTTCACCTTTAATCGTTTTGATCTTCACATCTGCTGTTGGATCAATGCTGTGTAAATAGGCTTTAATCGTTTCTCCGTTAACATGGAAATTATCCATTACCTCGTATAATTCAATAACATGCTTCAATGACATAATCAGTCCGCTCCTTTTTACTTCTATAATTTATTCAATTACTTTCTGCTCTAAGTCGTCGACACTTCTTGCTGTATCGACGAAAATAAATGACAAGAAACTTGATGTGTAGCTGTCACAGTATCGAGTGTCGGTTGGACGTCTGCACATTTGTCTGTAGCAAAACGACAACGCTTGTGGAATGCACAGCCACTCGGTGGATTTACTGGACTGGGAACATCTCCAGATAAAATAATACGGTCCTTTTTATCAAAGGGATTTTCCTTAGGAATTGCCGATAATAAGGCTTGTGTGTAGGGATGTTGAGGGTTCTCATAAATTTCCTTATATGTCCCGATTTCCACAATTTTACCCAAGTACATGACGGCAATCCGATCACACATATAATTCACAACATTTAAATCATGTGAAATAAAAATATATGTTAAACCGAAGTCTCTCTGTAAGTCTTTTAATAGATTGATTACCTGTGCTTGTACAGAAACATCTAATGCTGAAACAGGTTCATCGCATACAACAATATCTGGATTAAGCGCAAGGGCACGAGCAATATTGATACGTTGTCTTTGTCCCCCAGAAAATTCATGTGGATGGCGCTTTGCATGATAAGCACTTAATCCTACTGTTTCAAGTAATTCAATAACACGCTTTTTACGTGATGCTTCATCACCAATACCATGGATGACTAATGGCTCGGCAATGAGATATTCAATCGTTTTTCGAGGATCGAGTGATGCATATGGATTTTGGAAAACCATTTGTATCGACTTTCGAGCAGAGCGAATATCCTTTGTATTTAAGCTTGCTAAATCCGTACCCTTAAACTCTACGATTCCCTCTGTTGGAGAAATCAGCTGGTTGATTAAACGAGCAACCGTCGATTTCCCACAACCTGATTCACCTACAATCCCAAGTGTTTCGCCCTTATATAATTCAAAACTGACGCCATCTACTGCTTTCACAAATTGTGTTGATTTTTTAAAAGGGATTGAACTTTTAATGGGAAAATGCTTTTTTAAATTACTTACCTTTAAAACAAGTTCATTGTGCTGTTGCATTAAAAATTCCCTCCTTCCTTGCGACAATTTGATTTTTCGCTTGTAAATGGCAGGCTACAAAATGGTTGTCCTGCACTTCCACTAAGTCGGGTACTGTATGACGACAAATATCTGTTGCTAAAGGGCAACGTGATGAAAAGTGACAGCCGCTATGTGGCATTGTTAAATCCGGTGGACTACCTGGAATGGCTGGCAATCTTTGTTGCTCCTGTGTGCCCATTGTAATTTGAGACTCTAATAATCCCCACGTATAAGGATGTAAAGGTTTTTCATAGAGCTGTCTTGTTGTAGTCGACTCAACTGTTCGACCTGCATACATAACATTTACTTTGTCACATAACTCCCAAACCACACCTAAATCGTGTGTAATCATAATGATGGCTGTATCATGGTCTTGTTGTAATTTTTTCATTAAATCAAGAATTTGAGCTTGTACAGTTACATCCAGTGCAGTTGTTGGCTCATCAGCAATGAGTAGTTTCGGGTTACAAGCAAGAGCAATAGCAATCATGACACGCTGACGCATGCCTCCTGAAAATTCGTGAGGATACATTTTTAATCGTTTCTCTGGCTCGGGAATACCAACCATTTTTAACATATCGACAGCTTTGATAGCGGCATCTTTCTTCGAGATCTTTTCATGTGCTTGGATGACTTCAATAATTTGATTGCCCACTGTTAATACAGGATTCAAACTTGTAATAGGATCTTGGAAAATCATTGAAATATCATTACCTCGCACATTGCGCATTTCTTTTTCAGAAATGCCAATTAAATCACGACCATTAAAGTCAATTTTTCCATTCGTTATTTTTCCTGGCGGAGATGGAATTAAACGCATGAGAGCAGTGGCTGTAACACTTTTTCCCGACCCTGATTCTCCAACAATCCCTAGTGTTTCCTTCTTATTTAATTGTAAATTTACTCCATTGACAGCTTTCATTGTAGAGCCGCCACTTTTAAATTCTACTGTTAAATTTTCTACATCTAGTAAACGTTCAGTCATGACTCCACCCCCTTCCATTAAACTTTCATTTTCGGATCTAACGCATCACGTAATCCATCTCCTAAAAGGTTAATACCAAGAACTGTTAATAAAATACAGATTCCTGAAAATGTCGCCATTTGAGGATTTAATACTAAAAAATCTTTACCATCTTTTAAAATACTACCCCACGAAGCTGTTGGCGGTTGAACTCCTAATCCTAAAAAGCTCAGTGCCGCCTCCGAAATAATAGCGCCCGCTGTACTCATCGTTCCATAAACAATTAAAGGAGCTAAACAGTTCGGTAATATATGGCTAAAAATAATTCGACTATGTGTAGCACCTAGAGAATGCGTCACTTCGATGAATTCTTCTTCTTTTACACTTAAAACCTGACCACGAACAAGTCTTGCGAACCCTGGAATGTTTGCAACACCAATAGCAACAATAACGTTGACAAGTCCTTGCCCTAATACCGTCATTAGTGTAATAGCAAGTAAAATGAATGGGAATGCAAAAAGACCATCCATCGTACGCATAATGATCGAATCAATGCGACCACCGAAATACCCTGCCACTAACCCTAATAATGTTCCAAACACAGCTCCAAATAGCACCGCTGCAATGCCGACAATCATCGATATTTGTGTACCGTAAACTAAACGACTAAACAAATCACGTCCATAATTATCCGTTCCTAGCAAATGCCCTTCTGTGTTCATTGGTAAAAATGATTTACCGACAATCATTTCATTTGGTGGATGGGTAGCAATCAATGGTGCAAAAATTGCAACAATGGCCATCAAGGTGACAATGACTAACCCAATTGTCGCTAATTTATTTTTTAGCAACTTGCGCAACAACGTATTTCTTTTTCTTGTTTCATTGACGATTGCTTGAGTCATTGTTATTTTTTCCCTCCATCCGATTCTAAATTGACCTTAGGATTGACAACTTTATAAAGCACGTCCACTACTAAGTTAACAAGTACAAAGATAAATGCGATGAAAATAACAGTACCTTGTACAACAACAAAATCACGTTTATCAATGGCATCTACAATTAGTCGCCCCATTCCAGGCCAACTAAAAATCGTTTCTGTTAAAACCGCTCCCCCCAGTAAATTGGATATCTGCATCCCTAATACCGTTAAAATAGGTGTTAGCGCATTTTTAAAGGCATGTTTACCAATCACTAAATATTCTTTAATGCCTTTAGAACGAGCTGTTTTAATATAATCTTGCGAAATAACCTCTAACATGCTTGAACGGGTAATCCGTGCAAATGTCGCCATTGGAATCGTTGCTAATGCAAATGCTGGCAAAATTAAATGTTTCAAATAGGTCCATAGACCATCACTGATGTTGCCCATTCCAGTGGCTGGGAACCAACCAAGATTGACACTAAAGAATAAAACAAGCATGATCCCCAACCAAAAAATGGGCATGGATACACCAACTAATGATACAAGCATGACAATATAATCAATGATTGTATTTTGCTTTCTAGCAGCTAATATTCCTGCTGGGATACCGACCACAACCGCTATAAACAAGGCTGCCAATGCTAGTATCACTGTGTTAGGGAATCTTTCTATAATAAGCCCGATGACAGACTCACTATAAGAATAGGAATATCCTAAATTTAACTGTGCTAAGTCTCCTACATATGAAATAAATTGCGAAGGCATTGATTTATTTAATCCTAGCTCTTCTCTTAAATTCTCTACATCTTCCACACTGGCTTGTGGCCCAAGCATTACTGAAGCTGGGTCACCTGGAATCATTCGCGTAATAATGAAGACGATGATTCCTACTACTAGCAGTGTCGGGATAAGGTTGACTAACCTTTTTAAAATAAATGAGCCCATCTTATTAAGACCTCCTTTTCATTATTAGAATCAGTGGTTCATATTGTGAATAACCACATACTACACCATGTGATAATTATTTGTAAATATATTTTTTCTGAATTTTTTTAATTTTATATTTACTTTCTATTTACAAATGTGCTAATTTTAATTCGAACCTATCATTTTTGAATCAACGGTTCATATTGTGAAACAAAATAAAGGAGGCTTATGCAGATGAAGAAGATAAACGTAAAAAAACCTTTACTACTACTCTTTTTAACTTTATTAATTGGTGTTTTAGCAGCTTGTGGTGGGAACACAGAAAAAAGTAATTCTTCAAATGAAAAAGATGGAGAAGTCACTTCAGGTGGCAAATTAAATGTTGGTCTTTCAGCCAATGCCAAAACATTTGACCCTATCAAATATACAGGGGTTTATGAATCGCAAGTTATGCGTCAAATGGGTGATACTTTAGTTGTTTATAACAAAGATCTATCAGATATCATCCCCTCTTTAGCAACAGAATGGAAAGTGTCAGATGATATGTTAGTCTATACGTTCAAATTACGTGAGGGTGTGAAATTCCAAAAGGGGCAATACCAGGATGGCCGTGAAATGACAGCGGAAGATGTGAAATATTCTTTAGAGCGCTCCGCCAAAGAATCCGCTATGAATCGTTTAAGTGGTGTGACAGAAGTTAAAGTGTTGTCAGATTATGAAATAGAAATTCACTTAACTACACCGAATGCTGCCCTTCTTGCTATGCTAACGGATGCAGGAAATATCATTATTCCAAAAGAAGAGGTTGAAGGCTGGGGCGATAACTTCTCAGAACACTTCATTGGTACAGGCCCATTCCAGTTAACAGAATGGAAAAAAGACCAAGAAGTAAAACTAGTTCGCCATGACAATTATTGGGGTGAAAAACCTCACGTTGATAATTTATCCATGAAGTTTATCTCCGATCAAAATATGATGACAAATGCATTACGTTCTGGTGATATAGATATTGCCATGGATGTCAAAGGCCAAAACAGAGAAATTATTAACCAAGATAGCAACCTTGAGCTTTTAACGAATCCAGGTTTATCTATTGTTTATCTTGACCTTAACAACAAAGTTGGTCCGACTGCTGACAAACGTGTTCGCGAGGCACTTTATATGGCAACAAATGTTGAGGAAATCATTTCTGGTGTTAACCAATGGGGTGGCGGTGATGTTTCTTATTTACCATTACCACCAGGTTCATGGGGATATGATAAATCATTAGTTGATTTAGTACCAAAATATAATCCAGAAGAAGCAAAAAAATTGCTAGCAGAGGCTGGTTATCCTGATGGCTTCAAAACAGAGATTTATGTATCAGAAGCACGTGTGCCTTACGCAACGATTTTCCAAAGTCAATTAAAGAAAAACTTAAACATTGATGTGGAAATTAAAGTGCTTGAATGGGGTACTTACAGTGATACTGTTGCAAAAGGGAACGCTCCAATGAATATTGGTGGCTGGACTTGGTATCCAGATCCTTATTTCTTCCTATATCAATTATTCCACACAAATCAAATCGGTGCGTTAGGTAATGGGAAAGGCTATAGCAACCCAGAGGTAGATAAATTATTAGAGCGTGCCGTATCTGAAACAGTGGTACAGGAAGAACGTGCTAAATTATACCAAGAAGCATTAAAACTGATTTTAGCAGATGTTCCGCGTATTGAATTAGAAGCAACACAAACCGTTGCAGGTGTAAACAAAAAAGTACAGGGCTTTGAGGTTTCTACTGACAACTCCGTACAAATTGTACATCCAAACGGTACGAACGTATCCATTTCTAAATAATTAACTGGAAAAGTGGAGATGCTTGTCTCCGCTTTTCTCTTCATAAGGAGAGATTTAATCCCATGACTCGATATATAAATGGACTTGTTTTTAACTCTGAGACACGTAGCTTTAACAAACAGTCATTTCAAGTACAGGGGCAATACTTTGCTCCATCTTCTACAACGTCTGAAATAGACATCGATTTAGATGGCTATTATATTACACCTGGCCTTATCGACAGTTGTTCACAAATTGGCTTAGCTGAAATAGGGATTCGTTGGGAGGGAGATGATAGCTATGAATTTGACTCACATCTGGACTATTCTGTAGTTGATGGCATTTATCCATTCGATGCTGCCTTTCAAAAAGCTATCTCCCATGGGGTGACAGCCTCTCATATCGTTCCCTCCCCTAAAAGCTTGGTCGGTGCAAAAACAGCTATTATTCATCATACACATACAACGGTTGATGAAATGGTCATTGCCAAAGATATTGCTTATTCCTTCTCCATTGGACACCAAGCAAAAAGCACTTTTTTCGCTGAAAAGAGAAAGCCACTAACCCGTATGGGGATTGCCAAAATTTTAAGAGAAACATTGCAACAGATTCAGCAGCAAGAACCTTTAATTAAGAAAATTGTCATACGGGCACATAAAGCTGTGGATCTTGAATTCATTGACCGTCTTCAACAAGAGTTTAAGTCTACTTTTGATTTTCATATTATTCACGGCACTGAAGCTTCACTGCTTCAAGGGACATCCTTCAATACGGTCATTGCTGGCCCAACGTTTCGATATATCGAGCATAACGAGATGATGGCATTATCACCAAAACTATACCGCCAGTTGTCCCAACAACATACTCCGTTTGTTTTTTGTACGGATCATCCTGTTAGTAGCACCTCTCACCTAACATTAGAAGGTTGCTTAGCTGTAAGAGAAGGGCTGACACGTCAGGATGTTCTGTATGCACTAACAACAGGAGCTGCTAATTTCCTTGGAATCGCTCATAAAACTGGCACTATTCGTGATGGCCTTCTAGCTGATTTTGTCATATGGGATAAGCATCCATTAAATTTAGATGCACAGGTTGTAGCTACTTTTATTAAAGGAACAAAAGTTTATGCAAGGGAAGAAGGGTTCTCAGAATGATTATTTATCATCATGCAAAGTTTCTCACAGTCAATGAACAAAATGATATTTTTGAACAGTTATGGATCGAAGATGGACGTATAGTCTATGTCGGTCCAGCCAAAGATTATCCTCCTCAAGCAGAGTTAGTCGATCTTCAGGGAGCTTATGTCACACCAGGCTTAATTGATATTCACGCCCATGTTGGGACATGGGCAGAGGTTACTGAAGACATTAATGATGCTAATGAATATAGCGAGCCCTTTACACCTCTTATGCACGCTCTAGATAGTGTAGATATCCGACACTTTTCCTTCCAACATGCGTTAGAAGGCGGTGTGACGACTGTACAAACTGGTCCAGGTAGTGCCAATGTCATTGGGGGCATTTGGAGTATTCTTAAAACAGCAGGGCCCACTCTTCCCTCTCGTGTTTTAGTAGAACGAAGCGGTTTAAAGGGCGCGTTAGGAGAAAATCCAAAGAATGTTTTTGGCAATCAATACAAACGAAAGCCAAGGACTCGCATGGCCATTGCCCAGCTTTTACGTGATGGTTTCCAACGTGCAAGTCAACTGAATGAACAACAACGAGCTGAGCAAATTAAACAAAATTCAGAGTTGCGTCCATTCATTGAAGTGCTACGAGGTGACATGCCCCTTCGCCTTCATTGTCACAGAGCAGATGACATTATGACAGCTATAAGAATTGCTAAAGAATTTAATGTGAAGCTCCATTTAGAGCATTGCACAGAAGGCTATTTAATAGTCGATGCGGTAAAGAACAGTGGCTTTCATGCGACACTTGGGCCCTATATGTTAACCCCATCTAAATATGAAACACGTAATTCTACACCAGCGATTGCAGCCATTTTTAAAGAGCATAATATCCCATTTGCCATCATGACAGACCATCCATTCGTACCAATTCAGTACTTAAAATATTGTGCTACTGAAGCTATTCGCTATGGTTTAGATGAGGACACCGCCTTAAAAAGTATTACAATAAATGCCGCTGAGCTTGTACAGCTAGATCACCGCATTGGCAGCCTTGAGGAAGGCAAGGATGCTGATTTTGTTGTTTGGTCACACCCTATTTTTGAAACAGAAGCAAAGGTCTTACAAACGTATGTCAATGGACAAAAATATTACGAAGCGGAGTGAGCTTATTGAAACATTCAAAAATTGCCGTAGTCACAATTGGTCAAGCGCCTCGCAAAGATATGGCGGAGGATATTCAGCAATTAAGAGCATCTGGTTTACATATTCATGAGTTTGGCGTACTGGATTCACTCTCTCCAGCCGAAATCACTTCCCTTTCACCCTCTAGTGAAGACACAGATGTTTTAGTAACACTTTTGACAAATGGACAACAAGTCAAGCTAAGTAAACAAAAGCTGATGCCCTATATTCAGACATGCATTGATGATTTACATGAATTCACTTGGGTTTTGCTTATGTGTACAGGAGATTTTACGAATAAGCTGTCATGTAAAAACCTGTTACTACCTGATCGCATGATGACAAATTTAGTGAAAGGGTTACAAACAGAATTAGCACTTGGTTTAATAGGCCCTGAGCCTGAGCAACAACAAACTGTTGCGGAGAAATGGCAAAGTGCACAGTTCGTTGTCACCTTTTCAGCTAGCTCACCCTATCATTTTAATGCACAACATTTATTAGCAAAAGCACAGCTATTAGAATATCAAGGAGCTGATTTGCTCATTCTTGATTGTATGGGTTATTCCACAACAATGAAAAACATGATTAAAGATCAACTCACTATTCCCGTCATTGTTCCTAGAGAAGCAGTATTTACGGTTTTAAAGGCCATTTGTTAATGGTAAAAAAGGTGATGTCAACAGCAGAAACAACCATTTTGAAAGGCGAGGGTTGATTTCCGTTCCGCCAGCGTCCCTTCCAGGGAATGCCCGATGAGCCGCTTCACTCACAGGGTCTCATCAACCATGTGGAGAAGTGATGAGTGACAGCACCCCTCCATAAAGAGTAGTGAATACCCTCACTTTATTTGAAAACCTTGCTAAAAAGAAATATTTTTATGGATTGGGAGGCTATTTGACTCCGTGGGCGAGCGCCCCTGCATGAAGCGGCTCGCCCACAGGAAAGCAAGTAGCCTGCCATGGAAATCCATTTTCACCTTTAACATAAATTCTATGGATGGTTTTGTTTTTCAACACTATGAAAAAGGGCACTGCCGATGCAGTGCCCTTTTCCCGTTCCGCTAGACACGTTTATTGAAATAAGGAAGCTGCTCAACAAATGCCTTTGTGTCATCATCCCCATATTCATGAACGAGTGCATAAATTTTCATTAATCGCTTATCGATTTCATCATTTTCCCTGTCTAAGTGATACTGTATATACGGTAATTGTGCACGCCATGCATTTGAAATTTCTAGCAGCTGCATTTGCTGAAAGATTCTCTCAAATACATCTAATGCCTGTCGATCTACATTCAGTTCAAAATTCCACGGCCCAGCATAAGGATTTGTATAATAGGTTCTATTGGCAAGTGAAAAATATACGCGCTGACGATCCATCTTTATGATTCACTCCTTTTTCCATAGTATGGAGAGAACGGAGTTGTTTTATTCGCTTTAATGTCAAACTTCCTTCACAATTAATAGAACCACATAATTTATAATAGGTATGATGAACAAAGAACGGAGTGAATACTATGAGTTTAACTACGCTCTTAATAGTCGCAGTTATCATTGTTATCTTTATCACTATTGCGACGATTATCAGTGTCAACCGTGCCTATGCCTTTAAACATACTATTGATGAAAAACCACAGCAAAACTATCATCAAGAGGATAACTAATCATAATTTATTGAATTTGGAGTGAAAGCAATGGGTGTACCTTTACCAATTATCATTATGATTGCCATGATGATGTTAATGTTTGGTCTTTCTGTCATTATTATTTTGAAGAAAAAAAATCATATCTTTACACAAACTATTGATCCAAAACCTGAACAAATGACGTCTCAGCAAGAGGAAGAACAACGATGAAATACCCCTTTATTTGGCTCATTCAGTTTTATAGAAAATTCATTTCACCTATGACGCCACCAACTTGCCGTTTCCATCCTACTTGTTCTTCTTACGGGCTGGAAGCTTTTCAAAAGCATGGAGCATTGAAAGGCTCCATCTTAACCATTACACGTATATCGAAGTGTCATCCGTTTCATCCTGGTGGCTTTGATCCTGTGCCTGAAAAATGGCCTTCGAAAAAGAATTAACTTTCGGAGGGCATTTTTTTCTTGTACTTTTTTAAGTTGTGCGTTATTATAATAACTGTTCTAAAAAATAAATCGTAATGATTACTATTTAAGAGAGGTATCTGATTATATGAAAAAATTGTATTTATTATTGTTAGTCGCAGTCCTTGCCTTATTCACTGCTGCTTGTGGAGACAAATCTTCCACTTCCCAAAAGTCTGATGACAAGGATACGTTAAGCATCTATACAACGGTTTATCCGTTAAGCTATTTTGCACAGCGCATTGGTGGCGATTTTGTTGAAGTATCTTCTATTTACCCAGCTGGTGCGAACGAGCATACATTTGAACCCACTCAAAAAGATATGATGAAATTAGCAGATGCAAATATCTTCTTCTATATTGGCTTAGGACTGGAAGGCTTTGTCGAAAACGCTAAAAAGACTTTAGCAAACGAAGATGTCACGATGGTGGCAACTGCTGACACAGTTTCAGATGAAAAATTAGCTATCAGCACAGGCCATGTTCATGCAGAAGATGAGCATGACGAGCATAATCACGCTGCCACAGAGGAAGAGCACGATCATGAGCACGATCACGCTGCCACAGAGGGAGAGCACGATCATGAAGCTGATGAGCACGGACATGATGAGCATGAACATGGCGATATCGACCCACATGTTTGGTTATCTCCTACAATTAGTCAGGATTTAGCACTTGCTATTAAAAATACACTAGTTGAAAAAATGCCTGCTCAAGAATCGACTTTTAATGAGAATTATGAAGCACTAGTAAAAGAACTGCAGGATTTGGATAATGACTTCAAAGCAATGGCTGACAAAGCACCAAATAAAACATTCTTTGTATCACATGCTGCCTTTGGCTATATTGCAGGTCAATATGGTTTTACACAAGTGCCAATTGCCGGCTTAAATTCACAAAATGAGCCATCTCAAAAAGAATTAACAAAAATCGTTGATAAAGCAAATGAATTGCATATTCACTATATTTTATTTGAACAAAATGTTTCTTCTAAATTAGCAGAGGTTATTCAAAAAGAAGTTGGCGCAGAATCTCTTGTCCTGCATAATTTAAGTGTATTAACAGCTGACGATGAAAAAAATAAAGAAACCTACTTCACCTTGATGCAAAAAAATATTCAAACACTAGAAAAAGCGTTAAACGCACATTAATCAAGTAAGAGCCAATAAGTAGAGATTAAGCCAGTGTAAACCAACATATTATGAGTAAGGAGGTGCCCCGACGAATGGGACACCTCCTTTATTATGACGTATTTTTCTTGTGGCATGCGTTTCCCCGTTCGATAAAAAGATGGTCGGCATTTTGTTGTTTTTAGTTCCTTATCCTGCATCACTTTTGGCTGAATCGCAATAAAAACGGACATACTTCCCACTAACATTGGTGTCCATTCAGTAAAGTCAAACTGAACTAAAGTGTTTGGATCATTTGTTTTTTGTGCAATAAGCTTTGTCGGCTGTTCCACTAATTGTTGTACTGAAAGCTTATTTTCTCCAATAATAGAGATTCCTTTATTTTCAGTAAAGCTAGCTTGTAAAGGCATTGTTACACTCTGTATTTTCGTTTCTTCTAGCATCTCCGTATACTTCTCGCTTGTTGCAGCAGGAAAACTTGCGTAGTCCCAAGTATGATCCTGTGCTAATTGACGATCCGACACTAAAAAATATTGATAGCGTACTTCTCCCTTACGATCCGGCAATGGATCATCCCAAGTGACATCAATATGATACCAATCACGATCCAACTTTACTAATACCCAGGCATGGAGCTGTTCACCCACTTTTCCTGGCACATATTGTACCTCAAAGCCCAACATTTCTAACATTCGATAAAGCACTAAAGCATATGCCTGACAAACTCCCTTATTTTCTGTTAGTAACGTGTAAGGGGAATATTGACTTCCTTCTGTTTCTTTGGAGTATTCCGCAGTTAAAACAATAAAATCATGTGCAGCCTGCAGTTTTTCTATGTCACTTAATCCATGCATGGGTGCAATAATATTCGCCAAAGTTTGCCCTACAAATGCTTCCTCTGTTGGGGAAATATGATAGGTAAAGGCAAATGCAATGACAATATTATTGTTATAACCATCGTACTTCCATTTAAAGCTAGAAATATTAGTATAAATATAAGAGTTTTGAATCGCAGTTTTTGTAATGTCTGTTAGTCCATCTTTTATTTCAGTTATGTCACCAGTATAGCGAATGGAAAATTCCGAAGATAGCTGCGTAACTTCTTTATTAATGAGAGATTGTAGTGTTTCAATTGAATGAGCAGTTGCTACATTATCTTTTTCATCGTTTGCAAATACTTGCACATGACTCATTTGTAGAACAAATACTATAATGACAACATTATATATATATTTCCTCATATGAGTCATTCTCCTTTACTAACTAGTTTATGCCTCTCATTTTTTATTATGTTAATGAATGATTAATTTCATGCTAAAAGTGCGAATAAAAAAGAAGCCTTCATTTTAAGAAGACTTCTTTCACAAATTTTTTATTGTAATAATTTTCGTCTCAGCAATTTATCCGCACCATTTCGCGGAAGACTGTCTGTAATAATAATTTCTTTAGGTACTTTATATTTAGCAAGTTTCTGTAAACAAAAGGCTTGGAGCTGCTCAACAGATGCCTGCTCATGTAACACGATAAAGGCAATCGGAACCTGTCCCCATTGCTCATCTGCCACACCACATACCCCCGCTTCTTTGACAGCAGGATGTGTGAGTAACACATTTTCTATTTCTGCAGGATAAATATTTTCTCCCCCTGAAATAATTAAATCTGCTCTACGATCAATGACGAATAAATAACCTTCCTTATCGATATAACCAATATCACCCGTATGCAGCCAGCCATCCATCGTTGCATCTTTTTGTGCAAAACGTCCAATATAGCCAGGAGTAACATGAGGCCCTCGAATACAAATTTCTCCCTCACCTTTCGCATTGGGCTGCGCAATCTTTATTTGATTAAAAAATAAAGGCTTGCCAGCAGAACCAATTTTTCGCATGGCATCTTCACTTGCCAATGTAGCTGTTTGTGAGGAAGTTTCTGTCATGCCATAGGTTTGCGCGACAGCTAAGTTTAACGCATGTGCTCTCACTAAATAATCAACGGGCACTGGCCCACCTCCAGCTAACATCAACTTAAAGTGTGGCGAAGCTTTCGTATTATGCTGCTCTAACGTATGTAGAATCCGTTCCAATGTCACTGCTACAACAGACATATGAGTTACTTCCCCAACTATAATATGTTGTGAGATAGCCTCTACATCAAATTGATCGTATAAAACAACCTGATTGCCATACAGCAGTGAACGTACTAATATTGAAAATCCACTAATATGGAATAATGGTACAGCACATAACCAAACATCATGAGCCTGTAGTCCAATGTTTAAAACAGAGGCAGTCGCACTCGCCTGATGATTCCCAACCGTTTGGCGAACTCCCTTTGGAAAGCCAGTAGTACCCGATGTATACATGATCGTTGTAGTTTGATGTAAAGGCCACTCCTTTTCAATATCTACGGTGCGCTCAACCCCCTCTTCAATCGTTGAAAATAAATGATGACCTGTTTCAGGTGGCAACTTTGCTATATCCTCATCTGCAATTAACACGCACACCGCTCCTGAATCCTCTAGCTGATAAGCCAGTTCATCCTGTGATAGTCTACGATTAAGCATCACCATCTCACATTGTAAATGCATACAAGCATACATCACAATAACTAGTTCAGGCTTACTTGGCCCCATAATCGCAATTCGGTCTCCCCGTTGAATACCGAGTGCCACTAATTGTCGGGCACGTTTTATAGATAAATCCTGTAGTTCCTGAAAAGTCCAGCTTTGTTTTTTATAAGCCAATGCCTTCCGTAATGGTGTTAAATAGGCTCGTTGTAAAATCCAATTTGGATACATCTTTGTCACTCCAATCACCCTACATCTTAACGCTTTCCCATCAACTTTGTCTATTAGTCAATGGTCTTTCTCGCCCTTTTGTATGTCTATCTGTTCCGCTAATCGCTCTCTCCTTCTCTCTTTTTCAAAGTACTACTCTATCCCCCACACCTTGAATTCTATCCACCACTTTTGATGTTTTATCAACCTCTTTTTGCATTTTATCCTCCAATTTGAGCGCTCTACCCTTCTCTCTTTTTCAAAGTACTGCTCTATCCCCCACATTTTGAGTTCTATCCAACACTTTTGATGTTTTATCAACCTCTTTTTGCATTCTATCCACTATTTTGAGCGTTCTATCCAACACTCTTTTTCAAAGTACTACTCTATCCCTCATACCTTGAGTTCTATCCAACACTTTTGATGTTTTATCAACCTCCTTTTGCATTTTATCTTCCAATTCGAGCGTTCTATCCTTCTCTCTTTTTCAAAGTACTGCTCTATCCCTCACATCTTGAGTTCTATCCAACACTTTGTGCATTTTATCAACCTCTTTTTGCATTTTATCCACCAATTTGAGAGTTCTATCCATCTCTTTTATTATAAGTACTACTCTATCCCTCACATTTTGAGTTCTATCCGCAACTTCGAGCGTTCTATCCACCACACTCCCCGTGCATGCATACAAAAAGCTCGTATCTCCAAAAAGATACGAGCTTTACACCCTTTCATCATCAAGGGAATCTTGGGAATTGACCAAAGTCTGGTTGACGTTTTTCTTTGAATGCATCGCGACCTTCTTTTGCTTCATCTGTTGTGTAGTAAAGAAGTGTAGCGTCACCAGCCATTTGTTGAAGACCTGCTAAGCCGTCAGTATCTGCGTTCATCGCTGCTTTTAAGAAGCGTAGTGCAGTTGGTGACATTTGTAGCATTTCTTCACACCATTGAACGGTTTCATCTTCTAATTGCTCATAAGGAACAACTGTATTGACTAAGCCCATATCAAGTGCTTGTTGTGCATCGTATTGACGGCAAAGGTACCAAATTTCACGTGCCTTTTTATGTCCAATAATACGAGCAAGATAGCCTGAGCCGTAACCAGCATCAAATGAACCTACTTTTGGTCCAGTTTGTCCAAAACGGGCATTGTCAGCAGCAATTGTTAAGTCACAGACAACATGTAAAACATGTCCTCCACCAATTGCATAGCCTGCAACCATTGCCACTACAGGTTTTGGAATTACACGAATTAAACGTTGTAAATCAAGAACGTTTAGACGTGGGATTTCATCATCGCCTACGTAGCCACCATGACCGCGAACTTTTTGATCTCCGCCTGAGCAGAAAGCATGTTCACCTTCACCAGTTAAAATAATCACACCGATATTTTTGTCATCGCGTGCACGTGAGAATGCGTCAATCATTTCCATTACCGTTTTCGGGCGGAATGCATTGCGCACTTCTGGACGGTTAATCGTAATTTTTGCGATACCGTTATAGAATTCATACTTAATGTCTTCATAAGTATGTAATGTAGTCCATTGACGTGTCATTGAATTGCCTCCTATATCAATAAATTCGTCTCGTTACTAGCGAGGCGCTAACGTAACAGTATATTACGTTAAATACTCCTCTACTATTGTAGCAAATTCAGCGGGATTTTCCACATGAATTGCATGTCCAGCGTCATTTACTGTAAGATGGCTAACAGTATTTAATAGCGCTTTCATTTCTAGTGCAATTTTACAAAATTTCTCATCCAATGAACCAGTAATGAGTAGTACAGGTATTTCCACTTGCGCTAGGCTCTCCCAATTTGAAGGCTGAACACCTGTTCCAATACCTCTCAGGCTTCCAGCCAGTCCCTCTTCTTTCTGAGAAAGTCTTTCTGCTCGAATGGTTTCTCGTACGCTTCTAGGAAGACGATGCTGTGTTGCAAAAAGAGGTATGTTCTCCCAAGCATGGACAAATGATTGTAACCCATTTGCCATTATTTTTTGTGCCAGTACTTCATCTCGCTCACAGCGTTCCTTTCGTTCTTCTGCTGTTCGTAAACCTGGAGAAGCACTTTCTAAGATAAGCTGTTGAATATGGCCTGGGTGTGCAATAGCATACGATAAGGCAATTCTTCCTCCCATTGAGTAACCTAACAACGTAAATTTCTCTAGATGAAGCTGGCAAAATAATTCTTCTAAATCTTGTAATTGTTCCTCCATGGAGAAACGCTGTATATCCTCTGGAATAGCTGTTTGACCATGACCAATTAAATCAATGGCAATAACACGAACATTAGGTAGAGCTTGCGCTAGATCGTGCCATGTAGCCGTGCTGCCTGTAAATCCATGTAACGCAACAAGTGTATGTTCACTATTGTCATTCCATATTTCAATATGTGTTTCAAGTCCTCGAATCATGCATTTTGTCATGCTTTTAGCTCCGCATTAATTCGATTCCATAGCGCTCGATGAGCATTAACATTTTCGGTTCTATCGGTAAATATTTCAACCAAACGTAAAGGATGATGTTGCTTTGTTGAAAATTTCTCTGAAAGCTCGGAGATTGTTTCCACACGCACATAGTCCATCTCATACATATGGGCAATGTCACGGAATTCAAGTGCAGTCGGTGTGCCAAATAAATCTTCATAATGATCTTCGACAGTTGACTGTGGTAAATAAGAAAAAATACCGCCACCATCATTATTCATGACAAGAATGGTTAAGTTACACTTCTGATATCTGGAGGCAATCAATCCATTTACATCATGTAAAAAGGCTAAATCCCCAATCAGCAAATAGGTTGCTCGTTTATTTCCTTGACTGAAGCCCATCGCGGTTGATACTACGCCATCGATTCCATTCGTGCCTCGATTGGCAAAAATACGCAAATCTTTCGGTGTGGCCAATAAAAATGTATCGATATCACGCACTGGCATACTGCTACTAACGAAGATATCACTACCGTCAGGAATCATTTTAAGTAAACGGCTAACTATAGCGCCTTCATCTTTCTCTACTTCTGAATACTGCTCAATAGAAATGGATGCCAGCTCATTCGCATTTTGCCATTTGGCTAAGTATGTTTCTTCAAGGGCTGTATCATTGATAGCTAATTGTGTCAGCCACTGACCGATAGTAGCATGAATAAAATGCGTAGATACGCCCGTAGCATCTCTAAACATAGGATCTTCATCGATAATCACATAAGCGTTTGGCTGTGATTTTGTGATGAATTGCATAATAAATTTTGAGACGGGCTGGGCCCCAATACGTAATACTGTATCTGGTTGAACAAGTGCTTTAAAATCCTCGCTTTTCATAATGGCATCATAGGTTGTTACGATATATGGTAAACAATCCTCTGGTACAGATGCACGCATATTCGATAAGCTTTCAACAAGGACTGGCCACTTGAGCTGACGGACAAATTCCCAAACGATGGATAAGTCCGTGCCAAGCGCTAATTCCCCAATTATAATAAAGCCTCTTTTAGTCAATTGTAGTATAGAGGAAAGCTCCTGCTGATTAGCCAACGTTGGGGTTAGTTGTCCCATGTTGCTATGTTTGAATGTTACTGTTGGCAGTTCATGCTGTAAATCAATTAATAATGGTTCGCGGAAAGGTACATTAATATGTACTGGTCCAAATGGTGCACTTGTGGCAATCGCTACCGCACGAGCAAGGTGACGCTCAATCAAAGGTAATGTCGGATCAGCCCCATCTGCTAACGGAAAATCTACACTCCATTTCACATGTGAACCATATAAATTAAGCTGATTGATAGCCTGTGGTGCACCTACCTCACGTAATTCATGAGGGCGATCTGCCGTTAAGACAATCAATGGAACTCGTGCATAGCTTGCTTCTACAATCGCAGGAAAATAGTTTGCTGCTGCTGTACCAGATGTACATAAGAGGACAACAGGCTTAGCAGTAGCCTTAGCCAGGCCTAACGCAAAAAATGCAGCTGAGCGTTCATCTACTTGACGATACATGTTTACTTCTTTCGTTGAAGCAACTGCATAGGCAAGAGGAGTGGAACGTGAGCCTGGACTGACGACAACATTTTCTACACCGGCTTGTACTAACGATGCAACCATTTTATAAACATAATCTGTTAATCTTTTTCGTTCACTCATGTAATCGTCCCCCTAGCGCACGAAGCATTGGACGGAATTTCACTAATGTTTCTTCATATTCAGCTTGTGGTTCTGAATCTGCTACGATCCCTCCACCTGCATATAAATAAGCTTTATCACTTAGTAACGCAGCTGAACGTATCGCAACTGCAAATTCACCATTCCCTTCAGCGTCTAACCAGCCAATTGGCGCGGCATATAGACCACGATTCATCGGCTCATACTTACGAATGGCTGCCAATGCTTCTTTGCGTGGTACACCACCTAAAGCTGGTGTAGGATGTAATGATTTTGTCAATTGTAAAATTGTAGCATTCTGATTTAATTGACCTTCTACAGGTGTATATAGATGTTGAATATCACGAATTTTTAATAGGCGTGGTCTATCTGGCACTGTCATGTCCACGCAATTTTTACGGAAAGTATCCACAATCATATCGACAACATACTGATGTTCACCACTATTTTTCGGATCATTTAATAAACTTTGTCCATAAGTCTCATCTTCCTCTGCCGTCTTGCCTCGTTTAATCGAGCCAGCAATGCAAGAAGAAAACGCACGACCCTCTTCTACTTTTACAAGGCGTTCAGGTGATGCACCAAAAAACAATAAATCTTTATGCTCTAAACCGAATAAATAGCTTTCTGGCTGCTCATGAATAATTTGAGAGAGTACTTGTGGTGCAGATACATCCTCTTTAAATTGCAATGCAAGTGAGCGTGCAATAACTACTTTATCCGCTTTTTTCTGTTTGATTAATGCTGTCACTTGGTCAATCGAGGCTAAATAAGGTTCCTTATAGGGTTCGAAATAATTTGTGATATCAGGTTTTGTATACGTTTTCACTTCTTTAACCTGGGCTGCATGAATTAAATGATCTCGCTCTTTTCTCAATACTTCTAGCTGATCTTCAGCCTGATGATTTTGTGTCAACAGATGAATACTCACGTATGCTTTATCATCACGAATCACAAGTTGAAATGTTGCTAATGCAAAATAAGCCTCAGGAAAATCCGTCCATTCTCCATCAACATTATTTTGCGGATCAAATGTAAAACCACCAAACAAAATAGGCTGTAACTCACTTTGTCCTTTTGGACAGTTTTTCGTTAAGTTTTTCCATTCTGCTTCCACAGCATCGAAACGTTCATGTTGAGCATTGTTTTGAATAGTATGAGCATGTCCTAGCCCAACTAATGTCATTGTTTTTTCTCTATTTTGCCAATAAAATCGTTCACCTTTATAACACTCTTCGCCTGCTGCATAGAACGCCAGTGCAGATAAGCGACTTACTTCAATTGTTTCCATATAAAAATGAAGGCTTTGGCCCAAAGAGTCCACTTCTACCTCTGTGGATTGGTACCACTTCTGTTGCATGAAAATTACCTCCGTTGCTGCAATGTTCATAATCAATGATGATTAAAATACATCATTTTTTTGGTTGGCAACACTGTTATTCGTACTGTTGCTAATCATTCTTATTTATTTTCAGTTCATAAATGCATGTTCTATTGTATCATTTTTTTTCATTAAACAGTATGTAATAAGCTGTGAACCTACCCATTTTCTCATTCTTCGTTTAAAATAAGAAGAGTCGACAACATTTGAAGGAGAGAAAGACCTTATGACCAAAGTCATTGAAGCTGATAGGGGTTTGAAAGTTTGGTGGCATTTAACACGTCCACATACTTTAACCGCTTCATTTGTTCCCGTATTTCTTGGGACAGCAATTGCTCTAGCAATTGAAAAAGAAGCAATTGATTTTGGACTATTTTTTGCTATGCTCATTGCAAGTATGCTTATTCAAGCAGCAACGAATATGTTCAATGAATATTATGATTACAAATTAGGATTAGATAACGAGCATTCTGTGGGAATTGGCGGAACGATTGTCCGTCATGGTGTACAGCCGAAAACAATTATGTTGATTGCGTTAAGCTTCTATGCCATTGCTATGCTTCTTGGCATTTACATATGTGCCTCAACATCTTGGTGGTTAGCAGCTGTAGGGCTTGTTTGTATGCTTATTGGTTTCTTATATACAGGTGGACCTTATCCAATCGCCTATTCCCCATTTGGAGAAATTGTTTCTGGGGCAGTAATGGGCATGGGCATTGTGTTAATCGCCTTCTATATTCAAACGCTTACAGTGACACTCGATGCTGTATTGCTGTCTGTGCCAAGCATGATTTTAGTCGGTGCTATTATGTTATCGAACAATATCCGTGATATTGTTGGCGATACAGAAGGTGGACGAAAAACATTGGCTATTTTAGTAGGACGCGATAATGCGATTTCTGTGTTATCTGGCTTTTTTATCGTCTCGTATTTATGGGTAATCGCCCTTGTAGCAGTTGATGGCATTACTTTTTGGGCATTAATTATTTTCCTAAGTATTCCAAAACCATTACGTGCTATTCAAATTTTCCGAGACAAAAAAGAAGCTAAAGAAGTAATGCCTGCGATGAAATATACAGCACAAACGAATACATTCTTCGGCTTCCTATTAGGAATCGGTTTATTAATTTATTATTTCTTTTATTAAAAATGCGGCAGCCTTAACGGGTTGCTGCTTTTTTTATATAACGTCTGAAATTTTGACTTGCGATACCATGCACTTCTTCGGCTGAAAAACGTGAGCGTAGTGCCTCTACTAAATTTTGTGCTTCTCCTGCATGCGCTAAGCCTTTGACAGTCCTATCAATCCCATCGAAATCTGAACCTAATCCTATGTGCTCGACACCTACTAATTTTGCTAAATGCTCCACATGATCCACTAAATGTTCTAGTGTTGCATCTTTACCAATGAAGGGTGGGAAGTAAACTACATGGATATGTCCCCCATGTTCTACAAGCGCCTTTGCTTGGGCATCCGTTAAATTACGTGGGTGGTCACATAGTGTACGTGCATTACTATGACTTGCAAGAATATGCTTCGCTAAAGGCAACACGTCCCAAAAGCTTTGTTCATTCAGATGAGAGACATCAATAATAATATCTCGCTCATTTAGTAATTGTATAACTTCTTGGCCAAACGGCTTCAATCCTAAACTTGCATCCTGTTCAGCTCCATGTGCAACAGCATTTTCTTCATTCCATGTTAAGCCTACTAATTTTACACCAGCATCTAGTACGGCTGTCAGTTTTGCTAAATCATCACCAATGGCATTGCAGCCCTCTAAGCTTAAAATAGCTCCTATCTCATGTGGAGCTATTCGGTCTAACTGCGCCCAATCTGTTATATGCACCATGCCCTCTGTTTGTAAAACATGGGTATGAAATGCTTCAATTTGGCGCATGACCTCAAGAAATTGCAGATTTTGTGGGATTTCTGGGTCAATAAAGATGGCGAATACTTGAGCCTCTATTTGCCCTAATTGCAGTCTTTTTTGATTGGTATGAAGACGCTCATCCTCTGCAAAATTTGCCGTTTCAAGAGTTGTTAATTTTAAAAGCGCATCACAATGTAAATCAATAATCTTCATATCCTCACCTCTACAGCTATTATACTGCTTTCACGAGGAAAAACTTACTAAATTTTATCTTGCGGTGTATCGGAAGAGCCAAATTCCTCAAGTTCAATAAAATCATCAGATCTTGGTGTTGAAGATAGTACATCTTCTTCCACCGGTCGTAAATTTTCTTGTTTCTGTTCTGCATGCTCCACGCATGTCAGAGCTTGCGGCATAGCCTCTAAACGTCCTAATGGAATGTCTTCACCACAGACCACACATTTACCATATGTTCCGTCTGCCATTGCTTGAAGAGCTTTTTTAATTTCCTCCGCATTGTCGCCAAGATGCTCATCCATAGCCATTTCTGTTAGCTGATCCGTTAAATCACTCGCATTATCAGCAGGATGATTATCATAATTAGATAGCTCTGTCGCTTGGGGACGCTCTGATTCCTCTAATCGTCGTTCAATTTCTTGCAATTCTTGCTCTAGTTGTCTTTTTAATTGTTGCATTATTTGTTGATCCAAAAAAATCTCCTCCTCATGCCTTCATTTTTTCCTAATTTACGATTTCTAAAACATGTCAGCATAAGGAAGACCTATTTATTTACTCGTGTAAGCTATGATTGCATCGTGTAAAAATTGTGCAGTTCCCATTGCACCTCGCTCATCATAATAAGCCGTAAATCGTTCGTCAGCTATATACATTTGTGCAAGTCCTGCATGGGCCTCTTGAGAATATTCATTCCATGTAAAGCTTAGCCAGCGTTTATGCAATTCTGCCACTTCCATCGCAATGTCACTTGTAGGATTCCCGAGCTCCATAGCCTCTGCTAACCGCTCAAACATTTGCTGTTCTAGCTCTTGCATCGCCTGATATTGTTGCTCTGTCATATTCATAAGCTTAGCATTCGAAGCATCCACTGTGCCTTCTCCATATTTCGCACGAATTTCTTGTCCGTATTGCTTTTCATTATCTTCGATTAACCTTTCTTTAAAACCTTTAAATTTTTCTTCATTGGACATCGGTTGTTCCCCCTCAATGGATTGTATTGTTTTTTCTACCGTCTGTAAGATTGTTACAAGTTGTTCCTGGCGTTGAAGCAAAGCTGCTCTATGTGTTTTTAGCGCCTCTGCATGTTGAAAATTTGGCGCCTTAATAATCGCTTGAATCGTCGCAAGTTTCATATCTAATGCACGATAAAATAAAATCTGCTGTAGCATATCGACCTCCAATTGGCCATAGAATCGATACCCTGCCTCATTTGTTCTGGCTGGCTTCAGCAACCCAATTTCATCATAATAACGCAATGTTCTCGTGCTAACACCCGACAATTGAGCAAGCTCCTGAATGGAATATTCCATGTGCTCACCTCCTCTAATGCTACTGTAAACTTTGACGCAACGTTAAGGTCAAGACAAAATAAAAAATATTAATCGAACTATAATCATCCTTTCAGAATATATAATTCCATAAAAATCTATAATCTGAGTTTTTATACACCGATATGAATAATAAATATTTCACAGGAACGTGATAGGATGAAGTGTCCAAATTGTCACCATGAGAGTCATACAAAACAAGTACTAACTTTGCCTTCTCCATCCCTCTTTACAGTATGCTTGACCAATTTTGATGGATTGCTAAGCCACTTTCAGCAAATGAAGTTCGTGCTGTTGCGAATGTTTATGAAAACAGTCAACTATCTATTATTGAAACAGAATCCACTAACGAAGCAGACGCTATACTAGCTGGTCAATTCGTGTAAGCATTCCGTTTGTATTATGAGATGGCACTCAATGAGGGTGATTTTTATTGGATTGCTGATATGCTTGCACTTGGCAGTTCAGCTTATCAAAAATTAGAGAAATATAGTAATGAAATTACATATTACTTCTATTTAAAACAATGGGGTATTAGATGTACAATTTTCAAATGGTCAATACTATGTGGATATGAACGAAACGTGTGATTTTTATGATGCACAAGAAAATTATCAATTCTATGATTGCTATAAGACCTATACTGTTACAATAGATGATTATGGTGCTTTTAAAATTGCCCATATTACTATTCACTAATAAGGTCTTTTACAATCGTAAAATAAGCAAGGAAAAAATAAACTATCGCGAGATACTCTTATTTCGCAATAGTTCGTTTCTTCTGCATTGTTTTGGTAGTTTAAAAATGATCCAGCTATCTTACTGTTCATTGATTCGCATATTTCCCATGCCACACTATGTGATGATAATTCTTTTTATCTGTGTCACCCTCTGTATTAATAAACAACACCCTCGCATGTTCGTCTAGCTGTAGGTCGAGTATTAAATCTTTGTAGTGTTCATTAGTCATTAATTCATAAAAGCAACCAAACGGAGCCGCTCCTGATTCTCCTGCTATAATACGTGAGTCTGAAGCCAATGGATTTGCAAGAACGCGCATTCCTGTTGCTGCTATTTCTTCTTCACAGGAGATGCTTATTTTTATATGGGCTTTTAAGAATCGCCAAGCCTGTGGATTAGGTTCACCGCAAGCAAGGCCCGCCATTATGGTTTTCATCTCTCCACCAACAGTTACATATTGCTCAGTACCTGCCTTAAAGCTCTCATAATAACAATTAGCAACATGTGGCTCAACTAACACAAATGTAATATCCTGCTCATAATATTGTTGTAAAAAAGCTACTACTGCCCCTGCAAATGACCCAACACCAGCTTGTAAAAATACATGTGTCGGAGCTTGCTGCATCTGTTCAACGATTTCATGTACAAGTGTTGTGTAGCCTTGCATAATCCATAATGGTATTTCTTCGTAGCCATCCCACATCGTATCCTGAATCAGGACCCAGCCATTTTCTTGTGCTAGCTGCGAGGAATAACGCACGGTTTCATCATAATTCATTGTCGTTATTTCAGCATAGGCTCCTTCTTTTTTAATATGCTGTAAACGTTCATCGGCACTGCCAGCTGGCATATATATTCGCGCTTGATACCCTAGTTCACGAGCCGCCCATGCCACACCACGACCATGGTTACCATCTGTTGTTGAAATAAAGGTTAAATTTCCTACCTGCGCTTTTACTTCTGATGATTTTAATTGTTCAAACGATAGTTCCTCTATATTTTTCTGGAGTCTATTGGCAACATACTGCGCAATTGCATAAACTCCGCCTAATACTTTAAATGCGTTTAAGCCAAATCGATAGGATTCGTCTTTTACCAAAATTTTTTCTACACCCATCCATGAAGCAAGTGAATTAAGATGATGGAGAGGTGTCTTTTCAAATTGCTCATATGTACGTAGAAATTGCCCCACTTTCTTTACTTGTTCCAATGTAAAATATGGCAGTAAAGCTGTTCCGTCATTTGCTTTATCCAGCTGATTGTGCACCCACTTTAATTTTTCATTCATTCCTATCCCTCCTTTATCATTAGCTTAGTCCATCTAGCTTCAAAATACAAAATTATACAATACAGAACTTACATTTGTCTAAGTTCCTTGTTATGCGTTTATGATCCCCTACGGAAAAGGGAGAAAAATTTCTTAACTTCCTATATAATTAACAAGCCTTCACAGATTCGATGTTCTGTGAAGGCTTCATTTTTATAGTAACTATGTTATCAAATCAATTAAAAAGTGCAGTAGATGTAATTCATCTACTGCACTTAGTATGACCCGTACGGGATTCGAACCCGTGTTACCGCCGTGAAAGGGCGGTGTCTTAACCACTTGACCAACGGGCCAATGGCGGAGAAGGAGGGATTTGAACCCTCGCGTATTACCCGACCTACACCCTTAGCAGGGGCGCCTCTTCAGCCTCTTGAGTACTTCCCCACATAAAAATGGCTCCGAAGGCAGGACTCGAACCTGCGACAACCTGATTAACAGTCAGGTGCTACTACCAACTGAGCTACTTCGGAATAATGATGGGCCTAAATGGACTCGAACCATCGACCTCACGCTTATCAGGCGTGCGCTCTAACCAGCTGAGCTATAGGCCCTTGGAGCGGGTGATGGGAATCGAACCCACGACATCAGCTTGGAAGGCTGAGGTTTTACCATTAAACTACACCCGCATAAATGGTGGGTCAGGACGGAATCGAACCGCCGACACTTAGAGCTTCAATCTAATGCTCTACCAACTGAGCTACTGACCCATTTCGTCCATGCTAAGCTTATTTTCTTTTGCTTTTCATATCTTCTTATGAAAATAATGGCGGTCCCGATAAGGATCGAACCTACGATCTCCTGCGTGACAGGCAGGCATGTTAACCGCTACACCACGGGACCATTTGGTTGCGGGGGCGGATTTGAACCAACGACCTTCGGGTTATGAGCCCGACGAGCTACCACTGCTCCACCCCGCGATAATTTTATACGGTTTCGAGTTTTTAAAGCACCATTTATAAAGATTTAAAACTGGAGGAGGTAGAGGGATTCGAACCCCCGCGCGGTGTTACCCGCCTGTCGGTTTTCAAGACCGATCCCTTCAGCCAGACTTGGGTATACCTCCGTTGCAATATATAAATGGTGGACCTTGCAGGACTCGAACCTGCGATAGGACGGTTATGAGCCGTCTGCTCTAACCAACTGAGCTAAAGGTCCTTTAAGATGGCGGCAGAGGGGATCGAACCCCCGACCTTACGGGTATGAACCGTACGCTCTAGCCAGCTGAGCTACGCCGCCAGGATCTTTATACTGGTTAATTTATTATGGTGGAGCCTAGCGGGATCGAACCGCTGACCTCCTGCGTGCAAGGCAGGCGCTCTCCCAGCTGAGCTAAGGCCCCATAATTTCTTTGGAAATGGTCGGGAAGACAGGATTCGAACCTGCGACCCCTTGGTCCCAAACCAAGTGCTCTACCAAGCTGAGCTACTTCCCGTTCTTTTTGGCGCGCCCGACAGGAGTCGAACCCATAACCTTCTGATCCGTAGTCAGACGCTCTATCCAATTGAGCTACGGGCGCATTAAAAATGGTGCCGAGGACCTAATCGAACCTAAGTACGGTAGTCACCTACCGCAGGATTTTAAGTCCTGTGCGTCTGCCAGTTCCGCCACCCTTTAAGACATTTGGAGCGGAAGACGAGGTTCGAACTCGCGACCCCCACCTTGGCAAGGTGGTGTTCTACCACTGAACTACTTCCGCATGTGCATAAGTTTTTTTATCTGGCAATGAAATAATGGTGCGGGTGAAGGGAGTCGAACCCCCACGCCTTACGGCGCTAGATCCTAAGTCTAGTGCGTCTGCCAATTCCGCCACACCCGCTTATTATTATTTAAAAATGGTGAGCCATGAAGGACTCGAACCTTCGACCCTCTGATTAAAAGTCAGATGCTCTACCAACTGAGCTAATGGCTCTAAAAAAATGGTGCTTAAGCTATAGGAATCGAACCCACGACCTACTGATTACAAGTCAGTTGCTCTACCTGCTGAGCTAAACCTAAGCATATGGTGGAGGATGACGGGCTCGAACCGCCGACCCTCTGCTTGTAAGGCAGATGCTCTCCCAGCTGAGCTAATCCTCCTGGGTATTATGCCTAGCGACGTCCTACTCTCACAGGGGGAAGCCCCCAACTACCATCGGCGCTAAAGAGCTTAACTTCCGTGTTCGGTATGGGAACGGGTGTGACCTCTTTGCCATCATCACTAGACTTGCACATGGATGTGCTGGCTTCTGCGTTCTTAGCAGAAGTTTCTTTATGTATCTTGTTTTGAAGTTGTTTACCTGTCCTTCAAGACAAGAATTATTGTATAACGTTTTCTCACATTGTGCAATACTTTTTTATAAAAAAAAGAAATTATTACTTTTTGAAGTTATTTTTGCTAAGTAAGAGAAAATATTGCCCTGCAAAATATTATAACAATTGTTGTTTCAAAAGAAAACAATTATTTTATTTCACCTATTTTCTTAGCTTATAATCTATTTCTAAACAAGGAAAGGGTATAGAAAACCCTTCACTTGTTGTTTCATTAAATAGTTAAAAGCTCTTGTTTCAATCTTAGAATTTCTTCAAATGTAGTGGAAGCTCCAAAAGATAGTCTAAAAAATTGGCGTGCTGCTTCCAAAGAGTAACCCATTGATAAAATGGCTTTCGTTCCAGATTCACTATGAATATCACATGCACTACCCGTCGAAATACAGATTCCTGCCTCATTTAACTTTAAAAGAACATATTGTCCCTCTATTTTATCCATCATTACGCCACAAATAGTAGGCAATTGTTGGTTACATTCTATTAATTGGCATGTTTCAGGCAAATTGTTTTTCAAAAATCTTCTTAAAGTCTCATAATGTTGTCTTTCATATTGATAGTTTTCAATTGCTGCCGCAAAGGCTACAATTGCTGGTGTATCTAATGTGCCGCCTCTTAAACCCCTCTCATGAGTCACACTTATGTTAAGGCAGGTACTCGGAGCGCAGGATTCAGATAGACAGCACCACACCCCTTTGGTCCACCTATTTTATGAGCTGAGATTGTGATGGCATCTACTCCACTTGGTATAGCAAGCTTCCCAAATGATTGTACACAGTCAATATGGCTGAAAACATCAGATTTTTTAGCCATCTCTATTATTTTCTCTACAGGCTGAATAGCACCAATTTCAGAATTGACATGTTGAATTGTAATCAAAGCCGTATCTTTGCGGATTGCTTGCTGTAATTGTTCAAGGTCAATCCATCCATCCATCTGTAAAGGCAATTTTGTCACTATAAAACCCATTTTCTCAAGCGTATTCAACGCTGCATGCACAGACGTATGCTCAGCTTGAGATGAAATAATGTGTTTTCCTTTTTTAGAGGCCAGCGCTAATGACAAGATAGCCAGGATATTTCCTTCTGTCCCGCTCCCTGTAAAAATAATACCGTCACTATTTACGCCTAAAGCATTGGCTACAACCTCTCTTGATTGCTGGACAAAATAATAGGCTTGTCCTCCTAAATCATGAAGACTTGCACTATTTCCATAATACCGCTGTGCTACCTCTACATAAGCTGCAAGAGCCTCCTTCGTCATCGGTGATGTCGCAGCATAATCCATATAAATCATTGTCTTCTCCCTCTCTAGTTCATCAAGTCTTGTTTTCTTTTTTATTTTATGTAAAGATAAGTGTCAAGACAACTGTAAAGAGGGTATAACTATGGATGTAAAGGCAGATGTCCTTATAATCGGCAGTGGAATTGCTGCACTTCAAGCTGCTTTACTGCTCGAAGAACATTTTCAAGTACAAATTGTTACAAAATCATCTCTTTATATGAGTAGTTCTTATCGTGCACAAGGTGGCATCGCTGCTGTTACAAGTGAGAAAGATCATATTGAACACCACATTGCTGATACATTGAAAGCTGGAGAATATCATCACGAGAAAAAACATGTTACTACACTCATAGAAGATGGCACTAAAATCATGCAGAAATATTTAAAGACTGGTCTCCCTATCGATCGTCATGTTGATGGAAAATGGCTCTAGGACTCGAAGGGGCACATAGTCATCATCGTATTCTACATGCAGGTGGTGATCGTACTGGTCAAATTTTCATAGATTACTTACTTCATAAACTTTCGCCTAAAACAAAGGTGAATTGCTATGAAATGGCTTATGAGCTTTTACGGAATACAGATGGTGACTGCATAGGCGCACTTACCAAAGGACAAAAAGGCATTACACGCTATTTGGCCCATCATGTCATTTTAGCGACAGGTGGTGCAGGTGCACTCTATTCAAGCACATCTAATTATCCAACCAATACAGGTGACGGCATCGCGTTAGCATTTTGCGCAGGTGCTGCCATCAGTGATATGGAATTTATGCAGTTCCACCCTAGTCTGCTTTGGTGTGAAAATGAGGCGAAGGGATTAGTTTCCGAAGCTGTTCGAGGTGCTGGTGGCATCTTTGTCGATGCACAGCGTCAGCCCATTATGACAGGCTTACATGCCCAACTTGACTTAGCACCAAGACATATTACGGCACTTGCACTTTTTAAAAACGTGCTGCTGGTGAGGAGACGTTTATTGATATTACTAACATTCAAAATTTTGAAGTGAAATTCCCAACAATTGCTCAGCTTTGCTATGACAATCAAGTTTATTTACAAGATGGCTTAATTCCTGTAGCTCCAGGAAGTCATTTCTTAATGGGGGGCGTTATTGCTGATGACAAAGGAAGAACCACTATACCTAATCTATATGCAGTGGGGGAAGTTGCCTGTACAGGTGTCCATGGTGCGAACCGTTTAGCAAGTAACTCCCTATTGGAAGGTATTACGTTTGGGCAAAGAATGGCTCAGTTCATCATTCAACATGGTTGCCATCAAAAAAATTTCACACATGACCACCATCAATGTGCTGAAATAATGCCATCTTTATTTAGCAAACAGCAGTTACAGCAATACATGATGCAGTTTTTAGGCATCGTGCGAAACGTTAATGACTTGCAGCATTTTATTCAGCAATTACCCTCCTTACAATCACTTCTTTATACGAATCTAAAGGGTCTAGAACAAGCTGAATTGGAACTATTTATGATGCATGTTGTTGCAACATTAATGGCACATGCTGCAATTACACGAACGGAAACGCGTGGTGCTCACATTCGTACGGATAAATTAGAAATGGACGCACACTGGGCAAGTCGTTGGATTATTTTTTCGCAAGGCCAAATGAAAGTGAGGAACTCATTGTATGAATATCATCAAACTCGAGGAAATGCTCAAGCAATTTTTTAATGAGGATTTAGGTGATGGGGATTTATCGAGTGAATATATCTTTTCAGCTGAACAGCAGGGATCATTTTCTTTTTATGCTAAAGAAAATGGGGTTTTCTGCGGGGCGCTCATTATTGAGTATGGCTTTCACTTACTCGATCGATCAATAAAAATCCAACTTCTAAAAAAAGATGGAGAGACAGTAAAGGCTATGATGTGCTTGCTGTGGTAAAGGGACCCTTACAAAAATTATTAATAGGTGAGCGCGTTATATTAAATCTTATTCAGCGTATGTCCGCTATTGCGACAGCGACCCATCATGCCGTTCGAGAAACAGCTGGTACGCATGCGAAAATATGTGATACGCGTAAAACCATGCCTGGATTGCGTATGCTGGATAAATATGCTGTTAGAACCTATGGTGGCTTTAATCATCGTAATGGCCTGTATGATGCCATCATGCTAAAGGATAACCACATTGCCTTTGCTGGTAGCATTACAAAAGCTGTTCAGGCTGCTAGAGCAAAAGTCGGTCATACTGTAAAAATCGAAGTGGAAATTGAAACAAAGGACCAGCTAGAAGAAGCCATCATTGCTGGAGCAGATATTATTATGTTTGATAACCGTAGTCCAGAAGAAATACGAGCATGGCTTCCCACTGTCCCTTCTTCTATTGTGACAGAGGCATCAGGAGGCATCACACTTGAAAATTTAAAGGCCTATGCACAATCAGGTGTTCAGTTTATTTCACTTGGTTCATTAACGCATTCCGTTAAAGCCTTTGACATTAGTGCACTCGTTCAAATGAAAGGAGATCATTCCCTTGTCCATAACTAGTTTATTACAACAAACGACACTACTTCCAGAGCATTCTGGGCATTATCAGTAAAGGAAATGGAATCTCGTATTTTATCAATAAAGCAAAAATTAGGATCTAAACTATTTATACCAGGACATCATTATCAAAAAGATGAAGTCATTCAATTTGCAGATGCAACTGGTGATTCCCTACAGTTAGCTCAATTATCTGCCGCAAACAAGGAAGCTGAGCATATCGTATTTTGCGGTGTGCATTTTATGGCTGAAACTGCTGATATGCTGACAACGAAGCAGCAACATGTCTATTTACCAGATATGCGTGCAGGTTGTTCAATGGCTGATATGGCTGATATTTATCAAACAGAACAAGCATGGCCGATTCTTCAGCAACTCTTTGGTGATACAATTATCCCGCTAACTTATGTCAATTCAACTGCTGCCATTAAAGCCTTTACGGGAAGACATGGTGGTGCCTGTGTCACTTCATCGAATGCTAAGGAGCTTGTTCAATGGGCATTTACACAAAAACAGCGTATTTTCTTTTTACCTGACCAACATTTAGGAAGAAATACTGCCTATGATTTAGGTATTCCACTTAAAAATATGGCTGTTTGGAATCCCCATAAGAATATACTTGAAACAAATGAGCCGCTTGAGAACATTCAGGTTATTCTATGGAAAGGTCATTGCTCTGTACATGAAGGATTTACGGTTCACCATACGGAGGTCGTTCGCAAAGAACATCCAACTATGCAAATTATTGTTCACCCTGAATGCAGTCGTGAAGTTGTAGCAGCTGCTGATGATGCAGGTTCCACAAAATACATCATTGAGACAATCAATCGTGCACCAAGCGGATCGGCATGGGCTATTGGAACAGAAATGAATCTTGTCAATCGCATAATGAAGCAGCATCCAGATAAACATATTATCTCTTTAAATGAAAATTTTTGTCCTTGCTTAACAATGAATCGCATTGACCTTCCCCATCTGTTGTGGAGCTTAGAAAGTATTGAGCAGGGGCAACCACATAACCGTATCCAAGTAGATGAATATACTACAGCTGAAGCACTTAGCTCTCTCGAAAGAATGCTAGCACGAGGATAATTAGGTTGCTTTAAAAGCAGAGATGGTGTAAAAAAACGTCTCTGCTTTTTATGTTCATATAACATCTATTTTGAATAGCTTAAACAACTGCCATTTTCAAATGCATCATCATCGATCCAATCAAAGAATATCCATCTATTGCTAAAATTGACATGGCTTTATGCTCTATGCTACTGTCGATTTGGAGGTGAAAATAAATGGCTTTTCAATCGAAAAATATTTTTATCAATTTACCAGTGAAAGATCTAAACAAATCCATCAACTTCTTTAAGGAACTAGGCTTTGAGTTCAATCAACAATTTAGCGATGAGACTACAGCCTCAATGATTATTAGTGAAAATATCTTCGCATTAATGATGGTGGAAGAACGATTCAAAGGGTTTAGTAAGAAGGAAATTACAAATACTGCTACGTCTGCAGAAGCAATTTTATGTCTATCTGCTGAAAATCGAGAGCAAGTAGATCAATTAGTAAATAAGGCACTGGTCTCGGTGGTAAATCTTATAGTGAACCCCAAGATCATGGGTTTATGTATGGCTGGGGATTTCAGGATGTAGATGGGCATATCTGGGAAGTAGTTTATATGGATGAAAATGCATTGAATCAAGAGTAATATTTATATCTATGAATATGAAAAAACAGTAGATGCGTGTGCATCTACTGTTTTTTAGTATGACCCGTACGGGATTCGAACCCGTGTTACCGCCGTGAAAGGGCGGTGTCTTAACCACTTGACCAACGGGCCAATGGCGGAGAAGGAGGGATTTGAACCCTCGCGCATAGGTTACCCGACCTACACCCTTAGCAGGGGCGCCTCTTCAGCCTCTTGAGTACTTCCCCACATAAAAATGGCTCCGAAGGCAGGACTCGAACCTGCGACAACCTGATTAACAGTCAGGTGCTACTACCAACTGAGCTACTTCGGAATAATGATGGGCCTAAATGGACTCGAACCATCGACCTCACGCTTATCAGGCGTGCGCTCTAACCAGCTGAGCTATAGGCCCTTGGAGCGGGTGATGGGAATCGAACCCACGACATCAGCTTGGAAGGCTGAGGTTTTACCATTAAACTACACCCGCATAAATGGTGGGTCAGGACGGAATCGAACCGCCGACACTTAGAGCTTCAATCTAATGCTCTACCAACTGAGCTACTGACCCATTTCGTCCATGCTAAGCTTATTTTCTTTTGCTTTTCATATCTTCTTATGAAAATAATGGCGGTCCCGACCGGGGATCGAACCGGCGATCTCCTGCGTGACAGGCAGGCATGTTAACCGCTACACCACGGGACCATTTGGTTGCGGGGGCCGGATTTGAACCAACGACCTTCGGGTTATGAGCCCGACGAGCTACCACTGCTCCACCCCGCGATAATTTTATACGGTTTCGAGTTTTTAAAGCACCATTTATAAAGATTTAAAACTGGAGGAGGTAGAGGGATTCGAACCCCCGCGCGGTGTTACCCGCCTGTCGGTTTTCAAGACCGATCCCTTCAGCCAGACTTGGGTATACCTCCGTTGCAATATATAAATGGTGGACCTTGCAGGACTCGAACCTGCGATAACGGACGGTTATGAGCCGTCTGCTCTAACCAACTGAGCTAAAGGTCCTTTAAGATGGCGGCAGAGGGGATCGAACCCCCGACCTTACGGGTATGAACCGTACGCTCTAGCCAGCTGAGCTACGCCGCCAGGATCTTTATACTGGTTAATTTATTATGGTGGAGCCTAGCGGGATCGAACCGCTGACCTCCTGCGTGCAAGGCAGGCGCTCTCCCAGCTGAGCTAAGGCCCCATAATTTCTTTGGAAATGGTCGGGAAGACAGGATTCGAACCTGCGACCCCTTGGTCCCAAACCAAGTGCTCTACCAAGCTGAGCTACTTCCCGTTCTTTTTGGCGCGCCCGACAGGAGTCGAACCCATAACCTTCTGATCCGTAGTCAGACGCTCTATCCAATTGAGCTACGGGCGCATTAAAAATGGTGCCGAGGACCGGAATCGAACCTAAGTACGGTAGTCACCTACCGCAGGATTTTAAGTCCTGTGCGTCTGCCAGTTCCGCCACCCTTAAGCACATTTGGAGCGGAAGACGAGGTTCGAACTCGCGACCCCCACCTTGGCAAGGTGGTGTTCTACCACTGAACTACTTCCGCATGTGCATAAGTTTTTTTATCTGGCAATGAAATAATGGTGCGGGTGAAGGGAGTCGAACCCCCACGCCTTACGGCGCTAGATCCTAAGTCTAGTGCGTCTGCCAATTCCGCCACACCCGCTTATTATTATTTAAAAATGGTGAGCCATGAAGGACTCGAACCTTCGACCCTCTGATTAAAAGTCAGATGCTCTACCAACTGAGCTAATGGCTCTAAAAAAATGGTGCGGGGCTATAGGAATCGAACCCACGACCTACTGATTACAAGTCAGTTGCTCTACCTGCTGAGCTAAATACTGGCATATGGTGGAGGATGACGGGCTCGAACCGCCGACCCTCTGCTTGTAAGGCAGATGCTCTCCCAGCTGAGCTAATCCTCCTGGGTATTATGCCTAGCGACGTCCTACTCTCACAGGGGGAAGCCCCCAACTACCATCGGCGCTAAAGAGCTTAACTTCCGTGTTCGGTATGGGAACGGGTGTGACCTCTTTGCCATCATCACTAGACTATGGTCGACCTTCAATACACGGCGTATTACTGCGTCAGCTGCTCTCGTTCAATCAGTCACGTACAGAAGTACGCTCCTTCAATCACTCGTTTGCTTCCTTGTTCTACTTGTGTCTTGAAGCTCTTTTTTTATTGAAAGTTTTGTTCTTTCAAAACTGGATAAACGGTTCATTGAATGGTTCAAACATTTTGGTTAAGTCCTCGATCGATTAGTATTCGTCAGCTCCATGTGTCACCACACTTCCACCTCGAACCTATCTACCTCATCGTCTTTGAGGGATCTTACTTACTTGCGTAATGGGAAATCTCATCTTGAGGGGGCTTCATGCTTAGATGCTTTCAGCACTTATCCCGTCCACACATAGCTACCCAGCGATGCCTTTGGCAAGACAACTGGTACACCAGCGGTGTGTCCATCGGTCCTCTCGTACTAAGGACAGCTCCTCTCAAATTTCCTACGCCCACGACGGATAGGGACCGAACTGTCTCACGACGTTCTGAACCCAGCTCGCGTACCGCTTTAATGGGCGAACAGCCCAACCCTTGGGACCGACTACAGCCCCAGGATGCGATGAGCCGACATCGAGGTGCCAAACCTCCCCGTCGATGTGGACTCTTGGGGGAGATAAGCCTGTTATCCCCGGGGTAGCTTTTATCCGTTGAGCGATGGCCCTTCCATGCGGAACCACCGGATCACTAAGCCCGTCTTTCGACCCTGCTCGACTTGTAGGTCTCGCAGTCAAGCTCCCTTGTGCCTTTACACTCTACGAATGATTTCCAACCATTCTGAGGGAACCTTTGGGCGCCTCCGTTACCTTTTAGGAGGCGACCGCCCCAGTCAAACTGTCCGCCTGACACTGTCTCCTGCCCCGCTAAGGGGCATGGGTTAGAATTTCAATACAACCAGGGTAGTATCCCACCGACGCCTCCTTCGAAGCTGGCGCTCCGAGATCTCTGGCTCCTACCTATCCTGTACAAGTTGTACCAAAATTCAATATCAGGCTACAGTAAAGCTCCACGGGGTCTTTCCGTCCTGTCGCGGGTAACCTGCATCTTCACAGGTACTATAATTTCACCGAGTCTCTCGTTGAGACAGTGCCCAGATCGTTACGCCTTTCGTGCGGGTCGGAACTTACCCGACAAGGAATTTCGCTACCTTAGGACCGTTATAGTTACGGCCGCCGTTTACTGGGGCTTCAATTCGCAGCTTCGCTTGCGCTAACCACTCCTCTTAACCTTCCAGCACCGGGCAGGCGTCAGCCCCTATACGTCACCTTACGGTTTTGCAGAGACCTGTGTTTTTGCTAAACAGTCGCCTGGGCCTATTCACTGCGGCTCTCATGCGCTTGCACGCTCAAGAGCACCCCTTCTCCCGAAGTTACGGGGTCATTTTGCCGAGTTCCTTAACGAGAGTTCTCTCGCACACCTTAGGATTCTCTCCTCGACTACCTGTGTCGGTTTGCGGTACGGGCACCTCTCACCTCGATAGAGGCTTTTCTTGGCAGTGTGAAATCAGGAACTTCGTCCATACGGACTCGCCATCACAGCTCAACGTTACAGTGTGCGGATTTGCCTACACACACGCCTTACTGCTTGGACGCGCATAACCAACAGCGCGCTTACCCTATCCTACTGCGTCCCCCCATTTCTCAAACGGTGAGGAGGTGGTACAGGAATATCAACCTGTTGTCCATCGCCTACGCCTATCGGCCTCGGCTTAGGTCCCGACTAACCCTGAGCGGACGAGCCTTCCTCAGGAAACCTTAGTCATACGGTGGACGGGATTCTCACCCGTCTTTCGCTACTCATCAGCATTCTCACTTCTAAGCGCTCCACCAGTCCTTTGGTCTGACTTCAACGCACTTAGAACGCTCTCCTACCACTGACATCGTAGATGTCAATCCACAGCTTCGGTGAATCGTTTAGCCCCGATACATTTTCGGCGCAGCGTCACTCGACCAGTGAGCTATTACGCACTCTTTAAATGATGGCTGCTTCTAAGCCAACATCCTGGTTGTCTGTGCAACGCCACATCCTTTTCCACTTAACGATTACTTTGGGACCTTAGCTGGTGGTCTGGGCTGTTTCCCTTTTGACTACGGATCTTATCACTCGCAGTCTGACTCCCGTGTATAAATATCTGGCATTCGGAGTTTGTCTGAATTCGGTAAACCGGGATGGCCCCCTAGTCCAAACAGTGCTCTACCTCCAGTATTCTCATCACGAGGCTAGCCCTAAAGCTATTTCGGAGAGAACCAGCTATCTCCAAGTTCGATTGGAATTTCTCCGCTACCCACACCTCATCCCCGCACTTTTCAACGTGCGTGGGTTCGGGCCTCCAGTAAGTGTTACCTTACCTTCACCCTGGACATGGGTAGATCACCTGGTTTCGGGTCTACGACCACGTACTATTTCGCCCTATTCAGACTCGCTTTCGCTGCGGCTCCGCCTTCTAAAGCTTAACCTCGCACGTAATCGTAACTCGCCGGTTCATTCTACAAAAGGCACGCTATCACCCATTAACGGGCTCTAACTACTTGTAGGCACACGGTTTCAGGATCTCTTTCACTCCCCTTGGGGTGCTTTTCACCTTTCCCTCACGGTACTGGTTCACTATCGGTCACTAGGTAGTATTTAGCCTTGGGAGATGGTCCTCCCAGATTCCGACGGAATTTCACGTGTTCCGCCGTACTCAGGATCCACTCAGGAGAGAACGAACTTTCGACTACAGGGCTTTTACCTGCTCTGGCGGACCTTTCCAAGTCGCTTCATCTAACTCGCTCTTTTGTAACTCCGTATTGAGTGTCCTACAACCCCAAGAGGCAAGCCTCTTGGTTTGGGCTCTTCCCGTTTCGCTCGCCGCTACTCAGGGAATCGATTTTTCTTTCTCTTCCTCCAGGTACTTAGATGTTTCAGTTCCCTGGGTCTGCCTTCAAGACGCTATGTATTCACGTCAAGATACTACGCCATTAAACGTAGTGGGTTCCCCCATTCGGAAATCTCCGGATCAAAGCTCACTTACAGCTCCCCGAAGCATATCGGTGTTAGTGCCGTCCTTCTTCGGCTCCTAGTGCCAAGGCATTCGCCGTGCGCCCTTAATAACTTAACCTAACGGCTTTCAATACACATCACATTTCGTTGTCAGCTTCACTCGTTCAATCAGTCACGTACTCAAGTACGCTCCTTCATTCACTCGATTGCTTCCTAGAACTGCTCGTGTCTTGAAACCTTCTAATGTTATTAAGCCTATAAAAAAACTTAAAAAATAAATGTGTTTGTTACAATTTCAATGTCGTTTTATCCAGTTTTCAAAGAACAAGTTTTGAAGCTTTTCATTCAAGAAGAATGAACCTTCAAAACTGAACGCAAAACGTAATCTTACAAACCCTAGGTTTGTATTCCGAAATAATCCTTAGAAAGGAGGTGATCCAGCCGCACCTTCCGATACGGCTACCTTGTTACGACTTCACCCCAATCATCTATCCCACCTTCGGCGGCTGGCTCCAAAAGGTTACCTCACCGACTTCGGGTGTTACAAACTCTCGTGGTGTGACGGGCGGTGTGTACAAGGCCCGTGAACGTATTCACCGCGGCATGCTGATCCGCGATTACTAGCGATTGGCTTCATGTAGGCGAGTTGCAGCCTACAATCCGAACTGAGAACGACTTTATCGGATTAGCTCCCTCTCGCGAGTTGGCAACCGTTTGTATCGTCCATTGTAGCACGTGTGTAGCCCAGGTCATAAGGGGCATGATGATTTGACGTCATCCCCACCTTCCTCCGGTTTGTCATAAGCAGTCACCTTAGAGTGCCCAACTAAATGATGGCAACTAAGATCAAGGGTTGCGCTCGTTGCGGGACTTAACCCAACATCTCACGACACGAGCTGACGACAACCATGCACCACCTGTCACCGTTGCCCCCGAAGGGGAAACTATATCTCTACAGTGGTCAACGGGATGTCAAGACCTGGTAAGGTTCTTCGCGTTGCTTCGAATTAAACCACATGCTCCACCGCTTGTGCGGGCCCCCGTCAATTCCTTTGAGTTTCAGTCTTGCGACCGTACTCCCCAGGCGGAGTGCTTAATGCGTTAGCTGCAGCACTAAGGGGCGGAAACCCCCTAACACTTAGCACTCATCGTTTACGGCGTGGACTACCAGGGTATCTAATCCTGTTTGCTCCCCACGCTTTCGCGCCTCAGTGTCAGTTACAGACCAGATAGTCGCCTTCGCCACTGGTGTTCCTCCAAATCTCTACGCATTTCACCGCTACACTTGGAATTCCACTATCCTCTTCTGCACTCAAGTCTCCCAGTTTCCAATGACCCTCCACGGTTGAGCCGTGGGCTTTCACATCAGACTTAAGAAACCACCTGCGCGCGCTTTACGCCCAATAATTCCGGACAACGCTTGCCACCTACGTATTACCGCGGCTGCTGGCACGTAGTTAGCCGTGGCTTTCTAATAAGGTACCGTCAAGGTACAGCCAGTTACTACTGTACTTGTTCTTCCCTTACAACAGAGTTTTACGAACCGAAATCCTTCTTCACTCACGCGGCGTTGCTCCATCAGGCTTTCGCCCATTGTGGAAGATTCCCTACTGCTGCCTCCCGTAGGAGTCTGGGCCGTGTCTCAGTCCCAGTGTGGCCGATCACCCTCTCAGGTCGGCTACGCATCGTCGCCTTGGTGAGCCGTTACCTCACCAACTAGCTAATGCGCCGCGGGCCCATCCTATAGCGACAGCCGAAACCGTCTTTTAGTGTTTCACCATGAGGTGAAACAGATTATTCGGTATTAGCCCGGTTTCCGGAGTTATCCCAAACTATAAGGTAGGTTGCCCACGTGTTACTCACCCGTCCGCCGCTAACGTCGAAGGAGCAAGCTCCTTCTCTGTTCGCTCGACTTGCATGTATTAGGCACGCCGCCAGCGTTCGTCCTGAGCCAGGATCAAACTCTCCATAAAAGAAATTTGAATAGCTCAAATTGTTTTGCTGGCATCATTTTGATGTCCAAAATTTCGTTTCGTTCACTAACCGAAGTTAGTTACTGAAAACTTTATTGATTACGTTTTGCTTGTTCAGTTTTCAAGGTTCATTTTATTCAAGTCGTTTTCAGCGACTTTATTATCATATCTTGTTCACAACAAGAAGTCAACAACTTTTTAAAACTTTATTTTCAAGCGTTCCTTCTTGTTAAGGACAAGTAATAATATATAATATAGCATTATAAAAATCAAGCATTTTTCGTAAAAAAATTAAAAATCTTTTTAACATCGATGACAAACAATAGAATCCCTGCTAATACAATCAATCCACCAATGATTTGTGTCATAATCAAATACTCTTTAAATATCAGCAAGGCTAAAAGAGCTGCCCCTACAGGTTCAAATAATATAGCAATTGAAACAACATTCGTACTAACATATTTAATAGACCAATTAAATAGAGTATGACCCAATAAATTAGGGACTAACGCTAATAAGAAAAACCATAACCAATCCATCGAAGAGTATGGACCAAAAGATTCTCCTTTAATCAATACATAAAAAAGTAAAGTAATGGTACACACAACATACACAACCATCGTATACGTCATTAAAGATAATCTTTTACGCACATCCTGTCCTAATAGAAAATAAGCCGTAGCAAGCGCACAAGCAATGAGCGCGAGTATATCCCCATAAAAAGCTGTTCCACTTACTTTAAAATCTCCCCAACTGATTAACACACTGCCTACTACGGCGATGGTACCTGCAACGATCGTTTTCTTTGTTATCTTCTCTTTAAAGAAAAAGTATGTTCCCACAAATGCAAACAACGGCTGTAATGTCACCAAAACTGTAGAGCTTGCTACTGAAGTATAGTTGAGTGATTCAAACCATAAAATAAAATGGAAAGCTAAAAAGATTCCCGCAACTGAAGAAAATAACCAATCACGTCTCCTTAAAGCTGTTAACTCCTTTGTATACTTCCTCAAAAATAACGGTGCCATTATTAAAACAGAAAATAGCATACGATAAAAAGCTATGATGCCAGCTTCCGCTGATGCTAATTTCACAAAAATAGCGGACATGGATACTGAAATAACACCAATTACGATTGGGATGTATGGATGAATTTTAGGTTGCTCCAAAAATCTCACCTCCATCATTGATGCCTCGCGCGTAATATTCAAACTGAATCCCCAGAAGCTATTACGTCTTGTAACAACAGTTAATTGATCTGCCTCATGCAAACACATTACCTTAGCACATAGGTTCCCCTATTTCACCAGGTGTTTGAATCCCCGCTGAAAAAACAAGCTCCACTCCATTCATTACAAGAAGGAGATTTTCTACGTCTGATGCTTCTCTTTCATTTCCAAAAAAACATCTGCTTAATCAAGAAAAAAATAATTATATTTCCTTACTTCCATGATGTACAATACAAAAAAGTAATGCACATATAATAATGACAGCTTGCATATCTCTTAGCAATACGAAATATCTATGGAGGGTTGTGTATGGAAACATTATTGGAAAATATGATTACATATGAAGTTGGCATAAAATTAATTATTGCAGCCACATTAAGTTTAGTGATCGGTATCGAAAGGGAATTAAAGAAGAAGCCAGTTGGATTAAAAACCAGTTTAGTTATTGCTACTTTCAGCTGCCTATTAACCATCATCTCCATTGAAACAGCATACTCAACTCCTTCCAGAGAAGATATTAATATTACGATGGATCCTCTCCGTTTAGCTGCACAAATTGTCAGCGGGATTGGGTTTCTTGGAGCAGGTGTCATTTTAAGACGTGGCAATGATAGCATTACGGGATTAACAACTGCAGCCATGATATGGGGAGCCGCTGGTATCGGTATTGCAGTTGGTGCAGGATTTTATATGGATGCAACGCTAGCTGTCGTAATTATTGTATTCGGCATTGAAATACTATCGCCTTTCCTGATGAAAATTGGACCTAAGCGAATTCGAATGCGAGAAATTTTATTAAAAGTCCAAATTGATGATGACAACCATACGGAATCATTTCTATTATTTTTAAAGGACAACAACATTATCGTCGAAAATATCCGCATTAAAGATGTACCTTTAAAAAATGATAATGTTTTACATGAATTGGACTTGCGGCTATCCTTAATTGTCTCTGATAACCTATTATCATTTTATCGTTCATTACGAGCACTATCTTATATAGAAAAAATCGAAATGGAAATTTTAAACTAGTTGGAGGATTTTTTATGGCAGAACTATTAAAATTACTAAAGGATGGCAACAAACCCTCCCTATTGGCAGCATGTGTCAACACCTTTTTAGGAATCATCAAAGGAGTCGCCTTTTTCTTAACTGGTAATGTTGCCATGTTTGCAGAAATGATGCACTCTCTCGGTGATGCAGCAAACCAATTATTTGTGTATATAGGCTCAGCACTTTCAAAAAAGGCACCTACAAAACAATTTCCCGGTGGTTTCGGTCGAATTGTCAATTTAGTCTGCTTATTTGCTGTCATTATTGTAGCTATCCTTTCTTATGAAACGATAAAAGAAGGTTGGCATCATTTTATTCATCCTACAGGAGAGTCTAGTGGAATACTAATTGCACTCGGGGTATTATTCATAGGGATTGTTTTAGAGGGTACAGTGCTTGCCAAAGCAGCTGCTGAAGTGCTGCATGAAGCGGGTCAAGAAAAAGCAGGTCTCTCCACAATTCCAAAAGCGTTTTCTTATTTAAATCGTGCAAAGCCTGCAACCAAATTAGTCTTTATGGAAGATTTAGTTGCTACTAGCGGAAACTTTTTAGCCTTTGCTGCCATTTTAATTGCCTACTTTACTGGTTGGGGCCGAATAGAAGGTCTTGTTTCGATGATTATTGGCGCGATGATGTTTTATGTTGTCGGTAAAGTATTTCTAGATAACGCTCGTGGCGTCATTGGGGAGACTGACGAGGAAATGTTAAATCACATCGCCCATATTGTAATGGATGATCCCAATATTAAAGATATCTTCCGCCTTGAAGTAATTAAAGAAGGAGAATTTTTGCATGTCGAATTAGTAGCTGAAGCGGATCCTCATTTATCGCTGGCTTTTTTAGATGACGTACGTGACCATTTAACAGAGGTCATCTTAAGCCAAAAAGGGGTATCGAAAGTAGCGATTTTATTTGATGAAGATGATGGAAAAACAAATTGGGTACATGTTAACGAAAAACCAAAAGACACCATATAATCATTTAAAGAAAACAAATAGCCAATTGCCATATTTCAGGCAGTTGGCTATTTGTTATACTGGTATTAAACAATCTCGTTTGACATAATTTTCAACTTCATTTTGATAATCAGGTATATCCTCGTACCCAACAAAGACATGGTTGGTAATCATAAAAGTAAGCAGTCTGTCACAGGCTATCGCCTTTCTCTTCCCCCTTTGTAGAATGATGATTTTCGAAAATTGTAATGAAGCTTGACGGTTAGCTAAAGCATATTCATTAGCATTTTGAATTTCTCTGCCATCCATATGATAACCTAATACAAAATGTCCAGCAAAAGAATCCTTTAAAACATTTGGATGCATGGATTGATAGTGCACCTCTGCAATCGAATCTTCTCTGTTCATGAATTGATGGGCCACCAGATAATGTTTTAAAGCACCTTTTAAATCAATTGCGATAAATGTATCCGCTAAAATTGTTCGATAATACACAGTGACAATTTCAGCTTCTCCTAAATAAGGCTTTACTTCTACAACAATTTCTCCAGAAGGACGAACAAATAATTGTACAATTGCTTTATTTACACCATCCGAAAAATGAATAATCGTTTGTCCAAAACGTAAGCTTTTGAAAAATATACTTTGATCATCAATGTATCCTGTGATAATTTTATTATTTTCAATTTGTAGAGATTTCGCTTCAATTCCCAATACTTCTACACAATTTTGCATTTTATAAACATGCTGTTGAAATGGTATCTCCACACAATTTAATGTAACAATGCGCTTCTCTAACAATCGTTTCAACATTTGATCCCTCTCCCCTTTGTTTTAAATTGTCATTATTTTAATAAAGATGGCTGAACAATTTCTGAACATCTTTACATCATTCGAGCAATTACGACAAAAATACTTTTCTTCTTATTCAAAAGTAATATTGTTTTCAACAATTAACCAACAATTCAATTTTCACATGACTTTTCTCACCTAAAAACAATGAAAATTATATTTCTACCATCTTATTCATCTATCTATTTCACTATATCGCAGGACTTAAGAAACTTCTACGACAAAATTCAACATAAATCGTTAATTTTTCTTAACATTTCGATTCATGAAACCTAAAAAAAACAATGCGTGCAAGACCATAAATCATAGCCTCACACTCATTGTTTTAAAGAGAATTTTGTAAAATGGTTCTTACATCTTCCTCTTGCAGTTTATTAAAGTTTCCAAAAGGACCGTTCTGCATAGCATGCTCTACAATCTGTTGGAATTTCGAATCATCAATATCATAATCAGCCAAGCGATTAGGCGCCCCTAATGACGTCCAAAATGCTGATAGACGATCGATTCCTTCGTAAGCAACTTCTTCTACTGTCTTGCCTGTTGCGTCGACCCCAAATACACGTGTTGCTATACCCGCAAAACGCTCAGGATTCACAGGCACATTTAAACGCATCCAATGTGGCTGGAGGATAGCTAATCCCCCTGCATGTGGAATATCGTATACAGCGGATACAGCATGCTCAATATTATGAGATGCCCAATCACCACGAGAGCCGATTGATAAGAATCCATTTAAACCAATTGTCCCCGCCAATAAAATCGTTTCACGTAATGTCGTATTCTCTAAATCCTCAAGTAATTTGGGCGCTGTCGTAATAACCGTTCGTAATACTCCTTCACACATTTCATCTGTAATCGGGGTATTCGTTGTGTTATGGAAATATTGTTCGAAAACATGTGACATCATATCAACGATTCCATAAACGGTGTGGTTTTTAGGTACCGTCACAGTATAGACTGGATTCAGTATTGAAAATTTCGGGAATGTCGCTGGGCTACCCCAGCTTAGTTTTTCTTCGGTAGCTGCATTGGTAATAACAGATCCTGAGTTCATTTCAGAACCAGTAGCTGCAAGCGTTAATACCGTTCCTAACGGTATGGCTTGCTCTACAATTACCTTACGTTTTACGATATCCCAAGCATCACCATTATATTTTGCACCGGCAGCAATTAATTTGGAACAATCAATAACAGAGCCGCCACCAATAGCTAGCACTAAATCAATGCCTTCAGTTTTACAAATTTCAATACCACGTCTCGCTGTTTCCACACGTGGATTTGGTTCAACACCACTTAATTCAACTATTGTTTTATTTGCCTGTTGTAATTTCTCTATAACAGCATTGTAAACACCATTCGCTTTGATGCTTCCGCCACCATAGACAACTAGTACCTTCTCGCCATATTGCGCTAATTCGTTCGGTAATTTTTCCAGTGCATCTTCACCAAAATGGAGCTTCACTGGGTTAAAAAATGTAAATGAATCCATTTAATTCGCCCCTTTCTAGTTGGATTTTCTCATATTTATATTGGAGAAAGCAAAGATTAAACGCCGACTTTGCAATCATAATACTAGTGATTGTTCAGATTTTGTTGAGTCACCCTCTATATAAATGGAATATTGCGTATACTTATTACGTCATTACTACTTAGATTAGTACAACAGCGCCTTGAGCACCTTATTCAAACAAATAAACAAGAAAAAACGAGTCACCCCATTATTATAGGAATGACTCGTTTCATTTCATTTATCTTCTACTTAAACCCATCCACGGAAGCGTGAAGCTTCAGCAGTACGGCGAACACCTACCATGTAAGCCGCTAAGCGCATGTTGATGTTACGTGTTGTTGCTGTTGTATAAACATTGTCAAATGCTTCAACCATTTTTTTGTATAGACGCTCTTCAACTTCTTCTTCTGTCCAATAATAACCTTGGTTATTTTGTACCCATTCAAAGTAAGAAACTGTCACACCACCAGCAGAGGCTAATACGTCTGGTACAAGTAAAATGCCACGTTCTGTTAAGATTTTAGTTGCTTCAGATGTTGTTGGACCGTTTGCTGCTTCTACTACGATAGTGGCTTTAATATTGTGTGCATTGTCAGCAGTAATTTGGTTTTCAATAGCAGCTGGCACTAAAATATCACAATCAAGCTCTAATAATTCTTTGTTTGAAATCGTGTTTTCAAATAAAGTTGTTACTGTTCCGAAGCTATCACGACGATCTAACAAATAGTCGATATCTAAACCTTCAGGATCATGCAGTGCACCATAAGCATCTGAAATACCGATTACTTTTGCACCTAAATCATGCATGAATTTCGCAAGGAAGCTACCTGCGTTACCAAATCCTTGAATTACAACGCGAGCACCTTTAATGTCAATGCCACGTTTTTTTGCTGCTTCTTCGATTACGATTGTAACACCTTGTGCAGTCGCACGATCACGACCTTGAGAACCACCAAGTACTAGTGGCTTACCAGTGATGAAGCCTGGAGAGTTGAATTCATCCATGCGGCTATATTCATCCATCATCCATGCCATAATTTGTGCATTTGTAAATACGTCTGGCGCAGGAATATCTTTTGTTGGTCCTACGATTTGACTTACTGCACGTACATAACCACGGCTTAAACGTTCGATTTCGCCCATAGACATTTGACGAGGATCACAAATGACACCGCCTTTACCACCACCGTATGGTAGATCGACAATACCACATTTCAATGTCATCCACATTGAAAGCGCTTTAACTTCCTCCTCAGACACTTGTGGGTGGAAACGAACCCCACCTTTAGTTGGTCCTACAGCATCATTATGCTGTGCACGGTAACCAGTAAATACTTTTGTTGTACCATCATCCATTTTCACTGGAATGCGTACTTGTAGCATGCGAAGTGGTTCTTTTAGTAATTCATACATTGCTTCATCATAGCCAAGTTTATTTAGAGCATCTTGAATGACATCTTGTGTTGATGTGAAAAGATTTAAGTTTTCAGACATATTAAATCGCCTCTTTGTTTTTTTTAATGATAGTATATCGGCATCATTGTAACATACTTCCGAATTAAAATGTGAACATTTTGTTAAAGTTTAAATACTTTTTCAATTTGTTCAATTGACCAATCTAAATCCTCTTGAGAAATAACAAGTGGTGGTGCAAAACGAATAACTGTATCATGTGTTTCTTTACATAATAGACCTAATTCTTTTAGTTTTTCACAGTATGGACGCGCTGCCTCTGTTAATTCCATACCGATAAATAAGCCACGACCACGTACTTCTTTAATAACCGGGTTGTTAATTTCTCTTAATTTACCTTTGAAATATTCACCAAGGTCATGTGAACGTTCTGCTAATTTTTCATCTAATAACACTTTAATTGATGCAATTGAAACTGCACAAGCTAAAGGATTTCCACCGAAAGTTGAACCATGAGAACCTGGGTTGAATACGCCTAGGATATTACGGTTTGCAGCCACACAAGAAATAGGGAATACACCGCCACCTAGTGCTTTACCTAAGATGTACATATCTGGTTCTACTTCTTCCCAATCACAAGCAAACATTTTACCAGTACGTGCTAGACCTGCTTGAATTTCGTCAGCAATGAATAATACGTTGTTTTCACGGCAAAGTTCACGAGCAGCTTTTAAGAAGCCTTCTGTTGGAATAACAATACCAGCTTCGCCTTGAATTGGTTCGATTAAGAATGCTGCAGTGTTTGGTGTAATAGCTGCCTTTAATGCTTCAAGATTACCATAGTCTACTAATTTAACGTTTGGTAACATTGGACCGAAGCCACGACGATATTCTTCGTCAGAAGATAAAGATACAGCAAGCATTGTACGACCGTGGAAGTTACCATTACATGCAATAACTTCAGCCTTGCCATCTTCTACGCCTTTTACATCATATGCCCAACGACGAGCTGCTTTAAAGGCAGTCTCTACTGCTTCAGCACCAGTATTCATTGGTAATACCATTTCTTTATTTGTTAATTTTCCTACTAGCTCATACCATTCACCAAGATTTTCGCTGTAAAATGCACGTGAAGTTAACGTTACTTTATCAGCTTGTTCTTTTAAAGCAGCAATAATTTTTGGGTGACGGTGTCCTTGGTTTACAGCTGAATAAGCTGATAGCATATCTAAATATTTGTTGCCCTCTGGATCTTTAACCCAAGCACCCTCAGCCTCTGAAATTACGATTGGCAGTGGATGATAGTTTGCTGCACCATAATTTTGTGTTTGTTCAATAACTTGTTGAGTTTTTGTCATATCCTATTCTCTCCTTACTAAATCATGATGAAAAATCTATGGAAGATAGGGACTATGTATCTCTATGAGTAGAATAATTAAGAATTCAGCAACAATTCAACCATAAATTTGCTCACTTCTCCAAAATAAACTACCTCGTCATGAGTGTCTACGGTTTGAGCCAGGGATAGTATTACCTGGAGAAGTTTTGCAAATCCTGTCATAATGCTTTAATTTCTACTTATTAGAGTAGCCCTAACGTCAATATAAAATTAAAGCATTTCTGAAGTTGTTTTTGCTTGCATATGCAGCTGAAGGTAGTCTGGTCCACCTGCTTTTGAGTCTGTACCTGACATGTTGAAGCCACCAAATGGTTGGTAGCCAACGATGGCACCTGTACAGCCACGGTTGAAGTAAAGGTTTCCTACATGGAATTCTTCACGTGCTTTTTCTAAGTTCACACGGTTTTTCGTGATGACTGCACCTGTTAAACCGTATTCTGTATCGTTCGCAATTTCAATAGCGTGATCGAAATCTTTTGCTTTTGCGATCGCTACCACTGGCCCGAAGATTTCTTCTTTCATAATACGTGCAGAAGGTTCTACGTCTGCGAACACAGTTGGCTGTACAAAGTAACCAACTGAATCATCTGCTGTACCACCAGCCACTAGACGACCTTCGCCTTTACCGATTTCGATGTATTCCGTAATTTTGTTGAATGCCGCTTGGTCAATAACTGTTGCCATGAAGTTGCTGAAATCTGTTGGATCTCCAACTGTTAAAGCATTTGTTAATTCTTCTACACGATTAACAACTTGCTCATATACATCTTCTACGATGACTGCACGAGAACAGGCTGAACATTTTTGACCTGAGAAGCCAAATGCTGATTTGACGATTGATTGTGCAGCTAATTCTAAGTCTGCTTCTTTATCAACTACGATTGTATCTTTACCGCCCATTTCAGCGATGACACGTTTAATCCAAATTTGACCATCATTTAATACAGAAGCACGTTGGTTGATACGTAAACCAACATCACGTGAACCTGTGAAGCTGATGAAGCGTGTTTTTGGATGATCGACTAAGTAGTCGCCTACTTCAGCACCAGAACCTGGTACGAAGTTCACGGCACCTGCTGGAAGACCTGCTTCTTCTAATACTTCGATAAATTTATACGCCACTACTGGTGTTGTAGAAGCTGGTTTTAATAAGACTGTGTTCCCTGTTACTAAAGCGGCCACTGTTGTACCAGCCATGATAGCAAATGGGAAGTTCCAAGGAGAAATAACGATACCGATTCCTAATGGAATATAGTCATAACGGTTGTATTCGCCTGGACGGCTTTCTACTGGTTGACCGCCTTTAATGCGTAGCATTTGGCGACCATAGTATTCCAAGAAGTCGATTGCTTCCGCTGTATCTGCATCTGCCTCTGCCCAAGGTTTCCCTGCTTCTTTTGTTAGTAATGCAGAGAATTCATGTTTACGACGACGAATAATAGCTGCTGCTTTGAACAAAACGTCAGCACGAATCGCAGGGTCAACTTTTTTCCATGTTTTGAATGTTTCATCCGCTGCTTGCATCGCTTTTTCAGCTAACTCTTTGCTTGCTTTTGACACACGGCCGATCACTTCTGTTTTCTTTGCAGGATTGTACGAAACGATTTTATCTTCTGTTGTAATGCGCTCGCCACCAATGATAAGTGGGTAGTCTTGACCTAAGTAACCTTCAACTTTATTTAAAGCCTCCACATAAGCATTGTAGTTTGCCTCTTGTGAAAAATCTGTGAATGGTTCGTGTTTGTATGGAATCATACTTAATCCTCCCTTGTGAGATGTATTTGGGTATGCAAAAAACATTGACGCAAAATATCTTTGCGTATAAAATATTCTTACACTTATTATAATGCAAAATTTCGTTGCATATTTCAAGTAAAAAATTTTTGAGGTGCACATTTTTATGAAAAATTCTGAACCTTTACTACCTTTTTATGAGTTTATTGCAACAAATGTATCCGTTGGTATCCATGCAGTAGACCTATCTGGTAAAACAATTATTTACAATACAAAAATGAAAGAAATTGAAGGATTTCATTTTGATGAACTTGCGGACCGTTCCATTATTGAAATGTTTTCGTTCCGTCAACACGAAAGTACATTAATGCGTGTTTTACAAACAGGAAAAAAGGAAATCAATGTTAAACAATCCTATTGGAATAAAAATGGTCATGAAATTACAACAATCAATGATACTTTTCCACTTTTTGTGGAAGGTAAACTCATCGGGGCAATAGAATTTGCTCGAGATATTACCTCACTTGAAAAGCTTGTTTATCAACCCCTTCGTCGTTATGATGAACCATTAACATTTGATATGATTAAAGCTGATTCAGAATCAATGAAGCAGGTTATCGAGAATGCTAAAAAAGCAGCAGCCGTAAAATTACCTGTATTATTAATTGGTGAATCTGGCACAGGGAAAGATTTAGTGGCTGAAGGAATCCACCATGCAGCCTCTCCAGATCCTGAAGCTTTTGTGACGCTTGTCAGCCGCCGTTCTGCTCAATCCGTGCTGGATAAATTACAGCAACTGTTAGAAGAAGATACGGACTATACCTTTTTCTTTGAACGCATAGATTTTTTGAGCTTAGACATTCAGGAACAACTTTTAGCTATACTACAATCCCTTCCACAGTCCAAATATATGCTGATTGGAAGTGTGGGCAGTGACCCCATTACATTGATCGCTGAAAAAAAGCTGTCTAAGTCACTTTATTATTTCTTTGCAACAATGGCTATTACCATTCCTAATTTAACGGATCGAAAAGAAGATATTCTTCCATTTGTCGATGATTATTTTACTCGACATCGAGAACGCTTTGCCTCCCAAGTCACTGAACTTGCACCAGATGTACAGGAATTATTTTTACAATATGATTGGCCAGGAAATCTTAAGGAACTTGAGCTGCTATTGGATGAAATCGTTTCATTTATGACAACAGAGTCAACGGTTACTTCAGATTTATTGCCACTCCATTTCCGCTTCAAGGTACAACAGCAAGACACAAACAACCGTGAGCCAGAATTTTTTATGTTTCATCAAAATCATGAAGTCATGCCACTGGATGCTTATTTGCGTGAAGCCGAATCATATTATGTGCAAAATGTCTTAAATTTATATGAGGGCAATATTACAAAAGCAGCGAATGCACTTGGCATGAGTCGCCAAAACCTGCAATATCGAATCCGAAAAATAAAAAAACAATAGCAAAAAAACGAGGATCCCTTCCGTCGAAAGTATCCTCGTTTTTTTAGTGTCCTGATTGTTCGATCCAGTCTTGCAACTTATCTTTTAAGGAATTAAAACCATTTGCATCCGATTCATCTACACGGTCCTGCAATGTTTTACGCGGCGGTGCATCTTTTTTTCGTACTGATGTGGGGCGTTCCTGTAGCGCTCTCATCGATAAACTAATTTTTTCGGCCTCTTCATCGATTTCAAGAATTTTTACTTCTACTTCCTGCCCAACAGCTAAAAACTCACTAACGTCTTTAACAAAGCCGTACGTTATTTCCGAAATATGCACAAGGCCTTGCGTATTGTCATCTAGTGCTACGAATGCACCGTATGGTTGAATACCTGTAACTTTTCCGGTCAACACGTCTCCTAATTCATATTTTTTTACCATAACCTTTGCCCACTTTCTTTTTGTTTGCTACGTATATATCGCTTAAATTATAACATACGTGTAAAAACGGGGCAAAAAATCTCCTTACTCGGAAATGGCCGTAATGATGCAACGTTCTCCGCCTTTTTCTGTAGACATTGTACTTAGCTGGAAGGTTAAATGCTGACCAATCTTCTGCATTGATTCTGGTTTAACGCCCACTTTAATTGTTGTTTGGGATGGATTTATTGCATAGCGATACTTTACATCAAGAGTTTGAATGGCACTATGTAACAGCCTGTCCTCTTCAAATAGAAGAACATTATCTTCTGCAGATGAGTAGTTATTTTGTTGTTGAGCGTGTAGCTTGTCCTCTTTTTCCTGCTGTCATTGTTCCTTGCGGTAGTAATCACGAGTAGCATTTAAGGTGATTTTATAGAGCCACGTTGTAAGACGATCCTGCTTAAATTGATGTAAAAAGCGGTACAATTTGACAAATACCTCCTGTGAAACATCAGCTAAATCATTCCTATGTACATCACATTGAAAGGCAAATTTTTCAACAGTTCGTTGATGGATACGAATAAGCTCGGTATAGGCCTCCTTATCTCCTTGTTGGGCCCTTGCTATTAAGTCCGACTCCGTCAAAGCGATTCCCCCTTTTGTTAGTGAAACGAAATATTATACCCAATTGTTACAAAAATAATATATCTTTTACTCAAAAAGAAGACCCTTCCTAATATGTTATTATTCTATTTCTAAATAGCTGCTGATATAGGAATATCCGTCGTCAATTTTCTGATATCTGCTTGTGTTATGAGAATATTGAGGTAAAATAAAACTTTAGTATAAGGAGGATTTATTTTCGTGTCATCGAGAGATCAGTTTACAACTAAAATTGGTTTTATTTTAGCTGCTGCTGGAAGTGCTATAGGGTTAGGAGCCATTTGGAAATTCCCCTATATGGCAGGTACTAATGGCGGTAGTGTCTTTATTTTATTATTCATTTTATGTACATTTTTTATCGGCTTACCAGTGCTTATTGCTGAGTTTATGATTGGTCGTCGAGGGCAAAAAGACGCTGTCACTTCCTTTAAGGAACAAGCGCCAGGAAAGCCGTGGTATTTGATTGGCTGGGGTGGCATGGTGATTGCGGGCCTTATCTTATCGTTTTATAGTGTTGTTGGTGGATGGATTTTAAGCTATTTGGGTCGTGCCATTACATTTAAGCTAACAAATGCTAGTTCTGAGATGAATTACGCAGATTTATTTACCAATATTATTTCAAGCCCCTCCGAAGCCATTCTAGTACAGGGACTATTCATGCTATTAACAGTAGTGATTGTATCGGCAGGTATTAAGGGTGGAATCGAAAAAGCCAGCACATGGATGATGCCCTTGCTCTTTATTTTCTTCATTGTCTTAGTTATACGCTCATTAACTTTAGATGGCGCAATGGAAGGCGTTAAATTTATGTTTGTGCCTGATTGGTCTTACTTTAACGCTGAAACATTTTTAATGGCTTTAGGACAAGCCTTCTTCTCTTTAAGTGTAGGTATTGCCGTTATGATTACATATGCTTCCTATTTGTCTAAAACAGAGAAGATTGGTAATTCAGCAATCAATGTAGCTTCCATGAATATTATTATTTCTTTACTTGCGGGTCTTGTTATTTTCCCCGCAGTATTCGCTCTAGGCTATACGCCTGACCAAGGGCCTGGCCTTGTTTTCATTATTTTGCCAGCTGTTTTCGAGCAGTTGCCACTTGGTGGTCTATTCTTAACCATTTTTTTCATCCTGTTGCTATTTGCTACCGTCACTTCCTCCATTTCTATGTTAGAAATTGTTGTAGCCATTGCGATTGGAGACCATCCAGAAAAACGTAGAAAGATTGCTTGGATTGGTGGAATCATCATTTTTATTTTCGGTATCCCAAGTGCGCTGTCGTTTGGTATATTATCAGATGTAAAAATATTAGATCGCTCTATTTTTGACTTTGTTGATTTTCTGACGAACAGCATCGGCATGCCGATAGGAGCCTTCCTTATTTCTATATTTGCAGGTTATTATTATACGAAGGATATTTCACGTAAGGAATTAGCCGCATCTAGCTTAATGTTTAATATCTGGTATATTTTAGTTCGTTTCGTTTCTCCAATTGCCATTTTCATTATTTTCATTCAGGGGATTTTACCTTTATTTAAATAAGAACTAGCCTCAAACGTGCACATTAAAAAAGAGGTTGTCGAATGACAGCCCCCTTTTTTTATAAGAAATATGCAAAATATTTTAAATAATACATTTTGCTTCAAATTTAATAGCAATTAGTTTGTAAGAAATGGCTACACAATCTTCAAATGGTATCCATTGTTCAAACGAATGCTCATATGTTTCTTGAATAATTTTTGCAAGTGTCGATGGATCATCTATCCCTTGCAATGCTGCTACTACATCTGCCGTTTCTGTATCATAATGGTCTGGACCTAAGTGGAATGGATCCCACTCCTCTAGCAGATGTACAGCTGCTTGATTCATTTTTATATTTTCCAAAATACTCACCTGTTATCCTTTGATCATACCCGTATGATACCATATTAAATAAAAAAGAAAAGAGTGATTTGCTTGTCTATTTTTGATCAAACTTTCAAACGTCGATGTACAAACTCTGTAAAATGGGACGCAATGGAAAAGGTATATGGCCTAGATGATGCGTCAGATATCTTGCCAATGTGGGTAGCCGATATGGATTTTGCAGCACCAATAGCCGTTTCAAAGGCATTACAGAAACACGCTGAACAAACTATTTTTGGCTATAGTTTTATGGGTGAAGAAGCGATTCAGTCAATCGTAGACTGGCAAAATACTCGCCATGCCTGGCATATTGATAAAGAATCTATCCTATTTTGTAATGGTGTTGTAGCGGCATTAGCCAATAGCATTGTAGCCCTAACAAACCCTGGTGACAAAGTACTCATTTCGCCACCAGTCTACCCACCATTCTATAACATCCCCAAAAGTAATGGGCGTGAAGTTGTAAGCTGCCCATTAGTTGAAAAAGATGGTGTGATTGGCTATGATTTCGAAGCCTTTGAACAGGCATTAGCGCAAGATGTGAAAGCCTACATATTATGTAACCCTCACAATCCAGGAGGCTATGTATGGGATGAAGCTACTTTAAAGGAGATTGTACGACTTTGTGCTAAATACGATGTCATCATTATTTCTGATGAAATACATGCTGATTTAATGTTAAACGGGGATAAGCATATTCCTCTAGCAAAGGTTGCAGGTGATGAGATCAATCGTATTATTACTTGCATGGCTCCTACCAAAACATTTAATTTAGCAGGAATTCAAGTTTCTTATATGATCGTAACAGATAGGAAAAAACGTCTACAGCTAGAGGCAATAAATATGGCAAGTGGGCAAGGCTCGTTAAATACATTTGCCTCTGTTGCACTTCATGCCGCTTATACAGAAGGAGCTCCTTGGTTAGACGAGTTACTTCCATATATTTCTACAAATATGGAATATGTAAAAGCCGAGTTAGAGCAGCTTCCAGGCATTCGTGTCACAATACCACAATCCACTTATTTAATCTGGATTGATTACCGCGAGCTAGAGCTTGAAGAAAAGGACATCATGAATCGCTTATTAAAAATCGGAAAGCTTGCATTAGAGCCAGGGACAAAATATGGGGAAGAAGGTCATGGCTTCCTACGTATGAATGTCGCTTGTTCATTTGAAACCGTTCAAGATGGTGTAAAACGCTTTAAAAAAGTGTTTGAATAGAAAATGACAGTAAAAAGGATATCTCAACTTTTGGAGATATCCTTTTATATGTTTAAAATAATGATTTTGTGGAAAAGTTTCTTATCAATCGGATGTAAAAAGAGGTGTTTTCATGGACTTAGCGCCATTAATGATTAAACGTGCATATATGACATTCTTATTTCCCTTTGCCTATTCCACGAAAAACCGTCAAAAAATTGGAGAGGTACTACTAAAGGAAGGTTTTACTTTTTTCACCCTAAATAATACAGCTCTTGAAAATGCCTTTTATGGTGATACGACAATCATCCATGAGGAGCTTGCCCAGTTTTTCTATCCCTTTTTAGAGGATAAATTATTCCCATACGATATGAATAGCCCTGACTTTATTCGGTTTTCAAAAGCATTCTATACCCAAGGCTCCTTACATCATCTAGACAGTCGTATTCATTATGAAATCACGAGTATTGATGTAACACTATGTCCTTTTGGAAACGGTATTATAACCGTGAGAACAAATATAACAGATACCCCACATGATATAAGTGACATTTTAAATTTTATTCACTATTTTAGAGTACTGGAGGCTAAGCTTCGAGAAGAAAAAGGGGCGAGTCATCATTTTTCCTTTGGCCATTGTTCTTCAACCAGTGAACTATTATTTAACTATTTTATCCCCTATTTACAGCCTTTTTTACAGCATCAACAAGACAATAGCTACGAAGGATTACCGTTTTTCGAGGATGAGCGGATGTATGCTTCTGCCTATTTAATTGCTGAGAAAGAAGCAGACATATTACCTGAGCATTTATTTCGATTAGGACAAGTAGATGGTAGAACACCTGCAGGCAAGCCCTTTATTTCCAGCACAAACGCTCAATATATTGCGCAATATGTGCAAGACCATGCACATACACGTTGGGCACCCAATAGCTATATTATTACTTCGGCACAGGCACAAATGACCCTTACGAATTTGCCCTTTGAAAAGTGTACACATAGCATTCAAGAGTTTATGGGAACACACTATTATAATCTTTTCATTCATTATTTTTACAAAATGATGCTCTTAAAGTTGTCCTATGAATATAGTGAAATCAAATGGGGCAAGGATAAGCTCGTTGTGAATGAATTAATTGAATTAATTACAAAATTTTCGGCACGCTATTATTTTGAAGAAGTGATTGTTCGAACGGAAGGAAGAGAAATTTCCCAAATGCTACGAAAGCTGTTCCGTATTAATGAGCATTATGTAGAAACCAAAGCGACATTGGACAGTTTGTATCGCACACAAGAGGATCAATCAGATAATAGAAGTAATAATTTACTGTTTATTTTAACTGTATTTACTGTGGTATCTGGTATTTACGGTATGAACTTAGTTATTGAGGGGTGGAAGGATAGCAGTGATTTCGAGAGTATTTGGAGTTATACACTATTCGAATGGGTAGCGTTTATTACCGCATTAAGTGGGATTGGTTTATCGCTTGTACTCGTTTGTTTCACTGGCTTCAAGACGGTGCAAAATATGATTCGTCGTTATAAAAAATGATCTATAAAAAAGAATCTGCTTACCCTTAACATCTAATGTGGGAAGCAGATTCTTTTTTAGCTAAATGTTTTGTTGATTATTTGTATTTTTCTTATCTGCTAGAATACGTGCTTCGATTTCTTTTGATTTCATTTCCTGTTTCTTAGAAATTTTTCTAAAAAGCATAAACACGATAATACATAGAATAAGCATGATTAAAAACTCAAAAGCCGCTGGAATATAACCTGATTTGTCTTCAGGGAAATATAAAAATTGGTACATAAAGTTTTGCATACTCTACACGTCCTTATAAGTATTATTCAAAAACCGTAATTGACTCAATTTTCACATCTTCTAATGGTTTATCGCGGAAATCTTTTTCAACATCCGCAATTTTGTCCACAATGTCCATACCTTCCACAACATGACCGAATACTGTGTGTTTATGGTCTAACCAAGGTGTACCACCATTTTGTGCATAAGCTTCAATGATCTCCTCTGGGAAACCAGCTCCTTGTAATTGGCGAAGCATATCACTTGGCAGATGCTTCATTTGTACGATGAAGAATTGAGAGCCATTTGTGTTTGGACCTGCATTTGCCATTGATAACGCACCGCGCAGGTTAAACAAGTTATCTGAGAATTCATCTTCAAAAGAATTACCCCAAATCGATTCTCCACCCATACCAGTACCAGTTGGGTCTCCACCTTGAACCATGAAGTCTTGAATAACACGGTGGAAAATAATGCCATTATAGTAACCTGATTTAGCATGGCCTAAAAAGTTCTCAACCGTTTTGGGTGCATGCTCAGGGAACAACTTAATTTTGATAGCACCTAGTGTTGTGTTCATTTCTACAAGCACTTCGCCTGCTTGTACGTCTGTTGTTAATTGTGGAAACATGGAAGTCTCTCCTTTAATGATAAATTTCAGTTTCAATGAAAAAAATGACTAATGCATCCTTTCCGACCTCATTTTAGTCTAACATACTTCTTATTGGTTTTCTTCATCAAAGTATTGACGATTTTTGCAATTTTAACTTTCATAATCAAAACCAAGGAAATAGGTCTGAGCGAGTATTTGGAATCAATCCAAAATATGTTATTCTGATGAAGGATTTATCGAAAGAGTGGAGGCACACATGAAAAAGGCTTTTGGTTTTTTTATTATATTACTATCCCTACCTGCTTTATGGTGGATTAGTACAAACATTAGGACAGAAATCAATACCGCTCAAGCACATGAGGAACAAATATCGAGTGCTATTCATTTACCTGAGGTACAAACCCAACTTCCTGTCACTCTAATTGATCGAAATGGGCAAACATTTAGCGAGGAATATGTCGAATGGCGACAGCCGTTAACCTTACAAGAAATTCCACAAATTGCCCAGGAAATATTCATTACAAGTGAAGATGCTGATTTTTATGAGCATATCGGTTTTGATTTAAGTGCAATCATTCGTGCAGTTGTAGCCAATTCGAATAGCAACACAGCCTCTCAAGGTGGTAGTACGATTACACAGCAGCTCGTTCGAATGCGTTATTTATCTGATGAAAAAACATATGAGCGGAAATTAACAGAGCTTTTTTATGCGCATGAATTAGAAAAAGAATTTGATAAAGAAACTATTTTAACAATGTATCTTAATGAATCCTATTTTAGCAACCAAGTTTATGGCATCGGCGGAGCAGCGACCTATTATTTTCAAAAGCCACTTCAAGAATTAAGCATTGCTGAAATTGCTTTTATTGCGGCGATCCCAAATAACCCCTCTCTTTATAATCCTTTGAAAAATTTCGATCAAACTAAAGCGAGACAGGAGCGTTTGTTAGATACGCTAGCAGTTAATGGCGCTATTACAAAGGAAAATGCAGCTACCTACAAAGCTGAGCCGATTACATTAAATGTGAAAGATAAAATTCAAAGTTATCCAATGTATAGCACTTACGTTCTTCAAGAGCTAAAGTGGTTAGTTGCTGAAAAAGAGGGTTATGCGGATCGACTGAGCAATACAGAGAATGAGGAAGAAAAGAAAAAAATTAAAGCACAATTAGATAATCGACTAGATACACTATTTCAAAATGGACTCATCATTCAAACTGCACTTGATCCAAATAAACAGCAACATGATGAGGTTAAAATGTCAGCTATTCTCGGTACAGGTTCGTTGCAAGCAGCTGGTGCAGTTATTGAAAACCAATCAAGAGAAATTGTCAGCTTGTATGCAGGAAAAAACTATGAAAAATTTGATTATCATCGTGCATTCCAAGGAACACGTCAGCCTGGATCAGCCTTTAAACCTTTAGCAGTCTATGCCCCTTTCTTTGAAACGTCAGCACATACACCTGATTCTATTGTCAATGGAGGTAGATACTGTGTTGGCTCGTTCTGTCCGCAAAACTATGGGGGCTATACGTATGGTGATGTGTCCCTCCGTACAGCTTTTCGACACAGCTACAACACATCTGCACTGCGTCTCTTTGAAACTATTGGCGTTGAAACGGCCTTTCAATACCTTAATCGCTTTCACTTCCGTTCGATTGTAGCGAAAGATCATAATTATGCCGCTTCATTGGGTGGGCTAACTTACGGTGTGACAGCCTTAGAGCTAGCAGATGCCTATACAAGCTTTATCGATGGCTCCTATGTTTTAGCACATGGTATTCGTAAAGTGACAGCTTTAGATGGAACTGAGCTTTATAGTTGGGATACACAGCGTAATCAAATCTGGTCTCCGAAAACGGTGAAATATATGCGTGAGCTTCTTGCTGATGTTGTGGCAAATGGGACAGGACAAGGGGTTTACAGTAACAGCGACTATATAGGAGCAAAAACAGGCACAACTAATGACTATCGGGACTACTGGCTTGCCGGACTTAATGATGGTTATACTGCGGCTGTATGGCTAGGCTATGATAAGCCTCAATCCATGCAAAAATTAGAGGCATACAAAATTCATCATCAATTATTTAATGTTTTATTAGAGTAGTGAAACAGCCAAGAGGTAGCAGTCTTACATGACTGCTACCTCTTCATAGTGTTGAAAAACAAAACCATCCATAGAATTTTTGTGATATAAAATATAGGTATTCACTACTCATTTTATGGAGAGGTATTGTCACTATTCACTTCTCTACAATGAAAATAAGAGCCTATCCTTTCTTTAATTATACAAATAATCTACGACTAGTATAAAAAATAAGGAAAAGGCACTTTTGCCACAGGGTTGATTGGAGTGGAGCTAGCGTCACTCCAAGGGGATTTAGCGTCTCAGCTGAGACCCTGGAGCGAACGCAGTGAGTGAAGCGGCTCATCGGACGCCCCCTGGAAAGAACGCTGGCGGAACGGAAATCAACCCCTAACTTTACCAAAGGTTCTTTTTCTGCTATTGCGATCATCTTTTTTCAACAACAGCCAAGAGGTAGCAGTCTTACATGACTGCTACCTCTTTTCACTAGTATGTAATGTAACTAATTGGCAAACGGCAAACTTGCCAAAATGCCATTATATAGCTTCAACACAACATAAATAATGAGTGTTAAAAGAATGGTCCACATAAAAAGCTCAAAGATTAATAGACCAATTGTGCCGCCCATCGACATAAAATGACTCATTTTATAAATCAGATAAATAAAATAGGTAAACACTGTTATGATAAAGATACCAATCAAAACATAAATAAATTGGATGGCAAATGCGGAACACATGGCGCCGATAAACAAGATAATATAGCCACCTCGAGCCTGACTAACAGTAGCTCCATCATTATCTTTTGAGAAAAACAGCATTCCTAGCTCATGAATCGTTTCCCCTACTAGTTTGAGTGCAGAGAATAACATAAAAAAAACAATAGCAAAAACAATGAGCAAAAATACGCGTAACTCAAAATCAGACAAAAATTCTCGCATACCTGAATAAACACCGATTGCTTGAAAAATCTGTAAGGATTCGCCAACAGCATACATGCCAAATGTCAAACTAAACAATAAAATTGTAATTAATGGTAGATAACCATAGATATAAGGATTCCTCATAAAAAATTTTTTCCTCTATTTTTATTGATAACTTCCTATTTATAATATAACGAAAATTCTTCCACTACCGCAAGCTAAATCCCATTCGTCCATATGCATTCGCAATTAAAGTACGTTATAATTGGTATACTTACCTGCATAAAGGAGGGTTTTTTTGTTACAAGTACTTTATATTTTCATTCCAATGCTTGCTGCAATATTAGTGCCTTTTTTATATAAACGCATGAAAAATATTCACACAGGCTGGTTTGTTCTTGCTGTACCTGCTACACTCGCAGTTATCTATGCAACATATATTGCACAAGTAGCTGAAGGAGAAGTATTTATTGCAGAGCTACCTTGGATTCCATCACTTGATATTTCCATCGTTTCGTATTTGGATGGACTTAGCTTATTATTCTCACTACTCATTACCGGAATTGGTTCATTGGTTGTACTTTACTCTATCTTTTACTTAGATAAGCATAAAGAAAAATTACATAATTTTTATGTTTACTTATTGCTATTTATGTCAGCCATGCTGGGAGTAGTACAGTCAGATCATTTAATAACACTTTATTTCTTTTGGGAACTAACATCTATTTCGTCATTTTTACTCATTGGCTATTGGTATAACCGTGATGCCTCACGCTTCGGTGCACTGAAGTCCATGATGATAACAGTCGGTGGCGGCTTAATGATGCTAGGTGGTTTCGTTCTTCTTTATTTAATGGGAGGAACCTATTCCATCCGTGAACTGATTGTGATGGCACCTAATTTAGTAGACCAACCTTTATTCACTTGGTCGCTCGTTTTATTACTTTTAGGCGCATTTACAAAGTCCGCACAATTCCCATTCTATATTTGGCTACCAGATGCAATGGAAGCACCGACACCAGTAAGTGCCTATCTTCACTCCGCAACAATGGTCAAAGCAGGTATCTATTTAGTGGCACGCTTTACACCTATTTTTGCTGCCTCAGAGCTTTGGGTATGGCTTGTAACAGGAGTAGGTCTCTTAACGTTATTCTGGGGTTCCTTCTTTGCAGTGAAGCAAACAGACTTAAAAGGCATTCTTGCATTTTCTACAGTCAGTCAACTGGGACTGATTATGTCACTGCTTGGGGCGAGCGCCGTTGCCTTTCATGCTAACGACACAGTCGATACGATTAAATTTGCGGCATATGCAGCTATTTTCCACCTTATCAACCATGCAACATTTAAAGGCAGTCTATTCATGATTGCAGGGATTGTGGATCATGAAACAGGAACTCGTGATATTCGAAAACTTGGTGGATTAATGAGTATCATGCCGATTAGCTTTACTGTGGCAGCAATTGGTAGCTTATCAATGGCCGGTCTTCCACCGTTTAATGGCTTCTTAAGTAAAGAAATGTTTTTAACAGCTATGCTTGCCCTTCAAAAGTTTGAATTTTTCGGCTTTGAAACATGGGGAGCACTCTTCCCTATTATTGCTTGGATCGCTAGTATTTTCACATTTATCTATAGCTTTTATTTTGTTTTCCGAACATTTAATGGCAATTACAAGCCAGAACAATTACCTCATAAACCACATGAGGCACCAATAGGGATGCTTATTTCGCCGATACTTTTAGCAGCATTAGTCGTAATTATTTTCTTCATCCCAAATTTGATAGGCAATACCTTTGTCAAGCCTGCTGTTCAAGCCATTCAGCCATTTTTATATGATACGCCACAAGCTGTTGATATACATGTATCAGCTTGGCATGGCATTAACCCTGAGCTACTGATGACAATCGGAATAATTATCATTGGGGTATTATTATTTGTTGCCTTACCAAAATGGCAAGGAATATACCAACGATTCCCACAAGCATTCACATTAAACAATGCCTATGACAAAATTATGCAGGGGTTGGGTGTTGGCTTAAATCGTTTATCACGACGCTATATGACTGGCTCGATGCGTCACTATTTACTCTATATGTTTAGTGGAATCGCTATTATCGTCATTGGCTCTCTTTTTGTGAAGGATGCTTTTAGTCTTTCATTCCAAGGGGCCTCACCAATTAGACCATATGAAATTATATTGATTGTGGTTTTATTAATTGGTACAGCCATTACTATCTTGGCCAAGTCACGTTTAACAGCCATTATTGGACTGGGTGCTGTTGGCTACACTGTTGCATTATTCTTTGTTATTTTTAACGCGCCGGATTTAGCGTTAACACAGCTCGTTATTGAAACGATTTCAGTAGCACTATTTTTATTAGCATTTTATCATCTCCCAAAGCTTGGCAAGCGCGAGGAAAGAATGAGATTCCAATTAAATCGTGCCGTTGTTTCAATTGCAGTTGGTGTTATGGTAACACTTGTGGCACTATCTGCGCATTCACAAAAACTGATTCCTTCTATTGCTAAGTACTACGAGGAAACCGTGTACTCATTAGCTGGTGGAGGAAATATTGTAAACGTAATTTTAGTAGATTATCGTGGTTTCGATACATTATTTGAAATTACAGTACTAGGCATTGCGGGCATGGCCATTTTAGCCATGATTAAGTTGCGTATGAATAGAAAGGAGAAAACACATGAAAACAAATGATGTGATAATACAATTTACAGCTAAAATTGTATTTTTCATTATTTTCTTCTTCTCCATTCATATATTTTTAGCTGGTCACTATACGCCTGGGGGAGGCTTTGTTGGAGGACTGTTAACATCAAGTGCACTTGTTCTCTTAGTGCTAGCTTTTGATATCAATACAGTGCGCCATATCTTACCTATCAATTATACGTATGTAACAGCTATTGGCTTACTACTAGCCCTTGCTACTGCGGCATTCCCAATGTTTGTGGGCAAACCGTTTTTTACGCATTACTTTGATTATTTCGATTTACCGCTTCTGGGCAAACAGTCATTACACACGGCCATGCTTTTTGATAGCGGTGTCTATTTGGTTGTTGTTGGCGTTACGATGACCATTATTCAAACGATTGGGGAGGATGAATAATGGAAATAATTATGGCCTTTGTCATCGGCTTTCTCTTTATGGCAGCTGTCTATTTAATTTTATCGAAAAGCTTATTACGCATTATTATTGGAACAGGTCTTTTAAGTCATGGTGCCCACCTGCTCATCTTAACAATGGGGGGCCTTGGTGGCGAAGCACCACCCGTTTTAAACGAAGGAGCCAAAACTTTTGCGGACCCTTTACCCCAGGCACTTATTTTAACAGCTATTGTTATTAGCTTTGGGGTTACAGCATTCTTCCTTGTACTTGCTTATCGTTCCTATCAGGAGCTTAACACAGATGATATTAGCTTAATGAGAGGAAGTGATGAGGATGAATAACTTCCTATTATTGCCCATTATCATCCCGTTTTTCTTCGGTATGATTTTAATGTTTGGGCAAAAAAATCTAACCTATCAACGGTCATTTTCATTACTTGGTATTGGGCTCGCCTTCATCTCTGCTATTTCACTTCTTTTAAAAGTGAAACAGGATGGTATTCAAAAAGTAACATTCGGAAATTGGCCTGTTCCTTACGGTATTACAATGGTATCTGATATGGTATCTGTATTACTCGTTACAACGACATTGCTTATTGCATTTTTTGTTGTTTGGTATGGTTTCGGTTCCATTACGAAGGAACGTGAACGCTTCTTTTATTACCCTGGTATTATGTTTATTTTAACGGGGGTCAATGGGGCCTTTACGACTGGCGATATTTTCAACTTGTTTGTTTTCTTTGAGGTATTGTTAATGGCTTCCTACTTACTCATCGTTCTAGGTGGTGAGAAGGGACAACTGAAAGGGTCTATTAAATATATTTTAATTAATGTTATTTCTTCGGCCTTATTCGTTATTACCGTTGCCTTTTTATATTCCGTAGTCGGTACATTAAACATGGCGGATATTGCTGTCAAAATTGCTGAAATTAATCAGCCGGGAATTATTACAGTTATTGCCGTCCTGTTTTTAATGGTGTTTGGACTAAAAGCAGCCATTTTCCCATTATACTTTTGGCTTCCTACTTCTTATGCGACAGCGCCAATTCCTGTCCTAACTCTATTTGGTGCTTTGCTTACAAAGGTGGGTGTCTATGCCATTACACGTACCTATACGCTATTTTTTGTACATGATTTATCCTATACGCACGATTTATTAATGGTACTAGCCATCGCTACTATCGTAGCTGGATGTATTGGGGCACTCGCTTATTTTGATGTCAAACTCATTATTATCTACAATATTGTTATTGCAGTAGGTGTCATTTTATTTGGTGTTTCTCAAATGAATGAGGTTTCCTTAAAGGGTGCTATGTTTTATTTAATTCACGATATGCTTATAAAGGCAGCACTCTTTATGTTAATCGGCATTGTCATCTACATTACTGGTACATCTGATTTGCGTAAGATGGGTGGTCTCATGAAGAAATATCCTGCCCTAGGCTGGTGTTATTTGATTGCAGCTTTTGGTTTAGCCGGCATTCCACCACTTAGTGGATTTGTTGGAAAGCTGCTTATTGTACAGGGAGGCTTTGAGGCTGGTAGTATGTGGAGTAGTATTTTTATCTTAGCATCTTCACTGCTTGTCCTATTATCCGTGATTCGTATTTTCCTTTATGCTTTTTGGGGTGAGGAGAAAGAAACACACGGGTCTGTCGATAAATCTGTCTATAAGATGCTGTTTATGCCTACTGCCCTTTTAGTACTCATTACTGTAGCATATGGTGTTGGTTCAGAATGGATTACGCCATTCATGGACGATGCAGCAAAATTATTAACGGATCCATCTATCTATATAGATGCTGTCATGAAGGGGGATTAACACAATGGCATTTCAAATGATTTTAAATTTTGTACTTGCCTTCGTCTGGATGTTCCTCTCCTCTAATTACACAGCAGCTGGCTTTATCATAGGGTTCATCATGGGGATCATTTTACTTATCATCATGCGAAGATTTTTCAAATCACGTCTTTATGTCTACCGCTTATGGGCCCTTATTAAACTGACTTTGCTGTTTTTTAAAGAGTTAATATTAGCCAATGTGCAAGTTTTAAAGGTCGTGTTAAAGCCTAAATTGGACATGCAACCTGCCTTTTTTGCCTATCCTACTGTTTTAACCGAAGACTGGGAAATCACTTTATTATCAAGTCTTATTACGTTAACACCCGGAACAGTGGTAGTGCATGTATCAGATGATGCGAAAACATTGTATGTACATGCGATTGATATTAATGATGTGGATGAAGCTGTTGCTTCCATTCGAGATTCATTTGAGAAAGCGATTTTGGAGGTGAGTAAATCATGACAACATTTATTATTGCTGTGATCGTAGTGATTTGCTTATCGATGATTGCAGTTATTTACCGAATGGTAAAAGGCCCTTCTGCATCTGATCGTGTTGTCGCTTTGGATTCACTTGGTGTTTCACTTATTTCTCTTATTGGACTATTTTCGATTTTAGTGGAAACAAGCTTCTTTCTAGAAATTATTTTATTGCTTGCGATTTTATCGTTTATCGGGACAATGGCTTTCTCTAAATTCATAGAGAAAGGAGATATCATTAAACGTGACAATTCTCGCTAATAGCTTAGTTATCTTTTTCATTTCTGTTGGCGTACTGTTTATCGTCGTCACAGCTATCGGACTTGTCCGCTTACCTGATTTGTATACGCGTGCCCATGCAGCTTCTAAAAGTGCAACACTGGGTGTCATGTGTGTATTGATTGGTGTATTCTTTCACTTTTGGCTAATAGAAGATCATTTCAATCCCCGAATTTTACTAGGGATACTGTTCCTCTTCATCACTGGTCCTGTAGGGGGACACATTATGACTCGTTCTTCCTATATCGCTGGTGTAAAGCCTTGGAAAGGTACAGTACGTGATGAGTTAGGTCCTGAAATTGACAGAATGAAAAAGGAACAAAATGTAAAATAAACATAAAAGAACTGCTCGTTCGTACTGTCGAGCAGTTCTTTTAATTTCTTTAAATGTATCCCTTCAAAGTTAAAATCTTCGTCAGTTGTTCAACACACTCCTCGATGGAATGCTGTTCTGTGTTCAAAATAATTTCTGGATTCTCTGGTTCTTCATATGGGGCACTAATACCTGTAAAGTTCGTAATTTCAGCATTCCTTGCCTTTTTATATAAACCTTTCGGATCTCTTTTTTCACATGTTTCTACTGAACACTTTACATAGACCTCTAAAAATTCACCGTCGTCTACAAGTCCACGTACTACTTGACGATCTTCTCGATAAGGTGAAATAAAAGCGGTTAGCACTATTTGACCACTTTCAATAAATAGCTTAGAAACTTCCCCTATTCGGCGAATATTTTCCTTTCGTCCGGACTCATCAAATCCTAAATCCTTATTCAAGCCATGGCGTACATTATCACCATCTAAAACGAAGGCTTGATTGCCCCGTTCAAATAATCGACGGGCAAAAGCATTGGCCACGGATGATTTCCCTGAAGCAGATAATCCCGTAAACCACAAAATAAAGCTTTGATGTTTGTTTTTTGAACGACGTTCCTCTTTCGTAATGGAGGCTTCATGCCAAACAATATTTGAACTCATTTAACTACCTCCTTACGCATGCCTTTGATTAATACATCTACAACTTCTTTGCGGCTAAATGTACTAGGTGGTACTTCTCCATTACGAAGCATTTCACGTACTTTCGTTCCTGATAGAATAACATGGGCAGAGCCATCATGCGGACACGTTTTGGTAGTAGCCATCCCCTCACATCGCTGGCAATAAAAACTATGTTCGAATTTTAATGGCACTATTCCTAATTCATCTTCCGTAAACTGTTCAAAAATCTTTTGTGCATCGTACGTACCATAATAATCACCTACACCTGCATGGTCACGACCAACAATAAAATGGGTACAGCCATAATTTTTCCTTACAAGCGCATGGAAAATAGCCTCCTTTGGCCCAGCATAACGCATTGCGGCAGGAAAAACGCCTAATTGTACACGGCTTTCAGGATAGTAGCTTTTCAATAAAACCTCATAGCTCTCCATACGTATTGTAGCTGACACATCATCCGATTTTGTTTCACCAATAAGTGGATTTAAAAATAACCCATCAATTGTTTCAAGCGCTGCCTTTTGAATATATTCATGCGCCCTATGAACTGGATTGCGAGTTTGGAAGCCAACAATTGTTTTCCATCCCTTGTCGGCAAATAATTGACGTGTTTCTACGGGATCAAACGAATACGCAGGAAATTTTTGTGCGATACGTTTGATTAAGGTAATTTTTCCACCGACATAAATAGCAGGTCGGTCATGAAGCTTTTGAACCCCTGGATGTGCTAAATCCTCTGTCCCATATACAAGCAAAGCCTCTTTTCGTTTATTCGGCTCATAAATATCAACTACTTCAATAACGCCATAAACTTCATCTTGATAGACCAGTTTCACCTCATCACCAGGCTGTATAGTAGCTGCTTTTTCTTGTGTAACAGGTAATGTAATCGGAATACTCCATACTACGCCTGATGCTAAGCGACTTTGTTCCACAACTGACTCATAATCTTCTTGTGTTAAAAAGCCTTCAATTGGGCTATAGCCACCTATCGCAATTAACTCTAAATCACTTAAAGAAATAGCATCCAGCTCAATTTCCTTGTGAATGGTTGCTATCTCTTTTTCTGGGTTAAACGCTTGCACAAGAAGCCCACCATGTGGTTGTAAACTCATGAAAATCTCCTCCTACTTCTAGTTAAATACTAAGTTTTATAGTCAAAATAGTAGTTCTAGCATGATTCAATTTATATGCCTTCACCTGCGTCATAAATGGACTGCTCTTCTTCTCGCATCGTCCGCATTAGGCTAATGACACCTAGTGTCCCAACAATAATAGTGCCAATCAAAATAATGGCATAGAGGTCCTTTTCTAAAAATAGCTGCACTAAAAAGTACGAAATAGCTAACGAAAAGATAGGCGATACAATCCAAATCCGAATGATTTTTTTGACAATATGCTGATGGAAAATTTGTTTTCCATTCTTCGCCATGCCCATACCGATGATGGATGAAGATGTTACTTGTGTTAAAGGAACTGGAAGCCCAAAAAGCGAGCTTACGCCAACAAGAAGGGCACCTGTACTAGAAATTAAGATTCCTTCTGCCTTTTGAAAGCGCACAATTTTTTTACCATTGGTTTCAAGCACTCGTTTGCCAAGTAGCATAGCACCTAGTGCCACAAATGCCCCACCTAGGACAATGCCCATCGTAACATCCATCATCCCTGCACCAACAAGTGGTCCAACAGCATTGGCGACATTGTTCATGCCAGCTGAAAAGGCTTCGAAAAATCCAGCTAATACGAGCAGAACCGTTAAAATCGGACGATCTTTTAGCAGCCCTCTGTTTTGTAATTTATATAATAATTTTCCAAAGACAAGTGCAATGACAAAGGCGACAAGCGGTACAATGATCCAAAATGATATGATAACTAGCAATGAACGCACGAATAATACTTTATAGGCTATTCCTACTCCAACAACAGCGCCAACCGTTACTTCGCTCGTTGATAAGGGGATACCTAAAAGATTGGCGAAAAATAAGGAGCTTGTCGCCGAAATTAGGATAATGATGACAACCTTTACCGTAATATAGTCCTGCGGCATAATGCCTGAGCTAATCGTTTTGACAACCTCTCCTCCGCCTAATACAGCTCCACTATAGACACCTATTGCACAAAAAAGTAATGCTTGCCAAGCTTTTTTGATAGCACCTGCACCGTAAGCAACGCCCATTGAGGCTGCTGCTCCGCTTGCCCCTATATTCATCGCAAAAAATAAACTAATAGCTATTGCAAAATATTCAAGCATGGCAAAACTCCTTTATTCATGTAAACCACACTCCGTTTTACCAGAACCTTGCCATCGTCCTGAACGTAAATCATCCATCGTAAATGCAGGCTTTGTACAATGCTCGCAGCCGATACTTGGATAGCCTTGATCATGCAATGGGTTGTATGGCAGATTGTGCTTAGAAACATAGCGCCAGACATCCTTCCATGTCCAATGAATCAGTGGACAAACTTTAATCGATTTAAATTTATCGTCCCTATTTAGAAAGTTTGTCTGTTGACGTGTTGGCGATTGTTCACGCCGCAAGCCAGATATCCAAGCCTTGTTACCTGACAAGGCTTCATGCAAAGGTTTTATCTTGCGAATGTCACAGCATTTATTTGGATTGGACTTCCAAAGCTCATCACCATATTGAGCGGCTTGTTGTTCTAATGTAAGGATAGGCTTCTTCATGACAATGTTTAGTTGTGGATATTTTTCTTTGACTCTATTAATCGTTTCATAGGTTTCTTTAAAATGGACATCTGTATCCAAAAAAACAATCGTAGCGTCTGGCTTTACCTTTGAAATGAGATCAATTAAGACAATACCCTCAATGCCAAAGCTACATGCATAGACGATTTCCTCTCCATATTCTCGATAGCCCCACTGTAAAACTTCCAGTGCACCCTTATACAGATCATCGACTTGAAAATCAATAATCGGTTCTTGCCAATTTTCGTACGTTAACATCAAATCCCCCTCATAGCAAAAAAGGCGTTTTAACAATAAGACACAGTAAAACAGGTCTTTGTTAAAACGCCTCTAGTTTGACTAGCCAGCTCTTTATTTAATGATTGTTCACTAGTATTTGCTACCTCGTATCACAATCATTCTTCTTATTACCAAATATATACTAAAATACACCAAGTAGTCAACTAGGTTTTTTGACATATCTTTTTCATCCACCCATTTTTTCAGTTCCTTCCTGCATAGAATGAGTGGTATCTAGTGACCGTTACATTCATTTTCAAAATAATTAATTTTTTATTTAATTCCTTGTTGACTAATAGGAAATATATGTTTAATGTATTATTAAAGCTTTGACATAAATAATAAGTTGCTGATCAGAGAATCTGAAGGCCATCTACCCATGAAGTCATAACATTATGGGGGATGGCTTTTTGCATTCTTTAGATGGAAAAGGAGCGAAATGATATGAAAAAAAGGAGCTATGTTCTCCAAACGTTAGCACTATTAGCTGCAGTAACGTTAAGTTTAACTGGCTGTGGAAGTGCTAATTCTGATGAAAAAGCAAGTGGTCAGGAAGCAAAGAAGTCTGTAGAACTACTCAATGTTTCCTATGACCCAACACGCGAGCTTTACGATGAATTTAACAAGGATTTTATAAAAAAATGGAAAGACGAAACAGGTCAAGATGTCAAAATCAATCAATCACATGGTGGATCTGGCAAACAAGGTCGAGCTGTGATCGATGGTCTCGAAGCTGACGTTGTCACCCTTGCACTAGCTTACGATATAGACGAAATTGCTCAAACACGCGAGCTATTGAATAAAGATTGGCAGACAGAATTTGATTATAACTCGACCCCCTATACATCGACCATTGTGTTTTTAGTACGCAAAGGGAATCCAAAAAACATTCAAGACTGGGATGATCTAATTAAAGAAGATGTGTCGGTCATTACACCCAACCCCAAAACATCTGGTGGTGCACGTTGGAACTACTTAGCGGCTTGGGCTTATGCTGGAAAGTTATATAACAATGATGAAACAAAAATAAAAAAATTTATGAAATCACTCTATAGCAATGTTGAAGTATTAGATTCTGGCGCTCGTGGTGCTACAACGACATTCGTAGAACGAAAGATTGGAGACGTCTTAATTGCATGGGAAAATGAAGCCTACTTATCTTTAAATGAATTAGGGAAGGACGAATTTGAAATCATCACACCATCATTAAGTATTTTGGCAGAGCCACCAGTTGCAGTTGTTGACAAAATCGTTGATAAAAAAGGGACACGTGAAGTTGCGGAAGCTTACTTACAACATTTATATAGTGATATCGGGCAAGAAATTGCGGCAAAAAACTATTATCGACCACGTAATGAAACCATTCTAGCAAAATATAAAGAGCAATTTCCTCAGCTTGAACTTGTGTCCATTGATGATTTTGGCGGTTGGTCACAAGCACAAGCTACCCATTTTAAAGATGGTGGTACCTTTGATGAAATATATGTACCACAATAAGGAGCGTTTTGATGAGTCAGTTAATCCTTCCTAAAAAATCACGGCGAATAATCCCAGGCTTTCATCTGTCTCTTGGTTATACAATGCTCTATGTTAGTTTACTAGTGTTACTACCACTTTCAATGATTTTCATTCATACCATGTCCTTAAGCTGGACTGAGTTTATCGCTATCATTACAGAGCCTCGTGCTGTTGCCTCTTATAAAGTGAGCTTCAGCACAGCATTGATTGCGGGCTTACTAAATGTACTTTTCGGCACCATTATCGCATGGGTTCTCGTTCGCTATCAATTTCCATTTAAACGAATCATTGATGGGCTAGTAGATTTACCCTTTGCCTTGCCTACTGCTGTTGCTGGTATTGCTTTAACATCACTCTATGCGCCAAATGGCTGGATCGGTCAATTTTTTGATTTTAAAATTGCCTTTACACCTCTTGGTATTATGATCGCGTTAACATTTATCGGGCTACCTTTTGTAGTACGTACAGTCCAACCCGTATTACAAAATATTAGCGCTGAGGTCGAGGAAGCTTCGGCAAGTCTTGGTGCCAATCGTTTACAAACCTTCAGTAAAGTCATTCTGCCAGAGCTATTACCTGCCATTTTAACTGGCTTTTCATTAGCCTTTGCCCGTGCACTTGGTGAATATGGCTCCGTTGTTTTCATTGCAGGAAATATGCCGATGAAAACAGAAATTACACCGTTAATTATTATGACGAAGCTAGAACAATATGATTATGCAGGTGCTACCGCAATAGCAGTTGTCATGCTTGTGACATCCTTTATTCTGTTGTTCACCATCAACTTGATCCAATGGCTAGCCAATCGTCGTTTTGTACAGTAGGAGGTACCACATGGAACAATCAACATTTATTCAGCAGGCTAGTAGTGAGAAAAATAAAGCAGCCCCAAAGCCTGCTGCATTACAGGAGCCCCGTATTGTTCGCTATTCGTTAACGTTCATTGCCTTAGCTTTTTTAGCTTTCTTTATCGTACTACCTTTACTATCTATTTTTATTACAGCCTTTCAAAAGGGAGCCGACGTTTATTTTGCTGCTATTACACATCCAGATGCGTTAGCTGCTATTAAGCTTACGTTAACGGTTGTAGCTATTGCTGTACCACTTAATGCTCTTTTTGGCGTAATGGCTGCATGGGCCCTTACAAAGTTTAATTTTAAAGGGAAAAATCTATTACTTACCATCGTTGATTTACCATTTGCCGTCTCCCCTGTTATCGCAGGACTAGTATTTATTTTATTGTTTGGTTCACAGGGACTTTTCGGTGATTGGCTGTTCGCACATGATATTAAAATTGTTTTTGCCTTGCCTGGCATTGTCCTCGCCACTATTTTCGTCACTTTACCCTTTGTTGCACGTGAGTTAATACCACTCATGCAAACACAGGGCACATCTGAGGAGGAAGCGTCCATTTCACTTGGTGCCAACGGCTTTAAAACATTTTGGTATGTTACATTGCCTAATATTAAATGGGGATTGTTCTATGGTTTGATTTTATGTAATGCACGAGCCATCGGGGAATTTGGGGCGGTCTCTGTTGTATCAGGTCATATCCGTGGCATGACCAATACGATGCCACTTCATATTGAAATTCTCTATAATGAATATCAATTTTCAGCAGCCTTTGCTGTTGCCTCCTTAATGAGTGTTATGGCCATCTTTACATTAGTTGTGAAAGATATAATCGCATGGAAATCAAAATCTAGTTAAAAGGAGATGGTCACGTTGAGTATACAAATTCAAAATGTATCCAAAAAATATGGTGCTTTTCAAGCATTAGAGGATATATCAGTTCATATTCAGTCAGGGGAGCTAGTAGCACTGCTCGGCCCTTCTGGTTCGGGAAAAACCTCTTTATTACGTGTGATTGCGGGGCTGGAAACCACTGATGTTGGTGATATCTTATTCGATGGTCAGTCCATAACCAATCGACATCCAAAGGAGCGCAATGTGGGCTTTGTCTTTCAGCATTATGCCCTTTTTCGTCATATGACAGTCTTTGATAATGTCGCATATGGGCTAAAGGTTCGCCCGCGAAAAAGCAGACCCTCAAAACAAGAAATAACAAATAAAGTGATGGAATTATTGCAGCTAGTCAAACTCGAAAATTACGCTAATCGATATCCAACACAGCTTTCAGGGGGGCAACGGCAACGTGTAGCACTGGCAAGAGCCCTTGCTGTAGAGCCTAAGGTTCTTTTATTGGATGAACCGTTCGGAGCACTTGATGCAAAAGTTCGCAAGGAATTACGTCGCTGGCTACGAAAGTTGCATGATGAATTTCATATTACCAGTATATTTGTGACACACGATCAGGAGGAAGCACTAGATGTAGCGGATCGCATTGTCGTAATGAATAATGGCAAAATCGAACAAATTGGCAGCCCAGATGAGGTGTATACGAATCCAAATAGTCCATTTGTTTATGACTTCTTGGGCAATGTCAATCTTTTTAAAGGTCGCTTACATAATGGTAAGCTCATGCAAGGCGAAGTTGCACTGGATGTACCAGATGCCCTCACACATACGAATGATAACGTAATTGGCTATGTACGCCCTCATGACATTCATATCGAAAAAACAATTATTCCAGGGACAGTTCCTGTTAAAATCAGTCATATTCATTTGCTAGGACCTATTGTCCAAATTGAGCTACGCCGTGAGGATCTTGATGAATTTTTAGAGGCGGAGTTATCAAAAGAACAATTTTTCCACCTACAGCTTAAAGTTGGCGATCAAGTATTTGTAAAGCCAAAACAATTAAAAGTATTTATTCCCGAAGATTACTCCATTTAAAAAGCCATGTAGCAAAGCAATTTGCTACATGGCTTAGTGTTGAAAAAACAAAACCATTAATAGTATTTTTGTGAAATGTGAAAATAGATTTCCATTGCAGACTACTTGCTTTCCTGTGGGCGAGAGCCGAGCCGCTTCCTCCGCTCCAATCCATAAAAATGTTTCTTGTTAGCAAAGGCTTTCAACTAAAGTGAAGGTATTCACTACTCTTTATGGAGGGATGTTGTCACTCATCACTTCTCTACATTGAAAATAAGAGGTTATCCTTTCTCTACAAATAATGGGCTATTTTGTTCACTACGGCTCGTATGAAAGATAAGGAAAAAACACTTTTATCACATGGTTGATTGAAGTGGAGCCAGCGTCACTCCTAGGGGATTTAGTGAGCTGCACCCAAAATATTGGACTTAAAAATCTACTATAGGGGGTGCAGGTAGTGATTTCTGATGAACAAAAATTAGCCGCAGTTCTAGCTTACTTTGAAGAAAAAGAAAGTACGTATCAGATTGCCAATCGATTACAGAGGGATCGACAGTACATTCGATTATGGATTGAATTATATCGCTATCATGGCATCGAAGGAATTATTCGTCCTCAAGGGTTCACGAATTACGAAGATTCTTTTAAAATAAAAGTAATTCAACACCTGATAGAGACGGGCGATTCGCTCCTTCAGACCGCTGCGAAGTTTAATATTCCTTCCCGTGAAACCATTCGGAGATGGAAAAAACAATGGATGTCAACGGCTGGTGAGGTGCTCTATCAAGTAGAAAAGGAGCGCCAATCAATGCCAAAAAAACAACCACCTTCGTCCGATTTAAATGGAAAAACAACGGATGAGTTAAAAGCGGAAATTGAGTATTTACGGATGGAAAATGCCTATTTAAAAAAGTTGAAAGCCTTAGTTCAAGAAAAGGATGCCTTCAAATCCAAGAAAAAGTAAGAGCTGTCTATGAGCTAAGGTTGGATTTTCCTCTTCAAGCTCTATTAAAAGTCGCGAAACTTAAGAAAAGTACGTATTATTATCATCTCCAAAAATGGGTAAAACCAGATAAATATCAGGCGATCAAAGAACGAATTCAGACGCTTTTTCATTACCATAAGGGGCGTTATGGCTATCGTCGTATTTGTTTAGCCCTCCGAAATGAAGGGTTTTTCATCAACCATAAAACAGTCCAACGATTGATGCAAGAATTGGGCTTAAAAGGGACGGTACGCCCTAAAAAATACCGTTCGTATAAAGGGACAGTCGGCTATGTCGCAGAGAATGTCATCCAACGTGATTTTGAAGCCACTGCACCCAATCAGAAATGGGTAACCGATGTAACGGAGTTTAAAATAAACGGTCAAAAAATCTATATATCCGCTGTATTAGATTTATTCAATCGAGAAATCGTTGGGTATGAGGTATCAAAATCACCTAATTTTGAGTTAGTTCAACAGTCTTTTAAGAAGGCGTTTACGTATACAAAGTTATCGAAAAAGAATGGCTTAATCGTCCATTCTGATCAAGGATGGTTATATCAAATACCACGTTTTAAAGCGTTATTGGCAACACATGAAATCAAGCAAAGTATGTCACGGAAAGGAAATTGTTTAGATAATGCCGTGATAGAAAGCTTTTTTGGCATTATGAAATCAGAATTTCTATACGCAACAACGTTTAAGAACTACGAAGCATTCAAAAAAGCGTTAGTAGACTATATCCACTACTACAATCATGAACGGATAAAAATAAAACTCAACGGAAAAAGTCCAGTTGAGTTTCGAAGAGTTTCTTAAAAGTTCAAATTTTTGGGGTCAGTTCATAGCGTCACAGCTGAGACCCTGGAGCGAACGTAAGTGAGTGAAGCGGCTCATCGGACGCCCCCTGGAAAGGACGCTGGCGGAACGGAAATCAACCTCTCGCCTTGCTAGGTTCTTTTTTTGCTATTGACATCACCTTTTTTCAACAACAAGCCATGTAGCAAAACAATTTGCTACATGGCTTTAATCATTAGTGAAATTCTCTCCCATCATTAACAGCTGTCACATATCCAGCACGAATAACAAAGTCACCAAAATGCTCCCCCTCTAAACGCTCCTTCGCAAAATGCAGAAGAATTGGTCGAAGCTCTGCTAATATCTCTTCTTCGCCAATATTTTCACGATAGATTTTATTCAATCGGTTGCCTGTAAAACTTGCCCCTAAATACATATTATATTTCCCTGGTCCTTTACCGATAAAGCCGATTTCAGCCATAGCTGCACGTGAACAGCCGTTTGGACAGCCAGACATACGTATAACAATTTCTGTTTCATTTAATCCTGCCTCATCGATAATGGCATCAAGCTTCGTAATGAGCGAAGGTAAATAGCGTTCTGCTTCCGCCATTGCTAAACCACAGGTTGGTAAAGAAACACAGGCAATGGAATTGCGACGTAAGGCAGAATAATGCGCACCATCTGTTAGTTTGTATTGTTCAATAATCGTATTAATTTTTTTCTTTTTTTGTGGGGTCACATTGCTAATCATTAAATTTTGGTTCGGTGTTAGGCGAAAATCACCTGTGTGTACTTTAGCTATTTCGCGTAATCCTGTTAACAGCTGATAATCTTCAAAGTCTTTTATACGACCATTTTGAATAAATAACGTGTAATGCCAATGACCATCTGCCCCTTTAATCCAGCCAAATTCATCACCAGTACGCTCAAATGTATAGGGACGAGCCTGCTGAATTTCCCAGCCTAGCCGACGTGTTAATTCTTCTTGGAACCAGGCAAGCCCTCTTGCATCGATCGTGTATTTAAAACGTGCATTTTTGCGCACAGAACGATTCCCATAATCACGCTGTATCGTAATAATTTTCTCTGCTGTTTCCAATAATTTATCTGGCGTAATAAAGCCAATTAAACGAGCAAGCTGTGGATAGGTTTCATGGTCACCATGGGTCATGCCCATTCCTCCACCAACAGCTACATTAAAGCCAATAAGCTGATTTTTTTCAACGATGGCAATAAGTCCAATATCTTGTGAAAAAACATCCACGTCATTACTTGGTGGAATCGCAATCCCTATTTTAAATTTACGAGGCAAATATTGTGCTCCGTAAATCGGTTCAATTTCTTCATCCTGACTATCTACCACCTTTTCCCCATCCAACCACAATTCATGGTAAGCCCGTGTTCGAGGTAATAAATGCTCACTTAGTTTGGCAGACCAGTTGTAAACCTCTTCATGCAATGCCGATTGGTTTGGATTCACATTACACATCACATTGCGGTTTACATCTCCACAAGCTGCCAGAGAGTCCAATAGTACCTCATTGATTTCCTGCATATATTTTTTGACATTCCATTTTAAAATACCATGTACTTGAAATGCTTGACGTGTTGTTAACTTTAAAGAGCCATTACCATACGTTCTAGCCATTTCATCCATGACTAGCCACTGTGCTGGTGTAGCTGCGCCACCTGGTGTTCGTACACGCACCATAAATTGATAAGCAGGCTCCAGCTTTTGGCGTTGACGTTCATTGCGCAGATCTCGATCATCCTGTAAATAACTACCATGGAATTTCATAAGACGATTATCATCCTCTGGAATACCAGAGCTTAATGGATCATTCATGGTACGTTCGAGCGTACCACGTAGGTAATTACTGTCAGTCTTAATGCGCTCTACATCACTTGGTTCTCCAGGCTGTGGAGGTAAAACTATCTTTTCTGTCATTCTTGATCGCTCCTTTAATCCTTTACACCTCGGCGTTTTGGCTTCCATCTGGGGCTGTGCTTTTTAGCTAAGGTACGAGCCTCACTATAGGAATCATTTGCTAAAGAACTCATGCTAAATACAGTTAGTAAACGTCACGTTGGTAGCGTTTCTGCTGTTTTAATTCATTCACAATGATTTTTGCTTCCTCTGGTGTTTTCTGCCCTTGCTGCTCAATGATGTGATGAATGGTTGCATCCACATCAGCTGCCATCGACTGTTTATCACCACACACATAAATGACAGCACCCTGCTCAAGCCATTCATAAAAGCTCGCCGCATTTTCTTGTAATTTATGCTGAACATATACTTTTTGGTCGGTATCTCGTGAAAAGGCTACATGCATTTGGCTTAATGTGCCCGATGCAAGCCAACGTTGCCAATCCGTTTGATAAAGAAAGTCCGTAACAAAATGCTGGTCGCCAAAAATAAGCCACGCTTTCCCCTCAATCCCTAACTCTTCTCGCTCCTCTAGGAAAGCTCGATACGGGGCAACTCCTGTACCTGCTCCAATCATAATAATTGGCGTATCTTCATTCTCTGGTAATCTGAAGTTCGGGTTTTTATGAACATAGATTGGTAATGTATCACCAATTTGAACGTGTTCTGCTACACTGCCAGAACAAACACCCAAACGTTTTCTCCCAGCTGTCTCGTAGCTAACCTTTCCAATGGTTAAATGAACTTCTTCGTTATTGGCCTTTTGGCTACTAGCGATGGAATAAAGTCGTGCTGGAATTTTACGTAGCATCTCTACAAATTGCTGAGCACTCCATGTAAATGGTGCAAAATCCTTTACCACATCAAGTAAATCTCTACCTTTTGCATAGCCCTTCCAAGCATTCGGTTCCTCAAATAGCTTTAAAAATTGTTGATGCTCTGTATAAGCACCTATTTTTTCGAGTAAAGGCCTAGATAACACCGTAATCTCTAATTTTTTCTGTAACGCATCCCTCAATGCTACCGTTTCCTCAAAAACAGTCACTTCCGTTTCTGGATTGAATTGAAGGGCTGCCAGCAATGTATGGACTAATTGCTCATCATTCTCTGGCAGAATGCCAATGCTATCTCCAGGTTCAAAATGAAAATGAGCTCCCTCAATTGATAATTCAAGATGACGTGTCTCTTTATTCGAGCCACGACCATTTAAATTCAGATTTTCAAGTACTTCAGCGTAAAATGGATTTTTTCTTGAATATGTAGATTCTTCTAGTAGTTGCGTGTCTTCGTTTGATGTTGAAGTAGACCCTACAGCAGTTGCTTGCTGCAGAAATTTTTGTTGAACTGCTGAGAACCATTGTGCAGCTGCGTCGTCATAATCCACATCACAATCAGTTCGGGGAACCATTCTTGTTGCACCTAATTTGGCGAATTGCTCATCGAAATCCTTCCCCGTTTTACAGAAAAATTCATAGGAGCTATCCCCTAAAGCAAGGACCGAATACTGTAGATGCTCTAGCTTAGGTGCGCGCTTACTGTGCAAAAACTCATAGAATTGTATCGCTTGATCTGGTGGATCACCTTCCCCATGTGTACTAACAATCAGTAAAAGATTTGTTATCTTTTTTAAATTAGTTGCTTTAAATTTTCCTAATGATGAGATAGTAACCTCCACATGTTGAGCTTTTAAAGCGGCTGCATATTTTTCAGCTAACCCTTGACTATTGCCTGTTTGAGAGCCATATAAAATGGTCATTGTTTGGGTAATGGGTTGGGCTGCTGGTGTTGGCTGTTCCTCATTTGCCTCCAATGTTGCTAGTGGTGCACTTAAATAACCGTTAAGCCAAATTTTTTGTTCGGTTGTTAATTTAGGAAGAAGCTCATTTAATAACTTCACCTGCTCTTCATTAAATGGACTGTTTATTACTTGCAATTTCAATCTTTGCCACCTCACGAATCATCATCATTTCATTTTTTTAGATTATCGAAGCCTGATCTTTTCCTTTTTTTCGATTTGAACCACGTACGCATTTTGTACAATTAATGTAATTGATCCGTGGTTCACAGTATTTAACATTTGGCGGACATTCTCTAATGCTAGATTTACGTTTTCAGCTCTTTTATCTACCATTACGAAACACCTTCCTCTTTAAAATGTAATAATTCATCAATACGTTCCACTAACACCTTTTTCACATTGTCATCATAGCCTAGGCTTTCACAAAGCACGATATCTTGACTGTCAAAACTCTGTATTCGCTTGGCAATACTTTGCCTTAAAATACCTGTAAATAATAAATACGGTACAATAAAGACTTGCCGTTGCTTCCCTTTTTCTTGTTGGAGCCAGTCTTCAAAAGTCGGTCCCATCCCATATAAAAAGCATGTATCAACAACTTTATAGTGATATTTAGTACGTAACTTTGCTGCAATTTTTGCTAGATCTCTTTTGACGGCTGAATCACTACTCCCACGCCCTATAAGTAAAACACTTGCGTCAAACTTAGGTTGCTGTTTTTCTATTATCCTAGCTTGTAATGAGTCAATTAATCGTTCATGGATTCCAAGAGGCTCACCATAAGTAAACTTTACAGATGGATATTGCTTTTGAGCTTTTGCCACTTCTTTCGGAATATCTTGTTTGGCGTGTTGGGCAGCTAGTAGTAGAATGGGCATCACTGCAATCGCTGTTGCACCTTTTCGAATACAGCTCTCAATTCCTTCAGCAATGGTCGGTGTTGCAAGCTCCAAAAAGCAGATTTCTTGAATGGATACATGAATTTCCTGCTGCACGCGTTGAAGAAACATTACGGCCTGCTCTACGCCTGCCTTGACTCGGCTGCCGTGTGCAATATATAAAATTGCTTGCATCATTCCACATCCTTACCTCGTTATTTGGACTGGCTGTGGCGTGTTATGCTCAAACCATTGAATTGTTTCTCTTAGTGTCACAACTTTCCCTACTAATATGATGCTAGGGTTTTGAATAGTTTCCGTACACACAATTTCTTCAATTGTAGCTAAAGTACCCGTAACGGTTTGTTGCTTTGTGGCTAATGTGCCCCAATGAATAACAGCCACAGGCGTATTTTCATCACGGCCATATTTGAGTAATTGCTGACGAATGTATGGCAGATTACCAACCCCCATATAAATGGCAATCGTGTCAATTCCCTTCGCAAGACTTTCCCAACGTATCGCATCTTCTTTCCCATCCTGCATATGCCCCGTAACCATGGCAAAACTTGAACCTAATGCCCGATGTGTAACAGGAATGCCTGCATACGCTGGCGCTGCTATACCTGAAGTAATGCCAGGTACAATTTCAAATGGAATCTGATGCTTAGCTAGTACCTCAGCTTCCTCAGCCCCTCTACCAAAGACAAACGGATCTCCTCCTTTTAATCTTGTTACGACATACCCTTGCTGTGCATAACTGACAAGAGTCTGGTTGATCTGCTCTTGAATCATTGCATGCTGTTGTGGCAATTTCCCACAAAAAATCAATTTAACGTCTTGCTTGGCATAATCCAATAGCTCTTTATTAATGAGTCTGTCATATAAAATAATGTCAGCACATTCAATACAACGTAATCCTTTGACCGTAATGAGGTCAACGTCTCCAGGACCTGCACCTACGATATAAACTTTCCCCATTCCGTTTCACTCCTTCTATCCTCTATTTATAGTGGAGGGAGTCTTCTGTACCTGGTGGTTCAAAAAACACTTATTGAATCAAGATAATAAAAGAGGCCAATATTATCCTTAGGCACAACAATGCCTATGAACAATAAAAGCCTCTAGTTTGCTAGTCAGCCACCTATTTAATTCTTAGTAATATAATAAGAATAATAAATAATTTAGTATATTCTGTCAACACCCAATTTGCTACTTCGTAAGGCACAAATCAGAACCACCAGTATAACTGGTGGTTTGCTCTGCGCGTGAAACGCTGGGGTACTGGCCCATGTCTAAAGACATTCTGAATGGTCTGCCAACCGCACTCCGTTTTCACACAAACCGCTAAAGCGGCTTACTTATTTTTTCTTTCTCTTGATTTCTTCTCCTGTGAATGGGTCAATGAATTCTTTCATCGTCATTTGATCTTGCAGGATATCTTCTTGTAATTGATTTTTTATATACTCTTGTATCTTTTTCTTATTTCGGCCGACTGTGTCCACATAGTATCCTCGACACCAGAATTGACGATTACCGTATTTATACTTTAAATTCGCATGTCGGTCGAAAATCATTAGACTACTCTTCCCTTTTAAATAACCCATGAACGCAGATACACTCAATTTCGGTGGAATACTTACCAACATATGAATGTGGTCAGGACAGGCTGTTGCCTCTATGATTTCTACATCTTTTCTTTCACATAATTGGCGCAATATTCTTCCAACATCTGCTTTAATTTGACTATAAATAATCTGCCTTCTATACTTTGGCGCAAAGACGATATGATACTTACAATTCCACGTTGTATGTGCTAAACTTTTGTTATCCATTTATGGTGGCTCCTTTCGTACGAAGTCGGTTGACTAGACCTGACTTTATTGTACGTTTGGAGTTTTTTTATTGTCCATAGCTAAAAGCTTTCCGGAACCCCCTGCATAGCAGGGGGTTTTCAAAGCACACAACAAAAACCAGTTGCCGATTATAGGGCAACTGGTTGATCGTTTTATGTGCTTACCAAGGTCTGCGATACCGTGGACCTGGTCGAAAATATGGACCTGGCTGATATGGTCGATAGTTTGGATAATATGGATTATAAGGATATTGATTAAATTGAGAGCCAAGGAAACTTCCTAAAAAACCACCGAAAAACGGTGCACCAAATGGCCAAATAAAGCCTCCAAATCCTCCTCCTGGGTAACCTCCGAAATTGCGCATATGCTACCTCCCTTTTTACTCTATCGTATGAAGGAAGATACATCTATCATATGTAGAATGCCTATTCTATCGGGATTAGTGCTTAAATCACAAAAAATCAGCGAGAACAAATTCCCGCTGATTGCCATTCTCTCTTACTTTTCTTCCCCTAAACGTTGAACAAAATTCGCAAGCGTACGTACCATAACCCCAGTACCGCCTTTAGGCCCTAAATCATGTATAGCCACTGCATCAGATGTGCCAGCAATATCTAAATGAATCCATGGCGTATCGCCAACAAATTCGCCTACAAAGCCTCCACCGAAAATCATATGACCATCACGACCTGGAGAGTTGTTTAAATCAGCTACATCTGATTTACGAATTCGTTTTTTATCATTCTCTGTTAAAGGCATACGCCAAACAAATTCATCTGTCTCATTTGCAGCTTCCATAAATGCTGCGAAAAATGCATCATCATTCGCAAGAGCACCTGTTTTATCCATACCTAGCGCAGTAATGACGCCTCCAGTTAAAGTAGCAACATCAATCAGTGATGTAGCACCTTGCTGTTTAGCATATGTAGTTGCATCTGCCAGAACTAAACGTCCTTCTGCATCCGTGTTTAAGACTTCAACCGTTTTCCCACTATACGTAGTAATCACATCATCTGGTTTAAATGCTGTATCAGATACCATGTTATCTGTAGAACCGATAACAGCTACAACATTTTTATTTGGACGTAATTCACCGATAATTTTCATCGCTCCAAGCACAGCTGCTGCGCCGCCCATATCGCCTTTCATACCGACCATTGAGTCTTTTGGCTTTAAAGAATATCCACCTGTATCATACGTTACCCCTTTACCGACAAGGCCAATTGGATCTTCAAAATCTTCAGTCGCTTTATATTTTAAAGTAATTAATCGTGGTTCTTCATATGAGCCTTGGTTAACACTTAAAATACCGCCCATACCTAGTTCCTCTAATTGAGCTTTACCTAAAATCTCTACTTCAAAATCATACTCTACTGCAAGTGATTGTGCATAATTGGCTAAATCAGTTGCTGTTAGTAGATTTGGTGGTAGATTAATTAAACTACGAGCTTCATTGACAGCATCCGCATAAATTACACCTACTTCAAAGCTAGCCACAACCTCATCTATATCCTCTGACATTGTCACAAGATGAACAGCATTAATACGTTTATCTACTTCGTTTGAAGTTGTTTTGTAATGAGGAATAGCATAATAGCCAAGTCCAATTCCTTCTCCTGCTAAAAACGCTACATCTGTAGTTGCAATTGAATCTGTTGTAAATGATTCAAGCCAAATGGAATACTCTTTTGCCTTTAAAGCTTTTAATTCTTTTCCTACTAAACCAAATGCTGCGCGAATATCACCTTCTGTTAAGTTTTTACGCTCGTCCAGGCCTACAAATAAAATACGTTTAAGGTTCGCATGGTCTTTCACAAATGGCAATTTCGTTAGTTTCTTTAATTCTGTTGATACGTCCCCAGCACTAATCCACGTATCAAGTGATTCACCGTAAAAAGATGAAAAGCTTGTCCAATCCTGCATTTGTTCACGATGTTTTGTGACTCCCACCACTAATAGTTCTGTAGAAATCGTTTCAAATGTTTTTGCTTCTTTTACAATATGCATGTAAATTCCTCCATTCCATATACTATTATAACGAAGTTTCTGAAAAGTACGTAATATTTGCCTGTATCTTCTTTTAGAAAATAATGAATGTTATAATAAAAGCAATTATTTGCAAAGGTTGTGATGAATTGAGTTTACTTCAAAATACCCCATTACTAATTGCCCTCTTTGCCGTTCTCTTTGCACAGTTTGTCAAAATCCCCATCCATTTTTTAATGACTAGACAAGTGAATTGGAGCCTGTTTACCTCGACGGGTGGTATGCCTAGCTCTCACTCTGCCTCAGTCACTGGACTGGCAACCTCGATTGCTTATGAGACGGGGTTGGAATCCCCTATTTTTGCAGTAGCCGCTATGTTTTCCATTATTGTGATGTACGATGCCAGTGGTGTTCGTTACCAAGCAGGACAGCATGCCGCTATATTAAATCAGCTGCGCAAGGACTTCCAAACATTGCTCCATGATTTAAAAAAATGGCCTCAGATGGATGGGCAGGAGAAAATGGAGGAATTAAAAACATTATTAGGTCATAAACGAAGCGAAGTATTTTTTGGGGCTCTCACAGGTATTTTTATCGCCATCATAACCTACGAGTTTTTCATATTATAAGCAATAAAAACACATCCTCTAGAGGGAGGTTGTGTTTTTTTGTATAAAAAAAGTATTCTTCCTTCGATTGAAAGAAGAATACTCAGCAAGTTAGAACATTCGATATCCACTTTTTCGTAAATAAATCATCACGATACCTGCCACAATGGAACCCGCAAATCCACCTGATAAAATAGCAATATCTACAAACTGTAGCGCCTGTAATTTATCGATTAGTGCTGGGAATGCAGAACCTGGCTTAAAAATATAATCTAAGAAGCTTACTTCATCTACAATAAAGATGACAACGATTGGATACACAATCGACATTAACCATGTCATACGTAACAGCATATTTAACAAAAATCCGATACCAAAGAACATGACGAAAAATAACAATATTGAAATGATTAACTGTACTAATGAAACTGGACCATCCATGTATGTATAACCTCCGTTTTCCTCTCATTAGTTTACATGATTACGACAACGCTTTCAATGAACATATCCTTGTTTTCGCTTGTTCGACATATTTAGTTAATCTTTCAGTTATCGCGGATTTTTGCAGGTATTCTTTCTCTTAACAAGAGTATTTCTTTGTCTTCCGCGAGTATTCCTCCTCCTATCGAGAGTATTTCCCTGTCTTCCGCGAGTATTCCCTCCTTCATCGCGGGTATTTTCCCGCTTTTATCATCAAAAAACTATTGAAGATAGGGCTTCTAATCTTCAATAGTTTTACTGTTTCTTTATGAAGCTGTTTGAGCTAGCAAGAACTTCGGTGATTTCCAAAGCTGTGCCCATTTTTTAAAGGCTGTGATGACGATTAATAAACCGAGCATCAGCATAATAACGGATAAGATGCCATTTAACATATTGAAGCCTGCAGCTGCTGGATTCCAATACACATTTTTAATCATCCAATAGCCTGCAACATTGACAGTGACGTATAAATAAGCCAATGGAATAAAGCATGTTAACGCATAAACTCGCTTATCTGCCACCTTCAATACCATCGTCACTCCACATACTAAACCAATAGCTGCCATCAGTTGATTGGATACACCAAATAATACCCAAATGGAGCTAATATCCCCCGAATACAATAAATAGCCCCACATAAAGCAGGCGAGTGCACTGGCAAAAATTGTACCCGGTACCCAATTGGTACGCTTCAATGGTTTATAAACATTGCCACCAAAGTCTTGAATCAAATAGCGAGCTACTCTCGTTCCTGCGTCAATAGCTGTTAGAATAAAGACAGCCTCAAACATTATTACAAATTGATAGAAATAAGAAGATAACTCTGCGAACCAAGGAATGCCTGTAAAGATATCTGTCATTCCAACAGCCAAGGTTACAGCGCCTCCTGTTCGTCCCTCTAAATCCATGCCAATGCTTTGAGACAAGGCTTGTAAATGAACAGGCTCCATCCCTAATGTGGCAAATACAGCTGGTGCTGAATTAATCGCAAAATAGTCTGCTGGATGAAGGGCTGTAGCTGCAATCAAGGCCATCACGCCTACTAATGACTCTACTAACATTGCGCCAAAGCCAACAATACGAATATCTTCCCAACGATCAATCATTTTAGGCGTCGTTCCTGAGCCTACAAAAGCATGGAAGCCTGAAATAGCTCCGCAGGCAATCGTAATAGACACAAATGGCCATACAGGACCTGCAATTACTGGGCCACCGCCATGAATAAATTCTGTTAACGGCGGGAACTGAATAGCAGGATTGACAAAGAAAACGCCAATAATTAATGCAATAAATACACCAATCTTCATGAAACTACTTAAATAATCACGTGGGGCTAGTAATAGCCATACAGGCAAAGCAGCGGCTAAAAAGGCATAAATCGGTAAGATAATAGCTAATGTATCACGGTCAAACGTTAAAAATTCACCAAATGCTGTACCTTGAATAAGTGGCCCGATAAATACGCCAATCATCAATAAAATAAAGCCTACTGTGGATGTTAAAATTAAATTGCCTGTTTTTCGATAAGCAATCCCTACTAGTATCGCGATTGGAATAGTAATCCCTACCGCAAACGTTCCCCATGGATTACGTTCTAAAGCTCCTAACACCACCATTGAAAGACCTGCCATAGTAATCGTAATAATAAATAGCATCGCAAGGCCTGTACAGAAGCCAGCAATAGGACCAAGCTCCTCCTTCATCACTTCTGATAAGGATTTCCCTCCATGACGCATGGAAGCAAATAACACAACAGCATCATGGACAGCCCCACCAATTACCGCTCCTATTAATAACCATAGAAGTCCAGGTAAATACCCGAACTGTGCAGCTAAAATCGGTCCAACCAATGGTCCTGCGGCGGCAATCGCTGCAAAATGATGCCCAAAGGTTACCCATTTATTCGTCGGAACATAGTCCTTACCATCTTCCAAAGCATGCGCTGGCGTGGGCGTATCATCTTTTATTTTGAGTACCTTTTTTGTAAAGAATATGCCATACAAACGATAGCTAATCACCAAAACACAAATAGATCCTATCACAATTGTAATCGCATTCATGCAAACACCCCTTTTACTTTTTTCACATCATAGCAAAGGAATGTCCCCCATATTCATGAAATTAACTGAAATGTCAGAAATCAAAGTTGAAATGTCGTATTCTTCTATTGAAATGCAACTATTTTGATAGGTCAAAAATTTTCCGTACATCCTTCATATACAGCCTACTAACCGGAATTGAATGTCTGTTGTGCAATATTAAATTATATTTAGAACTACTCCAAGGCTCTAGTTCCACAATATGCTCTAAATTAACAATGAACGCACGATGGACACGCACAAAACCTTTTAAAGCCAGCTTCTTCTCTAACGCTGCCAATGACTCCGAAGCGAAAAATCTCCCTTGCTCTGTCACAACCACCGTTTTACTGTCCTCAGATGTACAATATAAAATATCCTGTATTTTCATTAATAAAATTCGATCGTTTACATAAACCGTTAATTTATCGAGCTTGTCCAACTGTGAAAACTTTATTTCTTCCATTGTTTTTACCTGGGCAGCTCTTTTTTTAGCTAATAGCTTTTCCACAGTAGCTTGTACTCTTTGTGCCTCAAATGGTTTCAAAATATAATCAAAGGCACTGACCTCAAATGCCTGTAATGCATATTCATCATAGGCTGTAGCAAAAATAATTTCGGGTCTTTGTGCATCTAACAGTAGTTGCTTAGCTAAATCGAGTCCATTCTTCATTCCTAACTCAATATCTAAAAATACACAATCTATCTGTTCATACTGTTTGCAAAAGTCCTCTAGATTTTCAGATTCGCCACAAACATTTACTAACGCTGTTTGCTCTAATAAATACCTCAACTCAGCGCGTGCCAACGGTTCATCATCCACAATATATACATTCAATCTTTTCTACTCCCATCTAGTCGCCTTTAGCGGCAGTTGAATCATTATTTTCGTTCCTACATCCAATGTACTCGCTATATGAAAATCTGCCTCTGTGCCGTAAATTTCATGAATGCGTTGGTAAATATTCCATAACGCCGTTCCTGTTCCTTGCTCCGATTGCATAATATGTTTACCGAGCTGTTTCACCTGTTCTTTTCTCATACCACAGCCATTATCTTCCGTTACTAGTACTAGCTTATCGTTCACTCGTTGTACTTTGACAAAAATCTTGCCTTCCTTGCGGTTTTTAAAGGCATGATAAATAGCATTTTCAACAAGAGGCTGTAATGTAAATGGAGGAATTTGCACATCAAAGAGTGTTTCATCCATCATAAATTCGACTTCGTAACGATTAGGAAATCTTGTTTGCTCAATGGATAAATAAGCCTCAACATGATCAATTTCATTTTTTAATGGAATGAGCATTTGCCGTGCGCCTTGCAAATTGCTTCTAAAAAATGTGCTTAGTTTGATCAATAGTGCTCTTGCCGCATCTGCATCTGTTCGGATCAAGCTCGAAATCGTGTTCAGACTATTAAAGAAGAAATGAGGATGAACTTGTGCCTGTAATGCTTTAATTTCAGCGTCTTTTAATAACTTTCGCTGTTGTTCAATTTCAGCATATTCGAGCTGTGAGGAGAATAGTCTACTTAAGCCCTCCGCAAGCTCCTTCTTCACTCCTGTTAAAGATTCTGCTTTCGTGAAATAGAGCTTTAAGCTTCCAACAGTGCGCTGCTGTACCATTAAAGGCAGAACAATGGCAGCGCTTAATGGGCAACCATCATGTGGACATTGAATCTCCTTTGCCGAAGTAGCCATTAAAATTTCGCCTTCCTTTAATACACGTTTCGTTAGAGCTGTCATAATTTCACGATGAATTAAATGATGATCCTCACCAACACCGACATGTGCCAATATGCCCTTTTTATCAGTAATAGCGACCGCCTCTACTTTTATTTCCCTTTTAATAATTTCAGCAACCGTTTGGCATGATTCTTCATTCAAACCCTTACGAAAATGCTCAATCGTTTGTTGGGCAATCGAAAAAGCTTGATGTGTTTGTAAAGCTTTTGTCCGTTCTTCCTCATCAATAAATGTTTTAATAATCATGAAAAATAAAAATATCCCAAAGGCATTCATCAAAATCATTGGCAGCGCAATTAACGATACTAACTGCAAAGCTTGCTCGAATGGCTTCGCGACTACTAAAATGACAATCATCTGAATCGTTTCCGCACAGATTCCAATAATGACAGCTTTCTTATAGGAAAAAGTTTGACGTATTTTGAAACGTTTGCTTAATCCACCTGTCATAAAGCCAGCAAGAATCGTCGAAACACCACAGGCTATCGCTGTAAAGCCCCCAAGTGTAATTCGGTGAACACCTGCAATAATCCCTACACAAACACCTACAAGGGGCCCACCAAAAATACCTGCAATGGCTACGCCGATTAACCTCGTATTAGCAATAGCCTCCTCAGCATTGATCGTACTATGTATCATCTGATTTAAAGGATGAATCGTACCGCTTTCAATTTTAATACCTGTATAGCTACTAATAATACATAAGCTACTAAAGATAATGATAAGCCATATTTTCTCCTTCTTTCCTTGCTCCTGAAACAGCTTCTCTCGAAAAAGTCTCCATCTGGACATTAAAAAGGCAAACACAATGATCAAACCGACTCGCTCCAGCATAAATAAAAATAACTCCATCATAGCCTTCCTCCTGAAGTCATATCATTTTTTAAAGAACAGTCGATAAGAGGTATAACCAAAAATATCGCCAGGATTAATCCCCTCTATCGCTTCTAATTGATGTTTTTCGAATTGATTGGATGCCATTTCTTTTAACATAACCGAGGTTGTTTCATCCTGTGCTAGCTCATGAGGATACAACCATTTGGCTTCTAGTATTTCTTTTTCCTGAATGCATACCTGTTGCTGCTCATCTAGCATATGACAATAAAAAATCGCCATATTATCACTAATGTCATCACGGATGACACCCGTTCTAAATCCAATTAAGCCTGATACACTGCAATCAATTCCTGTTTCTTCTTTGATTTCACGAATGACCGCCTCATCCACTGTTTCACCTGCGTTGACAAACCCTGCTGGCAATGACCAACGTCCTTTCAAGCCGCTATAAGCCTTTTTCACAACTAACCATTGTCCAAGCTCATTGACCGTAACACCTGATACACCCAACCATATTTTTCCTCGATCTTTTTTCATAACCTTCACCTCTATCTAACTATTATACCTGCTTGCTTTCAATGGAATGAAGCTTTTATTCAGAATTTTAAGACCAATCTTTATATACTATAAAAATGCGTATACATACCTTATTTGTAAATATGTTACACTTTCAATAACAAGGAAGTTTGATTTAGGAGGAGACCTTATGTTAAATGCACTCTCAGTGCGAGCAAAGTACTTTATAACAGCACTTATGTTAGCAATATTAACTCCTTTTCTTGCCTTTTTTATGCCCTTAACTATATCGCATACATTTTATTTTAATAGGGATAATGTCGTACTGATTACACCTCCTAGCAACTTTATTATGCTTTTAATAGCCATCGGATTGATAGTATTAGCTTTGATTGTCCTCGGATTAAAAAGAAATCCATATATTTACGCCATTTCTTCTGCAATCATCTTAAGCAGCTTCGTATTAGGTTATTATTCTTTTTTAAGCTATAGCGCCATACAAAAGGATCAAATCGTTTTTCAACATTATCACAAACAAATTATTTATAAATGGCAAGATATAAATGAGGTTATCTACGAATATGAAATAGGCTCTGTAGGAACGTATTACTTTCAAACAACAAACAATGAACAATTTGTTATCGAGGAAAACGGACAATTTGGTCTCGATGAAAAAAGGGCCATTTACCAGCTAGCTATTTTAAATGAGGCAAAGTTTATTGAGCGTGAAAAATCTGATTAGCCCATGAAAAAGACTTCTTTCATTATCAATGAAAGAAGCGCTTTTCTTAGAACTGATTGTACATTAACTATTATTTCATTAAAGAGGGTCTCACCAATGTAAACATGTAAATTCCAATTTCCTGCTATCGGGAATTCCATTAAAGAAGGTAGATGTTAGTTTGGCTTAAGATAGGTAGAAATCCTACCTCAATGGAGAAAGGGAGATGAAAATGATTATTAAAATGACTCAAGATAATCTAAGGGATTTTAATAAAACAAACGACGGTTTTATGGTTTCAGGAAGGATTGTACCGACATATGCAAATAACATTTGGACATTCACAGAGGAAATATTTGCTGAGCCTTACTTCAAGAAATATGATGATAATGAAATGGACCTTCGTTACATAGAGGAAGTCGAGAAAGCTGTATTTTTTTATTATATTGAAAACAACTGTGTTGGGCAGATTAAGATGTGCTCTAATTGGAATGGATATGCACTTATTGAAGATATTGCTGTTGCAAAGGATTATAGAAAAAAGGGTGTTGGTACTGCCTTACTAAATAAAGCAATTGAGTGGGCAAAAGAAAAGAGCTTTTGTGGTCTCACTCTTGAAACACAGGATATCAATGTTTCAGCTTGTCATTTTTATGCCAAAAATCACTTTATAATAGGTGCAGTGGATACAATGCTTTATGCAAACTTTCCAACAGCAAATGAAATAGCGATTTTTTGGTATTATAAATTTTAGATTATTAGAATGCCCTGTTTCATTATATAAACGGGGCTTTCGTTTTAAATTTTTATGTTTGCAAACCATAGTAAAAGCCTCTTCAATTTGTTGTTATCCCAACATACAAATCAAAAAGGCTTGGTATCTATAACCCTAAACCGCTATTTTAGGGTTGTGTTCTTATTTTAAGGATTGTGTACACTTATCTATCAACTTCCTGATACAAGTTTTTATTCACAAACCTCAGGTGTACCTTCACGTTTAGCTGTTTTAAATGAAGTACCACAGCCACATGATGCAATAGCATTTGGATTATCAATTGTGAAGCCACCGCCCATTAGCGATTGTTTATAGTCAATTTTTGTTCCCATCAAAATCGGCGCATCTTCACGGGAAACAAGAATTGTTAAACCATGCTGTACATCTTCAAAGTCATCCTCTTTTTTCTCTTGATCAAAGTGCATGCCATAGGATAGTCCGCTACAGCCGCCACCGTTCACCACTACACGTAAAAAAGAACCTTGTTCTTCATTATGCTCCATCATTTCATTAATATGAAAGCCAGCAGCTTGTGTAACTTCAATTACTTTTTTTGTACTTGTCATCCCAATCACCTTCCTTCTTACGTATTATCATATCAATTTTGACCATTGTATGACAAACATTCAGCTTCAAGTCGATTTTTAGTCATAATTCTAATATTTTTCACATTTTTAGTATTTTTTATTCATGTTAATAAAAACTCTATTGGTATAATAGTTACAACGACTTCTTTGTAGGGGGGAATATATATGGAGATTTCACCATATTACGAAAAAAAAATTCAATGTTTGAATTGCAAAAAAGATTTTCCGACATTAAAGGTACGCTCTAAATTTATTAAAGTAGACCATACCGAAACAGATTTTCAACCGATCTATGCAGATGATGTCAATGCTCTTTATTACAACGTCTTTGTTTGCGAGCATTGCGGCTTCTCCTTTACAGAAGACTTTACAAAATATTTTGCACCAGGTATTCAAGATGAAATTCGTACACACATTACGGAAAAATGGGTGCACCATGATTTCAAGGGTGAACGCACCGTATTTCAAGCGATTCAAGCCTATAAGTTAGCTTTTCTTTGTGGGACAATTAAAAAAGAAAAAAATGTAGCGATTGCCGGATTAACTTTACGTCTTGCTTGGCTTTATCGTTCTTTGAACAATAGCGGACAAGAGGAACGTTTTTTGAAATTAGCACGTGATTATTATATGGAATCTTACTCAACTGAGGATTATAGTTCAACACAAATGTCAGCTGTCCGCATCATGTATATGATTGCTGAATTATCCAGACGCATTGGAGATATTGAAAATGCCACACGTTTCTTTTCAAGAGTCATTGAAAAACAAAGTGCTGGGGGCGAAGCAAAAATTGTGGATATGGCGAAAGAGCAATGGGCCATTATACGTGAAGAGAAAGAACATGCACGCCATGTATAGCTGAAAAAAGTTCTAGCTGTGCTGACAGCTAGAACTTTTTATGATAGCTTAGAATACTTGCTCTACTTCCACAATACCTGGTACTTCTTCTAGTAAAGCACGTTCAATACCAGCTTTTAATGTAATCGTAGAACTTGGGCAACTGCCACATGCACCTAATAAACGTAATTTAACAACGCCATCCTCAACATCTACTAATTCACAGTCTCCACCGTCACGTAGTAAGAATGGACGTAATTTATCTAATACCTCTTGTACTTGGTCGTTAATTGTTGCTTCTGCCATTTATCTCGACTCCTTTCCTTATAATGATTATAATGTTAGCAACAGAAAAAATCCAATATTGAATCACAAGGAGAGAAAATACTATGCCATCAACAAAACCGATGATTGAAATTTATGGAACAGCTGTTATCTGTGCTAGCTGTGTCAATGCTCCATCTTCAAAAGATACATATGAGTGGCTTCAAGCAGCCATCGACCGTAAGTACCCAGATCAAACCTACGATATTCGCTATATTGATATTGAAGGTCCAATTGAGAATGATCGCGACCAAGAGTATGCCAAACGTATTCAAGAAGATGAGTTTTTTTACCCTCTTGTCCTCATAAATAATGAAGTTGTTGGTGAAGGCTATGTGCAATTAAAGCCTGTATTTACAGCACTTGAAAATTTAGGCTTTGTTCCAGACGAAACTGTTTAAACAAAGCTAAGGGATTGCTTCAACATGATGTTAGAGCAATCCCTTTTCTCTCTATGAAAGACAGTAGCTAATTAATCATTTTGACGTTTGTAATACCATAATAATCCTGATTTCATTAAGCGCGCGATACGTCCAGTGACTGTTGTATCAGCTAAGTACACAAAGCCTTGTTTTTTACCAAGAGCCCCCATGAAGCCTTTTAATTTAATGTCCGGCATCTTCTCTGGTAAATGTTCACCTTTCCAACGCATACGAAGTACTTTTACGATTTGCTCCGCTTGTTCCTCAGCTAACTGTGCTGTTGGAGGTAAATCTGATGAAGCACAATCCCCTACAATATAGACATGTTCATCATCAAGTACATTAAAATACTGAGTGACAAGTGGACGGTCATGTTTATCTTTCTCAACATCCATATCACGAACGATTTTGACAGGCTGTACACCTGCAGTCCAAACGACAGCATCGAGTAAAATTTCATCTTCGTGATTGAAAATTTTACCTGGTTCTACTTTTGTAATATTGGAGTTGGCTATAACATCAACATTATGCTTAACAAACCAATCCTTTACATACTTACTTAGTTTTTCTGGAAAATCCTTAAGAATACGTTGACCACGGTCAAATAACTTTATTTTTAAATCTGATCGACTTTCACGTAGCTCACTTGCAAGCTCAATTCCACTCAAGCCAGCCCCTACAATTCCCACTGTAGACCCAGCAGGTAAACCACAAAGTGCTTGGAATGTTGCGCGCGATTGTCCCATCGTTTGAATGCTATATGTGTGCTCTTCCGCACCTGGTACACCATGATATTTATCTTCACAGCCAAGCCCAATGACTAAATCATCATATTCAATACGTTGCCCGTCTTCTAAAAGGACTACTTTTTCTGCACGATTAATTTCAACGACTTCTCCATATACAGCCGTTAAACGTTCATGCTCTGGGAAGCTTACACGAATTTCTTTATCTGTTGCAGTCCCTGCCGCCAATGCATAAAATTCTGTTTTTAAACTATGGAAAGGGGCTCTATCTACTATAACTACCTCTCTGTCTAATGGTAAGCTATTTAATAGACGAAGCATGACACGCATATTGCCGTAGCCGCCACCTAAAAGTACTAATTTACCCATAATAGTCTCCTTTTATATCTCTTTTAATAATTGTTCACAAAGTATCCACAAACGAGTATAACCGATTGTGAGAAGTTTCACAATATCAGAATGAAATTTTGTGAAAGATTTCACATAATAAATGAGAACTTGTTCATTTCGATTGATTTTAGAGCTATTAATAACGAATTCCCTTTATCTTTTATCAAAAAACGTTTCTTTTACCTTAAACATAAATAATTGACGAAAATCGTAAAACCGAGTAGCATTACTTTGGTGAGGTGACATGAATGAATCCAATGGTTGAATTTTGTATAAGTAATTTAGCAAATGGCTCTCAAGCAACTTATGAAGTACTCGAACGCGATCCAAACATCGACGTTTTGGAATATGGCTGCCTCAGTTATTGTACAAAGTGCTCGGAATCTTTTTATGCAATTGTAAATGGTGAATTAGTAGAAGCCGATTCTCCTGATGCATTAACGAAAGCCATTTATCAATTTATTGAAGAAAATCCATTATGGTAGTTTTCTAAAATGCCTATATGAAATAAATTTGAACAAATAAAAAGGATGTTATGCTAAAAATCAGCATAAACATCCTTTTATTATTTTAATACATCCACTACATATGTAGGTTGACATTCTTTTTCTAGTACAACCTTTGTAGGAGTAACACCTGTATTCACATGAATGGTGTCACAGCCAAAATGAATACCACACATAATGTCCGTGTCATAGTTATCACCGATCATCACCATGTCTTCTTTAGCAATTCCATGTTCTGTAGCGATTACTTCCAGCATGGCTGGTGATGGTTTACCAATATAGATTGGTTCAACATCTGCAACCTCTCCTACTAAGCGAGCAAAAGAACCATTGCCTGGTAAAAAGCCGTACTCTGTCGGGAATTTAATATCTTGATTAGTCGCAATAAAGGTTGCCCCTTTTTGGACAAAAATCGTTGCTCTAGCAAGTGCCATATAATCAAGCGTACGATCAATACCCATAACAAATACTTCCGGCTCATCTTCAACAGGTTCAATATTTTCATTGAGTAATGCCTGACGTATTCCATCTGTGCCCATCATGGCTACTTTTTTGCCTGCGAAATGAAGTGCCACATATTTTGCTGTTACCAATGCACTTGAATAAATATGCTCTAATGGTGCGTTTACACCAATAGACATTAAAGCTTCCTGCAGTTGTTCTCGCGTCTTCGAAGAATTATTCGTTACATAAAATGGCTCAATTCCTGCTTGCTGTAAACGATGAATAAACGCAACCGCTGAAGGAATTCCTTCCTTCCCGCGATAGACAGTGCCATCTAAATCAAAGCAATAGGCTTTATATTGTTTCATTGATGGTCCTCTGGTAAAAAAGCTGAAACTGGCCCTAATTCATTTGTTAAATAATGGTGGACTGCTGGCGAGAATTGCTTTAAAGCCTCTAAATTGGCTGTTAGTACCTGAATAACCTCTGGGATATCTACATCTATAAACTCGCGTACAAGCATTTTACGCAAGCCAACAACTGCTTTATATGGTGCTTCCATTTCAGCAGCTACAACTTTTTCATCGACTAAAATATCGATGATATCCTCGTAGCTTCCTGGATCACGCATAATGAAACCGTCAATCATTAAATTGCCTACATCCATCATTGACTCCATAATGTTGTGTCCAATTCGCTCGATAGCTAATTTCTTTATATCATTTTGAAGCCAGTTATCATTATCCTCTGTCTCCAAAATAGTTAATAGCCCATCTAAGTACTGTAAATTTTTTGTGATTTTATTACGATCTACAAAATACACAAGGAAAGCCCCCATTCAAATCATTAAAAGTTGATAGTCTTTTCTCTTCTATAGTACCATAACTATAGGACTGGAAGGAGATTAAAAGATGGAACGTTTTTTTTTATATGATGATGTAGAAGATACAAAAACACGCTTTGTTAGTTTTGCTGGGAAAAAGCTACGTTATGATTTAGCTATTTTACAATCAGGCCGCTTCTTTGGAAAAGTGCTTGTCATGGATATTCAATTTGGTCGCTTTGCTATCATCGGCCCTGATGATATAGAAGAACCTGGTTACTTAGAACATGTGTACAATCGCACAGAGGAAGAAACGATAGAATTACGAGAATATTTACGTGAATTATTGAACTAACACCCTTTTTATTGGGTGTTTTTTTATAGGGCATAAAAAAATTCCGCGTTACCCTGTAGGCGATTGCGAAATCTTTTTACGTATTGTTATTTATTTAAAGTAGATGGATTATTTTTATTATGGGGCTTATTGTCTTTGTTTTCTTCATCATTTTGTTTTTTTGCTTGCTGATTTTGACCAATAACCGCTAAATCATCTACACTTATATCAAAACCATATCCGTATTCCTCACGATCTAATGGCTTTTTATCGCGCTTGTTCTTTGCCAATATCATCACCTCCACTCATAAATTATCCTTTTTTTAATGTTTTATACTTCTTTTTTTCACACTAATTAAGTCGTTGAATCCTCAATAATCCAATGTGCAGCACTTATTAAATCTGGGAAAACGGCATCTGCTAATGGATCTTGGTCTCCTAAAAATACACCCTTTGTTCCTGCTTGTTTGCCTGCAATTATATCCGTGTCCGTATCACCAACCATATAGGATTTAGATACATCAATGTTATATTTCCTCGCTAAATCCACAATTAATTTACTATTGGGCTTTCGGCAAGCACAGCCCGACCTAGGCTTATGTGGACAATAAACGACCTCATGGATAGTGGCGCCTTTTTTCTTGAGCTCCTTCACCATATGCTCATGTATTTTCTGTAAGTTCGTTTCCTTCATGAAACCTAAACCGACACCACCTTGATTTGTCACAACAAACACATAATCAAAATGTTTATTTAACTTCTTGATCGCCTCAGGCACCTGTGGTAAAAAGTATAAATCCTTAGGCTTATTGACAAATTTCACACGACTCGTTAGTACCTCATTGATGACACCATCGCGATCTAAAAATACGGCTCTTTTCATATGCAACACACCTTTAATAAGCTGTTTTGTGCTTTAGTTTTCCCCCATTACTGCAAAAGAAAACAAGGACACAAGAAAAAACCTGATGCCTATCACATCAGGTTTCTCTTATCTTTTTTATTCCGCTAAAGGTTCTTGGTCTGTTGGCTTTGTTACCACACTTGTATCCAACACTTCAGGCTGTTTCATGACTTTGCCCGTTTTACGTAACACAAAATAAGCACAGCCAAAATTACAATACTCATATAGATAGTCTTGAAGCGTACTTATTTTCGTATCAAAAGTTGACTTTTGATTTTTATCATCAAAAAAACCCTTTAAACGTAATTGATTATAGCCCCAATCCCCTACAATATAATCGTATCTGGCTAAAATATCTGAATACCTTTCCTGAAAAACTTCCTCCTGAAAGGCTTCTCGATAATCCTTTATTAGTTCATATTCTAATCCTTCAATTATGATCAAAGTGACACCACCCTTTTCGTTCAGCCTTGACGTTTAGAGTTCTGCTTGTAATTGACGTTCTTTTGTTGCAGCATTTACTTGTTCATCTGCATGATAACTACTACGTACAAGTGGGCCTGCTTCACAATGTTTAAAGCCTTTTTCCATGGCAATCTTACGCAGTTTACCAAATTCAATTGGTGAATAATATTTTTTAACTGGTAAATGCTTTTTCGTTGGCTGTAAATATTGACCGATTGTCATAATATCTACATTATTCGCACGTAAATCGTCCATTACTTCTAAAATTTCTTCGTGTGTTTCGCCTAAGCCAATCATTAACGATGATTTCGTTGGAATTTCTGGCTGCATCTCTTTAGCCAAGCGAAGGAACTCTAATGAGCGTTCGTATTTTGCACGAGCACGTACTCTTGGTGTTAAACGGCGTACCGTTTCAATATTATGGTTTAAAATATCTGGTTTCGAATCCATTAGCAGTTGAAGGTTTTCTTTTATACCACCTAAATCTGATGGCAGCACCTCAACAGATGTGAAAGGACTTTTACGGCGAATAGCACGAACTGTTTCGGCTAATACTTGCGCACCGCCATCCTTTAAATCGTCACGCGCTACCATTGTGATTACAACGTGCTTTAAGTTCATAATTGCTACTGAATCTGCAACGCGCTCTGGTTCAGCCAAATCTAGTTCATTGGGTAACCCTGTTTTGACTGCACAGAAACGACAAGCACGTGTACAAACGGAACCAAGAATCATCATGGTAGCAGTACGTCTTTCTCCCCAGCATTCATGGATATTTGGACAGCGAGCTTCTTCACATACTGTATGCAGATTTTTCTCACGCATCAGCTTTTTAAGCCCTTTATATTCGTCGTTCGTGTTTAGTTTTATTTTTAGCCAGTCTGGTTTTCTTACATGTTCTTCTTTACTTGTAGGTTTACAAGATGTCATACGAATATCGCCCCTATCAAAAATATGCATTTTTTAATATTAACTATCTTCACTGTTGTCAATGTAACATATTAAAGGAGCTCCAACAACTATCACAATAACATTTCTACTTATAAGGGACAGGTATTTCGATGGAGGGTTGCGGTGCATCACTACTATTTGTATAAATGTTTGGAACAGGACCTCTCGTTAAGCCCATTGCTACAGGGATATCTTGTGCAACGGTTGAAGATTTACTAGCGAACGGGACAATAATCTGTACATTGACTTCTAAATGAATACCTACCTCCACATAAGCACTGTTGATCCCAAATTCCTGAATGGAGGACGTCACATTGCTATGAACATTTCCAATCACGTGGAAGCGTATCGGAATCTTTGGCCCTAAATTTCCGAGCAAAGGTATATTGGCCGCTTGACCAAGAGGTACAAAGAAGACAATACCATCACCTTCCTGAATTCTGTTAATATCATATTCAACATTATCTAATTCAGGTAAATGCGATAATTCTCCTTGTTCAGCTTGCTCTAAATACATTTTAACAAGCTCTAATGTCTCTGCTCGAACACGATTAATAATTTCTGTATTAAACTTAGTCGTCATCATTTCAGATGTACCGGGAGGAATATCTTGAATGATATCATTGACATCTAATACATTTGAGGTACGTGAATTAATGGCTTTGCTCACAACGTATGACGCAATCTTAGTGGTTTGTACCTCGGCATACTGCAAATAGGTTGGCATGAGCCGTTCGTTTAAATAATAAATAAATAATATAAGGCAAATAACCGTACTTACAATTAAAATTGTTAATCGATTAAGACGTATTCCCCTTTGATTATATGAGCGTAATTTCATCCTTTTTCGAGGGAAAAACAAAAAAATCTCCTCCTGTTCCATAACGTATGAACAGGGGGAGCAATTTATTCTACTTTTGCGGAAGCCACGTAATCGGTCTCAACACTTTCAATTGAAACACTAGGATAATCCACTAAATTGATTTCATATGTAGCTGCGAGCAATTGATTTTGCTCTTCAAAAATACGAATCCACGGTAATGCTGCATCCAATGTATTTTGTCTGGATACAATACCGCGTCGTCCATCCGATAATTTTAAAATAACGCCATTTGGATAGTGGACCACTGCCCTTTTTAACGCTTTTACAACACGAGCATCATAAAGAGTACCAGAGCCTGCTTCAACAATTGCTAACCCTTGTGAAGGTAGCATCTTTTCACGGTAAACACGATTGGTTGTAACTGCGTCAAAAACATCTGCCACGCCAATAATCTTGGCAAAAGGATGAATTTCAAAATCAACAAGCCCTCTTGGATAGCCGCTTCCGTCAATTCGCTCATGATGCTGAAAAGCACAATGTGCCACAAGTAATGAGATAGAATGTAGATTGCGCAATAAATCAAAACCATAACGAGCATGCATTTTCATTGTTTCAAACTCATCATTAGTGAGACGATCAGGCTTTGTTAATATATCTTTAGGTACCATGAGTTTACCAACATCATGCAGTAAAGCACCAATACCGATTAAGCGTAAATCCTCAGCCGAATAACCAAGCTCTTTGGCAATCGCAATGGAGTACAAGGTCACTTGGAAGGAGTGTTGATATAAATATTCATCAAATAAATAAGCATCTGTTAAAATAGTTAAAATTTCATCATTTCCAGTTACTGCAGAAAGTAGTTCATCTACAATTGAGACAATTGTCTTTGATTGCTGATCTAATATATAAGAGGCATTTACGGGATTACAACCATCAATGGATTGGAATGAATCCTTTATAGTTGTAATCACTTTATTTCGCATAGCAGGTGGAACGGTCTCTTCTACTTCTATACCTTCAGAAATATCATCGTTAATATATAGATAATGCATATTTAACTGTTGAAGTCGTTGAATAATCCGGTCATTAATAACAACATCTTTCTTTAAAAGTGGATGACCTGCCTCATTCCAAATGGTTCTACCTAATACCATTCCTTCTTTTAATACATCGATTGAAATTAATCGCATGATTTCTTCCCCAATCCATTCTTTAAACTCTCTCTATTGTTTAAAGAATCTTTGACCATAATCTATCATAATGTTTCGTAAAAATTCAGGTAAAATATATTGTTTCTTCGCATATTTAAAGCTTGGATAAAAATAACCAAATGTAAATAAATCTAACGTCACAAGTTTATAAATATGATCGTGATCCGCTAGCTTGCCATTAATCAATAATTGGCGATTGTCATTCATTGAAAATCCGTATGTCAACATTTTCCCAAAAATAACGCCTCTAAACCCTAAACCTTTTAATTCGATATAGGGCCACTCTTCATTTTTGGATTGCATATAAATTTCTTTCATTTCTGCAACGGATAATTCAATTGTACATAAATTAATAGGATGTGGAAAAATTCGATGCAAATCTAGCGCAGTTACAGTGCCCTTCGGTAAACCATCTAAAAAGATACCTGCATTGAACAATGCACAGTCGGCACCGCTTTTTTCCAAAATGGCATGTGCAAATAAATCTGATAGCTGTGAGTAATGGAACCATTCCTTGTTATAGGATTTATTTGTTGTAAAGACTGGTGTATCCAGTATTCTGTTACCTTCATCCTCCCAAAACTGTACCATTTTCTGTTCATTATTAACAATTGGCAAATCCTTATTATGAATTAAAGTATCCTCTTTTTCAACAATTTTCCTCATTTTTTTATCATATTCTATGACAAGATGACCTGTATATTGGCCAAATTTCCCTCCACCTGTCAGTAAAACACCATTGATATGTTTGCCAGTTGGCAAGACATGATGTGTATGGGACCCGAATATCACATCAATTTCGGGACATTCTTCCGCTAAGAGCTCATCCTCTGTAATGCCTAAATGTGACAAGCACACAACAATGTCAACCTCTTTACGTAGTTGATGTGCTAGACGTAGCAATGTACTGCGGGCATCGTCCATATGCCAATTTAATTCTTGATAATACACTTCAAACATGGCTGTAGCAGCAATTACACCTATTTTTGTACCTGTTTCTGTTGTTAAAATAACATAGGGCTTCATCCAAGATGGCTTTTCCCCTTGAGAGGCATAGACATTCGCCACCACAACTTCAAAATTGGCATCATCATATAAATGGAAGAGCTCTTCATGTGACAATGTAATGCCTTCGTTGTTACCGATTGTCACTACATCATAACCTGCCTCATTAAGTAATTGTACATTGCCTCTCCCAACCGTCGCCTCTGTATAAATATTAGAACGGTCTAAGTGATCTCCAACATCAAATAAATAGCTTGTTTCCCCTATTGCCGCTAGATTGTTACGCATCTCTTTCACATAGCTTTGCATACGTGGCCAATACTTAAAATGACTATGCAAATCATTTGTGTGAAAAATATGGATTTTTTCAAGCATTAAAGCCACCTCATTTCAAATTAAGCTAATATGCCTTCTATAATGGAACGAATTCCTAATAATAATAAAATAATCCTTAGGGCGAGTACAAGCGTATCTGATTTAATTCTTTTATTTAATGCCGCCCCCAATTTTGCCCCAATATAGGCCCCTGGAATAACAGGGATTGTATAGAGCCACGGCACATGTCCGAAGTAAATATGGCTTGAGGAATTTACAATGGACGTTAAAAACACCATAAACATCGATGTTGCCACTGCGACATGTGGTGGAAATAAAAACAAAATAATCATTGCTGGTACAATCATCGAGCCACCACCAATGCCGAACAGCCCAGAAGCAAAGCCAATACCAAATGTTAATATAAAGGCAAACCAAATAGGATAGCCATATATAAAGGTATTGCCCTCAGAGTCTGTAAATTCTTGTTGCGTACCATTTTTCACAAACCATTTTACTGGCTTCAACTTGTCACGGACAAGCAAAATGATTGATAAAATAATAAGCAGAATACCAAAATATAAATTGAAGGATGGTAAGTCTAATCCTTTATTGACCCAAGCTCCAAGAATCGTTCCTGGAATACTTCCAAGAAAAAATATAAAGCCACTTTTATAATCCACCGTTTTGGATTTCATATAGCTTAATGTGGAGGCTAGCCCTGTAAAGATCATCATAACAACTGATAAACCCACTACTTTTTGAGGCGTAATATCTGGAATCATTCCTAGATTTAAACCAATATATAAGGTTGCTGGTACTAAAACGATACCACCACCTAGCCCAACCAATGAGCCAATTAGACCCGCCAATAGTGCAATGATAACTAATAAAATAAATTCCATTATAGTTCCCCTTCAAACATGTTTAATTGTTTAGGCGCTAGTCCAACATCTTTAATATTCAACATGTCTTGTAGCTCCTTTGCATTTTTCGCTGCATGATTACCTGAATTATTATTAAATAATACGAAGAGTTCATTGACCTCTTTTTCAAGCTTTTGCATGCTATGCCCAAGCTGTTGTAATTCTTCTTTATTATAATCATATAAAAAGCGAACTTTACGCCAATTTTCAGCATTCCCTGTGTTGCGCCACCCATGGATATTGCGCCCATGGATACGGATAAGTGCTTTACTCGCCGTCACTACAGGATAGAAGGGGACTGAACCTACACCAGCCTGTGGTTCATCACAAATCGTATGAATAAATTGATGTTCACGTAAAAAATCCATCGTCTGCTGTACGACATTTTCTGCATACCATGTTTGATTTCGAAACTCAATAGCTACTTCAAAATCCTTGAGCTGCTGCCGTATATACAATAAATATTGTACATTTTTTGCCTGGCAATCAAACCACGGTGGAAATTGTGCTAATACCATCGCTAGCTTTCCATAACGTTTAAATTCATTCGCACATTCGATAAAAGCATTGAACATATCATTTTTTGTTTCAAAAGGTATATCACCACGCAAATGGCCAGTCATACCTTGGTACGCCTTTACAACAAAACGAAAATTTTCGGGTGTATCCTCACACCATTTACGAACATGCTCCTTGGACGGGATGGCGTAAAAAGACGTATCGACTTCGACCGTTAAAAAATGACCTGTATAATCAAATAATTTATCTTTTGAGGTAGTCACTCCACTAGAAAGTGAAGGGTGATCGCCCCAACCAGTTAATCCAACTACAATCATGTGACACCCTCCTCTATGTACATAATCATAGCACACAGTATGATACTAGAAATAAACATCATGTAAAAAATATCGCATTCTTTTGTACATTCAAAATGAAGGTTTGTCTCTTATATGCAAAAGAAAAAGCATGAGTCCATATACCCTTGAACTCATGCTACTTAATTGGGCTACCTATTATTTCACAAGATTTTGTTGGATAGCCTCTAAAAACTTAATTCGGCTATAAGCTGGGCCACCTTCCATTAATGGATCAAGTACATTGACAAACACTTGGTCATTTTTAAAGGCATTAATATTTTGGATGATTGGATTGTTTTTAAAGTCTTCTAAAGCATTTGGTGCATCCGCATTTTCATCTGTTGAAAACTGTACAAATAAATAATCAGGGTTCATATCTGCCAGTTGTTCCACAGAAATGGCTTCTTGTGCTTTTGCTTTCGCAACTTCATCAGGCACTGCTAAACCGAGTTCTCCATAAAGAACAGCATTTAAAAATACTTCTTTTGGATAAACATAAGCCTGTCCACCACGAATACGAACAGCAGCTACTTTTTTATCTTGTAGTTTCTCAGTTAACGTCGTTTTAGCAGCTTCAATATCTGCCTTATATGTAGCTAAGATTTTCTCTGCATCTGCTTGCTTACCTGTTAATTCAGCTAATAAGTTTAAATTAGACTCCCAGTTCGTCGATATATGTGACACTAAAATAGTAGGAGCGATTTTCTCTAATTTACTTTGTACTTCTTCTGGGAACTTTGTTGAACCTAAAATGACATCAGGATCTAATTCTAATATTTTTTCAAAATTTGGTTTGATTTTCTCACCAATTGATTCTGCTTTGTCTGTTACAGAAGCATATAGCTCAGGGAATTTGCCACCAATAGCAATAGCTCCTACTGGATGAACATCAAGAACAACCATATCCTCCATCGCTTCCATAGCACCTGTTACAACAATTCTTTCGACCTTTTCTGGTACTTCATAGCTTTCACCAAGATATTCAATTGTTCTCGTACCATCTTCATTTGTAGATTCATCTTTTGTTTGCGTTGCTTCTTCTTTTGGCGTATCTGTGGATGTTTCCTCTTCCGTAGCCTTTTTCTCACCACATGCTGCTAGGATCAGCATAAATAATGCGATGACACTAATAAATAGAAACTTCTTTTTCATTGACAATAATCTCCTTTAAATTGTTATCGTTATGACAAACAGCTATGTCATCTGGCATGTTGAAGCATTGAACATGAAATTATTTTATCAGCTCCTACTTTTCAATTGATATTGATTCTCATTATCATTTTAGTATGTATTCATCCAAAAATCCAGTATTATTTTAATATATTACAAAAATCCATTTTCGATCTGATATATCAGATCATAAAAAAACCCCTAGTCACAAGTTTTACTGTGACTAGGGGTGGTAAGTTAATTACCCGATAGAACCTTCCATCTCGAATTTAATCAGACGGTTCATTTCTACTGCGTATTCCATTGGTAGTTCTTTTGTGAATGGCTCGATGAAGCCCATTACAATCATTTCTGTCGCTTCTTCTTCAGAAATTCCGCGAGACATTAAGTAGAATAATTGCTCTTCAGATACTTTTGAAACTTTTGCTTCATGCTCTAAAGAAACATTATCATTTAAGATCTCGTTGTACGGAATTGTATCAGAAGTCGATTGATTGTCCATGATCAGTGTGTCACATTCGATGTTCGCACGTGCACCACTAGCTTTAGGACCAAAACGAACTTGTCCCATATAAGTTACCTTACCACCTTGTTTAGCAATCGATTTCGATACGATTGTTGAAGATGTGTTTGGTGCCATATGGATCATTTTTGCGCCAGCATGTTGGTGCTGTCCTTTACCTGCTAATGCAATGGATAATGTCATACCACGAGCACCTTCACCTTTCAGGATACATGCTGGGTATTTCATTGTTAACTTAGAACCGATGTTACCATCAATCCATTCCATTGTACCGTTTTCTTCAACAACTGTACGTTTCGTTACAAGATTGTAAACGTTATTCGCCCAGTTTTGAATCGTTGTATAACGGCAATAAGCATCTTTACGTACAACAATTTCTACAACTGCAGAGTGTAAAGAGTTTGTTGTATAAACAGGTGCTGTACAACCTTCAACATAATGTACGTGTGCACCCTCGTCCACGATAATTAATGTACGTTCGAATTGACCCATGTTTTCAGAGTTAATACGGAAGTAAGCTTGTAATGGTGTTTCTACTTTTACACCTGGTGGTACATAGATAAATGATCCACCTGACCATACAGCTGAGTTTAATGCAGCAAATTTATTGTCCGTGTAAGGAATTACTTTGCCCCAATATTGTTTGAAAATATCTTCGTTTTCACGTAAAGCTGAGTCAGTATCTTTGAACACAATACCAAGATCTTCAAGGTCTTTTTTCATGTTGTGATAAACTACCTCAGACTCATATTGTGCTGATACACCAGCAAGATATTTTTGTTCTGCTTCTGGAATACCTAATTTATCAAATGTAGCTTTGATTTCATCAGGTACTTCATCCCATGATCGTTGTGTAGCTTCTGATGGTTTTACGTAGTACGTAATTTCATCAAAATCTAAATCTCCAAGATCGCCACCCCATTGTGGCATTGGTTTTGTATAAAATGTTTCAAGTGCTTTTAAGCGGTACTCAAGCATCCACTCTGGCTCTTGTTTCATATTTGAAATTTCACGGACGATTTCTTCAGTTAAACCACGTTTTGAACGGAAAATTGATACGTCCTTGTCATGGAATCCGTATTTGTAATCGCCGATATCAGGCATTTTTTTAGCCATCGTTTCTCCTCCGTTCACTGAGATGTATTTTCTCCAGGTATTCAACCCTTGTCTTGGATGAAAGCCATGTCGCTTTCATCCAAGCAACAAGGATGTAAGATTTATTTCACGCCTTTTTCCATTGCTTTCCAAGCTAATGTCGCACATTTAATTCGTGCAGGAAATTGTGAAACACCTTGCAGTGCTTCTACATCCTCAAGGTCGTATTTATCGCTATACTCTTCCCCCATCATCATCTTAGAAAAAATATCTGAAAGCTCTATTGCTTCTTCAACCTTTTTCCCTTTGATGAGCTGTGTCATCATCGATGCAGAGGACATGGAAATAGAGCAGCCTTCGCCGTCAAATTTTGCATCCTCTACGATACCGTCAGTCACTTTTAATGTTAAGTGAATGCGGTCGCCACATGTTGGATTGTTCATATCAATCGTTACAGCATCCTCTTCTAAAGATCCTTTATTACGAGGATTTTTATAGTGATCCATAATGACCGAACGATATAGTTGATCTAAATTATTAAAAGACATCTCCAAAATACTCCTTCGCAGAACGTAACCCTGCAACTAAACGGTCAATATCCTCCTCTGTATTGTACAGATAGAAGCTTGCACGCGCTGTTGCTACTTGCTGAAGACATTTCATTAGTGGCTGTGCACAATGATGTCCTGCACGAACAGCAATCCCATTCATGTCAAGCACCGTTGCAACATCATGTGGATGTACATCATCTAAGTTAAATGTCACCAATCCACAACGCTTCATTGGATCACGTGGGCCGAAAATTTTCAAACCGTCAATTGTCTCAAGCTGATCCATTGCGTAGCCTACAAGCTTATGCTCATGTGCTGCAATATTATCTAGCCCAATGTCAGTTAAGAAATCAATAGCGGCACCTAAACCTATTGCACCTGCAATAATAGGCGTTCCACCTTCAAATTTCCACGGTAATTCCTTCCACGTTGAATCATAAAGCCCGACAAAATCAATCATTTCGCCACCAAACTCAATTGGCTCCATCTTTTCAAGGTGTTCCTTTTTACCATATAGTACACCTATTCCAGTTGGTCCGCACATTTTATGCCCTGAGAATCCGAGGAAATCCACATCCAAATCTTGCACATTGATTTTCATATGTGGGGCAGCTTGTGCACCATCGGCTACCATAACCGCACCATTAGCATGTGCAATTTGAGCAATTTCTTTAATTGGATTTATTGTTCCAAGGACGTTTGACGCCATAGATACGGAAACGATTTTTGTTTTAGGTGTGACTGTTGCACGAACTTTTTCCAGACTAATAGTACCATCCGCTTCTAGCTCAATGTATTTCAATGTTGCATTTTTCTCTTTAGCCAGCTGTTGCCAAGGAATAATATTGGAGTGATGCTCCATATGGGTAATAACAATTTCATCACCCTCCACGACATTAGCACGCCCATAACTTGACGCCACCGTATTTAAAGCCGTTGTTGTGCCACGTGTAAATATAATTTCCTGCGTTGATTGTGCATTGATAAACTTACGAACTTTTTCACGTGCACCTTCATATTTATCTGTTGCACGATTTCCTAATGTATGCACGCCACGGTGAACATTAGAATTATCAAATTCATAATATGCTTTAATAGCTTCAATCACTTGAACAGGTTTTTGAGACGTTGCAGCACTATCAAGATAAACAAGTCTATGACCGTTGACATCCTGATTTAAAATTGGGAAATAGCTTTTAATGTCTTTATTCATCATTAGCGAACTTTCCTTTCAATAACCTCCGTCAGTTGCTTTTGAACGCCCTCAATTGGTAATTGCGTAACAACTGGCGCAAGGAATCCATGGATAACAAGGCGCTCTGCCTCTGCTTTTGAGATACCACGGCTCATTAAATAATAAAGCTGTAATGGATCTACTCGACCAACAGACGCTGCGTGTCCTGCTGTTACATCATCTTCATCAATTAATAAAATTGGGTTTGCATCCCCACGAGCTTTTTCTGACAGCATTAATACACGTGATTCTTGTTGTGCATCTGCTTTTGTCGCACCATGCTCGATATAGCCAATACCGTTAAAGATTGATTGAGCTGCATCTTTCATTACACCATGCTTTAAGATATGCCCGTTAGAGTTTTTACCCCAGTGACGAACCTCCGTAGTGAAGTTAAGTTTTTGTTCTCCACGACCAACTACTACTGTTTTTGTATCTGCATGAGAACCGTCACCAATTAAATGTGTAATGTTTTCAGAGATTGTATCTGAGTCATTCATCAAACCAAGAGCCCAGTCAACTTTTGCATCACGTGCTAATCGTGCACGACGATTTACGTATGTCGTAAAGCCTTTTGCAAGTACATCTACTGCACCATATGTTACTTGTGCATTATCTTGGACAACGACTTCAGCAATAATATTTGCTTGACCTTTTGCCTCTTCAATTGTTGAAATATATGTTTCTACATAAGTTACAGCAGAATTAGCTTCCGCTACTACTAAAACGTGGTTGTATAATGAAGCTTCTGCATTGTCGTTTAGGAAAACAACTTGAAGTGGTTGCTCAATGATTACATTCTTTGGTACGTATACAAACACACCACCATTAACAAGCGCTGTATGAAGTGCTGTTAACTTATGCTCCTCCACTTTAACAGCTTCTGTCATAAAGTATTTTTGAACAAGTTCACCATGTTCACGGACTGCTGTGAAAATATCAGTAAAAATAACACCTTTATCAATAAGTTCTTGCGATGTCTTAATGTACGCTGGTGTATTATTACGTTGGATATATAGGTTTTCTTGTGATTCAAGGTCAATTAACCCTTTTGCTTCTTCAGGTAGAGCATCCAATGAAGAGAATGCCTCACTATGAACCGCCAATTGCGGGAATTCCATGAAATCCCATTTTGTAATATTCGTTCTATCTGGTTTTGGCAAATCTAAACCAGTTACTTTGTCTAGTGCTGCCGCGCGAAGTTCTGTAAACCAAGTTGGTTCACCATTTGCTTCTGAGAACGAGCGCACGTCCTGTACTGTTACAGGCAAGTTAAGTTCCACTGTCATGCTAGTTCGTCCTCCTTCTTATGCTTCTTGTTCTTCTGCTTCTTCTTCGATACCTAATTCTTTTTTAATCCAATCATAGCCTTCTGCTTCTAAGCGTTGTGCAAGCTCTGCACCACCAGATTTTACAACACGTCCTTGCATCATTACGTGTACATGATCTGGAGTAATGTAGTTTAATAGACGTTGATAGTGTGTGATCATTAAGCAGCCAAAGCCTTCACCGCGCATTGCGTTAATGCCTTTTGATACTACTTTTAATGCATCAATATCAAGTCCAGAGTCAATTTCGTCTAAAATGGCAAATGTTGGTTTAATCATCATTAATTGAAGAATCTCATTACGTTTTTTCTCACCGCCAGAGAAACCTTCATTTAAATAACGTTGAGCCATATCTTCATGCATTTCTAGGAAATCCATATTTTTATCTAATTCACGAATAAATTTCATTAATGAAATTTCATCGCCTTCTTCACGACGTGCATTAATCGCCGAACGTAAGAAATCAGCATTTGTTACACCAGCAATTTCTGATGGATATTGCATTGCTAGGAATAAACCAGCTTGAGCACGCTCGTCCACTTCCATTTCAAGTACATCTTCGCCATCAAGCTCTACAGTACCTGAAGTGACTTCATATTTAGGATGACCCATAATTGCAGAAGCTAGTGTCGATTTACCAGTTCCGTTTGGCCCCATGATTGCGTGAATTTCATTTGTATTAATTGTAAGATTTACGCCTTTTAAAATCTCTTTCCCGTCGATCGCAACGTGAAGATCTTTAATAACTAAAGTTGACATGAAAATACCTCCATAGTGTTCAGTGAATGGGTCAACCATTCCTTAATTATTATCATTCTAATCTTAACTGAAAATCGTTCTCTATGCAAACCATTTCAATTACTTTCCCATTTCTCAAATAAAATATTGAAAAACAAAGGATTTATAAGCATTTTCAGATTATTACTAGTTCAGCTAGACAATGAGAATAGACTTTCTTCATTTTCAATGAAATATCCCTAATTGAGAATAGATTTCATCTAGCTACATAGTGAAAACCTCTTGGAAAGTGTTAATTGTAGCGGTTTTATGACAAATTTGCATAAACAACCATAACTATACTATAACCTATTTCATTAAAATGGAATCAATTAAAAACAAGATATTTTAGGCAAAGTTTCTTCTAGACTTCAATAACCAAATCCATCTCGCAAGATAACATAATATTCTAATTATTATTTTGACATTTACAATCATTTTTCATCTTAAATAATATATAATTAAGGTAAAATCAATCTTATTTTTAGATTAATAGAGGTGAATATTTGTGGAGTTACGTCAATTACGCTATTTTGTAGAGGTTGCTGAACGGGAGCATATTTCAGAGGCCGCGGAGCATCTTCATGTAGCCCAATCTGCCATCAGTCGGCAAATCGCAAACCTTGAAGATGAATTAGGCACGCCATTGTTCGAGCGCGTTGGTCGAAATGTGAAATTAACTCCCATTGGGAAAACATTTCTTGAGCATACCATTACAGCCTTAAAGGCCATTGATTTTGCGGCAAAGCAAGTAGAAGAATATTTGGATCCTGCCAAAGGTTCTATTAAAATTGGCTTTCCAACAAGTTTGGCTAGCTATGTTCTGCCTACTGTTATATCCGCCTTTAAACGGGAATATCCTGATTTACAATTCCAACTACGTCAAGGATCTTATCGATTTTTAATTGATGCGGTCAAAAATCGGGAGTTAAACCTAGCCTTTTTGGGACCATTACCCCCAAAGGACGAATCCATTCAGTCCACAATTCTGTTCACTGAGAACATCGCCGCACTACTACCCGCTAATCACCCATTAGCTAAAAGGGAAAGTATTCAGCTAGCAGAGTTGAAAAATGATTTATTTGTCTTATTTCCAGATGGCTATATATTACATAAAGTAGCTATGGATGCTTGCCGTGCTGCAGGCTTCTTACCAAATGTTATTTCAGAAGGTGAGGATTTGGATGCACTGAAAGGTTTAGTAGCTGCTGGTATAGGTGTTAGTCTATTACCTGAAAGCTCCTTATATGATTCAGCCGCTCGATTTACCGTCAAGGTTCCAATTGAATCACCCACAATACCTAGAACTGTTGGCATTATCTCACCCGTAAATCGAGAAATCGCACCATCTGAAGCAATCTTTTTAGATTTTGTGAAACATTTCTTTTCTCGTCTTTCCCAATTCCAATAAAAAGGCGATGTCAATAGCAGAGAAAGACTTTTTGACAAGGCGAGAGGTTGATTTCCGTTCCGCCAGCATCCTTTCCAAGGGGCATCCGATGAGCCGCTTCACTCACCGCGTTCGCTCCAGGTCTCCGCTGTGACGCTAATCCCTAAGAGTGACGCTGGCTCTACTCTAATCAACCATACTGCATTTTGTCTTTCTTACTAACTTAAGGAACATAGCCTATTATTAGAGAAAGGATAGGCTATTATTTTCAATGTGAAGAAGTATTGGTCCCAACAGCCATCGATTAAATGAGTAATGAACACCATCATTTTATTTGTGCAACCTTTATCACTTTGCAGATGAGAGTGGCAGACTACTTGACTCCCGTAGGATAGCATGACAGGGGGCAACTGCTTTTATTCTGCACAACAGCGGCAAGCAAGTTTCCTAAAACGAAAAGCCCTTTTCACCTTTCACTTTCAATACTATGAAAAAAATCGCCTGAAAAGGCGATTTTTTTTGCATGAATGCTATTCAATTGATTGCTCACTGATCCATTGTAAAGTTCTTGCACCTAAGCCTCCAGCACGCCATAGCACCACGTCATGATAGCTTCTTTTTTGTATATAGTTTACCCATTTTTCAAGTGTTTCTTGATCTGCATACCAAACCTCATGACTGACATTGTCATGATCTACATACGTAAAATAAACGGCCCCACTCCCCTTATCACGCTGCTTCACTGCATTCGTTTCAGCTAATAGTTGTTCAGCCTCAAGCTCTGTTAAAGCAACAATTTGACCTTCGGCTACCCAATCAAAGCCTCCTGTAGCAAAGGCAATCGCTAAATCCTGATTGGACTTCTTCACTTTTCTCACTAAATCATTGAGAAAAGAGTAAGTGGCCTTCGCACCTGGACCACTATGATAGCCATGAACATTATAGGCCATGACAGTATAGATTGGTCCATTAGGCAATTTCATATTAAATGGAAAACTTGGCTCTAGAACGACATGTAATGTCACATCCTTTTTTGAAAGAGCTTTGTACAGCTCTTTTAAAAAAAGAATGTAGTTTCGAAGGTCTTTCTGTGCTACCTTTTCATAATCAATCTCAATGCCACTCACTTGGTATTGATCGACTACTTGCAAAATATTATTGATATGCTTTTGCCTCGCAGAAGAATCCTGCACGAGTCTATGCAAAAGCGTACTGTCCTTTTGAACAGAAGGGGCATTATCTGTTACATAATCATTGATAAGCGTTAGGATTACAGGATGGGAATCATTAAATTGTTGCTGCGTTTGTTGTAGCATGTCAATCGCATTTTCAGTTAATAATAGTTCATCTTTGCTATTAAAATAAGCACCGAAAACCCGTATATCTTGTAATCCATCTAGAGAATTTTTCACATCCTCCATCGCAGATTTATTTTGCCATTCTGGTAACCAGATGGACAATCGAAGCTTCTCCTTGTCCTTTATTCCTACCTTTGCTTCAGCTGGTGGCTCTTTACTATTACTACAAGCAGTGATAAATAGTAGTGCTATACATATAAACAATACAAAGTTCTTCACTTGAATCAAATTTCACCCCGATTTAGAAGGTATCAATAAAGAAATCCACAACATGATTAAACATGGTGATGGTTTTATGCTTCACCTTCTCAAAATTCGTATATTGGTTCGTAAATATGGTTTGATCTTTACTGTCTGTAATTAATATATCCTCTATCAATGTATCGTAAATATCATCTGCATACTGTTCATGTGAAGTATCCTTTTTACTGTACAATGCACCAAATCCAATTTGTGACCCTTGTAACAATGGATTTATTTGAACGGTCCCGGATAATACATTATCAACATCTATTTCTATTTTATCCTTATTCACGGTAATGTTAAATACTCTTTTTTTCGTTAAGTTTCTTGGGTATTCTTTGTCATTAATCCGTGACCCATTTTGTGTATCTTGATAGGAATAAACGGTCGCTTTGTTAAAGGCATATTCCTCTTCATTCCATTTTATTTCATTTAACTGAAAACGCTGCTTTTCAACAATTCCTGCTCCTGGTAATTTTTCGCTAATCACAATCTCATTATCTACTAATGCAACTCGCAAATAGCTATTCGTTTTTTCATCGTAATTAATATAGAAGGCTTGCTGACCCACAACATTTCCCTTAAAAGTAAAATGCGCCTGATAGTTTTCGGGTAAGGCTTCCTTAAAGAGAATTCTCCCTTCACTTGATGGTGCTGATGTTAACGTAACTTCATTGTTTTCAAATTCAGCAGCACCGTTCATTACATCCCACTTCTGTGCTAATGAAAGATCCCCTATTTTGAATTCAACATTTTGTTTACTAGCTTGACGGATTTTCATCATGACATGATTGGTTGACCAATAGGGGGAGACTTGCAAGCGATTTAAATTATACAAATCTGCCTCTCGATCATTATAGGCACCTAACTCTAAATTGAAGTGCATACGAAACTTGTCTTTAATTTCCTTATCATTGACATGCTGAACAAGTGGGTCCATATTGTTATACAGTGAGTTGGCATGCATAATTGCATAGGCTTTCGGCACTTCGCCAAACTCCTGTTGATAGATTTCCTCCATCAATGTGTAATCCTTGCGAATGCGTTTTTCCATCTCTAATCGTGTTTCACTTGGAATCATATATTGATTTCGAATAAAGTCCATTAAATAGTGGTTATAGTATTCTATCGTTGTTTTATTTGGTACATTATTTTCATCAATCACACCAAGAGACTGTCCCTTATCATTAAAAATATTAATATAGGTTAGCCTATATCCATTAGATCCTAGCTCCCAATAACCGCTTCGTTCCATTAGCTTTAAATCTTTAGGCTTTAAAAATTTATTGTCTCGCGTATCCATTTTATTAGCATACGTAAACATCGTCGCCTTATAATTTAATTTTTCCATAATATTTTGAGCAAAAATACTGGAGTCTGTTCGTCCATCCTCAAACGATAAATACAATGCTTTTTCTGGCAATGGTTTATCTTTTTGATAAAAATCTAAAATATCCTGTTGCGTAATGGTTTGATAACCTTGCTTTTCTAGCAATGTTAATTGTTCTTCTAAATTCTTTTTGGACACATATTTAGGTGAATCATTTCTACTCACACCGAAATAGGAAAGGGCAATAAAGCCCTCTTTATTGTTTAATGGTACCGTTTCAGCTGTTCGTTTCTCTGTTAAAAATACAGCTTTTATTAAAATAACAGCTAACAAAACTACAATGATTAATTGCACGATTGAACGGATGATTTTTCGACGATTTTTTTTTGCTGGCTGGAGTTCTATATTTCTCTCATTCATTCCTTCTCACCCATTTTTCTAATTTTTAACATCGAAAATCGGGATTTTCGTAATTTTTGCTTTTCCATTTTCTTTTCTTTCGCGAGAATGTCCTGAGGTGTCTCCCTTGTCCCCCATGTAGATTTCCAAAACGTCACCCAAGCAACTGGCATCTGCCAAAGCAAAATAAATTCATAATAGAGAACAAAGATAAAGCCAAATCCCCATAATTTACTTTTTCTAAAGAATAAATGAGCCAAACTCATTAGCATGGCCATTAGTAGTAAGCCAATTAAAAAAGTGGTTGGAAAAATACCATACATCAGTGGTACATAAATTAAGTTATAAACAACGACAATTGGTGCAGCAATCGGCACAATTAAACCAATAATGAAGAAAAGGAACATAAACGGTTCTTTTTTCCACATAAATAAAAATGCTCGTAATGATTCTCTTAGCCAAGAGCGTTTCCATCTCATTTGCTGTGATAAAAAAACTTTTGTGTCAGAGGGTACGATCGTTGAGCAAATGGCATTGTCCTGATAACCTGTTCGATGCGTTTTCAAAATATAGTTAGTCATACTGCGATCATCACCAAATGTCGCTGGCTGACCAAGAAATTTTTGATTGAGCCAGGCCTTTTCATTTTTTAAAATAAGCTCTTTTCGATAACATGCTAATGGCCCAGATAAGCAAGTAACCGTATCAAACCATGATTCAGCCGCTTTCATAATGCGGAAGGCGATATAATAACGGACCGTTTGTAATTTCGTTAGAGCATTCGTAAATTTATTTTCAACCTCAGTTCGGCCAGCTACACCGCCCATTTTAGGATCTTGAAATGGCTGTACTAAATTGCGGATTGCATGTGGCTCTAAAAAGCTATCTGAATCCACAAAAACAACTAAATCATGCTTTGCTTGATGAACACCAGCTACTAACGCTTCCCGTTTCCCTCCATTTTGTGGCAGCTTATAAAACTGTAAGCGATCATTTGTCCTAAAACGCTGGCCCTCTTGATGAATAAGGTCAATCATGTCCTTTGCCTTTTCTTCCGTACGATCTGTTGAACAATCATCCACAACAATGACTTCTAATTTATCTACTGGATAATATTGATTGATACAGCTTGAAATTGTGCGATGAATCCATTCTTCCTCATTAAACACGGGGATAATAATCGATACACCTGGTTCAAACTTCGGATTGATTGGTACATTCTTATAGAAAATACCAAATATATATCTACTTAGTAGAAACGTAGCCGCAATAATACTATATAAATATAAAAATTTATTAAACCTAAAGTAAATCACACTTTCGGCTCGCATTAACATGACAATAAGTGATACAACCAATAAAAATAAACTGGCCATAAAAATAGAAATGCCCCAACGTTTTTTTGTCATATATTCATTCAAAGGCTGTAAAAATTCACAGGCAACGTAATACCGGATTTGTCCATCTATCTCTTTCGTAAAAAAACGTTTAACCTTAGCCTTTAACTTTACTTTAGCTTCATAGCCCTCAGGCATCGCTCCACCTGGTATTGTAAAATTCATTGTTAAAATTTCATCGATGAGTAAATGATGGGGCTGATTCGTGTAAACAAGGATACCTGTTACTGAAATATCCTCCGCATAGTATTTGTCTGAACTCACTTGACGTCGTGCTCGTTTAATTTGCACCTCAAAATGAGTTTCATAGCGCAAGCTTAGTTGTTGGAGCCGATAAATTTCATTCACATCGGCAGGATCAATTTCATCTTTCTGGTAGGATGCGCCACGCCGATTGACAAGGCTCCGTACATTTTCGGGATCAGGAATATTTGATAAAATCCGACGATCAGAGCGTGGTATGGTTAAAACCTCTTTTTTCGTTTTCATCATTCATTCACATCCCTATTTGAATCTTCTTCAATCCACGTCGACATTTTACTAAAGCTGTAACCATCTTGTTGCAGCTTTTCAATGATGAGTGGCAGTGCTTCTACCGTATTAGTTCCATCTAAAATGTGCATGACAATGACCTTTCCTGGCCCGACCCTAGACATCACTCGATCATAAATGTCTTGTGCTGTATACTCTAAATTCCAATCAAAAGAAGCTATATCATACATAGCAATCGTTTTAATGCCCGCAGCAGTGATGATTTTGGCTGTTCGCTCATCCATTATGCCTTGTGCTGGTCTAAAATAGAGTAGAGGTGGCTCTTGTAGCGCATAGGTCAAAGCCCTATGTGCTTTTACTAAATCGTCCTGTAAATCTTCGGGTGTCATTTTCGTAACATCTAGATGGTAATAGGAGTGACTAGCTACCTCATGACCTTCCTCTACAATCATCTTTGCTAATTGTGGATTTTTCTCCACGCCACTACCGATCAAGAAAAAGGTGCTTTTGATTTCATATTTACGTAAAATATCCAACACTTCTTTTACTCTTTTTTCATGTGCCCAGTCATCAAAAGTAATCGCAATCTCCTTTTTAGTCGTCTCTTTCCGATAATATAAATTCGGCTTGACCTGCTCATAATTTAAATTGGGGCTAACAGCATCATAACCAGCTATCTCTTCTACAGACTTTGTTAAATAGCGCTCATCTAATAAATCACTTAAAGTAGTAAAGGTATACTCCCGTTCGTTCGCTAATTGGGCTAATAAAGGAATGGCATCTATAATAGCAGGGTTAATGTATGTGTTGAGATGAATAATAGAGCCCCTATCAATATATTGGCCGATATAGTCGGTCAATTCCTGAGCACTTTGCATTTTTCGATCAAGTGGATTAATAGATAATCCAATAACGGCCTTCATATTTAGTGCCGCTGCTGCTAAGCGCATATTATCGGTAACATCACCTGAGCGACTACGAACAAATTGTGGTGTATAACCTAAATGCTCTTTAAAAATTTGATTGGTTAAAACGATTTCTTCATACGTTTGGTCATAATCTAAAATTGATACATCTGGAAATGTCAATGTACCATTTTGCACCTCATGTCCCCTTTTTAATATTTCTTTAACAAGCTCTGGCTCCTGAGCAACACGCATCCCCTCTAGAAAAAAGGTTGCTTTCATATTCGATTCATCTAATTTTGTCAGTAATAACTCCATCGTTTCATTATCTGCGAAGCCATTAAATGTTAAGGCAACCTTTGGCACAACTATATTGGCATGACTGATTAAGTCACTCATAGTACCATCAGATTTTTTGACGTCTATGGTAGAATCAACTGGGTGAATCGTTTCTTTAGGAGTAGATTGACAGCCTGCTAACAACAGTAGAATGAGCAGACCACATAGTTTAAGTTGTTTCATTTCCCATGAATTCTCCTTATAATTTGTAATAATTTTTATTTTTAAACAGAAAATGGGTATTTCGTGTATCAAAAATTAAAGAAGCCTGTTGGTCAATTAAAGAGTAATCAATATCTGAATGATTCGTTAAAATTAATACTGCGTCTGCCTGTTGGATTATTTCTACTGTTAGTAGGTCCGTCTTGACAAGAGCTTGCTCTACAGAAAAGGTTTCAATAAAAGGATCGATAATCTTTAACTGACACTGATTATCTAGTAGTTGTTGAATAACACGAAGTGCTGGAGATTCACGTGAATCATTTATATTGGGCTTATAAGTAACGCCAATGACAACAATGTTTGCCTTACACAGCTCTTTTCTTTGTAGACGTAAGTAGTTTTCTAATCTGTTCACAACAAAATGAGGCATGGAATCATTGACTTTATCTGCCGCTTCAATTAGCGTTGCCGAGATCCCGTGTTGTTGTCCTGCCCACAATAAGTATTTAGGATCGACTGGAATACAATGCCCTCCTACTCCTGGTCCAGGTGTAAATGGCATAAAACCATATGGCTTTGTAGAAGCTGCATGAATGACTTCCCAAATATCGATATCCATTTTGTAGCAAATCTGACTTAACTCGTTGACAAGGGCAATATTAATTTGACGAAATGTATTTTCCAGCAATTTCTCCATCTCAGCCACTCTTGGGCTTGAAACAGGACAAACATTGGTATGAATGACTGTTTCATAAAAGACCTTTGATACTTCTAAGCATGCTGCGGTTATTCCACCAACCACTTTAGGCGTATTCGATACGGAAAAGTTGATATTTCCTGGATCCACACGTTCTGGTGAATAGGCTAAAAATAAATTTTGACCAATCGCAAAACCATAATCTTCTAAAATAGGCTGGACAATTTCTTCTGTTGTCCCAGGATACGTTGTACTTTCAAGAATAACTAACCCATTCGTCTTGATATATTGTCCGATGGTATGTGTTGCCTCTTTTATATATGAAATATCGGGAGTTCCTTCTGCAGAAGTAGGTGTAGGCACACAAATCATAACGACATCCACTTGTGAAAGCTTAGAAAAATCATTCGTTGGCTCAAATTGATTACTCTTTATCATTTGCTGTATATTTTCTTTAGGTAGATCAGCGATATAACTATGACCATTTTGTAACTGCATGATTTTATCTTGGTTTTTATCAAAGCCTATCACCTGAAACCCACTTCGAACCATTTCCACTGCAAATGGTAACCCTACATAGCCAAGTCCAATAACCCCAATTGTAGCTTTTTTTGTGTGGATTTTTTTTGATAAAGCTTTGCTTAATGATGTCGTTTCAATTGTCATAAAAAATTACTCCTTTATCTAATCTAGTAGTCCATTGTCATCGTTCTTTTCGTTACAGCTTCGTTTGACCATAGTTATTCATGGCAAGCATTCTGCAAAGTAATTTGTCACTTCTCATCATCGTACTGTACAGACTCCTTTCATCGCTACATACTTACGTATGATTTTTCTAGTCAAAATAGATTAAAAAAATAAATTTAACTCAAAAAAACTTCATAAACATTTATATAGTACTAATTATAACTAAACAATTTCTAAACAATTATAAAATATAATCATAAACACCTACATTTTATGTAATTTAATAATATTTGTGCAATAATGTTCATCCTATTTAACAAATAATTTCAGAATTACTTTCTAACTCTAAAATAATTTGATTAAAAACAACACTGATTGATGTTAATAGTTGATAAATCAACTTTTTAATAATTGCAATAAAAATAACCCCCTCAAGTACCATTAATAAGCGATACTTGAGGGGGCTATTAAAAAAGTAAGCGAGTTAGATCACTCACTTACCCTTTGAATTATTGTACTGGTACTACTGCACCTTTCCATTCTTCTAAAATGAAGTCTTGGATTTCTTTAGAAGTTAATACTTCTAATAATTTTTTAATTTCTGGTCTTGTTTCGTCGCCTGCACGTACTGCGATGATATTCACATATGGAGATTCTTTGTCTTCAAGAGAAATAGCATCTTCGATTGGATTTAAACCATTATCGATCGCAAAGTTAGAGTTGATAAGTACTGCATCGCCCTCATCATTTTCATACATTTGTACGAGCATTTCTGGTGCAGTATTCGCATCGAATTTAAAGTTTTTAGGATTTTCTTCAATATCCTTTATTTCTGCTGCCGTTTTATCAATACCTTCTTTTAATTTAATTAAGCCTTTAGCTTCCAGTAATGATAGCATACGACCGTGGTCTGATACTGAGTTAGAAAGTAAGATTGTTGCGCCTTCAGGCAGATCTTCTAAAGTTTTATATTTTTTTGAGTAAATACCGATTGGTTCAATATGAACGCCACCAGCATTCACGAAATCATAGCCATTATCTTTAATTTGTAGCTCCAAGTATGGAATATGTTGGAAATAGTTTGCATCAAGTGTTTTTGAATCTAGATCTTGGTTTGGAAGAACATAATCTGTATAAGTTTCAACTTTAAGATCAATGCCTTCTTTAGCTAAAATTGGTTTTGCTTTATCTAGGATGACTGCGTGTGGTGTATTAGAAGCACCTACTTTTAATGTTACATTGTCTTTACTATCTGTTTGATCAGATGCTGAATTGGCATCTTCTTTTTTATCTGTACCACAAGCTGCTAATGCTAGTACAAGTATAGATAAAAATAATCCTGCTAATAACTTTTTCATTTATGACACTCCCTTTTATTTGTTTCAAATATGTTAGCGGTTAGAACCGGATTAACCTCTTTTAGTCTTACTAACGTTTATCGATCTTCACCGTTATGAGATCACCAATCCATTGAATGATAAATACAACTACTAAGATCAAAATAGTTGCCATTAATGTCACATCTTGGCGATTTCGTTGGAAGCCGTCTAGGAAAGCTAAGTTACCAAGACCACCTGCACCGATAATCCCTGCCATTGCAGTATAACCAACGAGGGCAACAGCCGTTACAGTAATCCCTGAAATTAGTGCTGGTAAAGATTCAGGGATCAGTACTTTCCAAATAATTGTGGATGTTTTTGCCCCCATTGAACGGGCTGCTTCAATGACACCTTTATCTATTTCACGTAACGCAATCAATACCATACGAGCGTAGAACGGGGCTGCACCAATAATTAGAGCAGGTAATGCCGCATTTGCACCCCGAATCGTACCAAGTAAGAATTTCGTAAATGGAATTAATAAAATAATTAACACGATAAATGGGATGGAGCGGAAAATATTAACGATTGAACCCGTTAAAAAGTTAACCATTTTATTAGCCCATAGCTGATTAGGGCTTGTTAAAAATAGAACGATCCCAATGACTAACCCAAGAATAAATGTGACAACTGTAGAAATTGCCGTCATGTACAATGTTTCATACATAGCTTGCCACATATTTTCCCAGTCTACGTTTGGAAAAAGATTAGTTAGCATTTGCGATCACCTCCGTTTGTACTTCGACTGTATTTAAATAACGAAGGGCTTCAGCCACATTTGTTTTCGAGCCATCAATTTGCACAATCAGTGTACCGTATGCACCGTTTTTCGTTTGCGAAATATTACCATGAACAATGCTTACTTCTACATCAAATTGTTTCACAAGATGTGAGATAACCGGCTGCTCGGTCTTTTCACCAACAAAAATCAGTTTGACAAGTTGTCCAGTTGGATAATTTGTTTTGATTTGTGCCACCGTATCCTGTGTTTCCTTTGTATCTGTAATCTGAGATACGAATTTTTTAGTAATAGCCGCTTGTGGTGCTTGGAAAACTTGCAATACCTCACCACGTTCCACTATTTCGCCTGCCTCCATGACCGCTACACGATGACAAATTTTGCGGATGACATGCATTTCATGTGTAATCAAAACGATTGTTAAGCCTAAACGTTCATTGATATCAACGAGTAAATCAAGAATGGCATCCGTCGTTTCAGGATCGAGTGCGGAAGTCGCCTCATCACATAGTAAAACCTCTGGATTATTCGCTAATGCACGGGCAATCCCTACACGCTGCTTTTGTCCACCAGAAAGCTGGGATGGATACGCCTTGTCACGTCCCTCTAGACCAACAAGTGCAATTAATTCCTTTACTCGTGCTTCACGTTGAGCCTTTGAAACACCTGCTATTTCTAGAGGAAATGCAATATTTTCGGCAACTGTTCTAGACCAAAGTAAATTGAAATGTTGGAAAATCATACTTACCTTTTGTCTAGCTGCTCTAAGCTTTTGCCCTTTAATCGATGAAAACTCTTGACTGTTCACCGTTACTGTTCCTGTTGTCGGTTTCTCTAAACCGTTTAATAAACGAATCATGGTACTCTTACCAGCGCCACTATAGCCGATAATGCCAAAAATTTCACCTTTATTGATGGTAAGGTTGACGTCTTTGACTGCCGTTAATTCGCCATTTGCTGTTTTGTATTTCTTCGTAATATTTTGAAGCTGGATCATAGCGAATACTCCTTTTCTCATATAGAAAACCCCTTCACTCACAGACAAGTAGAAGGGGTCACGTATAATAACGTTAAACCGTTCTCTCATCTTTCAAAGAAAAATCTTTGAGTGATTTGGCACCTTTTCACTTTGTGATGGTTGCCGGGCTTCATAGGGCACTTCCCTCCGCCACTCTTTATAAGAGTTCGATATATTTAATGTTTTAGTAATATATTTGATACTTTACCACGCTAGTAAAGTTCAGTCAATTGATTTTTTTAACAATTCGTATAAAAATGGTACGGATTGAAAAGCATAAATCTTATCTGTCACTTTTCCGCCATCACTAACAAGTAAACACGGAACACTTTCAATTTGATGCTCAACAGCAACATGCTCTAAAAAATTTATATTCGCTTTACCTATTGGTAGCTGTGGCAGTAATTGTTCAATAATGGCCATCATTTTAGATGCCACTGCACACGTTCCACACATCGGTGTATATAAATAAAATGCAGCTTTCTGTCCCGACTGTTTAGCCGTTTCCCACTGCTCTTTTGACCATTCTTCCATTTCCTCACGCAACCTTACAAAATATATTCATTATGGATTGAAAAATGTGCACGCAGTAATATCATCGCTAACACTTTTCTTGGTGTCGTCTCTACTTCCTTATAGGTTGGCATTGTACGTAAATGCTCTGCCTCTGGATAATGTCTGTCCATTAATGCACGTAGCTTATCGCCTGAAGTATCTGCATCAAAAAAAGTAAATAGCTCACAGCTCTCATAGGGATCAAGCAGCTCTTCTAATTGATGCACACCAATTGTACCATTCGTACATAGTATTGTAACATTCTCATTTAAAATTGGCTCAATTTGTAGCTTATCTGAGCGTCCTTCTACTATTAAGCATTTTCCCTCGAACATTACGCCACCTCCATTTAGACATACCCACTTATAAGTCATTATATAACAAAAAACGCCGGTAGTTTCCGACGTTTTTCGATTATAGCTTGTCTTATTCAGCGATCATTTCTTCGTATTGCTCTGCTGTCATTAGTTTTTCAACTTCTGATGCATCAGCAGGCTCCACAACGATCATCCATGCTTTTTCATATGGTGATTCATTAACGAATTCTGGGCTATCTTCTAAATCTGCATTTACTTCAACTACAGTACCTGAGATTGGTGCATACAATTCAGAAACAGTTTTAACTGATTCTACGCTACCGAATGGATCATCTGTTTTGATTTCGTCGCCAACTTGTGGAAGCTCAACGAAAACGATATCTCCTAATTCAGATTGTGCGAAGTGAGTAATACCAATACGTACTTTTCCATCTTCTGTTTTTACCCATTCATGTTCTTCAGAATAACGTAAGTCTTTAGGTGTGCTCATGCAAAAAACCCCTCCATAAATATGTAATATATTCACTTTCAGTGTGCCATACTTCTCCTATAAAAACAAGATTCAATTACGTGCCAGCTTAATTGCAGTCCACAATTTTTTCAAGTTACTTGAAATACATCTCTGTTAAAAATTTGTGACATCTGCCAGTGACTTTATCTCGGTTAGAAGAGTCGTTCGATCCTGTTTAAATACGGCTATTTCCAAGTTTGCTCAAAATCTGATTCTTTAAACCCTAGCGTTACTTTTTGGCCATCCGTTACGATTGGACGTTTGATTAACATCCCATCAGAAGCAAGTAGCTCCAGCTGCTCATCTTCAGTCATTTCCGCTAGCCTGTCCTTTAAACCAAGCTCACGATATTTCATACCCGATGTATTAAAAAATTTCTTCAAAGGCAGTCCACTGGCTTGCCAAATGGCTTTTATTTCATCCTTTGTTGGCGATTGCTCTACAATGTGTACCTCTTCATAGGAAACCTCATGATCATTTAACCACTTTTGTGCTTTTTTACATGTCGTACATTTCGGATAATGGATAAATTGAATCGTCATTAAAATGCTCCTCTACTGTCTTTTTCTGTAGTATACCATCATAATTGTTTCGAATGGTGGAACTTCTCTCATTTTCGTAAGCCTATCCATCCGTTTTGCTGTTCTATTCATCACTTTCTCCATTTTATCCGTCAATCTAGCTGTTCTATCCGTCAGTTTCACGCTTCTATCCATCTCTCATAAAAAAACCTAGCTATCCTCTTACAGATAGCTAAGTGAAAGTGTATGCTATTAAACAATATATTTTTCAGCTTCGATTAGTTTAACAGAAGCTTCACGTTTCTTCGCAATTAAGTTATAAGGATTATTGCGTGTTAATTTACGAAGTGCAGATAATGTCATACGTGCTGCATCGCCATCTGCTGAAGCAAGAATTGTGTCTTTTGCTTCTTTTTCGATTTCTGTGAATGCTTCTTGGCAGAAGATTTGCGTGTATAGCAATTTCTGCTGTGCTTTTTCAGCGCCATCACGAGCAATTGCCTTTTCTGTACGTAAGACAGCTGACTCCATTGCAAATAATTGGTTAGCGATATTAGCAATATTCACTAATACCTCTTGCTCCTGATCAAGCTTCGCACCAAAGCGTTGTGCTGCTAAGCCTGCAGCTAATACAGCAATCTTCTTAGCATTTTTCACTAAATATTTTTCTTGTGCTAGTGGCTCTGTACCGATGTCTTCTGGCATTAACATTAGCAGCTCTTGCTGTAAATTTTGAGCAACTTGTAATAAAGGAAGCTCGCCTTTTAGCGCCTTTTTCATAAATGTGCCAGGGACAATCATGCGGTTAATTTCATTTGTACCTTCAAAAATTCGATTAATACGAGAATCACGGTAAATACGCTCTACCTCATATTCAGCCATAAAGCCATAACCGCCATGTAATTGTACGGCTTCATCTGCAATATAATCTAATGTTTCCGACCCAAATACTTTCGCAATAGAGCATTCAATTGCATACTCAGCAATAGCACCTGCAATTACTTTTCCTTGCTTTTGCTCTTCAAGGCTTAACTGGCTTAAACGATCCTCAAATAGACCAACAGTACGATAGTTTAATGATTCGGACGCGTACAATTGAGAAGCCATTGTTGACAATTTCTCTTTTGTTAGATTGAAATCAGAAAGCTTTGTTTTAAATTGCTGACGTTGGTTTGTATACTGGATAGCTAACTCCAATGCACGTTTAGAGCCACCAATTGTGCCCACACCAAGCTTATAACGACCAATATTTAAAATGTTGAAGGCAATGACATGCCCACGACCAATTTCACCTAATAGATTTTCTACAGGTACTTCCGCATCTTCTAATACTAATGTACGAGTTGACGATGATTTAATCCCCATTTTCTTCTCTTCCGGGCCTACTGAAACGCCATTGTAGGCACGTTCTACGATAAAGGCAGAGAATTTATCACCATCAATTTTTGCATAAACAACAAATACGTCAGCAAAACCTGCATTTGTAATCCATTGCTTCTCACCATTTAAAATATAATGTGTGCCTGCCTCATTTAATTTCGCAGTCGTTTTTGCCCCTAGAGCATCTGAACCTGAGCCTGGCTCTGTTAATGCGTATGCTGCGATTAATTCACCTGAAGCAAGCTTAGGTAAATATTTTTTCTTTTGATCTTCATTACCAAATAGAACGATTGGTAGTGAACCAATCCCAACATGTGCACCATGTGTGATGGAAAAACCACCTGCAACAGACATTTTCTCAGCAATTAAAGCTGAAGAAACTTTGTCTAGTCCAAGCCCTTCATATTCTTCTGGCACATCTGCTCCAAGCAAACCTAATTCGCCTGCACTTTTTAGGAGACGCACTGAATGCTCAAATTCATGGTGCTCTAAATTTTCAACTACTGGTAAAACTTCATTTGCTACATATTCCTCTGTTGTTTTAGCAATCATCTTATGCTCGTCAGTGAAATCTTCTGGTGTAAATACACGATTTAATTCCACATCTTCAATTAGAAATCCGCCGCCTTTAATGAAATCAGTTGTTTTTTCAGTCATGATAAATTCCTCCCAATATATCTATTTTGATTGTTTAATCCCCAAATGAACATGTATAGAAAAGCTTGATGTGAACATGTTCGGAGGCAACCGTAAACCGTACACCTCAAGCTGATCTAGAAAATTTTATAAAATTTCAAATACACCAGCAGCACCCATGCCGCCGCCAATACACATTGTCACCACGCCATATTTCTTCCCTTGACGCTTCAATTCATGAATAAGCTTTAACGTTAAAATAGCTCCTGTAGCACCTAGAGGGTGACCTAATGCAATTGCTCCACCATTGACATTGACTTTTTCTTGGTCGATGCCTAAATGACGTACTACCTGTAATGATTGAGAAGCAAATGCTTCATTGATTTCCCATAAATCAATGTCATCTATGGATAAACCTGCAATTTCTAACGCTTTAGGTACTGCCACAATCGGACCAATTCCCATTACTTCAGGAGGCACACCACCAACTGCAAAGCCTAGGAATTTTGCCATTGGTGTCAGTCCTTGCTGTTCGGCCTCCTCACGATCCATCACTAGTACAGTTGCTGCACCATCAGAAGTTTGAGAGGCATTACCAGCCGTTACACTGCCCTTTACATGGAAAGCTGGACGCAATTTTGCTAAGCCTTCAACTGATGTACCTGGTCGTACACCTTCATCCATACTAAATGTAAATTTTTTTACTTGTGGTTTATTGTGATCGTCTACGTAATGCTGTTCCACTTCGATTGGTACAATTTCATCATTGAATTTGCCTTCTTTAATCGCCTTTTCAGCAAGAACATGCGAGCGAACTGCAAAAGCATCTTGATCTTCACGACTAACATTGTACTGGCGAGCCACTTCCTCAGCCGTATGTCCCATACCCATATAATATTGCGGAGCCGTTTCAGCTAATGTCGGATTTAAGCGTGGTGTATTCCCCACCATCGGCACCATACTCATAGACTCGACACCGCCAGCTAGAATCACCTTTGAATGACCTAGCATAATTCGCTCTGCTGCATACGCAATTGCCTGTAAACCTGATGAACAAAATCTATTAATCGTTAGCGCAGGAGTTGTATCTGGTAATCCTGCTAGTGCCCCAATACTACGTGCTACATTCATCCCTTGCTCTGCTTCAGGCATCGCACAGCCTAAAATTAAATCATCAATCGGTCCTTCATAGCCCGCTCTTTTCAATGTTTCTTTGACTACAACAGCACCAAAATCATCTGGTCTTACTGTTGCTAAAGAACCTTTTTTTGCTTTTCCAATTGGAGTTCGTGCTCCTGCTACAATAACGGCTTCACGCATCGTATTAATCCCCCTTTGTTTCATGTGCAAGATTGATCTATTTTGTCAATTAGTTACGAAGTGGTTTACCTTTTAACAGCATGTGTTGCATTCTTTGCTGAGAAAGTGGATCAGCAACAAGGCTAAGGAAAGCCTCACGCTCTAAGTTCAATAGATACTGTTCGTCAACTAATGTACCGTACGGAACCTTACCACCCGCAATGACATAAGCTAATTTTTTAGCAATTTTTAAATCATGTTCGCTAATAAAGCCTGACTCAAACATGCCTTGCGCACCGATGAGTAATGTTCCGTAGCCTGATGCACCGACCACTGGCACTTTTGTTGGAACAGGTGGTTGATAGCCCGCTTCGTAAAGCGCTAATGCAGCTTGCTTCGCATCATATAGTTGATGGTCTGGGTTAACAGAAATACCATCTGCAAAGTTTAAGAAGTTATTTTCACGTGCTTCCTCACCAGAAGTTGAAACCTTCGCCATTGCAATTGTTTCAAATACTTTATTAGCAATATGTTGATAGTCTACATCTACGCCGTTCGGTAAGCCCTTTAGGAATTTTTGATAAAGCGCTTTATTACCACCACCGCCTGGAATTAAACCAACGCCAACTTCCACTAAGCCCATATACGTTTCCATCGTTGCTTGAATATGTGCAGCTGGTAAGCAAACCTCTGCTCCTCCACCCAATGTCATGGCAAAAGGTGCTGCCACAACAGGCTTACGTGAATATTTGATTTTTTGCATAGCATCTTGGAATGCCTTAATCACGAAATCTAGCTCAAAAATATTATCATCCTGTGCTTCTACTAAAATCATCCCTAGATTTGCACCTACACAGAAGTTTTTCCCTTGATTGCCGATTACTAAGCCCTTATAGTTAGCCTCTACTTCATCAACCGCAAAGTTAATCATTTGGATAATATCTAAACCGATTGCGTTCGATTGTGAATGGAACTCAAGCAGTGCAACTCCATCACCTAAATCTATTAAACTAGCACCTGTGTTTGATTTAATAACACCATGCTTTTTCTTATAGCGTTTTAAGTTAATCTCTTTTTCATTGACTGGAACTTTCACATATTGCGAACCATCATAGTAAGCTACATCGCCATCTAATTCAGAATAAAATGTCTCAAAGCCATTCGCTAACATCTCTTTGACAAATGCAGGGACTTCTCGACCTTCAGCCTCCATTTTTGCTACAGATTCTTGTACACCAATAGCATCCCAAATTTCAAATGGTCCTTGTTGCCAGCCGAAGCCCCATTTCATAGCATTATCAATGGCTACAACATCATCTGCAATTTCACCGTGTAGCTGTGCTGAGTAAATTAATGTTGGAGCAAAGATCCCCCACAATAACTCACCTGTACGATCCTTTGCATAGGTTAATGCCTTCACTTTATTAGCTAACCCACGTGTTTGTTTCGCCATTTCAATAGAAGCTGTTTTTAACTTTTTCGCTGGACTATACGATAATGTTGTTGGATCAATCTCAAGTATCTCTTTTCCTTGTTTTAAGAAGAAACCTTGACCCGATTTTGCACCTAACCAGCCGTTTTCAACCATTTTTTGTAAAAACTCAGGTACTGCAAATACTTGCTGTTCCTCACCTATTGTTTGGTCGTAAACATTTTTTGCTACATGAATAAATGTATCTAAACCAACAACGTCTAGTGTACGGAAAGTTGCAGATTTTGGACGACCAATAAGTGGACCTGTTACAGAGTCTACTTCACCAACTGAATAACCACCTTTTAACATTTCCTGTAATGTGATCAGTAAACCATATGTTCCAATGCGGTTTGCAATAAAGTTTGGTGTGTCCTTCGCCAGTACAACACCTTTACCAAGCACATCTTCCCCAAATGTTTTCATGAAACTAACTACTTCAGGAGCAGTTGTATTAGCAGGAATCACCTCTAGTAATTTTAAATAGCGAGGTGGGTTGAAAAAGTGTGTGCCAAGGAAATGCTTTTTAAAATCATCTGAACGTCCCTCTGCCATAGCATCAATACTAATACCAGATGTGTTTGAACTAATGATTGTTCCCGGTGTACGAACAGCATCAATTTTTTCATAGAGACTTTGTTTAATTGGTAAATTTTCCACAACAACTTCGATAATCCAATCTACATCTTTTAGTTTCCCTAGATCATCTTCAAAGTTGCCAACCGTTAGTAGTGATAAATTTTTCTTAGAAGTAAGTGGTGCTGGCTTTTGCTTTAATAACTTTTGCAAAGCTCCGTTTACAATACGATTTCTTACAGCTGGATGCGCTAAAGAAAGACCCTTTGCTTCTTCCTCTTGCGTCAGTTCCTTCGGTGCGATATCCAATAGTAATGTTGGTATACCGATGTTTGCTAAATGTGCTGCAATTCCAGAGCCCATCACCCCAGAACCTAGAACAGCTGCTTTTTTAATGTTGTAAGTCACAAGCAATTCCCCCTTATTCTCCCATTGAATGAATAGCCATTCATTTTTTGGCCAAAAAAATATCAAGTGTACCTTAGTGGATTTTTGTCTTGTTGTTGGATGAGATTCACTCCATTCAACCAAGCACTACTAAGGTTTATCTCCGTTCTCATTACAACTCTTAATGAATGAAGATAAAACTACTTTTCTGTTTTTAGTGTAGATTATTTTGTCTAATTTAGCAATCTTTTTTCAAGAATTATTTTTGCAATATACATCTTTTTTTGTTCTTTACGAGCTAAAAGCAGACAATATGTAGCGCTCAAAACAGCCAAACAGAAAACTTTCAGGTTGAGAGAAAAATGTGTAGAATGAAAAGCAAGGAGAGTGAATACTGATGAAAACAATTACTACTGCAGAACAATTTAATGAACTAATCGCTGGTGACCAAAAAGTGCTAGTGAAATTTTACGCTGGCTGGTGCCCAGATTGCACACGCATGAATATGTTCATCGATCCAATCATTGAAGAGTACAACCAATATGATTGGTATGAGCTAAATCGTGATGAGCTTCCAGAAATCGCTGACAAATATGATGTTATGGGAATCCCAAGCTTATTGATTTTCCAAAACGGTGAAAAACTTGCACACTTACACAGTGCCAATGCCAAAACACCTCAGCAAGTAACAGAATTTTTAGCTGCACAATAATAATGAATAAAGAGCTGCATTTCTTCTTGAAATGCAGCTCTTTTTGGAAGGGAAACATGATGCACCAACAATTGGCTTTATATGGAACATCACAATATGATGCATCCATTGCACCAAGCTATCGAAATTCTGCCTGTGGGCCCACTACGATTTACGTCATTTTAAACTATTTGAACAGTTCAGCTCCTTCTATTAATAAGCTTTATCGACAGCTTGGTGGCACAAAAATTGGTTTGTTTAAATGGCGACTGATTCACAACCTCCGCGAACTGCAACCCACCTGGGATATTCGAACTTGTTCACTAAAAGAAGCTTTACAAGAAATTGACGCAGGTCGCCCTGTTGCTATGCGTTTTGACCGCTATTTTAGCCTACAGTGGCAGAATAAAAAATCAACATTTGCCTACCATTGGGTACCGCTTATTGGCTATACCATAAAAAATGATACGTTATCGTTAATATTTCATGATAATGGTGGGCCACAACGTGACAGTCAAATTCGGCAGGCTCTCTACAAAGACAATGACAAAGTATTATCGTTCGTTAAAATAACACCTCAGTAGGGCAAATAATGAAACGTCCTTATTTGCTCTCTCCACTCATTTCTCATAAAAAAACAGAGCATATTGCTATACTCTGTGATGATCCATTAAATAAGGGAATATAATGAGCGTGCATGCTTTGCAATTAGCGTGTAGCCACTCTCTTCTATCTCTTTAAAAATTTGCGGTTCATAGTTTGGTAACATAAGGCTTGTAAAATCGGCATCAATTGGAACATTCGTTTGAATTGTTGCAAGCTCATGGGATAATTTCAGCATGTCCAAATTCTCTTGAATTTTTGTCCGTTGCCCTGGCTTTAATTCACCGAGCGACGCTAAAATTTTGTCAATCGAGCCATATGTTTGGATTAACGTTAGTGCTTGCTTAGGACCAATCCCCTTCACACCTGGATAGCCATCACTTGTATCACCCATAAAGGCTTTAACCTGTGCAAACTGTGTTGGTTCAATACTATATTCTTCTTTAAAGCGAGCATGTGTATAAATATCGTATTCTGTGTAGCCTTTTTTCATAAAAGCAATTTCTGTAGATGGTCTTAAAAGCTGAAGCAAGTCTTTATCACCACTAATGACAGTAATATCTGCCTGTTCCTGCCATTTGGTAATCATCGAGCCAATTAAATCATCAGCCTCCATGCCCTTCACTCCGAAATTTTGCCAGCCAATTTGCTGTGATAAATTTTTCGCCATATCAAATTGAGGGAGCATTTCCTCTGGTGGTGCTGGGCGATTCGCTTTATAGCCATCATATAAATCATTGCGGAATGTATGTGCCCCCATATCCCAGCAAACAGCCATATGCGTTGGCTTCATGATCGATTGTGCCGTTAACACATGTCGCACAAATCCTTGGGCTCCATTAGTCGGTGTTCCATCTGCCAGACGAATAAAATGCCCCATTGCAGCGGAAGCGAAAAATGACCGGAATAACAGTGCCATCCCGTCAATAATCAATAGTTTTGGTTTTGTTGTCATGCTATATTTCCTCTCTATTACAATACAAAGTTTGTATCTATTATTGTTTTCTACTTAAACATTATAGCAAACTTTCAATAATCAGCATTGTTAATACACGGAAATACGCTTACTTTACAACATAACCTTCCCTTTTTTCGAGATGCGATTGCGGTGATCCAGTTGAATCCCTGTTAACCATTGTAAAAAAGCTGTCACTCCAATCTTAACAGTTTCTGGACGCAGCACTCCTTCCTTCGGGTCGGCGTAAACAAAATCAATATGACGAACCCCTTCATTTTCACCAATTAGTTTAAGAATATCAAACAATTCATAGGCCGTTAAACCACCTGGTGTTGCTGCCGGAACATCGCGCGCAAACATAATATCAAGAGCATCTAAATCAACGGAAACATAAATGCGATCTACCTCATACATAAGCTGACGTAGCATTTCGCGGATTGTGAGCTGAATACCATCACGTCGCATTTGCTTTAACGTAATCATATGAATCCCTTGCTCTCTTGCATAATGAATCATTTCAGGAGAATTAAAAAAGCCATGCAGACCGACATTATACACATGTTTCCCCTCCACAACCCCTGCTGCCATTAACTGATGGATTGGCGAATCTTGCGCTAAACCAACCTCCTCTTGATTTCTTGCATCTAGATGCGTATCAATTTGAATAATGCCAATCCGATCTTGTGGAAAAGCATTCTTTATGCCTTTTAGTGAGCATGCTGTAATGGCATGATCGCCTCCAATCAAACAAGTAAAGCTTTTTTGAAAGGCGATACTTAAATTTTCCGCCGCCGCCTCGATGGCCGATTCTGAAAGCATTCTATCTTGTTCATGAATCGCCACATCTCCTATATCAACGACTGATAGTGCACGTAAATTTATCTGCTCATCTAAATTATACGATTGAAAGCTTGGCCAAGCTTTCCGAAATGCTGTTGGGTATTGCGCTTTTGTTGAGGCTCCACTGGCATACGATAAAAGAGCACCATATACGACAATATCCACATCATTCGGGTTCGGATTTAGCTGCTGCTTTATCCATTGATGCATCGCTGATCCATTTTCTTGCTTCCATTGGCATTCTGGTTGTATAAACATATTCATCTACCACCTTTATATCTTTTCTATTCAAGTTAAATTGACCTATACGAACTTATGCTCTCCATAAAAAGTCTTAACATATATCCTCTATAGTAATAGTACCATTCGTACATTCAACTTCGTCACTGTTTTTCTTTTTTCCTCTTTTCTTTTAAATTTTCTCCTTATACAACAAAAGAGCAAACTAGAAATCAGTTTGCTCTGCACATTTTATAGAAATAAATATTTGTTTTTCGTCCCGAGTTGGTGTCTTTCACGAGAGTTACCACTATTTTAGAACGCCTTGTTCTTCTTTATAAGCGGCTTTCTCACCTCGAGAGCTATATTGGACCACTTTCATGAGCAAGCCACCGTGGTAAAAAAGATGTGAACCCCCAACCCTGTTTCCAAAAATTCTCTACTTTTAATAAAAGCACTCGAATCCTCTACTTCTGCTGTTTAGAACGGCTTTCACAAAGTTCTGCTACTTCATACATGGAGTAACTTTGAAAATCGTATTGACTGCGCAAGGTCTGAAAATAACTTAATAGCTCTTCTAGCATAGCTAAATTTTTATCAAGATGTTTGCCAAAATTATGAGGATGCCACCATAAATGATAAAATGCTTGTGCCTGAGCAGCCTCGAGCATGCCTTCCTTTATGCGATTTACTTTTAAACCCTCGAATACACGTAACGGACTACAATAAGGTCTTAAAAAGGCACTTGATCGAATATTAATTAGTTGGTCCTCTTGCATATCCTCCAGTGTAGCCATATGATGACCAGTTAGATTCCAATAGCTATCTAGCCACTTTTTGGCACCCAAAAGTCTCCCCTTTTTCGTAAACTTTTGGGCATCATACAGAACATGATTTTCGGTACCTCTGTAGCAAACATAGCCCGCTTCTAAACATGCTGCTAAATAATCTTTGTTTACTTGATTACGGGGAAAGACTATGGATTTCATCGGAGCAACATACCCCTCACTAATCGTTTTTGTCGCATGTAAGTCTGCGCAAAAGGCTGCTTCTGTTTGACCGTTCTCTAAGCAATAGAAATGAGAAAAGGTATGACTTCCTATTTCCTGATGTGGTGTACGTTTAATCTCCTCAATTAATGATTTCCCAAAATGCAAGAGATCCTCTTGTTCATTTTCGCCTACTTTTGCTAGCTGGCTATGCGCCGCAAAGCGCATGTTATCATATTTCACAGGGATACCTCGTAAATAATGAGCCATTTCTGCCTTTGATTCTGCAAACAATAATCCGACTGTAGCCCAAGTCGCATGTATGTCATATTGCTCAAATAACGCTAGTATCCTGGGCAAGGCTTTCCGTACACCATAAAGGTTCTTATTATATTGTCCATATCGAAATACATCATGGACACCCCAATTCAGCTCAAAATCTAATGAAATAACGAGACCCCCACCATTCATGTAACTACTTCCTCCATTTTTGCACACCTAGTAACAGTGCACGTATTTTGGATTGAGTAATATAGCCTGAGTAAACATGGACAAGCTTGCCTCCAAAGCTTAATTTAAAGGCTCGTACATTTCGATTGTCCGTTAACTCACCCATATCATATAAAACAAACCCTTGTGCTTTTAGATGCAGTAGGTTATGCCAGATTAAAAAACGATTAGCATAACGGATTGGGCGTTTTAAATGAGCAGGCATAGCTGATGCATGATAAGTTGCCACATAATAGGACATCGCTTTTTTCTCATGTACAATATCTAATCGATAGCACAATGTTTGTCCACAAATACTTTGGATCTCAGATAATAATAATGCCCCCTGTTCGTTGAGGAGCATAATAGTTTCCATTTGCGACTTGCCAATCGCTTCAAGCTTTTTTCTTTTTGCAAAATGATTATAAAATTGCTGAAAGGCTCGTAAGTTCTCCAGGGATGGCTCTTTATACAAAATGACTTGATAAGATTCCTTTTGGGCACGTCGTAAAATTTTGCGATTCCCTTCAGAAAGCGCTAAATACAATGATAGCTCATGCTCTTGCAAATGAATGTGAATCGTTTCACTTTTTACAAGCTTTCGACTAGGTACCAATGAATGTGTATACCCTACGACTTTCATTGATTTTCGAAAATTCGCTGGTTTTTCTAAAAAATAAAAATGCTGCATTGCGATATTCCATCGCTTACTTTTAATGGACAGAATGAACATCGCCCCCACTCTCTGTATATTTTTCTACACGCTGTCGCTCAAAACGAGCGATTTTATAATGTTTCATTCGAGAAATAGGTTTATAGCCTAGCTGTACTAAACGTTTACGTTTCCGCCATTGCCAAAAGCTTGCTGTTACCCACAATGTTTGTGCTGGTTTTATTTTTCGGAAATACGCTGTAATAATATCGATTTGTTTGAAAACATCATAGGCTAAAAAATAGGTTTCCTTCGGTAAGGCTTCTACAATTTTCATTGAATCTACACGCCAATTGGAGGCATGTAACGCAAAGGCTGGCTTATTCGTTTCCGCAAAGGAGTCTTTATAGATCTTATAGCCCTTATAATAAAGAGCAATGACTTCTTCCTGATCAAGCTGCATCGCTTCCTGAATGGACATTTCTTCAAATAAATTACCTACAGGCTGCTGTGGCGATACGTCCTCTAATGGGGATAATTCATACAGCTCCACTTGTTTCAAACGAATACATTTTTCTACGAATTGTTGTCCATATTCTAGCCAATCTTTTATCTTTCCATACTTTACTAAATAACGTAAATAGCCCAGTGTATTACGCTTCCAGTCCACAATTCGTTGATTGCCCTTTACGTGTTCTTTAAGCCGTTCCTTTAGCGTCAAAAAACCTGCCAATAGATTTGTACGTTTCGTACCACTGCTAGCAAGCATATGCCTCGTAAAATCAATGCTAGAACGCCAATCAAATTTATAAGGCTCATAGCCAATGCTCATATCAAATAAGTTATAGTTTGCTGCAAACGTTCGCTGAATGGTTTCCTGATTGACTATACGACCAGCACCAAATAAATTGAAGGTTGGCTCATGTGCCAGAGCATAAGTTACATAACGACCACGACAGCCAAGACCATAGGTGAAAGCAATCCACTGGTTTTCAAAAACAAGTGCATCGACCTCCACCTGTAATGCCTCTCCTTTTAGCATTGTAAGACGCTCAAAAAAATCTCTTTTCTTGCCCTTTGTAAAATCACTTGTATCTAGCTTCTTTGCCCAGCGTCTATCAAACAACCGAAACATTTGCCAAAGCTCGTCCTGTGATGGCTCACGCCTTGTTAAGGAGCCTAAATTTCGGAGCTTTCGTTCGCGCCGATCAACACCATGCATTTTTCGCCGTTGCTGGAAATGATGCTGAAAATCTACTTCTGAAAAGGCGAGATAGGGTGTCACAACACGGAAAATACTTGTACGTAATTGTCGCTCTACAAAGTATTGCTCCACGACTTTTGTAGACATTTTACTTTCTAATAAGCCATGCAGTGAAAAAACAATATGCCGATGCTTCTTAATCAGTTCATCAAATACGAAGGTCGTTGCTTGTGGTAACCATTGATGTTTGGCAACAACCCCTGTATAGTTAGCAATATTTTCACCTGCAAAGGCATACACTCTTATCCCCCATCGAACAGATACCTTAAAGGGGAAAAACGCAATGATTGTCCCGTCATGTTCAATGGCGTAAAGCTCAACTCGTTCTTTACGCCCTACAATTTGCCACCAATTATAAAACCAAGCAAATTCTATAAACGGGTTATCATTGTCCTCTGCTTCTAAAATGGCATCCCAAATTTCCTTGTACCACATAAGCTCATCATCTGTTCTAATGCGAATTAATTGCAATTTAATCCCCTTTCTTCACAAGTTCTGAAACAGCCTGTTGATACACTGTTACTGTTTTTTGATACATGGGGATAAACGTGAAATCCTGCAAGTAACGACGTTCACTTGCATTCCCCATTTGTTGCCTTAAAATAGTATCCATTAACAATGTACGAAGCCTCTTCTTCAATAATTCATATTCTTCTCGCCCTACTAAAAATCCATTATCCTTATCTGCAATAAGTTCATTCACACCACCTACATTTGTTGCAACAATTGGAAGACCTACACGCATTGCTTCAATGATAGAAATCGGCAAGCCTTCCCAATCTGACAACAATACAAATACATGGCTCTTCTCTAGATATGAATGAACGTCTAATTGATTGCCTAAAAAGGTTACACGATTCGTTAAACCATGCTGAACAACGAAATCCTCAAGAGCTGGACGTAAAGAGCCATCCCCAATTAATTGAAGATGCCAAGATAGATCAGTCAGCTCTGCTAATGCCTTTAGTAAAATATCCTGTCTTTTTGGCACTTCAAAACGAGCAACCATGATAATGATTGGCTGCTCCACGAATGTCTTTTCAGTTGCCTTGCTTCTCTCAATTCGATCAATTCCATTATGGATGGTCAGCAATTTATGAGCGGGCGCAACCTTTTCCAAGAGGGCTAGTTCCCGATCATATTCAGATACTGTAATTATTTTTGTTGTGAATGGCTGAACCGATTTTTCCACCCGATGATAGAGTAGCTTTTTCTTGCGGGGAACACCTTCTGTAAAACTCCAGCTATGTGCAGTAAAAACAGTTGGGATACGTAGTAAACCGCCAACGACACGACCTATTACACCTGCCTTAGATGAATGGGTGGCTACAACATCAGGTTGTATTCGTTTGAAGATTGCTCTTAATTGCCAAAATGTTTGAAAGTCTTTCGTTACATGAATATTTCTTTGCAAGGTAGGGATGGTGATCACTGGAATTTGTTGTTCTTGTAAGCACCATAATGAGGGCTGATAGGAACCTGTCACGACAGTGACTTCATGCCCATCTTGTTTGAGCTGGATAGCAAGTGCCTCCACATGCTTTTGTGCTCCTCCCACTTTATCCATTCGTGTAATAAGCTGAACAATCTTCAGTCTAGCCACTCCTTATTTCTTTAATAGGCACCTGTTCTTGCTACTACGACATAAAGTGTCTTCAACACAATTTGAACATCCATCCAAAAGGAATAATTTTCAACGTATTCAACATCATAAGAAATTTTTTGTCCATGTGAAATATTCGACCTACCGTTAATTTGGGCAAGACCCGTTAAGCCGGGTTTTACCTTCAGACGCCTGGCCTGTAGCGGGTTATACGCATTTGTAATGGTGGGAACCTCTGGGCGTGGTCCGACAATGCTCATCTCACCCTTTAACACATTTAAAAGTTGTGGAATTTCATCAATACTGAGCTTTCGAAGGATAGCACCCACTTTTGTAATCCGTGTATCTTGCTCTGTTTTAAAATAATAATCATCAGGGATACCGTCAGCACAAATAGCAGGCATATTCACTGGAATTGCTTGAATACACATGGTTCGTAGCTTCCAAATCACAAAGCGGTGATGATCGAGGCCAGTTCTTATTTGTTTAAAGAAAATAGGGCGACCTGTCGTCATGAGTAAAATGAGGAATACTATTAGCATAAGAGGGATTGTCATGAAAAGTAAAAATAATGCTCCAACTATATCAAATATTCTTTTGCCGTACTGACCATAGAATGTGAGATTCTGAGCTGTCTGAACGTGCAATACATCATCCTTTGCATTTTTTTAGCACTTATCACTATATATTCATTTTGAACATTTCTAGAACTATTAAAAAAAAGTGCCTCCTTTTATAAAAAAAAGAGTTATATCAGCGACCTATGCTGAATAACTCTTTTTGCCTTATTATATGCTTGCTTCCAAAATTTGAACATCACATTCAATCATAACGTTACCTTTTAACGCTTTACTAATCATACACGTTTGTTCCGCCTTTTGTGCTAAACGTTCCACTCTTTTTGCAAGTTGTTCTGATAATGCTTGGACAACAATCGTTGGATTATGCACAATTTTCTCATAAGTAAATACACCATTTTCTACACTGACAAACCCATGCGCTTGCATGGATAATTGCTGCACCTCAATTTCTGATCTTTCAAGGAGGGCTGCTAATGTAATTAAATAACACGTTGCCGCTGCCCCTAACAGCATTTCATCAGGATTTGTCCCAATGCCAGGTCCATTCATTTCCTGAGGAATAGAAATTTCTGTTTGCAAATTGCTTGCTTTGATGTTCCCTGTACCATTTCTTCCCTCTGCCCATGTTAAATCCATTGTAAATTGATGCTGAACCATTCTATATCCTCCTTCTGGAGATGAGTATTCCTTTTATTCAACTATTGCTGTGTTTTTTTCTGCCTCAACATGACGACCCTTTTTAGTTACGGTTTGATACTCAGCAAGGCGAGCCGTTGTACGCCAATAGTGATAAATAAGGCGATCAAGCCACAGTAAAGCCTCCACTTTCGATACGGCTGTCTCTAACTCTACCACATTTTCAACAGTATGCTCGAAGTACGCATTTCGTTTGTCACGTCGAACTGCCGCCATTTCGGAGGATGTAACCTCAAGCAGAGTTGCAATCTCAGGTAAACGCTCATCCTCATCGATAATCAATAGAACTTTTTCCAATACCTCTAACCATTTTTGAGTTAACGTCACCTGTAATTGGAAGGCATTAGGGTTCTGCTCACGTAATGCCTTAGATAGACGGTACAAATGATCTAAAGCATGTAAAAGTGCTATATGCTTAGAACGTTCCTTTTGCGAAGAAGATTGTATAGCATCCATAAATAAACGTGTTTTTTCAATCGCCTCATCAATTTGAGCTAATTGACTGTCTATTTCAGCTGTTCGTTTTTTCCCTTGTATAAGGGTAACAATGACAGTCGTCAATTCCTTGGTAATGTCCTGTAACGTATTGAAGGACACTTCTACAGCTACCCCTGGTAATTTAGCTACACTATCATCTAAATTCCGTGTTAAACGATTTCCTTTTTCAGGAATCATTTTTTCAATAGCCTTTGCGAAAGGGCGTACAAAAGGCACAAAAAGAATGGCTCCGATGACACTAAATAATGTATGGAAAACAGCAATGCCTAATGTTTGATCGAAGCTACCATTGATGGATTTCGTGACAAATTCGGTTAGTGTGAACATAAACGTTGCACCAAATGTCACTAGAATAGCCGTTACTACGTTGAACAATACATGTGTCACGGCTGTTCGTTTAGCAGCTGTTGATGCACCAATTGCAGCAAATAATGCTGTAGCAGTCGTACCAATATTTTGGCCAATAACTAAATAAGCTGCCTGTTCAAAATCGATAGCGCCTGCATATAAAGCTGTTAAAGTGGCGGCGATTGCGGCACTAGAAGCCTGCATAATAACCGTCATAATAAGGCCTAATACAATTAAAATTAGTATTCCACTAATAGAATTTGCACTAAATGCATCGAATGGAATTTTATCCTGTACAGCTGCCATTCCTCCCTGCAGGACATCAATACCTAAGAATAATAATCCAAAGCCAGTAACTAGCCCACCAACTGCTTTGTAATCACGAGGAGCAAGCAATTGCACAAACACACCAAGGGCAATGAAAGGCAGTGACATTGTCTGCATATTAATTTTGAAGCCGATTAGTGAAATAATCCAACCAGTACTTGTACTCCCAATATTGGCGCCAACAATGACACCAATTGATTGGACAAACGTGAGGAGACCCGCACTGACAAAACCAATGGTAATCAAGGTAGTGGCAGTGGAGGATTGCACTAGCATCGTCATCAATGTTCCTGATAATACCGAGCTAATGGTCCCACCTGTAAAACGATTTAGCCATTTTTTCAAGGCATCTCCTGCCAATTCCTTCAAACCGTTAGTTAACATCGTCATCCCAAGTAAAAATAAACCGATGCCCCCTAGCACATTGATCAACCTATCAACACTCCCTACTAAATAATCTCTATTGATGCTCGACTCCTTTTTGGAGACGTTTTATTTCTTCATCGTACCATTATTGAATTTGAGAAAATAGGGATGTTTTCCTTTAACGAACAAAATAATCCATAATTTTACGAAAAACAAGATGATAATTTTTATGGTAGAATAGAATAAATAATTATTTAGGAGATTTTCAAATGATTTTAACAAAGCAAGAAGCAATACAAGCACTAAAAAAGAATAAGTTTATCGGTTTTACAATTACAACAGGCAATATTATTATGAAAAAGATCAATAAAACCGAATATAATATTTTTGTCTTTGAAGAAGGTCGAGATAAACCTTTACGTTATGTTGGTTCTATTATGAACGTTATGGCGACAATGAGCGATAAAGCTTCTAATAAAGATTTTGTCATTGTTGAACAACTTCCAGCAGCAAGCAGCAATGAGGAAACGCAAACTTCTAATCAACAGGCAGCAACAGAAGAAAAAGGAGCACCAGCGATAGAAAAGGAAGAAACTGTAGCTGAAGGAACAGAAGAAAGCCGTGCTATTGCTGGCTATGAAGGGCTATATGAAATGACTGTGAGTGGTCGCATTTTAACGGTCCGTGAAAATCGTCCTTTAGCTCGTTGTAATGACGAATACGGCTTCCATATTGCACGACTAACGAAGGATGGCAAAGCATCCAGTCATAATGTCTTTGAGCTTTGGAAGCAAACATTCCCTGAACTTGAGCACACTCATTTCAAAGGTGCGTTAAAAGCAAAATATGGTACAGGCTGTAAACTAATCGATAAACCTGGTATCCATTTTTAATGAAACACCCTCAGCAAAAAAAGCTGAGGGTGTTATTTTTTAGAATTGATATATTTTTCGCCATTTGAACAACTTCACAATGTGAATTTTGGCTACCTTATGGAACCCAGCATACTGAAGCTTGCGCCGCCTGTGTCCATCATACCATGAAGCGATTGTACAAACCGATCTCCCTTCACGCTGCACATCAGCCACAATGTCAGCTAGTCGCTGGCTATCATATTCCCTGATAAAGGACATATTTTCTGGCAGCTCATAAGAATAGTCAAGCATTTCTTCAATTGCTATTCTATCGTGTCTCCTATATAAAACTTGATTGTTTTCCCCAAACAGCCGATAGCCCTTATAGAAACTAGCAACATAATGTGCTCGCTCATTCAGCGTCATGATATCCTTCATTGTTATCTCTTGAAAGTTTACTAATTCTTTTGCTTGATTTTGCTCTGCGATATAAACGTCTAATATATGAATGGCTAGAATTCGTTGGAGTCTGCTTGTTAAAGCCTTTAACCAATTTTTTGCACTGGCATTCTTCACAAAATAACGCAGTTCCCCTAGTCGATCTCTCTTCAATTTCACTAGCTGATGATTATTCGTTAATAGACCTTTCAGGCGATCACGAAATACCATCCATGTTCGAATAACACGCTCTTTGACCCCTTTTGTACTCATGACAAACTTCCTTGTGAAATCAATATGTGTATACCATTCAAACTTATATGGCTCATATCCACTTCCTAAGTCATAATAACGATAGCCAGAGTCATGGGCTTTTAACATATTTTCTTTTTCTATGATGCGACCAGGACCAAATAGATTGAAATCAGGCTCATGTCCCATTGCCTGACAGAAGTTACGCTCTCTACAGCATAGATCAATGGTAAAAGCAATCCACTGCCCTTCAAATTGCAAATGATCTACTTCTACTCGTAATACCTTGCTGTTCGTTTTGGCTAATCGTTCATAAAATAAGCGAGTTTGCTTTGCTGTAAAACCACTTTTATCAATTTTCTTTTGCCATCTTCTTGTAAATAACGTAAACATATCCTGTATATGATTGTGCTTCACACTTTGAAAGACTACTTGACCAAGTGACCTTAATTTATGTTCACGGCGCTTTAAGCCTTTGAATTTTTTCCGGTGCTTTTTCAAAAACTCATCCAATGAGATCGATTGAAAATCTATATAGGATGTTACTGTTCGAAATATAGAATAAGGCATCTGGTATTCTATGGCATACTTTTCAAGCGCTTGCGAGGTAATTTTACTTTCTAACAAGCCATGAAATACTAACAAATAACGCTTATATTTTTGGCTAAATTCCTTCATTAAATAAGCAATTGCCTGCTCTAGCCATCGCTTTTCTGCTATCACTTCCATATAGGTCGCAAATCCTTGTCCTATAAAGCTAAAATGATGGATTCCATACCTCACAGAATGAATGAACGGAAAAAAAGCAATGGCTATGCCTTCATTTTCGACTACATAAATCTCTACATTGTCATGAGCCCCTAGTGTTGTCCACCACGTTGAGATCCATTCGTATTCAATAAAAGGATTATTATTATGCTCTCGTTCAAGTATTCCTGACCAAGTACTTCTATAGGGCTCTAATGTTTCAATGTCCGTGATGAGTCTATAAGCTAGCAACGTACTAAATCGCTCCTTTTTCCGTTTTCATCGCCATACATTTAGTAGCCACTATATTCCTAGCAAGAAAGTGTTAGAACATTTCCCCAATGTAAAAACCCTTCCTCATCAGCGTGCTGGAAGGGTTCCGTCCAATTTATACATTTACAAGTGATGCCTCTTCTTTTGCTACTCCTTTGGCCATATATGTTGTCGCCACATAGCTTAAAGTCATACCAGGTCCAATGGTCGCTCCTGGTCCGGGATATGTTTCTCCCATAATAGACGCTGAACAATTGCCAGAAGCATATAAACCTTCGATTGGTTCACCATCTTTCTTAATCACCCGAGCATATTCGTCCACAACTAAACCGCCTTTTGTACCAATATCTCCTGGATATAAACGCAATGCATAGAACGGGGCTTTCTTTATCTCTGCCAAATTTGGATTTGGTAATGTCGGGTCCCCATAGTAATTATCATAGGCGCTATCTCCTCGATAAAAATCATCATCATGACCGTTCCGTGCAAAGTCATTAAAACGATCTACCGTCGCTACTAGTCTCTCAGCTGGCACATCCATTTCTCTGGCAAGCTCTTCAATCGTCTCCGCACTTTTCACGATGCCATGATCATACCAACTTTTCGGGAAGGCTTGTCCTGGAAACAGCCCTGTAAAAATATAACGGCTTTTAGCAGAGGCATCAATCAATATCCAGGAAGGAACAGCCTGCTCTGTAGCTTCTTGATGCTTGTACATCCTCTCTACAAATTCATGATAGGGTGCCGCTTCATTAACAAAACGTTGCCCTGTGCTATCCACTACCATCATATTCGGTACACCGCGATCTGCCACTAGGAAGAATGGTTGCCCTTGCGGATCAATAACAGAAGGCGCTCCCCACACTTTATCCATTAAATCTAACGTAGCGCCAATTTTCACGCCAGGTTCAATGATGTCGCCTGTCTGCCCTTCTGGTGAAGAAGTCCACGCAGCATTCGTTGGGCTAGGTAAATACTTTTCGCGGAGTGCCTGATTATGTGAAAAGCCACCTGATGACAGAACAACACCCTTCTTTGCCTCAATGCGCTGCTCTTGCCCATCACGTTCCACAACGATGCCAATCACTCGTCCCTTGTCCATAATGAAATCTTTAAAGGCAGTCGATAGCCAAAGCTCGCCATTTGCCTCCGCAAGAGAGAGCCGTAAACGTGCCACTAAAGCCTCGCCTAAAGCTACTGGGTCACTCTTTGTCACCTTTGATTTTACTAAACGCACCCCTAATTTCAGTGCAGTCGTTTTTCCTTGCAACGTTCGTGTAATCATATTCACCTTATGAAACTCGTAACTATTCATCGTAAAGCCTTTTGTTGATAGTGTTGCCCGACGCATAGTATTCGCTAAAGAACCCATTTTCGTTAAATCGAAAATCAGTGGTTCAATGGAACGTCCCTGTGACAAGCCACCGGGTTTTTCAGGATAATAATCCGAGTAGCCTTTTGCATACTGGAAGCGTATATGCTTAGTTTTATTGTATAAAAAGCGTAACATTTCAGGTCCTCTCGTAATATAAGCTTCCTTTAACGCTTCTGGCACACGATCACCGATTGTTGAATCTAAATATTGGCGTGCAAGCTCATGTGTATCTGGAACACCTGCGCCTTTAATGACATGATTATTCGGAATCCATAAGGCACCGCCTGAAATAGCAGAAGCACCGCCGTAGCGATCTGTTTTTTCAATCACTAATGATTTCAATCCTTGTAATTTTGCTGTTAAACCTGCTGTCAATCCTGCTGCACCTGATCCTACTACAACTACATCATAACTTGCATCCCATTTCATTCAACCATTCCTCCCTATATGAGCTTAATCGATGAATCTGGTCTTTCTATTAAAAAGTATAAAATTAAACTAATATTCAGTCAATTGAATGAATTCGCTATTTTCCTACATTATGAAATTATCCACTGCTTTCTAGATACATTCTTGCAAGCATATTCATGTCCAATTAGCATATATTTGGAAAAATGACATTAAAGTTTATGATAGGGCGGAGGAACTTTACAGGTGAGTGCAATGATACTTGGCGGATTTCTATTTTTCAGTGTGAGCATTGGGGGTGCGATTGCCTGGATTTTCTCTAAGCTATTTCAGCATACGACACAGGGATTATCATTATTATGTGGGGGCTTTCTAGTAGGCATACTTGTGCTAGATATCATCCCTTCTTCATTTCAAATCTATCAATCATTCGGTATTATACTAGGCATTTTTATCGGTTATTTCATCTTTCAACTACTAGACACCCTATTTCATGCTTCACATACACAAAATCCATCGGTTTCTCTCCTAACTCTTGCTATGATTATCCATACAATCCCTATTAGTCTCACTGTTGGAAACTTACTTGGAAATGCTGCCTTAAGTATTTCGCTCACAGCCTCTATTATTCTTCATCATGTTCCAGAAGGCTTTGCTCTTTCAACCGCACTTATTTCTCAGGGGGAAAAGCTATGGAGACTTTTCATTTATTTCTTTATCTTCTCTATTTTCTTTAGTATCTTTATTTGGTTTGGACAATACTGGTCTTTGACGGAGAAAGCACAGGGGGTCTTAATGGGGATATCGATAGGATTAATTGCCACGGCTAGTATTTCTGAATTTATTTTGCATCAGCTACAGAAAGTCTCATTTAAATCATTTTTTATCTACCTCTTTTTAGGCTATTTCCTCAGCTATATTTTCCATATACTTGTGGAGTAAAAAAAGGGTGTCTCTAATATTAGAGACATCCTTTTTCATTATTCTTCTTCACTTAGTAGCATTAAAGTAAGCGTTAAAATTTTAGAAACCTCTGCACGAGTCAGATTTCCTTTCGGGTTAAACTTCCCATTAGTGCCATTTAAAATTCCTAAATGTTGTAAGAGACCAATAGCTTCTACTGTTTCTTTACGCATTTGATTTTTATCTGTGAAAGTATTAGTTGTGCTCACTTGTGAAACATTAACTTCCATACTTTCTAAATATCTAGCAGTAATGTATGCCATTTCCTCGCGTGTAACAGGCTTTTTCGGCTCAAATTTTTCACCATTAAAAATATCAATTAAGCCATACTCTTCTAGAATCGCTACTTCCTTTGCACCCCAGAATCCATTCAGGTCCGTATAAGTAGCTGGTCCCTCATAATCTTCATTTACATTTAAGCCAGATGCTCGGAAAATAATGGCCGCTAATTCTCCTCTAGTTACTTGTCCATTCGGATTAAAAGTTGTGGCAGATGTACCCGTGATAATATCAGCTTGATATAGCAATTGGATATAGCTCTCAGCCCAATGACCAATGGCATCCTTAAAATAACCACCTGGCTTTAACTCAACATCTGCACGAGCAAATACTTGAACCATATCATTTAAATCCTCTGTGCTAACAGCTTCCCATTTCCCTGCTGTATAAACTTCACTCTTAAAACCATTGCCAGTTTGAGTAATTTTTATTTGAATCGCATTACCGAATAACTTTTTAAGCTCTTCGTAGTTTTCTTTAAATTCTTTTTCTCCCTCTGGATATAGGTTTGTACCATCCTTGTAGGATTGAAGAATCGACTCTAACGAAATTTTTACTGTAATACTATTTTTCGTTGTAACAATCGAGACTTCATCATTCTCAAAGCCTATTTTAGATAGCAATAGCATTTTATAAATATCTTGATAGGACATTGCCTGTAATTGACTAGTAGCTGCAACAGCCTGCTTTGGATGGATAATATTTGCCACATTTACAGTTTCCTGTGCCTGTGCCTGTCCACCAAATCCTCCTGTTAAACATGCAATACTTAGTGCACCAGCTAACATTACTTTTTTCATCATTCTTCCTCCTTCAATTCATACACCAAGTGTACTAAAACAGGACTTAGTAAATCTATAAAAATATGTAAATAATTCAATAATTATAAGAAAGACCTATTTATTACATACTAAAATTTTACTACTTCTCTTTTTATTTCGGCATGTATTCAATTAAGCGACAAGGTAATTTTTTATTATTTCTAAAAAAATTTAATAATATTACCGCCTTATATTAATTACTAGCATGATTTTTATGTGTGTTTCTAGTCATAGATGCTATTGAAACCATCCGCCTCACATGTCCTAAATTTAACAACGACAAACATACAATAGAAAATCATACTTACAGGAGGCTTCTTAATGGTTATCACCCCTGGTATTAAAGATTTACCCTATGTCATGCAAGTAAATGGTACGAAGTTTTTCACTTTGATTGCAGAAGAAATAATGTGGGAGCTTGTCGATGGAATCTTCATTCATGCGTGGGGCTACAACGGTTCCACACCTGGGCCAACCATTCGTGTTTATCCGGGGGATCATATATGTATTCGTGTCATTAATCGACTACCTGAAAAAACTAGTGTACATTGGCACGGCTTACTTGTCCCGAACACAATGGATGGTGTTCCTCCCATTGAACCGTCACCTTTTATCGAGCCAGGGCATTATTTCGATTATCATTTTACAATTAAAAACCCTCCTGGAACATATATGTATCATTCGCATGTGAATGTCGCTGTGCAAGATAATGCTGGCCTTTTAGGCGGATTTATCGTTGAAGACCCATGCTTACAAAACACTTCTCAGCACAAGGATTATCTATGCCTATTACAAGAATGGGCTGTCGATCAATTATCCTGGGGGAAGCTTACAAAAGGTACGTATCCTTTAAACTTTATTAAGCCTGAATTTAATTTCTTCACGATCAATGGCAAATGCTATCCTTTCACAAAGCCATTAGCCGTACATTTAGGTGATACTGTAAAAATTCGTTTTGGCAACATCCAAATGCATCACCATCCCATCCATTTACACGGTCACCAATTCCATGTCGTTGGGGCCGATGGTTTTCCTATCGCTAGCCACACACAAATTGCTAAAAACACCATTCTTGTTGCCTCTGGTGAAACATGGGATATAAGCTTTACGGCTAATAACCCTGGTATCTGGCCCATCCATTGCCATATGCCCCATCATGTTACAAACAATGGCGCACCTGGTGTTGGGGGCATGTTTACTACAGTGAATTATCTTTAACATGGAGGACAGCTTAAAAGCTGTTCTTTTTAACGTTATATTTCTTTATTATTGGGTACATACTTGATAAGGAACATCACATAAAGCTTTATATCTCTATAATATTAGAGTCTATCATTTGATTTTTATTGAAGGTTAGAAGTAGTATGGAATTGTAACGAAGGATTATCTACCTATCCACACTATTATATTAATGTAACAATTTCAAAGGAGGAATTTCGATGAATTATCAAAACATTACGGTTGCAGGTAGCGGTGTATTAGGAAGTCAAATTGCTTACCAATCTGCTTTCAAAGGTTTTAATGTAACCGTTTACGACATTAATGACGAGGCTCTAAAAAATGCACAGGATCGCATTACAAATTTAAAACCCTTGTATCAACAAGACCTAGGTGCAACACAAGAAGAAGTAGATGCTGCTTATGCACGTCTTACTTTTAATAGTGACTTAGCTCAAGCTGTTGCGAATGCGGACCTTGTAATTGAAGCAATTCCTGAGGTTGTGAGCATCAAAACTGAGTTTTACACAAATCTAGGCAAAGTAGCACCGGCAAAAACAATCTTTGCAACAAACTCGTCTACTTTATTACCTAGTCAATTTGCTGAGGCAACTGGACGCCCTGAGAAATTTTTAGCTCTCCACTTTGCAAATACTATTTGGAAAAACAATACAGCTGAAATTATGAAACACCCTGGTACAGATATGAAAGTATTTGATGAGGTTGTAGAATTTGCACGTGCAATCGGCATGGTACCTCTACCATTATATAAAGAACAACCTGGCTATATTTTAAACTCATTGCTTGTGCCATTTTTAGATGCAGCTGAATCTTTGCTTGTAAAGGAAGTAGCTGATCCAGAAACGATTGATAAAACATGGATGATTGGTACTGGTGCTCCACTTGGGCCATTTGCTATCCTAGACATCGTCGGCATTAACACAGCCTATAACATTGTGGAAGCGAAAGCAAATGCTACTGACGATGAAAACATGAAAAAATTAGCTAACCTATTAAAAACAGAGTACATTGAAAAAGGTAAACTTGGTCGTGCAACTGGCGAAGGCTTCTACACATATCCAAACCCAAGCTTTGCTAAACCAGACTTCTTAAAAGGTTAATGCTTCAAAAGAGCAATTATCCCATTAAAAAGGAAAATTGCTCTTTTCTTTTGTTTCATGTAAAGAAATCCCAAAATCCAGGTGTGTCCTTAAATTCTTTTGTCGCCATTTTTTCAATAATTTTTAATTTGATCTCCTGTTCCAGATCCTCTCTTTCCTGATAACTTGTTTGATGAAGACACTGCTTAATTTTTGGCATGAAGTTCTCAATGATTATTAGCGTCTCCTCATTGTAGTTGTTTTCCATTGATTATCTCTCCTCTTTTTTAAGCATCTGCTGAAGTTTCTTTAATGCCTTTCGATGTAGATTGGATATATTTTGAGGTGATGTGTGTAATGTTTCTGCTATTACTTTAATCGAACAGTCTTTGACATAAATCAGCTCTAAAATTTGAAGTTGCTTGCCCGTTAATGTTTTTAAAGCTTTAAAGAGCTGTTCGTTTTCAACCATGTCCAATAATCCTCCCTCAATTTTTACGTCTCCTCTAGTACACTCAGTCTCAAATAGGTCATTATCTACGATTAATAAGAAGCGGTTTTGCAATCTTCTCCTTTTTTTATCAAAATCCAAGCTGAAGAAATAAATTAAACTGCTGACATATGTTATTTTTCGAACCCTTATATAGTGAGTTTGAAAAATTTCATCAACCATTTTCCTATTACAATCGGTTGGATATAAAATGGCATTTTGAACCAAATATAGATTTTTAGCATCAGCTAAAAAACTTCTAATAATTGGATTTTTAATCTGCTCTATATTCCTGCGAAAAAACGCCTCTATTTTTTGATGCTCATTACACATTATTATCACTCCTATCTATCCCTCTTCTTGCTAAATAAAGTGAATATCCTCTCTCTATTATAAACCAAAAACAGAACAAACGTTCTATTTAAGATTAATTTATATTGATTTTATGGTGCAGAAATTCACTTTAGTCATTGTAAGGCACAACAATATTGAAGGAGGAAGATGTCATGATTACACCTGAAACGATTCAAATATGGGTTAGCTTAATTGGAAACTCTGGTTTCCCTATTGCCATTACCATCTATCTCTTTGTGCGATTCGAAAAGAAAATAGAGGTTTTAGAAGCGGTCATCTTGAGATTATTAGATAAAATGGAGCAATAATCAGCCTAAAAAAATTTACGGCAGCACTCTTTAAAAGGAATGCTGCCGTGTGACTTAACCGTGCAAATTCATACAATATATGTAAGAACAAATACTTTTTAGATGGGAGGGGATTTTATGAATCACAATAACATGCTGTCACCGAATATTGCCATGACCCTTTTTATCATGCTTGGCATTTCCTATAATTACTTTTACGATTCATTCGCCATTCAAATTGAATACTTAGGCAATCTAGGATTTTGGCTAACACTCCCCTTATCAATTATTATTATTGTGTTGAGTATATGGCTACTTAAAAAGAAAGTGCCCATTGTTAGCACTTTACTTATACTTGTTATGGCTGGTATTACTTTAGTCATTGCATTATTTTCATTGTTCCATTGGAGTTCACCATAAAAAAGAAATGCCTTTGAAGGCTGACTTCAAAGGCATTTCTTTTTTTACTAGATGTACAGCACCATATAATCTTCATCAACATATTGCTGTCCTATTTTTAACGCACGCTTTTCTGTTCCAAACACCTGAAAGCCTAGCGATTTATATAGCCCTTTTGCTGAATCATTGGAAGACACAACCGTTAAATTGATCTGCTCAACGACCGCTAATACCTTTGCTTGATTAATGACGGCTAACATTAAATGTTTACCTAAGCCAAGCCCTCGCTTTTTTGGAGAAACATAAACGGCAAAAATATTTGCTTTATGCTTTAGCTTCATTTTATTTTCCTGTACCAATGTCGCAACGCCCAGCAAATCATTCTGTTCAAATGCCCCGAATGTAAACGATTCCTGCCCCTCGAGTCTACTTGCAAATAAGGCAAGCCCCATATCCTTTTCCTCTTCAAAGCTAGAACCAAATGCCTCCGGATTCATTTGGAGTCCCTCTAATCTCAATTGACGATATACCGCAGCATCTGCTGCTGTTAAAAGCCTAATTTCCATTCTTCCCCTCCTATAACACTTTTCATTTTTATCGACCATAGCGAATAGCATTTGATGTATTTTTTCAAGAAAATGAAGGAGGTTAAAATAGATGTCTAGCAGTATCGCGAAACACACTCTTATACTGTCGGTGAACACTATTAGCAGTACAAGAAAAATACACTTTGTACTAAGTAATCAAGACATAGAGCAACCTTAACGAAACAATCGTTTTGCAAGCGTTCTTAAAAGATTTTGCTAGGCAAACCCAATGCATATTTTCAAGCTATACAGTTGCTGGTTATTTATAGAAGACATCATTTTCGTATAACACTAGGGATTTTTCAGAAGATTTGTTTTCTTATCAAGCATAACCTCTACTAAATAAGTGATATAGTATCAATTATTTACGGAAATGATTTTATTAAGCATAAAGGATAATTATATATGAAACACCTTACTTTTAGTGATTATAATCCGTTGTTGATAAAATAAACAAACCAAATTACATACATTAAAGAGAAAAAAGATATATATTCAGAAAATTACGACATATTATATTGACACTGTGTCATTTTTAATTTAGTATATGCATAGATTCACCAGATTTTTTAGAAATGATAGAAAGAAGTTGATCTATGAAAGATGAAATTTACACAAAGGGGATGAAAGAATGGTTAAACATAACCACAGTATGGAAGACATTATGGAACGTGAGCAAGGTTTAAACAAGGGATTAAAGACAAATCAAATTACGATGATTGCCATTGGAGGTGCCATTGGGACAGGGTTATTTCTCGGCAGTAGCTTAGCCATCGGTCTAGCTGGTCCAAGTGTTATTGTGAGTTACGCTATAGGAGCTCTCATTGCACTATTACTAATGGGTTGTCTCGCAGAAATGACGGTTGCGCACCCTACAACTGGATCATTTGGTGCTTATGCTGAAAAATACGTAAATTCCTGGGCAGGATTTGCTATTCGGTATTCCTATTGGTTCTCATTAATCTGTTCAATTGGTACAGAGGTGACCGCTGTTGCCCTTTATATGCGGTATTGGTTCCCAAGTGTACCCAATGCTGTATGGATTATATTATTTGCTGCTATACTGCTTTATGTAAACGCTACCACAGTGAAATTATTTGGCGCTGTAGAATATTGGTTCTCCGTTATTAAAATCACTGCGATTGTCGGCTTTATTATTTTAGCTAGTATTGTTATTTTCGGGGCAGATAGCTCCTCCAATATTGGCATCCAAAACTACTTCAATGATGGCGGCTTTTTCCCACATGGTTTTTGGGGAATGTGGATGGGTATATTTATTTCATTATTTAGTTATCTAAGTATTGAAATGATTGCTGTAAGTGCTGGGGAAGCAGAGAACCCAAGGAAAGCTGTCCCAATTGCATTAAAATCAGCTGTGATTCGTTTAATTTTATTTTATATTGTAACACTTGTACTAATGCTGATGATTGTCCCTTGGGGAATGGCAGGTGCAGACAAGAGCCCATTCGTTAAAGTAATGGAAATATTAAATATTCCTGGTGGCGCATCCATGATGAACTTTGTTGTTCTAATCGCAGCGCTTTCGGCTATGAATAGCCAGCTTTATATTTCTACTCGTATGATGTTCTCACTTTCACGGGGTGGCTTTGCTCCGAAGCAATTGGGTAAGCTTAACAAAAGACAAGTTCCGACGAGGGCATTGCTCGCATCTGTTATCGGTATTATCATTGCTACAGCATTTTCGATTTTCAAGCCAGAATCAGCTTTATCGCTTATGATTTCAATTTCAAGCTTTGGCGCTATGTTTGCGTGGTTTATGATTTTCATTACGCATCTATTTTTCCGTAAAAAATACAAACCGATAGATGGAGAAAAACTACCTGTACGTATGATTGGTTATCCTTATTTAACCATTTTAGGAGCCGTTCTATTAGCTTCTGTCGTATTATCAACATGGTTCTCTCCTGATTTTAAAGCAACATTACTTGTCGGCTTCCCTTGGCTTATCTTCATTTCCATCTGCTATTATATTTGGAAACGAATAAACATAGCAAAAAATCGTGTCATCACAAATGATCTTGAGGAAGAGCAAGTAGAAACCATATAGCATAGTTGTTAAAGCGCTAAAACTAATAAGATACCTCCAGGATAGGAAATTCTCTATCCGTCTTGGAGGTATTTTTCAGATGAATAAAATGGAAAAATAGTTCCTAGAAAACCAGATGTAAACTTGATCTTAATACTATTAGAAAGCAAAGCCATTCAGTTCAAAAAATCTATTGATTGTACACATAGCTAACAGCCAGATAAAGATGCTACTATATAAAAGGCCTGAGTTCCTATACTATACTGAACTCAGACCTTTTCAATTTCTTTTTACATACATACAATCTCATTTCTTCGAGTACGATTACACGATTTGCCCCTTTAATAGGTTCTCTGCGCTTTCACATGGTAGCTGTAAAGCTTCAGCAACCTTACGCATTGTAATTATACCTTGATAAACATTCAAACCTTTTCGCAATGATTCGTTTTGTAATAGTGCTTCCTTATAGCCCTTTGCTGCAATTTGTATAGCATATGGTAATGTCACATTCGTTAAAGCCATTGACGATGTTTTCGGCACTGCACCTGGCATATTACCAACTGCATAATGCACAACACCGTGTTTTTCGTATGTTGGATTATCATGTGTTGTTACACGGTCTGCTGTTTCCACAATTCCTCCTTGATCAATGGCCACATCTACGATAACAGAGGCTGGCTGCATGGCTTTCACCATCATCTCTGTCACAAGTCGGGGCGCCTTGGCACCAGGAATAAGTACTGCACCAATAACCAAATCTGCTGTTTTCAATTGTTCTGCAATGTTGAAACTATTGGATAGCAACGTTTGAATACGATCCCCAAATATCTCTTCAAGCTGGCGAAGTCGAGCAGGATTGACATCTAAAATCGTTACATTTGCACCTAAGCCTACAGCAGTCTTTGCTGCATTATAGCCGACAACCCCACCACCTATAATGGTTACATTACCTTTTGCCACACCTGGCACACCGCTTAGTAAAATACCTTTACCACCATTTGTTTTTTCTAGATAATGTGCACCGATTTGCGCAGCCATTCGACCAGCCACTTCTGACATCGGAGCAAGAAGTGGCAGGCTTCCATCAGCTAATTGGACCGTTTCATAAGCAATGGCTACTACTTCTTTTTCTAAAAGTGCCTTCGTTAATGCTTCATCTGCTGCTAAATGTAAGTAGGTAAATAAGATTTGTCCTTTGTAAAAATAATCATATTCTGAAGCGATTGGCTCTTTTACCTTTAGGACCATTTCGGCAGCCCATACGTCCTTCGCCGTTGGAACGATGGTTGCACCAGCTTCCATATAGTGCTCATCTGTAAAATTCGAGCCAAGACCTGCGTTCGATTCAACAAGTACTATATGACCTGCAGCTATTAAAACACTTGCACTTGCAGGCGTTAAAGCAACACGGTTTTCCATTACTTTTATTTCTTTAGGTACACCAATAATCATTCCATTACTCCTTTATTATGCAACGATTTCCCGTTCATTTTTGAATTGCTCATACAATTTTTCATCCATAATTGTTTTTAGTATTTGAACGACTTCATACACCTCTTCAAAGGTGTTATAAAGTGCCACAGGTGCGATACGAATACCATTTGGTGCTCTAAAATCAGGAATAACTCCCTTCGCTTTTAATGCCTTACAAATACGAGCCGCTTCTGTATGTGTTAAAAAGATATGTCCACCTCGTTGCTCATTGATTACTGGGCAATTAACTTCGAAACCATATTCGCCCAAATATTGATAGTATAGTGCAATGAAATACTCTGTTAGCTGAATTGATTTCTTACGAATACGTTGAATGCCTGCTTCATTAAAGAGTTCCAACGCACCTAGCAGTGGCGCAAGGTTTAATAAATGTGGTGAGCCCATTTGATAAGCACCTGCATCTGGTGCCTGTATAAGGCTTGTTTCCATATCAAATTGCTTTTCTTTAGCCGAGCTAAACCAACCTGCCAAGCCTGGCTTTGTATTAAAATGCTTCTCATTGACGAATAATCCAGCGACAGCACCAGGACCTCCGTTTAAATGTTTATAATTACACCAGAAGGCAAAGTCCACATCCCAGTCATGTAGTGAGTGCTCTATAGAACCCACTGAATGACAAAGATCAAAGCCAATTAGAATACCACGCTGATGCGCTTCCTTTGTTAGCGCTTCCATATCAAGAATCTGGCCACTTCGATATAACACACCAGGAAGGATAATCAATGCCACATCATCTGTCATCGCAGATACAATATCATCGTGCGCATAAAAGTGCCCGTCCTTACTACGAACATATTGAATATGCTCCTCAATATTTTCATAATGCAAACCTAATTGACTTTGTACTGCATATAAGTCAGTTGGGAAATTTAATTCATCAATAACAATTTTTGTTTTATTACCTGTTGGCTTATAAAATGTTGCAATCATTTGATGCATATTCACAGTAGTAGAACCTGTTGCAATGACCTCTTCTGGTTTCGCGCCTACAATCTTGGCCAGCTGAGCACCCACTTGCTCAGATAAATAAAACCAAGGATATTCCCCTTGCGTCCACCCATCAATGCCGTACTGTTTCCAAGAATCTAAAAGCGTCAACAGACTTGCCTCAGCTTTCTTTGATAAAAGCCCTAATGAATTCCCATCAAAATAAATGGTCTCTGGCTGAAGATAAAATTGTTCTCTAAATCCTTGTAAATCATCATTTTTGTCTAAAAAAGCTGCGTATTCTCTTGTAGGATTAAACTCCATATTAAACACCTCACCTTTCTAAAATATTGGTAGCATGGTCATCTTTTAACCACCTTATATTCATCTTATCAAAAAGTGACACAGTGTCAATATTTTTAAAAAAAGAATTTTTATGTTTTAAAATTGATTTTTAATACATAAAACAGAAAAAACCTCCAACAGGGGGAGGTTAATCAGTATAGAGGCCTTTCATATAAAAATGTACCATTAATTCTACATTTTGCTCGATTGAGACATTTGGGTCTTGCAAGCAACGCCAAAGGAAACTCTCATTAATGTGATACCACATATTTGCAACATCTTTGGCATTTAGATGGGCGTATGCAATATTATTATTTTGCACATATAAAATATCTTTCTCAATATGATCAATAAAGTGTTGCTGAACAAGAGACCATTTTTGACGAATTTCCTCTGAGCTCCCTATTGCCTCAAGAACCAGCTTCATGAGCTTCTCGTTTTCTATACCTTGCTTATTGAATGCCTTTACCTGGAATGTAATTTGCTCTCTTGCTTCTTCCTTTGATTTCGGAACAAAGCTTAACTTCGCAATATTGTACATTTTTTCAAGAAGCGAATCGATTATTTCTATTAAAAGTGCATCTTTATTGGAAAAATAAACATAAGCTGTGCCATGCCCAACACCAGCTTCCTTAATAATTTGCTTCATCGTTGATTTCTGAAAGCCCAGTTCGAAAAATACTTTTTTCCCAGCCTCAATTAATGTCCTACGCGTTTCATGAGCACGGTCTTGTTTAATTTGACTACGATTCTTCATATTACACCAACTTCCACTTTCTCATTATACAGTGATAAAAAATAACAAGGTATTACATGAGGTTGAACAGAACCAAAGCCAATTTTGATTGTACTTCAATCAAAACTGGCTTTCCTTTTCATTATAACATTTTTATTATGACGAAATAAGAAGAAACCTTTTATTACAGCACACTACGTTTTTTCTGCACCCTAACAACACTTAACTTCCCAAAACGAGTAAGCTCACAATCGCTTGTTCAAAATATTTTAATACAAAGTGAAAAGAGAAAGATACGCTGCTTGCACACGATTAAGTAATAAACTTAGCTAATAGAAATTAAAAAGGCTGCCCATATCAAACTTATAACCTCAATTGTATTTTTTAATATTTAACTTTAAATTCTACGCACATTATTTAGTCACAAATAGTGCCCTAAAATAAAAGCGGCGTGTAAGCTCATATTAGCCCCCTCGCCACTCATAAATTTATCAATCCTTCAAGAAAATCAAATGACCCTTTTTCAAATATCCAATAGAGGAAATCAATAATAATCTAAAGTAGCATGCGTAAAAACTGTTCAAAATGTACGCCTGCCTCGCGTGGAACTTGCTCCTTCGATGTAGCTTCGATCGCGGCGGCTAAAAATGTCTCTGCCAGCTTCATAGACTCCACTAAATCTTGCCCACGCATCATGCCGCCCATCACAACGGATGCAAATAGATCACCTGTACCTGAATAGCTCTCACCGTTATAGTTGCGAATACTATGGAAAGACCGCTCCGCATCGACAAACATATTGCCAACATAACGCTTGCCCGCAGCTGTTGTTGGTGGATTCAACCCAGTAATAATGACGTTCGCTCCAGTCGCCTGTTGTAGCTGTTGTCCTGCCTCTTCAAGACCCTGAATATACTCGATATCGTTTGGATAGCGCTGTAGTTTCTCATACGACAAACCTGTAAGCAAGCAGCATTCCGTAACATTTGGTGTAATAATGTCAGCACACTTCACTAACTCTTTCATTCGATCAAGTAACTCACCCGTAAACATTTTATAAACCTCGCCATGATCGCCCATCACTGGGTCAACAAGCAATGTCGTTTCATTGGCGTGAAACACGTCTAAAAAACGAAAGATATTATCGATTTGCTCCTTCCCTGTGACAAATCCTGTGTGAATGCCATCAAAGGTAGCTCCTAGCTTGCTCCACTCATCTACAAAATAGTCCATCTTTGACGTTAAATCCTCACAATAAAAACTCGAATACCCTGTTTGCGCCGTTAAAATAGCTGTTGGAAGCGGTACTGCTTGTACGCCCATTACAGACAGTACAGGTATCGCAGCCGTTAACGAGCACTTCCCAAAGGACGACATATCTTGAATTACAGCAACTTTTTTCATCATTCATTCCACCTAACTCATCCTGCTTATACTTACCTCATCGTATCACAATTAGAAAGATGCGAAAATAACCTCAATCTGACCTCTAATTTTTTTATAAAATTGACACTTTCACAACAGTCAGTCCTTTGCTAAAGTAAAAATCATCAAAATATTCATCATAGTGAGGAAGAGACAAATGCAAAATATACAAAGGCCATCATCCTTTACAAAATCACGCACGAAAACATTTGATTTAGTCATTACAGCTATTTTAGCAGCACTTGTTTTCGTAGCTACCATGTTCATCAATCTTAAGCTACCGATCGGGCAAGGCGGACTTATTCATTTAGGGACATCCATGCTTTTCATTTCAGCCATTTTATTCGGACCTAAAAAAGGGGCACTTGCTGGAGCCATCGGAATGGGTTTATTCGATATCGTAGGCGGCTGGTTAATCTGGGCACCGACTACTATTATTTCACGTGCATTACAAGGCTTCATCGTTGGTAAAATCGCCTGGTCAAAAGGACATACAGGTGATAATCTTGGGCTGAATATTTTAGGGGCCGTCGTATCCATGCCTGTGATGATTGCCGTTTACTATGTTGGGCAAGCCATTATGTTCAATAGCTGGATTGCACCGATGGCATCCATTCCAGGAGACGTCATTCAAAACTTTGTCGGCTTAATGATCGCCATTCCAGTATGTGTTGTACTGAAAAAAACACCTTATTTTAAAAAGAATTTTTAATCTAAAGACGCCAGCTTGCTGTTTTGTACACTGCAATGATGGCGTTTTTTTATTGAGTAGTATGAAAAACAACGAATTTCTAGATAAAGCGAAACTAGCCTTGATCTTTTTCATACTATAGGGTGGAGGTGTAAAAATGCCAAGAGTAAAATACCGCGATGCAGACGTTGCTTTAATGGCAAGGATGATGAGAGCTGAGGCTGAGGGTGAAGGACAACAGGGTATGCTATACGTTGGCAACGTCATTGTCAATCGTGCAGTAGCATCTTGTTTAGACTTCAACGATGTTAGAACCATTGAACAAGTTATTTACCAGGTACAAGGTGGAAATTATTCTTTTGAAGCCGTTCAAAAAGGCAATATGTTTTACCAAAGAGCGAGAGAAACCGAAAAAAGATTAGCGAAACAAAATTTAGACTTCTGGCGAGATCATCCAGCAAAATATGCACTCTGGTACTTCAATCCATATGCCCCATGTCCCCCAACATGGTACGGCCAGCCGTTTACTGGTCAATTCAAAAATCATTGCTTCTATGAACCAGCTCCAGATACTTGTGAGAGTGTTTATATGGGATAGGGTAATATTTGAGTTCGCTACGCATTTTTAGTTATTCCTATATTAAATAAGGAAAAACATATTATTGACCAATGAAATAAAGGGGAACAATCTAAAACTTAGATGTTCCCTTTTTGAAATTGAGTTAGGATCATTCAGAAGATGGAGCACCAACGTTCAAACGATTTTTATACATTTACGAACAGTAAATAATAAAATGCATTTGTGAAATTGATTTAAACTCCTAAAAGAATTATTTAATCTTGGAAACTAGTTAATATACCATCTTCAAAATAAAGATATTGCCCGTTTCCATAAACCCATTGTTCATAAGACCCGTATTCTGTTACTGTTCTATTAATATCATAAGGTGCGCCCCATAGTGATGCTAATACTTCGTCATATGTCATTCCAAGTGTAGGATTCATCCCCCTTGCATTTTCAATTTTTTCATTCATTACTTTTTTTTCTTCAGCTCTTCTCTCCATTGTATATAAATTACTTCGATATTCATGTTCTATCCATCCCCAATCATTTAGAGTTATTGGCCCAAACGATGATGGATTGGCATAAGACGTATTTGTTATTCCTGCTACAATTTCATCCCTCATTCTTCCAAAGTATTTAGGATTTACAGCAAGTGCTAGTGCTCCTGAAGCCTTATAGGAATTCTGATCGGTTTGTAAATATAAAGCATAATTATACATTGCTAAAAATTCTTCATTGTCTTCTAGTACTTTTGTATTCTCATATAGTTCTTGAACTTTTAGGAAATCTTTTGTTCTGACTGCTTGTTCCATCTCATCTAATTTTAACTTTTTCTCTTCTTCTATAATTTTTACAACCTTATTCCAATCTTCACGATTCAAAACGATTCTCATTCTGTTATATTTAGATCCCAAGAATTGTACATTTTTTTCCTGTATTAATTGATCTACAAATTTTGTCCCAACTGCTCTAACTTTATCAATTTCTGATTCTGATACATCTAAAGTTTCCATTTCAACTAAAAGATCCTCATATTTCCTTTCTTTTATAAGTGTTTCTAATGTTAAAATCTCTGCCTCAATACCGCTTTCCATATTTTTTTCTTTTATAACTTTTTCATCATTACAAGCAGACAACATTAAAATGAGACCAACACCGATTGCAACATGTTTAACTTTTAACACTGCTCATTACCCCTTTACGCTTTCCCCATTATGTAATATTGCTATAGAAAATCTTTTGTTCTTGAATGCAAAAAATAATAACGATCCATTGGTACTATTCTTATTTATCAATCTTTTCATAAAAAATAAATCCTACTCAGAGGAAACATCTTTTTAAATACCTAATTATGAAATATGTTACAAAAAGCTCAATATATACATTTTACATTTCTATGTAATTTTAATCAATAAGATAGTAAATTTATACTGCAATGATTACGTTGAAGGAGTAATATGGATTCGTTTTGTACAATAAAAGGGAATTACCTTGAGTACAGGTATTCCCTTTTGTCATTACATTATGGCGCAGTTTTATTTAAATAGTTACCTTCGAAATCTATGCTCTGTTTATAAGTAGGATAAAAGGATGTTCTCAACCTCCTGTTTCCACACGCCTTTCCTTAAACAACATCACCCCAATTAAGCCCATAACAGAGAATGCGACTGGCGAGATGAAACCATAGTAATATCCCTCACCGATATTGCCTGAAGCAGACTGAAAATAATCCAAAATATAGCCAAACATAATGGGTAATAATGCTGCACTTAGAAAGCCCCCTGTATTGGCAAACCCCGAAACGATACCTGATTCAGCTAAAGGGAAAGTTTGGCGAACAGCTGCAAAAGTTAGGGCACTTGCACCATATCCAAAGCCGATGATAAAGAACAGGACAATGAGCATGAAAATGGATGGATGCCCTTTCCATAAAAGAAAGGCAAACCAACACACTAAAACTGCAATATGAACAACAATATAAGGCTTTTTAATCGTTCCTAACCAACCTGCAACCCAACTCGTTAACGGAGCTCCCATCAGTGCCCCAATCAATCCAATCATAATGAGCTGGCTTGCCTCTGCACGTGTCATCTCATACATATTGATCCCATACGGAACAGCCCACGAGCTGATAAAGCCAACATAGCCTCCCACAACACCAAAATGACAAAAAAATAAAGCCCACGCTTGTCGACTCGAACATATTCTGCGTAATAAAACAGAGGTTTTTTCACGTTGTACTTCTTCATTTACAACGACTAATTCTTCTGCAAAAATTCGTTTTGTAGTTTTCACAAGCACAAAATAAAGAAGCACTCCACATAAGCATAATAAGAGCCCCGTTGAAAAAAATGTGATCCGCCAACCAAATAACAGGATCAAAGTCGCAAAAGGGACTGTCGCCAATAAGAAACCAAGACTCCCGGTCATCCCAGCAAAACCAATTAATCGGACAAACTCCTTTTTCTGAAACCATTGCGCCAAAATGAGCACCATATTCACCCATATGGTCGCATCCCCTACCCCAGTAAGCATTCTAGAGAAAAACAGTACGAATTCATGTGTACCTAAACTATAAAGAATTGTACCTAATCCTGTAAGGGCAGCACCAACGATAAGAAAAAAATTCGGCCCAAACCGATCCGCTAAAATCCCCATCGGAATCTGCAAACCTGTATACACAAAAAATTGTATACTCGTCAATAACCCGATCGTCGATGCTGTCACACCAAAATCCTTCATCAATTGGTCCGTAATTAACCCTGGAGCAGTTCGCTGACTTGCCATTAACAAATAGGTAAACAATACAGCAACAAACACAACCCATCTGTACTTATGATGTTGTTTGTCCAATAATCACTACTCCCATTAGCTTTTATTTTATGTATATGAATTTTAGGTTGGGGAGAAGACCTTCTATTTGAGGTAGTTTTGAAATGAACATACATGCTGACATTACATTGAAAGAAAATGCACCTAGCCTAGACTAGGTGCATTCCATAGTGTTGAAAAACAAAACCATCAATAGACTTTTTGTGAAAGGTGAAAATAGATTTCCGTTGCAGGCTACTTGCTTTCCTGTGGGCGAGCGCCGAGCCGCTTCCTCCGCTACCGCTCCGTGTAGGGCTCGCCTGTCTCGCTATCCCACGGGAGTCAAGTAGCCCTCCACTCCAATCCATAAAAATATTTCTTTTTAGTAAAGGTTTTCAAATAAAGGGAAGGTGTTCACTACTTTTTATGAAGAGGTGTGTCACGCATTACTTCTCCATATTGAAAATAAGAGTTTATCCCCTCTAAGAATACAGATAGTGGGCTATTTGATCGCTCTACTACTATGAAAAAAAGTAAAGACACTTTGCAGAATGGTTGATTGGAGTGGAGCCAGCGTCACTCCTAGGGGATTTGGCGTCACAGATGAGACCCTGGAGCGAGCGTAAGTGAGTGAAGCGGCTCATCGGACGCCCCCTGGAAAGGGCGCTGGCGGAACGGAAATCAACCTCTCACCTTGCAAATTTGCTTTTTCTGCCGTTGACATCATCTTTTTTCAACAACATGAAATGCACCTAGCCTAGACTAGGTGCATTCATGCTATATTATATGGCTGGAGGTTGTGCTTTACTCACATGTACTTTAATGAACCAACTAATCTCTTGAAAAATATTTTACTGGAATCATTAACAACTCACCGTCACATTTTCTGTAAAGTATTTATTACTTAAACAGCTAAGATATTATGTGACTTTATTAAGCTTGTCCGAAAGAATTGAAATAACAGGATTTCCATATTAAAACTTCACAAAAAAATGGAACTTTTATACTTTAAAATCATCAAATAAAGCTTTTTTATTTCTGCAAATATGACTTTAATTCATCATTTTTTTGTTCCCAATCTAATAAATAATTATATGCTTCTTTTATATTCATATACATAATTTTACTATTTTTAGCTGTGCTTAAATCTCTTCTCAGTTGTAATAAATTTTCAAACTCAACTATATTATTACCTGTTTGATCATTATATTCATAAACTTCAAACTTACCTAATAAGTTTTTGGTTACTTCATATTTAGGATATTTGATTATTTTGCCGCTATATAACGCAAAACAGAATAAGATTAAACAACTTGAAATTATGATTTGTATTATGTGAATAATTCCAAAGAATATACCTTGATCAAGGGAATATGATACATTAAATAATTGTGTAGCGAAACTTCCCAAAAACAAATTAATTATATTTTTGACTTCAATCGAACTACTGCTTAAATCATTCACTAAATAATAATAGGTTACCTTCACAATGAATGATAGAAACGCAATCTCGATTAGACTTTTTATTATCAGTATTATTCTATCCATTGAGTTTAAAGAAGACGACTTTATGCGATCCGAAATTACATCGACAAAAAACGCTTTTAAAATCTCATATCCTCTCATTAAAAATCTTGTGGAAATAAACAGAAGTGACATGATTAAAAATGTTAAAAAATAGTCATTAGAAACTTTCAATAACAATAATGCTGTTGCGAATACAATTACTGTAATATAAAAACTTATATATAAATTCATACTATTACGGCGTTTAATTATTTGCGCTCTCTCATTCGCAATTTCTCGCCTACTATATCTTTTTCGCTTAAAAAAACTAATCTCTAATGATGAATAAAAGCCAATCTTTTTATCAACAGTAAAATATTCAACAAACAAAAATTTTTTCTCTAAATCTGCTATTAAATATTCAAACTTAATCGTTCGATAAAATACCCAAATTATAATAACCATCATACTTATAAAAGAATATGTAGCCGTAAATAAATCCATCATTACTAATAATTTTTTATATTCTATAGGAAAATTACAAATGACTATAAAATCCAAAATGATGGTAATTACTAGACTTATAGCAATGATTTTAAATGTCTTTACATATAAATATTTCACAAAGAGAAATGATATTAACAAAACAATGATAATTAGTAAAGCTGCGTTCCAATCAAAATTAAAAATTAGCGGCAATAAAAAGGGTACAGTATATAGACCTTTTATTAAAATCTTTTCCAACGAAGAGATATAAGTTAAATTATGTTTCATTAGTTTAAATAATAAGGTAAATTGTCTCAATAAATCAGTATTTAAAATTTTCATTAGAAATAACACAAAATAATATATTAATAATAACAATATTAATAACAATATTACTTCATTAACAAACGATATAATTTTCGTTAATAATGATAAATCCAACTGATTTGAATCTGGATTATATAAACTTTTAATGTTTTTATCAACAGAAGTGAAAAACTGTTTATCCTTCAATAAGGAAAAAAATCGAATTTGATCGGTAAAATCCACCGTTTTAATAGCCAAAAATAAAGTGAACACAAATGCACTAATAATAATTATAAATTTCTGTGCTTTGTGTAATCCTATAGGTTGTTTCCTACCCATTTTTAACTTCCTCCAATTCTAAGTATTGCTATATAAATTGCTCTCTCCACTTTAAAGACAAAAAAATACTTTTCGAAAAGTACATACTCACTACTGATTTTTTAATAATCCATTTGAAAGCTATGCTATAAGCAGAACCATGAATAATATAATTACTTATTTTTAACACATATTATAAAAACAAAATTTTGATATAATTTACAATTTACATAGTAAATAATCATAAAATAACCAAAAACAATTTAAGTTTTCAAATATAGACCGCCCCCTAATATATAAGGAATTTTGATATTGTTAATAAGCTGAAATTATAATTAAAAAGTATGCGGTAATCGCAAATATTGACATAGAATTAGAAATTACAATGCATTGAGCTTTTTCTAATTGTCTTAAATCCTATTTAGAAAAAACTCCGCTTCAGTAATCCCTGTATATAGCTAGTAATAGGTATAAGTAAAAGTTTTCATCTAATCTATAAAGTTATTTTGTTTGACTTGGCATACTAGAAAACATATAGTGTTGAATCGTTGTTTATCCTTGATAAAGAAATCTTGTATACTCAATAAAAATTTCTTCTAAAGATCCATACACGTTATCTGTGGTCAATCAATAATTCAGGCGGATTATTGCTATCATTTAATTTTCAGTTTTTCATTTATCGTTTTTATAAAAGGCTACCTCAATATCTATTAATGTCAGAGGAGGGCTCGTTTAAATACCGACATCGCCACATTCTACCTACTAAAAATTAAAAAAAAACGGGGTTTCTTCATATCTTCGGCATTTACTTAAAGACTATCCATGCATTTGGATATTAAAACTAAACTGCTCTCTATACTCACACTACAGAAGAATTAGATAATTAGGGATAAGTTACCACTTAACTACCACTATAGTATATAATAATTTTATAAGTTAAGTTTTTATATTTAATGATGTAATGTGGTTTTATGCAAAATTAAACCAAAATGAGATGTTAAATAAAAGAACTTTTTATTAACAATATTAAAAGATGCATTTAAAAAATAAAGCCTTTAATTTACAATAAATGCCAATAAATATATTTAATGAAGCGTTTAGGTATGAATCTGATATTATGTTTTTCATCAACAATTAGGAATGCTTATTTTTGAAGTAAAATCCTATAAATTCGATCAAATAAAAGATGTATTTAGGGCAGAATGGTTATATTTCAAGGCATAATTTGGGGGTTATTGAAAAATGAAAAAGAATAACGTTTACAAAGTAATAATTGCAATTTTAACATCTATTATAGTGATGGCTATTGTAGTTATAGGGTATCTCTTATCAACCAATGGTTATCTTACAGAGAACAAACAAGAAAGTTTGAGCCCAGAAGGTGAAAATCCTGAGGTGATAGAAACCAAAGAGGTAGAAGCAGTTGAGGTAATAAACAAGCCAGCTACTGATAAATCTTGTCTATCACCTGAATACGCAATTGCTTTAGACGAAATGTATGCTAATTACCTTGAGTTTAAACGAGTGGCACTTAATGAAGGTGGATCACTAAATTTCGATAACGCAATCAACGCTTATAACGGCATCACACAGAACTTAGCTACATCGGTCCTTATAACTAAAAAAACGGCTTATGACAAAGAAGTATATAAAGTGGTGAACGAATGGGCTGTGGATGCTTCTAACGTCTCGAATGACATGCTGGGATTCATTCAAGGTACGCTGGAGCCGACTGACTTTAATTTAAATGTCTTCAGAGCTTCGTTTGATGATCTTGATAACTTCTATGGAAATAAACTGAAATGGGAGAATTGCCAATGACTATGATGTCGAGAAGTGAGTAACTCCTAATGATATATGCCCAGTTGGGAGGTCGAAAAATTATTCTCCGTCGCTGGTGAAGCGGTAGGATGTCTTAGCACAGTGAAGGATAATAATAAATATAGCGGTGATGGTTTTTATTGTTGAAACAGAGGAAATCAAAGCTAATGTTTAATAATATATGAACTATTAGAACAAGCTCTTTTTTAGACTTGTTCTTTTTATTTTTCTACAAACTCTAATTTGTCTATAAACACTATGATAAGTATGTACGGTTCTACTCCCCTAACACTCTGTCTCTGTAAGCAGTACGGAGGCGAAATTACTTGGGCGAGAAATTCCCAAATCAAAGAGTATACATTAACTGCTAATGATGCTAAATCACCCATTGATTTTATAAAATCTGCGGTTTGATAAGCGCTTGTAAAAATTGAAATCGGTTCTTTTACATCCATTTGATCCACTGTTCACCCCCTCCTAACTGCTGTTCCTGTTCATGTGCTTCTTGCACTTGGGCAGCATAGTTTTCGATTGAATGGTACCACCCCCAACAATTTTCACCGTTCCCTTAACTAAGGTGGCAGCATATTTAGCAATCGTAATACCTGCGCTAATGCTGAAGTACTCGCCTATGTCTAACAACATTCTGAAAGGTCCGCCAACTGCACTTTATTTTCTCACTAACAGCTAAAGGCGAGCAAGTAGCCGTTTATATCAGGTTCGAATGTCGATTAAATATCATAAAACTACTTTACCTTTTCAAATAGCCTACAAATGATGAAACACTTAATTTTGGTGGGATACTTATCAAATATGAAAATGATAAGATAGGCGGTTGTTTCAATAAATTCTACACCTCATATAATTGGCGAAGAATTCTATCTATAACTACTTTAATTTGACCATAAATAATTTGCCTTCTATACTTTAGTGCAAAGACGATGTGATACTTACAATTCCATGTTATATGTGCTAAACTTTTATTATCCATTTGGATCCCCTTTCGTACGAAGTCGTTTGACCAGACCTAGATTCATTGTACGGCTGGGGATTTTTTTCTTGTCCATAGCTAAAAGCTTATTGAAACTACTCGTATTGTAAGAGGCTTTCAAAAGAATATAAAAAAAGAGCCTGTTAAACAGACTCTCGTTTCCTCTTCATAATATGGCTGTCTTCACCTCTTTAATTTTTATCGATGATAATAGCTTTCTTCACTACTCAATAACCGTTTGCTATATTTTTTTACTCTTTTCTTGTTCTTCAACTTGCCATTGTTTAATTTGTAGCTACTTTTGTAATAAATCATCAACTTTTATAGTTCCTCTTGCCTTTGGATTGTCTTCCAACATTAAAAGTGATCGATATCGATATGTGAATTATTTCAATCCATTTTTACAATGGGCATATCAATATCGTTTACAAAATAATTTTCATATTAGCATCAAAATAATTCCTATGTAACTATACAACCTTACTATCCATTACTTTCGCAAACTTAATTTTACCCCTTATTCTACTCTATTTATTTCTCTCAACAATCATCGCCTGGCTTCCCAGTTCTTTATAGCTTCTGAAAAACTTCTCGGCATTATGTGAGACTCTTCCTTTTAGCGGATTCATCACATGAACGGTATTATTGAGCTCATTATATCCAACTAACACAACAGCATGTAGATTAATCGGTGCTTTAAAATATTCCTTTGTATCACTGAAATACCAAGAAGACGATACTTTTGGCGTACTTAAATCCAAGGTTACCCAAATGACTACTGGAACGTTATGATTAATTTTCTCATAGAAAAACTCTTTTTCCTTGCCGCTTACATCAGTTGCTGTATATTTAGTCGTTCTTCCAACGAAAAAATTTTCAGCAGCCGCAACAATGGGAGGTGCATAAGAAAAGAAGCCTGTCTCTAAACGAGGGTCACCTGCATATGCCTTATAAGGATTCGGACCGTATCTTTTATTATTTTGATAGGTAAATGATTCCTTTGGTAAATAATTATTGGCCATTTCCATTTTGTTTGTGGAAAATCCATAATAGTTTAAGACAGCTGTTAAAGAGGTTATTTCACAGCCATTTGGCAATTCTGGATTTTGCTTAACAATTGGAACCGTTATGTACATTTTATTTAGCTGAGGTTCTTCTACAGGAGCTTGCGCTTTTGGCGGCTCTGGTGCTACACGATATGTTTCATCTAATAACCTCGCCATCATCACGGCAAATTCTGCTCTCGTTAAAAAGCGTTCTGGTTGAAACGTCCCATCCGCAAAACCAAAAACAATTTCATTTTTCACTAATGCCTGAACAGACGAATAAGCCCAATCGTTCGGTGTAACATCCTTAAATTGAACTGAAGAAAGACCACTTAATTCAAAAGCTCTTGATAGAATCGATGACATTTCCTCCCTTGTCACAAATGCGTTCGGTTTAAATTCTTGCCCCTTTACAACATCATCAAAAACCCCTTCAGCCATGACGGCAGAAATGATATCGAAATGAGCATCTTCATTTTTTACATCAACCAACTGTGGGTCAGGTCGATCGATCACACTATATCCCTTCGCTCTCGTAACCATTAACGCAATTTGTAAACGCGTTAATTTATCATTAGGTGCAAAACTCCCATCCGGACTTCCTTGAATAATATTTTGTTGAGATAAGTATTGGATTTCCTTTGCTGCCCAATGCTTTTGATCCACATCGTTAAAAATCATTTCAGCTGCATAAACATTTGATGCAAAGTAAAGATTATTAATCGCAATCGTTAAAACAACCATTAGTAATAGTATCTTTTTCCTCATATAACGCTCCTCTGTTTTCAAAAATAATCATATTTATACTAAATTACAATAATTATATTTTCTGCATAAGAGGATTTTGTATCATAATAGGAGCTTAGTAAAAAAGGGGGGCATTTTGTAAAAATTTCACTGAATTTGTTTATAGTTTGAACACACCAAATCTACACTATGTAAATTCTAGCTATATTTTACTGCTGGTTGAGGTTGTCTCGCACATATACTGATTCAGTATGACCATCTAGTTGGCTCGTTCTCATCTTTGCAAATAAGAGGGACAAATTAGAGTACATTCACTTTACTACATTTCAACTTCTTTAAAACTTTCAATAGTTTCTTGTGCTTTAGTACGATATAAATAATGAACTCCTTCAAATATCATCACTTTCCCATGTATTAAATCTTTTATTATTTTTTTCCAATGAGAGTGTCTTCCCTATGACAACAAATAAAAAATGCTAGGGTGGGACAAGAAATGTCAAAATCGATTAATGAGGAATCGATATTTGATGAAAGGTTTTCTGTCACCGAATCTGCAATTTGAAAAATTCTACCGTTAATATCAAAGAAAAACATAGGGAGATTTTAGTCTTCCTATGTTTTCATTCAAATTATTAATCTGTTTGTTCTTGCTTCTTTTTCAAATACTCAGCACGTATTTTCTCAAGTTGCTGCTTTTTATCAAATTTGGCCGGCTTATGTTTTTCATGATACTTTGCCACAGCCACCTTACCTTTAGTATCCAATTGATATTTCCCCACTTTGGTTCACCTACTTTTCCTGCCTTTAAAGAAATCTATTCAACAAATATAGTATACCTTATTTTGTTGATGTAAACCTTTTTCCTATATTGGTGTACTGCTTAACCTTAGTTTCGGTAAAAGCTTAGTAAATAAATCATAACCAAATGTATTTAAAATATCTGTATCCGCACACATTTCAGATGATGATCCTTTATTCTTATATACCGCTATAATATTGCTCACCTTTATGTATGGAGACGGCGGGTCTTAAAACAGAAAATATAAAAAGGGCTGAAATACCAGTGTTTTAAATGGTTTTTCAGCACCTGTTTTAAGGCCTGACCCATAGTTTGACCCAAAACGAATTATCGAGAAAAATATTCCTTACGGAGACTACAAAAAAAATTTCCATAAAATAAATTAAAAAGTTCAATAACCTTCAAACATGATTTTAAATCTATGATCCCAATTTGAAAATACAAAACTGTTCAGTAGTAAAAACTTTAACAAAATTCACTGGATAATCTAATAAATACAAGTATAACTTATAAAACTAAATGCTTATTTATACTTGTTATCTATAAGTAAATTTGTATAATATAATTTAAATGGAAAAGTATGATATGTAAATATATACATAATTTATCATCATAATTTTCCCAATCAAAGGAGATTACAATGACAGCTAAATTACTTATTTTCGCCATAATTTGTATATTAATTATTAGAGTATTAATTATTTTTGGCGCACTACTTATCTCTCCAAGTAAAACAAAACACCCTTTAAATTCAAAATACGATGAATCTGAAAAGCTTTGCTATATTAATACTAGGCTTATACCACAGATAAATTGGTTTGATTCGAAAAGTAAAGAATGTAAATATAGGTATCAATGTATAAAAACCATCCAAATTATTTTATTAGCTTCATTACCCTTTTTAGCTGGTTTAGTTGGAGATTACCGTTTTCTGGTTTATGTTATAGGTTTAATTGGAGTTATTCTTTCTATATTAGAGGGGCTTTTATCTTTAAAAAAATATCATGAACATTGGTTGATTTATAGAGCAAAGTGTGAATTTTTACAAAAACAATTAAATTTATACATACATAAAGTTTATCCGTATGATACGGATAAAAGCAATGAAGAACTAATTAAAGCTACAGAAAGTTATCTAGAAAATGAAACTTTAAATTGGCATTTTAGAAATGGTATTAGTTAAAATGAAACTTCCAATAATTGCAATAATATATAACAATTATTGGAAGTCACTAAAATTACGGCAAATATTTAATTAATTTAATCCAACTTTTCATAGGTTTGTTTAAAAATATCTGGCTTTACGGGATACTGCTCCCCATCAATTCCCGTAACAATCCAATCTCCAATATCTGCTTTCATTCTTCCTTCTAATGTGTCAATATACTTTCTAACTTCAGTCTGATAAGCTTCGACTACAACTGGTTTTTTTCTAAATTTATTCTGAATAACGGTTTCTTTTTCACTTTCATTCACCAATTTTACTATTCTTCCCAATTCTTTTTTGTTATTCTCATAATCTTGTGTTGAATATCCCAAATCTCTACATATTTCAAGGATTTGGTGTATGAATAACTCTGATTCTTCTTCATCGATATAAATAGTACCAGAATCATCTCTATAACTGTTGTGCCAAACCATTCCGTTTTTCCTCATAGGTTCACGGGGTTCGAAATTTTTTATATTAAAAATTTTATAGTTTGACTTTGTGACCCAAGAAGCTCCTAGTTCAACTAAGCCACCCCAACTCCCTTCAAGATCATGACTTGTAATAAAGACAACATAGATATTTTGAGTAGAAATACTTTCAACAAAAAATGTACGTAAATAATCAAAAATATCATCTATTTGATTTTCTAATATAGGAATTATTGATTCTGAATCGTCACTATTAGAATAAATAATATCCCGCTTAGGCACACCATTAAAACTCAGCATTTCATACACAATATCAGATAAATCTTTATCCGCTTTAGTTTGACTAATAAGTATCTTTTTCTTATTTGCATCTACCTCTTGCTTCAAGCCAATATCAAAAAAGTTATTATTTAGTTCGTCATTTAATAATTTCTCAATTTCTTCTCCTTGTTCTTTATTAACAGTTACCTTTTCTTTAATTTTATTTGTAACATTACTAGTTATTTTACTTTTAAACATATCAATATCTTCTCTTAATTTTTCTTCCTTCTTTATGGTTCTTTCATATGCTTCTTTATCACTTTGGCTTTTTTTAAAATCCGTATACTTTTTTCTTAAATTTAGTATTTCTGGGAGTAAATCATTTTTTACATACTCTGTAACTATCTGATATCTAGGATCATCAGAGACATAACCTTGTCGATTACTTAATGCCATATCCGGCAACTCTGTCTTTTCAAAAAGATCAACATGTAATTGCCCAACTAAGTAAACCTCATTCAGGTTATTTTTCCCCACTATAGGTAGTATATTAAACTCTCCTAATTTTTTATTCGCATATAAAGAAAGAAAATTATCCGGGAAATCTGTAGGGTAAGATTTCCTGCCTCTAGTAGATTTATAAACTCCTATCCACCCCTCAACTTCTATTTTTTCTTCATCCCATATAGAATCTTCTAATTGATTATACTTTTGAACTAATTCAGGGGTTTTTATATTAACTTCATAAGTCGGTTTCTTAATACACAGTACTTCTTTATCATATTGCGTTTCAAATATCTCACTTAAATAAGTGTATTCTTCTCCTAGTATTATTATTGCCGCAAGATCTTTAATAATTTCTTTGTCAAACTCTTCAATTGTTTCAATTTTTTCATCAATAATTATATGAATTTTAAATTCATTATCAGTTAAAGGAAATAATCTAGCTATATTCTTTTTTATAACAGCTATTTCTTTATGTAATGTATATCGCGGATTATTCATTGTGATAGATGTACCTTTAGTCTTAACTTTTTCAAAAGTTATTTCACTCATAGGAATAGGCTCTAACTCATGATTCTCTGGGACATTTTTAGTCAAAATAAAACCAGACTTTTCACCATCTTCTGTCATAGTTTTAATAATCACATTATTAGAAACTGATAATGCTGCCAACTTTCCGATTCCCTTCCTCCCCATTTTTTTCCTTCCCTTTTTTGTGAAAGTTCCGTGATCATTATTACGAGATACAGCTGCAACATCTAAATATTTTTTAACTTCCCCTTTTTTATAGGACATGCCTTTTCCATCATCTTCTACTACAATTCTTTCTCTATCATTAAGAATAATATACACATTTGATGCATCTGCATCATAAGCATTCGCAATAAGCTCTGCTAGTACATAATATATATTTGTATACAAACTCGGTCCCAAAAGTTCTAATATTCTTGGATCTACATTTATTTCATATTTTCTATTCTCCAAAAAAAATCCTCCTTAGATTCATCTAAAATTATTTTCTATATGCTTTTAATATACTCTCTCCAATTACTTCTCCTAAACGTGGGGGAACAGCATTACCTATATGACGGGCTACTGATTTTAAGGAAAATTTGCCTTCATAGATAAAATCATAATCTAAAGGAAATGATTGTAGTAAAGCTCCTTCTCTTAAGCTTAAAGCTCTATCTTGCTCTGGATGGCCAAATCTACCTGTTCCATATGAATTAAATTGTGTTGTTATAGTAGGTGCGAACCCATCCCATCCCATTCTCCCATAAACTGAACCGTAAGTTTTTCCACTCTCCTTTTTATGACATTTTAAAAGCAATTCATCTGGCCAGTCTCTCCAAGTACCATTTGGTTTGGATATTTGTATTCTCTTTAAATTTATTTCACTTAACCCTGATGTTTGATGTAACTTATCTGACGAAGATATATCCCCAGCTTTAATAGGTTCTAGGTGTCCAATAACATCTCTTACTGTAACTTTTTTTAAACTATGAGTAGGCTCAATCAATTCTATTTTCTTAAGGTTAGATGCCAATAATATTAACCTTTTTCTGTTTTGTGCCAATCCAAAATCAGCCACATTAACAATTGAATACGAGATAAAGTAACCTAAATCCTCTAACTCTGAAATAAAATCAAAAAATACTTGCTCTTTAATTAACGCAGGTACATTCTCCATAGAAATTAGATTTGGTTTAGCTTCTTTAACAATTCGAGCAAATTGATATAGTAAAGCCCAATCTTTATGACTTTTTCTATCTTTTTTATCTTTTTGATAATTAGAAAATGGTTGGCAAGGCGCACAACCCACAATCATTTTTATTTTATAATTTTTCAAAAGTTGATTAACTTCTTGCCCAGTAACATCTTCAACACTCTTATTAATAAATTGAGATTGATTATTTTTTTCAAATGCATATTTACACGAAGGATCCAAATCAATACCCGCAACAACCTTAATTCCTGATTTTTGCAGTCCATTTGTCAGGCCCCCTACACCACAAAATAAGTCAATAGCCCCTATTTTAAATTTCTTCACTCTTTATCTACCCCTAACAAAATTTCTTACGTTTCTTTATCTAGTTTTATTTTGTAAAAATTTTTTCTTACATAATAATTAATTTTTAACTTTTTGTTTTTGCAATTTTTACCAAAAATTCCACTTAATACTTTTGATGCATTATTCACCTACATTATAAATATTTCGAAAAAAGTTCTAATTATTTATCTATTAAAAAATTTTTGTGAAAAGCAATAATTTTAACATAAATTCAATATACATATTCCGTACTATTAACTATATGTATAATCTCTTTTGTAAGTATACTAAAAAAAGCTAATCATTTCTCTTCTTTCAAAATCTAAAGAACTGTACTTCTTACAATACAGCATCTTTCTCAATATTAAGTAGCACTTTCACCTATATTATAATTCTTGATAACTAGACAGTTAATATCGAGCTCAAATTTTACAAACACTGTAAACATTCCAATCAAGTGTTATTGTATCAAAGTTATCATTAATGCTGAAGAAATCAATATTTCTTTCAAGAATGGCGTCAATTATCAGATAACCAGCTAATTGTCATTTAAAAGTCGTTCAAATTTGGTGAAATATTGTTTTTAGATGATACTTACAAAAATTTTTTATTTAATGTCTACCCAGACTATTCAAATATAATATATTGACTGTTATCATATTTAAAAATACTTCATTATTCTTAAACTTTTTTTCTATCAAAAAATTTAAAACGGTCTCTTAGACTGAAAAAACAATTAATTTTTTCTTTTTATTTATAACTCAATTTTATTGAATGTCCCTCAAAAATTTCCTCGTGCTCATTTTAGAGCCTATTTCTTTTTATCAAATAATCCGAATAATTCTTCTAATCGGAGTTTAAACCCATTATTCAATGTAGTATAGAGCAAAAAAGATACGCTGATTTTTTACTCTAACAGAATCAACACAGCGTTTTATATAAAGAAAAAATCCAATATCAGATCGTGCTGTTGCCTAACTCTGTTTTGGTCTGGTTCAAATAGCTGTTGCTTGATACCAGTTGTTCTAAGATCTTATCTCAAGATTAGCTTGGGGATAAAAATTAAATGGTGATAATACACCTAAAAATATAAGAAGCTAACACTCTATGGGCAAGAGTGACGGAAATATCGCCAAGTGCATTAGCGACTACTTTTAAAAGTAGGTTATATGTTAACTTTAGTCATTGGATTTTTTGTCTGCGGACATTGACCTCACTTCTCATTTTTAAAATGAATCTTACTTTAGAGTAAGCATAAGTGAGCTGCACCCGCTAAATTAGCGTTAAGCATCATTGCTTAAAGTTGTGCAAATGTATTACTTAACACTTTTATTATCGTTATGAAATTTTATAAGACCATATAGACAGTATGTATTATGAGAAAAGGACGTTTGCTATTGCGGGCTTTTTCTATATCCCACTATATAAATTTCATAAAGATAAGCTAATTTCATATATGGGTGGGGTCTGCCCTTTTTTATACAGCTATGAAGAAAGGAATGCTTGTTATCGGAAATCGAGGATGGATTAAAACAGAAAGAGAAATTCGTGTGGCCATATCTACTAATGAAGATGTGAGCAATAAAGGAGCCTATTTAAACTTGATGTTGCAATTAAATAAAATTGCTAGACATGCAAAAGGAGTTAGTGTGAATAAAACTCTACCTCAATACTACAATCATATGGACTTATTTTGCCGCTTCATAGCGGACAACTATAATTTAAAAGTACTTGCTAACATTCAGAATAAGCATCTCGTAGATTATGTAAGTGAACGACAAAGCGAGGGCAAATCCGCTTCTACAATTAAAAATGATTTAGCTGCTATCAGATATTTTCATGATCAAATCCCTAATCCTCGTTATCAGCTGAGCAGCAATCAAATTTTAAGCGAAAATTATAATGAATTCCATTTAGAAAGAAGGCGCTTTGGTGGAGTTGATCGTCGTCCTACCGAACTGGAATATCAAGCCTTAGTAACATTGGCACAACAATCTAATTCTCCTTCCCTCGCACTTATTATTATGCTGTGTCGTGAACAGGGCTTACGTGTACATGAAGCGGTTAGATTAAGCCGCGTGGATGCTGAAAAAGCATTACGTGAAGGCTTTCTAACTGTTAAAGGAAAAGGTGGACTAATACGACAAATTCCCTTACAAACACAATCCTTTAGCGTTTTACAAGATGCAATGCAACAGGTCAATCGCGGAGAGAAACTTTTTGTTTTGCGAGATCAGAAAGCGCATCAAGTAATTCAACGTGTGCAAGATTTTATTAGGAATAATCGCCAAAAAGTATTAGACCCACTCAATACTCGGCCAAAGGGTGTTGAAATTACAATGCATAGTTTTAGACATGCCTATGCAAAAGAACAATATGAATTATTTATTGAAAAAGGTTATACAGAAGGAGATGCACGATTAGCAGTCTCCAAATTAATTGGTCACAACCGTGAGGATGTTACACGAATTTATTTAGCTGAATAAAATTTGTAATTACACTAGTAATATCATTTTTTGCAGATATAATGTTTTAAAATATCAAAGGATGTGGTTAAAATACGAAATCAACATGAAGAAAATGAACAAATTGTAGAACTAGAAAAGAAAATTAATTCGTTGGAACGCTTACTAAAAATTGAAACATATCGATTAAAAGAAGCAGTTGGAGCATGGAGACGTAAAATTGAGGGAAGAGGGTTACGTAAAGACTCTATTAGAGAAGGCTTCAATGCTGAAAGAGGAACACATTATAAAGTATTTGTCTTAGATTTACCTGGGGATTTAGAGATTGAGTTTGTGTTAGATATTATTAAAAATGAAATGTTAGAAGACTTATATCCCTTTACTTTTCGCAAGGTTGATTTTTCGCGCCGCTATAAAGGTTGGTTAATGGAGGTAGAAAGAACTTTAAATAAAGAAATGCAACTAGAAACAGATTTTTTAATGAAATACTATAGTCAAAACTAAAAACTCATTTTCCATATAATCAAAACAGAATAATACAAAACACAAAGAAAGGAGATTATTCCATCTCTTTATGTTTTGTATTATTTAGTCATTAATAAGGTACCATCTTTAAACCCCATCAAAATGTCACTCTCTAATAATTCTGACCCCATATTTATTCTAAGTAGATTTTAAATTCAATATAAAAGTATTTATAAATTCTCTATTTCTTTCAGTAAACTCCATTTTCTTAGTAGTTTCTCTCTCAATTTCTTTATATAGTAGAAAGAGTTCTTTTTCTAAATTACTTTTACGTTCTTGTTCAACAATAATTTCATTTTTCAAATCTTGGATTTGTTTACTTAAATATGATGTACATTCACTATCTCTCACATCCAATGGACTGATATTTAATAACCTTTTAAATAAGCCATTCTCATGAATTTTCGAACAATAGTCATTTTTCAACAACAAAATATTAAAATCACTTTCAAGATAAAGTAACTTTCTCAAACAAATATTTATCTCGTCGTTTATCCCAAAAGCTTTCTTATGCATTATATTTAAGGACTGCTCTATTCTAAAAATTTCTTCTTGATTTTCATTCCAAGACAATATTACTTTTTCAATTATCCTCATTTTTTTATTTAATACTTGGACTTCTTCATTCGTTTGCATATTCCCTTTTTCAAACTTAAAAAGGAAGCCAATATATTGATCTAGTCTTTTTATGGCATTCTTTATTAATTTAATTTCTTTTTGATAACTATCAACGCTTTCATGTAACAATAGCTTAACATTATTCAAATTTTTACCTTGCCTCTTTAAAAACTGCTGCACTAAATACAATTTATAAATACTTATATAATTAAACTTATAATTTCTCCCCTCTCTTACATTCTCAAGATACTCAAATTTACAAAGGTTTGTAACATAATAGCGTAAACTACTAACATTCATGTTAAACATTGTAGAGACTTCTAAAGAAGTATAAAGCCTTTTAGCATTTAAAGTTTTAATAAACTCAGGAAAAAGCACCTCTTCCTTATAACCATACTTTGTTAGCGCATTATAGATTTTATCTTCTAAAAATAATGATTTAAATTTCTCAATTTCTATGTTTTCATTATTCAATTACGTCACCTCTTGTATACAAGGATTTCCAAATTGAATTTACAAGTTATAAAAAAGCAGTTTTTTAGAAGATTTTACTTACAAAAAAACTGCAAAATTAAATGCTATTTAAAAAGATATATTTGTTATAGTCCCTTTTCCACGAATATATATTTCACTATTCTTAGCTTCTTTAATAGCTTTATTTACTATTGATTCATATTGTGTAGTAGGTACACCCTCATATTCTAAATTTATCCCCACGTAAGGAACGCGATAGCCTTTTGCTTCTACTAATATCCTTAGTTCTTTTAACAATTCAGATGTAATATCTTCATGTGCAACATTTCGTGTAGCTTCTTCATCCCCTAAACTCTCTACAATTTTGTATACATCCATCGTGAGTTGACCTTTAAAAAGTGCTTTCATCGTTTATCGATCCCCCTGATATTTTTTCTCTGAGTACAATCCCATCTAAAAAGCCTTGCTTGTATATATCTTGAAATAATAAGTGCTGATAATTAAGAATTGATATCTGTATTGACTCAGAAATCTCTTTAACTTCTATTTCACTTATACCTGAAAGAGTTTTGGATAATTTCTGTTTAACATCTTTAACCATTTCATTTTGGTGATTCCTAAAAACTTTATTATGATAAAGCACATCAATCCTTTCATCTATTAATAAAATAAGTGCCGATTCAAAGTTTCCGATAACGTTCAACCCCATTCATTACTTATTATGTATATTTACGTTTTAAGTATAATTTATTTTCTATTGATTGTAAAATACAATAACTGTACGATTAATTAAACGATAAAAGTGGAGTTGAAATAACATTTATGAATAACTTGCAAATAGGACAGTTAATACGTTCGTTACGCAAAGAAAATAATTTAAGTATGAGTGATCTTGCTCAAAAATTAGATATTTCTCAAGCATCTATTTCACGAATAGAAAGCGGTATTCAGGAAGCTAACTATGCACTGTTAAGTGAAATTTGCGAACAATTTGGACTAACGCTTAGCTCATTCTTTTTATTACTGGAAAACAAAGTTGATACAACTATTAAAATTCCACAAGATAAACCTCTACAAAGTGAAAATATAGATGACGAATTATTTAATATAATTAAAAATTTATCAGAGGAACAAAAAAAGGGATTATATGTACTGTTACTTCCCTATATCAGATAATTTCCCACAAGAAAAACCTTAGTTTCTCGTATTCAAACGAAAAACTAAGGTTTTTAAATTGCCTTTTAAATGTTTTATAAATTTATATCTCATTGTATTTAGTATTTTTTCCAGCAAACTTTTCAATTGGATATTTTTCATTATTTTTTTGAAGTTTATTATTTATTATTTTTACTAAGTCCAAATCCGTTTCATTCGCAAACAATATCGCATAAATCAAAACATCCGCTAGCTCCTCCTTCATCTTATCTAAATTCTTTTCAACTGCTTCCTCACTCGTTTTCCATTGAAATAGCTCTAATAATTCACTTGCTTCTAATGATAAGGAGAGTGCTAGATCCTTAGGATTATGGAATTGCTGCCAGTTACGTTGGTCTCGGAATTGCAAAATACTTTCACGTAGTTGTTCTAACTCACTCATACTATTCACCTGCTTTTTGATATTCTAGAAGTTTATTGCGCAACGCTTCATCACTTGAATAAATGTACAGACCCTTAATTCCACGCTTCATCAAGATATTGATTGAGTTTAGGACGATTTTTTCCTTTGCCTCATTGACATTTTCAATTCCGTCCATACCTGTATATGCACCTTTGTCCATATACTTACTCGTATCAATGATGATTTCATCTTTAGCAGCGTTATATTGAACAGATGGCCCAAGCACGACACCAACATAATTTAAATCAAAGCCTTGTATTGTATAAATTGATCCAGCCTCGTGAACGGTTTCTGCTTTTTCTGCCCATGTATATTTCGTACTTGTTGTATTCCATGGCAGTTGGTATTCACCATTTGATTCTTTCACGTAGTAGGTCCCACCATCTTTTTTATGTATATAATCAAACGTTGATACAACACGACTTAAACCGTGCTGTGTATTTTTGTATTTAATTTCATCATGCATGTCCTTCAAAGATTCAAATACTTTAAATTCATAGTTTTTATCTTTAGGAAGGGGCAATAATTTTTTTTGCTTAAATTCATTTATCCAATTGATTACGTCATCATTTGCTTGCATGCGGAATTGGTTTGTTAACTGGTATTCTTCGTGAAAAGTACTTAATTTCTTAAGCCCTTCTAATGTTGCTGCTCCCCATAGACTCTTCAGTTTTAATACTTGATCTTGATCATAGATAATGACAACTACTTTTGCTAGCTTCAAAAACTCCTCTAAATGATTATTGCCATGGAAACCATTATAAGTATCTGGCTTTGTTAGCAATAAATGTGCTTCATCAACGAAAATGATATCAACCCTTTTTCCCTCTTTTTGCAACATATTAATCAGAGACGTAGGTTTTGCAAAGTTTTTCCCTTTTAAATGTTTCACTTGTTTTGCTATATTTTTATATGTTTTAAACATTTCCTCATGGTTCACAGCTAAATAATTTTCTGTACGATATAAATTTGAAGATGCTTCTTCTACTCTTTCTTGAATCGTATTGAAAATAGAACTTAACACAACGCTTTTTCCAACGCCCGCTTCACCTTCAATAACTAATAGACTTCCATATTCATTTGAGTTTTGAGTAACTCGTTTCTCACAAAACTCTAGTACTTTATCTTTTAATTCAAGTTGTTCTAAAGATAAATCTTTGAAAGGAGATAATTTAAAAATATCTTTGTTTTCAATTACATGTAACTCATTGTCGACAAGCTTTTGTTCATATAGTTTTTGCCAAAGTTCTTTAAATAGTTGTTGGTCGTAATAAGGTTTATTGTAGTAGTTATGAGTAAAATCGTTAGCCGTCTTACTTTTATTTTGAAGCGTATATTTTTCATCACCAAGGAAGTAGTTAATTAGCTTTGTCTCTAGATGAAAAGTTGCTGAACGATTAAAGTGTTCATGCTTAATCAAATTTACTTGTTTAATATTTTTACGTGCTTTTAAATGAGCTTTCATACGATTTTTAAAATAAACCGTTTCACCAATATAAGCTTCTTTATTGCCATTCAAAACATAGATAACTGGATAATTTAAATACTGCTCTTTGTTGTTAATTTGATTGATACTTTCTTGTATAAAAGGCCATGATAGTATTTCGATAGCTGTCATTTGTTTTCTCCTTATTACAATACTCTGGTTAAGAATCATTATTTATAGAACTTTCTAACTAAATTTCACGTTATTATTTTATCATAATTACCCCTTTTTGTTTGTAAAGACCGCTAACCAAATAGAGGCTAATATTATTCGAATCATATATTTAATCCATCTCTTAATTCAATTAAGAGTTACTTAGTTGCGTTCTGGTTTCAGGGATGCTATAAATAAAGTTAATTTTTCATTAGATAAACCTTTTTAAAACCAATGTTTTCTATTATTGAATCCGATGTTTTAAAGATGGAGATGCTGAGACATTCAGGTTTTAAAAAATAAATATATAAATTAATACTAGAGGTTAGAGCATCGAAGAGTTTGAAACATGCATTCACTTAAATTCTTTGACCTTCCTTTGAGCCCAAAAGTTTGATCTCAGTTTAAAGAGAAAAACACTTGGTTATCTCACCTCATGACTATCTCCCCTCAATCGTAGTTGGGGCTTAATTGTAATTGCAATATTACACAGCAGATTTTAAGCTTTTTATCAAAACAGAAAAATGTAGTCAAATCATGTAATTTCTGTCCTCAATCGAAGAAGTCGGCCCCAGCTACATGGCTATGTTGTTTCAAATTATCGAGGAACGGATATCTAATGACGAGTTTCTATCGCCACATCTAAAATTCGGGAGAATATTAACCCTACGACCAATTGAAAAGAAAAAACATAGGGAGATATTAATCTTCCTATGTTTTCATTCATATTATTGATCGGTTTGTTCTTGCTTCTTTTTCAAATACTCTGCACGTATTTTCTCAAGTTGCTGCTTTTTATCGAATTTGGCAGGTTTGTGTTTTTCATGATACTTAGCCACAGCTGCCTTACCTTTGGTATCCAATTGATATTTCCCCACTTTGGTTCACCTACTTTTCCTGTCTTAAAGAAAATCTATTCAACAAATATAATATACCTTATTTTGCTGATGTATACATTTTTACTATATCGTTGTACCGCTTAACCTTAAATTCAGTAAAAACTTAGTAAATAATTCATAGCCAAATGTATTTAAAATATTTGTATCCATACATACACATTTCAGATGATGATACCTTTATTCTTTTTTATGTGACGTAAATCATAAAATTTCCGTTGAATAAACGATATAGTTTCCCGCATTAATACAAAAGAGCTTTTCGGGAAAATCCCATTCCAAATTAATATAAAACACCTAGATAAATCATAAAAGTTCATAAAATAGTGCTTCCGAAACTCCAAATTCAACTAGAATTTAAACTTTTGGAAGCATTATGTTTGATATTTTTTTTTTAGGAAATCTTATGGTTTAATCCACTTTGTAACCTAAATTTATTACTACTTCTCTCTAACCCTGCCTAATTTCTTCTTCCCAAAAAATACTTTTGTTACCTAATTCCCTTTGGATTTTCCCTATACTTGGTTAAAAACCTTGGTTATGTAGTGTAGTAGCAGCAACTTCTATTTCAGCTACAATTTTAGCTATTCTTATTTTTCTCAATTCAGATGAGTATGCTTTGTATCGCTTAACAATTTTTTCGCATAAATCTGGCGCATTCTTTCTAAGCATTTTTTTCGAAATAAGCTGTTCAAGAAAAGTTGCGGGATACTTGGTCACCTGAACAAATTGTCGGCCGCTTGTATCAAGGACATCTGCGTTTTAAAACCATCTATCGCTGGATTTAGGATGGTCTTTTAGAAGTGCCTATAACCGTTCTCCGTCAAAAAGGTAAGCGTCAAAAGCCCCGCGAAACAAGGGGTAGATTTAACATTGGTACACCAATTTCTAAACCCCAAAAGAAGTACATAAACGTGAAACCTTTGGACATTGGGAGTTAGATACAATTGTATCTGGACGTGGGAAAGCAAAAGGTTGTGTAGCAACATGTATTGAGCGAATGACACGGTGGTATGTTGGCTTTTTGATACCAAATCGCTCAAGAGCAGTACGTCTTCTTCATACTAAATTACCAAAAGGCACTATAAAAACAGCCACAACAGACAGAGGTAAAGAATTTAGCTGCTATAAAGTGTTAGAAAAAGACTTGAAAATTGATGTTTATTTTGCGGACGCATATTCTTCTTGGCAACGCGGAAGTAACGAAAATGGAAATGGATTACTTCGCGAATTCTTCCCTAAGCAAACAAATTTCGAAGAAGTATCACCAGAAGAACTTACAGAATCATTAAACTATATCAACAATCGACCAAGAAAATGTCTTGGTTGGAAAACTGCAAACGAAGCTTTTAATGAGCAATTGTTGCACTTAATTTGACAAATCATCGTATACAAAAAATAAAGCTGACTTTAATAAGCCAGCTTTACCCACCATTTACTGTTTATTACCTCATGATTACAAAAATGTGCATAAGTAATATACTATGATTTTCTATTATTTATTCTTACAATTTGAACTCCAAATACAATTGAATTGTAATAAAAGTAATTAATACTATCACAATCCACAGGTTGTTAAGCCACTTTGAACCGGTTTTATTATTTATTTTTTTATAATGGATTAAATAAAGCTCAAACATCCAAAAAATCCAAATAAAAATATAAATGATATAAAAGTTTTGTTTTGTAGTAAATATTACTGTAAACATCATTAAAAATATACAATACAAAAATACTCTCATTGAAAGAAATTTTATCATTAAAAATTGAATTATAGGTTAGAGAACGCCTATATTTCCCCTTCTTTTTACTGTAGTAATCTCATCTATTCTACCAACCATTGAAATAACCATTTTTACGTTTTGCATCTCTTCGATCGAGATAATCAAATAGAATTTCACCTGGGCTACCTATATTAACCAAGAAATCGGTAAACACAACTAAACCTGAAATTATACCACTTATCACTAAATTAGACACACCTCTTCTTTGAAGGGATTTTCTAATACTTTTAGCGAATATATGTTTCTTAGCTTGGGCAAGTTGTTTGACGCTTTTCAAAAAGAGTTTACCATTGACTAAGCCACCCAAACCAGATACAGCAACCATTAAAGCCATATTTATTAACGTCGATAATATTTTCTTAGAATTCCAAAGAGCGTTTTTCCAATATTCTCCATAAGGATCCACATTCATCACTGGATTATTATTCGCATAATTATAGCCATTTAATGATAAAGGATTCATTGTATTTCCACGTAAAGGATCTAACGATAAAAACACACCTGTATCTGGATTATAATAACGCGCCATCAAATAGTATAGTTTAGTATCTTCATCATATCGATATCCTGCATAACGATATGGGTTAATAGTTGCCATATTACCTTTTTGGCTCATAATATTTCCCCATGCATCATACGTGTATTCTGCAACAATGTCACCCTTTTTATCTGTTAAGGCTAATACATCTCCTCGATAATTCGTTAAGTAGTAATAAGTTAAGCCCAAATATGTCATTGTTAAAGGGGAACCATTATCGTTATAGGTATAGGATTTGGTAATAACTCCACTTGCATCTTCTTCAAACAAGACTTGATTTGTCAGACCATTATAACGATAATACGTTTCACCATTACTATCTTTACTATATACACGACGTCCGTTTTCATCATAACGATAAGATGCAACTGTTGCACCTGTTGGAGACTTGATTTCTGTTAATTGATCAAAGGCATTCCAAACATATTGGAATACACCATCGTTTTCTACATTTCCGTTGGCACTTACATTATAAGTCTTATCACCAGCAGTCTTCATTTGATTCGCATTATTATAACTATAGCTGGTTGTAGTTGAACTACCGTTTTGCAAAATAGTTTTAGAAGTACGGTTTCCTACTGAATCGTATGTGTATGATATGGATAAACCATTACTGTATTGTTCTTTGATTAGCTGATTTAAAGGGTCATAAGTGTAAGTGACTGTTCCATCATTATTCGTCACTTTAGTAATTTGCTGATTTTTATCATATTCATATGAATTTGTACGCCAAATTGCTTCACTATTTGTTTTCAAAGTTTCAGTTTGTAACTGATTCGCCTTATACTTATTTAAAATAACTGCACCATTTACAAAAGTTGTGCTCTCCAATAAGTTGTTTTTGTTCCATATGAAGCTTGCTGATAATTGCCCATCGAGTGTGACATTGGTTGTTTGACCATTTTCATCTGATGCATACTCAATTGTATTTTGGCCAAATTGAATTCTTGCTAAATCTTTTTCATTTTTGTAAGTATACATAATCGAGCGATTTACAGGTGCGTTAATGTCTACTCTTTGTAATAGTTCATTTTCTGATTGTGTGTACGTAACTTTTTGATTATTTAGAGTATGATTTGTCACAGTAGTGGATAAACCATCTACTTGTGTTGAAAACTGATTAACCCCATTTACTTTCACAGCCTGTGTATTAGTATCACTTGAAGTTGTATAGGCGATTTTTTCACCTGATGCTTTGATAATCTCATTTAATGCTCCGTCAGCATTATAATTATAAGATGTTACTTTTCCCTCGGCGTTTGTTTCTTTTTCTATGGCATTTTGTGCATTATAGCTGAGAGACATTTGTTTTTTACCATCAGCATTTATCACAGATGTTAAATTACTGTTGGCATCATACGTATAAGTCGTTATTTTCTTTGCAGCATCTTCTACTTCTACTAATTCATTTTTAAGATTGTAGCGATACCTAGTTTTCCCCTTTTTTCCGTCTTCATAAGAAAGGATATTTCCATTAAAATCAGTTATAGTTTCAGTTGTGATACCTAATTCAATATCTTGATAGGTTGTTAGTTTTTGATTATTCTCATAGCTTGTACTATACGTTTCGATTTTCCCATCCGGATATTTTACTTGTATCAAATCCCCATGGCCATTATACATATAGGATGTTGTGTCTCCCTTAGGTGTTGTGGAGGTTTTTAGATTACCATTCTCATAAGTGTTGGTAGTTGTTTGCTGATTGGCATCTGTCTGAGTTAAAAGATTACTATACTCATTATACGTATAGGATTCTATCCCACCTTTTGAATCATTAGTGCTTAATAAATTTCCCTTTGTATCATACTTTAAATTTTTAGTGTAAGTAGAACCATCTGAATAGACAATCTTTTGTGAAAGAACATTATAACTATTCTCATCTAGTGTATAGGTTGTTGTATCACCTGAAGGATCAAATATTTTCGTTACGCTAAAGTTGTTATTTAAACCATAGCGTGTAACTATACCTTCGGGGCTAGTAACAGTTACTATATTGTTTGTTCGATCTAAAGAGTAATTGGTCATAGAATCTACTTGACCGTCTAATGAAGGTTCTGTTACAGATACTAAATCTAATTCACTATTATATCCATAAAGCATTATTTTCTGTTTACTATCAATGATTTTCGTTAACTGTCCATTAGTCGTGTAATAGAATGAAGTAGGTGTTGATGTAGTGTCATCTTTCTTAACCAGTACTCGTGTTAAATAACCATCAGTATACGTATACGTTATATCCTGTTTATTGTATTTTGCATTTGTAATAAGCCCATCAGTATAAGTTAATAGTAATTTTGTCCCTAGATTAGTACTGATAGAAGTAAGCTGATTTGATGTATCATAATTATAAGTGATTGTATTGCTATTTAAATCTTTTTGCTCTGTAATGTATGCTACTTCAATATCTGTATCACTAGTGCTTTCTCTAACTTTAAATGTTGTTGTGATACCAGTTTTGCTAGTCAGTCTAAAAGTGTACTTATCCACCATATCTAAACTATCATAATTACCTGCAGGTGCAATATACTTATCTCCATCCCATGAGTAAACATGGACCGTACCATCTGCATCTTTATATTCGACATTAAAATATTTATCATTATAAAATAATTTCTCTGAACCTGTAAAACTCCAACCATAGCCAAATGGAGATTTTTCAAAATCTTTACTATTATAAGTTCTAGTAAAATCTAAACCAAATCCTCCATAGTTGAATAAGCTAAAATCTGTGTATTGAATAACATTATTATTTGTGCCTAAATTTACATAGTTCGTTCCATTTGAAATATCATGTGTGGCATAATCCCAATAATCTTCTAAACCTAAACGGTTAGGTGTTTTATAAGTAACGACAAGTTTTGGTTTATAGGCGAGTGGGTTGGTTGTGCTTTCACTACTGATGAATTTTTTGTAAATCATTGTACTTTCTGAAGTGCTTTTTAATAATAAACCAAGATTTGATTCTGGATTATATAGCCATCCGCTCACCATACTAGTTGGAATAGACCATCGTTTAATACCTTCTTCTACATTACTCGGTACTGAAGAGACTCCTGTAACAGTTGAAAGAGGCGTGGTATTATAATCTCCCCCTACTGTTGTCCAGCCTCCTGCTGTTGAATAGTTATTCCATGTTGCTGTATTTTCATCCCATGAACGTTTCATCGCATGCATACTTAAATTAATTGGGCTTGAATCATTTGTTGAAGAGAGATAAAGACTTACATCCGCAGACATAATAACGCTTTTTTCAGGAATAGGCGTTACATCAAACTTCAATAAGCTTCTTACAATATTTCCGTCTGTGGCTGTACCTGTAGCTAATTCTGTGTCATTTCCTCCGGTTTGCGTTGGAAACTTTTTACGAATTGTTGTATCCACCATTTTTGAGTTTCCTTGAATACGTACAATTGTTGGATCAATGACGATCGGATATTGTCGTTTATTATCCTGTAGCCAAGCTGCATCAGGAGTTAAATCAATCCATAAAGTATTGTTTTCTTCTCGTGTTTTTAACGTAATATCATAGGACTTTGCTTCCTCTGGTATAGAATTTGCACCGTCAATAGATTGAAAGCCTACAGGTTTAGAAGCATCATACATAAACGGAGCTTCTATAACATAAACCATCTCCCCCGTTTTAGCGTCCTTTAAATGGATTTGATTATTAACTTGTTCATATGTCAAACTTTCAAGGGATAGCTGATATGAGAAGGTTTGTGGTAAACCTTTTTCGGGCTTTTTGTTAATTATAATATCTTCTTTTACAAAATTTTCTCCAACAGAATATGTAGTTGAAATATTATCAAAAACATTTTGGTACTCAATTTGGTTATCTGTAGCAACCCCGATAACCTCTTTAGCAGGAATGATTTCACCTTTTTGTTCCATTTCTTTTAATCCAATATTAAGGTTGTATTGGTTATCGGCTACTTGTACGTTGTTTGTTTCCTCTTCAATTTTTTCATCAAATGTCACAGCAAAGTTATTGGCTTTATTTTCAAATTGCCCTTTGCCATTATTTTTCTTTTTTTGTAGATCGTTATCAATATCTTTCCAGTTACCTTTATTATCTTTAAAATGAATAGGTGCTTCATATATTTCAGTTGTATAAGTACCATCAGAATTGTTAAACGTTTTAGAAGTTTGCGTCCGTTCTCCTACTACTTCAGTTTTTTCATTTCCTTCCGTATTTGTTTTGGGAGATTCTTTGGCAGCCACACTTGCAAAATTCCCAATAGGAATAAAGGCAATGAACATTGCCAAAACAATCAATTGAATGAAAATTTTCTTTAGCAATTAGTTCCCTCCTAATAATTGTGATTTTGGAAATATTATCTATTATAGACAGACAATCACTATTAAGATGGTGCTAAACTATCTATTTTTGATAGTATATTATGGATATAAATAGTCATAAAAACCTATCATCAATAACAAGAAAATAACTAAATCTTAAAACCTTTTTGGTAAATAAACAACAGAATAAGATAATTGCAATATTGGCACTATTTTCACTTCAAAATAAAAATCCTGCAGTATATTACAGGATTTTAACTCAATCTTCTTAGTTCCTTACCTTCTCTACAAGCACCTGGTCCCCTAATGAAAAAACACTTTCCTTTATCGAGGAGAGCGCCCGATTGCGGTATCGTTTTCAAAATCAAGCATAAGACTTCCAAAAATAAAATAAAGCATAAAGTTTCCAAACGGAAATTTTATGCTTTACGTCACAGACACTCATTGAAATCATTTGATTTCTACAAAATGGAGAAGGCGGGAGTCTACTGTCATTTTATTAAAAAGGTTATTATATCAACGTTTAGACAGGTTATTTTGATGTATTTTCTTAGATTAACTTTCAAAATAACTTTTTCGAGATTAAGAATACCACTACTTACAGAGAAAAGGTACACTAAAATTTATATTAAGTATTAAACATTATAATAAATGTAGTCACTCGTTAAATTTAACAAGTGACTACATTTATTACATTGGAATTTGATATTGTCCTAGATGAGTAGCTCAAATAAAATTTAAATACAACCAAATAATTAAAGCTAATAATATTTACACCAAGATGGCTGATATTTATGAGTGACTTTCTCTACTTCTGAAATCCACAATGCAATATCAGCAACTTTTTCTTCAAGTTCTTCTATACTCATTTCATTTGAATCTGCTTCTTCCCATAAATTTTCAAAAGCGTACTTTACCCCTTCTTTAGGAAATTGTACCGAATCATGTCTTAAAATATAATACAATCCACTATCTGAATCTCCATCAGGACTTAAACTTTCCCCATTATAGGTACATTCAACATCTTGATATACACCTGAATAAAAAGTCCATCCTACTTTTGTTCTTTTAACAGTATATCTATCATAGTGTCCCCATCTAGTTGTATATATCTTCATTGATATTTCTTTTTCTAAATTAATATCCCCTTGAGTACTTTTCCAATTTATTTTTTTATCACTATTAGTTATCTCTCTATATAAATCCTCTATCATATGAAAATGATAATAATATTCATATAAATTCGTTTCTGGAATCATTCCAGAGTTAGAAATGAATTCTTCTTTATATACAGGAAAATACAGCCAATGTAGTTCTTGAGCTATTCTTGCACCTTTATCTAATAAGTCATTTAAATTTACTTCTCTATCCACATTTGAATAATAGTTTACTAAAGCCTGATATATATCTTTAAATTCATTAACATCACTTTCTTGAACTGTTTCTAAAACAGTATCTCGCTTTTGAATATAATCATTTAAAGTTTCTTTAATTTCTTCTGTAAAATAATTATTATTTATAAACTCTTCTTTAAATGTAATTACATCGCTCTCTTTAAAATAAAATTTTTGCTTCAAGTCACTAACATTGATTTCACTATCAAAATCAAAAGTAGGATTCTCTAGACTATACTTTAAAATATGAAAAATAAGATTTCTTTTTCTTTCTTCAACAAATTTTATCAATGTTATTCTTCCTTTCTAGTAGTAATGTATTTCTCTTTTAAATATCTTGATAAGCCCTCAACATCTGGATAAATTGTAGAACTATTTATTCCCATATCATCTAATTGCTTTACTATGGTCTCTTTAGCTTCCTTAGGAATTAAAATTTTAAAATGATTATCTTTACGCAATATATTATTCATATTATGTTCTCTAGGTATCATTTTATTTAAATAAATCAATATTTTAGATATTTCCCTGATAATACTAATTTTATTTTTTTCGTTGTTAATAGGGAAATCGTCTATAATTTTTTCCGCTTTTTTTTCAAATTGACGATTGTTTTCTACCTCTATAGGGAATCTAAGCTCCTTTATTTTCTTTAAAATGTTATTAATATGTACTTCACTTAAATCTAAATTATTTCCAATAAATCGAATATCATTATACTTTTTATTTTTAATCATTTTAATCTCTTCTTCTGTTTGCTCAAAGTATATAGAAAAGTAGCCTTTTTGATTTCTTATCCTGTCGTTATAATATTTTGTTTTAAAAAAATAATGATATATTCCTTCTTCAGTAATCCTATCAAAAAATTTAAATACATTCTCATAGTTATTTCCGTTTAGATACTTATATTTTATGAAATCAGCAATATAGTCCTCTTCTTCAGAACCAATCTCTATTAAATTATCAACTGATACTAAGAATACAGCACCATCTTCATTTTCATTTTCTTTACTTACACAAGCAAAATATAATGCATGTAGTGAATTGCTCGTCCAATCTAATAGCCTTGTCGGTATTCCATAATGTTGCATATTTACAGCAACTTCAATAAAATCGTCTTTGGTAAAATCTTTATGATTATGTTGTTTTATCTCTGTATAAATCTCTTTTTCAGGTGGTGGAGTCGACCTAAATACACTAGGTAATAAATCCCACTCAAACACTGCCTGCCCTCTATAGAGGTTATTAGATTCAACAGCTAGCGCAACCGAAATATAGTCAAATAAATCTTGAATTTCTAACTTTAATTTTTCTTCAAAAGGTATGAAATCATATAAAACATTTGGACTTTCAGGCAAAACCTTACCTATTAAAGTTTCTTTACCTGAAATAAATTTAACATTCACGCTATCTTGAGTTTTACTTGCGAGCCCGTAAACACTTTCAAATTTATCATTTATTAAATGAATTACTTCTTTACTTTTCAATTTCTTTAAATCTTCATCTGACAACTGAATAGATATGGAATGGAATTTTTCAATATCTATATCGTTTATTAATATTTCATATTTTATCAATATAAATTCTCCTTCTACATTATCTCCTAATATAATTAATGTCTTTAAATCATTATTAATAAACTTTTTCTTCTTTCAGCCGCTTTAATAATTCATCTGCTATTGAAATCCATAGTGCTAGTTTATTGAAAGTATTTCTTCAATTGTTGGTTCTAAACCTTTATCCAATAAAACAGTAACAAATCTTTGTGCTTCGAAACGATTTACACCATAAGCAATATCATTTAATATCCTAGCAGCTATTTCTTTCGTTATATACGATGTATTGTCTAAATTCAAAATATCAAAAGCCAACCTAGAAAAATTATCATATATCGGGAAATCATTGCAATAATCACGATACGTATCTCCAATAAGAGATAATATTTGGTTACCTCTTTTCTCATTTTCTCTTAAAAACCTTATTAATATATCACTAAAATTAGTTAGAGAGATTATATTCATACATAGCTCTTTTTCAGTTAGGTTATAAATATAATTTTCAACATCGTCATCATATTGATTTAAAATAATTTTATTTTTTACTACTTCATTTCTTTCTCTATTTTCACCATAGACTAATCCTTTTTCAACAGCTTCAGAAAGTCTTTTTGCATCTTCATATCTATACTCCGGCGTTTCATTAGTTGCCTTTTCAGCTACGCTTCTTAGTACATGATTATAATCTCTAGGGTCTTTTTTAAAAATAAAATTAATTAGTCTCCCCATCGAAAATACATCACTTCGTTTATCACCATCTCTTAATTGCATAAATTGTTCAGGTGCACAGTAATAAAATTGCCCAAAAGCATTTGTGTGTACTGTTTGATGAGAATGGAATATATCTAAATCTTTCCCTAAACCAAAATCTGAAATGTGTAACATTCCATTTATTATTAGAATATTATTTGGCGAGATATCTCGATGAATGATATTTCTCTCATGTACTCGTGTCATGATATATAGTATTTGTCTCAACATAGTTTTTAGATTCTCATCTGAAAGGCTATTCTTTGTTACGTAATCATATAATGATGTTTCTGCACATTTCATCGTATATGAACAAGAATCATCATCAAAATTATATACTTGAATAATACCCGGTATATCACTAAGTGATTTAGTTAATTCGTACTCTCGTTTGAAACGACTACGAATATCCCTTTTAGTCATAAACTCCTCTCTCAATTTTTTTATAATTAATCCATTTGATTTTCTTTTATGGACTACTGCAAACCCCCCTTCACCAATAAACTCCAAGTCAGTATCTTCTGTAATTAACTGAATTTCTTCACCTTTTTTAACTAAAATTAAGTTATCCGGTTTTAAAATCTTATTAAATGCAAGAATCATTTTTTCACTTAATATTAGCGCATCTACTTCAGTTAATTGTTGCTCATTCATTAAATAACTTTTACTTAAAATTAAACTAAAAAATTTATTACCTTTATTAGAATTTAACAAATTTCTTATCTTCTCTACCGTATAAAGCCATCTTGATGGAAATCCTTGTCCATACCTATCATTAAAGCCAAAATTATCATTAAAGAATTTAACCAACTTAGGTCCAGTTTTATAAGTAAACAATTCTTCTTGGTCCCTTATAAAAACCTCTGCAATATTTCTTAATGCATCTTCTGAAAGCAATTTATTTCCTCCTTACACTCATAGAGATTTCTTCTTAAAAATATATCGTTAGCTATATCTATTTTATTATAATTAGATTATTCTTGACTTTTACTTCAACACCAAACTATTCATTGTAAATTTCAATAATCTCTTGTTCAATTATTATTTCATTCTCTAAAATAAGATTTATAACATCTTCAAATTTGCTAAATTCATTTTGCTTAAGTAATCCATGTAACTTATTCAAATATGTTTTTTCTTTAATAGGTTTTCCAAACTGTAGATACTTCAAATATGTTTGTTCATCCATAAATAGAGGAGTAAATGGAATTCCTGTCTTTTTAATTAAATTTACTAATATTGAAAATCCTCCTAAATCAATATCTCCCCAATGATAAAATTGTATGTTCAAATGATTTGCATTACTAAAAGCAAACAAATTTTTTAATAAATACGTTCGAGTGGTATTATGAAATCCCCCTAGATAGATTACAAGTTCCTCCTCGATATCCTTAGCATTTCTTAAATAATCGTGATAGCTTGTTTTATTTTCAATTGTGATTAAACGCTTTACATTTAATAACTCGATTGCAGCATCCTTAAAAAAGGAAGGGTATGCTGCAATGCCACTATCATCCGTTGAAAAGTCAATTTTTTTATCACTTTTCACCATTACACACTGGCCGTACATATCAATAGGAACTGGATTTTCCAAAATATCGAAGTATCGAATAATACTCTCATCTTCTATATTTTTATATTCTGGGTAGATATCATTAATTAGCACTGATAACACTTTCTTCTCTATCTCTTCCCAGCGCTTTGAATTATTATAAACCTGTATACTCCAATGCCTTTTGCTTAACTCTTTAATTTTAGGTTTTATTAATTCATTAAGCCCCTTCAAACAATTATTCGTTAATAATTCATTATCAAGATTAATAATTTTATGTGGCGTTTCAAAGTTAGCGAGCTTTTCTAAATTATCTTGAATGAATGGCTTTAAATCATCTTCGCAATATTGTAAAAAGTCCTTTAAAATCAACTCGAACTTTTTACATTTCCCCGCTTTAGAAGTTCTATTTAATAATTGATAGATTGATTCTATATAATTTTCATTTAAATAGACTTTATCTAAATATTGATTTAAGCTATGTTTCTCCCACAGTAATTGCACAAATTGATATTCTTCTAACACTTTCATTTCAAAATTAATTTCATTCTTAAACTTGCTAGAACTTACATCCATATACTCTTTAGAAAACTTTTTAATATCGATGCCAATTTTTCTAACGGCAGCTTCTTTACCATAATTCAATCGGTTCTCGTATTTATCAATTAAAGTATTCAAAATCTTTTTTTGATATTCAGACAGTTTCCGGTTCTGTATCATAATCTTCAACCTCAAATTCTAGCATTTCATCTATAGTAATTGGATAAACCATACTTTGATGTTTTTCTTTCATTACAATAATTGAATTATCAAAGTGTGGTGCTAAAAGAGCTACTTTTCCTGTTGGAGCTACTATTAATGTTTGGAAGCCACAACTTTTAATAAACTCTATAGCTTCATCTACTCGATTGCTATCCATTCGATTGAATGCTTCATCAAATATAACTAAACGTAAAGTATCGTCTTTTCTCGACATATGATATGTGTGATAGAAGGATGCTAATATCGAAACATAGAATGGTACTTGTGTCTCGCCCCCCGACTTTTCCAATGCAACTTCTGAATAAGCTGTAGAATTTCCATCTTCATCAATAATGAGTAATTCAAAATCTAAATACGTACGATAATCCAATAAATCAGCATTCTGCTCTGAATTTTCACTACTAATCTCTTCAAACAATTGATTTACTACTTCATTATATTCATCATCAAATGTTGAAGAAAAAATAGAGTATCCATTATCAAGATTAGAGTCCGTTAGCATTTTATAGTACTCTTGATACAATTTATGTCCTGTCACTCTAAACTTATATTGGTCCGTACCAAATTTCAAATCCCTTAAAATATAATTTAATTCTTTAAAATCACTTTTAGCTTTCTCTATCTGGTCTTTTAGTTTTGAAATAAAATCTTCTCTAAAAGATTCCTTTGCCTGCTTATCTGCTTCCTGTGCTTTTTCCTTGTATTCAACAATTGCTGAGTCTTCGAGATTTCTTAAAAATGCTTCATAATCATTATTATGTGTATTTAACGGTTCAGAATTAAAAAGATTCCTATCATTGAATGTTGTTCTTAAATTCGTTAATTTTATAAATGTTTCATCAGAGTTCTTTCTATATTTTTCAACTTGCTCTTTATAGAATTGACTAGTTTGATTATTATCTTTTTCAACTTTCCATCGTTCGATAGCATTATTTATGACTTGCCGAGAGTTATTTCCCATTAAAATATCAACTTCTTTTTGATGTTCTTCTAATGCTCCTCGAATGATTCCAATACCATTATTTAATTTTTCTATCGCTACATTAACCTTAATACTTCTTTCGTAAAAATCTTTTTTATTTATTTCATTAGTTGTCATTAAATTTCGTTTTTGCTCAATTTGTTCCTCAAGTAGTTTAATTGGCGTTGTATCTAAAGAAAATAATTCACGATTTAATTCTGCTAAAAAGTCTTCTAATTCCACTAATTTATTTTCTTCTGTCCATTGACTGCCTATGATTTCTATATAGCCACTCTTACCACCAGAATAATTTAATACCCTACTTAAAGATTTAAGGGAAATTTCAAGTTGGTTTACATGGTAATTAAGTTCTGATAATTCAGTTTTTTTGTTTTGTAATTGCACTTTAACAGCTTCTTTACCGATATACGGTGTAGCATAATTTTTCTTTGGAATTTGACGCGCTACATACCCTTGATACAGCATACAACTTTGCGTGATTGACCTTGAATTATTCCTAATTTGATTTATATCGTTACATTTTATGAGATTCCCCATTAAATAATCGACATATGATTTCACATAGTCCAAATTGTTATTTACTATAATTTCTTCCGATAATGCTCCTACTTGCGCGACACTATTTGCTTTAATTATTTTTTCAGTATCTACCACACCAACATTTTCAATTTTATGCACTGTCTTGTTGTTTTCATATATTTGTATCGCTGCTTTCACGTATTGAGGTGGCACAATAATATTAAATTTTTGGGCATTCAACACCCCTTCAATAGCATTTCGCCATGTTTCATTTTTAATATCAATAACTTCACAGAGCAAATTAATTTCAACAGAACCATTCTCACTTTTCAATTCTCGTTGTAATAGTTTTTTCAATTTCATCTGAGGTGTATTATTTGAAAGTATTTGATTTTTTTCTAGTTCTTGAATCACCTTTTCAACTATACTTTTTTGTTCTTTAAAGCCCTCTAGTTCTGTATTAAATTTATATTCAGTGCTTAATAAATAATTATACGCTGCACTCCAAATTGATGAATAATTCTCTAGATAAGAAGGAGTAAATTCATTATTATTAAATAAAAAACTTTCAAAAATACTTAATTGATAATTAAGTTGGCGTAATAACTGATTATCAACATCATACTCTTTTAAGACTTCTATCATTTCTTGAAGTTGTTCATATTCTACTTTCAACTTTTGCATAATATTTTTATTTACTGCCTTCGCACTATCTATTTGACTACTAACTGTTACAATCTGATTATTAAGTTTCACTTGTTCAACTTTAATAGAATGCTCCGATAATTCTTCACTCAAATTGATGATATTTTGATTTAATTCTGAATTTTGCTCTTCAATAGAATCAATAGTTTTATTTATATCTGTTAATTGAATTTGCTTTTCGCTAACTTCAGTTGTTTTAATTTTTAAATCCTTATTTAGCTGCTCTATTATTGAATTAAATAAAATTAGCTCATATATAACAGCTTCTTCCTTTGCAAACTTATAATCACTATAAACTTGACCAATTTCCTTAAGTGCCTCAATTTGTCTTTCTGCCTTTTCTATTGCTACTACAAATTCATTAGTCTGTTTAACATAGTCTTGCATCAACGAAATATCCACTTGATGTTCATCGAGAATATAGTCATATGCAAATTTGCGTATATTAGTAATAGGAGAAAATGCTATACCTTTAGATAGAATTGAGAAGAAGTTATCTTTTATTCCTCCTAATAAATGAAGCACGTCACTTTTATAGTGTTCAATCGTATTATACTTTTCGTATTCAATTTCATTTACTTTTAAATTATAGAAAAATTGGTCTGATGTTCTTACTAAGTTTTTCTCATCATAAAAAAGATTGTCATTTAATGCTGTCTTATCTATTTTAAAAAACTTAAGTTCTTCGTCGTCTTGGTCAGAACTATAATCAAATACTGCTCCAATTATATATGTAGCAGGTAACATTAGTTTCCCTGAATTCAAATTTATCTCTAAAGCTAAATAAGAAGTAAAATCTCTATTTCTAATGAACCCTCCATAATTGTTGATTTTCCCACGTAAATATGAAATTAGCGTTCTTTCTGATTTTTTTTCGTGAGCAGAAGAATTAAATTTTATATTTGTCAGATTAGCAATAAAAATCATTTGTAATGCATCAATAATTGTTGATTTTCCAGCACCATTGTCTCCAGTTACCAACGTACTCATACCTTTGAAATCAACTACTTGATTATCAAAATAATGCCAGTTTATTAACTGTAACTTATTTATTGACCTCATTATCTTCCCACTCCTCGATATTATTCAATTCATTTATCCATGTATCCATTTCTTTTAATATCGTTGGCTTAATTATTTCAGCGATAGAATCATAGACTATAAATTCTGATGCCTCATCATCCCAATTACCTTGCACTAGTTCTAAAATAGAATGCCTTTGAAACTTTTTTAAAGCTAATGTCATTTTTTCTCTAGGTGGTAATTTATTATGAATGTTTAGATGAAAAAATTGTTCACGTATTTCCAAATTACTTATACGAACATCTCTTACTAATCTTAATGATGTTAGTTGGTCTATATATAATTTATAAATAATAAACAATAATGTACTTTCGAATAAAGTTAAATTCACCTTATTCTTTCCTGTAGTATTCCTTAGAGTAATTACTTTGTTCTCGCTTGTTTTAACTTCCCATCCAGCAAATAAAAAATATTCTTGTATTTCTTCAGCATGCATCTCATAAAATCGATAATGTCTTTTATCACTTTCTTTAGCTGCAACAATAACGGATTGAGCTAACAAAGTGTTTACAAAATCAATAAAATTGACCTTCTCTTCTTCACTATAGTTGTTCAGTTTAGTTAACGAGTCCATTATATTCACTCCTCCATATGTATCTCCACATTAGGTACCACTCCATTTTCTAATTGCACAAAGCTCTTTTCGTCAAAATCTACTGCTAACTTATAAACAGCTTTTTTATTTGTGCTATAAAGGACTGTATAAATAATTTGCATATAATCTTCATGATTTTCGAATGGAAATTGGTCTAAATGTTTTCGTTTAGCATTCCCTAATACTTCTTCTACATATTTATTAACTTTTTGAATTGTCATTTCATTTTTCAAAGTTTGCTTGAATTGATTTAGGTTTTTACTTACCATCTCTGGATTGATAACTCTTGGAGGCTCGGGATTTTGTTTTACTGGAGGTCTTTTTTTAGATTTAAATTTGAAACTTGTCTCATCTATATAACTTTGAGTGTAAATTTGGAGAAATTCATCTAACCCTTCCTCTAAATATTTTAAAGCGAAGCTGTTATCACTTCTTATTGTTGTTGATATTTGTAGTAATAAATTATTAATAATTGAGGTAAAACTTTTTCCTTTATTAAGATGAAAGTTAACTTGTGCGAAAGCTGCTCTATGATATTTTCTATTTTTATCATCAATTTCTGTAAGGAAATCAAATATATTTATAAATGCATTTTCAATGGCTTCTAACCAATCATAAAGTTGATTCTCACCGTCAATAACATCTCTAACAAATCCTAGTTGTACCATTCGTTCAGCTTGTGTTTTTATAATTTCATTACTGTGTCTATATTCCCTAGCTTTATTAATAATTTTAATTCGGTACTTCGCAATATTATCCGATGTTTTTAACCGATAATAATGTTTTCCTAATACTTGTTCTCCATAATTATCAAACAGTTGAACTAAGATTTCTTTCGCATTCTCTTGCTCAAGTAAATTTTCTGTATATTGTTTTATATTATGGTTCAGTTCCTTTAAACCATTGATTAATTCCAGTGTATTTTCAAAAGCTTGTTGCACACCATAAAATGATTCATTTTCTTCGTTTGCTAAATTTGAATAAATCGACATTACAGTACCACTAAATTCTAATTGATAACCTGAAGCTATTTTTTCAAAAGTGTCTAATATTTTCACAGCATAATCTGGAATTGAAACTCTGTATTTATAATCAACATATTGCTCTTGTCTCAACCAACCATGTTCAAAAAACTTATTTAAGTACTGATGCGCTCTTTCTCGCTTATTCCTAATAAAATCAACATTGTTATCATAATCACTTTCATCATCGTATTGCTCTAAGTAATCAACAAATAAATCAATTACCACTTCTTTTTCAATAACGTTTATAGTTTTTTTATAATTTTCGTAAACTAAACCTAATAATTGAATATGTACCTCTTTCAAACTTCCTGAAAGTATTGAAAAGAAATTTGAAGGGATTTGATTAAAGAGATTCATGAAATCACCCCGTCATGCATTATATAAATAATATTCGACAGTATTTATCCGAAAGCCTGTTATTACTTGAAAATAATTACTAATTTTTTAAATTTAAATAGAATATAGCCCTTGGTTCTTCATTATTTTCTGCTAAATATCCTATCGTAGCTGCTTTACAAACAGCTGTCTCTCCATAATAATTAGTCCCCTCCTTCTGAAGAAAGCCTTTAAAAGTTTGGAACATGTTTATGATATCCTTTTTCAGAAATTGCAAGTATTCCTCTATAACTTTTTCCATCTTTTCCGTTACATCTCTGGAAGAACCATAGGATAGCCTATCTTTACCTAGAAAAAAATTAATTACAACCATTTCTTCAATAAATACATTCTCTGCTTTTTTTAAAAACGAAAAAGCTATTGACCCGCGAGCGATTCAGACCGCTCAAGGTTTTAAGGTGTGGGCTATGCAATACGGAATCGAAGATTTAAGAGTTTACACGAACAAAAACAATTTCGTAGTAGACGAAAAAACGCAAGACGATGAAGACCCTTACTAAAACATTTTTTGGATTAGTGATGATTATATCCCTCTGAAAGAATTAGTGTGTGTTTGCGATGAAATACAGTTAGAGGTTGATGATTTATAGGTCAAATCTTATAAGATGAAAAATTTTAAAAACCTGAAAACAGATTTGATTATCTGTTTTCAGGTTTTTGTTTGAGTTTTTTCCAAATCGACTATAAAAATAAGTGTTTGTTTAAATATAACTTCAACTCTGTTTCATCATTAATGAAATACAGTCCGCCAATCATTTCATCTAATAATGAAGCATTTTGTGGTGGTGATTACAAACAACAACGCAGTTCTTGTAATCATCTAGTATCATTTCCGTTTCATCTTCTGCGACAATACTTGTAGACGAAATCGGAATGATGTGATGCATTTCGACATAGTTGAAGCCGTTTGTCATTTCTATAACGGATATTGGATTTTCTGGATTACATAATTGACACTGATGGTTATAAAGTTATTTCATTTTCTTTACAAGCGTCTGAGAACGCTTCTTTTTTCAATAGTTATTGTAGTATTGACTATATCATTTGATAATTCATCTAAAAAGCGTAATAAGGAATCATCATCTAGAGAACTCAAATCTATTTCAGTGGTGGTTTGAGTAGATTCTTCTTTTGAATTATCTTCTGTTGTTGTGTCCGATTTACCTTCTACCTCTGGTTCATCTTCTGCATCTACTTCTTCCTCTTCTATCTCTTCGTCTAATATTTCTTCGAAGACGGAACTTTCATGGTCAAGTTCGTCTTTATCCTCTTGTTTTTCTTCTGCATCTTCTTCAAGTTCATTAGAATCTGAATATTCAGCTACAACTCTATTCAGATAAGTAACGGCTTCTTCTTCTGAAAATGCCAACTCATCAATTAAATATTTTAGTGCCACATTGTAGCTAAGTCTTATTAATTCCCACTTTTCGAAAAACGCTTCTACACTGATACCGATAAGGTTGCAGTATTTCAAAATCGAACCATAGAATTTAGTACTGCTATCGATATAAAAATAAGATTCGTCCTCATCTAGCATCAAGTTGCTCTCGATATATTGAAAGAAGTGTTCTTCTTTGTCTAGATTTTCTTCTGAATCCCCTAATTCGAAAGGAATGTAGCCATCAGGCAGGTCTTTGTGTTCCATTCGCTTCAATCCAAATTCATTCCATAAATATTCAGTCAAATTATAACCAAGCAAACGGCCTTGATTCGTTAAGTGGTTGTATACCTTAGAATACGAAGAAACATAAACTGTATCATCAGTCACTTTGTAATTTTCTAAATGTTTCATTCTTTTCTCTTTCAGGCATTTTTTATGGTCCTTATCGAATTGGCGAATGCGTTTGTAATTGAAATCGAAAAGTTCGATAAACCCTTTCAATTAGTATACACAGTTTTTTGCTAAATTGACGAATCGATGGTATTGAGAGTCGGTTACAGGAATTTTAATGATGTTCGTTCCCGGTATTAAAAACCTCAACAAATCTGCTCGAATCTCTTCATCGGGAATGGTACGTGTATCTTTTACGAAGTCTATATTTTTGTATCGAGCAAATGCTTCGTTTTTATTGCTGGTATCGATGGAGATACGCGTTATAAGTTTCAAATCTATGTGGGGGTTGACCCACTAACTGGGAACGAAAAACGTACTACTCGAAGCGGGTTTAAAACGAAGAAAGAGGCGGAACTAGAACTCTCTCGTATAAAGCTCGAAATTTTTAAGCGAACGTTTCGGAAAATACAGGCAGAAACCTACCAAGATATGTATGAGTTATGGATTAAACAGTACGAAAAACGGTAGAAGAAAGTACATTCGTTAAAACGAGAGGCTACTTCAAGAACCATATATTACCTGCTATGAGCTTATATAGAGTCGATAAGATTAATGTAGATGTATGCCAAAAGCATGTGGATGAATGGGCGGATAAGGTTAAGAAATATCGAGTAATAAAACCCTACACCGCAAAAGTACTAAATTTCGCGATTAAGCGCAGCTATCTACAAACGAACCCTTTTACGCTAGTCGATACGCCGAAGCCCAGCAAGCCCCGCTCGAATTAACGAAGGACGTAGAGGAGAATTTTTATACGCGCGAGCAGTTAAACGAGTTCCTCCGCTATCTTAAAGAGGAAAATAACCCCAAAGTATGTACATTTTTTAGACTCCTCGCCTATTCGGGTATGCGTAAAGGCGAAGCGCTCGCACTTCAGTGGAAGGATATAGACTTTACAAAGTCGGAAATCCGTATTAATAAGGCGCTAGCGAGAGGTAAACATAGTAAGCTCTATCTTAAAAAGACGAAAACGGGTATAACTCGAACGATTAAAATGGATGTGGAGACGATGAAAATATTAGCGCTATGGAAAAAACAGCAACAAAAGGAGTACCTTACGTTAGGCTTTAATACGTTAAATAACGAGCAACTCGTAGTTAGTAACGAAATAAATACGTTCGTACAACCTACAAAAACTCGTAAGTGGCTCGTTCGTATACTCGAAAAGTATAACCTAAAGCCGATTACAACTCACGGACTACGCCATACCCACTGCTCCCTCCTGTTTGAAGCGGGCGCTAGTCTTAAGGAAGTCCAAGACCGCTTGGGACATTCCGATATTAAAACGACGATGGATATTTATACGCACCTTACGCCAGAGGCTAAATCGGGAGCGATTCAAAAGTTCGATAATTACTTGAACCGCTCGCTTTAAAATTAACTACGATTTTAACTACGGTTTGTTTAAAATCCTATAAAACTATACGAAAGAAAAGAACACCGAAATCTCATATATACCATGGGATTTCGGTGTCCATTCAAACCTATAATTTCCATATTATGGAGACGGCGGGAGTCGAACCCGCGTCCAAAGACTCCAATACTTCAGCTTCTACGCGTGTAGTTTGCCTATTTAGGATTCACGTAACATTATGCCGACAAACAGGCGTCCTGTACGCTAACCTGGAAATCTCTTGTCGATGACTCAGGTGGTACCATCGACCGTATCCCACTAAAGTTGGGCCCCACGTTCTCTACATGGGCGATAGAGAGGCAGAGCGCTTACGAGCTTACGCTGCGAAAGCTAAGTTTTGTTGTTTGCCAGTTATTATATAACTGTCGTTGATGACGGAGCCGAGCCCTCCGACGCGCGACTAAAGCTTGAACCATCCCTGTCGAATCCGTAACGTCCCCTTGATATATGAATCAAAGCGGTTGGGCTTCGTTCAAACAAAGAGCTAGAATTGCTTCTAGTACGGTGGGAGCTTAAAGTACGCTTCCATGAAATCTGGCAATCAGTAATACATATTATAAAACAAAACTAGCGATAGTTCAAGTATCCCGCTATTGTATAAAAAATTGGCTTAAATACCTAGGATATCCGCTAGATTGGGCTTTCTATCCATCACTTTTGTTGTTCTATCCACCACATTTCAATCTCTATCCATCGCTTTCGCCGTGCTATCCGCCTCGCCACTCACTACCACCGCACCACGCACAACACCTAAAAAAACTCACCAACAACAAGGTGAGCTTTCTCGAAATCTATTAATATTGATTTTTTGATTTGAAGGTACGTTCCATTTCGCGTTTGGCTTCTTTTTTGCGCATGTCGTTACGTTTATCGTAGTCTTTTTTCCCTTTGCCGACGCCGATTAAAAGCTTGGCATAGCCGTCTTTGATGTACATTTTCAATGGAACAATTGTGTAGCCGTCACGTTTTACGGCACCGACTAGCTCGCCGATTTGCTTTTTATGGAGCAGCAGCTTGCGGGCGCGCAGTGGGTCGTGATTGAAACGGTTGCCTTGATCGAAGGGGCTGACATGCATGTTGCTAATCCATGCTTCGCCATTGGTGATTCGGACATAGGAGTCCTTTAGTTGGGCCTTGCCTGCACGGATGGATTTGATTTCTGTGCCGGTTAGGACCATGCCTGCTTCGATTGTTTCCTCAATAAAGTAATCATGTCCAGCTTTTTTGTTTTGTGCTAATACTTTTCCAGAACCTTTTGCCATATTCTTCACCCTCTACTTAAAGGTTGAGCATTAGCGAAAGCATCCTTACTTAGGACACTTTCGCTAATGCTTATTTACGTTTTGATTTTTTCTTTTTGTTTTTCTTTGCAATGCCCTCGTAAAACTTTTGCTTTTGTTTCACGCGTTTTTTAGGACCTGGGCTTGAGTCATCTTTGCGGCGACCACGCGGGTCACGGTCGCTTTCACGACGTTCACCTTGCTTGGCGCTACGACTTCCACGGTCATCCTCTTGGCGACCGCCTCTACGGTTGCCACCACGTCCGCCTTTTTCTTCGTCGCTGCGTGTACTTCGTTGACTGCGTCCACCCTTGTTATCACTATAATTTTTACGTGCATGGATGACAGTAGGAGCTGCTTTACGTGTTCGTCCATATGAAGTTACCATTCCAACGATTTCAAAGTCAATGGATGACTCCTCAATAATGACATTGGCAACACGGACTGTCACTTCATCACCAATACGGAATTGACGATTTGTTCGTTCACCAATCATAATCATTTGACGATCATCGAAGCGGTAGTAATCATCTGTCATATTACTGATGTGAACAAGCCCTTCGATTGTGTTTGGCAGCTCCACGAAAATACCGAAGTTTGTAATAGATGAAACGATCCCTTCGAATTCCTCGCCAATTTTATCAGACATGTACTGTGCTTTTTTCAAAGCGTCCGTATCACGTTCGGCATCTACAGCACGACGTTCACGCTCAGAAGTATGGTCGGCAATTTCATCCATTGCCATACTCCACTGTGCAATCGTTTCTCTAGAAGTATCCTTATTAATTATATACGTACGAATTAAACGATGTACGATTAAGTCTGGATAACGACGAATTGGTGATGTGAAGTGTGTATAGAAATCCGTTGATAAGCCAAAGTGACCAAGGCTTTCAGGATAATATTTTGCCTGTTGCATCGAGCGTAGTAGCATTGTTGAAATAACTGGCTCCTCTGGCATACCATCAATGGCTTTTAAAACATCTTGCAGTGCCTTCGGATGCACTGTATTACCAGTACCTTTAATTAAAATACCGAAGTTCGTAACAAATTCAAAGAAGCGTTGGAGCTTTTCAGGCTTTGGATCTTCGTGAATACGGTATAGGAACGGTACATTCATCCAGTGGAAGTGCTCTGCAACTGTTTCATTGGCAGCAAGCATGAAATCCTCAATTAGCTTCTCTGCTACTGTACGTTCACGTAATTCAATATCAACTGGCCAGCCTTCTTCATTGACAAGGACTTTGGATTCTTTAAAGTCAAAGTCAATCGCCCCTCGTGTTTCACGTTTACGACGTAAAATACCAGATAGCTCAGCCATATTTTTAAACATTGGCACAAGTGGCTCGTAGCGTTCGATTAGTGCCTCATCCTGCTCCTCTAAAATCATGTAAACGTCCTTATATGTCATACGCTCTGTCGTTTTAATGACACTTTGGAAAATTTCGTGTGAAATGACATTACCATTCCCATCAATAATCATTTCACAGGATAATGTTAGACGGTCAACCTGTGGATTTAATGAACAAATACCATTTGATAGACGATGTGGAATCATAGGGATTACACGGTCTGTTAAATAAACACTTGTTGCACGGTCATAAGCTTCGATGTCAATGACCGAGCCTTGCGTAACATAATAACTAACGTCTGCAATATGTACGCCAAGCTTGTAAGTACCATCTACATTTTTCGTTACGGTTACCGCATCATCCAAGTCTTTTGCGTCTGCACCATCAATGGTCACGATCGTTTCATGTCGCAAATCACGACGACCTACTAAATCTGCCTCTGTAATTTCATCTGGGACGCGTTGAGCAGCTGCGATGACTTCGTCTGGGAATTCAGGTGGAATGTCGTGCTTATATAAGATCGATAAAATATCCACACCTGGATCATTTTTATGCCCTAAAATTTTGGTAATATAGCCTGTTGCGGATTTTAAATCCTCTGGCCATGTCGCAACCTCAACAACAACCTTATGACCGTCAACAGCTCCTAATGTGTCTCCCTTTGCGATAAAGATATCCATCGGTAGCTTTTTATCGTCTAAGACAACAAAGCCAAAGCCTCGATTAGCCTGGAATGTGCCGACAAAGCTTGTTTGACCGCGCTCGACGACCTTTGTGACAGTCCCTTCTCGTCGGTCCCCAAATGATTCTTTTAAGACACGAATTAAAACGATGTCTCCATTAATCGCACCATTAATTTCATGCGGTGGAATGAATACATCATCCATGCCCTCGACATCAGGTGTCACAAAACCGAAGCCCTTCGCATGTCCGATAAATTTACCCCTTAGCAAATTCATACGCTCTGGTAGGCCATAACGATTGGAGCGAGAACGCACAACTAAGCCTTGCCCTTCCATACGGACAAGGGTTTTGACAAGCTCCTTGAACTCCTCAGCATCCTCAAAACCGAATTCATCCTCGATTTCACCGACAGTTAATGGTTTATAATCATCTTTGCTGAAAAAATCGAGTAAACGACTTTGTAGTGTATCTTTTTGGTCTTTCATACATATTCCCTCCTTCATGAGAAAATCCTATTTATAATTATTGTGCCCAATTTAGGCTTTCTAAAAAGCGATAAATATCTTCATGTAATTGATCTTTTTCTTGATCCAATGTAATAACATGTTTTGAGTTTTCATACCACTTGATATGCTTTTCAAGTGACTCAGTTTGATTATATATAATGTTGGCAGATTCTGTCTCTATTACTTCATCATTTGTAGCTTGTACGACAAAAATAGGCGCATAAATCATGTCAATTTCTTGTCGTGTACGGGCAATAAATTCACGTAGCTCCTGTAGAGATGGCATCCCTTTTTCAGCAATGAGTGCTACTTCTGCTTCAATTTGCTCATCTTGTTTTCCTAAAAACTTTTTATAATCCCTTGCATATTTCAAGACACCCTCAAACATAACGTCTGTTGTACGCATTGTCATAGGGGCGCACATTGTGACAATTCCTTTAACAGGATTATTTAATGCCACGTTTAGTGCCATCACACCGCCTAATGAAAGACCAGCGACAGCAATTTCTTGATAGCCAGCATCCTGTAACTGTTTGTAGGCGGCAACGACATCCTGCCACCAGTCTGCTGGACCTGTTGTGATTAGTTCTTCTGGTTCCACACCGTGACCTTTATAGTGAGGTGCCAAAGTAGTATACCCTTTTTTCTCTAAAAATCTACCAAGCATTCGTACATCTGCAGAGCTACCAGTAAAGCCGTGTAATAATAATACAGCACGTGGTCCTGCTTGAAAGAAAAATGGCTGTGATAATGATTTGTTCATTGTAAGCACTCCTTCATCCTAAAACACTCATCCATACTATACCCATTATAGCCATCTCGATTATGTCTAGCGAATAACAAGCTGGATCGCAAATTACAATTCAATTTTTGCTATGGAGAGAGAATTTACCATTTAGTTTTGATAAAAGAAAACGCCCAACCAATTTGGTTAGGCGATATATCTTCAACTATTAGATTTTTGTAATAGCAACTGCTAAAATGAAAAATAGTATAGCTAACACAATTGTTGCACGGTGAAGGATTAAATCCATACCACGTGCTTTTTGCTTTCCAAATAGTTGCTCAGCTCCACCCGAGATGGCACCTGATAAGCCTGCACTTTTACTAGATTGAAGTAATACCACAACGATCAACGCTAATGATACGATAACTAATGAAACTAATACTACTGTATGCATTCACTGCACCTCCCGAACTTTGAAACATCACAACACCTTTTAGTATAACAAAAAGTGGATTATGTGACAACTTTCATGATGAAATCATTTACAAGCTCTATTGGAAATTTACTAGAATCTTGAATTTTATCAATTTCCTCGTATGATCAGGGCTAGCGTTCATTCTAGAAAAATTCTTCCTGAGGTCGCAGTTAGTATACATGCTCTTGTGGTACTGCATTCAACGTGGTGACTATCAGCTATGATGGTTGGACTTTCTTGACAGTAAGTAGCGCTATTACCATGAATATGGCACAGCAGGCAAATAGACTAATTAAAAAAATCCCGCCTACCAAATAACCCCAATATTCCACAAGTGAACCAAAAACCGGTGGAATTAAAAATACACCTATGGATGCCACCATTATACTAAACCCACTTGCAAAGCCACTCATCGATTTTTCTACACTTTCAACAGCTAGCGTCATCCATATACCATTAAAGCCCGCAAGAGAAAAACCTATAATTGCTATACACATCACTATAAAAAAGGTGGAATAGGTAAAATACATAAGGATTATCCCATTTGCACTTAGTATAGTAATGATTAATAATACAGCCCATCGATTTTTATTAAAAAATTTATCACTAATAATCCCCCACAACACTCGCCCACTTGCCCCACTAATTTCAGCAATAGCCAAGCATATGCCAGCACTATAAATGGGCCAGTCCTTTATTTCATACAAAAATAATATAATGTAGGTGTTAAATGTCATTTGAATACCCATTAAGATGAATGCAGAGCTATTCGTAAAAAAGAGCCATTTTGAATGAAGGAAAATGCGTAACTGCTGACGTAAAGGCAATTTAGTAGCTATCTCAGTTTGTGAATCTTCTTTTGTTTTTAATACAAAAGGCATTATGAAACTAAACATTAATAATACTACTGCCGCTACAGACAATGTATAACGCCAACCAATGTAAGCTACTAATGGAATCAGGACAACACTCGAACCTGCTGAACCTAGTGTAATAGACATCTGTTTTAACCCCATTAGTAATGAAACTTGATTTACTGGAAGTATGTTCATAAGGAAACGATTTGTAACAGGATGCATTCCTCCATAACCCATCCCTGCTAATACAACAAATACTAAGGCCAACGTATAATTGTCTATCCAAGCAAAGCTTAAAAAGCCTGTTCCAACAATAATCATTAAGCAAACCATTATTTTACGGGTACTCAATCGATCTGCTAAATAGCCAACTAGCAATGTTGCTATAAATTGACCAATAAAAAGAGCAGTTGGAAGAAATCCTAACTGCCCTTTATTCAATGATAAGTCTGCACTAATATAGAACATTAGAGGGCTAATGCTTCTCCCAACAAAGGCAGTTAAAAATTGAGCAATGATGATCCACATTGCAATACGTTTCATCTGTTGCATAATCCATCAAAACCACCTTTTACGCTCGATGAGCCAATTCATTTCCACCTAATACAGTGGTCAATCTTTCAAGTGTGTTGTGATTAGCCTACTTTAACCATTACTATTAAAGTTGTGATTGATTTCCGCTACAGGATGCTCGTTTTCTGGGCAAGCAGAAGTCGTGCACCCTCCTTCACAATTAACTAAAAAAATGTAGTACCATATATTAATTGACTATAAAAGCAACCATAAGATAGCCTAATATTCTCCTAATTAACGTACCTGCTACTCCCTACATCCCCAACCATCTTGGTACGAATAATACAAGGTCTGGAATATATGTTAGGAATAGTAGCACGATAAAGGAAATAACAATAAAAGGAAAAACACTCTTTACTAGCGTTTCAAACTTCACTTTTGCCATCGATGATACGATGAAAAGTCCTGTCCCTACTGGCGGTGTTAATAAGCCTAACGTTAAGTTAATACAAATGATGACTCCAAAATGCACCGGGTCAATATTAAATGCTATTACGAGTGGCATCATGACAGGTACTAGAATAATTAATGCGGCAATTCCATCTAGTATCATGCCGATTAGTAACAATGCTAAATTCACTAATAATAAGAATACCCATGGACTTTCTGTAATGTTTAACATATTTTCTACTAACAATTGTGGAATTCGTTCAAAGGCAATCATCCATCCAAAAATATTGGCCATAATAATTAAATATGTTACTGTAGCTGTATTTGTCACCGTATTGATTAGCATTTTAGGGAGCTTTTTGATATTTAACTCTCTATAGACAAATAAACCGACAATTACTGCTAGTAAACAAGCGATAGCAGCAGATTCTGTTGCTGTAAATACACCTGTTAGAATACCTACAACAATTGTAATGGGTATTAATAGTGCTGGGATTACTTTTAATGACTTGCTTCGAATATCTGCCCACGAAGCCCGTTCACTTTTCGGGAATTGTTGTTTATAGCCCATATAAGAAATAACTAAAATAAAAACAAGACCATAAATAATCCCTGGGAGAATCCCAGCCATAAATAGAGCGCCAACAGATGTACTTGATAACGTACCGTAAATAATGAAAATCATACTTGGTGGAATAATAGGTGCGATAATAGAAGATGCTAATGTTATAGACGCTGCGAATTCACGTTTATAGCCTTCCTTCTCCATTTGCGGTACCATTACTTTACTCATCATTGCAGCTTGAGCATTTGCTGAACCTAGAATCGATGCTAAAAACATATTAGCAATAACTGTCACATAGGCCAGCCCTCCCCTAAAATGCCCAAAAAGGACACGAGCAAATTGAACAAGCCTCGTTGTAATACCGCCCTCATTCATAATTTCACCCATTAACATGAATAACGGAATCGCTAATAGGCCAAAATTTTCAAGCCCTGAATACATACGTAATGGTGTAGAATCTAATAATGTCACCTGACCATTTAAGATGAAATAAATAACTGTCGTAATACCAAGCACCATTGAGATGGGAATACCAATGATAAGTAAAAGAAAGAAAATAACGAGTACAATATAAGTCATGTATTTTCTCCTTCTCTATTTTTAAGTGTGTCAATTAAATGTGAAAGAAGATGAATTGCTGCAAAAATTAATCCTATAAATACTGCACTATAAGGAATCCACATTGGTAATTGTAAGGAGCTCGATTTTTGTAGCAACATGGCAGGATTCATCATCCATTTGTAAGCGTAATAGATTAATATAAATAAGAACGCAATCATCATGCAATCCTGAACAATTTTAAAAATCCTTTTACTACGCTTAGATACAGCATCATATAAAAATGTAACTGAAGCCTGAGTACCATATTTCAGACCCCAGCTTCCTCCAATAAACGAAGTCCATATTAATAAGAAAATCGAAACTTCACCAGCCCAAGGGATGGGATCTTTAAAGAAATAACGAAAAATAACCGCAAATATCATTAAGATAGCAAGCGCAGCCATTAAAATGATCATCAGTAGTTCTTCGATTTTAGTAATAACTTGACTAATTTTCGCCATCTAGCCATTCCCCCATTTACTTACGGAATTCATTAATAAACTGTTTAATTAAAGCAGATTTTGCACTATACTCGGCGTCAAATGCTTCGATTTGCTCTTTAAATACATCTGCCCCTAACTCATAAACAGTCACTCCTTGACTGGCAAGTTCTTTTTTGAATTCTTCTTCTTGTCCAGTTCGTGTTTCTACTGCATAAGCTATTGTTGCTTGTAAGGAATCAATAATGATTTTTTGAGCATTTTCAGATAATCCATCAAACATTCCCTCATTTGCTACGACAATTGATGGCCATACCATGTGATTTGTTACAGCTACATATTTGGCTACTTCGGAGTATTTATTTGTGATTGTCGCATCTAAGTCCATATCCATTCCGTCAATAACGCCTGTTTGTAATGCTGAATATACTTCTGGTAATGGTAATCCTTCTGGTGCAGCTCCCGCATCTTTATAAAATTTTTGGAGCGGCGGACTTGGTGTTACTCGCATTTTTAAACCTGCTAAATCCGAAGCCTTTTTAACTTCTTTTGATTTCAATACCATCGTACGTTGACCAGCGAATAGATAATCTAACCCTTTTAAGCCCGTTCCTTCTATTTCTCCTAAAATCTCACGTGCAATATCAGTATGACTTGCATCTGAAGCTTCTTGTAAATTTTCAAACATGTATGGTGCGAACCACGCGGCCATCTCAGGTGTACGCGTACTTAAAAAAGCGGCTGTAATAAAAGCAAAGTCTATCGAGCCTGCCTCTACTTGTTGTGCCATATCCGCTTCAGTCCCTAATTGACTTGCAGGGTAAATTTCAAGCTCCATTTTGCCATCTGAGCGTGCCTTTAATTCTTCATTAAATTTTTCAGCAGCTTTATGCCACATATGATCTGTTGATGTAATATGGGCAAGCTTAAATTTCTTCTTTGGAATATCTTCATCCGAACTAGTTGCTGACACAGCTGATTTATTGTCCGTCTTTGCATCTGTTTCATTTGTTGTGTTTGAGTTACCACAAGCTGCCAAAACGAATAAAAGTGCGAATAAACAACTAACTAGCATAAACTTTAGCGGTTTTTTTATCATAAAATATCCCCTCTATTTTTGATTTAATATGTTGCATTGGTTATGGCTCCGCCTTCGTCTTTCCACTAATTCCCCAATGAACGGGTGGCACTTCTATTAAAATAACTCTTACACTATCAATTGGAACTCGTGCCGTTTGAACAATGGTAGTTGTAACTTCCTGTATAATTTTTTTCTTTTGCTCCACAGACCGTCCTTCTAATAACTGAATTTGAACAATTGGCATATTTAGTCCCCGCTACTTCACAACTAATGTTAGCTTGCCAAGTGTCCCATAGTCTGCTTCTATTTCATCACCAGCTTTTACTGGAATTGCATCTGTTATGCCACCTGTTAAAACGAGTTGACCAGGCAAAATACCTCTACCTTCTTTTGCTAACATCGCTAATAATTCAATGACCGAATAAATGGGATGACCAAGTACCGCAGCTCCTGTACCATGTAGTTTCTCTTCTCTATTTTGTTTCAAAATGACTTCTATAGAAGCCCAATCACATGTATAAGGTGAAAATGCTTGCGCACTCAGCCAAATTTTCGATGAAGAAGCATTATCAGCTATTACATCAGGTAAAGTAAATGAAAAGTTTTTATAGCGACTGTCAATGACTTCAAGTGCTAGAAATACGTTTTCAATCGCATCCCATACTTCTAATGGTGTTAAATCCGCACCTTGTAGCTCTTTTTTAAAAACAAAGGCTACCTCTGCTTCCACACGTGGATGAATATATTCAGCAGCTATAATTTCATTTGTCCTAAGATTCATTTGTGAGGTTAAACGCCCATAAATTGGGGAATCCACCCCTACTTGTTGCTGTTTAGCAATACTCGTTAGGCCCATTTTCCAACCGATAAACCGATTGTCAGCTGTCATCGTTTTTTCCATACTAATTTTTTGAATCTCATAGGCTTCTTCTACTGTCAAATTTGGTTTTGAGTTAGTAATCTTTTCAACTGCCTCTTTTGTTGCTTGTGCTTCCGCCACCCGCTCAGCATATTCAAATAAAGACACTATGCACTCCCCACTTTCTGTTGTGCAATTTTTTGTGCTACTTCAATGATCGTATCCTCTTGTCCACCTACAACATTTAATTTGCCTAACTCTACTAAAATATCTCTAGCATCAACACCCACTTTTTCAGCAGCTATATTGGCATGACGTAAAAAGCTCGAATATACGCCTGCATAGCCCATTACTAAACTACCTGTCGTAATATCTTGTGGATGTGGCAAAATATTGGCACGAACATAGTCAGCCAAATCGAGTATTTGGTATAAATCTATGCCTGTTTCAATACCCATGCGATTTAATACAGCGACCAATACCTCAGTTTGTGTATTGCCTGCACCTGCACCTAAACAACAAATACTGCCATCGATACGTGTAGCACCTTCTTGAATCGCTACAAGTGTATTGGCAACAGCCAGAGACAAATTATTATGCGCATGAAAACCAATCTCAATGTTTAAATGAGCACGTAATAAACGAATACGATTCTGTACATCAGCCGGTAGCATAGCTCCTGCTGAGTCCGTAACATACACGGCATCAGCCCCATATGATTCCATTAACAACGCCTGCTCTAATACTTTTTCAGGTGATGCAGAATGTGACATCATTAAAAACCCAAATGCCTCCATCCCTAGTGCTTTTGCTGTTTCAATATGTTGCTTTGATACATCTGCCTCCGTTACATGTGTAGCAACACGAACAACTCGAGCACCTGCCTCATAAGCCTCTTTCAAATGATGTATTGTGCCAATTCCAGGAATAAGCAAAACTGTTATTTTAGAATCTCCAGCAACTTCTGCTGCCGCTCTTATTAACGCAATATCATGCTCTTTAGAAAAACCATATTGAAGGGACGAGCCTCCTAAACCATCTCCATGCGTGACTTCAATATACGGTACACCGGCTTCACTTAATTGCTTCGTTACATAACGAACTTGCTCAGAAGAAAATTGATGGGCAACCACATGGCTACCATCACGAAGTGCAACCTCTGTTAAATAGATTTGACTCATCGCACTTCCACCTCCCTAACGCTCATTGTTTTTGCCATTTCTTCAGCCACCTTCAATCCAGCGGCCGTCATAATATCCAAATTTCCAGCATAGATCGGTAAATAATCTCCCAATCCCTCTACTTCAATAAATACGGTAACTTTCTTTCCATCTACAATCGGATCTAGCTTCAAGCGATAACCTGGTACATATTCATTTACTTTTGCGACCATATTTTTTACGGATTTAATAATCTCTTCCGTATTCGCTTCTTCTTCAAGGAGACATAACACCGTATCACGCATCAATAAAGGTGGCTCTGCTGGGTTTAAAATAATAATTGCCTTTCCTTTTTTTGCACCGCCAATCAGCTCAATTGCATTGGATGTTGTTTCTGTAAATTCATCGATATTAGCTCGTGTTCCTGGACCTGCACTTTTCGAAGCAATTGTTGCAACAATTTCAGCGTAATCAACACTTTGTACACGGCTAATGGCGTAGATGATTGGTATCGTCGCCTGACCTCCACACGTAATCATGTTTACAACAGGCTTTTCCATATGCTCTGTCAAATTCACCGTCGGTACAACAAATGGACCTACAGCGGCTGGCGTTAAATCTATTAGTCTTTTGTTTAAACCTTGTAAAGCTTTCACATGAGCAATATGTGCCTTTGCTGATGTTGCATCAAATAAAATATCCGCCAAATGTGGTTGCTCTAGAAATCCTTCAATCCCATTGGAAATCGTCTGAAAACCTGCCTCTTGTGCACGTCTTAAGCCATCTGATTCAGGATCAATGCCAATAAGTACTGACATCTCTAAGTACGGAGATCTTTGAATTTTCATCATTAAATCCGTACCAATATTACCTGAACCAATAATGCCCACTTTCATTTTTGTCATGGTAGCTTCCTCCCTTTACACAAACTCTAGTTCGACTGTACCTAATAGTTCACCGAAGTCGGCTGTGAACTTATCACCTTGTTCAGCATCCAATGCTGCCGATAAAGCACCTGATAATATAACTTCTCCTGCTTCAACACCAATATCGAAATCTGCTAGACGGTTTACAAGCCAAGCGACACAACTTGCTGGATTGCCTAAAACATCTTCTCCCTTTCCTTCATTCATAAACGCTCCATTTTTATAAAGCTGCATTTCGATTGCTGGTAAGTCAACATTGAAGACCTCACGTTTCACTTGACCTAGTACGTATTTTGCAGAGGAAGCATTATCTGCAATGGTATCGAGCAATTTTATTTGCCAATTGGCAATGCGACTATCTACGATTTCAAGACTAGCTACAATATAATCTGTTGCTTCAAGTACCTCCTTAACAGTGACATTAGGTCCCTTTAAAGGAGACTTCAGTACAAACGCAATTTCGCCTTCGACTTTCGGCTTTAAATAACTTGATCGCTCGGTTTTTCCTTCTGTAATTTCCATATTCGATAAAAGATGCCCATAATCTGGTTCATCCACGTTTAATAGATTTTGCATTGCTAAAGATGTCAAACCAATTTTTTTACCTGTAATTTTATGGCCGTTCAGTAACTTCCTATTAACGATTTCAAGTTGAATGGAGTAAGCATCTTTCAATGAAATATCTTTAGCTGATTGAGTAATCGGCTCAATGCCAATGCGTGTTCTTTCTGCTTCTAATAATTTGTTAGACCATTCAATTAGATTCACTACCATGCTTTCCCCCCAAGTTATAATTTAATTGTTACGTTTGAGACCTCGCAGTAGAATTCAAAGCTGTGTGCGCCACCTTCACGCCCGATTCCGCTATGTTTCATCCCACCAAATGGTGTTCGAAGATCTCTTAAATACCATGTATTTACCCAAACGATGCCTGACTCAATTTGACCTGCAACACGATGTGCACGTCTTAAATCATTTGTCCAAATAGTTGCACCTAAGCCGTAATTTGTATCATTTGCACGGGAAATCACGTCGTCTTCTGTATCAAAAGGTAATACTGTAACAACTGGGCCAAAAATTTCTTCACGTACACAACGGTCCTGATCCGTTAAATCGGTAATAATTGTTGGCTCAATATAGTAGCCTTTATCGATAGTAGCTGGGCGACCACCGCCTGTAAGAATATTGCCACCCTCTTCTCTGGCAATTTGAATGTAACCCATTACTTTTTCATAATGCTCTTTCCCTACGACAGAGCCGATATCTGTCGTTGCATCAAATGGATCTCCAATTTTTAATTCTTTTGTACGAGCTACAAATTTCTCCACAAATTCTTTATAAATATCACGTTCTACATATATACGAGAACCACAGAGACACACTTGCCCTTGGTTTGTAAAGCTTGATTTTAACGTTGTTGCAAGAACTTCATCTAGGTCCGAATCTTTAAAAATAATAGTAGGATTTTTGCCCCCTAATTCAAATGAAACTTTTTTCAATGTAGGGGCAGCAGCCTTCATAATAGTAGTGCCTGTTTTAGTTTCCCCTGTAAATGTAATAGCATCTACATCAGGGTGTTCTGATAGAAAAGCACCTGCTGAATTCCCACCAAAACCGTGAACTAAATTTACAACACCATCTGGTATCCCCGCTTCTTGACATAATTCAACTAAGCGAGTAGCTGTCATTGGTGTAAGCTCCGCCGGTTTCATGACAGCAGTACTACCTGCTGCTAAGCAAGGGGCTAATTTCCAAGTTAAAAGTAGTAATGGTAAATTCCAAGGATTAATCATAGCCACGACACCTACTGGTCGTGTCACTGAATAATGAAGTGCCATATTGTCTTGGTTATAAGATTCATTGCCAAGTGAAGTAACGTAATCCGCAAAGAAGTGGAAATTATGTGCTGCACGTTTAATATCCATTTCTATCGCTAAATGATACGGTTTGCCTGTATCTATCGTTTCTAAAGCAGCAAGTTCTTCAACATTTTCTAAAATGAGGTCGCCAATACGTCGTAACAGTAGAGAGCGCTCTTTGACAGTGAATTTTCCCCACGGTCCTTTCAAAGCAGCTTTTGCAGATTGTACTGCTGCATCGACTTCTTCCCTAGTCGCTTCTGCTACCCATCCAATGACTTCTTCTGTAGCAGGATTTATATTTTCAAACACTTTCCCATCTGTAGCGTCAATGAATTCACCGTTTATGAAATTACGACAATTAATACTTTTCGTTTTAAACGTTGCATGTTGCATCACTTTTCACTCCCTCAATTATGGAGCGACTTTAAGAAAAAGAGTGTTTTACCTTTTTCTTAAAGTCGCTTTTTGATTATTCTGAAATTTCAACAACCATTTCTATTTCAATGGCTGTATTATTAGGAAGTTGGGCCATCCCAACTGCTGAACGGGCATGTTTTCCTCGTTCTCCAAAAACATCCACTAATAAATCTGATGCACCATTCATAACTTTTGGCTGTTGTGTAAAATCAGGCGTAGAATTGACCATTCCTAAAATTTTTACAATACGCTTCACCTTCGATAAATCACCTAATTCAGATTTCAATACAGATAACAGGTTAATCATCGATTGGCGACAAGCTGCATAGCCATCATTTACTGTTAAATCTTCACCTAATTTGCCATGATACTGATCGACACCTTGACCTGATGTAAAAATTAAATTACCTGTTCGTACACAACCAACGTAATTTCCAACTGCTTCCCTTGGCTCAGCAAGTTCTATTCCAAGCTCTTGCAAGCGTTCTTCAGGCGTTTTCACTTGATTTACCATTTAGAACCCTGCTCCTTTCTACATTTAAAAATGACATAGCGTTTTCACCTAGAATGGCTTTACGTACTTCTTCTGATAAGTCCAAGGTTTCATCTATGATTTTTCCAGGGTTAATTTCTCTTAGTAAAAATGGATAGTCTGATCCCATCATAATTTTCTCATGGCCAAAACGTTCAATTAAGTAATGTAGATTTTGTGATTCATATACTAATGAATCAAAGTAAAAATTTTTCGTGTAGTGGCTTGGAGGATATTTTGTACGTCTAAGGCTTGGCCAAACATCCCAACCTTGGTCTAGACGTGGAAGAATATAAGGGAATGATCCGCCACCATGGGCAAAACAAACCTTTAAATTCGGACACTTTTCCATTACACCACTCCACACCAAGCTCGCTGCCGCTAAAGCTGTTTCACTCGGCATGCCAATTGTATATAAAAAGTTATGTCTTGGTGTTCTCTCTTGTGCTAAGGTTTCCCAAGGATGAATAAAGAGCGGCATTTCATATTGTTCTGCCGCTTCAAAAAATGGCAGTAAATACTCGCTGTCCAAATTTTCTCCATTGATATTAGTGCCAATTTCAATTCCGGCTAGACCTATTTCTTTGCACCGTTTTAACTCCACAACAGCCGCTTTTGCATCTTGCAACGGTACAGTTCCTAGGCCGATAAAACGATCTGGATGTGCTTTAACAACATCTGCAATAAAGTTATTTTGGAATTGTGCAAGCTCTACCGCTTGTTCAATAGGTGCCCAATAAGAAAATGTGACAGGTACGGGTGAAATAACCTGCATATCTACACCCTCATGATCCATATCCTCAATGCGTTTTTTTGTGTCCCACACTTGATTGGTCACTTCCCTAAATACTTCACCACTTACCATAATATCCGCTCCACAAGAACATTTTTGCTCTAAGACAGGCCACTTATCATTATCATACTTACTAGCAAAATTCGGTAAATCTCTCGGATAAATATGTGTATGAAAATCGATTCTCATTGCCATTCACTTACAGTCTCAGGCATTACATGTCCACAACTATCACATTGACGTAAATCTTTAGAAGCGTTGAAGTAATCAATACCATCTGAAATTTGTTTCCCAATGTTTGTTACTTGTACGCGTAGACGATACAATTCATGGTCACATTCACTGCATAGCCATACTAAATCCTCTAACTCGCCTTCTTTACGTTTTCTCTCCACGACAATTCCATATGTGTCTGCAACGCGGTGTGGTGAATGAGGGACGTTTGCTGGTAGCATAAACATTTCGCCTTCCTTCACTTCAATTACTTCACGTTTACCTTCATCATTAATAACCTCTACAAAACAAGAACCTTTAATTTGATAGAATAGTTCATCTGATGGGTCAACATGGAATTCACGACGAGCATTTGGACCACCAAGCAACATAATTAAAAACTCAGAGTCTTCCCATAGCACTTTATTATTCACTGGCGGTTTTAGTAAATGCTTGTTCTCCTCAATGATTTTAAAAATGTTTTGAGAACGGGCTTGTAATTTACTTACTTGCGTTGAATTGGACATAATTGAATTCCTCCTAATTTTAAATTTAATAATTTATTGTCATATAGCCTAGTTGTCTCGAAATTAGTTCTGCTGAACGAATTACCTCACGAACAATTGCCTGTTTATCCTTACCGTTCATATAACTTTTTTCACCTACTAAGTTAAGGGCTGCTACAACTTGACCATTATAGGTTTTAATAGGTGCTGCAACCCCATAAGTATTGGACGCATTTTCCTGATCGCTAATGGCATAGCCGTTTTTATAAACTACTTCAAGCTCCTTTTTCAAATCATCTACAGAGGTGATAGTATTGGCAGTTTGCTTAAACATGCCTTTTTCCAACATCGGCAACATAAATGCTGGATTATACGTTAATAATACTTTCCCAATGCTTGTTGAATAAGCAGGATAACGAGTCATACCGACAAATGTTGGTACTATATCCGCATGTGGAGACATAGCCTTGTATACAAATCGAACTTCCCCATTATCAAACATCCCAATATGTGAAGTACCTTTAAAACGCGCAACCAAATTACTTATTATAGGGCCTGCTTCAAAATTAATTTCTTGGTAATACATAACTTTGTTACTCCACTCAAGAATTTTCCAGCCTAATCGGTAACGCTTATCACTGCCTTGCAAGAGAATACTTTCTTGACACATTGTTTTTAAGAAATGATGGACTGAACTCGGAGGTAAATTTAGCTTTTCTGCGATTTCTTTATTACTTAAAGATGGTTCGCCATCCAAAAATAAATCGATAATGCGTGAGATTTTTTTTACCGATGAAATCAAATGCTTCACCTCCAAGTTCAATTTATACTGTTTGTTTCTCGCCTACATCTTCTTTCGCAAGAATGGATTCAACTAAATCAAAGGAGTACCGTTTCTTAAATTTATTGTAGTAAATAGCACGTTTCCGTATTGGATCTCCTGTATAATAGCGTTCGTATTGAAGCGCTCTCATACCAAACCCTTCACCACATAAATCCCAGGCTAGCTTAAAGATTTTCATTCTTAGTTCTGCATCTACACCTTCTCGTCCACCATAATGACGATCAATGCTTGGGCGAAGCTCTGGATTTAAGAAATCAGCTTCAGTTGGCATCATTAGCAAACCGCCTGCACCAATTGTTTGCATGACTTCAATGGCTCTCGGATATATTTCTGGCATCATGCCGCGAATGGTCTCTAAAGCATCTGGATTTAATCGCGCTTCACCATGCTCTGTTACCGTAAATTCATGCTCCGCTGTTCGAATCAATGCACGAATGACTTCTACATATTGCACTAATTCGCCTAGGTCACGTTGCACATTTAAATATTGATCTACACCAATCGAATCAGCGACCTTACAAGCTACCTCTACAGCAAATGCCAGTTTAATGTATCCTCTAACCCCTGACTGATGTGCGGGCTGTTCAGCAATACCTGTCATTGGATACAGCAAGTTCGCAGCCTCAACGTTGTTATATAAAAACACACGATCCCATGGTACTAATACATCTTCAAAAATAAGTAGTGCATCCATTTCCTCATAGCGAGAAGCCAGTGGATGATCGAATGTTGAACGTGTACCATCTTGAACGGGTTCACGACAAATAATTTTTAACCCTTTCACATCAATCGGTACAGCAAAAGCTAATGCATAACGCTCGTCTCCTGGTACAAATCCTGGGTATGAATAGATAATGACTTCATCCGTAAACGCCGCTAATGTTGCTAGCATTTTTGCTCCGCGGACAACTAATCCATCTGGACGTTCTTCTACTACACCTAAGTGCGTAAACTTATCTGTCTGTTCATGTGATGCTTTACTTCGGTCATTTTGTGGATTCACAATGGCATGAGTTAAGAACACATCATTATCTCGTATATAGCGATAATAAGCTTCAATATTCTTAGCCCAATCTTGGTTGTATTTCGCCAAGAACCAAGAATTTTGTGCTAAAGAAGTTACCACTGTATTTAAAAAATCTGGTGTTCTCCCCATCAAGCCAAAAGTTTGGCGAGCTACTACTTCAAAAGCTTTACTACGTTTCATAATATCTTCGTAGGATTTTGCAAAAAGGAATGAAGTGGCTACACGCTCCCCTGTTTCATCACATACATGCGTTAAATCTTCTTGATATTTTGGATCATGTTGTAAATCATATAACTTTGCAATTTCTTTAATTGGTTGTTGAAAATAGGGTTCATCGTAAACACTCTCTACTAAACGACCATTTAGCCATACTTCTGGGTTTCTTGACTTTAATGCATCCATAAATTGTTGCCCTGTTCTAATTCCCATAATTAATAATCCCCTCTACTAAATAACTATTGTTGTATGAACTGTTTTGTCGAGCCCATCTTGCCTTCAAAAAATGTAAGCGCTTCACTATTAGTGCGTCCAAAATTAAGGATTTCTCCTATAAATAAAACATGGTCTCCCGCATCCACTTCTTTCCATGGCTTACATTCGATAAAAGCACAAACATCTTCAATTTTTGGAGCTATACCATCTTTAATCCATGTAATTTCAAGCCCTTCTTGCTTACGTCCTGCAAACTGCCATGCTATAGACTCCTGTTGATCTGATAAAATATTAATTGTAAATGCATTGTTTTTCATTTGAGATAACGCATTTGCTTTTTTATCAATAGATACTAGTGCTAGAGCAGGCTCTAACGAAACTGAAGTAAATGAGTTCACTGTAATCCCATTAATCCCCACACCATCAAACCAAGTAACGACCGTCACACCTGTAGGAAATTTTCCAAATGTTTGTCTAAGTAATTTTGTATCCATTTATAGCACCCCCTTTAATTTATTATCAGTATCATAACAACTTCTCTTCCCCTTGAAATGCATTATATTTCAAATAGTGAAATCAAATAAAATTATTTTTCTACTTTAAACCTCTTTTTTTCTATAAAAAATCATTTTTATCTATTTTAACAAAATGATATTTTTGTTCGATTTGATAATCTACTAGTTTAATATGTTATATTTCGTTTGAACTCTCTTTATCTAAAACTATATCAATATTTTTATCGATTCACACTGGAATTAACTGAAAAATCTAAAAATATTTCTATTTATCGCCTGTTTATAAGCTAAAGGGAAATATCTATATAGATTGCTTCATGCCATTGTTTATTAATAATTGAACTATGGCATGGTGACGGCTTGCCATTTAATAGAACTTGTACTATACACGGTAATAAAAAGTTGCCTCCAAAGCATTTTTACATACTTCTGAGGCAACATATATTTAGTGAACTAATCGGCAATGAAAGTTACCTATTGGCGGCATCATTAGCTACGGCTTTCAAACTAAGCAAACCCACTGTTGAACCAAATGATTTTAAATGCGCAGAAGTTAAGTGTATTTGGCAAGTTAGTGTTGATGGTCATTGGTATCATCTTCATTTAGCCCTACCCTCTGCAGTTTCCTACGAATATTTTTTAGTTTGTGATGAAAAACTAAGTTAAGTCATTTATGGACTACTGATATTTATTTTGCTGCGACTAGTGCCAACTATACTTATGCAAAGACTCCATTTATTGTAGTGACTATGACAATGCTGGCTATTTAGCAATAATTGAAATTGAAAGCGGTTGAAGAAGTATTATTCGAGGATGAAGTTCTTAAATTAGACGGCTCACAGCATCACCAAAGTTATACTGCCTCAATCGAATCCATGTGATAAACGCACAGATTCTTTCCTTCCATTCTTATCTCTTCATTTACAGTATTACCATATTTTATTAACAAATATTTAACAGCAGCTTTACACCCTTCCTTTACACTTACAATTGAAATCATTTAAAGGAGGAAAATCATGAAATACGCAAAAAGATGGACTTCATTGTTTTTAGCAAGTGCTGTAACGTTATCCGCAGTTAGTATCCCACAACAAGAGGTAGAAGCAGCCGAAGTAAAGAAACCGACAAATGTCATTATGCTTGTAATGGATGGGAGCAGTAATAATGCGGTTACCCTTTCTCGTTGGTATAAGGGTGAGGGCTTAGCAATGGATGAGATTTTATCTGGTGCTATGCGCACGTATTCTGCTGAATCAGCCATTACAGATTCTGCGCCTGCTGCTACGGCTTTAGCAACTGGTCATAAATCGAATGATAAATATGTAGGCGTTTTACCATCCGTGATTAATTCCCCTGGTTTAGCACAAATTGCTCAACAAGATGCCTTCCGACCTGTAGCCAATGTGCTAGAAGGAGCTAAACAAAAGGGCAAGGCGACTGGACTGATTTCTACTTCTGAAATTCAACATGCAACGCCAGCTGGTTTTTCAGCGCATGTTAACAATAGAAGTCAATATGGTGATATTGCTGAACAGCAAGTTTACCAAAATATTGACGTCGTTTTAGGTGGTGGCTTAGAGTCGCTGTCACCAGGAACTACAAAAAATGCCCGTCAAGATGGTGAGGATTTAATCCAGGTTCTGAAAGAAAAAAATTATGATTTAGTTCAAACACGTGATGAACTATTCAACAGTCAGTCTTCAAAAATTTGGGGAAGCTTTGCACCAAGTGCACTTGCCTATGATTTAGATCGCGCTAAAACAAGAGCATCTGAGCCTACGCTTGCTGAAATGACGAACAAGGCAATCCATACGCTAAAAAAGGATGAGGACGGCTTCTTCCTCTTTGTTGAAGGTAGCAAGGTCGACTGGGCAGCACATGCCAACGATACAATCGGTATCATTAGCGATATTTTATCGTTTGATGATGCTGTAAAAGAAGCGGTTAATTTTGCGAAGGAAGATGGCAATACATTAGTTATTGCCGTAACAGATCATGGAAATAGCGGGATTACGATGGGGAATGCCAACACGACTAATACCTACTCCAGTATTCCAGTCTCTGCTTACATTGATCCGTTGAAAAAAGCGTCCATGACCGTTGAGGGAGCATTAAGTCAATTAAAAGAAGACCGTTCTAATTTAAAAGAAGTGGCTGCCCTTTATGGCTTAGATCAATTAACAAAGACTGAATTGACTAAACTAAAACTTTCTAAAGACTTAGGCAGTGAAATGGTCAAAATGCTGGCAAATCGTGCGAACATTGGCTATACGACAGGTGGTCATACCGGTGAGGATGTGTTTTTATATTCATTCGGTCCATCTAAGCTGACAGGGCTAGTAGAAAACACTGATTTAGCTCATACAATGGCGCAATTCATGGGCTTTGACTTAAATACACTTACAAATGATTTATATGTGCCAGCAACAAAGGCATTTACGGAAAAAGGCTTTACAACAAAAATTGACTTATCCGATAAAGAAAACCCAATATTTATTGCACAAAAGGCAGATGTGATGGTGAAAATCCCAGTCAATAAAAACACAATGCTGTATGAGCAAACTTCAACAAACACTGTAAAGACCCATACATTTGACACAATAAATATCTATAATGGCTCTGAATTTTATGTATCAAAAAAAGTTTTGAATGCCGTGAAATAAAAACAATAGCGCGAACATAAGTTGAGATTATTCCCTTATGTTCGTGCTTTTTTTACATAAAAAGACCAACCAATAGTTTGTAAAATCCACACTTTCCCCCATAACCTTAAATTTACCTTAAATTAATCTTATGATTTACTGAATTCACCTTAATTCAGCAACATTTTTCTCCACATTCCGTCAAATCAGTGTTAAAAACATAAGGTAAGGATTTTTCACTAGTAAATTACTATTTTTTGAAAATTTAATCCTATACTTTTTTCATTGGAGGTGGACAAATGCAATCCATCAAAAATAACGAGCCTTTGCGCTTTATTGCCTTGACGCTATTTTATTTGATCGTTTTGGTACTGCTGTTTCTTATACATGGTTTCCATGATATGAACGCTGGACCATTTATATATACGGAATTTTAAATAAAGGAGATTTTATAATGTTAAGTATTTTAGCAGCTATTGAACGCGTGGCCCTCCAGCAGCCACAAAAAACTGCTTATCAAACGCACCATGCTTCCTTAACATACGGTGAGCTTTGGCACTTATCGGATAATGTAGCTGATTATCTGATGAAGCTTAACTTGCGGAGACAACAACCTATTGTCGTTTATGGACATATGTCCCCTCTACAAATTGTCGCCTTTTTAGGTGCTGTAAAAGCTGGTCACTCATACGTACCTGTTGACTCTTCAACGCCAATAGAAAGATTACAGCTTATTTTAGAAGCATCTGGAGCAGGTTTATTATTGACAACAGAGCCATTACACATGCTCACAAATATCCCTGTTATGGCGGTGAGTGATATCTTAGCGAGTTCCTCAAAGGACGTTACCCTATCATCAGCGACATGGGTGCAAAACGAGGAAATCCATTATATTATTTACACTTCTGGTTCAACTGGTCAACCAAAAGGTGTCCAAATAACAGCTAGTAATTTAGCACATTTTGTCTCTTGGATGCACGAAAACTTCCCTTTACAGGACGACGGTGTATTTTTAAATCAAGCGCCTTATTCCTTTGATTTATCTGTCATGGATCTGTACCCGGCTCTTGTTGGAGGTCACACACTTTACGCGATTACACAGCAAGAAATCGCCAATCCTAAAGCATTATTTGATTCTTTAGCTACGTCGAATACTCGTGTTTGGACTTCTACACCTTCCTTCGCCAAGATGTGTTTAATGAACAAAGAGTGGAACCAGCAGCTCATACCGACATTAGATACTTTTTTATTTTGCGGCGAGGTTTTACCAATAGCGGTATGTAAAGAGTTAATGTCACGCTTTCCACAGGCTACCATTTATAATTTATACGGTCCTACGGAAACAACGGTCGCGGTATCCTATGTAGAGGTTTCTAAAGCATTAGTGGAACGCTTTGAACAATTACCGATTGCCCCTATAACGGAGCCGAACGTCGCTTTATTAGAAGATGGTGAAATTGTTATTTCAGGCCCAACTGTCAGTGCAGGGTACTTGGGAACGCCTGATTTAACAGCGAAGGTTTTTTCAACAGTAGCTGAACAACGCATCTATCTAACAGGTGATTTAGGCTATGAGCAGGATGGTTATTTATTCTTTTCTGGGCGCAAGGATTTCCAGGTTAAACTACATGGTTATCGTTTGGAAATTGAGGAAATTGAAAAACAAATTAGCAACCTACCACCCGTTTCAAGCTGTGTTGTTGTACCGATTTATAAAGAAAAGGAGATCATCTCGCTTAGTGCACATGTTGTTTTGCGCGAGCCATTAACAGACTCTCCCTTCAAAATGACAAAGCAGTTAAAAACACTTCTATCAGAGTATTTGCCTGCTTATATGGTACCAAAAACGTTTAAATATATGGACGCTTTACCATTAAATCCGAACGGTAAGGTTGATCGTAAAGGATTGGCGGTTATGGAAACAGTATGACGCCTTATGGAAATATAGCATTCTTTGTGATCATCGGACTTTTATTACTACCAACAATCCTATTGGGTTTACAAGGCAAATCTTCTAAATACTATAATCTATTTGTGTCATTGATTGTCTTAGCTCTTATCTTTGGACATTCATTGAATGGGTCCATTTCGCTCATTCTATTTACGGTCTTTCAGATAGTCCTTATTGTGGCTTATCAGCGTTACCGCCTTCAGCAAAATAGTGGAACAATCTTTATAATAGCTGTACTCTTGTCGATATTACCACTTGTCCTTGTGAAGGTACTACCGATTCTTGGATTACATCATTTATTTGGCTTCCTTGGTGTGTCCTACATTACATTTAAAGCAGTGCAAATGATTTTAGAAACCCGTGACGGCTTAATGAAAGAGAAAATTCCTGTCATAGAGCTAGCGTATTTCTTACTATTCTTCCCTACAGTATCATCAGGGCCGATTGATCGCTGGCGACGTTTTACAAAGGATTTTCATACTGTACCTTCCTCGGAGGATTATCAAAAGCTGCTGTTAAGTGGGCTCAACTATATCTTTGTCGGCTTTTTATATAAATTTATTTTGGCGTATTTAATTTACAACTACACCCTCATTTATTTGCCAAATCATACGTATAACTATTTGACACCTTTCCAGGGGCAATTAGCGTATATGTATATGTATAGCTTTTACTTATTCTTTGATTTTGCTGGCTATAGTGCATTTGCTGTTGGTGTGAGCCGAATAATGGGCATACAAACGCCTATTAACTTTAATCGTCCATTCGCAAGTCGCAATATTAAAGACTTTTGGAACCGTTGGCATATGAGTCTTTCCTTTTGGTTTAGAGATTACGTCTATATGCGCTTTGTGCTTTGGATGACGAAGAAAAAGTGGCTGAAAAATAAATTCGCTATTTCGTATATAGGCTTCTTTTTACTATTCTTTTTAATGGGTATTTGGCATGGCCTAGAATGGCACTTTGTGATCTACGGACTCTATCATGCCCTATTAATTATTAGCTTTGATAAGTTTGAACGCTGGAATAAAAAGCATAAGCGCTGGCCTAAAAATAAGTGGACCCATGCTATTGGCGTCTTCATTACATTTAATGCCGTATGCTTTGGCTTCTATATTTTTTCTGGCAAATTATTTTAACCAAGGGCTGAAAGAGCCTGTTCAATAAAGGAGAATTATTAATGGATCAACAACAAGTTTTAGAAATGCTAGTCGAGTTATGTGAAGATGAAATTATTGTAGAGAACCCAGATATTGATTTATTTGAAGAAGGTTTGCTAGATTCGTTTGGGACAATTAATTTATTAGTAGAAATTGAAAACCGCTTTAATATTTCTGTACCTATAACTGATTTTAATCGTGAAGAATGGAATACACCGAATCGAATTGTAGGGAAATTAGCTGAAAGACAATGATGAAGAAAGGCTTTCTCTCTCTATTTATCGCCTTTGCTCTTTTTACTGGCTTTGTCTTCTTTCCGAATGCATGGATCAAGGCGTGGATTTCCGATGAGGATGTGGAGCAAGCCAAAACAAACATGTCTCCACTTGTCTTTCAAGGTACGTATTTACAGGAACGCATGTTACAGGAGCCTCATTCCATGCCTTTGTATGGCTCCTCTGAATTAAATCGTTTTGACCCTTTCCATCCCTATAATTATGCGCGAGCATCTGAAGCGCCGTATTCAACATTTATGATTGGGCGTGGGGGAATGCAGTCCATTACTCATTTTTTAAATTTTGCTGCTCAAGAGGGAAATTTAAAGGATAAAAAATTAGTTTTCATCATCTCCCCACAATGGTTTACAGAAAAGGGCATGGGTGAATTTCACTTTTCACCGAATTATTCGATGTTACATGCCTATGATTTAGCTTTTAATCAAGAGATGGATGCCGACCTTCGTAAACGCGCCATGGAACGACTGCTAGAATTTGATACCGTTGAGCGGGATCGTCTCTTAAAAACGATGTATCAATATCAAATGTCAAACGGTAAGGAAAAGCCGATTACGGGACGTTTGGCGATGGTGGCAGGGCGCTTCCATAAGGAATTGCTAGAAAAGAAGGATTTATATTATTCCCTTTTCCCACGTAAAGGTCATCACTTAAAAAGCAATGACAAGCTCATTGCCAATCAAAGCTTTGAACAGCAATTACAGCATGCTGAGGCGTACGGAAAGAAACGTGTTTCCAATGACTACATGATTGAAAATCGCGCTTACCAGCGACTTGTTAATGCTAATTTTTCAAAGTTTAAAGGAATGCGAAAGAAAGAGGATTACACGAAGTCTCCGGAATATAAAGATTTTCAATTGGTCATGGATGTGTTAAAAGATGCTGGTGCCAAGCCATTATTCGTATCCATTCCGGTTAATGGCTACTGGTATGATTATAATGGCTATCCAGAGGAACGTCGTCAGCAGTACTATGATAAGATGCAGCAAGTATTAAAGGCTGCCAATGTTGACTACGTTGATTTTACAGACCATGAATATGACCCTTATTTTATAATGGATACGATTCATATTGCCTGGAAGGGCTGGGTCTATCTCGATCAAGAACTAGACCAACATTGGGCACAGCCATAAAAAGGAACTGTAGACAAACTCAAAAAAATTGAGAGTTTGTCTACAGTTTTTTTCTTTTATAATGACATAAAGTAAAGCCGTTGATTTCCACTTCAATAGGCACAAAAAGAAATGCCCCAAAGTATCAATAAACTTTGAGGCATTTTTTGTCTATTATTTAAGGTTGTAGAAAGATTGTAATCCAAGGAACTCTGCTGTTGAACCAAGTTGATCTTCAATGCGAAGAAGTTGGTTATATTTTGCTACACGGTCTGTACGTGAAGGAGCACCTGTTTTAATTTGACCAGCATTTGTAGCAACGGCGATATCTGCAATTGTTGCATCTTCTGATTCACCAGAACGGTGAGAGATAACAGCTGTGTAACCAGCACGTTTCGCCATTTCGATTGCTTCAAATGTTTCAGTTAATGTACCGATTTGGTTTACTTTGATTAGGATTGCATTTCCTACGCCTTGCTCAATACCAGCCGATAATTTTTTCGTATTTGTTACAAATAGGTCATCACCTACTAATTGCACACGACTACCGATGCGATCTGTTAATAGCTTGTGGCCAGCCCAGTCGTTTTCGTCTAAGCCATCTTCAATTGAAATGATTGGGTATTTGTTTGTTAACTCTTCGTACCAATCAACCATTTCTTCAGAAGTTTTCACAACACCTTCACCATCTAAGTGATATTTGCCATCTTCTTTGTTGAATAGTTCAGATGATGCTACGTCCATAGCAAGTCGAACTTCTTCACCTGGTTTGTAGCCTGCTTTTTCAATCGCTTCTAAGATAACTGTAATCGCTTCTTCGTTAGAGCCAAGGTTTGGTGCGAAACCACCCTCATCACCTACTGCCGTGTTGTAGCCTTTTGCTTTTAGAACCGCTTTTAGGCTATGGAAAATCTCAGCGCCAATGCGTAATGCATGACGGAAAGATTCAGCCCCAACAGGCATAACCATGAATTCTTGAATGTCTACATTGTTATCTGCGTGAGCTCCACCATTTAAAATGTTCATCATTGGTACTGGTAATTGTTTAGAGTTAAACCCACCAAGATATTGATAAAGAGGTACATCTAAATAATCTGCCGCAGCATGTGCAACTGCCATCGATACACCTAGAATTGCGTTGGCACCTAGCTTGCCTTTGTTTTCTGTGCCATCTAGCTCGATTAAAGCTTTGTCGATGACAACTTGGTCAAGAACTGAATAGTTACCCTCTAATTCTTGCGCAATAATTGTGTTTACATTTTCAACTGCTTTTAATACACCTTTGCCTAGGTAACGAGATTTGTCACCATCGCGTAATTCCACCGCTTCGTATTCACCTGTTGATGCACCTGATGGTACGATTGCGCGTCCAAATGCGCCTGATTCTGTAAATACTTCAACCTCTACTGTTGGGTTCCCACGTGAGTCTAAAACTTCGCGCGCATAAACTTGTGTAATAAATGGCATAATTAATTCTCCTCTTTTTCAATTAATGATTGTCCTGTCATTTCAGTAGGCTGTGACACCTTTAATAATTCTAACATGGTTGGTGCTAAATCGGCTAAAATACCACCATTTCTTAACATTATATTTGCTTTTGTCACAATTACTGGAACAGGATTTGTTGTATGAGCTGTCATAGGCTCACCTGCTAAAGTCAATACTTCATCAGAATTACCATGGTCAGCTGTAATAATAGCTGCGCCTCCTTTTGCAAGAAGAGCATCTACTACTTTGCCTAAACATTCATCTACCGCTTCAATCGCTTTAATCGTTGGCTCAAGCATTCCACTATGACCCACCATATCAGGGTTGGCAAAGTTGAGAATAATGCCATCAAATTTCTCAGCAGCAATTTCTGCAAGCAAGGCTTCTGTTACCTCATAGGCAGACATTTCAGGTTTTAAATCATATGTTGCCACTTTTGGAGAGGCAATTAAAATACGTTCTTCACCTGGGAATTTTTCCTCACGTCCACCACTCATAAAGAATGTAACATGTGGGTATTTTTCAGTTTCAGCAATGCGTAACTGTGTTTTCCCATTCGTTGCTAGTACTTCACCAATCGTATTTTTTAAGTTGTCATTTTCATAAGCAACTTGTGCATTGACGTTATCACTATAGTGTGTGAAGGATACAAATTTTAAATTCTTTGGATGCTTTGCAGATACAGCAAAACCATCAAATCCTTCATTTGTGAACACTGTGGATAGCTGAATAGCACGATCAGGACGGAAGTTAAAGAAAATCACTGCATCATGATCGCTAATTGTTGCTACTGGCTCACCATGCTCTTGAATACTGAAGGGAATCACAAATTCATCGGTTACTTCACGCTCATAGGATGCTGCTACACCACTTTTTGCACTTTCTGCTGTTTGACCAACACCATCAACAAGTACATTGTACGTGAGAGCGACACGATCCCAGCGCTTATCCCGATCCATTGCATAATAACGTCCGTGAATCGAAGCAAACTGACCAATACCCATTTCAGCCATTTGTTTTTCTGTTTCTTCGATATAGTCTAATGCCGTTGTTGGACCAACATCACGTCCATCTAAGAAGCCATGTACATAAACTTCATCTAATCCCTGCTGTTTAGCTAGCTTTAATAGCGCAAACATATGCTCATAATGACTATGAACACCACCATCTGATAATAAGCCCATAACATGGAGCTTGGAGTGATGAGCTTTTACATATGCTACTGCATCTAAAAACGCTTGATTCGTAAAGAAATCCCCTTCACGAATCGATTTATTTAAGCGTGTTAAGCTTTGATAAACAATTCGTCCAGCACCGATATTTAAGTGCCCTACCTCAGAATTCCCCATTTGGCCGTCAGGTAATCCAACGGCTTCTCCCGCAGCAGTTAATGTAGCGTGAGGATATTGACTCCAATATCGATCAAAATTTGGCTTGTTGGCTTGTGCTACTGCATTCCCGAATGTTTCATCTCGAAATGCAAAGCCATCTAAAATAATTAATGCTACTGGCTTTTTAGGCATTTGCTGCCGCCTCCAATAATGTTAAGTAAGATTCTGGCTGTAAGCTTGCTCCACCAACTAAAGCACCATCAATATGCTCTTTCGTTAAAAGCTCCTGAATGTTATCAGGCTTCACACTGCCGCCATATTGAATGCGTACAGCATTCGCCGTTTCAGCATTATATAGCTCTTCGATAACTGCACGAATCGCTCCACATACTTGATTTGCATCGTCTGCTGTAGCAGTTTTACCAGTACCAATCGCCCAAATCGGTTCATAGGCAATGACCATATGCCCAACTTGCTGTGCATCAAAACCAGCAAGTGCCGCTTTAATTTGTCCAGCCACCTTTTGCTCTGTCGTGCCAGCCTCACGTTCCTCTAGTGTTTCACCACAGCAAATAATTGGCACGATATTATGTGCAAGCGCTGCTGCTACCTTTTTATTAATCGCTTCATCTGTTTCATTGTAGTATTCACGACGTTCTGAGTGCCCTAAAATGACATAGTCAACATCTACACTTGCTAGCTGGGCTGGGCTAATTTCACCAGTAAAGGCACCTTCATTTTCAAAGTGCATTGTTTGTGCACCAATCGCCAGCTCTGACTCACTAGCAACCTGCACAAGTGTAGGTAGGTAAAGAGCTGGTGCGCAAACAACAGCATCTACTTTGTCATTGGTAGGAAGTTTATCCTGTACTGCATCTACAAACTGAATAGCTTCTTCAAATGTTTTAAACATTTTCCAGTTACCCGCAATAATTGGTTTACGCATCATGTTGCCTCCGATTGTTTAGTTAGTTTATTTATCGTTTAGTGCTACAATTCCTGGAAGTTCTTTACCTTCCATTAATTCTAGAGAAGCACCGCCACCTGTAGAAATATGATCCATCTTATCTGCTACTTCAAATTTTTCAACAGCAGCTGCTGAATCACCGCCACCGATTACTGTATAGCCTGCTGTTGTTGCCATTGCATCAGCAACCGTTTTTGTGCCGTTAGCAAATTTATCCATTTCAAAGACGCCCATTGGTCCATTCCAAATGATTAATTTAGAGTTTTTAATAACTTCCGCATAGTTTGCAGCTGTTTTTGGTCCAATATCTAGACCCATCCAATCAGCTGGAATAGCATCCACATCAACGATTTGTGTTTCAGCATCTTGTGAAAATTCATTTGCCACAACAGCATCGACTGGCATATGTAATTGCACGCCTTTTGCTTTTGCCTTTTCAATAAAGGACTTTGCTAGCTCAATTTTATCTTCTTCTAACAATGATTTACCGATATCGTAGCCCTGCGCCTTGATGAATGTAAAGGATAAACCACCACCGATAATTAAGTGATCTACTTTCTCTAATAGGCTTTCAATAACACCAATTTTATCTTTTACTTTGGCACCACCAATAATCGCTGTAAAGGGATGCTCTGGGTTCGACAATGCTTTACCGAGTACATCTAATTCCTTTTGCATAAGGAAACCAGATACAGCTGGAATATGCTTAGCAATTCCTTCTGTAGAAGCATGTGCACGATGAGCTGCGCCGAAAGCATCATTGACATAGATATCAGCTAGCTGTGCAAATTGCTGTGCTAATGTTGGATCATTTTTCTCTTCACCTGCATGGAAACGCACATTTTCCAGAAGAAGAAGATCCCCATCATGCATGCTAGCAACAGCCTCTTCCACCACTTGACCAATAGATTCATCCAGCTTCGTAACAGGCTTGCCCATTAATTGTGCTAAGCGAACACCAACTGCTGTTAAACGCATATCTTCTTTTACTTCACCCTTTGGACGACCTAAGTGAGAGGCTAAAATAACTTTCGCACCTTGCTCTACTAAATACTCAATTGTAGGAATAGCTGCACGAATTCGCGTTTCGTCTGTAATGGCACCATCTGCCATTGGAACATTAAAATCTACACGTACAAATACGCGTTTACCCTTTACATCAATATCTTTCATCGTCTTCTTATTTAACATGAAGAAACTCCCTTCAAAGCTGTTTTAGTCTTACATTCTTGTGTTTTACCCATCTTGGCGCGACACCATGCTTGCTAAATTGAAAAGGCACTTTGGTACTTTTTTGGCACATCAGCTAAAAGAATTTCAATCTCCAACTTTTGATAATGCACCCTAATACTTGTTTTTATAGTAGCAAAAGTTAAGTGTTATGTCTTGCAATTGCTTGTCCTGTATAAAAAGAGAGCAAGGGTAAAATCCCTTACTCTCTTTACCCTTGTATATTATATCTATTCGATATTATAAAGGCTATACTTTTTGTGCATAAAAAGCAGTAATATGTCACACTTTTTACTCAAAATGTCGAAATATGATACTTATTTATGGTTTAATCCTTGTTCAGCAATGTATAAAGCTAAATCCATTAAACGAGTAGAGTAACCAATTTCGTTATCATACCAAGCTAGAACTTTCACCATTTTGTTTTCTAATACCATTGTTGAAAGGCCATCAACAGTAGAAGAATGATGGTTACCGTTATAATCAATCGATACTAATGGTAGCTCATTGTAATCTAAAATGCCTTTTAATTCATTTTCAGAAGCTTCTTTTAATACAGCATTAATTGTTTCTTTTGTTACGTCTGCTTTTAGCTCTACTACTAAGTCAACACATGATACGTTAGGTGTTGGCACACGCATAGAGAAGCCATCTAGCTTACCTTTTAATTGTGGTAATACTTTTGATACAGCTACTGCTGCACCAGTTGTTGTTGGAATCATAGATACCGCACCTGCACGAGCACGACGTGGGTCAGAGTGTGGGAAGTCTAAAATTCGTTGGTCATTTGTGTAAGAGTGAATTGTTGTCATCATACCGCGTTCAATGCCAAATTTTTCATCAAGCACTTTAGCTACTGGTGCTAGACAGTTTGTTGTACAAGAAGCATTTGAGATTACGTCATCAGTTGCTGGGTTATAATCCTCGTGGTTTACACCCATAACAAATGTTGGCATTGCCCCTTTGGCTGGTGCAGATAGAATAGCTTTCTTCGCACCTGCTTCAATATGCTTGCCTACTTCTTCCATTGAACGGAAATGTCCAGTACATTCAAGAACTACGTCTACACCTAGCTCACCCCATGGTAACTGTGCAGGGTCTTTTTCAGCATAAACTTTTATGCGTTGACCATTTACTACGAAAGAATCTTCATCTGCATTGACTTCAGCATCATAGATACCGTGGACTGAATCATATTTCAATAAGTGTGCAAGCTGACCAGCATCTGTTAAGTCGTTTACAGCTACTACTTCAAATTCATCATGCTTCATTGCCTCACGAAATACTAAACGTCCAATACGTCCAAATCCATTAATCGCTAATTTTAATGCCATTGTTAATTCCTCCAATAATGTGTAATGTCTGTTTCTAATGAATAGAAACTTTAAATTTGCTTTATGCTCATTCAAAAAGTGTTTCACCACTTTCTGAGATCGAGTGATAAGTTTGGTACTACCCCATCATTTAAGATGGTTGTTTTCTATAGAAGATAAATTCGCCGCAATGGCTTTTGCAGCTGCTTCATCTGTTATAAATATTGTTTGTTTGGGTGCTACTTTAAAATAAGAAAGCATAGCATTGACCTTTTGTTTCCCCGCTGCCACTGCAATAACTTGCTGACTATTTTGTACTTGCTCCAGTTGAATACCAATCGTGCGTATACGATGGACAATTTCACCTTCTGCATTAAAATAATAGCCAAAAGCTTCACTTACAGCACCTTTCTCCTCAAGAATTCGTAAATCCTCAGGAGATGAATTACGACGAATCGCCATTTCCTCTGCGGAGCCAATTCCATGAATGACACAATCTGCTTGATCATAAAATGCCATCATTTCTGTAACCATAGGCTCTGTTAACATGGCTTGATAAGCTTGCTCACTTAAATGCTCTGGTAAAAATAAAGTACGGTACTGTGTCTCCATCTGCATGGCAAATGTTGCAACAAGTGTATTGGCTTGCATTTGCATTTCATGTCCAATACCTCCACGTGCAGCAACAAATGTAATATCCTTTTGTATATCGCCAGGATGTAAAAATTGTGCAAGAGACGCAACGGATTTTCCACCTGTGACAGCTACTACCTGCCCATCAAAGGCTGAAGACATAAATTGTAGTGCCGCTTCTTTGCCAAGTAAGGTTAAAATCGTATCGTCTTCATTGTAATCACCAGGAACTACAACTACACGCTCAATACCAAAATGCTGTTCCAGCTTTTTCGCAAGCTGAGTTAAGCCAGACCATTCGTAAACGATAGCTCTTAGTTTTTCAATAACTATTTCACCATCATCTGTACATACCATACCCGACTTTTGTGAATCTAATAACCCTTGCTCGCGTAAAATATCAGTTTCTTTACGAATTTCTCTTTCTGTCATTTTCAGTGAATCGGCAAGTGTACGTCGTCCGATTGGCTGCATGAGCTGAACAGCTTGTAAAATTCGATATCTTGATTGCAGAAGCGGATACAATTCAGGAAGTAGCCTTTGTTGTGCCTCTGGAACAGTGAACATATTTATCTACTCCCTTATTAATAGATGTGGGTTATTTTTTATCCCACAACATTATTTTGTGTCCCACTTATGGTTTTATTATAATATGCATTGTTTTAAAGCGCAAGTAAATGTATAGTTTTGGCTAAAAAAAAGCCTCATAGCTTTGAAAACAGCTACGAGACTTTGTTGCGTTTATTTTGTGAAAGATAAAATTGCGTTCTTCTTAAATCCTTCTAAAGCTTTTGTTGCTTCACTTTTATTTGTAAATTCAAAAATACGAACATCCTTTTTCTCAAATACTGTAATAACCCACATTGTAAAATCTCCCTTCACATCATTTATTTTTGTAATATAACAATCACGAAACTCTGTGATACATCTGATAATCTGTTTTATAACAACTTCTTACTTGATACCTATTCTACTCCGTTTTTTCTGAAAAGGAAGTCAAATGTGAAGGTCTTCACAAACTGTTCAAATTCAAAACGCTTTCATTGAACAATTTGTGAATTGTGTGGAATACAGCTAACAATAGTGTCATTTATACCGTTATTAATTCTTTATTAGTCTGGTGCATCAACTACTTAATTGCTCCAGCAATATAGCATAATCTAGATTGCCATACTGAATCACAGCACCATCCTTTTCGACTACCGGAATCATTAGCATATATTTTTCATGTATATCATCATCCTGTTCGATATCAACGATATCAATATCGAATGGTAGATCCTCCTGTACAAGCTTTAATGTCTGCAAGCCTTCCACACATAATGGGCAATTTGCTCGACTAAAAAATTTAACAATCATCGATAGCACCTCCTCATCTTATTATAAACGAAAGTGTGATGAAGGAATGTTTTCTATTCTTTGATAACTTTTGATTGAACTGTCTTAGCTTCCCTTTTCGCATCCATATAATGGACTATTGTAATAAAAAAGGCATTGACTGTGCGGAAGCCGCACATCAATGCCTTTCGGTTATAATTATTTTAAATGACTGTCGAAGAATTTCACCATGGCATTGTAGAATTCAATTCTGTTTTCTTCATTAGCGAAGCCATGTCCTTCGTTATCCTTTAGCATGTACTCAACATCCACACCTCTAGCACGTAAGGCTTCCACAATTTGATCGGATTCTGCCTTATTAACACGTGGATCATTTGCACCTTGAGCGACAAATAATGGTGTTTTGATTTTATCTGCGTGGAAAATAGGTGAAACAGCTGTTAATAAGTCTTTGTCCTTTTCTGGATGACCTACGCGTTCATAAAACAAGTTACGCATCGTTTCCCAGTATGGAGGAATGGTATTTAATAAAGTGAAAATATTAGATACTCCTACATAATCAACTGCTGCAGCATATAAATCAGGTGTATACGTAATACCAGCTAATGTTGCATAACCACCAAAGGATGCACCATAAATGCCGATACGCTCAGGGTCTGCAATACCTTGATCAATCGCCCATTGCACACCATCTGTAATATCGTCCTGAATTTTAAGTCCCCATTGCTTATTACCAGCTTGAAGGAATTCCTTCCCATAGCCAGTTGACGAACGGAAATTCACTTGCAGTACGGCATAGCCTCGATTAGCTAATAATTGTACTTCTGGATTGAAGCCCCACATATCGCGTGCCCAAGGTCCTCCATGTGGATTGACGATAAGAGGAAGATCTTTAGCTTCTTGATTTTTCGGTAAAGTTAAATAGCCGTTAATTGTCAAACCGTCTCGACTCTTATAAGAAATTGGATGCATTTCAGCAAGTCCTTCTGGTTTTAACCAAGGGCTTAAAGTAGCCAACTCTGTTAAGTCACCTGTTATGGAATCATAGTAATAATATTTTCCATACACGGTATCACTTGAAACGCTCACAATAAATTTTGTCATCTCTTTATTGTAATCATTGATACCTAATTCACTTTCATGCACGCCAAGCTTATTTTGTATTTTACGGAACAGCTTTTCAAACTTTTTATCAAAGAATTGATAATGCAGCTTATCAGTAACATAAGCACCATATAATAATTTATCTTGTTCAGCGCTATATAAAACACCCGAAACATCTACTTCATCATTGGACATTATAACTTTTTCATTGCCTTCTAAATCATATTTTACAACTTCTACTTTATCTCTACCTTTGTTGGAAGTTGCATAAATTGTTTGATTGTCTTTAGAGAAAGCCAGTGGCACTACTTCATCCCCTGCTTCCACTTCAATAAACGGTTTAAATTCATCCTTTTCAGAATCTCGATAAAGGATTGTTCCTGCCACACCATCTGTTGCTACGGCAATACGCACATTTCCATTCCGATCTGCTAACCAGTTTGTAATATTACCTGGATTTTTAGCAACATGCTTTGTTTTACCTGTCTTGACATTCAGCTTGTACACATCAAAGACAGTGGCATCCTCTTTATTCATCATTATAAGAATTTCATCTTTAACACCCTGTAGGCCACTTAATATTCCTACTGTTACATTTGGATATGGCGTTAAATCTTTTTCCTTTGACCCATTAAATGTAGTAGAATAAATATGGAAGTTTTCATCTCCACCTTTATCCTTTAAATATAATAAACTATTTTCCTTCCAGAAAAATCCTGCAATATCACGATCTTTAGAGTTCGAGACGCGAACAGGCTCACTATCATCATTCATTTTTTTTACGAAAACATTGGATCTGTTGTTCCATGCAGAGGCAAATGTGATGTAATTACCATCAGGTGAAAGTTCATAGCCGAAATTCCCAGGATTCTTCATGAAATCTTCTACAGAAATTTCCTTTACACCTTTATTATTAGAACCATTTTTAATTTGTTTTGCATTGTTTAACATTTTAACTGCATCTTGTTTAGCAATAGCATCCGTGCTTACTGACACATTTTTAAATATACCAAGCTTATTGGCTTTCTCTAAATACTCAGCAAGCGATGCTTCTTTTTCTTCTTTATTTAAAGCTCTTACTAAAATACGAGCGGCTTCATCACGTTTAATCGATAAATTTAAATCCGCGAACTCCTCAGCCTTTACCCATGTATCAATAATTTGTTGCCGCATTGAATCTGATCCGTGTTGGAAAGTTAATGCTGTTACAGCTAAATTCAAAAATTCCTGCACTGAAATGCGCTGCTCCTGCGCTATTACAAAGCTATTTGTTTCATTGGCAGCACGTACTTCTTGCATGGTTGCAGGAATAGCTACAGATGTTGTTAAAATGATCGCTAATGATGCAGATAAAAATCTTTTTTTCAAAATGATTCCTCCCTATATCAGTTTACGTTATATCGAAAGTCGATATATTCAAATTATACCAATTTTTGTATTATTGTCAATGTTTGATATTTTTTATGATCATTACTTTTTCTTCACTCATAATGAAAGCGAACTAAATAATTAGTTCGCTAGGTATTACGATTAAAATTTTCTGCTCGCTCCTCCGCCTGCGGAAGATCCTCCACCGAATCCTCCAAAGCCGCCTCCGCCTGAACGCCCTCCACCAAAGCCACCTGGATAACCACCATAGCCTCCAGCACGAGGACCTCCACCACCTTTCGAAAAGAACGTATAAATAATAAGAACAACGAGAACGATCAATATAATTAACCAAGTTGGCATGTCTTCACCTTCGTCTGCTGTCGCTGGTAATTCACCATTCCAATTATACTCCTCGGCAACAGTGCGAAATATTTCAGCATATGTCGATTGGAAGGCTTGATCTATGTCACCCGTACTTGCAGAAGGATAAAATGCCTCATCTAAAATACGTCCTAATTTTCCATCTGGTAATGGCCCCTCTAATCCTTGACCAACAGCTATTACTACGTCATTATTCCCTTCACCCTGTCCAAATGTAGCTAAAATTAAAACACCGTTATTTTTCTGTTCGTCACCTATTCCCCAAGAACGAATCATTTTTGTAGCATACATCTTTGGCTCCTGTCCATCTAGACTATCAATGGTTACAATCATGATTTCAGCGCCTGTGCCTTGATCCAATTGCGCGGAGTAATGATTTAATTGTTCTTTGATACTTGCAGATAATACATTGGCAAAATCATGTATATACGTATTTTTCATCGGTGACGGCATAGTTGCCTTTGCCATGTTCGTAAATAAAAGAAACACCGAACAAACGATGATTATCTGTACAAGGCTACGCTTCATTAGTGTGTACCTGATTGACTAAAATCGATTGATGGTGCTTTGTCAGCTCCTGCTGCGGCTTTAAAGTATTCTTTTTGTTCAAAGCCAAACATTCCTGCCATCAAATTACCTGGGAAACGTTTAACTTGCTTATTAAATTGCTGAACTTCATTATTGTAATCCTCACGTGCTACCGCCAGGCGATTTTCAGTGCCTGCTAGCTCATCCATTAACTGACGAAAGTTTGTATCTGCCTTTAAGTTTGGATAATTTTCAACAACTACAAGTAAACGACTAAGTGCTCCAGTTAAAGCATCATTTGCAGCAGCTTGCTCCTCTGGAGTGTTTGCACTACCCATTTGTGCACGTGCTTGTGTAATACTTGCAATCACCTCTTGCTCATGGTTCGCATAGCCTTTCACTGATTCGACTAAATTTGGAATCAAATCATAACGACGTTGGAGCTGATTTTCCACTTGTGCCCATTTCGAATCTACATTTTCCTCTGCAGTCACCAGGCTATTATATTTAGGAATGAATAATAAGGCGAATAGAACAAGAATAAGAACAATTATCCCAATTGGTCCAAGCAACTTTTTCAATTTATAGAACCTCCTCGACCTACTTTTCCTTTCTTCAATAGTCTACATTTTTGTCTTTACATTTATACCGTATGAATTTCATTTGACTTGACATACTAATTACTGCATCAAAAAATCATTGAGGAGGCGTTTTTTTTGTCACAATCGTTTTACAATGAATCATCAAATCAAACCAATTTCAATCAACAACATAGTCTAAATCATGGTGGCCATGAAATGATGGACATGCATGAAACAATTGGCGAAATTATCGCAGGTATGAACCAAGCCATAATTTTACGCCCACATGTACAAGATCCGGAATTATTGAATATTTTGGATCGCCAGTATAATTTTACTTTAGGTATGTACAATACAATTGTAGAGTCCTTCAAAACAGGACATGATCCATCTGTTCCAACAGGACGTTACCAAATGGAGACAGGAAATGACTTTAAATATGGCGTAAATCCTGGTCAACCAAAAAAGCCAATGCAAAATGCCAATGAAATTAATGATGAAACTATTTCAGGGTTCTTACTTGGTGCTCAAAAAGGTTCAGCAAAATGTATGACAACGGCTGCTTTAGAGACAACAAACCCAGTTGTTCGTCGCGTTGTTGCTGATAGTATTCCTAACTGCATTGAAATGGGCTACGAATTATCCATCTATCAAAATAAACATGGCTATTATCAGGTACCTCAATACTCACAACAGGATATGCAAACGATGCTGAATGCATATGACACAACAACTAATCCCCTTCATTAACACGAAAGAGCAGTCTCTGGTGGTAAACACCAGAAACTGCTCTTTATTCATTAAGATTATAATACCTTCCCTAAAAACGCCTTTGTACGGTCACTTTGTGGATTGCCAAAGAGTTCCTCTGGAGAGCCTTCTTCTACAATATAGCCACCGTCCATAAAGACTACTCGATCCCCTACTTCACGAGCAAAGCCCATTTCGTGCGTAACAACAACCATGGTCATCCCTTCAGCTGCTAGATTTTTCATAACATCTAGCACCTCTTTGACCATTTCAGGATCAAGTGCTGAAGTGGGCTCATCAAATAAAATGGCTTTTGGCTTCATGGCTAAGGCACGTGCAATGGCTACACGCTGCTGTTGACCACCCGACAGCTGCTCAGGATAGTTATATGCCTTGCTGTCGAGTCCAACCTTTTTTAACAGCCCATGCCCTAATTCTTCAGCTTCTGGACGACTCATTTTGCGAATTTGCATAGGGGCCATCGTGACATTATCGATAACTGTCATATGCGGGAATAGATTAAATTGTTGAAACACCATGCCAACTTCTGCCCGAATCTCATTGATATTCGTTTTTGGCGCATTAATTTTCACATTTTCAATATAAATAGCACCATCTGTTACATCTTCCAGCATATTGATGCATCGTAAAAATGTACTTTTGCCTGAGCCAGATGGTCCAATCACACAAACAACTTGTTTCTCTTGGATTTCATAATCAATGCCTTTTAATACTTCAAGCTTTCCGAAATATTTGTGTAGGTTTTCAATTTTTATCATCTTGCTTCCCGCCCTTCTGCCTTAGCTTTACGAGGGACATAACTATTGCTAAATCGTTTCTCGATAAATGCCACGATCTTCGTTACACCATATGTTAAAACTAAATAGAGTAGTGCAGCAACGATGTACGGTTCCCAGAAGCGGAAGCTTGCACCTGCTACTACCTTACTTGCGTATAAAATATCTGGTGCTGCAATAACTGTTACTAATGAAGAATCTTTTAATAATGCGATAAATTCGTTCCCTAATGGTGGAATCATACGTCTAAATGCCTGTGGTAAAATGACCTTACGCATCGCTTGGTTATGTGTTAACCCTAAAGAACGAGCTGCCTCCATTTGCCCCTTTGCAATACTTTGAATACCTGCACGGAAAATTTCCGCATTGTAAGCAGCACAGTTTAATACGAGCGCTGTAATCCCTGACACCATATATCCTAAAGAATGACCAAAAATTGTTGGAATAACTGCTAAGTGAATTAATAAAATTTGCACAAGCATTGGTGTTCCACGGAATAAATCGATATATAATTTTGATGGCCAATAAATCCATTTTTTACTCGATAATTTTCCTAGGCCTAAAAATAGTCCTAATAGAATACCTCCAAAATAACCACTAAGTGTCAAAATAATTGTTACGCCAATACCCCGTATAAACATATCTCGGTAGTTCCAGACAATGTCCCAGCGTAAGTCAAAGATGTCCATCCGAAAACCCCATTTCCCCTTTAAAGTGAATGAGCCGCTAGCATACTAGGGGCGTCATCATTCATTTATTACTTGAAATCAGAACCTGTAATTTCTTTTAATTTACCGTTTTCTTTAATCTTTTTAAGACCTTCATTTAATTTATCTAATAGCTCTTTGTTTCCTTTTTGAACCATAAAGCCATAATATTCTTTTTCAAATGCATCATCTTCGATTACTTTTAGTTTTTGATCTGGATGCGCTTTAATGTATTCGTAAACTACCGCATTGTCTCCAATAGCTGCATCAACGTTACCGTTTAACATCTCTTGAATTGCGATTGGTTGACTTTCAAACGCCATAATATTTGTACTTGCTTCCCCTTGTAGCTTTTTCGCCGCCATATGACCTGTAGCATTAATTTGTACTGATACCTTTTTATCTTTTAGTTCAGCTAGAGATTTAATTTTTGAATCTTCTTTTACAACAATCAATAATTGAGACTCATAATAAGGCTCTGTAAAATCAAATGATTCTTTACGCTCTTCAGTAATTGTGATTCCTGAAGCACCAATATCTGTTTCACCGTTTTTAATTGTTTGGAAAACTGGCTCCCAACCAATGTTATTCCAGTCAACTTCAAAGTCCATTTCATCAGCAATAGCTTTTAAAACATCGACATCAATCCCCACAATTTTCCCTGAATCGTCAACAGATTCAAATGGTGCGAAAGTTGCCTCTGTACCAACTTTATATATTTTCTTACCATCTTCTGAAGATGAGCTTCCTGAAGATGCACCATCCTTTGTACCACATCCTGCAAGTGCTAATGTTAATGCTGCAACCATCATCAGTAGCATCCAACCTGTTTTCTTCATTGTATTTCCCCCTATTTCAATAATTTTCCGAAATGCGTATTATTTTTCGCAATTCGGAAATGTTAGACTATTAGGTCAATTATATTAATATTATAGTATTTAGACAACAACTTTTCGCATAAAACTAAATATTTTTTCATATTAATTTATAATAAACTTATATAATTAGAAGAAACATGTATAAATAACAAGAAATCTAATCTAAAATTAATATATATACACTACAATCCACACCAAATTTCGATAAATTTAGGCAAAAAAAAAGAATCCCCTCAGATAGGATTCTTTTTTTCGACTATTTCTAGTCTTCACGTACAGTATGTCCACTAAAAAATAATTTGGAGTTATTGCTTTTTTGAAGGTTTGAAAGGAATAAATAGGGGAATAATGCCAAATAGGACAGTATTGCACCTATATCTCCCTCTCGATCTCCGCTAAGCAGGCTGCTAAACTACTTATTAGGAGATGAGCTATAACAAGTCTATCTATATTCAGTAAAATGGCGCCCTCGGAGGGAATCGAACCCCCAGTGCAAGAACCGGAATCTTACGTGTTATCCATTACACCACGAGGGCAAAGGCACAAAAAAAAAGTACTCACTCTAGGCTTACGAAAAGCATGATGTAGATAACCCTCATTTTTTGAAGCATACCTGCAAAATAGTGTACTGTACTTTAAACTTATAACCTCAATTATTATACAAGCCTATCACATATAATTCAACCATAGAATGCAAAAACATTTTATTTTTTTTATTTCACTTTAGCAGGGTTAATATTTGACCTTCCCTGACTATAATGTGTATGATAAGGATACAGCTGAAATAACAATGGAAATTTTCAGCAAAGGTATTCGAATTTAGTTTTTTAAGGAGGATTTAACATGAATTTAATTCCTACAGTTATTGAACAAACAAGTCGCGGTGAACGTGCATATGACATTTATTCACGTCTACTTAAAGACCGTATTATTCTTTTAGGAAGCGCTATTGATGACAATGTGGCTAACTCCATTGTTGCACAACTTCTTTTCCTACAAGCGGAAGATCCAGATAAAGATATCTCTCTTTACATTAATTCACCAGGTGGATCAATTACGGCTGGTATGGCTATTTATGACACAATGCAAATCATTAAACCACAAGTTCAAACAATTTGTATTGGTATGGCTGCATCAATGGGTGCTTTCTTACTAGCTGCTGGTGAGCCTGGTAAACGTTTTGCATTACCAAATGCAGAAGTAATGATTCACCAACCACTAGGTGGCGCACAAGGTCAAGCGACAGAAATTGAAATTGCTGCTAAACGTATTTTATTCTTACGTGAAAAATTAAATGGCATTTTATCTGAACGCACAGGCCAACCACTTGAAGTCATTGCTAGAGACACAGATCGTGATAATTTCATGACTGCTGAACGTGCTAAAGAATATGGTTTAATCGATCACATTATGCACCGTAGCGATAATAAATAAAAATGAGAAGGCATCACAGACTCGCTCTGTGATGCCTTTCGTGTTGTTGAAAAAAGGTGATGTCAACGGCAGAAACAGCCATTTTGAAAGGCGAGGGGTTGATTTCCGTTCCGCCAGCGTCCTTTCCAGGGGGTGTCCGCTGATCACTGCATTCGCTCCAGGGGCTCCTCTAGGACGCTAATCCCCTAGGAGTGACGCTGGCTCCACTCCCATCAACCATTCTGCAAAAGTGTCTTTTCCTGAACAAAATAGCCCTTTATTTATATTATTAGAAAGAGGATAGGCTCTTATTTTCAATGCGGAGAAGTGATGGATGACAACACTTCTCCATAAAGCGTAGTGAATACCTTCACTTTATTTGAAAACCTTTCTAAAAAGAAACATTTTTATGAATTGGGGTGGAAGGCTACTTGACTCCCGTGGGATAGCGAGACAGGCGAGCCTCTAAACGGAGCGGTAGCGGAGGAAGCTGCTCGGCGCTCGCCCACAGGAAAGCAAGTAGCCTGCAATGGAAATCCATTTTCACCTTTCACAAAAACGCTATGGATGGTTTTGTTTTTCAACACTATGAAGGCATCACAGATTTGCTCTGTGATGCCTTTTGTGTTCAATGAATGTTAGTCTTCATTTTCGATAATTGTAGCCAATGCTGTAACCGCTTGCTCCGCATCGCTGCCGTCACTACTTAAAGTAACTTCAGTGCCTTTAGCGACTGCTAAGCTCATGACACCCATAATGGATTTGGCATTTACTTTTTTCTCGTCTTTTTCCAGAAAGATATCCGCACTAAAACGATTTGCTTCCTGCACAAATAGTGCTGCTTGTCTAGCTTGTAGTCCTAATTTTAATTTGACCTGGACTCTTCTCTCAATCATACTCAAAACTCCCCTTCACTACCGTTCATCTATTAGTTTTATCTTACCTCACTTACTAGCAAAAGAACAATAAGCGATTACGCATGACATTCATACCTGAAAAGTATGAAAACTTAACCACCTATTTTTTCACCGCGTCTTAATGCATCAGCAATCTCATCAATTTTTCTCAATCGATGGTTAACACCTGATTTACTAACCGTTCCACTTGATACCATTTCACCAAGCTCTTTTAATGTCACATCCTGATATTCTACCCGTAGACGTGCTATTTCACGTAGCTTTTCTGGTAGCTGATCCAGACCAATTGAATTTTCAATAAATCGAATATTCTCTACCTGTCGTAATGCTGCACCAATAGTTTTGTTTAAGTTGGCTGTTTCACAGTTCACAATACGGTTGACGCTATTTCGCATATCTCGCAATATGCGCACATCCTCAAACTTCATCATGGCCTGATGTGCACCAACAATATTAAGGAAATCTGAAATTTTCTCTGCTTCCTTTAAATAGGTGACAAAACCTTTTTTTCGTTCAATTGTTTTGGCATTAAGTTCAAATTCATTCATCAAATCCATCAATGCCTCACCATGCTCTTTATACAAAGAATAAATCTCTAAATGGTAGGCTGATGTTTCTGGATTGTTGACAGAACCTCCTGCTAAAAATGCTCCTCTTAAATAAGCTCTTTTTTGACCACTCTTTTTGATGAGCTTTCTTGAGATTGTATGGTTAAATTGAAAGTCGTCTGAGATGATTTCTAAATCAATTAGCAGCTCGCGCGCACCTTCTCTTACACGGCAAATATACACGTTATTTTTTTTCAGTCGCATCTTCTTACGAACAAGCAATTCTACATTGTACGGATACAATTTTTTCATAATCGTATATAGTCTTCTAGCAATTGCAGCGTTTTCAGTTTGCACGTCTAAACTTAGTTGTTTATTTGCAAAGGATAATGAACCATTCATACGAATTAGGGCAGAAACTTCTGCTTTCATACAATGATTGTCCGCTTCTATTTGCGTTAATTCCTTTTTTGTTTCTGAAGCAAAAGACATATCATGCCCCCCTTTCAATCATGATTTCTATGTATATGTTCATCTTACCATATACAATCAATCCATTATGTTTCTATAATGGGTCTTCTTACTTTTTGCTGGTAAATATCAGCATAATCTACCAGCCATTCTGCAACATTGATAGCATTATGTCGAACAGTCCCATCTGACCGAATTGTAGCAATATCACGTTGTATAACCTCTAAGCCCATACTTTCAAGCTTTGCCACATCAAATGTCACTGGCTCTGCTCTTTCTTCTTTATATAGTTCTTTTACAGGGTTAGGGAGTTCTTCGTCGTTTACTAAAATAGAATCAATAAAATCGCCGCCAACATGCTTATGTATGGCTGTTACATGATCACCTGCTGTATAAGAAATCGTTTCACCTTTTTGCGTCATTAAATTACAAACATATATTTTTCTGCCTTTCGCTTTCACAACAGCTTCCCCTATCTCCTTCACAAGCAGATTTGGAATAATACTTGTATATAAGCTTCCTGGACCTATTAAAATATAGTCTGCACGCTGAATCGCACGAATGGCTTCTGGTAACGGTTGCACATTTTCGGGTACTAAAAAAACACGATTAATGCGCTTTGATGCTGTTGGAATTTTTGATTCTCCTTCAATAATTGAACCATCCTCTAGCACAGCATGTAAGTTTATTTTTTTATTTGCAGCTGGTATGACACGACCATGAACTTTTAAAACCTTGCCCATTTCACTTATAGCATGATTAAAATCTCCAGTAATATCAGTAAGTGCCGTAAGCATTAAATTTCCTAAGGAGTGACCTTTTAAATCCTCTGATGCTGAAAAGCGATATTGAAACATTTGCTCTACAAGTGGTTCAATATCTGATAATGCCGCAATCACATTACGTACATCACCAGGTGGCGGAATATCGTAGTCATCACGTAAACGGCCTGAAGAACCCCCATCATCTGCCACTGTCACAATGGCAGTAATATCAAATGGGTGATGCTTCAGCCCGCGTAGTAATGTGGAAAGCCCTGTACCACCACCTATTACGACAAGCCTTGTTTGCTTTTTCCCCATTCACTCATTCCTTTCTACGATTAATATCACGATGCGTAATAACCGTATTTTCCTTGCCTGCTAAATATGCCCCAAAAAATTCTGCTAATGTCACTGAGCGATGCTGACCGCCAGTACAACCAAAAGCAATGACAAGCTGTGACTTACCTTCTTGTCGATAAAGAGGAATCATAAAATCTAATAAATCCGTTAGTTTTTTTATGAGTATTTGCGTATCTTCCAAAGCTAAAACATAAGAGGATACCTCTGTTTGTAGTCCTGTTTTGGGACGTAGCTCCTCTACATAATAAGGGTTTTTAAGAAAACGAACATCAAACACTAAGTCTGCATCAATAGGCATCCCATGTTTAAAGCCAAAGGACATAATGTTCACAGTAAAAATAGTATCTGCCTCACTAGCGAATTCATTGACAATTCTTTCACGTAATTGCTTCGGTTTCATGTTCGATGTGTTATACACAAAATTAGCACGGCCCTTTACTTCAGATAAAAGTGCACGTTCCTGTTTAATGCCATCTAAAGGTAAACCATTGACTGCTAGTGGATGGGCACGTCTTGTTTCTTTATAGCGTCTAACTAATGTGGCATCGTCTGCATCTAAAAATAACATACGAGTATCAATATCGCCTTCTTTTAGTATATGGTCTAACGCGCCAATAAGAGCATCAAAAAAGTCGCCACCACGCATATCCATTACGGCTGCAATACGCGTACTATTTTTACCAGAATCTCTTAGCAGAGTTAAAAAAGTTGTAAGTAACGCTGGTGGTAAATTATCAATACAGTAATACCCTAAATCCTCAAAGCTTTGAATAGCTACGGTCTTCCCAGCCCCAGACATTCCTGTAATAATAACCAATTCGTGTGTACATTGTTGGCCTTCAACCACCACTGTCATGCAACTCCTTTATTGTTCTTTTGATATTTGTATTTTCTGATGAAGTAATTCAAAATTCGTTGTATAGTCAAACGTGCCATATTGAATGCCTGATTGCGAAACCGCAAATTGTAAATTAGTTCGATCTCCTTCAGCCATTGGCAAATGTGCTAAATCCTCTACTGGGTGCCATGCAAGCTTGCCTTCTCTCGTTTCTTCGAATGGTATACCTTCTACATCCTTTGCAACAAATGTATAGAGCATCCACTCATCCACTACATCATTATTTTCTTTAATAATCATCGTATAAACACCCTTTAAATGAACATTTAAAGGTGTGACATTTGTTTCTTCTTGAAACTCACGTACAGCAGCCTCAAAGATGGATTCACCGCTCTCCATTTTCCCTCCTGGAGCAACGTACCAGCCTCGTCTTGGTTTCTGAAGTAATAATACTTTACCGTCTTTTACTGCAATTAAATTTGCAATTCTTTGCATAGGCACACCTCTAATCACTTTTGCATTCTACTCCCCATTATAGCAAGACCTTGCAAGATTTGTCCTCATTTACAACTCTCTAGTAAAGACAATTAACAATTTAGGTTTATTCATGTGTAATGCTTTTATGTTAGGCGAAAAATACGTTTATTTTTTTAATTTGTACAAATAAAAAAGTAGGTTGCTCCCACCTAATTGAGGCGGAAACAACCTACTAAACAAAATAAAAGGGGGATTGCTAATTACATTTTTTATCATACACCTTTTATATGTCATTCAAGTTACAGCAATATTAAAACCACATTAAAATTGTATTTTTTTCCTTTAAATAGCCATGTTAGGCATTAATTTTCTCTAATAGCTCTTCCACATAATGCTGTACAGCTTGTGCGGCAATACTACCGTCACCTGTCGCTGTCACAATTTGGCGAAGTGTTTTTTCACGAACATCTCCAGCTGCAAAGATACCTGGGATTTTAGTTTCCATATTGGCATTTGTCAAAATATAGCCAGCATCATTTAAAATGCCTAATGATTCAAATGGTTTAGTTAAAGGCAACATACCAATATAGATAAAGACACCATCTGCTGCAAATTCAGATTCTGTACCATCAACAGTTGATTGTAATGTGACACTACCAACTTTACCATTAGCTTCATTAATTTCTTTTACAGTTGCATTCCAAATGAAATCAATTTTGTCATTGGCAAAGGCACGATCTTGTAGAATTTTTTGGGCACGTAATTTGTCACGACGGTGGACAATCGTTACTTTATCAGCAAAGCGAGTTAAATAAACGCCCTCTTCAACAGCTGAATCGCCACCGCCTACAACTATTAGATTTTTTTGTTTAAAGAATGCCCCATCACATACTGCACAGTAGCTGACACCACGACCGCCTAGCTCTTTTTCACCTGGCACACCCATTTTTTTATACTCCGCACCTGTTGTAATAATAATGGCACGTGTTTTATATTCTTTTGCACCAGATTTAATTGTTTTATATTCTTCACCATCAATGATTTCTGATACATCACCATAGGCATATTCTGCACCAAATTTTTTAGCGTGCTCAAACATTTTTGTAGATAGCTCAGGCCCTAAAATTGTATCAAAACCTGGGTAATTTTCTACTTCCTCTGTGTTTGCCATTTGCCCACCAGGAATCCCACGTTCAATCATTAATGTTGATAAATTTGCACGAGATGTATAAACAGCAGCAGTCATCCCAGCAGGACCTGCACCAATTATTACTACATCATAAATTTTTTCTTCTGACATCAATACTTCCCCCTAAACAGAATACTTTTTATCTTCATTCAACCGATAAGTGTAACGTCACCTACAGAAGAAGATAAAGCCCTTGACGGATAGGATAATGTCGCCAAGGAACATTGGTGATAACGTTAGTATGTTCATCGTATGTGAAAGTATAAAGTTATTCAACTATGTTGCTCACACGTTAATTATGACTATTAGGTAAAAACGTTAGAATTTCATCAATATACTTCGATAACGTTGATACAGATACTCCATATTGTTGGGCAATTTCCTTTTTTGTCACTTTGAGCATCTGTGAAGATCTAAATAAATAATCATTGGCTCCTGCAATTGCTGTTGGGTTTGTAAAACGATAGTTTTGTATTAGCGCTTGTTCACATAGTACAAACCACATTTGAAACATTGGTACAATGAGTGATGAGAGCTTCCCATACTGTTCTAATAAAATTTCTGGTACGTTGACAGCACGTAAAAAGCTCGCTTCTACTTTGTTCTTCTTATCAAATTCGTGGCCGAGTGAATAAGCTAAAAACAATTTCTCAAATGTGTCTAATTGTTCAACATTAACCAATTTCGGATGAGCGATAATTTCTTGCTTATGTGCAGTACCCTTCAGTAAAAACAAACCAAAAATGCGCTCACTCGTATAAGTACTTTCTAATTTTTCAACAATAAAATCACGGTCATGCTCCAATGCATCAAGTGCAAATTCATTTTCTTGTTGGCGCCATGGCTCAAAGCCCTCTTTGTCAGGGTCTAGCTCTAGTAGCTGATCCCATGCACTTTTCGATACTTCCTCATGACCTGAGAAATAGGCCGCATGTGACAACCAAAAGTAAAAACCAGCATCTCCAACATAGCCTCTCTTTTGCATACTACGCAACCATTTATAGGCTAATTCATACTGTCCTATTAAGGCTAATGTAGCCCCTAATTTATAACGGTGCTCCCATGTGTATGGCTGAATTTTGACAAGTATATTTAGTAGTTCTTGTAAATCCTCTTCATTTTTTTCATAATAAGCAATCACCGTTAAATTACATAGTGCATGTAAGTTCCCCTTATTTTCACGTAGCACGGTATGTAAGAGAGCCTTCGCCTGCTCTTCTTCTCCTACATAAAAATAAGCAAGTGCTAAATTATTATAGGCTGACCAAAAGGCTGGTCGATCTTCAATTAAATCTTCTAAAATAGTAATAGCTTCTGGAAAATCCCCTTTTTCCATACAACGACGAGCTTGCTCCTGACGATACAAATCCTCACCAGATTCTTCAGGGTCTTCCAAATCATCCTGCTCAAAAGCGACAAATTCTAGTATTTCTGCTGCTTCATCTGCATAAGCACCCTCTGGTTCTAGCCGCAAATACTCTTCTGCAAAACGTTTCGCATCATGCATGATGCCCACACATCCTGATACTTCTGCCATATAGAAAATGATTTCTGGATTATCTGGATCAATTTGATAGGCATGACGAAGCAGATCATACGCTTCCTCAAAACGTTGACCTTCTAACTCTACGATGGCTAGCTGCAAGATAATCATAGGATCATCAGGGCTTAAATCTACCGCACGTTGTAAATATTTATAAGCTTTATTCATTTGTCCACTATTCATTGCTTGAATTGATTTTTTATAATAATAGTCGCCTGTTGGAATGAACGACACTATATTCGATTGAGTCTCATTTTGACGTTTCTTTTCCAATATATTTCCTCCGAAACAAGAAATAAGGAACGCATTTTACGTTCCTTTACACAGTAATTTCTATTATACCATACAATCAATAATATGCCGTTATTTCTCCTCGTGACGTTTTTCCAACACATGTAGAACATCATAAATACTTACTTTTTGTTCTTGTAGCAATACTAGGAGGTGATAGATTAAATCAGCTGCCTCCCATTTTACTTCTTCGGCATCGCGGTTTTTAGCCCCAATGACAACCTCAGTTGCCTCCTCCCCAACCTTTTTACAAATTTTATCGATACCCTTGTCAAATAAATATGTAGTATAGGCTCCTTCTGGCATTTCCTGCTCACGCTTTGCAATCACACGCACAAGTTTAGCGATGATGTCTACAGAGCCAATCTGCTCATTTTGTTGAATCACCTCTGTAAAGCAAGAAGTTGTACCATTATGACAAGCTGGGCCAGCGGGTAGCACTTCCACCACTAATGCATCCTGATCACAGTCTGCTTTTACGGACACCACTTGTTGTCTATGACCACTTGTTGCTCCTTTATGCCACAGCTCTTGACGAGAACGAGAATAAAACCAAGTTTCTCCTGATTCAATTGTTTTAGCTAATGATTCTTTATTCATATAGGCCACTGTTAGCACTTCTTTTGTGTTGGCATCTTGTACAACAGCTGTAACAAGACCTTTCTCATCGAACCGAATATTCTCTATCATCTTACTGCCACTCCTTTGTCACGTAAGTATTCTTTTACTTGTAATACGTTCGTTTCTTTGTAATGGAAGATTGAAGCCGCCAATGCAGCATCTGCATCTACCTCTTGTGCTAATACTTCGTAAAAATGTTCGGCATGTCCCGCTCCACCACTAGCGATAACAGGAACTGTCACTGCCTCTCTTACCGCTTTAGTTAAGGCCAAATCAAAGCCAGATTTTTCACCATCTTGATTCATACTTGTTAATAAAATTTCCCCTGCTCCTAAGCGCACGGCTTCTTGTGCCCACTCAACGGCTGACCAAGTTGTTTTATTGCGTCCACCATGTGTATAAACCATCCATGTGTCATCTTCTTCACTATAGCGAGCATCGATTGCAACAACGATACATTGTGCACCAAAGAAATCAGCGCCCTCTTGAATAAGAGCTGGTCGCTCCAAAGCAGATGTATTCACGGATACTTTATCAGCACCTGCACGTAAAATACGCTTCATATCTTCCAACGTACGAATACCACCACCAACTGTAAAAGGTATTGCAAGTGTAGCAGCTGTTTGACGAACAACATCTATCATCGTTTCTCGACCTTCATGTGAAGCAGAGATATCTAAAAATACAAGCTCATCTGCGCCCTGCTCATCATAGAACTTTGCAAGCTCCACTGGATCACCTGCATCACGGATAGATACAAATTGGATACCTTTTACAACGCGACCTTCCTTGACATCAAGACATGGGATAATACGTTTTGTTAGCATGCCTTCACACCTTTCAGCCATTGCTCTAATAAATAAATGCCTAGTTCTCCCGATTTTTCAGGGTGAAATTGCATGCCTGTCACGGAACCATTCGTTACAATACCAGGTACTTTTATGCCACAATAGTCTGCATAGGCAACAAGCTCAGATTCCTGAATATGTGTCGCATAAAATGAGTGAACAAAATAGACATGCTTCGCTGATACTTCACCGTCCAACCATGCAGGGCGATTCGTCAAGATCAGTTCATTCCATCCCATATGCGGCACACGATATGCTTGATCTCCTTCGATACCACTAAAGCGTTGAATATGTCCCTTGAAAAAACCTAGCCCTTGTGTTGGGGTTACTTCTTCACTTTGCTCAAACAATAATTGCATGCCTAGACAAATTCCCAATAGAGGGCGATTTTCACTTTGTGCCTTTTGTAAATAACGGTCTATTTTAGTTTCTGCTAAACGCTTGCGAGCATCAGGAAATGCGCCAACCCCCGGTAATAGTAGTGCATCTGTTGCATCTAACACGCTCTCATCAGCCGTCACAACGACCTCACAGTCTAGTCGTTTTAATGCTTGTTCTACACTAAATAAATTGCCCATTCCATAATCAATAACACCTATCTTCACGTTAACAGCCCCTTAGTCGATGGTACTCCTTTAACACGTGGGTCAATTTCAACTGCCGCATCAATCGCACGTGCTAATGCTTTGAAAATCGCCTCAATAATATGATGTGTATTATGGCCATAAGGTACAATCACGTGAACATTCATGCGTGCCTCTAGCGCAAATTTCCATAAAAATTCATGCACTAATTCTGTATCAAACGTTCCCACTTTTTCCTTTAAAGTTGGCACACGATACTCTAAATGCGGACGATTGGAGCAATCTACAACTACCTGTGCTAGTGCATCATCCATCGGCACAAATGCTGTGCCATAGCGTTTTATGCCCTTCTTATCACCAAGTGCTTCACGAACAGCCTGCCCTAAGACAATGCCAAGATCCTCTGTTGTATGGTGATCGTCGATATAGGTATCACCATTTGCTTGTATGGTCCCATTAAATAATCCATGCTTCATAAATAAATCGAGCATATGGTCCATAAATCCCACACCAGTTTGAATATTTGCTTGCCCTTCACCATCTAAATCGATTGCTACTGAAATTTGCGTTTCATTTGTTGTACGCTCTACCTTTGCATATCTCTTCTTTACTGTCATCGCCCTATTCCTTCTCCCATCCGCGTGATTCCACTGCACGTGCATGCCCCTCTAAGCCTTCCATACGTGCTAGACGTGCAATTTTTGGTGCATTTTCTTGCCATGTTTTTTCACTGTAATAAACAATGCTTGATTTCTTTACAAAATCATCTACGTTTAAGCCACTTGCAAAACGAGCCGTGCTATTCGTTGGTAATACATGATTGGTTCCTGCAAAGTAATCTCCCACAGGCTCCGAGCTATACCGACCTATAAAAATACCGCCAGCATGTCTTATCTGTTCAACAATCGTTTCAGCATTTTCTGTCACAATTTCTAAATGCTCAGGCGCTAATGAATTAATGGCTTCCACCGCATGTGACATCGTTTCAGCTACATAAATGACCCCGAAGGTTTCTATGGAGGCACGAGCTACTGCCTGACGTGGCAATTCCAGCAATTGCTTCTCTACTTCCTCAGCTACCCTTTGAGCTAATGGCTCTGAGGTAGTGACAAGGATGGCACAAGCCAATGCATCATGCTCTGCCTGTGATAACAGATCTGCAGCTATTTCATCAGGATATGCTGTATCATCTGCCAAAACCGCAATTTCACTTGGCCCCGCGATCATATCAATTGCTACTTCTCCAAATACCTCACGTTTGGCGAGAGCCACAAAAATATTCCCTGGACCTGTAATTTTATCAACTGGAGCAATTGTTTCTGTACCATATGCAAGTGCAGCAATCGCTTGTGCACCACCAATTTTATAAATTTCATCCACCCCTAAAAGATGAGCTGCCACAAGGACACCTGCTGGCAGTTTCCCATTCTGACCTGCCGGAGAAGTAATGACGATACGCTTCACACCTGCAACCTGAGCTGGAATCACATTCATTAATACAGATGAAGGATATGCTGCTGTACCACCTGGAACATACAATCCTACTGCGTCTAGTGCTGTTACGCGTTGACCTAGCCAAGAACCTTGTCCTAGCTCTAAGCGATAGCCTGAACGTATTTGTTGCTCGTGATACAGACGAATATTTTCGGCTGCTTCTGCTAAATCCTTATGAAGTTGCTGGTCTAGCGTATTTACTGCTTCCTCGATTTCTGCCCCTGTAACACGTAAGCTCTCAGGGGCATAGCCGTCCCATTTTTCAGTATAAGTACGGAGCGCTATATCTCCTTGTGTCCTAACATCTGCTAGCACTTGTCGCACAACTTTTAATTGTTCCTCATTTCCCCCTTCAAGTGGTCTTTTTAAGGAAATGCCTTTTTCAAGCTTTGTTATTTTCATAGGATTAATCCCCTTTAGTCCTTCATATGTAGCTAAATATGATTCCTTTTTTGCTCATTTACACATTTCTTTAATCGCTTCACAAGATCAATAATACGCTCACCCTTCATACGATAACTTACGGGATTTGCAATTAATCGTGATGAAACAGCTGTAATAAACTCATATTCTACTAAGCCATTTTCTTTTAAGGTACGCCCTGTTGAAACGATATCGACAATGCGATCAGCTAAACCAATCATTGGTGCTAATTCAATAGAACCGTTCAGCTCGATGATTTCAACCTGCTCTCCAATGCCCTTGTAGTACTTCATTGCGATATTCGGATATTTCGTAGCGATTCTAGGCGCAATTTCATTCATTGGTGTGTTCGGTAATCCCGCAGATGCGATATAGCAATGACTAATTTTTAAATCTAATAACTCATGCACTTCACGCTGTTGTTCTAACAAAACATCCTTCCCAGCAATGCCAATATCAGCAACACCATGTTCAACATAGACAGGGACATCCATTGGCTTGGATAAAATAAAGCGAATTTTTTCCTCTGGTATCTCAATCATTAATTTACGTGACATTTCTACCTCTTCTGGTAAATTAAAACCTGCCTCTAACAGCATTTGATATGCCTCTTCAAAGATCCGTCCCTTTGGCATTGCAATTGTTAATTCATTCACCGCCTACTTCCCCCTGTCCAACAACCACCACTTCTGTAAAGTATGCTAAAAAGGCTGCCTCATCAACTAGGCTACTACGCAACTGTAAAGTAGCTAATTTTCCTGCTGCCCGTAATGTTTTCACCTTTAGTAATGCTGCCTCGAATTGTTCTTCTTCAAAAAGCACAACTGTTGCTTCCTGTCGTTTCTCTGACTGGCTATTGAAGGTTTCTAATAAACGATCAACTCGAATACTAAAACCTGTTGCACCAACTTTTGAGCCAAATACTTCTAATAAACCATCATAGCGTCCACCATTTCCTAACGGAAAGCCACTTCCTACCGCAAAAACTTCAAAAAGCATGCCAGTGTAATAACTCATATGACTCGAAAGGGTGAAATCAAAAGCTATATACTCAGCTAAGTCAGCCAATTCCAGCAGTTGAGCAAGTTGTTGCATGTATTCTAATGCATCATTTTTACGCACATATTTTTCAATATCCCGGATGTCTTTAACATTCATTGCCTCCCCAATAAATTGTAGGAGGGCATCAGATTTAGCTTTGGGTAGATCAAATGATTCTACTGCTTCTTCAAATCCTACATAATTTCGTTGAACCAACAATGTTCGAAGTGTTGCTTGCTGTTCAATACTCTCTGTGTAATCTTGTAAAATGCAATTTAGTATACCCGCATGACCAATCGTGACTTTAAACTCTTCTAATTTAAAATGTTTTAATAGCTCCATTGCTGTCACAATAACTTCTGCATCGGCAAATACAGATTGATCCCCTATTAACTCAATCCCCATTTGATCGAACTCCGCTGGTCTTCCACCTTCCGTTTCTTGAGCTCGAAAAACACTTGCGAAATAAGCAAGACGTAAAGGAATCATTTCTTTTAATAATTTCGATGTAGCTACTCGAGCAATCGGTGTTGTCATATCAGGTCGTAATACTAATGTATTTCCTTGGCTATCCACTAGCTTAAATAAATGAGCATCAGCAATAGCTGAAGCTTTCCCCACTGTATCGAAATACTCTACAGCGGGTGTTTTAATGAACTCATAACCCCTTTTATATAAAAAGTCTCTGCCAGCATGCCTAACGGCTTCAACCTTCTCATAGATTTGCGGAAATGTATCGCGCATTCCAAGTGGTTTTTCAAACATTTTTATCGACGACATATGAACACTTCCTTACATTTCACTTTAATTCACTAGAGTGTTAGAGAATTAGATTATGAAAGAATTCTAACTTATTTCTTTTAAGCAGTCAACTTTTCTTCTTTAATTAACGAAATCTTTAAATACTTATTATTCTGTTAATTATACCTATTACTTAGTGAACAACGGTATAAAAACAAGACATCATTTCTCTTAAATTTTGACAAAATGTTTTACTGAGAATGAGAATATGTCTAAAATGTGACATGATGATTATAAATCAACTAAAGTATTCACTAAAAAATTGAGAATGATTCTCTCTTATACAATTGTTGGAAAAAATTAAGTTTTATCAACAACCTATTCTCAATACAGTCACGCATATATTATATAGATATAATATTATTGGATGAAATATTAAAAATGATTCTCAATCTCATTATCAATAAGAATACCTTAATATCAATACTTTTATTGATTATTACTCTCATTCTATTTTTTCTTTTACTTTTTTAAAAGCTTAATATAGAATAGCATTAATAACAAAAAACACCATATAAACTACACATTGGAGGGATTTATTATGGCATGTCCATTCGTACAACTAAGTGAGCAAATGATCGTAAGTATTTGTAAAGGTGAGTTTTACCCTGGCGACAAAGTAACACTTCATACAACAGAAGACATAGATGGGACTGCAATTAAATCAACCTTTGTTGAATCAACTTGCTTAGGTGATCACGACAATTGTGAATTCAAATCAGACTATGACGCAGCGCTTGCATAAATATTAAAAGCTACTCCAAAACCGGAGTAGCTTTTTAATATGAAAAAACTCACGAAGTATGTAGTCATACAACGTGAGTTTTTATTATTTTTTTGGTGTACACCATTCTACAACCTCATTGCGCTTACGCTCAGCCATTTGTTCAGCCGTATAAATAATTCGCATAGGATTGCCCCCTGCCAAACACCCTGCCGGCACATCCTTATGTACAAGGGTGGCGGCTGAAACAATGGCACCGTCTCCGATTGTTACACCTGGTAGAATCGTTGAATTTGCGCCAATCATTACTTCATTTCCAATATAAACATCACCTAAGCGATATTCCTCTATTAAATACTCATGCGCTAAAATTGTCGTATTAAAACCAATCACTGTATTTTCACCAATGAAAATACGTTCGGGAAACATGGTATCTGGCATGACCATTAAGGCTAATGAAGTTCGCTCGCCAATAGTCATGTTTAAAAATGTACGATAAAGCCAGTTTTTCACACGTAAAAATGGTGTGAAGCGTCCAATTTGAATGACAATGAAACACTTCATCACCTTCCAAAAGGACACCGTGTCATATATATTCCAAAGCGAATTGGCTCCTTCGACACGATAACGTTCTGTTTTACGCGCCATCTGCCCTTACCCCTCTTTCACAATATCCAATAAATCTGTCATATGCTGTAGCATATATTCTGGTTGATATTGCTGTAAGTATGCCTCACCTTTAATTGCCCAAGCAACACCTGCTGCTCTTACACCTGCACGATGCCCTGCTTCAATATCGTGCGAATTATCACCAATCATAATGGCATCTTCTTTGTCTATTCCTAAACGTTGTAAAGCAAGTAGTACTGGCTCTGGGTCAGGCTTCACATTTTTTACATCATCTGTGCCAATACGCACATCAAATAAATGTGTCGCACCCATAATAGAAAGCCCACGATCAATAGTCTCATTACGTTTTGTTGAAACGATAGCCAATCGAATACCCTGTGCTTTTAATTGCTCTAGTGTTGACACAACATCAGGATATTCGCTAACTAGTTCATCATGATGCTCTATATTCCAAGCGCGATAATTTGCGATCAAAGCTTCCTCTTCATCTGGTGCAATGTCATTAAATGTCTGTTTGAGTGATGGACCAATGAATTTCAAGCAATCTTTTGGCGAATATTGCCCGGGAAATCGCTCATTTAATACATGCATAAATGTTTGAATGATTAAATCATTCGTATTAAGTAACGTGCCATCAAAATCAAACAATAGTGCTTTAACAGCCATATTTTACATCCCCTTATTTATTATCCAAGTATTTTACGGCTGGCTTTACCTTTATTCTGCGATAAATAATGGCACCTAGTCCAACTACAATACCAATAATGGACACTACCTGTGCTGAGCGTAAATCGCCTACTAGGTAGAGACTATCTGTACGCATACCTTCGATATAGAAGCGACCAATAGAATACCAAACTAGATAGCTAAAGAAAATTTCCCCACGATTTAAGTTTACTTTACGTAAGACTAATAAAATGATAAGCCCAATCAGGTTCCAAACGGATTCATATAAAAATGTCGGATGTACATAAGAACCTAATTCTTCGATATACATTTGATTGATAATCCAATCTGGTAGCATTAGATTTTCTAAAAAGGCTTTTGATACTTCCCCACCATAAGCCTCTTGGTTCATAAAGTTGCCCCATCGACCAATAATTTGTCCAATTAAAATACTAGGTGCTGCAATATCTGCTACTCGTAAAAAGCTTACATTTTTTATACGAGTAAATATGTAAGCTGTGACAAATGCTCCAATAAGTGCACCATGGATGGCAATACCGCCATTCCAAATCTCAATGATTTTACCTGGATTTTCACTATAGTAATCCCATCGCATGGTCACATAGTAAATACGTGCACAGATGATGGATATAGGAACTGCCCATAACAATAAATCTGCCAGGAAGTCTTCAGGCAATCCCCGCTTAACGGCCTCTCTCTGCCCGACAATATATGCTAAAATGATTCCCGACACAATTAACAATCCATACCAACGAACCGGAATAGGCCCTAAATGAAAGGCAATCGGGTCAATCTGTAATAGTAGTAAATCCATCTTCTGCTCCTCTCAATATGTCATTCACATAATTTAGTTCACAACTGTTTAATCATCTAACTCATCATTAGATGAAATTACTTCATCTAAACGTCTTGAAAACTCCTCTGCTGCGTTTACGCCCATTCTCTTTAAGCGGTAATTCATCGCAGCCACTTCAATAATAACGGAAACATTCCGTCCTGGTCTTACAGGAATCGTTAGTTTGGTTAGTTCCGTATCAATTATTTTCATTTTCTCTTCTTCTAAGCCTAATCGATCATAAACTTTTTGCGGGTCCCAAATTTCCAGCTCAATAATGAGTGTAATCCGTTTATACGGACGCACTGCACTTGCACCAAATAGCGTCATAATGTCAATAATGCCGATTCCGCGTATTTCCAATAAATGCTCTAGTAAAGGTGGGGGACTACCAATTAAAAGGTTTTCTGATTCTTGACGAATTTCTACACAATCGTCCGCTACTAAACGATGACCCTTTTTAACAAGCTCAAGTGCTGTTTCACTCTTCCCAACGCCACTTTTACCAATAATAAGCACACCAATTCCATACACATCGACAAGCACGCCATGCGCTGCTGTCATTGGTGCTAAGCGTCCCTCTAAATAGTTTGTTAATCTACTCGAAAATTTGGTTGTCGTCATATGTGTTTTAAAGACAGGAACATGCTTTTCGTTGGAAGCCTGAATCAGCTCCTCAGGGACTTCTAAATCTCGAGAAATAATAATAGCAGGTGTATCTTGCGAACAAAGTAAACGCATACGCTCAAGCTTGACATCTGCTGGCAGCATTTCGAAAAAAGACAGTTCCGTTTTGCCAAGCAATTGGACGCGATTTGCCGGATAATGTGTAAAGTATCCTGCCATTTCAAGTCCTGGTCTTGAAATATCACTAGTGACGATCGTTCTTCCAATTCCTTCTTCGCCAGCTAATAACTCTAACTTAAATTTCTCCATAACATCTCTTGTTAATACTACGACCAATGAAAAAGCCTCCAATCAATGGATAAGGTTCTTCTTATTTTAGCATGTCTATGTCTAAAAGGAATGTATTTACTCTCAACACAGCGTTTACCTCCATAAAAAAACTAGCGGCTCTCCAGCCCGCTAGTTTTATAAATACTATTTTTGAGTTGCCAACCATTTGGCTACTGCCTCAGCATCTGCCCCTTTTACAACCCCTGGAGGCATACCGTTTTTACCGTTATTGATAATATCTAAAATTTCTGATTCAGATAAACGAGCACCTACGTCATTTAATGCTGGACCACTTGCACCTTGTAACTCGCCACCATGGCAAGAAACACAAGATTTCATGGCAATCGCTTCACCATCTGGCTCTGTAGCACCTTCATTATTACTTGCAGTTTTATCTCCGCCACCACATGCAGCTAAGAAGATTGCTGATCCGAACACTAATGTTAACATTGCTTTTTTCATTAGTACCCCTCCTCATAATAAATACCTTACGCCGCCATTATACCAAAATTATGCACGTTTGAAACCTTCTCCTAATACCTCATAAGCATCAGAAACGATGACAAACGCTGATGGGTCAACGCTTTTAATGAGTTGTTTCAGCTTTGTGAATTCTGTTTGATAAACAACAACCATGAGAACTGGTCGTGCTTCTCCTGTATAGCCACCGATTGCTGGTAACTTAGTTATACCACGATTGATTTCAGCATAAATGGCTTCTCTTACCTCATCTTGTTTCAATGTAATAATATAGACCATTTTAGATTGGCTAAAACCTAACTGAATGATATCAATCGTTTTTGTTGTAACATAAAGTCCAATCAGAGCATACAAACCTTTTTCTAAATCAAAAACAACTGCTGCACTAATTGCGATGATTCCATCAATTAACAGTACACTTGTTCCAAGCGACAACCCAGTAAACTTCGTTATGATTTGCGCTAGTAAATCAGTGCCACCAGTTGAAGCATTCCCTTTAAAGACCAGTCCTATTCCTAAGCCAACAACAATTCCACCAAAAAGAGCTCCCAGTAAAGCATTATCAGTCCAAGGCTCCCAGCTATTCGTTAACAAGACAATAAAAGGTAACGTAATGGTACCGATAAATGATTTAATCCCAAATTTTTTGCCTAGCAATAATACACCAGCAATAAATAATGGTACATTAAATGCATATTGAACAATTCCCGGATTCCATCCAAACAAACCATGCAAAATCGTACTAATGCCACTTACCCCACCTGAAGCGACTTGATTTGGTAATAAAAAAACATTAAAACCAATAGCAATTACTGCCGCTCCAACAATCACATACACATACTCCACAATGTTATCTCTCACATCATGTCTCATTTCCCCACGCCCACTTCAACTATCAGAATTTTTTAAAGACGAGATGATTATAGCAAATACTCTTCATATTGAGAACTTCATCTTGATGAAGGGAATATGCCATTGTGGAAATATAAAAAAAGCTATCTTAAATGAAACGTTAAGATAGCTTTTGCACAGTTTAAAATGATTTTTCAGCCCATTCCATGGCTTCATAATATAAATGATCAATATCAACTAGTGGAATATTCAACTGTGTCGCTAGCTCTTCTAGACGTGGCCAATCTAACTTCCCTAGTGCGATACTAAACTCTAGATAGGGTGTCATATCCGTTTCAATGCCCAAAATGGTGCTCGTAATATCCTCTGAGAACGGTAATTGTTGTAAAATGACCTCTATAGGTCTTTGAAGCAACGTATCAATGAGTGAAAACATGCCTACTAAGAAATATTCTGAGAAATTCTTTTTGTAAGAAAGCTTCGCTAGCTTTTCACAAACCTTTGCTCGGAATAAAGATGTACACAGCACTTCTTTAAAAAGATCAGAATTGGCGTCTATATCGATTTCTCGCATGGCCAATAAATAGATCCATTTTCGTAAATTTGATACGCCCAGTAACACAATGGCTTGTTTAATGGAGCGTACCTTCGATTTAGATCGTTTAGATGAATTATTAATCATTTGTAATAATTTATACGTCAATGAAATATCACGTTCGATATTTTCCGCTAATAATTGGATATTTGGCTCTTCTTCTTTTAATAAAGAGATGATGTGAATATATTGAATTGTATTCGCTGGAATGTCTGTTGCTCGTATTATTTGAGGTTGTTCAAAAAAATAACCTTGAAATAACACATAGCCAGAAGATTTAGCTACTTCAAACTGATGACGCGTTTCTACTTTCTCAGCGAGTAATTGAATGTTTGGAAACTTATCCTTTACTTTAACTTCAATTTCCATTCGTTTAACGATAGATGATGCTAAAAAATCAACCTTAATATAATCAATCTGCTCAAATAATTCATCATAAATTTCCACATGCTCATCCATAATAAAATCGTCTAAAGCAATTTGGAACCCATGTTTTTTTAGCTCAATTACACGTTCCACTAACTGAGGAGTAAGTGGAACATCTTCTAGTATCTCAATCACAACCTGTGAAGGATTTAAAAATTCATGAATGGAGCTCATCAATAAGTTTTCAGTAAAATTAACAAAACCCGGTTTACCTTTTGTTACCTCTTCAAAACCAATTGAAAGAAATGAGTTCACAAGTACGTCAATCGTTGCTGCATCTGAATCGACCATTGGAAAGGCATTGACGTTTTTGCCACGATATAATAATTCATAAGCAACTACCTGCTCATGAAGATTAAAAATAGGCTGTCTGCCAATAAATACTTCCATTTCGCTGCCCCCATTTCTTCATATTCTAGTAATATATAGTATATCATTTTTACGACCTGTTGTTTATACTTCACACTAATTTAGTATGGTCACTATTAGACATATAACACAAGAAAGGACAGTCCTAGTGATGATCCATTGACCACTTTAGGACTGTCCTCATTATTTACCTACTCTAGATTTGATAGCACCAATAACTGCAGGCACAACTGATATAAAGATAATCAAAATAAGGACAACCGAGAAGTTATCTTTAATAATAGGAATATTACCAAAGAAATAACCTAGTAATGTACAGCTGAATACCCATAATATTGCACCAAAGATATTATAAAATAAGAAATAGCTATATTTCATTTTACTTGCACCCGCCACAAACGGGATAAATGTACGAATAAATGGCATGAAACGAGCTATAACAATCGTTTTCCCACCATGTGTATTAAAGAATTTTTCAGCTGCCTCCATACGTTCTTTTTTAACAACTCTTCCGAGGAGGCTCTTTGGAGGGATTGATGTTCCTACCTTATGACCAATATGATAGTTCATCGTATCTCCTAAAATAGCTGCTGCTAAAAATACAGGAATTAAAATCCACATATCAAAGGCACCCATTGCAGCTGCTAATGTTCCACTTGCAAATAGCAATGAATCACCAGGTAGGAATGGGAAAATGACAACGCCTGTCTCTACAAAAACAATCGCAAATAAAATCAGATAACTCCAATTGCCAAAATCACGAATAATTTCTTCTAAATGCACATCGATATGCACAATAAAGCTTATTAACTCCTTAATGAGTTCTAACATGTTTTTGTATGCTCTCTTTCAATAGTATTTTTACCTAAAAGCTTTGACGTAGCTTCACATCAAAGGGTTCCAGTTTTGTACGTCTTTTTACATTACTTCCTCACTATATGACAAGCTCTTGAAAAGTATGTAGAAGATTTCACATGTTTGATTTTATCACTTACAGACAACTACTCTCAACTGATTTTACTATTATACGAATAATGTACATAAAAAAAAGCTACCATTTTTCAATAGTAGCTATACTCGTTTAAACTTTTTCTTTTAATGAACGTCGTAATATTTTCCCTGTCGTGTTTTTCGGAAGTTCATCCAGTATCTCAATCATCTTTGGCACCTTGTATTTCACCATATGCTTGGCACAATAAGATAGCAGATCTTCTGTCGTAGTGGCTGCTACTTCTTTTAACACAACATATGCATGTACAGCTTCCCCTAAGTTAGGATCTGGAAAGCCTACCACCGCCGCCTCTACAATATTATTATGGGCAAACAGCACTTCCTCAACCTCACGAGGATAAACATTAAAGCCACCTACAATAATCATATCTTTTTTGCGATCGACAATGTAAAAATAGCCTTCTTCATCTACCCTAGCTAAATCCCCTGTATAGAGCCAGCCGTCGCGAATGGCCATGGCCGTTTCTTCAGGCATTTTATAGTAACCCTTCATCACATTAGGGCCACGTACAATCAGCTCGCCAACTTCGCCAACAGGTACTTCCTGACCGTTCACATCAACCACTCTATTCTCCACATTGCTTATCGATGTACCGATAGAGCCAGCTTTTCGATCACGATCAAGTGGATTAAAGCATGTAACAGGCGAAGCTTCCGATAAGCCGTATCCCTCTGACACACGCACATTAAATTTCTGTTCGAAATTATGTAAGAGTGCAACAGGTAAAGATGCCCCACCTGAAATGGCCAAACGTATTGTCGAGAAATCTTCAGGATCACCTTCAGGTAATTGATACAAGAAATTATACATGGTTGGAACACCAGCAAATACCGTTGCTTTTTGCTCTCTCGCTAAAGCAAAAATTTCAGTAGGGCTAAAGCGAGGTGTAAGTAAAACTGTTGCTCCGCTTAATAAAGGCGCATTGACCACAACGGTTAAGGCAAATACATGAAACACTGGTAATGTAGCAATGACGCGATCATCTGCCTTGATTCCTAAATAATGGGCAACATCACGAGCATTTGAATACACATTGCCATGTGTCAGCATAGCACCCTTTGGACTACCTGTAGTTCCTGAAGTGTATAAAATAATAGCATTGTCATTATCTGCAACTTCCACAGGCTCTAAAGATTCAGCAGCAGTGGCAATGACCTGTGTAAATAAATGCGTTTTTTCTTGTGCTTGCGGTGATAACGCTGCCATTTTTTCCGCTATATCTGGCGTGGTTTCACAAACTATAAATGTGCTTACTTGTGGAAATGCTCGTACACCCTTTTCAACTAATGGAAGCAAAGCGTCGAGTGCAATGACTGCTTTTACATCCCCGTTATGCAAAATATAAGAAATTTCATCTGGTGTATAGATTGGGTTAACTGGTATTGCTGTTGCCCCTAAACGCATTGTTGCATACAAGGCAATTAAATAGTGTGGCGTATTGCCGAGTAAAAACGCCACATGGTCCCCTTTTTCAACACCTAAATCTTGTAATCCCTTTGCAAAACGACCAACTGTATGCTCAAATTCCCCGTAAGTTGTATCTTTCCCCATAAAATGATACGCAACTTTTTCCGGCTGCTCTGTTGCCTGTTGGCGAACACGTGAAACTAAATTCAATTACACCATCCCCTTATCGTATAAAATGAATCGTTATTCAGTAATATTATATAAGAAATGTATCTAAAAGACAATGAATCTTTTTATTTCATGTCATAAATTACGTTAAATAATTCATTTTTTTCTCTTTTAAACAAAGACATCATGAGCGGATATGTGAGATGTAACGCCAACGAATTAAATAAAAGTAGACTACTTGTATTAACACAAAGAAGCCAAAAGCAAAGAATACTTCTTTTACAATCGAAATATTTGCTATGTCTCTCAAAATACCTTGTACCATTAGAAAAGCAAAGGCACTATGCATCATTGCAACACCCCAAGGCAAAAAGAATTGAGGAAATAAATGACGATTAACAAGCTTTTTCAGCTCCGCATCAGTTAAGCCCATACGCTTTAACACATCAAATTTACGCTTTTCACGTTCAAGTGATGTATGCAATTTAAAATAGATAAAGCTCCCAGCCGCAAGTAAAAATACAGTGGCAACCAATACACCCACTAAAGTAAATAATGAGTAGGTAGCTAGTATATAAGAATAATTTAATCCTGCATTTTCAAAGTAAAATGGACTAAATTTATCCTTTTTAAGAAAATATAAATTGGATTCTAGATGGTCTATAGCCCTCCCGATATCTTTTGTTTCCATCCATTGTGGTATAACGAATGTAAATAGATGATAACTAGGTTGAATAATATCTTGATCAGAGATCGGATGAATCAGCTTTGCGAAGTCCTCATCACTAATGACAATTGAATTGACACTTACAATTGAACCTGGAAACACTATTTTTGGATAGACACTATCGATGGTAATCGGAATATTATTCTCTTCTAAAACGGTGTGCACAATTCTATTTTTTAATTTTTTTAACGAATCCTCTGAATAAGGGATAAATACTGCCTCACCAGCTCCCAGGTTCAGTAATGGATAACTATACGAAGAAAGCAAAACATTCATATCGGACTCTCGAAATACCTCCACTTCATTTCGAGTGAAAGAAGAGGTTTGCTTCACTACAATAAAACGGGACAGCTGATAAGATAAACCTTTCTCCTCTAATTGCAGTCGCAATGAATTGATATGCTCTCGCTCAAATGGATTATCCACATCTCCTTTATAAACCAGCCCTAATGGATTTAAGCGATCATATTGAGTTGTATAGGAGGACATAGTAGCTAAAACGCCCACAGACAAAAAGGCAAGTGTTGATACCATCGTAACAACGAAAAACATTTTCACATTATCCATCATAATATGGGTTTGTTCAGCTAGTGAGAGAAGACGGTAACGTTGCCAATGAAACTTGCGTTTTCCACGTGCTAAATCTAAAAAGCACGGGACGGAATCACTGAAAAAATAATATGTGCCGAATGTTGCTGAAAATGGTATTAATAAAGTTAGCCAGATGAATGCCGTATGTCCTACAACAAACGCTAAAATATACGTCGTTAAAATTAAAGCAATACCGTAAATAGCTCGGATTTTGGAATAGGTTGTTAAGCTATTTACATAATCACTGCCTTTAATAAGATCTCGTAATTTTCTCTCTCGTGTAAAATACACACTAATAAATGAAATGACGACAAACGCACTTGTAAAAACACCAATTGTTAGTAAAAACGGCTGCCAGGAAACATATAATGGTAATTCATCTAAATGCAAAATTTCTCGTACGATCATAAAAAAGAATTTTGAAAACGAGAAGCCAAACACGATACCTACAATAATAGAGCCTGACCCAATAATCATTGTCTCTAAAAAGACAAGTCTATTCATCTGGCGCTTTTCCATTCCTAAATGCAATAAAATGGCGAATTCATGGGATCTTGCCTCTAAAAAGGCACTCATGGAATAATACAAAAAGAATAATGTAAAGAGGACGAGAACAATTTCAGCACCCACCATCCCGATAAGTGATACCTCTCCTAATATCCCGCGCTCAATATCAGGATGAAACATTAGCATTGAATAGATAAAAAATACAGCCACAGAAAAAAAGCTTGCCATGAAAAAGGCACCATATATCCGGCTGTTCCGCACGACATTACGGTAAGCGAATTGTCGAAAGGTCACCTACTTGCCCTCCTCCTAGTAAGCTCAAAACATTTAATATACGTTGGAAAAACATTTGACGACGATCATCTCGATAAATTTCATTGAAAAATTCACCGTCTTTAATGAACAACACCCGATCACAATAGCTAGCTGCAATCGGATCATGTGTGACCATTACAATCGTCGTTTGTTTATCCTGATTGACTTTTGTTAGCAGTTCGAGCACATCACGTGAAGAATTCGAATCTAAATTACCCGTAGGCTCATCCGCTAAAATCAGACTCGGATTATGGATAAGTGCTCGACCAATAGCCGTTCTTTGTGCCTGTCCACCAGATATTTCATTTGGACGTCTATGAAGGAAAGAAGTTAAGTCGAGCTTTTCTACAATACTAGCTAGACGTTCCTCCATTACTTCTAAAGGCTGTTGGTCTAATGTTAGTGGCAGCACGATATTTTCCTCGACCGTTAGCATGTGCAAAAGATTGAAATCCTGAAACACAAAACCGAGCTGTCTTCTTCTGAAGTAAGCAAGCTCAGTTGCATTTAATTTATGTGGATTCATGCCATCCAGTATGATTTCACCGCTAGTAGGCTCATCAATTGTCGAGATAATATTCAGCAAGGTCGTTTTGCCACTTCCGGAAGGTCCCATAACAGCTAAAAACTCCCCTTCTTCTACATCAAAGCTCAACTGATTTAATGCCCTATGTGTCACTTTACCTTCATATACTTTTGTCACATCTTTAATTTGTAAAATAGGCATACGTCATTCACCTTATTTCTTCATTAATTCTAAGGATTGTGGTAAAAGCCACTGTAATACGACCTCAAAGCCGATTTGAAAATGAGGCTCTGTTAATGTCAGAACGGACTCTTCCTCTACTAAACTAAAGCAATGCTCCCCAACAATCACATCCCAAGCATCTATTTCTCCCTCTAGGATCTCACCGCACACAGTATAATACCCACTGTACATCATCTGTTGACCTTCGATAGGAAATGCATTCAATAATGTAGGTTGCTGTAAGTTTAACCCAAGCTTATTTGAAAAATGCAATAGTTCTTCATCGAGCCTCTCATTTGCCTTCAAGAAATTTTGATAAGCAAAATGATCCCCCTCTTGCATTTGTGTCATATAAAGAGCTTTTGTTTTCTCCTTATCAATAGTTAATACCCAATCTTCTATACGTACTTCTCCCATCCTAGCGCCCCCTAATTTGTAAATGTCACTGTCACAATTGTCCCTTTTCCTACCTCTGATGTAATAGCCAATTCATGTCCTAGCTTTTCACAGATTTCTTTGGCTAAATAAAGGCCCATCCCAGTAGATTCTCCTGTTTTCCGCCCATTTTCACCAGTAAAAAAGGCTTTCGTAACACGTGAAAGATCAGAAGCTGGAATCCCAATTCCCTCATCGCAAATGGCTAGCTGTACATAGTCATCCTTTTCAATGGCAGAAATCACAATTTTTTTATTGCTTTCAAACGTGTATTTCACCGCATTTGTAATAAATTGGCCAAGAATGAAGCGAAGCCATTTCGAATCACTGGCAACAATAAGATCATCCTCAATATGAATTTCTGGGAAAACTCTTTTCGTAATAAATAAACGTTTATTTTCATTAACAGTTGCAGTGACAATTGCTTTCAACGCAACCTGTTCCACTTGCATATCATCCTCAAAATTTTCTAAACGTGCATTAACAAGCACCATGTCCAAGCCTCTACGTAAACGATCAATTTCCTCCTGTACGTTCTTTTTATCAAGAGGTCGGTCATCCTGTAATAATAATTCAATGACTGAAATAGGTGTTTTCATTTGATGCACCCATTGGTTCATAAACTGATCATGTCTTTTTTGACTTGCATATAGCGCATGCAGCTCATGCTGATAAAGGCGATACAACTCGTGCATGTACTTTTCGGTTTGCATAGCTTCTGGCGTTTTTGCGTTTTTTTGTAGCACATCCTCCATTGCTGTTGGGAGATGAGTGATTTTCATCAAATAACGTTGGCGCATTAAATAACGCACAAGTAAAAATGAAGCTAATAGGACAAGGCTAATACAGAAGGAATAAATAGCCGTATCAATATTTCGAAAGCCATCTAGCATATAAATGACCATAATGAAGCCAACTAATAAGAGCTGGAACACAATAAATGATGCATAGTCACGTAAGAATAATTTCCAGCCCACTATAGCTCACCTGCGCTTAATATGAACCGATAGCCCGCACCACGTACGGTTTCAATTGTTGATGCTATGTGATAATCTGCTAACTTTTTTCGTACGCGCGTCATATTAACATTCAACGTGTTCTCATCGACAAATGCCTGATCGTCCCAGAGCTCCTCTAGTAGCTGTTCACGCGTCACGACTTTCGGTGCATTTCCCATAAGCAGCTCTAAAATGATGCATTCTTTTTTCTGAAGTGGAATTTCTAAATCATTTTTATGTAGCTCCATTCTTTCTAAATGAAGTACAAGCTGTCCTTGCTTGATTGTCCGTTCCTCTTGCCTTGCTGCATACTCACCATATGTACGGCGTAGATGACTACGGATTTTAGCCAAAACAATTTCATAGTTAAATGGCTTTGTAATGAAATCGTCGCCCCCATTTTCAAGCGCAAAAATTTGGTCCATTTCTCCAGAGCGAGCAGAAATGAAAATAATCGGGCATGTTGTAAGCTGGCGTAGCTGGCGACACCAATAATAGCCGTCATAAGCAGGTAAATTTATATCAAGCAGCACCATATGTGGATTAAATGCTGTAAATTCTTCGATGAGATGATCAAATTCTTGGATTGTTGCAACTTCGTATTGATATTTTCTAAGCGTTTCCGCTAGTAATGATGCAATCTTGACATCATCTTCTACTATGAATATTCGATGCTTTTCCATATCAACACTCCTTTCTTTCTATATTGTATCAAAAAAAGGTTCGACGACATAATTGTCAGCGAACCTTTAGGCTAAAACATTACACGAAACCGTATTTTCCTTAATAAATTAATTGTAAAAAGTCCTCAGTTGAAATTCCACCAAAATATGTAGGAATATCGATATCTGCTAATGCCTTAGCAATGGCAGCTCTATCATAGTTTGTCCCAACTAAAAGCTGTTCTATATCAGCCATATCCCCTACACCAAAGAAGTCACCAAAAATATGTGCCTCTTCAATCACACCATGATTAACTTCTAGGCGGATATCAATGCCACCTGTTGGGAAACGATGTGTTTTTTGAATATTAAAGCGTGGTGATTTCCCAAAATTCCACTCCCATGTTTGATAACGCTCTGCGGATAACTTGTGTATATTTGCCCAATCTTCCTCTGTTAACTCATAATAGCGAATATTTTCTTCCCCACCGAAAATGGATTTCAAAACTTCAAGACGGAATTCTTCTACTGTCATTTGTTCTTTTAAAAACTCCGAAATATTTGCTACTCGTGAACGGATGGATTTGATACCTTTTGATTCAATCTTATCTTTTTTGACTTTCAAAGCTGACACTACTGCATCAATTTCTGTATCAAACATTAATGTGCCGTGACTGAACATACGTCCTTTTGTAGAGAACTGAGCATTTCCAGAAACCTTTCGCCCTTCTGCTAGAATATCATTACGCCCTGAAAGCTCAGCATTGACACCCATTTTAGCTAGAGCATCTACTACTGGCTGTGTGAATTTTTTATAATTCATAAAGCTATTACCATCATCATTTGTAATAAAGCTGAAGTTAAGATTCCCTAAATCATGATAGACAGCACCACCACCTGATAAACGACGCACAACAATAATGCCATTGTCCTCTACGTAGTCTGTATTGATTTCTTCAACTGTATTTTGGTTTTTACCGATAATAATGGACGGTTGGTTAATATAAAAAAGAAGCACTGGCTCTTTCTCAACGTCCATTGTTTTTAATAAATACTCCTCAATAGCAAGGTTAATACGTGGATCATGGATCCCTTTATTATCAACGAAAATCATAGTTCACGTTTCCTCCTTCACAAACTATCCATATTTATTTTAACGTAAATTAGGCATTTTGTGTTGACGAAAAGCATCTGTTATAATACACTAGGAAATATCAAAACAGTAATAGTACAGATGAACTTAAAGGAGGAGTCCACAATGTTAGAAAACGTAGTTGAATTTTTCAAGAATTTACCTGCAAAGCAATGTACTGAGTGCGGTGAAAAAATGGAAGAACAAAGCGAATGCTACAGCAACACTTGTGAAAAATGTAACCACCTATAAGCATTTGCCTATACTGTAATTTGTCATATACGTGCCCCACACGTAGCAATCATGACACACTTCATCATATTTTGATGAACCCTTAATTAAATCTCTTACACTTACAAAAACAACAGCTGATACGCTCATATCAGCTGTTGTTTTATGTTATTGAAAAAAGGTGGTGTCAAGCGAGGGATTACTTTCCGTCCGTCAGCGTCCTTTTCAGGGGGCGTCCGATGAGCTGCTTCACTCACTGCGTTCGCTCCAATCAAGCATGTGGAGATGTGCTGAGTGACAACACCCCTCTATAAAATGAGTAGTGAACATCTTCCCTTGAACCTTTGCTAAAAAGTTAACATTTTTATAGATTGGCGTGGAAGGCTACTTGACTCCCCTGGGATAGCGAGACAGGCGAGCCTCTAAACGGAGCGGTAGCGGAGGAAGCAGCTCGCCCACAGGAAAGCCAACGGAAATCTATTTTCACCTTTCACAACTATGCTATTGATGGTTTTGTTTTTATTTATATAGAGAGATATTGTGCATTTAGTGGCGACTCCAATAGGGCTAGCGTGCAAGGAAAACGCCAATTCATAGAGAAAACCAATAGTTGCCTATATATCCTTTTACCAAAAGAAGCACTCACCGAATAGTCGATGAGTGCTTCAAGTGTATTATTAGTTTTCTTCTGCTACTTTAGAGTAACGTTTATTGTGAAGTAGCATGAAGTAACCGAATGTAATGGCTAAGAATGCTACTAAGAATCCAGCTAGAACACCATAGTTTTGCATTAAGAATGTCATATCGCCAGTTGAAATACTTGATTTAAATGCTTGAACCGTATATGTCATTGGTAAAAGCTTGTTAAATACTTGTAATGGTGATGGAATTAATTCTAGTGGGAACGTACCTGCACTTGTTGTTAATTGTAAAATTAACACAACAATTGCGATGAAACGTCCTGGATCACCAAAGATCGAAACAAGCATTTGAATTAAGGCTAAAAATACATAGCTTGTTAATAATGCCGTTATGATAAAGTAGCCCATGTTATTTACTTCAAGTCCTAGACCCCATTTTACAATACCTACTGTTAGTAATGTTTGCACTAAACCTACAACGGCTAATACAGTCACTTTACTTGTAAACCAAGCTGCACCATTTTTTGGTCGGATAGCTGGTTCAACAAATGGGAACACAATCGAAATTAATAATGCCCCTACGAATAAGCCAAGAGAAATAAAGTACGGTGCAAAACCTGTACCATAGTTTGGAACATGGTTTACAGACTCTTTTTCAACCTCTACTGGACTACCTACCATATCATATGTGTCTTGATTTGCTTTGACCTCATTTGCTTTTTCACTAGCCTCACCTAATTTGCTAGATAACGTTGTCGTACCATCTGCAAGCTCTGTAGAACCATCTGCAAGTGTTGCGGAACCTTGTGCTAGCTCACCAGATTTCGAAGCAAGCGTAGAAGTACCTTGATTTAATGTTGTTGTACCATTTGCTAATTCATTTAATCCAGATGCTAATGTTTTTGAACCTGTTACAGCTGTATTCACACCTGCATGTAGTTCACCTAATTTTGCAGCTAATGTCGCATTACCTGCTTGTAGACCTTTTGCACCTTCCATTAAAGCATTGCTTTTAGCCGTTAATGCGTTTGCACCAGCTAATACTTCTGCCTGACCTGCTGCAATTTGACTTGCACCAGAGCTTACTTGATTAGCACCAGCCTGTAATTTTTCTGTACCAGCAGATAAAGATGTTAAGCCGTTATGCACGCTAGCACTACCAGCTTGCAGCTCTGCTAATGTTTGCTTTAATCCTGCTGCTTGTTCCTCAGGCATTGAAGCCATCATCGTTTGTAATTGGCTAGATAAGGCTGTAATGCCTGCCTCCACTTTCGCAGAACCAGCTGTTAATTGGTTGGCTGCACCATTTAATGCACCTGCATTTTCAGCAATAGAAGCTGCGCCTGCACTAATTTGTTGTTGTTTATCGTTTAAAGTGTTTAAACCTGCCCCAACTTTTGCAACACCTTGAGTATATTGTGATAACCCTTGTTCAAGACTAGTTGCACCATTTGCTGCTTGCTGTGCACCTTGTTGTAATTGGACAGTACCATCTTGTAGTTTGACTAAACCGCTTGATAAATCATTCGCACCTTTCGCAGCATCTCCAGCACCTTTTGTCAGTTTATCTGTCCCATTCGACAGTTCAACTGTGCTTGAAGCTAATTGCTCTAGATAGCCTTTTAAATCTTTTGCACCATTTGCTACTTTTTGTGCACCCTCATCTAACTTATTCGAGCCATCAGCTGCCTCTGTAAAGCCATCTCCAAGTGTTGCAATGGAATCAAATAATTTTTCAGCATACGTTGCTGATACTTGTGAATTTACTTCAGCACGGACACGATCCATTGCAGTCTCACCAATTTGAGCACCAAGGAAGTTAAGACCTTCATTTGGAATGTAGTTCATCACTAATTTCGAAGGTTTGTCATCTAATAATGTTGTAGCATGCTCAGAGAAATTTGTTGGAATTTCTAAAATCATATAATAATCACGACTATTTAAGCCTTTTTCAGCTTCATCTTTTGAAACCTCTATAAAGTTAAATTGTTCGCTATCTATCAATTTATCAACTAAGGTATCCCCCAAGTCTAATTTAACGCCATCCATCTCAGCACCAGTATCCTCATTAACTACAGCTACTGGGAGATTAGGAAGCCCTGCATAAGGATCCCAAAACGCCCATAAAAACATACCTGCATACATTACTGGAATAAATAATACAGCAATGATTGAAACAAGCATTTTTCTTGTTTTAAAGATCTTCAGCCACTCAGCTTTAATCATATAATATCCTCACTCCTAAACTATTTGACCGAAAACGTCATTTGGTCATTTTCATTCAAAAAAAATAGTCAACCTCGGCAATTTTGCAAAAAGACACTTGATTCGACACTTTTATATCTGTCTTTTACCGAATCAAGTTAGAATCAAACCTCGAAAGATTGTTTCCTTGAAAAGATTAAGAATCTTTTCTTCAGGGATTACATCACCGTGTAACTCATGCCAATCGACAACAAAAGCAAGATATGCCTTTAACAATAAGTAACCGACCAGTTCTGCATCGCAATCTCTAATTTCACCTTTTTTAATACGACGCTGTATTAACTCTGAAACATACGATAAGATTTCTGTTTCGATGCGAAGTAGCACCTGTTTAACAGCTGGTGTTCGTAATTCTTTTTCTTCCTCGATTAGCTTTGCAAATAAAAGATGTTTTTCACGGAACTGTAGCATTTTCATTAAAGCATTATGCGCATTATCCATAAAGCTTGCTGATGCATCCAACACTGCATCTGCTTCCGCCTTCATCTCTCGTACAAGTGACATAGCAATCTCTTGAAATAAAATTTCTTTATTTGCAAAGAATGTATAAATCGTACCTTTACCGACATTAGCGATTTTCGCCACTTGCTCCATCGTTGTTGCTTTGTAGCCAAACAATGTAAAAGATTTTGCAGCTGCTTCAAGAATTTCCTGCCTACGATCCATTAGTAACATCCTTTCTTGTTAGGTTATGTACCTCTAATGTACACTTCAATAAAAATGACCAGAAAACCATTTCGGTCATCTGGTCATTATCATATTCCTATTTTAAAAAAAATGCAAGCATTTAATGATGATTTTTTTCATCTTTTTCTTCGTCATCATGATCAGCATCATTTGACGTACCATTACCATGATTCATCATATTGTTATCCATGCTGTTATTAGATTTCTCATCCTCTGGTAAAACCTGTGTCATATCTGGGCTACCAGCAATAATTTGCTGCTTTGGCATATTATGAACACCATTAGCTGTAGTATGTGCATACATATAGTAAACACCGTCATGATCGAATGTAGTCGTTGCTTTATAGACGCCGTCTTTTTCTAATTTCCCATCAATCATTTGTCCTTCATCACGTTTCCCTGATTCCCAAACTTCGAATTCTACTACAGCATCATCAACGTTTTCTCCACCTTGTTCAACGTGTGCCGCCAGCTCAATTGTTTCATTGAGTACTACCTCTTTTGGTGTTAAAATCTCTACCTCTGGAATTTGAGGTACAACTGGTTCTGGTAAAGCCTCTTTTTTTTCTCCACATCCTACTAATAATGTAGGCACTGCAATTAGCGCGAATAACCACTTTTTCATCTTTTAATCCTCCATTAATGGCAACCGGATTTTAACGGTTGTGCCTTTTTCAACAACACTTTCAATTTCTAACGATCCCTGTAACTGCTTTAATAACTGTTCAACAATGGATAACCCTAATCCACTACCACCGTCTGCACGACTCCGTGCTTTGTTAACACGATAAAATCGCTCTGTGACATGTGATAAATCCTCGGATGGAATACCGATTCCATAATCCTTGATTGTAATTTGTGCACTGCCAGTCTTTTCAACAGCAACAATTTCCACCTTAGAATTTTCATACGAGTAATTAATTGCATTTTCAATAATATTAATAAAGATTTGCTTTAGCTTTACTTCATCCGCTTCAATAATGAGCGCATCATCTACATCTACATGTAATGTTATGTTCTTTTTATCTGCTTGATGTGTTAGGATTTTTTGAACCTCTCGCAATGTCTCCCCTAGTGGAATAGGGTATAAAACTAAATTGGTTTGTTCATTTTCTGTTCTTGCCAGTTGAAGTAATTCGTTTGTTAACCGCTCCATTCGATTCGCCTCACGGACGATCAACTGTATGGTATCTTCTTTTTGACTTTCTGTAATGATGCCATTTTGCATAGCCTCGCTATAGCCTTTTACATAGCTTATAGGTGTGCGTAATTCATGCGAAACGGTTGCTAGAAACGTTTTTTGTGCTTCATCCTCCTGCTGAATGGCCTCTGCCATTTTATTAAAGGTACTAGATAATTTACCAATTTCATCTCGTGAATTGACAGGCACACGTGTCTCATAATTCCCATAGGACATCTGTTCCACTGCAAGTTGTAAATCGTTTAATGGTCGCATAATGTGCCGGATACCTTTATAAATCAAATAGCTAGCCACTACTAAAAATATGAAAGCACTAATAAACAACAAAATCACGCCACTATTAGCTAACTCACTAATTTTGGCTAATGGGAAATAAATATAAATGATACCCTCTAATCGATTTTGATCAACGAGCGGTATAACTACGGAAATAAGTTGTCGATCAAACCGTGGCTCATATCCAATTTTTTGCACATATTTTCCTGCTAATAATTTCTGTCTTTCCTCAGGGCCAATCAGGGTCTCATAATCTATATCAAATGGAACACAGGCACTTAACTCACGTGGATTCCTTACCGCAAATATATTTAAATTTGAGTAATCATTAAATTGTTCAATATCTGCAATAAATTCATCCGTCACCTTCCCATTGTCATACATGGTCTGTAGCTTCAAGCCAACTTCGACCATTGTCTCTTCTGTATCTTGTACATATAAACGTTGATACAAAAAGTTTGTGAGAACATACATAAAGACAACGGTAATGATTAAAAATGCAAAAATTAACAACCAAATGCGAGTGGCAATCTTTTTCATTCGCCAGGATCAAAGCGATAGCCCACTCCCCAAACGGTTTGAATATGCGCAGCCGCATCCTTTCCAAGCTTAATTCGTAAAGTTTTAATATGTGTATCGACCGTGCGTGTGCCTCCTACATAATCAATATCCCAAATACGCTCTAGTAATTGCTCTCTCGTATAGGCATTTCCCGGATTTTTCATAAATAAGTGCAATAGCTCAAATTCCTTTAAGGTAAGCGGAATACTCTTTCCATCAACAGATACTTTACGTGCAATTTCGTCTATTTTAATAGGACCAATAATCACGTACTTTTGCTGTAGCTCTGTAATATTCGCGCCACTTCTTCTTAATACAGCATAAATTCTCGCCACTAGTTCGTCATGTGTAAAAGGCTTAACAATATAGTCATCTCCACCAAGTGTAAGACCTTTCACCTTGTCCTCATTGGCATCACGTGCTGTCAGGAAAATAATCGGTACATTGGACATAGCACGAATACTTTGACAAACGACAAAGCCATCTTCATGGGGCATCATCACATCAAGTAATACTAAATCAATATTTTCACGTACTATCACATCATAAGCCTCAGTACCACTTGCGGCAGTAAATGTCTCTATATCCGAATTATTTAGCATCATCTCAATTAAATTACGCATATCCTGCTCATCATCAACTATTAACACAGTTGTCATCATTGTTCCTCCCTTACTAACAGTTGAAAAGCACCTTTCCCTACATCAACTGTTTTTTCCTTCTGATCACCCTTTATAAAGTACAATGTGTGATCGTCATAACCAGCGACAACAATATAGTCTTTAAACTGGTTCACTACAAAGGGATTTGCACCAACCTCTTGGTGCCATTTAATATGGCCATCAAAATCAGCAACATACAACTCATTGTGACCATGACTTACAACAAGAACGGCATCCTTGGTCTTTTTTAACCCTACTGGCATTAAAGGCATATCAATCTCTCCGTTCAGATGGCCAGTAGTCAAATCATATTTTTTAACGGAGCTGTTGGGCTTACTTCCTTCCCCATGCCCACCTACCCATAGCTCATGTGTCTCTTCTAAAATAGCTATGCCATGTGCGGATTTTTGAATTGGCCACTCTTGTTCAATGGTCAAATCCTTCATGTTTAACACTGATAATTTTGTATCTTTAAAATTAATAACATACAGTTTATCTTTATACGATGCCATTGACATAGGATAATTGCCAAGTTGTTGTCTGACTAGTTCATCTCCCTTTTGATCAAAGCTTGTCACCGTATTCGTTTTACTATTCGTTATAAAAAATTGCTTAATGTTGTCATCATAGTACACATTCGTTGTACCGATCTCTACTTTTTTGGAATAGCGCTTTTCTCCGGTCGATAATGTATAGACGTCGATATTATTTAATTGGTGTCCATACAATAAAATTTGGTCATTCCCTAACAGTATTGCCCCAGAATAAGCTTTATCAAATGACCAAGTAGCAAATACATTGCCATCTTCATCAATAAAATCTAATGATGGTTCTTGTATGTTTAACGAAGCTATAAAATTCCGATCCCTTTCAATGGGTTCATATGATTTTTCAGTACAACCTGCTAACCATATAATTTGTAGTAACGAAAAAATGAAGAATGCCCATTTTTTCAACTTTATCACCTCTGCCCCTTTACTATACTTCACAATTGTGAAATTCGGGTGAAACTTGGAAGGTAAATTTATGACAAACCATAAAAATACTTTTCACACTTTTCACATTTCAAACTCACGAACCTCCTCTCAGTTCAATCATCCAACCCATACTGTCAGCGTTACATATACTACAAAGATACTGGTAAGGAGGAATATAGCGTGATTTCCATTAGCTTATGTATGATTGTAAAAAATGAAGAAGATGTTATTGGTCGATGTCTTGAGTCCGTCAAAGATATAGTGGATGAAATTAATATTATTGACACCGGTTCAACCGATAGTACAAAACAAGTGGTTGCACAATTTACAGACCGAATTTTTGATTTTAAATGGATACATCATTTTGCAGCGGCACGAAACTTTTCCTTTCAACAAGCAACAAAGCAATACATCCTCTGGCTAGACGCAGATGATGTTTTTTTAGAGGAAGATCAAGAAAAATTGAAGTCGCTCAAAGCCTCTCTAACCTCTGATATAGATGCCGTGTCCATGAATTATCATCTAAGCTATGATCATGAGGGAAATGTGGACGCCTTAATAAGGAGATATCGCCTTGTAAAAAGAGAAAAGCATTTTCAATGGATCGGTGCAGTTCATGAATATTTAGAAGTAGGGGGCGTGCTGTTTGATAGTGATATAGCCGTTAGCCATTTACCATTAACACATGATCACTCACGTAATATTACGATTTATAAGCAACTTATTGAAGCAGGAGAAACACTAACACCGCGAGATACATTTTATTTTGCTAATGAATTACTAGATCATGGTCAGTTTGAGGATGCCATTTACTATTACGAATTATTTTTAACCTCAAAGTTAGGCTGGGTAGAAGATAATATTCGCGCCTGTTTTAAATTAGCAGATTGCTATTCCAATTTAGACGATAGAGAAAACAACTTCAGTGCTATTTTACGAAGCTTTGAATACGATGTCCCCCGCCCCGAAGCCTGCTGTCGCCTTGGCTACCACTTCATGGAACAATTCAGGAATTACGAAGCTATTTTTTGGTACGAACAAGCACTGGTAATTAAACAAAATCCAAACGCTCCTTTTCAAAATAAAAGCTTTTCAACATGGCTCCCACACTTGCAGCTGTGCGTACTTTTCGACCGTTTACAGCAATACGAACTAGCAAATACCCATAATGAGCTAGCCAGCTCCTTCATTCCAAATGATCCAAAAATTTTACACAATAAAGAATATTTCAATCGTATTTTAACAATCGATCAAAATGACTCTTAGAAAATATCAATAACTAAATAAAAAGGATTTAGCCCCTATCGATATAGAAAACCTTCTACTATTTTAAGCGTAGTTGCAACGAATCTATAAATAACTTTAATAAGTAGATATGTGTCTACCTCCTCTATCATTGTGCAGAATACGATATTTGAGAGAGGAGGTGAGATTATGCATTTTGGAAAATTTATAGATAGAGTTTGCACTAAGTGTCATTCCTACCCTTGTTGTTGCAAAACTGGACCTATTCCCAGTTGTCCAATTTGGCCTGTAAAACCTACAGGACCTACTGGGGGGATAACTGGACCTACAGGTAGTACTGGGGTTACTGGGGTTACTGGCCCTACTGGCGTTACCGGGGCTACTGGCGTTACTGGGGCTACTGGCGCTACTGGGGCTACTGGCGTTACTGGGGCTACTGGCCCTACTGGAGATATCGGACCTACCGGGGTTACTGGGGCTACTGGCGTTACCGGCTCTACTGGAGATATCGGGCCTACCGGGGTTACTGGCGTTACCGGGCCTACCGGGCCTACCGGGGTTACTGGGGCTACTGGGGATATTGGATCTACTGGTGTTACGGGTGCTACTGGAGTTACTGGCCCTACTGGAGATGTTGGACCTACTGGAGCTACGGGCATTACTGGCGCTACTGGCGTTACTGGTTCTACTGGGGTTACTGGCCCTACTGGAGATATCGGGCCTACCGGGGTTACTGGCTCTACTGGCGTTACCGGGGCTACTGGGGTGACCGGAGCTACGGGCATTACTGGCTCTACTGGAGATATCGGACCTACCGGGGTTACTGGGGTTACTGGGGTTACTGGGGTTACTGGGGTTACTGGGGTTACTGGCTCTACTGGCGTTACCGGGCCTACCGGGGTTACTGGTACTGCTGGCCCTACTGGCGTTACTGGTTCTACTGGGGTTACCGGGCCTACTGGAGATGTCGGACCTACCGGGGTTACCGGCTCTACTGGGGATATCGGACCTACTGGTATAACTGGAGCTACTGGCTCTACTGGCTCTACTGGCTCTACTGGCTCTACTGGCGTTACCGGAGCTACGGGCATTACTGGGGCTACTGGCTCTACTGGAGATATCGGACCTACCGGGGTTACTGGACCTACTGGTGCTACTGGGGATATCGGACCTACCGGGATTACTGGACCTACTGGTGCTACTGGGGATATCGGACCTACCGGGGTTACTGGTGCTACTGGGGATGTCGGACCTACCGGGGTTACTGGCTCTACTGGGGTTACAGGGCCTACTGGAGATATCGGGCCTACCGGGGTTACCGGCGCTACTGGTACTGCTGGCGTTACTGGACCTACTGGTGCTACTGGAGATATTGGACCTACCGGTGTAACTGGACCTACTGGTGCTACTGGTGCTACTGGTGTTACTGGAGCTACTGGGGTTACCGGAGCTACGGGCGTTACTGGGGTTACTGGGGTTACTGGGGTTACTGGCACTACGGGCGCTACTGGCGTTACTGGTGTTACTGGACCTACTGGTGCTACTGGCGCTACTGGGGATATCGGACCTACCGGGGTTACTGGACCTACTGGTGCTACTGGGGATATCGGACCTACCGGGGTTACTGGACCTACTGGCGCTACTGGGGATATCGGGCCTACTGGTATAACTGGAGCTACTGGGGATATCGGGCCTACTGGCGTTACTGGAGCTACTGGGGTTACTGGCTCTACTGGGGTTACAGGGCCTACTGGAGATATCGGACCTACCGGGGTTACCGGCGCTACTGGGGTTACAGGGCCTACTGGAGATATCGGGCCTACCGGGGTTACCGGAGCTACGGGCGTTACTGGGGTTACTGGCACTACTGGCGCTACTGGCGTTACCGGAGCTACGGGCGTTACTGGGGTTACTGGCACTACTGGCGCTACTGGCGTTACCGGAGCTACGGGCGCTACTGGCGTTACCGGGCCTACCGGGGTTACTGGTACTGCTGGGGATATCGGGCCTACCGGGGTTACTGGCTCTACTGGCGTTACCGGAGCTACGGGCGCTACTGGCGTTACCGGCGTTACTGGACCTACTGGCGCTACTGGGGATATCGGGCCTACTGGTATAACTGGAGCTACTGGAGATATTGGACCTACCGGTGTAACTGGACCTACTGGTGTTACTGGGGTTACCGGACCTACTGGGGTTACCGGAGCTACTGGGGTTACTGGAGCTACTGGGGTTACCGGACCTACTGGACCAGCGTTTACAGAAGGATTCTCTGCATTTAAAAATACTTTAGCTGTTAATGCTTCTACCTCCATCACTAACTGGAGTGTAGCATCACCTTACTTTACAACGCCTGCTTTCAATCCAACAACTGGAATATTCACTGTACCAACTACAGGTAGATATTCCTTTGAAGCGACCATTAACTACTCTACTACAGCGGCTATTAGTGTCACTTTAGGGGGTGGAATAAACCCTTCATTTGCAATACGACAAAATACTACTACGAATTTAATCAGTGGCTTATTCCCTGTATTAAACGTAAACGTCGCGCTCATATTAACATTGCGTGCGGTTCTTGGAAATGGAACGGTAACTTTGGCAGGAGAAGTACAATTAAACGCTGGAGACACTATCGATCTGTTCTATGAAGCCAATGGTTTGACAATCGGTCTTACACTAGGTGGTGCTAACTCTGGTGGTATCGTTTGGTCATGTCATCGAATTTCTTAGATTTAGATGGTCATCACTATTTGAAGCAAGTGGAAAAAGCAAACTACGAAATCGTGGTTTGCTTTTTCTTTTTCAAAAAACAAAAAATAGCACAAACATTTGTTATGCATGTTTGTACTATTTTTCATCTATTATTTAAACATTTCCATTAATACTTCATCTGCAACATGTTTACCTTGCTGCACACATTCTGGAATTGATATTCCCTCAAATGAGCTTCCTGCAAGCTTGACATTTGGAAAATGTTCTTGTAATTCCTGCTTTATACGTTGAACTTTCGCCTCATGTCCAACTGTATATTGAGGCATCGCATTTTTCCAACGTGTAACCACTGTCGTTAGAGGGTCCCCATCTATGCCAATCGTTTTCTTTAAATCCTGTAGCACCGTTTTTTCGATTTCAGTATCAGATAGTGCCACAATCGCTTCATCTCCCACTCGCCCAATATAACTACGTAATAGTACATAATCGTCTGGTGTGGTAGCTAGCCATTTTCTGTTCATCCATGTACAAGAAGTGATTGAAAAATCACTATTTCGAGAGACATAAAATGAAAGGGCATCTAGATCACCAAGTTGATCCTTTTTAAAGGCCATTGTAACGGTTGCAATCGTTGCAGCCTTCATTGTTCCCAATTCATGTAACAGATTATGCTTACTAAACATTTTTTCTGCCATATTAAAGGGAGTAGCAATAATAACAGCATCTGCTTTTATATGTGAGAAATTATTGAGCATTACTTGAACTGATCCATCTTTGCCATGCTCTATTTCTTCTACTTTGACACCCTTCATGACTGTCCCAGGAAGTAGTGATTCTTCTATACTTTCAATGAGTGTTTCAAGACCATTACTAAAGGTTTGAAAAATCCCTTTGTTTTCATCAATATGATGATTGCTTAAGAAATTTGTTCCTGACTTTTTCATGCCAATCAACAAACTCCGATATTTTTGCTCTAAACTATAAAGCTGCGGGAAAGTCGAGCTCATACTTAATTGCTCAATATCCCCTGCAAATGTTCCTGCTAGTAATGGTTCTACTAGATTTTCTACTATTTCAGAACCAAATCTTCTTCTAAAAAACGCGCCTAACGGCTGATCGTCATCTTGTGCAGAACGAGGGATGAAAAAATCCCCAGCCGCACGAACTTTACCGCTAAGTGAAAACAGACCTGATGCTATAAAGGATGAGATATGTGGTGTCTCTCCTGACAAGAGATGACTAGGTATTGGATATAACTGACTACCAACAGCAACATAAGTAGGCCCTGCATTGCTTGTCAATAATTTCTGTTCAATCCCGAGATCCTTTGCTAAATCATTAACATAATTTTCACGATCAAAAAAAGATTCTGGCCCACGCTCAATAATAAAACCATCTTTTCTTAAGGTCTGAATTTTTCCGCCAAGACGTAATGACGACTCGACAAGTACGATATCTAATGGCAATCCTTTTGCGCCTGCTTCTTTTTGCATATAGAATGCGGCTGTAAGGCCTGTAATGCCACCGCCTACGACAACTACCTTTCGTCTTTTCTGAGTCACCAACATCATCACTTTCTTTTCGCTTAGCTTAATTTTTTATGAATCGCATCTACCATCGCATCAATAAATAATGGGTGTGTATTTGGCATCGCTGGGCGATAGTATTTTGCGCCAAGTTCATCACAAACAACTTTACATTCAAAATCGTTGTCATATAACACTTCTAAATGTTCTGTTACAAAACCTACTGGTGTATAAACAAATGAACGGAAGCCTTTTTCTTCAAATAGCTCACGTGTTAAATCTTGAACATCTGGGCCAATCCAAGGCTCTGGTGTTTGGCCTGCTGATTGCCAGCCAACCTCTACATTTTTTAGACCTGTCGCAGCTTGAATAAGACGTGCTGTTTCAATTAATTGATCTTCATACGGATCGCCCAAGTTTTTAATTTTTTCAGGCAATGAATGTGCTGACACAATTAAACAAGCTGTTTCACGTTCTTCTTGTGGCATTGCATTAAATGTATCATTTACTTGTTGTTCCCAATACTCAATGAATTTCGGCTCATCATACCAAGATTCTACAGAAGTAATCGTTAAGCGACCTCCTGCTGCCTCTTCCGCACGACCGTTATAAGACTTAATAGAGAACGTAGAGAAATGAGGGGCTAGAACAATAGAAACCGCTTCTTTTATGCCCTCTGCCACCATTTGCTCTACTGCATCTTCAATAAATGGATGAATATGTTTTAAGCCAATAAACAATTTATATTCTACAGCATCCTGCACCTCATTTAAACGTGCACATAGGGCTTCAGCTTGTGCTTGTGTCGCCGCAGCTAATGGAGATAAACCACCGATAGCTTCATAGCGGCTACGTAAATCCTCTAAGTGCTCTGCCGAAGGTTTACGTCCATGACGAATATGCGTATAGTAAGGTTCGATATCTTCTTCTTTATAAGGTGTTCCGTATGCCATTACCAATAAGCCTTTAACTTCTTTCATTACCCTTTTCACCTCTAAAATTGTTTTATGTTTTCATACATTATGTGACAAAAAGAAGCTGCCCAATCTTTAATATTGGACAGCTCCCTTTCTATATGGAAAATAAAATTTCCTATGTAGAAAGGGACATATTTTTCACATTTAATTCACTTCTATTAAGAACGAGCTTGAATTTGTTGTGCACTGTATTCATGAATAAGTGTAGTGAGACGTTTTAAGATATCTGGGTCAACCTCTGGGAAAACACCATGTCCTAGGTTAAAGATATGACCTGGCATTTCTAAACCTTGTTCAATAATATCTTTTGTTCGTTTCTCAATGACTGACCAATCTGCTAATAAAAGGGATGGATCTAAGTTACCCTGTACCGGTTTTGTAATACCATTCGCACGCGCTTCTTTTATTGGCAAACGCCAGTCTAAGCCTACAACATCAATCGGTAAATCATTCCATTCCTTTGCTAAATGGCTCGCACCGACACCGAATTGAATGAGTGGCACATTTTCTTTTTGCAGCTCTGCAAAAATACGAGTCATAATTGGTTTAATAAATACACGATAATCCTCAACATTTAAGGCTCCTACCCACGAATCAAATACTTGGATTGCCTTTGCACCAGCTTTAATTTGAGCAGTTACATCTGCAATAATCATGTCAGCTAGTTTATCCATTAATGCAAACCAAGCTTGTGGCTCTGATACCATAAATGATTTTGTTTTATTATAGTTTCTTGAAGGGCCGCCTTCAATCATGTAGCTTGCAAGTGTAAATGGTGCTCCAGCAAAACCGATTAAAGGAACATTCAATTGCTCTTCTGCCAATATCTTGATTGTTTCTAATACAAACGGTGTATGCTCATTAGCATTGAATTCACCTAATTTTTCTACATCTGCTACTGATTGGATAGGGTTTGAAATAACAGGACCAACGCCTGCTTTGATCTTTACATCTACCCCAATCCCCGGAAGAGGTGTCACAATATCTTTGTATAGAATGGCTGCATCGACATTATAATTTTCTACAGGTAGACGAGTGACATATGCACATAGCTCAGGTTGATGTGTAATTTCCTCTAAGGAATATTTTTCTTTAATGGCACGGTATTCTGGCTGAGAACGTCCTGCCTGACGCATATACCATACTGGCGTGTGTGCTGTCCTTTCTCCACGTGCAGCACGCAGGAGTGTATCATTAAAAGTTGTCATGAATAGTTCCTTCCCCTCGATAAATTCATACTATAAAATTGTCTTAAAAAATGTTTTGTTTATTCCTTTATTATTGATATCCGTTTCCAATAGTAAACGCTTCCTCCGTAATTGTATAGTTTTCCTAGTGAAATGTCATAAAATTGTTCTTTCTCGGCAGATTCTTTTTGAACAGAGCGTTAGACTTACGCTGAAAAGGGTATAATCACGCTATAATTAGTAAGATCGTAAGGAGGATAAATTGATGTATATTTATTTAACTTCTGGCACTGGTGATTTTTTAGAACAGGTAAAAAATAAGTATCCAAATGAGCATATGATTTTAATTCATGGGGATGGAAACTCTGTACTGATTCATGAGACAGAAGGAAAGACAGTTTTTGCGACACCACGTAAATTTGAGGTACTGGATTCAGTAAATGAATTAGAGGAACGAGGCTTCTTTGTATTTAATAATATTCCTGTGACAGATGAAGGACGACCTGTTTTCGAACACCGCTTTTTAGAGCGTTCACGCGCCATTGAAAATGAGCCTGGCTTTGTGGCGTTCCGTTTATTACGTCCGATCAAGAGTGATACTTACATTGTCATGACGCAGTGGAATGGACCACATTCATTTGAAGCATGGAAGAGCTCTAGAGCCTTTGAATCTGCACATGCTAAAAGAGATGATTCATCAGGTGTAAGCCAGCAAAATATCTTTTCAGCAGCTTCTTATGTAACAACTTATAGTGCTATGCCAAATGAGGATACAGAATAGTAGATAAAATAAAAGCTCATTTTCCGAATACTAGCATTGGAAAATGAGCTTTTCAATTTATCAGCTACAATCTATTTATTTGGAAATTTTTGCTGTTAATTCGCTAATTACAATAACAATGACAATGGCTAAATAAAACATTGGCTGTGTGATAGCACATAAACCAACAATAATAGCTTGTGTAACCATTGCTAAACGGACAGTTTGCTTTACAGCTAATTGGCGGGCATGCTCTGGTAAAGGATAGAGCATGTCCATTCGAAATTCACCACTTGATAGTAAGGCTTGTTTTAACTGAATTGTGGTCGCAAAGCTGAGTGCACCAGCAACAATCCATGTCACTACAGGAATATCAACAAAAACTGCGATGACTCCCGAAATGGCCGTAAGACGAAGCCATAAATAGAAATGGTCATCTGTACGGACAAAGGTACGAAACACCAAATATTTTTGAGCATTCTCTTTACCATATGGCACAAATCTATACAGCCAGTCCATCCAGCGTCGACGTCGGATACTTCCGTGTAGATGAGGTACATCTGTAAAATAATTAGCAAAACGGTAAAAGCTCATCATACGATTCTGTTCAATTTTGACAAAATGTTCATAAGGCACAGGTTCGCCAACTGATTTTTTCCTAAAGATAATGATATAAACCACACTAATAACTGTCGCTATTACCGCTAGTATTAGCTGAGCATGAAGCCCCATGTATAAAACAGCCCCGAATATGACAGCTCGAATAAGCCTGTCCACCCAAACCATTTGACCTCGCTCACTGTATCGGTAGCTGAATTCTCCTTGCACACTTATATATTTCAATACAATGATAAGTAAAAAGATCGTCCATATTTCAGTTGTTGTTAATGCCGTTACGGCTTTCAATAATGGAATACATACAATATAAACAATCGCTACAATCCATACTTGGGACCAGAACGTCCAAGCCAATGCTTTGCTAAAATATTGAGACATTTTTGATTCTAAAGGTAATAAGTATACTTGATCTGGTTCTCTCAACAGCGTAGTAGGACGGCTAAAGGCCAATAAAATCCCTATCATAACAGCTATGACGATTTCTGCTGGAAAGTCTGTTTGGACAACTTTCAGCCATTCGCTATATTGGTAGCCCCCTGCTCCAATAAGAAATACAAGTACAATTGCAATATGCCCTGTAAAAATAAATTGCATATACTTTTGTACTTCTCCTATATAATGCATGAAGCGAGAGGACCATACATCACGCAAATTCTTCATGGTCCCGCTCCTTTGTCATGGCAATATAAAGATCATCTAATGTCGCATTCGGCATAGCAAATGATTGACGCAATTCCGCCATCGTCCCCTGTGCTCGCACTCTTCCTTCGTGCAATAAAATAATTCGATCGCAATGCTTTTCAGCCGTCGATAGAATATGCGTAGACATTAATATAGAAGCACCTTCTTTTTTCTTTTCATCCATCTGATCTAGTAATGATTGAATACCTAGTGGATCTAATCCCACAAAAGGCTCATCAATAATATATAGACTTGGATTCACTAAAAAAGCACACATAATCATGACTTTTTGACGCATCCCCTTTGAAAAGTGTGAAGGGAACCAATTTAATCTTTTCTCCATGCGAAACTCTTTTAATAGCACCTCAGAACGAGCATCGAGGGTTGCCCTATTAATCCCATAAGCCATCGCTGTCAATTCTAGATGCTCTCTTAATGTTAATTCATCGTATAATACAGGAGTTTCAGGAATATAGGAAAATGCTGTCCGATATTTGTCCGTATCTTCCTTCAATGTCACACCATTTAAACGAATGTCTCCTTCCTTTGGCAACATCGTTCCGATAATATGTTTAATCGTTGTACTTTTACCAGCTCCATTTAAGCCGATTAAGCCAACTAATTCTCCTTTTCCAATTGTAAAAGATAAATCTTTAATCACAGGCTTTCTTGTATAACCACCTGTCACATGCTGTACCTCTAATACTGACATATCCTCACTCCTCTTCTTGTTTTATATTTTATCAAAAATTAGCAAATGATACAGGTTTGAGTATGATAGAATGTACTTACATATACGTTAAGGGGGAAATTCTCATGAGCGATTGCCTATTTTGCAAAATTATTGACGGATCTATTCCAAGTACCAAAGTTTACGAGGACGATCATGTCTATGCATTTACAGACATCTCACCTGTTGCAAAAGGTCATACATTATTAATTCCAAAGCATCACTGTCAAGATCTATTTGAAATGCCAGAGGATGTAGCACGTAATCTATATGCAGTTGCACCAAAAATCGCTAATGCTATTAAAGCAGCATTTCAGCCAATAGGTATGAATACGATTAATAACAATGGTGCTGCCGCTGGACAAACTGTTTTCCACTACCACTTACATTTTATTCCGCGTTACGATGAAAAAGAAGGACTAGGCTTAATTTGGCAGACTCAAAAATATTCACCAGAGCAGTTAGCCGAAGTTGCAGAAAGTATTAAAGCCAATCTATAAGTCATTTGTAATATATTAACATTAAAATGTTCAGAAAACTGTATTGCAAATTGAAAAATTTTGGCGTACAATCACAAATAAGTTTCGCTAACGATCAAGAGGATACGTTAGGAGACAAATAGATTAGCTTAGTCGAGGAGAGATACAGATGAATACAAAAAATTTAGTATTAATGGCATTATTAGTAGGTGTTGGTGCAGCCCTTTATGTGGTGACACCAGGTATGGTGAATGGCATGAAACCTGATTTCATGTTAACAATGATGTTTATTGGCATTTTATTGTTCCCCACTGTGAAAGAAACGTTCTTACTTTCGCTTTCAACAGGCGTACTTTCAGGTTTATTTACAACATTCCCAGCAGGTCTTGTCCCAAATATTATTGATAAAGCAGTAACAGGCTTTGTCTTTTTAGCCGCTTTATTGATTCTCAAAAAACTAGCAAATCATTTCGCTGTATCAGCTATCTTAGTTGGATTAGGAACTATTCTTTCAGGAACTGTCTTTTTAGCCGTAGCACTTTTTGTGTTCAATGCAAATGTTGGTGCAACGTTTGCGATGTTATTTATTGGCGTTGTCCTGCCAGCTGTCGCATTTAATGTCGTTGCTTTTGCCGTCATTTATCCCATTGTCACAAAATTAGTGAAGCGTTCTAAATTCAATACAGCCATTTCTCAAATATCATAAACACTTACTTAAAATAATTAAAAGAAACTAAACGGTGGTGGTAAATCACTCGTCTAGTTTCTTTTTTCTTTTTGTATTTGTACAATTCATGGTTTAATAGTAGATAAACATGACTAGAAATGAGGTATCAATATGAAAGCAAAACCATTTTTACTTGGACTAACAACAGGCATTATCGGTGGGACAGTCGCTGTACTTTTTTCAACGCCACAATCAGGACAACAGCTACGTGCTTCTGTCAAACAAAATGTCGATCAGACAAAAGGAATGCTCCTTGATGTCAAACAACAAGTAGGGACTGTTAAACAATCTGTCAACACTTTAACAATTGAAGTAAAAAATAATATCCCACAAATAATAAATGATTTAAAACAAACAATTACAACTTTCACTGAAGAAATCGAACCAACTAAAAATAATTTGCAACAAGAATTAGATGCATTACAGAATTCGATTAGCGAAATCGAGAAAAACATTGCACAAATTACAGAAAATAAGAAAAAAACACAAGAAAAAGTTAGTGACTAAAGTCCTTTCCGAATGGTAAAAAATCTATTTTTTTATCAAAAATCATTACTATAATATTATTTTTTAACCACTTTTCAATTTTTTAATTTTTCTAACTTTAAACTTTTTTTCTTTACTGCTATAATATTTTTAAAAATGTGAAAGAAAGCAGTAGGTGATGGCTTTGTCAGAGGAATTATATACACAAAAAGAAGCGATGCTTTATAGTCAAAGAATCGCACAGTTATCTAAAGCGCTATGGAAAGCGGTAGAAAAAGATTGGCAACAATGGATTAAACCTTATGATCTAAATATTAATGAACACCATATTTTATGGATTTCATATCATTTAAAAGGAGCATCCATTTCAGATGTAGCAAAATTTGGCGTGATGCACGTTTCTACCGCATTTAATTTCTCCAAAAAGTTAGAAGAGCGTGGCTTCCTTAAATTTTCGAAGCGCGATGACGACAAACGTAATACTTACGTGGAGCTAACTGAAACTGGGACAGAACTCATTATAGAGATGAATAAAAACTACCATAATACGTATCATTCCGTATTAGAAGGATCACTAGCATTAAAAGATCTATATGGCCGTTTCCCAGATTTTTTAGATGTGATGGCTGTTATTCGTAATATTTATGGTGAGGATTTCATCGATATTTTCGAACGTTCCTTCCAACATTTCCGCGATTCCTTTGACACACTAGAAGAACGCACACCTGTAAAAGGATAAGACGAAGCTTCAAACTGCACAAAATTTTTCCTGCCCTTATTTATTAGTTGAACATAATGAGGTATACTACTGTTCATTCAGGAATAAATCATGTGAAAGGAGGTATTTCAGAAATATTTCTGAAATACCTCCTTTTTCTTGCATTCTAACATCATTCAATTTACATTAAATAGGACACTTCCTATTTCGGAGTTGATACTAAGCCATGCATTGTTGGAAAATTTTAAATCTAGAACATCATTACGGTACTACGCGTATTATTATAATGAGTGTTATTACCTTTTTGTCGGTCTTTTCTGTTTCGTATGTATTGTTTAATTTATTCAACGAGGAGCATTATACAGATCGTTTATTCTGGCTCTTTGTCATAGCAGCCTTAACACTTTATCCAGTTCATAAATTTTTACATTTTCTGGCACTATACGATTTACGCCAGCATTTAAAATTGCGTGTACGTACTCAATTTTATATAATTCCAGTTTTACACATGCGTATTCGTGAGCCTTTATCAAAAAATCGTTACATCTTAGCATTACTTACGCCTTTTATCATTCTAAACACAAGTATTATAATAGGAACTTGGCTTTTACCGGCATATACACATTATGGTACATTGCTGCTAGCCTATCATTGTAGTCTATGTTTGATTGATATCCTTTACGTGAAATACCTTTTGCACTCACCTAAAAATTCGCAAATAGAGGAAACTCCTAAAGGTTATGAAATTTTAGTTCCACCAACCGTTCACTAAATGCTTGTACTTGTTTTTTAATGACGTTCTTTGTTATGCTATTACTATTGAAAGAGGGGAGGAATAGACTTGCTATTAATGATTGTAGTTCTATTCTCGGTATTCTATTTATTTCAAATTAACCGCATGACATATGCTCTATGCATGCGACGTGAAATTCCCGAAGAAAACCAACCAAAAATATTCCGAACTATAAATATACTTATTACCATATTACTTGTCTCATTCTATATTGAAATTTTATATGCAGTATAACAGTACATCCGCGCCCGTCCGCACGCTCGAAGAATAAGTCGAGCCCCCCATGCAACAACTTTTTCTAACCAAGAAGATTGGTAGTATCTAAGGCATGCGGCGCGAATGTCTAACATTGTTAAGAAAAGCTAAGAGTTAGAGCTCTTAGCTTTTCGCTGTTTTATTAATTAGTATAGGAACGCTGCACCAACGATAATTAATAAAATAAATAACACAACTAATAAAGCAAAGCCTGAGCCGTAGCCACCGCCACCGTATCCTCCGTTGCCCATAACTTCACCCCCTTTCTTTTCTATATCCTATGCGCTTCAAAATTTGAAATATAGGCAATACTCAAGGGGGAACCATTTTGTTTTTAAAACGTTTATGTTATAGTAAAAAATGGACGAAACCATGTTAGGAGAGAATATCCACTATGAAAAAGACAGTTTTATCTTTAACTCTAGCTGCATCTGTATTAGCGCTTGGTGCTTGTAGCGGCGGAGACAGCAAAGCCATCGTTACTTCTAAAGTGGGCGATATTTCAGTAGCTGATTTTAATGAAAAGGCAAAAGCTTTAACAGGCTCATATGTAATGCAACAATTGGTGACTGAAAAAGTTTTAGCTGACAAATATGAAGTAACAGATAAAGAAATTAAAGAAGCTTATGACACAACAGCTTCACAATTTGGTGAAGGCTTTACACAAGCACTTGCTGAAAGTGGCTTAACAGAACAGGGCTTTAAAGATTCTTTACGTGTTCAACTTCTTCAAGAGAAAGCTTTAAAAGATCAAGCAATTAAAGAAGAAGATGTGAAAAAATACTACGAGCAAATGAAAACAGAACTTAATGGTCGTCATATTTTAGTAGCAGATGAAAAAACAGCTAAAGAAGTCATTGAAAAAATTAAGGGCGGCGCTAAGTTTGAGGATGTAGCAAAAGAGTACTCAACAGATACAGGTTCTGCTCAAAAAGGTGGAGAGCTTGGATGGTTCTCTGTTGGTGCAATGGTAGATGAATTTAACGATGCTGCTTACGCTCTTGAATTAAATACATTGAGTGAGCCAGTAAAATCTAGCTTTGGTTATCATGTAATTGAAATTACGGAGAAGCGTGATGTAAAAGGTGTCGGTGCATTTAAAGATGAAGAAGAAAACATTCGTTCAACAATGTTAAATAAACTAAACCAAACAGGTGAAGCTCAAGCTATTCTAAAAGATATCATTGCAAAAATGGCTAAAGATGCGAATGTTAAAACATCTGATAAAGATTTAAAAGATTCACTAGAATTCTTCACAACAACAAGTGAAGAACAGGCAAAAGCAGCTGAAGAAGCAGCTAAAAAAGCAGAAGACAAAGCTGCTAAAGAAGATTCTGAAGACAAAGCAGAAGATACGGACAAGGAATCTAAATAATCGAGGGAATATTGTTTATCAATTGAACAATATCCACAACAAAAAGGGGCATCTGACAAATCAGATGCTCCTTTTTCCTTCTCTATTTCACTTTAAATTGGCTAATTTCAGCTTGTAAGTCATTTGACATCGTTTGAAGGACATTTGCCGCGCTCGCAATTTCCTCATTAGAAGTACTTTGTTGCTCTATGGATAAAGCAATATGCTGCATACCTGAAGATGTGCCATTCGCCATACCTACAATTTCTTTTACAGCAGAATCTGTTTGGCTTGCCTTCTCATTAACGCGCCATACGATATCCGTAACTTCCGTTGTACGTTGGCTAATCTGTTGTACATATTCCACAATATTTTTAAAGGCATCACCTGTCTGTTCAACAGCCTCTCGCCCTTCATCTACATATTGTGTGCCACTATTAATAGCGAAAACAGCACCGGAAGTTTGGTTTAATATATCATCCACTAGTGTTCGAATATTGTCAGCAGCCTTCCCAGATTCCTCTGCCAACTTTCTAACTTCATCCGCAACAACCGCGAAGCCTTTTCCAGCCTCTCCTGCTCGAGCCGCCTCAATAGATGCATTCAATGCAAGCAGGTTTGTTTGATCGGTAATGCTTGTAATTAACGAGACAATCGTACTAATTTCCTTTGATTTTTCACCTAAAGCATTCACAACTTCTGTTGATTGGTGAACAGAATCATTAATCGTATTCATTTTATCAATCGTTTGCTCAATTAGCTGTAAACCTAAATCAGCCTTTTGATTTGTTTCATTCGCTATATCTGCAACAGCCTGTACAGCAGAAGATGCATGGTCCATATCTTTGGAAATTAGATTAGCGGATTCAGATAAAAGGTCCATTTGCTTCAATTGTCCTTCCGCACTGGAAACAATATCTCCAATAGCATCAGAAATGGTTTCAACCGTGTGACTACTTTGCTCTGTAATCGTTGTAAATTCCTTTGTATAAGTCGAGACATCCGCAGATGCTTTATTCGTCTTTTCAATAACCGTGCCAATTTGCTCTAACATATGATTAAATTCAGTGGATAATTGTCCAATTTCATCTTTGAAACGGTCGTCAATGCGTACCGTTAAATCACCATCAGCCGCCTGTGTCATAGCCTTTAATACACGCTTTACACGTTTTAGGACGATATATCTCGTACATAACGAAATAATGACTGTACCAATAAATAACGAAATAAACGTATTAATGGCAACACCTGCACTGCCGTTTAAATGTACTACTTTTTCAAATTGATGACTAACAAATTCTGAGATATGCGAGCTAATAAACAAACTTATACCTATAGCTAGTATCATTTTGAAAATTAAACTTTTCCAAAACTTAATTTCCCGTGAAAAAAGTCCCTCTGTTTCCATTGCTCTTCCCCATTCCTATCATTTCTCTCTTTATTCTAAAATAAATACTAGCATTGGTACAATAGTTAGGTACTAAAATTACACATATGCATATTTAGACTTATCGAAATCAGTATAGGTTAGTCAATAAGCAACATCAATTATCAATTTCTCAACAGGTTAGGGGCTTAATCATATTACTTTTTAAATAGAAGGCTTATAGAATGAACGATTATCAAGTGGGAAAAGCCGCTCAGTAAATTCACCTGGTGTCGTTTTCCCTAATGCTCTTGTTAGCATGTTCATCTTCGCGTCTATATTATCAATATAATGTAAGATTTCCGCTTCTTGAAGCATCGGTTTTTTCGGACTCCCCCACTCTTCTTTCCCATGGTGAGACAATACCATATGCTGTAACAGCATGACTTCTTCGCCTTCAATTTCTAGCTCACTTGCAATTTTGGCAATTTCATTCACCATAATGGTAATGTGACCTAATAAATTGCCCTCCACTGTATACATCGTGGCAACAGGCCCAGACAACTCCACAACCTTGCCAATATCATGCAAAATAATGCCTGCATATAACAGGTCACGATTAAGTGTTGGATATAAATCAGCAATGGCTTTTCCTAGTTTGAGCATGGACACCATATGATCTAATAAACCAGACGCATAGTCATGATGGTTTTTAGTTGCTGCCGGAAAAACTAAGATGGCATCATAATGTTTTTTAATAGCCGCTCTTGTAATACGTGAGATATTTGGATTTTTAATATCAAAGAAAAATTGTGTCAATTCTTCATACAATTGTTCTTTTGGTGTTGCAGAGGATGGTACTAAATCATCGATCGCAATACCTTCCTCTGGCTTGGCAACACGAATAGATTTGATACGCAATTGATTCTTTCCTCTATAGTCGTGAATCTCTCCACCTACACGTACAATGGCCTCAGCATGATACATTTTTTCATGATCCTCATTTGTATCCCAGAGCTTTGCCTCAATATCTCCACTTTTATCTTGTAGTAATAGCGACATAAATGGCTTTCCAACGGTTGTAACACCTTTTGTCGCTTGTTTTATTAATAAAAATTGATCAACTGCTTCTCCAACTTGGAGCGTCGTAATCCCTTTCATGTTGACGCCACTCCCCTTTCATTTGCTAATGCTCCTATATCGACAATTTGCTCTTTCTGCCAATGTTTGAGCATTGTATCATGACAAGTAAAATATAAAATTTGACGTTCATATCCTACTTCTTTCATTAATTGTACCATTTTGTTTGTACGGTTTCGATCAAAATGGACAAATGGATCGTCCATAATAATTGGAAATGGAGCAGTGCTCACTAGTGTTTTTGCAAGGGCCAGACGTAATGCAATATAGGCTTGTTCTTTGGTAGCCTGAGATAATTCAGCCATTTGATAACGTAATCCTGCTACATCTTGTGCAACAAAATAACCTTCATCATGAATCGAAAGTTTATCGTATCTTCCCCCTGTTAGTAAACGGAAAATCGCATTCACCTCCACAAGGACATGAGGTAATTTTTCTTCACGTAGGCGGAATAATGTTTCGTGAATGGCTGTCGCAACAGCTTTTTTAGTTGCCCATTGCTCAATCAGCTGCTGCAATTCTGCTTTCTCCTGCTCAAACTGTTGTAGCAATTGCCCATACTTTTCATCATTTAATAGCTGATCTTTTTCAATGAGCAAAGCAGCACGTTGCGCAAGACATTGGTCGATCGCTAGCTGCGTTGAATTTTGCTCTTGTTCTAAAGCATGTATGTCCTCGTTAACAGTGTCCTCCACTAGACTCTCTCGCTGTGGAAGATTGAGTGAGGCGAGTTGAGCCTGAACCGTTTGTAACTCTGTCATGATGTTTTTTTGCTGCTCAAATTGCTCATACATTTCATAATAAGCCTGCTCGTTTGGAACTTGTGCTTCATTCAATAGCTCAGCCATTTCAGTTGTATAACGGTCCAGTTTTGATTGCCCACCATCCATTTTTATCTTCAGGCCAGCTAGCTGTTCTTTTGTTTGCTGTACTTGCTGTTGATGTTGTTGTGCTTCAAGGTAGGCTGTCCGTAAATACATATATATTTCCTGTTCATTATAGGCTCCCTCTAAAACCTGTTGAAGCTGTTTATAAATATGCTGCTTTTCTTTTTGAACTTCTTGCATAAGGCTTAGGGTACTATTTTTTTTAGCTGCTAGCTCTTGCACACTCCGAATACGCATAAATAATTCGGGCATTAACGTTCTGGCGATTGTTCCCTGTAATCGATAACGTTTTAAAAAATGCTGGAGTGTGTGAGTGGCTTCTTCAATCTCTATCTCAGCCTGTTGAATTTTATATTCAAGAGAAGCGTATTGCTGCTCCTTCTCCTTTTGCTGTTCATTGACGTGTACCCAACGATCTTCATATCTTTGCTTCTTTAATAGCACCGCTTGTACCGTCATTTCCTCCTGCTCTAACTCTCGAAGAAGGGAACTATGCTCTTTACTAGTAGGCTCATCCGCTTGTTTAACATATCGGATAAATAACAGAGTCAGCAATGATAAAACAGCTCCGATAATGGTCGTAACTATGTTTTTTTCAAATACACCATAAATCAATGACAATAAACCGATTAGCAGTACAAGCCAGCTAAAATAATGAGGTTGCTTTTGTTTACTACGTTGCGATTTGACCGCACGTAATTGCTCAAGCTTACGCTTTTGTTGGGGCCACTGTGCTAAAATATGTTCTTCTTCATTTGTTAATGACTCTTGCATGAGCCGTTGCTTTTGTTTGGCAATTGTCTCTAATTCTAGATGGACTTGCTCTAGTGAGCGTAGATGAAACTTTAGCTCGTCCTCTGCCTCCTCCAATTTACTTAATTGAAGCTGAAATTGTTGTTCCTGCTGGAGTGAAACCGTTTCTTCGAGAAGATTCTCCTGTGCCTCTGTCTCGAGTACGCCTAATAAACGAAACTGTGCTTTCATTTCTTGCTCAAACATAAAGAGATCATCATGTAAATTTTGCTCCTTCACCATCAGCTGATGCCACGTTGCCTCTTTTTGCATAAGACGAGCCATTTCATTGACCGTATGCTCATCCGCTATGGTAAGTACTTGATTTTGTAATGTTTGATATTGCTCCTTTAATTGCATTAGCTGCTGACTTTCGTGTAATAGACGATCCTTTAATTGCTCATAGCGTCTTATACCTTCTGGCGGAAACTGTACATGTTGATAATTGACCAGTGTCTGCTGTAAAATCTGTTGCTGTTTGAGGAGAGGAAGTGCCTGCTTTTGAATCGTTAACTGCTGCCATTGTTGTTGCAGCAGTTTTTTCGTACTATAAAGCTTTTCTAGATTATGCTCAAGTAGTTGTAATTGCTTTAATTTGTCCTCAAATGTTAGAATCTTTCCCTGCTCCTGTTTAATCGTACGCTCAAGCTGCTTTAATTGCTCAACCTTTTGATTAATTACGGGTACTTTACCTGTTTTTTTAAACAGCTCATTTGCCTCTTTCTCCATCTTCTTTTCAAGAGCTGATAAATGTTGAACCCCCGTTGTGCCAGAAGCTAGTAGCAAATGGGTTAGCTCCTCCTCTGACATTTTTTCAATGCCCTGTAGCTCGTGCAATGAAAATGAAAAAATGGATTCAAAGGACGTTCTAGAATACCCATATAAAAGCTTAGTTAATAGTTCCTCGTGTCCCATTGTCCCATCCTCTAGATAAACAGAAACATCGCCCGCTGCCTTTCCTTTCACACGTTCAATAGTGCACTGGCCATAAATAGGATGCACGAGTGTGAGCTGACCACCATATTTCGTCGAAACTTTTGGTTCATATTTGCGCTGTGCCTGCTGCCGTATAGGGAAACCAAAGAGCATTTGTAGTATAAACTGCTGAATCGTCGTCTTTCCTGCTTCATTTAATCCATAAAAAATAGTGACACCCTCATTTAAGGAAATGGTGATGTTTTCATGCTTACCAAAGCCATATATTTGGATTTTTTGTATAGTCAGCATGTGATCACGCCCTTTGAATTTCTTCTGCCAATAATGCCTGTGCATTTTGCGTTAAGTTTTCAATATCCTTGTCACTTAGTGGCTCTATCAGCCTTGCACCACCAGCATATTGGTATAAATCTTTTAGAATATCTTTCCATTCATTACTGTCCCACTGCTCCATTAAGCTGACAACGGATTGAGTTGCTGCTGTCTGCTCATAAAGACTTGCTGTCTTCTGCAATACCAACTTTTGTACCCAACACATCGGCTCAATGCCTTCCTCCGTCTCTCGCACAGTATCTAACCATGCATCTACAGTTGCGTGTGCAAATAAAGCTTCCGTTTGTTCATCAATGTTTTGCAGGTGAAGCTCAACTACTGATGCCCCGTACTTCGTCCTATTCGTTGTGATCGCTTCCGAACATCTTTTTAGTAATTCATTGGCATGTACAACATTCGTACAATCCACTTCTATCGTGTTATAAACGACAGTAGATGTAGGGATAAAATCTAGCTCATTCGATGTTTGGGATAACGTCACGTCATAAAAGCCTTTCAGTCCTTGTTCTTTACGATGTCGACTTTGAATATTGCCTGGATAAACAATGGGAGGGTTTTGATGTAAAAGCTGTCGTTTATGAATATGTCCCAAAGCCCAATAATGATAGTTCTTTTCTATCAACTGCTGCTTAGTGAAAGGGGCGTAAACATCATGGGTCGTGTTGCCTGCCTCACTGCCGTGTAGCATACCAATATGAATGGCATGCTGATCCTGTGCAATTGGATAACTTTCAATAACTGATTCCTTTAAATGGCGTTCATGATAGCTGAAACCATATATATTTACTTGCTGGCCTCGGATTTTTAATTGAACCACGGTCGTTTCCGCTGGTAGTTCATAGACATTGCTTGGCAAAGCAAAGCGTGTCCAAGTGCCATTTAAATGATCGTGGTTACCATAGCTCACAATTACAGGGATGTTGTGTTGGAAGAGCTTTTCCATTGCATCCTGAAATCTTCGTTGTGCTTGCAAGCTACGATTTTCACCATCATAAATATCTCCAACAATTAATATAAAATCAGGTTTCTCTTGAATTGCTTTATGGATCATTTTATCGAATGCTTCAAAAGTACTCGACCTAATGTTCTTTAAAATGTGCTCAGGTAATCCAAATAAACCTTTAAATGGACTATCTAAATGTAAATCTGCCAAATGAAAAAAACGAATTGCTGTCATCCAATCACCTCAAATAGTAGATAATTATCGCCTCTGTACCGTAATATGTTCACTAAACAAAACCGAATATTTGTTCTATTTTATCATAGTTCACGTTTTATGAAAAATGGTATTACATAAAAAACAGCATTGCCTTACTTTTTCCACAATTTTCGTAATTTATCAAAAAATTCACTAGTTTTACCGTGAAGTTTATAAATCTTCTATGTATAATAGAAATATATTTAAGTAAAAGGGTGGGGTTTGTATGGAGAATTATCGTTTTACAGCTTTTGAAAAAACAGGGGAAACATTATTTGATGAAACTTGGACATTTGAAAATGATGAGGCTGCTAAACTAAACGGACAACAACAAATTGAGGAAAAAGGTGTTGCCGACAAAACTCATCGTCTTGTAAACGCTTCGGGTAAATTAATTTTATTCCATGTTTAGTGGCTAAAAGGCACGTAGTCAATGTTGCTACGCGCCTTTTATGATTGTTATTTTCCTACAAAGACAGGCATTCTTTTCTCTACAAATGCATGAATGCCTTCTAGATGATCTGTTGTTTTACGCATAGCGGATTGCCCCTCTGCTTCTAAAGCTAGGATATTTTCTAGCTGAGGCAAATTTTGAGCATGTAGAATTTTTTTCGTTGTAATCATGGAAGAAATAGGTGACGCAAGCATTTTACCAACAAGCTGATCTGCCATGGCAAATACAGTACCCTCTGGTGCAATAAAGTCAATAAGCCCTTCATCTAATGCTTCTTTTGCTGTTAATACCTTCCCCTCCCAAATCATCTGTTTCGCTTTAACAGTCCCCACACGTTCCTTCATGAAGAAATGACCACCTCCATCTGGGATTAGTCCTATTCCAATGAAATTCATAGCTAGCTTACTATTTTCACAAGCCACAACTATATCTGCCCCAAGTGTTAGACTAAACCCTAGACCTGCCGATGCACCATGAACAGCCGCAATCACAATCATTGGTAACTGATAATACGCTTTCACAATACGTGAAAGATAGACCATTGCCTCATCAATATTTAATGGTTTATTTTCATCTAACATAGCCTTGATATCGCCACCCGCAGAAAAGACTTTTCCTTCTCCACGAATAACAAGCACCTGTATATTTTGTTCCTGTTGGAGAGTCTCAAAGCATTCTGCGAGTTCTCGCATCATAACATCATCCATAGCATTCATCGCCTGCGGACGATTCAATGTTAACGTTGCACGACGTTCTAATTTTTCTAAAGTAATCGTTGAAAATTCCATCTCTATTACCCCCAAATATGAATAGTCATTCACTATGTACTATTCGTGTTTTTTTAGAAAACTCCTTCTACTCTAAGCAAAATTGCTCTTGTTATGCTATATTAAAGGACGAATATTGAGTTAAAGGTGGTAACGTATTTTGATACAGAAGGACTATCGTGTATTACTTTATTATAAATATATTACAATTGAAGACCCTGTAGCATTTGCAGAAGAACATTTAGCATTATGTAAAGAAATTGGACTTCTTGGACGTATTTTAGTAGGCTCTGAAGGCATTAATGGCACCGTTTCTGGTACCGTTGAGCAAACAGATGCTTATAGGAATCATATGAAGGCAGATGCTCGTTTTAGTGATATTATGTGGAAAATCGATGAGGTGGAAGGACATACCTTTAAGAAAATGCATGTACGTCCTCGTCAGGAAATTGTCCATTTAGGTTTGGAGCATGATATTAATCCTTTGGAAATCACAGGCGATTATTTATCGCCTAAAGAATTTATGGAACAAATGCAAGAAGAGAACACTGTGATTATCGACGCCCGAAATGACTATGAATATGATATTGGTCATTTCAAAGGTGCTGTACGACCTGATATTGAAACCTTCCGTGACCTTCCAGCTTGGATGGAAGCACATAAAGAAGATTTTTCAGATAAAAAGATTTTAACTTACTGCACAGGTGGTATTCGCTGTGAAAAATTCTCTGGTTGGCTAAAACGTGAAGGCTATGGTAAAAGTGTTGGTCAATTACACGGTGGTATTGCAACCTATGCAAAAGATCCTGAAGTAAAGGGCCAGCTATGGGATGGTCAGATGTTTGTTTTTGACCGTCGTCGAAGTGTACCGATTAATCAGGTTGAGCATGTCATCGTTGGGAAGGATTACTTCACAGGTGAACCTTCTGAACGTTATACAAACTGTGCAAACCCTGAATGTCATAAATTAATGTTATGTGAGGAAAAACACGAAGCATTTTATATGCGTAGCTGTTCAGATGATTGCCGCCGTGCAGAACGCAATTTCTTTGTCGAAGAGAATGGTTGGACGAAGGAGCAGGTTGAGGAGCAAATTGCTAAGATTGCAGAGATTCAAAACGCAAATCGTTAATACTTGGTGAGATAGGGTTTAGCCGTGTGCGTAAATGGTCTAAACCTTAAAATAGTAAGCCATCTACTAGCCCATCCAAAAAGAGCATCGTCCTGATGAACGATGCTCTTTTTCTTATTATTCCTGCGCTAAATAGCGCCCAACCTGCCGTCCACTAAATAAACAGCCTCCGACAAATGTCCCTTCTAAAGCACGATAGCCATGAACACCCCCGCCACCGAAGCCACTTACTTCACCAGCAGCAAATAAACCTGGTATAGGTTGACCATCCATACCCAACACCGCACCATTTAAATTTGTTTGTAAGCCACCCAAGGTTTTCCTAGTTAGAATGTTTAAACGTACGGCAATTAATGGCCAATTTTTAGTATCTAGAATTTTATGTGGTTTGGCAACACGCACTAATTTATCTCCAATATAATGCCTTGCCCCATGAATAGCGTTAACCTGTAAATCCTTCGTAAACTTATTGTCCATTTCTCGATCCCTTGCCAAGATTTGCTCTTTCACTTTCATGAAATCCAGTAGCTCATTCCCTGCTAGTTTATTCATGCCTTCTACTAGTTCTTTTAAATCATGTGCAATCACAAAATCTTCGCCATGATTTTTAAAAGCTTGGATAGGGGCTGGTGGACCTGGCATTATACGCTTAAGCACATCACTAATGCTTTTGTTTGTTAAATCTGGGTTTTGTTCTGAACCAGATAGTGCAAATTCCTTCTCAATAATTTTTTCCGTTAAAATAAACCAAGAGTAATCATAACCTGTTTTTTGAATTGCCTCTAACGTACTGAGCGTATCAAAGCCTGGGAAGTTGGGTGCATGGAATCGATTACCTTCTGCATCAAACCATAAGGAGGAAGGCCCTGGTAAAATACGAATGCCATGGTTGGGCCAAATTGGATCCCAATTTCTTAATCCCTCTGTGTAATGCCACATGCGATCGCGGTTTACAATACGTCCTCCAGCATGTTCTGTGATTTCTAGCATTCTCCCATCAACGTAAGCTGGCACACCACATACCATATTTTTAGGAGGAGTCCCAAGTCGTGCAGGCCAATTTTTTCTTACTAAATCAAAATTAGCCCCAATACCGCCACTTGCTACAATCACGGCATCGGCTTCGTAGGAAAATTCGCCAATCCCCAATCTCGAACTTTTTTCACCTCGATTAATAAAGGTTTCTGCTAGCACTGTTCCACTGATTCCTGTAATTGTTCCATCATGTTGTATAAATTCATCCACACGATGTCTTGGTCTAAAATCGATAAATCCATCTTTCATAGCTTGCTTTACTTTATTTACAAACGGCTTTACTATGCCAGGACCAGTTCCCCATACAATATGAAATCTTGGTACAGAATTGCCATGTCCTCCCGCTAAAGAGCCTCCCCGTTCTGCCCATCCAACCACAGGGAAAAATTTGATACCTTTTGACTTTAACCAGTCATATTTTTCACCTGCAGCAAAATCAACATAGGCTCTGGCCCATTTATAAGCCCAGGAATCCTCATCTTCTAAACGATCAAAGCCTGCAGTTCCTTGCCAATCTTGCCACGCCAGTTCTTTACTATCTTTAATTCCAAGCCTTCGCTGCTCTGGAGAATTTACTAAAAATATCCCACCAAAAGACCAATATGCCTGTCCCCCTATTGAATTTTCAGGCTCTTGATCTACTAAAAGAACTTTTTTCTTTGCATCGATTAACTCACAAGCAGCAACTAAACCCGCAAGTCCAGCACCAACTATTGCAACATCGTACTGCATTTTTACACCCCCAAATCAAATCATCCTTAACTAACATTCTTCTCTCACAGCCTGTTTACCTTCTAAAATCTAATTTTTTGTCTAAAATGTGACAAGCGAAAATGTTCGCTTTCTTACACTAAAATCATCAAGGAATAGCATAAATCATCTAATTTATTCCATTTAATTACCATATAATTTTTTAACCGTAAACTACATGGAACACTGATACTATCGCACTTTTCAAATATCGTTAACGCTTTCATTGTATCCTCCAAAAAGACGAATATTAAACACTAAGAAAACAAATAATGTTCGTTTTTAGTTATTATTCAGACTTTTGAAGTCTATATTTTTTAAGTTTTTCAGAAATATCGTTGACAAAGGTGAACAATAGGGATTATGATGTTAACAAATTTAATCACACAAAATATAACGACGGAGACATACTAGTCACAAGAAAATCCAAAGAGAGCTGATGGTTGGTGTAAATCAGTGATTTCTACGATAATAGTTCCACTCCAGAATAGATAAGCCGAACAACTTAACAGTAAGCTTATCCGTCCCATGCGCGTTACGCATATAGCTAAGACTGCCAGAATAAATTTTCCAGCAGTGATTAAGGGTGGTACCGCGAACCAATGTTTATTCAGCCTTTCGCCCCTTACAACACAATAACTGTGTCTGTAAGGCGTGGAAGGCTTTTTATATTGTTTTCGATTTAGAAAGGAGATCGTTTGCATGCTGTAAGATGTTCGAATTTTACAAATTTCAGACTGTCGTAGATAAATCCACAACCCATATTTATTAAAAAGGAGCTAATTATAATGACTACTGCAACAAAAAACATTAACGTATTTATCGCTGATCCACTAAGTGAGGATGGTATTTTCCCATTACGTCAGGAGCAAGATTTAGATTTAAACATTATTGTAGACACTGGTCTTGCACCAGAACAATTAATCGCTAAAATTGCAGATGTGGATGTATTACTTGTTCGTTCTCAAACAACTGTGACACGTGAAGTGATCGAAGCAGCTAAAAACTTAAAATTAATTGGTCGTGCTGGTGTGGGTGTCGATAATATTGACCTTGCTGCTGCTACTGAACATGGCATTATCGTTGTCAACGCACCAGATGGTAACACAAACTCAGCTGCTGAGCATACAATCGCAATGATGACTTCACTTGCCCGTCATATTCCACAAGCTTTTAATACATTAAAAAATGGAAAATGGGATCGCAAATCTTATGTTGGTGTTGAGCTAAAAAATAAAACGTTGGGTGTTGTAGGCTTTGGACGAATCGGTGTTGAAGTAGCTTATCGTGCAAAAGGTCAACGTATGAATGTTATGGCATACGATCCTTTCCTAACAGATGAACGTGCAAAAGAATTAGGTGTAACAAAAGCAACAGTTGAAGAAATTTGCGAAGCAGCAGATTTCATTACAGTTCATACACCACTTCTTCCTGAAACACGTAATCTTATTAATAAAGAAAAATTTGCGATGATGAAAGATGGCGTGCGTATCATTAACTGTGCACGTGGTGGAATTATCAATGAAGATGATTTATATGATGCAATCGTAGCAGGAAAAGTAGCTGGTGCTGCCCTAGATGTATTTGTTTCTGAACCAGCAACAGATCATAAGCTACTGACATTACCACAGGTAATCGCAACGCCTCACTTAGGTGCATCGACAATTGAAGCACAAGAATCTGTTGCGGTTGATGTATCAAACGACATCATTAAATTTTATAAAACAGGTACCGTAACAAACCCTGTAAACATGCCATCTATTCCGAAAGAGCTTCTTGCACAAGTTGAGCCTTTCTTTGAATTAGCTGAAAAACTTGGTTCATTCCTATCACAATTAACAACAGAGCCTGTAAAAGAAATCAACCTATCTTATGCTGGTGAAGTAGCAAACTATGATGTACGTCCATTAACTTCAAATGCACTAAAAGGCTTATTAGCAAAAAATCATGGTAATCATGTAAATGATGTCAATGCCCGTTACTTATCTGAACGTATCGGCATGAAAATTAATGAGCACAAAACAACAACTGCTAAAGGCTTTACAAGCTTAATTACAATTGAAATTATTACTGCTAATGAAACGCATACAGTAGCTGGTACATTATTAAACGGTTTAGGTGCACGTATCGTAAAAGTAGAAGACTATGTTGTGGACGTCATTCCACAAGGTCACCTTCTTTACATTAAAAATACGGACAAACCAGGTGCAATTGGCCGTGTAGCAACAAAGCTTGCAGAAAAAGAAATCAATATCGCAACAATGCAAGTTGGCCGTGCACAGGTTGGTGGTACAGCGGTTATGATGCTAACGGTTGATAATGTTGTAACTGAAGAAGATTTAGTTTTTGTAGCACAGCTTGAAAACATTGATGAGGTAAAAGCCATTAACCTATAATTAATCATAACAAGAAGCAGGGAGTCTCTACTCTCTGCTTTTTATTTTGGTAAAATGATACTTTTCTAAGGGTTCTTCGTCTTTAAAGAAAAGGAGGTGTACAGCTTGAAGATAGAAGAAATATTTTACTTACATAACCACACCATTTTTAAATACTTATATTACTTACTAAATGATGAAAAATTAGCGGAGGATTATACACAGGAAACCTTTGTCCGTTATTTGAAACATCACCAAACAATAAAAGAAGGAGCCGATCTCGCTTGGTTGCGGTGCACTGCACGTAACCTTGCCTATGATCATTATCGTCGAAAAAGGATAATTCAGTTTGTCCCTTTTTTACAACAGCATGAAGAACAAGCGTCACCTTCTCCTCATCAATGGCTGATGCAACAAGAAGATGCCAAGATGCTATATCTTGCTATTCGTAAACTAAAAATCACCTATCGTGATGTAATCATTCTGCGCAAAATAGAGGGACTATCCATCGAGGAAACCTGCACTATCCTTGGCTGGAATGAGGGAAAAGTAAAAAACACATTAAAACGAGCACTCATCGCATTAAAAAAACAGTTAGGAGGTGAGATGGATGAAGAATGATAAGAAGACATGGCAACACTTAGATGATTTAATGTTATCTGATCAGCAGCAAAAAAAATTATTACGCAATATGACAGAGCCCTCAGTAATTAATAAACAAAAGACTAAAAATAGATGGAAAATTCCTTCTGTGTCATTGCTATTTATAGTAGTTCTTTCTATATTACTATTATCTTTTGTTCAAAGTCCTACTAATTCTCCTACAACAATGGATTCCTCCAAAGCAATCCAACGAATCTATTTAAAGGAGAATATGAACAAGGAAACCTTTATAGCACAGGATTCTTGCCTTTATGTTCCTCAGCAATGCTATGCTCATGCAAAGGCTATCACACAGCTACAACAAAATTGGGACAACGCTTCTCCTGTAACAATATCCGCTAGTCAGTGGAAAAGTGGTACTATCTATGATATTTTGATTCTCTATAATGACCGTACACAAGAGAAATGGAAGGTACTCAATAACAAGATTTTCTTCAATGTTGAAACACAGCAAGCCTTTCTGATTGAAGAGTCATTTGACTCACTACGCTATTTTTATGATGAGAAGCGGTCGACGAAACTTATTATTGGGAACATTTTCATCCTACTTATGCATTTCATACTGTGGATTGCTAAAAAAAGAATGCCTTATACAGAACGTCGCTTTTTTGCTGCGACAGTTGAGCATGCCATTGCCAATGCCATCATGCTCGTGTTGTTTGGAGGTATTTCATTTGTTATCTATCTTGTACACCATACTATTCATGCAGTAATTATTTATGGCCTTTTCTCACTCTACTCCTTTATGCAAATCTATTATCGTAAAAAGGCTGGTGAACCTCAGGGTTACTTAATAGCTAGCGCTCTTGTCCAGCTTTGTATAGCTATAGCTTTTACATGTTTATATCTTGGACTAAATGTCTATTTTTAACAAAAAATGTACTGACTCCATGAGGGATCAGTACATTTTTATATTATAGCTTATTTACAAGCTCCATCAATGCTGTCAAAGAGTCTACCTCATAGGAAGGTATCACAGCACCATCAGCAATATGGTTTTCACGATTAATCCATACATTGCGCATACCCACACGTGATGAGCCTAAAATATCGGTATTCAAATTATCACCAACCATAATGGCCTCATCAGCGGTAATTCCTACTTTTTCCATAACATATTCAAAAATGGACGCATCCGGCTTCCCTTTACCAAAGTCTCCCGAAATAATAATGTGATCAAAATAGGGGGCAATTTCTGGAGTGATTTCTAGTTTTAAGTTTTGCAGACTTGGTGCACCATTTGTTAGCAAGACAAGCTGATATTTTCCTTTTAATTCATCTAACACCGCAAAAGTATCTTCGTATAAAAATGGCGCTACTTTACGCTCGGCTACAAAGCGCTCTCCTAGCTCGGCTCCAAACGCTGTATCCTCAATACCAAGAGCAGCTAACCCTTTTGTCCAAGCCGCTGCACGATAACTAGGAACAATTTCTTTCATTTTTTTGAAAGAATCTGTAGCGTCATCAAAAGTTCCCCAAAGACCTTCAAACGGATTAATACCAATTAAAACGGTATAATCATATGTTTCATAACCTTCATATAAAGCACGTGCCTCTCGACGAACCGCTTCCTCTAGCTCAGCAGGGTTCACATGATGTACTGTTGCAGCATAGTCACATGTTTTTTCAAATGCTGTTTTGACCGATTTTTTATCCCATAGTAATGTATCATCTAAATCAAAAATAATTGTATTTATCGACATTTTGTCCGCTCCTAGCTCACGATTAATACTACTATTTTAGCATATTTTCAAAATATTTAGGATAACAAATTATGTACAATTCCTCTATCTAAAAACAAGCTGTGCGTCAAATCTTCACAGCTTGTCATTTATTAATTATGTTTATTACGCAAACGGTTCATTAAACTTTGAATGTCTGCTCTTTTTTGTTGTGTTTCATCTTGTAAAATTTCAATATAGTAAATGCCATCTTTTTCTTCTATCTGCACACGATCACCTACTTGCACTGGCTTGTTCATGGCTGACTGTGAAATAATGAGTTGTTCCTCTTCCTCTGGAAACATTAAGAAAATCGCATAGCCATCTTCAATACGGTCTAATGTGTATTTACTCGATCTCACTGACAAGTTCCCCTTTCTCATTGCATAATTGCGCAGCATCTCCATCATTTAACCAAATCTGTTTAGTTGTCCATTTCAAATAATTTTGCCCTTCTCTTGCATTAGCTCCACTTGTAATATAAATTATTTTCCCTGGTTGTAAAGTGAGATTTGGAAAATTAAACACTTGATTCCCTTCAATTGAAACAAGCTGCCAATCCTTTAAAGAAACAGCTTGTTGTCCATTATTTTTAATGCCTACAATTTCAGTAACTAAATCCTTGCTGACGATCTCAATAGCTGGAGCGGATACTTCTATTTCGGTAGGTTTTTTGCTAGTTTCCACTTTAGAAGTTTCCTTCCCATTCACTGTATAGTTTACCCCATCTGTGGATACTGTAATCGTTCCTAAATCCGCTGTGGCATAGATTTTACTACCAATAGCCTGCAAACGATCTACTACTTCTGCATGTGGATGGCCATATTTATTATCTTCCCCGTAACTTAATATCGTGACTTCTGGTTTTACAGCCCGAATGAATTCCTGTGAGCTACTTGTGTTAGAGCCATGATGCCCTGCCTTCAGAACAGTTGCTGTTACATCATACTGCAGCATTTCTTTTTCTAATGCTACTCCAGCATCTCCTGTTAATAAAAAAGAGACATTGCCATAAGTCATTTTTAAAACAATGGAAGCATCATTATTATCTGATGCCTGCTCATTCGCATTCAATACTTTCACAGTTACATCCTTATCAAACTCAATAGTTTCACCTGTTTTTGGCACATAATAAGGGATATTTTTTTCATCAATTAGTGTCAGCATTTCTTCAAAGGTTTGGGATGTATGTACTTTACCCGAATCATAAAATTGCTCAATCGTAAGTGAATTTAACACAGGAATGAGACCGCCAATATGATCTGCATCTGGGTGTGTCGCTACAACTACATCGAGCTTGCTCACTCCAAGTTCCTTTAAATAAGAGACAATCTGCTGCCCTGCACCTTTCACTCCTCCATCCACAAGCATTGTTTTACCATTTGGTGATTCAATCAATATGGAATCCCCTTGACCCACATCAATAAAATGAACGCGCATATCATGACCAGCCGTTACAGCCATTTTCTCTGGCTTGATTGCCTCAGTACAGCCTGCTATTAAAAAAATACAAAGGAGCAATACTATTATCTTTTTCATCAACTAACTTCCTTTCTCTTTTTCTATTATACAAAAAGAGAGCTAGCCATGGGCCGCTCTCCTTCTTCTTTAAACGAATATCCACCATAAAATCATCGTAATTGTAATTGTGACAAGACCCTGCAATAAAGTTGCGACCGTTTGTGCTTTATAGGCCTGTGTGACTTCCATGCCACTATACTGTGTAATTACCCAGAAAAAGCTGTCGTTCACATGACTAACTGTCATTGCTCCAGCACCAATTGCCATCACCACTAATGCTAACGGTACCGCTCCCTCAATTCCTAATGTTACAAGCATTGGCGCTACTAAAGTAGAGGTGATCACAAGTGCCGTTGTGGAAGAACCTTGAGCTGTTTTCAATGCTGCCGCTACAATAAATGGCACAAGAAGGAATAATGTACCTGATGCAAACATGCCTAAATCCATTTCCTGAAGCATTTCTCCAACACCAGCATTTTTAATAACAGTTCCAAATGAACCGCCAGCTCCTGTAATAAGTAAAATAGGAGCCGCTTCTTTTAAGCTATCACCAATCCAGCCCGTTAATGTCGTTTCACTAATTTCAGGTAATAATAAAAATGCCGATGCTACACCTAAAAATAAAGCTACTGTTGGTGAACCTAAAAATTTAAAGATTGTATTGAATGTCGATTCTGTATCACCAACTAATGCTGCTATAGAACCTAGACCAATTAACACAATTGGTAAAACGATTGGCAAAAAGGCTTTAAATGTTGACGGCATTTTGCCAAAAGATTTAATCACTTCCTCATAATCTAATGCCTCTACCTCATCTTCGGGTACTCGAATCTTTGTCGCCACTTTCACCGACCATAGATAACCTATAAATGTCGCTGGTATCGCTACTAATAAACCAATGACAATGACCGTTCCTAAATAATCCGCAGCACCAATATTCCCTGCTGCTGCAATAGGTCCTGGAGTTGGTGGCACTAATACATGTGTAGCAAATAAGCCTGTTGCTAAAGCTACTGCCATTGAAGCAATTGTGACATTTGCTCGCTTTGCCAATGATTTTTGTAAGCTGGATAAAATAATAAAGCCTGAATCACAAAACACTGGAATGGACACGATATAGCCAATTAAAGACATCGCTAATTGAGGACGCTTTGGCCCTACAATTCTTAACACGACTTCCGCCATTCGATAGGCAGCACCTGACTTTTCTAATATTAAGCCTATAATCGTACCAGCGATAATAACTAAGCCAATGCTTGTCATCAAGCCACCAAATCCAGTATTAATGCTTTCAACGACTGATAATAATGGCATCCCTGATGCCATTCCAACAAAGAAAGCACTAATTAATAGCGCTAAAAACGGGTGAAGCTTTAACTTAGCCGTCCCCAGTACAACAAATAATACCCCTATTAAAATAATGATGAACAACATCTAGTCATCCCCCTTTTGTATGGTACGCTCAATCAATCTCTTAGTTTTTAAGCGAATATAGTGCGTAGGATCTTGCATCGCCTGCTGCACACTAGTCTCCTCATCTACTAAAGATTCGACAACTGAAAAATACTCTTGCAGAGCTGCCTTTGCCTTTCCATCGATTCCTCCTGATAATAACAATGCCTCTACCTTAGCAAGTCTAGCAGCCTTTGCCACACCCAATGGTGCCTTACCATGTAATGTTTGTAGATCGGATTTACCTTCTCCTGTTATCACAAACTGTGCCTCTACTAAATGTGCCTGAAGCTGTACAGCATCTAATACAATATCAATCCCTGCATAAAATGTTCCATTTAAAAATGCGATTAAAGCACCACCCATTCCCCCAGCAGCTCCCGCACCTTTATAATCATGCAGCCGAATGGAAAATTGGGCTTCAACAATATCTGCAAAATGCTTTAAACAGCGATCAAATTCGGCAATCTGCTGTTTTCGGACACCTTTTTGTGGACCAAAAATGGCTGTTGCCCCTCGTTCACCAATGAGCGGATTATCAACATCACAGGCTATTGTAAATGTCGCCTCGGCTAATCTAGCATCTAGCTGGCTAATATCTATAACATTTAATTTCACTAAATTAGAAACTCCAGCCTCTAGCTCTGAACCATCCTCCGTCATTAATCGAACGCCTAATGCCTGTAACATTCCAATCCCAGCATCATTCGTGGCACTTCCACCAATGCCGATAATAAACTTTCTATAGCCTTGATCGAGTGCGGCTTTAATTAACTGGCCAGTGCCATAAGATGTAGCTAGCTCTGGATTTTTCTCATTATCTTGTAGCAGCATAATGCCAGATGCTTGGGCCATTTCTATAACACATGTTACTTGATCCCCCAACACTCCATATTGAGCCTGAATTGCCCTTCCCAATGGATCTAGGACGTTTACAGAAAAATATTGACCTTCTGTAGAGGCAATCAGTGATTGTAGCGTGCCTTCTCCCCCATCTGCAACTGGTAATACGATTGTTTCAATCGATTGATCCGCATCCAGGATTCCTTCCTGCATTGATTTTGCTACTTCAACTGCTGACAGAGTACCCTTGTAGGAATCTGGACTAATGATGACCTTCATGCTATACCTCCACTTATGTCGTCCATTGACATTTACGTAAATTTTCATATCCTAAGTTAAGCGCTTACAATTTATTATAATGACAATAAATTCAGAAAACATTATAATGGGTGTACAATTTAACTGTCCTATAACAGGCTGTTTTTTATGCGAGGTGTATAAACATGTTGACGAAAAAATTAGCAGAAGAAATCGTACATCAAACGATGCTACGTTTGCGCCACAATATTAACGTCATTAGCCCAAGTGGCGTGATTTTAGCCTCTGGCGATAAAATGAGGGTGGAAAATATTCATGAAGGTGCCCTTCATGTGACACAAACAAAAGAGACATTAATTATTAACGAAGAAAATATCGAGCAGTATCCGAACACAAAACCAGGCATTAATATGCCAATCATGTATCAGGATGAAGTAGTAGGGGTTATTGGCATCACAGGAGAGTCTGAGGATATGTTTGAAATTGCCAATCTTGTACAACTCACAACAGAAATTATGACACACCAAGCCATTGTTGAATCTAAAAGTGAATGGCAACGAAAAAATAATGATTATATATTTGAAGCACTTGTTCATGGTAGTAAGTTAGATGCAGCCTTAAATGAACGAATTCAAAAATTACCCTTTGCTCTAAAAGCTCCCTTTCAAGTGATTTTAGTGAGCTTTAATGAGACATCTTACGTAGAAAATTCAATTCCCCTCTTTTTTGAGGATTTATTTTATAAACAGCCTATTCTTGCCGGCCATAGCCAATTGCAAGAATACTATATTCTGCTGACAAATTGTGAAGAACAGAGTTGTCGTCCCATTATCAAAGCGCTACGCAAACAGAAACAGAAGCTGCCTTCCCTTCAAATAGGTATTGGTCCTGTTGTGCAACATGTATCACAGCTTCCCTATAGCTACCAAGGCGCTAGAACAGCCCTAGAATTTGCAACAGTCCAGAATGAATTAACCTTTTTTGAAGATGTCGAGTTATTTTCTCTTTTTAAGCCTCGAGAATCAGAAGAAGTACAAGCATTTCATCATCGTATACTGAAAAATATGGATGCTAAACAGTTGGAAACATTACAATCATTTTTTGACTGTAATTTACAATTAAAGCTTTGTGCACAACAACTGGCTATTCATCGTCATACGCTTACCTACCGATTAAATAAAATAAGAGAAATGACAGGCTACGACCCACAATATTTCGAGGATGCCGTTATTTTAAAAATGGCCTGTACATTGCGAACACTACAAATAATGAAGGCAACCTGAACAACGCAGATTGCCTTTACCTTTATGCTTTATATAATTCATCTAAAAACTCTATTTTTTTCCCAATAGCCTCTTCAAAGGTCATAATATAGGCTGCTGGATCTTTCGGATTGTGGAATTGCGTAATTCTTCCTGTCTCAGGATGAACAAATTTAGAGGATGCTCCACAGCCAATCCCTAAGATTGTCTGCACCTCTTCCATAATCACAATATTGTAGATACTTTCTTCACCAGCCTTACTATAGCCGACATTTTCTAAATTACCTAAAATATTTTTTTGACGGTATAAATAATATGGAACATAGTCATTTTCTTTAGTCCAAACCTGTGCCATTTCCATCATTTCGGCCACTGTATCGCGATCCGCTACTTTGTATTTATCCTTATTACGTGTCATCTCTGACGCTCGTTTAAATGATAGCGTATGAACCGTTAATGATTCTGGCTGCATCTTAGCAGATTCTTCTAAAGAATGCTGGAACTCGTCTACCCCTTCATTCGGTAATCCAATAATGAGATCCATATTAATATTGTTCATACCTGATTCTCGTGCAAGCCAAAACTTATCAATGGTTTCCTGAACCGTATGATGACGACCAATTGCTTTTAATGTTTCATCTGTATATGATTGCGGGTTAACGCTAATACGATCAATGCCCCATTTTTTTAGTACCTCTAATTTTTCAGGTGTGATTGTATCTGGTCTGCCGGCTTCAACAGTCACCTCTCGAATTGTTTCGGGATTTGGGAAAGACTCATACATTGTTTGATATAAGGCGTCCATTTCATCTGCCTCAATTGAAGTTGGTGTGCCGCCTCCCCAATAGATAGAGGTGATTTTCATATTATTGTCCTTTAACCATTTGCCCATTTCGCGCAACTCAATATGCAAGCCATCTAAAAAGGTTGCCACACGACCTTGCTTACGGTTACTACCAATCGCATAGGCTGGGAAAGTACAATACGCGCACTTCGTCGGACAGAATGGAATGCCGATATAAACACTAATCTCTTGCCCAATCTCATCTATATCAGGAATGGTTACTAATTGTCGTTCCACAATTTCCTTTAATAGTGCCACCTTGTCCTCTGATAAACGGAAATCTCGAATCAAAAGATCAGCAATCTCTTGTTCACTTTTCCCTTCTTTTCTAAATTTATGATAAAGCTTTGTTGGGCGCACACCTGTTAAAATCCCCCATTGCTGATGCATCCCCGTATGCTGCTCAAGCACATTTAAAAATACATGTGATAATGCACGTTTCATCCGAATATTTAGCTCACGATCAGTCGCTGCTGATTCATATTGAATGCTATATTCATTTGTATATTGCTGTCCATCTACAGTCAATACGGCTTTTGTAGAAATGGAAAAATCGTCCCCAGTCTGATAGTCAAATGATGCAGACATATCTGCTCCCTCTGGTTCTACCTTCAGCTTGGAATCCTCAAAAAATAAATTCGCTATATGATTTAATACCCTTATCCAATCTTCAGGATATTTTTGATCTATGTGAATAATTTTCATCTTGTTTCGCTCTCTTCTTTTCTTATTCCAGATATAGTGCAGATTTAAGTTTAACAAATTTCTATGTCTTTAAGCAAAGTAACAATTATAATCCTAAAATAACAGAATATTCTGTTTTTAAATAAACAAACTATTTCTTTATCATTATAATTTTTAAAAAGGTGGTGTTGATAGTGTTTATTTTAAAAAATAGCAACCGAATAGACATTTCTCGCTTTATACATCAAATAGAAATAACATTTCACCAGTTTGACTTAGAACGTTGTGATGAAAAAACATTATATGTAACGGTTTTATTTAGATATGGCACACATCATGTTCTTTGTGATTTTATCTATATAATCAACCAACAAGACATTTATGGTGCCATCTCTATCAATGAGCACTATGAAAAAGCAAGAGAATTTATTCAACAACACTCCCAGCAATTTTTACTGTATTCAGATGAAATGACATTAGCCAAAAATTTTATGAATACAGTGTCTTTTAAGCAATGTCTTCAACAATTTGCAAAAAGGTATCCTACCTATGCTTCCTTGAAAAACTACTATCCCATAGCAATAGCATAATGACCACAAATGAAAAGAGTATGCCAAAAACTTTCGGCATACTCTCCTAGTGTTAAAAAACAAACAATAAACTTTCGAAAAAGGCTTTTCGTTTTAGGCCACTTACTTGCTGCTTTTACGCCGAACAAAATCAGTTTCGCCGTCTCGCTATCCTCCCAGAGTCGGACGTCCATGGAAAGGACGTTGGCGGAGCGAAAATCAACCTTTTGCCTTGGTCAAAAAGACTTTTTCAGCTATTGATATCATCTTTAATCTTTTATTTTAAATATTCTTCAACAAATTCAACCGGTACATAGGTTTTTGTGTCTTTCAGTGTTGGTGCTACTTTTAGTGTGCGTAATGCTTTATTATAGCCAAATGTTGTTTCTCCACGCGTCAATGTGTAAGACATATTTCCCTTTGTAAGAATAGCCCCTTTACCAGTTGAGTCCACTTTGAAGCCAAGCTTTTCAGCAATTATACGTAATGGCACCATTTTTGTACCAGCTACTTCGTAAGAGTCTGATGTGATAATTTTATCAATTTCTTCATTTACTGGATTCGTCGTAGTTGCGGGATAATCATCCAGTACAATCACTTTAGATGGTGTTGTTTGTGCTGGAATACTTTTAGTAGAGGCTGTATAGAAAACAACTAGGTGCTTCTCTGTTAAATCTTTAGCCTCTACTTTTTCACTTTTTGCGTTTAATAGCTCTGTTTCATTACCGATATTTAGTTTTAACATATCATACGTATTCGTTAAATCCTCAAAGAAATAATCAACTTCAACAAAGCCAACTTCTTCTGATTCTACAATGACAACCTCAGGATTGAATTGTGGTGGATAAATATATTTTTGAGGCTTGTTGGCAAATGTATAAGCGATTACTTTATCTCCTTTTTGAAGATCCACTTTCTTACCTGTATTGTCAAACACAAGAGTATCTTTCGTCATTTCTAATACATTTATTTGCTCGCCGTCTTTTACAGTGTAGTATGTAATGTTTTCTCCAACACGAACATCTTCCACAGTACCACGCGTATTATTGAAAATGTGTACTGGATCTATTTGAATTTGTGGTACTTCTGCTTCTGTAGCATGCTGCTCATTTGCTGAAGCTACTGGCACTATGGCACTTCCAAATAATAATGCAGTCATTGCCACTGGTGCTAACTTTTTCATGTTCATAAAAATCTCTCCTTATTGTTTGGGTTCAAAGGAGTAGTAGCTTTAAAATGGGAAAAGTTTCATCATAAGCAGAGAAATTTATGAAAAAAGGTGATGTCATCAGCAGAAACAGCCATTTTGAAAGGCGATGGTTGATGTCCGTTCTGCCATTGTTCTTTCCAGGGGGCATTCGATGAGCAAGCTTCACTCACTGCGTTCACTCCAATCAACCATGTACAAAAGTGTCTTTTCCTTATCTTTCATACGAGCCGTAGTGAAAATAACTCATTATTTTTTATGAGTAGAGAAAGGATAGTCTCTTATTGTCAATGTGGAGAAGCGATAAGTGACACCCCCTCCAGAAAGAGTAGTGAATACCTTCTCTTTATTTCAAAACCTTTACTAAAGTGAATACTTCACTTTATTTCAAAACCTTTGCTAAAGTGAATACTTCACTTTATTACAAAACCTTTGCTAACAAGAAACATTTTTATGAATTGAAGTGGAAGGCTACTTCACTCCCGATCACCCACAGGAAAGCAAGTAGCCTGCAACGGAAATCCATGTTCACCTTTTGCAAAAATTCTATGGATGGTTTTGTTTTTCAACACTATGAAGAGGTAACAGTCACTACTGCCTCCTCTTCTTCGTTAGTCTTTTACAATCTCTCTCAAGCCCGTAATATTTATACCATTTAACGCTTGTGTAGCAAGACGATCCGCTTCAGCATTATCCTTACGGGAGACCAGCTGATATTCCGGTTGAATGTTAAACTGCTCTAGCTTGGCATCGATTTTATCTGCCCAGCTTGCTAACTCCTTTTCTAAAGCAGGCCATTCCCCATTTAACTGATTGATGACTACTTGCGAATCTCCTATAATTTTCACAGGCAAATGGTGAACATTTAACAATTCCAGCTCCACTAAACCTAAATAAAGTGCCGCATACTCTGCTTCATTGTTTGATTTTAGTTCAGACGAAAAGGCATTTTTTCTTAATCGGAAAGGTTTACCATTTTGTTCATAATAAATGGCACAGCCTAACCCTGCCTGCCTTGTCCCAAGGTCAAACCCACCATCAAAATAGACAGTAATATTATGCGGCTCCGTCTCTATTTCCTTTAAATAGGCTTTTAGCTCTTTCAGTGACCAATTGGTATCTTGCCGATCTATGCAATGTAACGATTTTACTCTTCCCGTTCTTTCCATATCCTCTGCTAGAAATAATGCTTGAGCAGCAGGCATTTCAGCTGAACGTAAAACAGTTGTTGCTCCTTTTGGTGTTTTATAAGTCCATTCAATGATGACATGCATAATCATAACCTCCGATACTCCCTGACTTATACATAAAGTAAAAACGTGTACCGACCACTTGCGGATACACGTTTTCTTCTTACTTGTTATATGTGCAATTCCGAGGACAATTATTCCTTTTTAAATTGCGACTTATCACATTTTTATTTATTGAATTCCTTCGTATAAACCTTGAATAGGTTTTATTAAAATGCGATTCACTTCTTCGATTACTTTACTTAACTTCATTTCTGACTCAAGCATCGTTGAGATTTTTTCATTTTGCTGTGCAAGCTGTGCTGCTTTTTGTGCATAGACAAGCTCATCTTCCAGTATATCCTCACCTGCTAATTGTTTTTTCTGTAAATCAATTTGGATTTTACGGAAGTTTTTAAAGACATTTAATGCCTCTTCATCATTCTTTACAACTTCAACTGCAGCTTTTAAAGCTTCAAACTCAGGAATCTTCCGAAAAGTTGCCTCTAACGCATTAATGTCATTATAAATATTAATCATTCATACATTCTCCTTTTAAATAAAGTAAACAATTAAACCTTGCACAATCCCAATCAATCCACCAAGAACTGCACCTAATACGGTAATCATTTTAAACTCACGTTTTGAAATACCTAATACAAGCTCCTCTAATTTTTCTACTGGGAAAGAGTCTACCTGCTCTCTAACAACCTCTTGTAAGTTTAAACGTTTTAGTACATCCTCAAGTTTTTCCTCAGCTTTCACAAAAGCTTTTTCTATAGCTTGTGGAATCACCGTATACTTCGCCCACTCATTTCCTTCAGGCCAGTAATAAGAAATCGGTTGATTTAAACGTTCAGCGATTGCTAATTGCTCTTTCACGTACACTTGTAATTTCGATAAAATTGGTTCAAATTGAACGTCTTGTAAAAAGTCCATTGCTGGTCGATCTTTTAATTTTTCCAATTCCTGTGTAAATATTTTTGTTAGTAATGTTGACGTTCCTGGCGCTTGTAAAAACTTCACAAGCTCACGTTGAACTTTACCAACAAGTGAGGAGGAATCACCTAAAAACATATTGATCATGCCACCAAGAGAGCCTTTTGATGATAAAAAATCATCAATCATTGCCTTGATTGTCATTTCGCCTTCTGGTGATAAAAAGTAATCCTCACCTTTTTCTAAAATATGATGAACCGCTACAGGAATTTTAGCATCAATCGTATTTTGAATATCATCAGATAGCAGAGAACGAATTGATTTTGTTGATAGTGTATTCTTTACTGCCGAAAATTGTCCCTCAACTATCGCTTCAACCTTCTGCTCAATGGTAGCTGACAGTTGCGAAAATCCTGCTAAGTTTAGCCAATCCTGAATGGTTTTATCGTTTGTAAAGACTGTCTCTTCAACCTTTGCTTGCACAAATTGTTCTACTTTGTCCTGAATATCTTTTGAGAAAAATTTCTTTCTAAATGTTTCAGGCGTTAATAAGTAATTTACTACTGTGAGACCTAGCTGTTTTGCTAATTCATCACGTCGTTTTGGAATAAGACCTGGCGTAAACGGTAATCGCCAGTTTTTAATATATATTGCTTTATGTGGACGAAAAAGCATTTTAATGGCCAGATGATTTGTTACGCCACCAATTGCCGCCCCAATAATCGCCATAAAAAGTAATGTCACGATAAAATTATCCATTAGTATCCTCTCATTTCAATTGTATTCACGATTGGCGTATTTTGTCGCCTTCTGCACTCATTATAGCAGAGCAATGATTTTCTACGAAAGAAATATCCTCTTTAGAATTTCCAATCTTATGCTATTAACTTCTATCCTAAAAGCGAATAGTTGCAAAATTACCATTATCCTTGAATAATATGAACTACATACAATAGAAACGAGGTTTAGATGATGATTCAGCATTTCAGTTTTAAACCATTATTTGACAATGCCCAAATTCCTGGGTGGGCTATTTCATTTTTTTATCAACGACAACGATATCAGGCTGAATATATAAAGGATGGGACAATTCAATGGATAGGACCAATTCCACCAAACGAAGAGGATGTTAAAAAAATGATACATGAACTCATGCTGTTCCACGTATACGACTAAAAAAGTAGTCATTTTTTCGTAATAATTCCGCATAAAACTACCTATATTTACTAACTAATAGCACGTCCTTTAAGCTAATTATGTTGATTCATGTTGAAATTTGTATATTTTTCTTATACATTTATGGTATCAGCTTAATAGTAAATGTTTTTTATGCAGGGGGCCATTTCAATGAGTAAAGTCACACTTTCGGATGACTTAAACAGCTATAATTCAAAAGCATTAATTCGTACAAAAGTAAAAGAATTTTTTTCAGAATTTTCAACCAAAATATTCGAACTAACCGATGAAGCAGGTACTATGAATAGTAAAAAATTCGAAGAACTTTCTGGCTATAAAAGCGACTTCTACAATGAATATTGCAGTCAATTAAAGGGCTTTTTTGATTCTTCTACTAGCTCTTTCGGGAAGAAATCAAGTAAAATGTTCTATTTAACGTATAATGGAAAAAATTATGTATTAACACAGCAGGGCATTACAGAAAAAGCACCTGTATCTATTGCTCCCTTCACAGGCGTAATACCTAGTAAGGAAACCGTTCATGATGTTGAAAAGGCATGTTTAAAATTACGGTTCCAACAAGAATAACCGAGTAAAAAATGGCAATATTTTTTTGCATAGAAAAGGGGAGTCTCAAATAATCGAGACTCCCCTTTTAGCTATAAAAAATAATTCATTTAAAAAAATCCGCAAGCTAAAGCACTCTTGAGATTTTTTGACGTGTCGTAATATATGAGATGCAAAATGCTTCTTTCCCTAAACAAACTATCTTTGCTCTTTTTAAAGTTAGCATATAGCTATGGCAATTACAATCTTTTGGTATTTGAATCTAGTTACTTTTTTCAAAAAGGTACTGGAAAAACTAGCGAAAAAATCGTTGTCAATATTTGTGTTTTTCTTTTAAATAATTTATTATTGAGACATCCAACAATTTTTTAAATCATAGGAGGTGTACACTTTGTTTACTTCCCTCATTCGGGCGGGAACAAAGGAATTATTTGGACGGAGACATATTGGAGATAACCATTAGGTTGGCGGCATTCGCCCTACTAATTATAATGACAGGATTTTTCGTTGCAACTGAATTTGCAATCGTAAAAGTGAGATCTACCCGCATTGATCAATTGCTCGCAGAAGGGCATAAGAAAGCGAAAAATGCAAAACGAGTTGTTTCAGATTTAGATGAGTATTTATCTGCGTGTCAGTTAGGTATTACCATCACTGCACTTGGTTTAGGTTGGTTAGGTGAACCTACATTCGAAATCATTTTACACCCAGTGTTTGAATTTCTAAATTTGAATGGTAGTATTACATCTATCCTTTCATTCATACTTGCATTCTCAATCGTAACGTTTATGCATGTTGTTATTGGGGAATTGGCGCCAAAAACATTAGCCATCCAAAAAGCAGAATTTGTCACATTAAACTTGTCTGGCCCATTAATTTTATTCCACAATATTACGTATCCAATCATTAAGTTATTAAACGGATCTGCCCGTGGTTTAACTGGTCTTTTCGGCTTAAAAATGATGTCAGAATCAGAAGTAGCCCATACAGAGGAAGAGCTGCGAATGATTTTGTCGGATAGTTTAAAAGGTGGAGAAATTAATAACTCAGAATATGAATATGTTAACAGTATTTTTGAGTTCTCAGATCGTCTTGCAAAAGAAATTATGGTTCCTCGGACTGAAATTGTCGGCATTGAAAAAGAGCTAACAATTAAAGAAGTGTTCGATTTAATGGGTGTCGAGCAGTATACTCGTTATCCAATTCTTGATGGGGATAAAGACCATATTATCGGCTTAGTCAACATGAAGCATTTGTTAACCGCTTACATTAAAGACTCCAAAAATGGTGATAAGCCTGTTATGGACTATATGCAACCGATTATTCGAGTGATGGAAACAACGCAAATTAACGATTTGTTACTAAAAATTCAACGTGAACGTATTCATATGGCCATTTTAATGGATGAATATGGCGGAACATCTGGTCTAGTGACGATTGAAGATATTATTGAGGAAATTGTCGGCGATATTCAAGACGAATTCGATGAAGATGAAATCCCAGAAGTACAGGAAATTGCAGAAAATCATTTTATTTTAAATGCTAAGATGCTTCTTGAAAATGTAAATGATATACTAGGTACTGACATAGAAGATGATGATATTGATACGATCGGCGGTTGGTTCATGACGAAGCGTTTTGATGCAGTCGAAGGAGACAGTATTCAGGAGCAAGGTTTTGAATTTATCGCAAAAGAATTAGATGGGCACCATATTTTATACTTAGAAGTTCTGAAATTACCTGAAAGTGATTTATCAAATGAATTTGACGCAGTCATGGACTGAAATTGAATTGCCTCGTTGTACTTGTCATGGTATTATTGAAATCACGCTTGTATAATCCGAGCTATAAATATGGTCTTTCCTTCACATCTTATAGATGGGAGCAAATACCGTAATAAATAGATCAAACGACTCCCTTTTTAAGAGGGAGTCGTTTTCTAATGTCCGAAAGTTTTGCGAGGAGGAAACAAAATGGAGCTCTATACAAATTTACGGCAAGGGGAAAAAGGTGCTTGGCTATCCATTGGTACATATCTAATCCTAAGCTCTACCAAACTTACTATTGGCTACATTGGTACATCAGAAGCATTAAAAGCAGATGGTTTAAACAATACCACGGATATCATCGCCTCCATCGCCGTACTGATTGGATTACGCATTGCTCAAAGACCGCCTGATTCTAACCACCAATACGGACATTTACGTGCTGAAACGGTTGCCTCTTTAGTTGCATCATTCATTATGCTTGTAGTCGGTCTCCAAGTACTTATTAATTCTTTACAAAATTTATGGCAGCCAACTGGTACAACACCTTCCCTGTTAACTGCTTATGTAGCAATCGGTAGTGCCGTTGTCATGTATGTCGTTTATCGCTATAATTTGGCACTATCTAAAAAAATTAAAAGTGCCGCTGTTAAGGCAGCAGCATTTGATAATCGCTCGGATGCCCTTGTCAGTATCGGCACAGCCATCGGTATTTTTGGAGCTATTTTTGGCTTTCCGATCATCGATTCTCTGACAGCCCTCATTGTTGCCTTTTTAATTATTAAAACAGCAGTAGAAATCTTCTGGGAAGCTGTTCAAAGTCTGACAGATGCATTTGATATTGATGAAGTGGAGACATTATCGGTCTTAATCCGTAATGTGGATGGTGTAATCGAGCTCTTGGACTTTAAAGGGCGTGCACATGGAAATATGTACTTCATCGACATAACGGTTACCGTTGACCCTTATTTAAATGTTTTTGAAAGTCACCGCATTACTGAAGAAATTGAGCATACCATTATGCGCGAAAATCGCTTTTGTCAGGTTCTTGTGCATATCGAGCCCCATGTAGAATTGATTCCTCCACAAAACGACGACAAGTCTCCTACCAATTGATTGGTAGGAGACTTGTTTTTATTTAATGGCGATATAAATATCTACCTGTGCTTCTTGTGGATTAGCGCATCGTTCATCATACAATTCAAAATCCCCTGTATATGTTCGTTCAACTGTAGCATTTGCAAACCATGCCCAAATCTCTTGCCAAGCTTGGATAACAACCTCTGGCAAGCTTCCTTTCTCAGATGTAAAAACTAAATATTTAGCTGTTGGCATCGTTTTAACGACTAAACCAGCTGGTGTTTCATCATCATTGCTTGACACTTCTACACCTAGTGTAACGGCGTAATCTCCATTCACATCCGTCTCATAGTCTGAATACAAACCATAAATATTGTTATTTTTACGTTCAGCTATTTGGCCTGAAATATTTTGTTGGTAAAAGTGATCCCATAATTGTGGGATTTTAGCTTGTGCTGTCATTTCATTTGCATTACTTGTTTGAGCTGAAATTCCTATGATTTGAAAGGACTCCAATTCCACCATTTTTGGCTCTTTCCATTCATCTTTTCTCCATCGTTTTAAACTTGGTAAAAAGGATGTCAGCATATGACGTGCCTCATTTTCAGGCATACCATCTTCCTGAAGATGTGGTACGCATATTTCGATCATTTCTTTCACTGTTAATTGAGGTTGTTTAAACTCTCCTCCCTCATAACAATATGTACAATACTCCTGACTTTTGTGCCCTTCTTTTTCACTACCTAATAATGCCTCATCTACTAATGGCATACCACAGCTTTGACAATAGCTTTGCATCGTCATTCCACCTTTCGCTTTATTTGTTCTTACTATAGCAAAGGAAACCTGACAGCTGTATGTCATCAATTGTCTTGATTTTTATATAAAAGGACAATTTCTTGTGCGCGTTTTTGGATAATATCTCTTATATATAGCGGTTCTATGATTTTTATACGATGACCAAAGCTAAGCAAGAAGCCATAAAGCCATTCATCCTCTGGTATGGCAATATTAATGATAGACTGCTCATGATCTATATACTCTGCTCCAAAAGATTCCTCCACCAATGTTGTGATGGCTTTATCAAAAAAAATAACTAAATTGACGACGTTTTGTGGTTGATGCCATTTTTTCCCCCATGGCAGCTCACTTAAATTCACTTCCTTACGCTCAAAGATAGTCTCCTCTTGCAATAAATTCTTGATTCTCGCAAGTTTAAATAAACGAAAGTCCTTTCTTAATGTGCAATAGGCATATAAATACCAGGTCTTTCCTTTCTGAACAATTGTATGAGGTTCAACTATCCGACTTGTTTGTTCACCATGCGTAGTAGAATAGTAAAAGCTTACACAATGCATGCTCTCTATTGCATTCTTTAATGTCGTCATATGCTCTTTAAAAAGAACGTTCGGCCCCCAAGGACTAAAATCTACAAAAAGGTGATCCATAGATTGTTTGACCTGGTCATCAGCAATACATGTTAATTTTTCAAGAACTGCTTCAGCGTGCGAATCCTCATAGGTAGTCAAGGCACTTTTAATAGCTGTAGAAAGTGAAATAAGCTCATCCTTCGTCAACACTTGTTTATCAACACGGTAACCCTCCATTAAATGAATGCCACCATTCACACCTTGTTGACTAATAACAGGGATACCTGCACAGCTAAGTGTTTCAATATCTCGATAAATCGTCCGAACGGATACATTAAATAGCTCCGCTAGTTCTTGTGCCTTAACTTTTTTTCGATTGATTAAAATCATCGTCATTGTTAGCAGACGTTCTAATTTCATAGCGAAATCCTCCTCCATCCATATCCCATAATTCCTATACAACTTTTTGTTTCAATTACTAACAACCTATCTTTTTAAGTATTTTTTAAGTACTTTTTGAGTTTTATTTAAGACAAATGTACTATAATAACGCCTGATTAATTATTACAATGATTATACTATTTTTACAATATAAGAAAATACAATGCTTTGGCTACATGTCCAGCTTTTATTTCCCAATACGATGCTATTTCATTTTTTTATAAGAATAGTTTAATAATAAACGCCTAAACAATTATTTCAATTCTCTTACACAACATAAAAAACTTTTATCTTCTATATAATGAACGGCGAATACTTTCTATGAAGGGATTTGACGTGGTGTGTGACAATATACTACAGGATTCTTTGACTCTCGCCTGTGAAAATCCTACAACATTGATTGCTTTTTTCTAGTATCAAATTTTTAATAGAAAAGTTACGTGATGTTCACTTTTCTTGCCCTTCACTCTATATAGGAAGCCTTTCACCAAAAATGAACTAGAGTTTAATCGTTATCAATTTAATTGTAAAAAGGAGAGTTTGATATGATTCGAGCCGTTTTAATAGACAATGAACCTTTAGCTTTACACTATTTTCAAAATAAACTACATGCCTTTCAACAAATACAGGTTATTCAAACCTTTACAAGTGTCGAAGTTTTTCTGAATGAGCTGCCTAATTTAGAGTTTGAGGTTATCTTTTTAGAGGTAAAACTCCAAGAATTATCTGGACTTGAAGTAGCTGATATTATCAAAACGGAACGTCCACAAGTGAGCGTAATTTTTATTACCTCCTATCATGAATTTGCGTTACAAGCCTATGAGATTGGTGGTCTGGACTATTTATTAAAGCCTATCAGTCCTGCTCGTTTAGAAAAAACGGTAGCTCGCATTGAGCATGAATATTCTATCCAGCAAATGCTTCAGCAAGCTACGCAAACTGTGTTAAACGTACAATGCTTTGATCAATTCGCAGTCTATAGCAATAATAGCTTAGTGGCTTTTAAAACAGAAAAGACGAAGGAATTATTTGCTTACTTTATTTTGCACCCAAACATACCGATTCATCGGGATTACTTAATTGAAATTCTATGGCCAGATTTAGACTATGTACGAGCTAAATCTAATCTCCATACCGCTCTTTCTTATTTAAGAAAGACTTTGAATATGATCGGCTATGAAAACTGTATCGTCTTTTCAAATAAATACTATATCTTTGAGAAACCAACTATTGTGTGTGATCTATATGATTTTCAAAAACTTCATGAAGATTTTTCACGCTTGGAGTTTCCCTCCATATCTTTGATTAATCAATGTCTTTCTATTTATAAAAATGGCCTCTTTGTATTCGATGATTATGAGTGGTCAACTGCCGCTAAAGATAGATTAACGAAATCATACATAGAGTTATTAGAGAAGGGGTTTCAAACAACGTTTCTTTCTGATACTGAGAAGGCTCTTGAATTTCTACATGCTTTATTTGAGTATGACCCTTACAATGAACAAAAGCTTGAACATTATTTATACACGTTGACTCAGGCAGGGCTTCACGAACAAGCTTATAAAATTTTTCAAACATATAAACAAAAGCTTCAGGAAGATTTAGCACTGACACCAAGTGCTACCTTATTAGAGATTTCCCAAAAATTATTTGTTCAATATAAATAATGTAAAAACGGCGAGTACTACTTTGTTTTGTAGTAGCTCGCCTTATATTTTTGTACGTATTTTGAAACATGTTTAAATACCGCTACCCTCTGTTAGACCATGCTTCACCGCATATAGTGCTGCTTGTGTACGGTCTTGCACTTGTAGCTTTGTAAAGATATTGGAAATATGCGTTTTCACTGTTTTTTCTGTGACAAAAAGTGAGGATGCAATTTCTCGATTACTCTTTCCTTTTGTCAGCTCTGCAAGCACATCTTGTTCACGAGGTGTTAGTGGATTTAATAAATGTGGTGCATTTTGTGACTCTTGACGATCCATTTCAAGCGTTGTCGTTGCTTCTGGATGCAATGTATTTTCGCCACGCATAATACGACGAATGGATAAGACCAATTCATCTGGCTCAATATCTTTTAACTGATAGCCTGCTGCTCCCGCCTCCATTGCTGGAACTACATGATCTCGATCCGAAAAACTAGTCAGCATTAGAATTTCTATTTGTGGAAATTTTGCTTTGATGCGTTTTGTTGCCTGAATGCCGTCCATCTCAGGCATCACTAAATCCATTAAGATAATATCTGGTTGAATGCTTTCTGCTAATGATACAGCTTCATGCCCATTTTTCGCCTCTCCCACAACCTCAATATCCTTTTGTGTCTTTAAAAAAAACAATAGTCCTCGACGCACCACATGATGATCGTCTGCAATTAATACACGTATCATGTTCTCTCCCCCTTAATATGGCAAGCGGATGAGCAGCTCCGTACCTTTGCCAATTTCACTTACCCAGTCAGCAGTGCCACCTACTGATTTTGCACGATCCTTGATGGATTGTAAGCCCATTGAAAGCAGCTTTGTATTATTGTCGATGACAAAGCCTCGTCCCTCATCTCGAATCACCAATAAAATATCTGTTGATGTAACCGTAATATACAAGGCTGCTTCTAGCACCCCTGCATGACGACGCACATTATTGAGCGCCTCTTGTGCTACACGAAATAATGTTTCTTCAATACGAGAGGGGAATTGCAGTACACCTGAAACCATAACATGTAGCTTTAAGCCAAGCATTTCAGCGTATACTTTAATGGCTTCAAGTAAACCATTTTCTAATCCCTTCGGTCGCAATTGCCAAATCAGCGCACGCATTTCTGTTAGTGCATCTTGTGTTAAATGCTGGATCTCTTTAAATGTTTCTTTCACATCACAATCATCCGTCATCTCAATACCAGCTCTCGCTGTCAACGTAACAGAAAATAGTAGTTGATTAACGGAATCATGTAGGTCACGTGCTAGACGGTTACGCTCCTTCACAAGTGCCATTTCTTGCTCCTGCTTTGTCAGTAAAATTCGCTTAATAGCTGAACCCATCTGAAAAGCAACAGATTCTAATAAAGCTAGATCCTCCTCTGAAAAGCGTACAGTGTCCTTGGATGCAACATTTAATACACCAAAACGTTCTTGTCCAGATTGAAGGGGTACCGTGGCATGATGTGTAATTCCTTCATGATCGCCAACATTTGCTGCAATGGCACTTTCAATTCGCTGACACTCAATTATATTGGAGGCTTTTTTTAGCTCTTCATTGCGATAACGGGAGACGCACCAACAGCCACCCTTGTTTAAATAATGACAATTATTAAATTCCAATGCCTCTGGTAGATTTTCATGGACAACAAGCTCTGAGCGTCCTTTTGCATCAATAAAAAAAATCCAGCCTGTTTCAAATTTAGTGCCATTTAAAAATTTGATGAGTGCACCTTTTAGCATTGTGACAATTTCAGTTTCTTCATTTAATAGTTCAGCAATTTCCTTTAAAATACTAATATTGGAATGCTCATTCTCCCTCACGAAAACACCTCTTCTTTAGCATTACTACTGTTAATGATACCATTAAGGGATTGGAGACGTCTGCTTGAGTCGTTCATACTTTAGACTGAAATTCATAACATACCTTATTTTGTGTAAGTTGATTTACATATAAAACTAGAACAACTATAATCGAACAAGTACATGGTTTTATGAAGGGAAGAATGGATATGTCTAAAAAAGAGGAAAATGGCTTATTATTTATATGGATAGTGTCTGCTGTAGCGACACTAGGTTCATTATACTTTTCTGAAATTCGTCACTATGAACCTTGTAAATTGTGTTGGATTCAACGTATTTTTATGTACCCAATCGTCATTATGACGACAGTAGCATTGATCCAAAAAAATGCGCGTATCGCTGTCACAACAGCTGTGTTTTCTGTGATTGGAGGCTGTATCTCACTTTACCATTACGGAATTCAAAAGCTAAGTTTTTTAGCTGACAATGCCCCTTCCTGCGGCGCGGTTTCTTGCACAGGACAATATATTAACTGGCTAGGCTTTATTACTATTCCGTTTTTAGCATTAACTGCATTTATTTTAATCGCAGGGGCAAGCTTCTATTTAATAAAAGCTTCAAAAGCTGCAAAATAATCGAGAGACCGTGTTCTACCAATGGAATGCGGTCTTTTCTACGGAGGAAGATCTATGTTTCATTATGAAATAACTGAAGATAACTTACATGTTGAAGAGCTGTTACGCAATCAATGGCGACTTGGCAAAAAGCTAGTCCATGAATTACGTATGGCTAAAGCAATCACTTTGACAAATGATGAGCTGATTCAATGGAATACACCTTTACAGGCAGGGACAATTATAAAATTTACATTTCCTATTCCGACATCTAACTACAAACCAACACCTGTTTGTGCTATTGATGTAGTCTATGAAGATGAACATTGTTTAATCGTCTCCAAGCCAAAGGGCATGGCAACACATCCGAATGATGCTCGTGATACACATACTTGTATGAACCATGTTATGGCACATATTAAAGAACAAGGTGGTGTATACGCCGAGCATGTTCATCGTCTTGATAAAGGGACACAAGGTTTATTACTTGTAGCAAAACACCCATTAGCAAAGTCTATTTTTGATCGAATGATTGAAGAAAAATCCATTATTCGTACGTACGCCGCAGAGGTACAGGGTAATTTACGTACATCATCAGGAACGATTGCTGAACCAATTGGAAAGGACCGCCATCATGCGACAAGACGGGTTGTATCCAACACGGGACAGCATGCCGTAACTCACTATGAAGTGGTGGCCCGCTACAAAAATTCCTGTGTTGTCCACCTCATTCTTGAAACTGGACGAACGCATCAAATTCGTGTTCATTTAGCCTATATCGGCCATCCAATTATTGGTGATACAATGTATGGCGCACGAGAAACAGCAAATGATGACTACGAGCTCCATGCGATTCAATTAGAATTTGAACATCCATTTTTAAATAAACGAATTACCGTCAAGGACGAGCAGTAAGTAAAAAAATCCCGCCCTCTATTTGAGAGCGGGATTTCATAGTGTTGAAAAACAAAACCATCCATAGAATTTATGTGAAAGGTGAAAAAGGATTTCCGTTGCAGGCTACTTGCTTTCCTGTGGGCGAGCGCCGAGCCGCTTCCTCCGTGCAGGGGCTCGCCTGTCTCGCTATGAGCTGCACCCAAAATATTGGACTTAAAAATCTACTATAGGGGGTGCAGGTAGTGATTTCTGATGAACAAAAATTAGCCGCAGTTCTAGCTTACTTTGAAGAAAAAGAAAGTACGTATCAGATTGCCAATCGATTACAGAGGGATCGACAGTACATTCGATTATGGATTGAATTATATCGCTATCATGGCATCGAAGGAATTATTCGTCCTCAAGGGTTCACGAATTACGAAGATTCTTTTAAAATAAAAGTAATTCAACACCTGATAGAGACGGGCGATTCGCTCCTTCAGACCGCTGCGAAGTTTAATATTCCTTCCCGTGAAACCATTCGGAGATGGAAAAAACAATGGATGTCAACGGCTGGTGAGGTGCTCTATCAAGTAGAAAAGGAGCGCCAATCAATGCCAAAAAAACAACCACCTTCGTCCGATTTAAATGGAAAAACAACGGATGAGTTAAAAGCGGAAATTGAGTATTTACGGATGGAAAATGCCTATTTAAAAAAGTTGAAAGCCTTAGTTCAAGAAAAGGATGCCTTCAAATCCAAGAAAAAGTAAGAGCTGTCTATGAGCTAAGGTTGGATTTTCCTCTTCAAGCTCTATTAAAAGTCGCGAAACTTAAGAAAAGTACGTATTATTATCATCTCCAAAAATGGGTAAAACCAGATAAATATCAGGCGATCAAAGAACGAATTCAGACGCTTTTTCATTACCATAAGGGGCGTTATGGCTATCGTCGTATTTGTTTAGCCCTCCGAAATGAAGGGTTTTTCATCAACCATAAAACAGTCCAACGATTGATGCAAGAATTGGGCTTAAAAGGGACGGTACGCCCTAAAAAATACCGTTCGTATAAAGGGACAGTCGGCTATGTCGCAGAGAATGTCATCCAACGTGATTTTGAAGCCACTGCACCCAATCAGAAATGGGTAACCGATGTAACGGAGTTTAAAATAAACGGTCAAAAAATCTATATATCCGCTGTATTAGATTTATTCAATCGAGAAATCGTTGGGTATGAGGTATCAAAATCACCTAATTTTGAGTTAGTTCAACAGTCTTTTAAGAAGGCGTTTACGTATACAAAGTTATCGAAAAAGAATGGCTTAATCGTCCATTCTGATCAAGGATGGTTATATCAAATACCACGTTTTAAAGCGTTATTGGCAACACATGAAATCAAGCAAAGTATGTCACGGAAAGGAAATTGTTTAGATAATGCCGTGATAGAAAGCTTTTTTGGCATTATGAAATCAGAATTTCTATACGCAACAACGTTTAAGAACTACGAAGCATTCAAAAAAGCGTTAGTAGACTATATCCACTACTACAATTTCATAGTGTTGAAAAACAAAACCATCCATAGAATTTATGTGAAAGGTGAAAAAGGATTTCCGTTGCAGGCTACTTGCTTTCCTGTGGGCGAGCGCCGAGCCGCTTCCTCCGTGCAGGGGCTCGCCTGTCTCGCTATTCCCACGGGAGTCAAGTAGCCTTCCACTCCAATCCATAAAATAAAATGTTAACTTTTTAGCAAAAAAGTGAAGGTATTCACTACTCTTTTATGGAGGAGTGTTGGCACACATCACTTCTCCACATTGAAAGTAAGAGGCTATCCTTTCTTAATAATATAAATAATGGGCTATTTTGTTCAGGAAAAGACACTTTTGCAGAATGGTTGATTGGAGTGGAGCCAGCGTCACTCCTAGGGGATTTAGCGTCACAGAGGAGACCCTGGAGCGAACGCAGTGAGTGAAGCGGCTCATCAGACGCCCCCTGGAAAGGACGCTGGCGGAACGGAAATCAACCCCTCGCCTTACAAAATTGCTTATTATGCCGTTGACATTACCTTTTTTCAACAACATGAAATCCCGCCCTCTATTTGAGAGCGGGATTTACTTATTTCCTAAAAATCAAATTTGAAATGATCAGGATCTTGCCCAAATCGTTGATTTCGATTTAATGTAGCCATTTTCTCCATCTGGGCTTGTGTTAATTCAAAGTCAAAAATCTGTGCGTTTTCCTCGATTCGACTTGGTGTCACTGATTTAGGAATAACCAATGTATTGTTTTGTAAATGCCAACGTAACACTACTTGAGCAGCCGTCTTTCCGATTTCTTGCCCTATTTCCACTATTGTAGGGTCAGTAAGTACGCCTCCGCGCCCTAGCGGTGACCATGCAGTAACAGCAATTTGGTGTTCACTGCAAAATGCGCGTAATGGGAGCTGCTGTAAATAAGGATGTAACTCCACTTGATTGACCATCGGAGCCGTATTTGCCTTTGCCAGTATTTTTTCTAAATGATGCTCATGGTGATTCGATACACCTGTCGCACGAATTAATTTTTCATCGTATAGACGTTCAATTGCTCGATAGGTTTCTTCAAAAGTTTCTGGGACAGCCCAATGGGTTAAATATAAATCTAGGTAATCTATATTTAATTTCTTTAATGAAACCTCAAAAGCACGTAATGTGGCATCATACCCTTGGTCATTATTCCACACTTTTGTCGTAACAAATATATCTTCACGTTGAATGCCTGAATGACGAATCGCTTCCCCTACCTCTACCTCATTGCCATATAAGGACGCTGTATCAATAGCTCGATAACCAAATTTAAGTGCTTTATCAATAGCCTGTAATGTTTCTTCACGTTCGGTCATTTTATAAACACCTAAACCAAAGCAAGGCATTTCTACACCATTTGATAATGTTTTCGTTGATTGTAAATGCAAGAAGCACAACCCCTTTCTTTTCCTAGTACCATTATACAAAAAATTGGATTTAAGAAAAATAAAGCAGCTGTTTTAAACCTTACTTTTTCTCGATTTCCGTATCCTCCTCCAATTGTATAGGGTCAGCAATACGTTCATCCTCTGCCAGTTCAAGACCATCTCGTAAATGCTCCATCTGTTTTCCCAAATCTTTTAATTCTTTCATATCTCTAGCCATTGAACCATTTTCAATGTTTGGCACTTTTTTTTCCATAATGATCACCTCATTTATAGTTTTCCCGATATCGAGATGTTTGAACCATTTCTGACATATTTTATTCCGCTATGTCGTTTCATTTTTATAATAGATAGGCTATACTAAAAAGAGATGTCTTTAGAACATGAGGAGGGTACTTCCATGAAATTATTATTAATCATTGGTGTAACAGTTGCTTTCTTAACAGCTATTTTTACCGCTGGATACGAAGGCGACTACAAAGCAGACAAATAATAGCTCAAGAAAATCACTAAGCATTTTGCAAGGCTTAGTGATTTTCTTTTTTTGTAGAACAATAGAAATACTTGACTTTCATTTGTTTTTAAAATAAACTAACTTACATAAAGTAACTTAATAAAAAAAGATAACTATTTGGAGGTATCCTCTATGCATTTCCATGAAAAACCTAACACATATGTAACGAATGTTGAAATAAAAGTAAGCGATCTCCAACGCTCTTTAACCTTTTATCAAGAAATAATAGGCTTTAAAATTTTACAGCAAGAATCACATAAAGCTACGTTGACTACCGATGGAGAAACTGCTCTTTTAACCATTGTTCAGCCTGAAGCAGTGGAAGAAAAGCGAAGCATGACGACAGGGCTTTATCACTTCGCCTTATTATTGCCAACTCGCCGTGACCTAGCCAATGTCATTACTCATTTTCACGACAAAGGTGTACACCTTGGGGCTTCTGATCACGCTGTCAGTGAAGCACTCTATTTAAATGATCCTGACCATAACGGTATTGAGGTGTATGTGGATCGTGATGAAAGCGAATGGACATGGCATAATGATTACGTGCATATGGTGACAGAACCACTCAATATCCGTTCTATTTTAGAAGAAGGAGATGGAAACTGGAATGGACTTCCTGCTGGTACAGTGATGGGTCATATTCATTTATCTGTCTCCAACTTAGCAGAAGCTGAGCATTTTTATACTAAAGGCTTAGGTTTTGAGATTGTCACACGCTATGGTTCCCAAGCACTATTCATTTCAACAGGTCGTTATCATCATCATATCGGTTTAAACACGTGGCACTCAGAAAATGCTCCAAAGCTTGGCCAAAATCAAGTGGGTTTGAAAACATTCTCCTTGCGACTAGATAACGAAGAACAAGCAGCCACTATGAAAGGAAACCTTCGTGTAATGGGTGCACCAGTCATAGAAATTGCTGGTGGATTCCAAACAGAAGACCCTGCTGGTAATGTTGTGTTATTGAAGTTTTAGTATTAAAAAGGCAGTTCTCACATGCGGAGAACTGCCTTTTTAATGTAAACCTGGATAGCCTTGTTGTCGTAATGCCTCATAAATGACAATGGCAGCCGTATTAGACAAATTGAGTGAACGTATATGATCACTTTGCGGAATACGCAAGCACATATCTCGTCGATCATATGCAAAGTCCTTTGGCAACCCTGTCGTTTCTTTTCCAAACATAAAATAAATATCTCGATCTTGATCACTAAAATCATGCGTCGTAAACGGCTCATCACTATACGTTTCGATTAAATAAACATCTCCATTTTTAGAATGCTCTATAAAATCATCCAGTGAATCATGATAGACAATATTCACACTATGCCAATAATCTAAGCCTGCTCGTTTCAACATTTTATCGTCCGTCGAAAAACCTAGTGGACGAATTAAATGTAACGATGTATTCGTACCAGCACAAGTACGAGCAATATTCCCTGTATTAGCTGGAATTTCTGGTTGATATAAAACGATATGCAATGGCATAACGACACACTTCCTTATTCAAAATTTCTTTCAGCAGGCTCTTGAACAGAGCCAGATTTTTTTAGAATGAGTAGCCCCTCGGATAAAATGAGACTCAGTTCTTTTGAGTCGGTTTTCCCTCTCGGTAAGCGGGCCATAGTTCTTTGGGAGCGACTTTTCCACATATTATGAGCAGGCACGGCTCTTTTAGAGCGAACCGACTTCCTTTATGAACGAAACCCCAACCTTTTGGAGCACCCTCCGCTCAAACTAGAGCCGCTTCTCCGACAATTCCAGTGACTGATTTCACCCTCTAATAGAAAGCAAGTAAACCAATTGCCCTGACTCAACTTATTGGAAAAACTGCAACCCTTTATGAATTTCACTGAGTACTTCTTCATCCTGTTCTGTAACTTCCGCTTCATGTAAAGCAGATTGGGCTATTTCTCCACCTATCTTGCCTAAAGCCCATGCAGCTGTGCCACGAATGACAGGACGTTCATCTTTTTGAAGAACATCAATTAAATCTGGTATGGCGGCTTCTTCTTTAAAATGAGCGAGTGCTAAAATGGCATTACGCTGGATAGGCTTTTTCCCACGCCAAGAGCCTGAGACATGACCAAACTTGGCCTTAAATTCTCGATTAGAAATCGTTAAAAGAGGAGTCAATAATGGCTTGGCAAGTTCTGGATCTGGCATAAATTCTTCATGCATCCAATTAATTTTCCCTTTATTTTTAGGACATACTGTCTGGCATGTATCACAGCCATAAAGACGATTGCCGATATGATTTCGGAACTCATCAGGCAGTAATCCCTTTGTTTGGGTCAGAAAGGCAATACAGCGCTGCGCATTCAGTTGTCCTCCTTGGATTAAGGCGCCAGTCGGACAAACATCCAAGCACAATCGACAATCTCCACATTCATCCTCCATTGGCTTATCTGGCGCAAAAGGGATATTTGTGATGAGCTCTCCCAAATACACATAAGAGCCAAATTCAGGCGTTATAATGGAACAATTTTTCCCACTCCAGCCAATGCCTGCACGTTCTGCTACAGCTCGATCTACAAGTGCTCCCGTATCTACCATCGATTCAATTCGCACACCCTCGACGTGTTCCTCAAGCCAAGCAGATAATAACTTCAAACGTTCACGTATTGCTGTATGATAATCGACACCCCATGAAGCTCGACAAAAAATTCCACGCCTTGCACCTTTTTTACCAACTGGTGCATTTTGCATACGCGAAGGATAGGCAACAGCTATCGCTACAATGCTCTCTGCTTCATTTAATAATTGAAGGGGTTCGGTACGTTTTTCAATATTACTTTCTTCAAAACCAGACTGGTAGCCTAGCTCCTGCTGGCGACGCAATCTGTTCTTTAGTTCTGTAAAGGGAGCTGCTGTTGTAAAACCTATTTTATCAACGCCAATGGACATCGCATATGCCACAAAGTCACGTTGTAGGTCATGTATGTTCATTTTATTTCCAACTCCTTACATGGTACAATAATAGAAATAGATAAAGTAGGTGATGTTCATTGGAAATTTCCATTAACCAATCTCTATTAGCACAACATCCCGAGCTAAAAATCGGCATTATTCATTATACCAAAATTGTCGTAGCAGAATCCCCTCAAATGATTAAAGGACGTATGCAATTGTATCAGGAAAATCTCTTTCTAGAAATGCAAGAACAACCCGTGACACAGCGTGAGGGTATCGCAGAATGGAGACAGCTATGGAAAAAGCTTGGTGCTGATCCAAACCGTTACCGTCATTCAGCAGAAAGCCTAATGCGTCGAATTAGTAAGCAAAACTATTTAACACCACTTCATTCAGGTGTTGATTTAAATAATTTCTTTTCTCTCCAATACGAAATGCCAATTGGGCTGTATGATGTCGCTCCAATCAAAGGGTCTGTGGAAATTGCTCTTGGTCATGATGAAATTAGTTACGAAGGTTTAAATGGGCGATTGAATACATTAACAAATATTCTATATAGTCGTGATGAAGTAGGAGCATTTGGCTCACCTTTTGTCGATTCTAAACGCACAGCTGTTACAGAGGAAACGACTGAGGCATTACATATATTTTATCTCCGACCATCGTTAACAACTGAAGCAGCAAACGAACTTCTTTCGTCAGCAGGAAAAATGTTTAATCAAATCCATGGCGGTCATTATCAAACCGCACTTTTGTCAAATAATGCGCCATCTACAACACTATAAAAAGGACGTGTTTTCATGATTAATCTTGCAGAAGCAGTTAAACTAAAAAGTATTTTAGGGAAGAAAACTCAAGAGCTTGTTAGTGAACTACATCGTAGTGCTGTTGTGACAGTAGAAAAAGGACAAGCTCCTAAAACAAGTAATCGTGCTCTCCCCCTTATTGAGGCTGACCTAGCACAAATTCGTCTCGATGCACGTACGCTAGACCGTTTAGTATATGAAGCGAACATTCAAAACTCCGTCGATTTTAAAGGTGAAAAGTTAGCACTAGTAGAAGCTATCGAATTGGCGACACAGCTCCGTGCCGAGGCTGAATTGTGTAAAGAATTTAGTATGCGTGAAAAAGAAAGTGTCCGATTTGGCTATGGTGAAAATGCAATGTTATACGAAATCACTTTGTATGAGCCTGATGCATATCGAGAACGAGCAATTCAACTCGAAAAAGATGCGCATAAACTATCCAATCTTATTAATTCAAAAAATTATAGTATACAAATTAACTTTGACGATTCTCGTTATTTCTAATCTCGGGGCGGTGAGACTCCAAACCGAGTTGGATGTGCTGTTTTCAAATTCAGCTTTTGAGCTAACTTGCCTCAAACCAATAACAAGTTACCTGTTACTGTATGACCGATGACTAATGACCAACTATAGGCAAAAGCCATACTCAACCAACTTGATTCCGTTTGAAAACGCCATCCATGGCTCTCCTACATTTATGTATGGAGAGCCTTTTTATGTAGATTGAGCATTTTTTTAAGGACATAAACGGTAAATCATGGCATATTGATACCAAGTTTAAATGTCGATGAATTCGAATGTCTAGTTTGCCCCATTCAAGGACAAAATGGAAGTATCTATAGGAAAGGGGTCATACTATGACACAGCAAAATGATTCAACACATGAGCAAGATACAACCTTAACAAATCGACAGGGCCATCCGATTACCAACAATCAAAATTTACGAACAATCAGTAATCGTGGTCCTGCAACACTTGAAAATTATGATTTTCTAGAAAAGATGAGTCACTTTGACCGAGAGAGAGTTCCTGAACGAGTGGTCCATGCTCGTGGTGCTGGTGCACATGGTTATTTTGAAACTTATGGTGTTGTGGGTAATGATCCAATTTCAAAGTATACACGTGCAAAAGTCTTTCAGGATAAAGGGAAGAAAACGCCTGTCTTGGTGCGTTTTTCAACTGTGATACACGGCGGTCACTCCCCTGAAACTTTACGTGATCCACGAGGCTTTGCAGTCAAATTTTATACAGAGGATGGCAACTGGGATTTAGTGGGCAATAATTTAAAAATATTCTTTATTCGTGATGCCATGAAATTCCCAGACATGATCCATGCTTTTAAGCCAGATCCTATTACTAATATTCAGAGCGTCGAACGTTTCTTTGACTTTTGTGCTAGCTCTCCAGAAACCTTCCATATGGTCACTTTTGTCTACTCACCTTGGGGGATTCCAGCTAATTATCGTATGATGCAAGGCTCTGGGGTCAATACGTATAAATGGGTTAATGATGAAGGGAATGCGGTTCTTGTCAAATATCACTGGGAACCACTACAAGGCATTAAAAATTTAACACAAAAAGAAGCAGAAGAAATCCAACAGAAAAATTTCAATCATGCCACTCAAGATTTATATGATGCCATCGATCGTGGTGAATATCCTGAATGGGAGCTACATGTTCAAATAATGGAGGATGGTCCACATCCTGAGCTTGATTTTGATCCATTGGATGATACAAAGCTTTGGCCAAACGATCAATTCCCATGGTATGCAGTTGGCAAAATGGTATTAAACAAAAATCCTGAGGATTATTTTGCTGAGGTGGAACAGGCCGCATTCGGCACAGGGGTACTGGTTGATGGCTTAGACTTTTCTGATGATAAAATGCTGCAAGGTCGTACTTTCTCTTACTCTGATACACAGCGTCATCGTGTAGGAGCTAACTATCTACAGCTACCGATTAATGCGCCTAAAAAGCGTGTTGCTACCAATCAACATGGTGGGCAAATGATGTATAAACGTGATTTAGCACCCGGTCAAAATCCACATATAAATTATGAGCCATCTATGCTCAATGGTTTAAAGGAAGCGACACAAGCTGGGAAAGAACATACACCCTATGTAGAGGGAAATCTTGTTCGTGAATCAATCGATCGTCAAAGCAATACTAAGCAAGCTGGCGAAACTTACCGTAGCTTTGAGCAGTGGGAGCGAAATGAACTTCTTGAAAACTTAATACGCGATTTATCAGTCTGTCACGAGGATATTCAAAATGCAATGATTGCGCTAGCAGAGGAAGCGGATGAAGAATATGGTCGTTTACTCAAAGAAGGTTTGCATAAGGCACGAAAAAACGCCTCCGCTTCTAAACCACTTGGCAATATCGATGGCGATCAAGCACCTCAAGATGCTATCAATAAAGGTCATGATGCCGAGCCATATTAACTAAGTTAAAAATAGGCTGGGACAAACCAATGAAAAACCCGATCTATTTTACGAAACACTCCTTTAGTGTTTTGTAGTAGCTCGGGTTTGCTTTTTGTCTTAAAATTATCTGGCTTTCATAATAGCCAAATTAATTATGTATAAGCCTCTTTTTGCATTATTGCTCATAAGCCTTATACCAATGATAGGGTTGAATTTCTTTTAATAACTTAAATACTAATTCACCATTTGCATTCGTAATCGCAGCTTTCACATTCTCTCCTCAATAGAAAAGTCTTTCCTGACAGACCCCGCATGGTGTAAGTTCTGATTTTTCACTTTCTCGAGCAACACAAATTGAATGTGTAACCTTTGTATTGAATTGATGGGCCTCTAGAATGGCTCCCGTTCCCATACATAATTCAGTAGCTGGCATTCATGACCTCTGGTGCGATACTTGTTAAAATCCGCCCATCTTCAGTATACAAAGTTGCAGTTCCTCCCCAGCCAGAGGGATATCTTTTTTCTGCTAATGCTACTGCCGATTCATATAGTGTTTTTTCAATATCCATCCTACATCATTTATGCACGCCAGGTAATATTTTCAATACCTTTTCCTCGGCGTCTAAAATAGCATCCACTCCTAGTGGAATGGCAATATTCGTCGTTTCATGCCCAATCTTAAAGCCAGCCACAACCGGAATGCCCAATTCAGCAAAATACTCCTTCATCAACAGATGCAATGCCGCTTCATCAGCTCCTGTCTGTGTAAATGAGCCAATGATTACACCTGCTAACTGTTCTAACTTCCTAGCCTGTTTTAATTGCTGAAGCATCGAATCAATTCCTGGAATCGTTTCACCTAGTTCTTCTATCAATAAAATTCGACCTTCAGTACGCACTTCAAATTTGGTTCCTAATGTGCTGACAAGACGATAGAGATTGCCTCCGATAATTTCACCTCTTGCAACACCCCCAGCAATTGTTGTTAAAGGAGAAATCGCCTCTGTATACTGAATTTCCATCGGGGAAAATAATTGTAAAAACATTTTCTTTGATAAGTCATCCATCTTACTAGCTGCCATAAGCAGAGGGCCATGAAATGTCACTAGGTTGGCATATTCATTGATGGCACAATGTAAATATGTCAGATCTGAAAAGCCCCAAAAAATTTTAGGGTTTTCCTCTAATAAAGTATAATCAACTTTTTCAGCAATTCGTGCAGAGCCATAGCCTCCCTTGGCACAAAAGATCGCTTTCACTTCAGGGTTTTTCACCATTTCATGCAGATCACCTAACCTGGTCTCGTCATCTCCAGCTAAATAATCATGTTTAGCATGAATCGTATCACCTACAATATAGCGAAGCCCCAATTCGTCCAAAAAAGCTAATGCATCTCCTAGCTTTTCAGGCTCTACCAGACTTGAAAGGGCAATAACACCAACTAAATCACCTTTTTGTAGATACGGTACTGTACTTTTCAACGCAATCACTCCTCTTTTCCTTATTTTAGCATAGCCATACTATGGGAGCATTGATTATTGCGATGCTTCATGCCTAAAATAAACCATAATATTAGAAGTTATCGCTTTATGATAATCTCGCCATAGAGCTTACCTTCCAGACACACTATCTAGCACAAACTTTATTCATTGGAAATAGACAGCAACGATTGCTGGTATTTTTGCTTCTATCGTTGCTTTTTTGCTGGAATAACAGTGTCATACTGTTTGGTGCGGACAAGGTGAATATTTATTTTTTTCGATGAAAATTATCCTACCGGAAAAACAAATAAGCAAAGACTTCCACTATAAGAAGTCCTTGCTTATTCTTGTTAGTTTGTTCCACCATAAATAATCGTAACATTAGGATGGTTTAATAATTGACTTGCTGGGAAATCTTCCGTCACATGACCACTCTTCAATTTTTCCATTGCATCCAACTTCTTCTCTCCAAAGGCAATAAGGACGATTTCCTTTGCCTTCATAATGGATTGAATGCCCATCGTAATCGCATGTGTGGGCACTTCAGAAGGGTCATCAAAGTAAATAGCGTTTTCTGTTCTTGTGGACTCTGTTAACTCAACTATATTAGTCATAGAATCAAACGAAGTGCCGGGTTCGTTAAAGCCTATGTGACCATTCACACCGATTCCAAGCAGCTGTAAATCAATGCCTCCTGCTTCCTCAATACGTCTATCATATGCAAGACATTCGGTAGCTAAGTCGGCTGCCTTGCCATTTGGCAAATGTATATTTTCTTCTTGTATATCTACAAAATTAAATAAATTCTTATGCATGAAAGTCCAATAGCTTGCTGGGCTTGTTTGCTCAAGACCTACATACTCATCCAAGTTAAAAGTTTGAACATCCTTAAAAGATAGATGACCTGCCTGATGTCTCGCCACTAATTTCTTATACATACCAACAGGTGATCCACCCGTTGCTAACCCTAAAATACTATTAGGTTTCTCTTGTATTTGCTTGGAGAAAATATGAGCTGCAACTTCGCTCATTTCCTCATATGTATTTACTTCTATCCACTTCATAGTAATTACGATACCTACCTTACCCTCAATATTATTAACTAATATGTAAAATATTTCACTTTATAGTAGCTAATATATTAATCTTACTAGTTATTTAGCTATTTTTCTATCATTTCCTCCTTCAGTTTATGCGTGTAATCTTAGACTATTTCGGTTATGTTATTAATAAGGAAGTGAGGCGATTTTATGAATTCTCAGATTCATCACTATTTACAGCATATTCAATTTCAAGGATCTTTAGAGCCAACTATACAACTACTTGGACAACTACAAACGAAACATCTATTGACCATTCCCTATGAAAATTTAGATGTTGCCTTGAACCGTGGTATCTCCTTCGCTATCCCTGATTTATATCAAAAAATAATGGTTGAACGACGTGGTGGCAATTGCTTTGAACTCAATATCTTATTTAGCTGGCTCTTGCGGGAACTTGGATTCTCTGTTACGAATCGATATGCGCAGTTTTGGCGTAACGTGGCAGAAGATACACCTACAGAGGAGATTCCTATGCACCAGCTTTTATTAATAAATGAGGGTGGACAGACCTATATCTCAGATGTAGGAGTAGGTGCTTTAGCACCCTGTAAGCCAGTACCATTGATTGCAGGACATCAACATCGTGAAGGCCAAGAGTTATATAAAATAGAACGAGATGAAGCAAATGGTTGGATGCTGTTTGAACAAACAAAACAAAATTGGCGTTTGCTTTATAGTTTTCATGATGATGCAAATGAGGCAAAATTTGCACCTCGACTCTCGCAGCAAAAAAATAAAATTGCTATGATTCGCACTACTCGTGGACGTCATACCATGATGAACAACGAATTTAGAATCTATGAAGGTTCATCCTTAACAATTTATACTACACACAATGACAAAGAATGGCTGCAAGCTCTTCAGCGTTTTTTTCATATTACATTACAAAACTAACAACAAAGCAAGCCCACTTCAAAAAGAGGCTTGCTTTCAATTTATTTCATTGTACGATTTAATAACTCTAACACAACAATGTCATTGTGTAGCTCTTTCACTAAACCAATTCCATCTACAAAATAATAAGTTTTCACCACATCACTATAGATGGATCTTTCTTCAAGTATCACGACACCTGTATATTGAACCTCACCAGCTCGCACAGTACCGTTAGTCGTTTTAACTGTCACTCGTACACCAGACGTCACTCCCTCGTCATCCTCATGTAAAATGACACCTATTCTAAGTGGTAGTTCCAAATACAAATCATAATGTGTGGTAGCATCACTAGCAATAGCTTGACCATATATACGGTCATGTCCATATAACAGTTCATTAGGAAATGTTTGTGCTGTACTTACATTTTGGACTGTCCATACATCATTTTTACCGTCATGATGGTCATATTGATAGTTTAACGTATAGCGTTGATTATCACTTAAAGAATAATGAGCATACGTATAAACAAAAGCAGGATCTTTTAGCAAATCAGGCTTAGTCAGAGTCATCGCTCGTGCCAAAAATGCTGAAAAGTGAGCACGTGTAACAGGCTCATTTGGTTTAAATGCTCCATCCTCATAACCTCTTATTAAATGATTATGAGCCAATGTTAAAATCTCTTTATAGCCTGGTGTCTGCTCCGTTACATCCGAAAAATAATAAGGATCTGAGCCCTTTAATTGAAAGGCTCTGTGCAGTACAATAGCCATTTGTCCTCTTGTAATCATTGCATCTGGATGGAATTTATCGACTGCATTAAAAATGCCCGCATTTTGTACCGCAGCAATTTCTTTATAATACTTATGCGCAGTCGTTACATCCTGAAAATTAGGATTTTTTATATTGATTGTATTTAATCCTAGAGCACGAGTTAACATCACAGCAACCTGTGCTTTCGTAACTTTTTCGTTCGGCTTGAACAGAGTATTTGAATACCCCCTCACAATATCCTGCTCTACTAAATAATCAATTTCTGTTGATAATGTCTCATCAGTTAAATCTTTAAAGCTTGCTGCCCGTACTTCCTTAGGTAATAGACAAACAGTTATCAGGATTGAACATATAATTTTCAATAGGTTCTTCACATTATCCCTCCTCCTTCAATTCTTTACCCATCTAAGTCAATTTTTACTCTTCATATGAAAATACCACAACCATAAAAGATATGATTGTGGTATTTCCAATTAGTACATAGCATTTGGTAACACAAGCCCATCGCTCATTTTAATAATACGATCAGCATAGGCGAGCATTTCTTCATCATGTGTCACCATTAATGTTGTAATCTTTAATGTTTTCGTTAATTCTCTTAGCAACAGCATAATTTCTTTAGAACGCTGGGAGTCTAAACTAGCTGTTGGTTCATCAGCAAACAATACTTTTGGTTGATGAATGATGGCACGTGCGATTGCTACACGCTGCTTTTCTCCACCTGATAAGGAGGAAAGATAAGCCGTTTTACGATGAGCCATTCCAACTAATTGTAGTAGATGATTCACTTCATGCTGCTGTTCGTGCTTCTTTAACCGAGACTCAGCAACATCTAGCATTAACAGCAGCTGCTCCTCCACTGTCAGAAATGGTACGAGATGCGCAAACTGAAAGACAAAGCCAAATTTACTTGCACGTAATTTCCGTACCTGCTCAGTGCTCATCGTTGTAAGATTTTGTTCTTCGAAAAACACTTGCCCATCTGTTGCTGGCTGTAGTCCCGCAGCTATCGTTAACAGTGTACTTTTCCCTGAACCAGACGCACCTACCAATGCAGTAATCTCCCCCTCTTTTAACGAAAGATTGATACCTTTTAAAATTTCCTCCTCCACTTCACCATTTTTAAACGTTTTTCGCACTTCATCAATTGTAAACAATGTCATGATTATGCCTCCCCTTGTTGTATGGCTTGTAACGGTTCAATTTTTTTAATTTGTAGACCCGACAATGTAGCTCCGATAAAGCCAATGATAAGAAACACAATAGATAACTGTGTTGTAGTGCCAATTGCTAAGGTGAAGGGCATTCCCTTAGGTGCAACAACATTAAATAACTGGCTAAGGCTAATGGATATGACAAGTGAGATCATTGTAATAATAGCCATCTGTGTCCAGATCATTTTAAACAACTTACTTGTTTTTAAACCAATTGCTTTTAAGATGCCATACAAACCAATTTTTTGCACATTCATCATATAGAAGAAAATGGCGAATAACATGCCACTAATGACAACTAAGAACCATATAATCATATTTAAAGATAGCTGTTCCGCACTATAGCTGGGAATTGTATTGAGAAATTCTTTATTGTTGTATGCTTGTAGCCCTTTAAACTCTTTTGGCTCGCTATTTGGTACATAAATTAACTGTTTGTCATTTACACGATACATCTCGTGATAGGCCTCTTCACTAATGTAAGCGACAGGTGCGTGGCTATATTTCTTTTGCTCCACAAAGCCTTTAACGATGAACTCACCATTGTATTGATTATTCTTTAATGTATCTCCGACTTTGATTCCTTTATCCTGTAACGAGCTATCTAACAGTACCTCCCCTTGATGCACATTTTGAAACAATCTGGACTCGGTAGATGTAACAAAGGCAACACTCTGCTGTTTATCGTCTTGATCATTTAAAAAGCCCATTTGAATCGAAAAAGCTACTGCTTCTTTCTCTTTCCCCATGACTTCCTGTTGAAGGTCGCTATCAATTCTCGAAAGATTAAACGCCCCCTCTGCATCTTCAGCCATGTAAATTTGTCCTTTCGGTAAATCTTTAATTAAAGCTGCATTATCCTGCGATAGACCATTTGCCAAACCCGAAATAATAAACGTTAAAAAACTAACTAGGAAGATAATGGAGCCTAAGATTAAAAACCGTACTTTATTCTTCTTTATCTCTTTCCACGCAAGATTCATTACTAACCCCTCCATTTCTTTGATTACTCATAGCTTAAAATGTTTACATGAACAGAGCATGAACTAATCATTAAAAATGACCGGGAAAATAAAAAACCGATCTATAAAGGAAGTTTTTATCCTATAGAACGGTTTAAAATATTTTTAATTTAAAAAATTCATATAATCCATTTTTAAAGTAATTGTATTCATTTTGGTCTATTAACTTAACGCCGTACCCTTCATAGAATATCTGTTCGTCTTGTTCTGTTTCAAATACATGTGGTTTAGGGCGTACCGCCAGAGCAACATCATATCGTGGATCACCTAATGCTCCAGCACTCCAATCGATAACTCCTGAAATTTTTCTATTCTGTACAAGAACATTGTCAATTGTGAAATCACCGTGTATAAATGTTTGCTGAATGATTTTTGGTTTTTTCCTTTTCAATTTATCTAATAATTTTGGAGTGCCATCTACTTTAAAATTTTTCAAATTACACTCAGCTTGTCCCAACATATCGTCTATCCATGGTGTGTTTTTTACTAACTCTTGTGGACATCGGGTTGAATGAATGGCAGAAAGGATCTTTCCAAAATTAAATATTATTTCATGTCTGTTTTCCTCTTTAATCTCATTTTCTAGTGCACTTCTAACGGTGTCGCCTTCTAAATATGCCATTAAAGCCCATGACTGATTTTCTAATGGTTGTTCAATAAAATAATGCAACGTTGGAACTGGTAATGTAGATTTTGATAAATGTTTAAGGACAGTTGCTTCTTTCGTTAACCAGGAACAAAATTGTGTTCCTTTTGTTCTTTTTAAAACGAATATTCCTCTTTTAGAATTAAGAATTCCTACATCCGATGTATGTCCTTGTCTTGGAAAATAAATATGGATAACTCCTCCAACATACTCAACTATGTCTTTAGGTATTTCATTTCGTTGTATGGGATGCAAAATTTTCACCACCAATGCTACTTATTTTAATCAGCCTTTCCTATTCCTTTAGTTTGATAAAGAACAGGATCTATATTACTCCACACATAAATTAATAAGTCTAAGTCTTTATTTCCTATATTAATCTTTTCCGTTTTTTCTAATCTAGCACCCAATCTCTCATAAAAACGCTTCGACTGATTATCCTCTAAAACCTCAACAAATATTTTTTCATAGCCTAATGCTTCCAACTTAGTAAACAATTTATTGACTAGTTTACTGCCTATTCCTTGACCCTGAAATTGATCTAAAATGTAGATGGATGTTAAATCCCCAGACCCTTCAATTTCATTTTCAGCTCTCTTACCACCATCAGTAAATCCAATAATTTCCCCATTATCGCTTTCTGCAACAAAGACATAATGATCAACTTTAGAGAAGTTCCTTACCCATAATTCTGTTCTTTGCTCATAAGACAATTTTTCTAAATACTCGGTAGGAAGAATATTTTTATAAGTATTCTTCCAACTATCTACATGAACTTTTGCTATGCCTTTAGCATCCGACAACTTTGCTTCCCTTATAATCATGTTCCACACCTACCTTCGTATTTACTGTTTATTCAATATGTATGTATTTATATCCTCTTTTGGCATAAAAAATTTTAATCATTCACGCGAGGTTTAAAATGCAATATTATTATTGATGACAAATAAAAAAACGCTTCTTACACTAAGTAAGAAACGTTTCTATAGACAGTTTTAACATACTACTGTCTAGGATACCGGTGGTCGGGGTCGAACCGACACTCCAAAGGAACACGATTTTGAGTCGTGCGCGTCTGCCAATTCCGCCACACCGGCATAATGGAGATAAAAAAAATCGGATACACCGATTAGAGTTAAAATATGGAGGCGGCAACCGGATTTGAACCGGTGATAAAGGTGTTGCAGACCTGTGCCTTACCACTTGGCTATGCCGCCATCGAAGTTGGAGCGGAAGACGAGGTTCGAACTCGCGACCCCCACCTTGGCAAGGTGGTGTTCTACCACTGAACTACTTCCGCAAAATGGCTGGGGTACCTGGATTCGAACCAGGGCATGACGGAATCAAAATCCGTTGCCTTACCGCTTGGCTATACCCCAAAAGATAATTATATAAATGGGGCGACTGATGGGAATCGAACCCACGAGTGCCGGAACCACAATCCGGTGCGTTAACCACTTCGCCACAATCGCCATTATATTATAATTTTTATTAATTTTACTTTAAATGGGGCGACTGATGGGAATCGAACCCACGAATGCCGGAACCACAATCCGGTGCGTTAACCACTTCGCCACAATCGCCATAAAATTAATTGGCAGGGGCAGTAGGAATCGAACCCACACCAAAGGTTTTGGAGACCTCTATTCTACCGTTGAACTATGCCCCTATAATAATAAAACTGGTGGAGGGGGACGGATTCGAACCGCCGAACCCTAAGGAGCGGATTTACAGTCCGCCGCGTTTAGCCACTTCGCTACCCCTCCGGGAATACATGGTGCCGGCGATAGGAGTCGAACCCACGACCTACTGATTACAAGTCAGTTGCTCTACCAACTGAGCTACACCGGCAAAAAACATGATGGGTCAGGACGGAATCGAACCGCCGACACTTAGAGCTTCAATCTAATGCTCTACCAACTGAGCTACTGACCCTTGTTATTAAAATAAATGGCGGTCCCGACCGGGGATCGAATCCGGCGATCTCCTGCGTGACAGGCAGGCATGTTAACCGCTACACCACGGGACCATTTGGTTGCGGGGGCCGGATTTGAACCAACGACCTTCGGGTTATGAGCCCGACGAGCTACCACTGCTCCACCCCGCGATAATCATATACTATTGTAAAAATAATGGTGGAGGATGACGGGCTCGAACCGCCGACCCTCTGCTTGTAAGGCAGATGCTCTCCCAGCTGAGCTAATCCTCCATCTGGGTATTTAAATGGTGACCCCTACGGGATTCGAACCCGTGTTACCGCCGTGAAAGGGCGGTGTCTTAACCACTTGACCAAGGGGCCAACTTTTGGAATAAATCAAAGTGCTGGCGGAGAGTAAGGGATTTGAACCCTTGAGACAGTGTTAACCGCCTACACGATTTCCAATCGTGCTCCTTCGGCCACTCGGACAACTCTCCAAGAATGGCTCCGAAGGCAGGACTCGAACCTGCGACAACCTGATTAACAGTCAGGTGCTACTACCAACTGAGCTACTTCGGAATAATTTTAGTATATAGCCTAGCGACGTCCTACTCTCACAGGGGGAAGCCCCCAACTACCATCGGCGCTAAAGAGCTTAACTTCCGTGTTCGGTATGGGAACGGGTGTGACCTCTTTGCCATCATCACTAGACTATTTGAAAGACAATACTTATTATAACATATTTTATAAAAATTACAAGTATATTATAATATTTTTTATTCTTTCAAAACTGGATAAACGTACATTGAATGGTTCAAACATTTTGGTTAAGTCCTCGATCGATTAGTATTCGTCAGCTCCATGTGTCACCACACTTCCACCTCGAACCTATCTACCTCATCGTCTTTGAGGGATCTTACTTACTTGCGTAATGGGAAATCTCATCTTGAGGGGGGCTTCATGCTTAGATGCTTTCAGCACTTATCCCGTCCACACATAGCTACCCAGCGATGCCTTTGGCAAGACAACTGGTACACCAGCGGTGTGTCCATCCCATCCTCTCGTACTAAGGACAGCTCCTCTCAAATTTCCTACGCCCACGACGGATAGGGACCGAACTGTCTCACGACGTTCTGAACCCAGCTCGCGTACCGCTTTAATGGGCGAACAGCCCAACCCTTGGGACCGACTACAGCCCCAGGATGCGATGAGCCGACATCGAGGTGCCAAACCTCCCCGTCGATGTGGACTCTTGGGGGAGATAAGCCTGTTATCCCTTGGGGTAGCTTTTATCCGTTGAGCGATGGCCCTTCCATGCGGAACCACCGGATCACTAAGCCCGTCTTTCGACCCTGCTCGACTTGTAGGTCTCGCAGTCAAGCTCCCTTGTGCCTTTACACTCTACGAATGATTTCCAACCATTCTGAGGGAACCTTTGGGCGCCTCCGTTACCTTTTAGGAGGCGACCGCCCCAGTCAAACTGTCCGCCTGACACTGTCTCCTGCCCCGCTAAGGGGCATGGGTTAGAATTTCAATACAACCAGGGTAGTATCCCACCGACGCCTCCTTCGAAGCTGGCGCTCCGAGATCTCTGGCTCCTACCTATCCTGTACAAGTTGTACCAAAATTCAATATCAGGCTACAGTAAAGCTCCACGGGGTCTTTCCGTCCTGTCGCGGGTAACCTGCATCTTCACAGGTACTATAATTTCACCGAGTCTCTCGTTGAGACAGTGCCCAGATCGTTACGCCTTTCGTGCGGGTCGGAACTTACCCGACAAGGAATTTCGCTACCTTAGGACCGTTATAGTTACGGCCGCCGTTTACTGGGGCTTCAATTCGCAGCTTCGCTTGCGCTAACCACTCCTCTTAACCTTCCAGCACCGGGCAGGCGTCAGCCCCTATACGTCACCTTACGGTTTTGCAGAGACCTGTGTTTTTGCTAAACAGTCGCCTGGGCCTATTCACTGCGGCTCTCATGCGCTTGCACGCTCAAGAGCACCCCTTCTCCCGAAGTTACGGGGTCATTTTGCCGAGTTCCTTAACGAGAGTTCTCTCGCACACCTTAGGATTCTCTCCTCGACTACCTGTGTCGGTTTGCGGTACGGGCACCTCTCACCTCGATAGAGGCTTTTCTTGGCAGTGTGAAACCAGGAACTTCGTCCATACGGACTCGCCATCACAGCTCAACGTTACAGTGTGCGGATTTGCCTACACACACGCCTTACTGCTTGGACGCGCATAACCAACAGCGCGCTTACCCTATCCTACTGCGTCCCCCCATTTCTCAAACGGTGAGGAGGTGGTACAGGAATATCAACCTGTTGTCCATCGCCTACGCCTATCGGCCTCGGCTTAGGTCCCGACTAACCCTGAGCGGACGAGCCTTCCTCAGGAAACCTTAGTCATACGGTGGACGGGATTCTCACCCGTCTTTCGCTACTCATACCGGCATTCTCACTTCTAAGCGCTCCACCAGTCCTTAGGTCTGACTTCAACGCACTTAGAACGCTCTCCTACCACTGACATCGTAGATGTCAATCCACAGCTTCGGTGAATCGTTTAGCCCCGATACATTTTCGGCGCAGCGTCACTCGACCAGTGAGCTATTACGCACTCTTTAAATGATGGCTGCTTCTAAGCCAACATCCTGGTTGTCTGTGCAACGCCACATCCTTTTCCACTTAACGATTACTTTGGGACCTTAGCTGGTGGTCTGGGCTGTTTCCCTTTTGACTACGGATCTTATCACTCGCAGTCTGACTCCCGTGTATAAATATCTGGCATTCGGAGTTTGTCTGAATTCGGTAAACCGGATGGCCCCCTAGTCCAAACAGTGCTCTACCTCCAGTATTCTCATCACGAGGCTAGCCCTAAAGCTATTTCGGAGAGAACCAGCTATCTCCAAGTTCGATTGGAATTTCTCCGCTACCCACACCTCATCCCCGCACTTTTCAACGTGCGTGGGTTCGGGCCTCCAGTAAGTGTTACCTTACCTTCACCCTGGACATGGGTAGATCACCTGGTTTCGGGTCTACGACCACGTACTATTTCGCCCTATTCAGACTCGCTTTCGCTGCGGCTCCGCCTTCTAAAGCTTAACCTCGCACGTAATCGTAACTCGCCGGCTCATTCTACAAAAGGCACGCTATCACCCATTAACGGGCTCTAACTACTTGTAGGCACACGGTTTCAGGATCTCTTTCACTCCCCTTCCGTAAGGTGCTTTTCACCTTTCCCTCACGGTACTGGTTCACTATCGGTCACTAGGTAGTATTTAGCCTTGGGAGATGGTCCTCCCATTCCGACGGAATTTCACGTGTTCCGCCGTACTCAGGATCCACTCAGGAGAGAACGAACTTTCGACTACAGGGCTTTTACCTGCTCTGGCGGACCTTTCCAAGTCGCTTCATCTAACTCGCTCTTTTGTAACTCCGTATTGAGTGTCCTACAACCCCAAGAGGCAAGCCTCTTGGTTTGGGCTCTTCCCGTTTCGCTCGCCGCTACTCAGGGAATCGATTTTTCTTTCTCTTCCTCCAGGTACTTAGATGTTTCAGTTCCCTGGGTCTGCCTTCTAGACGCTATGTATTCACGTCAAGATACTACGCGATTAAACGTAGTGGGTTCCCCCATTCGAAATCTCCGGATCAAAGCTCACTTACAGCTCCCCGAAGCATATCGGTGTTAGTGCCGTCCTTCTTCGGCTCCTAGTGCCAAGGCATTCGCCGTGCGCCCTTAATAACTTAACCTAACGGCTTTCAATAAAAATATCGGAAACCTCTTAATGTTATTAAGCCTATAAAAAAACTTAAAAAAATAAATGTGTTTGTTACAATTTCAATGTCGTTTTATCCAGTTTTCAAAGAACAAGTTTTGAAGCTTTTCATTCAAGAAGAATGAACCTTCAAAACTGAACGCAAAACGTAATCTTACAAACCCTAGGTTTGTATTCCGAAATAATCCTTAGAAAGGAGGTGATCCAGCCGCACCTTCCGATACGGCTACCTTGTTACGACTTCACCCCAATCATCTATCCCACCTTCGGCGGCTGGCTCCAAAAGGTTACCTCACCGACTTCGGGTGTTACAAACTCTCGTGGTGTGACGGGCGGTGTGTACAAGGCCCGTGAACGTATTCACCGCGGCATGCTGATCCGCGATTACTAGCGATTTGGCTTCATGTAGGCGAGTTGCAGCCTACAATCCGAACTGAGAACGACTTTATCGGATTAGCTCCCTCTCGCGAGTTGGCAACCGTTTGTATCGTCCATTGTAGCACGTGTGTAGCCCAGGTCATAAGGGGCATGATGATTTGACGTCATCCCCACCTTCCTCCGGCTTGTCACCTAAGCAGTCACCTTAGAGTGCCCAACTAAATGATGGCAACTAAGATCAAGGGTTGCGCTCGTTGCGGGACTTAACCCAACATCTCACGACACGAGCTGACGACAACCATGCACCACCTGTCACCGTTGCCCCCGAAGGGGAAACTATATCTCTACAGTGGTCAACGGGATGTCAAGACCTGGTAAGGTTCTTCGCGTTGCTTCGAATTAAACCACATGCTCCACCGCTTGTGCGGGCCCCCGTCAATTCCTTTGAGTTTCAGTCTTGCGACCGTACTCCCCAGGCGGAGTGCTTAATGCGTTAGCTGCAGCACTAAGGGGCGGAAACCCCCTAACACTTAGCACTCATCGTTTACGGCGTGGACTACCAGGGTATCTAATCCTGTTTGCTCCCCACGCTTTCGCGCCTCAGTGTCAGTTACAGACCAGATAGTCGCCTTCGCCACTGGTGTTCCTCCAAATCTCTACGCATTTCACCGCTACACTTGGAATTCCACTATCCTCTTCTGCACTCAAGTCTCCCAGTTTCCAATGACCCTCCACGGTTGAGCCGTGGGCTTTCACATCAGACTTAAGAAACCACCTGCGCGCGCTTTACGCCCAATAATTCCGGACAACGCTTGCCACCTACGTATTACCGCGGCTGCTGGCACGTAGTTAGCCGTGGCTTTCTAATAAGGTACCGTCAAGGTACAGCCAGTTACTACTGTACTTGTTCTTCCCTTACAACAGAGTTTTACGAACCGAAATCCTTCTTCACTCACGCGGCGTTGCTCCATCAGGCTTTCGCCCATTGTGGAAGATTCCCTACTGCTGCCTCCCGTAGGAGTCTGGGCCGTGTCTCAGTCCCAGTGTGGCCGATCACCCTCTCAGGTCGGCTACGCATCGTCGCCTTGGTGAGCTGTTACCTCACCAACTAGCTAATGCGCCGCGGGCCCATCCTATAGCGACAGCCGAAACCGTCTTTCAGTGTTTCACCATGAGGTGAAACAGATTATTCGGTATTAGCCCCTATTTCCGGAAAGTTATCCCAAACTATAAGGTAGGTTGCCCACGTGTTACTCACCCGTCCGCCGCTAACGTCGAAGGAGCAAGCTCCTTCTCTGTTCGCTCGACTTGCATGTATTAGGCACGCCGCCAGCGTTCGTCCTGAGCCAGGATCAAACTCTCCATAAAAGAAATTTGAATAGCTCAAATTGTTTTGCTGGCATCATTTTGATGTCCAAAATTTTGTTTCGTTCATTAACCGAAGTTAGTTACTAAAAACTTTATTGATTACGTTTTGCTTGTTCAGTTTTCAAGGTTCATTATTCAAGTCGTTTTTCAGCGACTTCTTAATATTAACATCTCGCTCAAATCATGTCAACTACTTTTTTGAAAAAGTTTTTTGTGTTTTTCATCGAGCATTTCGTTATGTCTTAGCGACAATTAATATAATACAATATCAAGATATCATTCGTCAACTACTTTTCTAAAAAAATATCGAGGTATTTTTAAATACCTCGATTACAAGCATACTACAGTCATTGCCCCATTTCTAGTGCCTCTTTATTGACCTTGTAATGACGGTGAAATATCATCTCATTTTTTGCAGCAATTGGTTCTATTTGAATATAGCCTTTATCCACTAAATATTCGACAAACACTTCTAAATCTACTGAGTAATTCATGAGCTCATGATGGTCATGCAATTCCTGAATCGTCCACATGTCTTTCGTTTGCATAACTTCTAATATATGCTGTGCACCATCACGTGTACGAGAATGAATTAAAAACTCACTTGCTAAAAACAATAATTCTAAGCGCTTTTCTATTGGCTCATTACTCGTCACTAGCTCTTCATACAGCTTGTAGATAGCAGGCTCTATTTTTTTCACTTGTGCCCAAACAGTAACTTCAGGGTATAGTCCGCTATCTATAATAGAAAGACGACCCAAATGATGTAATGAATCGACTACGTGATTATAAGCATCCAAGTAACTTCCTTTATCGAAGTATTCTTTCCCCTCCAGATATCTGCGAATTAACTTTGAGAATTGGATGCCTGTTTTAATTTTACGACCGCTATACGGGAATTCTTGCAATTCTATTTTTAATTTATGCAAAAATTCATTACGATCAAATAACACCCTTCCAAAGAAAATCCAATCGACTACCTTCTTATTAGAACCGATGAGCAACCATTTTCGTATTAACTTCTCTGTAACTGTATGTAGAGCTACTTTATTTCCTTCATATAAGTAATGTTTCGAAAAGACTGGCTGCTCTGCTTCTTTTACGATAATTAATAAAACTGTATCAAATGTATCTGTAACGTTACTATGTTCCTCACGCTTCTCCACTAAAATTACGCCTAATGTATTCGACTGACTCGCACGTTCTTGGTAGATTGGACGCAATACCTGCTCCATGTTCAGCCCCCCTTTATTCATATAGGTTCTCTTGTTCCGTTAAAAATTCGACATACTCTAAAAGTATTCCTTCTTTCATTCATCTCAAAGCTAAAATACTTCGCCCTTATATGTTATAGTAGATTTTAGATTGGGAGGCAAGATGAAATATGAAACCTTACAAAAGTAAAATTAATAAAATTCGTTCATTCGCATTAGCACTAATCTTCTTCGGTTTTATTGTCATGTACGGAGGAATTTTCTTTAAAAATAGCCCGATATTAGTTTTAATTTTCATGTCATTAGGTGTTTTATGTATTATCGGTAGCACAGTCGTATATGCTTGGATCGGGTTGCTTTCAACAAGAGCTATTCAAGTGGAATGTCCTAATTGTCATAAACATACAAAGGTTTTAGGGCGTGTTGATATGTGCATGTACTGTAATGAACCACTAACGCTTGATCCAACTTTAGAAGGTAAAGAGTTCGATCAATCCTATAATAATAAAACAAAAAAATCCTAGCCCTTGTAAGAGCTAGGATTTTTATTGTACTTTAGCAGTAGCAACTTTACATGATGGACAAGTGCCGTATATCTCTAAACGATGCGAGTGCACATCAAAACCAGTTACCTGTGATGCAAAATGCTCTATTTCGTCGAGTCCTGGATAATGGAAATCGACGATCTTACCACAGCATTCACAAATCATATGGTAATGGTCATTTGTCACGAAATCAAAGCGACTTGAAGCATCTCCATAAGTCAGTTCTTTCACAAGACCCACTTCACGAAATACACGCAGGTTGTTATAGACAGTCGCTACACTCATATTAGGAAACTTTCCCTCGAGTGCTTTATAAATTTCATCGGCAGTAGGATGTGCCATTGATTGAATAAGATATTCCAAAATAGCATGACGCTGAGGAGTAATACGAACACCAGTTGTTTTTAACGTGTCCAGTGCATCCTGTAAATGCGTTGCAGACATCGTCATGCACCTCTTCCATAAGTATTATTAATTTATAATTGTTATAAATAGTGTATCCAATTCGCACTACTTCGTCAACAATCACACATTGCTTATTCTCAATAAATCAATGGCTGGCCCTTAATATCCTCTAGATAAATCCATCGTATTTTCTAAATCCGTGTCACCCTTCAGCCATTTTGTTAGGCTTGGCTTGAAAATTTCTAAGCTTCGTTCAACATAACGAGAAGAATGGCTAGATACATGTGGTGATACAATGACATTCGGTAACGTCCATAATGGATTGTCCGTTGACAGAGGCTCTTCTTCAAAGACATCTAAAACGGCGTAACCAATTTGCTCTTTTTTGATTGCTTGAATGAGTACCCTTTCTTCCACTAAATTGCCTCGACCAAAATTCATGAAGATGGCGCTATTTTTCATAGCAGCAAAATGCTCTTCTTTTAATAAATGGGTCGTTTCTTTTGTTTTTGGTAACACCGAAATAACGATATCCGCATTAGGTAAGGCCTCTTTTAATTGAGCAAAGCTAATCATCGTATCCATATACGCCGCTTCTTTTCCAGAGCGGTTGCAGCCAATCGTCGTCACGCCAAAAGCCTGCAATAAACGCCCAACTTCTGAACCAATCGCTCCTGGGCCTAAAATAAGCGCCGTACTATCTCGTAATTCCGTTTGCTGCGCTTTTTTCGACCATTCACTTTTCTTTTGCTGCTCATACATCCAAGGTAACGCACGTTTAATCGCTAAAATATGGGCAAGCATCGATTCAGCCATTGGTGTTTTATGAATACCACGGACATTCGAAACTAAAATCCCACGTTCAATAATCGCTTGAGCTGGCATTTTTTCTATACCTGCTGAGGCAACGAAAATCCATTTTAGCTTTGTCGCATATTGGATACTTTCTTCTGTTAAATCTTCACCATATGTAACTAAAACATCCGCTTGTTGAAGAACTTCATTCGATAAGCCACTTTTGAAGATAAAATCAACCTGTGGAAATTCTGCTAATAACGGCTCTCGTAAATCTGGTCTAGGTTCAAATGTAAAATAGATTTTCACTTTGCTGCCTCCTGATCTGCTAAATAGGTATACACTTCTTCAATATGATTTTTTACACGTACTTTACGCCAAGCTTTTACAAGCTTACCCTCAGTATCAATTAAAAACGTTGAACGCTCTATGCCCATATATTCACGTCCATACATTTTCTTTAAAACCCACACACCATATGCTTCAGCAACGGTATGATCGTCATCAACTAATAATGAAAATGGTAAACCATGCTTATCAATAAATTTTGTATGTTTGTTTGCGTTATCTGGACTAACACCCAGAACAACAGCATTTAAATGACTGAAGTCCTCGAACTTATCGCGAAAATCACAAGCCTCCGTCGTGCAGCCTGGTGTCATATCTTTGGGATAGAAGTATAAAATAACATTCTGTCCTTTCAAATTAGCTAACTGTACCATTTCTCTCTTTTCATTCATTAGAGAAAAATCTGGCGCCTTTTGTCCTTCTAGTAAAGTCATAACAATCTCCTCCTCTGTAGGTTCTATTTTACTCTAAGTAACAAATCAAGTCATATCCCTTAATTTCTTTGGATTTCTTACAACGATAGGTCTACAATAGATTACGTATAAAAAGTTAGGAGGCAATTCTATGAATCACGCAAAATCTGAAGCAATACATGCAGAGGCTATACAGCATATCGTGGGTGGTGTAAACAGCCCTTCTCGTTCATATAAAGCAGTAGGTGGCGGTTCTCCTGTGGCAATGGCTCGAGGAAAAGGTGCTTATTTTTGGGATGTAGATGGCAATCGTTATATCGACTATCTAGCAGCATATGGACCAATCGTTACTGGTCATGGCCATCCTCATATTGCAAAGGCCATTACACATGCAGCTGAAAATGGTACATTGTTTGGAACGCCAACTGAATATGAGGTTACTTTCGCAAAAATGCTAAAAGAAGCCATCCCATCTATGGACAAAGTGCGTTTTAACAACTCTGGTACTGAGGCTGTTATGACAACTATTCGTGTTGCACGCGCCTATACAGGCCGAACAAAAATCATGAAATTTGCTGGTTGCTACCACGGTCACTTCGATTTAGTATTAGTAGCTGCCGGTTCTGGCCCAGCAACATTAGGAACGCCTGATTCAGCAGGTGTAACAACTTCGACTGCTGAAGAAGTTATTACGGTACCTTTCAATAGCCCTGAAGCCTTTACAGAAGCTATGAATAAATGGGGCGAGGAAATTGCAGCGATCTTAATTGAACCAATCGTAGGCAACTTCGGTATTGTGGAACCAAACCCAGGTTTCCTTGAATTAGTACATGCGACAGCAAAAGAAAAAGGTGCTTTAACGATTTACGATGAAGTCATCACAGCCTTCCGCTTCCACTATGGCGGTGCTCAAAATTTACTCGGTCTAACACCTGATCTAACAGCACTGGGGAAAGTTATTGGCGGTGGCTTACCAATCGGAGCATACGGTGGTCGTAAAGAAATTATGGATACAGTTGCACCCCTCGGCCCTGCATATCAAGCAGGTACGATGGCTGGAAACCCTGCCTCTATGCAAGCAGGGATTGCCTGCCTAGAAGTGCTACAAACACCAGGTATTTACGATGAAATGGATCGATTAGGTGGAATTCTAGAAGAGGGTATTTTAGCTGCTGCCAAGAAGCATGGCGTAACCATCACGTTAAATCGCCTCAAAGGGGCACTAACGATTTACTTTACAGATGTGAAAGTAGAAAACTACGACCAAGCTGAAAACTCTGACGGTGAAATCTTTGGTCGTTTCTTTAAATTGATGCTTGAGCAAGGTATCAATCTAGCTCCTTCTAAATATGAAGCGTGGTTCTTAACAACTGAGCATACGGAAGCAGATATTCTTGAAACTATTAAAGCCGTAGATACTGCGTTTTCTCAATTGTAAGCATGTGACAATACAAAGGCGACTTGTTAGTAAAAGTCGCCTTTTTCATATTCAAGCATACAAATCTATGTATTTTATGTGCACTTCCTTCTATAATGTAAAGAAACTAAAAAATATTAGACAGAAAGGACATCTTTATGAAATTAGGTGCCCGTGTATTTAAAACTGGTGTCGCTATTGTCTTAGCACTGTTTATCGCAGAGTTATTAAAGCTCCCTTCACCTGTTTTTGCTGGAATTGCAGCCATTTTTGCGATTCAGCCTTCTATTTATCGTTCATATCAAACTATTGTAGAGCAAGTGCAGGCAAATATTATAGGTGCGACTATCGCCGTTATGTTTGGCTTACTCTTTGGCCATCATGTTGTTGCCATTGGCATAGCCGTCATAATAGCTATTGGTTTAATGTTGAAGTTTAAACTTGAAAAATCGCTTTCGTTGGCGTTGGTGTCAGTTGTGGCTATTATGGAATTTCAAGGCGATGACTTCTTAACGTTTGGATTGATACGCTTTGTTACTATATTAGTTGGAGTGTTAGCAGCATTTGTTGTTAACCTTGTTTTCCTACCACCGAAATACGAGGTAAAGCTATTCCGTAAAATCTATATTTTACAGGACGATATTATTCGTTGGACACGACTTGCTGTACGTCAGGCTTCTGAGCATACATCCACAAAGGGAGCATTAAGTAAATTTAAAAGCCGTATGTTGCGCGTGGATACGCTGTATGATTTATTCAAGGAAGAACGTAATTACTTCAAAAATAAAAAGTATGTGAAAGCACGTAAACTTGTAGTCTATCGTCAAATGATTTTAACTTCCAAAAAAAGCTTAGAATTACTACAGCGTTTGCATAAGCATGAAAACGAATTGGCGCAGCTACCTACGCAATTTCACTTGATGATACAGGAGCGACTTGATTCCTTATTAACATACCATGAACAATTGCTCTTGAAATATACAGGGAAATTAAAGCCTGAGCATTCACAGTGGAGTAAAAGCATCGACTATGTCCAACGCAATGAACTGATGGAAATTTTCATCAAGCAAGTCAACTTTGCTCGTGAAGAAGGCGATATGGAATTTTCTAGCTATCACCTACTTTATATACTATCGCGTATTTTAGATTATGAGGAAAATCTAGAGCATCTAGATACACTCATCGTATCCTATCAAAGTCATCATGGACATGAAATCAATGTAGAATTTGAAGAAGAATTTATTTAACTAGCGTTTTAAGCGACAGATGATCTTAAATCAAGGGAGTTTGAACACCCGCTAAATCAAGATTAATCTGTCGCTTTTACTATACAAAAAAAATCCTCCAAGTAGTGACCTACTTTAGAGGAAGGGTGTTAGTTTCGCAATGTTAGCAGCTGTTGCTCTGCTTGCTGACGTTTTACCGTTTGCTCATCACGTAAATGCTGATAATTTTCAATACCTGAAACAATAATGTCCCACATTTCTTCAAGGCTCTGTGTTGGGCCTGATTGCTGAGCCATAGCAGTGCTTAATTGCACCGCTTCATCGCTAGCTCCTCCGAATTGCTTCATACGATTTTCAAAGGCTGATGCAGATTGATTTTGTAATTGTTGTCGCCTATCATTCACTGCATTCATTAATCCCATTTTAAAAACAGGGATGGTCTTAACAAAAGCGCCATTAATTTGTTCCATCAGTTCACTATTGCCATGACGTAGCATTTCGATTTGCGGAGCTGTTAAAATGGCGACCATACGTGATTTTTCTAATTCATCTATTTTTTGTCGGAGCATTTCAGCAATTGCTTGCAAACTATTCAGCTCCATTTTCGCCACCTGATTACCAGCCTCGCTCTGCTTTTCATACATCGGAATCAATGTTGTTTGTACTTCATGTAATTTTATATCAGTAGCTACGATATATTTTTCTAGTTCAAGATAGTACATCAAGTCCTCGTTATATAATCGTGCAAGTATTCGATTATCCTTCGCTAATTCCTCTTCCATCAACACAAAATGATAATGAATTTTCTCAATATCTCTACCCAGTACATTGTATTTGGCAAATAAATCTTCATCATTTTTAGTTTTACGTGCAAATAGCTTTTTAAAAAAGCCCTTTTGCTCAGTAAAATCTTTTTTATCAAATGTCTGCATTAGAGCTTCAAGCTGCTTAAATAATTCATTTGATTCGAAGGATGTTGAGCGGGTGATAATAGCTAAAATCTGATCTGCAAATGTAGCTAATTTTGTCGCTGGCTCTTTTCCCAGCGCCAATAGTTCTAACTGATTTTTCACATTGATTCGATTAGCAATATGCTGAACCTCTGCATGGTCTCGCAACTGTTCTTTGACGGCGTCAGCGGTTTCTAAGGTCAGCTGCTCCAACGTCTTCGAGATATTTGACATTCGTGCCGCCTCCTTCCTGCCATTAGAAAAAACGATTAAAGAGTTTTTTAATGATTTTATCGGGTGCAGTTTTTTGCTGTTTGGGTTCTTCATAGGGCAAGTCAAATAGCATATGTTCTAAACGATGTACATCGAATGTATCCTCTTGCAAATGCTTTTCTAAGTCAAGTTGGCCTGTCGGATTATAAAATATAATATCCATACCAAAACGATTTAAAAATGCCAATAATGCCATATCCTCACGTGATAAAGCTGGTTGCTGAGGTGCTTGATATAATACCAGTTTGGGTACATCTTGTGAATAATCAAAGCTTTGCATTAATCGCAGGATATCCTGAGGAATCATCGTCATTTGTTTGAATAAAAATAACTGTAAATCATATAAAGTCTCATTTGGCTGTTGTTTCAACATGGGCTGCTCACAGGAAGTTTTTATCGTGTGGGCGATTGCACGCTGTAGCTCCAATGTTAACTCACCATATTGCCACCAATCACTTTGCATAATACGCTCTACTGACAGCTCCCCATTCACTAAGCAATGCTTATAATGAAAATGAAAATTGGCTCTGCTTGTTGCTGCATAAGGAAATTCCTGTACAAAAACGGTTTGCGAACTTGCTAGTAATTGATGCATTTGATGCCAGTATTCTTCTCTTTGGCTTGAAACACCACTAATTTTTGCAAATATAACTGGGATGACTACCTCATCTCCAATCACTTCAAACTGCGGTCGAACCAAAGCCTTCTCTTTTGCATAAATAAAAATATCATCATATGTCATCCGTAGTGTTAATGAACGTGGCATAAAATCTTTAAACTGCCAAGGCTTATAGACACCTGATTGTTGATCATGCATTAATTGTTCAAAATGCTGACTAGAGCGATAACCTACCGTTGCCTGCCGATCACGAAGCTTATCAGGAAATGGCTGTAAAGTTGTTTGATTAGCATATGCGTACGTGATAGAGAATGTATCAGTAGGGTCAATCTCTGCCAATTCATCTATTTTCGCTGGATGGAAAATTAAGACGTCACAGCCAAGCTCCATTAATAGTAATAAGAAATAACGCTGACTTATAGTGGTTTCCCCATACCAAACAACTTTAGGAAAATCATCCGTTGGTTTCATGGATTTTGTCCATATAATCCAATGGTTTTTTAGCCACTTCACTATATCAATTAAAAATCGGCGAAAATCATTTGCTAGCAGACCTAACGATTGTTGTTGTTGAAATAGTTCTACTACTTTAATGGTCGCTAATTGTAAATGGCGATTCATCACACCATCATCATGCTTTGGTATTAACTGATGACCATACATCATCGCCACTAGACGATTAATAGATAGCCCTTTTGGTGTTTGTTGATGCTGCGATAAAATTGTTTGTATGGCTTGAAAATCCTTTTGTTCAATATGCTTATTTAATTCTTCACTTAAAATATGGATATTAGCGTTTTGTGACAATGTAAATAACGAATTGAAATAATCATCTTCTTCGATTGGTACACCTAATACACGAACAGCAATCCTACTAAAACTAACTTGTTGTGCTGTTTCCTCATAAAATGCACGATCCTTTGGTGAATCTTGAAACGCCTGTAGCCAATCATCAGGATGACGCTCCAACACTGATTTAATTGTGATTGTTTGCATACAAACGCACCTCCTAAAATCATCCTCAGCATATGCTGAAGCATTCATTTGTCATAGGACGACTCTATCTTATGACAAAAATAATTGAAAGCTTATACTATTGTCTGTTGTGAAGTCATCTGTAAAACCGTATCTAGCAAATCTTTAGTAAATGCTTCACCATTATAAGCCGAGTAAGTTGTATTTTGTAAAACTTTTGGCTGTTTATCCTTTAAATCTCCATGATTCGGTGTAAAAGCTAAATCAGCCATCGCCAGCATTCCATAATCCATAATAGAATCCCCTGCCGCTATATGCACATCGTATGTACAGAACTCTTTCATATATTCGATAGCCGCTTCCTTCGTCAGTACCTTGGGCATAAAATACAATTTTTCACCTTGTAAAAGAACATACCAGCCATACGTATCAAACTCTTGAATCATAGCTTGTAATTCCACGTGTGGTAAAGTTTCAAGATCCACATGGTGTACATAAAACAGATTATCTATATACAAAGAACGTTGTAGCCATGTATCGGATTTAATTGATTGAAAATGCTTTAACAGATCCTCTCGTGGGATTGAAGAATCTTCAATACGTCTACATAGTGTTTTCGTCCATTTTTCAGAGGGCTGGCCTTTTTCTAATATTGTACCCCCATTGCTTGTAATTGCAAAAGCAGGACACATATCACTAATAAAATGAATTCTTTTATATTGATGTAATGCCCTAGTCGTAACAGGTACAAATATTGTTTGTTGGTGTATCTGTTGCAATAGAGATGCTGTTGCCTGCGTCATCATGCTCATTGCTTTCTCCGCCTTGTGTTCAACGACCACTGTCTCTGTAACTGGTGGAAAACTCTCCATCATACGTTGAGAATAAATAAGCGTTCTATCTAAATCCGATGTAAATAGTATCATCATAATCTCCTCTATAATGCTTTGATTAAGCCACAACATGCATAGGACATATTCGAATATTCTTCTACCTGTACATTTTTTTCTTTGGCTAATAATAAAATATGTTCCAATTCATGCAAGTACTGTGGATTAATTAAAATTTTCCAAGGTAACCGTCGAAGCAACACTCTAGTCGTCTCACCTACACCTGGTTTGATAAAATGAATATTCTCAATGCCAAAATCGCGTTGAATCTTTTGCACAGACTTCATGCCCTCCCAAGTAATAGGAGCGATGACCTGCTCTTGAAATTGTTGCAATATCGTACTCTGTACATGTTCAAAACATGTGACGATACGTTCTATGTACAGGTTAGAGACATCCATATCTTCTAACTCTTTGTAGTATTTAGCACCATGAAAGTCATTTGCATCCATGAACTGTAAATTTAACACCGTTCTACTCACCAATCCAGATACAGTCGAATTTAAACAAGCAGACGGGATTAAAAAGTCTTGACGAGTTCCATAGATGGTAGCACAATGCCCAGGATCAGCCAATACAGCTAAATTGGCATTTAATTGTCCGGGCTGTTGCGCATTAAATTTTTGACAGGAATGGATTAATTCATTGGTAATTGCCCCTTTTCCTGTCCAGCCATCAATAAATTGAAGATTTCCTAGGGGATGCTCTGTCAAAATGTAACGGATCGCTACCTCATCAAACCCTCGACCACGTAGTATAGAAATAGAGTAATGTGGAATATTCACCCTATATCGCATGGCTATATACCGTTTGATTAAAATGCCAATGGGTGTACCTGCCCTTGCTAAACTAACAAGCACTAAGTTTTCTAGCCCTCTATTTTCAATGATTTGCTCTGCCACCACTCCAACAGCGATGGCTACTCTCTCTGCATGCGCATCTAACGTTTTATAAAAAAGATTCATATAGGTGTTAGATGGTTGCCTTTCCATTGGTAGCATTTCAGAATAATGTGTGCCTGATTGAATAAGCTGTTCACGTTTTTCATTATCCAGTTCAAGATAAACATGCCCAATATCACGCAATAAAAATAGAACATCCTCTGGTGCATAGCTCCCCATTTTGTCTGGCTGCAAAGTTGAAATCATTGTTCTACCTCCCATTCATGCATACAAATCACGTAGACTTTGGCGTTACTTAGTATTTGTAACTCATTTACCACACGAGCAACAACCTCTTTACTTGCTATACGTTCCACCATAAAGAAAAGTTCCGTGTAGGATTGGCTTTGTATATTATATAAATAATTATCAACGCCATTATTCTCTGGACTTTCAAAGGCTATTTTTTCAGTAATCGTGTATCCTAAATCGTCCGTACAATAGATCGGACTACGAGTAGTTGATTGAAAATAAACGTCGTTTCCTAAATAAGAGGCAATTTGCATAGGAACATACATAAACTCACCTGTTCCAATAACTAATGCCGGACCATCTGTACGAAGCTTTTGTAATTGCTTGGCGATGGTCTGTAACATTTTCTTTTGTTGAAAATGCTGTTTTGACGTGAGCATAAATCTCCCTGTTGCTACTAGATAGGGTTGACTATTTACGAATTTATTCTCAGCAATAGATCGATAAAACTTACGATCAATAGATTCTTGAATTGGCCATAGTGTCAGATTATTTGTAGGTTGTGTTAGTATATTAGGCTGTGTGCTCGTTAAGCTTGGTATACCAGAACAATTAAAGTGTCCACACATGATTGAGATGAACGTAATGGAAATACCCCATTGCTCTTCTAATTGCTGAAAAATCTTTTGTTGCTGTTCAGAACGCCAATCTAAAATAGAGAGCACAGCATACTGCTTAACTAACGGAAATTTCTGTCTTAATGTTTGAATGATATTAATAACCGTATTTCCAGTAGTAATCTCATCATCAATTAACACAATGCGTTTAGCTTGTAGTAACACTTCTGGCTCCTCAGTATAAATTCTATGGCTTGTCGCATGGGAGTGTTCTTCCTCAAATGTAACAAAGGGCTCAAAATCGGGAAGCACTTCACGTGTTGTGTGAATATACATTGCATTCGAATCGTATGCGTTAAATACCGCATGTCCTAGTGCAGTAGCTGTCTCGGCAAATCCAATGAACAATGTTTCTTGTGCTAACTCGAGGCTACCCTCTGTAGAATTTTGTACTTCTGACAAATCCGCACCCTCTTTTAAAGCTTTAACGACTGCTGATGAAGCTGCTATTTTTTGTCCAGTAAGATGCTGATGATACATCATGGCGAGCAGGGTCCCTGTCAGTAAGGGCACTTGCGGGCGCACAGCTAAATGTTTACCAAGTACGGTGCTCACAAACAAAAATTGTCTCTTCTTATTAATACGAGCAGCCATTTTAAACAAGTTGGTTAGCGCAAAATTATGCGGATTGTGGGTAATTTCTATATCGATTGAATAATCCGGTAAAATGCTTAATTTACTCATTTGTTGTTGCATAAACACTACCACCTATTTCTGAATTTAATAAGAGTGAGGCAAAATCGACAGATTCATGATAGACACCATAGACTTGTGCCTGTTTTAATATTCGCTGTGCCCATCTCATATGTGGTTTGATTTCATTCATCTTGTTCGCATAGTGACTTTTCATCACACCTTTGCGACCATCATTATTCTCTACAATACTTAGCGCATCTAAATATTCTTCATAGGAAATGGCATAGAGGGCATGAACAACACGGATATGACTAGGATGAATAATTGTTTTTCCCACAATACCATTTTGTTTATCCATTAACACTTCTTTCATTAATCCATCTAAACAATCGTCTAATAATGCTTTCCTCGTATCAAGAGCTCCCTTTTCACTAAATGGTGTTTCTCTTAATGCAGGCTTTAATACACGCTGATTACTAAAATACTCCCACACAGGCCCGGAGATAACAAACCCGTCTTCCTCACGACCAAGGACGTTGACAATATCTGCAATACAATCACGGATCACACTGATATCATAAATGGTCGAGTCCATACGACGACGAATTCCATAAATGCCACAGAAATCAGTAGCACCAATACGTACATTTAATACACGAGCTCTGTATTGATGTAGCACTGCCTTAATGTCTAATAATGCTTCCATGCGAGATTCCTTATAGAGCACCTCACGGCTCTCTAAAATCGGCATACCATATAGAATTAAGTCATTTTCTAAAATTGTTTGTTCAAGAAGCTCAAAATAACGGGCACCCTGTGCTGCTGTAAACTTTGGAAATACATAGCCCGTTAGTATTTCTTGCTTTTCCCCTAAAATAGTTGTTAACCTTTGAAATTGCTCAACATGACGTACACGAATAAAAAGTAATGGTAGATCCTGAAGTAATAATTTTTTTTGTTGATAGAGTGCATATAGCTCACTAATATCCTCCATCAACTTCGCTTCACAATCTCGTAATTCTATATCGCCTACTGCATCCTCCAGATCAATGACGAGTGATGTGAGTTCTTCATATTTTTGTGATTGAATCAAACTCACAATCGCAGGCATAGAAGCTGGCATATACAGAGTCGCACCTAGAGCATATGATAAAATATCTGGCGTTTCCCACTTAGTAAAAGGCTGTGGCTTCTTAAAAAAAATCGTCTCTGCTTCTGTTGCAAAGTGTTGCATCTAATCCTCTCCCCGATAACTATGCCTTTTGTGAAAAAAGCACTGTATCAGCCTGTTCTATACAGACCAATACAGTGCCTTGTTTACACTGCTGTTTTCTTATTCATCTTGTGAACAATAAACGTCAATAAGAATGCAGCAATTAAAATAATAAAGAATACTTCATGTGAAAGATGGAATCCAAAAATACTAGCAAACATTTTCAATGCAATAATGGCAATTAAAATATAGGCAGTCGTTTCAAGTTCTGGTACACGTTCAATCAATGAAAGAAATACACCAGCGATGGTACGCATCATAATAATGCCTAAAACTCCACCTAATAAAAGAACCCATACTTGATCGGATATGGCAAATGCCGCTAATATAGAGTCTACTGAAAAGGCGATATCCATTAATTCAACTGAAATAACAGTCGCCCAGAAAGTACCAAAGACTCGAACCATCCAACCTGTCTTCTTAAACTCGTGTGCGTCTCCTTCATCAGTGCTTTTATTTTTAAAATGTAATATGACTAACCACATTAAATAAGTTGCACCGATCACTTTAACAATAGAGAATTTTACGAGGTAAACGCCAATACCGATGAAGAGAAATCGGAAAAAATAAGCCCCAAACATCCCATACATTAGCGCTTTTTTCCGCTGATGCTGTGGAAGATGTTTAACAAGTACTGCTAAAACAAGCGCATTGTCTGCAGACAATAGCCCTTCCATAATAATTAATGAAAAAATAAGGCCCCATGATACTGGATCTGTTAAAACTTGTCCCCACATCTGCCAGTTAAAAAACTGTGCATATGTATTTAATATCTCGTTTATTACATCCACCGAAGATCCCCCGTCATGTACCTATACCCTACTCGTTACTGTAGGCCATATGCGTTGATTAATGCTGCTAGTCCACCCTGATAGCCTGAGCCTACTGCGGCAAATTTCCACTCGCCATTATGACGGTAAAGCTCACAAAATACAACGGCAGTTTCAATACTGAAATCTTCGCCTAAATCATAGCGTAATACCTCTGATCCCGAATCTTCATTTGTCAATCGAACATAAGCATTTAGTACTTGTCCGAAGTTTTGATGACGACCCTCAGCATCATAGATAGTAACCGTTACCACAATCTTTTCAATTTGAGGTGATACTTGCTTTAAGTTGACAAGAATCTTTTCATCATCCCCATCACCTTCACCCGTACGATTATCACCTGTATGAACAACAGATTGGTCTAGACTCGCTAAATTATTATAGAAGATAAAATCTTGTTCATTACGACATTTACCTGATGCATCTAGTAAAAATACAGATGCATCGAGGTCAAAGTCTTGCCCACCATCAAATTGCTTAACATCCCAGCCTAAGCCAATGCCAATGCTATTTAATCCTGGGTCTTGCTTGGTTAAATCAATACGTTGCCCTTTACTTAATTGAATAGCCATTCAAAATCTCCCTTTCTGTCCAAAGATGAAATTTTAGTTTACACTTAAGCCATAATCATTACATAAAGCAGCTAAGCCGCCTTGGTAGCCAGCACCAATTGCATTAAATTTCCATTCTCCATTATGGCGGTATAATTCCCCTACTACGATAGCTGTTTCAATACTGAAATCCTCACCTAAATCATAACGGATAATTTCCTCGTTGGAAGCAGCATTAACAATACGAATATACGCATTAGACACCATTCCGAAATTTTGACTACGAGACTCTGCATCATGGATTGTTACAGTGAAGGCTAGTCGTTGAACATGAGCAGGCACTTGCGTTAATGCAACTTTTACCACTTCATCGTCACCTTCACCAACACCCGTTAAATTATCGCCCGAATGTTCAACTGAACCGTTGCCACCTGTTGTATTGTTGTAGAAAATAAAGTCATTTTGATCAGCTACTTTGCCTGTATCAGCCAGTAAAAATACAGATGAATCTAAATCAAAATCATTACCACCGTCATATTTATTTGTATCCCAGCCTAAACCTACAACAACATTTGTTAATCCTGGATTTGTTTTTGTTAAATCTACCTTTTGACCTTTTTGTAGTGAAATTCCCATACTCTTTATTCCTCCTATATAGTCATTTATTTATTGATATCTTCGAACAACATCGCCAAGTTTTATATCATTCGTTCCCGTACCAACTGCAGCAAATTTCCAGTCACTATTATGACGGTAAATTTCTCCACAGACTAACGTCGTTAAATTCGAATAATTATCAGTTAAATTATAGCGAATTAGTTCGCTTCCTGTCCTGTCATCATACACACGAATATATGCATTTTGAATCATACCGAAATGTTGATTACGACCTGCTGCATCATAAATGTTTACAACAAACACAAGTTTGTTATATTGCGTTGGTACAGACGATAGCTCAATTGTAATTACTTCATCATCGCCATCGCCGTCTCCTGTTAAATTATCACCAGAATGTCGAACAGAGCCGCAATTACTTGTTAATTTTCCAAAGTAAACAACATCGTCTCCCGCTATCACCTTATCATCTTGCAGCATTAAGACTGAAGCATCACAGTCTATGCTTCTGCCACTGCCACTATTTCTACTAGAAAATAAACCACCTAAAAAGCCGCCACTTTTCTCTTGCGCTACAGGGTCCCACCCTAAACCTACTTTAATTTTATTTAAACCTGCGTTACCTTTTGTTAAATCAACTCGTTGCCCTTTTTGTAAATTAATCCCCAATTTTAACACCCTCCTCAAATATGTATTTCAACTGAAAGATTATATGGTAAGTAATAATCTACTAAAATAAAATTTTTCTACTTTTTAAGTCTAAAATAACGTGACAAAAAATTCAATTAATGGCTCCTAAAAGATATTTTCGCTTATTTTTAGAAAATTCCTCCTGTTACCTACTACTCTTTAAAACGACTTTGCTGTAAAAGAGTTCCTTTTATTCCCTTTCGTATAGATGGGCAAAATAGCTAAAAAAACCTTCTAACTAGTAGAAGGCTATAGTATTTAACTAACTTTTCATCTTTGGATCGAGTGCATCTCTTAGGCCATCTCCCATCAGGTTAAAGCCAAGAACCGTTAGCATAATTGCTAATCCAGGGAAAATCATAGTCCAAGGAGCATTTAATAAAAACTTTCGAGCATCTGCTAACATTTTTCCCCACTCAGGTGCTGGTGCTTGAGCGCCCAGTCCGAGGAAGCCTAATGCTGCTGCTTCGATGATGGCAGTCGCAATTGCAAGCGTTCCTTGTACAATAATAGGCGTCATAGAATTCGGCAAAATATGTGAAAATAAAATTCGTGAATCACGCATGCCGATTGCTTTTGCCGAGACAATATACTCTTCTTCTTTGACGCTCAACACTTTGGAACGAATTAAACGTCCAAAATTCGGTATGTTAATAATGGCAATGGCAATTAATGCATTTTGTAAGGATGGTCCTAGTACCGACACAACAGCAATCGCTAATAGCATACTAGGGAAAGCGAGCATAATATCAAAAATACGTGAAATAATTGTATCAATCCATTTACCATAATAACCGGCGATAATACCAAGCAAACTACCCACAATTACCGATAAAACAACTGAAAAAAAGCCTACCCATAGCGAAATCCGTGCACCATGAATGATTCTAGAAAAAATATCTCGCCCAAAATCATCTGTTCCAAACCAATGATCACCTGATGGCGCTAGTAAACGCTTCGATAAATCTTGTTCATTTATCCCTTGTGGTGCAACGAGCGGTCCTACTACAGCAAGTAATATAAAAAATATAACAATCCCTGCACCTATTAAAGAGATTTTGCTCTTTTTAAAGCTTCGCCAGCCCTCTAACCATGGACCGACCGCTCGTTCTTGAACTGGTGCTGCTTCTTTTTTTATGTCAATTGCTCCAGTCATCATTGCAGCTCCCTTCTATTTGTATTTAATACGTGGATCAATCACTGTATACAGTAAGTCCACGATTAAGTTAATCATGATGAAAATAAATGCAACGATTAGAATACCTGATTGAATGACAGGATAATCCCTGAAGCCAATCGCATCATAAATATAACGACCAATTCCTGGCCAACTAAAAATCGTCTCTGTTAGAATGGCTCCCCCTAGCAGTAACCCCGTCTGTAACCCGATTACCGTTATTACAGGAATAATAGCGTTCTTTAGAGCATGCTTATACACAACAATAAACATTTTTTGGCCTTTTGCTCTTGCAGTACGTACATAATCTGAGCGCATAACTTCTAACATAGAAGATCTTGTGATTCTTGCAATAATAGCCATAGGAATGGTTGCCAGTGCAACTCCCGGTAATATTAACCTCTTTACAACTTCAATAAATTGATCGAAGCGCCCTTGAATGAGCGTATCCAATAAATAAAAATGGGTTATAGAGGTTATTGGATTTCGAACATCCTCTCGACCAGAAGTAGGTAACCAGCCAAGCTGACTACTAAATGTCCACTGTTCCATCAAGCCTAGCCAGAATACAGGTACAGATACACCAACTAATGCCACCACCATCGCTGTATAATCGAACCAAGAATTTTGGAACCATGCAGAAATAATACCCGCATTCACCCCAATAACAATAGCAATAATCATCGCGAAAAATGCAAGTTCAGCTGTTGCTGCTAAGTATGGAAAAATTTCTTCTGATACAGGTAATTTTGTACGTAAGGAAACACCTAAATCTCCCTGAAAAATGCCTGCTAAATAACTAAAATATTGTGTATACCAAGGCTTATCTAATCCTAAACTTGCGTTTAATGCCTCGACCGCCTCTTTTGTCGCCTGTTGTCCTAAAATAACTTGTGCTGGATTACCAGGTATTGCGCGTATCAACATAAAGACGATAAAAGTCATTCCAAGCAAAACTGGGATTAGCTGGAGTAAACGTCTCCCCATATAGTGAAGCATCTTCATCACCTCTCTATGATTTTCATAATCTACTTTGAAGTCTTTATATACTGTTGAAAGGTTGAACCTTCACCAAACGATTTTGAATGTTTAGATGAGTGATCTTTCACACAGGAGAAAATGATTGTCTATTACTAGAAAAGAATCTGCGAGATTTCCACGGCTTACCCGCAGAAAAGCAAGCAGATTCTTTTAAACTCCTCTATTCAATTAGAAAATGAAGTTTACTATTGAATATCTACTGCATCTAAACGGTCAGAACCTGTAGGATGCGCAATATAATTCGTCACTTTCGCATTAGCAGCTAAAATTGGAATAGAGTGAGCAAGTGGAACCCATGGAGCATCCTCAGAAATCATGACTTGAGCTTGCTTATAAAGTTCATTACGCTTGTCCTCATCAATTTCAGTTTGAGCAGCTGTCAATATTTTGTGTAATTCTGGATTGTCATAGAATGTATAGTTATTAGAACCGATATTATCGCCGTCTAATAACGTGTATAGGAAGTTATCCGCATCTCCATTATCACCTGTCCAGCCAAGTAAGAATGCATCCGCTTCACCATTTTGTGCTTTTTCTAAATAAGTAGCCCATTCAAATGATACAATTTTAGATTTAATGCCTACATCTTCTAAGTTCTTTTGAATCGCTTCTGCTACTTTTTGTCCGTCTGGCATGTATGGACGTGGTACTGGCATTGCCCATAGTTCAATTTCTTTACCATCATAGCCTGCTTCAGCAAGTAATGCCTTCGCCTTTTCAGGATCATACGTATAGCCTGTAACATCATCGTTATAACCTGAAATTACTGGTGGCATTGGGTTTTTCGCTGGCTCTGCTAGTCCTTCATAAAATGCATCCACCAATGCTTGCTTATCAATTGCATAGTTGACTGCTTGACGCACTTTGACATTATCGAATGGTGGTCGAGTCACTGTTAAACCTAGATAACCAACGTTCATAGATGGACGTTCGATTAATTGTAATTTAGCATCGCCTTCGATTGTTGCTTTATCAGATGGACTTAAACCATCAGCCACATCAATATTGCCTGCTAACAAATCATTTAAACGCGCAGAGTTATCTGGAATAGAACGATAAACAACTTTATCTAATTTTGGATAGCCATCAATATAGTAGTCTGGGTTTTTCTCGATCGTTACAGAATCATTACGTACCCAGCTAACAAATTTGAATGGACCTGTTCCTACTGGATTTGCAGATAAGCCTTCTTCATCTGCCTCAAATGCTGTAGGCGAAGCAATCGCAAATGGGGACATGGCTAAATTCTTTAGGAATGGTGCTTGTGGTTGACTTAACTTAAATACAACCTTATAGTCACCTTCAGCAGTAACTGATTCGATTACTTGTTTGTCTCCAACGACAAATTGGGAGCTAAAATAAGGATATTTATCAGTACTTGACTTCCAACGTTCAATATTTTTTACAACTGCCTCAGCATTAAAATCTGTACCATCATGGAACTTCACACCTTCTTGTAGCTCAAAAGTATAAGTTAATCCATCTTCTGAAGCCTCCCATGATTTTGCTAACCCAGGTTGAATCGTTACATCTTGTTCGCCAAAGTTTACTAATGTTTCATAAATATTAGCTGTGACCGTAAAAGATTCACCATCTGTAACAACAGCAGGGTCTAGTGCTACTGAATCTCCACCACGACCATACACTAATATTTTTGGTTCACCACTGCCAGCTGTATCGCCACCAGTTGATGTATCTTTACTACCCGTATCCTTAGTATCTGAGCCGCCACAAGCTGCTAAGATTGTCGAGAGAATAAGGAGTAGCATTACACCTAAAGTCCAAAGCTTCTTTTTCTTCATTAAATTTCCCCCTATGAGTTTTTATATCATTGAATGTTGAAGCGCCTCATAAAGATGGCAAGCAACATAATGACCCGGTTTTACTTCTTGCATTTTAGGTACTACTTGTGAGCATTGCTCCTTTTTAAAAGGACATCTCGTATGGAAAGTACAACCGCTTGGCGGGTTTGATGCACTCGGAATATCTCCAGAAATAATGATCTGTTCCCGTTCAAACATCGGATCAGGAACAGGGACCGAAGATAAGAGTGCCTGTGTATATGGATGAAGCGGTTCAGCATATAAGTCCTCACTCGCTGTCAACTCTACTAATTTACCTAGGTACATTACGCCAACACGATTGCTGATGTGGCGCACTACCCCTAAATCATGGGAAATAAAAATATAAGTCAGCTTTAAATCCTTTTGCAGCTTTTGCAATAAATTTAATACTTGTGCCTGTATGGACACATCTAGCGCAGATACTGGCTCGTCCGCAATAATTAAGCGCGGGTTGGTCATCAAGGCTCTAGCAATTCCGATACGCTGCCTTTGCCCTCCGCTAAACTGGTGCGGATAACGCTTGATATGATATTCATTCAATCCAACAATCTCAAGTAGCTCCAACACCTTTTGTTTCCGCTCTTTGGCATTTCCTATGCCATGAACAATAAGGGGCTCCTCTAAAATTTTGCCGATATTATGGCGCGGATTTAATGAGGCATAGGGATCCTGAAAAATCATTTGAATATCTCTACGTGCCTTCCTCATTTCATTATTGGATAATTCTGAAATTACTTTACCTGCGAATTCTATTTTACCTTCCGTTGGCTCCAATAAACGCATTAATAAGCGGCCTGTTGTGGATTTACCACAGCCTGACTCTCCTACAATGCCTAATGTTTCTCCCTCAAATACCTCAAATGAAACATCATCCACCGCCTTCACATCCCCGGCATGTGAATTCAGGACACCCTTTCGAATAGGAAAATATTTTTTTAAACCATCAACCTTTAATAACGCTTTCGACACGCTGTTCCACCCCCTGCTTCTCTAGTAAAAAACATCTCGATTTATGGTTCTCTGCTGCCTCAAATAAAGGTGGTGTTTCTTGTAAACAACGTTCCATCGCATGTTCACAGCGTGCCGCAAATCGACAGCCGACCTGGATGCTCCCAGGTTTTGGTACACTACCAGGAATAGAATATAGATTGTCTTTTTTATAACGCATATCAGGTACTGATTGAATAAGTCCTTGTGTATAAGGATGTTTCGGATTAGTAAAAACTTCTTGAATCGGTGCCTCTTCCACGATTTGTCCAGCATACATTACAATCACTCGCTCACAAGTCTCCGCTACAACGCCCAAATCATGTGTAATTAACAACACAGCTGTATTCAACCGTTTATTTAAGTCTTTCATGAGCTGTAATATTTGAGCCTGAATCGTCACATCTAATGCGGTTGTAGGCTCGTCTGCAATTAATACTTGAGGATCACAAACAAGTGCCATGGCAATCATAACCCTTTGACGCATTCCACCAGATAGCTGGTGGGGGTAATCCTTTAACAATTCCTCAGCCCGTGGTAAACCTACAAGTTTCATAATTTCAACCGCTCTTGCAAACGCTTCCTTTTTCGACCATTTTGGATTATGAATTAGAATCGCTTCTTTTAGCTGGTCGCCAATCGTAAACAAGGGGTTGAGAGAAGTCATTGGTTCCTGGAATATCATTGCAATGTCTTTTCCACGAATTTTTTGCATTTGTTTATCCGTACATTTTGCGAGATTTTTGCCATCTAGCAAAATTTCGCCACCTGTTATTTTCCCTGGTGGTGATGGGATCAATCCCATGATGGACAGCGACGTAACGCTTTTTCCGCTTCCCGATTCTCCTACAATTCCTAAAATTTCTCCTTCATGGACAGAAAAATCGATATCATCTACAGCAGGAATTTGTCCATTATCTGTGAAAAAGGTTGTTTTTAAACCTTTTATTTCTAGTAGCTTCTTCCTCATGCGCAACGTCCCACCCTACCTATATTTTACTTAGTTGTATAATGTTATTAATAGCATACTATAACTTTTGTTAAATTCCCTATTTTCAGATAATTCTACCTAAAAATCTTTGCTCTTTCAATCACTAATATTCTCCAAATTACATAGTATTTCTACATTAATCTCATTTCATAATAACTAAATCTTATAAAGAGATAGTTTTTTAGCCTTTATAACAAAAAAATAGCCTTCATTAAATGAAAGGCTATTTTGAAAAAATTCCATATATCATATAAATTTTAATCTAAATGCTGTACTTGGAATAAATTATAATACGTTCCTTGTCTGTCCATTAATTGTTCATGTGTACCATTTTCTATTAATTGCCCATGATCTATGACGAAAATCTTATCCGCATGGGTAATAGTAGACAGACGATGTGCGATGATAATGGTCGTCCGTTCATGAGCAAGTTTATCGAGTGATTCTTGAATCAATGCTTCACTTTCTAAATCTAACGCAGAAGTAGCTTCATCAAGGATTAAAATCGGTGGATTTTTTAAAAATACTCGCGCAATAGCAACCCGTTGTTTTTGCCCGCCAGATAGCTTTACACCTCGTTCTCCAACCTTTGTATCATAGCCATTAGGCAAACCCATAATAAAGTCATGTGCATTTGCAGCTTTAGCTGCCTCAATGACTTGTTCATCTGTTGCATCTGGTCGTCCCATTAAAATATTTTCTTTAACAGAATCACTAAAAAGTATATTATCTTGCAGAACAATACCAATCTGTGAGCGTAACGAATGTATAGTGATATCTCGTACATCGTGTCCATCAATCGTCACCTTACCACTTGTTGTATCGTAAAAACGAGGAATCAAACTGATAATCGTGGATTTACCACCACCACTCATCCCAACAAATGCAACAGTTTCTCCAGGATTAATCGTAAAATCGATAGCATTTAAAATAGATGCGCCAACTTTTTCATATTGGAAGGACACGTTGTGAAAGCAAACTTCCCCATTTGCACGTAGTAGTTCACGAGCATTGTCCTTGTTTTTCACTTCATAAGGCTCATCTATTAATTCAAACATCCGATCCATTGAGGCGATCGACTGCGTCAAAGTAGTCGAGGCACTTACAAGGCGGCGAAGTGGACCATACAATCGTTCAATATAAGCAATAAAAGCAACCATTGTTCCAACTGAAAGTGATCCATTTATGACTTGGTAGCCCGCATAGGCTATGACCAACAATGGCGCTACATCCGTGATTGTATTAACTACTGCAAATGACTTAGCATTCCACTTTGTTTGGTCGAGTGCCTTTTCTAAAAATTCCCCATTTGCTGTATCAAATAATTTTTGTTCATGCTTTTCTAGTGTGAAACTCTTAATAATGCTCATACCAGCTACACGTTCATGTAAATAACTTTGTACACCCGCAAGTGCTTGAGAACGTTTACGTGTTAAAGCTCGCAGTTTGCCAAAAAAGTATTTCACACTTAATGCATAAAATGGGAAAGCGACTAATGCGACTAATGTCAGCTTTACATCCATTGTTAGCATAATGACAATCGCAATAATAATCGTCGCTAGGTCCAGCCAAACATTCATTAACCCCGTCATAACAAAGTTCTTCGTTTGCTCAACATCATTAATGACCCTTGATATAACATCTCCAGCACGTGTATTGGCATAATATTTTAAACTTAATCGCTGTAAATGTGCGTAGATTTCCTTACGAATATCAAACAACACCTTATTACTAACGTGTTGTGCAAAATATTGACGATAATACTCGATTGGTGGACGGATAATAAAGAACACAATAATGGTTCCGCCTAACCAATATAACAGCTCTTTTGTTTTATCTACATCTGTTAGGTCTTCTGCTGCAATAATATCATCTAACACAATTTTAATGAGTAGTGGAATAAACAGGGGAATAGCAAATTTCACTATACCAATGATAATCGTTAAAATAATTTCCCATGTATATGGTTTTACAAAGCGCATATACCGCTTTATGCTTCCCAACTTTTCATCACATCCTTACAAAAAGAAACAGACATTCGATTATGAATGCCCTACGTATTATAGCAATATTTTGATTAAAATACAGTTATATTGACTTTACAGCGAACTATTTTACTTCTCTCTTTACAGTTGGCTGTATCCAACAAAAAAACACCTATTAGGTAAACTAATAGGTGTCACTAACAATCATCTGACTGCATATCAAGCTGGAACTTGTAACGATTTGTCCAGACATCGATGAAGTCGGGTGCAAATGGTCCTCTTTTTTGTTGAATCCAGCTTATTAATTTATCGACATTGCGCTTTAAAATTTTATCAATGACTTCAGGATAAGACATTTCCTTACGATGAAGCTCATATTCATCCTCATCTAAGAGGGTATAAGACATGTCAGGATAAACTTTAATGTCTAAATCATAGTCGATATATTTAATGGCATTATTATCGAAAACAAATGGTGAGCTTAGATTACAATAATAATACACACCGTCTTCACGTAGCATACAGATGATGTTAAACCAGTGTTCCGCATGAAAGTAACAAATAGAAGGCTCTCTCGTTAGCCATGTCCGACCATCGGATTCTGTCACAAGGGTCCGTTCATTCGCACCGATAACGATATTCTTTGTTCCTTTTAAAACCATCGTTTCTTGCCAAACACGGTGGATACGGCCATTGTGCTTATAACTATGTATTTGTATCGTTTCTCCTTCTACCGGTAATGCCATTTTGAAGCCCACCTTTTCGTCTATGCTACCTAAATCTAGCAGTCTCTAGTATATTATAGCAATGTGTACGCGAAAGGTGTAGTTAGAAAACCACAAATTTCACTACGCCATTTTGAATTAGTATAAAATTTAGTCAATTAAAGCGATTTTTATAAGCTTGTCAGCCTCAGTGGGATTATTTAATTAATTGCAACGCTATACCACTTTTAGAGGATTTTCTTAGCAATTAGAAAGGGGCTGTCTTTTTCATCTTTTCGGATTTTAGACAGCCCCTTAGAGGTAAATGCAGTTATGCAGTTACAAAGTGTTACTCACCTAAATCTTGGTTAGTTTTAGAGAAACGGCCTGAAGCTGGAGCTTTCTTTTGCTCTGCTTTTGCATTTTGCTTTTGCACTTCATTTACGTCCGTTTCATAACCAAACTCTTCACTTTGACGTTGCATGTTTTTATTCGGTTGGAAATTTTGGTTGTTTTGTTTTTTCATCCTTCATTCACCTCCACGCTAGTTATTGTGTACTGAGGTGATGACTTTTATGCTCATGAATTGATTATTTTAAGATGGATTTAATTTCCTGCGATTTACTTTTTGACTTCTTCCCAAATTTTTAGCATCGGGACAGGCATCGGCAAACGTTCTATTTGCTCTCGGCTTAGCCAGTCGCCCTCCGCAAAAGACTCACATTTCATATAATAGCTATTTATATGCCAAGTTAAATGTGAAAAAACATGTTTAAATGTAAGCAACTCATGTTCGGCATGAACATTTACTGTAAATTCTTTTTTAAAGTTTTCTACTGTAGATTGGCTTGTGTCAATCATCGGAAATTGCCATAGATTAGCAAGTAGACCTTTCTCAGGACGCTGCTGCATTAAAAATCGTCCGTTTTCATCTTCACATACAAGGACATCATATGTAAGGTGCTTCATTTTTATTTTTTTTGATTTGACAGGTAATTTGTCTGGTTCCCCTTCATTAAACGCCGTACAATATTCTCGTACTGGGCATAATAAACATTTGGGCGAGGTAGGTGTACAAATAAGCGCGCCGAGTTCCATTAAACCTTGGTTAAAAGAGGAAGCATGCTCAGGATCAATGAGTTTCTCCACCGCTACTTCGAAAACTTTCTTCGTTTTTGGCATAGCGATGTCATCATGTATATCAAGTACCCTACTTAAAACTCGCATAACATTACCGTCTACTGCATGTTCAGGCTTGTTGTAGGCAATACTTAAAATAGCACCTGCAGTATAGGGACCAACACCTTTTAATTTTGATATTTCGTGGCGATTGTCTGGTACTACGCCTCCGTAATTTTCTAAAACCTCACGAGCACCTGCTTGTAAGTTGCGAGCTCGAGAATAATACCCAAGACCTTCCCAATGCTTCAGTAAGTATTCTTGTGGTGCTTCTGCGAGCAAATCTAATGTTGGAAAACTTTCCATAAAACGATTGTAATAAGGAATAACTGTGTCGACACGTGTCTGCTGTAGCATCACTTCTGATACCCAAATTTTATAAGGGTCAGTTGTATGTCTCCACGGTAAGTCGCGTTTCTCAGCGTTAAACCAGTCGACTAAAGATTGTCGAAATTCTGTTACATATGGGTAATTCACAGTGACCTCCGTTGTTTTTACGATTTAATTTATGATGAAAAGGGTATACAATTAAGAAAAGAACATTCGGGTTTAGTCGACAAAAATCGTCTCCTTTGCTTGAATGTCATAAAATTTAATAGATCTTTTATTATTATTGAAATAAAGATGTATGCACATTGTACTCGATTTTACCGCATACTAGGAGTGGATATTTTTGGATTCAGGTACACATTTCGTTATGGGTATTGCCCTTGGCGGTCTTGCATTAGCCGACCCTGTAGTAGCCAATCATTCAATGACTTTTACAGCAGTAATGGCAGGGACAATTATTGGCTCACAAGCTCCAGATGTCGACACTGTGTTAAAGCTACGTAATAACGCTATCTATATTCGACATCATCGAGGAATTACACATTCACTACCAGCTGTGGCTATTTGGCCTATTTTAATTACAGTTGTTTTATCGCTTATTTTGCAAGACGTAAATGTGTTTCATTTATGGCTTTGGACCTTTTTAGCTGTTGGCCTTCATGTCTTTGTTGATATTTTTAACGCCTATGGTACGCAAGCAATTCGGCCATTCTCTAAAAAATGGGTAGCATTAGGTGTCATCAATACATTCGATCCAATTATCTTTTCCTTACATTGCCTCGGTATAGTGTTATGGGCATTTGGCACAAATCCAGTTTGGACATTTAGTATCATGTATATCGTAATTGTGATTTATTATATTTTACGATTTGCTGTTCAAAGAGCTGTAAAAAAAGCTGTGCATCATACCATTCAGGACGAGGAATATGTTATTGTAGCACCTACAATGCGCTTCTTCCACTGGCGAATCGCAGCCAAGTCTAAGACTCATTATTATGTTGGGCGTGCTTATGGAAGGACTGTTAATATTTACGATAAATTCGAAATCAAGCCTTTACCTAAAACTCCAGTTATAGATGCGGCAATGAAAGATTCTAATCTAGCTGCATTTGTGTCCTTCTCTCCAATGTACAGATGGGAAATTTCAGAACTTGAAAATGGCTTAACAGAAGTAAGGTTAATCGATTTACGTTATCGTAGTGATAATCGCTATCCTTTCGTAGCTGTTGCACATTTAAACGATGATTATGAAATTGTTACGTCTTATACAGGGTGGATTTTTACAGAAGATAAACTACAGAAAAAGCTACAAATTGGCGCAAGTAATTAAGCAGTAAACCCTGACCAATAGTGGTCAGGGTTTTATTATTGTAACATATCATCACTGGCATCTAAGAAATGAGTATATTTCGGATTGCGTCCTGCAAAAACATGTAATTTATCACCATAGCTTGCAATTAATTGACGCACAAGATTTTCTGTGTACTCTGCCCCACGATAAGCATATCCTGCTTTCGCAGCTGTTGATTCAAAATCACTCCATAATAATTCCACCCAAACTCGTGCCCGTCCAACAGACATTTGTGGATTTTTTGCTAGTAACTCTGCTGTTAATTTTTCAAGTTTTTCTTCCATTTACTTACCCGCCTTTACAGGGGATAATATCGATACAGGTAATGCCTCTTGGTACTTGTCCCCGCCTAAACGATGTCCCCAAGCAAAGCGACCCTTTAAATAATCTACTTGGAAAAACTCATTATCTGAACCATCAATACGATACATTTCTCCAGGAACAATCGTATCCAGATCTACTAAATACGCTGCTGCCATTAAAGCTTTGCGCTCATAAACAGCAAACTCATTGAGAATTCCTAGCTGTTCTGCCTTTCGAGCTTTCTCTTTTAGAAAAGCAATTTCTTCTCGCAGTTCGTGCTCGGTCATCGCAGCATAATTTTTTTCGTTCATTCTTCATTCTCCTTCTCTTCTATAAAACGATCTATTATTTCTATAGGAAAACCCTTTTGATAGAGCGCCTGTTTAACTTTCATCTTTAGCTCATAACCAGTATACTTCGATACATACTTTTTCCAAACTTTTTCGCCTTGAGTATTTAATAACTGCTGCCAGTTATCATCATCCTGCACTATCTCAACTTGGCTAAGCACCTCTTCCACGATCGGAAATGCATAACCTTTTCTTAAAAGAAAGTCCTGGATCTTGGTCTTTATTTGTGTTGGCGTTTTCTTATTCTGTGAGCGAATAATTTTCTCCGCTAACTGCATTGCCAGTTTTAATTGTTCCTCAAAACTATATGTAGCAAGCACTTCATCCTGCAAATTTTTCTCAATGCCCTTTTTAATAAGATCTTGTCTAATGGCTCTCGGCCCTTTTTTCATCGTAGCCTTCTTGGTATCAAGCAATGCCTTTGAATAGTTTTCATCATTGATAAAGCCATAAGACTTTAACTTCTGAATTGCCTCCAATATTACGGCTTCTCCAAAATCTAATGCGAGCAGTTTTTTCTTCACCTCATGCTCGCTTCGCATTTGATAAGAAAGAAAGTTTAACCCCTTATTAAAGGCCTTACGTATTTCATCCTCATAGGCAATCTCTTGGATTTCAAATTCATCAAGCACCTTTCCCTTTGTTAAACCGAATTGAATAAGTATGGCTTCATCAACTGGAAAAGCATATTCCTCATTTATATAGATATTATATCGTTCAGGATTGTTTTTTTGACGTGCAATTTTCGTAATTATACGCATAGCAAACACCTCACTATTGCATATTATAGCATTTCTTTTTTAAGGGAGCAGTGATCTGACAAGAGGGTTTTGCTTTCATTCGCGAGTATTTCTCTTCACTCCGCGAGTATTTCTCTTCACTCCGCAAGTATTCCTCTTCCTTCCGCGAGTATTTACGCTTATTCTGGAATGCACTGAAGATGTTCGCTTTTGAGTTAAGTGTTAAACTTACTAGTAAGTGTTTTTATTCGATCAGAGAAGAGGTGCTTGTTATGAAAATCGTTATTGCAGGTGGCACTGGCTTTGTCGGGAGTGCACTCATAAAGCTATTACAGGATAATGGACATGATGTTTTTGTCTTAACACGTCATCACTCAAGACTAGAAAATGGTATTCACTATGTACAATGGCTACAGCAGCACGAGCAGCCTTTGCCTTTTTTAGAGGGTGCTGATGCCTTTGTTAATTTAGCAGGTGTTTCATTAAATGATGGGCGCTGGACGAAAAAACAGAAGAAGGCTATTTATTGGAGCCGAATGAATGCAACACTTGAATTAGTGAAGATAATGGACTTGCTAACGTCAAAGCCTAAAGTTCTTATCAATGCTAGTGCCGTGGGGATTTATCCTACTTCTACAGATGCTGTCTATCATGAGGATTTTATGGACTATGCCCATGATTTTTTGGGTACAACCGTCCATGATTGGGAACGACATGCGAAACGAGCAGAATCATTAGGGATTCGCGTGGCTTTTGCACGCTTTGGTGTCATCTTAGGCCGAAATAGCGGTGCTCTACCACCTATGCTATTGCCCTATCAAATGTATATAGGTGGAACAATTGGTTCTGGTGAACAATGGCTCTCTTGGGTACATATTGATGATGTAGTACGCGCAATTTATTTTGCGATTATAAATGAAAATATTCGTGGTCCATTTAATGTAACAGCTCCAAATGCTATGCGAATGAAAGAGTTCGGACAAACAATCGCAGAAGTCATGGGCAGACGCCATTGGATGCCTGTCCCAAGTTTTGCGATGCGTTTAGCTCTTGGTGAACAAAGTTCGCTTGTTTTAGAAGGACAACATGTGCTGCCCACTATTTTACAACAACATCATTTTACATTTAAATATCCTGTTTTAAAGCAAGCACTTGAAGATTTGCTAAAAGCTCAGAATTAGAAAAAATTAAGTTGGATAATTTTTTTATAAACTACGCATTCTAATGAAAAAGAAAGGATGCGTTTTTTATGTGGAAACAACATATTGTAGGTGCGGTAATTGCTACTTTTATTATTGCCGCAGGAATTAGTATTAATCCTTATTTCGCTGCTGGTTCTGATGAGCACCATTGGGGCTTTAAGCGTGCTAAAAATGGTGAGCAGGCGGAAGCAGGAGCGCAGCTTGATCAGCTACTTGACCAATATGGTGCGATTTACAAAGGAAAGCCAGATAAAAAAATTGCCTATTTAACATTTGATAATGGCTATGAAAACGGCTTTACTGAAAGTATTTTGGATACATTGAAAAAAGAAAATGTACCAGCAACTTTCTTTTTAACAGGGCATTATTTAGACAGTGCCAGCGATTTAGTGAAACGCATGGTGGAAGACGGTCATATTATTGGGAATCATTCATACGGTCATCCCAATATGGCGCGACTTTCTCCAGATGGAATGCGTGCGGAATGGCGGAAATTTGATGGGAAGTTACGTGAATTAACTGGAATTGATCGTACAACATATGCTCGGCCACCTGAAGGTTCTTTCAATGCAAAACTTTTAGAAGTCGGAAATGCTGAAGGCTATCGCCATATTTTCTGGTCTGTGGCTTTCAAGGATTGGATGAAGGATGAACGTCGTGGTGCGGATTATGCCTATAACGCACTTATGGAACAATTACATCCTGGTGCTGTTATTTTAATGCATACTGTAGCACAGGATAATGCCGAAGCTTTACCAATGTTTATTGCGGAAGCTAAAAAGCAGGGCTATACCTTCTTATCGCTTGACGATTTAGTATTGGAATATGAAGATTTTCCTGTCGCTTTGCAATCGCCTGCTCCTTCGTTATAATGGGGAGATGACATTATAGAGCAGGGACGTGGAATGTTTGACGCAGCAAACAACAATGACCGTGGGACAAAAATTCCCACTAACAATAAAAAGGCTTGGTATTAATGGTGAGGGTGTAGGGTTTTATAAACGTAATGTAGTTTTTGTAAAAGGAGCTATTCCCGGAGAAGAAATTACAGCTCAGGTGACGAAAACACAGCGTAATTTTGCTGAAGCAGAAGTTTTAGACATTCGTAAAGCTTCGAAGCATCGTCAGGAGGCACCTTGCCCAGTTTATAACGAATGTGGTGGCTGTCAACTTCAACATATGACATACAATAAACAGCTACTTGAAAAGCGAGACATTGTCATTCAAGCATTAGAACGTTATGCCAAACCTTTAACTGAAACGATCGAAGTACGTAAAACACTTGGTATGGATAATCCTTGGCACTATCGTAATAAAAGCCAATTCCAAGTACGTAAAGAGGGTAAGCGTGTATACGCAGGTTTATTTGCTGAAGGAAGCAATAAGCTCTTGAATATTAATGATTGTCTCGTACAGCACCCAGTCACTTCTAAAATTACCGTAGCCACAAGAAAGATTTTGCAAAAACTAAATATCACTATATACGACGGTCGTACGCTAGATGGTTTAGTGCGTACGATTGTTGTACGTACAGGGATTCGTACTGGTGAGACACAAGTAGTTCTTGTCACAACACGAAAAGAAATCCCTCATTTAACTGAACTTATCACACGTATAAAAAAAATCGATCCGAGTATCGTATCGATAGCACAAAATATTAATCGTGAAAAAACATCATTAATATTTGGTGATGAAACCATTGTACTGGATGGCAAGGAAACGATTCATGAAGAGCTTGGTGAACTAGCCTTTGATTTATCAGCTCGTGCCTTCTTCCAGCTAAATCCAACACAAACTGTTCATCTTTATGATGAAATAAAAAAGGCCGCTGCATTAACGGGGAAAGAAACAGTTGTTGACGCCTATTGTGGTGTTGGAACAATTGGGCTATGGCTAGCAGATCAGGCGAAAGAAGTACGTGGGATGGATGTCATTCCAGAAAGTATTCAAGATGCGCGTAAAAATGCGCGCAACCATGGCTTCAAGCATACAAAATATGCAGTCGGCACAGCCGAAAGTGTCCTTGCCAAATGGCGCAAGGAAGGTTTTACTCCAGATGTCATTACAGTAGACCCACCACGAACTGGACTAGCACCAGAATTTATTCGAACAGTGCTTAAGCTAAAACCTAAGCGTTTTGTTTATACGTCCTGTAATCCATCCACTTTGGCGAAGGATTTACAACAATTATCAAAGCTTTATCATGTTGAGTATATCCAGCCTGTCGATATGTTCGCACAGACGGCACAGGTGGAATGCGTTTGCAGCATGGTTTTGAAACCTGAGTATCAGAAATAGTTTGGCGACTTTTTAGATGCAGTCTGTATATTACAGGCTGCATCTTTTTTACCTTGGTTTCCTTTTTATATGAATGAATGAATAAATAAAAAACACATCAAAATTAATTGATGTGTCAGACTGTAGACAAACTCAAAAAATTTGAAAGTTTGCCTACAGTCTGAGAGTAGCACATGCTACTCTTTCTCAATAAAAATATTCAATTCAAGCTTCTTCATAAGCATTTTTCATTCCGTGATATAAATTAATATCTTTAAAATCGTCTTTATTAATATGTAGTTGTACACTTACCTCATACAAAAAATAAAGCCATTCCGTATCATTTTCCTCAACAGCTTTAGCACAAGCATTTTCTATATATATACTATTCACATGACGTTCTAGACTCTTTATATAATCTAAGGCTTTTGATGCTCCTGGCCAATTCAAATCCTTAAATAATTCATATAACTTAGGCAAAGCCACTTTGTTATTTGGATAGCCGATAGATATGACGACATCGACTGCGTTCTCCCAACATTCTTTTGAATATTTTTGAAATATAAGTGGCAATAGTTCATTGGGAATTTGACAAAGAAATGCTTTTGCTTCGTTTTGAATTGTCTCTGGCAAATTCCAATTCAAATTATAGGAATAATAAATCACTAAATTATCTTTCATAAAAATGCATACCTTTCAAAGAAACATTGCTTATTCCCCTTTAAGTAGACAATATAAAAAAGACTGTAATTACAGTCTGAAAGGACATCTCAAAATAAATTGAGATGTCCTTTTTATATCACGCACAGCACAGGCTGCCTGGTGGATGATGGACGGTCCAGAAAAGTCGATACCTTAACCAATACCCCAGGATTTAAAAGATTTTTAAATGTTAAACTTTTAGCTTTTATCAAAAGAACTTTGACACGTAAGTTTTGATCTTTCACCTTTAACCTTTAAGCTTTCATATCAGTTTAGTTGAAAGTTTCCTTTGAGTAAGACATGTTTTACGTTTTAACTCGCACACATGCCTTTAAGCGCGAGCGACTTTTCGTTTTCCATTTTCGCTAGACCATGCCTATTTATTTCGTTAAGCTTCCACTTCAATAAATGTCGTAGCATTTGATTCCGATAGGACAGCATCAACCTCTGATTCAAATTCTTCAATACGAGTGCTCAATGACTCAATTTGTTTTTTGACATTTAAAGGATCAATGATTTCATACTCATTTCTCTTCATAAATGTTTCAGTATGTAATTTGACTTCATCTGGAGACTGTTTATCTTTATTACCTAATATGTTAATTAAATAGGTTTCCAGTTTTGCAGGTAATGCATCATTTTCTTTGGCAACGGTATTAATGGTTGAACGATATTGATGCTGCATGATTTCTAGCAAATTCTTTTCATATTGAATAGATTGTTTCCGTTCGATTGCCTCTGCTACAGTCATTTCTTCCTTACCAACTATCACCTTTGTGCTAGCGTTAGACTGTACAACTAGAGCTTTTATTTTATTTCGATAGCTAATCAAGCCTACCACCTTATCATAGGACGCTTGCATTTGCTTTTCATATTCTTGAATGTCTACACCATTCATTTTACGATTACTTTTTCGATTAGCTACTACTGCACTAACCTCATTCGTTGCTGTCTCAATTCGTAGGTTCAGCATCTTTAATTCTGTTAAGGCACGATGAATAGATAGTTTTTTCATTTCAGTCATGATAAAACCTCCTTCTTAAGCAAGTGTTCTTTCATTATAAAGAGAAAGATGTATAAAGTCCAAAATTACCCATTTTATTTTTTATTGCTTTCATAAGAACATGCCTGTATAATACATTTCTAGGTGCCAAACCTATGTAACTTGGACGGAACATCCTTGTTACGCAAAAAAACGCCATAACAGCACGGATTTGCTGGGCGTTTTTTGTTTTTGAGCGGGAGATGAGCCCCGCTCTTTTTATTTTGCCATTAATGTTTGTTTATGCTTTTGGCGTCCAAATACAAGTAGCACCATAGCAACAGCTAGCAACAACATTGCTACAAGTAAAAGGAAGCTATAATTTTTTACATATTCTATATAAACGCCACCTAAAAAAGGCCCTGTTAAACTACCAATACTTAAAGCAATTCCACAAAGTAAATTTCCTGTAGGCAGTAACTCCTTTGGTGTTAGATCAGCCATGTATGTAATCCCTAAAGAAAACATGGAGCCAACTAAAGTGCCTGTTAAGAAAAATGCTATAGCCACAGCTAATTGAGAGTGCTCTAAAAAGCTGGCGATTGCAAAAAGCATAGCGCCTCCAAACGAGCCTACCATCAAGATATTCCGTCTTCCTACTTTATCCCCTAATGCACCAAGTGGTACTTGTGTTAAAATCCCACCAAATGTAAAGACAGATAGAATAATAGGGATCATACCTACTTCGTAGCCTTTGCGTAAAGCATAAACTGGGAATAAAGCATTTAATGAAGACTCAAGGAATCCATAAACGAAAGGTCCTAAAAACGCCATCCATCCAAATAAAATAGCCATTTTGTAGCGTTGCCATCCTCTTGCATTTAAGTCGCCTGTTAGTCGCTCAGGTTTTTCATTTTGTAAGAAAAATACAAAAGACCATGCAAACAAGCACATGATGGATGATATGATAAACGGTAACGCTTCAGCAATCTCAATCAGCTTCACCATAAGTGGCCCTACGGCAAAGCCTATACTAAATGACAAGCCATAGATGGCCATTCCTTTTCCCAAACTTTTATGATCTGCTGTGCTTGTAATCCATGTTTGGGTCGCATAATGCAAGGCATGGTCCCCTACTCCAATGAGCAAACGAAGGACAAACCAGAAGGTCACACTTTTCCAGAAGGGAAATGCTAGCAAAGATGCAAAAACAAGTGCTCCTCCAACTAAAATAATTGGTTTGTAGCCCCATTTTCGTAAAGGCTGCTCGATAAATGGTGAGATTAATAGTGTTCCTATGTATAAACCTGTTGCATTCAAGCCATTCAATGCCGAGGATACGCCATCCCGTTCAAATATGATCGAAATAAGCGGTAACAGCATCCCTTGTGAAAAGCCTGATATGGATACAATTAATACTAAAATGGTAAATCGTTTTTTGCTGTAATCTGAGAAGTATGTCATCTTATCCTCCAATATCGTCATTCTTCCAAAGAACAGCATATCAAAAAGCCTTAGCGCTCACCACATGTGATTTTACGCTAAGGCCTAACTAATCCTTATATTCATTTAATTGTATAAACACGAAATTCGGCTTTTGATTATTACCGGATACTTGTTTAAACTCCCTCCTTTTCGAGTTAGCTTTGCAATGATACTTTTTCCAATCAGCTCCTTTACTTTATCTTAAAACAACTTTAACATACAACCTCAATATTGTAAATATTCTGCCTATTGATTTTTAAAATTAATCTCTTAGTCCTAGGTGTTTACCTAAACATTGAAATTTAAGCCCAAATCAGCTACGATAAAAGGGATGAAATGAGGTGTACGAATGTCAAAGCCAATCACTGATAAAAAACAGCAAGTAACCTACTTAAAAGAGCGTCTTGAAATTTTTTTAGAAGTATTAGATGCCCTTGATCCCGAAACTGCTGAATTAGAGGATATCGATCGCTTAATTCAAATGATGGATGATTTAGAAGATAAAATGGAGCAGTTTAATGCTCGTGAACAATAATGAGTCAAAACAAGCGAGCATATTATATGCTCGCTTGTTTTTTAGTGGCAGTCCCAATTATAAAGTACCTTGCTAAAATCTTTATTGTTTAGCTCTTCTGCTGTAATGAAGAAGTTGCCGACACCACAATCGCCCCAAAGGATATCATCACCTACACTATCAATCTGTAATAACATGATTGTAGAGTCCGTATAATCACCGTATGCTCGTGGATCTTCCTGTGTAAAGTACGGATACCCACCTATTTTATGTCCATCACCAGTCAAAGCATCATAGAAAGCATCTTCTAATGTATCATCATCCTCTATTGATGTTAAGATACTGGCGTACATGTCATTACTTCTAAAATCATCAATGGACAATGGTTCAAAGCCTGCTTGAAAGGATAGTGCCATTTCACGCTCTACAGGAAAATACATCTCCTCATCCACTAATTTGACAAATGAAAAATCTTGAACGAGCTTTGTTTCATCATGCACGATCGATTCATGGAAGATAACACGAAATCCTTCTTGATTTTGTCCATTATCAAAATCCATTCCTAACACATCGTCATAACCATCAATATAAAACTGTAATATTCCCTCTTCTGGAAAATTCGCTAGATGCTTTGGTACTTCTGTAAAATTAATTTGAGCTAATAGCTTCAAAGGTTGTCCATTGTTATTTGTTGGATATTCCATCGACAGTGGAAAATAGGGATCCCCTGCAAACTTACTTTGAAATAAAGATGTTTTGCTTACCTTCGTATCAACCAATACAACAGGCTTCATTGTTTCTTCTATTAATGGTCTATATTTTTCAAATTCTTCCGGTAATTCAAGTAAATTTTTAGCAGCCATTCAAATTCCTCCTAAATGTGGATTCACTTCTATTTTAGAACAAACGTTCTATTAAATCAACCCCTTCTCACAAATACTATGAAAACAAGCTTTAATTTAGGGCTCTCAGATAAGGACTCTTTTTTTCATTAGTTGAAAAGAGTATAATGTAACGTGGAAATAATCAATTTTTCTATGGGGGGCAATACCAATGAATCTACAAACTTTGGAGAAAAGTCTTTATGATTTAATTACTGAAACATCTACGAATTTACCTAAGGATGTACGTCGTGCTATTAAAAAAGCAAAAGAAGCTGAGAATGCTGGTACACGTGCTGCAATGAGCTTAGACACAATTGCAAATAATATTATTATGGCAGAAGATAATGTGTCACCAATTTGTCAGGATACAGGGCTACCAACTTTCAAAATCTATACACCTGTTGGCGTAAACCAATTAGAAATTAAAGCTGCAATCAAAAAAGCAATCAATGATACAACAGCAGATGCTAAATTACGTCCAAACGCGGTAGATTCTTTAACTGGTGCAAACAGTGGGAATAACCTTGGTGATGGTTTACCAGTTATGAAATTCGAACAATGGGAAAAAGATTACATTACAATTAAATTAATTCTAAAAGGCGGCGGCTGTGAAAATAAAAACATTCAGTACAGCTTACCATGCGAATTAGAAGGTCTTGGTCGTGCAGGTCGTGACTTAGACGGTATTCGTAAATGTATTTTACACTCTGTGTACCAAGCACAAGGTCAGGGCTGTTCAGCTGGTTTCATCGGTGTAGGCATTGGTGGAGATCGTTCTTCTGGCTACGATTTAGCAAAAGAACAATTATTCCGCCATGTTGAAGATACAAACCCAAATTCAGATCTTGCAAAATTAGAAGAGTATGTTGTCAAAACAGCTAATACATTCGGTATTGGTACAATGGGCTTCGGTGGTGAAGCAACATTACTAGGCTGTAAAATTGGGGTGATGCACCGTATCCCTGCTTCCTTCTATGTATCAGTAGCTTATAACTGCTGGGCTTACCGTCGTATGGCTGTGGACATCGATCCACAAACAGGCGAAATTATGAATTGGCACTACCAAGAAGGTGAAAAAATCACGTTCAAAGAAGATGAAGTAGCTGCTACAACAGAAGATACAACTACAAATCTAGTAGAGCTTACTGCACCAATTACGGAAGAACAAATTCGCTCACTAAAAGTGGGAGATGTCGTTTCTATTACTGGTCGTATGTATACTGGCCGTGACGCTATCCACCACCATTTAATGAGCCACGATGCACCAGTGGACTTAAATGGACAAGTTATTTATCACTGCGGACCTGTAATGGCAAAAGATGAGGAAGGCCACTGGACAGTAAAAGCAGCTGGACCAACTACTTCTATTCGTGAGGAGCCTTACCAAGGTGATATCATGAAAAAATTCGGTATCCGTGCTGTGATTGGTAAAGGTGGAATGGGACCAAAAACATTAAAAGCTCTAAATGAACATGGTGGCGTTTACTTAAATGCAATCGGTGGAGCAGCCCAATACTATGCAGACTGCATTAAAGGTGTTGACGGCGTTGATTTAATGGAATTTGGTATTCCAGAAGCTATGTGGCACTTAAATGTAGAAAACTTTACAGCAGTTGTAACAATGGACTCACATGGTAACTCTCTACATGCAGATGTCGATAAATCATCATTAGATAAACTTGCTTTGCATGCAGAAAGAGTTTTCTAATTAAATAAACGGTGTAGTCATCCATTTGATTGCACCATTTTGTAAGGCACAGAATATTCCTAGTGAATAGACTGTGCTTTTTTTATTTAAAATCCCCTATCATCATCACCCTATGGTCAAAGTAAATATCCTTCAAACTTCCTACTTTATTTTTATAAATTCCTTTGTTATAATAATTCTAAATAAAAGAGATGGTAATTGAAATCCATTTTCAATTAAAAACTTTAATAAATATTAATTTATAAAGGTTTTGATATTGATTTTCATTATCAGGAGGGATATAGATGGAATACTCTAATCGAGAAAATATAAATTTAATTGAGAAAACAAAAGAACATGCTGAATTGATCGCTGCATTGATGGCGGGCATTTTCATCTTACTTGCATGGCGTTTAGATACGAGCGGACAAACAACTGCTTCAGTTCTACTATATTTAATTGCATTTTTTGTAGGTGGATTCGCAAAAGCAAAAGAGGGCATTGAAGAAACGATTGAAGATCGAAAATTAAATGTAGAGCTATTGATGGTATTAGCCGCCATTGGTTCTGCAGCAATCGGCTATTGGACAGAGGGAGCTATTCTTATTTTCATTTTCGCAGTAAGTGGTGCACTTGAAACATATGCAATGAATAAAAGTCATCGTGAAATATCAGCACTTATGAATTTACAGCCAGAAGAAGCTTGGTTAGTGCGTGGCGGATTTGAACCTATGAAAGTGTCCGTGTCCACGTTAAATATCGGCGATCATTTATTAATTAAACCAGGTGAACGCATTCCAGCAGATGGTATTATTTTCAAAGGACAGTCTTCTATTGATGAATCGGCTATTAGTGGAGAGCCGCTGCCTGTCTCAAAAATCGAAGGTGACGAAGTATTTGCAGGCACAGTAAATTTAAATGGTGCTATTACGATGGAAATGACCAAAGCAAATTCAGAAACACTTTTCCAAAAAATTATACAACTTGTCCAAAGTGCGCAAAGTGAAAAATCTCCCTCACAACAATTCATCGAAAAATTTGAGGGGTCTTATGTAAAATTTGTGTTATTAGGTGTTGCCTTAATGATGTTCCTTCCCCACTTTTTACTCGGCTGGGATTGGACAACGACATTTTACCGAGCAATGGTGTTATTGGTGGTTGCATCCCCTTGTGCACTCGTAGCATCAATTATGCCTGCAACACTAGCAGCCATCTCAAATGGTGCAAAAAATGGTGTGCTTTTTAAAGGCGGCTTACATTTAGAGCATCTCAGTGTTTTACGTGCTTTAGCTGTCGATAAAACAGGTACTTTAACACAGGGGAAACCAGTTGTTACAGATTTTATTGTCCGAGAAGGCGTAGATCGTAATCTAGCTTTAGCAAAGCTTGCAGGGATTGAATCGCAATCCAATCACCCACTAGCTCAAGCCATTACCACATACGCTAAAGCAGAAGGAATTAACACATTACCACAGGCAACAATCGAGGATATTCCTGGTTGGGGTATAAAAGGGACGATCCACAATGAGGAGTATCAAGTAGGGAAACCTGAGTTTGTTGGTACTCAGCTTGCCAATGACTTTGCAAATAGTGCAGCTACAAAACTTGCCGCAGAAGGGAAAACAGTTATTTTTATTCGGGATCAGCATGGTATTGTTGCCTTAACAGCTCTAAAAGATACTGTACGCAGCGAAGCTAAAAAGGCTGTAGCTCTATTAAAAGATCTCGGTATTCAAGTAGTAATGCTCACAGGTGACAATGAAAAAACAGCCAAAGTCATTGCAAAGGAAGCTGGCGTTACCGAATATGTAGCAGAATGTCTACCTGAAACAAAAGTTACTGAAATGAAACGCCTACTTACACAACATCAATTTGTTGGAATGGTCGGCGACGGTATTAACGATGCCCCTGCATTAGCTACGGCAACTACTGGCATTGCGATGGGTGAAGGAACAGACGTTGCATTAGAAACAGCGGATGTTGTGTTAATGAAAAATGATTTATCCAAAATTGCTTATGCTGTGCGCTTATCTCGTAAAATGCAGCGTATTGTAAAACAAAATATCTTCTTCTCTATCGGTGTTATTGTTTTATTAATCGCCTCTAACTTTTTACAAGTAGTCGACCTACCTTTAGGTGTAATCGGACATGAAGGTAGTACAATTCTAGTTATTTTAAACGGTTTACGCATGCTCAATAAAAATATCTAATGACAAAGCCTCGCCTTTCTCATAAAGAAAAGCGAGGCTCATTTTGTTTTATTGTTATTTCCTTACTCATGAAGTTCTTTTTGTAGTGCCCTTTTTTGCATGGTAGCATTTAATACCCCACCAAAGATGATAATAATCCCCGTAAAGTATAACCAGAGCATTAAAATAATGACACCACCGATACTACCATATGTAGCAGAATAATTTGCAAAATTATTAATATAGAAAGAGAAACCATATGTGACTGCTAACCAGGCAAGTGTCGCAAACATCGCCCCTGGCCATACACCCATTATTTTTAAACGCGGGCTTGTATTTGGAACGACCCAGTAGATTCCCATTAAAACGATAAAAATAAGTAAAGGTGGTATTGACCATCTTAATTTGTGCCAAATAGATTCAAATTGCTCCTCAATTCCAACGATTGAAAATAGGAAATGCCCTATTTGCTGACCAAAAACTGGTAGTAAGAGAGCGACAGCCATCACAATTACAAGAGCGATTGTAAAAACCAGTGACAACCCTCTATCCAATATGCCAGCTCTCCCCTCTGTATCATAGGCTTTATTTAAAGCTCGAATAAGCGCATTAATACCTTTCGATGCAGACCAAATTGTACCGAGAACCCCGATGGACAATAAACTACTATTTCGATTTGTTAAAATCTCATTCAGCGTATTTTCAATCAGCTTATACACTTCATCTGGTAAGATATTCACTAAAAATGAATAGACCTGTGTCGTTTCTAAATTTAGATACGGTAATAGCGTCACTAAGAAAATAAGTAAGGGGAAGAACGATAGTAAAAAGAAATAAGCCAATTGTGCAGCAAGCGCAGATATTTCAACTCGCTTTAGCCGACTTATTAAATCTTGAACAAAGCCTTTGGATGTCATCACGTCAATCGATTCCTCCTCAGGAGAGACAAACGACTTTACGAACCCAAAAGCATTTTGCATTGTTGCTTTTTTTCCTTCCATATAATTCCTCCTAAAGCTTCCTTTACTCTTTTTCAGGTAAAGTAAAGGCTGATTTCGTGTCCTCAATCATCCCTTGTATTGTGGAAGGTAATTCTTTAAATTCATCAACCTTCTCAGCAATCGTGTTAACATTATCAGACACGCTTTCACAAAGCACTTTTGCTGCCAGCACTTTTTCCTCCACTAGCACCTGTAGTTCTTCACGATTTGATGCATAATATGTGATGGCTTCCTTCATTTTTTTAGTTGTAGCAATTGTTGTTTCACGCGTTGTACGATCGAGCATACTTAATGCAGCACCAACTGCTGCTCCTGCTACGATTGAAGCTAATAATTTACTCTGACCCATATTTATAACCCCCTGCTTGTGTATTTGCATATTCCCTATTATTTCATAAATAAACAGCTTCCTGCACTTATTCTACCCAATAACAGTCTATTTTTAAAGCAATGCTCAAATACGGAGTTGACATTTTTTTTATTCAATGAAATGATATGTGCGAGGATTATGAAAGGTAGGGTAAAAAATGGATTTATCAGTTCCGTCTAAGGAAAACGTAGTGTATATGGTGGATCAAATGAAGGACAAGCTACGCATGGTGAATGTTGATGCAATGAAATCAGAACATTTCGATGAAGCTAATTATGAAGATTTAGTGTATTTATATGAGATGGTGATGAAAAGAGAAACATTTAGCCCAAGTGAAATGCAAGCGATTGTTGCTGAATTGGGGTCTTTACGTAAGTAAAGTAAATAAAAGCTATTAGCATATGACGATTGGTCAGCCGCTAATAGCTTTTTATTATTGTGTATTTTTTGCTTCTGAACCATCTTCGGTAACCAATGGCTGAATAAGCACTTCTACACGTCGGTTCTGTGCACGACCTTCTGCTGTATCGTTTGGAGCAATCGCTCGGTTTTCACCATAGCCTTTCGCACTAAAGTTCTCAGACTTTAATTGTGAATTACTATCTAATAATACCATGTAAAAATTAGACGCACGCATTAATGATAACTCCAAGTTTGATGAGAAGTTAGGGCCAGCTGGCACATTATCTGTATGACCTGTAATAACAATATTACGAGGTGGATTAGACACTAATACATCCGCAAGCTCTTTTGCAATTGGAATATATTCTGGTTTAATCGTTGCTTTACCAGGATCAAATAAAATACTATCACGGATAGTTACAAGCAATCCCTCATCTGTCATTTCAGTTGCAAATTGACCTTCCATCTCATTAACTGCAATAAAGTTGTCCACACTATCTTTAATAGCTGCTAGCTCTTGTTGATCCTTTAAATAGGCCGAATTTTGCTGTGGCGTTTGGTCGCTATCTGCATTCGGGCTTGGTACTGGTGCAGGCTGCTCTAGAAAGCTTGTTCCCCCGTCAAATACTTGACTAAATACCGCCGACATTCTCTCTAACTTTTCTTGATCAACTGAACTTGAGGCAAATAAAATAATAAACACAGCTAAGAGCAAAGTTAAAATATCTGCGTATGGAACTAACCAAGATTCATCAATATGTTCATCATGCTTTTTTTTCTTAGCTTTCTTTGCCAAGGCCACCCGCCCCGCTTTCACCAGAAATTTGACGACGTTCTTCCATCGTTAAGTATGATGATAGTTTCTGTTCAATTACACGTGGAGCCTCCCCTTCTAATACTGAAAGGATACCCTCAATCATCATTCTCTTTTGTTTTACTTCTAAAGCAGACTTACGCTTTAACTTGTTCGCAAATGGGTGCCATAAAACATAACCTGTAAAGATACCGAGTAATGTAGCCATGAAAGCAGCCGAAATAGCATGTCCAAGCTTTTCGATATCGTTCATATCAGCCAATGCGGCGATTAACCCTACTACTGCACCAAGAACCCCTAAAGTTGGTGCATATGTACCTGCTTGCGTAAAAATAGCAGACCCACTAGCATGACGCTCTTCCATTGCTTCCACTTCTTCCGTTAGTACATCACGGATGTAGTCAGCATTTTGACCATCAATTGCTAATGTAAGACCATTTTTTAAAAATGGATCTTCAATTTCAGAAGCCTTGCTTTCAAGTGCTAATAGTCCTTCACGACGAGCTAAGTCAGCCCATTGTGAAAACATTTTAATAATTTCTATATCATTCGCTAATTTCGTTTCTTTAAAAAGAATTTTAAATAGCTTCGGTACGCGCTTTAACTCTTGCATTGGAAAGGCAATTGTTACTGCTGAAATAGTACCAAAAATGATAATTAGAATGGCTGCAGGGTTATAAAATGCACTTAAGCTTACACCCTTCATCACCATCCCCGTTAATAGTGCTACTAAGGCAAGTATTAACCCTATAATCGACGATTTATCCATCCTAGAACCTCCAAATCTACTATTACTGTTATTTTCGTCTGTTTTTCCATATTTTAAATATATATATTCCTAGTATAAATGTATTTCACTTATTTTTCGATGTAATTAATGCTTTTTATTCACATTTCGACCATTTTTGATTATATTGAATTAAGAATATTACACTAAACTGTCTTATATCGAAAGGGGATATGAATTTGTTATTATCATTTAACACAAAATTACTAAAATATGCCGAATTAGCTGTGAAAGTAGGAGTAAATATCCAAAAAGGTCAGTATCTTTATATAAGCTGTTCGACTGATAACCTAAAATTGGCGCAAATAATTACCAAAATAGCTTATAAAAATGGTGCAAAACAGGTATTTGTCGATTTATCGGATGACGAGCTTGTACGTGCTCGTTATGAGGGAGCACCAAAAGACTCATTTGATTTCTTCCCGCCATGGAAAGTGCAAGAGCGTGAATGGTTGGTTGAACACGGAGCCGCTTTCTTAAGCATTAGCTCACAAAATCCAGATTTACTAAAAGGTATAGAGCGTGACAGAATCATGGCCTTCCAAAAAGCATCTGGTAAAGCATTAGCAAACTATTATCAATCGCTACAGTCTGATAAATTTAGTTGGTCAGTTATCGCTGCTCCATCTAAAGCCTGGGCAGCAAAAGTATTCCCTCACTTACAAGAGGAACAACAAATGGATGCATTATGGGAAGCCATCTTTGCAGCGACACGTATTGACGTTGAACATTCTATAGAAGCTTGGCATGCTCACGATCAGGAATTACATAGCAAAGCTGATTATTTAAATGGGAAGCAATATAAGTCGCTCCACTATACTGCTCCAGGCACTGACCTAACTATTGAGTTACCTACACATCATGTGTGGACAGGTGGCAGTAGTATTAATACACAGGGCCAAGCATTTATGGCCAATATGCCTACAGAAGAAATTTTTACAGCCCCTTTAAAAACAGGTGTTAATGGGTATGTTTCCAGTACTAAGCCATTAAGCTACGGAGGCAATATTATCGATCATTTCACTTTAACATTTAAGGATGGTCGTATCATTGACGTGAAGGCAGAGCAAGGACAAGAAATTTTAGCTTCCCTTATTGAAACAGATGAGGGTGCTCATTATCTTGGTGAAATAGCATTAGTTCCACATCAATCACCTATTTCACAATCTAATTTATTATTTTACAATACATTATTCGATGAAAATGCCTCGAATCATTTAGCCATTGGCAGTGCCTACGCATTTTGCATTGAGGGTGGTAAAGAAATGACTTCTGAGGAATTAAGTGCACATGGTCTTAACCAAAGCTTGACACATGTAGACTTTATGATTGGATCGGATAAGATGAATATAGATGGAATTACTCATGATGATCAAATAGACCCAATATTCCGCGATGGAAATTGGGCAATCTAAATAATCCATTCCTACTAATAGTATTCTAGGCTAAGTATGTTAAGGTTGTCATAAATTATCCTTAGATTTTCCTAGTAACCTATTGTATAATTGTTTTAGGGAAGTTTAGTAGATCATTTAAGTAGAGAGGAGCTCTAATAATGTTCATTACAACTGTTCTTGGCTTTTCAGCAGTTTTATTAATTTCAACGGGATTCTTCATCCACTACCTACAAGTTGGTTTAGATAGCAAGTCTTCAGTAACTGTAGATCCAAAGCCAAACGAAGAATATTAATGTATAAAAAAACAGCTACTGCAATGGTAGCTGTTTTTTTATCACTTACAAGTTATTTTCATCTATTAAAGCGTAGGAAACTGCTTCTTTATTGTAAAAATTATCTGAAAAAAGTCTTTATTGTTTGCATATTGAACGTTTTGCTCTAAAATATTTTTTGTAAGGAAGGGAGCAATATTCATGACAATGTTACAAGATATTTTAGAGTTTAATAAAGAGTTTGTACAAGAAAAGAAATATGAACCATTCATCACTACAAAATATCCTGATAAACGTATTGTTGTTTTATCTTGTATGGATACTCGTCTTGTAGAGCTTTTACCAAAAGCTATGAATTTGCGGAATGGCGATGTAAAAATAGTGAAAAGTGCTGGCGCATTAGTGAGCCATCCTTTCGGTGCAGTTATGCGTAGTTTATTAGTGGCTGTCTATGGCCTACAAGCTGATGAAGTGTATGTCGTTGGACATTATGACTGCGGAATGAGTGCAGTTGACCCTGATGCTATGCTTAGTGAAATGGTGACAAGGGGTATTGATCCAGAAACAATCAAAATGTTGGAATATTCTGGTTTTGATTTAAAAGAATTTTTACGTGGTTTCGGTGACGTAGCAACAAGTGTTAAGAAAAGTGTCGATACGATTCGTAATCACCCATTAATGGTGAAAGACGTTCCTGTTCATGGTTTAATCATTGATCCGAATACAGGTCATCTTGATTTAATTGAAGACGGTAGCAAATAATAGCTAATAAAAAACAAGTGCCCATCTCTCGTGAAGGATAGGCACTTGTTTTTCTATTCATCCTCTAAACGTGCATACATATAGTGATCTACCCATCGGCCATTAATATACAGTAGCCTCCTTAGCAGACCCTCTTGTTGAAATCCAGCCTTCTCTAATACGCGCATAGAGGGGTTATTTTGTGTAGAGACATATGCCTCTACACGGTGTAAACCAATTTGATCGAATGCGAATCTCACCACCATATTTACAGCCTCTGTGACGATTCCCTTGCCTACATAGATTTCATCCATCGCATAGCCAACAAATGCACTTGAGTACGGTAAGCGTTTTACAGCATAAAGTGCAATATGCCCTATTAGATTATTTGTTCCATGCTCAAAAATACCAAAAGTAAATTCTCGTTTTGACTCCATTAAATAGAGACTCTCTTGAATTTTTTTATATTGAGCATCAACTGTATAATATTCAGGTTTTTGTAGTGGCTCGTATACAGACCAAAAGTATTTATTGCGGCTTACGAGACCCGATAAACTTCGTGCATCTTTTTCTTGGAATGTGCGGATGTAGCATTTTTCCCCCTTTATCGTTACCACATTCCCACCCTTTTTTCTTAATAAATTCCAAATTTTAAGCACCATTTCTCCACACTAGCCTTCCAATAAATATCAGTACATTTCTCATTCTCTGTTCACATTGGCTACAATCTAATGATTGTAAACCCTAGTTTTATTTCATTGTATGTAAAAAAAGATGCTGCTACAACTAAAACAGCTCATGTCTTATTGTTACAGCAGCACCATTTTATTATTTTGTTTTTTGTTCTTGCTTTTTCTCATTTATTATTTCTAAACTGGATGAATCAGCATCCTCTAGCTGTCCATTAGCTAATACATTTGTTAGATGAAGACCACGTTTTTGAGCCTCACGTTCAATATGTGCAATTGTTTCTTGAAGCACCTGAACACGCGCATGTTTTTTATCGTCTCCAGCAACTAAAATCCATGGAGCATCCTTTTTATCTGTCTTGTCAAACATTGCATTCGCCGCTTCAATATATTGTGGTGATTTTTCTCGATTCCGCCAATCCTCGTCTGTTAGCTTCCAAGATTTATAAGGGTTTTCTTCACGTTCTTTAAAGCGTTTTAATTGCTCTTCATCTGAAACATGTAGCCAGAACTTAATAATTATGTAATCTCCCGCAGTTAAAATTTTCTCGAAATTATTAATTTCTTCATACGCACGAGACCATTCATCCTTTGTTGCAAAGCCTTCGATACGCTCTACTAGTACACGTCCATACCATGAGCGGTCGAAAATAGCGATTTGTCCATGCTGCGGTAATTTTCTCCAGAATCTTTGTAAATAGTTATAGCGTAATTCATGTGGCTGTGGAGCTGAGATAGGGTGTACCACATAACCGCGCGGATCTACACGTTCAATCAATCGTTTGATCGCGCCACCTTTACCAGCAGCATCCATTCCTTCAAATACTAAGATTAAACCTATTTTGTTTTTTAGTAAAAACTGCTGTGCATTTAACATTTCATATTGGAGTACTTTTAATTTCTTTTTATACATCTTTTTATCTAGTTCAATGGATAGGTCTAGGTTTTTCAAATTTTGTGCCATGAAACTTCACTCCTTTTGGTTGGATATTCTTATTGTACTAAAGAAATATATGGATGCCTATTGAGATGGTAAATTGTAGATATTACGAGCAAAACAACACGATACATTGTTGAAAGTTTCCGTTATAATAAAAATAGTGACAGCACTATACTTATTTGTCTTTTCCCTATAAAATCTAACACGAAGGGAGAGGAAAACATGCCTCGGTTTATCTTGATGACAATTTCTTATCTTGTCTCACTCATCCTAACCTTTTCATCCTTTTTCGTGAATATCAACGGTCAATCTATGCTAGAAATCGCTAATCGCTTTTCTGTAGTATTTGCACCAGTTAGTGTAAGTCATGTAATTTGGATTCTTATTTATTTTTTACTCGGTTATTGGTTAGTTATGAATATCAAAAAGACAACTATGAAACAGTCTGCGCTTTTTAGCTGCATAAATATATTGCAAGCATTGATGATATACGTATGGCATCATGAGTTATTTATTGTTTCACTTGGCATTACATTACTCTTAGTCTTGTATTTATTTATGTTGTATAATACGTACCCTCTTCATGACAAAGCAATGTCGGGTCGTATTCCTTTCTCCATTTATTTTGCATGGATGACATTTATTTTTATTACGAATATCAGTTTTACGTTAACGGCTTATGGTTGGAACGGCTTTGGTCTTAGTACGCCTCTTTGGGCAGTAATTTTGCTGACATTAGGTGGAGCACTTGCGCTACATATCCGTTTCCATCACTTTGATATTTTGTTTCCTAGTGTTTTTATTTGGGCTTATATAGGAATCGCCTTACATAATGGTTTTGATGAGCTACTTGTCACTACCGCCGCCTTCTTTTTATGTGGTGTTCTCTTTGTTGGTATTTTATTTATTAAAAAAAATCCTGCCTACCAAAAATAAATTGGTAAGCAGGATTTTTCATTTCATTGCATTCTATTCTTCGTCTAATGATGTTAGGATAATCGGTTTATCTTTTGTTACAATGACTGAATGTTCAATTTGAGCTACAAGTGATTTATCAGGTGTAATGAATGTCCAACCATCACCAGCTTCTACAATATGCTCTGCCTTCGCTGAGATAAACGGCTCAACCGCAAGCACCATACCTTCTTTCATAATTGTAGAATCCCATGCATCATAGTAATTTAAAATGTGATTCGGCTCATCATGTAAAGATTGACCTAAACCATGACCAGTTAAATTCATAATAACAGTTAAGCCATTAGCATTCGCCTCACGTTCAACTGCCTTACCAATTTGATTTAATTTAGACCCAGCCTTTACCTTTGTCATTGCTCGATCAAAGGCGCTTTTGGCAACGCGACATAGCTTTTCTTTGTCCTCATAGCCATCACCAACCACAAATGAAATACCAGTGTCAGCAAAGTAGCCATTTAATGAACCAGAAACATCGATATTTACAATATCCCCTTCTTGAATAACACGTTTTCCGGGGATACCATGCGCCACTTCTTCATTGACACTAATACATGTATACCCAGGGAAATCATATTCTCCCTTTGGACCAGATATCGCGCCAGCCTCTGCAAACATACGGCCAGCAATTTCATCTAGCTCCAATGTTGTAACACCTGGTTTTGTGGCAGCTTTCATCGCTTCACGAATTTCAGCACAAATGCGTCCTATTTTTTTAAAAGCTTCAATCTCTTCTTGCGTTTTTACAATCATGTATAACGTCCCTTTCATCTAATATCTATACTTTAATATAACATAACTTGTTATGCGTATAACGATAAACGCTTTAAATATTGTATGCTTCCTTACTTTGCGAAGTGCGCAAAGAGTTATTTGCGACAAAAAAGCCCCTTCACAAATGTGAGGGGCATGTTTTATGCTTTTCTTTGCATTAATTGTGGAGCAGCTGTGAATAAAAGAACGCCTACAATTGCCGTTAAAATAGTTGCTGGTAGCATATATGTACCATTATAGATGATGGAATAGATCCATGCATTTTGATCGCCAGCATATTCTGCAAAAAATACAGCGCCAGCCATCGTGTGGGCTGCATATCGTAAAAAGCCCGCAAGTACCGTACCTAATATAATGTAAAGTGCCATTTTTGTTTTGTTGGCATTTTTGGCAGCCGCCAACACGGGTCCACGCACAACCGCCGCTAATCCTACAACTGTGAAAGCAACACCATAATCAAGGAATCCTTGTAGCCAGTGCACAATCGTAGCACCAAACATGGTTTGCATTACACCCACGAGTAATCCAGTTGTTAGCCCTGCTACTAAGCCCCAGCGAAATGCTATTAACATAATAGGTACCATGACTAGACTAACAGAGCCACCTTGTGCCCATACTTTAAAGGAAACCTGATCAAGCACAAGACCGATTGCTGCAAATATCGCAATCTCCACAAGCATTAATAGTCTTTTTTTGTCCATATATATTCTCTCCTTTGTTCCGATGTAGGATACAAGAGCAGGAATAGAAATGCGCTGATATGTCTCTTTCTGACACCTTTTTATTCCCTCAAGAATGAAAAAACGATGCCAGGACAGAGCCTCACATCGTACTAGTGTCGGTTTCTATCCACATCCCTACGCAAGCGTTAACTTACAGGTTCAAAGAGTCAAGGCATTACGTGCCCAGTCTCAGCTGACATCATCAGCTCCCCTTGTGGTCGTTACATCTGAATTTATTTGAACATTCTCATTGTACGCAAAGGATAGAAGGATTACAACCTCTTCCATATATTATTTTTTTGAAACTTTGCTGTTTTTCATGCGTAAATATTACAAAAGGAGGTACAACTATGGAGAACCAAAAAATTTTATCTGCCTTTAGTTATTTAAGTATTTTCTTCGCCCCTTTTATCGTCCCATTAATTGTGTACATTATTACGAAAGATAGTGACGTAAAAAGACATTCAATTCGTGCACTTATCTCTCATTTAATTCCTTTTGTTTTCGGCATTCTGTTCTTTATTGTCTTTGTTTTTTCTACATTTAATTTGGATCCAACGTCCGGCAATAATACGATGTTGATTATTTGGTTCGTTTCGTTTGCCATTTATGCCATCGTCTCACTAGGAATTGTAATATGGAATATTATTCAAGCTGTTCGTGTTATTCGTTAATGTTTCATTTTTAAGCGAAACAGGTAGTAGTAATTGTAAAAGGAGCTGTTTTTGAATGAAAGTATCAAATGTTGTGAAAACCGCCGTAAAATTAGCACCTATTGTTATTCCTATCGTGAAAAAAGTAATGGCTGCAAAAAAAGGGACAACACCTACAGCCACCCCTCGAAAAAAATAAACAGCAGGCGTATTCCCTTGTTTTGGAAATACGCCTTTTATTTATTTCACTTCAAAGTGGGTTTGACTATGTCCATTCAATGTTTTTTCTACATGTAAGACCGCTGGCATCGCTGATTTTAATTCAGGCACATGAGAAATCACGCCAATCATACGACCAGAATCCTGTAAAGCAATTAATGTATCAATTGCTTTATTCAAAGATTCCTCATCAAGCGAGCCAAAGCCCTCATCAATAAACATGGTTTCAATATGAATATTCCCTTGGAAGCTTTGAATGACATCTGCCATTCCTAAAGCAAGACTTAAGGAAGCATTAAATTTTTCGCCACCGGATAATGTTTTCACATCACGTAATTGATCCGTATAGGCATCATATACATCAAGCCCAAGCCCACTTTGCTTCGCATGCTTTTCTAGTCTATCAGAACGTCTAAGCTCAAATTGACCATTTGATAAGTGATAAAGACGAATATTAGCGGCATCGGTAATTTGGTCTAAGTAATTAATTTGAATGTATCGCTCAAAGGACAGCTTTTTCGAATTTTGTCCGTTTAATAATCCATAGAGTTCCTTTACTCGACCAGCTTCTTGTTCAAGTAACTGAAGCTCTCTCGCTGTTTCTTCCACTTTTTTTATAAAGCCCTGGCATGCTTGTGCAAAACCATTCATCTGTTGCAAACGTTTAAATGCTTCCTCATACGCTGTACGAAGTTGTTCTACTTTTGCTTCCATCATCACTAAATCTTGCTTCTCTTTCCCTTGAAGATACATAGCCCCTTCAGTTATTTGGATTTTCAGGGTATGTACCTGTAAAGCATAGTCACTGCATACTTTGCGAAGTGCCTCCAATTGGCTCGCACTCCGTTTGGCAGCTGCGTATTCCTCATAGCTGTCAAAGCCGATTTCCTGCATGCTTGCTGAAAATTGCTGCCGCTTTTCATTCATTTTGAGCTGCAATTCCTCAAAAGATTGTTTGGCGATTTCTACAGTTAGTTTTGCATTACTTGTCGCTTCTTTTACGACATGCAAATTTTCTTGACTCTCTTGCCATGTTTTTTGCAAATCCATTTTCTGTTTACTAACATCCGTAAGTTGTTGCTTTAATTGCTGTAATGTTGGTAAATTGGCTGGCATCTGCTTGAGCTGTTCTTCTACAACCGCTTGTAATCTTGTCCATTCTTTCATGTGCTCAGCTAAATATTGCTCTAATTCCATCTGTTTATTTCTAAGCTGCTCTATTCTATCACGTTGATGCTTTAGCTTTAATCGCATATCTGCTAGTTGATGATGGACAACTTTTAAGCTCGCAATCTCTTGCTCCGTCTTGTGTAAAGTAGCGATGAGCTGTGCTTGGTCTTCTTGTTTAATATGCTGTGCTTCTAGCTGCTGATATGTATCTTGAAGAAGCTGTTGCGTAGATGACAAAAGTGCTGCCTTCTCTAGATACATACGCTCGTCTGAAGAAGCCTTCACTCTTAACGTTTCCACTTGAGCAAGTTCAATAACTTCCAGTTGCTCTTTATGTGTTTTCTCGTGAGTCATACTGCCACAAACAGGGCAAGGCTCCCCTTCCTTTAGCTGTTCCGCTAAAATACTAGCCTGACTTGTCAGCCACCGTTGCTGCAATAATAGAAGGGCCTTTTTACTTTCTTGATAGTGAATGTCTGAGGCAGCTACGTCCTGCTGTGCTAACTCTACGGCACTTTTATATTTCTCAGCTTGTTTGACTAAAGCTACCTGTTCACGTAGTTTCGGTAACTGTTCTAAGTAGCTTTCATATGGCTCAACCTGTTTTTCATAGCCTTCCATCGTTTGAGAAAATTGCTGCAATTGCTCTTGTTCTTTTTCCAATAACGTCAGGTTATCAGCCACCGCCATTTTTGCTGTTTCAACATACTGCTCAGCTATTTGCAGCTGCTGCACGTTGTTTTCATAGGCCTCGCATTTAGGCAATGACGCTAATAATTGCAATTCCTGCTGCAAAATTTGTTGACGCTCAGGCTCTTTCGCCTCTTCTACCCTATATTTTTCTTGGGCTCGCTGCAGTTGCTCTTCTGTTTGCTGATGCTTAACTTGTGCTTGCTGAAAAGCTTGTTCCTTTACATTAAGTTCAGCACGTAAATCAATGCATTGTTGTTCAAGTAGCACAAGTCGCTCTGCTTGTTCTGCTAAAACAATCTCCTGCTCCTTCGCGCTATATGCGTCCTGCTCTTGTAACAGCATTTGTAGTCGCTGCTGTCGATTCGCTTGCTCATCAAATTGCTCATTCAGTGTTTTAGCTAATCGATAATATTCTTGTTCTTTTTGATGAAGGCTATAAGCTTCTTCATATTGTAGCTGTTCATCCTCAATACATTTTGTATAGTAAATAATCTCCTCATCAAGTGCCTGCTTTAGTTGATGTAAATTTTCCGTTTTGTCAGCAATTAATGTGAATAACGCTGATGAACGTTGTGGTAAGACACCGTCAATTTGACCAAGTAAATGTTCTTTTAATTGTTTGGCACGTTGTAGATCACTCTCTGCCTCTTTTCGTTTAGCATCAAGCTTTTTCGTCATGACACCAAAGCGGTCTGTTTTAAAGATTTTCCGCAAAATAACTTCTTTGTTTGTAGAATCTGAGGTTAATAGCTTGCGAAATTCACCTTGAGGTAGCATCACAATTTGGCTAAATTGATCTTTTGTGAGACCTATTATTTCCTGCAATTTTTTATCGACTTCAAGCGTTTGCTGCTTCTCTACAATGCTATAATCAAGCTTTCCCTCTTTTACTTCAGCTAACTCTATTTTCTTCCCAGTAATCGTTTTATTTTTTTCTTTAATATGACCGGGCTGTCGTATTATTTGATAGACCCTTCCATGCATTTCAAACATGAGCTCTACAGCTGTATAAATATCATCATGAGCAAAGCCACTTCGCAGTAAAGCCGTATCCTGACGATCCTCACCACTGCCTGATCCGTAAAGGGCATAACAAATGGCATCAAAAATGGTTGTTTTTCCAGCACCGGTTTTACCAGAAATAGCAAACAATCGATGTTCCCCTAGTTCTTGAAAATCAATTACTTCAGTGTCTTTATAGGGACCAAATGCAGTAATCGTTAACTTTAATGGCTTCATTTTACTGTCTCTCGCTCCTCATCTAATAATTCCTGTAACATCTCTGTGAAAAGGCGTTCCGTATCTTCATCTGGCTGAATACCGATAATATCGGTAAAGAAAGAACGGAATAAATCAATATCCTCTAGTTTTTCCGTTTCTACAACTTGTAGCTCACGCGACACCTCTTGTCGTAATACCTTACGTTCCACATGCATAGCGTGCGGAAACACACTGCGAATGCGTTCCATCGGCGAAGACACCGAAGTTGTATCCGTCAATCTGACAAATACATAATCATCACTTGGTGTGAGCTTTAATAAATCCTCTAATTGACCTTCTACTACTCGTAAATCTCTTCTTGGCACAAGCTTTCTTTTGGTTACTGTGCTATTACCATGCTCATCTAAATCAATGATTAAAAAGCCTTTTTCATGTAAATGCTCAGATAACGAATATTTTAATGGAGAGCCTGCATAGCGAATGGTTTCATTTAAGACAAAATGTGCCTTATGTAGATGCCCAAGTGCTGTATAATGAAAGGGTTTAAATAAAGCTGCACTCACACAATCTGAGCCTCCTATGGAAAGCGGTCGCTCTGAATCACTTGTATTCGCTTCTTCCTCACCATACTTCGTTACAAAAGCATGTCCAACAAAAACATGACGTTTGCTTGAATCCATGTCTGGCGTGATATACTCAATTATTTTTTGCATGGCATCTTGATGAGAGCGGATTGCCTCTTCTTCAAAGATGCTGCGAATAGAAGCCGGCTCTGCATACGGTACAAGATGGAAATGCACTTCGCCATGCTCATCATTCAAAACAATAGGTGCATGATTTTTTGTAAATTGACCCTTGATATATAAACCGCTATCACTCATTAAACGACTACCGAAATTCAGTCGACCTGCACTATCATGATTTCCCGCCACCGCTAAAACAGGAATCTTCTTCTCTAATACAACTTTTGCTACTACATCATTTAGTAAATTGACTGCCTCTATAGGAGGCATCGAACGGTCATATAGATCACCTGCTATGACAATTACATCTGGTTTTTCCTCATCTATCGCTTGTATAAATTGTTCGAGAATATACTGTTGATCTTCTGTCATATAGACACCTTGAACAAGTTTTCCTAAGTGCCAATCTGCTGTATGAAATATTTTCATTGTTGTACCTCCTAGTCTTCTTTCTATTTTAGCATGACTATTGCCTCTCTAGTGCTCTCTAGCAGTTTAGTAGTTCTATCCAATATTGGCTTTCATAGAAAAAAAGCATCTTATTGGGTAAGATGCCTTTGCTAACGATTATTTAGATGTTTTTGATAAAAGCTTGATAACCTGGGAATCCCTGAATAACGTAAGCAACACGAGCAGGCTGTTGTTGTGTCACTTTCTCTTTCCGGGGCTTCGCTGATGATTGTTGCTTGACAATTTCCTCAAATGACAAAGGATTTGCCTTAGGTAATTCTGATGAAGAAATCTGTAAAGCATCACTACCACTATAAGCCTGTAAAAATGAGTTAGCCATTTGACGATAGCCTTCAGCATTCGGGTGGACGTCAGCACTATTTGGTAAATAGCTTGTTCCATTCAATCCAAAGGCATCATAGACATCTACATAAACTGCTCCTGCATGCTCTGCCTGTTGCTGTAAAATCGCATTTAATTTAACTAGCTGTGCATTGGTTCCTTCTTTTTGCGACGGATGGACAGTTGGATAGGCAAAATAATAGCCCATGACATATACCTTTGCTTTTGGTGCACGTTCTACTAACTCATCTAAAATCGTTGTCATATTTTTTCTCGCCAAGTTTAAAGCGTAATCTGTCTGCAACTGTGAAAAAGCTAAAGTTCCAGCACTTGGGTTCACCTGAACAAGACGCAATAAATCATTGGCACCTGCTGACACCGTAATCAGTGTGGCGTTTGCTAATAAATGTTGCGCTTCCTCCGATTGAATTCGGTCTAACACATTCGCTGTTGTAAAGCCTGGAAAAGCGAGCTCTTTTGTATAAAACGATAATTGTCCAATCGAACTTAATTTCATGGCAATTAAATCACTATACCCTACATCAATTTCTTGATAAGGTGTTTGACCTGCAGCTAATGAATCTCCAATCGCCACGTAGCTTTCCGTTTGAGCAAAAGCAGATGAAGTCCAATATGTCATGGATAATATCGTCACACCGATTAAGCTCCATAATCGTCTCATCTGCTCTCCTCCTTTTCTTTTTGACTAAAGATTAAAAAGCCCAGCTACCCTTACGGAAAATAGGCTCTACCGTACCATCTGGTAAAATACCATCAATGTCCATTTCTCCGCTGCCAATCATAAAATCTTCGTGTGTCACAGAAATATTAGCTCCTAATGCTTCAAGCTGACCATTTTCTAAGTCTCTACCACCTTCTAAGCAAGTCGGATATGCTTCACCAATAGCTAAATGGTTTGAAGCATTTTCATCGAATAATGTATTGAAATATAAAATCTCTGACGCTGAAATAGGTGATTCGTGAGGGACAAGTGCTACTTCACCTAAATAGCTTGAGCCTTCATCCACTTGAATTAGTTCTTGTAATAAATCATGACCAACTTCAGCCTCTGCCTTAATAATTTTGCCCTCTTCAAATGTTAATTTAAAGCCATCAATCATATTGCCTTGATAAACTAATGGCTTTGAATTACTGACATAACCGTTTACACCTTGCTTCATTGGAAGAGTATACACTTCTTCAGTTGGCATATTGGCAACAAAGACATTATCCTCTGGCGTTTTACTGCCACCCGTAACCCATTTATGTTGTGGTGCTAAAGCAATTGTTAAATCTGTACCCGGTGCTGTATAGTGAAGCTTTGCATACTTTTTATTATTTAGAAGCTGTGCACGCGATTCTAAATTGGCTATATGCTGACGCCAATTGTCCACTGCATTGCCTTCCCCAATATGCACTGTTTTAAAGATTGCCTCCCATAAGGCAGGTACTTGCTGCTCTTCTGTTAAATGGGGGAATACCTTTGCTGCCCATTTAGGTGAAGGGACCGCAACAATGGACCAAGCAATTAAATCCTTCATGACGGCATTACGATAATTTTTCAATGCTGCACCAGATACTTTTTGGTGGGTTGCTAATCTGTCTGCTGGAATGCCTGTCAAATTATCAGGATCTGCTGCATCAATCCATAATAGAGCCCCTTTACGTTCAATAAGCTCATCACGCATTTTTACGACCCATTCAGGGAAGCGACTAAACTCCTCGTCAGAAGCATGTTCAAAATAGGCACGATCCATTTCGTCATCTGAAAAATTCACATGTACACGTCCTGCGCCAGCCTTATAAGCCTCTTTAACAACTAAACGAACAAAATCCAAAGCATCTACCGATGTATTGACTAATAGGTACTGACCTGGTTGGATGTTGACACCCACTTTTACCGCAAGCTCTGCATATGCCTGTAATTTTTCTTCAAACGTCATATTAATTCCCTCGCTTTTGTCCAATTGTTTTAGAATTACCTTCCATCAGCTTGCCATCATGCCATATTTTTTGCACAGGCTTGCCTGGTACTTCCCTTGTCCACTTTTTATACGTTTTTTCATCATGATACGATAATAACGTTAATACTTCACCATCTGCGCCCGCACGACCTGTACGACCTGAACGATGTAAATACTGCTCAATTGTTCGTGGTACATCAACATGAATAACATGTGTTAAACCGGCAATATCTAAACCACGAGCCGCAATATCTGTGGCAATTAAAATACGGGCATCTCCTTTACGGAATGCATCTAACGCTTTTTTTCGTTCTTCTTTTTTCATGTCGGAATGAAGAGTGACAATTGGTGCTGAGCGGTACTGCAATTTTGTTTCCTTCATTAATAATTGATCGATATTATTGACAAAAGCCAGTGCCCTTAAGCCTTCTGTATGTGAGAGTCGACGTAGGAAATCTGTTTTATCACGTTCTTCTACTTTCACAAAAGAATGTACTACTTTACCGACCTTTAACATATCCTCGGGTTTAATTTTAAAACGTAAAGGTTCAAACATCATACGACTTGCTACTAATTCAATTTCCTCCGTTATCGTAGCCGAAACAACAACGACTTGTCGGCCAAAAGCCGAGCCTTCGATAAAGGATTTGACGACAACACGGTATTCACGACTCAGTAATTGATCGCACTCATCTAAAATAACCGTTTCAATTTCTTTTAGTTTTAATTTCCCTGCCCGTGCTAATTCATTTAAACGACCAGGTGTGCCAACGACAATCGTTGGTTTTTTCTTTAGCTTTTCAATTTGACGAGCAGAATTGGCACCACCAATCAGTTGTTGAACTGTAATATCTGTGCCTGCCGTCCATTCACGGATAACTTCTACAATCTGCATCGCAAGCTCTTGTGAAGGAGCTACAATCAGTCCTTGTGTTTGCTTTTTTGCCCCATTCACTTTATTCAATAATGGTAAAACATACGCTAATGTTTTACCTGATCCTGTTGGCGATTCCGCTACAATATCTTTGCCTTCAAGCATAGCTGGTATCATTTCATCTTGAATTTTCATGGGTGTTTCAAAATTCCATTTTGCTTGTATTTCTTCTTTTAATAAATTAATGACTGACATGTTATTTCCCACCTTCTATCTACTTGACACTAGTTTAACACACTCCGCCGTTTCCTACTTTATATGTACGAAGCTATTGTCCAATCGTTTCAGGAAACCATTGATTCCTTCCATAAAAAATCTGCCTAACCCAACACGGAAAAAAGTAAGCTTGACCACAACTCTTTAAAGACTTGTAGCTTACCCGTGAAAAGCAAGCAGATCCTTTTCAATTTATTTAACGACTAATCGACTAGCTCATAGCCACAAGCCAAAATGGCACATTCAGCTAAAACGATTAATGAATCAATATAAATTTCATTTAATTTCAAATCCCTATTAACAATAGATAGCTCTGTACAGCCTAAGACAATGCGGTCACAATTTAATGCTAGCATCGCCTCTTCTATTGGTTGCCAATCCTCCAACGTAACATCCTTGCCAGCCTTGACATAATTATAAATGATGGTCATCACATAGGCTCTCATCTCATTATCTGGAACAACTGGTGTAATGCCATATTCCTCTAAGGCTTCCTGGTACATACGTGATGTTAATGTTCCTGTTGTTGCCAAAATTCCAACACGCTCTGCTCCTAAATCAGCAGCACGCTTCGCCGTTTCACGAATCATATTCAATACAGGAATGGGAGAGCCCTCATCAATTTCATGATAGAACGTATGGGCTGTATTGCATGGGATTGCAATCATATTTGCCCCTACAGAAGCTAACTTTTTAGCATCCTCAATGATGACTGGAACTGGATTATCCTTTTTATTATCTAAAATAAAAGCCGTACGGTCAGGAATATTTGTATCATTATCAATGATCGTATGCAAATGCTCCTGATCCTTTTGTGCCTTCGTACGTCTTACAATCATTTCTCCAATAAACATTGTTGCAAGTGGCCCTACGCCACCGATAATACCTAAAGTTTGTTTTTTCATATATTTGACAGACCTTTGTTATTAAAATATTTCTTATATTTGCGATAAAAGCTTAAATTATCAAGCGTAACGTTCAACCAACGTTTCGCATTCATATCCTTATAACTAAAAATAGAATCTGTAGCCATCCCTTGGCGAATCAAACTTTTCGCTTCAATGACTAACTGTTCATTTTGTACGTATTTGAAAAGTACACCATTTGGTACAATGGTCCAAAGATGCTTGTTTTGCACGTATGTTAGCGACTGTTTACTACCTCGAACATAATCATCCGCCACATACTGCATGAAGTTATAGCCACTGGCTGTCACATAATAATTGGAAAGTTCATTATGTAATTCAATACTCAACAATTTATATTGACCATCACGATCATCATATTTCATATCAAATGTAGCATAGCCTTGGAATTGTATGGCTTCAAGGAACGTCTTTACATTGTCCATTAATTCCTGATGATAGGTTGTCATGATGGCTACATAACGACCAATCCCTTCTGGAGAATGCTCTTCTAAAATGGGATTACCCACCGCAAGAAGTTTTGCCTTGCCATCCTGCCCTATATAGGCATTAACAACAAGCATATTCGCATCTTCACCTGGAATATATTGTTGAATCATAAGATCATCTCGATAGGCCGATTCCTTATAAATAGCATGGAATATACTGTCCTTTTCATCCTTATCATACGCAATATATACTTTTTTCTTACCAGGAAAAATACATGTAGCATATTTTGTCATATTCATGGGCTTTATGACAATTGGATACTCAAATGGCATGTCGTAGTCCTCGTAATCATTCACCGTGCAGACATGCATGGCAGGAAATTGAAAACCATATTGTGCACAAAGCTCATACATCTTTTCACGAGTTAATAACTGCTGAGCAAGTGTGGCATCTACATAAGGAATAATGAAATCCTCTGCTAATTCCGCTTTATGTTCTATTATTTTTTTGACATAAAATTCATCACAGGCTAGTAGCAGTAATTTTTTATCAACGAATTCCTCCGCAATAGCCTGAAGTGCCGTAACAAATCGTTCGTCTATATGAAGTCTCGGTACCTCACGAAAAGTCAGTAAATCACTTTGATGAATTTTTTCCATATTCGTATGGTTTAATGCAAGTGGCTTCACACCATAGGCTTCGTAAAATGCTCTGGCCATGCCATAAGCATTCATCTCATCCCCAAGTAAAACCGGTAAAAAAGCGTGCTCAATGGCCATTCTACTCAACTCACTTCTGCTTTTTTATTAGTGTAACATACTAAAGATTTATGGCTAATTTATTTATGAATAGCTACGGCTTGCTGATCTAATTCCCGATAACTTTTGAAAAATTGATCGACATTGTATGTAACATAACCTTTTAATGGATCCATTACTACTACTTTATCCCCTAAATGCCCTGTCAAGACAACTGCATGTAAGTTCATATAGGCTTCATGTGATGTTGTCTCACCTTCAAAAATCCAGCCTCTATTTGCATTTCGTTTAGGTGACGATAAATCAAGCGTCACCCATGTTACAACAGGAACTCCCTCGCGAACAAGCTGTAAAATCTCGTCCTGTGAGGCATTACTCATATTTGACACGCGTAAATCAGCTTGTTTATCTGCAATGACTGCCTCTGCCGCCTTAACAATAGGTTCAGCAAAAACATACATACCATGAGCTTTATCACGCGGATTCCCTGCAAAAGCCTCATGTGGATTTGGCCCAAAACGTTGGTTGTTTACAGTACGTATATTTTGCTTTGGTAAATAGTTATCAGCCATTTCAAGCTTTGAAACATTCATTCCAAAATAATTTAAGACAGCTGTGAGTGATGTTATTTCACAGCCATGTGGAAGCTCTGGCTTTTGCATGACAACAGGTACATCTAATTCCTGCTCGTCTCTAGAGAAGTGTGTTTGCAATCGATAGTATGGCTTCGTTGTATCATACGTAAAATTCTCGATTGTTGTATATCCATCGTTTGTTGTACTATTTTCCAGTGTTGTTGCTGCAATGGTATATTCTCGCCCTGCCTTGAGCTTCGCGAATACGGCTTCTCCCTCTTCTGAACCAATCGCTTCCTCTACTACATCACCTGTTTGTACATCTGTTACTGTGACATAGAGATTGGGGATAGGTGCCCCGCTATTAAATTCTACCGTTAAAACAGTTAATGGATTTTTTTGTTCTGCTTCTTGCTGTGAAAATGGCTGACAGCTCGAAAGTAACATAATAATCAAAATGCCTATAAGTAAAAGGCGTTTATACCCCGTCCACAAGACAAATTCCGCTCCTATTCTAATTGGAAGAGTAATCCCTTCGCCATTCTATTTATTCAATTTGTCGTAGACTCTATTATACGATACTTTTATAATCGTTCCTATTTTATCTTATTTCAGGACATAATTTTTTGTATGGAAAGCGAAGCGGCAGGTACACAGAAACTTGCGAGTAAGCTTGAAAAAACTGGCTAACAATTATGCCTATGCATCGTGGATAGTACTTAAATCGTCGTCACTTTAGGTCGTAATGTATGCTTTAACACCTTACCTGAAGCATTGCGCGGCAGTTCTACTAAAAATGCAATTTCATACGGTACTTTATATTTGGCAAGTCTTGTTTGGCAGTAAGATAATATTGCCTTTTCATCGAGTGACTGCCCTTCCTTTAATACAATAAATGCTTTTGGCACCTCTCCATATACTTCATGTGGTAATCCTATCACTGCTGCCTCTAAAATTTCTGGCATTTGATATAGCACTTCTTCCACTTCAATCGGGTAAATATTTTCCCCTCCACGGATGATCATATCTTTTTTCCGATCTACAATATATAAATAACCTTCCTCATCAAAGCGTCCTAAATCTCCTGAATAGAGCCAGCCATCTCTTATCGTTCTAGCTGTTTCCTCTGGATTGCGCAAATAACCTTTCATTACTTGTGGCCCTTTAACACAAATTTCGCCAACCTCGCCAGCTGGTACTGACTTTCCTTCACTATCAACCACGCATACCTCCGTCTGAGCTAATGGCTTCCCAACAGAGCCAATTTTCGTTAATGCATCCCTATCTAATAAAGAGGTAGCTGCAGGTGAATTTTCGGTTTGACCATAGAGATTTTGAACCTTTACATTTGAAAATGCCTCTTTCACTTGCTTTACGAGCTCATAAGGCATTGGAGCAGCCCCGTAACATAATAAACGTAAATGATGAAAGCTATGTTCCTTAAATCCAGGCGTATTTAAAATGATGGTATACATGGATGGAACACCAAAGAAAATAGTCGCTTCAGTTGCGGCAATTTGCGCTAACGTTTTTGTTGGTGAAAATGCTTCTTCGATAACAACTGTTCCTCCTTGATAGAACATTGGCATAGCAAAGACGTGCAGGCCAGCACAATGGAATAAAGGTGTACAAATAAACATCTTGTCCTTGCTAGACATTTTCATTGAAGAAGACCAAATATCGGCAGTAGCCAAGATATTTTGATGTGTTAGCATGACGCCCTTTGGTTTACCTGTTGTCCCAGAAGTATACATGACCACTGCTGTATCATGGGCCTCTAATTGTACAAGCTTTCTTTCACATCCCTCATTTTCAAAAATGTTTCTCATTTCTTTAAATCCAATCGTATGTTGGAATGTATAGGCAACATCCTCCAATGCTTCTGCTAGCCTTTCATCATAAATGAGACCCTTTGCTTGTGAATGATTAAAAATAAAATCAACCTCAGGTGCTGCTAATTTAGTGTTAATAGGCATCACAATAAAACCTGCTAGTTGGACACCTAAATAAGCGATTAAAAACAAATCTGAATTGAGCGTATATAATGCAATCACATCATCTTTTTCAAAATCCTGTTCTTGTAGGTATGCTGCAAATCTTTCTACACGTTGATAAAAATCGCGATAGCTCAACTTTTTTCCATCATACAAGGTTGCAATTGCATTCGGTTGTTGCACAGCATAGTTTTCAAGAATATCTGTCATGTACATCGTCATTATAAACCCTCCAAAAATTCATTTTTTAATGCTGGATAGTGTCTGAAACTATGAAACTACTAAAAATTCAGAAAATTATGATTATATTTTAACAAGCAATGCGTTTCATGGCAATTTTTCTACACATTCAAAATATGAAGTAGAAGTAACGAAATATTCTTAGACGTTTTACTTTTCTATCAATTTCTATTGGGTGTATGATATTTGTACGATTATTTTTAGGAAAGGCCGGATTGACATGCTTTATGCACTTTTAGGAGATTTACATTCTAATATAGAAGATACTAAAGCTGTTCTAGCTCATATTCAACAAACAGCAGAGGAAGCAAAAATCATTGGTTTAGGTGATTTATATGAATGCACCGTCAGTAAGAAAAAAGCGCAAACCTTATCTGGCTTACCTTTACAAAAGGCAGCCATAGTAGAAAGCGAATTTGAAGAATTACTAACCTTCCCCTCTATAAGAGGTAATCAAGAGGAACGCATTACGCAGGTCACTGGCATCGAACGTTTTCAGGCTTTACCTGAGACGATAGAGATAGATGGTGCGACACTAATACACGGACATCAATTTAAATGGAGTGTAAGCTGGCAGCCAACATTCCTTCCTTTTCATAAGCCACTGTTTTTCTTTGGTCATAGTCATGAATCAGGCCTTTATCATCAGCAAAAGAAACTACCCATTCGTATTCGCTATGGCCAACCAATTGCCTTACAAAATAAACAGTATGGTGTCAATGTTGGTTCTGTTGTCGACCACCGTGAATGGTGTCTTTATGATAGCACACAGCGCACCGTAACATTTATGTGTGTCCCATCTATTGATTCGTCAATAGAAATATAAAAAAAGAGCAAGCTAATCCCAGCATTAGCTTGCTCTCAAATTTTTAGTGAATATATTGTTTTTTCCCGTTCAATAAAATTTCCTTTAAGGCCTTTAGTTTTTCAATTACAATATATGACTCTTCTGTAATTTCCTTCAGATATTTTTCAGCCTCCCTTTTATTGCCTATATTATATTCTCGTACCGCCTTTTTAGCTATATCATGGACATGAATAAATGGTTGTTCTAACTCTACATAGACACGCTCTTCACCTAGTAGCTTTTTCCCTGTACCATAATACCATTCACCAAGGCGCGACTCCTGTGGTGAGCCAACATCCTGCTCTGTCATTGTTTCAAAGCCAAGCAGTAGATTATAGATTTTCCAGCGCCATAATAAATGGTCTGTAATAGCTAATTCAATAATATCCTCCTGACTAATAATAAAATTTTTAGAAATTGTTGTTGATCGGTATCCGTCAATCATTTTACTTAACTTGTAGATAGCCGAGCCCATATCAAAAACGATGATCTTACTTTTTTGCATACTCTCCGTGATAGTATGGTTACGTTCAGAAATAGTTGTAGCAGATTGTGCTTGTACCTTTGTCGTTGTGGCAATTTCCTCAAAGCGAGCTCCTTGCTGCTGTAAACTTTTATTTATCTCTGCAAGCGTCTGTGAAATATGTAAGGTATCCGTGACGCCTTGATGTAAATCCTGTGAAAATTGAGTTGTTAGTGAACTAATATTATGCGTAATATGTAGTAGCTCCTGTATATCTGTATGTATAGATTTGACAGATGTACTTGTATCATCAGCAAGCTTTCGAACTTCCTCCGCAACAACTGCAAAGCCTTTACCCGCTTCTCCAGCACGAGCCGCCTCAATAGAAGCATTTAAAGCCAATAAATTTGTTTGATCTGCAATTCGCTTAATTAATTCCATCAGCTTCGCTACACTATTGACACGTTCCACTAAACGCTTTATATCCTCCTGCATGGATTTATGACCTTCATCGGTTGTTTGTAAAATGGATGATACTTGTTGTAACGATTCTAAATCCTGATTTAATTTTTTAAAGGCATGCTTTGTTTGGGCTGAAATATCACCAACAGATGCGGCGATTTCTTCAATACTCTCATCTAGCTCGTGCATCAATCGATCTGCTGCAACAATCTCCTGTTGCTGAATATCTTGAAATTCAATCAATTCCTTAATCGTATCTAACTGGGTATTATAAGTAATAATTTCACCTAAACCATTTACAACAGAGCCAGCCTGAATTTCAATATAGGTTTCTAAAATGATCTGTTGGTCGATCGTTACTAGACTATCATAAGACAATAGGACATCCAGCATTTTTTCTTGATCGCGTGATAGCTCTTTGACAATCAGCGGTATGATTAATTGGTTAATGAGCGTATAGGCAGAAATCATCCAGTTCGGCAGTACACCGATTCGGGCATGTACATAAGCGATTTTACGTCGTTTAAATACATAATCTAAATCTAATTCATCATCAAATAGGCTTATAAAATGTGAATCAAAAAGCCCTTTTAAACGCTCTACTGATGAATGCGTATTGATAACTTGGTTAAATTCTGGAATTTCCAATAAACGATCATAAAAATTGTCGAGTATTTGTTGGCGATTATTTTCATAGATTTTGCGTAAAAATCCAACAGATTCTCTTCTAATTCTAGATAAAGCAAGAAAATCTAGCTTTTCTTTAAAGCGTTCATTAGCCTCAATATCTGAATTTTTCGCAGCTGAGAAATAATCATAATTTTGATTTATTTTCTTCCTTTTGAACATTGTTACCACTCCTTTTGTAATAAAGTAAATAAAAATTACCAATATTTTAAAACGAATTATAGATCTTTCTTCATTACCTTCAACTAATAAAACATATATATTTTACCAACAACACTAATACAAAAATAGATTTTCAAAAAATTCTTTACACCGTCTTATTCTTTTGTCCACTTTATTGACAATTTCTCATTTTCCCTGTTAAACACTATTTTTACACAGAAAAAACGCTAAAATCATGTCTGACTTTAGCGTTTCACATAAAGTGTTAGCATTCGCAATCACAATTTTGTAAGCTATCCAGTAACTTTTCCATAACTTCTAGTTGCTCACAAAGTGTTTGAATCATACAACGTAAAATAGGGATTAATTCTTGGCAAATACAGAATCTCAGCACATTTTGTGCCAGACGGATACCACCCTGATGATGGACAATCATTTCTCGTAGATAATTGATATTAATGCTATTCGATACTGGTGGTGCACACATTGCATTGAACATAGCTTCTGTAATTTCTTTATAAGCACACATATACTCGTATAATTCATACTCTGAATTTTGCACGACACAACATCGATTTTGTATCGCTTCAAGACTCTCAACCATTTCTGTGTGAGTTCGAATAATTTCTAATGCAAGATTTTGTACAGGGATATTCGTTGTATAGCGTAAAACGTTTTCGGACATTTGAATTGCTGCAACTTGATGAGGGATAATTTGCTTAATAAAATTTTCAGAAATACTACAAGTAATCGTTACATAGGTCATGCCCTGCATCATTTTTTTGAGGATTCGCTGATATTCCTCTAAATATGCCTTTGTTACATTACTGAGTTCAATTGGTTTAGCCATAAGACACACTCCTTTCAGAGTAATGTATGCCCGCTAGGTTGTTGTGCGATAGACAATTGTACCAATGACTCCATATTTACAGCCTCATTCATCGTAAAAATTATCCTTGTTCTTTCCTATATGTATCTAAGCATATTGGACAAATACATGTCCTTTGCTCCGTTTGCACTGCATTTAATAGCTTTTCTGGAAAGTGCACCGTCATACACCAGCACCCTTTTTCACCTTTTGCTACTCCACAATGATTTTCTCCCCCACATAATGGACAGCTCTCTTCTCCAGTTGACATGTTCCTGCACCTCCTTTACCTACCATTGTAAAATAAAAAAAGGAAGAGCATTCAATACTTACTCCTCCCACTACGCTTATTGTTGGTGCTTGTGTATATCTTGCTTTACTTCTTCTATATCTGTGTCACTATAAATGGCCGTTCCCTGCCCTCCACTTTTAGCTAACAATGCCTTTACCTCATTATAGGATAATCCTGCATCTGCATTTTTTTGCTTTACTTCATTAATATTCGTGCCCGCAGATGTAAAATGGGCTTCTTTTTCATGATTCATAGCGTTTTACCTCCTACAATTCATCTGGCTGCATTTCAATTAATTCATCGCCTTCTCTTTTTACTCGTTTATTGAGCTCCTCTACTGGAATGGCGTCGACAGTTTGCATATCTTCATGCAAATCGAAAAGACTAATTGTATCTGATTCAACCATGTCAGGTTTGTCCTTGCTATTTAAATTCATAAACATTTTCTTTTCATGTGGTACTTTACTCATGTCCATTTCTGTCACACTCCTTTCTCTATAATGTGTGTAAAGCTGGACAGATTATGTGTCACTCCCTTTTGCACCTTTATCCATTCGATGATATTCAGCTATTTGAATCACTCGTACATGCTTTGTGTGCAATTCAAGGTAGATGCCCCTACTATCCGTAAAGGAGATATATTGATCGCGTTCACTTTTCACTAATTTCTCTGCTTCTTGTTGTGATTCAATATCAAATCTTTTGAAGCATATAGTAAAATCATAAACCTTTGCAGAGGAGGGAATAATGATTGATTCATACAGTTAAAGCTGGAGAAACACTGACTCAAATTGCTCAGGACTATCGTACTCCGTTGGCATCCATTATTGCTGCTAACCCAGGAATCCAGCCTGATCATCTTTTTATTGGTCAACAAATTGTCATCCCGGGCTTGCCAAATCCCGATACAATTCCTTACCGTATCGAAATATCTACCAATAATCGCTGGCTACGTTTATATAGAAATAATATCCTTCAAAAACAATACCCTATCGCAGTCGGACGCATGCTTCATGAAACACCAGTAGGCAGTTTTATTATCATCAATAAAGCTCCAAACCCTGGTGGTCCTTTTGGAACGATGTGGATGAGTCTCTCTAAAGAACATTATGGAATTCATGGCACAAATGATCCTAGCTCTATTGGGCATGCTGTTTCACATGGTTGTATACGAATGCAAAATCAAGATGTTGAAGAGCTTGCCAGCATCGTCCCTATTGGTACAGAAGTAGTGATTCATCCCTAACGAAAGAGACTATCTATAGTTGTAAACCAAAATAGATAGCCTCTTGTTATGTTTAATCCTGTTCGCTTGTCTGGGCAAATTGCATATCACCTTTTTTTGAGGGATAAAGTGCATCATGAATAAATTGAGCATGATTTCTAACCAATCCCTATGTATATGCCACAAAATTAGACAATGATTTACCCCATTTCGTGAAATACAATTAGTAGCATTATTGTTTTCGTATAGGATGAAATGCTAAAAGCTATACTACCTATAGTTAAAGGAGAGCTATAGGAGGGAATACGTTGTCCACAAGTAAACAGTTATTATCCATATTTGCCTTAGGAGGCATTAATGAAATTGGAAAAAATATGTATGTAGTACAATATGCAGATGACATCATCATTATTGATTGCGGAGCAAAATTTCCAGATGAAACCTTACTTGGTATTGATTTAATTATTCCTGATATTACTTATTTACTGGAAAATAAAGAAAAAGTGAAGGCTCTAATTGTTACGCATGGTCATGAAGATCACATCGGTGGTATCCCCTATTTATTAAAAAAATTGAATGTGCCTGTGTATGCTACTCGTTTTACTCTAGGGCTTATCGAATTAAAGCTCAAAGAACATAAGCTGTTAAGAGAAACCGATTTAATTGAAATTCACGCTGACTCCGCTCTACATTTAGGACAAATGGATATTAGTTTCTTTAGAACTAATCATAGTATACCTGATTGTTTAGGAATCGTAATGGGCACTCCTGAAGGGAACGTAGTCCATACTGGCGATTTTAAATTTGATTTAACACCCGTTAATAATCAATTTGCCGATATTCATAAAATGGCTGAAATTGGTTCAAAAGGAGTGCTCGTTCTTATCTCGGAAAGTACGAATGCAGAGAGGCCAGGTTTGACACCTTCTGAACAGCTTGTTGGTCACCATATTGAGGATGCTTTTTTACATGCTGAACGGAAAGTAATCATTTCGACCTTTGCTTCAAACGTTAATCGTATCCAACAAATCGTACATGCAGCTATTGCTACCAATAGAAAGTTAGCTTTATTGGGACGCAGCATGGTCAATGTTGTTGATGTAGCGATAGAACGGGGCTATTTATTTGTTCCAGAAGATATGTTAATTGATGCACGAGAAGTGAAATACCTTCCACCAGAGGAGGTCGTGGTACTTTGCACAGGTAGCCAAGGCGAGCCACTAGCTGCGCTTGCCCGTTTAGCAAATGGCAACCATCGTGAAGTGAAAATTCTACCAGATGATACGGTTATTTTAGCGGCCTCCCCAATTCCAGGCAATGAGAAGGGTGTATCGCGGATTGTGGATAATTTGTTTCAGCTTGGTGCAAAAGTTATTTATGGATCTTCCAGCCATACAGGCATGCATGTTTCAGGACATGGTCATCAAGAAGATCTGAAGCTTATGCTAACATTTATGAAGCCACAATTTTTCATACCTATTCATGGTGAATTCCGCATGCTACACCAGCATCGCTTATTAGCAGAAGCGGTTGGTGTCCAAAAAGGGAATACCTTTATTATGAAAAACGGCGATGTCGTTGATATTGAAAACTCGAAGGCACGACAAACTCGTAAAATTCCAGCAGGTGATACGTATGTTGATGGAATCGGCATAGGTGAAGTTGAAGGCATTGTCCTTCGTGATCGCAAGCAGCTTTCAGAAGACGGAATGCTTGTCATCGTCCTAACACTCAATAAAGTAGATGGTGCTTTTATTTCAGAACCTGATACCATATCCCGTGGTTTTGTTTATGCGAAGGATTTCGAGGAGCTGTTGAATAAGGTCAATGTGCTTACCAAAGAAATCGTTGTAGAACTACAAGAAGAAAACAGACAGCAAATCCATGTTCTACGACGTGAAATCAAAAGAGCAGTAGGACAATATTTATTTAACCAAACTAAACGAAAGCCTATGGTTTTACCAATTATTATTGAAATATAACTGATCGGTGCAAGGATTGAACAATCCATCTTGCACCGATTTCTGTTTTGTTCAATCACTTAACACTAAAAGGATCATTCAAAAAATCACCATTAAAAAATATATGTAACATATCAATATATTGCCGTTGGAGCTGTTCAAAGCCATAATGTATGTCATTTGAATGCTGTTTTACTTGCTTTGAAATATCATTAAAATACTGTGGGAGTCCCTCTATCGCCGTTACTAAAGAATCTTTATTAACTAATAAATATTGGATAGCGTTTAATAGCTGTGCTATGTGAAGCTGAATAGCAATCGGTGGTAATTCAATCATTAAATGATAGACATTACACACGTCATTATTTACTTGATACCATTTTAAAAAGTGCAATAAATAATCACTGACAATTATCGATTCATTAGGGATGATGGCAATAATATCCTGACCAATACATACAGCCTTTTTACACTGATAAATTGAGGATTCTTTCAAATTGATTTTGTTAAGAAGGATACTTTTAGCAGGCACTTGTGACATAGTCAGCGAATCCATTGTATGATCAACTCTCGGTACTTGACTAAAATCATCTTCTATTATTAATTTCATTAGCGTTTTTTCGGTTATGAAAGGAGTGCCTTCTCTCGCAAAACTTGTATCATTCATCATGCTATTACCCATTTGGATTTTTGCTACTTCTTCTATAAAAAACTGCTTCACCATGTTTGATCCTCCAATCCCCTGTCCCATTTTATACCCTTAAAGCAACCTTCACTAACGCCTTTTACCTAGTAACTTATTTAGGCTATTTGTCTAATAAAAGATTTCTCATTAAACATTGTACCATTTTAACGGTACATTTTCTCTATTATACCACTATAATAGTATAGTCATTTCCACTATTTTTCACTAGCTTTTAACATAGAGGTGAATCATATGTCAGATTTTTTAAAGCTAGTAGGTGAACAACTCCGTATTATTAGATTATCCAAAGGGCTAAGCCAAGAAGAAGTGGCTGAAAGAACAGGGAAGTTAGGTTTCAGTAAAGGACGCGTTTCCAATATCGAACATGGACAATCTAATATTACCCTTAGTACATTGGAAACAATTATGAAGGCATTGGATATTACCCCTGAGGAGCTTTTTAATTTTCAAAAATTATCTGGCGTTACTGATATTGAGGAAAAGAACCTCATGCTAGACATTCATCGATCATTATTAAGAGAACGTAACTTAGACGAGGTAAAATACGTAGTTCGTATTACGAAGGATTTTTTAGATACGATTGATTCCCAATCGAAGAAAAACAGCTCCAATGGTCAATGACACATCGGAGCTGCTTCTTTTCAATAATAGCTACATACCAAACTTTTGACGATAGCCACATTTTCTGCATAGTTCCTCAACAGCCTCTCTTCGTGAGAAGCCATCTACAATCTTATTGGCACGTTCTCCCTCCACAATTTCTGAGAAGGATTTCTCATGAACATTTCCTAAATTAATGACACCTTCACCATCTAAGCAGCAAGGTACAACTGTTCCATCCACAAGAATAGCTGCTTGACTACGCAATGCATGACAAAAACCTTTACCCTCGTCCTCTTGTTCAAGCAAGCTCGGCCATTTAAATTCATGATCCTGATTCAAATAAACATGAGGAGCAATTTTTACCCCTTTACCAGGCTCTACTCTTTCTTCAATGTGATAATCAAGATTATACTCGTTTTCTAATATTTCTAATGTCTCACGATTTCGACGTGCTGCAACATCCGAAACATGATCCTGTTGTAAATTCCATAAACGATAGGAAATGATGGTCTTATATTCTCTAGCATCCCGCACAAAATCCAAAATATCCCCCAAATACTTTTCACGGTTTTCAGAACCTTCATGCCCATCAAAACTATGCAATGAGAAATTAATTTGACGTAATGCCGGTTTTCCTAATATTTTTTCCCGATTCTTTTTGATAAGTGTCCCATTTGTTGTGATATTGACTTTAAATCCCTTTGCATGGGCGGCATCTAATAGCTGGTCGATCCTTGGGTGTAAAAGTGGCTCTCCTTTGACATGCAAATAAATATATTTGGTATGTGGGCGAATTTCGTCTAATATTTTATTAAATTGTTCGACTTTTATAAGTCCTTTTGCACGAGCTGTAGGAGGACAAAAACTACATGCTAAATTACAAACACTCGTTATTTCTATATAAACCTTTTTAAATGTTCTCAACGTTGCTTCTCCGTTCCCATTCACTAAATAATCAAATCTCATTCATTTTAACAAATTTATTGGATAGATAGCAAAAATCGTTGAGTTTACCTCTGGACACTCCTACCTTTTCTCTAGATAACATGGCTACACGTACAAGTGGGTTTACGAAGCGCTAATATGTTAATAGTATATTAAACGAAAGGAGGAGAAATAATGTCTGGTTTTAGTTCTAAAAATTTTTTTGGACCTGACGAACCTGAGCGGGAATCCTCTAATAAGCAAGGGAAAAATCATATAACTATTAATTTTACATTCAATATAGGAAATACAGACTTTCACTTTGAACAGCGAGCAGAAGGTGGAGGTCAAATCAATCATGATGTAGGTACAAATGCCAACCAAGGTGGACAAAATGCTAGTAACGGTAGTCATACACGCAATGTTCATTCTCAATTTGCTGATGGAAATGGCAGAAGTGGTATAGCTGGTAATCATAATGACGAGGCAGGTGGCCAGCAAGGAATAAAAGTACGGGATAGCTTAGTAATTGATAGCGATATCCATTCATCTTCAAATCATAGTGAAAGTAATGAAGAGGACATGGATGTGTTAACTGAAGATAGTGAGCAGTAGGATCTAAAAAACTTCTATCTGTTTGAGCAAGCTGTCAACAGATAGAAGTTTTTATTAGACATTACGTTTATAATTTTTTGTACCATCATATGAATAGAGCATTGGCTTATTATCCACGTATGTTTCTAAATGTACCGGGCGACCCCATAGTTGATAAATATAAGGTAATACATTTTCTAAATACTGCGGATCTAACTCCATCCCTTCGTAACCATGTACTAAGTAGAGCTCACCATTACGTAAATAATCGCCATTTTTCACCACAATATATGGGAAGCCGCCGTTTACACGCATCGATACAAGCTGATCTCGTACCATCTCATGATCTTTATCAGTGATACGATATTCATTCCCTTTCTTTTGGAACAAATATAAATCTTCTCGCTTTGCCAAATCTTTGGTTAGGTAGTTTCGAATAAAGGAAATATCTGATTCTATCTCTCTTACCTCAAAGATTTTTTCACGTCCGGTGTTTGGCTGCACGCCTAACCGCTTCATTTCCTCTGTAGGGTTATTATAGCGATTTTCAATATCCTCAAAAATCTTTATCCCAAGGTAATATGGATTAATTGATGTTTTGGACGGCTGGACAACCCCTGCATTTAACTTGGCGAATTCGATTGTCTCAGCGGTTGTTAATTTTAATTCTCGCATGATTCGTTGATGCCAGAAGGAAGCCCATCCCTCATTCATTATTTTCGTTTCCAATTGTGGCCAAAAATAAAGCATTTCCTCTCGCATCATTGTTAATATATCTCGTTGCCAGTCTTCCAACTCACGGCTATACTCCTCTAGGAATAACAGGATATCCTTTTCTGGCTTTGGTGGAAATTGCTTTAATCTTCGTCTAATAGGTTTATACACTTTTTCTTTTTCTTCGATGCTCCACAAATCATCGTATGGTGATTTTGCTGGTGTTTTTTCATCTTCAAGCTCCTCATCCTCACTCCAAGATAGCTTAGGACGTATAATGGAGGGATCAATATGCTCTTGAATAGCTAACACTGCATCTAAAAACTGCTCAACCTCATCCTTGCCATATTCTCTTTCATAGCCAGCTATTCGTTCAGCCGTTGCCGTCATGCTCTCTACCATGTCTTTTCTAGTGTTGGAAAAACGCACATTATTTTTAAAGAAATCACAGTGTGCTAATACGTGAGCGATAATCAATTTATTTTGAGTTAACGTATTGGTATCCAATAAAAATGCATAGCATGGATTAGAATTGATCACAAGCTCATAAATCTGACTAAGCCCTAAGTCATATTGAAGCTTCATTTTATGAAATTGTTTTCCAAAGCTCCAATGGGAAAAACGCGTAGGCATACCATAGGCGCCAAATGTATAAATAATATCTGCTGGACAAATTTCATAACGCATTGGATAGAAATCTAAGCCAAAGCTTGAGGCAATTTCGGTAATTTCATCTATTGCTCGGTGAAGCTCTTTCGTGTCCATTTTACGCCGCCTCCTTTGAACGTGGTGCTGAGCTCACTCTTCATTTTTTTTGAAAAAGCTCTTTAAGGCATCGTATACATCGCCCTTTTTTCTCAAAACATGGTATCTAAATTTGGGATCATCAATTTTCTTGTAAGTATACATAAGTGTTGAAAAACGGTTATGTTGGTTCACCTCACCATAGCCAAACATACTGGAGACATCCATTAACTCTCCCACCAGTTTCAAACACTTTTCATTATCCATTGAAATATTTTCACCATCTGAGAAATGTACAGGATAAATATTATAGCGAGAAGGATGATATTTACCTTCAATCAATTCCAGTGCCTTTTTATAAGCTGACGAACAAATAGTTCCTCCACTTTCTCCCTTTGTGAAAAATTCCTCCTCCGTGACCACCTTCGCCTCTGTATGATGGGCAATAAATTCTATTTCCACTGTTTCATACTTGGAGCGTAAAAACTTCGTCATCCAAAAGAAGAAGCTCCGTGCACAATATTTTTCAAAAGCTCCCATCGAACCACTCGTATCCATCATGGCAAGTACTACTGCTTTGGATTCGGGCTTTTCAATCTCATCCCACGTCTTGAAACGTAAATCATCATTATGGATTGGCGTAATTTCAGCTTTCCCTTTCATGGCATTGCGCTTTATTGCATTTAGAATCGTACGTTTTTTATCAACATTGCCCATTAGCCCTTTTTTTCGAATATCATTAAACTCTATTTTTTCGGTTTTAATATCTGCTTTTTCTTTTTGTTGTAAATTAGGTAACTCAAGTTCATGAAATAAGACGTTCTGAATTTCCTCAATACTGACTTCCGCTTCATAATAATCTTGGCCAGGCTTGTCACCCGCCTCTTTTCCTTTACCTTGAGCCTGATTTGCTTTACTGCCATCTCGAGCTACTACATCTCCAACACTACTATCCCCTTGTCCTTGCCCTACATGCTTAGAGTTATCATAGTTATATCGAATTTTATATTCATCAAGTGAACGAATCGGTATTTTAATAACCTCGCGACCATTAGACATCACAATACTCTCTTCACTAACTAAATCGGGTAAATTATTTTTAATCGCATCCTTCACTTTTTCCATATGGCGTTGCTGGTCCTGGTGCCCTTTACGATGGAGAGACCAATTTTCCTGAGAGATGACAAAGCGTTTATTTTCGTGTTCAGTCATTTTTATCCTCACCCATCTATCAAATTCGCTTTTTCTATACTATGCTTGTGAGCCAAATTCTTGAACTTTTTTCGTAAAATGAATTGTGCATCTATATTAATCCCTTGTCCTGATAGTAAAAGGAGTGCCCTAAAATTGGGACACTCCTATCTGACTTGTAACAATCCAAATCAAGGTGAAAATTAATTACCGATTGAGTAGACTTCCTACATATTGCAGCAGCTCATTTGCCGATGTTGTGTTATAGCCATGTTCATCAACTAGTCTTGCAACAACCTCATTAATTTTCTTCAGTTGAGATTCATCTGGCATTTTAGAAGAAGTAGTAATTTTCACAACATCTTTCAAGTCCGCAAATAATTTCTTTTGAATCGCTTCTCGCAATCTTTCATGAGAGTTGTAGTCAAATCGTTTACCTTTTCGTGCATAAGCAGAAATACGAATGAGAATTTCCTCACGAAATGCCTTTTTAGCATTTTCTGAAATACCAATTTGCTCCTCAATCGAGCGCATTAATTTTTCGTCAGGATTCATTTCCTCACCAGTTAGTCGATCGTATAGCTTATTTTTATTACAAAATGCCTCTACATTATCAAGGTAATTGTTCATCAATGATTTTGCCGATTCTTCATAGGAGTACACAAAAGCCTTTTGTACTTCATTTTTAGCAATTTCATCATATTCCTTACGTGCAACCGCAATGTAATTCATATATTTTTCGCGATCCTCTTGAGAAATAGAAGCATGCTGATCTAATCCATCCTTCAGTGCCCGTAAAACATCTAATGCATTAATCGATGGCACCTCTTTACGAATAATAGCAGAAGAAATACGGTTAATGATATAGCGTGGATCAATACCGTTCATCCCTTCGCTCGGAAACTCTTTTTTCAGCTCCTCCAAGTCAACGGAATTAAATCCCTCCACATTTTCTCCGTCGTACAAGCGCATTTTCTTAATCAGATCCACACCTTGTTTTTTCGGCACTTCTAATCTAGTGAGAACCGAAAAGATTGCTGCGGCCTTTAAAGCATGCGGTGCAATATGGACGTGGGACATATCACTCTCTTTTATCATCTTTTGATATATATGCTCTTCCTGACTAACTTTTAAGTTATACGGTATCGGCATAACGATAATTCGAGAATGTAAAGCCTCATTCTTCTTGTTCGAAATAAAGGATCGATACTCCGTTTCGTTTGTATGAGCAACGATTAATTCATCTGCACTAATTAAAGCGAATCTCCCCGCTTTGAAATTTCCTTCCTGTGTTAGAGATAATAAGTTCCACAAGAATTTCTCATCGAGTTTCAGCATCTCCTGGAATTCCATCATACCTCTATTGGCTTTATTGAGTTCCCCATCGAAGCGATATGCTCGTGGATCTGATTCTGAACCAAACTCACCAATAGTAGAAAAATCAATACTTCCTGTTAAATCAGCAATATCCTGTGATTTAGGATCTGATGGTGTAAATGTTCCGATGCCCACACGTTTATCTTCCGAAAAGGTAATACGTTCAATCATCACGTTTTCAATACGCCCATCGTATTCCTTTTCAAGACGCATCGTATTTAAAGGCGATAAACTTCCTTCAATTCTTATACCATACTCTTCAAAAAATTCATTACGCAAATGATGTGGAATTAAATGTAATGGATCTTCATGCATAGGACATCCCTTAATTGCGTAAACCGCACCCTCATCTGTGCGCGAATATTGTTCTAATCCACGCTTCAGTAAAGTAACGATTGTTGATTTACCACCACTAACAGGTCCCATTAATAATAAAATACGTTTTCTAACATCTAACCTGCGCGCTGCTGGATGGAAATATTCCTCCACCAGTCTTTCAATTGCTGTTTCAAGCCCAAAAATTTCTTGTCCGAAAAATTTGTACATTTTTTGCCCATCGCGTTCCTCTACACCAGAACTTTTTATCATATTGTAGACGCGTGAATGGGCTGTTTGAGCAACTTCAGGTCTTTCCCTAATGATGTTTAAATAATCTGCAAATGTCCCTTCCCACTTCAGCCTATTTTCTTCTTCGCGATAGTTTTTCACTTTATCTAAAATGTTAATAGCCTTCCCTCCATTCAGGGCTTGATTTATAACATAGTATGAAGTTAATGGCATGATGATACCCATTACTTTTTCTTTGACGACGTTTCTTCTTATTATTTCTTTTTTAGGGATAAAAAGATTGCGGATTTATTGGCTGTTTAAGCTTACTGAATGAAGATAAAAATTTCGGTTATTCTAACGTTAGAAAGGAGGTCCATCATTGCATCGCCATTTTATTTTTCTTTTCACATTTTTATTTTTAGGAATGATGCTGTACCCTACTGCCTCTTTTGCAAAAGAGGAGCTAACAGAAGAAGAAGCTTTACAACAGCGTATGTCCTATTATGTACAATTTGATGAATTACTCATTCCTTGGCATTTTTTAGCGGCTATCGATCAGTATGAAAGAAATCTCCAATCTGTTCGTAAAGATATCCCTAAACGAGAAGGCTATTTGGCTATCCAATTTTCTGATGAATATTGGTCAGGCGCATTAAATCCTGTAAAGGAAGATACCTCACCTGAGACGATTAGCTATTTCGGTGGTATGGGCCTTGATGGGAATCATGATGGAATCGCTAGTCCAAAGGATGATGAGGATGTCATTTTTTCAATGGCTAGTTATTTAGGAAAATTCGGCACGACTGATGAGGATTTTAAATTAGCATTATGGGAATATTATGGAAGTGAAGAAGCAGTCAATCAAATTTTTACGATTTCCACACTGTACAGACATTTTAAAACAATTGAACTGGATGCACATACCTTCCCTCTCAATATTCGCTCGAATTACAGTTACAGGGGTACTTGGGGTGCCAATAGAGGCTGGGGTGGACGTCGGATTCATGAAGGAACCGATATTTTTGCAAGTTATGGAACCCCTGTCTTATCTACCTCCTATGGAATTGTTGAGGTAAAAGGCTGGAATCAATTTGGTGGCTGGCGTATTGGTATTCGTGATAATCATAACTCCTATCACTATTATGCCCACCTTGGTAGCTATCATAAGGACATTGAGGTAGGCTCTGTTGTAGAGCCTGGCACGGTGCTTGGCTATGTGGGAAGCTCTGGATATGGGAAAGAAGGTACATCAGGAAAATTCCCTCCTCATCTTCATTATGGTATTTACAAATTTAATGGAAGAACCGAATGGGCTTTTGATCCATACCCTTCATTATTGCAATGGGAGCGGCAAGCAAAAAAACAAAAACAATAGATCTTTTATAATACATGGCACTTGAAGCATTTTGCTACAGGTGCTTTTTTCTTATTATATAGGAAAATTATACGCAAATATATTCATTAGTCGTTAGACATCTATATATATTTAACTACAGGCAACCCAGAACCCATTATACGGTTGTACTAAAAAACTATTTTTAACTATTTTTACCGAAAGCCTTATTAATCTACACAAATAGTTATAAAATAATAATTATGATTGAATAAAATTCTCAATGAGATAGTAAAGGGATGGGGAAATGAAAGGCATTTTACAGTTTAAAACACTTAAAGCTCGAATTTTAAGTGCATTTATTTTTTTGTTAGTTTTAGTAGTGAGCTTTACAACCTATACTTACAATTCCAATACAAATATGGAGAGACAGGCAAAAGGTTTAGTAAAGGAAGATCTAGTTGTTTTAAATGCCAGTAAAAATTTAGCATTATCTATGAGTGTGCGACTATCAGCAGCTTTAAACTATGTAATGACTGGTGATGAAAAATATAAGGAAACGTTTAATGAATATCGTCAAATGGCTGAGGAAAACAATGCTATTCTAGACGAATATGAAACATCAGATGAACGTACTCTGCTAGTAGAAATAGCACGTGATTGGAGTAATCTTGTCAACACTGAGGTGTTTGATATCTACGAAAAGGGCAATGAAGAGTTAGCTTTAGAAAATTTAATGGATACACATGCCCTCGTGACCAAAGTACGCAATGGTTATGAGGAACTTGCGGATGAACGTGCCGATGCGATTACGTCCGTTGGTAATGATGTTGTTTCAACAAGCTCTCAAAATCGAACAATCGGGATTGCTTTCAGTTTAATTTTAACTATAGCTGGTATTCTAATTGCTATTATTACAGCTAGTACCATTTCCAGACCGGTTAAAGTTGTAGCGAATCGTATGAAAGAATTAGCAGATGGTAATTTGCAACTGGAGCCATTAGCAGTGAAAACACGAGATGAAATCGGCACGTTAATGCTTGCTGCTAATGAAATGAACAATAAATTAAAACAAACGATTCATTCCATCTACAGCGTTTCAGAAACAGTGGCCGCAAGTAGTGAAGAGCTGGCTCAATCATCGAATGAAGTACAAGCAGGGACAGAGCAAATTACAGTAACCATGCAAGAGCTTGCTTCAGGTACAGAAACACAAGCGTCCACAACGGGTGATTTAGCAGAAACAATGACAGCCTTTAAGCGCAGTATTCACGACACAACACAAGAAGGCATTGAATTAAAAGAACATTCTAGCCATGTCCAAAATTTAACGGTTTCTGGTAAAGGCTTAATGGTTCAATCGACTAAACAAATGGCTGCGATTAATGACATTATGCTAGAATCCGTGAAAAAGGTTGAAAGTTTGAATGAACAGTCCGCCGAAATTTCCAAGCTTGTGTCAGTTATAGACGAGATTTCAAATCAAACAAATTTACTCGCACTCAATGCAGCGATTGAAGCAGCACGAGCAGGTGAACACGGAAAAGGCTTTGCCGTTGTCGCAGATGAAGTCCGCAAGCTCGCTGAACAAGTGCAATTCTCTGTCACGGATATTTCAACAATCGTCCATCGTATTCAAGGTGAGACAGGCAATGTCACTTCTGCCCTACAATCAGGCTATGAAGAAGTTAAAAGAGGAACCGCACAGCTTGATCAAACAAACGAAACATTTGATCAAATATCAAATGCAGTAGAGGATATGATCGAGAATATTACGACCATTTCTACTAATTTACATCATCTTACTCAAAATTCAGAAACCATTAATGTCTCTATAGATGACATGGCTTCTATTTCACAGGAATCCGCCGCCGGTGTTGAACAAACAACAGCAACTGTAGAGGAAACCGCCGCTACAATGGATGAAATCGCTAGAAGTGCAAATCAACTCGCAGGAATGGCTGAAGAACTAAACACCCAACTACAGCAATTTAAAATTTAACGAACTACACAACAAAAGCTATCTCAAATTTTTCTAATTCGAGATAGCTTTTTCGATTATTGCCAATGATTGATCGGAATTCTTTCCAATTCATGACGTTTGATAATTACGCTTATCTTTTGAAACCATTTCTCACAAAGCTCCATAGCTTCCTTGTAGTCCTCTTCCTCTTTTGAAATTGGCTCTTCACCATTATCCATAAACATATATTCTTGAATTGGCTCTGATAAATGATCCACCACTAATTTTAAAGAAAGCTGTGAAATTGTATCTTCCTCCACCTCCACTTCCTCTATTTCATCCGCTTCCCCAAGTAAAGACCCACTCATAAGGTGATTCTTTGTTCTAATCATAAACTCTTCGTCTTCCATGATGGCCACTTCATATATTTTGTTAAATGGAATCTCTATTATTGTCAACTCTTCATCTAGCGATTCTCTTCGTGCAAAAATAAGCGTATTTGTCTGTTCATTTAACAATAAAGCATTTAAAGCATCATTGGATAATGTACATTGGGTATGAGGAATAGCCATTATCTCTTCTTCACTAGCTTCCGTCATTTGTACCAAAGTTTGTGCAGCAATATAACGTTCTTTTATATATCGAATGCTACCAATACTGACTAAAGCAAGTCCTATTAAAAAAAATAATGGCTTAATGATGGCTAATTCAATTGCATTTGCTAGAAAAAGATAGACAATCCCTAATAAAATGAAGAAAATATTTTTCATTCAGACCCCGCCTTTATCAAGATAATTGCTAGAAAAAATAGGTTGATGTACTAGCAATTTTATTCTCGACTCTAGCTTTTCATTCTAATAAAAAACACGAATCCATTGAAATTCAATGACCTCGTGCTCTCCATAGTTTAATTTTTCTTTACTGCTTGCACCAAGGACATGTTGTGATGGTAGTACAAGTAAGCTCACCACGACAATCGTGATACCCGTTATAAATTGACTTGAAAGCTTCCCCTAACATTCCCGGAATCCGGCTAATCCCAATAACAATAATACCAGCAATAATCATACTGCGTATTTTAGACTATTGAATGCATCTTTAATTAGTGTTTATTTACTTGAGAATATATCATTGTGAAGTTTTCATTCACCATGTCATTTATTGAACCTTTCCATTTCGGTATAAAATCATTTTGTCATATCAACATAAAAAAACAGCTACAACCTCAATGCGAGTTGTAGCTGCCTATTTCATTCCACTTACCCCTAAGTGTTTGATTGCATTATACGTTTTGTGTGACAAGTAAAACGGATGGTATAAACGATAGTGCAAACATAGCGATATACCATAATGAAGTACGACGTAATGAAAAACGAACTTTTTTTCGTTCTGCATAAAAAATATCTAGCATAACTGCAACAATAAAAGGCATTGTAACGCATGCAATAGCTACTAATAAGATGTCAAAATAAATCATACAAGCACCCCTTTGTTTGTGAACATTTTTCATCTTTTTTGTGAACAATTTGTGATAAATTTATTGTACACAATTTCGTCACAAATTGTCAACGAATTTTAAAGAAAAAAATGGTACTTTATGATTTAAAACATCTGTCTGTTACCCTCTATATTTATATGTTAAGCCCCTTAAAAAATTACGTACGAACGAATCACCGCACTCTTTATAATTACGGTGACTTGGATTTCTTAAAATGGCACCTAATTCACCTTTTGTCACCTTAATTCCACCATCATATAAAATTTCAACCATCTCCTCAGTTGTTAAGGATAAGGCAATTTTCACTTTCTTTAATAGCATATTGTTCGGACTTTCTTTTCCAGACACAGGTAGTGGTCCCTCAGCCTGTCCTTCCTTTGGCTTCTGTGGCCCACGTTTAAAGGTAATGAGTCCATTTAAAAAAGCTTCCAACATTTTATTATTACAACTAATGTATGTTTCTGGTGCTTCTTCCTCATCATTAATCTTAATGAGCATATTTAATACTTCTTCTTTCGTATAGTTCATACCACCTAGCTTAAAAATTTCCACCATATCTACATTTTTTATATCGAATGCATAGCGTAAACGAATTAAAATATCATTATTCGTCATTCTGTTGTTCCTCCTTTAATCAACCTTCTATAGTAAAGAGCCAGGCTTAATTATAACAGAGAGTTTGCTGATTATTGCTGGCTTTCCACAAGTTGTTGTTATTAGCATTTAGCGTGTGCGTTTCCTTCTTTTTAAATGTATGAAAAGTTGGTAAGCAACCATTCTAAGCTCAAGGAGGTGAGAACAATGGCTAACAATAACCGTAGTTCAAATAAGCTTCTAGTACCTGGCGTACACGAAGCTGTCAATCAAATGAAATATGAAATTGCACAAGAATTTGGCGTTCAGCTTGGGCCAGAAGCATCTTCTCGCGCAAATGGTTCCGTTGGAGGAGAAATTACAAAACGCCTTGTTGAAATCGCTGAGAAACGTTCAAAAGGTTTATTATAATTAAATAAAAACTAATAAGAAAAGAACGAATCCCATTTGAAGAAGTGGAATTCGTTCTTTCGTGATGTATAGGATTAAGCCGTTTGCAAACCCTTGCCTGTTCCCTGAAGTGTCAGCATGACGATAAAGGAAATGCAATACAATGCTGCTAAGTAAATCATAACGACTGTCATATCATAACTTTGTAAAATATAGCCGACAAAGATTGGTGAAAATCCTCCTATTGCTCGACCAAAGTTAAAAATAGTATTTGTTGCTGTACTGCGAATTTGGACTGGATAGAAGCTACTAATTAATGCACCATACCCTGCAAACATTCCGTTAGAGAAAAATCCTACAACTGCACCGCCTAATAATATGGCTACTGCACCTGTTGCAAAGGAATAAAGGAATACTGCACAGGCTGAGGCTAATAAAAAGATACCGAATGTACGCTTTGCACCAAAACGATCCATAAATCTACCAAATGTCAGCATTCCAATAATCATGCCGACAGCGGTACTAATTGTCCACAAGGCTGAGCTGGAAACTGATAATCCTTGCGATTTTTGTAGCATAGATGGTAGCCAGATCATGAGGCCATTATAGCCTGCGATTTGAACAGTAGCCATTAAAATCAGCGAAAGAGTCGTCATCGTGATTCGTGGTGAAGCAAATAACTGGGCCAGTTTCCCTTTCTCTTGCTTATTGTTTTGTTTATTCTGTGACGCCACCCATTCTGGTGATTCATCAAGATTTTTACGTACGATAAAGGCAAAAATGACTGGTAATAAACCGACGAAGAATAAAGCTCTCCATCCTAAAGTTGGTAAAATGATGGCACTTAGTAATGCCGCTAAGATCACCCCATACTGTGCCCCTACACTTACATACGAAGAAGCTCTTCCTTGTTTATTCTTCGGCCAAGCCTCCGCCACAAGTGCCATACCAATACCATATTCCCCACCAGCTCCTAAGCCAGCGATAAATCTATAAACATAAACTTGCTCAATACTTGTTGCTACGCCTGTTAAGGCTGTTCCGATGGCAAATAATATGACGGTATACGTAAACACTTTTACGCGACCATATTTGTCGGCCAACACACCAAAAATAATACCACCCATTAGCATTCCAATATTTGTGATGGATGAAATCAATCCACCAGTTGCAAGATCAATATTAAATTCTGCAATAATCATTGTCATAGCAAAAGAAATAAACATAATGTCCATTCCCTCTAGCGTTAACCCTGCCACTGAAGCGACCACGGTTTTTTTACGATAATCCATTCTTTGTAGCCTCCAATTTTCTAGTTGTCGATCTCTTTTAGTGAATGGATTATAGCTGTCTTGTCCATTCTCTTTTGAAGCCTCACGGGACTTCCTTTAAAAGAGGAGTATGGAACAATAATAAAAGCCCTTCCGTCACAGAGGACAAAAGGGCATGACAAAGCAAAGATATTAGCTTAAAAATATCACATAGCCCTTTTCAGCCTCTCTGGACCGTATTAAAGGATTTATATATCGTTCATTTATACCGTTCTACATTCTATAAGATTACGAATGAAAAAGCAATGGTTGAATAGTGGAAATTAGCCTGATACTTCAATAAAGTTTTGGGCAAATTGATAAATCAAATGAGCTGGTACAGCTAAGTTCAGATTCTGACCATCATCAAAGCCTGCTGTTATCAAACCGACCAATCGTCCATGCATATCCAATAAAGCACCACCAGAACTGCCATTGGAAATAGCAGCCGTAAATTGAATCATAGACATTTTTCGAAGATCTCGAAAGCCTGAAACAATTCCATCAGAAACCGAATTAAATAATCCTAAAGGACTGCCAATCGCCACAATTTTTTGCCCGCGAACTAATTGACCCTCTATTTTAACGGGCAAAGGTAGACTTGTTCTGTCTACCTTCAAAATAGCCAAATCATGCATGTCATGATATTTCACAAATTGATGGGTAATATACTCGTTTGGATCATTTTCATATAGCACTGAATAATAGTTCCCACCACCTACAACATGCAAGTTCGTCAAAATATAGCCATCGCGATGGAGAACAACTCCAGAACCAAAACATAACACCTTACCATCTGCACCAAATGTCTTTATCATCACAACAGACGTCGCTAAAGAAGCCAACTGTTCATAACTACACTCTTCTGTAGTAACCATACTAGTACTAAGGGCTGGGAGAATCGTCGGTTGTTGTGGTGGTATGCTTTTCATCGAGAGCATTTTAGGGATTATGAATTCTTTTTCATAGCAATTACGACAACTCTGCAAAGTAGATGATGCTGCTATGATAGGATACAAATTAGGGATATCCCCTTTAGGGTTCATATAGCATATATCGCAGCCAAGTGTCGATAAAAAATATAAGAATAATGATTCATGCTGCGTAATGTCTCCTATAAAAACAATTTTAAAGGATGCTTGATTTTCCTTAGAAAAAATTTGTGGTAAATAATAATCCATCCAATATAAAAATTTAACTGCAAAGTTTTTTAGTAACGTGTCATTAGCATGCGGCTGATGTTCTTTAAAAAGATGGAGAATTTTTTTAAAGCTAAGCTTTTTTGTCCATTCAAGTTGATCATTCGCTAATTTACCGCATAAAGATGTCTCATACAGTAACTGCATACTATCAGCAGCAGCCTGCCAATCTCCCCAAAGCTCCGACAGTCTATCTGCATCTTTCTTATTATTGATGACCTCAAGCCTATGTAGTCGTAAATAAAATACGCTTTGCTTTGTGAAATACTCATCCATTTTTAAAATATTTTCTTTATAAAGATCTACAGAATCAGGTATACCAATATAACGTAGAAAGACCACTTCCTTCGTAAGGGCATTATTGTGAGGATTGATCTGCATAAACTCCTGAAAAGGATTAGCTAACTTTTTATACTTAATTTTTAACGGTCTCGTTGTCACAACCATCTTCATACAACTCCTATAAAACGTCATTACATATAATGGTACTTATATACAATTCTCTGATTTCTCTCTAAATCCTCTATTCCTTACGAACAAAAAAGCCCAACTCTATAAAGAATTGGACGTTTTCTTCACCTTTCTTAAATAAAAACAGACAAAAATACTTATCAGAAGTAATAGCTAATGCAAATGGCAAAACAGCTATACGAAGAGCTGCTTGAAAAAGAAATCATACCAGAAGAAAATGAAAAGGAATTAGCATTGAAAGTCCTCGCTCAAATGATCGAAAATTTGAGGACTCATTGGACATTCGTTACGAGCTATCTGGAGACAACATAAAAAATAGAGAAATCCGAATTCGGATTTCTCATTAATTGAAGCTAGTTATACCCCAGCCTCTCAAATGGTTTGCTTACTTAAATACTTGCGCTGCGGCAACAGCCTTTTTCCAGCCTGCATAAATATTGTCACGATACTCGTCACTCATATTTGGTGTAAATTGACGATCTAAATTCCAATACTTACCGATCTCCTCTGTTGAATGCCAATAGCCAACTGCTAAGCCTGCTAAATAGGCAGCACCTAAAGCTGTTGTTTCATTGATAACTGGGCGATCAACAGGGACATTTAATAAATCTGCTTGGAATTGCATTAAGAAATTATTTGCCACAGCTCCGCCATCTACACGCAATTTTGCTAACGGAATATTAGCATCTGCTTCCATCGCTGCTAATACATCCTTTGTTTGATAAGCTAATGATTCTAGTGTCGCACGTACAAAATGTTCCTTCGATGTCCCACGTGTTAAGCCAAAGACAGCTCCTCGTACATCAGAATCCCAATACGGTGTGCCTAAACCAACAAATGCTGGGACAACATAAACTCCATCTGTTGACTCCACACGCGTCGCATATTGCTCTGATTCACTCGCATTACGGAACATACGCAAACCATCACGTAGCCATTGAATTGCTGAGCCTGCTACAAAAATACTTCCCTCTAAAGCATACGTTACTTTACCATCTAAGCCCCAAGCTAATGTTGTCAATAATCCATTATTTGACTTCACTGCCTTTTCGCCTGTGTTCATTAACATAAAGCAGCCTGTGCCATATGTGTTCTTGACCATTCCTTCTTCAAAACATGCCTGACCGAATAATGCTGCTTGTTGGTCACCAGCAGCACCCGCAATTGGGACAGCAGAGCCAAAGAATAAAGCCTCCTCTGTATAGCCATAAATTTCAGAAGAAGGACGTACTTCTGGCAGCATAGAGGCAGGAACAGTTAAAATTTCTAAAAGTTCTTCATCCCACTGTAACTCATGGATATTATACATCAATGTACGAGAAGCATTTGAATAATCTGTTACATGTACTTTCCCACCCGATAACTTCCAAATGAGCCATGTATCAATTGTACCGAATAGCAATTCTCCTGCCTCAGCTTTTTCACGTGCTCCCTCAACATGATCTAAAATCCACTTCACTTTTGTGCCAGAGAAGTAAGCATCGATTAATAAGCCTGTTTTATCACGGAATAAATCATTGTAACCGCTTTCCTTTAACTGCTCACAAATTTCATTCGTTTGACGTGATTGCCAAACAATTGCGTTATAAACAGGTTTGCCAGTATGTTTATCCCACACTACGGTTGTTTCGCGTTGGTTTGTAATCCCAATCCCTGCAATTTGGCTTGAATCCACACCTTTTTCTGATAACACGGTTGCAATACAAGATAGGATAGATGACCAAATTTCCTCTGCATGATGCTCTACCCAGCCTGCTTGTGGAAAATGTTGTTGGAATTCTTGTTGGGCAGTGTGTACAATTTTACCCTTTTCATCAAATAGAATAGCTCTTGAACTTGTTGTACCTTGGTCTAACGCTAAAATATATTTTTTTTCTGACATAGAAATCCCTCCAAATAAATTAGTCTTCAACTTGAACATTCTTGACAGTTAATTGTGCCCCTATGAAAATAGTAACAACAATCACTGCAACAATCCAAAATGCTATACTATTTTTCCCTTCAAATATTTGTTGGAAAAACAATGCACCAAATGTACCACCAATAATTGGACCTACAACTGGTATCCATGCATATCCCCAACCAGAATCACCTTTTCCTGAAATCGGCAAAATAAAATGGGCAATACGTGGACCCAAATCGCGGGCAGGGTTAATTGCATAGCCTGTTGGGCCACCTAAAGCCATCCCAATCACAATAATTAACAGACCAACTAAAAATGGATTTAAACCATCTGTAATCGTATTTGTACCTAACGCTAAAATGCCTAATACTAAAATAAATGTTCCTATCATTTCAGATAGTAGATTTGATAAAGGATGCTTAATAGCTGGCATTGTGGAAAATGGCGCTAATTTTGTATCTGCATCTGCTGTTGCCTGCCAATGTGGTAAATACATAAAGTAAACAAGCGTTGCTCCTAAAAATGCACCAATCATTTGTGCTGCAATATAAGCTGGTACATCTCCCCATGGGAAATTGCCAATCGTGGCAAGAGCAATGGTTAGTGCAGGATTTAGATGAGCACCGCTAATTCCCCCTACTGCATAGGCTGCCATTGCAACAGCAAGTCCCCAAGCAAAGGTAATAACAATCCATCCACCACCAAAGCCTTTCGATTTGTTTAGCACAGTACCAGCTACAACGCCGCCACCAAATAAAATAAGAATCATTGTGCCGACCATCTCAGCTGTAAACGTAGACATAGTGAAGTCCCCCTTTGTGATAATAGCCCACGGAAAACAAAAAGGAACCCACATTTAATCAAACTACATTAAAACATGTAGATGAACAAATGTGGGTTCCTTTTCCTAACCACGCGCTTATGAACTTAAGTTCATTTTAGAGAAAAAAACATACAGAGTCAACTATTTATTGAAATTTTCCCATAATTTCTTATTAGATGTTGTAACGGCGATAGCGCCCCCAGTTAACGCTTCTTCAATATTGTCCACTGTACGCACTAAGCCACCTGTAATAACAGGGATTTGTGTCCGCTCATAGATTTCTTGAATCATAGACGGAATAATGCCTGGTAATAGTTCAATATAATCAGGCTGTGCTGTTTCAATCATCGAATAACTTTTTTCAAGAGCAATCGTATCAATCAAAAACACACGTTGAATAGCCATAATTCCACGAGCTTTGGCTTTCATTAGCATATTGGAACGAGTTGAAATAATACCAGCGGGACGAACATCATTACATAAAAAGTCCGCTGCAAAATTATCCGTTTTTAAGCCATGAATTAAATCAGCATGAATAATTAATTTTTTTCCATGCCGATGTGCCTCACGCTTTAAAGACATCAATAAGCTAATATGCACCTCCAAGAGGACAATATAATTGAATGGACTTGCTATTATTTCGTCAAACTGCTTAACAGTACGCGCTGCAGGAATTACCTGTTGATTATCAAAATGCATACCATTCTCTCCTTCCCTTATAATACAGGGTAAATGCTCACCTTATATTATGAGAGTAACTACCTCATTATAGCGCAGTTGTCGCTCGTTTTATTTCTTTCTTAACATCTTCTTCATATTGTGTACGTTGCTGTGCTGTCCAGTTGAGTTGCTTAGCCATTTCATCTAAAATAGCCTCTTTATATTGTTTAACAATGGCCATTTGGAAGAACATATATCCTGTACGGCGAACCATAAAGTCATTCGGATGAACGACCATTTCATGATGAATACCATACATTAATTGTGCATACAGCCATGATGGTAAAACTGGATGTCCTTCCTTAACATAGTTAAAGACAATATCTACATTGCTACCATAATGCTGTGTTAAAAATTTAGCCTCTTCTTCGGATAAGCCTAATTTTTTGCCTAATCTTGTATGGTCATGTAAGAAGGCATATAATTTCTTTGAACCGCCAATATCACCACCAGAAATTGGTATTTTCTTTGTTGTACATGGAGAAGATTGAATGCCAAATTGTTGCTCTAGTTCCTGTGCAATCGTATTTAATACCGTTTCAGCCATTTTACGGTAGCCTGTTAATTTCCCACCTGCAATTGTTACAAGTCCTGATGGTGATACCCACACTTCATCCTTACGAGAAATTTCAGACGGATTTTTTCCGTCCTCATGAATCAACGGACGCACACCTGCCCAGCTTGATTCAATATCCGCATCTGTCACCTTTACATTTGGGAACATATAACGAATCGCGTTCATTATATAATCGCGATCCTCTTGATAAATATCCATATTACGAGCATCGCCCTCATAAAATGTATCTGTTGTTCCTACATAGGTCTTACCCTGACGAGGAATGGCAAATACCATGCGACCATCAGGTGTATCAAAATAAACAGCTTGTTTTAATGGGAACTTTGATTCATCAAAAACAATATGCACACCTTTTGATAAAATTAAATGCTTACCTGCCTGCTTCCCTTCAATTGTGCGCACATCATCCACCCATGGACCAGCAGCATTAACCACTGCCTTTGCACGAATATCGATTGTACGGTCTGTTATTAAATCCTTTGCTACAATGCCATTGATTTTTCGCTGTTCATTATATAAGAAGTTTTCGGCTTTCATATAATTAATTAATGTTGCACCTTTTTCAATCGCTGCCTTCGCTACCTCAATCGTTAAACGAGCATCATCCGTACGGTATTCCACATACATACCACCGCCAAGCAATCCCTTTGTTTTCACTAATGGCTCCTTCTCAACGGTTTCAACTGCATTTAACATATAACGACGCTCAGCACGTCTGACTCCTGCTAAAAAATCATAGACACGCAAGCCAAGATTTGTAGAGTATTTTCCAAATGTCCCGCCCTTATGAAAAGGTAACAGCATCCAAACAGGTGTTGTCACATGTGGACCATTTTCATAAACAATGGCACGTTCCTTTCCTAACTCTGCTACCTCTTTTATTTCAAATTGCTTTAAATAGCGTAAACCACCATGTACTAATTTTGTCGAACGGCTAGAGGTACCTGCTGCAAAATCCTGCATTTCCACTAATGCTACAGAAAGACCGCGAGCAATAGCATCTAGTGCAATACCACATCCTGTAATGCCCCCACCAATTACTAATAAATCATACTCCCTGCCTTGTAGTTCCTCCATTGTTTGTTGTCGTTGTATCGCAGAAGCTGTACTCATATTTTATTTCCTCCCTCATCATTTTAAAGATAAAAAAAGACCATCAAAAGCATATGTACGCTAGGTACATACGTTTTCAATGGTCTCTCAGTTACTCAAACCTGCTATTAACTTACTTTTTATTGTAATATGCACATTCGAAAAAGGCAAGTTTATGTTTTAGCAGTATACTGTTATGTGAAGAAATATGCGCTACGAAAGTAGCTACACATGCCTAAACAAAAACGTTTTTTAGCAAAAGATGATAGCCTCTACTGTTCATTTGAAACTTAATAAACATTTGATCGTAAATATATTAAAAAATTGTAACGGTTAAAAAGGATTGAGAATTTATGAAGGATTGGTGGCAAAGAAGAAAAGGCAAGAAGTACCACAGCGGTTATACATTTTTAGATTTCATTTTTGATATACTCGTTTGGATACCTGAACTCATTCTCTTGCCTTTTAGAGTCCTTTTCTGGTTACTTAGAGGCATAGGGAGATTGATTGGTGATATATTTGATTTTGTCTAAAAATGCTGTTTGCTTATAAAGGTTAAAATAAATAGGAAGATTCATTTGTAGCCTTTATACCAGAAAAAAAGCAAGAGTAAGGAGTGGATATTGCTTACTCCTGCCCTTGCTTTTTATGAATTATGCTCCATTCTTACCAGCTAACAGGTCACTCCATATTATTTGCTTCAAAGTTATCTAACAATGCACGCACTTCATCTGTTGATTTCGTGTTCATCAATTGGCTTCTTAATTCACCAGCTCCACGGAATCCTTTGACATAAATTTTGAAAAAGCGGTGAAGCCCTGTGATGGAACGTGGTAGTACTTCCGCATATTGATCTTGCAGATCGAGCTGCAGTCTTAAAAGATCAAGATACTCTTTACTGCTATGCTCTTTTGGCTCTTTTTCAAAAGCAAACGGATTTTTAAAAATACCTCGCCCAATCATCACGCCATCAATACCATATTGTTCAGCTAGCTGCAGTCCCGTTTGACGGTCAGGAATATCTCCATTGATTGTTAGTAGCGTATTTGGTGCAATACGGTCACGTAATTTTTTGATTTCCGGAATAAGCTCCCAATGCGCATCTACTAAGCTCATTTCCTTTCTTGTTCGTAGATGAATCGAAAGGTTCGCTATATCTTGTTGTAAAATATGTGTTAGCCACTCCTCCCACTCATTTATCTCCTTGTAGCCAAGACGGGTTTTCACACTGACAGGCAATCCACCCGCTTTTGCTGCTTGAATCAATTCTGCCGCGACATCTGGACGGAGAATAAGGCCACTCCCTTTTCCTCTTGATGCCACATTCGGTACAGGGCAACCCATATTAATATCAATGCCTTTAAAACCGAGCTCTGCCATACCAATACTCATTTGACGGAAATAGTCGGGATTATCCCCCCAAATATGTGCCACCATTGGCTGCTCATCTTCTGTAAAAGTCAAACGGCCACGTACACTTTTCTGTCCCTCTGGATGACAATAGCTATCCGAATTTGTAAACTCTGTAAAAAATACATCCGGCCGACCCGCTTCATTTACTACATGTCGAAAAACAACATCTGTCACATCTTCCATTGGTGCCAGCACAAAAAATGGTCGTGGTAAATCACGCCAAAAATTATCTATCATGTTAAACCCAAATCCTCTCACTATGAATAAAACTCTATACTTTCAGTCCAAAATATAAAGCTCAATTTTACATTTATATCATGCCCAATAACTTTTTGAAAATCAGTCACGTTTATTATATCGAAAATCGTTCTTAAATGGTAATTGTCTAAATAGAAAGCAGATAGTATAGATTTCTCTACACCATCTGCTTTTCTACTCTACTAACGTTAGCCAAGCAACTGCTTCACAATGCGTCGAATGCGGGAACATGTCTACTGGCTGAATTTCCTGTGTTTGATAGCCGCCATCCTCCAAAATACGAAGGTCGCGTGCTAGTGTAGCTGGGTTGCAGGAGACATAGACCACTCGCTTTGGTTGTTGCTCTAAAATGGTAGTTAGAAGTGCTTCGTCGCAGCCTTTGCGTGGTGGATCGACTACTAGTACGTCTGCTTCCTTGCCCTCCTTATACCATCTCGGTATAACTTCCTCTGCTGGGCCAGCCTCAAAATAAGTATTGGTAAAACCATTGAGTACTGCGTTGCGTTTAGCATCTTCAATTGCTTGTGGGACAATCTCCACGCCCATGACTGCCTTTGCTTTTTGTGCCAGGAATAAAGAGATGGTACCAATGCCACAATACGCATCAATGACGCGTTCATCCCCCTGCAAGTCAGCATAATCCAATGCTTGTTTATAGAGGACCTCTGTTTGCTCTGGGTTGACTTGATAGAAGGAACGAGCTGAAATCTCAAAACGTACATTGCCAATTGTATCAATAATGATGTCCTTGCCCCAAAGATTGATGGTATCATCACCAAAAATCACATTGGTTTTTTCATTATTCACATTTTGCATAATCGACGTAACGTTCGGAACTAATCTTTGAATCACTGCAACGGCTGCCTCTTTTTGTGGGAACTTTTTCTTTTTTGTTACAAGGACAACCATGACCTCACCTGTTGCTCGTGCTTTACGAATGACAACGTGTCGCAGCATTCCTTCGTGTGTATGCTCATTGTAAGGGCGAATTCCTATCGCCGTTAATTCCTTTTTCAAGCCTGCAAGAATGGCGTCCGCTTCTCCTGTTTGAATTAAGCAACGATCCATATCTACAATGCTATGCGTTTTTGTTTTATAAAAACCTGCAATCGCTTGTCCTTCTTCATTTACAGAGAAGGGGATTTGCGCTTTATTACGGTAATGCCAAGGCTCTTCCATTCCTTTTACAGGAAGAACAGGTGCATTAATTTTACCAATGCGCTGCATCACATTGCGCACCATATTTTCTTTCCACTTTAACTGCCCCTCATAGGATAAATGCTGTAGTTGACAGCCGCCACATTGCTTGAAATAATCACAGGGTGCTACTACTCGATCTGAAGATGGCTTAATAATATCTACAACTTTTGCAAAGCCATAATTTTTCAAGGTTTTCATCACATGTATTTCAGCTGTTTCGTTCGGAAGTGCGCCTTGTATAAATAGTGGGTAGCCATCAACCTTTGCGACGCCATTGCCATCATGTGTTAAATCTTCTATATAAACTGAAAGTCGATCATTTTTTTTCACGGGTGCTGACATTCGTACATCCTCCATTTCAATCTCCTTATTGTAGCATGTGTTGGCGAATGAAAAAAGAACAAGACTTGCCCGTTATATTGTTCTCCTCACTAACTTGAAAAAAGAGCCGCTATTCGCGACTCTTTTCTTGCTCTTTTGTAATATGATAATCCCTTGGTGCCCACCAAAATGCACACAAGATCCCAAGAATGACGACAATAAAAGGTGCATAAAAAATTAAGAAACTTTGCATACCTTGATTTCCTCCTATGCGTGATTGTCTTCTTTTCCTGTCACATAGTTTTTATTGAACAAGAATAGTTTCATCAATAAATAGAGTGAAGGAAGAAGAAGGCACAGCCCTAAAATAAATGCGATGACTAAAGCAACCGCCATTTGTGTGCTTGTAAAACTATCATAAATTGTTAAATACGGATACAGTAAGTATGGATATTGTGCTATCCCATATGCAAAGAAGGCTACAGCAAATTGAGCAATAAGAAGCCCAACTGCAAGTCCGTACTTTTTACGCATGGCAATGAGCATGACTGTAATAATAAATAAGACAGCTGAAATCGCAAACATCCACCATAAATTCACCATGTGACTATAACTTTCTGGGTTAATGGATTTCATTTCATACATAATGCCCAGTGCACTAATCATTAACGGTGCTGCCCAAACAAGTGCATATTTTCGCATCAGTTTAGTCGCTTCTACGTCATTTGCTTTATGAGCATACCACGTTAAAAATACGGCTGAAATATACAGCACAGCAGCGATGCTCAGTACCACAATGCTCCAAGCAAATGGACTTGTATATAAAGTCCAGTAGTTTAGCACAGGTTGCCCATCAATCAGATCAACATAGCCTCCACCAGCAATGGCAAAAACAACAGATAAGGAAGCGGGAATTAATAAACCTGCCACACCGTATGTCAGCGTATACCCTATATGTCCTCGCGTGCCGTACGATTCAAAGGCATAGTAGGAGCCACGAATTGCTAACAGTACAAGCGAAATACTGACTGGCACAAGTAAAATCGTTCCGTAATAAAAAGCAGTTTGTGGGAAAAATCCAACGATCCCTACGAAGAAGAATACTAAAAAGACATTGGTTACTTCCCAGACAGGCGATAAATAACGTTTGATAATATTTGTTAAAATATGATTTTTACCAATTAGTAGGCTATAAGCGTTGAAGAAGCCTGCACCAAAATCAATGGATGCGACAATGACATAGCCAAATAGAAAAATCCATAATACGGAAATACCTAATACCTCTAACGTCATAGGATGTCACCGCCTTTTTCAGAGTGGCGATCTTCAATTTCACGCTCGATTGGATTCTTTTTAAACATTCGAACCAAGACGACAATACTTCCTACTGCTAAAACTGCATAAACACCTGCGAACAATAGCATCATTAAATCCACATGGTCACTCGTAGTAGCTCCCTCCGGTGTGCGCATTAGACCATACAGTATCCATGGTTGACGTCCAACTTCCGCAAGCCACCAACCTGCTTCGATGGCAATGATTGACAGAGGTCCTCCCGCAACAATAATCCATCTATACCATCGCGAATGAATAAATTGCCAGCCCCGTGCTTTCCCTACAACATAAAGTAATGAAACTAGCACCATAAACATACCAATGGACACCATAATATCAAAGAGATAATGAATATAGAGTGGTGGTAAATCCTCCTCCGCAAATTGATCTAAGCCAATTACCTCTGCGTTAGGATTAAAATGTGCAAGAATGCTCAAAGCATACGGAATTTTAATGGCGTATTTTACTTCTTCTCCATCTAATACACCAAATAATACAAGCGATGCTTTACCCTCTGTTTCAAAATGCCATTCTGCAGCGGCTAGTTTTTCGGGTTGATATTCAGCTAAGTATTTTCCTGAAAAATCTCCAATTACAGCAGCAGCTATGGAGAAAATTAAGCCAATTTTCATAAGTAAAAGCAAGGATTTTTTATGGTATACATGCTTAGAGCCTTTTAACATTCTGTATCCCGCAATAGCTGCTAGTACAAATGCTGATGTCATATACGCTGTCACAAGTACATGCGCTACCTTTGTCGGCATGGCTGGGTTAAACATCGCTAAAAAAGGTTGAATATTGACAAGTTCTCCGTCTACAATATCAAATCCTTGTGGTGCATTCATAAAAGCATTAACAATTGTAATGAAGACCGCTGACATCGACGCTCCAACAGCGACAGGAATTAATAGTAGCATATGTTTTTTCTGACTATCAAAGCGGTCCCATGTATATAAATAGATCCCTAAAAATATAGCTTCAAAGAAAAATGCAAACGTTTCCATAAACAATGGTAATGCAATCGTTTGACCAGCAAGTTGCATAAAGTTAGGCCACAATAATGAAAGCTGTAAGCCAATGGCAGTTCCTGTTACAACACCTACGGCCACAGTAATAACAAAACCACGCGCCCAACGTCTCGCCATTAAGATATAATGCTCATCATTCTTTTTATACCCAGTCCATTGAGCAATCATAATCATCAACGGGACACCTACACCAATCGTTGCATAAATAATATGGAACGATAATGTTAACTCCGTTAATGCTCGACTCCAAAAGACTGCTGATTCATTAATCATCTCATTGCCCCCCTAACTTCCAAATATTCTTCCAAGAATGGAAAGTAGCATAATAATTGCAACACCAAAACTTATCCATATAAGTTTCTTTTCTTGTGACTTATACAAAGGCAACACTTCCTTTCCCTTATCCATACCCCCATTTTCCACTATTACAACGAATAAAACCTTAATAACGGACCGAAATTTCAGGCTATTATTAAGGTTTCAAATTTTGTTCAACTAATATACGCACATTTGCCAAACATTTTTCTAAATTCATTCACAATCTAAGTTCTAAAGATGAAATTGTATAATTTAGTCCATTCCAATTTAATAAAGGAAGCAATCGGATTAAGTAGGTTTTCAGAGATTCTTATGTGGCACAGTTCTGGTTTTCGGCTTCTATTGGGAAGGTTAACTTTGGGAGTGTGGGGGGTAGATATTTTTGGGAGTGGTGAAGCTTTTCTCTTTAGGGGACTTCCTAATATGCAGATCCCTTTCTTTTATAAGTACGATCAGATAGAATCCAAAAAGCTCATCCAACTAAAATAGGATGAGCTTTTTGGATTGATTAAATACGGTCTTCTTCTCGAATATCTGCAAGTGGGACAAAGATTTCAATGTGACGCTTCAGATTTTCAAATGTAGCTGGTGCGTCTCCGCCATATTCGCCATCTAGGTTAAGATGGACTTCGTTTTCAGTCGTGACTTTGACAACGCTGGCTTTTTTATAAATGACACGATCGTCATTTAAATGTTCGCCTCGTAATGCCATAGCAGCTAGTTGAATAAACTCTGGAAGGCTTACTTTTTTCAGTACTATTACTGTAAAGTAACCATCATTAATACTCGCATCAGGGGCAAGTTTTTCAAAGCCACCTACTGAATTCGTTAAACCACATAGGAACATCATGGCGTCCCCATCAAATACTTCGCCATCATATTCAATACGCATATGGGAAGCTTTGATGGATGGAATCATTTCTACTGCCTTTACATAATAGGCTAACTGACCAAGCATTGTTTTCATTTTACTTGGTACTTCATAAGTGAGTTCTGTAATGCGTCCCCCAGCAGCAATATTAATGAAATAGCGTTCGCCATTTAAGAGACCCACGTCCACTGGTAATGTGTCGCCTTGAATTATAATGTCTACAGCCTCATCAATATTTCGAGGAATATGCACAGCACGGGCAAAATCATTTGTAGTACCCATCGGAATTAGACCAACTTTCGGACGGTTTTCAAATGGACTTACACCTGAAACAACTTCATTTAATGTGCCATCTCCACCAACTGCGATGATGATATCAAAACCACGCTCTACCGCATTTTTTGCTGCAAGCGTTGCATCTCCCTCACATGTTGTTGCATGACAGGATGTCTCATAGCCTGCTACCTCTAGTTTTTCCAACACCTCTGGTAGATGTTTCTTAAATACTTCGCGTCCAGATGTAGGATTATAAATGATTCTTGCTCGTTTCATAACATACCTTCCTGCTTCATAAGATTCTATTTCATTCAACGAAATTCTACGTTGAAATGTTGCAATGCTCTTGTTATTTTTGTAATGCGTTTGTTACCTGTTTTTTAAAGTCCTCATAGACATACGTCCAGTAAGTTGAGTTCGAGATATTTTCCTCTCGAATTTCTGCATAAAGAGCTTTTTGAGCTTCTTCAAATGTTGGATCTTCTTTATCTGGTAAACTCGCTCGTTTCGTTACGACTAACTCTTGTAATTCAGGCGCACGTGGTCCCCATTTTCCTACAACCTCACCTGCATCATCTAACAACAGATAAATCGGGATAGCACGACCACCGTTTGTTAAATAACGATCAATTAACTCTGTATCAGCATCGCGAAAAACGGTACGCATTTCTAACCCTGCCGCTTCAGCAACACGACGAATAATAGGGTTGTTTAACATAGCGTCTCCGCACCAATCTTCTGTAATAGTTAAAATTTTTGGCTGCTTATCTTTTAGTAATTCGATGAAGCCATCGTTTGTTGGCACTTCAAAACCATCATAAATACGGAAGCTCTCTTCTTTCAACGTCGTCATGTTCTCCATATATTGTTGTATCGAAATAGCTTCTTGAAAATATTGTTGTTCAGTTTTCATTGGCTCGTCCCCCTTATTATTGTCTATTCTATATTTTGCTATGAATACTCTTTTTAAACAACTATTAAGTGTTATAAATTGCAAATTAGTTACATTTTTGAAAATTAATAGCCGAGGGAGCAATAAAGCTCTCTCGGCTATTATGTTACAACGAGTATTATCGTTTGGCAATTTCTTGTTGTAATAATTTATTAACCATTGGAGGGTTGGCTTGACCTTTTGTTGCCTTCATAATTTGACCAACTAAGAAGCCAATCGCACGATCTTTACCATTTTTAAAGTCTTCGATAGATTGTGCATTGTTATCTAAAACTTCTGTTACGATGGCTAGTAGTGCACCTTCATCGGAAATTTGAACTAAACCTTTCGCCTTCACAATATCCTGTGCAGAACCACCGTTTTCTACTAATTCAGCAAATACTTTTTTACCGATCTTAGAAGAAATTGTTCCGTCAGTGATTAATTTCACCATCTCAGCAAGGTTTTCTGGTGTTAGTGCAGTATCTTTAAGGTCTTTTTGTTCCGCATTTAAGTAAGCTGAAACATCACCCATTAGCCAGTTAGCAGAAAGTTTCGCATCTGCACCGTTCACAATCATTGCCTCGAAGAAGTCTGAGATTTCTTTAGAAATAACAAGAACTCCTGCATCATATGGTGTTAAGCCTAATTCTTCTACATAACGTTTTTTACGAGCATCTGGAAGCTCAGGAATTTCTGATTTCACTCTCTCTAGCCATGCATCATCAATCGAAAGACGAACTAAGTCTGGCTCTGGGAAGTAACGGTAATCATCTGTTCCCTCTTTCACACGCATTAAAATTGTTTTACCTGTTTTTTCATCGAAACGACGTGTTTCTTGCTCAATAATACCGCCTGATAATAATACATCTGCTTGACGTAATTCCTCATGCTCTAAACCACGACGAACATAGTTGAAGGAGTTCAGGTTTTTAAGCTCCGTTTTTGTGCCAAATTCTTCTTGACCATACGGACGAAGAGAAATGTTGGCATCACAACGTAGTGAGCCTTCTTCCATCTTACAATCAGATACGTCTGTATATTGAATAATTGATTTTAATTTTTCTAGGTAAGCATATGCTTCGTTTGGTGTACGAATGTCTGGCTCAGAAACAATCTCAACAAGTGGTGTACCTTGACGGTTAAAGTCAACTAATGAGTGATCCCCAGCATGTGAAAGTTTACCAGCATCTTCTTCCATATGAAGACGTGTAATACCGATACGTTTTGTATAGCCGTCTACTTCAATATCGATCCAGCCGTTTTTACCGATTGGTTTATCAAATTGTGAAATTTGATAAGCTTTCGGATTATCTGGATAGAAGTAGTTTTTACGGTCAAATTTTGTTTCTTGTTCGATTTCCATATTAAGTGCAAGTGCAGCACGCATTGCGAAATCTACTACATTTTTGTTAAGGACTGGTAGGACACCAGGGTACCCTAAATCAATTACTGTTGTATTTGTATTTGGTTCAGCACCAAAATGAGCTGGTGCTGGTGAGAAGATTTTTGAGTTTGTTTTCAACTCAACGTGTACTTCTAAACCAATGACTGTTTCAAAGTTCATGTTATTTTCCCTCCCACATTTGAGGAACTTGTTTATGGAACTCTGTTGCTTGTTCAAAAGCATGAGCTACACGGTAAATAGTTGCTTCATCGAAGTATTTACCAATAATTTGTAAACCAAGTGGTAGTCCGTTTTCAAAGCCACATGGAATTGAAATAGCAGGTACTCCAGCTAAGTTCATCGGGATTGTTAAAATATCGTTCGCATACATTGTCATCGGATCATCGACGTTTTCACCAATTTTAAATGCTGGTGTTGGGGATGTAGGCCCAATGATAACATCAAAGTCTTCAAATACTTTGTCGTAGTCTGCTTTGATAAGTGTACGTGCTTGTTGCGCTTTTTTATAATACGCATCATACGTGCCGGCACTTAGTGAGTAAGTTCCAAGCATGATGCGGCGTTTTACTTCATCACCAAAACCTTGTGCACGTGTTTCTTTATAAAGGTCCATCAAATTTGTAACATTTTCTGCACGGAAACCATAACGGATACCATCGAAACGAGATAAGTTAGAAGACGCTTCAGATGAAGAAAGGATATAGTATGCAGCAAGTGCATATTTTGAATGAGGAAGTGATACTTCTTCTACAGTAGCACCTAGGCCTTTTAATACCTCTAATGCAGTAAGCACTGATTGACGTGCTGCCTCGCCAACACCTTCACCAAGGAATTCCTTTGGTACAGCAATACGTAAGCCTTTTACATCACCAGTAAGCGCTGCAGCGTAATTTGGTACCTCTACGTTTGCCGATGTAGAATCATTTGGATCTAAGCCTGCGATGGCTTCTAATAATAGCGCATTATCTTCAACGTTGCGTGTAATTGGTCCAATTTGATCTAAAGAAGAGGCAAATGCAACTAGACCAAAACGAGATACACGACCATATGTAGGCTTCATCCCTACAACACCACAGTAAGCTGCTGGTTGACGGATTGAACCACCTGTATCTGAACCAAGAGAGAATGGTACTTCACCTGCTGCTACTGCTGCTGCAGATGCACCTGAAGATCCCCCTGGTACGTGGTTTAAGTTCCATGGATTTTTTGTTGTTTTATAGTATGAGTTTTCGTTAGAAGAACCCATTGCAAACTCGTCCATGTTTAATTTACCAACTGTAATCATGCCAGCTTCACGTAACTTATTGACAACAGTGGCATCATAAATTGGCATAAAGCCTTCTAGAATTTTAGAGGCACAAGTTGTTTCTAAACCTTCTGTTACGATGTTGTCTTTCACACCGATTGGAAGACCAAACAGTGGTCCACGCTCTTCAAATGGGACTTTATCCATTTCAGCAGCTTGTGCAGTTGCTTTTTCTTCGTTTGAAGCAAGGAATGCTTGTACATCGCTGTCAAGCTTTGCAATACGCTCGTATGCTTCTTTCGTTAAGTCAGCGATTGATAAGTTACCTGCTTTCATTTCCGCTTGTAACTCCTTAGCTGAACGTTCAAATAACGTCATGAGGAATCCTCCTATGTTTTAGTATTACATGATAGCTGGTACTTTTACTTGACCATCTTCTTGTTCTTTTACGTTTAACATCATTACTTCACGGTCTAAACCTTTTACAGCTACGTCTTCACGCATTACATTCACTAGTGGTAAAACGTGAGTTGTTGGTTCAACATTCGTTGTATCTAGCTCATTTAACTGCTCCGCAAAGTCTGTAATTTTTCCAAGCTGTTCAGCAAATTTCTCTGCTTCTTCTTCTGTAATAGCAAGACGTGCTAAATTTGCCACGTGCTTTACTTCTTCTTTTGTTAATTTAGCCATTTTTCACACCTCCGAATACTGGTTCAATTCATTGTTTTTATTGATAACAATAGGGTTGAATAAAGTTAACCATGCCAATAATCATAACATTTTTCATATTAAAAATCACAACTTTCACTAAAAATATAGAAACTTTCACTACTATAACAAAGTGTTGTCTCTATCTACCTATTGTGTCCCTCTAATTCTAGCCATCTACATAAAAATATAGCCAGCACAAAGGCTGACTATATTAATCATAGACATGCACGTAAGGGTCCTTATCATTGGCCTTCTTAATGATTAATGCCTCTGGGCCATTTATAGAAGTAACGCTCACCTCAACATGAATATTATCAAATTGATTGATTAGAATACCCGTCAAATATTGCGTAAAGCCTATTATTTCTGCTTTACCGAAAAATTGGATTGGAATTTCAATCGAAAGATTTTGTATTTGCTTATTACGATAGAAGCCTGTTCCGATCACACTTGTATAATTCGAGAAATATTTATCAACGTCTTGCTTAAAAATTTTGAAGTTATTGCTGACATCTCGGTAAACATCCTGTGAATCATCAGTTGGGAACAAGACATAATTTTCATCGATACCTTCCCACTCTGCAATACTGTTCTGTCCAGCTTTTGCTATACCATAGCTAAAATATGACCCTGGAATAATTTGATTGCGAGCTTGCTGCTTAAACAAACCAACAACAATTGGTACATCTTTTAACTCTTCACGTGTACGTAAACGGGAAACAATTTCAGCGGCCATTTTTTTGCCTTGCTCAACAAGTTCAGCTTCTGAAATTGGTTTTTCGTAATATTCGCCATACTGTTCTTTTTGGTAATAATAAATAGAGTTTAAGGCAAGACCTATTGAAATTCCGCCTAATTTCACTTTATTATCATTCGTTTTTGTTAAGTAATTTTGCTCTACAATGTGGGATAAATAAACGGGAGCCTTCGTTGCCCGTTCTTCTGGTGTCATTGTGTCTGTGGTCGGCGGATTTAAACCATCTTCTGTTTGTGAACTACGGGCAAGCCAAGAGCTCACCGTACTTTCAGCTAAATATTGACCTTCTTGGAAGTAATAGTTTTCCGTGTCAAACTCATTTTGAGATAGACGCATTAAACCAGATTCAACTTCCTTCATATCATATTTCGTATAAATATTAGACACAACAAGACCTCTGCTTGCACTCTCTTTATAAGGAATAAGCGTCTTATAATAGGATTCATCAATTTGTATGCTTGGGATAATTGTTGTTTCAGCTTTTTCTTTCTGTTGCGTTTCCTGTGTAAGCTCTGTTTCCTTCTTGTCAGAAGGTACACAGCCGACTAGCATTGCAGCAGCTACAATTGCTGGAATGAGTCGAAAAGACTTCATTATTTAGTGCTCCTTTACTAATAGTCAGTTTTAGGTCGAAGAATCACTCAACGCCATGATGTAATCGTTTCGCATTCTCCCTGTGAGAAAGATATGCTGTCATGCACTTATTAGATGAGGTTAAGTTGTTCAATTAAGTTGTCTTCATTCCAAACTTCGATACCTAATTGCTCAGCCTTTGTCAGTTTAGAGCCTGCATCTGCTCCTGCGATCACAAGGTCTGTTTTTTTGCTGACACTGCCTGTGACAGTACCACCTAACTCTTCTATTTTCGCCTTTGCTTCGTTGCGTGTCAATTGCTCAAGTTTACCAGTTAAAACAATTGTTTTACCTGCAAAGGGACTATCACCTATAGCCACTTCTACTTTTTTACCTTTATACGTCATATTCACGCCTGCCTCAGCAAGACGCTCAATGACTGCACGTGCATCTTCATTGGAGAAATACTCTACTAACGAAGAAGCCATTTTATCGCCAATTTCATAAATCGCTACTAGCTGTTCCTCTGTTGCTGCCATTACTGCTTCCATCGAACCAAATTGCTCTGATACGATTTTAGCTGCCTTTTCACCAACATGACGTATACCTAAACCTATTAATAAACGTTCCATTGAGTTTTCCTTTGAGGCTTGAATGGCATTCACTAAATTGGTTGCAGATTTTTCGCCCATACGTTCTAGTTCTACAAGTTGCTCAACTGTTAAATGATATAAATCAGATACATCATGTATTAAATCTGCACGCAATAATTGCTCTACTACTTTATCTCCAAGTCCATCAATATTCATCGCATTGCGCGAAACAAAGTATTTTATGCTTTCCGCAATTTGAGCAAAGCAGGCAGGATTTACACAGCGTAGAGCTACTTCACCTTCAATACGAATCAATTCACTATCACAAACAGGGCAATTTTTTGGCATGACAAAAGGGACTGAGTCCTCTGGACGTTGCTCTATTAGCACACCTACCACTTGAGGAATGATATCACCAGCTTTTCGAATAATGACTGTATCTCCAAGGCGAATATCCTTCTCTCGAATTAAATCTTCATTGTGCAACGATGCACGTTGTACCGTCGTCCCTGCTACTTGTACTGGCGTTAAAATAGCCGTTGGTGTTACTACACCTGTACGTCCTACTGTTAAATCAATAGTAAGTAATGTTGTGACAACTTCCTCTGCTGGAAATTTGTAGGCAATGGCCCAGCGTGGACTTTTGGCAGTGTAGCCTAGCTCATCTTGTTGAGCATACCGATCTACTTTGATAACGATACCATCAATTTCGTAAGCTAAATTCGGACGGTTTTCTGTCCAATGCTCTATAAAGGCCATGACCTCTTCAATTGTCGAGCAACGCTGACGCTCTTTGTTCGAAGGGAAACCAAGACCCTCTAAATAATCAAGCATTTCCGCATGCCCATCAATACCATATAACTCACCATCTCCACCAATAGCATAGATAAAAGTTGATAATTGACGACTTGCCGCAATTTTTGGGTCTAACTGACGTAGTGAGCCAGCAGCCGCATTACGCGGGTTAGCAAATAATTCTTCTCCATTGTCAGCACGGTGCGTATTTAATTTTTCAAATGATTTTTTTGGCATGTACGCCTCACCACGTACTTCGATTGTCACAGGATCTTTTAAACGTAGTGGGATCGCTCGGATTGTCTTTAAATTGGCTGTAATATCTTCGCCTACAACACCATCTCCTCTTGTTGCCCCTTGTACAAACACGCCATTTTCATATTTCAATGAAATAGCCAAACCATCTATTTTCAGCTCACATACATAAGAAAATTGGTCTCCAATTGCCTGACGTACTTTACGATCGAACTCTCGTAAATCTGCTTCATTAAAAGCATTTGAAAGACTAAGCATTGGATAATCATGTGTTACTTTTTTAAAGCCCTCAACCACTGCTCCACCAACACGCTGTGTAGGAGAATCGGGATAAATGAGTGATGGATTCGCTTCCTCTAATGCGATCAGTTCATGTAATAATTGATCGTATACACTATCAGCTACAACAGGATTATCTAACACATAATAGGCGTGACCATATTCATGCAATATTTTATTTAACTCCGCTACACGCTGTTCTATTTCGTTCATTTATGTTCCTCCGCTTACGCTTTTTCAATCGGTGCAAATTGAGCTAGTAATCGTTTTATGCCAATTGGTTGTGGAAAGGCGATATCAAGCTCTGTACTATCACCTTCACCTTTTACACTGACTACCATACCCGTTCCCCATTTTTTATGAATCGCCTTATCTCCAGCCTTCCAGCCAAATTGATCTCCACCCGTTGCTTGTAAACGAGCTGTAGCAGGCTGTGTTTGTTGAATAGCACCAAGCGTGCGCTTTTGATAGCCAGCTGTTGAACGATTATTAGAGGCAAACGGTAGCTTTGATTCTGCACCTGCCTTAGAAATGGACTCTGTAATGTCTTCTGAAATTTCACCTAAGAATCGGGAGGCGTTATTAAAGCTTGAACGACCAAAAATTGTTCGGCTTTGTGCACATGTTAAATAGAGACGTTCCTCAGCTCGTGTCACGCCAACATACATAAGACGGCGTTCCTCTTCCATCTCATCTTGATCGTCTAAAGAGCGTGAATGTGGGAATATATTTTCCTCCATACCGATAATAAAGACAATAGGGAATTCTAAGCCTTTAGCGGCATGCATCGTCATTAAAATAATATTGCCCTTAGAAGCATCTTCTTTATCTAGTGCATCAATATCAGCAATAAGAGCTAAATCTGTTAAAAAAGCAATTAAGCTTTTATCATCACTGCGCTCCTCAAAAGCCTTTGTGACAGATAAAAACTCTTCAATATTCTCTAGACGACTTTCTGCTTCAATTGTTTTTTCATTTTGCAGCATTGTACGGTAGCCTGATTTATCGATGACTTGCTCCACAATTTCAGTAACAGATAAATAATCCTGCATCTCTGTAAAGCCTTTAATCATTGCATAAAATTGCTCAGCTGAATTTGCTGCTTTCCCAGTTAGACCCATAAATACAAGATCATTCATCGCATCAAAAATGGAACGATCCTGATCAATCGCATAGCGTGCCATTTTTTCAAAGGATGTAGCTCCAATACTACGCTTCGGCTCATTAATAATACGTGCCAGTGATAAATCATCATCATTATTGGCAATCAGTCGTAAATAAGCTAGTAAGTCTTTAATCTCTTTTCGATCATAGAACTTTGTTCCGCCCACTATTTGATAGGCCATATTGGATTTAACAAGTACTTCCTCCATCACACGTGATTGAGCATTCGTACGATATAAAATAGCAAAGTCATCAAATGAACGATTTTCTTTTTCAATTAATTGCTGAATCGTTTGTACAACAAATTGCGCTTCTTCTTGCTCATTATAAGCTTTATATAAGGCAATTTTTTCACCCTCTGCATTTTCTGTGCGCAGTTCTTTTGGGTAACGTGTTGTATTATTTTGAATGACGTCATTTGCCGCCTGTAGGATGCGTTTAGTAGAACGATAATTCTGCTCAAGCATTATGACCTTGGCGTTAGGATAATCCTTTTCAAAAGATAGGATATTGCCAATGTCAGCACCACGCCATCGATAGATGGACTGATCGGAGTCCCCTACAACACAAATATTTTTAAATTTCTTTGCCAGTAACTGTACAAGTAAATATTGAGATTTATTCGTATCTTGGTACTCATCTACATGAATATATTGAAATTTATTTTGATAGTATTCGAGCACTTCAGGCACACGTTTAAACAATGTAATCGTCGTCATAATCAAATCATCAAAATCGAGCGATTGATTGCGGCGTAGTCTTTTTTCATAGCCTTTATAGACACGTGCAACGGTTTGTTCATAAGGGTTTTTATCGTTCATTTGTCCAGCGTAATCGTCAGCAGTAATACATTCATTTTTCGCTGCACTAATCGCATTTAAAATCGCTCGTGGCTCAAAACGTTTAGGGTCAATATTCTCATCCTTCATCACATTTTTGATGACTGATAGCTGATCAGTGGAATCTAAAATGGAGAAATTACGAGATATGCCTAGTTGATCGATATTACGACGTAAAATTCTTACACACATTGAGTGGAAAGTAGAAACCCACATACTATCGCCGGTACCATTCCCTAGAACGCCATCAATACGCTCGCGCATTTCTCGTGCTGCTTTATTCGTAAACGTAATCGCCAAAATCTTTGATGGATATACTTCCTTTTCTATCACTAAATAAGCAATACGATGTGTTAAAACACGTGTTTTTCCTGACCCAGCACCTGCCATAATGAGTAACGGTCCATCAGTTGTTTTGACCGCTCTTTCCTGTTCAGGATTCATTCCTGCTAGTAAATTTTTTGTTAACTGTTCCATTTTGCACCGCCTTACAAACATTTGTTCTAAAATTATAACGTATTTTTAACAGCCTTAACAGTCGCAAGTGCAGCTTTTAAATCATCATATATAATATTTCCAACTACTACCGTATCTGCAAACTGTGCCATTTCCTCCGCTTGCTTTGCAGATGTTATGCCTCCACCATAAAAGAGCTTCGTATGTTTCAGCTCGTTTTTCACTGCGCGAACTACCTCTAGATCCCCATACATCCCGCTGTACTCGACATAAAATACAGGCAATTTAAAGAAATTTTCCGCCATGCGTGCATAGGCCACTACATCGTCAATCGTTAAATCCGTTTTCGCACCTGTTACTTGTGCTACTTTACAATCAGGATTTAAAATACAATATCCTTCTGCTACCAACTCTTCCCACACCATGATATCTCCGTACTCTTTTATGGCCTCATGATGTAAATTTTTAATCCATTTTGGATCATCACTATTTAATACCGTTGGAATAAAATAATAATCATATCCTGGAGTTACCGCATCAATTGTAGAAATTTCAAGCGCTATTGGTACCTCAAAACGACGTACACGAACAAGCAAATCTAATACGCCATCTAATGTCACATCATCCGTACCACCTACTAAAATGACATCTGTGCCTGACTCACAAATTTTTTCTAGTGCCTCATCTGAAATGTCCTTAGCTGGATCTAGCTTGAACACATGTCTCCATTCTAAATAATCCATTTAATTGACCACCTATCATTTTCTATCTATTCGTTTACAAGTATAGCTTATGATTCACGACAAAAAAATGAAAAAGACTGAGCAGAACTTCTACCCAGCCTCTTTCCCTACTATTCTTTTGGTGCTTGAAACGGTTTTTCATCAGGATACAAACGACCTAACATTTCATCATATGTATCATTCCCATAATCGAAGCAGCGACGCACACGTGAAATAGTTGCTGTACTTGCTCCTGTTTCCTTTTTAATGGATTCATAGGTTTTCTTCAAACGCAATAAATGTGCAACCTCAAAGCGTTGTGCCAACGATTGAATTTCACTAATCGTACATAAATCATCAAAAAACTTATAGCATTCTTCGATGTCTTTCAACTCTAACACGGCTTTAAATAATTGATCTGTTTGATGCCCCCGAATTTTTTCGATTTGCATGCAATTTTCCTCCCTTTAAGGCTGCGTTTTCACCATTGCTTGTAACCCTGGTGAAGATGGTACGAAATGAACCCACGACTTTCCTGGTACAAGCTTTACAGGCTCCCCTGATTGCTCTACAGCCATTGGTATTCCATTAACGTTCGTCCATTCGACTTCCCTCAAATAGCCATTTTGAAATACATACGCATTTCCACCAGACGTTAAATCAATTGCTTGGCGACCAACATCATCAATGGTTTGATGGTCCATTTCAAAAAATAGTACATTTGCCAATGATACTGTTTCGCCTGTTAACATATCCTTTGTGTCCACGCCAGCCGATTGTCGTTCATAGTGATTACTTTGATAATCATACACATACGAGTTGTGGAAATCTTCATTCTTTCCATAGTAAATATCAACTTGACTTGTTTCAATGCCTATTTTACCACGTTCATCGGGTTCATAAAAAGTCTGAAGTACTTTTTCACTGTAATTCATTGAAGCGCCTACCATTTCAGCACCTTTTAGGATGTTTTCGGATGTAATATATGAATTATGCGGAGCCACACGGTCCCTGGAACGACTAAAAAGTATACCATCATAAGCCATTCCATTGATATGATCGACGATACGATGATCGAGCATCGTTTTTGCCTCTGGACTATAGCCATGTGCTACATAAAAAGCATCAAATCCCTTTGCCATATCAATGAAATAGGAGCGTGCACTTCGAACTGGACCAATATTTTCAGGTAGCTCACTTTGGTATATTGCTAAAAAGCGTGTCACATTGCCTTCCGCAAGCATTTCATAAATGACATCTGCATCAGCCAATCCAGATTGTGGACGTGCTGCTGGATGATTATTAATTGTGACCATAATAGGCCGCTGTGTAATTTCTTCTAGCACAGCCTCCCCAGTGAGTGGAGCCACGAATTTGGGTTGTTGAACAGGCTCCTCCCCAACCGTTTCCTCCTCCACTATAGAGTCATCGTCTTCTTTTACTTTTGGTGTATCCTTTGAACATCCACCGATCAACAAAGCACTAAATGCCATTGCAATCCATAATTTCTTTGATTTGAACACAAGCATACCTCTCCTTTGAACACTTACACATGACGGCAATTGTTTAAACAGCTGAAACACTTTCATTAATTAGCGCATAACAGCAGGTAATAATAACTTATTCTTCATCACATCGAAAATCCCTTTTGGTGTGATACGAATATATGGTAAATGAGTGGATTGTAAAAATAATAACGTGTAAATAGCATCTCCTAATTGATAACCTCGATCTGCTAAAGCTTGTTTTAAAGCATTTTCTTTCTCCGTTAATGCAAGTACGTCTCCATCATATAAAAGTCCACCGATTGTTAATGGGATGTCCGCTATCACTTCTCCTTTTTCGACTAGGACAATTCCACCATTTCTAGCCTTCATTTCTTCGAAAGCTTTGATCATATCTTCTTTGTTTTTTCCAATTAGCAAAATATCGCCTGTGTTTGAATAGGAGGATGCAAAGCCTTGAACATCTGTTGCAAATCCTTTAATCATCGTATTCACATGCCAGTTACCTTCCCGGTTAAGGAGCATTAAATAGCACTCGTCATGATTCGCCAGTTGCCCTTCTCTAGTTATGAAAGAGTTATAAGGCTTTGTAATAACATCATTGACTAACTGAATACCAAAGGGCATTGAAAACTGAAAATCTTGTGAATCTAATGAAAAATCTAAATCTAATGCTGGGATTGCAGAATAATCAACTGATGCAAATTTATGCACACGTTCTCCATCACGCTTCAACCAAACACCCTTCGATAAGACACTTTCAGGAACAGGATGATATTCATCTTGTAAAATATTCAGGGAAGCGAAGCGACCTGTCGCGATAAACCCATGTAAATTAGACATATTATAATAGCGTGCCACATTATAAGAAGCCATTTGATAGGCATCGATTGGAGATACTCCTGCATCTAAGGCTGCCTGAATACATTTATCCATCACACCATCCTCATGGAATGAAGGTGGTGAGCCATCTGTTGTCATCATTAAATGATCAAAAATAGGAAGTTCTTTTTCTACTATTCCTTTTAGCAGATGTGGTAAATCCGGACGAATGGAAGAATAACGTAATGTTACTGCATAGCCCTGCATAATGCGACGCTCTACTTCCTCCACTGTCATTGCCTCATGGTCTCCATCAGCACCAAGCAGTTTCATGCGTGCTAAAGTTCTTTCTGAAGCTCCAGGGAAATGTCCTTCAATTTTTTTCCCTAGCCCCTTTGCCATTTGCATACGATAAAGCATTTGATCGTCGCCATGCAGCAGCTTAGGCCAGCCTGTCAACTCTCCACCAAGCAAGACATCACTTCGCTCTAACCATTCCAATATGGACGTATTAGAGAAAACTTCTTCCTCTTGCTCCAGTTCAGTTTGTGAATCAAAGCGAGTCCACCAATAAAAAGAAAACGGTAGCTTTTTCAAGTTATCCAAAATTGAAAACGCTTTCTTATTTTCTAAATTTAAAACAAAACTTAAATTATCGGAAATAAAAGCTGTTGTTCCAAGCTGACCACAAAAATCTGCAAATGACTGTGGATGATAAAGCTGGAACGGATGGACGTGTGGTTCAATATAGCCTGGTACAATTGTTTTCCCTGTACAATCCACCACTTCTGTTCCTTCTAATAAAGGAGGCATTCTGTCACCAGCATAGACAATGCGATCTCCTAAAATCCAAATGTTTCCTACTACAAATTGTTTCAGCATACTATGCAAATAACGTGCATTTTTCAACACGATATCTGGTGCCTTTTTCCCATCGATTACTGCTAATTGCTGTCGTAACTTTGTTATTTTCCATACTGGATCCATGCTATTCGCTCCTTCCTAATTTACGTAATTTTTCATTGTGTAAATCCAACTTGAAATCACATACTACTACTGCATAATCGCATACTTTCATAAAAATTATGCTTTATGCAATCATCTTGTTTCAATCGTAACACAGCACTTTCATAAAGCAAAGTGCACCTCGCTTAATTTTTCCACAATGACTAAAGGAGGAAGTATGATGATGCAGCAAGCAAATTTAAGCGAAAAAAATGCATTTTGTCGTTTTGCAATGGGTACAAGTTTGACAGCATTTGGTATCGCTAAAGTTTCTAGAGATCCTAATTGTACAAAAGGTCGATTAATGATTGCATTAGGTGCCATGAAAATGGCTGAGGGACTCTTTAAATATTGTCCAACAAAGGCGCTCTTAAGCTCCAATATGCAAAATGCCATGAACACCTCTATGCAAAGTATGTTCAGCGGGCAAAATTCTATGTCTTCTGAACAAATCGATAAACTCATGAAGGATTTTTCCTCTGCTATATCTGGTAATTCTTCAGGTTCACAAGCTACCGCTTCAAAACAATCTGACACCAGCACTTCAACTCAAAATTCCTCAAATAGTAGCGATTCTTCAACGAATAAAGCTCAAAATCCTTCTTAGTCAAAGGAGCCGTCCCAATCTATTATTGAGACGGCTCTTACCTCTTACGTTTGAAACAACAAGAGGTTTCAAAAGATGATTAAAAATATTTTAAAATTTAGTGAAAATAACAATTACTTAAATGTACGCCAGCCAATATCTTGACGGAAGAAAAAGTGATCCCATGTTTCTGTAGCAATTCCAGCGTATACCTTTTCCTGTGCTTCCTGCAAAGTAGGAGCTTTGGCAGCAACTAACAGGACACGGCCACCATTACCAACAAATTGGCCATCCACTAATTTTGTACCTGCATGGAATACTGCATGGGATGTGGAAAGTGCCTCTAAATTCGGTAATGCTTTGCCTTTTTCAACGTCACCAGGATAGCCTTCTGCTGCAATGACAACACCAAGCATCGCTTCTTCTGACCATTGTAAATCAAATGGCTGTTCATCCATTAAAGCCATCATAAATGCCCCAAAATCAGAAACCATACGCGGTAACACTACTTGCGTTTCTGGATCACCAAAACGAGCATTAAATTCTATAACCTGAGGACCTTTCTTTGTTAAAATTAACCCAGCATATAAAATACCTGTAAAGGAAGCACCATCAGCATCCATCCCTCTAACAGTAGGTTCTACAATTGTATGATATGCAAGATCAACTACTTCTTGAGAGATTTGTGGTACAGGCGAGTATGCACCCATGCCTCCAGTGTTTGGTCCTTTATCACCGTCATAGGCACGTTTATGGTCTTGTGCAATAACCATTGGATAAATTTGTCCTTTATGTACAAAGGACATAAAGGAGAACTCTTCTCCGTCTAAAAATTCTTCAATGACAACACGTGAAGAGGAATCACCAAAGCGTTGATTGCCAATCATATCCTCGACAGCTTCAATTGCTTCTTCCTCTGTCATGGCCACAACAACACCCTTACCAGCCGCTAAACCATCTGCTTTAATGACAATAGGCGCCCCTTGTTCTTGAATATAAGCGATCGCTTTTTCTGCTTCAGTAAACGTTTCATGTGAGGCTGTAGGAATATTATATTTATTCATCATTTCTTTCGCATAGGATTTGCTACTTTCGATTTGAGCTGCAACCTTTGAAGGGCCAAAAATACGTAAACCTCTAGCTGTAAAGAAATCAACAATGCCTTCAGCAAGTGGCTGTTCTGGGCCAACAAATGTTAACGCAATATCATTTTCCTTGGCAAATTGAGCAAGACCTGCGAAATCCATTGTATCAATAGCTACAACTTCTATTTCGCCTCCCATTCCATCATTGCCTGGCGCTACAAATACTTTGTGAACCGATGGAGAAATGCTAAATTGTTTAGCGATTGCATGCTCACGACCGCCGCTTCCGATTACTAATACATTCATTTTAGAGAATCCTCCTATTTGTAAGTAAGACCGAGATGAACCAGCATCTCGGTCTGTTTTGTTTCTTATATGTTTTATTAATTAGTGTTTAAAATGGCGTACGCCTGTGAATACCATAGCAATTCCATATTCATTTGCTTTATCAATGGAATCTTGATCTTTAATCGAGCCACCTGGTTGAATAATAGCAGTAATTCCTGCCGCTGCTGCTGCTTCAACAGTATCACTCATTGGGAAAAATGCGTCTGATGCTAGTGCAGCACCTTTTGCTTTTTCTCCAGCTTGCTCAAAGGCAATTTTAGCAGCACCTACGCGGTTCATTTGACCTGCACCAACACCAAGTGTCATTTGGGAATCTGTTACAACAATCGCATTCGATTTAACATGTTTGACAACTGACCAACCAAGCTGTAATGCTTCCCATTCCTGTTTTGTTGGTTCACGATCTGTCACTACTTTAATATCTGCATTGCCAAAACCATAGCGATCCGGCTCTTGTACAAGAAGGCCACCTTCAACAGATACTACGTTGAATTGATCTTGTTTTGCTTGCTCAAATGGAATAGTTAGTAAGCGAATATTTTTCTTTTGCGTTAAAATGTCTAACGCTTCTTGTGAGAATGCAGGTGCAATAATGATTTCTAAGAAAATGTGACTTAACTTTTCAGCAGTTGCTGCATCTACTTCCATATTTAACGCGATAATACCACCAAAAATAGATGTTGAATCTGCTTCATAAGCTTTATCGAATGCTGCCTCTAATGTAATACCTGTACCAACGCCACATGGATTCATATGCTTTACTGCTACAGCAGCTGGCATTTCAAATTCTTTGACGATTTGTAGTGCTGCATTACCATCTTGAATATTGTTGTAGGATAACTCTTTCCCATGTAATTGTGTAGCATAGGCCAATGAGAAGTCTGAGCCAAGACGTTTTTGGTAGAAAGCCGCTTTTTGGTGCGGGTTTTCTCCATAGCGTAAATTTTGCTTTAACTCATATGTCATCGTTAAGCTCTCTGGGAATTCTTCTTCTGTCAGGTAGTTCGAAATATAAGAATCATAAGCGGCTGTGTGACGGAAAACTTTCGCAGCTAATTGACGACGTGTTTCAATTGTAGTTGCGCCGTTTGCTTTTAGTTCTTCTAATACTGTTGCATAGTCATTGCTATCCACGATTACTGTTACATATTGATGGTTTTTTGCAGCAGAGCGTAACATTGTTGGGCCACCGATATCAATGTTTTCAATTGCATCATCCCATGTTACATTAGGCTTTGAAATTGTTTCAACAAATGGATATAGATTAACACAAACAATCTCAATTGGCTCAATTCCATGCTCGTTCATTTGTGCTTGATGAGAAGCATCGTCAAACTTTCCTAATAGACCACCGTGGATCATTGGATTTAATGTTTTCACACGACCATCTAAAATTTCTGGGAACTTCGTTACTTCATCTACTGCCGTTACAGCCACCGCATTATCCTGTAACATTTTTTTCGTACCGCCAGTTGATAAAATTTCATAACCTAATGCTACTAATTCCTTTGCAAATTCTAAAATACCATCTTTATTGGAAACACTGATTAATGCACGTTTTGTCACAACAATATCCTCCTAATTTTTATCGTGCTTACCACGAACTGACTTGCTTCTATAAGATTAATAGAGTTAGGTCTTACTTGTTGAGTAAGGTTCTCGACCTAACTCCTCTTCAGTTATTGTAATAATTGCCGTAAAGCCTTTGTATATAATAGATGCTCTTGCTTATGAATTTCAGCTTCTGTTGCCTCTCGATTTCCTTCAATGACAGGTACAGCAGCCTGTGCGATAATCGGACCAGTATCCATTCCTTCATCAACAAAATGCACTGTTACCCCTGTAATCTTTACACCATGATTGATTGCCTGACCAATGGCGTCCTTCCCGGGGAATGCTGGCAATAAGGAAGGATGGATATTAACAATTCGTTGCGGAAAGGCTGCTAATAATACGTCACTAATTAAACGCATATACCCTGCAAGCACAATCCATTTCACATCGCATTCATGTAAAGCATCGATAATGGCTGTCTCATAAGCTGCTTTTGATGCAAACTCTTTTGGATTTAATGCTAACACTGGAATCCCCAAATTTTCAGCACGTGTCACTACAAACGCACCGGGCTTATCTGTCACCACTAGTTCAATCTTTGCATGCAGTTCTCCACTTCCGATCGCCTCTTGAATGGCTTGAAAATTACTCCCGCTGCCTGATGCGAACACGGCGATTTTTGTTGGTGCAGTCATTACACTAAACTCCCATCATGTGAGCCATTAAACACTACTCCGTCGCCTTTGATAACACGTCCGATTGGATAAGCCTTTTCACCATTTGCTTCTACTGCTGCCATTACTTTCTCAGCTTCAGCTACTGGCACAGCTATTACAAAACCAATCCCCATGTTAAAGACATTATATAGATCTTTATCTTCTAACTGGCCTTTATCTTTTAGGAATTCAAAGATACGTAATACTGGCCAAGAACCTAAGTCGATTTCCGTTGCTAATCCTTCTGGCATCATACGCGGTAGATTTTCATAGAAACCTCCACCAGTAACATGAGCACAACCATGTACATCTGCTGCCTTTAAAGCTGCTAATACTGGCTTAGCATATAGCTTTGTTGGCACGAGAAGAGCCTCCCCGATCGGTCCTAAATCTTCATAGCCTTCAACAATGGCATCCACCGTATATTGCTGATCTGCAAAAACAATTTTTCGCACTAAAGAATAACCGTTTGAATGTACACCACTTGATGCAATCCCAATAAGCACATCGCCTTCAACGATTTTTTCACCTGTCACAATGGCAGACTTTTCACAAGCACCTACTGCAAACCCTGCTAAATCATATTCGTCTTCTTCATAAAGACCAGGCATTTCTGCAGTTTCGCCACCAATTAGTGCTGCACCAGATTGCACACAGCCATCTGCAACACCTTTAACAATTTGTTCGATTTTTGCAGGCTCTGCTTTTCCAAGCGCTACGTAATCTAAAAAGTACAGTGGCTCTGCTCCTTGAGCAACAATATCATTGACACACATTGCTACACAATCCACACCAATTGTATCGTGCTTATCTACCATGAACGCTAGTTTTAGCTTTGTTCCAACACCATCTGTCCCTGAAATAAGAACAGGTTCTTTAAGATTTAGTTTTGACAAGTCAAACATGCCACCAAAGCCACCGAACGTTCCCATTACACCTAAACGGTTCGTACGTTCAACATGAGACTTCATTCGTTTTACAGCTTCATAACCCGCTTCAATATTTACACCTGCTTGTTCATATGCCTTTGACACGCAGAGTTCCTCCTTATCATCCAAATCGCCTCAGTACCCTAGAAGTCTTTGTATAGCCTTCTACCGATCACCAATCCGTTGCGATGTTTTTCTTAACGTAATAGTTCTTTTTCATGTGGTAAGATGGTATCCGGGAAAATCTCTGTTGGATATTTGCCTGTAAAGCATGCTAAGCATAGCCCACGATTGTCATCTTCATATGGTCGTGCAATTGTCTCTACCATGCCCTCAACAGAAAGGAACGTAAGAGAATCTGCACCGATTGCATCACGAATTTCATCTACTTTATGACTAGAGGCAATCAGCTCTTCATGTGTGGAAGTATCAATGCCATAATAACAAGGATTTGTCATTGGCGGTGAAGAGATCACAACATGAACTTCTGCTGCACCAGCATCTTTTAACATTTTGACAATACGACGTGATGTTGTACCACGCACAATTGAATCGTCCACCATTACTACACGTTTACCCTTTACAACTTGAACAACTGGTGACAGTTTCATTTTTACACCACGTTCACGTAATTCCTGTGTTGGCTGAATAAACGTACGACCAACATAGCGGTTTTTAATAAGACCTAATTCATAAGGGATGCCACTTTCTTCTGCAAAACCAATCGCTGCTGAAATACTTGAATCAGGTACACCCGTTACAACATCAGCCTCAATATGCGCACATTCACGGGCAAGTTGTTTCCCCATACGCTTACGCGCCATATGAACATTAATGCCATCAATATCTGAATCAGGACGAGCTAAATAAACATATTCCATCGCACACATCGAACGCTTTTCCATATCAGCAAAGCGATCCGATTTTACACCCTCATCATTAATAATGATGAGCTCTCCTGGCTCCACAGAACGAACGAATTCTGCACCAATTAAATCAAATGCACAAGTTTCAGAAGCTACCACCCAGCCATCTCCAAGCTTTCCAAGAGATAATGGACGTAAACCATGTGGATCACGTGCAACAAGCATTTCATCCTTTGTCATAATTAAGAAAGAATACGCACCCTTTAATAGAGAAAGGGCATTTTTCACCTTTGCACGGAATGGTGAATGCGAGCTTTTCTTAATAAGATGCGCCAGCACTTCTGTATCAGAGCTAGAATGGAAAATACTTCCTTGTCGTTCTAGATACTGTTTTAAATGTGTCGCATTGACTAAGTTACCGTTATGGGCAATTGAAAGGCTACCAGTTGAGGAGTGGAATAATAGTGGCTGTACGTTTTCAATACCGCCGCCACCAGCAGTCGTGTAACGAACATGAGCAATAGCCGCTTTGCCGTTGACTGCTTTTAATTTATCTTCGTTGAAAACATCATTAACTAGTCCTTCGCCTTTCACCGCGCGAAGATGCTGTCCATCTGAAACGACAATTCCAGCCCCTTCTTGTCCACGGTGTTGAAGAGCATGTAGCCCGTAATAGCTAAGGTGTGCTGGACTTGGGTTACCCCAAATACCAAACACCCCACATTCTTCGTTTAAGCCTCTGAGTTCAGCAAGCATGGGATTGCTCCTTTCCAATTAGAACGGAATTCCTCCACTGTACCTTCTACAAGCACACCTTTGTCCCCGTTGATTTTAACAAGTGCATCATTTGTTACGACACCAATTTGGTGAGCATCTTTGATGATTTCTACAAATGCAGCAGCATTTTCTTCTTTGACAGTTACAACAAAACGAGATTGACTTTCGCTGAATAATGCAGTTGTAGCAGATCCTGCTAATGTTACTTCAACACCAAGACCGTTTGCACCGAATGTTGTCTCAGTAATAGCGACTGCAAGACCACCCTCTGCAACGTCATGGGCAGATTGTACAAGACCAGCTTTAATCGCCTTTAATAAAGCTTGCTGACGTACCGCTTCCACTTCTAAATCTATAGCTGGCGCTTTTCCTGAAATAACGCCATTATTTAATAGTTTTTGTAGCTCTGAACCACCAAATTCAGTTTTTGTCTCACCAATGACAAAGACAAGATCTCCTGCAGCTTTTACATCCTGTGTAGTTACATGAGCTAAATCTTCGATAAGACCAACCATACCAATTGTTGGTGTTGGATAAACAGCTTCACCTGAACGCTCATTATAAAGAGAAACGTTACCACCGATTACTGGAGCATTTAATGCCGTACAAGCAGCAGAAATACCATCCGCAGATTTTTCAATTTGCCAGAAGATTTCTGGTTTCTCTGGATTACCAAAGTTTAAGCAGTCTGTAATCGCAAGTGGCGTACCACCCGTTGCCACGATATTACGTGCTGCTTCAGCTACTGCGATAGCTCCACCCACTTCTGGATCTAAATAGATATAGCGAGAGTTACAGTCCGTTGTCATCGCTAAACCTTTATTTGTCCCACGTACACGAATAACAGCAGCGTCAGACCCAGGCTTCACAACTGTCGATGTACGTACTTGATAATCGTATTGATCGTATACCCACTCTTTAGAAGCTATTGTTGGAGCTTGTAATAAAGCATTTAAAGTTTCTTTATAATCCGTCACAACTGGTTCTGCGTTCTCGATTGCTTGGAACTCAGCATAGTATGCAGGTTCAGCAGATGGTTTATGATAAACAGGAGCATCTTCTGCTAACGCATCAGCAGGTACTTCTGCCACTACTTGTCCTTTGTGTAAAAGGCGAAGCATTTTATCATCCGTTACTCGACCGATTGCTACAGCATCTAAATCATATTTATCAAAAATCGCTTTAATTTCATCTTCACGACCTTTTTTCACCACTAATAACATACGTTCTTGAGACTCAGATAACATCATTTCGTACGCTGTCATACCTGTCTCACGTTGAGGCACTAAGTCTAAATTCATTTCTACACCAGAGCCTGCTTTTGAAGCCATTTCTGCTGATGAAGAAGTAAGACCAGCTGCACCCATATCTTGAATACCAACTAGAGCATCAGATTTTACAACTTCTAAACATGCTTCAAGTAAAAGTTTCTCCATGAATGGGTCCCCTACTTGTACTGCTGGACGTTGGTTATCTGATTCCTCTGTTAATTCCTCAGAGGCAAATGTTGCACCATGAATTCCGTCACGACCTGTTTTCGCACCTACATACATAACTGTATTGCCGACACCCGCAGCAATACCACGTTGAATATCTTGATGGTCAATTAAACCGACACACATTGCATTAACAAGTGGATTACCTTCATAGCAAGGATCAAATTGAATCTCGCCACCAACGGTCGGAATTCCGATGCAGTTACCATAACCTGCGATACCCGCAACAACTTCTTCAAAAAGATATTTACCACGTGCTGATTTTAATTCACCAAAACGTAATGAATTTAGCATGGCAATTGGACGTGCACCCATGGAGAAAACGTCACGGATAATACCGCCAACACCTGTTGCAGCTCCTTGATAAGGTTCGATTGCAGATGGATGGTTATGTGATTCCATTTTAAATACTACTGCCTGTTCATCACCAATATCGACAATACCCGCACCTTCACCTGGACCTTGTAATACTTGTGGCCCTTTTGTCGGGAACTTACGTAGTACTGGCTTTGAATTTTTGTAAGAGCAGTGCTCAGACCACATTACTGAGAAAAGACCTGTCTCTGTCCAGTTAGGTAGACGTCCTAAAATACCTTCTACCATTGCAAATTCTTCGTCTGACATCCCCATACCAGCGTATAGCTTTTCATCCTTAATTTGCTGTGCTGTTGGCTCAAACTTAGTTGTTGACATGATTTTCCCTCCACTGCTTCACAATTGATTTGAATACTGCTAGACCGTCTGCGCCGCCCACCAATGCATCAACAGCTCGCTCTGGGTGTGGCATCATCCCTAGTACATTGCCGCGCTCGTTTATAATCCCTGCGATATCTTCTAAAGAACCGTTTGGATTGTCACCTGAGTATGTGAATACGATTTGATTATTATCTTTTAGTGATTGTAAAGTTTCCTCGTCACAGTAGTAATTACCTTCACCATGTGCGATTGGAATATTGATGATTTGACCTTGCTCATATTGATTTGTGAATAATGTATTGTTGTTTTCCACTTTTAGCTGTACTGTACGGCACATAAATTTTAAGTTTTTATTGCGTAGTAAAGCCCCTGGTAATAAACCAGCTTCCGTCAGAATTTGGAAGCCATTACATACACCTAATACAGGTTTACCAGCATCTGCTGCTTTCTTAACCTCTGCCATAATGTTAGATTGATTAGCCATTGCACCACAACGAAGGTAGTCCCCATAGGAGAATCCTCCAGGTACTAATACGCCATCAAAGCCACTTAGATCTGTTGCTGTATGCCATACATATTCTACTTCTTCACCTAGCTCGTCTTTAATCGCATGATACATATCGATGTCACAGTTTGACCCAGGGAATACGAGTACTGCGAATTTCATGATTAGTTAGCCTCCTCGACTTCAAAACGGTAGTCTTCAATTACAACGTTCGTTAAAACCTTTTCACACATTTCTTTTACTAGAGTATCAATGTCACGTTCTGAGTCTTTAAGAGTTAGCTCAAGATATTTACCGATACGTAAATCTTCTACCTCACCGTAGCCCATTTTAGCTAAAGAACCTTGTACTGCAGAGCCTTGTGGATCAAGAATGCTCTCACGTAATGTTACATAGATTTTTACTTTTTTCATTGTTATTTGCCTCCGAGTCTAGAAAGTATAATAGTATAAACTTCAGTTAAATTACCAAGGTCTCGACGAAAAACATCTTTGTCTAACTTTTGCTTTGTAGTTGCATCCCAAAGTCTGCATGTGTCTGGTGAGATTTCATCTGCCAATAATACATTGCCATCCATATCACGGCCAAACTCTAATTTAAAATCAATTAATGTTACATTGATATCTGCAAAGATTGGCTGTAGAACTTTGTTAACAGCTAGTGCTCCATCATAAATGGCTGTTACTTCAGTAGGTGTCGCAAGATCCAGAACGTCAATATGTTCTGTCGTAATGAGTGGGTCGCCTAACGCATCGTCTTTATAGTAAAATTCTACGATTGGTCGTTTTAAGGCTGTTCCCTCTTCAAGACCAAGACGTTTTGCTAAACTTCCTGCGGCAATATTACGAACAACAACTTCAATCGGAATAATTTCTACTTTTTTTACAAGTTGTTGTGTATCTGATAATTGTTTTACGAAATGTGACGCAATTCCGTTTGCTTGTAATTTTTCGAAAATTAATGAAGTAATGCGATTATTTAAAATGCCCTTGCCGTCAATTTCTTCTTTTTTTTCGCCATTGAATGCTGTTGCACTATCCTTGTACTCAACTAGTAGCACATGTGGCTCCTCTGTTGTGAACAATTTTTTTGCTTTACCTTCATACAAAAGTTGACCTTTAGTCATGTCGTTTTTCCCCCTGATATTATGAGATACGCTTGTTATGAATGATCAGAATTGAATCGTGTCTCCACGATTCAACTCTGAAACATTTACTGGTGGCTCTAACATTTACTTTTAGATGGCTAAATAAATATTAGTTAAGTCCTAGTCGTTCAAAAATCATATCAACATGCTGTAAGTGGTAGTTATAATCAAAGCACTCATCCAGCTCTTCTTGTGTTAAATAAGATGTGATTTTTTCACTTGCATCGACCAATGTACGGAACTGAACTTGCTCGTCCCATGCCTGCATTGCTAAAGGTTGTACTGTATCATAAGCTTCCTCACGTACTAATCCCTTATCGATTAATGCTAATAAGATGCGTTGAGAATAAATAAGACCATATGTGCGTTCCATGTTACGTTTCATGTTCTCAGGGAATACTGTTAAGTTTTTCACAATATTACCGAAGCGATTAAGCATATAGTTAAGAGTAATTGTTGCATCCGGTAAAATAACGCGCTCTGCAGATGAATGAGAAATATCACGTTCATGCCATAAAGCTACATTTTCATAAGCTGTCACCATATATCCACGCATTAAACGAGACATCCCAACCATGTTTTCAGAACCGATTGGATTACGTTTATGTGGCATTGCGGATGAGCCCTTTTGCCCTTTTGCAAAAGCTTCTTCTACTTCACGCGTTTCAGATTTCTGTAAGCCGCGAATTTCTGTTGCGAATTTTTCAATTGATGTAGCAACTAAAGCTAATGCACCTAAATACTGCGCATGGCGATCACGCTGTAAAGTTTGTGTTGAAATCGGTGATGCAGCAAGACCTAGTTGATCACAAACATATTGCTCAACACGAGGATCGATATTGGCATATGTTCCAACAGCTCCAGACATTTTTCCTGTTTCAATTACTTTGGCTGCTGCTTCAAAACGTTCAAGGTTACGCTTCATTTCCTCATACCATAAACCAAGTTTTAAACCAAAAGTTGTTGGTTCTGCATGAACACCATGTGTACGTCCCATCATCACCGTATGTTTATGCTCTTTTGCCTTAGCCGCAATAATATCAATGAAATTCACGATGTCCTTGCGCAAAATATCATTTGCTTGTTTGATTAAATAAGAAAGTGCTGTGTCTACTACGTCTGTAGAAGTTAAACCATAATGTACCCATTTACGCTCTTCCCCAAGTGTTTCCGAAACGGCACGCGTAAAGGCTACAACGTCATGACGTGTTTCTTGTTCAATTTCTAAAATGCGATTCACATCAAATGAAGCATTTTCACGAATTTTAGCAACATCCTCTTTTGGAATATCGCCTATCTCTGCCCAAGCCTCACATGCTAAAATTTCAACCTCTAGCCAAGCTTGGTACTTATTTTGTTCTGTCCAAATTGCGCCCATTTCGGGTCTTGTGTAACGTTCAATCATCGCGTTTCTCCTTCTATTCTGACCAAATGCCAGAACTCTCGATTTGTTGTAGTGTTTCCTCTAAGCTTTTTGTCATAATCGTTACATGGCCCATTTTACGGTTTACCTTAGCTTCAGCTTTCCCATAAAGATGGATGGACCATTCAGGATATTTAGCAATTGAGTTACTGAGTGGCACGACATGCTGCCCTAATACATTGACCATAATGGATGGCGCCCAAAGTTCTGGCTTACGTAATGGCCAACCACAAACAGCACGAATATGCTGATGGAATTGTGAAACATTACACGCTTCTATTGAATAATGACCAGAATTATGAGGTCTTGGTGCTAATTCATTAATAACAATGCTACCATCTTCTAACACAAACATTTCTACTGCTAGCGTTCCTACTAAATGTAAGTAATCTGCAATTTTTAAAGCTTCTCGTTCCGCAGCTTGAGCTGTGCTTTCAGATATGCGAGCAGGCACAATTGTTTCATGCAGAATATGATGAACATGAATGTTCTCTCCAACTGGCTGACAATACGATTCACCATGACCATTTCTTTGAACAATGACCGATACTTCCTTTAGGAAAGGAACAAAACCTTCTGCAATACATTGAGAATGTGTGAATAGTTCTTTCGCTAAAGGTAAATCTTCAGTTGACTTTAAAAGCTGCTGTCCCTTGCCATCATAACCACCTCTTGCTGTTTTGACTATACAAGGATAACCAATCGAATCAATATTGGCTACTAATTCTTCATAAGTTTTTGCAACAATATATGGTGCTACTGGGCAACTAGCCTTCACAATAGCGTCTTTCTCTGTTATACGGTTTTGTGTAATACGTACCAACTCTGCTCCTTGAGGAACATAAGCCATTTGTGATAAGCGCTTTAAGCCTTCATAATCAATATTTTCAAATTCATAAGTGATAACATCACTTACTTCTGCAAGTTCTTCTAAAGCAGCTTCATCATCATATGGAGCTACAATACGAATATCAGCTACCTGCCCACACGGCGAGTCCATTGCAGGCTCAAGAACAGCCACTTTAAAACCTGACTCCTTTGCAGCAAGCGCCATCATTCGACCAAGTTGTCCTCCGCCTATAATACCTATCGTTTGTCCAGGATAAATAATCTTCGTCACACTAAGTCACCTGTGCTTTCTAATACTTGCTGCTTCGTTGCTTCACGTCTAGCATCTAATTTATTAGCAAGTACAGCATCTGTTGTTGACAAAATTTGAGCTGCTAGTAATCCTGCGTTTGTTGCTCCCGCTTTGCCAATCGCTACAGTTGCTACAGGTACACCACCAGGCATTTGAACGATAGATAATAATGAATCGAGTCCGTTAAGTGCACGTGATTGAACTGGTACACCAATGACAGGTAATGTTGTTTTAGCTGCTACCATTCCAGGTAAATGTGCAGCTCCACCTGCCCCAGCGATAATTACTTGTAGTCCTCGCTCACGAGCTGTCTCTGCATAGTCAAACATTAAATCAGGTGTACGATGTGCAGATACAACCTTTTTTTCATACGGTACTTGTAATTCATCTAAAATATCACATGCATGTTTCATTGTTTCCCAGTCACTTGAACTACCCATAATGACACCGATTTTCGGATTCATAAATTGTCGCTCCTTTTAAACGATAGAAAAATGATCAATTATTGTGCAAGCCTCTATTATTAATAGCTACTGCAATTTTTATCTATTTACAAAGAAAATCCCCAAATAAACTACTCTCTACTATTACACGTGAAAGCAGTTTACTTGAGGACTTAGTAAGACAAGAATATCTCCATGTACATAACTGCACAAGGATCTTCTCGTAATATGCCAAAAGTGCTTTCCCGCATAGTCCAGCATTTACGGTGCCGGGTAGAGACACTAGAGCCAATCCTCTAGCATATATGTGGGATTTATTTGTTTTTCCTTATCACATTTTAACAAGGGATTGCCTTATCGTCAATGCAAAAATGCGAACGTTTTTTATAAGTGCAAAAAAAATGTTCGGTTTTTGGTCAAATTTATTCAGTATCTTGAGTAGGTATAGCTTTAAATTGAATTTTTTGACGCAAAAAGGCTGGTTCACCATCTACTATATGAAAAAGCGGCTCTTCTTTTCGCCCTATGGCCATGAAACCATCCTGCTGCATTCTTGCTAAACAATCCTCGATCGACTCATTTTCTTGTACCTCATACCAAATTTGCTTTTTCCCCAACTTTTTCTTCCTTTCCACTTCACATTTTACATATTTACTACTTGTATTACATTATACCTTTTGTTGCTTAAAGAAGTATGTAAGAACATATAATGAGGTTCTTTCAATAGAAAAAACTGCAGATTCATATCCGCAGTTTTAATTAAGGTTCATTAAATCCATAAAAAGCTTTAAAATAGATACCTAAAAATAATAATAGTAGGAATGAATGAAGGACAACAAGAACCATGCGATAGCCTTTAATGCCTAAGAGAGCACTAACAATGCCTAAACCACCTAAAATAAAGGGCATAAACATATTGACTTGATAGAGAAATGTAAAAAAGCCTCCATACCATTTCGTTGAATCATAACCAAACAGAAAGAATATAAGTAGTAGACTCAAGATCGAAATAGCCGTAAAAAGGTTACGCCTCATTTTGATTCCTCCTATGAATCAAGATCAATCAATATGTATATAATTTAATTTATTATAGCATTTTATGAATATTTCATAAAACAAAAAAAGCCATGGAATATATCCATGACTTTTTAAATTGCCTAGCGACGTCCTACTCTCACAGGGGGAAGCCCCCAACTACCATCGGCGCTAAAGAGCTTAACTTCCGTGTTCGGTATGGGAACGGGTGTGACCTCTTTGCCATCATCACTAGACTATGGTCGGCTTTCAATATACATCGCATTTCTTCGTCAGCTTCTGTCCTTCAGTCAGTCACGTACTTGAGTACGCTCCTTTCCTCTCTCCATTGCTTCCTCGAACTACTCGTATTTTGAAACCCTTCATAAAAGAAATTATTCTTTCAAAACTGGATAAACGGTTCATTGAATGGTTCAAACGTTTTTGGTTAAGTCCTCGATCGATTAGTATTCGTCAGCTCCATGTGTCACCACACTTCCACCTCGAACCTATCTACCTCATCGTCTTTGAGGGATCTTACTTACTTGCGTAATGGGAAATCTCATCTTGAGGGGGGCTTCATGCTTAGATGCTTTCAGCACTTATCCCGTCCACACATAGCTACCCAGCGATGCCTTTGGCAAGACAACTGGTACACCAGCGGTGTGTCCATCCCGGTCCTCTCGTACTAAGGACAGCTCCTCTCAAATTTCCTACGCCCACGACGGATAGGGACCGAACTGTCTCACGACGTTCTGAACCCAGCTCGCGTACCGCTTTAATGGGCGAACAGCCCAACCCTTGGGACCGACTACAGCCCCAGGATGCGATGAGCCGACATCGAGGTGCCAAACCTCCCCGTCGATGTGGACTCTTGGGGGAGATAAGCCTGTTATCCCCGGGGTAGCTTTTATCCGTTGAGCGATGGCCCTTCCATGCGGAACCACCGGATCACTAAGCCCGTCTTTCGACCCTGCTCGACTTGTAGGTCTCGCAGTCAAGCTCCCTTGTGCCTTTACACTCTACGAATGATTTCCAACCATTCTGAGGGAACCTTTGGGCGCCTCCGTTACCTTTTAGGAGGCGACCGCCCCAGTCAAACTGTCCGCCTGACACTGTCTCCTGCCCCGCTAAGGGGCATGGGTTAGAATTTCAATACAACCAGGGTAGTATCCCACCGACGCCTCCTTCGAAGCTGGCGCTCCGAGATCTCTGGCTCCTACCTATCCTGTACAAGTTGTACCAAAATTCAATATCAGGCTACAGTAAAGCTCCACGGGGTCTTTCCGTCCTGTCGCGGGTAACCTGCATCTTCACAGGTACTATAATTTCACCGAGTCTCTCGTTGAGACAGTGCCCAGATCGTTACGCCTTTCGTGCGGGTCGGAACTTACCCGACAAGGAATTTCGCTACCTTAGGACCGTTATAGTTACGGCCGCCGTTTACTGGGGCTTCAATTCGCAGCTTCGCTTGCGCTAACCACTCCTCTTAACCTTCCAGCACCGGGCAGGCGTCAGCCCCTATACGTCACCTTACGGTTTTGCAGAGACCTGTGTTTTTGCTAAACAGTCGCCTGGGCCTATTCACTGCGGCTCTCATGCGCTTGCACGCTCAAGAGCACCCCTTCTCCCGAAGTTACGGGGTCATTTTGCCGAGTTCCTTAACGAGAGTTCTCTCGCACACCTTAGGATTCTCTCCTCGACTACCTGTGTCGGTTTGCGGTACGGGCACCTCTCACCTCGATAGAGGCTTTTCTTGGCAGTGTGAAATCAGGAACTTCGTCCATACGGACTCGCCATCACAGCTCAACGTTACAGTGTGCGGATTTGCCTACACACACGCCTTACTGCTTGGACGCGCATAACCAACAGCGCGCTTACCCTATCCTACTGCGTCCCCCCATTTCTCAAACGGTGAGGAGGTGGTACAGGAATATCAACCTGTTGTCCATCGCCTACGCCTATCGGCCTCGGCTTAGGTCCCGACTAACCCTGAGCGGACGAGCCTTCCTCAGGAAACCTTAGTCATACGGTGGACGGGATTCTCACCCGTCTTTCGCTACTCATACCGGCATTCTCACTTCTAAGCGCTCCACCAGTCCTTCCGGTCTGACTTCAACGCACTTAGAACGCTCTCCTACCACTGACATCGTAGATGTCAATCCACAGCTTCGGTGAATCGTTTAGCCCCGATACATTTTCGGCGCAGCGTCACTCGACCAGTGAGCTATTACGCACTCTTTAAATGATGGCTGCTTCTAAGCCAACATCCTGGTTGTCTGTGCAACGCCACATCCTTTTCCACTTAACGATTACTTTGGGACCTTAGCTGGTGGTCTGGGCTGTTTCCCTTTTGACTACGGATCTTATCACTCGCAGTCTGACTCCCGTGTATAAATATCTGGCATTCGGAGTTTGTCTGAATTCGGTAAACCGGGATGGCCCCCTAGTCCAAACAGTGCTCTACCTCCAGTATTCTCATCACGAGGCTAGCCCTAAAGCTATTTCGGAGAGAACCAGCTATCTCCAAGTTCGATTGGAATTTCTCCGCTACCCACACCTCATCCCCGCACTTTTCAACGTGCGTGGGTTCGGGCCTCCAGTAAGTGTTACCTTACCTTCACCCTGGACATGGGTAGATCACCTGGTTTCGGGTCTACGACCACGTACTATTTCGCCCTATTCAGACTCGCTTTCGCTGCGGCTCCGCCTTCTAAAGCTTAACCTCGCACGTAATCGTAACTCGCCGGTTCATTCTACAAAAGGCACGCTATCACCCATTAACGGGCTCTAACTACTTGTAGGCACACGGTTTCAGGATCTCTTTCACTCCCCTTCCGGGGTGCTTTTCACCTTTCCCTCACGGTACTGGTTCACTATCGGTCACTAGGTAGTATTTAGCCTTGGGAGATGGTCCTCCCGGATTCCGACGGAATTTCACGTGTTCCGCCGTACTCAGGATCCACTCAGGAGAGAACGAACTTTCGACTACAGGGCTTTTACCTGCTCTGGCGGACCTTTCCAAGTCGCTTCATCTAACTCGCTCTTTTGTAACTCCGTATTGAGTGTCCTACAACCCCAAGAGGCAAGCCTCTTGGTTTGGGCTCTTCCCGTTTCGCTCGCCGCTACTCAGGGAATCGATTTTTCTTTCTCTTCCTCCAGGTACTTAGATGTTTCAGTTCCCTGGGTCTGCCTTCAAGACGCTATGTATTCACGTCAAGATACTACGCGATTAAACGTAGTGGGTTCCCCCATTCGGAAATCTCCGGATCAAAGCTCACTTACAGCTCCCCGAAGCATATCGGTGTTAGTGCCGTCCTTCTTCGGCTCCTAGTGCCAAGGCATTCGCCGTGCGCCCTTAATAACTTAACCTAACGGCTTTCAATACACATCACATTTCGTTGTCAGCTTCACTCGTTCAATCAGTCACGTACTCAAGTACGCTCCTTCATTCACTCGATTGCTTCCTAGAACTGCTCGTGTCTTGAAACCTTCTAATGTTATTAAGCCTATAAAAAAACTTAAAAAATAAATGTGTTTGTTACAATTTCAATGTCGTTTTATCCAGTTTTCAAAGAACAAAGATTGGTGGAGCCTAGCGGGATCGAACCGCTGACCTCC